>CAVQEK010000005.1:0-424168 GCA_963711495.1 uncultured Cytophagales bacterium
CATTGGGAAGGAGAAGTAAGAACCATACAGCGGCAAGAAATTTCACATCTTATTGTATTAAGAACAAATAAAAGAGGTACTCTTTACTGTTACATTGAATTGTTCAATGTCATTTGCGCTTACGTCAAACTTTATGATAATTGTGACAAGCAAATAGATTTTGTTTATCATCAAGACGCCATATAAGGTGAACAATTTGCTGAAGATATTCGGCTACATTTAGAAACAGAGCCGATAAATAAAAACGATACTGAAAGTTTTGGAATTCTTGTAAATGCACTGTTTGAGCGGATGCGAGAAAGAAATTTCTCTTCCATCATCAAAGAGATTTTTAACGACATTAAAACAAAGGCGGACAAGGAGGTTCAAGATGGAACTTTGACTGAAAAGGATTTTACAGAAATTTACATCAAAAGGTGCAGTGAAGCAATAGCTCAATTATCAGTACATGACTTTCCCTACATGATTGAAGATTTCAAAGATGAAGAAAATCAAGAGCTAAACTACATTCATTCAAATTTGCAAGACTCACAGTTTGAAAAGTTCTGCAAATTAAACCAACACATTATCGGAATAAAGGTGAATTTTCCTGATGAAGGAGAATATCTTTTTGACAGTTTTCATAAGCAACCTTTTCTCAAACGAAATAAAATTACATTAGTAAAGGTTTATTGCGTATTGACACATTCGGAAACCAGGCAAAAAAAATATATACCATACCGAGATTTTTTTGAAGGAATAGTTCCAAATAACAAAATAGAAAATGACAGCAAACCCGAACCAACACAGTAACAAACTTATAGTAAACAGTTACGCGCGTTTCGGGATTGAAGGTTTCGGACGAACAATGACACATCCAGGTAACAGCCTCCCTCTATCGCCAACGTCCACTTGTGATATTTATTCCAATCCAAACAAATCTATTTTATCTCATAACCAGTACCCGTTCCAAGCGGACGCTTGAAACAGGGCCTTTTTTTATATATAAAGCATATCAACGATTATTCAATGCTGATTCTTCATTGGGGATCCAGCCGTTGAATATCTTTTCCAAGGTATAATTTTGCAGGTCTCCTTTGCTCAACTGGTGTGACCAGCTAACCCTTGCATTCACATTGGCGCCGGGGCCGGTCGATCCATATTCAGCATAGAAGGTGGTTTTTTCAGCATCGGGCTTGTTCCAGTTATGCCAGCCTTCCGGCCTGATGTGGGGGCCCATATCACATAGTAGATAAACTGTTTTGGCAAAAGGTCTCCAGGGGCGCCCGAGATAAACGGAGTGTTCCGGTGCATCTCCGGTAAGCTTACAGTGGATGAATACAAAGCCGTATGGTGAACCCTCCTCAGTAGCAGCAGCAGTGATATACTGGCCGCCCTTTTTGGAAAAGATCTCACAATCTTCAAAAACGGCCGTGGACCAGCCGAAAATAAAATCCGTGGTACCCTCGATGTAGCAGTTTTTAAAGTATTGCCGGCTTTGCTTTCCGTGCGGATAAAGGGTGTCCTGAAAGCCAAGGAAGTGGCAATGATCAAAAACCACCCTATCGCCATCGATCCTCACGGCCACTGCCTGACCCACAGGGCCCGCAGAATTTTCAAAGGTGATGTTTTCGGCTTTGAATCCATCACCAAATATAAAAAAGCCTGATGATCCGGAAGTACCGATCTCCTCACCAAATATATTTTTCTTTGAGGCGTAATCGTCGTACGTCAGCACGGTTTTGTCTACGCTCTCTCCGATCATCGTGACATTGGTTTTTGAGGCGGGTAAAGTCAGCTTTTCTTTATAAACACCCTTTTTAATGAAGATCCTGGTTTCATTTTCCCGCAGAACGGGTACTGCATCGATCGCCTGTTGTACGGTGGTGAAATCGCCATTTCCACTGGCATCTACAACAAAGTCATAGGTTTGTGCCTGAACCAAACCGGAAGAGCCACCAAGCAGAAACACCAACGTCCAATACCAAATTCTCTTTGTGCTCCTCATTTATTACCGGCTTTTTCATATTCTATCGACGCCATGATGAAAGGCCCCACGCCTTTGGGATCATTGTCCCGGATTACTTCGTTGACGTAATACTCAAATGAGCCATCACGGTAGGGACTTCCTCCCAGTCCGGCCACACCGCACACTTTGGTCAGGGTAATGGTACCGTCCTCATTTCTTTTTATCAGCCGGTCTGCGATGGCTTGATATCCTTTCTTTCCTGCCGCAAGATATTCATCCCCCAAATAGCCCTTGTTGGCCGACTTCAACAAAAAGTAAGTAAACATGCAAGACGCAGAAGCCTCCAGATAATTCCCATCTTTGCCGGGCATATCGAGCACCTGCCACCACAGACCGGAGTCATCCTGATTTTTCAGAATAGCATCGGCCATCTTCTGGTGAATTTTCATAATTTCCTGATATTTGGGATGGTCTTCCGGAAAATAATCAAGGATATCTACCAGCGCCATGGCAAACCAGCCCATTCCCCTGCCCCAGGCGTGTGGCGAACGACCCGTTTCCGGGTCCGACCAGCGTTGCTTATGGCTTTCATCCCAGCCATGGTAATAAAGTCCTGTTTTTTCGTCCCAGTTGTGTTTGTCGATCAGGTAGATCTGGTTGGCCACATCATCGAAAAGTGCGGTATCTCCAAACGTTGCCGCATATTCGGCTAAAAAGGGTGACCCCATATAGATGCCATCCAGCCACATTTGATGCGGGTAGATCTTCTTATGCCAGAAACCTCCTTCCGATGTCCTTGGCTGCAGCCGCATTTGATCGAGCAAAGTATCGATGGCCATTTTATATTTTTTATCGCCGGTCTCTTTATAGAGGTCAAAGAGAAATTTCCCGGAATTAACCCTGTCAATATTGAAATCGGTCTTTTTATAGGTTAGGATCTTCCCATCCTCAGTGATCATGGAATCAGCGAATGATTTCGCGTAGTTGTAGTACTTGCTGTCGTCGGTAGCCCGCCACACTTGCAGAAATGCCGAACACATCAGTCCGTTGGTATAATCCCATTTGGGTTTATCCTGAAAATCCAGCAGGCGCGGATCGGGATTCCTTTTCATTTCGGAGTCAGCCATTTGAACATAAAGCGGAGTTTCAATTATTGTATCGTCATTCGTACTTTTATCCTTTTGTCCACCAGTTCTCTTACATGCAACCAGCATGATTAACAATATAAAGGGCAGTATTCTAAACATCGTAACTATTTTGTTTTGACTAATTCAATAAGATACATTTCAATATTGGTATAATCTTTATCCAGTGTGAACTGGGAACTATCCGTCCCATCCTTTGGGTTTAACCCATGTTTTACTTCCCAATCGTCAGGCATACCATCCTTGTCCGAGTCTTTTTTCACATTATAAGTTTTCAGTTCGGGCCAGCCGCCAACCTGTTTTTGTGTATCAATGATACCATCGTGCTTTACACCAGACCGGGCAGTACCCGTTTTTACTTCATTGACCACTCGTTCATCGACCGGATCCCGCTTCAAATTTGCACCGGCGAATGCCATTACATCCCGGTATGCATCTTCGGCTTTTTGGGTGCGAATTTCCACCACATCGATCGAAGATGACACCAGGGTCGAATCCGGATCATCAGCAACAACACCCTTCCAATTATTTTGGGTGACTTCCTGATTTCCCTCCAGCACATTGCCCTTTACAAAAAAGTGCCCGTAGGGAGACCATGGATTTAAAATGCGGGCGCGTTTGGATTCTTCTGTGGCTGGCCCTGGTTTGTAATAATTATTGACAACATTGTGATTGCCGCGTTCTCCACCATAAGAATCGTTGATCTTCCAATTGTAGATCACGTTATTCCTGAAATCCACAATCTCGCGTGCGGGTTGTTTATGATATCGCGCTCCGCAAAATCTGGGAAGGCGACTTTTGTGGTCGGCCAGTAAATTGTGATGGAAAGTAGCCCCCATTCCTCCCCAAATCCCGCCATAGCCGTGTTCTCCTTTTTCATGTACAGAGTTATTAAGGCCCTCTGAGATAATACACCACTGCATGGTGAAATTTTCATTGTCATAACAAGAGGCCACTTCGTCCGTGGCCCAGCTAAAGGAGCAATGATCGACAATAATATCTCGCTGACGCAAAATGCTCATACAGTCTCCTTGTACCTTCTTCTCATCTCCAAGCCGCATATGCATGTAACGAATAATTACATTGGGTGCCTCTACCAGAAGTGGATAATTTCTGATACAAATACCGTCTCCGGGTGCAGACTGACCGGCAATGGTAACATTACCATGAGTGATTTTCAATTCTGACTGAAGCGCTATGGTTCCTGAAATGTTAAAGACGATGGTCCTGGCAAAATTTTGATCTATTGCTTCCCTTAAGCTTCCCGGACCATTGTCATTCAGGTTTTCCACAATTAGCACTTCGCCACTACGCCCGCCAGTGGTATAGCGGCCAAATCCTTCAGCGCCGGGAAATGCCAAAACCTGTTTTGTTTTCGATAAAGGTAATTTCTGTGTATTGAAATCAAATGAGAATAAGCATAGGATCGCGAGGAGTAAAAATGAATTCCCCGCAAGTGTCACAGACGCTTTTAATCGGCCATGCAATAATGCTTTAATCGATGGTCTTTTTAAATGTTCTGAGCTTGTTTGAAAGTATACTTTCTCCATCATACTTTAAATTAAAAGATCACCTCATCCTTTTTTACATTTTCTGCAAGTTTTACCTGCCAGGCTTTTATTGCAGTATTCCGAACTTTGATATTTTTAGTGAATGGACCTATAAATTTTAAAATCGTTGTATCAGGAGATGAATAGGTAAAACCGTTTATTTCCACATTTTTACAATTCATGAAATCCATCATGACACCCTCATTTGCTTTGAGGTTTATATTTTCCAGGACCACGCCATTGGCATCGGCACAAGTAATTCCCCTGTCTGCTAAAATATCCACATTCTGGATCTTTACATTGGTCAGATTCATTTCTGGTAGTCCCTGCAAGACAATAGCCTGACCTGCTCCACGACAAACAATATTCTTGACATTGATATTTTGAAATTGTGGCGTTTCTTCCGTGACCGGAACCATTTGGGCTTTCAGTGCTTCGACATCAACCTGCTCCTGTTCTGCTTCCGGAATCGGTGATTGGCCGGTATAATACATATTGAAGCGGATTGCCTCGGTAGGAATGTTCATCATATCAATATCGGAGATGAAAATGTTTTCTACAATTCCGCCTCGTCCACGCGTACTCTTAAACCGCAGTCCAGTATCTGTTCCAATAAAGGTGCACTGGGAAACATGCACATTTTTTACCCCGCCCGACATTTCGCTTCCTATCACGAAGCCGCCATGGCCATGATACACCACATTGTTTTTTACGACCAGATTCTCAGTGGGCATAGCACGTTTTCTGCCGTCTTTATCTTTGCCCGATTTGATGCAAATGGCATCATCACCCACATCAAAGTTGCAATGATACACAATGGTGTTCTTGCAAGACTCTACATCAAGGCCATCTCCATTTTGGGAATACCACGGATTCCGGACCGTAAGATTTCGTACAATGAGGTTTTCACACATCAATGGGTGAATATTCCATGCCGGTGAATTTTGGAATGTCGGGCCATCCAGCATCACATTTTTGCATTTTATCAGGCTGATCATAACGGGCCTTAAAAAATCTTTCACTGCTTCCAGTTCTTGCTTCGTTTTATTCATTGGAACATTCATGTCGCTGCTTTCTGCACCGCTTAATGATTCATCTGACGGGTACCAGGTATCTTTTTTTTCATTGAGCACGCCCCCTGAAGCAATCAATTCCTTCCAGTGGCTTTCTGTCAATTTGGATTTTTTAACCGGTCTCCAGGCATCCCCATTTCCATCAAAGATGCCACCTCCGGTTATGGCCACATTTTCCAGTCCTACAGCACTCACCGGTGACTGACAACGATAAGTCTCCAAACCTTCGAAACTGGTATTGACCAATGGATACAGATCAAAATCGTCACTAAATACAACCAGCGCTCCTTCCTCCGCATGGAGGTTCACATTGCTTTTGAGCACGATGGGGCCAGTATACCATACTCCCCTGGGAATGATCACTGTCCCCCCATTTTTGGCTGAAACATCTTCAATTGCTTTATTGATCGCCGCCGTGTTTAATGTTTTTCCATCCCCTATTGCTCCAAAATCACCGATGTTCACTTTATAATCGGGAAATACCGGAGGATTGATTATTTCCATACTGAATTCCAAATCAGCAAAAAGGTCTGACCATGACCCGTCATTGACCTTAACATTCTTTTCACTGAGTGCTTCACAACATGAAAAAGCGACAAAGATGAAAGCGAATAAAACAATATGAGAAAATCTGTTTTTCATGAGATCTTTAATTTTTTTCTATTCTAAACCAATCAAAATCGGCGTAACCATTCAGGCCTGTTTCTGAATTTTTATGTGCAAAGATGCCAACTTTCGCACCGATCCATCTTCCTTCCACCGCCTGAAAAGGTGTTCCAATGACGGTGAAATCAGTCCCATTATTACTGTAGGAAAACCGGCATTTCCCCCTGTTTTCCACTGCAATCCTTAACCATACTTTGGCATTTTGCAAATCGACAGATGCTTCAGGACGTTCAGACCTGCCGCCAAAAGCGTCATTGCAAACGCTAAAGTTCAATTTGAAATTTTCATTCGCCGGAGTTACCGTGAGCGCTGCGTAATCCATCCCCATCATTACCAATCCGGCATTTTCGCCTTGCATTAGATGTGAAGCAACTACCAGGGCAGTTGCTGTAAAAGTTGGAGCGGGAAGTTTTTGCAGCAATTGATTGGGCACCATCCATACACTATTGTTGGTGCCAGGTGTAAACTGGGCATACAAACGCAATTGTCCCGGGTTTTCGCTCAGTGAATACCAATGATCACTGAAATTGGCCTGCCATTGCCACTGCAGTCCCAATTGTTTTGAATCGAACTCATCGGATTCCTGCGGTGTCATAATAGGATATGTACTGCCCACGTCAGGTTTTGCATGGGTAATCACCGGTTGACCGGTACCATCATCATCGGCATCCTCTCCCATCACCGGCCAGTCATCAATCCATTTGACAGGCTCAAGATGAATGATTCTTCCGTATGGTTGTTTTTCCTGGAAATGAATAAACCAACCTTCACCGTTGTTCAACTCCACATATCCGCCTTGGTGAGGGCCATTGATACTGGTTTTACCCTGGGCCAATACAATTTTAGCTTCATAGGGCCCAAAAGGATCTTTGGACCGGAATGCCATCTGCCATCCACCGGCTACTCCGCCAGCCGGTGCAAAAATGTAATAAAATCCGTTTCGTTTGTAAAACTTAGGACCTTCAAGCGTTGGATAGACTTTATAGCCGTTGATGACGATCTTTCGATTTCTGGTTACCTGCGCGCCATCGGATGTCAGTTCCTGGACCTGCAGTATGTCGCTGACCCCTGCCCGGCTGTTGGCGAAAGCATGTACCAGGTATACTTTGCCGTCATCATCCCAAAGCGGACAGGCATCGATGTTGCCGTGTGCATCCTTGACCAAAACAGGTGGCGACCAATCACCTTCGGGGTGTTGCGTCCTGACCATAAATATGCCCCGGTCCGGATCTCCCCAATAGATGTAAAACCAGCCATTATGATACCGGATCGAAGGAGCCCATACACCATTACCATGTTGCACGACATCGTAATATTCATCCGGGAATCGCTTGACCGCGTGATTTATAATGGTCCAGTTTACCAGGTCCCTGGAATGAAGGATGGGTAAGGCCGGCACGCAATTAAAGGAGGATGCGGTCATATAAAAATCATCCCCTTCCCGGCAAATATCCGGATCGGAATAATCGGCAAAGATGATCGGGTTTTTGTAGGTGCCATCGCCATTATCTGCAACCCATACCTGAGACACATAGATATCATGGGTATTTTGTGCTTTTTGTTGCCCGTACCCAGATTGAGTATAAGCACAAAAACTAACGAGAAGAAAACCGGTGAATATTGGCATTAAAAAATATTTGACATTCCAGGGCATTATTTAATTCATTTACAATTTTCATGGTAATCAGGGGTATCAAATCTCCCTTTCAATCACCGAATGATCTGTTTTAAAAAACTGGCAATCTCTTTTTTAACTTTTTCCTGCATTTATTTAAAATATTCAAAAGCGCCAATATCAGGAGCATCGCCTTGATATGGAATACCAACCCGCATGCCTTTATCAATCAGGTCACTGCCTGAAACAAGGTGCATGAACGATATATCCGGCAATTCTCCATCTTCTTTTCTTGGTGCTGACAACTGGTTTATGTCCAGGTTCTGGAAATCACTTTCAGTGACATTTACACCAATATCCCAGCTATTACCGGAAATATCTTTTTCGGTGGCTTCTGTTTTACCAACCGGACCCAATACCAAACAATTTTTTATGGTAAGTTTTCCAACCGGATTTTTCGATCCAAAACCAAAGTTTTTGTCATTATCATAAGCTGAACAATTCAGAAGCATCACCTCTCCCCGGTTGCTGTTATGATCGAATCCATCGGCCACATTTCCTGCTGCTACACAATTTATATAGACGGCATTGTGTTTTAGCAATTTACTGTCGCTTCCGCCCGTCTTGAAGCCATTGCCATCACCACCACTTTTAGCGCCGTTTTTCAGATAACCATTTTTAAAAGCCCAACAATTTTTATAGGAAGTATGCACATCATCCGTTCCCCTTAAATATCCATCCCATCCATCATCCAAATTCTGCCAGGCACGACAACCGATAAACTGATTTCCGGAACCCACATCCATTTTTGCGGCAAATCCATCAGCATTTTCAACCTTGGAATCAGCATTGAAATAAGAATCACAATTGATGATGGTATTGTTCGAGGCCCCCTTATCCAGTTGCAGACCGGTATCTGAGCACTGGGAAAAAGTGCAAAACTCAATGACACTATTGCTTCCGGTAATCAACATACCATTGTCACCGGCGCGATAAATGTCCAGCCCCTTAATATACCAGAAGTCCGTTTTGAGATAGATACCCTGGTTGGATGATGCTTCATCCATTGATGAAAAATCCAGCAGTGGTCGCTGCTTATTATTCGGGTCTCCGGTCAAGGTTATTTTATCAGGATCGGTTCCGGGATTTTTAATGACGATTCTGTCATTGAACTTATAAATTCCGCCGTGCACGAAAATCTGATCTCCTGGCTTTGCATTGGCAATGGCAGTAATCAGTTCTTGTGGAGTGCGTACTTCTTTTTTCTTTTCTGATGCGATGCTATCCTGCATTTTTACCACTGCCAAAGGTTTGGCTATTTTCGTCTGTTTAGCCTTTGATTTGAAGTAAATGACTACCCCCCCCAGTAGAAAAAAAATCACGATAGTTAAAACAAATAAATTTTTAATCTGCATCATATCTTCATTTTTACCTATTTTCGGTGAACACGATGTTTTGACAATTTGGGACCGAAATTTCATTCATTTTTCATCGCCTATTCTTCACAACATGCGCTCTTATTAAAATACAATTACCCTTTTGATGTCTGCGAAATACCAGGACTCACCTGTACTTATTCCATGTCATATATCCAGGTAATTGAAGTATTTCATTCATTTATTCTGAGATTCAATCATATCTTTAACCAAACTATTGATGTACACTTCAATGTTGTCGTAGCCGGTACTGAGATCATTACCAATGGCATTTTCAAATTCAGGATCCAATTTCATCGAAATCTCCCAATTATCGGGCATCCCGTCGCTATCCGTGTCAATTGGCGGTTCCGAACTTTTCAAATCCGGCCATCCTCCCACATCACTTTGAGAATCGATTATTCCCTGGGTACTGCCATTGGATCCTTCGTAGGAATAGGTTCCATGGCGTACGTTATCAATAATCCTTTTGTCTACTGCATCCCGAATTAATGACGCTCCGGAATAATCGAGCACTTTCTGATAGGCGACCTGTGCATCATCCGTTGCAACATTTTCATCAATAGGCAGAGGCTCAGATAACCTCATAGCCGTTTTATCTTCTTCGGAGACCGTTCCATAGCTACTGTGAAACTGGTTATATACACCGTAAGTCCAGTTATCGCTGGTCGTTTGTGGACTACCCTCCACAAAATTCCCATTGATATAAAACTTGCCCCACATATCGTAGATGTCGGTTCCCGCTTCTTTATTCTTATCAATGGCAATGATGCGGGTGGTTTTCGTGGTCACAGGCCCCGGCTTATAATAGCAATTCACTATGTTGGCATTCATGGCCTCACCACCATAGCAACTATTTGAAGCCCAGTTATAAATCACATTATTTCTCAGATCGACCAGATCAGTAAGTGCAAATGGATCGCCTGCCGTTTCTCCAAGTCTGGGATTTCTGCTGTCGTGATGGGTCAATAAATTGTGATGGAAAGAAGCATTTTTACCTCCCCATATTCCTCCGTAACCATGAGCGCCTTTGCTATGCACTGAGTTTTTAAGACTTTCAGCAATCAAACACCATTGTATGGTGGTATTTTCATTGCCATAGAATGAAACACATTCATCCGTTGACCAGCTCATGGAGCAGTGATCGATCACAATATTTTTATGAAACCTGCCACCAAGTGCATCTCCTTCCTGTTTTGCCTCATCACCCATCCGAAAACGGATAAAACGTATAATGACGTTATCCGCATTAACCGTGACGGGATAATTTTTCAGGCAGATACCATCACCTGGAGCAGTTTGTCCTGCAATGGTAATATCGCCATGGTCAATATTTAATTTAGATTGAAGTGCAATAGTGCCTGAAATACTGAAAATCACATAACGTGGTCCTGTCGATTCAACGGCATATCGAAAACTTCCAGGGCCGGTATTGTTCAAATTTGTTACAAACAGTAATCTTCCACCTCGGCCTCCAGAAGCATTTTGCCCAAATCCTTCAGCACCAGGGAACGCCAATGCCTGCTCTTCAACGGGAATAGGTTTGTCCGTTTCACCATTGTCTGCTTCCGGATCCGGATTGTTGCAAGCCACAGCGAAAAGTAACAGGATCAGCACATTACACCAATACAACAACAAGAAATTTAATCTCATTTGAGCGTGGAAATTAAGGTTACGCTAAAGGATCAGGTACAGGCTTTTCACCTGTACCTGAAAATCAAAAGATCTATACTTTTATTGAATCCATCGGGGATCACCAACATTATTGTCAATGAGTGTCTGATTTGTAATCGTAAAATCTCCATTTGCAGCATCCACAAAGCCAGGATCAGCCACAGTACCTCCCGTGTCGGCTTGATCTCCCGATGTCATAAGCTCTCCTGCATTAAAGTAATAGTTGTTTGAGAAACTTGGTATCGAGGTAGCTACCTGGTTTGAATAATTCGCGTCAGTTTCAGCAAACAGGTTATTCTTGACGTCGATGACATTCGCATCAAAACGAATGTATGTTATTCGTTTTCCGCCTGTTGCCGAAGCATAAATTGTACAATGATCTATCAAAACGGTCGTAGTTAACCCGGTTCCGCTCAACCCGGAAGCTGCATCGATCCTTATGAAATCACGGCCCTGAGCACAGTTGACAAAAGTGCTGTTTGTGACATTCAACTCAGTCACATAGGAAGATCTGAAATCCAAGAAATCTCCACCACTTGTGATAAAATTCTGAACAATACAATTATCAATGTTAACTGCTGCAATGGTTGAATTGGATTTACTTCCATAAACGAACTGACGGGTATAATCTCTGATTGTACAACCACTCACACTCAAAGTACCATAGGTTGCATCTGCATCCACAAAATCAAAAACAGTAGTTTCAATGTTACCACCTGCAAGTTCCAGATCTCTGAATTCAACATTACCCACACCAGATTTCAAATCGAAATTGGCATGGACTAAAGGCTTATTATAAGGATATACTCCCCTTATTGTAATGGACTTATCAATTTCGATGATCCATTCGACACCATCCGTTCCATACTCCCCCGGAAACAAGGCCAGCACATCGCCATCATTAGCCGCTGCAATCATTGCAGGCAAATCATCTTCGGGATAAACCGCTGTAGCGTTGCCAATATCAACCAATGTGGTGAATGTTACCTCACCGCGGTGCTTGGTACCTTTATACAAAGTAACCGTGTACTGTGTTTCTCCTGTAAGACCCGTTATAGTAGCCATACCATCTGCCTTTTCCTGGTCTGTGATAGGCCTGTCAATATTTCCGGGCACAATCACAAAGTTCGTTACGTCACTGCCAGCGGGCCATCTCAGTGTAACAGTAGTTGCCTGAAGATCTCCGTCTTCCATCGGCTCAAAAATATTCTCCGGAGCAGTTTTAAAGGCAATTGCAGTCCATTTGGAATCCTGAATGCCGCTGGTGCTTACTCCTTTTACCCTGGCTGAATATTGCGTTTCACCGTCGAATGTCACACTTATGGGCACTTCATTTGGTGCTACGTTTACCGTTTTTATGATAGCATTAAATTCCAAACTATCTTCACTAAATTCCACCACATAAGAATCAGCATCATCGCGAAGACTCCAACTTAACTCCACTGTGGTCATGTTTCGTATCCTCGCGGTAAGATCAATAGGAGAGAACACCCTGTCAAAGTCAAGTTTTTCTATAATTGGATCGATATTGTCTTCGCATGCCACCATAAACAGCGAGAACATTCCAATAAGAAATATGATATATTCAAATTTATTTTTCATCGTTATCAATTTATTAATACCCGTAATCATTCGTCAATTTCCCATTACTTGCATCCAGAAAAACCTGCCATATGGGCCAAAATTCGTAGGAATTGGGGTCCTGGGCATAAATGGATTCTATTTTGGTATCCTCCAACTGAGTCGGATCAACCCAGGTAGTATTGTAATCATATTCGGTTGACTTATCTTCAGTCTCGCCCCGGTTCAAACCGTAGATGACCAATGTTTCACCGTCAGCCGCGTACTTATAATAAAGTTTTTCAGGTACGTCGGCATAATCCCCGGTTCTATCCCGCAATGCATACATTCTGGCCTTTGCTTCATCCAATTTGGTTTTTAGTAAATTCCAGCGTATTAACGACTGCTTCCTGATCATTTCTCCACAGAATTCCAGTTTATTCTCTTTCACAATGGCATCGAACATGGCGTCTTTCGTGGACAGTGCGGCTACATAAGCATCGACTTTCTCCGGCCAGTCACCTGGTGCAAAAGCCCTTTGACGGATCATTTTTATATAGGGCGCTGCTGCTGCGGGTCCCTGAAGTTCATTGGCCGTTTCGGCCGCCATTAGTATCACTTCCGCATAACGCATATAGAGTTTGTTCACGCCATCATCATTGGTAGAGGTGACGTAACGGTTCATCCACTCGTATCTGAATTTACCAAAACTCCAGGTATGAAGCTGAAGCAATTCCTGCTGAGACACACCGTCAACTGCTTTACCCCAATCATAAGGAACACAGGTTACATCACGGCGTGTATCTTTCACATCATAATCATAAAACAGATTGGGTACCGGACCGGCTTCTCCTCCGCGGGCCTGGCCTGTATATTGATCTACACTATTGTGCTGGATTGCAAAGGTGAACAGCATGCGGCCTCTTCCGTCTGAAAATGGTATCTCCCACAACGTTTCTCCTCCGGCTGTGATATTCTCCTGGCAATTCTTTTTAAAAACCGTTTCAAATGAAGGCTCAAGTTTACATGTTCCGCTGCTGATAATATCCAGACACTCCTGGTTGGCAATAGCACACATTTTATCCACTGATAAATCAGGGTCCGCACTCCGGTGAATACCATCGGGATATTGTGAATATCCGCTTGCTGCCAAACAAAGTCGTGCACGCAGTCCTTTCACAAAAGCTTTGTTGATTCGTTCTACTGTGGTGGTTGCGCTGGTGGTATTGGGCCAGGCCACTAAATCAGATGCTTCTGCCAAATCATCAATGAGTTGTTTGTAAATAATATCACGACTTGACTTTCCGAGATACAGGGTCTCGGTGGTGATCGGATCAAATCTGGCTACAACATCTCCCCAGGTTTTTAATAGATCGGAGTAATAAACCGCTCTTAAAGTTAATGCTTCACCCAGCAATTGACCCATTTCTGTGCCCGGTTCCGGATTGCCATATGTCTTTATACCTTTAATACAAATATTCGCCCGTTCAATGCCTTCATACATCTTGGCCCAGGCATTGTTCGTTGAATTCATTTGGTTGTTGCTGGGTGTAGCGGCATAAACTGCGAGGTCCGCCTTGCCATCTCCTACATTTTCTGAAGAATTGTACCATTCGGCATCGGTATTCATTCCATACCAGGGCAAAAATCTGCCACGGTAGGAGTTCGTTTCTCCAAAAGAAACTTTTATACCATCAACAGCCCCTTTTGCCAGGTCAGGTGTTGAAAAGATGATTGATTCATCCAGCGAAGACTTCGTGGGTGCTTCCAAGTAGTCATTACATGACATCAATGCGCCGGTAATAATGAACCCGACGATATATGTTATTTTTTTCATATTCAGTTCCATAGCTCAATTAAAAATTAAGATTTAAACCAAAAACAAGTTGCCTGCTCCTTGGGTATGCTGAATAGTCAACACCAGGCGTGAGCGCGGTTTTTCTTCGTGTTGAAACTTCAGGGTCAAAACCCGTATAATTGGTCAGTATAAAAACATTATATCCTGACACATAAAACCTGAGACTTTGTATTTTCAGTTTTTCAGACAATGCAGAAGGCATGGTATACCCCAGCGTTAATGTATTTAAGCGAAGAAAAGAGCCATCTTCTACAGCCCAATCGCTAAATACATATTTGCTCATATAAGGAGACCACATGGTGGTATTGGCATTCATACTTGCCAGGGTCGTCGGATCTGTTACCAGATTACCAGTTACCTGATCGATGTTTGTCCAACGCCTACCTTCGGCCATCATATCAATCATGTTGCGGTATTGATATCGCTGGGTTGAACTGGTATATTCTATCTTATTGGCGTTGTAAATATCATTGCCGTAACTCCAGTTAAATGCGGCGTTCAGGTCGAAATTATATAACCGCCCATTGATGGTGAGCCCTCCTGTATTGATGGGGTTAGCATCACCAATGATTGTGCGATCATCAATATTCACCATATTGTCGTCGCCAACCAGGTTCTTAAGTTTTAACATTCCCGGGGATAAGTCACCAATGATTCCGGAATCATCGGCCACACCTTGTTTCAGGATCCAGGTTTCCGATTCCTGGTCATACCCTTCAAAATCAGATACTTGATACCGACCATCTGACAAATATCCATACATCTTACCGACTGATCCCCCGGTAGCCACCCAAAAGTCGTCGCCTATCTCTGTAGAGGCCCAGCCTGTTGCAGCACCGAAATCATTCATAATGCCAAGGGAATTGATCTTATTTTTGTTGAAACCAACATTGAAATTAAAATTTAAACCAGCATTCTTTTTATCAATGGCCACCCAATCAAGCGTAAGTTCTACCCCGCGATTTTCAGTTTCTCCCATGTTTCGGTATTGCGTGTCATAACCAGTACCGGCCACCGGAAATTCTATCAGCAAGTCTTTGGTAGTATTAAAATATGCTTCAAACGTACCATTCAATCGACTATTGAATATTGAAAAATCCAAACCAAGATTTCGGGTATAAGTTGTTTCCCATTTCAAATCAGGATTAGCCATTTGCTTGGACGCTGACCAATAACTGTCCACTCCATTGATCCAGGAAGTGGTGTTGGAAACAAATGACTGAACCATTTGTCCTGACGGAATATTGTTATTTCCAGCGGTGCCGTAGCTTAACCTCAGTTTCAAATCATTCAACCAGGAAGATGTGCCGCGCATGAAATCCTCTTCGGAAATTCTCCAGGCGGCTGCCGCAGAAGGGAAAAAGCCCCATCGGTGATCCGATAAAAATTTACTCGAACCATCGGCACGGTAAGTGGCAGAAAGTAAATATTTGTTTTTAAAGTCATAATTGGCACGACCAAAGAAAGAAAGCAATTTGTCATCAGGATAAAAATAGTTGTCAATGGAATGAGCAACACCCTGGTTGGTCAGTTTAAATGCTTCCTCTGACGTAAACAGGGTTGGTAATCCGTGTACTACGTCGGTGAGTTCATTTCTTTGCCCCTGAATCATCTCCTGACCCAACAACAACTTGAGGTTATGATTTTCATTTAAAAATTGTTTGAAATCGTAATTCAGTGTGTTGGTATTCCTAAACCGGTCTTCTTTTCTGTTGGTTAAAACTACGGCTGGTTGATTTTGATTTTCAGCCGCCGGAGCATTGGATACATAATAAGTAGTTAAACCATAAAACCGATTGTCGTAGTAATAGTAATTATCTAAACCTATTTCTGTTTTTAATTGCAGATTTGGCGCTACTTCCCACGCAAAACTAGCCGCAAGATTATAATTCCTTCGTTCCTGAAAACGATCGTTATCGGCAGTTGCAACTATCGGATTGACTAAATAACTGGCGATTTCTTCGTCAGTAGCATCAGTTGTCAGGCCTTCCAAAGGTATCGGTGTATAGGTCACACTGTGCTTCAACCTGGAATCTGCCGAAGACACTTCATTTTGTTCATTAGCGCCACCGCCATCGATTTTAGTATCAGAATAACGCAGGGAGAAAGCCAGTTGAATTTTATCATTTGGATTATTGTTGAGTTTCAGCGCAACATTATCACGTTTATAATCAGATCCTATCATGATCGCTTTCTCATTGATGTGAGCATAATTAGCGGAATACATAAATTTCTCCGTTCCTCCTCTGATGCTCACATCATGGTTAAAAACATTGCCGGTACGACCATACACCTGTTCCTGCCAATTATTCCCTTTTAACCCGTTATACAAGTCGATATCCTGATAGGAACCAAAATACTTTTCATAAGAAGAAAGATCATCCATTCCATTATCCAGGACAGCATATTCATATTGCCAATTGACATAGTCTTCCGGCGAAAGAACATCCAAGGTTTTGGCTATCTTTTTTAGTCCGTAGTATGCATTGTAGCTTACGGTCACTTTACCTTCTTTGCCACTTTTAGTCGTAATGATAATAACTCCATTAGCGCCCCGTGATCCGTAAATAGCCGTGGATGAAGCGTCTTTCAAAACACTAATCGACTGTATATCGGAAGCGGCAATGTCTGAAATAGAGCTTACCGGGAATCCATCCACCACATATAATGGCGAGTTGTCCTGGGTGATAGAACCACCTCCCCGCACGCGTATCTTTATTTCAGCATCCGGTGATCCTTCTGTGGTTGTAACTTGCACGCCAGCCATTTTTCCGGTTAATGCTTCAGCCACTGTTGATACGGGAACTTTTTCCAATTCCTTGCCCCCGACCTGCACTACTGAACCTGTCAGGTCCGATTTTTTGGCAGTACCATAACCAATCACAACCAGTTCTTCCAACTGGGTGATATCCGGCGTAAGCACTACATCAATTACCGAGCGGTTGCCCACCGGTATCTCTTCACTGACATATCCCACAGAACTAAAAATAAGTGTAGCTCCTTCGGAAACATTAATTTTGTAAGAGCCATCGAGGTCTGTCACAACACCATTGGTTGTTTCCTTTTCGACGACATTGACACCCGGCAGTGATTCTCCATTGTCGCCAGCCGTCACCTTTCCAGAAATGCTTAAATTTTGATTTACTTTTGCTTCAGTAATACCAAACAAGAGAAACTGGAAAGCACAACCAAAAAAAACGAACTTTGCAAAGCGCAAAATCCTTCTTCGTAATTCGTTTCTCATAATTTTGTGTTTTAATTAAAAACTAATTTTAATACTGATTAATGAAAAGGCCATTTTAATTGCCAATTCAGCAACAATTTTATTCAATTATTTTTGAACCCAGGTGTGATAAACTGTTAGATTTGGGGGGATAAATTATCATCATGAAGGGATTATAACTTCCTGTTGATCATAAAATTCAATAAATTTATGTGTTCATTAAAATCAGGATTTTTTCTGTTCGATATTTATTGACCTTCAACAATGATCCGGAAAGATTGCTAATGGCTATGAGGAGAGTGCTGATCATAATGCTTGTAATGTTGGTGCATTTATATGCCCACGCCCAGAAAATCCACAAATTTGACCGAATAAGTGTTGTCGACGGTCTTTCTCACAACTACGTTCAAAGCATACTATGCGACAATAAAGGATTTTTGTGGTTTGGCACATGGGACGGCCTCAACCGGTATGACGGAAAAAACTTCAAAATTTTCAAAGTAGAAGCCAATCGGAAAAATACCTTAACAAATAACCGGATCATAGATCTCTGGCAGGATAAACAAAACATCATGTGGGTGAAAACCAATGATGGATACATGCACTATTTTATGAACAACACCTATGATTTTATCACCTATCCTTATTATTTAAAATCTTTGGAAGAAAGGAACAGTACCATCTCCTGCTTTACAGAAACCAACCGACAAGAGATTTTTCTCGGCTCAACCAATTCCGGACTTTACTACCTGAAATTTAACAATCAACTAAAAAGATATGACGAACGGCAATTCCTGAGTCTGGGAGCATCAACCATCAGCGATAATACCATTTCCTTTATCATTGACGATCAACTTGGGGATTTTTGGATCGGAACAAAGCAAGGCCTCAACCACATTTCGCGTGCTGAACTCAATCAAAGTGAACCCAGGTTTTCCCATCATTGGCTTGACCGCACCTTTAGCTGTGGGCTCGCGGTAGATTCCCTGCTGCTCTTTGGCTCTGAAAATTCAGGTATTAATACCTATCAGGTCACCACTCAACATTATGAGGACGCTCCGGCATTATTTGCTTCCGTTTCAAACAAATCGATCACACTGATCAATCGTCCCTACAAAAACAAACTACTGATCGGTACGTCAGCCAGCGGATTGTATGTTTTCGACTTGATTTCTGGCAAGGTACAGGCCCACTTGCTGAATGGAAAAACCATCAGAAAGATCTATAAAGATTCTTATCAGACATTCTGGGTCAATACCCGGGAATTTGGTATTTATAAAATTGACTCAACTTTCTCAAGCGTCAGACAATATGAACTAATCCCAAAAAACATCAAGGGACTTGTTGATGATGAACGTCAATTTATCTATGAAGATTCACAAAGAAACTTATGGATAGCCTTGCACGGAGGTGGATTGGCCCATTTTAACAGGAAATCAGAAAAGTTTGAATTTTACCGGAATATTCCCAATGACAATACGACCATCAGTTCCGATAACGTCTATTGTATCACTGAAGATCAGTCCGGAATATTGTGGGTTGGAACAGGGCCAACCAACGGCGGTGTGAATAAGATTTCTTCCACCAATGAAGCTTTTCAGAGGATCCGCTTGGAAGAAAATATTACTTCGGGCACTGAAAATGTTGTTCGATCCATCTTGATCGACAACAACCAAAATACCTGGGCCGGAACAAAGGCAGGTAATATTTACATTCTGGACCGGGAATACAACATCATTAAAAAGTACCATCAAATTCCATTGATACATGGGCTGCATCTCGGTCAAAATGCCTATGCGATGATCCAGGATTCGTATGGATATATCTGGATCGGAACCAAAGGTGGTGGATTATTTGTGAGTTCACAGGCATTAGGTGAAGTACATAATAATTATGATCGGCTTAGATTTATCAATTACGAGCACGATCCCAAGGATAGCAGTTCACTCAGCAGCAATATCATCTATTCCATCCTGGAGGATAGCGCGCATCGCATCTGGGTGGGTTCCTATGAAGGCGGGCTAAATCTGGTACTGGATCGAAATGATCGGGCATTGAATTGTTTGCATTTCAACACCTCCAATACCCGTTTATCCAGTGACAAAGTGCGGAATTTATTGGAAGACCATCAAAAAAAATTATGGATTGCAACTGATTTTGGCATCAATTATATGGATCTGAATCATTTCAATCAAAGGCATCCTGAAATCAGCCCGAATTTGTACGATCCCCGACGCGCAAGCAGCCTTTCCTACAACGATGTAATACATATATTCGAAGATTCCCAACATCAGCTTTGGCTGGGAACATCCGGTGGTGGTGTTAACAAATTAACGGCCATCTGTAAAGACAGCCTTGCCTTTCAACACTTCAATACAAAAACGGGGCTCATTAATGATGTGGTATACGCAGTTCTCGAAGATAAATCGGGAGGAATCTGGTTTAGCACGGATCATGGAATTTCCAGATACAATGTCAATGAAGGAACATTTGAAAATTTCGACCAGAGTAATAATCTCAACACCGATGCTTTTAATGAAAATACCTGCGGCATCACGAAAGACGGTAAATTGTTGTTTGGCACCAACGATGGCGTTTTGGTAATACAACCGGACAAAATCGTTAAAAACAACTTTAATCCCAATGTAGTCTTCACCAATTTTCAGTTGTTCAATAAAGATGTGAATATCAGGGATGAGGATTCTCCGCTGAAACAAGACATCGAAACTATGGATCATATTGATTTGAAATATTTCCAGTCGAGTTTCAGCATTGAATACGCGGCCTTAAGTTATTTCGCTCCTACCAAGAACAAATATGCCTTCATGCTGGAAAACTTTGACCAGAACTGGAACGAAGTTGGGAATCAAAACAAAGCCACCTATACAAATCTTCCTCCTGGCAACTATGTGTTCAAAGTAAAAGCGGCAAACTGGAATAGTGGCTGGAGCAACAAAACCAGAAACATTACCATAACCATTCATCCTCCCTGGTGGAAAACAAATATTATGTACGCTGTTTATGTGATTCTTTTTATTGCAATCATAGAGATTATCAGACGCTCCTATACCAGGTATCACAAGCTGCAAAATGATCTGGAAGTTGAAAGAAGGGTGAATGACATTAAACTTCAGTTTTTTACGAATATTTCTCATGAGATCAGAACACCGCTAACGCTCATTCTGGGCCCCATTCATGACATACTCGACATTAAAAATATCCCTAAAAACATCTCGTCAAAACTGCACCTGGTTGAAAAGAATGGTAAACGAATGCTGCGATTAGTCAATCAATTGTTGGATTTCAGGAAAATCCAGAAGAAGAAAATGACCCTGCAGGTACACAAGATTGAATTGACTTCTTTTATCCAATCCATTATAGAAAACTTCAATCTGATCGCGGAACACAAGAAGATCGATATCGTTTTATCGTCGATTGATTCGGAGTATTCGGTTTGGGTCGATCCCAATAAATTTGATTCCGTTATTTTTAACATCTTATCCAATGCGTTAAAGTTCAGCCCAAAAGAGGGCAACATTCTTCGTTAAAATTAATTCTGACGATAATGATTTTGTCGATATCTCCATCACGGATGAGGGAAGCGGCATCCCAAAAAATAAGATCAATCAGCTATTCGAACGATTTTCACCACTGACTGAAGCCAATGAAGAATTCGGAAATTCCGGGATTGGACTGGCCTATTCTTATGAAATTATGAAACTACACCATGGTGATATCCGGGTGAATAGTGAATCGGGACGTGGTTCGGAATTTGTGATCAGGGTATTGTTGGGCAATGATCATTTTAATACCGACGAAATCCAACTCGAAGAAGCCGAATCGCTGTATAAAATAAATCACAAACAATTGGAGCAGGATGAAATCACCGATTTGGAAGCCACCAATGAGAAGAAAAAAGAATTTCACCTCCTGATCGTAGAGGACAACCACGAGATCCTGAATTACCTCAAGGACAATCTGATCGACGATTACACCATATCACTTCGATCCAATGGTTTGGAAGCCATTGAATTTGTGGGCAATAACCAGCCCGACCTGATCATTACGGATCTCATGATGCCTAAAATGAATGGTATGGAAATGACACAGAAACTAAAAGATGCCATAGAAACCAGTCACATACCAATTGTCATGCTGACCGCAAAATCTTCTATTGAGGATCAAATTGAAGGCATAGAATCCGGCGCAGAGGCCTATATATTAAAGCCATTCAACATGGTATATGTTCGGGCTGTCATCAGCAATCTTTTGAAACAGCGTAAAAAGATCTATTCAAAATATATCCAAAACAAAGAAGACGTCTTTTCTGATATCAGCATCACCACAAAAGATGAAAAATTCCTGGATGACATCAGCAAATTGATCCTCGATAACTATTCCGATCCGGAATTTAATATTGAAAAATTAGTGGAAAACAGCTACGTGAGTCGCACCATTTTTTATCACAAGATCAAATCACTGACTGGTCTCACACCCATAGAATTCCTGAGACAAAAACGACTTCACATCGCTTCCCGGCTTATTGTGGAAACCGACTACAATATTTCCGAAATTGCCACATTGACAGGTTTCAATGATATCAAGAATTTTAGCCGTAGATTTAAAGAGATCTATCAATTTAACCCCAGTGAATACAAAAAAGAAATGCTGAGCATGAAACAAAATAGTTGAGATGCCCCGGTAAAATTTACGGTTGAAAAATGTGATAGTACAACTTGTATCTTTCGTATATTGACCATGATTTGTTTTATGCTCAGTATGCAGGAACATATAATTTATATATCCCTGACAACACCAAAAAGATGGATGATCAATCATTATATAACCTCCGATATCCCATTGGGAAGTTTCAGCGAACTGAATCCATTGATCATTCGCACATTGATTCCTGGATAAAAATCATTGAAGAATTTCCAGCAAAATTAAAATCCGAAGTAGAAGGTCTTGATGAAAATGCCCTCAATATGATCTATCGACCTGGTGGCTGGACCATTCGTCAGGTCATTCATCATTGTGCGGACAGCCATATGAATAGTTTTATGCGCTTTAAACTGGCACTTACTGAGGAAACCCCGACCATCAAACCATACTTTGAAGATCGCTGGGCAACGCTTGTGGATGCGTCAGACGCTCCTGTATCCTGGTCATTACTGCTATTGGAGGGCCTGCATCGCCGCTGGGTGATGCTTTTAAAAAGCCTGACTGACGAAGACCTGGATAAGACCTTCATTCATCCCGAACATGGCCGCCATATTTCTTTGAAACAAAACATTGATCTATATGCATGGCACTGCAAACACCACCTGGCACACATCCAGCAAGCCAAAAGGTTAAAAGGAAAATTTGATTGAATTGATATTTACAACGCTAAATATTCTGGCGCTCTGTATATTTTATCATATTAAACGCGGATGCCTCATCGGTATTTTTTGCTTCTAATGACAGAATGCTCTTTGATTTTGAACGCTTTCAAATAAAGATTGGCTTTAACCCTCACTTCTATTCCATAAAGTTTAACCATTAATCACCGCTTTTTAAGGCTTTGTTCTTCCTGATCTTTTCAGTTTCTTTGCTACACCATGAGTTTATACGTCACAGCACTCAATTCGGGAAGCAACGGCAATTGTTATTACATCGGAAATGACAATGAGGCTATTTACATCGACACCGGTATTTCCTGTCGTGAAACGGAAAAAAGAATGAGGCGGCTGGAACTCGATATTCACAAAGTGCGTGCAATCTTCATTTCTCATGAACATTCCGATCATGTTCGCGGAACACGGGTGATTTCCAAAAAATACAACCTGCCGGTTTATGTCACCCCGAAAACGCTGAGCAACGTGCGGTTAGATCCGGATAATCCCAGCATCATTCCACTAAAAACAGAAGTTACCGTAGCAATTGGAGATTTACATATCACAGCTTTCCAAAAGCTGCATGATGCTGCCGATCCGCACAGTTTCATCATCAGAAATGAAAAGGTCACCGTAGGGGTTTTTACGGATATTGGATTGCCCTGTGATAATGTCATAAAGTATTTCGGACAGTGTCACGCGGTCTTCCTGGAAACCAATTATGATGAAGAGATGTTGTTGAAAGGGGCATATCCTGTTCATCTCAAAAGGCGTATCCACAGTGAGATCGGCCATTTATCCAACATGCAGGCCGTGGAACTGGTCCGGGATTTCGGACAGTCACATCTTACCCATCTTTTTCTTTCGCACATCTCCCAGGACAACAATCATCCCGATATTATCCAAAATTTGTTTGGCACCAATTTCCCTGGATTAAACGTGATTTTGACCTCTCGACATAGCGAAATACCCGTGCACAAAATTCAAGAGGTCCCCAACCCCGTAGCTTGATCCGGTTTAATATCAAAAATCCTGAACCAATGTGGCCTGTACAAAAAGCATAATCCAGTTCCCCACAAAAAATTCAAATGCGATAGATGTGTTGCTCTAACGAAAAATAACCAAAAATTCATAATGTGAGGCGTAATGAAGCCAAACGCCTCTGCATTAAAAAACCTTCGGGGAATATGTTCAATCCCCGAAGGTTTGTGCAAATCATTTTTACCGGTTAAATGACCATTAAATGGACTCCATTCAATTATTGCGCCTTGGGACCAGCATTCCTGATTGATTCCGGTGCATCCGGTGCATTTTCATAAAAATTCCTGGCAAACATCACCGCCAGTTCCCTGGCTTTTCGATCATAAGCTTCCGGATCTTTCCAGGTTCTGCGTGGATCGAGAATATCTTCCGGTACATCAGGACAGGACACCGGAACATGCAATCCAAAAATTTTATCCTGCCTGGTTTCCACATTCTTCAGGTCCCCTCGCAAAATTGCTTTCACCATAGCGCGCGTCAACGGTAATTTCATACGATTGCCCACACCGTAAGGTCCTCCACTCCATCCGGTATTGATCAGCCATACAGAAACATTGTGCTGATGGATCTTTTCCCCAAGTAATGTTGCATAGATGCTGGGCGGCAAAGCCATAAATGGAGCGCCGAAACACGGACTGAAAACTGCCTGTGGCTCAGTAATACCGGCTTCCGTTCCGGCAACCTTTGCCGTATACCCGGAAAGGAAATGATACATGGCCTGTTCGGTTGTCAATTTTGAAATGGGTGGCAAAACGCCAAAGGCATCGCAAGTGAGCATGATAATATTTTTCGGATGTCCGCCTTTGCCGGAGCGCGTCATGTTCGGAATATGGCTGATCGGGTACGCGGCCCGTGTATTCTCCGTGAGCGAATTATCATTGAGATTGACACGGCGGGTCCTATTATCAATGGCAACGTTTTCCAACAAGGTGCCAAAGCGTCGGGTAGTTTCATAAATCTCCGGCTCGTCTTTTGCTGAAAGTCGTATGACCTTGGCATAACAGCCGCCTTCAAAATTAAAAACACCGTCTTCACTCCAACCATGCTCATCATCTCCGATCAGGGTGCGATCCGGGTCGGCGGAAAGTGTTGTTTTACCAGTACCAGAAAGACCAAAGAATATGGCCACATCATCAGGATCTTTGCCATAATTGGCGGAACAGTGCATGGCCATGACTTTCTTTTGAGGGAGGATGTAATTCATGACCGTAAAAATGGACTTCTTAATCTCACCGGCATAGGCTGTGCCACCGATGAGGATCAATTTTTGACCAAAATTAAGCAATATAAATGCCTCCGAATGGGTGCCATCGGTCATGGGATCTGCACGGAAATTAGGAGCATGGATCACGGTAAATTCCGGTTGATGTTTTGCCAGTTTTTCGGGATTGAGTTCCCGGATGAACATGGTCCGCGCAAAAAGCGCATGTGACGCCCTTTCAGAAATAATGCGTATCGGGATGCGATATTGTTCATCGGCGCCGGCATAGCAATTCTGAATAAATATTTCTTTGCCCTGAAGATATGCATACATACGCTGCTTGATAGCCTCGAATGCTGTTGTTTCCATGGGTCTGTTGATCTTACTCCAGGCAATTTTATCCTCGCTCGAAGGTTCACGAATTAAAAATTTATCATTGGGCAATCTTCCGGTATATTGACCGGTGCGGATAAGAAGTGGGCCGAGGTGGGACAAAATACCTTCATAGCGCCGGATGGCTGATTCATACAATGCGGCGGTGGATAGGTCCCAATAGACCTGACCCAAATTAACCAAGCCAAGCTTTTTCAAGCTTTCCTCTTTGGAGATTTCAGTTTGCATTTCCATAATTAAAAATTTCATAACGTTATTTTTAATTACGTCAATGATTTGGGCTTGTTTGGAATCTATAAGGAGATTTTGAGCAAAATAATGCTGGCCGGAAAAAAACCTGAACGGTCAGCGTATGATATCAGATTTGCCAATAATAATCATTTCATTAGATTGTATCATCAAATTTTAAATGATCTCTGAAAGACCGCAGATCACCCGAAACCAATTTTTAATTAAGTGGCTTTGTAGGGTGTCCGATATGAAGCTGGAATTTATACCACAATTATTAGGTTGGATCACTACGATTATTGATTGCCGTCGCCACCGCTCTTGCTAAAAAATGCCCGTATACTTTCCTGGTTGCTGTCGAGGGCATCTTGCAAACTACCCTCAAATAGCACGTTCCCATTTTCAAGAAAAATGATCCGGTCTGCAATACGGCGTATGCTGGCAACTTCATGTGTGACCAAAATTACCGTCATACCCAACTGCTTTTTTAGTTCCTGTATAAGATTGTCGAGACTGGCCAGAGAAACCGGATCAAGGCCCGCACCGGGTTCATCACAAAATAACAAGGGCGGATCCATGATGATGGCTCTCGCCAGAGCGGCTCTTTTCAGCATGCCGCCACTTAATTGAGAAGGAAAAAGATCGTAGGCATCATCTAAATTTACCAGACTCAGTTTCAGGCGTACCAGATGTTCAATCATCATTTCACTCAATTTACTGTGCTGTTCCAGTGGGAGCCCCACATTTTCTCCTACAGAAAGGGAATTGAGCAGTGCTCCATTTTGAAAAAAAACTCCCATTTTATGGTATAGCGCCGTTTGTCCTTCTTCATCCAAATTACTGATGTTTTTATCCAATACCATGATACTGCCTTCTTGAATGGGATACAATCCAAGAATGTGTTTTAAAACGGTTGTTTTCCCAGAACCACTGCCACCCAAAATGACCGACACTTCACCCTGATAGATCGAAAGATTTACATCATGTAAAACCCTCCTGTCCCCGAAAGTGACCCCTAAATGTTGTACATCGATAATTTTTTGTCTGGACAAATTGCTATTTTATCAATAAAATATTAAACCCATAATACTATCGGCCACGATTACCAACGAAATAGAAACTACCACGGCAGCGGTCGTTACCTTCCCCACGCCTTCTGCTCCCTCTTTTACATGAAAACCATAGTAACTTCCAGTAAGGACGATCAGTACACCGAAAATCAAACTTTTAATGAACCCAGTGATAACATCCTTCAGCAACAGCGAATCAGTCATCCTGTGAAAAAAGATCTCCGGAGCGAGATCGAGATAATAATACGCCACAGTCATACCACCGAGGATTCCCAGAATATCCGCCAACACGGTTAAAAAAGGCATGGTAAAAACACTGCCATGCATCTTTGGAACGACCACAAAACGAATTGGATTGAGCGCCATGGTCGTGAGGGCATCGAGTTCGGATGTCACTTTCATCGTAGCAATCTCAGCGGCAATGGCGGAGCCGCTTCGGCCTGCTACCAGAATGGCGGTGATCAGTGGTCCCATCTCACGCATCATGGCAATTACCGTCAAATCAGCAATGTAAATGTTGGCCCCGAAACTGCGCAACTGTTCGGCAGATTGCAAGGCCAGCACCAGGCCGATAATAAAAGACAAAACACTTACAATAGGCACTGCATTGACACCAATCGACACTGCCTGGTTGATGAACTCCCCCTTTCGGTGATTTTTTCTTATGAAAAGATCGGTTATCGACCAGTAAATGATATCTGATGTGAGGTAAAGGAAGTTGGGCAGCGACTGGGTGAAAAATTGATATCCTTTTTCACCAAGAAATTCTGCAGCACCCAATTCTTTTTTCTTTTTTTTCGCCTGGATCCGATCAATGGAAAATATGTTGATTTTTTGAAGAATTGATTCGGAAGCGCCCTGCAAATTCGTAATGATTTTTCTTTCCTTAAGGTTTTTGAGGAGAAGATGTAAGGCCATAACACCAGCACTGTCAATTGATTCCACTGTAGCCAGATCAACCGTCAGATTACCGAAGGAATAGTTTTTTAAAAGTTTATCCGTCTCCTCCCAAAAATGGTTTACCTGCTTCAAGGTGAGAGATTTCCTCAATTCCAATGTATCACCGCGCAGTTGTACTTCCAGGCTTGCTTCTTGTGCTGTTTCTCCCGTTGATTTGCCTTGAATCATCAATAGCCGTTATTAGATTATCAACTATAAATTGAAGTGATCTCTAATCTTTTCAGAAAACCTTAACAGTTGCTGATAGTAAGATTCACTCACAGCCTGAGCAAACAAATTGATGTTTTTTTTGCCCAGTGGTTTATAGACATCCGCTGAATGCATTATCAACGTGTTTTTAGTTTTATAGTCTACCAACCGAAATTCTACTTTCAAATGGGTACTCAACTGATCACCATTCTGGACTGTTTCGAGCGCATCGATATAGGTTTGGATCTGATAGCCCGGGACCAGTTTCCAAAAACGGGTAGAAACATTGCCAAATAACCCCCAATTTTGAATTTTGTGCAGGTTAATTTCTGTAAATGCATCTTCCGGTTTCACTGCCCATTGATGATGGACATAATAAGTGATTTCATGGCTTTGCTGGCGATTGGCAATACGAAAACCAGCAAATGCCTGGTTGAGATTCACTGGTTCAATTTCACAGGCTTCTTCCGACACTGGTGAATTTACTATTTTTGTCGTGTCGGTTATCTCTCCTAAATTGATTGTATAGTATTTGATGACAATCTTTTTCTGGCTTCTACATCCACCGACTAATAAAAATATAAGCCACAAAAATATCCAAACGTGTTTCATGTTACTTTTTATTTAATTCCCGGTCCGGTGTTTCTTTCATTTTTGTGCCGCGGATCAGTACCGAAGGATCGTTGTTGATCATGCGCGAAGCTTCATTGAGATTCTGAAGCGTGGATTTGAGCAATTCCATACTTTGGGCAAAATCCTGACTGCTGCGGTCGAGATCGCGATCGATATTTACCAGCAATTGATTGGTTTGCTTCACTACTTCACTCATCTGTTCAATCAGCCCCTTCAAATTGGTTTCCTGAAGTTTTTGTGCAATATCCCTGGTGCTGCCGAGTATCTGGTTAAGTGTGTCTCCATGTACAATATTGTTGACCTTCGTGACCATCTGTTGCAATAATATACTGGTTGAGTCAAAACGGTTGCTGATTTGTCTGGCGGTTAATACGGTCGTGCGCACATCCGAACGATTTTCGGTGAGCATGGTGTCGATCTTGACAAAGGCAACATTGGCTTTGTCGGCGGTTTTCGAGATTTTCTCCACCATGGAGGTGATCTTGTGCAGGTTGGCAGGTTCTGTGAACTCCTGGAGATTATTCAATATTTTCTCCACTTTTTCAGCAATTACCTCTGCTTTGCCGGTGATGTCCTCAGTAAGGGAGGAGCCGGCAGGAATAAAGCTATCTTTAGCCAGAAACTTAGCGTCGTTGGATCCTCCCCGGATCTCAATGGTTTTAAGTCCCGTGATTCCAATGGTCGTAATATCAGCCTGAGCATCTACCTTAATAGGCGTACCGGGTTTGAGTGCCAGTTTCACTACGATGCGGTTTACATTGTTGGGATCGATGGAAATATCACGGATTGCGCCGACCTTAATGCCCAAATACTTCACCGGACTACCCACTTCAATACCGCTCACAGAAACATCTTCATAAGCCACATAATAAATATCCTCTTCTTTCAGAAATCGCTGGACGGTAAAAAAGCCAATTAACATCAGCAGGATCACTAAACTAGCAATGATAAAAATTCCAAGTCGTATTTTTTGAGCACGTGTAGCCATACTTTTTAAACAAAAAAACCAGTTAAATTATCAATCCACTTGCTCAAAAATAGAAATAAGATTTAAAAGCTGGTATGTGTATACATATTTTAAGTAGTTTCGATGCTAATCATATACTTATTTTAACCGAGCAGGACACTAATATGCATACAGCATCCTGCAATATTATGTTTTATTTGTTCTTGTCGCCACAACTATAACGCTAATATTCCATATGTCATCTCCATTTAAATTTCTGCCCAGGTTGTTCAATAAGGCTTAACAAATGCAATGTACCCTGTTCGACGCAAAAATTTCCTGGCAATGAATCCTGATGAATGCCGTCATTGGAATAATATCAATTATCTGCTGAGATCGTTAATTAAATAGGACAACAATCAAAAAAAGCTATGAAACGTTTATGGATGTTTGGTGTTTTATTGACCATTTTAGGTGGATGTGCCGTGAACCAACGGCCGATGACGACTGGTAAAAACCTGATTGATATCGAAAAAGACCAGGATCAATATGATGTCGTGGTATTGGATCCGGGTTTCGACACCTGGTTCGCAACCCACTATAGTCCGGCAAAAGATCATTCCGATCAATATTATCATAACTGGAATGTACAGTATGTGGCGGCATGGAATTACAAAGCCATGAATCCCGGATATTCCAATTATTTTGAAAACGTAATCAATTATGATCCGAATACAGACTATGGCCTGCCGGTAGAACGCAAGCTTTACTATTACTTTCGATTTGTAGAACTTCAGCTAAAGATCCCGATCATCAATCCACCGAGACCTGGTGATTTGCTTTAATGTCAATTCGATATTTGACAATTGTAGCGTTTCTTTGAAAGGAAATTTGCTATTGTTTGCCGCACGGAATAAATTATTTCAGGGCAACAATTGACTATCAATGTCACGAAACAACTAACCATCAAGGCATTAATGGTGGATGATGACTAAGACAAAGGCTTAGATTATTATGTCTCGAGGCTAAATTGTCTGCGATGCCTTTCCGTCTTGTTGAAATGGCGGGAAAATAGCAAGACCTGCCAGGATTGGAACCCAACAGGTCAAAACTGTCAAACCAAAATAAAACTACTGCGTGATGTAGTTTTTACGCTTCAAAGTCCAGTCGTTGTCAAAGAATCCGGCCATGCGAACGCCATCTTGTCCTTCGATCAACATTTCCGGGTCAAAGATCATAAAATCGGGAAATCCGCTTCCACCCGAAAAATAACTGTTGGCCGAAGCTGACTCCATACCTGCCAGGCCAGTTCCGCCGATGACCGCCACGCAGGCGATCTTACTGTCTTTCCGCGGCCGGACAAAATAGAAACCATAATTTCCGCCCTTGAATTGTTGTGTTCCTGCCTGAAGGATCCCTTCATGCGCTGAAATTGGCCCATCATCCATCACTTGTTCCCAGGCCTGGTTGGTATCGGCATTGCCATAAAGAATCACTCCCCGATCCGGATATTTCAATGCTCCAAAATTTTTGTCAGCCTCAATATCAACCGCTCCATTTCCCCGGTAATACCAGGTTTCGGCATCATACCGCGCCTTATTGTAAGCCCATTCATTTTCTTCCCTGGTTCCCCTGGTGCCGTACACAAATACCATATTATGTTGAAAAGCTTCTTTGAATGGCCCTCCGCGATTGATATTCTTTTCTTCGGCACCTGGCGCAACACCCGATTCCCACAAATTATCCTTTTTCTCCAGGCAGATCCTTTGTGCTGGGTTTTTAATAATAAAATCACCAATAGACTGGCTATCGAGGGTAATGGTGAGCGTATCATTTGTCGGATAGAAGCTCACATCAAAGGATAACGATTTTACATTTTCCGTAGTGCCATTGATCGTGCCTTTTTCAAAATCCTGTTCGAGCAAAATATGGCTGTAATCCAGGGGCATTTCCTGCTGCTCGATCCTGGCCCAGTACATTTCAGCAGAGACATCCGGATTTGCAGTGGTAAAATCAATTTCCTTTACCGTATTTTCTTCGGGGATCTTGTGCCATTTAAAATATTCAAAAATAGGTGGCCAGTCTACACTTTCATTACTCCACCAATGCGATCCGCCGGGATATTCATAATAGCTAAAATCAGGTTGAAAAGTGCCCAGTAATTCGCGCATCTGACGCGCATATTTTACGGGCACCACCCGATCCGCATCGCCATGCAGGATATAAACACCGCTGGCCTTATAATTCTTTGCCAGGGCAATGGTATTGCTTCCGTTGCTGGCACGCACCAATAATTTTTCCATCCCTTTTAAAGAATCTTCTTCCGGTATCCTGCCATCGTGGGAACCGTAGGCGGCCAATGTCGGATAGCCTGAACATGGGGCGATGGCGGCAAATTTATCGGGATAGGTAGCGCCAAGGAACCAGGTGCCGTGTCCGCCCATGGAATGACCGGTAAGATAAATATGCTGTGGGTCCGGATGGAACATTTGCTTTCCAATATTCAATACCTCCAGGGCATCCATCCTGCCCCAATCCTCCCAATTGAAACCCCTGGGCCTTCGGTTTGTAGCAGCGATCAATACCCCCCAATCTTTCGACTTGTAAGCCCGGGCCTGGCCTATGGCTTCCACTCCGGCGCCATGAACGGACAGGAACAGTGCCGGATTTTCATCATTTTTTTTGCTTTGCGGGGTCACCGCAAAATATTGAACGCTGCCATCAATCTGGCTGATAAACGTTCTCTTGTACTGTTTATCCGGCGTCATGGCTTCCAGTTCGATATCCGTTTCATCCATTGTTTTGTGACCTTTTAACAAAGTCAAATGCACAGTCACTTTACCTTCAGTATTCACCACCCCCGGATCAAACTGAAACCCAACCTTACGCCAGGTCATTTTGGTAACTTCCGGAATGATCGTCGCAACAGCGTTGCCATTGATCTCAGCCTTTATTTCATATTCTGATAAGGAACTGTTTGTCGTGTTCAACACCCGGATGCCGCCCCACATTTTACCGGACCCGCCCACGATGAGGCTGGGTAAGGTCATGTCAGTCGCCATGAAACTGATAGATTTTTCAGGTTTAACCAGGCTGGCGCTCACGCCATTCCACGCTGCAAATCGCGAGCATTGCACTAAGAATTCATTTAACCCTCTTTTTAGCTGTACTGGCAATTCGAGGTATCCGTAACTGTAAATGTCGCCGCCTCGTGGTACGCCATTTACATAAACCATGCTATGCCCGTTCACTTTCAGCAACATGGTCTCTGTTTTTGGGGCATTACAGGTTAAATACAAATATCCATTCACCATCGACCTGCCTTTGAACTTTCCCTCTTTATTGGCAGTGATGGTGTCCCATGTCACTTCATCTCCGGAAAAATTAATACCCAGCACTTTTCCCTCTTCTGGCTTTTGAAGTTTGCCCATTATGAGTTGATAAGCCAACAGGTCCTTATAGATTGCCTCTCTGCCGTATACCGTACATTGACCGGCTACCAGTCCATTATTAAATACAATTTCCTGCTGGGCGCTCGCCAACTGAGCCCACAATAAACAGACTAAAAAATAGATACTGAATTTCATCCTGCTATTCATTGGTACATTTTTTAATATTTTGATCATTGTAAATATTTATAGAAAACTTTATTGATGTCTGTGTATAGATCGATGAATTATTCACTATTCAACCAATATCTCATCGCAAAATATCCAACCCCTGGTTCCGGGGAATAAAAATCCCTGCGGTATTGCTCCAATGTTTTCCGCTTCTATCTTAATATATCTGGCTTTGCTTTTTTGACAATCGATGATGAATGGCTTGATATATGCCCCTCTGTGTTTTGACCCTTCATTATTTATCAAGGAGTCTGCGGGTTTAAAATTTACGCCATCATCCGAGATGAATACCCGGACTGCTTTGGGCAAATGTATGCCACTATTCACATCACAAAGAAAATTCACCGTGACATGGTCGAATGCACTGATCTTTCCCAGGTCAACGGTAACATCCATGTCAATACCTTCAAAACCCAGCCACTTCCCATCTTTAAAGGCCGACGATCCAAGGATGCCGTCCGTTAAGCTGCCATCACCGTTGGCCTTGTATTTCGGGCTGTATTCGGTCTGGAAAGTGACCGGTTTTCCCAAGGCCTTATTTACCGGTATCAACTGACTGGTTTCTGCGATCAGTTTTTCATCCTGAAACAGACCCGCGCAGACCACAGAGGCCTTTTTTATTGCAAAAGGCCGCTGGTATTTTTTTGATTTCAGGTTCAAATCATTATGGTCCAATGTGTAGCGCAACTCAGAATTTTGAGAAATCGTACCCAACGATACCATCGCCGTTTGATCGGGATTGATGTGATACGAAATAGTCGGATCAGGATCTACCTGAAGCAGATCGAACCAGGCTGTTCCCCTGGTCACCAATTCGAGGCTTACCGAAGCACTGGTCCCAATGGAGTCAACATGAAATGAAAAATCGTACTGCTTCCAGTCAGGAGTGAGGGTAAATGTTTTTTCAATATTCAATTTGTCAATTGATAACCGATAAGCCGGCATTTTTTCATTTACTGCTGCCTTTGCCCAAATGGATGCCGAATAACTGTTTCCCGGATTGAGCACAATCGGAAAAAAATCCAGTTGAACACCGGCACTGTCTTCCGGGGTATTCATACGCAGGCTGTAAAGCCCATCGACACTTTGGCGGGAATCCACAAAATAGGTGGCCGCGTGATCTGCTTTGTTCCTTGAACGATACCGGGCATAACATTCGGAAGGCAATCCGGCATTGTACACCTTTTCAAAACCGGGATTGATGATGAGGTTTGTTGAATGCACTGCCTCTACCGTATCCCTTTTGCCGTTGTCTACCAGATAAACCCGTGTGCCGTAACCATCTATAAAATCACTGATCATCCCGTTTTTCAAGTCTTCCTGGCGGTTCTCAAACCAAACATCAATTTTTCTATCAGGTTGGTCCCCCTGAATGGCAATATTGAAATCCTTGGGTTCATTGTCTTTATTCACCGCGGCCACCAAGATTTTATCTTTATATTTCCAGCTTTTAACCAAAATACGATCATCATCACATTCTACCTGCGGGGCCGATTCATCCGATAATAGGAATGGCGTCATCTGTGCCACTTCCAATGCCATTTTTCCACATTCATTCCAGGAAATGGTAGATTTCGGCCGAAGATTGGGCGGCATTCGCATGAAATACTGGATACCTGTCGCATTTTTCAACAAGCCAATGTAGGTCATCACCCTGATCTCCTGCGGAGTTGGTTCGCGTGTCCAGAACTCACCACCACCAAATGCCTGCGGAACCAGCCAAATTGATTTTTCATATCGGAAATGATGGTCCAAATGCTCCACATCCGTTTGAACCTGATCTACCGGGCCCGGGATCGGATATGGATCGGTCATGGCAATGTCCATGGCATCGCGGAATTCGTTGGCACGCTGAGGCATCATAAAAACAATCGATACCGGGTGGTAGGGATCGAGTGATTTGATCAGGTTATAGGCTTTCACCAAAAGATCGACCGGCCTTCCCTGCCCCAGCGGTTCGTCATTGAGATACCACGATAACAAGGCGGGATGATCGCGAAATGTGATCACTTCCTTTTTCAACAGATCCAGCAATTCATCTTGAGAGCGGTCGTAGGTCCTTGAGCCATTATGCCCGGAGCCAATCAGTGAATTCACCCCATAATTCACTTTAATTCCAATGGCCGCACAACGGTCCATGTAGGTCTTCCTCTCTTCCAGACCTTCAGGAAGATTTCGCTGGTAAGGACCGATCATATTAAAACCCTGTACCACTTCCTGGTCCGGTAAGTCGCCCACCGGACTGCTGCAATAAAAACCAAAAGGAAAAAACGGTAAATTATCTACGATCAACCCACCTGTTTCCAGATCGATCTTGACCGCATTATCTTTGGGGGCCAACCTCGTGATTTCCAGCGATCCTTCACCCAATTTTTTTTCAGCACTGAATATTTTATATTCCATCGAGGTTCTTCCAAGTGGGAGCTGGGCGATATCAAAACTAACTTTGATCTTATTGCCAGTAACACTGTCACTTTCTGCAAAGATCTGATCACCACTGAAAAGCTGGATTTTGGCAGTATTTATTACTATATTTTCGGGAAAAACACCAATCACCTGCCCCGTTTGTTCTGTGGTGTAATAATTGAGCTTACTAAATACTTTCACTGCCTCCTGAGCCAAAGTCAATTGGTCAAATAAAAGGATGCAAAACAAAGCAATACCAAATCTTAAAATAAGGTGACGAATTTTCATGGTTAGTTGAAGGTAATTGAAATGATGAATACCTTTTCCCTTAATTAACGGAGGATTTTCATTGGAAATTTCCACTATCTACAGCGAATAAAACTTTGCGACTTCACAAACCTTCATTTTTCTCCGTAGGTGCCTTTAATCTATTTCCAATAAATAATTCGGGTTGATGTTCTATTTTTTCTCAGTAGATAATATTTTACCTATTATAAGTTTACCTGAAAAAACAAATTCGGAATGCTAATCAGTATTTGATTCAAATGGATTTGAATGAATATTACCGGTTGAATAAATGGCAATAACTTTTGTTGGTAATTGAAGATTTTCAGAATCTTCCAATTACTTCATCAATATCCTAATCAAATAATCGTGTGAACTGGATCAATGGATGATATAATTCAAACTACCCCAGCTACCGCCATTGACGCAGCGAATACCTACGCTTTCCAGCTTTCTTTTTGCCTGTCTTGCCCGGCTCCCGGACCGGCAGCACAAAATCACCACTTTATTTTTCTTTTGCAGCATGGATATGCGGACATCAATGCTTTGCAGCGGTATGTTGATAGAATTGGTGATATGTCCTTCGTTGTACTCCTGGGGGGTGCGCACATCCACAATGATCGCCCCTTCTTCCATGGCTTCCTTCACTTTTTCAACCTTTGTCTTGATTCCTAATAATTGAAATAATCCCATTGTACTATCTTAATTTTGTTCCAAAATTATAACTAATGATTCCCTGTTGTGTGATGATGATCGCACAAAAATAATCACTTTTCTCCAGTGATGCTATCCAGGATCTCCGTAGTCCGCATAGCGCTTTCTCCGGTGCTGGGAGAATTGCCCTGGCCCAGGATCGATTTTACAACCAGTTCGATCAATGGCTGATGTACGTGTTTTGGATGATCGATCTCGAACTGCTCCATTACCTTTTCCCGTTCCAAAGAAATGATATTGCTGCTGAAAAACGAAAAGGTGATTTTGCCTTTGTCGCCAATGATCTCCGTGATTTCTGCTTTTTGACTTTCAGGCGTAGAAAAGCACCAGGACCCACTGCCCAGGGCGCCAGATTCAAATTCAAAGTTGGCCACGACAATATCGTCGGCGGTGTAAAGCCCCGACTGGTTCCTGCTGATGCCGGTGGCCTGCCTGATGCTACCCACGGCAAATTCCAAAAAATCAAATTGATGGGCCGCCAGGTCGTGAAAATGCCCGCCTCCCGAAATCGATGGATCAACCCGCCATCTTGGTAAATGTTCGGTTTCCTCCGGCTTCACCGGCCACCACAATTTCATGGCAACAAGTTTCACTTCACCAATATCCCCCGAATCGATGATTTCCTTGATCTTCAAAAAATAAGGCATGGCCCGCCGATAGTAGGCGACATACAATGGCGTGCCTGTTTCCTTACTTATCCTGACCATTTCAGCACATTCGGCAGCATTCATGGCCATGGGTTTTTCCACGTAAACGGGTTTGCCGGCTTTCAATCCGGCAATGGTATATTTGGCATGCACGTTGGGAGGTGTAGCCACATAGATCGCGTTGATTTCCGGGTCGTGGATAAGATCGTCGGCATTGTCGTACCACCTGGGCACACGATGTCTTTTGGCGTAATCGGCCGCTTTTTCGGCATCGCGGCGCATGACCGCCACCAGCCGGGAATGTGGTACTTTGTTGAATGCGGGCCCGCTTTTTACTTCAGTAACATCGCCACATCCGATGATCCCCCATCTTACTTCCTCCATAGATTCCTGGGTTTGGTCTAAAGCTACAAATTACATCGGTATGATGAAAAGCTCAACTTTCGGGTTGGTAACTTTTTTTGGAGTTTTATCATTTTATTGCCAGAAGCTTGATCTTAGTCTCTTGACATGTTGTGTAAATGGAATAAAATGTTGACTGGAAAAAGTTCGATATTGATTTGTATCCAACCAGGCTGCTTTCTGAAGAATTGATTAACTTACCGGTATAGACCAATATATGGAAAAACTCCTATTTTGAAGTAGTTGGCGTGCATTGTAAAAAAGACATCGACACATGATTAATAAAGGAAAAATAGACTTGACTTTAAAAATAATTGGATTACTAATTGGACTCTCATTTATGATTACATCATGTAATAAAATGACACCTGCAGGATTTTGGAAAAATTATCACAAGGATTTAAAATTAAACGTATTTAGTGACCAAGGACCATGGGGTGGATACAGAATAATACATTGGGAATCTAAGGATAAACTCGACTTTGAATCAAATGACATTTTTAAATATGCAAAAGAAAATGGTTGGACTTTAATTAATAGCAGTGCATATGGAAATAATCTTCCTCAAAGCTGGACTTATTCCGGGAAAAAAATATTTCGGCATAATTATAACGATTCTAATGATTTAGATAATCAAATAAATAATAAACTTCAACGATGGATTGATTCTGATTTCAAATTATATTGAACGCCGAAAATGTTATTGGAATTAAGGGAGAAAATCCATGTTTTAATTTTTTCAATAAAGCATAAGTTATGAAAACAACAAATTTAATTGTGCCGCTTTTATTGATAAGCTTGTTATCTGCCTGTAATATTTCGTCGGAAAATGATAAAGGGGAGAAAAGGGGTTCTGTATTTGATGAAACAGGACCTAAATCGGCCGAAAACCTTAAACACATTACTGAGGAATTGGTAGACCCTCCGGAATTACCACAATACAAACAAGTTGCCGATGGTGACCCGGTAGTAGTGGAAGTCCGGTTGGTTATTCATGAAAAATTAGAGGAGATAGCCCCGGGGGTTAAAACGTGGCAACTTACCTATAATGGAACCGTGCCCGGCCCGATGATCGTCGTACATCAAAATGATTATGTACAACTTACTCTAGATAATCCAACGACGAATACATTGGTTCACAATATCGATTTTCATGCTGCTACTGGTGGCTTGGGAGGTGGCGATTTTACCAAGGTAGGTCCGGGAAAACAAGTTATAATCAGGTTTAAAGCTACAAAATCCGGTGTGTTTGTTTACCATTGTGCCCCCGGGGGAATCATGGTGCCCTTGCATGTGGTTTCCGGGATGAATGGTGCAATAATGGTCTTGCCCCGGGATGGGTTAAGAGATGAAAATGGCAATCCATTGCACTATGATAAAGCATATTATATAGCGGAACAAGACTATTATTTACCTAAAGATAAAGATGGTAATTTTAAGCAATATGAGACGCCATCTGCCGAATTTAGTGATTTAATGAAATCCATAAAGACGCTTACTCCTACTCATCTGGTCTTTGATGGAAAGGAAGGGGCATTAACCGGAAATAATGCCCTAACCGCCAAAGTTGGTGAGAAGGTCCTTTTTATCACCTCGCAGGCAAACCGGGATACCCGTATTCATCTTATCGGTGGTCATGCAGATTTGGTATGGCTGGGGGGATCTTTTAACGACAGGCCTGTCACAAATTATGAGTCATGGCCCGTAGTTGGTGGATCGGCCGTGGCGGCGATATATCAATTCCGGGAGCCTGGAACTTATCTTTATTTAAATCATAATTTGATCGAAGCATTTGCTTATGATGCAAAAGCGGAAGTAAAGGTTGAAGGTGAATGGGATGATAATCTGATGGAACAAATAGAGGGAGTAAGATCTGACAATTAATAATGGCAATAACCAACGCGACCTAAAAAGCGAGAAATAATAACCCAAATCGATCATTAATCAACGAATTAGGAATGATAGAAGGCTCTATTTTAAGATACCTATTGGTGGTTTTACATGAAAAAATTATCAGAATACTGTGAAATGAATGTTCAATGCAATACTAATGAGTGAATTTGGGCCGGGTGGTTTTTAGAAACTTAACGCTTTCAAAGATTTTGTATCCTGGTTCAGATTGACACCAAATATTAAAATATCAGGAGGAAAATTGCTGAGCATCAAAATCCCCAAGAGAAGCAACAGGCTCAAAATAGCATTCAGGCAAGCAGCCAATGCTATTGGAAACTTAAAAGATACACACCGTTCAGACTTCTTTACAAGAATAGCTTTTTGAAAAGAAAGACAATCCGCAGTATCAGCCACAGGAAGAAAACATGCCATAATCATATGGACAATGATCACCGGAAAATTGCCCTATCAACCTGCTAAAGAATCCTTATTTTTGGGTCAAAAGCGTAAGCTTACACTGGTCAACCGGATAAGAAGTAATAATATAAATTTGAGCTAAAACCTGAAGACATTGGGTTTTCAACATGCTGATTATCAATACTAAAATTTGACGTTAGTCAGAATTCCCCATTTTAGACGGCAAAAAAGGCCGGGCTGATAACATGCGAAAATATAAAGCTGGATCAAAGCTCGATTTATTCAATGGCATTAAAGATCCCAGACATCAGCCCAATCAGAATTCTAGAGGTAGGGACATTGTGAAAGACCGACTGGCGGAGCTAAGGCTACCCCGAATACAATAATCCCAAATTCCAAAAGAATGTCTCCGTTCCGGCTTTTCTTTCTATTTATTCTCATGGATCCCAAATTTATAGGCAGGAGAATTTAGAAGTCAATGTTAAAATAATTAGCGAAATTGAAGCTTTTCGTTATATAAAATACAATTATTCAAATGAAGATTCGGGCTAATAAAATAATGGAACAGGCTCTTAGACAAAGAGGACACGACTTTATTAAAGCAACGGTGGCTTTGCCAACTGCCTTTGAGAAGATTCCCGACCAATATTTTTCCAGACTCTCTCATATATGGTTTAAAAGAAAACACTGGTATAAAAGGAAAGTCTTGGGTGTCCAATCAAAAATATAACTCAGCAAATTTCAGTGCCAAAACTGATAACCGAAATTGGGTTAAAAAAATGTATTAACAAAGCGCTAAATGTCTACCAATCAAATAAGGGCTGACCAACCCAAATTCTTACTTCTAACGCAGTGAAAAAATTCTGCTTAGTGGTTTATATTTCATAACTTGCGGATGAATTTTTTACGAGACGGACATGTTATGAAAAAATATATTTTGTCATTTGCGGTTGTAGCAATGAGTTTGCTGAACTTGCCTGCCTTTTCTCAATCGGTGGCTGATTCGACATTATTAGGCTTGCCTGGAGATAACCTTGACCTTTATGCCGTTCTGGATCTTTTTCAAAAATCAAAGACCATTGAAGAATTTGAAAAATCATTGAACCTTGAAAAAACAGGAATCAACAATATGGATTTAGACTTAGATAAAAAGGTTGATTTCATAAAGGTTGTGACAAAGCAGGAGAAAAATGATTTTACATTTATTCTTCAGATTGCGGTAAGTGAAACTGAAACCCAGGATGTTGCCGTTATTTTGGTATCAAAGGATAAGGATAAAAAAATTACGATGCAGATCGTGGGCGACGAAGATCTATATGGCAAGGATTATATTGTTGAACTAGAAGAGTCTTCAACTCCGGCAGTTACTGCCAATCCTGGATATTCGGGCCCGGATACGGTTAAAATTGTCAGTGCTCCTGCAACAACAACAACTGTAGTTGTTGAACAAGCCCCTATTGTACAATATGTGTATTCTCCTGCCTATGTACCTTATTATCCGCCATACCATTATGGCTATTATCCGCCTTATTTTGCCGCGTTTTCAGTTATGGCAATTGGCATATACTGGGGTAGTCATGCTCATTACCATCATCATGGCTATGGTTATCATGGCAATACGACTATAATTCATAATACTAACAATTTTAACAACTATAACAGGACAAGAAACACTTCCAATACCGTCAATCATAATAAGGCGAACGGTAATTATAATCGAAGTAATAGTCCATCAACACGACCGTCGACACGTCAATCAACCGGAGCATCGCCCTCTACACGTCAGTCGGGCGGAACATCGCCCTCCACACGTCAGGCAGGCGGAACATCGCCCTCCACACGTCAATCAGCCGGAGCATCGCCCTCTACACGTCAGTCGAACGTTTCTTCTCAGCAATCGAGACCTAGTTCAAGCGGAGCATCACGTTATAGTAGCGGCTCCAGAGGAAGCAGCGGTTTTAGTAGCGGTGGCACCAGAGGAAGTGGTTTTAGTGGAGGTAGTTCCAGAGGAGGCGGTGGACGAAGACGATAAACAAAATTAATTTTCTTTTACGACTTTACACGCAAAAAAAATTGACTAATTCGAAACACAATTTCATCCCGGTATAGGATTATGTTATATCTGTTTTTTTGAATCTGACTCAGGGGTTCCTGTTTTCTTTTCATTCAATCGGCATATCAGAAGCGCTCATATCCCTTATGACAACATAATTACCATTTCTTTTTTCAAATAAAACCATATAGTTTCCTGTATTAATAGAAACATTGGTAGAGTCAGTTAAATTGTAATAACCAATTTCTACAACTTGATTTCCATCATTTGACACAAAAACTTCATTGGTAGTAAAAGCAATCTTATTGCCCTTTGAGGAAGACTCGATACCGGCTTTCAAGAATTCTATAATGGCCGGCTTTCCCACTAAAGGTGCTTTGTTTTGAGAAAAAGATGTTGCATCATCCGCATAATATCCTATGTTCATCATTTCTCCAGCGTTATATAATTCAGCAAATTGATTTTCTTTGGCCTGAATTTCTTTTTTAACTTGTTCTTTATCAATTACCGGTAGTGCTACTTTTTCTTCTTTCTTAGAATCGCAGGCAATTATTAGAGGTATCAAACATGATAATAATGCTACCTCGATTAGTTTTTTTTTCATAATTGTATTTGTCCTTAAATTAATGTGGCCAATAAATAGGCGCAAAAGTTATATAATTAATATCAACTATTAGCTGGTTTTTTTATTTTTTTTATTGAGAGGAGTGGCAATTAAAATTTATAATTCTCGCCGGTTCAACTTCGAATGACGTCTGAGCAAAAATAACTGCCCACAATAAATAGATCTTCATGCAGTGAGCAACACCGATGTCACTATCGATAACTACAATTACAAAGTAAAAATAAAAAATGTTGAATAGGTAAAAATAATAATCTAATGATTATCAATTAAGTCCAATATTTCATAATCATCTAGATATTTAAGTACAGGGCATCTTATCCAAGGGAATTATATGATCTGGCGTGGACAATCGAAGTGGAAAATGGAAAGAAAATGCTTGTTTTTCAGAATATGCATCATATCATTGATTAATAGGAAAGGATCAGTCAACCAGCATACCACTAACATTTCTTTCCGACTCCAATCTGAAACAAAAACAGGTTTTGATCCATTGATCATGGCGCCGTCAAATCCCGCAGATAATTGGCTAAATTCAAAACACCCCATGAATCGGCATTTCACTGTTGGATATTTTCATTAACTTTTACCCCTTAATAAGACAAGATATGCGCTATTCGGTACTGAGAAAAATATGGATTCCTTCTATAATCTTCATTGGAATTTTGGCCATTTTTTCACGATTTAATCCCGCCGATCCCGTAATTTATTTGCGTTTCAACCAGGTCGGTTATCTCTCGAAAGACTACAAAACAGCCATTGCCTTTTCAAATGACAAGATCCGGGGCCATTTCAAAATTACTGATGCCCAAACAGGATCGGTGGTCTTCACAGCAAAACCCGTACTTTCCAGGCTCAACAGATGGTCCTCTTTCAAATATTTTTATACCCTGGACTTTTCGCCTCTAATCGTGAAAGGAACTTACAAAATTTCTATTGCTACCACACAATCCGGAGAATTTCGGATTGGCGATGATGCCTATCAACACGATCAGGAAGATTTGCTTGGTTTTATGCGCCAGCAGCGCTGTGGGTACAATCCTTTTATTGACCGGGTTTGTCATCAGCGTGATGGCCGGACATTTTACGGACCGATGCCGGATTCCACCTATATCGATGTGAGTGGCGGCTGGCACGATGCCGGTGACCAACTGAAGTATCTCATAACTTCCAGTTTTGCCACTGGCGCGATGCTGATGGCTTACGAACAGGAACCTAAGAAATTTGAAGACCGGGTGGATGCACTGGGTCATGATGTCCCCGACCAATTGCCCGACGTATTGAATGAAGCCAAATGGGGACTGGACTGGATCCAAAAAATGCATCCCAAACCAGATCAATTATTTCATCAGGTTGCCGACGACCGTGATCATATTGGGTGGAAATGGCCGGACCAGGACAAATCGGATTACGGATGGGGACCCAACAGTTACCGGGCAGTATATTTTGCAAATGGCAAACCTCAGGGTCTGAAACAATACAAAAGTGAAGCTACCGGAATTGCCAATATCGCGGGTCGTTCTGCGGCAGCTTTGGCACTGGGTTATAAGATATTAAAAGCATTTCCGGACCAGCAACCTTATGCTGAAAAATGTCTGCAGGCAGCCCGGGAATTATATGAAATGGGTCGTGAGAAAGAAGGGTTTCAGCAGGGCAATTCATATGGCGCGCCATACCGCTATATGGAACGCACCTGGGCCGATGACATGGAGTGGGTTGCGGCTGAATTGTACGGTGCCACAGGTAAGCCTGCTTATCTGGAAGATGCCAAAAAATATGCGGACAAGATCGGCCAAACGTCCTGGTTAATGCTTGACTCGGCGGCACATTATGAATATTATCCATTCATCAATCTTGGTCATTACGCCCTTTATCAATATACCGATGAAAAGACAAAATCGAAATTAGCCCAATACTACCGGAACGGCATTGAACACTGCCAACAACGGGCCAGCAAAAATATTTATGGCGTGGGCGTGCCTTTCATCTGGTGCTCGAACAATCTCGTGGTCTCACTGGTCACGCAAATCAAATTGTATGAAAAAATGACCGGTGACCAGCAATTTAATCAATTGATGATCGACAACCGCGATTGGTTATTTGGCAAAAATCCATGGGGTACGTCGATGTTTATGAATATTCCCAGAAATGGTGAATTCCCGGTCGATGTGCATACCAGCATTTGGGCTTTGACAAAACAGGAAGTACCGGGAGGTTTGGTAGACGGACCGATATGGCGGACCATCTACAGTCAATTAAAAGGATTAACGTTATTGCACCCCGATGAATTTGCCGCTTTCCAGAACAATTATGTGGTGTATCACGATGATCGCGGGGACTACAGCACCAATGAACCCACCATGGATGGAACTGCCGGCGCGGTGTTGATGATGGCAATACCAGGAGAATGATCGCCTGACTGATCAATACAAGAAGTTGCAATCAGGTATTGAAAGGATGAAATTTAATGATATAGATGACAATTAAAACAGCCAGTAAAAATCCCAGTACACCCATAATAATCAGTTTAAAGCGGCCAAACGATCCTTCAAGCGTTTCTTCATCAGAAAGCTGGCGCATCTCCAGATCACTCAAAAATATCCGGAACATTTTGAGGTAGCGGCCAAAGGTAATTCTGGTGACGATGAACAACAACACAAATGCTCCGATATAGATCATTAGAAAGGGTACAAAAAACCTGAAATTCAAAACCATACTAAAATCGATGGCCCGCATATTAAAGGCATAGATCAACAAAATGACGGACAATGAATACAAACCGATCCAAGGATTAAAAAATCTGCGGTAAAAACCCAAATATTCTTCAAGCATCAACGACAATCTTTTGGAACGTGCCCCGATCCGTTTAAAATTTCGATAAACGCGGATGGTATATAAAAATATTATAATCAACAATAACGCCACGAAAGCACTGATATAAATAAACTGATTGTTCATACGGTACTTCCACATATTGGCCAGATCGAGTGCCAGTGCCAATAATTCAAAAATCATCCCGAAAACCAGCAAACGTGAGATCTTACTGGCCGTTTCTTCCGTTCGCTTTCTGATTTTCGCTTCCAGACTTTTCAGTTCCTGTTTTTGCATAATGTCCCATTTGTATTCAAGAAGTTCACGAAGAATTGAAGCACAAATTATGACAAAAAATTCTTCAATGTCCAAATTCAAAATCCTTAACACATTAGGACATGGTATAAGTGACTTTTCACCATTTTACTTCAGCGTCATGATAATTTTTAAACATCTTCCATTTGCCGATGCTGCCATACGAATAGGATAACATTGGAAAGTATCCCTTCAAAAACAATGTGCAACGTCGTTTTTGCGTTTTACATTAGATATACAATAAAAATCGTCATAATACAGGTCAAGGCTGATCAAAAAGACCCTTTTCGAATCTTTCTCTTAAATACTTTCCCCAAAACCTATATTCGGCTATTTATTTGTTATCTTGGAAATTAGTCGAATACCAATCTTAAATAAACAATCAATGAAACGAAAGAAAGTTGGAATAATAGACCTGGTAAGCAAAGGCCCAAACAAAACATTGTGGGCTAAAATAATGTACGCCAACCTTGCCAGTATCATGCCGCAGGTCGTTGCGACATGGAGTGAACAGCAAGGCCATGAAGTTACATTTGTATGCTATACCGGCCGTGAAGATCTCTTGAAAGAAATGCCCAGGGATGTTGATATTGTATTTATTTGCGCATTTACTCAATCCGCCCTGTTGGCCTATGCCATCAGTAATCAGTTCAGGAAAAAAGGTACTGTTACGGTTTTAGGAGGTCCGCACGCCCGTTGTTATCCCGACGATGCCATGAAATATTTTGATTACGTTTGCGGTTTTACGGATCAACAAGTGATTGAAGAAATTCTTGGTGAATGCATTACCCGCAAACCAATGGGCAGGCACGTAACCGCCAAAACACAGCCGACACAATTACCCGGCGTACAGGAGCGATGGAAATTCATTGAACCTACTTTGAAAAAGGCACCGTCGCTTAAATTTGTTCCGATGATTGCCAGTATGGGTTGTCCTTACACCTGTTCTTTCTGCATTGATGCCGCCATCCCTTATCAACCCCTCGATTTCGAGATCATGAAGGAAGATTTCAAATTCCTGCTCACCAAGTTCAAATCACCATGGGTGGCATGGCATGATCCTAATTTCGGCATTCGTATCAATGATATCATGGGGGCGATCGAATCTGCCGTTCCATCCAAAAGCATCAGATTTATTGCTGAAAGCAGTTTATCCATCCTTAATGATGAAAGCTTAAAAAGCTTTGAACGGAATGGTTTTGTCGCCATGCTGCCTGGAATTGAATCCTGGTATGATATGGGCAACAAGTCCAATGTCAATCGCATGACCAACGGAGCAGAAAAATTAAACCGCGTCTCCAAGCATGTCAATAATGTTTTCAATTACATCACCTACATGCAAACCAATTTTGTGATGGGACTCGATTGTGACGAGGGACCCGAACCTTTTGAGTTAACCAAAAGATTTGTGGATCTGGCTCCAGGGGCATTTCCGGGATATTCCTTATTGACCGCCTTCGGAGAAGCGGCTGTCGTAAATCTGGAATACCAGCGTGATGGCCGTGTCATCGGCTTCCCATTTCATTTCCTGAATAACCACCTGGCCATGAATGTCAAACCTAAAAATTATGAGTGGGTGGAATTCTATGATCATGTGATCGACGTCACGGAATATACTTTTTCAAAACGCGCCATCTGGAACCGAATTAAGGCCACCCCTAATTTCAATGCGAAATGGATGAATTTTATGCGCGCCATCTCTTCAGAAGGTTTCGGACGTATCAGGTTTTTCAAAACCATCCGCGACAATCTGTTGAACGACAGAACATTCAGGGCTTATTTTGAAAAAGAAACGGAAGTATTGCCGGAGTTCTATGTGAATATTATAAAGCGAGATCTGGGTCCTATGTACGATTGGTTACCTGAAGGAGCGTTATATCATGACCCGAATGCCTATCTGAAGAAAACCAAGGCTGAGTCAAGTGAGAAGTATGTGCAGAAAGCCGGAATGGTCAACAAAAGTACCGTGGCTGTAGAGGAGTAAATTCAATCTCTGCCTGATTAAATATTGACTATTAAAATTCAAAGACGGATTGACTTTCGATGTCGATCCGTTATTTTTATTTATTCTCCCTGTACTTCCCAAACCCTGCTGCTTCGCCCCCGTGTATCAAAAGATGCAATTTTTACCGTTCCTTTTACTTCCACCGGAGATTCAAATGCCGGTGAATCGGGAGAAGGGTCGTTGCCATCGGTACTGTACCGGATGGTCAGTCCGGGATATGCGATATTGGCATATAGCTTGCCATCGCGGATCTCTGCTCCGGGCAAAGACAAGCGGTAATTAAATCCACCGAACAGATAATCCAGACGGGGCATTTCATGCTGCCCAATCACATTGGCAAAAACATTCCAGGCCTGCTTGGTAGCCGTTTCTCTCATGTCTGCATTATTGATATTTCCCCAGGAAGCCTGTCCAGCCCAGGCTCTTTCTGCCAGCCCCAACATTTTAGGCAATACATAATATTCCAGCATACTTTGTCCTTTTAAGGTTTCACCCCACAATTCGCCTTGCAATCCAAGAATATTGCTCCTGGCAGCCGGTTTTAATTGCTCCATATTTTTGTACACTGCGGCATCGATCGGATTACCCAATGCATCTGTTTCAGTCGATTTAAAAATGTCGTAAGGAATAAAACTCCAGGCCTTGCGGGTATCCACGAAACCTCCCCAATAGAGGCCTGGTTCCTGAGGATCTTTATTGTATGCCAGATCGAAATATAAATTGGTCACATTGCACAAAACAACCGGAAATCCAGCGTTGGCCAGACGATATCCCAAATCTTCCTGGTTGTCTAAATTATTCCATACATAAGGTATTACCTCCTTTCCGACAAAATCTTCGTTGGGTTGATAACGTCCATCCTTATTCTTATTCAACGCCACTTCTTCCCATCCTGCTGTTTTCAGGTGTCGTTCAGATAAAATATCCCGTACTCTTTGAAGAAAATAGCTTTGCAACTGCGCAGCCGAATCGTAATCAGGGTCCTTTTGGAGGAAGTCCTGGCAAATGGGTGATTTTTCCCAAGCCCCGGCCGGTACTTCATCGCCACCAGTATGGATCGTCGTAAGGGGCACGCCGGCTTCATCATACATCTGACGAACATCATCAACCACCGTTTCATAAAAATGATACACCGATTCCCGGCAAACACAAACCACATTATCATCGTAAGCCTGAGCGGAATAGTATTTCGAATCATCATCGAAGTCTGTCAGTAAAAATGCTTTGGCTTCTTCATCTTTATCCTGATCCATCAGTCTATTATAGCGTGCATTCATTGCCTTTATTGCCGCCCTTGCATGACCAGGCATGTTCAACTCCGGAATCACTTCTATATGGCGTGAAAATGCATATTGCAATATCTCTTCGAAATCCTTCCTGGTGTAAAATCCACTACCATAGGAGGTTTCAGGGTCAGGTTCCGGCCCGGAACCATATGAAGGATGAAGATACTGGTCTTCGATGAGTGTATGTCCGCGATAAGCTCCAACATCAGTGAGTTCCGGCAATCCTTCAATTTGGAGCCGCCAACCCTCATCATCGGTCAGGTGCAAGTGCAATTTGTTGAGTTTATATTGCGCCATCAGATCTATCAGTTTCAGGACCGCAGCTTTCTTTTGGAAATTACGGGCCACATCAAGATGTAATCCGCGATAGGCAAAAGCCGGGGCATCTTCCACACGGATCATTGGAATTTTTACCGATTGTGTATCTCCCCGAAATGCCGGGCCTGGCACCAATTCCATTAGACTTTGAATAGCATAGAATACACCTGCCGGATCACTTCCTGTGATGTCAATGGCTTTTTCATCTACCTTTAATTTATAGGCCTCGGATGTATGTCCTGCCACATTGATCGCTTCCTGTTTTAAGTTGATAATTCCCGCATCATTTCCTGTACCTTCTGTCAGAGCAGGCTTTTTGCCAAAGATGGTCTGTAATCTTTCAGCCAGATAATTGGCCTCTTTTTCCAGCCCCTTTTGAAAATGAATAGTAAATGCTGCATTCAACTCAAGTGATCCCTTTTTAATAATTTCACTGATTGGCGTGGGTAGAACTTTTTGTAACTGATCTTCCTTTAACCTGGTCAGTTGGCTGTTTTTTTCGTAATTCGATTGAGGGGTAGGAACAGGTATTTTATCATTTTTAAAACGTTCGGTCTGCTCAGGTTTTACAAATGGTTTAATGGTGTAATCGGTAACAGGTACCCTGCCCAGTTCATCACCTTCGCTATCATAATAAACCATATAAAGCCCCTGAGGGCCATCTACTTTTTTGATCAGCCAATCCTGACTGTCGTAGGTGATGGTGATACTCTGTCCCGGCTGCAATAAAAATTCTTTCGCAGGAACGAGCCTATAAAAATCTCCGCTGATCTCTTCGATATTAGCTGGTCCGGAAATGGAATTCTTAATCAGTTTGCGAGGAGATTGATTATAGTATAAAACCCATCCGACATCGCCAAGTGTGAGTTCACCATGATTCGTGATGGTGAAGGCTGCTCTGCATTGTGGTTGATCCGCCAACACATTGCTGACCAGTTCCCAACTGATGGCAATATCATTTTTACCAGGAAGTTCTAACGCAGCTTGTTGATTATACTGACAACTGCCCAAACAGAGGGATGCTAAAATCCAGTTTAAAAAGATAATTCTCTTCATTTTATGACCAGGTTACTGACACCTGCAAGTAAATAAATTTTCACAGTATAGCCAATGTGGCAAACATATCATTTGAAAGGCGGCTATTGATATTATATTTCACCCGGCACTTTATATGCCATCAAATATCCTGACGGTTTGCTTTGCATTTCCGGATTTCAATATTCTCTTTTTATATCACCAAAAAAATATTAAAACCACTATATTGAACAGCGCCCAATGCGGGCATTAAAGATCACATTAATTTATTTATGAAAATAGCGGTAACCGGGGCGAGTGGCCATGTTGGAATAAATCTGTGCAGGTCATTGATTGATGCCGGGCATAATATCCGCGCCTTGGTCCATAAAAACAAAACCGGTCTTGAGAGCCTGAATTTAGAATTTATCGAGGGAGACATTTTGGACCCGGGTTCACTCCACCATTTAGCTGAGGAAACTGACGTGTTTATCCACTTGGCAGGACTGATCACCATTTCAAACCAAACCGGTCAAATCAGGAAAATCAATGTTGAAGGCACAAAAAATATACTGGATATATGTATTAAAAACCATATTCCTGTCATCCATTTCAGTTCCATCCATGCCTACAATATAAAACCGGTCCATGATGTCCTCGATGAAAATCGCCCTTTGGATTTACAGCATAAAATCGCATACAATCAGACCAAAGCGGAGTCCCATTTATTAGTAAGACAGGCATTTCATAAGGGACTGTGCGGCATCATCTTCAGTCCTACGTCAATATTGGGACCATTTGATTACCGGCCATCTCTCCAAAGTGAGGCAATCATTAAATTTTACAGGGGAAAAATTCCTGCCCTCGTACCAGGAGGCTACGATTGGGTGGATGTCCGTGATATCGCCAGCGTGGTGATTTCCGCATTGGAAAAACCATTGAATAACCAGGAATATATTCTCTCAGGTCACTGGAAAAGTGTGGTTGAGCTGGCACATGCCATCACGGCATCTGGCGGCAAAAAGCCACCATCATTTACCTGTCCATTCTGGCTGGCCAGGATTGGAGTTCCATTTCTGAACTTCGGATCTTATTTAACTGGAACGAAGTTATTATATACAGCCGCCTCCCTGGATGCGTTGCAATACAGCACACATAACATATCAAGCGACAAAGCCAAAAGAGATTTCAATTTCCAACCGAGGCCTTTTGAAGAAACCGTGGCGGATACCATCATTTGGTTAAAAAATAATCGACTATTATGATAAAGATCAATGAACTTTTATTTCATATTCTGACTATATCCTGGATGATACTGGCTGTGGTGGTATTTTTTGTGCTGCGTTTTGTTTCGGCGCCTTACGGACGATTTATCAGAAGAGGTTGGGGTCCAATGATTTCCAACCGGATGGGATGGATCATGATGGAATTGCCTTCATTGCTCGTTTTTACCGGATTTATTTTCCTCAACGAAAATCCTGAAAGTGATGTGGTCTATATTTTTACCGCATTCTGGGTAATTCATTACATCAACCGTTCTTTGATCTTTCCGTTCCGGTTAAAAACCAAAGGAAAGAAAATGCCACTGACCATTGCCTTGATGGCCATTTTTTTTAATGCTGCAAATGCTTCACTCAATGGTTATTATCTCAGTTACGCTCACTTCCTCTATCCCGATGGCTGGTGGTTTGATCCCCGGTTTATTGTTGGGATTTTATTATTTTTAATGGGGATGTATATCAACATGAAAGCAGATAATCATTTGATCTATTTAAGAAAACAAAACAATAACCATTATGTCATACCGCGCCAGGGACTGTTTCACTGGATTTCCTGTCCCAATTATTTTGGTGAAATTATTGAGTGGCTTGGATTTGCCGTGATGGTGTGGTCACTCCCGGCTTTGTCATTTTTGGTTTGGACCGTGGCCAACCTGGTCCCCAGGGCATTGTCGTATCACCACTGGTATCAACGGACTTTCCCGGATTATCCCCCCTATAGAAAAGCGATAATTCCGTATATCTTGTAGGTCTGAATGAGTCTGGCCCAAATGTGGTTGAAACCGGTTGACAAATGAAATTCGACTGACAATTGCATAGCCGGTCAACATGTTATGCCACTGGAAATTGAACAATAAATTCTGCCCCTTGTCCGGCAATGCTCTCACACCACACCTTTCCGTTCATCGATTCAACGTACTTTTTGACAATGGCCAATCCCAGACCGCTGGAATTTTCATTGGCAGTGGGTTTGGCGGTAAGACGCTGGAATTTATTAAATAATTTTTTCTGATCTTCTTCCGGGATACCGGGACCTTCATCTTTCACATGAAAGCGCACTGCGCCATTGAGTTGAGATAGTGACAACCAAACTTTTTTTTCTTCCGGAGAAAATTTAATAGCATTGGCCACGAGATTTTCATATACCTGGATCATATAATTTCTGTCAACGCTGACCTGGGCCTCAATGCCATCATCATTGGAAATCAGGGAAATATTTTTCTTTTGAGCCTGTTCCCGGAAATTGACATAAACTTGCTCAACGATATCTTTAGCAGCTAATTTCTCCGGATGCAAATTTACCTTACCGGCATTGATGGCTTCCGCATCGAGCGTATGGTTGATGCGATCCCTGAGCATATCGATAGAATTCATGATCATGTCAAAGTACTGTTGCCGATCGACGCTAAAATGGTCCCCGGTAACTTCAAACAAATGCATGATTCCCTTTATCTGGTTGAGCGGACTCCGCAGATCGTGCGCTACCATGGCCATGATCTCATCTTTTTCTTTGTTAATACGTTCCAGTTCAGTATTTTTTTGGATTAATGCTTCCTGACTTACACGTATTTCCTCATTCTGTTCACTGATTTTCTCTTTTTGTGTTTTCAGCCTTTTATTTAAAGATTGTGTTCTGAAATAACCAACAACGGCCAAAATAAGCCCCAATAACAGGCCCACGCTACTTATGGTTAAAATACCATTTATTTTCTGTTCTGCCCTGGACTTTGCTTGTTGCAACTTCCTTTCGTTTTTTAAAGAATTGATCTCCTGGTCTTTCTGAGACAGATCGAATTCCATTTTCATCTTATTGATCTGACTATTTTTTGTTTCACTGAACAGGGAATCCTGCAACAGCATATACCGCTTAAAAGCATTGAGCGAGCCCTGGTAATCACCCAATTTCTCCAATATTTTCGACAACAAGGCCCGGCCATCTTTTTCTTCTTCGATCAGTCCCTGCTTTTCAGCAATATCCAGGCAGTTCTGACAATTTTCCAGACTTTTCTGTAAATCCCCTTTTTTAAAATAAATACGGCTGGTGTAAAGATAGTTTTTTGCAGTGATACTATTTGAATCCAGGCTTTTGGAATAAACCTGGGAAGAATCGTAATATTTCAAAGCATCGTCGTACCGCCTTTGTTCAGCGCGCAACTCGCCGTAGTTATGTAAAACAACAGCAACAGCATATTTGTAATTGATCTTCTTGAAATAAGCCATGGCTTGATCAAACAATGCAGCCGATAAATCATAATGGCCCAGTGACTTTTCCAACAGGCCCTTGTTGATCATGGTGACGGCCATATTCAACGAATCGCCCATTTGTCCCGAAAGTTCCAATGATTGTTGATAATAAGCACCTGCAGCTTCCAGGTCACCTTGCCGTTTATAGATGACCGCAATATTGTTGAATTGTGCGGCCATGCTGGCCGTATCCCGCACATTCTGAAATAATTCTTCCGATCTTAAATAATATTCCAGGGCCCTTGAATAAAGGCCTTGTTTGTCATAGGATATACCCATACAACTGACCGGTGCACCAATATCAGTCGTATTGCCGATGAGTTCATAGAGATGGATGGACTTTAACAGAAAATTACGGCCCTTGTCAAACCGGGTTCTGTTGATATAAAAATACCCTATTTCGTAATATACTTTGGCCAGCGACAGTGAATCAGTACTCGATTCTGCAATTTTCATAGCATTGACGTACTCTAATTCAGCCAAATTGATTTGATTGTTGTTCACCAACCGATTGGCTTTTTTTAACATCAAATCGAGTAAAAGACCATGCTCTTGTGGTTGCTGTGCCAGGGCAATGGCTTGATCCAGAAAATAAATCGAAGAGTCTAAATGGTCTTTGATGTAAATGCGATCGAGTTGCTGATAGATCGCTGCCTTGACACTATCACTGGCGGTACCCAACAAATTTTTAAGACTGTCGGCTTTTTGAGCATATCCGGCGGAAGATAAAAAAATGAATGAAAACAACCAGAGTAATCGCATATTACCATCAATTCCAACCGGCTAAATTGTAACCATTTTATGAAAATAAAAAATCATATTTCAGGAAGAACCAACGTGCATATGTTGATTTTTAACTGTCGCTTTGACTATGGAAACATATTTCTATTTCTACTATTTCATTAATACGACATGCTGTTGTTCAGTCAGTTCAAATCTCGAGACAAATGATACTCCATCAACCATTGCCTGTCAAAAATTTATTGAAGAAAGAAACCCGTGTAGTGGCGGGGAAGGTCAATGTGCCTGTCTGACTCGAACACTATTTACCCAACATCTGTTAAAGCTCTTGGGAAAGTTTTAAATTTATAGGCTTGCAACGATCAAAACAGTGTTTATACGAATCACAGGCCTGATGGCCATCATCATGATATCCAGCCTTCAAATCATTTGGGCACAATCGGATGATAACTGGATTTTTGGCCATAACGCGGGCATCAGTTTCAGGGAAAATCCACCCAGTGACCTTTCTGAAACGGCAATAAATACACCTGAAGGCTGTGCATCGGTGAGTGATGATCAGGGCAAACTACTATTTTATACCGATGGAATCCATGTTTGGGACAGCACTGATCAATTAATGCCAAATGGTGCTGGTTTGAAAGGCAATCTTTCTTCAACACAAGCAGCGATTATTACCTCATATCCGGCCAACTGTCATCAATATTACATTTTTACTACCGATGCTCAGGAGCATAATTTCTATAACGGTTTGTGCTATTCAGTCGTTGATATGCAATTACATGGAGGGTTAGGTGATGTCATTCAAAAAAATTTACGACTCTATCCTTTGGTTGCTGAAAAAATGGTAGCCATTCCCAATGACAAACAAGGGATCATCTGGCTTCTTGCACATGCCTGGAATTCCAGGAATTTTCTCGTATTTAAAATTGATCGCGATACAGTTACGCTGGATCACATTCAGGAAATTGGCAGCCAGCATTCCGGAGAACTGAACAACAATCTGGGTGTGGGTTATATGAAAGTTTCACCAAAGCACGACAAAATTGCCCTGGTCAATCAGCACATTTATTCCATTGAATTATTCGATTTCGACCAGTCCACCGCCATGCTTTCAAATCCGGTTGAATTTCTCTGGCAATACCAGGATGGATATGGCATCGAATTTTCTCCCGACGGCAGCAAAATATATTATTCCACCAACCATCAGCTTTACCAATTTGACATTAGTTTGGAGAACAAGAATGAAATGATACATTCAGGATATTTGCTGGCAGAAAGTGACCAAACGTTCGGTGCACTGCAACGTGCCCCGGACAACCGTATTTATCTGGCTATTAATGACAGTCAGGATCTAGGAGTTATTGATTATCCTGATCAATTGGATTCACGTGCTGGTTTCAACCCAAATGGTTTCCATCTCCACGCAGGTTTTTCCGGTTTGGGTTTGCCTGTTATTCCCGCTATTCTTGAAAATGAAAATCTGATAACATCAGGGAGTATAGACACCACCATTTGTGCCGGCGACACCTTGCTTTGGACTGGGAAAGATTTCGATTTAACCTATCTTTGGTCCGATGGCCTTACCGCCTCTTCAAGAACTTTTAGTGAACCCGGAAATTTTGTTGTAACCATTTCCGATGGCTGTCTGTCGGTTTCAGATTCCATCCACATTATGACTAAAAACACCCTGCAAATCGATCTTGGTCAAGACACTACTATATGTCCGGGGGACTCACTGGTTTTGAATGCATATTCTCGAGGATCTTCCTATTTATGGCAAAATGGTTATGATCAGCCATATTTCACGGTTTTCACAGCGGGGATGTACAGCGTTCAGGTAGATAATGGATGTGCCATAAAAAATGATACCATCCGGGTGAGTATTACCTCATACAATCAAAAGGTCCTGCCCAATGTAATTACACCGAATGGTGATCGTTGGAATGAATATTTCGAACTTCCTGAAAATTTGGTGGGACAGCGGCTAGAAATTTACGACCGCTGGGGAAAAACTGTCTTTCACTCGGATGACTATCACAACGACTGGAATGGCGCTAATTTAACTTCCGGAGTTTATTATTATCAAATCAGCCAGACATGCCCATTCGAACCCATCACTGGTTGGTTGCAGGTCTTAAAATAATTTTTCCCATGGAGAAATCAATTTAAAGCAACCCTCAATATTTTAAAGTGGTGGCAAAATGCATCCAGAACCTCCAATATGCCTGAGCATTACTTTTTAAGCATCAAAAGATCATTCAATTTCCTGCCTTTTGAGCGATCTTTGCCCAGGTATCCCGCAAGGTAACTGTCAGATTGAAAACAGGCTTGCCAGTTGTTGAATCAGGATCTACACAAAAATATCCCTTGCGTTCAAGTTGATATTTTTCCAATGGTTTCACATTGCTCAACGATGGCTCGAGATAACACGTCTTTAATACTTTTAATGAATCAGGATTGAGATATTCCTTAAAATCCTTTTCTTTATCTGAAGATGGATCTTCAACGGTAAATAATCGATCATACATCCGAACTTCCGCCGTTATGGCATGTCTGGCTGAAACCCAATGTATGGTCCCTTTTACTTTAATTCCACTGGTATCATTACCACTTCGGGATTCCGGAAGATATTCACAACGCAATTCAGTAATTTCACCAGTATTTTCATTCCTGGTAAAATCGATGCATTTTATAATGTATCCATATTTCAACCGAACCATCCCTCCCGGACTCAACCGGTAATATTTTTTAGGTGGATCTTCCATAAAATCATCCTTGTCAATCCACAATTCCCGGGAAAAGGGAACATCTCGTGTTCCTCCATCGGGATCTTCCGGGTTATTGATGGCGGTCATAAATTCTTCATTATCCGCGGGATAATTGACAAGGGTCACTTTTATGGGTTCGAGCACACCCATTCGGCGAAGCGCATTTTTATTGAGGTCCTCCCGGATACTGTATTCCAGCAAGGCCACATCAATGAGGTTTTCTCTTTTTGCCACGCCAACCCGTTCAGCAAAATTCCGGATTGAAGCCGGAGTATATCCTCTTCGTCTTAAACCTGAAATGGTCGGCATACGCGGATCATCCCAGCCACGCACAATTTTCTTTTCGACCAGTTCGAGCAATTTCCGCTTGCTCATCACCGTGTAAGTCAGGTTCAATCGTGCAAATTCATACTGCCTTGGACGATAGACACCTTCCACGATTTGATCGAGGAACCAGTCATACAATGGCCGATGCACTTCAAATTCCAAGGTGCAGATGGAATGGGTGATCCCCTCCAGAAAATCCGATTGTCCATGTGCCCAATCATACATAGGATAAATACACCAGGTGTTTCCGGTTCGGTGATGAGGTGCATTTTTAATGCGATACATTGCCGGATCGCGCATGTGCATATTGGGCGAAGACATCCCTATCTTGGCGCGCAGCACTTTGGAACCATCGGGGAATTCCCCGTTTTTCATCCGTTCAAAGAGATCGAGGTTCTCCTCAATAGTTCTGTTCCTGAATGGGCTTTCTTTACCAGGCCTGGTCGGCGTGCCACGACTGGCACTCACCTCTTCCGCACTTTGGTCATCCACATAGGCTTTGCCTTCCCGGATCATTGTCACCGCCCATCGATATAATTGATCAAAATAATCGGAAGCATAAAATTCTCCATCCCATTCAAACCCCAACCAATGTATATCTTCCCGGATCATCTGCACGTATTCATCTTCTTCAGTCACCGGATTGGTATCATCAAAACGCAGGTTACATTTACCCTGATATTTCTTCGCAAGACCAAAATTCAGGCAGATGGATTTGGCATGCCCAATATGCAAATATCCATTTGGCTCAGGTGGGAAACGGGTATGCACGCGGCCTTCGTGTTTCTTATTTTTTATATCCTCCTCAATGATGGTCTCAAGAAAATTGAGGGGAGACTTTTTTTCGTTGATATCAAGACTTTCGGCTGCTTTTTCACTCATAATTCTGTCGGTTTGAATCTTTCATCAATTTCCAGGCTGCCATTCTAGCCGTCTGTAAAATCTTCGCAAAATAAAGCAAACTCTTTTAATTCTGCGATAAAATACCCTTAAATAATAAAATTCCAGGTGATTCAATTTGGGTTGAGTTTTATCAACAATTGAAAGGAATCGCTGATGCACTTATTGCAAAAACTCTGATTAAACGGTGGGATTCAATGAGATCAATCATATGGATCAAAAAGCCTTATGCTTTAATTCAGGCAACTATTTGCTGGATTGGACTTCGGTTTTCTTGTCTGAATACTTCACCCGGCCATCCACAAAATACATATCGACTTCCCCTTTGTTTTTAGCATTGATACGTCCACGGTATGTGAAAAAGAAATGATCTTTGACGAGTTGATAAGTGCTGCCTGAGATATTGATGCGCCCAACTTCTCCACTGGATTCCATGCGACTGGCAAGATTGACCGCATCACCCCAGATGTCATAGGCAAATTTATTTTTACCTACCACGCCGGCCACTACCGGACCGGTATTGATGCCGATGCGTAATTCAAAATACGGTTCTCCTTTGGCTTGTTTTGCCTGTTTCCGTGTGTGCATAAATTGCAACATTTCAATGGCTGCCCGAACGGCATCCAACGCATTGGTGTCATTGGGAAGTGGTACACCTCCGGCACACATATAGCCATCGCCGATGGTTTTTATCTTTTCGAGATGGTATTTTTCAATAATATTATCGAAAGCGTAAAAACAAGCCTCTAATTCACGCACAATTTCTCCCGGCGTCAACCGTTCTGCAATTCCCGTAAAACCTTTAAAGTCCGTAAAGAGAATGGTTACATTTTTGTAATAACGCGGTACAACCCGGCCATTATTTTTCAATTCTTCTGCCACTGGTTTTGGCAGAATGCTAAGCAGCAGTCGGTCAGTCTTGGATTTTTCCTTTCCCAATTCTACCTGACGCTTCTCAATTTCTGCTTTTTGACTTGTAATCTGCCGGTTTTTTTCGGACAATTTCCGGTTGGAACGTCTGGCGAAACGATACGCCATATACGCAATGATCAAAAATATGAAGATCACTCCAATACCGCCGATCATCATTTTGCGCTCCAGTTCGCGCTGTCTTAATAACGCTGCATTTTTTTCAGCAGTCGTTTTTTGATTCTCGATCTCCAGGTTTTTGCGTTCTATTTCGGATTGCTTCAATTGCAGTTGTTGTTCCTGGATTTTTTTTGTCGCTTCCAACTTTTCAATCGCCTGACCCTGCTGTGCAATAGAGTCTTTGGAAATGAAATAATCTTTGTAGTTCTGGGATACCGATTGATAGTAAGTTCTGTTAACATTATCGTGGAGCGCATCAAAGTTTTTCACCAGCAAATCACTGGCTTTATAGGCCAAATCATTCATGCGCTGCTTTTGAGCCATCTTCAACGCAATCTGCAGGGCATCTATGGCCTCCTTGAAATCACCCAAAATATATTGTGCTTCTGCCCCCTGCACTAAAGCTGTTACATGCTCGTACGATTCCGCCAGGTTAGATTTCCGAAATAAGGTGTGTGCCTTCTTAAAATGATCTACCGCATCGCGATAATAATCCTGTTCCTGGTCCATGGAAAATTTTCCGGACTCGGCCAACTTTTTTTCTGCCATTCCGAGTTTAAACAAAGCACGGGCTTCTAAAGTACGGGACTTTGCTTTGTCGCTGTCCATAAAAGCATAATCGTAATATTTTTTAGCCACCGCCACATCGGTTTGCGCCAGATAAAAATTGCCAATTACCATAGCCAGCCTGGCCGATTGCTCAAAGTTTTTTGCATCAACCAGTTGATGATATTTGGTGATGGAATCAGAAGCTGCAAATTCCTGGGCGCTCGCTGTTATCGCTGAAAAAATAAAAATTGGCCAACAAACAAACACGATATACTTCATGCCTTAAAATTATCCTTCCCGAGTCAAAGGGCAAAACCATAATTACGGAATTGCTTACAAGCCAGTAACCGTAGTGAATCAACAAAAACAAACATTTTACACAGCATTTACAATAATATGGACTAAAAGTGTTTAAAACATCACAAAAAAACACATCCCTCCCCGATTTCTCTTTTAATTGATTTTAATTATTTTTATTTTTCCTGCATATCTCTTAATTATTGGGGGTAATGTGGCTAAAATTACAACGGGTTGATATAAATTCTTTGGAAAATACGCGTATTCAATTGCACAAGTCTATGCAATTGCTTAGCGCTGCTGCAAGATCTTATCTGCCTTCAAGCAAAAGAGATGAGCATGCCCGTTTATTTTGGGACCGTGATCACAATTTGTTGCGCACAAAAAATTTTGGTCCTACCAAAGATACCAACGTTTCACTCGACCCTGAGCAGTACATTCTCACCATCGAAAACAAAAAAATAGGTAAAGAGCACCTCGTACTTTCCGGTATGACTTACCCCCTTGCCTATGGCTGGCTTCGGGTAAAACTGGAAAAATTCGGTTTAAATCCGGATATCTTCCACGACCAGGCCCCTTATCAACTTACTGAATATGGATTCGACCACAACAAAGAATTAAATATTCAGGAAAACGCTGCAGAACAAATTGTACAGATGCTCAACAATGCTTATGACCTTTTTACAAAAATGAGTAAAAATAATAAGGAACCCATCCTGTGCTGGCCGGATCATTTTGTGCTGGCAACTACCGCTTTTGCTGAAAAAAAGGTCCCGGTTAAAATAGGTTTTTGTCCGGGTGATGAAGATTATATCGAACCGTATTTCTTCGTATCTAAAGATCTTCCCCATCCTTTACCGGCCGTTCTTCCCGAACTCAAGCTCGGATTATGGCATAAAAAAGACTGGTTTGGTGCCATTTTAACCATTAGTGAAATTATGAACATCGATGATGAAAAAGAACTTTACAACGTCAGTCATTTTATAAAATCTTCCGTAGAATTGATAAAAGACGTATAGCGACGAGGGACTTATTATTTATTTTTCCGCAACCAGCCGATGAAAGAGCTAAAATACAACAGTCTTTCTTGCCTACTCATCATTTTAATATTTACATCAAATAATATATTCATATACCACGCATTTGCACAGAAACCCCATCTATCTGATTCCACTTTGCCGGTTCAGCGCATCTTTCTTGTTGGTGGGGCCGGGTATAACAACTCCGATTTATCAAGTACTGGTCCATCACTGAAAAATAAGATGTTTGAGGCAAAAGGAAAAACTACATTATTACTGCTGGGAAATAATTCCATGAAAGTCAATTTTAGCGATACGATTTTCGGACGGAAAACAGAACTTCTGAAAAACATACTACAAAGCCGTCACAATTTCTTCAAATCACTTCCCGGGGAAGTAATCGCTGTACCGGGAAATCTTGACTGGGCCAACGGCGATAAAAAGGGAATGGAAAACATTCAAAATTATGAATACTATATAGAACAAAAGCTTGGCCTTGGCGATATCATAAAACCCGATCGCGGATGCCCTGGCCCCGAAGAATACGATCTCGGAAACGACGTGGTTTTACTGCTTATCGATACCCAATGGTTTCTGCAAGATTGGCAAAAACCCGGCAAGGAAGATGGTTGCGATGTGGACAATGAAAGTGACTTTTTGCTCAATCTGGACGATGCCATCAAACGAAATTACGACAAAAAGATCATAGTCGCCGGTCATCATGATTTGTTGAGCAATGGCCCCCGGGGAAGATATTTTCCCTTAAAAACCCATCTTTTCCCTTTCACACTTGGCAACGAACATGGTTATTTTCCACTTCCCGGCATCGGCAGTATTTATGTTTGGTATCGTCAGTTGCTTGGTGAATATCAGGATGAATCCAATCCACGGTATCGCCAATTCCGGCGTGCCTTACAAAAGGTTTTCAGCCAACACGACAACCTTATTTATGTTTCCGGCCACGAACATTCCCTCGAATATCATCAGTGGGGTCAGCAGCATTATATCATCAGCGGTTCGTTTTCTTCGACTTCCGAAGTAAAAAAAAGAAATGCCGAATTCGTAACGGATACACACGGTTATGCAGAAATCGACTGTTATCCGTCAGGCGCGGTTTGGCTTTCCTTCTGGACCGTTGATAAAAATGACGAAAAATTGGCTTATCGCCACGAACTAATTGGAGGCGAATTGCCTGAAAAATCATCATTTCCCCAGCCAGTTGCTCATACCGTAAATTTTTCCGACAGCACTATTACGACCTGCGCCAGTACACGTTATATCAAAAAAAGCAAACACCGGGGAATGCTTGGAAATAATTACCGTGATGAATGGAAAACACCAGTAGAAAATATCCCTTATTTTGATATTGGAAGGGAAAAAGGCGGTTTGACCATAGTAAAACGCGGTGGAGGTATGCAAACCAAATCACTTCGGTTGGAAGATAGTCTGCATCGCCAATGGGTGCTGCGCTCTGTTGACAAATATCCTGAAAATGTGGTCCCTGATGAATTGCGTGGAACGATTGCGGCAGAGGTTGTTCAAGATCAAATTTCTGCTTCTCATCCATATGGTGCTTTTGTTATTCCCGATTTGGCGGAGGCCGCAGGTATTTATCACACCAATCCGAAATTGGTTTATATGCCAGATGATCCGCGTCTTGGTATTTACCGAAAGAGCTTTGGAAACGCCTTATATCTTTTCGAAGAACGTCCCGATGAAGCGCATAAAAAGCACGAAAGTTTTGGCGAAAGTAAAAAAATTATCAGCACGCCATCCGTGTTAGATGAAATCAGAGAAGATGGAAAACATCAAATCGATCAGGAATTCACACTTCGATCCCGGCTTTTTGATGTGCTTATCGGAGACTGGGACCGCCATGATGACCAGTGGCGCTGGGCACGTTTCAAAGATAAAAATGATTTCACCTATTTCAGGCCTATTCCCCGCGATCGCGACCAGGCCTTTTTCTGGTCTGATGGCTGGTTGATGGATATTGCAACGCACAGTTGGGGCGTGCCAAAATTTCAGGGCTTTCATGAGAAAATTCGAAATATAAACACATTTAATTTCAATGGTCGATCATTTGACCGATCATTCCTAAATCAACTATCACTCGATGACTGGATAAGGATAAGCCAATCGTTACGAGCATCAATGACCGATGATGCGATAGAACAGGCCATCCGTAAATTTCCTCCTTCCATTTACGCGTTGCACGGCAAGGAAATCATCAAAAAATTAAAATCACGTCGCGATAAACTGCCTGAATATGCCATGGAGTATTACTTATTTTTGGCTAAAAATGTAAATATTACCGGAACCGACAAAAGTGATTTGTTTGAAGTAGAAAGGCTCAACGACAACGAAACCCGGGTAACAGTCTACCAAACAAAAAGCAAAAGCGGTGAGATCAAATTCAAATATTACGAACGGGTTTTCAAAACCAGCGAAACCCGGGAACTCCGGCTTTATGGCTTCAACGATACTGATCGTTTTCACATAACCGGCCGCGTAAATCGTGGGATCAAAGTACGCGTCATTGGCGGTGACGGTGAGGATATCATTCGCGATGAATCGGTAGTCACCGGCCTTAACCATAGAACGATCGTCTATGACACCAGGAAAAACACGACCTTAATTAAATCTACTGAAACCCGTGATAATACCAGTGATCGCAGCCCTGAGATCAACCGATACGACCGTCAGGAATTTCAGTACAACATTACAGCACCCCTGGCCTATGCCACTTACAACCCCGATGATGGCATTTTCGTCGGTTTTGGCGCACTCATTACCACACATGGTTTTAGGAAAGATCCCTACAAATCACACCATACAATTCGTGCCGAATTGGCCCCAAAATCTAAATCTTACGGCATTTTCTACAAAGGAAACTTCACGGATGTATTGGGTAAATGGGATTTCATAATCAATGCTGACATTTACGCGCCGAGTTTTACAGATTACTTTTATGGCTATGGCAATGAAACGACTATAGATAAGGCGGAATTTGAAAATGACAGTCGATATTATAGTGTCAGATACCTTCAATATATTCTCTATCCGGAAATCGAATGGAAATCAACAAATGAAAAAAACACCTGGACCATCGGAGGCGGTTATCAAACCGTGAATGTAAAAAAAGGGCTCAATGAATTCGATGAAAATGAACCGCGCTATATTTTTGATTATGCGTCTTCCCTGCCTTATGAATTACTCGATGTGAGAAGACACTATGTTGGGATTTATACCAAGTATCAATTCGACAATACCAACAATAGCCTCTATCCCAGGTCAGGTTTCCGTTTCAATTCAGGAATCCTGGGCATGAAAGACATCGACAGCCAAGCGCACCAGATCCAATATGGACAGATCCAATCTAATCTGGCTTATTATTATACCTTCGGGAATGCGCTTCGAAGTACACTGGCTTTACGTGCAGGAGGAGCGGTGAATTTCGGAACCTATGAATTTTATCAGGCACCTTCTCTTGGAGGAAACGTTAATTTTCGTGGTGTTCGGAATTTCCGCCTTAGAGGTGAAAATACCTTTTTTCAAAACACGGAACTTAGAATCAGGCTTTTCACATTTCATTCACCAGTTGTTCCCGGCGATTTTGGTGTTAATTTTTTTCACGATATCGGTCGGGTCTGGGTGAATAATGATCCGTCGGCAAATAATGGTGGATCTGAAGTTTGGCATCGTGGAATGGGCACGGGTATCTGGCTTGCCCCGCTGGAAAAAGCGGCTCTGGCACTTGATTATTCGTGGTCCACACTCGATGAATCTGCCATTTATTTGCGACTGGGATTTTTATTTTAAGGACCTGAAATTGAAAATGATATAAAAGCATTATGCTTAAATTGAATATATCTTTTTAATTTACCTGGAAATCAAAATTTCATGGAGAAAACATATTCTATCCTTGATGACGTGACCGATCATGCCACTGGAATTTTAAAGTCATTTCCTGATACCATGACTTATCATAATTATAATCACACCAAACTGGTTGTCAGGGCATCAGAAAAAATTGGTCAGACAAGTCAGTTGTCGTCTGAACAATTAGAAATCGTGATTATTGCTGCCTGGTTCCACGATACCGGATTTCGGGATACATACGATAACCATGAAGTTGCGAGCAAGGAAATTGCTTCTGAATTCCTGCAATCCAAAAATTATCCGGAAGAAAAAATTGAAAAAGTCTTGCAATGTATCGATGCTACAAAACCACCGCAGAATCCTCAGACAATAGAAGAAAAAGTGTTGTGTGACGCCGATTTTATTCACTTGACCAAAGATAATTACTTCAACAGGCTGATGGGACTGAGACTGGAATGGCAACATTATCGTGAAATGAAAAAAAGTGACCAGGAGTGGTTCGAAGAAAATTTTCAATTCCTTTCCAATCATCAATTTTACACGGATTATGGAAAAACGGTGATGGCAGCCAAACTTCAAGAGACCGTGAAAGCCCAGCATAAAATGCTAAAAAAATATAATCGACTCCAAAACCAGGCACTTGAAACGGATCTTCACCTGGATCCAGAAAGACTTAAAGAGCTGAAGAAAAAACTTAAAAAAGTAGAAAAAAGCCCGGACCGTGGTATCGAGACTATGTTTCGGTTAACTTCCAGAAACCACATCCGGCTCAGCGCCATGGCAGACAGCAAAGCGAATATTCTTATTTCTGTCAACGCCATCATTATCTCGGTATTGTTGAGCGGATTGATTAAAAACCTGGATGAATTTCCATATCTCACACTTCCAACCTATTTATTGCTTAGCATCAATGTGATCACCATGGTCTTTGCTATTTTATCGACCCGGCCCAATGTGTCTACCGGTCGTTTTACGCGTCAGGATATCGAAGAAAAAAAGACCAACCTGCTATTCTTTGGCAATTTTCACAATATGAAAAAAGAAGATTACAAATGGGGAATGCTGGAAATGATCAAAGATTCGGATTACCTGTATTCCAGCCTGATTGATGACATTTATTTCCTGGGCAAAGTGTTGGGAAAAAAGTACTATTTTCTGCGTATTGCCTACAATATTTTTATGTTCGGCATCATTCTGGCCGTTATCGCCTATGTGATTTCCAACTTTTATTACCTAAACCAAAATAATATTTGATCACCGTATGTCTTCATAGTGGGATTTGAGCCAGTATGGCGAGGCGCCAAACGCCCATAATATGGCAATGGCCAAATAGTGGAAGTATGCCCTGAAAGTACCCAATTTAGCTACCCGGCGGTCTGATGATTCCACAATGCGGTGGATTTGCCTCACTTTTCCAAGCTTGTTGAGTTTGATACAAAGATCAGCATCTTCCATGATAGGCAGATCCGTATTAAATCCATCAACTTTCAAAAAATCTGTTTTCCGGCAAAACATCACCTGGTCGCCAAATAAAAAACGGAAACCAAAACAGGTAAAACGATAAGGATTATAAAGAAATGCTCCCAAATAAGTCTTGAGAAAATTATGTGCACTTATAAACCACCGAACTTCCTTTTTGCTTTTCATGATGGACACAAATCCGCCCAACACAATGTTTTTGTTGGAGAGGGTATCAATAACAATTTTCACCAGATCACACGGTACGATGGTATCGGCATGTAAAAATACGAGGATATCGCCATTTGCCTGATAGGCGCCTTCATTCATTTGCAATCCACGGCCCCGTCCGACAGTTTTGACAATTCTGTGGCCCGATTGCTCAATGATATAGGCAGTATTGTCTTTGCTGGCCCCATCGACACCAATGATCTCCAATGGAGGTGGATCGAGCCGTTTTAAATTTTCAAATATCTCAGGCAAATATTTCTCCTCATTATAGGCAGGTATAATGATCGAAATACGCTCCATGCATCAAGGTTTATTTAAAATTAGATGATTTTATACAAATCGAGTGACTTGCTGATGACAAATGAATGTAAATTACACGCGGTGCATATGTTCCGGTGTTGTTGATTTTGGTCTGGCCAGGGAATAATTCATGGCTGACTGTGCGGCTATAATATTTCATTTTATTAAGATTGCCTAAAATGATGAAACAGCCAGCCGGGTGATGGTTGGGGCCCTCTATTATGCAATGGTTATTCGCTTTACCTCATTTATATTTTAAAATTAATGTGACCAATTATTTTCAATGCTGAATACGACATTATGAAAAAAAATAACATAGTATTGTTCGCACTTTTGGCGCTGTCTTTTCAATGCACCGTTAAAGATCGCCGGAATCAACTCATCAAATACGCAGATCCGATAATCGGCACAGCCAAAGCCACCACTGCCAGCGCACTGAAACACAGCATTGGGGGCAGCGAACTTCGCGGTCAAACATTTCCAGCAGTAGGTGTTCCCCATGGCATGACCCAATGGACTCCCCAAACACAGGCTTCGGAAACAAAATGCCTCCCTTCCTATTATTATGAAAAGGACAGCATTCAGGGTTTTCGGGCAAGTCATTGGATGAGCGGCAGTTGCACGAAGGATTACGGAAGTGTTACCCTTATGCCCACCTCGGGAAAATATGCCCGGAATCCAGCAAAACGCGCCTCTCATTTTGACCATGGTAAAGAGACATCGACGCCCGCCTATTACGCCGTTCAACTGGACGACTATGGCATTTTGGCGGAAATGACGGCGATGTCGCATTCGGGAATGCTGCAATTTACTTTTGACCATCAGGGAGAAACCCGGTACATCATTGTGGAAGCCAATAGCGACAGCAACGAGGGTTATGTGAAAGTAAATCTAAAAGACAATGAAATAATCGGATACAATCCTGTTCGCCGGATTTATCAGGGTTGGGGTGAATCTGCCGGATTTAAAGGCTATTTTGTGATCAAATTCTCCAATCCCATTAAAAAAATCGAAACCAATAATAATCATTCTGACCATAATCAAATTGTGACTGTTTCCTTCGAGCCTTTGGATAAAATAACTGTGCAGACAGGACTGTCTTTCACCAGCATTGAGGATGCCAGAAAAAATCTTTTGGCTGAAATTGGAAATTATGGGTTTACCCAGGTACGCAAGGAAGCCGAAAAACAATGGAACGCAGTCCTGGGGAAAATACAGATTTCCGGAGGTTCTGACGATGATAAAATAAAATTCTATACCGCACTATATCACGCAAATCTGTTGCCCAGGATTTTTAGCGATGTCGATGGAAAATATGTGGGTTTTGCTGAAGACAGTACCATTCATGTGGCCAAAAATTTCCATTATTATGCTGATTTTTCCATGTGGGACACATACCGGGCTTTAGATCCGTTATTGTGTATTACCGAGCCTAAAGCCGTTGGCGACATGGTACAATCACTCCTGATGAAAGCCAAACAAGGTGGATGGTTGCCGATTTTTCCTGCTTGGAACAATTATACTTCCGCCATGATCGGTGATCATGCCATTGCGATGATTTGTGATGCATATGCCCGGGATATCCGGGATTTTGATGTCGATCTCGCCTGGAAAATGATGTATAAAAATGCCTTTGTCTACAACATTGACTCCGCTTCTTACAAATCAGGAAAAGGTCGCAGAGCATTGGACACCTATCTTAAATACCATTATCTGCCGTTAGAAGAGAAAGTTCCGGATTCTTTCCACAAGGAAGAACAGGTATCCCGGACACTCGAATATGCATTTGATGACTTTACGTTAGGTCAATTTGCAAAAAGCCTGGGAAAAGACTCGGCTTACCAAATCTTAATGCAGCGGGCAAAAAACTGGACCAACGTGTTCGACACCACAACCGGTTATGTGCGTGGCAGATACGTCAACGGGAGTTGGATAGAGCCATTTGAGCCCAATGCGACGCGCGCAAGATTTATCACGGAAGGCTCACCTTTTCAATACACCTGGTATGTCCCTCAGGATGTTTATGGCCTAATGAATAAAATGGGTGGAAAATCACGTTTTATCCAGCGCCTCGACACATTGTTTAATCAGGGTTACTACTGGCATGGTAATGAACCCGGACATCAGATTGTTTATCTGTACCCTTATGCCGGTGAAGCATGGAAGACCCAGCAATGGGTAAAAACCATCATCGATGAAGAATATGATACCGGACCAGGTGGACTGAGCGGAAACGAAGATGCCGGTCAGATGTCTGCCTGGCTGGTCCTGAGTATGATGGGCTTTTATCCGGTTTGCCCCGGAACCCCTTATTATATTATTGGCGCTCCGGCATTTGATGAAATTACTATCAACCTGCCAGATGACAGACAGTTCAGGATTGAGGCTAAGGATCGCTCAAAAGGTAATATTTATATCCAATCGGCTATGTTAAATGGTGTTCCGTTTAACAGAGCCTGGTTAAAACACGATGAAATCATGAAGGGAGGCGAACTCGTTTTCGAAATGGGTCCCGAACCTAACAAGTCCTGGGCTTCTGATAAAGAATCATTACCTCCTGATCTGATGCGGTAGGTTTGGTTCAATGCATATCACATTAAGTAAACTGATTCGAACTTAAGCGTTATAGCTTGAATGATAATATTTTGCCCTGAACCAATGTGCCACGTTTACCAGGCTAATTAATACAGGAACTTCCACCAGCGGACCAATAACACCGGCAAATGCCTGTCCAGAATTGATGCCAAATACAGCAATGGAAACGGCGATGGCCAATTCAAAATTATTTCCGGCCGCCGTGAAGGATATCGCAGTATTGGTAGCATAGTTTGCTTTCAATCGATAAGATACATAGAAGCTCAAGAGGAACATGATGACAAAATAAATTATCAATGGAATGGCAATACGTAACACATCCAACGGAATTCTCACAATCAGATCACCCTTGAGACTGAACATCACAATGATGGTAAAAAGCAGGGCAACAAGCGTAATTGGCGAAATAAATGGTATGAACCTGGTTTTATACCATTCAATTCCTTTGATCCGCACTAAAAAAGTGTGACTCAAAAATCCAGCAATAAATGGGACCCCCAGGTAAATGAACACACTTTTGGCAATTTCTCCGATAGTCACATCTACGGTCATACCCTGATATCCTAATAGCGGAGGCAGCTTTGTGATAAAAACCCAGGCATAAAAACTATAAAAAAAGACCTGGAATAAACTGTTCAATGCCACCAGACCGGCGCCATATTCGCGGCTCCCATCAGCCAGATCATTCCAAACTATCACCATGGCGATACAGCGCGCCAATCCGATCATGATCAAACCAACCATATAATCGGGGTGATTTCGCAAAAATACCAAAGCCAATGTAAACATGAGTACCGGTCCGACAATCCAATTGAGCAATAATGATAATTTCAAAATTTTCCAGTTGGAAAATACCTCTTTCAATTTGCCGTAATCCACCTTTGCCAAAGGAGGGTACATCATCAGGATCAGTCCGACTGCAATCGGAATATTTGTAGATCCAACCGCAAAACGGTTGATGAATGCCGGCGTTCCTGGAATAAAAAATCCGATACTCACCCCGAACGCCATAGCCAGGAAAATCCATAATGTGAGAAACCGGTCTAAAAAACTGAGCTTACGACTGTTCATCTTAAATTGTTGAAAAAACATAAAACATTTCACTGGCGATTTGTCTGCATCGCTCATCATAGCGAGCTGTTTCCTGCCGTGTGCCATCGGCTTCTTTTGGATCTTTGTATGGAACAGATACCCGCATTTCTACTCCGGGAATGTAAGGGCAATTTTCGTCGGCTTGAGAACAGGTCATGATGGCGGCAAAATTCTCCCGCGGATTTGGTTGATCATTGTACTTTTTGGAAAAACATTCTACAAAAGAGCCCTTTTCAGAGAAATAAACCCGGTAACTCGGATTATCTCCACCCGGGTTTTCAATCTTAAATCCTATACGTTTTAAAGATTCCACAGCCCTGTAATTAAATGCGGTCACTTCAGTCCCTCCGGAAAAAGCACGAACATTGCCGGATAAGCCATAAAATTCAGCAGCCATGGCTGCCCAAATCTGTCCAAACTGACTCCTGCGGCTGTTGTGTGTACAAATAAAGATCAAATTGGCTTTCGTCCCGGACCGGATTTTGCTTTTGACATATTCTGCAATCTTTTCCAATTCTCTTTTCCGTTCCGGAGAAATCGAACCAAAACATTGTATTACGTCACGAATGTAATCAGCAAGTTGCGAATAAAATCCGACCATATCAATTTAACAGCATTTTGAATCAGCGCCGCAGCACGCTTCCTTTTTGGCCTGTTTTTCTTCCGCAGATAGACTTGCCACACCTCCGGGCTTTTCGGCATACACGGTGATACTGAATATCCCTGTATTGCCGGCTTTAAATTCTTTTATATCTTCCATAGTAAGGTATCGCATCAAAATGTCATCCGGAACAACGATGGTCTTCTCCTTCTGAAGCGTGATGTTTTCGAATCCGGCCTGGAGAATATATCCCAGATAAGTTTCCTTTTGAATGGCCCCGGCAACACAACCGGCATACATTTCAGCATCTTTTCTCAGTGCATCCGGTAAATTTCCCACCAAAACAATATCGGAAATGCTGAAATGACCTCCGGGCTTGAGCACCCTGAATATTTCCGATATCACCTTCTGCTTGTCCGGAACAAGATTGAGCACGCAATTGCTCACAATAACATCCGCCACATTGTCCGAAACGGGCATATCATCAATATCACCATATCGAAATTCAACATTATTAAAAGCAAGCTTTTCAGCATTTTGACGGGCCTTTCTGACCATAGATTCAGTAAAGTCTATGCCAATCACCTTGCCGGCTTCTCCCGTTTTATGACGGGCGACAAAGCAATCATTACCTGCTCCGGAGCCTAGGTCGATCACCGTATCTCCCTTTTTGATATTTGCAAATTGAGTCGGCAGCCCACACCCCAATCCGAGATCGGCATCAGGATTATAACCTTCCACCCTGGTATAATCATCCATCATAATATTGTACACCTTGTTGCTCGTCGCAGTAGCGCCATAACAAGAAGAAGCATTCATTGCCGGGTCCTGTTCAGCAATTCTGCTATATTTTTCTTTGACGATGCTCTTAAGTTCTTCTGAAGTTTTCATGATTATTTGTTTTATTGCAATATTACGATAATAGAAATCAAATTTTTTTAACAACACGGCCCAATTTTAGGTTCTGAATACTTTTCGAATAATTGGTTGAAGAGTTCTTTTACCTCCGCCCAGCGATCTGCATTGATGCAATAATTCATCGAAACCCCTTCAATGGTCCCTTGAATGATACCGACTGCTTTAAGCTCCTTGAGATGCTGGGAAATTGTCGCCTGCGCCAGTCCCAATTCCTGTACCAGGTCACTGTTAATGCACGCGTTGGCTTTTAATAAATATTGTAAAATGGCAATTCTGGCCGGATGAGCAAAAGCCTTGGCAATCACAGACAGATCATTCTGCTCGGTGGTAAATAAATTTGTTTTGGTAATACCCATAAATTCATTATTACATTGCAATATTACGATGAATTATTCGAAACACAAATTTTTAATCTAATTAATTGCTCAAATAGAGGTTAGAGTTTAGGTGATCTGTACATTTTATTGGTCTTTGATTCGTAGACACATTAAAATCAACTCTATGCTCATGAAATATAAATCGTACATACCACTCCTGCTCCTGACAATTTTGTTAATAAATTCTTCATGCAGCGCAACCACGAAGCATTCCAAACCCAACATTATTTTTATCCTGATTGATGATCTGGGTTGGACGGCTCCCACTTGTTATGGAGATAAATAAGTAAATACACAAAATATTGATCGGCTGGCTGTAGAAGGCATGAAATTTACCAGCGTCTATGTCACACCCCAATGCACACCAACCCGGGCAGTGATCATGACAGGACAGCACACCGCCCGGAATAAAATGTGGCATGTCATTCCCAAATATTTTTTTCCGTATGCCCGCCTGAGCGAACCAGAATATTTGCAGGGATTATCAAGGGACACGACCACCGTGGCAGAAGCTTTAAAAACTGCAGGATATACCACAGCATGTCTCGGCAAATGGCATTTACATAATTATGGCTCTGACGGCTACTACACCTGTTTATTTAAACAATATGCCCACTATTATGGATTCGATTATGTTGATCCCGACACAGACCCTCCGGAATATCTGGACTTAGGAGAAAAAGGGTTGACATTTCTTACAAACCAAGCCATTCAGTTCATGACGGCAAATAAAGACAAACCTTTTTTCATTTATCTTTCTCATCACACCATTCATAATGAAGTACTGGCGCTTGATAGCCTGGTTCAAAAATATCTGGATTTAGGTTAGGCCAGCAGAATGCAACCTATTTGGCAGCTATAGAACATATTGATAATGAAATCGGACGGCTCTTAAATAAAATAGATGTCCTGGGTTTGGAGAAAAACACGATCGTGATTTTCACTTCCGACAATGGAGGCGTGGATGAAGAATTTGACAATGCGCCTTTGCGTGCCGGAAAAGGTTCTCCTTATGAAGGTGGTATCAGGGTGCCATTTATTGTGAAATGGCCGGGAGTTGCAAAAGGAGGCACAGTAAGTGATATTCCTATTCATGCTGTTGATTTTTATCCGACCATGGTGGATATGGCTGGTGGCAAACTGCCGACCGATCACAAAATAGACGGTTTAAGTATCGTTCCTTTATTGAAACAAAATGATCATTGGACCAGAAGCATTTTGCATTGGTATATGCCACTTTATGATCCGTTATGGGATGCCACACAAGCCGCGATCATTCGTCAGGGTGATTATAAACTAATCCATTATTTTGGCGATTATGTCGATACCAAAAATAATCATCACTACATTCCTGAAGGTCGCGATGAACTGTACAATCTGGCAACTGATATTGGTGAAACACAAGATCTTTCTACAGCCAAGCCCGAGAAAAAGACAGCGCTTCTTAAAAATCTAAACCAATGGATGGAGGGAATTGGCGTGGAGCAACCACGGCTTAATCCTGATTACAATATTGACAGTGTTTTTGTGTGGGCCAGATATAATTTAGCCTTTAAAATTATTTTTACGATGCGTGCCATCGCAAAATGGTTTATTGGCTGAACCACCACACCGACAAAAAGCAGTTACCTTACTTTTATTAGTGATGGTACCATCAGGAAGTTTAACGCTGAGATCACCATGCACCATCAACGGTCCATTGACTGTAACTTCTATGTTAAATACACTGTTTCCATTTCCTGCTATCAACTGGTTCTTTTGTGTATTTTCATTCAAATAATAAGTCAAGGCTCCGGAAGGACATTGCTTAACCTGTTCAATAATGGTAGATGTGCCGGCGCCTTCCATATTGACCCAGGGTCGTTTTTGTGGATTGAAAACCTGAGATAATCCATGGAAACAATTGGCCGAATGAATACAGACATTCGGTTTCCATACTACAGTCACTTCGCCATTTGTATATTTTTTTACGATATCTTTCATACCTGAATTATGTCAATATTCCAGTAAACCATAAAAACCCAAAATAGTTATTTCATTGCCTGACTTAACCTGGCTAAATACTCGTCAATATATTGGTCTCTGGATTTTAACCGATATTGCATGATCCATCGTGGATGTGGTAACGCTTCTACTCGTCCGAATAATTGATACTTTTCATTGAGGAACAATAGAAATTCATGATTCTTGCCCATGCCAAGACTGAAAGCCACGTCATCTCTGGCTCCCAGGGCCATTTGTTTTTGCAGAGAATCAACCATATAATATTCCAATCGTTGCTGTAGTGCCTTGCTATCGTAATAATTCATATTTTTTCCATCTTTAACAAAACCCAGTGGCGATACAGATGAAAAAAAGAAGTGGCTATAAAATTTTCTTACACCGCCGAATTGATGAATCATATCATAAATAAACACCGACGACAATTCTTGCTTTTTAACCAGTTGATTGCCGATTCCACAATCATTGGCCAGCCGGATCGGATCTGTAAATGGGATGCCTGTCACGCCGGCACCAAATCGCCCCGGATTGATACCGATGAGCATAACACGGGGATTTTCATCCTGATAAAATTTATTATAAAAAGCGCAGACGAGATCGATAACGTTTCCCGAAAAAGGATAAAGCACATCAACGTCTTCCGGCAATCCTTCCGGAATTTTTAATGGCGCTATAAAAACTTCGTATAAATTGGCGTAAGACATAAAAAAACTACCCGCAACTATTTATTATCATTAAAGATTAATAAAAAATTGCGGGTAGCCAACGATAAATGTGAATTATTCTGTGGCTATTCGGCAGCCATTTTCACGGTATCTACCTGGGTTACAATGCCCAGTTGAACATTAATGTCATTCACGGTCGAGTCCTTGATACCACTATCGGTTGGCGGCACTATGGCAAGCGAATAGTCTCCTGCATCCAGTCCATTGATCATATAGCCACCATGATCATCTGTAAAACCGCCTATGCTGTCTTCACCCATAATAGCAAATAAGGCATATTGCACGGAATCTGGCATAACCACGCCTTTTATAGAACCGCTCAAGGCCTTTACCACTGTTCTGATCACTGGTTTCAGGTTATATTTCCCGGAATTACCTGCCTTGACAACAGATTTAGCTGCATCGAAATCGAGTAATACATCATAGGTAATTCCAGGCTCAAGGCTGGCGTTGACCTGTAATTTCAATCCTGATTGCTGTGCACTGGGTGTGTCCATAGCCACAGAATCGTCACCGTCAACGACTGAATTTTGGTCGCCAAGTACTAACCTGATTTGCTTGATCATTCCCGATGGCAATTCATTATCCGCCAAAAGTGTGTCGGTACCATTGGCGAGATCCAATAAATTGTAAACGCCGCCATTGATATTATCCAGTGTCACCCACCCATTTTCAGCATCATCAGTCGCATTGACACGTATTTCCTGGATGTCGACATACACGGCTTTATAATCTGCCGGGGCATCAGTCAGATAAATTCTTAAATGTGCATTTCCTGTGGCATTGTTTACATCTTCATTGCTGGTACACGCATAGAAAATGACACCCACGAACAATAACAGGAGCAATAAATTCATTCCTCTTCTCATGATAAGTTTGTTTTAATGATTAAAAGATTAAACAACAATCCCGTTGATTATTGAATGAGAAAGCCAAAAATTTAAATGACTGGGACGTTAGACACGCCTGAATTGAAATGGTTTAAAATGAATAAGAATTTAATCTATAGTATGTACGAAAAGACCGCTTCTAAGTTTCGGCTCAAACCAGGTTGTCTTCGGAGGCATTATTTTTCCGCTGTCGGCAATATCCATCAATTGTTTCATGGTTACGGGGTGTAAAGCGAACGCAACTTTCATTTCTCCCTTGTCGACAAGCTTTTCCAATTCCTTCAATCCTCTGATCCCGCCTACAAAATCAATGCGTTTGTCAGTTCTGAGGTCGTGGATATTTAAAATCGGTGTCAGTATCTGATGAGAAAGGATGGTCACATCGAGTACGCGTATCGGGTCATTATCACTGTAAGTATGAGGCTTGGCTTTCAATAAATACCATTTACCATCAAGGTACATGCCGAATTGATGCAACTGAGCAGGCTTGATGGCAGTATTAGATTGTTCCAAAATCTCAAATCCATCATGAAGTTTTTCAATGAATGCTTCCTCCGAATAACCATTCAGGTCTTTGACAACCCGGTTGTAATCTATAATTTGCAATTGGTTGTCCGGAAAATGGACCGCCAAAAAATAATTGTATTCTTCATTTCCGCTGGACCTCCGATCGGTTTCCCGTAATTCCTTACCCACCAAAGCAGCAGCAGCTGTACGGTGATGCCCATCCGCCACATAGGTGGCTGGCAATTTTTCAAACTCGGCGATGATGGAGTTTATTATTGCAGTATCCTGAATAATCCAAACTTCATGTTGTATCCCATCCTGTGTTGTGAAATCGTATTCTGAAGGAGCCTGCATCACTTCGATCATCAAACGGTCCAATTTAGCGACGGCCGGATAAGCAAAGAAAACCGGTTCAGCCTGCATGCGTCCAATCCGAATATGATTTTTTCGATCTTCTTCCTTATCCGGTCTGGTGAGTTCATGCTTTTTGATGACATCTTTGAAATAATCATCTACCGCTGCACAGCCAACAATACCCACCTGAGAACGGCCATCCATGGTAAGCCGGTAGATATAAAGACTTTCCTGGTCTTCCTGGAATATTATATTATCATCAACAAGCCGCTGGAAATTTTCTTTGCCTTTCTGGTATATTTCTGGTGCATAGTGATCAAAACTGTCAGGAAAGTCAATTTCTGGCTTAATGACATGCAGAAAAGATAGCGGATTGCCCCTGGCTTCTTTTTTTGCTTCTTCTGTATTCAATACGTCATAAGGACGGCTGGCTACCAATTGTGCTTTTTCTTTGACTGGCCGCCAGGCTCTGAATGCTTTTAGTTTTGCCACTGGTAAAAATGGTTATTTTTTTGGTGGAAGCACCCTCACCATGATAATGCCTTCCAGATTTTTAATTTCATCAACTTGTTCCTCAGATATCTCGTCGTCAACATCAATTATGTTGTAAGCCAAATCCTGGCGGTGTTTGTTGAGCAAGTCGGCGATATTCACATTATTGTCAGCGAGTACCGAAGTAATATGACCAACCATTTTGGGAATATTGCGATTAGCAATCGTTAGCCGGTAACCACCGTTCCTTGGCATATAGGAATCCGGAAAATTGACGGAATTCGTTATGTTTCCATCTTCCAGGTAATGTTTGACCTGGTTAACGGCCATCACGGCGCAATTGGTTTCCGATTCCGGGGTTGAAGCACCAAGATGGGGAACAGCGATCACCCTTTCATGTTTCAGCATATCCTCATCCGGAAAGTCTGTCACAAATGAAGTGACGATTTCCTGTTTCAACGCATCAAACAAGTCAATCTTATTCACCAAACCACCACGTGCAAAATTGAGGACCCTGATCCCCCGTTTCATCGATTGGAATTTATGTTTATCGATGAAACCTTTTGTGGAATCAAGCAAAGGAATATGTAGTGTTAAATAGTCAGAAATACTTAATAAATGATCAAGACTCACTGCTTTTTCCACTTCTTTGGAGAGATGCCAGGCAGAATCTATGGAAATATACGGATCGTAACCAATCACCCGCATACCAAGTCCAAGTGCAGCATTAGCCACTTGCATACCGATGGCGCCAAGTCCTATTACACCCAATGTTTTACCTTGAATCTCAGGTCCCGCAAAATTGGACTTCCCTTTTTCTATCAATTTAGCAACCTCATCCCCTTTTCCAATCAAAGATTTTGCCCAATTAATTCCTCCGACTACATTTCTGGAAGACAACAGCATGCCACAGATCACCAATTCCTTTACTGCGTTGGCATTGGCTCCGGGAGTGTTGAATACAACGATCCCATTTTCCGTGCATTTCTCAATGGGAATATTGTTTACTCCTGCACCAGCCCGGCCAATTGCTTTTAAACTTGCCGGAAATGATATATCATGTAATGATGCGCTGCGTACCAGGATGGCATCCGGCGTGGAAAACTCAGATGCCACTTCATAATCGTCTAAAGGAAAGTTCTCCAGCCCTGCGCTGGCTATTTTATTTAATGTTTGAATTTTAAACATAGTCCAAAAAAATTTGTGTTGTGATTATTTATTGGCCTGTTCAAATTCCTTCATGAAATTCACAAGCGCCTGCACCCCTTCATGAGGCATGGCATTATAAATACTGGCCCGCATACCTCCAACCGTCCGGTGACCTTTCAGGGTTTTTAAACCTATTTTAGAAGCTTCGGCAATGAATTTCTTATCCATATCTTCACTTCCTGTAATGAATGGAACATTCATGATAGATCGCGATTGTGGCTCCACCGTAGATTTAAACAGTTTTGAATTGTCCAGAAAATCATACAACAAAGCCGCCTTGGCTCTGTTAATTTTTTCCATTTCCACAACGCCTCCTTTCTCCAACAACCATTCAAAAACAAGCCCCGCCATATAGATGGCAAAACACGGAGGTGTATTGAACATGGAACCATTATCCGCGTGGGTTTTGTAATTGAACATGGTCGGGGTGATATCCAAGGCATGACCAATTAAATCTTCCCGCACAATAACCACTGCCAAACCGGCAGGCCCGATATTTTTTTGAGCGCCGGCATAAATCACCCCAAATTTGCTGACATCATAAACCTGTCCCATGATGTGGCTGGACATATCGGCCACAAGCGGAACTTTGCCGGTGTCAGGTAGTTCAGGATAAACGGTACCGTAAATCGTATTATTGGTGGTAATATGAACATAGTCAGCTTCAGCATCGAACATATCTGCGGTAAGCTTGGGTATATAACCGAAATTCTTATCTTCAGATGATGCAACCACCCTTATATTGCCATATCTTTTAGCTTCGGCTATGGCTTTCTTTGACCATACTCCGGTATTAACATAGTCAGCCTTTTTTCCGGATGAAAATAAATTGAGTGGAACCATCGCAAACTGACTGGACGCGCCACCTTGTAAAAATAAAATCTGGTAGTTGGGAGGGATATTCATCAATTTGCGCAGATTATCCATAGCACCGTTAAATATTTCCTGATATTCCGGAGATCGATGGCTCATCTCCATCACCGATAGACCGGTTCCTTTATAATCTACAAGATCTTTTTGGGCTTTTTCCAGTGCTTCGACCGGTAAGGTTGCTGGACCTGCTGAAAAATTATATACTCTTGCCATTCGAATTTAGCGTTTATTTGATTGATTTTACGTTGTGATTAAAAAGTCAAAGTTACAAAAAGGAAGTTTGTTTCTATGGAAATTGTCTGGTTTCCCAATGATTTTCTATAGAATTATTTCTCCGAAAATTAATCTTTTGCCAAGTATAATTTGGGTGTTTACTACACTTTCCAATCAGGCAACGAATATGGGCGTTAATCCTGAAAGATTCAAGTTGGAAGAGGGTTTAAAATCTGGCAAAAAGAAAAATTGTTATTGGAAAAAGAACAAGTGTTGGAAGATATTAACGTCCATTACTATACAAAAGAACCCAATCTCGCGAAAAATTGAGTTGGGCATTTCCACCTGCTCGAGTTTGCTATTTCAATTGATACGAACCATTGTTTGAATCGCGCAGAATCGCGGCTATCTTTTGGATATTTTTAGTGTCTCGCCAATCCTTCACCGGCGGTTCATTGAAATAAAGTTTTCTGATGTAATTGATTGATTCTACCAAATTTTCTGATGTTAGTTCAATTTGCGGTGTGGCCAATAACATTGTTGCAGTTTTAAAGGGCAAGGCCCGAATACGCATGGTTTTGGCTGAATAACGCGCAGGATGAATATGAATATAACGTCCATCTCCCTTTCCGATCAGTAATGTCCAACGGGAATCATCCCGGATATCCACCAGTTTGTAACTTTTTTTTGAGCTTGAAATCCAATGGTTGTATTGTTCGTCCTCAAAATGATTCTGCTTTTGTAATTGAAATCCAATGGATTCACAAATCTCCAAAGGACCAAGGGTCCCCAAATAAAGATCCATCATGAGATTGCCCAACAGTTTGAGTTCCCCGGCCAATAACTGTCTCAAACTTTCATCCTCCCAACATGACCTTATCAGACTTCGTACAAAATTCCGATGGTGCTTAAGGGCATTGAATTGAAAAGGTTCAGGTATCTTTGCCTGAATTTTCATAGGCAGGATCGATCAGTGAAAAAACAAAAATGGAATGTTCAGTGATTTTACGTAATCCTGAAACTCCAGGAATCGATGTTCATCGGCAGCCCTTACCAATTTCCTGATCATTACCCCTTTGATACGATCAGGGTAACGATGACATACCTGTCTGTAAATTTCCATATCCTTCTGCCCATTGTCACCGATTAGTATATAAGGTTTGCTTGGATAAAATCGCATCAGAAAATTGATGCTATTGGCCTTATGATGAAGATTAACCTTGCTCGTAGATACAATGTCACGAAAGCCTTTCTTGAGATTTTGCAGAAAAAAAACACCCTTGGGCAAGTCGTTGATCTCAAAGAAATCATGCAGAAAATCGTATAAATTCCATTCACTGTTAGACACATAAAAAAAATCTTCAGGATGTAGTTTTGCATTAAGATCATGAATGTGCTGGTACCAGTGTTTAATGAATGGAATCGTTTTGCGGGTATAGGCATTCTTAAAAAGCATAAGTGAGAGTTTACGCATCATTTTGGTGGAATGCGAAACCAACACCGTATCGTCAATATCAGAAATCACACCGGTACCGTCTTCATCTGCCTGGCGATATTCACCGGTAAAATCATCCCCTTTTCCATTCCAGTATATGTGATAAGGGTACCACCCCGGAGCATTGTGCCTATTTTGAAATTCGCAGGTAAAATGGCCATATCTGTTGGTTTTTACCGCACATATTTGCCCATCCACTTCTATTTCTACTGAAGTATGTTTCATTGGTCGCAACCTGAAACGACCCACCGTTTGTCTGAAATTATGGTATCGATTATGATATGGGCTGTTGTCTCTGAGCCGGTGTTTCTTAAATGCATGCCCGGTTATGATTATTTTCTGGCTGTTGGCGATGCCGCGATAACCTACTAACTTAGCGCCCATACATAATATAAATTCGTATTTAAATTTATACTGATTCCTCAAATTCATGAACGAACTCGACTACTTTTTCATTATAAACCCCATAGCCGGCGGTACTGATAAAACCGTCTTTTACGATTTCATTCATGAAAAACATTTTGATGAAAAGTTTTCTTATGAAATATACGAAACCACCGGTGAGAATGATGAAGTAACCATCAAAAAGATCGTGAAAGGAAGAAAAGTTGAAGTCACTGTAGTGGTCGGTGGTGATGGCACACTGCTCCTGGCAGCAATGATTTTTAAGCATACCGATACCAGGCTTGCAGTAATACCATTTGGCTCTGCCAATGGCATGGCTCGTGAATTGGAAATCCCCCGAGATTTCGACCGTGTGTTATCCTTGATCCCCAGTGAACGAATACGCATTGTATGGGCACTCATTCAACGCGGAAACATCATCAACGTTGATCTGATCCAAATCAATAAATATTATTCGCTGCATTTAAGCGATATTGGCCTTAATGCCAAAATCGTCAAACGATTTGAAGCAGAAAAAATCCGTGGTTATTCTGGGTATGCCCGACAATTTTTTAAGGAATTATCACTGAGAAAAGCGATAGAATACGAACTGTTCACTGGTGGAAAAAGGTATTCAGGCAAAGCCTATATGATTGTGATTGCCAATGCAAAAATGTACGGTACCGGAGCGGTCATTAATCCTATTGGCAGCCTGAATGATGGCCGATTTGAGATATGTATTGTCAAGGACATAACCTTTTCAAGTTTGTTAAAATCGGCATGGTCGATATTTAAAAAGAATGTGCAATACCAGGAAAGAGACCTTGAGATAATTTCTACCGATAAGGCCAGGATCAAGTTAAATGAATCTCAAACCCTGCAAGTAGATGGAGAAGTCGTAGACGACGTGGATTCATTGAATGTTAAAATTATTCCGGGTTGCCTCAAAATCATCGTCTAAAAATTGAAATAGTGATAGTACTTAAATTGTAAGATCACACTATTAATAGCATATTTGTTGCTGATCGGATTAAAATCGTCAATGTTGATCAAAACTGCCTCCACCCGTGATTTTTTATTAAACCTGAAACCCGATCCGACATCGAACCGATGATAATCTGTTGGCCGGTTAATAAATTGGCTGTTCAGGGAATTGGCAAAATATTCATAGCCGAATACAAGATACAAAGTGTGATCTGTTATCGCCGATTTATTGATTGGAAAAGTGGCACTTAACTTATATCTGAATCGCACCCCTGAGGACCAGGATTTCTGATACTGGAGTCGTTCAAAACGTTCTTCAAATCTGACATAATGACTAAATTCCAATCGCCAGAATGATGGCCAGCGCAATCTAATGCCCTGCCAGGGTCTTATTTCCTCATGGTTAGGGGTATACTTATTCAACTCATAAAGTAGTGATAAACCTGTATGAAAGCTAAGTATACTGGAAAGACTATAATTGAATTGTGGTCTGACAAAAAGCTGCTTGGAGTATGGTTTCTTGAGCGACTGCTGATAAGCGAAATCCTGATTCAGGATGATTTTGTTATTGATCTTAAAATAATTATAGCTAAAAAACCAGATTTGATGTTCAACCTTTGGCTCAACCTGTCCATATCCGGGCTTGATCATACACCAAATGAACAAACTTGCGATTCCGATTCGGCGAAAAAATGATCTGGTAATGTTCAACCTCTTATCAAATAATGTTTCAGAAATTTATAAGCGATTTTTAAAAAATATAGTCTAACATCTTTCTGCTCATACCCTATTGCCATCATTGTTACATCAAAAAAGACCTCTATGAATTGAGGGATAAAAATAAATATAAATTGGAATATTAAGAAAATGTTAAAAAATCTTATTATTTCCAGATTAAAGACTGTAATACAATTCCACAGATTAAAGCTGTTGACCATCAATGGTTTAACAATGAATTGTTCCCCTTTCGTTTGAAATAATGGTTGCCATATCGTTGCCATTTCGGCACACCATTGCGGAACGGATGCTTATGACTTCGATAACACACGTGTAAATCGGCTTTTTTCTTCGGTTGGGAAAAGGAAGGGTTATCCGAAGAGATCATAAGACAAGCAGATGAATTTATCAAAATACCGAGGTTTGGATCTACCGAAGGCTACAACGTTTCTACGGCAGCAACGAAAGTTTTGAAGGTGCCCACCACCTGATTGCACGATCGCGAGGACATTCCCAGGCAAATAACCAATGAGGAAATGATGGAGAAAAAAATAGAATGGTGCCTGAAAACCATTCCTCATGGCCATCAAATCCTTCAAAACTTCCCTAAAAAGAAAGACTTGGCATCTTTAAAAATGCAGTTCAATAGACAATAGACAATAGACAATAGTCTATAGACAAAGGATAGTACACACTGGAAATCCCGACTTCTAGCGCTTTCTGAAGTTACCCATTCCTTCCAATTTCAATTGATATCGGGTAATGTATTCGCATTCCGGAAAGCATCGCTGACCCGCAGGAACTATCACCAGACGATCATTGAGATAGGGATCGTTGATCGCAAAGGAAACGGGGTAAAGGTTGATCCTATCTGTATCATGAGTATGAAGAATAGACATTATTTCATTCAAGTGTCGTCGTTGATCCAGATATTTTGCCCTATTACCAGGAGAAACAATAGCCGGCATAGTCTTTTGATATTTACTTATTCTTTTGCATGCGGGAATAGTAATGATGCTAAAAGAACGAGTACCCACTGTCTTGCCGGGTGATATCCATTCATCCCACAAACCAGCAAAAGATAAAATCCGATGGCCCTCAAGATACACTACATGAGGAACTTTCGGTGTATTTATTGATCTGATCCAGACAAAATAACAGTTGGCCATTACCAGACATCGCCTTTGCCTTATCGGCAGGCGATAAAGCGGATTTTTCACTATTTCTCCAGAAAAAGCATTGATATTCAACTGGCTTGTGTGCAATCCTTTTGACCAATGAGGAATAAGACCCCAACGCATGGCCTGTAAGAGTCGGGGATTTTCAGAAGTGATCACGGGTAAATCGAGTCCCGGGTGCGCATTGTACCAGGGCACAAAAGTGTAGGAGAATTCCCCTCTAAATTCCTTTTCAAAAGCATCTGGCCTGGAGGCCACTACATACCGCATGCACATATACAAAATATTTAGCCGATTTACAAATTTAGTAAACTGACTAAATATTTTAGTTAAAAACCAATATTTTTAGTAATTCTTATTGCGTGCAGGTAATTCCTGTCCAATTGTCTGTACGGAATGGAGATGCGGGTAAACCTTCTTTATTATACAGGTTACACACCGGATTACTGGCCCAGGCATAGCGTACTGCGACAGGATTTTTAACTTGATCACTGGAAACAAACACCTTACCTCCCACAATCTGTGCATTGGCCTGGTAAAATTTATGATCTTCACCGGCAATCGTGAAGCCTTTGAGCGGACCGCCTTTCGCCACCATTCCCTTGCCAATATTATCAAAGGTTAATTCCATTTCATTTCCTTTGATCTCCATAGATTCATAGGTCGGACCGGAATAAACAATATCTTGTCCATAGGCAACTTTTTTGGCTGCTAATGCCAGTCTTGTCCCAACATCTTGTTTGTCTTTAGGATGAATATTCAGCGCTTCGCCAATATCAATGATCACGGCCATACCCGTATTGGGCAATGTCAGGGTATGCCGTTGGGCATCGCGCAATTCCGCCCAGGCATCTTCGGTCGGCTGCTCATTCACGTCCATATAATTGGCCAATTGTACGAAAAGGAATGGAAAATAATCTTCTCCCCACCGTATCCGCCAGTCCTCGATCATTTTAGGAAACAGGGTACGATATTGGCATGCCCTGCCGGCATTCGACTCGCCCTGGTACCAAATAACTCCCTTAATAGCAAAAGGAATGACAGGTGCCACCATCCCGTTGTACAAAGATGCCGGCCAGTTCTGATAACCAATCACTTCAGGAAATGGTGGTTCTATGCCGGTTTTATACCGCCAGGTCCCAGAAAGATCATCGATAATTGCGCCATTCATGGCAGTAACCTTCATGCGCTCTGCCGGCCCATCGAAATTGGGATGACCCCAGCGGTGTAACAAACGTACCGCAATGATATTTTCACCACTTTTAACCAGATCCGCGGGAACATCGAATGTTGTAAACTTTGGACTATATTGCGTGCCCAGTTCCTTGCCATTAAAGTAAACCGTTGCCATATTTTCCAATCTTCCCAGATCAATTTTGATGGCTTGCTTTTTATATTCTTTGGGAACATTTACAATTTTTCTGAGCCACACAATGCCATCAAACGATTTGTCCCAATTCGGTACCTGGATCAAATCCCAGTCTGCATCTTTGAAATTGATATCCGGCACGCCAATCTTTACCCCTTCCTTGGAATTATTGATAATATCCTGTTTACGGGTATTGCGCTCGCTGTTGGCCTGGAGATCAGATTCCCAATCTGGATTTTTCTGCTTAATCTCAGCGATCCACTGTTTGAATTCAGGCATGGAAGTGAGCATGGCTTCACTGGTCCAGGCTTCTGCCGGAGTGCCTCCCCAGTCACAATCAATCAGCCCGATCGGCACATGCTGATCCTGGTATATATCCCTTCCGAAGAAATAGGCCACGGCAGAAAAATCTCCGGCAGTCTGAGGAGAACATTCCTCCCAATTACCACCTTCAATATCGGTTTTCGGTTGCTGTGCCACGGCATTCGGCACATCGAACAACCTGATTTGCGGATAGCTGGCCGCTGCAATTTCCTGATCTGCGTTATTGGCACCTTTAAGCTTAAATTCCATATTCGATTGGCCTGATGCAAACCAAACATCACCTATCAGCACATTACTGAATACAATCTCATTATTCCCCTTAACATGCATCTCATAAGGTCCACCAGCTTTCATCGCAGGCAACATCAATTTCCATTTGCCATTATCACTTGCTTGAATTGTTGCTGTCACCCCGTTGATGTTTACCGCAATGTTTTCGTTAGGGCTGGCATTTCCCCAGACTGGAATGTTCATATCCCGCTGTAAAACCATATTATTCCCAAATATGAGGGGCAAGGTTACATTTGCATATGCAAACTGACCAACAAGCAGCAATAGCAAACAATTCCTTATATTTTTCATAATTGTTGAAGTTTTTTTATAAAACAAAAAAGCTTGATGATGTTCTTGAATAGTTCAAATTCGTACGTATTATTGAATTTTAAAAACTTTCTTCCAATTAATAATACACAACTTCGCAATCTGGACGGGCTTTTTTAAATTCTTCCACTTCTTTGTCAGACAATCTGGTGTTAAAGCATTTCAACACCTTGATGTTTGGCATATCCATCAATGAACGCACCCTTTTTATCCGGGTATTAGAGCATTCAAGTGTGTGCAGTTTTGAATGGCCTGATAATGGCTCCAAATCCTTGACTTCCGTTCCATTGATCTTCACTTCTTCAAGATTATTGAGATTAGCCAGTGCATCGAGGTCAGAAACCTGGGTGTTGTCTATATCCAGAATCTTTAATGTTTTCATGTCTTTTAAAGGCTCAATGCTTTCAATCGGATTTCTCGGGCAATGCAATTCCTCTAGTTTGGTTAGTGTAGCCAAAGGTGCAATCGACTTGATCTGACTATCTGTAAATGTGAGTTCCTTCAATCGCACAAAAACAGGTATTGGATCCAGATTATTCAAATTCACACTTTTGGCGGAGATCTTTTCCCTTCCTGCCAACTGGTGAAGTTGTTCGATTGTCGGCCTGCTTGAAAGTTGATAGGTTTCGCGAAAGATATTTTGCCATACATCATCCATTGTACCCCACCACGGGCGAAGTTTTTCAGATCGGTAAACAACGATACTGCTATCGCTGTTGTAGGTAAGGTTTGCCACGACAGAATCGCTCACCATCGTATTTTCAAAATAGGCGATCTTAAACCCGGAGATCTTATTCAATACGCTGACATCGGCAATTTTGGTGTTGTTAAAAAAAATTGAATCAAGTTGAAGACAGTGCTGCAATGGAGAAAGATGCGTGACAGTACTGCCCGTTCCTTTTATGATCTTCAACTGTTCATGTTTGGCCAAAGGCGCAAGATCGACAATATCATCCCCTGAAAAATCAATGTATTCCAGGGCATTTTGCTCAGCCAGCGGTGAAAGATCACGAACTGATGTGCCGGAAATATCCAGCCATTTCAAATCGATGAGTACTTTCAAAGGCTCAAGTGAGTTAAAATCTTTTTTCCCGCTTATATCTATATGTTGTATTTTAAGGATATCGTGAAGCTGTTCCCTGTCCGGCACACCATCCAGATGAATCAGCGGTGCGATCAATTTCTTCCAATTATCTGACAAGTCATTCCAATAGGTTTCCAGTTGTTCCGACGAAAAAACCACTTCACAATCAGGTCTTTTTTTGTAAAATTTCGCATATTCTTCCCGGGTCACCTTGGTATTATCACAAAAAACCTTTCTCAGGCTTTTTAATCCTTCCAAAGGACCAAGTTCAGACACAGGGGTGCCATAAAAGCTCACATATTCCAAATTTTCCAATTTGGACACCGGAGAAAGTTCTGATACTGACGTTTGGTTAAATTCGAGATGTTTAAGTTTTATCAATGACTCAATCGGATGCAGATCCGAAACTGCGGTATTGGAGCAATTGAGTTGTTCCAGGTTTTTAAGTATACTGATAGAATCAAGTGATAAAATATTGGTATTTGAACAATCCAACTCACGAAGCTTTGAAAGGGACGTCATTCCCGGAATGCTATCAATGACCGTATGGGCAAGTTGAAGTTTCAGGAGGTTATTGAAATTTTCCAATACGGTAATACTCGTGACCGGCGTATTACTGATATTTAACTCCAGTAAAGATCGTGAATAACGCAAAGGGCTAAGATCTTGTACTTTCGTAAAAGAGCAGTCCAAAGATTCAAGGGTGGTCAGGTTTCTGATGGGGAAAAGATCGTCAATGGCGGTATTGGATAAATTCAAACGCTTCAGATCCGTAAATTCATCCAGTGGGTCCAGATTGGTAATGGTCGTGCTTCCTGCAATATCTACCCCTACTCTATTGGTTACAGCTTTTACAAATGGCAAGATTTTAACCGTATCATAGTGATAATTGATGCCATTTACCTCGAAAGTAGAATCCGTAAAAGATTGCACTTCACTCAGTCGCAGGCCTTCCATAATAATCTGATCACTGCCCAAATACAATTTCCATTCGGGTGACAGCCCTGCCCACCAGGCCTTCAATTCTTCATCACGGCTGAGTTTAGTGGTATAGATGCTGGCAATCCGGAGATCCTGAGCCTGATCATTTACATTGATCTCGATATATCGTTCCTTAATATTATCTACACTGTCCCCTTCTACGGTAGTCCCCTTCAATTCGCGGTTGAGCTTAACCGTAAAATAGACCTGCCCTTTTTCATTGATGCCCTGGCTGATTTTATCAATGTTTAATTTGAATTTTACTTGTTTAAAGAAAAAATCTACATCCTTCAAATATGCCTGTACATCCTTGTTGGTTACTACTTCCCGATTTTCATCAAGGTCATCTTCTATTTGCACCTTCTCGTCTCTGAAAAGTTTTTTATAGCTTTCATTGACGATCACATCCTTTTCTTTGGCAGAAAGTTCATTGCCGCCAAGAGCATTGAGGGTATATTCGAGAAAAGAAACCAGTTGTTTCACTTCAGGTTCGTATTCCTTTTTCTCTTCAGCGGCCGGGGTAGATTTTTTCTGCGCCAATAAGGGGAGGCAGACAGCAGACAGAAACATTAATAACGAAATCAAAAAGGCAAAATGATGTCGAGCATTAGTTTTCATAGTAGATATATTTGAGCAACTCGTCTTTTTGATCCTCCGGTATTTGAGTGAGATTAGAAATCAACCAACCGGAATTGTAGCTATTCCGGTTAAATTCAGAAAGCTCAAAATACCAGCCTTTAATCTGGAAAAAATGAAATTTAACACTTTCCACTGTCTCAAAAACCAGCTCACCACTTTTCACTTCATACAAAAATAAGGTGCGGAAATCCGGTTTGTAATCTTCATCGAAATAATATTCGACATCTTTTTTATCCTTAAACACTTTGATCAAGTTCATAAAATCCAATTCATGGCTCATTGGATGAAGAAACTTGTGTGTAGCTGATGAATCGGTATAGAATAATTTGGTAAACGGGTAAAAATAAACATTGGTGATGACCCATTTGATGCCGAGATTTTCCTTTTCAAGTCCTAAAAAAAGGACTGCTGTTTTTGAAACACCATTGTATTTAAATCTGGCATGAACTTCAGCAAACCACCTACCACCATAGAAATCGAGTAATTTTGGTGGATTGCTTTCGGTGACATCCCGAATAAAACTTTCCTTTAAAGATTTATCCATATCGGTGTTTTGATCATCGAAGAGTAAGCTGATGTAATGCTGGCGTTTTTCCGGATCTTGATAATCCGGATTGTCTTCATATATTCTTTTCCCGGACAGATCCTCCTCACAATTAAATCGGCGGAAAAACTGGTTGACCTGTTTGGTTTCAGCATACATAAATTTTTCATCACCCAGATAATTGCTGACATTCTGGGCGCTGGAAAAATGGCATACGACAAGAATAAAAGAAAGGAAAATCAGGGCTTTCTTCATGCATAAATGTTTTCGATGTATGGGGTATTGGTTTACCCTTTGGTTGTTTCAACAACACGTATATCACCAAGTAATACATCCCAGAAACCAATGATACGGCCGTGAATCTGGGTTTGTTTTCTTTCAACATAAACGGTGATATCCTTCTTTGTCGTATCAACATATTTCATGCCATCCTCAGATTCGCCGACAAAACGTTGATAGATGGTAATTACGCCTACGTACCGGCCATCCGGCTGACGAACCAAATCACTGATATACTGGATATTGAACCATTCTATTTTGACGCGATCATAATTGAGTGCCATCAATCGTTCGAAATACTCCCGAATGCTGTAGTATTTCACATCTGGTCTGCTCAGGGAAGACACACCCATCTGGCTTCCATCGGCAAAGAGTTCCAAAGCCCGGTCAATTACCCGATTTGCCTCGGAAAAAGGCGTATTCTTGTTGCCAATAATACTGATGTATTTACCCAGGTCGCGGACTTTTTCCAATGCCAGGGAATCGATAGCTTGTTTCCTTTCGGGGCTAATATCGGGCTGTGCCTTTGCAAAACCGTAAACAAACAAACCTGCTGCTAATAAAAATATATATTGATATCTCGACATGATTTCAGTAGTTTTAATTGGGTTAATGTGTTATTTTTTAATCAGTTCAAGCTCTGTGATCTTGCCATTTGAATCATACACAACATTTTCAATATCGTTTCGATTCACTTTCTGATCCTTTAAATATTCCAGATACTTGCGGATGGTGGTTGGGCGGTCATAATCTTTCACATCTCCGGATTTACTCACTACAATCAATACCGGAACATTGTCAGAGGCAAATAAACCTAAGGCTTCATCAATATTGCGATTGGCTACAGCAATATTTGTGGCGCTGGAGATGGCATTGAAATAATAAGCCAAACCTTTTTGTTCTCCTTCCGATTCTCGTTTCATTTGCTCTTCTTTCTCCCGCGCCAGTCTTTCATCTCTTTCTTTGGCAATTTGTGCTTCTCTTTCTGATTTAAGCTTATCTTCTACTTTTGTGATCAACTCTTTTACCTCGGGATCCTCAATATTGAGATCTTTTATCATTTTCAGCCTTTGCTCTTTCTCGTCCAGTGTGAAAGTTGTATTGTCACTCAGCAATTCTTCGAGGTCAGCTTTAGCCTTGGCAATTTTTCTGGCTTCGGCAGCAGCGGCTTTCTCAGCGGCAATTTTTTTCTGACTTTTACATGAAAATACACCAAAGCTCACCGCCATAATGGCAAAAAGCAGTAACATGTGATTTAAATTTCTCATAGAGATACGTAGGTTTAGATTTATGTTCTTATTAATAGTTATGTCAAAGGTTGAAAACTTTCACGGACGACTGGATAAGATTTTTATTTCGAAGCAAAATTAAAAAAATAAAATTGTGCCGTGTATTTATGAATAGTATTTCGCGAATTTAATTTTAAAAACGGATTTTCACGGGATATATTGGATGCATTTTAAAAATATCAAATTATGTTTACCGATAAAAATAAAGGCAAAATCATTATCAGCGTTGAAAGAGACAATTTACAGCTCAATTCATTCATGCAATGTTCTGGTATTGCCAAAGGAAAAGAAGTTGTTATAAGTACATTGCTCATTAATTTCGTGTCTTTTGTTTTAAAAAATGAAAAAGATCCCAGGGAGATCATTGAAAAAAATCTCGAGGGGATTATAGAAAAGGTTAAAGCAGCCAAACAACTATAAATTGACAGTGAATCTGCAATTTCAATTCACCAATAAAGTTTGTTTTGCATTGGAACATTTTTTTGTGCTACATCCTTATTTTAAAGTTTCATGATGTGCGTCTTTTTTTGGCGATTTTCGCAAAATAAATTTATACAAAAGCAACTTTGATTTGCATCAATTTCGTATATTTATTGAGATGCCAAACGAGATAAAATTGACATCGCTTTTAAAAAAACAGAGGCCCTGGGCCCCTGAAATGCTTATTAAATTCTTATAAGCAGGCAATGCAAAAAAAAAATTGCAATTTAGGCCTGAGCTTGAAGTAAAGATGGCGGATTGTACAATCCGCCATCTTTATTTTTATATTTACCTCAAATTCGTCATGCCAGTTATCAAAGTATCCACATATGCTCCCAACCCATTGATGTTCAATGGTCACATTGAAACAATCTATCCTGCTGTTCTGCGTAAGATCAAACGATTACATGGTATTCGACAGCGCATAGAAACACCGGATGGTGATTTTCTGGATTTGGATCGATATCTGCAAGGTTCAAAACATGCCATTATTATTTCACACGGACTTGAGGGCAACAGTACCAGACCATATATCTTAGGAATGGTTAAACGATTTTATGGCGGTGGTTTTGATGTGATTGCATGGAATTTTCGTGGCTGTAGTGGCGAAATAAACCGTCAAAAGATCTTTTATCACAGCGGTGCTACTTATGATCTGGAAACAGTTATTCAACATTCCATAGATTCCGGATATGAAAAAATCTTTCTGATCGGATTCAGCCTCGGTGGAAACCTGACCCTCAAATACCTTGGGGAAAATGGTGATCATGTTCCACAACAAATTAAAGGCGCCGTTACTTTTTCAGTTCCTTTGGAATTACATACCAGTTGCATTCAAATTTCCAAGCGGGAAAATAAAATTTATGCCAATCGATTTCTGAAAAATTTGAAAAGGAAAGTCAGGCTCAAAGCAAAAAAATATCAAGATCTGAATGTGGACTTACTCCAGGAAATTCATACACTTGCCGAATTCGATGATCAATATACCGCCCCTCTCCATGGTTTCGACAATGCCATCGACTATTATTCAAAATGCAGCGCACTACAATTTCTAAAACATATTTCCAGGCCGGCCTTAATCGTTAATGCCTTGAACGATCCTTTCCTTTCTCCGGAATGTTACCCTGAGAAGCTGCTCCATGATCATCCACTGGTATTTTTCGAATCTCCTCAACACGGTGGTCATGTCGGATTTCCATCTTTCAACGGCTCGGTATTTTACTGGTCGGAAGACCGTGCATTTGAATTTGTGAAGGAACTTCTCGAACAATAAAAACGACGAATCTATGTGTGGGAGATATACCATAGTGGCACGCGCTGAAGAAATTGAAAAAAGGTTTCAAATTGAAGTCCCCGAATTTTATGAGCCGCGTTATAACGCTGCACCGAGCCAAATCCTTCCCGTTATCACCAATCAAAGTCCCAACGGTTTATCTTTTTTCAAATGGGGCCTGATCCCCACCTGGGCAAAAGATGTCACCATCGGTTATAAAATGATCAATGCGAGGGCAGAAGCCTTAGCTGAAAAACCGGCTTTCAAGAAGGCATTAAAAAAACGCCGATGCCTCGTAATTGCCGATAGCTTTTATGAATGGAAAAAACCTGACAAAAAGACCAAAATACCATACCGAATATTATTAAAGTCAGGTGCTCTCGCGGCTTTCGCCGGACTTTGGGAACAATATTCAGATAAAGAGGAAGGCGTGGAAATTCATTCATTCACCATTGTGACAACACAAGCCAACACAAAAGTGAGTATACTTCATGACCGAATGCCGGTAATTTTAACACCTGAAACCGAAAAGATCTGGTTAAACGACAATCTGGAAACCGAAGAGCATGTCAATATTCTTCAGGCTCCCCGTGATCAGGATATTGAAATGTACCGGGTATCTCAAAAAGTAAACGCCGTCCAGAACGATTATCCTGAACTGATCACTCCCCTTCCCCCTGAAAATGAAACCGGACATCTATTTTCCTGATTATTGATCAATATGATGTATTAATTCCGAATTTTTATTCAAGAAAAGCTCATCTTTGGTGAAAATATTTAAATTGAGCACAAAAAGTTTGCAAGAATGATCAGAAGTAAGATAGCAGGAATCGGACATTATATTCCGGAAAAAGTGGTGACGAATCAAGATCTCGCAAAATTGATGGATACCAGCGATGAATGGATCGTGGAACGTACGGGAATTCACGAACGACATTTTTTTGATCCCGATAAAGACACATGTGCCAACATGGCAGCCCAAGCATCCAAAATGGCAATGGAAAGGGCCGGCGTGGATGTTATGGAGGTCGATTTTATTGTATTTGCAACCATTACGCCCGATTATATGTTCCCGGGATCCGGGGTATTGATGCAACGAGAACTGGGTCTTGATAAAAAGGCAATTGCAGCATTGGATGTCCGCAATGCCTGTTCGGGATTTATCTACGGACTTTCCGTTGCTGATCAATTCATAAAAACAGGAATGTATAAGAACGTATTGGTCATCGGGGCGGAAATACAATCTTCAGCCATGGAATTTTCAGATCGACAACGGCACGTATCGGTTATTTTTGGTGATGGGGCCGGGGCTGTTTTGTTACAAGCCACTGAAGAAGAAGGTAAAGGCATCTTATCCACACACCTGCATTCAGATGGCACCTTTGCCGAGGAACTCTATGTGAAAGATCCGGGCAGCAGCCGCAGGGAAAGACTCACCCACGAAATGCTGGACGGCATTTCTATTCGAGCACACATGAACGGGAATCTTGTTTTTAAACATGCTGTGGTGCGTTTTCATGAGGTTATTATGGAGGCATTAGAAGCTAATAATCTCAACAAGCAAGATATTGACCTGTTAATACCGCACCAGGCCAATCTTCGAATCAGTAATTTTTTGGAAGAGAAACTGGCTTTGGGCCAGGGAAAAGTTTTTAATAATATTCAACGATACGGAAACACCACTGCTGCATCGATACCGATAGCCATGAGTGAAGCCTGGTCAGAAGGTAAAATATCAGAAAACAAACTGGTCTGTCTTGCTTCGTTTGGCAGTGGATTTACCTGGGCGTCTGCTCTAATTCGTTGGTAGTGCATTAAATTTATTAAACCATGATCACCTCAGACTACAATCCAAGTCCACTTGAAGTTCAAATGGCGAATATTTTATTTGAATTGAAAGATAAAATCGGCCAGCGTTTGCCTGATTATTCAATTGTCAAAACCGACATCGACACCACAGTTGACAATCCCAGCGTTACTTTTTTATTAAAAGATAAAGATGGCGATCAACATCAACTGGTATTAAAAATCATCCAAAGACCAGATGGTCCCAATCCTGCTTCATGAAAAAAGTATCTGTACAATTCAGCGAAAGGGAATTGGAACTAATCAGCGACGCCGAACTGATCAAAACCAAGGTGGCGATAAGCCGGAAAGTAAAAAGTATATTGCACAATACTCAACTCAAACTACAGAAGCATATTTTAACAAGCAAATACGACCTGCCTGAAGAAGTTCTAAAGATTTCATCCAAAATTTCTGTCGGTGAAAATTACCAACAACTTCCTTATCAGATGCTGGATTTTCCTCGATTATTTGGGAAGAAACACACATTTGCTTATCGAACAATGTTTTGGTGGGGGAATTTTTTTAGTTATACTTTACATCTTGGGGGAAAGTTTCTACATCCGGACTTGACAGAAAGATTGATCGCGAACAAAGCGCTTTCCAAAAACAATATTTTTTTTTGCGTCAATAATAGTCCATGGCATTACCACTTTGATCCTGACAATTATATGCTATTAAATAAGACCTCCTCGAAAATTATTGGAGATCAAATCGCAAAACACCATTTTATAAAAATATCTGCAAAGACCAACCTTCAACATTGGTATGAGGTACCTGAAAACGCCATTCTTTTTCTAAAGTCATTTCTTGAACTCACCGGATGGTGAATTTCGTGACCCCGGCGTTATAATTTGATCATAGGATAAATTGACTCAAAATGAGCATGGATATCATGCGATAATGGTGAAAATTGGGCCATTTGCCATCGAAACCTTAAAAAAACAAACAAGAAACTGAAACAAATACGGCTTAATGTAAACTTCGTTTGATGAATTTCACCTTTTCATAAATATCAATCATGTAGACCAAGGATACATTCAATACATTATTGGTATATTCAAAATTATCTTCTAAACCAATTTGAGGTATACTGGCGCCATCACTTTTTCCGAGAAAAGTATGACCAAGGTCAAATCGAAAATCGAGCGCAAGAAAATCTGCTTTTTTGAGGGGCCAAATAATTCCACCGCCAAATGCAAAACTAAACTGAACCCGTTCTTCCCCGGAAACATTGAGTGTCTCCGAATCGAATTGAGGTTCATTAAAATTAATTTTATAATTATAAGTATTTACCACCGCATAATTTGGATCATAGACACTGTATTTTCCATGGCCTCCCAACCAATAACTGATCATTGGTCCTCCATTCAGATACCACTCGAAATACTGGCTTTTAAATTTAACACGAAATAATACCGGAAAATCCAGATAATTATAAGTTGCCTCATTAACTTCATATTCATTTTGTGTGCTTTTTACTTTTTTACCTTTCAGGGCATAAGATGCCCCAATGTAAAGACCATATTTTTTTTCATTTTCAATAATAAAAAATGTCCCTGCGGAAAAACCCGGCTTCACGGAAGAAGTGTGAAAACGTTTATACGCATCATCATTAAAAGACGGCCAGGTAGCATTTCCTCCCGCTTTAAAGCCGGCAAAAAGTTGTGCCATCCCTTCCACACTAGTCGCAAAAATAAACACTGTTATCAGCAGTGCCTTTATCAAGAAAAAATAATTTTTGGGGTTATTTCTCAATTTGGTTACGGATATATATGAAATGCCTTGATGTTGATTTGTTATATGGAGAATTTAAAGGATTTCAACACACTTTAAAAACGCCTTAAAAACAAACTTAATTCAATTTTCAAATATCATATTAATCAATTAAAACTACCGAATTAAAATTGGAAATCTGATTTTCAAGTAATTTTTACCAGTAAATCGAATATTATTTAAAGCAGTCAGAAATTAACCGTTGATTTGAAATTATTAAAAATAACAAATTTTATATTGAAATAATGCAATTATTGGTTACGTAGGCATATACTCAAGGAATTAAAGGAAAAGTGACCTTTGACTTAAAGTAATGATTTAAGTGAAATTGCGCTAAATGCTTTTGTAAGAATTTGGATGATTTTAATTTCTTATTCTAGCGCGTATTTAACGCTATCGTTTATGAAAATGTTAATTTTGAAATTAACTACAATCCGATGGACGGCTGGGTTCTCATAGAAACAAATTTTATTAATCATGAAGAAAGCATTCTTGTCGGTAACTATTAAGGCTGGATGGCATCTCCTGAAAAACTTTTAAATTCCTGATTTTGGAGAACAATTTTATGCGCATTTTTTTCCTGTTGGTTTTTCTCTTTTTTTCTTCCTTTGGATTATCGCAGGAACTGCCACTAAACAGCCAGATCTTCCTCAACCCATATTTCTACAATCCGGCCTATGCAGGCGCCGAAGACCGTCCGGCATTTTTCTTGATGCGCCGCCAGCAGTGGACCGGAATTGAAGGCGCCCCAGTCACTTCAAATTTTACATTTCACACCTTGTTTGGCAAAAATGTTTTGTTCGGCGTCAATTTCACCAATGATGTCAGAAGCATTCTAAATACTTCTACTGCTGCAGTAACTGCCGGTTACCGTGCCAAATTCAGTGAATTTAATTATATCAATTTTGCCGTCTCAGGAGGAGTAGGTTTTAATAATACCGATTTATCAGCCATCAATGTAATTGATCCGAATGATCCGGCTTTAAACAGTGCCCTCGACAACAACATGTTTCTGGTAGGGAATGCCGGAATCAATTATTTTGCCAATGGTTTCAATTTAAGTTTTTCACTGCCACATATTTTCACCAATCGTGCCATCGATACAACCAGTTTCAACATAGGTGCGATCAGTCCGCTCAACGACTTCATTTTCATGACGAGTTATCGTTGGGAGATCTCGGAAGATCGATTTGCAATGGAGCCGTATTTAATTTATTACCATACCAAAAACTTCCCTGGTCAATTTGAAGTCATGAGTGTATTTCATATTCAAAATGTGGTGTGGTTTGGAGGTTCCTATCGTCAGGACTATGGCGTTTCAGGATTTGTGGGTTTCAATATCAAAGACAACCTGAAATTTGGCTACGCCTATGAATTTATGACCAACAATACTGCCAATTTCACCAATAGTACCCACGATATTCAATTGGCTCTGATTATTGGTAAAAAAGAGAAAAAGGGCAAAATAAATCTGATAGAAAGAAGAAGAAATATGCTTCGGTCAATGGGCAAATTACCACAGAAAACGCAGGAGCAGTCCAAGAGCTTGTATAAAGTGCAAAATGATCCATTTAAGCAGGAAACAAAACCGGCAGAAACAAAACCTGAATACACAGAAGAACAGGCCCTGCAGGATCTCATGAAAAACACACAACCTGAACCTGAAAAACCAGTACAGAAGCCTGTGGAAAAACCAGTACAAAAACCTGTTGAAGTTAAAAAAGAACCGCCGGTAGTAAAAACAACTCCTGAACCAAAAAAAGAAACCAAACCCGTCTATTCTGAAGAACAGGCATTGGCAGATTTATTAAAAGAAATGGATACGGAAAAAGATACTGTCAAAACTGAGCCGGCAATCATCAAGTCAGAGCCCAAAGAAAAAGTTCCGGAAACAAAACCAGAACCTAAACCAAAACCCGTGGAAAAACCAGTCGAGCAGAAGGCATTACAGGAGATTACTTTTGACCAGCAAAAAGCATTAAAGGAGGAGAAACCGAAAAAAAGTGAAGAAGAGGATCTCGATAAACTAGCTGATCAAATGCTAAAAGAAGTCGAAAAAGCACCAGAGGAATACCTGGAGCCCACCATCGATGAATCGGGTAAATATATCGGTCCGACCACCGTAAAAAAAGGAACGCATTTACTCGAATTGGAAAAAGGCTATTATGTGGTGGTGGGAACATTCGGCGGATATCGGGCCGCGGAAGAATATTCAGACCAATTGTTTATCAAAGGGTTCTATACCAAATTCGGTTATATCTCGCAGACAAAAATATATTATGTGTACGTCTTTATGAGTGATGACTATGAGGAAGCACAGGCAACCAGTGAACGGTTTAAAAGCATCAATGCCAGTTTCAAAGAGAATTGGGTGTTAACCGTAAAATAGTGTTATCTATCAGAAATTATGAAACGTGATCAATTTAAAAATATTCCTTATTTTATTATTGGTATTTTCCTGACCCAAAATTTGCTGGCTCAAAAGCCAAATATTGCAAGCATCAATGTGCAAAATGGGACCGTAGGCACTTCAGTAACGATTGCCGGAAATGGGTTCAGTACCAATCCAAGCGATCTGACGGTTCATTTTGGTGCTGGTTATGGTAAGATCATCAATTCTACCGAAAACCTGATCGAAGTACTTGCTCCTGGCACTACTACCTACGATTATATCTCAGTCACCAATAAAAAAAGTCAACTTACGGGTTATTCAAATCCCAAATTCCTCTTGAGCTTTCATGGCACCCAATTCGATCCACAGCGACTGAGTGTTGAAACAAACATTGCGGAAGATCCGGGTTTGTTTGATTTAGCTACCGCGGATTTTGATGGCGATGGTTTAAATGATATTGCTACTACCAATAATTCGGATGCTGCTGCAACCACGTCACTCACTGTATATAAAAATGTGACTGGTACGGCCGAATTTGACATCAAAATGCAGCGATTCAATGATGCAGACCTCAATACCGGGACAGCACTCAGGAACATTACTTGCGGAGACCTCGATGGAGATGGCCGACCGGAAATTGTTGTTGGTAAAGGCGGCAATACAGCTGACCGGTTTTTCATTTTCAAAAATTTAAGTACGCCGGGCATCATCAATTTTGACAAACCCATTACTGTGTTAATATCAGTCAATTCCAGTTCAAGTACCGCCCGTCGTTTAAAAATTCATGATCTGGACAATGATGGCAAACCGGAAATCATCCTTACCGATCAAAATCTGGGATTGGTACATATTTTCCAAAATCGAAGCACTGCCAATGGCATTAGTTTCCCCACTGATCAAAAAGTTACCATTTCAAGCCCAAGTGCTACTTTTGGGATTGATGTTGCCGATCTCAACAAAGATGGATTGCCGGAATTAGTCTTTGGCTCAAACCTGCAGAATGACATTTACATAGCCCAGAATCAAAGTATTCCCGGAAAGATAAGTTTCAAAATTCCCGTAAAATTAGCTGTTTCCGGCCAGCTTACCAATCTTCAGGTAGGCGATTTCGATGGTGATGGCGACAACGATATCCTGGTAAATAACTACGTCAACAATGTATACTTACTTATAAATCAAAGTACTGGCAGCAGTATTATTTTTTCATCTCCTAAATACATCGAAACAGGACGATTGCCGTGGGGTTTGGATATCGGAGATATCAATGGGGACGGAAAGCCCGACGTGGTGGTGGCCACACGGGAAAAATCACAGCCACTCACACTACTCCTAAACCAATCCAATCTTACTTCCATTGCCTTTGCACCATATACAATAGGTAAAGCCGCACTCCACGTCAATGTCAACATTGCCGATTATAATGGTGATGCCAAACCTGACATTGCCTATGTTACCGATGAACAACAAATTGGTTTCATTCGAAATCAACATTGCGTGGTACCTGAAATAAATCCAGTAAATCCACCACCAATTTGCAACGACCAACCAGTAACGTTGAGAGCCACACCGGCCCTCAAGGTGGATTATAACTGGCAAAACCTGAATACGAACATCAGCAGTATCAACGATTTTAATTTTGGCGTAACGGTCCCCGGTAATTACATTGTTAGCCTCAGCTCTTCATCAGATGCCTGCGAATACAACTCCAATCAGGTTTCTGTGGCTGTTGGCGGTGACATTTTACCTGCGGCTCCAGTGATCTCGAACCCTGGGGTAGTCTGTGAAGGTCAATCTATAACTTTGAGTTCGAATTCAATCAGTGGTGTAACCTATTATTGGAAAAAGCCCGATGGACAAACGGTGAGTGGAAATACCATAACCATCGCCTCAGCAACATCCGCAGATGCCGGCCGCTATGGTTTGGTCTTGCAGGCCCCGGATGGATGCCGAACAGAACCTGCCTTTACGCTGGTCGATGTGAGCTCACTCCCATCAATGACTATCTCTTCCACAGCAGGTCAATATTTTTGTCAGGGTTCACAAAATATATTGACGACGCCTTTTGTTGACAATGCCACATATACCTGGCAACTAAACAGCAACTCCATAACCGGGCAAAACAGCAATCAAATTTCCATCACAACCAGCGGAAGTTATTCGGTTTCTGTTAAGGACACGCATGGTTGTACTGCCAGCAGTTCCTTATTTGTTACCAGGCAGGTTTCGAAACCAGTGGCTAAATTTGAAGACCTCTCCAGTACCTGTCTCAATCAGCCAATTCAATTCACCAATTCATCTCAATACGACAATACCATTGATGTCTTCTTCAATTGGGACTTTGGTGATAATGGATTTTCCAACGTGAAAGACCCAACCCATACTTATTCATCATCAGGAAATTACAATGTGTCTCTAACAGTAAATTATGAAGATAAAAGCTGCGCCGATACTTATCAATACCCAGTGAGCGTGGCTGAATCTCTCGCTTTGAATATCTTGGTGAACGATCATGCGATCGATTCGGACATTTATGAAAACTGCGCTGGCGATACAGTGAAATTATCAGTGGATGCCCAACCCGGTCAGGTGACCTGGAGTACCGGCAGTACGCAACCCCAAATCATAGTGAATAAGGCAGACACTTATACAGTGGTATCTGGTGAAGGAACAGGTTGTGCCAGCCAGGACCAGGTAGAAATTCAAGAAGTTCCCAATGTACATGTACAAGTAGTTTCAGGCGATCAGCGTATTAATCGAGGTGGAACAGCCCAATTGGGGGCGGAAGGTGCTCAATATTATAGCTGGGATCCGATTACTGCGCTGGATAATCCCAACATTTCAAATCCCCAGGCTTCGCCAACCAAAACCACCACCTATACGGTAACCGGCACCAATGACTACGGATGCAGTGGTCAGGATCAGGTTACGGTATTTCTGGAGGGTTCCAGTGGCATTGCGGTTGATGCCATGACCGTATTTACGCCAAATAGTGACGGCAGAAATGATCAATGGGAAATCAAAAATATAGATGTATTTAAAGCCTGTCCCATCAGGATTATGAATCGCCGCGGACAAACGGTCTATGAATCATCAGAATACCACAATGATTGGGACGGCACGATGAACGGCAATGAAGTGCCTGAAGGAGCTTACTATTTTATACTTTCCTGCACCAACAATGAAGTTCACACCGGTAGTTTTACCCTGGTACGGTAGTGGGCCTCCGGTAATCTTCCAATTGATAATACCAATGTAAGATTTTCAAGAATTAATTACATTTTTTCTGGTTACTTAATCCCCCTTAAAAATATATTTAGGAAAGATTACTGAAATTGTATCAAGCCCTTAAACAAGGTGATTTTATATGATAAAATTTTTAGCAATGTCAAAAAGTCCGGACATTAAATTTTTAGAAAATTACAGTGATGCAAATAATTGTTGCATTTTTCACCCGGACAATTTTTTTGGCAAGCTGGTAAATAAATGAAGAACCTGTTTTTAACTATTGAATAGAATTGTATGAAAAAGCCGTTAAGAATTTTTTTGATATTCTTCACTTTTTCAATATTGGCATTACATGCATTTGGTCAGGACCCATTCATACCAAGATACAATGCTGTAAAGCGATCCGAGCGGTGTTTTACCGTAACCTATGATGAATACAATCAATTCGGCGCAGTATGGTGGGCACAAAAAGTCGACTTCAGTCAAGATACTGCCTTTAATTTTGTGGTATACATGGGAAGTCGGGACGGTGATGGTGCCGATGGCCTGGCATTTGTCATGCATCAGGATCCTAGGGATACCTTGATAGATCCCAATGTCACCCTTAATACCGGAGCACAAACCTTTATACAGGAAGCAGCCACCGGCGATGCCGGTGGTGGTCTGGGTTACGCTGAGCACAATTCAAACCCCCTCATGCACCAGAAGATTACACCTTCCGTAGCCATAGAATTTGATACCTGGAATAATAGTGATGTACAAGATGGGAAGGCCGGAACCGACGGAAACGGTGTTGTATACAAAAAAAACAGTCCTTACTATGGTTGGGACCACACTGCCGTGGTTTACAATGGTGACTTGTACAAACAGCAACAAATCATAGAAGATGCGCAGGGAAATACCGGTCGTATTCTTCCACTTAAACCCTCTTATGCATTTGGTTCTTCCAATAATCCGGATGGCACACCTTACCATAATATTGAAGACGATCGATGCTATATGTACCAAGTCAAATGGATCGTAAATCCCGATGGAACACAAACATTGCAACTGTGGGCTGATGTTTATAATGGTTCAGCCGATTTATCGGGTTTGCAACTAGTCATGACACATACCGATAGTATGCTTACAAAAGTTTTCAACGGCAATCCCATCATGCGTTTTGGATTTACCGGTTCAACCGGTGGGTCACGAAATGAACAAACAATTTGTTTACTCGGAGAAAATCTTAAACCTTATGCCGTTGATGATTATGCTCAAATTCCCTTGAATACAGGAGCTATCATAGACATTACCGCCAATGACAATGACCCGGATGGAGATCAACTTAGTGTGCCCAATATTATTCTGCCAGCTAAACATGGCTTGGCATCAATTTTTAATGATCAGGGCACCGACAAAATGCGATATATCCCCAACCTGAATTATGTAGGAAAGGATACGGTGGGCTATGTTACCTGCGACGTGAATTCAACAAAATGCTATGCCAAATGCGATACTGCCTACGTTTACCTGGACATCACCTGTATTCCATGGGACATAGATGCTTATCAGATTAAACCCAACCAATTTTGCGTAGACACTTTTCCCGGTAACGGGGCAGCTCAGGCTGAAGTGCTAAATGCACCATTCCCCGGACCAATCTGGTTTGAAAATTTTGATGACCTGCCAAACGGTACTACCGAGGATACAGGAGAGACATCATGGTCTTTTAGTACTTCAGGGAATTGTAATAACGGCAATCAAATTGAGGTACGGGATTCTCATTTCTGGGGCAAAAAAACAGGTTGTGAGGTGAATTGGACCTCTGAGGCTATAGACATCTCACCCTACACCGACGTCTCCATCTCTTTTAACCTGTGGTCTTCAGGCCATGTTGATCAAAATGATTACGTTGAGGCCTTTTATAAAGTTGACGGAGGTTCTGAAATTCCGTTTGACAACGGCGTGTTTCACGGAGAATTCAATACCCCGGTCCAGGCTTCTACCAGTAACATTAATGGAAACAGCCTGCAGATCATTATTAAAATTAAAACACAAGGTCAGGGTGCTGGAGAAGAACAGTACTTCATCGATAACATTCTGGTTATGGGTGTTGGTGCAACACCACTTATTAATTATTACTGGTATGAAGGTACCACAGTTGGTGTTTCCTCCATAGCCGAAGGTGATGTGGCTACTGGTTTAAAACAGGGTACTTACACGGTCATTGGCCAGGAGCCCATAACGGGATGTTATTCAAATCCGGTAACCGTACTTATTGATAGTGCAGGATATCATGTTAATGGTGGATATATCGATCAGTTGGCTCCTTTTACCAACTGTAAACTTCCTTATGATGGTGCCCTGGGAGCCGGGGTTTTTGATGGCGCTGATTCAGTCACTAATGGTTACACCTTTGAATGGTATTACCGGGAAAGCCCAAAAGTTGGCGATCCAATCAGGGTTGGACCCATAGCACAAAACTTACAGGGAAGAGAATATTCTGTGGTTATCACTGATAACTCAACCGGTTGTGACACCCTGGTCAGTAGCGAAGTACCGATCCAGGTGGTAATTCCAGCTGTAAATGCCTCCGCATTGTCTGATGTGTATTCCTGCCTAGATCCCAATTCAGGTGTCGCACAGGCCAATGTAGGCGATAGTACCAGCGGTTATACTTTTGATTGGTGGTCAGGGCCGGCTGTCACAGCAGCGCCTGCCGACTATTCCGGCGATACTGTAAAAATTTTACCGGTCGGCACTTATGCAGTGCATGCCACTGATACGACTACCGGTTGTGTTTCGGATCCGGTCAATGTCACCATCAATAGCAATCTCGTTTATCCTGATCCTGTTGCCACTGTCGTTTCTCAACTGACATCCTGCGACCCGACCAATCCCAACGGTGAACTTTCAGGAGCAGTTGATCTTGGAGGTGGAAGCACTACGACGTCAGGTTTTACTTTCAATTGGTATAAAGGATTAAATAATGTTATTCCAGCCCGACCGGGATATTCCGGCGGCCCCGATGTTGATGGTCTGGATATAGGACAATATCGACTGGTTGTTGTCAACGATACTTCAGGATGTCAGGCTATGGCCGATACCCTCATTCAGGATCAAACCATTACCCCTGCTTTAAGTAACGTAACTGCTACACCTGTCACCGTCTGTACGGTGACGCCAAATGGTACCATCACGGTGACCCCGAATGGTAATATTGCTGATTTCTCCTATCAATTATACAAAGGCAGTACCATTGATCCTGACAGTTTATTGTCTGATCAGTCTGCCAATATTTTCACAGATCTTGCAATTGGTGATTATACTGTGACTGCCACGGATTTGGTTACCAAATGTGTGACCAGCCCACAATATATTTCTGTTGGAGAAAATACCGTAATACCCGATGCCAATATCATCGCAACACCTCAAAACTCCTGTGACCCCGGCAATGCCAATGGTGCCTTAGAGGCATCAGTCACTGTTGGAATGGTTGGTGACTATGGCTATCAATGGTATGTGAATGATACAACGGGTGCATCAGTGGCAACCACCGGTGGAAGCTTTGGTGAAAAGGCCATTTCATTGGCCACGGGGCAATACGCAGTCCTTATCACCAATAATACCACGGCTTGTACCAATGTCATCTATGGTGATGTGGTTGAAAACATTATACTGCCCAAATTAGATACCGCATACACTGCTCCTTCCACCAATTGTACACCACTGGAAAATGGTGAATTATTTACCACGGTAGATGGCGGCTCAACAGATGCAAATCTGTATACTTTCCAGTGGGAAGATATAGCAAACAGCGTGACTTTACCAGATACTGTCGCACATGTTCAAAATATTACGCCGGGTGATTACCGCCTGACCATCATCAATAAATCGACCGCATGTGCACTGAATCCTCGTGTGGTTACGGTCGATGATCAAAGCGTATTGCCAGTTCCGGATATTACGGTCACTGATAATACTTCCTGTGATCCGGCCAATCCGAATGGTATTATGCAAGTTACTTCGGTTGGTCCTGGTTCCCCGACACTTACCGATTATCATTATGAGTGGTTTGATCCCACCAACGTACAACTGGTGAGTCCGGGTGTCTCTTTCACACCAGACAGCACCACCGTTTCCAAGGTTGGAGACTACAGCAGTGGTACCATTACCTACAAATTAAAAATCACAGAAAAAGCTACGGCTTGTTTCAACGAGGTTTTCGCTGATGTCAAAACATTGAGCCAATTGCCATCCATTGACAATGTGACTAGTCACGGATGCGGTGAATTGTTCAGAAGACTTTGGCAGTGCAGCAGAAGTAACTTCCGTAAATACTCTTGGTTCCGTGCCGGCAGGTTATACATTTGATTGGATAAATGCCGATAATAGTACCACTCTTGCCAGCGATGCCGGCAAACGTATCGAAGATATTGTACAGGGCGATGGTTTTGAAATGCCCCCGGGCAATTACCAGGTGATTGCAAAAAATACTTATTGTCAATCAGATCCTTATGATTTTGAGATAAAGGATATGGCTGTTCGTCCTGCATTTGCTTTAACAGAGATTAACAACACTTCCTGTAGCTCAGCACTTCCCAATGGAATCGTCGTAGCCTCACGCGCCAATAATGGTGTGAATGTGGATACTTACGACTGGTATAAAGACAATTTATCAGGCTCACTGTTGGCAGCAACCAATCAAAACGATTCGATACAGTACAATCTTGCCGGTGGAAATTATGCGGTTCAATTGACGGCAACAAACCGTTGTACCAGTATGGAATTTACCACCATAAATGATGGTCCGACGAACTTGCCCTTGTTAGATACATTGTCAACGAAAGATCTGACAACTTGTAATACATTTGATGGAGAGATCGCTTATCAAATCACTTCTCCTTCTCCGGTAGAACAATTGCCACCATTTTACACGCAAAATAAGACTTACACCTTTTACATCACACACAATATTGCATTCAGCGATACCACAGCGGGAAATTACAATTATAGTAAAAAGACAGATCCGTCGCTTAATCCTGATCAGGCAACATTTAATTTATTGGAAAATGGATACTGGTCCGCAGTGGCAGTTGATGACTATACCCATTGCCAGTCACCGCCTATTACCAATCTATTGAATTTACCGCCGGCAGCAAATATAGATGTAACCGTGAATCTTCCCGGAGATTGCACCAGCGATAATGGTGGAGAAATCAATATTACATCAACCGCTCCGGATGGCAGCAATGATAAAAGTACTTCAACCGGGCCAGGGTATGACTACAACTGGTTTAAGGGTACAGATATGTCAACACAACTTACAGTTCCCGCAGTTATCAGCCCTCCCGATTCACCAGATAAGTGGAGTTCTCAGGCGACAGCACTTACTTCAGATTATTATACCGTACAAGCTGTAGATCGCCAAACAATGTGTGCAGTAGATACATCCATATTTTTACCGGCAACGTCTCTTCCTGCCTTTAAACCCATTGTTACTGTCGATTCAAAAATATGCGCCACTCCAGGCGATGGACAAAGCACTGTTGAAGTGGACCCGGCAACTTTTGGAACCATTCCGCCAGGTGTTCCGGCGGGAAATAAAGACTACGACTATATAGTTTTTAAAGGTGACTATTTTGATGTTAACTGGATGAATCCTGGTGAAGGAGAATATACAGTTGCTTTAGGCAATACGGCCACTGTACCTCCAAACGGACCATTCGTTCTTTCTAATTTCGATACTGGTACTTTTACCATCGTAGCAAAAGAAAGATTCGGCAGCAATTGCTTTTCTTCACCGGCAACTTTTGATATCGGACTTGACTTTGATCTTGATCTTTCCACCAATCTGGTAGACCCCGATAATACCTGTGCGGGAGCTGCAAACGGAACAGGCCGACTCAATGCGACCAACGTGAATTCTGGTGTTGGAACAACCGTTGAATACACCTGGTATCAAGGTACGGATACCAATGATCCGGCAAATATCGTATTCGGTCCTGCTCCTGCCGGACAGACCAATCAGGATTTATGGGCATCAACCTATACTGTAAAAGCAGAAGTCACGGCTGGTGATGGTCGAGGATGTATCTATACAAAACCCGACAATGTTCCCAAAGTACTGGACATTCTTAAGATTGTCAGTGCGCCTGTAACTGATGTGAATAAATGTGTTTTTGATAATGGCACCGCCTATATAGCTGATATTTCTGAAAATAGCATAGCACTGGGCAGTACAGTTGGATATGGCAATTTCACCATAACAGACAATAACTTCAATACCATTTCACCTACTGGTACAGGTGCTGATTTGGCCAATGCCTGGTCTGGATTAGGCAAAAGCAGTTATTATCTGAAAGCACAAAATCTGACCACCATGTGTTTTACGGATCCATATAAAATTGATATCAACAATGTTGCACATAAGCCAGTGGTAGCCGTGACATTGGATTCTCTGGATTACAGTTGTGTTTTGAATCTCAACAATACCGGTAAATTGTCAGCTACTGCAGACGGAACTCAAAATATTAATGAATATACTTTTTCATGGTATAGTGGTACAGACACATCCGTAGTCGCCAACAAACTTGGGGCCCCGCAATATAATGCTTCAGCCGATCCTTACACCGCACATCAATTATATGGTGGAACTGTAAACCAGGCCTACACCGTTGTTGTCACCGATACTTTCGGTGTAAATGAAGGATGTACCGCCATCAAAACAAAGAGTGTTCCGCATCAAAACACCACCATTTCAGTCAATCTGACTCCAACCGATCAAACTTATTGTACGCCAAACGGGTCAATTTCTGTTAATCAGATAAGTCAAAGTGATGGTATCAATCCACCAATTTCAGAAACCTCGGCCGGATACAGCCTGTTTGCTGCACAGTTATTGAACAGTGATCTGACTGTCAATGCCGATCCTGGAATATCCGTCAATCCAGCTACCGGATTCTATGGGAATGTACCAGGCGCTACCTACTTTGTGCGGGCAACCAATACTGCAACGCAGTGTGTAAGTCAACCGAAGCAGGTGAAAGTCAGGAAAACGGCCAAAAATCCAGTTGTACAGGTAGCCGACTCCCTGGACTACGCCTGTACTGGCGGAACAGCCACCGGAGCATTGATTGCAATGGGTTACGGTGGATCGGACAACGATCAAAGTAACCTTGAATATCATTGGTATTTTAAAGGTACATTAACCGAACCCCCAACCATTACTGATAATCACGTTACTCAACTAAGCCCTGGTGATTATACCATTGTCGTACGGGATGTGGGAGGTTTGGATCAGGAATGTGTGACTACCCTGGATTATACCCTGAAAAAAGGCAACCATACCATCAGCATTACCAATGCCTCGGCTACGCCTAAGAACGTTTGCTATGATAATGGCACAACTCAGGTCAATGAGATCACGGTCGATGGTGTGAGCATCGCCTCAGTAGATCCGGCATTTGGAGATTACGAGATGTATATCAAAAACAGCCAGTTGCAGGATCTGAATCCAGCCAACTACAGCGGCACCGGAATACCGACTGATCCTTTTGCTGATCTCCATGAAAATACCTATTTCTTGCAAACCCGCAACACTTTGACCAACTGTTATTCTTCAACAAAACAGGTAATTGTCGGCAATCAAAGCGTGAAACCTGTGATCAGTACCACTGTGGTTTCACCTCAATATAGCCTTAATCCAAATCCTACTGTCTCCTGTACCTGGACTGGTGTAATCAAGGCTGGTGCTACGGAAGCCAGTGGGGATTATTATGGATTCGATTATAACTGGTATAAAGGTCCTAATACCAATGGGACATTGATTGTCAATGACAGCATTGCATCTGGTCAGGACCAGGGTTTATATACCATCTGGGTAAAGAGTGATTCTACACAATGTACCAATATGGCCACTGTGAATCTGCCTTTTGTCTATCAGAAACCCGCTTTCGATCCAATTTCTTCGGCCCAGACTATATGTTCGCCTTATGACGGCAGTATTGAACTGGCGAATATGACCTTGGATGGTAATCCCGATAACTTTTCAAACTACACATTCGGTTGGCACCACGATATATTTAATCCGAATTCACCAGATACTTCTTTTGTCGGCAATGATGTCAGAACTGCCCTGGATAATATCCAAACTGGTACCTATTATATTGTAGCCAAAGAAAATTGTTGGGGTGTAGAATCCGATCCGATTGCCGCGGTAGTGGCTGATAGTATAATCTATCCTGTAATCAGTTTTGATGCCACCAATTCAAAAGCACAAACAAGTTGTGATCCATCCATTGCGGCTAATGGCGCTTTGTCTGTGCTCGTCTACGAAGACGGCACCGGAATTCCGGGAACTTATAATTATGCCTGGTATCGCGGCGATGGATCAGTAATTCAGGATTCAACGCGCAGTATGCTTACCGGGTTAACAAAAGGGAAATATTCGGTTATCGCCACAAATACCTCAACAGGTTGCCAGGCTGACAAATCGCTTCCTGTAGAAGATAAACGCACGCTGCCAGTTTTAACGGCATCGTCTTCACCGGTCACTTTCTGCGATCCGGACAAATACAATGGTATTACATCGGCTTTTGTCGTCAATTCAGTGTATGATCAAAACCAGGATTTGTACTACACTTTTGAATGGTCGGAAGGCGTCGAACAAAAACAAACTCCTGATTTTACCGGTCAAGCCTGGAAGGGGCTGGGATCTGGTTATTACACAGCAATTGCCATTGACAATGCCAATCCGACTTGTGTATCACAACCAGTAGCCATTATGGTTGATGACGGAACGGTGAATCCTAATATTACTGTAAGAGAAATTAGTCCTATAACCAACTGCGATCCTGCCAAACAAAATGCGGCCTTTGCTGTAAAGGCAGATGGCGTCGTATCGGGCTACACATTCGATTGGTTTGTAAAAAATGGCCCGCTGTATTTTAGTGGACCTAATCCGACCTCACTTGGCGACACTACTTATTTGCTGGTTGTTAAGAATATCTCCACCGGATGTCAATCTGAAGCGAATGTAAAACCATCCGTAAGCCAGGCCATTGTGCCCAAACCAGAAGTTGACATTCTAGCAGACAGAACAAGTTGCAATGATCCGAATGGTATTGCAACAGCTTCAATCAGTGGCAATTTGACGAACTACATTTTCAGGTTCTACAAGTCCTCCAACAACGAATTACTCGATAATCCGGTGGTGGATTATAAAGTCCAGGATTTAAATGTGGATGATTACTATGTAACTGCAGAAAGCCGTCAAACCGGTTGTATATCTGGCCCTACCCCATTTAGCATAGCTGACGATCGATACTTCCCGAAAATTGATTTCGTGACTACACCATCGAATTGTGAGAATCCCAGCGGTACGGCGGAAGTCATTCTTGGAGATTTGACGATGCCATACACGGTGTACTGGCACGGAGATAATGGCTTCGAGGCACAAGGGAAATATATACAATTCCTACCTGCTGGCAATTACAGCGTGGATGTCGAAGGAACTGATGGATGTTTTACCCAAGGTGAAACAAAAGTTGACGCTGACATCATCATTTACAACGGTGTTTCTGACAACAACGATGGCTTGAATGATTATTTCCAGATTGTATGCCTTGAGTTGTTCCCGAATAACAATGTGAAAATATTCAATCGGTCCGGACAATTGGTCTATGAACAAGGTGGTTATGACATGCACAACCCAGACAGACGATTCCATGGAATCGCCAACCGGGGTGCCATCAACTTGGGAACGGAGTTGCCGATTGGAACTTATTTCTACGTCGTGGATAAGAATGACGGTACAAAACCAAAAGTTGGATATCTTGAACTGAACAGGTAAAATGATAAAAAGAACCGCACTTATAGTTTTTATACTTGCAACAGTTTTTGCACAGGTGGCATTTGCTCAGCAAAAACCTGTCCTTTCGCAATACATGTTCAGTGGGCTCATTTTAAATCCGGCTTATGCGGCGCGACACAACTACAGTTCTTTTACCGCCATGTACCGCAATCAGTGGATCAATGTGCCCGGAGCACCTAAACTGGGGACATTCACAGCTCAGTCGGGGTACAAAGGGCGTAAAATCGGAACGGGCATCATGATCTCTGATGACCAAATCGGTGTTCATGATAATATCCAGGTATATGCCAGTTACGCCTACTATATTGAATTTCAGAATCATTCCAAACTTTCTATGGGAATTCAGGGCGGATTTGATCACTTACGCTCCGACTGGACTTTACTTAATTTGCCTCCGGACCAACAAACAGATCCTTTATTCAATGGTATAGAAACTGAATTTTTTCCAAACTTTGGCACAGGACTTTATTATTTCAGCGAGTCGTATTATGTGGGTTTTTCCGTACCTTATCTGTTATCCAACAAAAAGACCAAAGAAGGTGACTTCTTTCGGGATGTTCGGCATTCCAGAAATTATTATCTGACTGGTGGCAAGGTATTCGATCTCTCGTCTCGGTTTAAACTTAAACCATCGTTCTTATTGCGAATGGAAGACAATATGCCCTTGGCAATTGATTTGAATGCCAACCTCTTTTTCGATGAAATCATTGATATTGGGGTATCTTATCGGCAAGGTGACAGTGTGATCGGCATCCTTGGCCTGCAGATGAATCCATTTCTCAAATTTAGTTATGCCTACGATTGGGTGATCTCGAAACTTACCCCATATACACACGGCACACACGAATTGATGCTGCAATACAGGATCAATTTTAATGCTCCAAGAAAACATCGCATGTGTCCTGGTCCATTGTATTTTTAACGGGTAAATCCTTCAAATACTGAATTTACCAACGACAACAACAGGCTAAAAAATAGCGCCCACCAAAAACCATCCACAGTAAAACCAGGGATCAATGCGGCTGCGATCAATATTATAATGGTATTGATCACCAACAAGAAAAGCCCCAATGTGACCACGGTGATGGGAATGGTGAGTATTATCAGGACCGGTTTGACAATGGCATTGAGCACAGCCAGCAAGCCGGCTACTACGATGGCCATAAGAAAACCATCCACATTCACACCAGGTAAAATACTGGCCACAATCAACACAGCCACTCCTGACAGAATTAATCGAAGTAAAAAATCTTTCATCGGATTATCATTTAGTTTAAAGGGTTTTATGAACGGAATCTTCTGTGGTCAGAAATATCAATTGTTTTTAAGATATATGAAACATTCATCTGGCTATTAAGTTCAACAATTTAATTTTTGAATTCAAATTAATACCTTCGCACGCATGGAAATATTTGATGTCATCATTGTCGGTGCCGGACCCTGTGGTTTATCATGTGGTGTGGAAGCACAGCAACAGGGTTTGAAATATCTCATTATTGATAAAGGCAACATTACCGAATCAATCCGGCGATATCCAATCAATATGATCTTTTTTTCGACATCCGAAAATATTGAAATTGGTGACGTTCCGTTTGTTTCTCAAGGTATCCGACCAACACGCACTGAAGCCTTAAAATATTACCGCAAGGTGGTGCAGTATTTTAAGCTGAAACTGCAACTCTTTACCGCTGCCGAAAATATTATTAAAACCAGTGACCATTTTACGTTGAAAACGACTTCCGGAGATTTCCATGCCAAAAAAATTATTTTATCTACGGGTTATTATGATGTGCCAAAATACCTGGAAATTCCAGGTGAAAACCTGCCGCATGTCAGCCATTATTATGATGAGGCCTATCGGTATACCAATATGAAGGTAGTGGTAGTAGGAGGCGCAAACTCTGCCATTGAAACTGCGCTTGATCTATATAGAAACGGGGCTGAGGTTACGGTGGTGCATTTATTTGATGCCCTGGACAAAAGGGCAAAATACTGGATTGTCCCTGACCTTGAAAACCGGATCAAAAAAGAGGAAGTAAAAGCCTTTTTCAACAGTAAAGTGGTTTCTATCCAGGAAAAATCGATTGATATCAAAAATCTTAAATCCGGGAAAGCAATAAATATTGAAGCGGACTTTGTATTCCTGATGACTGGCTATCGACCTGATTCTGAATTTCTTACTAAAGCAGGCATCCAACTCAACGGAGAATACCTCATACCCCAATTAAACGAAGAAACCTATGAATCCAATATTCCGGGAATCTATCTTGCAGGATCGATCGTTGGCGGAGAAGAAACCGCAAAAGTATTTATCGAAAATGGCCGGCTTCATGCCAAGCCCATTGTAGTCGATATTTTGAAAAAGATCCGTTAATATTCGTGGTTGTCAGGATCAGTATACCATTTGGCGTACTTGACGTAGTTGTTGGCAGTACGTGCAAATACGCCTTGTAATTCCTCTCCCACCGGCTTGATTTTTTTTGCAGGCATGCCCGCATAAATAAATCCTGGTTCTACCACCGTATTTGCCAGCACAACAGCACCCGCGGCAATGATAGAGCCACGCTTAACAACGGCATCATCCATGACAATGGCACCCATACCAATGAGCACATTGTCTTCAATGGTGCAGGCGTGAACGATGGCGTTATGGGCAATGGAAACATTATTGCCAATGATTGTCTTCGATTTTTTATAAGTGCAATGGATCACCGCACCATCCTGAATATTGGTATTATCACCAATGGTAATTGAATGAACATCTCCTCGAACTACTGCATTGAACCAAACGCTGCAATTATTGCCCATAACTACTTCACCAACTACCGTAGCATTTTCGGCAAGAAAGCAATTTTTACCAAATGCTGGTTGTATTCCTCGTACCGGTAAGATCAAAGCCATAACATTTTTTCTGCAAATTTAATGAGGCAACCAAAAATGATGTTGATTTTTATCAGATAAATGTGAATACCACAAAATATTTCCAAATTTGCCAGCCGATACATAGGATGCCAGTCGATGTAAAATTTTTCAATCCGAAATGACTGAAGTCACCAATGAATAATGCAAAGAACATCGCAAAAATTCCAAATCGAAGATCCGGATTTCCTGCTAAAAGCACTCACCTGGGCCAACCTTTTCGGACATTTTGCCTATTACAGCCATAACAACATCCCCTACCCTTTTGGCACTTTCCCACAGGTACTGGCGATTGGCGCAAAAAATCATCTTAAGACCAGTAAAAATTCACTGGCTCAACTGAAAGAATTGCATAGAAAAGAAAATGACTGGCTGTTTGGCTATTTTGCTTATGATTTGAAAAATGAAATAGAGGACCTCGAAAGTAGTAAACCTGCCACAATACCATCAGAGCATATCAATTTCTTCACCCCGGAACATGCAATTTGGTTTGAATCACCATCGGTCAATTTGGTGACAGAGTCTCCTGCAAAAGACATTTGGAATGCTATCCTTCAAATTAACCTAAACCGTACCTGTCCAATTTCAGGTAAAATCAATATTCGATCACACACCTCAAAACAACAATACCTTGAAACGGTGAATTCCATCAAACAGCAAATAGTTGAAGGAGAATATTACGAGATTAATTATTGTGTGGAGTTTTCCGTTGAAGAAATCATCATCGATCCCATTCAAACCTTTCAAGCGCTGAATGCCCTTTCGCCCATGCCTTTTGCCGCGCTGGTAAAATTTTCTGACACTTACATAATTTCGGCTTCTCCGGAGCGATTTCTTAAAAAAGCTGGAAAAATGTTGATTTCCCAACCGATTAAAGGGACAATCAGGCGCGGAAAGAATGATACGGAAGACAAGTTGCTGAAAACCCAGCTCAGAGAAAGTGAAAAAGAGCGGGCTGAAAACATGATGATTGTCGATCTTGTTCGTAACGATCTGGCCAAAAGTGCCATGACCGGAACCGTGAAAGTGGAAGAACTGTTCGGGATATATTCTTTTCAAAGGTTGCACCAAATGATTTCCACCGTATCGGCAATTTCCAAGGATAATATCTCTCCTTTTGGGATCATTGAAAACGCTTTTCCCATGGGTAGCATGACCGGCGCTCCAAAAATCAGGGTAATGCAGGAAATTGAAGCTTCAGAAGATACCAGGAGAGGTATCTATAGTGGTGCCCTGGGGTATTTTACACCGGATGGTGATTTCGATTTCAGCGTCATCATTCGAACACTCGTCTATGATCATAAAAATCAGCGGTTATCTTTTCATGTTGGCAGTGCCATCACCTATGACGCAGATCCTGAACTGGAATATGCAGAATGCCTGCTCAAGGCCCAGACAATTTTTGATTGGTTGCAAAAACACTCACAACCTTGATTCGTTTGCATATCAATATATTTCACATGTCAATTTTATAAAATATACTGACCACCAGAGGAATTAACAATGCATTTGTGTGACCTGAATTTGCTCCGGCCCACCGGTTTCATATTTAATTTTATGGAAATACCTGACAATATGTCATAATCGAACGTTTATTATTATATTTGCAATCCTTTTGAAAGGGACGTGTAATTTGAATGATGAAGGCCATTGATGAATAACATTATTAAAGATATTGACATTTTACCAGCCAATGACAACGCTTGTGAAACCATGCTGGTGAGTAAAGAGGAAGACACAGGCAAAAACCGGAAATTATATATCGAAAGCTACGGTTGTCAGATGAATTTTTCTGACAGTGAGATTGTCACAGCCATAATGAAAGAAAATGGCTTCGACACCACGGCAAAGGTCGATCAAGCTGATGTCATTTTTATCAACACCTGTTCGATTCGCGAAAGGGCTGAACAGACTGTCAGAAACCGATTGAATCATTTTAACGGCATCAAAAAACGCCGGCCGGAAGTAATGATTGGTGTGCTGGGATGCATGGCGGAACGATTGAAAAGTAAGTTGCTGGAAGAGGAAAAAATCGTAGACGTGGTGGTTGGCCCCGATGCCTACCGCGATCTTCCGAATCTGGTAAGGCAAGTGGATGACGGACAAAAAGCGGTCAATACATTTTTGTCCCGGGAAGAAACTTATGCAGATATCAGTCCAGTACGGTTAAACAGTAATGGTGTAACAGCATTCATTTCCATCATGCGTGGATGCGACAATATGTGTTCTTTTTGTGTTGTTCCCTTCACCAGAGGCCGCGAACGCAGTCGTGATCCACACTCTATCGTTGAAGAAGCCAAAGTCCTGTTCGATCAGGGCTATCGTGAAGTAACTATACTGGGTCAAAATGTCGATTCATATAAGTGGTCTCCGCAAGGCCGGCAAAACAATATTGTGTCCTCTGAGAAAATAGTGAATTTCGCTCAATTATTGGAGATGGTTGCTAAGGTGAGTCCGGCACTGCGTATTCGTTTTTCCACCTCTCACCCCAAAGATATTACCGACGAAGTGCTGTATGTGATGAAAAAATATGAAAATATCTGCAAATACATCCATTTACCGGCACAAAGTGGCAACAGCCGCATTCTTGAACTGATGAATCGAACGTACACCAGGGAATGGTACATTAACCGGGTTGATGCAATCAGAAATATCCTTGGCAATGAATGTGGCATTTCTTCTGATATGATTGCCGGTTTTTGCTCAGAAACTGAACAAGAACATCAGGACACGCTTAGTTTGATGGACTATGTTCAATATGATTTCTCCTATATGTTCTTTTATTCTGAACGACCGGGAACTTTGGCAGCCAAAAAATTGAAAGATGATGTTCCCATGGAAGTCAAAAAAAGAAGGCTCAGTGAAATTATCACAAAACAACAGGAAATATCTTATCAGAGAAATTTACTTGATCGCAATAAAACACACCGGGTATTGATTGAAGGTTATTCGAAAAAGTCAAAAGAACAGTTGCAAGGAAGAAACACCGCCAACAAAGTTGTCGTATTTCCAAAAGGAAAATTAAAAAAGGGAGAATATGTCGACATTTATGTCACCGATTGTACTCCTGCAACTTTGATTGGCGAAGTAGTAAATTCGAATAAAAATCATCTGGAAAATTGACACACTCAGAAATACAAGGCATAAAACAACGATTTGGTATCATTGGCAATTCAGAATTGCTCAATCATGCCATTGAAGTAGCAACTCAGGTTGCTCCGACAGACATGACAGTACTCATTTCCGGTGAAAGTGGCAGCGGAAAGGAATCGTTTTCCAAGATCATCCACCATCTGAGTCATCGAAAACATGGTAAATTTATTGCCATCAATTGCGGAGCCATTCCAGAAGGCACCATCGATTCCGAATTGTTTGGTCATGAAAAAGGGTCTTTTACCGGTGCCCATGAATCGAGGCAGGGATATTTTGAGGTTACCAATGGCGGCTCCATTTTTCTTGACGAAATTGGCGAAATGCCATTGGCAACCCAAGCGCGTTTGTTGAGGGTACTTGAATATGGTGAATTTATTAAAGTTGGTTCTTCGAAGGTATTAAAAACAAATGTGCGGGTGATTGCGGCTACTAATGTGAACCTGTTGGAAAGAGTCGAAAAAGGTAAATTCCGCCAGGATCTCTATTATCGGCTCAATACGGTACCAATCTATGTTCCCCCACTACGTGAACGTGGTCAGGATATCGAACTACTTTTCAGAAAATTTGCCTCCGATTTTGCTGAAAAATATAAGGTAAAACCAATTAGCCTCACGGAAGATGCCAAACTGGCCATTACCAAATATCGCTTTCCCGGGAATATTCGCCAACTCAAAAATCTCGTCGAACAGATTTCCGTATTGGAAATGACCCGTGAGATTACCACAGAGACATTGCTTAAATATTTGCCTTCCGAAAGCAATTATTTACCAGCGCTTTACCGGGACCAGCATGAAAGTGACAGTCAGGGTTTATCCGAAAGAGAATTGCTGTACAAAGTTTTGTTCGACATGCGCAAAGATGTAAATGAATTGAAAAAACTTGTTCACGGACTCATTTCTGAAGGTGTCATTGACCGTGGTATGATGGAAAAACACAGCGACCTTTTTCAAGACGCACAAGCAGAGGAGGTGCCAAAAGTATATGATGAAAATGCACTTATCATTGAAACTGCCAATAATCAAAAAGTACCACATACCTACGACCTTGACAAAATAGAAGATATCAGTCATGAGACGGAAAGGGATGAATCGCTCTCACTGGAAGCAAAAGAAAAGGAACTGATTTTGAAAGCGTTACGAAAAAATAAAAATAAAAGAAAATATGCAGCTCAGGATTTGGGAATTTCTGAAAGGACATTGTATCGAAAAATAAAACAATACGAAATTGAAAATTAGGAATTTGTTCATTTTTATATCAACGACTATTGTATTTGGCGGATGCGGTGTTTATTCCTTCACAGGAGCAACTTTGTCTCCGGATATTAAAACAATTTCTATTCAAACCTTCTATGATGAAGTAGGAACCGGACCGCCAAACCTCAGTCAGAAATTTACCGAAGCAATCAAAGAATATTATCAAAGAAATACCAGTCTTTCACTGGTCGACAATGAAGGGGACCTCCAACTGGAAGGGAGTATTGTCGGTTATCGTTTATCACCGATTGCCCCAAGAGCCAATGCCAACCAGAATTATCCGGACGCAGATGTGGCAGGTCTTCAGCGACTTACAATCTCAGTAAAAACGGTATATACCAATACAAAAGACGATACCAAGGATTTTGATCAGCAATTTTCTTTCTACGCCGACTACAATCCTGAAACACAAAATTTCAATAGCATCGAGAATGATTTAATCGATGAAATATTTAGTCAGATTATTCTCGATATTTTTAATGCTTCAATTGCCAATTGGTAAATCTATTTTCACGTGGATATTAAAAGATTAGACGATATAATCAGAAACCCTTCCATTGTCACAGCAGACGATATATTTGAGTTGGAAAACCTATCCAATCAATACCCGTTTGCTCAGTTTTTGCATGTTTTGCTGGCAAAAATATCCAATCAATATGGCAATGAACAAAAAGACCTCCATATCCATACAGCTGCCATTTATGCATCAGATCGAATTGTTTTAAAGAAGGTTATTTTGGATACCAATTTCCCGATCACCCTGAATTCTGATGATTTTCTTCACTATTATGAAGAACCGAAACCGAAATCTTTTTTGCCCCCTGAAATCGATCAGGACGAATATCAGGAATCCGCAGATCAGATTCAAAAAGATATAGCATACTCAGATGAAAAGGAAGATGACAGCAATGAGTTATTTGAAGAGGTTATGAAAAATCTTCGAATCCTCCGTTCATTGAGGAAACAATATGAATTTCTGGAAAAACAGGAAAGCACGAATACTCAGGATGTAGAAATCCAAAAGAAGGAAGAAACCATTGAGAAAGAAGACAATAATTCGAATATCACAGATCATGAAGAAGAGCCAATAATTTTTACGGAAACCCTGGAAACCGGGCAAGTCACTGAAGGTACATCAAAAAATTCCATGGGTGATCCTGCCGAATTCGACGAGACCGTCGAAAATGATAAGAATCGGGTTGATCAGGAAAATTTGTCTCAGGATCTGACCACCGACTCGAATGAATTAACAAGAAAATACCAGGACGACCTGATCAGCCGTTTTATTGAAAAAGATCCGGACATCAAATCGAGACGCGTGTTGGCTGACAAGGAAACACATCAAAATCATGAAGATCTTTCCGTAGTCAGCACCTTTTTAGATGAAAATCTGGTGACAGAAAACCTGGCAAATATATTCTTAAGACAAGGAAAGACAGAAAAAGCCATTGACATTTATAAAAAATTAATTTGGAAATTTCCACAAAAAAAGGCTTACTTTGCAGCTCAAATTGAAGATTTAAAGAAAAAATAAAATGTTTACATTTCTCATCACCCTGATCATCATTGCATCTTTGTTATTGGTGTTGGTTGTGTTGGCTCAGAATTCAAAGGGTGGAGGTTTATCCAGCCAGTTTGGCGGATCTACCAGCCAGATCATGGGTGTAAAACGTACTGGAGATATTCTTGAAAAATTGACTTGGGGATTGGCCATTGGCATACTGGTTTTAAGTCTTTCCACAAATTTCTTTGTTCACAATCAATCAGATAATGCGGGTTTGACCAGCCCAAATATTGAACGTGCTCAAGAACAAAATGTCGTTCCAAATATTGGCAATCAATTACCCCTTGACACCGCATCTTCTGGCAATGGTGGTTTAGAAGGCCTGACAAACGACAGCCTACAGTAAAAAAACCATTTCAGGCAGCGCTTACATATTTCACAAGTAATCTTTTAGCAATAGGAAAGAGGGTTTCTTCGAAAGGAACGGTAATTTTAGATGTTATTAAATATGTCGCCGGGTTAGGTAAACTTCTATCTCTCCGGATCAATTCCAATTTGATATTCTCATACGTACTGTTCAGGCTTTTCAATAGTGAAAACAAATATTCAGTACTCACACCCCGAAAAGTTTCTTTGGAATCCTCAAAAATCGTAATCAGATATTTGAATATCCTAATTTCCTTGTGGCTGTTTTCAGAAATGAGCATATACCCTTCATTAATATAAAGCGGAGACAATCCTATCGGAATGATTTCCACTTTATTTTCAATGAAATCATAGATTTCCCGGCCATGTTCAAGTCCTCCCTTAAACTTGTCAAGTGCAAAATTTGCAATCGATTCGATTACTTCCATCAGATCGTCGTCCTCCACAATTTTCTTATAAGTGACTTGCAGTTTTTTGAAATCCGCTTTCGAAACCATTTTAGGGAATTGCTCCATTAATAATTCCTTTTTTTGTTTAATCACCTGAAGGTTTCTGTAATGAAAAACAAGGTCTGACAAAAATGGATATAATTTATTGTCATCAAAGTTGCGCCTGACATCTTGAAGGTAAGCCAAAAGAATATATTTTTTATATTCGAAATCAATCAGCCCATCTGTTAACCAATTTTCTTTTAACGACTCCATTTCTTACATTTTTCTTATTAATCAAATCAAAATATAATTAAAATTATAAATCGGCGCAAGGGTCCGCCATCAAGAAGTTTTGTCAAGGTATGTCAGTCCATAATTTTCGTAGCATGAAAAATTGGCAGGAAATTGTGTAAAATATGGCATTATTTGAGTTTGGCACAAGAAATGATAATGGTAGCGCATATTTCGAACTATAACCATTCAAAATAAAATCGTTACAAAAATGTCGAAAGTTAAGATCAAACCTCTTGCAGACAGAGTTCTTGTTGAACCAGCTGCTGCTGAAGAAAAAACCGCATCCGGTATTATTATTCCTGACACTGCCAAAGAAAAGCCACAGCGTGGTGAAGTGGTAGCTGTAGGAAGTGGAAAAAAAGATGAACCATTAACCGTGAAAGTTGGTGACCAGATCCTTTATGGAAAATACGCTGGTACCGAAATCACTGTAGAAGGTAAAGATTACCTCATCATGAGGGAATCAGACATTTTTGCAATTATCTAAAGTAATTAATGGTATTAAACTTAAACTAAAAAAGTATTAAAAATGGCGAAAGAAATATTCTTTAACACCGAAGCAAGGGACAAGCTAAAAAAAGGCGTCGGAACAATTGCAGACGCGGTAAAAGTGACATTAGGTCCCAAGGGTCGAAATGTTATTCTTGATAAAAAATTTGGAGCACCCACGGTCACCAAAGATGGTGTAACCGTAGCGAAAGAAATTGAATTGAAAGACCCCATCGAAAATATGGGTGCTCAGTTGGTAAAAGAAGTTGCATCCAAAACAGCTGATGACGCTGGAGACGGTACGACCACTGCTACCGTTCTTACCCAGTCAATCTTCAATCACGGCATTAAAAATGTCGCTGCAGGGGCAAATCCAATGGATTTGAAACGAGGCATCGACAAGGCTGTAATTGCTGTGGTTGAAAACCTCAAAAAACAATCAAAAACCATCAAAGACAGCAATGAAATTGCTCAGGTTGCTACCATATCGGCCAACAATGACAATGAAATCGGTAAGATGATTGCTGATGCCATGAATAAAGTTGGCAAAGATGGTGTGATCACCGTGGAAGAAGCAAAAGGTACCGATACCGATGTGAAAACCGTTGAAGGTATGGAATTTGACCGCGGATATCTGTCACCCTACTTCGTAACGAATACAGAAAAAATGGAAGCCGAACTGGAAAGTCCGTATATTCTGATTTATGACAAGAAGATTTCGGCAATGAAAGAATTGCTTCCTGTACTCGAGGCAGTAGCTCAAACAGGCAAACCACTGTTGATCATTTCTGAAGATGTTGATGGTGAAGCACTTGCCACGCTAGTTGTCAATAAGATCAGAGGCTCACTCAAGGTTGCCGCTGTGAAGGCACCTGGTTTCGGAGACAGAAGAAAAGCCATGTTGGAAGATATCGCCATTCTTACAGGTGGTACGGTAATTTCTGAAGATCGGGGATTCAAACTTGAAAATGCTACCTTGGATTATCTTGGTACTGCTGAAAAAGTAAATATCGACAAGGACAATACCGTAATTGTGAACGGTGATGGCAAAAAAGAAGATATCCATGCCAGGATCAATCAGATCAAAGCACAGATTGAAACCACGACTTCCGATTATGACAGGGAAAAACTTCAGGAAAGACTGGCAAAATTGTCGGGTGGGGTAGCTATACTTTATGTTGGTGCTGCTACTGAAGTAGAAATGAAAGAGAAAAAGGACCGTGTAGATGATGCTTTGCACGCAACCAGAGCTGCAGTTCAAGAAGGCATCGTGCCTGGCGGTGGCGTTGCATTGATAAGAGCCATGACTGCCCTCGACAACATCGAAACTGAAAATGATGATCAGCAGACTGGTGTAAATATTGTTCGTCTTGCACTCGAATCTCCCTTGCGAACCATCGTTGAAAATGCAGGTGGTGAAGGCTCAGTCATCGTTCAGAAAGTAAAAGATGGCAAAGACGATTTTGGTTACAATGCACGCGAGGATAAATTTGAACATCTGGTAAAAGCAGGAATTATTGATCCTACCAAGGTGACCAGACTTGCCCTCGAAAACGCGGCATCCATTGCGTCGTTATTGCTCACCACTGAATGTGTGGTTTCTGATTCTCCTGAAGAAGAAAAAAGCAATCCAATGCCTCCAATGGGTGGCGGTGGAATGGGTGGCATGATGTAGTCATCGCTAAAAATAAAAATAGAAGCTGGTCCTGTAAAGGCCAGTTTTTTTTATGCCTGAATTTAAACCGCGTATTTTTATCAAATAATGGTATATATACAATAAAAAAATCTCAGAATTTAGGCGATGTCTTTTCTGTATATCGCAAACAAAGCTTTATATTTGTAATTCAAAAGAGGATAATATTGGTCATCATATTCTCGTTTTGATTCGTTCTTTGGAAAAAAATATTTAAAATAAACCCATTGGAGTCAAGAATAGCGTTGTCAAACCTAACATGAAACAAAAACCGGGTGAGCCCTACGTAGAAACCGGGCCTCAATTTCGCTTTTGCGAGATCTTCGGTATTTTCTAATATCGAAGTTAACAGTGGATTGTTGATACGTTTGGGTAGCCTAAATCCTGTCTATTCAGGGTTTGACTAACCCCTTGGCTGCGATGGGTATTTTTTTTAAAAATTATTGCCTTAAAAAATCTTCATAAACCATTTTGATTCCATCTTTCAATTCAATGGAATATCTGAAACCTAATGATTCCAGTTTGCTGACATCCATTAATTTCCTTGGTGTTCCATCCGGTTTTGAATCATCAAAATATAAAGACCCTTCATATCCAACAATATCCTTGATCATCAACGCAAGGTCCCTGATTGAAATATCTTTACCAGTGCCAATATTAACAAAACCTTGTTCATTATAATTTTCCATTAGAAAAAAACATGCATTGGCCAAATCATCCACATGCATGAACTCTCGCAAAGGTGTACCGGTTCCCCAGATTTCTACCTGATCTACCACGCCCGTCTTTGCTTCATGAATCTTTCTGATGAGCGCTGGTAATACGTGTGATTTTTGGAGATCATAATTGTCATTTGGGCCATATAGATTGGTGGGCATCACAGAAATAAAATTACAACCATATTGGCTGCGATAAGCATCGCACATTTTAATCCCTGCAATTTTGGCTATTGCATACGGTTCGTTGGTGGGTTCAAGCAAACCGGTAAGCAGATATTCCTCGCGAAGAGGCTGCCTCGCCAGCTTGGGATAAATGCATGAACTGCCCAGAAACATCAATTTCTTTACACCATGTAAATAACTCTGGTGAATGACATTATTCTGGATCATCAGGTTGTCGTAAAGAAATTCTGCCCGATAGGTATTATTGGCCACAATACCGCCCACTTTCGCTGCTGCCAAAAAAACATAATCTGGTTTTCCCGAATGAAAAAAATGTTCCACCTCGGATTGAACACGCAAATCCAGTTCAGAAGAGGTTTTCGTCAAAATATTTTCATAACCTTCAGCACGAATTTTCCGCAGGATGGCTGACCCCACCATGCCTTTGTGGCCAGCAACATAAATTTTGTCTTCTTTGAGCATGGCTTATTCGTGATAGTTGAAAATTTTATGTCCGCCTTTTAACAGAAATTTATCCCGTTTAAACAATTCAATATCAGACCAAACCATATCTTTTACCAGACCTTTAAGGTCATATTTCGGCTTCCAGCCCAATTTCTCTTTGGCTTTGGTCGGATCTCCTATTAGCAAGTCCACTTCTGTCGGTCTGAAATACCCTGGATCAATTTTTACGACTTCTTTTCCACGAGGTAGCTGAAATTCAGGATTAGTGCATTGAACCACCTTACCAATTTCATGGATATCGGTACCTTCAAATGCAATCTGAATGCCCAGTTCTGCAAAGCTCAACTCCACAAACTCACGAACTGATGTTGTCACTCCGGTAGCAATGACATAATCCTCTGCTGTCTTTTGCTGTAAAATCAGCCACATCGCTTCCACATAATCCTTGGCATGGCCCCAATCCCGTTTAGCATCCAGATTTCCAAGGTAGGTCGTATCCAACAATCCGAGTGCAATTCGCGCCACGGCACGGGTAATTTTCCGGGTAACAAACGTTTCACCGCGTAGGGGCGATTCATGATTGAAGAGTATTCCGTTACAGGCAAACATATTGTAGGCTTCCCTATAATTGACCGTTATCCAAAAACCATACAATTTGGCTACCCCATAAGGTGACCTTGGATAAAATGGTGTTTTTTCTGATTGGGGTATCTCCTGAACCTTGCCATACAATTCGGAGGTAGACGCTTGATATATTCTTGTTTTATCGATGAGCCCTAAAAGTCGAACGGCTTCTAGAATTCGCAAAGCACCCAGACCATCGACATTTGCCGTATATTCCGGTGTGTCAAAGCTGACTTTCACATGCGACATGGCCCCTAAATTATAGATTTCATCCGGTTGCACTTCCTGGATTAGTCGGATGACATTGGCGGAATCTGTAAGGTCGCCATAGTGAAGTTTCAGACGGACATCATTTTCATGCGGATCCTGATAAAGATGGTCTATCCTGTCAGTATTGAACAATGAACTACGTCGTTTAATACCATGAACTTCGTAGCCCTTTTCCAATAACATTTCCGTTATATAAGCTCCATCCTGGCCGGTAATTCCTGTGATAAGTGCTTTTTTCATAAAAATTAATTTAATACAAAACCCTGAATCTAATGGTATGTTCTATATTACGCAAGTCCTCAATCACCTCAGTATCATATTCCTTATCTACTGCCAATATCAGGTAGCCAATTGTTTCATTTGTTTTCAGATACTGACCGAGAATATTAATGTTATTCTTGGCAATAACCTGATTAATAGCCGCCAGTACTCCAGGTACATTATGATGGATATGAATAAGCCGGTGTGCATCGCTATATACAGGCAACTGGATTTCCGGAAAATTCACACTATTGGTGGTACTTCCGGAATTGATGTAATCAATGATTTTATTGGGTACGAAATTCCCAATATTCTCCTGGGCTTCCAGGGTACTACCCCCGATATGCGGGGTAAGGATAACATTGGGCAAGCTACGCAATGCCGAAATAAATTCATCACTATTGCTCTTTGGTTCTTGTGGAAAAACATCTATTCCCGCTCCGACGATTTTGCCATTTTCAATATTCTTTTTCAAAGCATCAATATCTACAACATGTCCCCTGCTCAGATTGAGTAAAATGGAACCTTTTCTCATGGCATCAAATTGTGTTTCACCCAATAAATTTTCATTCTCCTTTCTGCCGTCGACATGCAATGACACAATATCCACTTTCGCTAGTAACTCTTCTAGCGTATCACATTTCTTAGCATTACCCAGTGCTAATTTCTCCACAACATCATAATAGTAAACATTCATACCCAATGCTTCCGCCAAAACCGAAAGTTGTGTTCCAATGTTTCCATATCCAATTATGCCCAAATTTTTTCCCCTAACCTCAAAGCTGTTCCTGGCAGATTTATCCCAACGCCCCTCATGCATTTTACCAATTTTATCCGGCAAATTACGCATGAGCATAATAATTTCACTGATGGCCAGTTCAACTACTGAACGGGTATTGCTAAAAGGAGCATTAAATACTGCAATACCTTTTTTCAGACAAGCCTCCAAATCAATTTGATTTGTTCCGATACAAAAAGCCCCTACTGCCATGAGACGATGGGCATTTTCCAATACCTTTGCACTCAATTGGGTTTTTGACCTTATCCCCAAAATAGAAACATTCCTAATTCGATCACTGAGTTCATCTTCATCCATACCTGCAGGGTATATCTCTACATTGTATCCTTCTTCTTGGAGTAATTTTACAGCTATGGGGTGTACATTCTCGAGTAGTAAAACATTGATCCGGTTTTTAGGATATGAAACAGATGACCTCATTTTGTTGTGAAACAAGAATTCATCCAGGCTTGGCGCTATATGGTCTGCTTTTTCGGTCACTGCACTACGTTGAATATTTTCCGTAAATGCATAAAACTTATTGGCCAACCCAGCCGCCCGGATTTCATAATTCGTATACCCATCTCCAATGACATAAACATCGCCGTTCAAATTCAATGATTTTAACTGTTCAACTTTTCCATTGTTGGACGACAAGACATTATCCTCATCAAATCCAATAATATTGTCATCATTATCAAATTTGAAGGTATTAGCAAATATATTTTCTTCCTTTACACCCATTTTGGTGGCTATTGGTGTAATAAAGTCTTTGAACCCATTGGAAATAATAAAGATATTCTCAGCATAATCCTGAAAGAAAGACTTATTACGTTCAAATGATTTAGAGATCTGACCCCGCAACGCTTCAATCAACTCAATGATATGCTGTTTCCTTGCTTTCAACAACGCAATGCGTTGGACCAGTGATTCGCGAAAAGAAATGGAACCATCCATGCCTTTATTAGTTATTTCTTTGATCTTACCCAAAATCTGATCGCGATCAGGATGGTTTTTTAATGATATTTCTCCCAGCAAATCCAGTGCCTCAACCTTGGTGAAAGTACTGTCAAAATCGATGACAAAATATTTGTTGTTTATCATGGTTTGAAAAAAGATCAATGCAATTTTAAAGCGATACTTATGCGAACAACTCCGAACTCAAACTTAAAGCTTGCAAAATTAGTGATTCGATTAAGAAATAATAATAGAATTGAAACGAACATGCAGAAGTTTAGAAGTGGGGAACGCTGATTGATTAAATGAGCCCAAAAACGTAAGTACCTACTTTGTAAAAAAGCCAATTATCCCATAAAATCTAAAAAAGTCTGATTAATCTGAATGCGGTAAATGAAACTCAAAATCGATTCATGCCTGATCCTCTTCCAGCTTTTTTACTTTTTGTAGCTCTGTGGCAGCATCTACCATGTATGCCCAACTTACCCGTTTGCCATTTTCCAATGATTCGTAAAAGAGCCCTTCCTCAGTTTTTATCAACCGGCATGTGCCCAGGTCGTAACGCAATGATTGCACCAAATCGCCTTCTTTTAATGGTTTCTGGTCCAGATCAGCAAGCAAAGGGGCATTTTTTTGCTTTTGCTTATCTTTTTTGAAAAAATCGAACATGGCTTACTTTTTTTCATAAATAAGTTATACCAAACCTACGACATTTTGCTGATTCTTTTAAACTATTTTACTTTTGCCAGGAAAATTTTCATATTCATAAAGTTCTTCTACAATGTGTCTAATCTTATTTGCCTTGAATGAACATCCCGAGTACAAACTCATTTTTGCAGCGAACCGTGACGAATTTTTTAAACGGCCAACACAAGCTGCAGATATCTGGCCGGAAGATCCCCGGGTTATTGGTGGGATTGATAAAAAATCGGGAGGTACCTGGCTGGGGATAAGCTCAGAAGGCAAAATTGCTGCCGTCACCAATTACCGAGATCCAAAAAGCAACTTTCCGGAAGCTCCGTCACGAGGTGCATTAACCAAAAATTTCTTATTGAACCATCTCAATGCAAAAGATTATCTACAATCATTGGGAACAAATAGTGAACAATACAATGGTTATAATCTACTGCTCCGTGATGAATCTGGCGTTTTCTACCATTATTCCAACATCACCAGTAATACCATCTCCATTAAGCGGGGGATCCATGGACTGAGCAATCATCTCCTGGATACAGCCTGGCCTAAGGTAAATATTGGGAAAGACGGTTTACAACAACTCATTCAAGACGATTTGATTGATGAAAGCCATTTGTTAAACCTTTTGCATGATGACCGTGAATCGGATAACAATGAATTACCACAAACCGGTATTCCCCTTGAACTAGAACGCAAACTTTCTCCTTTATTCATTAGAACAGATTCGTATGGCACACGTTGCTCCTCCGTAATCCTCATCAATCAAACCAATCAAGTGCGCTTCACTGAAGTTAACTTCAATGAAAGATCCGAAGTGACATCAAAAAGATACTTCGAGTTTTCATTGAATGGCTAAGACATTTTGACTTATCAGTCAATCGCTTAGAATTTTCGACTTTCTAAAAAATTTTATTACATGACTTTAAGGTCTGGCAGAATGGCTTAGCATTAACAATTGTCAAGAATTGTTAAATTTACCTAGTGTTTAATCAAGAAAATAATTGGATATGTCAAAACAGAAACTCAATATTCTCGTCCAACTGGCAACCATCGACCGCAATCTGGCCAAAAAGGAACAAAAGCTTATTGAACACATCGCCCAGGTGAATGGCATTCCTGATGATGATGTAAAAGCATTACTCAATAAACCAGAACCGATAAACAATCTGGAAGCTTTAACCGAGGAAGAACGATTCGAATATCTTTATATGGTCATCCAATTGATGAAGGTAGACGGACAGGTATTTAAATCAGAGATCGTTTTCTGTGAAGATATCGCTGAAAAACTTGGGTACAGGAAAAAGGTGGTTGCCGAATTGTCGAAAAACATTTACAGTGATCCGAGTATCACTGCTGATCGCGTAATGCTCCAGGAAAAAGCAGCGCGATTCCGATTGAATTAAATTTCAGAAAACAATTTACCACTGGAGGCCATAGAAATGGCCTCTTTTTTTATGGTCTTATTTTTCATGAATAATTTCTCTAAGGCATTCAAAACATGACAATCTTTAATTTCGGAATATTTTTAAAAACATACCGATCAATCCAATCATACCTTTTATGATAAAACATTACCTGAATATGATTTTATGGTGAGAAGTCGAAATGCCTTCAATCAGACCTTTTATCTGCTTTCGATTTAGAGGTATTATCTGTAATAGCTCCGACTTGATCTGACAGTTCAAGGTGTTGGTTTTGAGTTTTCTTTAGGTATACCACTCCCAAAATGGTGATAAGCAAGGGGCAAATAAAGCCCCTCGCCATTTCGGTCGGCAAGGTTATTCCTGGCAGGTTGGTCTCCACCAGAGCCTGCTTCCGCTTCACCTTGCGGTAATAAAGGTACGAAATTTTCATTCTGCCGATCCAACAATTTTTCTTTCGCCAGATGTAAGGATTCTTCCCAGGTTTGTATTGGTGTTTTCCCAAAGCAGTATTTGCCTGAATGGGGCCGGTCATGGTTGTATTGATCAATCCAAACATCCAGATCCTGCTGAAGTTCTTCAATATTGTGGTAGATCTTCTTTCTAAAAGCCACCGCATAGAATTCGTCTTGTATGGTACGATGGAAGCGCTCACAAATGCCGTTGGTTTGAGGACTTTTGGCTTTTGTCTTACTATGGTCTATATCCTCAATGGCCAAATAAAGCTGATATTCATGATGCTCCCTGGAGCCACAATATTCAGTGCCTCGATCAGTTAAAATTCGAAGTAACGGGATGTCATATTTTTCATAGAAAGGGATCACCCGATCGTTCAGTATATCTGCCGCTACTAATGCATTTTTCCTGTCATACAACTTAACATGGGCTGTTTTGGCATATGTATCGATAAATGTCTGCTGATAAATCCTGCCAACGCCCTTAATGGTTCCAACATAATAGGTGTCCTGGGCACCCAGGTAGCCCGGATGAAGTGTCTCTATCTCGCCCTGAGCCCGCTTCTCTTCCTTAGCCTTTTCCATGGCGGTAATTTGAGATTCAGTCAGTATCAATCCTTCTTGGGCAACTTTAGCCTCCAGAGCTTTGAGTCGCTTTCTGAAGGTCTCCAGATCATGTCGCAGCCAAACACAGCGCACACCACAGGGAGATATGAATACCCCTTCTTTCTTAAGTTCATTGGAGGCTCTTAATTGGCCATATGCAGGATATTCATATGCAATGGATACGACACGTTCTTCTATGGCTGGCTCAATGCGATTTTTGTGATTCGGTTGGCGGCGGCTAAGTTCAGCCAATGCCATCTCTCCGCCTTGATCGTACAACTCTTTGTAGCGGTAAAAGCTATCTCGACTATATCCAAATATTTTACAGGCTTGGGATACATTGCCTAATTGTTCGGCTAAGTTGAGTAGTCCTAACTTAGTTTTGATTACTTTTGTCTCTGTATTCATTTCTGACAGTTTATGGGGTTAATGATTAAATTCCTCATTTAAATTTAATCCCTAACTGTCAGATTAAGTCGTAACTACCACATATTATCAACTTGAGTGCATTATATTTTCAATCTCTGCAGCTTCTATGGGAATATTTTTCATAAGATCATCGATACCACTTTCTTTGATAACAATATCATTTTCTAATCGAATACCTAAATTTTCTTCACGTATATAAATACCAGGTTCAACGGTAAAAACCATCCCAGGCTCAAATTTTCGATACATATCTCCATAATCGTGTACATCCAGCCCCAAATGATGAGAAGTTCCATGCATGAAATATTTCTTATATGCCGGTTTCTCCGGGTCTTGGTTTTTTATATCGGTTTTGTCCAGTAAACCAAGTCCTAAAAGTTCACCTTCCATAATCTTGCCCACTTCCTTATGATATTCGGGAATGGTATTGCCCGGCACCAGCATTTTCATTGCCGCTAATTGCACTCTATGAACCGCATCGTAAACCTGACGCTGCCTGGTTGTGAATTTTCCATTTACCGGGATGGTCCTGGTCAAATCACCATTATAATTTGCATATTCCGCACCTATATCGCATAATAACACATCGCCATCTTTACATTTTTTGTTGTTCTCCACATAATGCAAAACACAACTGTTGAATCCTGAGGCAATGATTGGCGCAAACCCAAATCCTGTTGCTCGGTTGCAAAGAAACTCATGCATTAGTTCTGCTTCCACTTCATATTCCATGACACCCGGTTTTACAAAATTCAAGATTCGTTTGAATCCAAGACCTGTGATATCGATTGCTTTCTGCAATAATGTTATTTCCTGAGGTGACTTCACAGCCCTGAGTTGATGCATAATTGGTTGTACCCTTTCATATTGATGCAGCGGATATTGCGCTCTACACCATTTCATAAAACGAGTATCTCTGGTTTCAACTTCAACGCCAGCACGAAGGTGCTCATTGGTGTTTAGATAAACATATTCAGCCTGGAACATCAAACCTTTAAGCAACTGTTCGAATTGTGTATTCCACAAAATCGTCTCAATACCAGAGGTTTCCCGGGCTTCATCCTTAGTATATTTATGGCCTTCCCATATTGCGATTTCTTCATTGGTTTCCCGTAAAAACAGGATTTCCCTGAATTTTTTATCCCTGGCATCAGGAAATATCACCAATTTTGTTTCTTCCTGATCGATGCCTGAGAAATAAAATAGATCGGTCTGCTGCTTAAAAGGCATTGTGCCATCGGCAGAAGTCGGCATGATGTCATTAGAATTGAAAATTGCTATGGAATTTGGTTTCAACTGTTGGACAAATTTCTTTCGGTTGCGTATGAATAATTCCTTATCGATCGGTAAATATTTCATGATAAATCAAATTATAAGATCTGGTAAAATCGCTCAATTCGAGCTTTTATTTTGATGACTTAAATCTATTAAATAACCAGTGCTGTAAAAAGGGATGAAGGTATAAAAGATCATTCATATGCAAAGAACCGATCCGCGTTTTTTCTTTGCATTTCCTGATAGATCCAAAAAATCATAGTCGCAATTGATCAGTTTGACAAATAATCGAACCGATATGCCACGGAAATCAAAACCTCAACCCTTATATTTGCACTTAAATCAGGAGATTGACTGTAGCATGAAAGATTATGATTTGTTGATATTGCCCAGCGGCATACGTGTAGTACATAAGCAAATCTCCAACTCCAAAATAGCCCATTGTGGATTTATTCTTGATATTGGAAGCCGTGACGAAAATCCGGAACAACAGGGAATCGCTCATTTCTGGGAGCATATGGCTTTCAAGGGAACTAAAAAACGCAAATCCTTTCACATCCTGAACAGGCTTGATTCTCTGGGTGGTGAGTTAAATGCCTATACTACCAAAGAAAAAATTTGCTTCTATGCCTCGGTGATGAATTACCATTTCGAAAAAGCCCTGGATTTATTAAAAGATATTACCTTCGATTCCATCTTTCCTGAAAACCAGATTGAACGAGAACGAAATGTAATCCTGGAAGAAATGGCATTGTACATCGATAACCCCGAGGATGCCATTCAGGATGATTTTGATCACCTCATTTTTGCAGAGCACCCGTTGGGCTATAATATTTTAGGGACAAAAACCAGTGTAAGATCTTTTCAAAAGCATGATTTTGATCTTTTTATTAAACAAAACCTGAACACGGAAAAGGTTATTTTTTCATCGGTCAGCAATCTGCCATCAAAAAAAGTCTTTAAGCTGGCAGAAAAATATTTAAAGGATATACCCTCATATCATTCAGAAAAGCCCCGATTACTGTTCAAAAATTACTTGCCCAGAACAAAGCTGGAGAAAAAGCCGATTACACAGGCCCAATGTGGGATTGGCAGAACCGCCTACCCGATTAACAATACCAACCGGTTGCCATTCCTAATGCTGGTAAATATTTTGGGTGGACCCGCTATGAATAGCCGGCTGAACCTGGCTTTACGGGAAAAATATGGATTTGTGTATGCTGTGGAAGCCAATTATGCACCATTTATTGACACGGGCCTTTTTAGCATTTTCTTTGGTACTGAAAAAAAACAATTATACCGGTGTGTTGACCTGGTGATCAGGGAATTAAAAAAATTGAAACAAAATCCTTTGGGAACACTCCAAATGCATAAAGCCCGCGAACAATTCCTCGGACAAATGGCCATGGCAGAAGAAAATAACATCAGCCTGATGCTGATGATGGGAAAAAGTTTGCTGGACCTTGGCATAATTGAAAGTTATGAAGAAGTTGTTCAGGCAGTCCACCGGATAACAGCACAACAATTGTTCAATTTATCAAATGAAGTTTTTGCCGAGGATGCCTTTAGTTTTCTTTATTTTGTGCCAAAAGATTAATTTTGAAAATTTTAAATTAAGCCGGGTGCATTGGGATAAGACAGATTTTATTTTTGTATGAAAACAGAACAGAAACTGATCGAACGATATTTGGAAGAACACACTTCTTCGGAATCTCCACTTCTTCAGGAAATTAACCGGGATACCCATCTTAAAATGGTCATGCCAAGAATGCTTTCAGGCCACGTACAGGGACGGTTTCTATCCATGATTTCACATATGATCAGCCCGAAATTAGTGCTGGAAATAGGTACTTTTACTGGATATTCAGCCATTTGTATAGCAGAAGGTCTTCGAAAAGATGGGATTCTCCACACCATTGAAATTAATGAAGAACTGGAACAGGAAAATCTGGAGAAATTCAATAAATCGGGCTTTGGAGATAAAATCATTCAGCACATCGGCAATGCTTTGGAAATCATTCCACAGTTAGGCATACAATTTGATTTGGTGTTCCTTGATGCAGATAAAGTGAACTATCCTCATTATTTTGATCTTATTCTGAATCACATGAATATTGGTGGATTCTTGTTGGCTGATAATGTGTTGTGGGGAGGAAAAGTGGTCCATAAACCGGAACAGGATGACAAGGATACCAAAGCTATTGTAGAATTTAATGATAAAGTTCAAAAAGATAATCGGGTAGAAAACGTTATGCTTCCATTCAGAGACGGAGTTAGCCTAATAAGAAAAATCGGTTAAAATCAGTTATTGTAATTTGAATGAACTCAGGATATCTCAGCAAATACCATAATTTGGATTGAAAAGGATCAGATCCTATCAAATAAAGGAAACAGGTTTATGAAATTTTTTCTATCGATCTCACTTCTTTTCTTTCTATTGGTTGCGCGTAATACATATGGGCAAGGTCCGGAAGTACCCGCCCATTTACAGTTTGCTGATATTTCTTTGCACATCAAGGAAGGCGCGAGAAAGCAAATCCAGGCAGACGTCAATGCGCTTCATCGCAATCGTTCCTACTTTGACAAAAAACTACAAACTGTAAATCTTTATTTTCCGATTATTGAGCGGGTGTTGCGTGAAGAAAATGTACCAGATGATTTCAAATATTTGGTCATACAGGAAAGTGCCCTTGTGCCAGATGCTGTCTCTTCTTCAAATGCTGTGGGTTTTTGGCAATTCAAAGAAGGAACAGCCACCGAGGTGGGACTGTGTGTGAACCGCAATGTTGATGAAAGAATGAATATTGTGTCTGCAACACGGGGTGCCGCCATTTATCTGAAAAGAAATAATTTTTACAACAACAACTGGCTGATGTCTTTGTTGGCCTACATGACGGGCCAGGGAGGTGTCGAAGATCACATCAATGCCCAATACCGCGGTGCCAAGCAAATGGACATAGATACAAAAACACATTGGTACATCAAGAAATTTCTGGCATACAAAATCGCTTTTCAGGATGAAATCGGCAAAGACAAAAATCCGCCGTTTTATCTTCAGGAGTACACCCGGGGAGACGATAAAACATTGAAAGATATTGCCAATGAATTTATGGTAGATACGGACCAATTAGAATCTTATAATAAATGGCTTAAACACGGTAAAATTCCAACAGATAAACAGTATACGATACTTGTGCCAATAACACAAAATAACCTGGTTGCCCAGGAAAAAATTATAAAGACAGAAGGAAAACCAAGGGAAGAATCAGCAAAACAAAATACTTTCGTGACCGAACAGGGTACATCCACCAACAAGTATGATTTTAAAGAAGATGTCGCCTTTCCCAGAATAAAAGACCAAAGTGGGGGTTTTCCACAAAATATTAATGGCTTGCCAGGTGTTGTAGCCAGCGCTGGAGAAACTGTACAATCGCTTGCAGACAAGGGAGATATTCCCTTAAAGCGATTTTTAAAATACAATGACCTCATCAGCAATGAAAAGATCATACCCGGAGAAGCCTATTATTTCAAGAAGAAACATGCTAAAGCCAAAGTGCATTATCATGTCGCCCGAATAGGAGAAACCATGTGGGAAATCTCGCAAACTTATGGTGTTAGACTCCACAAGCTTTTAATGAAAAATCGCATGGAAAATGAGCAGGACCTTGAGCCAGGTCGTGTTTTGTGGATGCGGTTCATTCGCCCTTCCAATATACCAATAGAATATAAAGAGAATGCAAAACCACCTGAAACACCCGCCACACCAGTGTTGGCCAAGTCGGCGCAAAACAAACCGAACGTAACGGCTTCAACACCGGACAATTCCCTGGACCAAAAAGAAATTTTCGAATTTGAAGACAGCGCCATCGACATGTCTGATGTTGTTACCCCTAAAAATGAGACCCCAACCAAACAAGAAATAAGTCAATCCAACTATGTAGATGCCGATAGTTATGTAGAACTGGAACCTGAACAAAATAATGAATCTACACGCAGCAACACATCTGATCCAGCATACCAAAACAAGCGCGATAATAATTCTTCGCCACAATCAAGCGTTGCTACCATTCATATTGTGAGCCAGGGGGAAACACTCTTCGCCATCGCGCAATCTTATGGGGTAAAGGTAGAAGACATTGCGCTTTGGAATAATTTAGACCTGAATATACCGCTAAAAATCGGACAGGAATTGCGAATTGTCGAATCCACAAGTCAAAAAGCCCCACTCACTACTGCTAACAGCAATCCGACTGACAAAACATCCGATGAATTTATCATTCATAAGGTTAATTCAAATGAAACATTATATAGCATTGCCAGGAAATATGACGTGTCAATCAAAGAATTAATGGAATGGAATCACAAGGAGGATTTTAATATCAAAGTTGATGAAGAACTCAAAATTAAAAAGAAGTAACTTTAGTGGTCTTTTATAATCACTGGTAAACTGAAGATTGATAAAAAAAATCAATTATTGCATTGCATAAACCAGGTCAACTTCGCTTGATATCCATTTTATATTTATATTTACTCCCGGATTTTTTGATTAAAACAGAACGGCAAGAATGTTCATTATTGATTTCATTCAAAAATTAATAAATTTGAGTTCCACATATTTTTAATCCTGGTTAGAGTTATGGCTGACGAAAACAATCTTCTAGATTTGGTAATGCTTGTTGATGACAACGATACTGACAATTTTATAAGTAGAAGAATTATAGAAATTACCAATTTTGCCAGGAATGTTGAAATTAAAAATTCCGGGAAAAGTGCATTGGAATATTTGGAATCCCATAAAGAAGACCCCAGCAAATTACCCGAATACATTTTCCTTGATATCAACATGCCTATCGTTGATGGATTTGTCTTTCTGTATGAATTCGAAAAATTCAATCATATCCTAAAAAATAAGTGTAAAGTCATCATCCTTTCCAGTTCGGACAATAAGCGAGATATTGACAAAATTGTGAACAATGACAATGTCATTAAGTTCATTACCAAACCACTCACCGAAACAGCCCTGGAAGAAATTAAATCGCTGGCCTGAATACATCTAGCAATTTCTCTTTGTAATTGTGTATAATTAAGCGCAGAAGTGCCTACTTTTGCAGGAAATTTGAAGTTTATAGTTCAGGAACCATGATATGAGGTATTTCATTCCTTTGGTAAGTATTGGCATTTTCATAACAAACGTTCTTTTTGGTCAAACGGCAAAAATCGATACCCTCATCGTAAAGTACATTCCTCCTGGTGACACCATAAAATATTGGCATTTTAACAGCAACTTTGCTTTGACTTTCCAACATGTTGGTTTTTATGACTGGGCCAAAGGAGGCGATCCTAATGTCTCTCTGGCTACCTCTTTTAGTTTTCAGACAAAATGGGAAAGAGATAATAAAATCTTTGATGGCCGGTTTGATGGGGGTTATGGTGTGATTAGACAACCTCAACGCGATTTTCCGGTTCGAAAAAATGATGACTATTTTATCCTAACCGGGAAATACGGGAAAAATCTGTTTAAGAAATGGTATTTGGAAGCCGTACTTGATATCAGATCGCAATTCACAAGAGGGTACAAATATGATAACAATACCAATGAAAAAACCGATTGGACTTCCGGCTTTATGTCTCCCGCTTATTTTCGGCCTTCTCTGGGTTTAAGTTATAAAAATAAAAAGTTCTCTTTTGCCGGCTCGCCAATATCCGGAAAATTCACAGTAGTCCTGGAGGACTCTTTGACAAATGTGGCTTCTATTGGAGTAAAACCCAGGCAGCACTTCAAATCAGAAGTGGGTGTGTCGGCCACTGTTTCTGACGAACGTCAAGTCCTGAAAAATGTGAGCCTCCGTTATAATGTCCTGCTTTTCTCCAATTACAATAATTTATTGAGCGAAATGCCGGACATGAATGGTGAAGTTTATCTTAGATTTAAAGTAAATAAATACATTAGCGCATTTTTGAACACCCGGTTTATCTATGACAACAATGTTCAACTGCAAAAGAAGGATGAAGAAGGTGAAAGGACTGGCGCACTGTATACACCTTTTCAGATAAATTACACCTTAAACATCGGGTTTGCCATTGACTTGTTGAAGAATTAAAAATCTGTTTCTAAATCCAGTCTGGATTTTAAGGTTCTCAAGGCAGGATATTTTGCGGCCAGGTATTCAAATTTTTCAGAATTGGTATAAATCATCTTCTTATCTTCCATTTTTTCCACGTCAACTTTTAGTGTTATGTTTTTGTTTTTCAGTTTTTTCCTCAGATGTGTGAGAAGTTCGACCTGAATATTTTCTATAGTCAGCAACTGAAAACTATTGGGCACTTTTAAATGAATTTCATAATCATTTACAATGCTTATTTCGCGGTGAAGTGCTGCGTACTCTGTTTCTTTACCCTGCTGCTTGATGTTCTGTAAATAAGCATTCCAGGCATCTTTTAAAGCTGATTCCTCAAATACTTCTTCAAGTTCCAATTCATCATCATGGTGGTCCGTTTCAGATTTCTTTTCCTTAAGTTTACTTTTAATCTGATCTATGCCTGGTATGCGAACTGTTTTTTTCAGGTTACTGATCTTCACCTTTTGTTGCTCGCGGGATGTTTCAATTGTGGTTGGCTCTGTGGTGGGCTCTGGAGGATTTGACGCTTTGGAAGATTGTTTTATAGTTTCTTCAATCTTGTCGTTATCACTTTGTTCTTCTGGTTCCTTAGTTCCAGGAGCTTTTTTCAGGCTTTTTTTTTTAATAATTCTTCAAATGAATGGTCTGTCATACTGACGATGGCATTGAGGTGTGCCATTTTCATTAAAGCCAGTTCAACATGCAGTCGTTGATTTTTGCTACTCTTATAATACAAATCACACTGATTTGAAATATTTAAGGCGCTCAGCAGTAAAGCGGTGCTCGCCTTGTCGGTTTGTTCAAGATATCGGTTTTTCACTGATTCGGCTGATTGCAACAGATGTACGGTAGCCGAATCTTTGGCCACCAACAAGTTCCGGAAATGCTCGCTAAGCCCTACAATAAAATTGTGCCCATCAAAACCTTTACGGAGAATTTCATCAAAGGTGATCAGTATATTGGTGTGCTTCCCATTCAGTAATTGGTCCGTAATTTTAAAATAATAGTCATAATCGAGAATATGCAGGTTGTTGATGGTGTTTTCATACGTGATTTTTCTGTCGGTAGAATAGGTGACAATCAAATCAAAAATAGAAAGGGCATCTCGCAATGCGCCATCGGCTTTTTGCGCGATCAGGTGGAGCGCTTCATCTTCTGCTTCAATTTTTTCTTTTAAAGCTATTTTTTTAAGATGATCTGCAATATCGGCATTCTGTATCCGGTTGAAATCAAAGATCTGACAACGAGAAAGTATGGTGGGAATTACCTTATGCTTTTCCGTGGTCGCCAGTATAAAGATGGCGTAAGAAGGTGGTTCTTCCAGTGTTTTCAGAAAAGCATTGAATGCCGCATTGGAAAGCATGTGTACCTCATCAATTATATATACTTTGTATTTTCCGTATTGCGGTGGATAACGTACCTGGTCTATCAGATTTCTGATATCCTCAACAGAATTATTGGAAGCTGCGTCTAATTCGTAAATATTCAATGGGTTTACACCTTCGGTTTCCTGTTTTTCAAACCCATTAACCAATTTGGCCACAATACGGGCACATGTGGTTTTACCAACGCCTCGAGGACCACAAAAAAGTAATGCCTGAGCCAGTTGTTCCCCTTCAATGGCATTTTGCAATGTCGTAGTTATGTGTTCCTGACCGACGACTTCTTCAAATCCTTTGGGTCGATATTTTCTGGCCGATACAATGAAATTGCCCATGGTCACAAATTAAAGAAACTTATCCGGATTATGGAAAGGTAATTTTACCATTAACCCAGATCTCGTCATCATTTTTTTTGACCACAACCAAATTTTACATTATACGTTTTGAATAATTCGATAACATGATCATGTAAGTATCGTTAAAATGAGTAGATTTGCCATCCTTTTGATGGATGTTCTTTGAAATATAGCAAAGCCATGACTATGTCATTGGGGCCGACTGGATTTGACAGTAGGTGTAAACGGTGTATCTGCATGTCGGATGATGAGTGTACATCCGTATAAAATGCGCTCGACAAATAATTGGCGAAGAATCTTACGCCATGGCTGCCTAATCTCATCACAGTGTTGAGATTTACGGCTTAATTGGTATCTGATCGGAATAATCAGGACCGGGCCACATCCCGCCGGACTTTGTTCAGTCGGTTCGGATTTTGGGGTGTCGACAAGACTGAAATAGCCTGAGACCTTGTTGCGGGTTGACGGTGAAACTCTCAGCAACTTTGGAATAAAGTAGGCGGTTGCCAGCCGGCATTGTTTCGAGATCAAACAGGCAACTAAGCATGTAGAGGATGCATGATTTCCCTAACTGGACCGGGGTTCGAATCCCCGCGGCTCCACTTATACATTGATTATCGATCATTTAAATTTATATTGTAAAAACCAAAGGTCAAAAGAGTTGAAGACCTCATATCCAGGTCAACTAAATGATTGTATTAGTTCATAAGGGCTATCAATCAAATTTTTCAATCATCGCGCCGCGATCACCACAAGTTTGTTGGCTATCTTCAGAATAAAGGACTTCACAATTTTTCGAAGGGGTTCGTTTTCATCCAGTGCTGTGGTAAGCACAAACCATTTTGATTCACCAGTCTCCTGGTTTTTCATCAATATTTCTACTTCGTGAGGTTTCCAGTTGGACCAGGTTGGAACATCTACTGATGATTCATCGTGTAATTCCAGGTTTTTCATGATAGAAAGTTTCAATTACTATTAATAAGCTTATCTTTTTATGGTTGTTTTGATCTAAAAGTAACCCAATTTTTTAATGAAATAGTACAATTTTATCCATCAAAGTTTGGAGCTGTCTCATTTTCTGTAAAATTTATTGCTGAAGAATTCAACTTAATATTGGATCCAATTGATGATTTAATTTATTCACACATCAATATTTCCAGGAATATCGAACCATTTGGAAAAATAAAAAAGCTCCTGGTTTGAGGAGCCTTTATTTTTTTAATACTGTCCAGGGATAATCTAATATCTGTACATGTCTAATTCATATTTCTTTGGGAATACATCCAAGCCTGACAAAGTAAATTAGCATTTAAAACGCCAATAATTTTCAGTGTCCTAAAAATTTGCAATCCAAGAGTTGCACAAGTTGCATTCAATTTCTTGTCGATTGTGCCTGAAGGCGAAATATCATCAGAAAGTATATGTTTAAGACGGCCATCCAGGCTTTCGTAGATTTCTAACAATTTAATTTTTGTTTCCATGAATAAAGCATTATATGATGATTAACCCTTGATTTTATGCATGAAACCACATTATATAATTTCAAGCAAAAATCAACCCATTTTTAAGGATTTTGAAACTTTGTCTTTAAAGTACCCCTCGAAAAGCTTCTCCTACTGAATAAAGGTTTAAGATTGTCTTCACACTTGGTAAGTGGGTGTCTTTCCCATCAATCATGTGGTTCGGTCTACAATAATTGATATACTTCATAGCAGTGGCTGGTTTGGTTGATGTTAAAAAGGCAGGTACTTCCTGCACAATCAGATTTTAATGATCAGTGGTGACGAAAGTAACCCTGAGTGTGGTTTTTTATAATCCCTCCGACCGTTCTGCAGATAAAAAGGTATCTTATCTTATTTTTCTATTACTGAAAGAAAGAATAATACTGGCTAACAAATAATCCTGTAGGTTGTACCACAATGCAACCTTCCCATTTTATTTTTTCTCCGCTTTATTGTGAAGGTCAACATCTTAGTACAACGTGGAGAAATCCTATTGTTTAGCGAATAAAACGATAGCTCAGTTTCAGTAAAAAAACATTGTTAGGAAAAATATCAAAAAGATTCCCAAGCAGATTGTGAAAAGAATGATCTTCCAGCAACTGGTTGCCGGTCCTCGATTGTGACCAAACCAGAAAAAGTGTTGAACCCGTCTTGTATTCCCATCTGATCACCATATTTGAATTGAATTGAACAAAATCGAAATCAGGATTGTCAAATGTAAAATCAGTTTGCCCATCCATGTTTTCATCAATGTGGTACTCATTGTTTGGTTCTTCAAGATATAATTCATCATTTGTATATTGATGGAAGCGATTTTCGTAATCCCCGCTATTTGCATTGGTGACTGATTTAAAAGTGCTATACGTACCATTCGAAACAAAAGGCTGTGCATAGTATTGTATGGTGAGATTGGGCGTAATGCTAAAGTTTATTCTTGCAGTTAGATTTCCTGTATACTGGTCGATACGGCCTACGATATATTTCGTGCTATTATCTTTATCGACACTTATAACATATTGCATTTCATTTTTATTGGTGGAAAAACCAGGCCCTAAAGAAAAGCTCAAAAAATTCCATGGTTGGTATTGAAACCAAAGATAAAGACCATTTTCCCGCAGAAAATTATCCTGCCCCAGTGTAATTGAGTAATTAAGTTCGAAATTTAATTTCTTTCTGTAATCACTTGAAATCCATGATTGAATTTCCGCACCACCAGGCAACCTAAGTGCTGGCCCTCCCCTGAGGACATCATTATCAAGCCGATAAAAAATGTAGGTGATACCACTGCCAAATGAATAATAGTTTTTAAACTGCATATTCATGTTATAATTGGCGGCACGATACAAATTTGTCCCGGAGAAGTCCCAATTTGACCATTGATTGACATTGCATTGAAATCGATTGAGTATCCACCATGGGTTCCAAATATGATAGCTTGCCCAGAAAAACTGATAAAGGGCGTTGGCTTTATATAAATATCCGATATCATTCAGTTCAAGTGAAGGTGATTTATAGGATCCTCCTAACTGAAATTGAATATTTCCATTTCCACCTTTCCCAAATTTAAGTGTCGCGCCAGACCCGGTGAGTGTGGTTAACGTTGAATCCACTTTAATTGAGCCCGAACCAGGGCGTTGAAAAAGATGCTCCTGGCTTGTTTGGGTTTCTAGGATAGATTTATTCGATCCATTGACCTGACTTAATATCACATTTCCTGATAAGTACCAGGTTTTGTTGTGCCAATTGTGGACAAAATCTAAACCCCCACTATATGCTGATTTGTGTAGAAAATCTACCTCAGGATCTTTAATATTCCGATTTACAGCTGTAAAAATACTCCCAATCTGGGTATCCCCATTATTATAGTCCCTTATGATCCTGGTTTCAAAATAATTTGTCAAAGGTTCAACTACTTCCGATCGTTCATTTGTGCCGTCACTTATTTTAGCTGTCTCCTTTTGTGTGACACTTTCCAGTACCCCGACCGATAAACCCTTTTGCGTTTTCCCTGTCAATTTCATGGCACCAAGAATAGTTGTATTTTCTGGAATTCGGGTGTATTCGTTATCGGTAAGATCGGGGTATCCTTGCGGACTGCGGCCAATCCTTCTGGAATAAAAAAGATTATCAGAATTGAACGAACCCCAGGCTATGGATTGTGATACCGGATAATCCAAAATGTTATTTGACTCCACAAAAAATGGACGTCTTTCAGAAAAATAGTTTTGAAATCCAGTTAAATTGACGACAGATGGATCGGCTTCTACCTGGCCGAAATCCGGATTTATGGTTAAATCTAAGGTGAAATTGCTGGTGATTCCAATTTTTGCATCCAAGCCTGCACTGGCTGTTTTTCTTGACCCGTTGGCATAAGGATTACCGGCTTCTTTTTCCGAATTCTCAATTTTCCCAAGAACATAGGGCATAATTTCCAGTTGTTTTTGAGGTTTCAACCCCTCCAAACCATGTAATTCCCCAAATTGATGCACTAAACCAGGAGAACTTTTAGGGATGAGCTGCCACATCGATAATTCACCCTTTCTGAAATCTTGTCGAAAAAATTCCAATCCCCACACTTGTTCCGCCTTTTCCGGAAAACGTAGCTGACTCAATGGTATACGCATCTCAGCCAGCCAGCCTGACGAGTCAATATTTGTTTTTACATACCAGATCGGATCCCACGAATAATCCTCATTATTAAAATCATTGCTGATGTAAGCATCAGCGATCACGCCTGCGGCATTCACATCAAATTCAAAAGCGGTAAGATGATCAAAATAACTGTCTATTAAAATTCCTGCCCAATCGCCATCCATGTTATCCCTGCGTCCTAAACGCTTAACAATCTTCGAAGGTTCTTCATCAAAACAGCGAATGGCCACGTAAAGATTCTTGGCATCATAGAGAATTTTAAATTTCGTTTGGCGTGTTGGCGCCTTTCCTTCTTTTGGTTGAAATTCTAAAAATTCATCCCCCCAATCCACACTAAGCCAGGCCTCATCCGATAGATTACCGTCGATCACCGGTGGATCGCCTGAAATTTTAAAGGTGTGATATTCTTTTTTCTGGATTATAGTGTCTGAAGGAACATTGCTATAACCTGTGGTATAAAAAGTACCGAAAATTAAAATACCTAGAAAGATATTCCTCAGCATAGTTGGAACATGGATAAAACTTTAGGCGAAACATCCCGCAAAATTCTAAAAAACCTCATCATTAAATAGATGAGGTGAATTCCAAAAAGTTGCATTAGGCATTGAACATTTTAAAGGGTCAGGCAGATCTTAGATCGATCATAACCACAAAACATTCCATATTCAGCACGTATTGAAATATAAATTAATTCTAATCCTTTGAATCAATTCACAAAAAATAAGAGGTTTGACCTTCGTTATATCACTTTGCATCGTTTTATCACCGACAGATAAATCAGAGGCATCCGTTGTACTATTTCATGAAATGCAAAGTGACCCTTATGCGTTACCCAGAAGCAGTAATTTTTTTAATAATACCACTTTATGTTTCATTTTCCATCAATTGATCGTAACAGTGAGATCACCCGATTGCCTGATATCTGCAGAAGAACTGCCCGTCATGATCTTAAATTCACCTGGTTCTACCACTTTTTTCATGGCCCTGTCCCAAAGAAATAATTGTTCCGGCCCAACTTTGAAATTGACAGTTCCGCTTTCTCCAGGTTTTAACGCAATGCGCTGAAATCCTTTAAGTGCAATTTCCGGTGTGGTAACACTGCTCACCTCATCCCGGATATAAAGTTGTACCACTTCGGTGCCTTCTACTTTACCTGTGTTTGTAATGGTGACATGTACAGTGGTGGTATCTCCAACCGAAATTTGTGCTGGTGTAATCTGCAAACCAGAATAGTCAAAATTGGTATAGCTCAGTCCGAAACCAAATGGAAAAAGCGGTGTGTTTTGTTCATCCACATAATGATGCCTCGAAGTGGGCTTTTGATCATAATAATATAATAGTTGCCCTTCTGATCTCGGAAATGTTACTGGCAATCTTCCCGAAGGATTTACACTCCCCAGTAGTACATCGGCGATCGCCAAACCACCCATTTCTCCAGCATACCAGCTTTCTACAATGGCTGGAATATGTTCAGCTATCCAGCCTATGGTCAAGGGCCGGCCATTAAATAACACCACAACAACAGGCTTTCCGGTGCTATATATGGCTTGAATGAGATCTTCCTGATATTGATCTAAACCCAGATGAGCCCTGTCTTTACCTTCACCGTCTACGCTTTCATCTTCTCCCAAAACCACCACTGAAACACTTGAATTCCGGGCTAATTGCACGGCTTGCTGAAGTAAAGTAACACGATCCTTTTCCGGTGCATCGAGGTAATATCCTTCAGCATATTTGATGGCAATGGTATTGCCAACCCGCTGACGCAATCCATCCACTATAGAAATACCTTTTTCTTCAGTAGCGTAGTCCCCCATGTAGCGACTGGCGGCCAATGGTCCGATGACACCAATGGATTGCACATCATTTTTCAATGGCAACAGGTTGTTATCATTTTTTAACAAGCAAATGCCTTCATGTGCTGCTTTTAATGACAAATCCAGACTTTCCTGGGTATGGAAAACTTTGCTGACCAGTGTGGTATCGGTATATGGATGATCAAATAATCCTAGTAAAAATTTAACGCGCAACACATCACGCACAGCTTTATTCAAATCAGCTTCCGACATAGATTTATCGTTCAACGCTTCCTGGATACCTTTTTGGAAATCTTCATGGTGAAAATCATAAAATTGCATGTTCATACCGGCTTTAAAAGTCTGGGCCAGCGCATCGCTTATGCTGGCTGCCACTTTGTGATTTTGCAGAGTCATCCTGATCGCCCCCAAATCGGACAATACAAATCCCTTAAACCCCCATTCATTGCGCAGTACTTGCATTAAAAGCCAGTCGTTATCGACACAAGGTATTCCGTCGTCCTCACTGTAGGCTGCCATAATACCCATAGCGCCACCATTCCTCACTGCTCTTTCGAATGGATACAAAAACGAAGAACGAGCCAAACGCTCCCCAATGCTTACCGGTGAAGTATTGCTGCCGCCTTCCGGGATGCTGTGTATGGCAAAATGCTTGGGCTCGGCTATGACAGCATCCTGACTATCGAGGCTTTTTCCCTGCAATCCTTTCACCATTGCTTCAGCATTTAAACCGGATAAATATGGATCTTCTCCATAAGTTTCTTCTACCCTGCCCCAGCGCGGGTCCCGGGCAAGACCAAGTACAGGACCCAGTATCATATCTACACCATGGGACCGGCTTTCCGTGGCAATAACCCGACCAACATCATGGACCAATGCTGTATCGAATGCTCCAGCCAGTTGAAGTGGTATTGGAAAATAAGTGCTTCCCAGGCCATTGTAACCATGGAGTCCTTCTTCGATGAATATTACCGGAATACCCAACCGGGTTTGTTCCAGGGCATATTTCTGGATTTCATTGGCGATTTCGGCGTTTTGAGGATAAAAATCGTGGATAGAGCCGACACTGGTATTTCCCAGGATTTTACGCACTTTTTCATCCGAAAAGGCCACGGCATCATGACCCTCCATATCAGCCACTTCTTTGCCGCGGTACATATCGAGTTGTTGGATTTTTTCTTCAACTGTCATTCTCCCCAATAAATCGGAAATCCTGCTTTCCACTTGCAATTCAGTATCCTGGTAGGGAAGTTTCTCCGACTGCTGGTCATTTTTACAAGAAAAAAATATTGCCAGACAAAAAACACTGCAGGTGCCAATCTTTATCATGATCTTTTTGATTTATCAAATTTCGCCAATAGAAAAGTTATGCATATTAAAGATAGTTGTTCTCAAATCGTACAAAATATTGGTAAAATTCAATTCCTGTTTGAAATGATTGTTAACATGGTTACCCTAAGAGATTGTGCCTGGCATTGAAGTGAAATAACAGCCTGAAATCCAGAATGACATCAATAATTCAATATCCTGTGAATATGACATTTTCCAAAAAGAATTATATTGTCCTCAAAAAATTAAAGACCTCTACGTTTTATTCTGGATAGCATTCCCCCTTTTCTGTTCATCCTTCCAACCCACCTTTACCCGGTCCCTACAGGATTTGGAGGAAATGATGCCATGAAGGAATGATTTCTAATTTGACTTTTACCAGGGTCATTTATCTTCTGCATTCTTTAATGGATCACGCCATGTTTGCCCTAATTTGTCAAAAGATGCCGTACCGTATTCATCCCCTTCAAAACTCAAGTGGCAGGACGAGACAAATTTCAGAAGTTCCGCATGCATTTTTTCCATGATCGAAGTTTCCGTTGCTTCAATGTTCTCTGTTTCGGATGGATCATTCACTATATCATACAAATCAAATTTCCCGTTTTGTGCGTAAAGTTTGTATTGATTATCTGAATAGCTGGCCTGGTTGCCAAAACAAAATCCAATCGGCCTGGGACGTGTAATCATTTTGCCATCCAATAATGGCAACAGACTAATGCCGTCTAATTGATACGGGGCCTTGCTTTTATTAATTACCAATACATCCATGATGGTTGGCAGATAGTCAGAAGTAACACAGGGAATGTCCGTTTTAAATCCTTTTTGTATTTTTTGAGGCCAAACCAATATTCCCGGCACACGCACACCGCCTTCGTGTAACGAACGTTTTCTTCCCAAAAATTCACCGGTTATACCCGGACTTCCGTTTTCCGGTCCGTTATCACTACAAAACCAAATCATGGTATTCGAATCTTCTCCCTTTTCTTTTAAGAAAGCGCGCAAACGTCCAATCTCATCATCCATGGCCGAAATACAACCAGCATAATTTTGCATCAGCGTATCCTGGTCCCTGTACATCTGTTGATATTTGGGCCCGGCAACAAAAGGCATGTGCGGAGCATGAAACCACACAACGGCTAAAAATGGTTTGTCTTCTTTTGTTGCCTGCTCAATGAAAGGGATTACACGATCCATAATAATGCGACTGTCATCGCCATCGAGATTGTCAGTGATTTTATTGCCGTGTATATCCCAGTAAAATGTTCCGTATGGTTCGTAAGCTTCGCCTTCTTTCAAATAGCTCCATCCTTTATTATCGAACCTGTTCACCGGCTTTTTCATTGGATCATATGTAGGCACCTTTGCTTCGGTAACAAAGGCATAATCGTATCCGTGCAGCGCTGGCGGATTGTACTCCTTTAAATTTCCAGGCCTGCCGCGATTTGAATCTTTCTCCGTGTGTGTCAGCGTTCCAAGATGCCATTTACCAAAATGTCCGGTCATATAACCTTCAGTTTTCAGCAATTCAGGCAGGGTAACTTCTTCCGGACGTAAAATTCCCGCATTGGCGGTAAACACTCCTTCCCGGTATGGATTTCGTCCTGTCAATACACTGGCCCTGGTTGGAGAGCATACAGCACAAGCTGAATAAAACCGATTGAATTGGATCCCCTCTTTTGCCATTTGGTCTAGATACGGGGTTTTAATCACCGGATTGCCATTAAAACCAGTATCTCCCCATCCCAAATCATCAGCCATAAGCAAAATAATATTAGGGTGTTTTTTTAAGATTTGGTTGTTCTTCGATTGTCCATTGAAAATCCTGAAATTTAATATCAATGCTATCGTGATAATTGCACCTGCCAGTGCAATAAGTATTGAGTTTCTTGAACCACTTTTGGTCATTTTTTTAATCGGTTTATTCCTGATAGTTCAGATGGTTACTATTCGTTCAATGCATCAACATCGGTGTGAGTCCATTTTACGGGATAACCCCAACCCGGCTTATCCATGTCACAAAAGTCATCCAATTCCTTCATGGTTTTGTTCAACAGGTCGGTCATGGATGCTAATTTGCCCTGATATTGGTTTTCTCCGGCAAGGTTATGCATTTCCAGATGATCGGCATTTAAATTGAAAAGTTGTACATGAGATTGTCCATTTACATTGTAGCGAATTAATTTAAAGCCATCCTTCACGATAGCGCGCTGTAAATTTAAATAAGCGAAAAACACCTTGTCCCTGCCTTCAAAGGGCTTGTTACCAAAAGCGGGCGCCAAAGACATCCCTTCAACGGTATTAGGGGCCTCTATCCCGGTCAAATCACATAAGGTTGGATAAATATCATTTAGATAAACATATCGGTCTACCTGCTTGCCTTTTGGGACGCCGGGCCCCTGAAAGATCAATGGTACCCGCATTGAACCCTCATAGGGATTCTGTTTTCCCAAAAGTCCGTGGTCTCCTACTGCCAATCCATTATCACCAGCAAGCACAATGATCGTATTCTTTTCTTTTCCAGTTGACTTCAAAGCATCCAATACCCTTCCGATCTGAAAGTCTACTTCACTAACCATACTGTAATACTTGGCCACTTCGCGCTGTACAGCCTCTTTTGTCCGTGGAATAGGCAGCAACATTTCATCCCTTATCCTTAACTCTCCATTGTCAAAAGGATGTTCGGGCAAATAATTTTCAGGTAACGATACGTCATCCGTATGATAACTGTGTCCATACCATGATGGCGGAGTTCTGGGATCATGAGGAGAGGTAAATGCCACATACATTAGAAATGGCTGATTGCTGTTTTGCTGTTGTTCCAGAAAATTGACGGCAGCATCCGCAAAATAAACGGAAGAATAATGATCCCCCCAAAACGGATCCTTGTATTGTCCGCTACTATCGTAGTGATTTAGTCGCGGACGATATTGCCCCCCGGTGGCAGGCGGGTTCATGCCACCAAATAATATATTATCTCCCGTCGTAAAAGCCCGGTTATAAGTAGCCTTATCCTGGTGCCATTTTCCGGTTTCAAACGTAACATAACCATGTGACCTGAAAAGTTCAGGGAAAGTTTTGTCCGACTCGGGCACATAAGAACCATCCTTATGAAGATGAAAGAGGCTTCTGCCGCTTATGATCATTGCACGACTGGGCTGGCAAATGGCCCCGGATAAACCACCCATAATATGTGCCTCGGTAAAGGTTGTGCCCTCATCGACCAACTTATCCATAGTTGGGGTGGTAATCTCATTATTCCCGGTAGCATGAATGGTATTATAACGCTGATCATCGGTTATGATAACGAGAATATTTGGTTTGTCAACTGCCTGGCTCTGGGCCTTGATCGACCTGGGATTGATCAAAACAGAAAGGAAGACCATTGCAATAAGGGCGATTTTTTTTGTCATGACTAACATTTTAAATTTTTTGTATCAGATTTTTATCAAATTTTGGTTTTCAATTTTCATTCATCAAATTCGAGAATGTTTTGACATCTTCAGGATGGACACTTCCATCCGGCAAAGGTCCGATGTTCAACAACAGATTGTATTGGTTTGACTTGGCCTCATTTAAAAGTTTCTGAACATCTTCAACCTTGAGGTGATGACCGTCCAAGGCTTTGTTGTAACCCCAGGTGGCTCCTCCATGGAAACCTGGCATGTGTTGCTGCATGGTATTGCAGACTTCCTTAGGCTTGTCCTTATTCAGTTCATAAGCTTTTCGGGCAACAGGATATTGCTCTCCTACCCTGGCACCTCCGCCTCTTTCAGGAGCCATAAAATCTTCATCTCCATTAGCTCCCTGTTTAAAAGAAATCAATGCGTGTGGCGACAATTGACGAATTAGTGCGTAAGTCTCCGCTATCGGAAATACGTCCGGGTTTGAATAATAACCCATAATCGGATCGAACCATATCCCGGCAATGGTTGGATACTGGGTGAGTAACTCTCTCAATTGGGCGTGTGCATAGTCGACATACTTTCGAAAATCTGCCGGTTTTTCATATTTGTAGGCAGCAGGTTTCACTTTATAGGCAGGACGAGCATTGGCCCAACCAGCATCTCTGGAATAAAAATAGGGGTGGTGCCAATCTGCGGCGAAAGAATAATAGACGAAGAATCCCAATCCCTCTTTTTCGCAAGCTTTGGCCATTTCACCGATCAAATCACGATGGGCCGGAGAATTGACGCTATTATAATCTGTTTGTTTCGTTTTAAACAAGCAAAATCCCTCATGGTGTTTGGCCGTCATGGTGATATAGCGCATTCCCGCTTTCTTGGCCAAATGGGCAATATAATCCGCGTCAAAGCCAGCGGCAGTAAATTTGTCTTTTAGTTTGGTGTATTCTTCAAGTGGAATAGTATCCATTAATTGCACCCATTCTCCTTTGCCTAAAAGACTGTATAACCCATAATGAATAAACATCCCGAATTGAGCATCTTTAAACCAATGTAGATTGGCCTGCCGGGGTGATTCTTTATATTCATCTTTATATTGTTTCAGATACTTCGGGCATTGACACTCCGATTGACAAAAGATAAAAGAGCCTAATAGAATTAAAAATGTTAATCGAGAAACTACTTTCATTATGAAAAGAAATAAATGATTATAAATTATAAAAAAGTTTAAGCGCTTGAATCAGAGATTCAAGCGCTTAATTATATTACCAACCCTGGTTTTGTTCCAGGTTTTTATTCAATTTAACCTGTGTATCAGGAATGGGGAAAAGAAGCATGTAATCTTCAACGGTCTTTCCCTGCGCCCTTAATTTTTCCAGGAACATGCCACGTCGTTTGAGGTCCCAGGCTCTTTGACCTTCAAAGGCCAATTCGAATCTACGCTCGTCGAGTACGGCTGTCCTGAATTCATCCTGGGTTAATCCTGCATAATCCGGAAGGTCCGAATCAACACCATTTCTGGCTCTTTGTCTTATGCGATTGATCCATGTGTATTTCTCATTATTAGAAGGATCAACTTCATTCATAGCTTCAGCCGCTATCAGCAATATATCTGCGTACCTGATAATGTTGAAGTTTTCCCCGGATTGCAATTCAGCTTTCCTATCATCAAATTTACAGATATAATAAGGAAAGATTCCGCCATAAACCTGCTCCATGGTAATGGTACCTGAGACTCCGTCAATATGTTCATAGCGATCGGCTATAGTTGCCGATCTGCGATAGGAAGGAGGATTATCTGCAACAAACTCAGATGTAGGGGCGACCCCTCCTCCTACGATGGTATTTGCCCAGAAGGAATTTTTATAGGCACCGGCAATTCCTCTTGGTCCAAAATTTCCAGGTGTCGAATTATTAATTTCACCGCTTAAATATTGCAATTGCCAGATATGTTCTATTCCATTATTATTTTCAGGTTTGAAAATAGCCGCGTAATCCTGGAACAGGTCATATTTCCCCGAGTTAATTACATTCTGTGCATACTTCAGGGCATTTTGATAATCTCCCCTATACAGATAAACCCTTGCCAATAAAGCACTGGCGACATTTGCATTGATCCTTCCTGCCGGACTGGTTTGTTCAAGTTCTGTCGCTGCATCAGCCAAATCACGGGTAATCAAATTATAAATCTCATCTTCCGTAGCCCGAGGGGCATAAATATTATCAAATCCAACGGTTGGTGTTTCATACAATGGCACTCCTCCCATAGCACGTACTAATTGGAAATAATAGAATGCCCGCAATGCTTTTGCCTCAGTAATGATATCAGCCTTGGTTCCGGCATTCATATCAATCCTATCGGTATAAAGAATTACCTCGTTTGCCCTGTTGATCCCGGTAAAACAATTTGACCAAAGACCACCGGTCACATCGCTGTTATAAGTGAAATTGTCCCAGGCAAATGCATCAGAAACAATTGGGGAAATTCCCAGATCATCTGCATTCAAGTCACCGTAATTAATAGAATTACCGTTAACGATACTATACATAACCCCATAAGCGCCATAAAGTCCGGATAAGGCGTCGCTTTCAGATTGGTAAAAATTTGACAGGCTGATCGAACTGGGAGGATCTTCTTCAAGAATACTTTCACAGGAAACGAAATACAATAACGTTAGAATAAGGAAACCTGTTTTATATATATTTTTCATCACTTGTTAATCTTTTAGTTAAAATTTAAAACCCAAGTTTTATTCCCAGGCGAATACTTTTTGACGCAGGATACGCTCCATTGTCAACACCTAACTGAACATTGCTGGATGCATATAAATCCACTTCAGGGTCAAATCCAGTATAGTTGGTGATGGTCAAAAGATTATCGCCGGCTATATAAACCTGGGAATTTCTTATCCAATCCACACCAAACAAACTCTCCGGCAAATTATAGGAAAGGCTGATCGTTTTGACACGCAAGTAAGAACCATCAATGATATCCCTGTCGCTGAAATTCTTCCATTCACCAGCATTGTGCAAGGGTGCTTCAATGGTATTGCTTGTCCCTGGGCCCGTCCAGCGTTCGTCAAAGTATTTTTGGAGAACATTGTGTTTTTGAGGTTGGGTTAATAGACCAATACGGTTCAAATCTGCAATTTCATTTCCATAGCTACCATTGATGAATAGGTATAAAGAGAAATTGCGATATGAAAACTCATTGGAAAATCCAAAGATAAAATCCGGATTAGGATCACCGATTATTTCTTTATCATCATCATTTTGTCTGAAACCATCACCGTTAAGGTCTTGATATTTTGGTAATCCGGGCCGATTCACTCCACCAACGGTATTTCCGGCCGCAGTAATTTCTTCTTCAGTTTGCCAAATTCCTTCGAAGTGATATCCGTAGAATAAACCAAGGGGTTCACCCGGAACAGCAATGGATTGGCCCTGTGCAGATTCACCTCTTCCAATTCCAAAAAGCAAGCGTTCTGTTCCTTCTGGCAGGGAAACCAGCTTGTTTTTGTTGAAGGAGATGTTGAACGATGAATTCCATCTCAGTTCACCAAAGGAATTGTTGAATCCCAGGCTGAGTTCAACACCTTTATTTTCAACTTCACCAATATTCTGAACTGAACTGCCATATCCGGACTGGTCCGGAATGGAAATATTCAACAAAAGATCATTTGTTTTTTTAATATAATATTCAACAGTAAAATTGAATTTGCCATCCCAAAATTCTGCATCTACGCCCACATTGAATTGAGCTGTCTTCTCCCACTTCAGATTCGGATTCGGGATCCTGTTTGGGTAAAATCCAACTACCGGAGCACCACCGATGATAGGCTTTGTGGTATTGTAGAGTGCTAATGATGAATATGAACCGATGTCTTGGTTTCCGGTCAAGCCATAACTGCTTCTTAATTTTAAATCACTTAGTATACCAGAATTTTTCAAAAAGTCTTCCTGACTCATTCTCCAGGCAACTCCAACTGATGGGAACAACCCCCATTTATTATCTTCACCAAATTTGGAAGAACCATCTCTCCGCACCGTACCAGTCAACATGTATTTGTCTTTAAAAGCGTAATTCACCCTTCCAATATATGACAGCAAACCAGACTCTACCGCATTACTTCCTGCAGGTCGTGGATCTGAACCGGCTCCTAAATTATTGTATTCAAACTTGTTGGTGAAAAAATCATCCGTTTCACTGAATACACTCTCCACCTTGGTGCCCTGCGCAGTATACCCGGCAAGTACGGTCAATCTATGATCGGCATTCGGACCAAATTCTTTCTTGTACGTAAAGGTATATTCCGACAACCAGGTTAATCCTTGCACTGTGCCTATTGAAGCTACACCAACATTCGGCAACGCCTGGGTTTGAGCCGTATTGGGAATGTAGACATTGCGTTTGGAATCGATCAAGTCCGCACCGAAATTAGCCCGGAAAGTAAGTCCTTTGAATACTTCAATATCTGCAAAGGCACTGCTCAAAATGCGGTTGGTATAGGTGATGTCGGTTCTTGTTTTTGCGATCGAGACTGGATTTTCCAGGATTTTAAAAGCCTCATCGTGATTATGGACATAATTACCATTTTCGTCGTATACAGGGATCACCGGAGTTGTCGTCAAGGCATTCCAAAGCGGCGAATCATTTTGATAGCCTGTGCCATCTGACGGAACTGCATCATTTACTGTATGGTTGGCATCCACATGAACACCTATTTTTATTTTATCACTAAAGGTCTGGTCGAGGTTGAATTTCAAACCGGCTCGTTTAAAATTAGATTCTATGATAATACCATCCTGGTCCATATAACTGCCTGACACCAAGTATTTAGTCTTCTCTGTCCCACCGGATATAACGAGGTTATAGTTACTCGTCAATGCAGTCCTGAATATTTCGTCTTGCCAATCCGTACCTGCGCCAAGTTCTTCCGGAAGTGGTTTATTTACTCCATCGTAAATTGGAGGATTTCCATTGTTTGCAGCCCATTCGTTGGTTAAAATGGCAATTTCTTCCGCATTCGCCAATTTGAGCTTCTTCCTCACCGTTGCGATGTTTGCTGAATATTCAAAATCAATCTTGGCTTTTCCGGCTTGTCCATTTTTAGTGGTGATGAGCACCACGCCATTGGCACCTCTCGCCCCATAAATAGCTGTAGCAGATGCGTCTTTTAGAATTTCAATTGAGGCAATGTCGTTTGGGCTGAGCGTGGAAAGTGGACTTGGTGCCAATGCATTATTACCAGCACCATCTGGCGTCAGATTACTATTTTCTATGGGAAAGCCGTCAATCACATATAAAGGTTCGCTGGACGCATTAATGGAATTCGTTCCCCGGATCCTTATCCTTATGCCTCCACCAGGAGCATTGGAAGCGGCTTTTATATCAACGCCGGCAACCTTCCCCTGCAAGGTTTGTACAAATGTATTGGCTGGTGTTTTTTGTAAATCTTCACCCTTAACGGAGGCTACACTTCCAGTCAGGTCAGCCTTTCTTTGCACGCCGTACCCCACCACAACGATTTCCTGCAGCGCCTTGATATCCGGAGCAAGCGTCACATCAATGACTGTATTATTTCCTACAGCCCTTTCCACCAACTGATAACCGACGGAACTAAAGACCAGGATAGATTCTGTAGATGGCACATTAATGGAGTATCTGCCATTTACATCAGTTACTGTTCCTTGTGTGGTCCCCTTCACCAGTACATTCACTCCGGGCAGACTTTCATTGTCTTCAGAAGAGGTCACCTTTCCCGTAATGGTTAAAAGATTATTGGCACTCAAATCCATTTCCTGAACCTGGGCTTCATCCTCTGCTTTGGGACTTACGTGAATACTCTCATTAATGCGGCGGAATTTTAATGATGTCTGACTGGACAACTCTTCCAATACCTGGGTTAAACTCTTATCCTTGGCGTGAAGCGATACATGCTGCCCCTTTTTTAATTTGATATTGCTGTAAGAAAAATGGAAATCTGTAATTTCTTCCAGCTTCCTGAATACGTCACGCAGATTTCCATCAACCTGAATCGATATGTGTATATCGCTTAAATGTTGCCTTTGGGCAACACTATCGTCAGCCCAAAGAAGGCTAAAGAAAAAACATTGTAGTGCAATACCTGTCAAGACCAATTTTGACATAAGTACAATTGTCTTAGTAATTGATAATTTCATAAATTTGAGCATTATAGTTTTACAAAATGTTTTAGCCGTATTCGCGGCTTATTTACAAAACCGGTATTGGCGTACCGGTTTTGTTTTTCCAACAACTTTGTTTTTCCATAGGCAAATGTTTATGGTTTATAAATAATCACTTCATCATCTGTGATTTTATATTTGAATTCATAGGTATATGAAATACCGTCAAGAACATTTTTTAATGTTTCATTTTGATACGATCCGGTATACCCTCCTAAAAAAGACATTCCATGTTCTATTTCTATGTCAATTCCATACCAGTTCTCCAACTGTTTAAATACATCTGAGAAGGGAGTATTTTTAAACACCAGAATACCATCTTTCCATCCGAGCTCTGATCTAATGTCATAATGCCGTTTATCCATGATGTCCTTATCCTTATCTAAAACAGCCATTGACGAAGGTTCAACAACGATAGTGTTTCCATTGGTTTTGCTCACACGAACCAATCCTGTAACAACAGCAACTTTGTATATTGATTCGTTACCGTAGGCTTTGACATTAAAAGAAGTTCCAAGTACCTCTGTAGTCAAATTTCCGGAAGTCACTATAAAAGGTCTGTGTACATCTTTTACAACTTCAAAAAATGCCTCCCCCGTCAAGCGGACCTGTCTGGAATTGGCATCAAAAATTTCAGGATATTTAATAGTACTGCCACTATTTAATTTTACGGTCGTTCCATCGGGCAATTGGATGGTGGTTTTAACACCAGCGGGAACTTCTTTTACAATGTAGGTAATTGAACCTTGTTTTGGTGGAACGTCTTTAATCATTATCCTGGTTATGCCAATAACCAATGCGATCAGAAGCATACTTGCAGCAGCAGCCCACCATATTTTTCTAAGCTTAATTTCAGCACCGGATTTCAGTTGTACACCAAATTTTCGATTGTATTTAATGATATTTTCCAGTGCAGAAGTATATTGTTTTGATGAAAGTTTATGCCCCTCTCCGTACTCCAACGACTCTAAAAGAAATTTTGCTTTTTTTACGGTAAGGCTTTTTTCGGGATGATTGCGCAACCAATTTTGCCAGAAATGTTCGGTTGACTCATCAGGAGTTCTTACCCACTGTTGAAAATATTCATCCTCGAGAAAATCAAGTTCCGTATATTCTTCGTATGGCATACATTCTTCGATTTATATATAGAAAGGCAAAAAAACATGAAATGCCTGCACGATGAGCAAAAATTTATGATGCATCCAAAAAATCATTGAAAATCCTACGACGCTTTCAAAATATATCAGAAATAATAAAAATTTATTAATAAAATGAGGGCCGTGGTAAATCAGTATTTATTGAACGTATGAAATTCCTGATGTTTTAATCGATAAATTAAAGACAAGTTTGACTTGAATTTACAATCAATTCAAAATATAAGATGTGCCAGCAAGAATATTGATATGGTCAATATATCTTCTCTAAATTTGACAAGGATATTCCTCAGTGATTCCAATGCCCTATACACCAGTGTTCTGGCGTATTTGACATCTTTTATTTGCATGATACTTGCAATTTCCTGATAACTGAGTCCTTCGTAAAAAGATAAAAGTATAGCTTCCTTCTGACGAAAAGGCAAGTCATTACAAGCTTTTTTTATAATATCCTTTTGTTCATAATCGAAAGGATCCTCCATCAAGGAAAAATTTTTAATAGAAAAGTCGATTTTAAAATTACTGCCACTGGAATTTAACTGTTCTTTTTTAAGTCGTTTTTCTTTCATTAATCTGTCCCACAAAAGCCTTCTAAAACTTGAATAAAGATAATATTTGATGGAAGTAGTTTTCCCCAAACCCTGTCTTCTCCTGATCAACTCGTAAAACATCTCTTGTATGCAATCCAGAATAAAATCACCATCTGAGTGAAATTGCATACCATAATTATATAATCGATTGGCATATTGACGATAGATTAAAACAAGTGCTTTTTCGTCACCGCCACGAAAATGGTCCCAAATTTCTTCTTCTGATTTTGAAAAATTTTCCTGCTCCTTTTCAGCAGAATCAACCCCAAAATAGGCGACAGGCTGTATATTATGTGTTTTTTTGGGGTTCATTAGTCCTTATGTAGTTTTCAAGGCACAGGAATTTAAGTAGGAATTTATCAAAAAGGACTCAATATCTCAAAGTCCTTTCATTATTTCACTAATAAAAATATACCTGTGGTCATCTCCGAATATCTTAAATTTAAAGGGTTTATAAGATGACGGCCATGTTCTATTTGTTAAAATAGATATCATCACCTGTTACATGGGTGAAAATTAACCATTTATTTGGAATGTCTTCCAGTATGACGATAGTCAAAAATGCCAACTGGCTTTTTAGTAAAAAAATTGTATAAGATCCAGCCGGTTCTAAATGATCAATTTTACTTCATATATCCTTTAACCCAAATTTATCAATAGACTTTGAATAAATTTCTATTGAGCATTTTGGGTTTAAGAAGCATAAGAAATCTGATGCAGGTAAACCCGCAACTGATTGATCAGTTCGTTGTCAATATTAAAAATTTGATATTCCATATAGGGCTGTTCAACCTGAGTGTCAAACGTCAATATGGCAAAGCCGTTCTTTTCATTATATCCAAATAGTGCTCCGGGCATCAGGGCATGATAGTGAATATTGGTCAGCCTGGAACTGGTGAATTCATATATCGGATAATTATTTTTGCGGTCGTGTTTCCAGACATCATGGCGGTGCCGGTCTGCCGATGATGCCCTAGCAGTTGCCATAGGTGAATTTGATGTTTACTTCATCAAAAAGCGCCCTTTTCCCATATTGAAGTGAGATGTTTTGTGTCGATATCCTATTTGTCCTGGTTTTGGGCCACAAAATTAGGGGTTTTGGTCACCATATGAAAATCCGGGGGTTTTATTAAAATGAAAGTTTTAACCCCATGGGAATTCCCTGGATTTCTATATGTGTTTCACTACCTGGTTTTGGCAACAAGACAAGGCACGATACCTTGTTATATACAACTAAGACCAACGGTCATTTCAAACATTCTTTTACAAGCAGCAATCGAATATAATGGATTCCCTGGTTTTTTATTGCATTTGGCAAAGGGCCATCAGATTGAAGGCAAACCAGTGCTCGATTTGATGAAAAATTTTGCGGATGCAAATCAACCATTGCGTAAGGACTTCCTTTAATTTAATCCTTCCCTGAAATCAGGTCTTGAAATTTGTTCTCTGGAATTATGTTAAACGTAGCCGTGGTGACTTGGCTTTCGATATAACCGTACCGGATCGCTTTGGTTCGGATCGTTGAAACGCCCTGGGGCATTTGGATCGGGCCGCTGTATAAATCCCAATGAGGGTCTTGGCCGTCTTCAAAAGTATAACCGATCGAAGCTCCCTGTGTCGGACAATAAATTTGTAATGTCATAGGAGCCGGAAATATTCCTCCATGGTCTGTTGGGATTTCACCTCGGTTATTGCTGCTATTGGGAATTAACTGTGGCATTGCCGTGACCGGCTGTTTGTTATTGGGCCACATGCGCTCCACCATCTGTGATTCTGGAATTTCACCCAAATCACCTATTTCGTGTTGCCAGTCGTGCAATGCCCCATGCATCTGCTCGACCACGTCCGAGTAATCTTTATCATAAGCCAGATTATTGATTTCATAAGGGTCTTTGGTTACGTCGTAAAGTTCCCTGGGGTAGCGTGTTGGGTAAAACCATTGCTTCTGGGCCCCGGTCAGTTTTCCTTCGGCATAGTATTTTAACAATGTCTTCATGATTGGGCCATTGTTCCTGTAGGGAATCCAGCCCACATAAGGATCATTGGAATACCAATTTTCAATGTATTCATATTTCTGATCATGAATGGCACGCACCATATCGTAGGTATTGTCCATGCGATCCCGGTCGGCAAAAATATATTTTCGCGGCGGCTCGGCCTGAGCCCCCAAAAAAGCCTTGCCTTGCATCCAGACCGGAACGGGAATATCGGACATTGACAATATTGTTGGCACCATATCGACCATGCTCACCATCCGGTCGCTCACGCTGCCTGCTTCAATATGGCCCGGCCAGCGCACAATCAATGGAGAATGTATCCCCGAATCATAAAGCCAGCGCTTTGCCCTTGCCATCCCCTCGCCATGATCTGTCCATACCATAACGATGGTGTTTTTTTCCAACCCGTCTTCTTTCAATTTATCCAGCACTCTTCCCATCACCGAATCCGCTCTGGCTATTTGGTCATAAGCCCGCGCAATTACTTTGCGAACTTCCGGTGTATCGGGGTAGTATGGCGGAACCGTTACTTTGGCCGGATCGGTTTTCACATCGCTAATGTCCCAATTATGATGTTCATGGATCTGCAACATATCCACGAGGTTGCAAAAGGGCTGGTCTTTGTTAGGCCGGTCTTCCCAACTCCCCTTTCCGTTTTTAAGAAAAGCGGTAAGGTCTTCGTCACTATAAGCTGGGGCGGATTTATCAAACAAGGTGAAAGGGTCTCCTCCGGTAGTGAATTGCCAATCTGTTTTGCCGCCATTAATGACATAATAACCATGCGACCTTAAAAATTCGGTGAACCCCTTTACATAAGGAGGTGGGACGGCAGAATACGGCACCGGCATGTCTTTGGTGTCCGCATATTTGTAGCCCGTCCTCATGTGCTGTGCCCCTATGCTTGGGGCGTACATGCAGGTTATAAAAGCAACCCGGCTTGGGGCACATACCCCGGCAGTAGTATACGCATTTGTATAAAGCATGCCTTGGGAAGCCAGTTTGTCGATTTTTGGGGTGTGGATTCCCTTCACACCGTAACATCCCAGGTAAGTGCCAGATCCCTCCAGGCAAAAAATCAGGAAATTGGGCTTTTTTGAGGGAGTGTCGTTTAGTTGGGGATATCCCGAATATACCGTGTTCTGGGCGAGCACTTCTCGATTAAACGTTAGTGTAATCAAAATCAAAAGTACCGTGACAAATTGAATACGCATATCCCAATTTGCCCTACGTTTCATTATCCTTTTCATTTTACGCATAAAATTTATTCAAATTAATTGATGGAAGGCCCTGACCCCTCCAAACTTTCAATAATGAAATTTTATTTCCTTGAGCGGCAATGCATCATTCTTTTTAGCTTCCGACCACCACAATTCCTTTAATGCTTTCAATTTGTCCGGATACTGCTTTGCAAGGTCAATTGCCTCGGAAAAATCATTCGCAAGGTGGTACAATTCCCATTGATCGTCATTAAAACTTGTTCCCTTCTTATGAATTGCAACAGCCCTCCATCCACCCTCACGAATAGCACGATTATCCCTCATATCATAAAACTGTACGTCACGGGTCGGGGCATTCGGGTCAGTGAAAGTTTTATGTATGCTCTCGCCGGCATAGTCCATTTGGTTGACACCATCCAAAACCTTTGGCGCGGTAATGCCCACGATATTGATCGCGGTTGGGGTAATATCAATCACATCCACATATTGTGACCTGATTGCACCGTGGTCCAGGATGCCGTCAGGCCAACTGATGATCAATGGATCGCGAACACCGCCCAAATTGGGCCAAAGCTTATATCGCTTGAAAGGGGTGTCGCCCAACATTGCCCATGGCCGTTGATAAAGGATTTGTGTTTGTTCTGTCCCGAGTTCGTCCAAATGATCCAGCATTTGCTTTACAGAGGTCGTGTCGCCATAAGGACGATAGAAACCCCCTTCCAATCCGGCCTCTGGTGCAGCACCATTGTCCGACATAAAAAATATCAGGGTATTATCATACTGGCCAGCATCTTTAAGAAAGTTGATCAGCCGCCCAATTTGTTCATCGGCTTGCGTAATATAGCCAGCATAAGCCGCCATGAACCTGGCAAAAACGGTTTTTTGTACTTGCGTTAAGGAATCCCATGCCGGGTCGCCAGGATTTCGTTCCGTTAAAACAGCGTTCAAAGGAATGATTCCAAGTTTTTTCTGTCGTTCAAACCGATCTTCGCGTAGTTTGTCCCATCCTTGCTCATATACGCCGTTAAACTTATCGATATATCGTTGGGGCACCTGGTATGGAGCATGTGCGGCGCCCATGGCAAAGTATAAAAATTCAGGTTGGTCGGGATGTTCTTTAAAACCTTCCTGAAGGTAATCAATGGCATGGTCCGTTATGGCTTCCTCCACATCGTATCCCGGCGCATGTGGTACAGGCACTGCGTGGGTGCCTTCCATTATTTCCCTTCCCAAACCTTTTGGTTGAAACTGGTCTGTCCAACCGGCCAGCCAACCGTAAAAGTGTTCAAACCCTTTGCCTGTCGGCCAATTTTCCTTATTGGTAGTGGTATCATTCAATTGCTCGCCTGGTGTAAGATGCCACTTCCCAACTGCACTCGTGCGATAACCATTTACCTTGAGTATCTGGGCAACCGTTGCCGCAGCTGGCGTGATATAACCATTATTATAAGGATATCCACCATAAGTACAATGGCACCAAGCGAGGTCCATCATTCCCACGGCCTGGTTGTTGCGGCCGGTCAGAAGGGCGGCGCGGGTAGAAGAGCAAATGGCTTTAGTGTCAAAGTGATTGTACCGGATACCTTCTTTGGCCAATCGGTCGATATTGGGTGTGGGAATTTCCGAACCATACGGTTGTAAGTCTGAAAAACCCACGTCATCCAAAAGGATGTAAATGATGTTTGGCCTATTATCGTTTGGCTTGTCTTTCCGCTGCTGTCCGAATACCCCAAAAGGGATTAGTATAAGCAAATAAAATAGCGGCAAATAAATTTTAATGATTTTTTTCATGGCAAGCAGTTTAAAAATTTATAGTTAATGAATTCCCGGATACAGGTTCAATATATCCTACGATATTTACCTGGCCTTCAATACCTTTTCAGTGAAGGAACTTTCCGGCGTGCCGTGTAGTCCTTTCACATCTACATCCACGCTAAATAATGCCCATTCCCATATAATCAATGCGTTTTTTTCAATGGCAAAGAAGTCATTTTCGACCTTGGCGACCGTGTCAACAAAACAGGATATCCTCGCATGGGGTTAGCCGTTCCTTCCCAATACAAAATATGCCAAAAACCCAGAAAGCTTAGAGCCAGCCTCGACATTATCGCCTATTTGCTGGCTTCTGCCAAGGGACTTGGCCGCCCTTTTGGATGTACCACATCAGCGAGTCGTTCAGTTGATGGTAAACTTTGGGTTGCTGGGAGATCACATCGCTTTGTTCCCTTGGGTCTGATTTTAGGTTAAAGAGTTCCAATGGCGCGTAAGGACTGTTTTGCACCAGCTTCCAGTCGCCGATCCGGAGGGCATAAATGCAGTTGCCGCCATACGTTGTGCCCCCTTCCCTTCTCATAAAATAAAGTGTCCGGGTTTCAGGAGCAGGTTCTTTGCCTAATAGCGTTGGCAAAAAGCTTCGGCCTTCAATGGGATGGTCCAGTTGCACGCCCGCGACTTGTAAAAACGTCGGGTACAAGTCCATGGACAAGTTGATCTGATCGGATTCTGTGCCTGCCTTTATCTTTCCTGGCCAAACGATACAGGTTGGCACGCGTAAGCCTCCTTCGTACATGCTTTGCTTGCCATCGCGCAATGGCCCATTGTTCGCATGGCTGGGCAAATGGCCACCATTGTCGCTAGTGAAGATGATGAGCGTGTTGGCATATTGCCCCGTTGCCTTCAAGGTCTGAATCACCTGACCGATGCCATTGTCCATGTGTTCGATCAAGGCCACTAATTTAGCCCGCATTTCATCAATGCCCGGCTCACGCTTCTTTACTTTCTCCAGCCAGTCCTCGGGGGGCTGCACCGGAAAATGTGGTGCATTGTAGGCCAAATACAAAAAGAAAGGCTGGTCTTCGCCTGCATGCTTTTTAATATAGTCCACAGAAGCCTGAGTAAAAAGGTCAGTAGCATGCCCTTTTGGGTCAATTGTCTTGTCGTTCAGCCGCATATAATTAATGTCGTGCCGACGGTGTGTCCAGTAGTCGTCCATCATATCGCCAAGCCAGCCATAGAAGTAATCAAACCCCTTTTCATTGGGCAGGTTAGGCGATTCCAGCCCCAGATTCCACTTGCCGATGATGGCCGTTTGGTAGCCGGCCTTCTTCAACATGGACGGCAGCAAAATAGCCTTTGGATCCAGGTATCCCCAATTGTTTTCGGGAAATGTACGGACCAAGCCCGGCACACCCACCCGATCTTGATACCGGCCAGTAAGCAGCGCTACGCGTGTGGGCGAACAAACCGAACAGTTGGCATAGAAATAATCGAACTGCATACCATCGGAATCCAACTGATCAATGGATGGTGTACGGATGTCCTTGGTGCCATAGTAAGACACATCGTGATAGCCTTGGTCATCGGTCAGGATTACAAGGATGTTCGGACGAGTTTTGTTCTGGCTAGATTGCGCGATCACCTGGCAACAGCAAGATAGGATAAGGGCGAAAAGGATTGATCGAGTTTTCAAATTCATATCATCATACATTATTTGATACTGACTTATATTATTCTGTTTTCATTTCCATGATTTTGGCAACATCACTTTCATCTTATCTATTTATCTGATGTCGTCACTTCCCTGTCCGCCAACTGGTCTTTGCCCATCACCAGATGGGCGCGGTGCTCTTTCACCACCTCGTCGATCTGGCTGATAATATCGGGATGCTTGTCGGCGATGTCGTATTTTTCCGATGGGTCAACGTCCACATTGTAGAGCAATGGCGGGTCGTGGACTTCTTTCTCCCCAAACATGCCGTATTCTCCTTCAGTGATGTAGTGTGCTTTGTAGTCCCCTAGCCTAGCGGCGTAAATGGTAGTGCCCCGGTAATACAGCATGCTTTTGCGCGGACTGGGCTTACCTTCTAGCAATGTGCCAGTGAGATCCAGTCCGTCGATGATGCGGTCATTGGGGATGGCGACCCCGGCCATTTTGCTGAAGGTGGTAAACAAACCCATGGTACAGCCCAGATCGGTGATGACGGCCGGCTTTATTTTGTCTGGTGACCAGAAGATGCAAGGCTCGCGCATCCCGCCTTCCCAAGTGGTGCCTTTTCCGGCGTACAGGAGACCCGAACTGCCACCATGGGTCTTGAATGGCAACCATGGCCCATTGTCCGAAGTAAACACCACAATGGTGTTGTCTTCCAAACCCTCCTCCTTCAACGCCGCAAGGATGTCCCCTACCCCGGCGTCAATTTCACTCACCACATCGCCATACAGACCGCGCAGGCTTATGCCTTGGTATGCCTTGGAAGCAAACAACGGGATGTGGGGCAGGTTGTGGGCGAGGTAAACAAAAAACGGCTTGTCTTTGTGTTCCTTGATGAATTTGATGGTTTCGCCCGTGTATCGTTTTGTGATGGTGTGCTGTTCTGCCGGGCGCTCGATGATCTCCTCATTGCGCATGAGCGGCACGTTGTAGTAGGCAATAGGGATTGAGTCGGCATATTCCCAATATCCCTTTTTGGTGGTCTTGTCCATGTCGTTGGAATAAGGGATGCCATAATAATAATCGAAGCCATTGCTCGTGGGCAAGTATTGCGGTTGGTAGCCAAGATGCCACTTTCCGATGGCGGCGGTGGCGTAGCCCGCCTTTTTGAGTTGTTCCGCCAAGGTGACCTCACTGGCGGGCAGGCCATGCAGTGAATTGGGGAAAAGCACCCGAACCTTGTCGCTACACATGCCACTGCGGACGGGGTAACGACCCGTAAGCAAAGCTGCCCTGCTGGGCGTGCACACGCTGGCCGCCACATAAAAGTTCGTCCACTTCTGACCTTCCGTGGCCATCTTGTCGAGGTTGGGCGTTTTGATGGTCGGGTTGCCGTAAATGCCCAGGTCGCCATAGCCAAGGTCATCGGCATAGATGATGACGAAATTGGGCAACTTATGCTGCTGGTTGGGTTGCGCGTGGCAAATGCCACTAAAAACCAAGGCAAAAAGCAGGGATGGGATGGTTTTGAATGTGTTTTTCATGTCGGATTATTTTGCGGTATAGAGCGGTCTGATTTCAGTTGATAAGGTAGCATCAAATGACATGGCCAATTTTTTAAGTTTTTCAACAATTTCAGGATTGGATCCCGCCACGTCTTTTGTCTCCCCAATGTCTGATGAAAGATCGTAGAGCCAGGGCAGTGGCGTTTCTGGCTTGGTGTCAAGAAGTGCCTCTTTTATCGGCTGTTTGCCTGCCCACCTTTCGCTTGGTGCGAGCAGGTGAAGCTTCCAATTTCCTTGACGTATGGCTGCCAGATTCCCGTCACGTCCATAATAACAAAGAAATGAATAATGGGATTTTGCATTGCTGTCCGTAATGAGCGGCAGGATATTATGCCCATCAATTTTTCGGTCATTAGGGACTTGAACCCCAGTAAGTTTAGCCAATGTAGGGTAAAAATCCATCATGGTCGCCATTTCATGGCATACCTGTCCTTGGGGAAACTCTTTGGGCCAACGCACAATGAACGGCACTCGGAAACCCCCTTCCCAAGTACTGCCTTTTCCTCCATGCAACGGTGTGGCCGCTACTCCTGAAGGTCCATTGTCGGAAGTAAATATCACAATGGTATTTTCAAGTACTCCTGCGTCTTTCAACGCCTTGATGACCTCGCCACAACTCCAATCCAACTCTTCAGTCATATCCTGATATAAACCATTTGACCCATCGTGGCGCCGGAACGCTTTGGAGGCAAACAAGGGAATATGAACGGCGTTATGTGCCAGGTAAAGAAAGAATGGCTTCTTTTTGTTTTTTTGAATAAATGAAACGGCTTCCTGGGTGTAGTCCTGCGTGATCTGATCGTAATCGGCTTCGTTGTTCTTTTTAAGTAAAGTTTCGTTTCGATATAAGTCCGACCGCCCATGATTTGGCCCAGGCCTGCCATAGTAATAGTCGAATCCTTGGGCAGTGGGCATTACCTCTGGCAACATGCCAAGATGCCATTTGCCGATGCATCCAGTGACATACCCTTGTTTCTTCAGCAGTTCGGCAATGGTTATTTCATTGGGGTTTAGACCACTACGGGTATCAGGAGTGAGGACACCTACATGCAAGTCCACGCGTTTGGGATAGCATCCGGTCATTAGGCTTGCGCGCGTTGGGGTGCAAACGCCTGCCGGGTCGTAAAAATTGGTAAACCGCACACCCTCTTTTGCCAATTTATCCAGATGAGGCGTTTTGATCTGGGCTGCCCCATAACAGCCTAAATCCGCATAGCCCAAATCATCGGCAAGGATGAAAACGATATTGGGTTTTTCAGGTTTGGATCCTGATGCCTCGCTTCGCAATGACCATAATGACATCGTGCTCACACATAACACAAAAGCAAAATGAAAAGCATAAGGAATGTTTTTATTGTTGTTCATAATCGGATCGTGTTTATCAACAATCTGATGGGCCAATCAACCCGTGGTTGATCACATAAACTGTTGTTCATTTCAAGACCAGGTCATCAGAAAAAAGTTTGTCGCAATAAGTATTTGCGTTGAGTTTGCAGCAGTCCCTGAAAAATATCTGATTTTTCCAGGAACTGCGCTTCTCTAAGATATCACCAACCTGGGTTCTGATCGAGGTTTTCATTCAACGACCGCTCGCCGTCAGGGATTGGCAATAAATTATAATATTCCAAATACCCATTGGGGAATTTTGTTTCAATGACATCACCAGTTTGATCGCGCACGGCCAGGGGATATACATCTTTGCCAATATCCCACCTTTTAATATCTGCCCAATATAGACCCTCCAGTGCAAATTCGATCCGCCGTTCATGTCTGAGTTTTTCACGTGCTTCATCCTGTGACAAGCCCATGGGCAATGGGGTGAGTTTCACGTCGTCCCGTTCCGTCCGGATCCGGTTGATCAAGGTGACAGCCTCGTCAATATTTCCATTTGTTTCGATGATCGCCTCGGCTTTTGACAACAGCACATCCGCATACCGCAACAGGATATCGTTTAAATCCGACTGGCCGGAAGGTGGCAAATCCTCAATGGGCTCAATACGATATTTCCTGGTGCTAAATTGCTTTAACCTGTTTCCAGGATGATTATAGGCTCCGCCAGCGTAAAGATAGTTTGGAAAGCGATAGCCAAGAAAATATGAACCTGGAACCACAACAGTGGCCTTCATGCGGGGATCCCAACCTTCATAAGGATTGTCAAGGTCAATATTGGCTTCACTATATTTACCTGGTGAGCCATCAATCCTTTCGTAAGCATCTACCAAATCCGGCGTTGGAACATATCGGGTTCCCCGTGTAAAACTTCCCGTACCTGTGCCGCAATATTGATCCACCAGCGTACCCTGTGAGTTTTCCCCCCTCAAATATTGAATGTCAAAAATGACCTCCCGGTTGTTTTCGTTCGCCAAAGTGAACAGCCCTTCATAGCTTGAGAACAAAGCGTATTTATTCAAGGCATCTATCTTATCTGCCATATCCAGTACCTCCTGATATTTGCCTTGATATAAAAAAGCCCTCATCTTCATGCCCAAGGCTGCGCCTTTTGTTGCCCGCCCGACTTCCGGGGCATCTGCTTGAAGGTTGTTTATGGCAACGTCATAATCGGAAATTACCTGTGTCCAGGTTTCCTCCGTTGTGGCCCGGGGAAGGTTCCTTGCCTCATCTGTGGAAATCAAAGATTCAATAAGAGGAACACCACCATAAGACTCCACTAGCACTGAATAGGCAAGTCCACGCAAAAAATGAACTTCCCCAACATAAACGGCCTTTTTATCTTCCGGCAGTTCCACCTCATCTAGCGCATTCAGCAAATAGTTTGCACGGAATATTATGCCATAGCACCGGGTCCAGCGAAAGGTAACCATTTGTGCATCACTCGAAGAAAGCTGACCATTTCCGGCTTTTGTGATGGAAGTGTTGCCCCAATTATATGCATTGGGTGTGGCTCCATCGAGCACCCCGAATCCGAACAGGCCTTGGTCATAAATGGAAGTTTCCCGTAATTGGGCATAAACACCATTGAGCAAAAGCTTAATATCATCTTCATTCTGCGGGAAATTGGCCGAAGTGATCTTATCCTCTGGAAAGAACTCCAAATATTTGTCCGCGCAACCATTGGCGGTCAGCAACAAGACTGGCAACAAACTATATATTAATATCTTCCTGATTTTCATAATTTTAAAAATTAAGGTTAACACCCACTGAGATTATTCTTGGCACCGGGTACAAATTGTTTCCTGAATCAAATGTGTCCCTTTCAGGATCATAGCCTTCATAATCCTTGCCGACGATTGTGAAAACATTTTGCGCATTGGCGTAAAAATAAATCTTTTGAAAACCCAAACGCAACACTAAGTTGTCAGGGATAGCGTATCCTATCTGAACGTTTTTCAACTTCACAAAACTTATGTCGTGTACCCAAAAAGATGACTCTGAATTATCCCAAGAATTGTCAAATTTAATGCTGGGTATATCGGTGTCGGTATTCTCGGGAGTCCAGGCATTTCTCCAACTCTTGTTGATGGTCGGATTGTCGGTGGTAACATTGGTGAAATTATTTTGGGTATAAGCGTGCACACCACCAATTCCCTGGAAAATTATATTGAGGTCAAACCCTTTATACCTAAAGCTGGACGTCAATCCAAAAGTGAACTTCGGTATGGTATTTCCCAAATCCTGTTTGTCTTCAAAGCCCAATTTTCCATCATTGTTCACGTCTTCAAATTTAAGGTTCCCTGCTTTGGGCGTATAACTATTGGCATTCATGTGCTCTTGCGCTTCAGCGTCCGTCTGGTAAATCCCGATTGCCTTGTAGCCATACAATATTTTGTAAGAGTACCCTTCCCGTATGAGGTATAATTGATCGGGGGAATCACCTCCCCTGAATTTTGTCACCTCATTATCAACATAGGTAAAATTAACACCCAGGTTAAATCCGAGTTGATCCCTTTTTAGCCCGTGATTGTCGTAGTTGGCCACAAATTCAAACCCCTTATTGAACATCTCTCCGACATTTTCATAAGGCGGAGTAAGTCCTCCCATTGTCAATGGGATCGGCAACTGAACTATGATATCGCTGGTTTTCTTATCAAAATAGTCAGCCTCGATGCTGATCTGGTTTTCCAAAAAACCGATGTCGATGCCAAAATCGAGGGTTGAGGTAGTTTCCCAAGTTATATTTTCGTCAACCAGTGAAGTGACCGCGGCGCCTGGCGCAAAACTTCCACCATAATTGTAGCTCAAATCATTGTTTTGGTCGATCACTGTTAAATAGGGCCAATATCCAGCAATGTTCTGGTTTCCCAACTGTCCCCAGGAGGCCCGTAATTTAAGATTTGAAAATGTATGCGCATCTTGCATAAACGCTTCGTCACTCAGCCGCCAACCTGCGGAAAAACCAGGAAAAACGCCCCACCTATTGCCTTTTTTAAAGCGGGAGGATGCATCGGCCCTGATGTTAGCTTCAAAAAGGTATTTGTCCATTAAGGTATAGTTGAGCCTGCCGAAATAGGAAAATGTCCTGTACCCGTTCATGTTTCCAGATCCCTGTATCCCCGAAGTTCCTGCATCAACCTGCGTCAGACCTTCTTTTGGGGCATCGGTCCTACGGGCATAAAGGTTCTTTATTGTGCTACCTTCTAATTGTATTCCCGCAATCGCTGAAATATTATGGATTTCAGAAAAACTCTTGTTGTAATTCAATGTTGCAAACACATTATTATCAAGCGTAGAAACTTGACCCCTATTGATTTCCAGTCCCTCCCTATTATAATTTTTGGTGATGGTTTCAACCCCCATGTCCGTATAGCCATAAAGGCTTTGATTGAACTTATCTGTCAAAACCCAGCTTCCGGTAGAAGCAAAAGTGGTGTTTAAACTTAAATCATCACTGAATTTTATCTCTGCTGAAGCATTCACATTCAAGAAATTCTCTTCGGTTTTTGTTGATCCGTTTGCGGCATCAATTAATGGGTTTCGATTGTCGTACAGCAGGTTTCCATCCTTGTCGATTGCCTGCACTGAACCAAAGCGCCCGTCCTTGGTATAGGGAGCTATGAATGGGGTGGCTCCTTGAAGCATAGTCCACACCCGCCCCAAGAGCCCATAGGTAACATCGGCATAAGGTGCTTCAGATACCCTTCTTATATAATTCAACCGGCCGCTCACCTTGAACCAATTGTTGACCTGGTTTTCCAAATTAGCCCTTATCCCATAACGCTCGCTGTTTGTATTTGGCACCATGCCGTCCTGGTTCAAATAATTGAACGAAAGGAATGAAGCACTTTTCGCGGTACCACCAGAAATGGACAAGTTGTGTTCCTGGATCATTGCCGGCTTGAACAATTCTGCAAACCAATCGGTACTGGGGTATTTATATGGGTCGTTACCGTTTTTGAAGTCATTGATCAAATAGTCTGGGAACAGTGGGCTTGACCCTCCATTGGCCAGCGCCTGGTTCCATGTTTCCATAGCTTCCACACTATTGTCGATCATATTATAATGCCTCCCCAAAGTTTGGACTCCGATATAAGACGACAAGTTGATCTGCATTTTCTCGTCTTTCTTCCCCATTTTTGTGGTTACCAAAACAACCCCGTTGGCTGCTTTGGATCCGTAAATGGCTGCACTGGCCGCGTCTTTTAGGACAGAAATGGTTTCAATATCATTTGGGTTCAATTGATCGAATGATCCTTCCACGCCATCAATGATCACGAGGGGGTTCGAATTGTTCATAGTGCCCCAGCCACGAACGCGTAGTTGAGCCCCATCACTTCCAGGTTGGCCTGAATTTTGGCTTACCCAAACCCCTGATACTTTTCCTCCAAGGGCTTGTGAAGCATTGGTGATTGGGCGATTGTCCAATTCTTGATCAAATTTCACCGTAGAAATAGAGCCGGTCAGGTTTATCTTTTTCTGTTCACCATACCCCACCACAACTATTTCTTGCAATGATTGAATATCTGGAGAAAGAGTTACATTTAGAGTAGTAGTATTCCCAACTGTCCTTTCCTCCTTTTGATAACCCACCGAACTAAACACAAGAATGGCATCTTCAGATGGGACATCGATGGTGTAATCACCATTTACATCGGTAACAGTTCCCTGTGTTGTTCCTTTCACAATAACATTCACCCCAGGGAGTCCTTCATTATCCTCAGAAGAAGTTACTTTACCGGTTATTGTGATACCGTCGATGATGACTTCTATCTTTTTTTCATTTCGGGCCCCTGGTTCCATCTTTTGCACAGTGATATTTTTATTCACCTGACGGAATTTAAGGTTCGAGGCTTGTGAAATTTCCAGCAGAATATCCCTGACAGTCACCTTATGAACTTCTTTGCTGAACCGGATGGTCCGATTCAGATCTTCTGAGCTATAGCAAAAAGAAAAATCTGTTTTCTTCTCAATAGTACGGAACAGATCTTCAATGGAAATTTCATTGACTTTAAGGTCAATATAAACTTCCTGTACGCTTTTAATGGTTTGTGCATTCAGGTTGGCTGCCCAAAGGGTGTTTATTAAGACACACTGCAGCATAATTCCACGAAATGAGAATTTTGACAGCATGATGATTTTGTCTAGTAGTCCATTTTTCATAATTTACAGGGTTTTAATTGAAAGATTAAAATTTTAAGGAAAACCTGACTGATTGAAGTACCAGTTCATTTCAGTTGGGTTTTCTTTTTTTGTTTTATGTTTTTTTCATAGGCAATTATTTTTTAGCATTTTCAAAAACTACTTTATTTCCATTCATTTCATAATCAAATTCCAAAGCAAAACTTAGATTTCTGAGTACATTTTCCAGGTTCTCATTGTCAAATCGTCCATTAAAATGTTTGTTGACTTTCCGGCTTAGATCATTGATGATCTCCACACCATACCACTGTTCAAGTTCCTGGATAATTTCTGGCAAACCGGCATTCTTGAAACACAATATTCCATCTTTCCAACTTAGGGTCAATTCCGGATCGTAACGGCCCTTTTTATACAATTTTTCGGTAGGACCGAATGTGGAATATTCACCGGGATTAAGGATAACAACAACTCCGGAACCTTTAGCCGATACCCGGACTTTTCCCTCCACCAAACTAACTCCGAATAAATCTCCATGATGAGTATCAATATTAAACGATGTTCCCAAGGCTGTGACCCGGACACCTTTTGTTTCAACCACAAATGGCCGGTTTACATCCTTGACAACATCGAAAAAGGCTTCGCCATCCAGTGAAATCAACCGTAAACTATCCGAAAATCCTGGCATAAAACTCAATTTGCTGGCAGCATTCAGCCATACCGTAGAACCGTCAGGGAGAAAAATTTTTGACTTTTGTCCGTTGGGATTTTCCTTAACAATTGCCTGTGGCTGCTGAACCGGTTGTTGGTCTTGCTCAACCAATTTATAACCTACCCATCCTGCGACAAGTAAAATTGCAATACTGGCTGCAACCTTCAAGAGGAACAAAGGTATCTTCCGAATCATTGGTTTTCGGTGATTTTTCTCAAAGCTTTCATTCCAGACTTTTTCACGCTGATAGTCCTGGTTGATGACTTTGGGCATTTGATTTACCCTGGCCTCATTATCCCAAGCCCGTTGTAAATCATGGTAGATTTCCCGGTTTTCAATGTTCTCATCCAACCATGTCGAAATTATACCCTCATCTTCCCTGGATGACTCTCCGGCAAATTTTTTGGCTATGATCTTATAAATTGTGTGTTCCTTCATGCAAAGTAAAGTGCTTACAAATTAAAAATCCTTTTAAAGCCATTTACCCTTAATGAATTTGAAAAAAAATTTATTCCCGGATTTTTCTGATTCGGGTGGTTGTACTTTCACCTTGTTGATAGGCCTTTAATGCACCACTGATATCCTTTAATGCCAATCCCATATGCACTTCGACGGTCTTGATTGAAATATCCATCAATTCCGCTACATCTTTATAGTGCAAACCCTCCTCCTTAACAAATTGAAAAATCATGCGGCGCTTCGGTGGCAGACACTCCACTGCTTCCCTGATTACAGTAGCGAGTTCCTTATCCAGCAATGCCGTTTCGGGGTTTTGTTGTGTTGGCATGATGAAGTCCGCCTCCTCTTCCATGGAATTGACCATGGCGTTTAATTTATTTGATTTGCTGAGAAATTTCAGACTTTGGTTTTTGACCGTAATAAAAATATAACCTTCAATGTTGTTGACCGAGGCAAGTTTTTTCCGGTTTTTAAAAATCCTGATCAACACATCAGAAACCACTTCTTCCGCATTTGCATGACTTTTGACAAAAAGCATTGAAAATTGAATTAACCGGGGATAGTAGTAGTCGAAAAATTGATTATACGCTTCACGGTCTTCGTGTTGCGCGATCCTTTGTAGTAAGGTCCGAACATCAATTTTCATAATTCAGGTGTAAGATCAAAAAAGATAATAATGAATATAAATATATTTTTCTATAAATGCACCCTCTCCCATAATATGTCAATTTGGGAATAATGTTTATTTTACTTTTAGTCACCGTCTAAAAAAAGAAGATTATTATCGAAAATAACCAAATTCCCATTGTTCGGAATTGTATCCCAATCACTGGAAATCATAATATTTTATTGGTAAAAAAGCTCTACCTCATAGTCTGAATTGGTGACTGTAACTCTAGGGTTTTGACAAAGGCTTCATCTCAAACCGAATTAAGTAAACATATCCTGTCTTACGGCCCATGGATATGCCCCAACCCGGTATCTCTTTTTTTGAATGATCTGTAAGATGTGGCCTGAAGAGTCCTGGTGCCGAAGGTCTTTTTGTTACCTTCCTGCTAAACTCCGGATTAAAATTCAAACCATCCGGAGCGAATTCCAAGGTGCTGCTCAAAGACGCCAATGCAGCAACACCGTCATCATGGTTCCATATCAATACTTCGTGACTCCTTTCAAGCAATGGTTTCCAAAATTTTTTATAGGGCCCATCAGGTTGACTGGCAATCGCTACGCCCATCTCAGTTTTCCCGGGACCCTTTTCTCCAAACGTTCGGCTCCTGCCTTTGTAATATAAATAGTACTTTCCATCCCTGACCAATAAGGCGGCATCATCGACCCTGTAACTGTCGAAAGCAGATGTGTCATTGCTTACCTGGAGGATTGGCTGATCTGACAAACGAACGAAAGGACCGTTGGGATTATTCGCGATGGCAACTCCGATTGCGGTAATATCGGTCGTTGAATTGTTCTCAAAAATGCGCTCCGACTTATTGGGTGTTGGTTTAACCGCGGTGTAAAACAAAAAATACTTTCCATGATCATATAATATATTCGGCGTAAATACGCCAAAACTGTCGAAAGACCCGGCAGGACCTGTGTCAAGCGCTTCACCTTTTTCTTCCCAGTGATGCCCCTCATCTCTGGAAATTGAATACCAAATGGTACCCCAATACCCGGGTGTCACATCCTTTACTTTAGTATACCAAACGTAATATGTCCCATTCACTACGATCACATCACTTGGATCACGCCGTGTAAATGGAGGGTCGTATCCAATTCCGGTTACGTCTTCATATTCGAACCAGACGCTATCGCCAAATACATTGTTCTTGACGATATCATTTTCCGAAACGCTTTGCTTTTCCCCGTTACACGCATATAATGAAATAATAAAGAGACTAAAGACGAAACATAATTTCATTGCCAATTTAAAATCGTTCATTTTCATTAATTTTTCTTCCTGGAACAATAGTAAATATACTCGATCCTGTCCATTTATTAAATTTGATCTTTTTCCAGAGGACCGTTTAATTCCTTTGGAGGTCTTTTGCAGGAATAGGATATGATTATCAATCACTCGACATAAAAAGTTAAAGTGTTGCCGCGAATGTTGTTTATCGAAATATGGAAAGTATATAAAGAAATTGATTCCTGGAAAAAGATCAATTTTTGCTTTGATATAATCCTGTATTCCCTTTTTGCCAGAGTGGCATCAGTTGTTTTACAATATCGGGATGTTGTGCTGCTACATTCCGGTTTTCATTGGGGTCAGAATCATGGTCGTATAATTCGATGACCGGCTGTGCATCCCGGAAATATTTAGTCAATCTATACCGTTCGTCGCGCATGGAAATACCGTTTTTGTAATATCCGTAAGTTACGTCATCCCATGCTTTTGTCTTTGGATCGTTGATTAACGGAATCAAACTTGTCCCATCGGTTTTGTGTGGCATCTTCAATCCACAAAGATCCACGATGGTGGGATAAATGTCTACGGCGCTCACGATATGATCACAGCGGATGGCTTTTTGCTGGATATTTGGTGCTTTTATGATCAAAACACTTCTCAAAGCGCGCTCGAAGATTGTATGCTTTCCCCACACGCGGTGATCTCCCAATTGCCAGCCATGATCTCCCCAGATCACTACGATGGTATTATCGCTGAGTCCCAGTTTGTCCAATTCATCCAATACTTTTCCCACCTGGGCATCCGAATAACTGATAGCTGCGAAATAGGCGTACCGAATTTTTCTGGAATATCCATCTGACAACGGATGGGTCAATGAAGGTTTTTCATCGCCAGCCTGATAACCATTAAATTCTCCACTGTTGTGTAAACTGGCAGGATTCACATTTTCCGGAATATTGGGTGAAGGTGTTAACGGAATCGTTGACTCGTCGTACAGGTCCCAATATTTCCCGGGAGAGTTAAAGGGCAAATGAGGTTTGAAAAAACCAACGCCCAGGAAAAACGGTTGATCCTTTTTTGCCAATTCATCAAGTTTTTTAATGGCCAACTCAGCAGTCAATCCATCAACATAGCCTTCGTCATCGACATCTCCTTCTTCATAAGGCTTCACCTGCCGGTTCATGCTTTGCCGGTTTTCACCATTGGCATAACCAAAAAACGCATTCCATCCAGTCCCCCATTTGCCAGGATTAAAAACCAGTTCATCCCAACTATAAGGCAATTCCCTTTTGTCGGAAGGTTGTTCTTCGTAACCATAGACCAGCCCATCGGCATAGTGGCTGATCTTACCAATGCCAACCGTATAATATCCATTTCTGCGCAAGTGATCAATAAAGGTCTCGGGATCATTGGTCTTAGGAGCATCCGAAATTAATTCCCGGATTGCTTCATTGCTCAACTGTATCTTTCTGGTCGGCAACATCCCGGTCAGCATACTGAAACGCGACGCTCCGCAGGTGGGTACCTGAACGAATTGGTTAGTGAAAATACATCCTTCACTGGCCAGTTTGTCAATATGGGGTGATTTGATCAGCGTATTTCCATAACATCCCAAATCAGGCCGCAGATCGTCTACACAAATGAACAGTACATTGGGTTTGGTCGTGGTTATTCCAACATCATGTGTTTCAGGTTTTCTGCTATAAAAAAACTGGATGATCAAAAAAAGGATGATATAGTAATTCATTTGATAAATTCTTGATGGTTTGAACACATACCGCTATCAACCGCAATCGATATTAATACGCATAGAAATAGTCCATAACGTTGCATTATTGTATAAAATTGAATTGATCATTTGTTTTATGTCCCCATTGCAAATGAAAATACTTTTTCATTTTCTTTGATTCATTGGTTTTTCAGATACCTATTGCACAAGCATATATAAGCAAGCTCTGGGTTTTACAGGCTGACTTATTTGCCCGGCAAACTTTCCCATGCTTTTTTGTTCATAAATATTCGTAACTCCAACCTTTTTTGTGATTCCCAATGCACTTAAATCTAATGATATTGTTTTTGTATCTGAATGATTCCGGTTAATAAAAAGCACCGCCTTTGCACCGTCCTTTAAATTTTTTACCCATATTTCAGTATCACCATTTACCTTTAGCTGCTGGCCCTGCTCGGTAGGATCCTGGTCAATTCGAATAGCCTCTTTGTTTAATACAATGCTTTTTTCGTATTGAGGCATATTTCGGGGATCATCTCCCAGAAACAATGGAGCAGACATAATTCCCCAAAGTGCAAAATGAATTTTCTGCTCTTCCGGCGTAAGCCCCTGATCACCGGTCACCAACATGTCCGGATCATTCCAATAGCCCGGACGTGCATATTTCGCCCATTTGTTATTTTCTTCAGCTATGCTCATCACACTGCCTCGGGTCGCTCTTCCGGGAATAGAGTCCAGGATCGCTCCTCCGTTTACTTTTGCCCTTATATCACCGGTAGTCCTGGACATATTCCCTACTTCCGGATTCCAGTCACGAAACTTATAGGCACTGATACTTAAAACAATATTGCTGCCACTCTTCTTTAATATATCTGTCCATTTTCTATAAGTTTGCTCTAATACCTCTTCGTCCCATCCGTCAGAAAACCTGCATTTATCCAGCTTTATAAAATCAAGTCCCCAATCAATAAACTGCTTAATCTGTACTTCCTCATGGCCATAACCACCTACTTTATCACCCCCACAATCAGCTGTGCCGGGCACTGTATGCAAACCAAATTTAAATCCTTTGGAATGTGCATAGTCCGCCAAAAATTTAATTCCATGCGGAAATCTCACTGGATTTGCCAACAACTCACCATTGGGACCAAGTTTGGTATCTCTCCACCCCCCATCGACAACAATATAATTGTAACCGGATTCACGCAGGCCTTGCGCAACCATGGCATCGATTACTTCACGAACGACTTGCTCATTGACATTGGTTTTGCCAAACCAATTCCAGCTATTCCATCCCATCGGGGGAGTTGAGGCAATCGATCCCTTATCCTGGGCAATCAAATTTTGGGAAACAACAATTAGTATGATAAAAATAATTTTCTTCATTACGTTCATTTTTTCATTTACCAAGGGTATCCGTTAAGTTTCATTTTGAAAAAACAATACTGTATTTCAAATAAAAGTGCCATAGGACGGTCCAATAATAATCAAAATCTGAAATAATGGAAGATCGTAAGGCTATCCCCTTTCCAATCATCCATCATTTCATCATTCGAACTTATCCTTTCCGCTACACCAATATTTTCAATCTTATCGGTTTAATCCCTCAGGTTAGGATTAATATCCTGCTCAGATTGAGGTATCGGCCATTTATAGTCTTGAGGATTTCTGAAATGCCGACTGATCACATACCAACGATCATAAGGATCGATTTGGCCGTCTTTCTTACGCATATTTTTGGCGCCGGGAAAGGGCGCTCCATAGAAATCCGCATTCAATACGGTATCGGCAATTTTCCAACGCAATAAATCCCAATAGCGTTGACCTTCGAATGCTAATTCCACCCGGCGCTCGCGGCGTAAAATCACGCGTAAATTGTCTGGATCGGTTTCGGTGACAGGAGGCATATTGACCGTTGCCCGGCCTCTGACCTGATTAATTGTTTGGTCAAGTAATGCCTGGGTAATGGGTTGTCCTGATTCAAGCATTGCCTCCAGGTAGCTGAGCAAAACCTCGGCATAACGGATTACAACAACATCCGCCCCATAATTAAACAGGGAACCAGAATAGCTTTCATCAAAAAACTTTCGCAATCCAAAGCCGGTGTAAGTAGTCTGCTTTCCTGCACCAAGTTGATCCAGAGATTGAGTGGAATCGGGATGACATACATATTTTTTCCCCTTAAAATAAGTTTGATCCCACAAAAGTGTATAGCCCAATCTTGGATCCCTGTTTTTCCCTAAGTCATTTGGATCATACATGGTCGAAGTATAGGAAAATGGCGTACCATCGGTAAATTCGTATGACTCAAAAAGACTTCCAAGAGGGCATAAAATGTGCCATCCATTGGTAACAGCCGGATAAGCGTGCTGTGGCAATGCATTTCCCCCAATATCCTCGAGATACTTGGTTACAAATATATTTTCATCACTGCCTTCATTCGAGGGGAAGAAGATGGTCTGATAATTAGGATCAATAATATTATCACCCAAATCAATAATCTGTTTAAACGCATCGGCCGCTTTTACATAATTATACACTCCCAGGTACGTTCGTCCTAAAAAAGCCAAAGCAGCCTGCCGGGAAGCTCGCCCTTTTTCGGCAGCCGGAATCTCCTTATGTCTTGGCAGCAATGGGGCAATTTCAGTTAATTCTGAGACAATGAATTGAGTGATCTCCTCTCTCGTTGATTTTTCTACCAGGTTTGCCTCCTGGGTTGTTAATGATTTGGTAATCAATGGAACGTCCTGAAAATACTGGGACAAATAGAAATACTGAACGGCACGAATAAAACGCGCCTCAGATTTCATTCGGTCCAATACCGCTTGATCTGCGGGTACATTATCGATATTTTCAATAAAAACATTGCACCTGGCAATCTTTATATAGGAATTTGTCCAATAATTTTTTATTGATCCATTCGTCGTTGTCAAATTACCGTCGGATAACTTATGCAGCGTAGAATTTCCTGTTGTAGTTGCTCGACGGTCTAGCGCATTGTCAGACGCAAATTCCAAAAAAGTCAGCCCGCTATATGAGCACCAGTCTGTTTCAAAACCTGTTCCATCATATGGAATACTTCCTCGATAACATCCTGTAAGCGCCAGCATTGCATTCGATTCACTACTCCATATTGTTGCATCGTCTAAACTTGTCAATGGAGAAATTTCCAATTGACCAGAACATGAAAACAGGAGCATTCCTGCAAGTATGATTGATAGTAATATATTTCTTTTCATGATATTCTAAAATTTAAGATTGACACCAAAAGTCCAGGTTCTAAGCAACGGATAAAATTCTCCGCTACTGTTAATTTCCGGATCCCAACCTTTTCGGTAGTGGTCAAAAGTTGCCAAGTTCTCCACACTGGTATATAACCGTAAGCCATCAACATGAAGTTTTTGCAACAATTCCTGCGGCAATGAATAACCAAATTGAATATTCTTTATTCGTAAATAAGAGGCATTCAACACCCAGAAATCGGAGGTTTGCCCATTAACTCCGGCAGAATTACCAAGGATTTGAAGACGTGGATAATCAGGATATCGGGTAGGGTTTTCTGGATTAAATCGTCCATCCCACATCCATTGTTGCACGGTTCCAAGATTAAAAAAGGCAAGTCCTGCATAGTTGGTCAGTGTGCCTTTGACATCTGCCACCCCTTGCAACATTGCATTGAAATCAAAGCCTTTATACTGGAAACCGAGATTTAATGAGAAATTATACTTTGGAATCTGACTGCCCAAAACTTTGCGGTCATTGGCCAAATCAACTTTTCCGTCCCCACTAATATCTACATATCGCAAATCACCGGGCCGGGCACTGGCTTTAGGATTGATGCTTGACTGGTCATTTGTTTCATACCACTGATCTATATCTGCCTGATCCAAAAAAACACCATCAGTCACCAAGCCATAATAAAGTTGCATTGGATAGCCTACAAACAAATCGGTTCCATTACCTACCAAACCATTTGATTGCGTAACATTGCCCACACCCAAATCCAACACTTCGTTATTGACAATGGTAAGATAGCCATTGATATTGTAACGCAGGTTTCCGGCATCATTCTGATATCCCAGTTCAAACTCCCAACCTGTATTTTTTAGGGAACCGGTATTCATTTCAGAAAGAGCCATGCCTAAAACAGTAGAAACACTGGAGGTTGGTTTATACAAAATATCTGTTGTCTTCCTGTAAAAATATGATGCATTGAAAGAAAGTTTACCATCAAAGAATGATGACTCAAAGCCTCCGTCAGTTGTTTGTGTCGTTTCCCAATGTAAATTAGTATCGGTTAATGTGGTTTTGGCCGCTCCCTGTGTTAATACATCTCCAAACACATAGTCCTGTCCTAAAGCATAGACCGATTGCCATGGGTAATTTCCAATATTCTGATTTCCTAATTTTCCCCAAGAGGCTTTCAATTTGAGGTTACTGATCCAAGAAATATTATCCTTCATAAATTGCTCTTCGGATATGCGCCAACCAACTGCCAGAGATGGGAAAAGGCCATATTTCTTAGATGGAGGGAAACGGGAAGAACCGTCATATCGGACGGTAGATTCAAAAAGGTATTTTTCATTATAATTATATCGCAACCTACCAAACAATGACTGAATAGCCCAATCATTACCGCCCCCGGAGGCCTGCTGGTTATCAGGAGAACCGGCGTCCAGATAGGGCAAATCATTGCCGGGGAATTTGTCTCGGTAACCTGTCATATTTCTGTATCCTTGTTTTTCGAATGAATAACCAAGCAGCAGACCAAATGAATTTTTAGCAATTATTTTGCTATAATCCGCCGTTGCCTGCAAAGTTTCATATTGGGTTCGGCCTGCTGTTTGTTCCAGGCTTGACGGCCCCATGGTTACATTGTCATTTAAGCGCATCGTTGACCTATATAATTTGGACTCGCCATAAGAAAAATTATAACCCCCAATAGCCGAAAGCGCCAGATCTTTTATTGGTTTATATTCTACATTCACATTGCTGTTAAATTTCCACAAAGGTTCTTCATAAAAAGAGGGACTCTCCATCCAGGCAACCGGGGTTCCGCCTGATTCTGGTCCAATGCCGTAGTCACCATTGGGCAATTTTGTAGTATAAATTGAGGGGTATCTTAACGCATTACGGATTATACCACTGGTCATTCTGAATACATCTTTGCCACCCGGCACTGCAGGCTCTTTTATCATTGAAGTGAAACCAGCCAAACGGGTAGTTACTTTGATTTTTGGAGTAAGCGTACTGATCATATTCAGTCGAGCATTGTATCGGCTATAATTATTTTTCTCAACAATACCATCCTGGCTTAAATAACCGACAGACAGGTAATACTGATTTATATCCGTGCCCCCGGTAAATGTCAGATCATGGCCAGTTTGAAAACCTTTTCGGCTAATTACATCTTTCAGCATATTTGTATTTGGATAATTGACCGGATCGCTCCCATTTTTAAATTTCTCAACATCGTCCGGTGTATATAATTGGGTCCCTGATGCCTCATTGTATGCCTGTGCATAATCCCATGAGTTCAGTAGTTCCGGTAGTGCGGTTGGCGCATTAAATCCTGCGTAACCATTATAATTGATTTTTACTTTCGATGTTCTGCCAGTTTTTGTAGTTATAAGAATAACTCCATTGGCCGCTCTCGCTCCGTAAATTGCAGCTGTTGATGCATCCTTAAGCACAGACATGCTTGCCACTTCTTCAGGGCGCACATCATTAATGTCGCCAGGAATACCGTCAATCAAGACAAGGGCATCTGGAGTTGCTCCAAAAGAACCAACGCCACGAATTCGAATGGTCCCAGGACTACTACCCGGTGTGCCAGCCCGCTGAATAACAGTTACTCCTGTCATTTGACCTGCCAGTGCATTTGAAAGTAATGGTACAGATCTGCCTTCAATATCTTTTGAAGAAATCTGCGAAATAGAGCCAATTACATTTACTTTCTGTTGTTCTCCATAACCTACCACCACTATTTCCTGCAACGACTTGATATCCGGTGACAATGAGATATCTATTTCCTGCCTGGTTCCAACCGTGATCTGCTGACTCAGATATCCTACCGAACTAAATACAAGAACAGTTTCAGATGACGGCACATCAATTTTATAATCTCCATTTACATCAGTGACCGTACCTTGAGTTGTCCCTTTCACTACAACATTAACTCCTGGTAGTGCTTGCTGATCTTCTGATGAAATGACCCTGCCGGTAACAGTAATGCCATCAATGATGACCTCAATGGCTTCTGTATTTGAATGATGCCGGCCAATTGGTTGAACATTAATTGTATTGTTTACTTGCCTGAACTTAAGATGGGCCTCTTTGGAAACTTCCATAAGTACGTCGGAAACCATCCCCTGAAGATTCCCAATACTGATCCGTATTGATCTGTCCAGGGATTTATGATCGTAAGAAAAACGATAATTGGTATATTTTTCAATGGTTCGAAAGCAATCCTCCAATGTGGCGTCGTGCAATGTGATATTGATCGGAACTTCCCGTACACTACGAATATCCTGGGCTTTTGAGGTACCCGCCATGAGCATGCCGAACAGAAAACATTGTAATAGCGTGCCCACAAATAATCCATTTAATGCCATGAGTGCAATGCGTATTAGTTCATTTTTCATAAATTTGAGTGTTATATGTTTAACATATGATTATTTGGCTTTTGGTTGGCAGATCAAAAGCCGTATAAAAGCGATGATGTCTTAGGATGTCATCGCTTTTTAAGTACTGTTGTAAAATTTTCCCATCATTATTTGAGTGTTTAGAATTTTAAATAAATATGATCCCCGTTAATGCGGTAAGTAAATTTTTCGGCAAAACTCATTGATTTCATGACATTGTCCAGGATGTCGTTATTGAATTCCCCTGAATAGTGCCATTCGTCTTTTGGACTTCCATCGATTTCAAATTCCACCCCATACCAGTCAGACAACCGCCTGGTGACTTCCTCCAATCCGGCGTCTTTGAAATAAATAATGCCATCTTTCCAGGAGATCTTTTCCTGGTAATTAAAGGGTTTGATTAAAAGATAGTTGCCGCCCGGATTGGCATAAGCCTGTTGACCTGGCTCCAGTAAAATGGGGCTTTGATCACTACCCACCAACGTCACCAGAACCTTACCACTGTTGAGTGCCACATTGGCCTTCTTATTATTTTTTGATACCTTGATGTTAAATGATGTCCCCCTGGCCTCTACCAACAGATCGCCCGCCATCACGCGAAAAGGTTTTAGAGAGTCTTTTGCCACTTCAAAAAAGGCCTCTCCATCCAGTCGCAAAAAGCGCTCATCCTTACTGAATTGCACGGGATATGTTAACCTGCTGTTGGCATTGAGCCATACATAAGAACCATCAGCCAGCGAAATCCTGGTTTTTTGCCCCTTAGGATTAACCTTGTGAACCAATTTAGCCTGTGAAGTATCTTGAAATGGTTGATAGAAACGTTTGAATAAATATCCAACGGTGAAGACAAAAACCAGCGAAGCAGCAATTTTTAAAACAAATTGCCAATTTACCAGGACTGTCTTACTGTGTTTCAATCGACCATTTTCTGATTCCGATTTTTGCCATAATTTCTCAAAAACCTCTTCAGTGTTGATCACATGATTGTAGGGGAATCTGCTTTTCCAGGTATTCTCCAGCAGTTGATATTGTATCCTGTGCTTTTCAGAAGACGACAGCCAGATGTCCAATGCCTGCTGATCTTCCGGAGTTCCCTGGCCACTGAGTATGCGGCCTATGACTTTATTAATATCTTCTTCCATACAAAACTTCACAGGAATATGAAGTACAGAATTCCTTATTCGTTATAAAGACTTCGCAAAAAAGATTTACCCTGTATCGGATTGAAAATTTTATAACAAGGTAAAAAATATGGAGAGAAAACCGCTTTTAGGGAGGTGCTTAACTTTTATATCACGTGATTCCAGGTAATGCAGAATTGCTTCCCGGATGGTAGCCAACGCCTGAGACATTTGCATTTCGACCGTTTTCAATGAAATATCCAATAACTCAGCCACCTCTTTGTATTTCATGCCTTCTTCTTTCACAAAGATAAAAACTGTCCGTCGTTTTGGAGGCAACTGATCAATGGTTTGTCGAAGCAATCGATATAATTCCCGATCAATAAATACTTGTTCAGGATCTTCCCTGCTCGGCACCAGATAATCTGCACGACTATCAATAGATTCAAATATTTGTTGATTTTTATTCGCCTTTAACCAGGTAAAAGACTGGTTCCTGACGGCAAAAAACATGTAATGATCCAGATCGCCAATGTTATCCAATAAATTTGGGTTCTTCAATATTTTGTAAAAGACATCTGAAACCACTTCTTCCGATGCCTGAATGGTTGGCAAAAAAACAGCGGCAAAATGGATGAGTTTGGGGTAGTACCATTCGAAAAATTCCCGAAAAACTTTTTTGTTCCCGATTTTACCAGCTGAAATAAACCGGCTCTGTATTCGATGATCTTTGCCTTTTTCCATATTTTGGATAAGCAATTTGACGAATCAAAAGCAATAATTCAAATCAATTTCATACAATCCGGTAACCTTCCGCTATGTCTTATTCCAGTAAATTCAACAATCTGGAATAAAGAGTATAGTGACCTGGAGTGTTCGTTATCCATTGAACTTTCTGCTCAATGAAATGAGTCATACGAAAAAAATTCTTTGCCGTAAGCGTCACAGAAATTAAGAACAATCGGAACAACCATACCGGTGAGCAGAAGCATCCGGAGAATGTCTGCTTTTTTCATTCCAATCATTTACTTACGGATTCATCAACTTCGGCGCCGACTTCTTTGGCGAATTTATGCATCTCAGCGCGTATTCGTTTGACAACGTCAACTTCAGTCTCTGCACGGTTGTATTTTTCACCCGGGTCCGAATTCATATTGAACAATTCTGTTTCACCATTTACTTCCCTCAACTTCCACTCACCAATACGCAAACCTTCCATTTTATTAATAAAATAACCATATTCTTTTCTGGGTGAGGTGTCAGTTTGTCCGGTGAAAAAAGGCATCATATTATATCCATCCACGGGATGGTCAGGAAGATGGCCTCCACCCACTTCCAGAAATGTCCGGTACATATCCAGATTAGCGATCAATCCATCTGATTCCTGTCCTGGTGAAATGTGTCCGGGCCACCGAATCATCGCCGGAACCCTGGTACCTCCTTCATAAGTAGTGTGTTTGTAACCCCTCAATGGGCCCGCCGAACCCACATACCAGGGTTTGTTGCCTGCGCCACGTTGTTCCCAGTTGGTGCCTTCCGGTTCCTCGGGTATCAGAAACATCCTTGGTGGCGCATTTTGCCAAGGACCGTTATCGGAGGCAAAAAAGACAATGGTATTGTCCTCAAGCCCTTGTTCCTTTAGAGTCTGCAATACCTGGCCCACACTCCAGTCGATGGTCTCTACAACATCTGCATACAAGCCCGCGCCTGATTTTCCAAAGAAAGCTTTGGTGGTATGAATGGGAAGGTGTGGCATATTATAAGCCAGGTAAAAGAAAAACGGTTTATTACCCCCACTGTGGGCCCTGATAAACCTGAGCGCCTCAGCAGTATATTTCACGGTCAGAGAATCCTGGTTTACAGGATATTCCACTACGGTAGTATCCCGGTACATGACCAATGGTTCATCAGTCTGCACATAAGGTTTTTTATAGTCATTGGAATATGGAAGTCCAAGCCAGCTATCAAAGCCCTGGTTCGTTGGTAAAAACTTCTTGTTTTTATAGCCAAGATGCCACTTCCCGGCCATGCCTGTGGCATAACCTGCCTGTTTGAGTCCTTCAGCCAGGGTTAATTCACTGTCGGGTAAACCACCGGTGCCATCCGCACCGGTACGACCACCAAGATTTACACGCGGCATGTAGCGCCCCGTCATCAACTCAACACGTGAGGGTACACACCAGGGAGCTGCTTCGTAGGAGGTAAACCGGATACCTTGTGCCGCCAGGGAGTCAATATGCGGAGTGCGAATAGTAGGATTTCCATAACTGCTCAGGTCACCATAACCCATATCATCGGCAAACAGTATCACAATATTTGGTTGATTTTGAGCATTGGAGCTGGTTTTACCCACCGGTTCCTTATGGCTGCATTGTATTCCGAATAGTGCAACAAATGCCAAGAGACTAAATATCGACAAACGTTTACGAATCATTGTCCTAAAAATTTGATTGGTTCCAGTATTAATGGTGAATTACCCATACCTGAATGAAGGGTAATTCCAAATGTAATAAATCATGGGAAAAATGCTATTAATAAAAACCAAAGAAGTAAAGATTCGCAAAGAGAATTTGCCAATTATTCGTTTTGGACCAAACCGAATAGTCACCAAAATATATCAAGAGACCAGTTTTTTTCTAGCTGATTCTCTTAGTTCTTTCCCTTCCCTGAGTTCTTCAATGAGCTGATTACTCAGTTGCAAACGATAGAAGAAATCATTGCTGAAAGTTTCCTTAGGGTCCAGTTGATGGATTACATCCAGCCAGTGTCCCAGTTTAGGATAAAATTTATCAATGAGTTCCGGGTAACGAAAGATACGGTTATGGATCTTGCCCCAATGCGGCACACCTTCTTGTTTTTTCATTACGATGTCCTGGTACTGATTAAGAATCTCGTCGGAGCCAATGGTATTCAACAAAAATGGCATATCGATGTAACACACCGTTTTATCGTGATCGGGACACATATAAGCGGATAATCCTTTTACAAAACGCATCCCAAAAGGAGAAGACTGATACATGATATTATTTTTGGCGAGATGATCGGCTCTATCCATGATTTGTTCCAACGCATCCAGGAAGATGTTGTCCTTCATATCGTAGGCAAATTCACAATCGTAGGCGCGGATCTTCACATATTCTACCCCCTGATAAAGGACTTTATAACCTTTGTTCTCATAACTTCTGTCTTTCAATCCCCGCAGTGAGCTATTGAGGAGACCAGGTATGGCTTTCGGAATGAAACGTACCGTAAATACGGCAAACCAATAAAACAAGGGCATACCACCTAGTCGCGTAAAAATGTTTCGGGTCATGTCACCAATCTTGCGTTTCGGCTTGCCGGGAAGTTGCTTATGCCGAACGACAACTGTGAGCCGGTCACCTGTCTTATCAATGTAAGGACTTACCTGTACCATGACAACCCGGTATTTTTGCCGGCCCTGCTCATCGGTTTCAAACAATGAACGGTCTGCAATTTTCGGTTTCACCTGGTTCCAGTAGGAAAGCTCCTTGCTTTCTTTGAGCCAGTACATCGGTTCCAATTCAAGAATGTAGGAATAAACAATACCGGAACATCCCAGTCCCACAACCACTGTATTAAAAAGATCATCGTCCTGTCGCAGTTCGACGTCCGGTTCATTGTGTTTATCAGGATCCGTTATTCCATTTGCAGGCTCTATCCGATAAGTTTTACCACCACCACTCACCAGGACAATTGACCGGACCATACCGTGAAATGCGGGTAGCTCCAGGCCGGAACCGTGTGTGCCGGTAGATATTGCGCCGGCAAGGGTTTGGTTATCAATTCCGCCCATGTTCACCACACAAAGCCCTCTTTTTTCCATTCGTTTATTAAACTTCTGGATAGTAATCCCAGCTTCCACATGCACCAGGCAACTCTTATCGATGTCTTTGAGCCATTCCTCCCGCAATTCGAGCAGATGGTTCATCCGCTTCAAATCAACAAGATAGCCTTCAGTAATGGCCACATCGGAAAATGAATGTCCAGAACCAACAGCCCGAACTTTTATGCCCTGAGGTTCTGCTTCATTGACTACCTTTTGAATGTCCTGGAGATTTTCCGGAAGGAAATATTTAAGGGGTTGTGTTTTTTCTTTCTTGACAGTATTATGCCAGGTTGCTCGATATTTAATTTTCATGGTGTTTGGATTGTTAGGTTTGTAAAGCGTTAATTGGTTAAGTGAACAGTTTCAATTTATGAAAAAGTAGACACTTGTAAAATTATGTGTTGAATTATCGTCATAAATTCCTGTACATCACAAAATAAATTCAAGACTGCATAGCTGCGATCCAAAATTAACACTATTTCACCAAGTTGCATACCTATCTGGTGGTCTCCCTAAAACTTGAAATAGTTAAGGTTAACTTCAAACATTTGTATGGTGTTCTATAAAATTGCATTCCTCAAAAAACTCCCCGGATATCTTCTCATGAAAGTCCCCTAGGAGCCTGATACAATTCACTGACTTTCTCCAGTGTTCCGTTAGCCAAGACAAGGCGTTCTCAAACTATAAACCAGGTCCATTGTGGCTGTTAATTTAGGATCTCCGGCGCGGGCAGTTCATCACATTCTTCAATGTTCCGGATTCTCAATGTTTTCTTTAGGGAAACTTGACGCAGATCATTTTTTATGGATATAATTCAATCTAACTTACCTATAATTCTTTGGTTCCGGCTATGTCATTTTAATTATGGAAAATTACTTCAACTCCGCGAAAACGAAGTGGATGTTCACCATACTTCGAATCGCTATTGGGTGGCACTTTCTTTACGAAGGTCTTGTAAAGCTTTTTGATCCCAATTGGTCTGCTTTCGGCTATCTCCAACAATCTACTGGTTTTTTAAATGCCCTTTTTAAAGCATTGGCCGAAAATTCCTATGCCCTCGGCTTAGTCAATTTCCTGAATATAGCCGGGCTGATCCTTATTGGGCTTGCCTTATTTCTCGGTATATTTTCCAGGTTTGCTTCAGCAGCCGGCGCATTTTTGTTGTTGCTCTATTATTTCGCCAATCCTCCCTGGTCAGCCATGACTGTGGGATATGCATCGGAAGGACATTATCTGTTGGTAAATAAAAATTTAATTGAAGCCATCGTAATGGTTATTATGGCAATTTTACCAGGAAAAGTCTTTTATGGGATAGACCAGTTGAAATTCGCCAGGCTTTCCGGGATATCGATTCCAAAAAAAGCCAACCATCAAATGAATGAACGGGTGATGAGTCGCAGGCGATTGGTAAAGAACCTTGTTTCACTTCCCATATTGGGTGGATTTGCTTTCGCCTTTTTCAGAAACCATGGCTGGTCGAGTTTTGAAGAAAATAACCTGACACGTGTTAAATCAACCGGAAATGCCGATGCAATTTCGGGGGCTACATTAAAGATAGATCAACCCGTCGACCTAAGCGCCCTGACAAAACCGATACCCAAAGGCAAGATTAAAAATGTGGAAATGGGGCGAATAATTTGTGGAGGTAATCTGATCAGCGGCTATGCCCACAGCCGTGATTTGATTTATGTTTCCAGTTTCCTCAAACAGTATTTTACGGAAAAGAAAGTGATGGATACTTTCTGGCTTTGTGAACAATGTGGCATCAATACCACTGCCGTAAGCTGCAGGGAGCCAGAGATCCGTCTATTAGAACAATATTGGAAATCTGGGGGCAAGATCCAATGGCTTTCACCGGTTTATCCTGAAGAATCCAATTTCAAAGAAAATATCGATATGGCCATTGACAACGGGGCCATCGGCGCGATGATCATGGGCAATGTCGGTGATGAATGGGTGCGTTCGGAAAAATTCGAGCTCATCGAAAAAACATTGGAATATATTAAAAGCAAAGGGGTCATTGCCGGGCTTGTCGGACATGAATTGTCTACAATCCAGCGGGTAGAGGAAAGCGGTATCGATGTTGATTTTTATATGAAAACCATGCACCCCACCAAATACTGGTCTTGGAGAGAAGGAGAAATTAAAGATAAGATGGTGATTGATAATTATTCCATCGACAATTATTGGGACCGGACCCCTGAAGAAACAGTCGCTTTTATGGACCAACTCCAAAAACCCTGGATTGCTTACAAGGTGCTCGCGGCAGGCGCCATCCATCCCAAAGACGGATTTAAATATGTCTTTGAAAATGGGGCGGATTTTGCCTGTGTGGGCATGTTTGATTTTCAGGTTGTAGAAGACGCCAACCTGCTCACATCAATTTTGGATAGCAACAACTTTGACCGGACCAGACCCTGGAGGGCCTAGATCGGCAGCTACTGAATTAGTTACATTTAATGACTGGTTTTTTGAAGCTTTTTGCAGCTCAATACTGTACCGTCATGTCATCCATTTATCTGGTTTTCCCGGCATCGCGATAGCTATTCAGCAATGAATCCATTTGCTGTACAATTTCCGGATGTTCATCTGCTACATTTATATGTTCTCCAATGTCCTGTGTCAAATCATAAAGTTGTGGATTGGGGTCATTGCCCAGTTCAATATTCGTATTTGCATTATAGCTTGGCCCACCATGCGGTTCTATATATTTCCATTCTTTAGTTATCAGGGAAAGCGCTCCCGAAACAGCATGTTCAATAACATACTCCCTGCCCTGCATGGACTTACCCGTAATAACAGGCCATTCATTAAAACTATCCGGAGCCGCGTCCTGGGGTAATGATTGACCGGTAAAGCTTGCCAGAGAGGCCAGCAGATCCACCTGGCTAAGCAGGGCTTCCGAAGTTCCATGATTGATGTGCCCTGGCCATTTAATGATAAATGGCACTCTGGTCCCTGCCTCATAGGCACTGTATTTACCTCCCCTGAACGGGCCCCAGGGTTTATGTCCATCCAGAAGTTCTACCGATTGATCGTGATACCCATCATCGACAACCGGTCCGTTATCACTTGAGAAAATAAGAATAGTGTTATCAGTCAGTCCCTCTTTTTCGAGTGTACTTAAAATATTTCCGACAATATCATCCAATTCCAATATGGCATCTCCCCTGGCCCCCAGGCCACTTTTCCCGACATAACGTTGATTGGGCGCGCGTGGCACATGGATATCGTGTGTAGAAAGATAAAGGAAAAAAGGCTGATCCTTATGCTGGTTAATAAACGCCTCCGCCTTTCCTGTCAGCACATCGGCAATCTGCTCGTCCACCCAGCGCGCTGCATTACCACCTGACATATATCCAATCCTGCTTATGCCATTAACGATAGTCTGATCATGTCCGTGACTGGGATGCATTTTCAACAATTCCGGGTGATCTTTGCCAGTGGGGTCATTTCCGACAGGTTTACCGTAACTTACTTCGATGGGATCATTAGGATCAAGATTAACAACATGCCGGTTCTCCACAAATACACAGGGCACGCGATCTCCCGTAGCCGGGATCAAAAATGAATAATCAAAACCAATATCCAAAGGACTGGGATTTATTGCTCCGTTCCAATCCGGTCCGCCTTCCGGGCCCAGGCCGAGATGCCATTTTCCAACTACAGCAGTGGCATAGCCCGACTGTTTCAGTATCGACGGCAAGGTAACCGTGCCGGGCTTGATGATCATCGCCGCATTGCCCGGCGCGATGCCGGTGCCTTTCTTTCTCCATGGATATTGTCCGGTCAGTAATCCGTAACGCGAAGGCGTACAGGTCGCTGACGTGGCATGGGCATTGGTGAACTGCAAACCCTGATCAGCCATTTTGTCGATGTTAGGAGTCTGAATTGCTGTGGCCCCATAACAACTCACATCGCCATATCCCACATCATCTGAGTAGATGAGTACAATGTTGGGCAACTTCTGTTTGGGGGAAGAACAAAAGGAAAACAAAAATGATACTGCAACCCCAATAAATAATGATCTGATTTTCATATCCCATTAATTTTAAAAAATACATTTATCCATAAATTGTTCTTAAATTAATTTCTGAGTCTATTCCGATTATTGATTTTCTATGAATGCTACTCATTCTGAAAAAATGCCCCTTGTGGAATAGTTGATTTACCGATACCCGGTCCGCTCCACTCCATACCCAAAGCAGGCGTTCCATCCTTTGGGATCAGGAAATAAAGTCGAAACGCATGGAGACCTGCCTGCAGATTAATGCTGCCCTGTCTCTCTTCTCCGGCACTGTATCCATAGTCTTCGTCGATGACGGTGGCATCATGGATCCTCAATAATGCTCCACGATCTGATTTCAGATAAAAGGTGTATGTTCCATCGGAGGGCATCTTCAAATACCCTTCAAAATACAAAGCGCCACTCTGATTGTTTTTTTCAACACTTGCAACCGGTTTTCCGGCCGTCCCTTCAGCTGTTGCTTGCAATGTTGCAACTTCCGGTACCCAGGGAAAATCTCCGACGTATTGTTTCCAGGTAACCCCTGCTTTAATGTTGAGACTCTTATCAGCTGGCACCAGCGTACTGTCATAGGGCCGTGGTGCAGAGGCATTGGGCCGGTGCATCTGCAGCACTTTTGTTTTCATCCATTGTTGCAAGGAATCCATCCCTTGCTTCTCAGCCAGGTTGTTGATTTCCTGCGGATCCTGAATGACATTGTATATTTCAAAATTATCATTGGCCGAATGCACATCATATCGAACTCCTACCATATCTCCTGTTCTGATCACCTGCATCTGATTTCTCTTTCGATGACGGTGAATCGGCGCAAACTCCTCATAATTCGGGGTCACTCCATTTTGAAAATATTCTACATAGACTATCTGATCTCTTTGGGTACCTTGTCCGGTCAATGATGGCATTAATGATATTCCGTCCAGTCGGGCGGGGGCGGGTGTGCCGGCAGCATCTAAAAAGGTGGACACCCAATCATACGATGCACTCGCACTTGCAATCTCTTTCCCGGCTTGAATATGTCCCGGCCACCGGGCCAGGGTTGGCATGCGAACGCCACCTTCCCAACAATCCCGCTTGATACCATCAAATGGTCCGAAACTATTGAAAAAATCAGGTGTATTTGGCCTGTATTTCTTCGGTAAGTAGGACTCTCTGGACGGACCGTTGTCAGAAGTGAAAACAATCATGGTATTGTCATCGATATTAAGGTCTTTGAGCAATTGCATAACATCCCCAACTGCATCATCGATCCTTCGAGTAGCCGTAGCATAACGCTTATAAACATCCGGCCAAGGTACTTCCGGTGTAGAAGCATTCTTATCATCATCCCAGGTGGCATTGGCATAATCCGGATGTACCCAGCTATCCACCGTACCCGATGCTGTGGTGATCATATCTCCTTTTTCCCCAAGCCATTGCATGCCACCTTTCAATCCTCCTCCTTCGGGATATTGCTGTGTGGGCAATTCCAATACTGCATGGGGCGTGTCATAGGCCAGATACATGAAAAATGGTTTGTCAGCTTCCTGCCCTTTTTCGTGGGCAATAATCCATTTTTTTGCTGCCGCGGTCCACAAATCGGCGGTGTAACATTTGTCCAGACCGTCTGCAATATTTGTTCTGTTTTCCCATACTTCCTTCGACCCGTCATAAAGTCCTTCCTTGGGGTAATGTTCATGACCATCTTTATGCCTCATATACCCTAAAAAATAATCAAATCCACGATTTAGTGGATGTGCCGGCCAATCCGAACCGTTTTCATCCCATCGATCATCTCCCTGCAAACCATATTTACCGATGGCTGCAGTTGAATATCCTATTGTTCTCAAGGTAGAGGCAATGGTGTGATTGTCTTCCAATGCTTTGTCAAACTGATTGTCACGAACATTGGCATGGCCCTGGCTTACACCGAGCAAAATAGAAGCCCTGGATGGCGCGCACACCGGTGCCGCGCAATACTGTTGTGGCATCGTTGCTCCTTGAGATGCCAGTTTATCCAGGTTTGGTGTAAATTCCCAGGGCTCACTGCGATCATCAGCTTTTGCACGCTGATTCTGATACAACACCCCTAAATCTCCCCAGCCCATATCATCCACCAATATGAATATTATATTGGGTTTGGACTCCTTTTTTTCAGCGGATACCTTTTTGTCAGATGCCGGCTGGCAGGCAAACATGGTTAAAAAAATTAACATGGACCACAACCGCACCTTTCTTCGATTAAAAAACTTCATAATTATCGGATTTTAAAGTATCAAATTATTCCCAAACACTCTAACAATTATATCCTTGCAGCATTCAATGTTGTCTTCATCTAAACAATAATATTATTGGTTGTCGCTTGATTGATAGGCTTGCTTTTTCCAAACATCTACCGCTACGGCATTTTCCATGGACTTTCCCGGAGTGCTGCGTCCTTCTCGAACGTATTGGTCCATGAGCGATGTCAATTGTTGCACAATTTTGGGATGATCAGCCTGAACATTGGTTTTTTCTCCAATATCGGATTCCATATCATACAGTTGTACGATGGGCAGACCCTGTTGATAGGCTTCCTTATTCTTTGGCGACTCCCACCCGCCTGAACCCGGGCAAAATTCCAATTTCCACTTGCCTTCCTGAATCGAAAAATTTCCTTGAATAGATTGGTAGACTACGGCAGGACGAATTGGTTCTTTAGCATTCCCCAATAAATCAGGTAATATACTGTAGCTGTCCTCCGCGGCATTTTCCGGAAGTTTATAATGAAAAATATCGGCACAGGTCGCCATAAAATCAGTCAGTGATATCAGGTCTTCGCAGGTCGATCCGGGCTGTACTTTACCCGGCCATCGCGCTATGGTTGGCACACGATGTCCTCCTTCCCAGATATCAGATTTATACCCTCTGTAAATATAGCTTGGAAAATGTCCCAGTGCTTCCACATTATATTGAGGCAATACATAAGGCGCAAAGCCATTGTCACTGCTAAAAAAGATCAAGGTGTTGTCTGACAATTTCAATGAATCCAGGGTATGCATTACTTCACCTACAGCCCAATCGGTTTCCATCGCATAGTCGCCGTAAGCAGTTACACCGCTTTTATGTTCAAAATCCTGATTCGGAACAATTGGGGTATGCGGAGAAGGAAGTGCGAAATAAATGAAGAAAGGCTGATCGCTTTTGGAGTGATCTCTGATAATTCCCTGCACCTTTTTGGTGAAATCAGGTACAACATTCACAGCTTCAAAATCCTTTTCGGCCGGTCCGCTGCGCACAAATTTTTTGATCACCGTGGGAATACCAACCGTATGGTCATTTTCAATATAAACGTAGGGTGGCATGTCCAGTGAAGCGCTGATCCCAAAAAAATAATTAAAACCATGATCGACGGGGCTATCCTTGATCTGTTTTGAATAGTCAATTTGCCATCCATCTTTTAAGGTGTCATTTTTTATTTCCCAGCCCAGCCCCAAATGCCATTTGCCCACGCAGGCCGTGAAGTATCCCTCCTGCTGAAGCATTGATGCCACGGTGAACCTTGTTGAATCGATCAAAGGTTTTGAATAACCGCCAAGAACACCATGTTGTAATCTTGATCGCCAGGGATACCGGCCGGTAAGAATGCTGTAACGCGATGGGGTACAAACCGCTGAACTGGAATGTGCATCCGTAAATTTCATCCCTGTTTCAGCCAGTTGATCAATATTCGGGGTAGGAATTTTACCTTCCGCATTAAAGCAGTGTACATCTCCATACCCGAGATCATCCGCTAAAATGAAGATGATATTGGGTTTTTCCTGAGTGCCTTCATCTTTGCCCGGTTTACAAGAAATCAACAGAAGTAAAAAGAAAAAAATCAGGTATCTCGCTGAGGAAGAAAAATAAAAATGTCCAGGTAGTTTCATAGTTCAGTAAAAAATCAGGAATCAAGCCATATAATTTTAAACATTTAAAACCAGGGTTATTATATCAGCCATCCAAACTTAGAAAAATTTTGAAGAAGGCCAGCATCTGACCTTCTTTGTTTTATCCAAAACATATTTCCTGTTTCCCGAATACGTCCAGGTGAAATATGGATTTATCTTATTAATTGTATGCATTTGGTGGATAGAACTTCACCGGTAAGCCGGTAGTGTCCTTATAATATTCCCGGAGATCTTTAAGTTGCTGCAACAGATCTTTAAATGCATCTTCATATCCCGGCTTCACTTTATAGCCCGATTCCACCATTAAGTTATCCATCTCATCCGGATCCTTTTCCAGGTCAAACATTTCCCATTCGTTGATGGTGTAATAATCAATCAGTTTATAGCGCTGGGTGCGAATGCCGTAATGGGGTACCACCCAATGTGGTGCCTGAAATTCATAGTAATGATAATACATGGATTTCTGCCAGTCATCCGGCGTGTGCCCCTGAAAAATCGGCATGAGGCTCCTGCCCTGCATATCGGATGGCACCGGCACACCCGCCATATCGAGAATGGTTGGGGCATTGTCGATACTCACTACCCAGTCATTTGTGACACTTCCCGGTTTTATCACCCCGGGATAGCGGATAATCCAGGGCACTCGCAGCGCCTGTTCGTACATGAAGCGTTTATCAAACCACCCGTGATCACCCATAAAAAATCCATGATCGCCGGTCAGCACCACAATGGTATTCTTTGCCAACCCACTTTGATCGAGAAAGTCCAGTAAACGTCCAATATTGTCATCCTGCGATTTTAGAGTACCCATAAAATGACGCATAAATACCTGGTAATTCCATTCTTTCCGCTGCCGGGGTGTCAGATCATCGGGCGGATTAAAGTCCCGCATGTCCTCAATGGTCATATGGGCTTTTTTCGCGGCAGATGACCGGGTTTTGTAATCATCCCAAAATGTGCCCGGTTCTTTAAAATGCCGGTCATCAAAGATGTGTTCATATTTGTGCGGCGGATCAAATGGCCGGTGGTCGTTAAAGAATTGTACGGCCATAATAAATGGCTTTCCCCTGGATTTTAAGTCTTTCATCCAGTTGATGGCTTTATCAGTGAAAATATCAGTGCAATAACCATCGTAGGTTTTTTCTTCCACTTTAGTACTGCCAAAGGACGGACTTTCCAGATAGCCTGTGGATCGATAATAAGGTCCGCCGGCGCCATTTTTATACACGAAATAGTCAAAGCCTACTTCGCCCGGATTGGGGGGTAAATGCCATTTTCCCACCATGGCCGTATTGTAACCATTATTTTTCAGGATGCGCGCAAAGTTCTCCTGCTTCGGATCGAAAGTACTCGCTGGCTGTCCGTTCGACGCATTGAAATAATTGGAATACATGCCATTGAGATGATCATATTTACCGGTGAGTAGCGTAGCGCGGCTGGGAGCGCACAACGCATTGGTGCAAAAGGAATTTTTAAACAGCATCCCTTCATTGGCGATTCGGTCAATGTTTGGAGTTTCCATGATCTTACTGCCATAGCAACTCAAAACGCTAACCGGCACCCCTTCTGTAGTAATCCACAAGATATTGGGCCTGTCCAGTTTTGCGGTTTTGTTTTCCACAGTAGAGGGCGACTCATTAATCACTTTTTTCCCCTTGAACGAAAAATTGATTAAAACAAATGTCAGGAGCAGTAAACCCAGTGTTATTCCTCCCAGTCGTTTGAAGGTACTATTGTGAATAATTGATTTAATTTTATCTGTCATGATCTGCAATTTACAGGGTTAATAATAGTAACACGTTCTACCGAATATCTTTAGGTCATCATGATTGATCATATTTTTGCTCTCAAGAAAAAAATCAATTCTGCCGCTCAACTGCAAAATATGCCCATAAACCAGCCTTATAGAAAGGCAGTACAGGGCATCGTTTACCGCAAATGCTCAGGTTCCCGCCTTCCGCTGCCCTCAATATTTTGAAGATCATCTCCCAGGTCCTGCCTGGCTTCATCACCCAATGCCTGCAATTGTTTTACAACATCAGGATACAATTCCTGAACATCATAATGTTCTCCCGGATCACGTCGTAAATCGTATAGTGCCAGACCGGTTGTCCCTTTGCTGTATTCTCCAGGGAAACCATCATTCCCCGGTAACACACCCTCATAAGACCGATAATTGTGTGGAAAAACCAGCTTCCAATGCCCCTGCCGCACTCCCTCAAGACTATTGCGTTGATAATAATAATACAGATGATCGCGCGGGTCGGCATCTTTTTCACCTTTAAGCAATGGCAAGATGCTCACGCCATCAATTTTCTTCTCTGGCATTGGTGCACCGGCAATCGTTGCAAAAGTTGGCAGTAAATCAATGGTACAAGCCAGCTTATTACATATTGAACCCGCAGGTACAACCCCGGGCCACCTTACAAGGCATGGCTCGCGCTGGCCGCCTTCCCAACTGGTTCCTTTGCCTTCCCTTAGTCCTCCGGTTGACCCGGCATGATTACCGAAATTAAGCCACGGGCCATTATCACTGGTGAACACCACAAGTGTATTATCCTCCAGGCCGTTATCTTTCAGTGCCTTCAATATTTGTCCGATCGACCAGTCTACTTCCATCATCACATCACCGAATAAACCCTGCTCACTTTTACCTTTAAACTTATCAGACACTGCAATAGGCACATGGACCATAGTTTGCGGAATATATAAAAAGAATGGTTCCGCTTTATGGCGATTTATAAAACTTACCGCTGTATCTGTGTACCAGGTAGTCACCTGACCCATATCTTCCGGGGTATTGATATACCGGGCCGGTTTATTTCCCGAGATGAGCGGAAGTGGCGGAAACTGACTTTTACGATCATCGGGGCCGGCGGGGGTTCCATCGTAATTGACAGGCCACATATCGTTGGAATAGGGAATTCCAAAATATTCATCGAAACCATGTTGCAGAGGCAAACATGGAATGGTATCCCCCAAATGCCATTTTCCAATGATTCCTGTGGCGTAGCCCTTCTTTTTTAGCGTGGAGGCGATGGTCTCTTCTTTGGTGCTGAGCCCGATTTTGGCATGTGGAAATAATGCGCCTGAAATCCCAATTCGATTGGGATAACATCCTGTCAGAATACCGGCCCTGGAAGCGCTGCACACCGCCTGTGCTGCATAAAAATTGGTGAAACGCATTCCTTCGGAAGCCAGTTTATCAAGATTTGGTGTTTGATAATCAATGGCGCCGTAGCTGTCCAGGTCACCATAACCCATATCATCCATAAAGATCAGGACAATATTGGGGAGGGCTTGTTTCGTTTCAGATTTTTTATTGGTGGAAGTACAACCGATCGTTGGCCCTATTACAATTACCAACAGAAGAGCAATGAAAAAATTGATTCTCGTGTTCATCTTTGCATTTTTAGAAATAAAAGTTAAAATAGAAAATACTATAACCTTCTAATGTAATCCATCATTATATTTAAGTCAACAATGAATGGTTTAAACTTGGTATCCGCGTGAATTTATCCTTTCCAATGCGGTATAAGGATTGTTATCTTAAAGATTTTCAGTTTTAACCTTTGCCGTATCTCCTTCCCAATAGCTGACATTCTACCAGATTTATTCCTAAGAAATTGATATAAAAACCAATTATTCCCTGTTTTCAAAGTTATTGGGTACCAGTTCGAGACTCCCTAAAAAATCCATACATGCCGCCTTCACATTATAATTTCTGTCCTCCATGTCATGAACCGATTCGATGGTATCTACAAAAGGTTCTTTGTGCGTTACATATAGCAAATAGTTAATGGCCATTAAAGCCAGATCCATATTGTCGCTTTTACAATATTGCTTAAGGGTCTCTTCCGCCGAATTATTATTAAATTCCTGATAGGCAATAGCAGCCGCTGTGATGGCTACCGGTGGATATTCATCCTGCATTGACCTGGTAATTTCTTGCTGGTAGGGTTTTATGGTTTGGGAATATTGAGATCTCAAACCCAATATGGCCCAATAACGGATAATCTTGTTTCCACTCGATAAAAGTCCGATCTGTTCTTTTGCAATATCAGGTCCCCGTTTACCGGACAAAGAAGCAGCTTTGTAAATTGCCTTGATCGGATAATTTTTGTCATCCAATCGAAATTCATAGGGTGTGGTAGTTTTGGAAATTAAACCAATCTCATATTCCGGAAGGAACATCACATCCCGGGATTGCAAGACTTCCTCGTCGAGTTGCTTGCGCATTCTTTTCAATACGGGTTGGGTAGTCGGATCATTCACCAGATTATGTATTTGCCAGGGATCATTTTCGATATCATACAAAGATTCAGGCGGACGGTCCTCAAAAAGGCTTTCCTGTAATGGGTTGAGAATCTTTTCCGCCCGGTTCCTGCTTTCCTGGTAATCTTTACGCATTTGCTGCTTGATATCGCCAATTTCCATATAACGGATGTACCGCAATTCGGGCATAAATGGCATATAATTGCGGGAATAGGTGTATTGGCCATTGGTCACACTCCGGATCATATCGATGCCATTGTCTGAACGGTCTTCTGACAGGATCAAGTGATCAACGGGTTTAGACCGGTCTTTTCCAAGCAATATTCTGCCCTTGAGATAATCCGGTACTTTACCGCTGGCCAGGCTGATCAAGGTAGGCGCCAGATCCTCAAAGTCAATCAATTCATCGGTCACGATCCCGCCGGTTCCCCAGGGTGACAGGTTTTTATACATTTCAGGGAACCATATGACAAATGGCACACGATAGCCGAGGTCTATGCCATTGGTTTTGCCCCGTGGTTCTCCTTCACCGTGATCGGCGTAGAAAAATATAATGGTACTGTCTCTTAAATGGTCCTTATCTAACCGCCCCAGTAATTCTCCAATTTCATTATCCGTTAGTTTAATGGAATTGTATACCCTGGCAAATTGCTTTCTCATTTCCGGGCTATCCCTGTAGAATGGTGGCATTTCAAAGGCATTCTCAGCAATCCGGTCCTTTTCAGGCAGTTTTTCCAGCACATTCTTCACATACCAATCATAGGTGTTGGTCATGGTGCGGGATTGGTGCGAATCCATAAAATTGAAAACAGCAAAGAAAGGCTGACCCGGTTTGCGGTTCCACCAACCTGCTGTTGGAGAACTTTCATCCCATGCCTCTTTGGTGAAAGCCTTCACATTGCCTACATTATAATCTGTCTTGAAATTGTTGGTGGTATAATATCCCACCTGCTGCATATAATAGGGAAAACCATGAATAAAATCAGGAATGGGATAATTGCTGCGGTGATTGCCGGTCCCCATTTTATATGTCCTCACTCCGGTAATGATGGTAGACCGGCTTGGTGAGCAGACCGTTCCCGTAGAAAAAGCATTGGTAAACCGAACTCCTTCTTCTGCCAGTTTGTCGATCACCGGAGTTCGCGCATCTTTGTTGCCATAACATCCGACAAATTGGGGTGAAGTGTCCTCGATCGTGATCCAGAGAACATTGGGTCTTTTTTGGGCGTATAAGGCGGTTGAGCAAAAAAGTATTAGGAACAAAAAATATCTGGAAATTACCATAGCCTCTCTGTTGTTATAAAAAACCACTAAATAATGAATATCGAAAAATTATCACAATTATCCATTCCACACAAAATTTACCCGATGATATTTAAGCCGGGCACAGAAACCCGTAATGTAAAACTGTAAAATTATTTTTGGACGGGACAATCGAAGAACGTCCCTTGTTTTAATATAGGTTAAAAAATGTGAGCTAATATTTAATGCAGGCCGGAATACTTTTCAAAAATAGAAATACTTGATCTCTTCAACTATCCCCGCATAATCTGTGATATTTCTTTCGTATTTGATCTTTTTGGAAAGCTTACCATCTGGATTATATTCAAATTGTTCCCACGGACCGGGAATCAACCAGGAAACACCGTCAACCAAACTCTTTTCATACAACTGGTCTTTATCATTGTAATAATATTTCAAATCATAATACACTTCACCAGAAGAAGCGGAAGTTCTTATTTCCTCATTTATTTTCCAAATATCAATTGAATCATACCGATAAACAACTTCATCATCGACAGGATAATCAGGAGCTCCGCCCAAATATTGCAACTTCATCACTCTCCCGATTGAATCGTATATTATTTTATGCTGATTAGTACCCCACTGATAAATTAACCTTCCCTCATCATCATATTTGAAAATATAATCGTATCCCTAAGCTACATTATTTTTTTCTTCCGTAAGCCTCCCGTTTTTGTCGTACTGGAATGTTGTTTCGCCGACTTCCTGCCCGTTATTTTTATGAATGATCCTGATAAGCCGCTCATCCTGATTATAATAATAATAGGAATACCGGGTAAACCATTGATCTAATGTAACTTCATAACTTTTTGTAATGGTGTAATTGATGCTGTCAACTGGTTGAGTAAGGACTTCCTCATTTCTGTGACAGCCGATCATGGATAACGATATGATGAATAACGATATCAATAAATATCTTTTCATAAAATAATTCCGATTACATTTGTAAATGTGTAATAAATATTCTATTATTAACATAAGTATTTATGTGTTTATTTAAATATTAATTTACAAATGATACGGATTAATCAAAATTTTTTTTACACATTTTTTGTTTTGCTTATTTCTGTTTTTGATATCGGTAAAGCACAGATATCTCAATATCCGCCAGAGTCGCCGGATTCTATTAGTTCATGTCAAATCGATATTAAATGCCCTTTGGGCTCAGATTTGTCCAATCTCAAGGATGCTATTGGGCAATTTTACTATAAGACTGATAGTGCTGGTAGCAAGTACAGTGCTTACAAAGGAACAGGTTTTTTAATAAGAAGAGCCTATAACAATTGTTGTCCGGGAGTAGAAATTATATTGGTAAACTTGACGTACAGGATCTTATCTTAATCAAATTGAATAATGCAACTCGGGCTTATTTAGATCCCAGTGAAAATATGCCAAGATTGGGATGGTCTTTACTCGATCCGTCAAATTCAAATACGAAGACGGCAGGGCATCCCAACGGTAATCCCATGAAAGTAGCCGGCAATGATGGGATTACAAAGATTTATCAACCACCACTATCCGGGGTTACGATTGACGGAGGCTGGGAACTCGATATAGCAGAAGGATTTGTGGAGATTGGTCAGTCAGGCTCTCCAATAATCAATAGTGAAGGATATCTGATTGGGGTAGTTTCCGGGATCGATTCAATTTTTACATGTTCAGGGACTAATCCAAGTGGAAAAATATATGGAAGCCGTCTTAGTTATTACTACAGAAGCTTTTCCGAATGGTTGGATTCTGCTCACACCGGGGCTGTACAAATTCCAACATGGCTTCCCGGAGGAACTGAAATTGGCTCATATAAATATCCCAGTCTTTCGGCATCCAGCGGCACGATATGCGCTAATCAAACTGGGTATGTTACCATCAATAATTTTTGCGAATTTATGGAGGGTTACACTACCTGGTCGGTTTCAGATCCCTACCAGGTGAATACTCAGGTTTTGGAAAACGGCAAGAAACTTGAGATACAGCCAGCATCATCCGGCGCGAGCGGGCGGATAACAGTGACTGCTCAAATTGATTTTGGAGGATGGACCAAAAATTATACTACCTCCATCCAGATCGGAAAGATTAATAGCGGCCAGGTTACCATTTCCGGCCCGAGCATGGCTTGTCCTTACGACTCTATGTGTACCTGAGTTGCAACTACATCACGGGTGTTACTGATTATAACTGGGACTGGGGGAACACTTTCCAATATTTTGGCGGACAAGGTACCAGGTATCTCGATTTACAAGCCAATTATAATTTTAGCGGTGATGTCGTCCTGTTATATACAAAAAATGTATGCGGCTGGTGGGACGGTACGCCCACAGTAAAATACATTCCGAAAAATTACAGCTCTTGCGGCTATTCCTATTCCATGTACCCAAATCCTTCAGCGAGTGGATCAGTTTCAATCGAAGCCATTCCTGATGAACAAACCCTTCAAGCCAACCCTGATTTTGCTGTTGAATTTGATGTTCAATTATTTAATTCGGACAAAGTAAAGGTAATGGAAATTAAAGATGTTAAATCCGGGGTTGAATTTGACACTGGTAAATTAAAAAAAGGAGAAATCTATGTTGTCCAAATAAAAGATAAGAATGGAACAACGACCAAAAAATTATACGTAAATTAATCATATTATCTATTATATAATAAGGCAAGCGAATTGAAATATCTTAAATGGCTTGCCTTATTTGTTTGAAGGTTTGTTATCTTAAATAACATCACGGACTAAGACCGTAAAGCAAAGCCTCACTAATAAATTTTTTCTCTACTGTTTCCCTTTGATTTCAATCTCCGTGGATCAAGCCTGCTTATCGACAGACAGGTCCTCACGGCCCACAATTGTGTGTGAATGAAGGTTCGTGAGGACCCGCTTCCTGCGGGACAGGCATGAAACTTGGCGGAGTCGCTTAGGTCAAAAAGTTACCAACATGTTGTTCAGGTTGGCATTGGTGAATGGGCATTGGTGAATGGGCATTGGTGAATGGTGAAATTGCCAGCTGCCCATTGACCATTGCCAAACCTTTGAGCGCTTTTTATTTAAAAGAAAAACTCAGTCTCTTATTGCTTTTCCGCTGCCAGATCTTCGTGCAGTATGGCCTGGGTCAATGAATCACTATCCTGATATTTTACCCTCAAACCGGTCAGTTTCTGCATCAATTCATCCTTTACCTGACTATACTCAGCATCGTCAATAACGTTTTTCATCTCATGGGGATCTTTCTTCAAATCGTACAGTTCCCATTCATCAATGTCATAATAAAAATGGATCAGCTTATATTGCTTTGTTCTGATGCCATAATGCCGTTTAACGGCGTGTATTCCCGGATATTCGTAGTAATGGTAATACAATGCATCGCGCCAGTTGTTGTCGTTTCCACTAAACAGCGGCACTATACTCTGACCCTGCATATCAACGGGAATGGTTGCTCCCGCCGCATCCAGAAATGTCTCGGCAAAATCCAGGTTTTGTACCAAATCATTATTCACCGAACCGGGCTGAATCTTCCCGGGCCAACGTACCAACAATGGTGTTCGGAACGATTCTTCATACATAAATCTCTTGTCAAACCAGCCGTGTTCTCCCAAATAGAATCCCTGATCCGAAGTATATACCACAATTGTGTTTTTGGCCAATCCGGTTTTGTCCAGATAATCCAGCAACCTTCCCACATTATCATCTACCGATTCGATGGTGGCAAGATAATCCTGCATAAATCGCTGATATTTCCATCGCGTCAAACTGTCGCCGGTAGGAGGATCTTTTTCAAACTGATCATTGATCGGTCCATAAGCAGTATCCCAATTTTTCTTCTCTTCATCGTTCATCTGGTTGTAATTGTGTTCATAAGCAGTCACGTACCATTTCATGAATTCCTTGTCCTTCAGTCCCATTTTTTCCAGCACTTCCGGGCGAATTTTTGTATCGTTGCTCAACCCCATATTTTGGGAGATGCGCATTTCTGCCTCGTGAGCTGCTTTTCCCCTCCCACTGTAATCGTCAAACAGGGTGGCCGGCTCCGGTATTGGCGACTGTTTGGTATCGGTGAGGTGATTTTGTGCCGGCATCCACTCTCTGTGTGGCGCTTTATGCTGGTACATCAGCAAAAATGGCTTTGTCGTATCGATTTTAGCCAACCAGTTCAAAGCCAGATTGGTGATAATATCAGTAACATATCCTTGTTTGGTAATTTTTCCGTTCGGTGTCAGAAAGTCGGGGTTGTAGTAATCTCCCTGGCCCGGCAGCACTTCCCAATCATCAAACCCGGTAGGCTGGGTTTTGAGATGCCACTTGCCAAACATGGCTGTCTGGTATCCTGCAGCCTGCAATATTTTTGGGAAAGTCTGTTGTGTGGAGTCAAATTGTTGCCTGTTATCCCGAAGGCCATTTAAATGACTAAATTTCCCGGTAAGGATAACCGCCCTGCTGGGTGCGCATAACGAATTGGTCACAAAAGCCTGATCGAATCTCATCCCCTGGCTGGCCAGCCGATCTATGTTTGGCGTTTTTATTAGATTAGATCCATAAGCGCTGATGGCCTGATAAGCGTGATCATCACTCATAATGAAAATGATATTTGGCCGGGACCGGACTTCTGATTGCTCACTTTTTTTGCTTTCACAAGCCGACAAAGCAATCATTCCCAGTATCAGGAACATAAAAAGTTTATTCAATTTTTTCATGCTGCGTTATATTTATTTCTAAAAAGCAGATCTTCGGGTAGTTGGATCAATATATATTTTTATATCTGCCAAACATGGTCTTATCATGCTCCAGGATTTTTTCGGCGAGGGAATCGGAATCTTGATATTTTGCCTGTAATTCCCTCAGTTTCTGGGTAAGTGCATCAACCACCGACTTGTATTCCGGCTCATTGTATATATTATGCATTTCATTGGGGTCTTTTTGCAAGTCATAAAGTTCCCACTGGTCGATATCATAATAAAAATGCATCAGTTTATAGCGCTGGGTACGAATGCCATAATGTCGTTTCACCGCATGCCATCCCGGATATTCATAATAATGATAATAAACAGCCTTTCTCCAGTCATCAGGGGTTTGTCCATCAAACAAGGGCAATAACGAAATTCCCTGCATATTATCAGGTTTTTCTACACCTGCCAGGTCCAGGAATGTCGGACCAAAATCGAGGTTTAATGCCATGGCATCGGTGGTTGAGCCCGCTTTGATCATTGGCGGATAACGAACCAGTAATGGCGTGCGCATCGATTGTTCATACATAAATCGCTTGTCAAACCAGCCGTGTTCTCCCAGGTAAAATCCCTGATCTGAAGTATACACAATGATGGTGTTATCCAGCAGCCCGGCATCCTGTAGATAATCAAGCAATCGCCCAACATTGCGGTCAACAGCATGCACACATCGCAGGTAATCTTTAATAAACCGTTGATATTTCCAGGCCACAAATTCTTTATGTGTCATTTTGGAGGTATCGACACGTGCATCTTCCTTTTCATAAAATCTGATCAACGTATTGCGCTGGGCAGAATCCATGCGCTGAAATTCACCAATACGCCACCGGCCATTCGGGCCTTTTCCATCCGGATCAACTTTTAAATCAGTGGCAAGATGCATGTTTTTGTCAATCTCCATCATTTGCTCATGGGCTGCCTCGCCACGGCCGGAATAATCATCATACAATGATGCGGGAAGCGGAAGATCTTCATTAAATTCATCGAGGTCGGTAGTATCAGGTATCCAGTTGCGATGGGGCGCTTTATTATGCACCAACAGGCAAAAAGGCTTATCGGGATCACGCTGGTTAGAGAGCCAATTGAGCGCTTTGTCCATGGTGATATTGGTGGTGTAACCATGTTCCCTGGCGGTGTCGCCATTGGTGATAAAATCCGGATTGTAGTAAGTTCCCTGATCAATTAGAATTGAAGAATAATCAAATCCTCTTGGACTGTTGAGCAAATGCCATTTACCCACAATGGCGGTCTGGTAGCCCGACTGATGTAAAATCATTGGATAGGTAACGATCCCGGAATCCAGACGCATTGAAAAGGAATTGTCTCTTGCACCCGTGAGATGGCTATACATACTGGTCAAAATTACCGCCCGGCTGGGGCTACACAGCGAGTTGGTGACAAAACAATCATCAAAACGCATTCCTTCATTGGCGATACGATCAATATTGGGTGTTTTAATGAGATCGGAACCATAAGCGCTGATGGCCTGATAGGCGTGATCGTCGCTCATGATGAACACGATGTTCGGGTGCTTCCGGACTTCGGCTTCTTCTGCCTTTTTATGCCCACAGGCGGATATCAATAGCACTCCAATTGTCGCGAATGCCATAAGCTTGTTGAATTTTTTCATGCTGAAATTTAGTTTTATCACGTGTGATGTTAAATTAAAAATTTGCTTCACGGGTTGCTTTACTTATTAACCCAATTAATTGTTTATATCCCAATACTTCGCCATCAAATCGGACATTACAGGACTGCTGGCATCGGTATCGCCCCAGATATGACGCTGCTCTAAGATTTGTTTTTTGAGCTGGCCAATGATTTGGCTGTATCGATCATCCCCATATGAATTCCTCAACTCCTGCGGATCTTCTTTTAAATCATAAAATTCCCAGGTTGGATTGGTTGCCTGCTGCTCTGCCCCCGACATGCCTAGTGGCTGGCCATAGTAAAAGATCAATTTGTACCGTTCTGTGCGGATACCAAAATGTGCCGGCCTGTGTGCCTGATGGAGCCAATACCGGTAATAAAGTGAATGACGCCAGTTGTCAGGGGGATTGCCTGCAAGGTTATTTCTAAAGCTGGATCCCTGGATAAATCCCGGTTTTTCAATACCTGCATAATCCAGCAGTGTTGGCGCAAAATCAATGTTAAGCACCATGTCTTTGAGCTTCGATCCGGGTTGGATTTCCTTGGGATACCGGATTACGAAAGGCATCCTCAGCGCTTCTTCATACATCATGCGTTTGTCAAAAAAACCATGTTCACCCAAAAAATAGCCCTGGTCCGCGGTGTAAATGACTACGGTATTGGAGGTAAGATTATTTTCATCGAGATAAGCCAGTAACCGTCCGATATTTTCATCGATACCTGCACCGGAGCGCAGAAAGTCTTTGACAAATTTTTGATATATCTTTCTTCGCGCTGCAATGCTGTCAAGGCCAGCGAGGCTAAAAGGTCCTCCCGGATAAAATGACTTACTATGTTCATATCGCTGCCCCAGTATTTCCAGTACCTGGCCCGAAAAAGTCCTGGTGGTGTTATAAGGATAAAACCTGAAAAGGCTCGATGGCTCAGGCATCACATCATCCTTATACATATCCTTAAAGCGCGCAGCATAATCAAACGGTTCGTGCGTGGCCTTGAAATGACACATCAGCATAAAGGGTTTATCCCCTAACCTGTTTTTCAGCCACTGCAATGCCTGGTCGGTGACCACATCAGTGGAAAAACCTTCATATTCCCTGCCTCCACTGGCCCAGTTGCTGGTGTCTTTCAAGACAGGATTATGGTAACGACCTTGTCCGGGAAAAATATTAAAATAATCAAACCCTGCCGGTTTTGTCTTCAGGTGCCACTTTCCGACGATAGCCGTCTGGTACCCGTGTTGCCGGAATACTTTTGCCACGTTGTCTTGGGCAGGATCCAGCGAATCCGCCAACGTGTAAACATGGTTGACATGACTATACTGGCCGGTAAGAATGGTGGCGCGACTGGGCGTACAGATTGAATTGACACAAAAGCAGTTCAACAATAAAGCGCCTTCCTGCGAAAGCCGCATAATGTTGGGCGCATGAACCACAGGATCAAGTTCAGAGCCATACACGCCCCAAGCCTGGGACGTATGATCATCGCCCATGATGAACAGGAAATTAGGTGGCTGGTCTTCCCCTTGCTGATTCCCGGGTTTACAGCTATTGAATAAAACCACACAGCCTGTAACCATTAAAATTAAACAATACTTCATATCAAAAAATTAATCAGAAATCCATCTTCTTTGCAGTATGTGCTTGCAACCAGAAGGTTGTCATTAACAAAAGTACAAAAATACAGCGCAGGAAAGCTTCGATTGACCAAAGCTTTCCCGTGCTGCGGTTTATTTTATACCATAATTTCAGTAGCCTGGATTTTGTGTGAGTTTGGGATTAATATCAATTTCCCGTTGCGGCACTGGCATTAGAATCATATAATCTTTGAGGTTCTGGGCAATTTCCACTTTGTTGGATTCCGCTACTGAGGCTTCATAAGCAGAATGTTCTTTCATTCGTTGTACAAAACGACCTGTGCGTACCAAATCGAACCAGCGATGGCCTTCGAAGGCCAATTCCAATCTACGTTCTTGCCATACCGCCGTTCTGAATTCTTCCTGAGACAAACCGGAATAATCGTGGTCGGTATCATTAAAAGCCCGCTCCCGAACCCTGTTCAGATAAGCATAAGCGTCCCCCGTTCTGCCTACCTCATTTAACGCCTCGGCATACATGAGCAATGCATCGGAGTAGCGCAGGATTTGCATATTATTATCGGAATTACCAGTAATACTTTCCCCTTCTTCATAATATTTTACAAATAGCGGAATAGAACAAGTATGGATTGAACCATCAATCAGACTGACAAAATCTGTCCTCAGCGTCACGGCCTTGCGTTCATCATCATCCGAAAACTGTGAATAAAGGTCGATGGTCGGAATATCGGCTTCATTGCCATTGTTGAGACCCAACACAGCAAAACCTCCCGGCATGGAATATTTCGGGGCGCATAGCACCATCTCGGAATTTCCCGTTCCCGGAGGATCCATAAATTCGATGGTGAGCACCATTTCTTTCCCATCTTCCGTATCTTTTCTCCAGTTATCGGCGAAATCTTCATTTAATCCATAACCATAGGTGCTTTCATTGTTGATGACTTCAGCCAGTTTATCCACACAACTCTGATAATCATGCATGGTGAGATACACCTTACCCAACAATATTTTGGCCGCTCCTTTGGTTGCCCTTCCAATATCGGCGTCCCCATATTTTTCCGGAAGAACACCTTCGGCATCCTGCAGGTCCTGAATGATTTGCTGGTAAACATCATCCACCGGGCTTCTGGGGACCAATGCATCTTCCACGCTTTCCAGGTTTAGTATTATCGGAACCTCTCCATAAAACCTCACCAGGTTAAAATAATATAATGCGCGTAAAAATTTAGCCTCGCCTACCAGACGGTTCTTAAGGTTCTCATCCATATTAATTTCAGGGATGTGGACGATTGCCGTATTGGCCCTGGAAATTCCGGAGTAATTATACTGCCACATTTGACGGGTAAACTGGTTTTCAGAAGAATGCCTTAGAAATTCCAGATTTTGTAAATATTGATTCGGCATCCCAAGCCCATTTTTCTCATCATCGGTGGGTAGCGCATTCAATAAAAATATATACCGGGTATAGATACTGTACAACTGTTGATAAACAGCCGCCACGGCAGCTTCAGCGTCATTTTTTCCACTGTAGAAATTGCTGGTAACATAACGGTCGGTCGGATTTTCATCCAAAAATGAGGTGCATCTTTGGAAGAAACCGGTAACAGTGAAAAATAATATGATTGATATAGCTAATTTTTTCATGAGTCAATTATTTTCATTATTTAAGGTCTAATTTTACACCAAGCATAAATATTTTTGCTTGTGGGTATCCACCAAAATCTTCTCCGGCTTCCAGGTTGGTAACACCCCGATAGCTTACTTCAGGATCGTAGCCTTTATAGCCCGTGAAGGTGATGAGGTTTTGACCGGTTACATAAACCTTAAGTCCGGCGAGGTGATTCCTGACTAGACCCGGAAAAGTATATGCCAAAGTCAGGGTCTTGATCTTAAAATAAGAACCATCTTCAATAAATACATCACTGAAAATCGCAGATCGGTTGGTAGTGGCTACCGGATACACATCGCTATGATTTTCCGGGGTCCATCTGTTCACCAGGTCTTGGTAAACATTCTGTCCTCCGGAAGGCAATAATAATTCCATGGCATTGTAGTTGAAGATGTCATTGCCATAAGAATACTGCATGAAGACATTGAATTCAAACCCTTTATAAGAGAAAGTATTGGTCATTCCACCAAAAAAGTCAGGGTTTGGATCTCCTATGACCGTGCGGTCGTAAGTAGCATTCACTGTTCCGTCAGGTGTTCCTTCCGGACCACTCAAATCTTTATATCTTCGTCCGCCAACCCAGTTCGTTGGGCCTGTAGGACCGGCATCGACAGCAGCCTGGTCCTGGAAAAGCCCGTCCGTCACATAGCCATAAAACAGACCGATGGGTTTTCCAACAATCAGACGTTTTACCTGTCCTGTCTTCAAATGCCCGTCGTCTCCTCCGACATCCTTGTATTCCTCTCCTCCTAATTCCAGGACTTCATTTCTGTTGAAAGAAATATTGAAACTCGTTGTCCACCTGAAGTCGCCAACCAGGTTATCGCTTTGTATCGCTAATTCGATGCCGTGGTTCTCTACGCTTCCTATGTTTTGCAATGATGATTCAAATCCGGATACATAGGGAACGGCCACATCATAAATCAGGTCTGTGGTTTTTTTATAATAATAATCGGCAGTGACACGCAACCGGTCTTCTATAAAGCCCATGTCAAGACCCACATCTGACTGTGCCGTTTTTTCCCATCTCAAATCCGGATTGGGAATAATATTGGGATAAAAACCCGTTACAAGTGTATGGCCTATGGTATAGGTCGTATTGGTTAGCGTTGCCAAAGAATTGTATAAACCAATCTCCTGGTTCCCGGTTATTCCATAGCTTAATCTCAATTTAAGATCGGAAAAGAGTCCCATGTTTTTCATGAAATCTTCTTCGATCAGACGCCATGCCACAGAACCGGATGGGAAGAATGCATATTTATTATTCTTTCCAAACCGGGATGAACCATCCACCCGTGAACTGACTGAAACCAGGTAGCGATCCTTATAACTGTAATTGACGCGTGCCAGATAAGACATGAGGCTCCATTTCGTATCGGTAGAAGATGGCTGATTGTAGGTAGCCCCGGCTTGCAAACTGTTTTCTTCCAAGACATTATTCACATAGTCCTGTGACGATGCTGAAAACCCCTGATAGACATTTTGTTGAAATGTTACCCCTGCCAGCGCTGTGACAGCATGATTTTCATTGATTGTTTTACTCCAGGTCAAGGTATTTTCATTCAACCAGTTGGTTGTATAGCCACCATTGATCGTTGCAGTGGGTATGCCGTTTGATTCATAAATGGTAGACGGAGTAAAGTCGTCATATTTGATATCAAAAAGGTCCACCCCAAAAGAAACTTTTGCTTTCAAATTTGGCACGATCTCCCACTGACCATAGATATCGCCTAACAATCGCGTCGCAAGATTTTTGTGCAACTGTTCTTTGGCGGTGGCAATGGGATTGGGGTAAATGATGCCAGGTGTATTGACCTGTGTGTATTCTCCCAATTCCGGATTAGAATATATGGGCAGGATCGGATTAAATTTCATCGCACCCGTAATAACGCCTACCTGCGCCCCGGCATCGGTTCTAACGGCATCGGAGATTGTTTTGCTCAGCGTGAGATGGGTTCCCATTTTGAAATTTTTCAAGATATTGCGCTCCAGATTAATTCTACCGGAATATCTCTTAAAATTAGAATTGATAATGATGCCATCCTGATCGTAATAATTGACGGAAACGGAATAGGTCCCTTTTTCATTCCCACCGGAAAAAGTGAGCTGATAATTTTGTGTTGGTGCTGCACGGAAGAGTTCATTCTGCCAGTTTGTGCCCTCGGGACTGGCCTTCAACTCAGCCATTTTTGCGGCATCGTACACCGGGCTCAATCCATCGTGGATATATGCATCATTTACCAATTGAGCATACTCATAGGCATTCATCACATCGATCTTCTTTGCTACGTTTTGTACACCGTAATTGGCTTCAAAACTGATCTGGTCCTGTCCTATTTTCCCGCCTTTGGTAGTGATCAAAACCACACCATTTGCCGCCCTGGCACCGTAAATAGCCGTTGCCGAAGCGTCCTTCAGGATCTCAATGGATTCGATATCCGATGGGTTGATGGTAGATAAGCCACTCATCTGGGCATTTCCTCCGGTGCTACCAAATCCTGATCCGTTATAAATCGGGAAACCGTCGATGACGTAAAGTGGTTCATTTCCACCTTGTAGAGAACTTGTTCCGCGAATGCGAATGGAAGCAATGGCACCCGGCATACCGGAAGTTTGTGTGACCATTACGCCAGACGCCCTGCCAACCAGTCCCTGGTCGATGGATGTTATGGGCGTTTCCTGGAGTTCAGAAGCCTTTACGGTCGACACTGATCCGGTAAGATCACTCTTTTTCACCGTACCATAACCCACCACTACAATTTCTTCCAGGGCTTTGATATCTGCCTTCAAACTAATATCAATAACCGTTTTACTTCCAACCGTTACTTCTTCGGTTTGATATCCGACCGAACTAAACACAATTGTCGACGTTTCATCGGGAACATCAATTTTATAGATACCATCCACATCAGTGACGGTACCCTGGGAAGTTCCTTTCACAATCACATTGACACCCGGTAATCCCTCACCATCCTCAGCAGATGTGACTTTACCGGTGATGGTGATTCCGTCGATAATGACTTCTATGCTTGGTGCTTTGTGAACCTCTTTCCCGTGCAGGACTTTCACATTGATGCTGTTGTTGATCTGTCTGAATGAAAGACCGGCCTCTTTGCTGACCTGCAAGAGCAAATCGCTCACGCTTTGCCTTCCAGCTTTTAATGGAATCGGCTGACGGGGATTTACATCTCCCTGGTAGTAGGAAAATTGGAAATCGGTGTTTGCTTCGATCATTGAAAAGATCTCTGCAATGGAAGCACGGTTGTTGTTCATATCGATATAAACTTCCCGTACCGTTTTAATTTTTTGGGCCTCAAGATCTGAGGCAGTCAGCACCCCTATAAAGAGACACTGAAAGAATAATCCATAAATAGCATACTTAGATACCATGACTAGTTGTCCCAGTAATTTGTTTTTCATAATTTTAAAGGGTTAAATTATCATTAGATTTAATCAGACTCCTTTTCTGAGCAAGAATGAAAAGGGGTTTGTCGGAGAAGCCGGTATAGCAGTACCGGTTTTTTTTAGTTAGAATTTGTCTTTTCTTTTAATCATAATTTTTGAATTTGATTTAGTTAAAATTTATAATTACATCTTTACCTTTTATGGTATAATTGAATTGACGGCCAAAACGCATACTCTCCAGAATATTTTTCAGACTTTCGTTTTTGAAAGTGCCATAGTATTTTGGGTTGCGATGATCATTACCTACAACAGTAATATCAACACCAAACCAGCGTTCCAACTTACTCATGGTTTTTTCTATACTTTCTCCATCAAAAACCAAAGTGCCATCTTTCCACGAAATCAGATTATTGAGATCTGCTTTGGCTTTATCAAGCTTATAATTGTCCCGATCCAGAATACATAGTTCACCAGGATTCAGCACCACGCTTTCTGAAAATGAATTGACCTTCACCTTTCCCTCCACCAGGGCTATCACAGGATATTGCTCATCTTGATAAACGGAAACATTGAATGCCGTTCCCAAGGCAGTGATGGTTAAACCGTCGCAGTGTACCCGAAAGGGCCGATCCAAATCCTTTGCCACCTCAAAGTAGGCCTCGCCTTTTAAACTGATCAACCTATCGCTGTCGGTGAAATTTGGTAAATAAGAAAGTGTGCTTTCTGCATTAAGCCAGACGTTTGAGCCATCTGGAAGAAAAATCTTTGATTTCTGACCACTGGGATTCGATTTAACAACCTTATCAGGAATCTGATTTTCAACTTCCGGACTGCCTGATTGATATTGTGCAAACCAAAAGAAACCAACAGCAATCAATGCTATGGCCGCCGCAATCGCCATCAGCTTGCGGAAATTAATCCTTCTTTGTCCCTTAATATTGTGATGAGATTCTTTTTGCGGGTTATTCATCCCTTCCAGAATCTTATCAAATACCTTGTCCTGGTTGCTGTAATATTCTTTAATGCGTGTTTCCTGCCAAAGTTGGCTCAACTCACGGTAGGCCCTGGTATTGATATCCGATGATTCCAGCCATTTTCTTAAAGCTTCTTTCTCATTTGAATTCGATTCTCCGGAAAGGGCCCTGCTAATTAACCGATATACATCCTCATTGATCATGGGCAAAGCGTTTCAAAAACAGGAGACACCTATTCAGGTTCAATACCCTGTATTGATATCGAAAAAAATTACAGGAATAGTTAAAAAAGATGAAAGAATGAGGATCGCGAAGAGACTTTTGGAAGGTCCTTGTGATAATTATGATATTTATCCAACTCTATTCGAATGCGTTTTAAAGCACTGGTCATTTGCATTTCTACTGTTTTCTCCGATAAATCGAGGGCCTCCGCAACTTCCCTGTATTTCATGCCTTCTTCCTTGACCATTTTAAAAATGAGACCGCATCGGGGAGGGAGTCTTTGTATACATTCTGACATGAATTCCAAAAATTCCTTGGAAAATAGTTGCTTTTCGGGATCCTTGATCTCAATTGAACTAAAATGTTCCAGAGAATCTATATAAAGTACAGGCGGCTTTTGACCACGAAGGGCATTCAACGATTGACGTTTTATCGAAACCAGCAAATATCTTCTGATATCCCGGATCTCACTAAGCCCTTCCCGGTTCTTCCAAAGCTTGACAAAAAGGTCGGAGATTACTTCTTCTGCGGTCAATGTGTTCTTGACATAGTACCGGGCCACTCCAAATAATGTGTTGTAGTAGAGATCAAACAACTTTCTGAATGATCGCTGACAATTGCGATGACTAATGGCGAATACCAGTTCAGCAAGTTGTTCTTTTGAATACATTAAATGGATGTTTATACTGCAATGTCGAAATAAATATTCTTAAAACAAATTGATTGTTTTTGATAGACCATTGTGCTTTTGTGGCTTAAGCTGCTATTTTTATTCCCGTTTTTTTTATTTCAACGACAAATGGATTTCCTGAATTAAAATCCTCATGAGATGTAGGGTGTGGTTCAATCCTTGAGTCTATTTTTGCAGCCAATAGCATCAATTGAACTTGTATGTCAAATCTTCTTGAATCATCCAAATTTGTAAAAATCAGTGCTAAGTCAATGTCACTGTCATCTGTTGATTTTCCTTTTGCGTAAGAACCAAATAAATAAACACTCTCAATATCAGAGAACTTTTCCTTAATCATATCAAGCTATCTAGTTACTGCAAAATCAATATTTTTATCCATATTCTTACTTCTTTTAATTTTTCAATCCACTCGGAAGTAAATTCCGGCGTACAGTGTTTCTTAAAACTCATTTTTAAAGTCATCATATCTTGCATTAATATTGAATGCTGTAATTGTCACAAGTTGCTCCCTTTTATCATTGGTTAATTCTAAATCGGCCTTTTCAGCAAGTCTTAGGAGGTTGTGAATAAAAGGTGGGTAGTCCGCCTTAACTTTAACAAAATAAGCCTTTAACAATTTCACAATCATTAGATATCCTATAAATAGCGACCAATTATATCTCTTTGAACCAAACATGGCGGTCATAGTCTCGAAATCGTCTTCAGAACCATCAATCCAATATTTTATCAATTGGTCTTTATTAAAATCTCATCGCCTTTGTTCGTGTCCCCACGAACCACTTCCGATTCGTTCGAATTTTCTTATATATTCATCTCAAATGGCTACTTTTGTTTTTAGCTGTTGAAACACGCTTTGCCTAATGGATAAAACCACTTTCGAGTACAAAAGAAAATCATTCATTGAAACTGGTGAAATTTACTTTTGGACAGCAACCATCAGTAGATGGCAACACTTGTTAAAAGAAGAAAAATATAAAGATGTTATCATTAATTCGCTGAGCCATTTAAGCAAAGCAGGAAAACTCGATGTTTTTGCTTTTGTTATCATGTCGAATCATATTCATCTGATATGGCGCATCAATGAGAATAATGGCAAAGAATCTGCACACAGATCATTTTTAAAATTCACGGCGCACGAGTTTAAAAAAATAATAAAACAAAGTGACCCTGCTTTTCTGGCCGATTTTCAAGTAAATGCAACAAACAAAAAATATGAGTTCTGGCAAAGGGACTCCTTAGCTGTGCCATTGTTTACCAGAGCAGTCGCTCTTCAGAAACTCGATTATATTCATAAAAATCCACTAGCCGAACACTGGAATCTGGTAAAAGATCCTTGCGATTATAAGTACTCTTCGGCTAAGTATTATGAACTGGGTCAAAAAGATTTTGGCTTTTTGAAAGATTTGATGGCGGAGTTTTAATGACTAACGATGACGGAAAATGGTTCGTGAGGACACGAACCAGGGCGGGGGAAAAAAATCCAAAGCGCCAAATTCGTTCCGTAGGAACGCTTGGTGAAAATATATGTTAAGAAGGTTCTTTGAAGACGAACCGCTCCTCATATTCAATTTCGAATGCCTTCAGAAATGCCTTGTATTCATCGATGAAAGTTCGCTTTCGATGGTGTTTCTCCTGATCTTGAATATAACGTATAACGTCGGGCACTCTGCTTTTGGAATAAGAGAAGGCGCCGTAACCTTCCTGCCATGCAAACGGAGATCCTGTGAAGTGATTGTCATTGATCCATTTTGTGCTTTCTATCGCCTTGGTTCGTGTCCCCACGAACCACTTCCGATTCGTTCGAATTTTCTTCTATGTTCATCCTATCGCCTTGGTTCGTGTCCCCACGAACCACTTCCGATTCGTTCGAATTTTCTTCTATGTTCATCCTATCGCCTTTGTTCGTGTCCCCACGAACCACTTCCGATTCGTTCGAATTTTCTTTTATGTTCATCTCAAATGGCTACTTTTGTTTTTAGGTATCGAAACACGCTTCGCCTAATGGATAAAACCACTTTCGGGTACAAAAGAAAATCATTCATTGAAACTGGTGAAATTTACTTTTGGACAGCAACCATCAGTAATAACTACTCCGTTTATCTACCCCCATCTGGCGCAAGTCTTTCGCTTTGCGCGCTGGCATGTGCGTGACTTGTGCCATATTACACATACGTCAGGATTGCGGAATTTATGGCAAAGCCATGCCTAGCGGCATATTCGGTGCTCATTCCTTAAATGTACCTATTGGTATAATCCGGCACAAGTCTCGCGCTTTCTCCCGCACACTTCCTGAAGACTTGCGCCAGTAAGGGGATTGCGGAATTTATGTTTGGTACTCATTCCTTAAATGTACTTGTTTGTACAACCCGGCGCAAGTCTCGCGCTTTTCCCCGGCACTTCCTGAAGACTTGCGCCAGTAAGGGGTCATTGTGGCTCATGTCTGGCTACCTCGATTATGGGCTGGCTATTTCTTGTTAATATAATATTTGTCCAATTTATCTAAAAAACGTTCGTCAGTCATTCCTGAACGATTATACATAATTACACTTCCCAAACCTGGATTCGGATATATCCTGATTTCACAATAGTATCCGCCACCGCCTCCTGCATGTGAAAAGTATTCTAGTCCATTTAAATCCCCTTTATACCATGATAAACACATCCCGGTTGGTTTCCCCGAATTTAAAATATTTTCACGGAATAACATTTCTTTATAATCGTTTGATATGAGCTGACTATTTGATTTGAGAAGTTCTTGAATATATCTTACAAAAGCATATGGTGTACCAATCAAACCGCCATAGGAAGCGCCATTGACATAGTAATTATTGAAAGGTTTCCATTTCCCTTCTGCTTCGCCCATATACTTTGATTTGTCAATAAAAAAACCAAGAAACCCATTCATCAAGCTATACCGCTTTTGATATCCCTTTGCATGTTGGTTTTTATCAAAAATCTCAAAGTCCAATTCCTCTGGACCAATGTTTAATGGTTTGAATATTTTATCTCGGATATAATCTTCATAAGTCTGCCCGGAAATCTTTTCAATAATTTGTCCTAGTAAAAAATATTCAAGGTTGGAGTATGAAAATCTCTCATTAGGTTCAGATTTCGTCTTACTATATTTTTGAAAAATTTGATTGAAGAATGAATTTCTATCAAAAGTATGGTGTTCTGTTTCAAGGTGTATCCAGCTTAAAGGATTTGGATTGGGTATACCAGATGAATGAGCTAAAAGTTGCCTGATTGTAATGTCAGAGGAATAGGGAAAATCAGGCAAATATCGTTTCGCGCTTTCGTCAATACTTAACTTGCCATTTTCTGCAAGCTGCAAAATTGCCACCGCGGTAAATGTTTTTGTTACTGAGAACGCATTAAAAGTTGTACTCCAATTAACTGTTTTCTGATTCTTTACATCTGCCAGACCAACCTGAAATTGATGAATAATGCTGTCCTTGTCAAAAATGATATACTGAACAGAGGGAGTTTTGTTTTCAACAACTTGTTTAGTCAAAATATAGTCAGTTTCATTCATATTTGTGTCGCGTATAGATGAGTCACACGATGTTAAAAGAAGTATAAGTACAAATATTGATAATCTCGATTTCATGCTTGCAGGTAATGAGTTGCTGTACACGAATCAATAGTGATGATGACGTATATATTTGCTTTGTGCGCAGCAAGCAATTTTAAAAAAATTAATTTAATATCTTTTGATACACTAATTAAACTTAACATCCCCATCTGGCGCAAGTCTTTTGCTTTGCGCTCCTGCATGTGCGGGTGCCATATTACTCGTACGCCAGGATTGCGGAATTTATGGCAAAGCCATGCCTAGCGGCATATTCGGTACTCATTCCTTAAATGTACCTATTGGTATAATCCGGCACAAGTCTCGCGCTTTCTCCCGCACACTTCCTGAAGACTTGCGCCAGTAAGGGTGGACAGGGAAAATATCGTGCAGGCGTGAAAATGTTAGGGGGAGGATTGTCCAATCCTAAACTTCACCCGGGAGTCCGCCAACCTGGCGGATAGCCCTGTCTTAAAAGTGGCGAAAAGGAATAGTAGGTGTAAAGAGCGACTGGGCTATGCTTGATGAACCGCCCAGTACAGGACCTCTACGCTGGGTGGCGTGAGAGGCGCATCCCGTCAGTTATCACTGGCGGAGCAGTCTATTCGATTAGCTGTTGCCCTTGAGGTTATCTAATATTTTTATTCATTAAATATCCACGATAAAAGAGTAATTGTAATTAAAAACACGATAAGCATTGCAATTGCTCCAATTATATGTACAGGGATGGTATTAAATCCTTCTAAAAGGTTTTTACCTACTGACTGACAATATCGAATGTATATTAATGCAGGAGGTATCAAAAAAAAGATAACCGAGATAATCTTAGTACTTATCCATTTAAATTTAACCTTCTTTTGTTTCCAAAGAATTCCTCCCAATAGAAACATTCCCGAAACAGATGATCCATAAATTATTCGAATAAAATTATTATCAGTCATATAAAGTTCCTTGCAAGTATCAATTACAAGACCTGAAACAATGGCTAAAATTGGTAAAGCCCATACGAAAGGTTTTTTGTCAGCTTCTTTAACTACTTTCACCAGTAAAAAGACACCTGTTCCACCACCAGCCGCTGCCACTCCAACTCCAGTTGCCGTAATAACCCCCGTACTTACGGTGACCGTTGCTAACGCACCAGATATAATTGCACCTAATGCAGATATCACATAGTAAAGAAGAAATCCAAGACCTGTGAGACCAAATCCCACTGCAATACCAATTGCAATAATCATTATTGGTTCTTGTTTATCGCTCATTTCGTAATTGTTTAGTTGTATTATTTAGTAAAAGATGTTTCATTTCATTCATTTGGGTTGTAGGTACTTTATAAAAGTTATAACTATTCCGTTTATCTACTTAAATACTAAGTTAATCAATTGGATAGTCTGTTGGGGCATTTATTTGCCAAGTGAACTCGTCCGGTGCTCATTCCTTAAATGGACCTATTGGTATAATCCGGCACAAGTCTCGCGCTTTTCCCCGGCACTTCCTGAAGACTTGCGCCAGTAAGGGTTATGATCAACGCTGGAGTATCGAGGAGTTTTTCAGATTTGAAAATGAAATGGGAATGAAAAGGGTCTCAACCCATAATCTCAATATCCGGTATGGCAAGCTTGCGCTGGCCATGATGGCCCAGGCGGCAACATACCAACTGAGAAAAAAACTGAAAAACACAAACCAAAGCTGGGACGCCAGTTACCCTGGCTATCGAAGTACTGGCTTGGGCTGACGGTGATGTTCGCGTGAAAGACGACACCATAATCGTCACATTTTATCACCCACCCAACCATATTAATCACAATGAATATATTAACTGTGGTAGTTACGACTTAATCTGACAGTTAGGGATTAAATTTAAATGAGGAATTTAATCATTAACCCCATAAACTGTCAGAAATGAATACAGAGACAAAAGTAATCAAAACTAAGTTAGGACTACTCAACTTAGCCGAACAATTAGGCAATGTATCCCAAGCCTGTAAAATATTTGGATATAGTCGAGATAGCTTTTACCGCTACAAAGAGTTGTACGATCAAGGCGGAGAGATGGCATTGGCTGAACTTAGCCGCCGCCAACCGAATCACAAAAATCGCATTGAGCCAGCCATAGAAGAACGTGTCGTATCCATTGCATATGAATATCCTGCATATGGCCAATTAAGAGCCTCCAATGAACTTAAGAAAGAAGGGGTATTCATATCTCCCTGTGGTGTGCGCTGTGTTTGGCTGCGACATGATCTGGAGACCTTCAGAAAGCGACTCAAAGCTCTGGAGGCTAAAGTTGCCCAAGAAGGATTGATACTGACTGAATCTCAAATTACCGCCATGGAAAAGGCTAAGGAAGAGAAGCGGGCTCAGGGCGAGATAGAGACACTTCATCCGGGCTACCTGGGTGCCCAGGACACCTATTATGTTGGAACCATTAAGGGCGTTGGCAGGATTTATCAGCAGACATTTATCGATACATATGCCAAAACAGCCCATGTTAAGTTGTATGACAGGAAAAATGCATTAGTAGCGGCAGATATACTGAACGATCGGGTGATCCCTTTCTATGAAAAATATGACATCCCGTTACTTCGAATTTTAACTGATCGAGGCACTGAATATTGTGGCTCCAGGGAGCATCATGAATATCAGCTTTATTTGGCCATTGAGGATATAGACCATAGTAAGACAAAAGCCAAAAGTCCTCAAACCAACGGCATTTGTGAGCGCTTCCATCGTACCATACAAGACGAATTCTATGCGGTGGCTTTTAGAAAGAAGATCTACCACAATATTGAAGAACTTCAGCAGGATCTGGATGTTTGGATTGATCAATACAACCATGACCGGCCCCATTCAGGCAAATACTGCTTTGGGAAAACACCAATACAAACCTGGGAAGAATCCTTACATCTGGCGAAAGAAAAATTGTTGGATCGGCAGAATGAAAATTTCGTACCTTTATTACCGCAAGGTGAAGCGGAAGCAGGCTCTGGTGGAGACCAACCTGCCAGGAATAACCTTGCCGACCGAAATGGCGAGGGGCTTTATTTGCCCCTTGCTTATCACCATTTTGGGAGTGGTATACCTAAAGAAAACTCAAAACCAACACCTTGAACTGTCAGATCAAGTCGGAGCTATTACATATTAACTTACCCAATAGGCTGGAAGCAGAAAATATAAACCCCAAAATCCCTTGGCTGTTTGACTTCAAACTGGACTTTAGATTTAAATGATTTGTAAGATAATCTAGATCATAAAATTCTTTGATAGCAATTGGGATTAAAACTCAATTTAGCGTGATACCGACAATCCCCGAACATTTACCCAGGCACTTTTAATACCAATATTCACACCTCTATTTTTGGCTCAACTGGACCTTAAATCCTATATTGTTGTGTGTTCGGGCGTTTTATTTATTCATCAATTCTTTTATATCCTTTAATAATTCTATCGATGCTTCGATCTCTTCTTTTCTAATCGCTACGCTTTCAATATTAAATCCAATAGGTAAATTTTTAGTTATACTGTAATCAAGTATCTCTATTGCAATATTCTTGCAAATATCAATTGATTTACAAAGTATATCATTAGAATGTTTTAAATCATTATGCAACCATTTGGGAATATCAATACCCAGCCATTCCATAAACTGCAATGTCTTTAATGAACCACAGGGTGTCAACGTGAAAACAATTGGAACCAAATCCCTGCCAGTCTCCATTGAAGTATAATAGTAATCTGAGAGGAAATCCTTAGTGTTATTGACACTATAAACACATTGAGAAATAAAAAAGCTACATCCCTTATCTACTTTATCAAAAAGTCGAATATGCTCGTCTCCCTTTTTATTATGTCGTTCAGGAATTGCTACGCCTCCTAATATAATTGAGGAATTTGAATCTTGATTTATTTTGTAGGCATCGTTAAGCGAAAGGCGTGAAACCTGATTTTTTGATGGAGAACCTACAAAAACGGAACAAGCAATATTATCAGCGTTTTGATTAATCCAGTTCTTAAAATCATCGGCAGTATATTTGCCAACGCATTTGTAAATAATCTTTGGGATTTTTAAATCGTTAAGATATTTATCACTATAATAATCAGGAGCCAAGGTTGGCATAAAAGGAAAAGGTCTCGGAGAATCTGTCCTTGAAGATTCGTCTTGAATGTCGTATAAAACCAATCCATCGATTTCTAATCCATTAAGTCTTTCAACTTGTTTATCAGCAATAATCTTAATTTTTTCCTCTTCAGTATTTAACTTAGGAGGAGTTAATCCATAAAGTAAGACGCCCGATTCTTTTTTGACAATTCTATCTTTTAACATTATCATCTATCAATTTGCGAGTGTTTTTGCTAGCCGCACAACGGTAAGGTATGAGGGTAGTGCGGGAGTTCGGAGCGCTTCACTATCCGCCACCACTAAGTTTATTAGAAGGTAAAACACTCAATTTAAGCTATTTATCCCACATTAGGCTTATACAATGTTGCGGCCAGTGTTTCTACTTTTCTTTCGGTTTAGGAGCAGCATAAGATTCTAAAAATTCAATAGCCAATTCTTTGGTATTAAAAATCCCTTCAACTTTATCACCATTGTTATACCTAACAAAAATTTCATATTTCAAAATTTCTAAATCGCCATTTTTTTGGTTATACGTTTCAATAAATTTAATTGCTTCTTCAATAGTATTTAAAGTTGAAGTTCGACCATGTAAGGGTACAACACTGACTGATACAACAAATCTGGATACTGCCTTTTCTAAATTTTCAAAGAATATTTTTACTTCTGAAGAATTTAGCTTGAGTAATTGCTTTGCAAGTTTTTCTTTTTCTTTAAAGTTTTCCCACTGTTGAATCTTAGCAAGAAAATCCTGCTCCGTTGTGTTTTCTTCAGTACTTGCATCAATGCCGAATTTTATAAATCCTTCAAGGATTAATGCGTAAGGGAAGTAAAGTACGTTAAAACCTAATGATCGCAACTGAGTTAATGCTCCACCTGTAAATTCACCAGCCAACATAATCCCCATAAAAGGTGCGAAATTTTTATGGGTAGCAACTAAAGGTAAGATGGCACCTTGAATTTCTTGAGCTTTATTTCTCGAATGTTTTGTGTATCGTCTCCATGCACTTTCAATAAAAGCTACTGGGTTACCTATTTTATTCTTCGTCCCGCCTCTTTCAAGAACAAAATCTAAATCATGTGAATTTTCAAAAGAGTCAATCCAACTTACTTTCTTCCCTGCTCTTGCGGGTCTCTCTCCTTGTGTATCTAAGTAAAGTTTGTGTTTTCGGGCAAATTTGGATAATTCGGTTTCAAAAACTTGTTCAAGAAACTCGCCTATAATTTGCCCCCATCTGTGTGCTGGTGATTGTGCCATTTTATCCCGTTATCCAAAGTCTACCTTCATGTAAAGGGACGGTATGTTTTCTGTTTTTCCACTTCGTGTTCCTATCTCTTAACTTTTCAAAACTGTAAGATTTAAATCCGGCATTGACTGCCAATTCGCCAAGCCACGTGTCAACTGGAACATAGACTCCATAGGGAGCGCTATCTCCAATGACAAAACAAACCTTACAACCTTCTTTTGTAACTCGTCTAAGTTCATGAAAGACCTGTGATAAATCTCTGAAATAAGCTAATATCATCAAATGATAGTTCTTTTTTCCTCCCTTTGTAAGTCTTGTTTCTGATAATTCCTTATAAACGTTCACTAATTCCCCATAAATGGGAGAAAGTAAGGGAGATTCAAGCATTTCATCTGCCTTATCCTTTAAGTTGGTTACATGTTGAGTACACGCAGTTACAAGAAATTTCCTTACTTTTTCTTGTAGATCACCCCATCCATCAATATCACCCCAAAAGGTCATTTCTAATCGCGTTGCATCAGCATAATCATAGTTGTTAGCATATGGTGGTGAAGTAATTACCAAATCAGCCCATCCATCAGGAACTGAAGGCATATGTCTGGCATCTTCCATTAAAACCCGGCCCTTTGATGCATTTGGATATTTCCGTTGCATATTTGCCATATCCTGACACATTTCATATACTTTAGCTTCAAAAGCATGAAATACATCTATCACTTTCCCTTTAGACTTTCTAGGTTGAATATACTGCCATTGGGCAGTTCCAACAGGAGATGTTGTTCTTAATATTGATGTAATTACAAACCAGTTCAATTCCTTGATTTCTTCTGTATCGTTGGATTCAAACCAAGCAACTTTAAGAGCTTCTAATTTTTGAATTATTTCTTCGGGATAGCACTTTTGGATTAAAGTCGGATAATCAGTTTTAACTATATTTTTCTCTTTGGCTTTTTCCAAAAGTCGTTTTGCTGCGTCTTTGAATTTCTGAGGGTCAATTTTCCAAGTCAACTTTGCTTTTGCAATTCGATATATGTATGGATGTGCTTCAACCCCAATAGAGCCGACTCCTGCAAACTCTCCTTCAATCATTACAGTTCCGGAACCGCCAAATGGATCTAACACATTCTGTCCATTCTCTTCTTTAATTACCTCCCGAACCCAACTTGCCGAAAATCCGGCTGTATAACGGTACCATTTATGAATGGGCAATTTCATGTTATCAGCAAAAGTTGAAGTCAAATCAGCTTTGCCATTATTGGTTTCCAATTTAAAAAGTTCTAATTGCGGCTCATGTACTTCGTTTTCCATTCTGTTAATTTACTAATATTTTAGGTGGGTTATAATTCTTTTGTACTGCCTTCTTTACATTGGGCACAACGTTTTGCAGCTACCCGAAGGTGGCGATTTCGGAGCACTTCACTGTCAACCAAGCACAAACTTTGATAGAAGTACAAAGTTTGATTTAACCAATGAACCGCCACTTTTGGGTAGATGCTGTTGGCGGTAGTTTTTCTAAATTTTACTATTTCTTTCGTCAATTTTTCTCTGTTTTTCTTCTTCCCGTTTTTTTCTTTCCTCTTCTCTCTTTTGCTTTTCTTCTTCTTTTCTTAATCGTTCTTCTTCTCCTTTAATTTCTTCTTCTGTCGCTGGAACGTCAATTAATCCTGTATTTTTAATTTGTCCGTCTTTAATTTCTATAATCGTTGCGTATTTTACAGTTACACCCTTCCTTCTAATTTTTGAAGTTAGAAGTTGAATGTAGTCAAGCTCAACAGTGGTCTCAATTAGTTTTAATAGCTCCTGCCCAATTTTAGTAAAAACTAATGCTTGAATTTGTTGTTCAGGCAAATTGGGTTCTTTATCCGCTACGACACATTTGTCGCCAATTTGGAAAACAATTCTAGCTTTGTTGTCTTTAGTTTCACGAACTAGAAACTGTAAATCATTAGCTGTAATAAGTCCCAATTCTTCCAAAAGGAGTCTCTCTTCGAATGTTAGTCCATATTTTTCTTCTAATAACTTTTCTGATTTGAAGTTAATCAAGAAGGCTACATTCTGAGATTGAATTGCAAACTGTCCGAATTTAATAAAGCATTCAGCTTCTTCTTTGCTTAGATTTCTTAAAAGTTCAAGAGTTCTTAACGAGTATGATTTTGGCTTTTTTATTTCTCCTGCAAGTATTCGACCCCATAACGCTTGCATTTCATCATTAGAAACTTCTTCGGCTATATTAAAAAACCTATTTTTCCAATCTTCATCAATAGGCTCGTCTGTTACAGGAGGTTCATCTTTTAGCTGTTCTGCTGCATATGAAGTCACACTTTCCAAATTTAATTGTTTTCTTGATTCCTTAAAGTCGATACGGCTTTTTGTTCTTTCTTCTAATGGTGGATTTACAATCTCAATGTTGCTAATTGGATTTGGTAGTTCTTTTGGTGAAGATATTGCTACTCCGCTTTCATTATATTCTATACCACCTGTCAAAAGGAAATTTTCTTTAACTGCTATTGAAATAATTTTCATTTCATCAGCTCGAGCCTCAGCAAGTTTTCTTATTTCATATGCTTTAGTATCAATATCTTTCCTGTCAAAATAAGGTTTGGATAAACGTCCTGTGACACTTGAAACTATGTCAATCAACTTGTCGATAGGTAAGACTTTTCCAAGTCCAAATGCGTCAGTTATTTTCATACTGTGTTGTTTTTAAAATTACCGCCAACGAGTTGCTAGACGCGACTCAATAGTGAATATGGCTATATTTATGCTTTGTGCGCAGCAAATCATTTTAATAAAATAATTCAGTATCCTTTGATGCGTCATTAAACTTATAACCCTATTTGCAAATATCCTATCAATAAACACCGCTTTTAATCTGATCAAACCATTTGGTGGTAATTTGAATATATTTTAGTGTGTTTCCGGATGGACGACAAACCGGGGCAGGGCAAGTTTTCAATGAAAAAATATTGATGAAATTCATTAACTTCAAGCTGAATTTAAGTCCCGGAAAATCCCGATCACTTAACACCCTGGCGGACACGCCGGCGATAAATGATCAATGAATCAATAAAACCAAATCAACCTTTAAACTTTATAAACATGAAAAAAATGGATCCTGTAGTACACTTTGAAATGCCCGCCGAAGACAGTAAGCGCATGACCAATTTCTATTCAGAGACATTCGGTTGGCAGGCGCAGATGTGGGGCGAGGAAATGGGCAACTATGTGTCGGTCTCTACGGCCGAGTCAGACGAAAATGGGCGACCAAAAGTCCCCGGCACCATCAATGGTGGTTTCTATCCGAAAAGCACCGATTCTCCGGCGCAGCATCCTTCCATTGTCATTGCTGTTGATGACATTCAGGCATCGATGAAGAAGGTAACGGCTGGTGGAGGAAAAGTGCTCGGCGAACCCGTAGAAATTCCCGGGGTCGGCATGTATGTTTCCTTTACCGATACGGAAGGAAACCGGGTGAGCCTGCTGCAGCCAAAGATGGGATGATAAAGGAGTTCTTTCTTCTTTTGCCATTTTAAAATTAAAATTGCATCGGGAAGGGGATTCTTGTATGCTTTCCGTGATGAATTACAACAATTCCCTGTTAAAGCGTGGTCTATGGGGCCCTGAGTAATACATTATCTGGTTAGTATATGAATTTCTGAAGATACAAGATTTTCTGAACCTGCTTTAATTGAAATAATTCCCTTTTCACCAGATGATTGAATGAACAACATCACCTTGCCCCGGAAAGCCTTGCGTATATTGGTTTTATAGTCTGAAAGATCCAGTGGATCTCCATTGTCGACGCCAATGATCTTCGCCGGTCCGGTAATGGTGAATTCTACCACGTTTTCGGCATATGGACAACAAACATCCTTCCCGTCAGTAATCTCCGCACTTATGTGAACGACATCGGTACGATTGGCTAAAATCTCATTTTTGTCTGGTATTAATCGAATATTGGCCGGTTCACCAGCCGTTGTTTGAATATCTTCAGCCACCACTTTTCCTTCTTTTACTGCAATTGCTTTAATCGTTCCAGGCGTGTAAGGAACCACCCAAACCAGTTGTTGATCATGGTATTGCTGTTTACCCAGTGATTGGTCATTCAGAAAGAGTTCCACCTCATCACCATTGGTATACACCACTACCGGTATCTTGACATTATCTTTCCCGGGATGTGTCCAATGAGGAAGAATATGTACCATTGGTTCCTCGGTCCACATGCTTTGATACAGATAAAAATGATCTTTGGGAAAACCGCAATCATCGATGACACCAAAGTTCGCAAACCTGCCGGGCCAATCGTTGGATTCACCCAAATAATCGAAACTCCCCCAACGGAATTGTCCCATAACAAAATTCAAATCCCGGGTACGCTGCCATGCTTTCCTGGCACTGATCCGTACGGAAGCGTTATCATAAGAAGATTGATAGTATAAATTCTTGCTCCACGGAGCATCATTTTCAATTGGATGGTATTGTCCATTTTGATAATACCGGGTAGATACTTCCTGCGGAAAAACTTCTTCTTTTGCCAAATCGGGGATGGGAAAAACCTTGCTTTCAAGATTTCCCATGTCACCACCAAATTTTACCTCCCACTGGGCCGGAAAATCCCTTCTCCTCCATTGGGTTTGAGTTCTATAAACACCTCTGGTTTGATAGGTATGGGGCACTTCGGTGCAGATCACCGGTACGTCAGGAAATTGTTTATGGAAATGCTCCAACACACCAATTTCTTCTCCATCACCATTAAATCCTTTGATATCCAGAAGCGTCGGATGCTTCTCCCCTTCCATTCCCCGTGTAGGATCTGTTCCTCCCTGTGTGACCGGACGTGTCGGATCCAACATGTGAAACAAATCAATAAGCTGTTTTTGGGCTTTCCTGGTTGGTTTTCGAACTTCATTGCCAATACTCCAAATAATGACTGAAGGATGATTCCGGTCTCGTTCAATAAAATCGGTGGCATCCGTTTCCCACCATTCGTTAAAATAGTTGCCGTAATCGTCTCTGGCTTTTGGTGTGTCCCAACCATCCAGAAATTCATCCATCACCATCAGTCCAAGACTGTCACAATAATGATAAAATGTTGGCGAAAATGGGTTATGTGCAGTTCGAATAGCATTACAACCCATTTTTTTCAGCAATGTCAGCCGGTACAAAATTTCATCATCAGGCGAGGCTACGCCCAATGCCCCGGCCGATTGATGGTCACAGACACCCTTGATTTTTGTGACTTTACCATTCAGTTTGAATCCAAAATCCGGGCTGAATTCAAGACTTCGAAATCCGACTTTTAATGTTTGACGATCCAGAACAGACCCGTTTTGCTCTATTTGTGCAGTTAGGTGATACAGGTAGGGCGATTCAGGACTCCATCGATTTGGATTGGCCAAAATTCCTGAAATAACGACCTCCTTCTGCTGGTGGACAGGAATACTCACAGGCAACGCTTTTGAAAAAACTTCCCGGCCGACCTGGTCTTTCAATGAAATATTTACGTTGGCATCAGTTGTCTTAGTCGTATTATTTTCTATGGTAATCCTGGTGTCAAATGCTGCTTTTTCATGATCCAATTCAGGCACGGTAAAATACACTCCATTGGTGATGATATGTACCGGCGATTTCACTTTTAACCAGACATGGCGATAAATACCCGATCCGGTATACCATCGCCCGGTCAGCGGTTTGGACTGATCGACGCGCACGGCAACAACATTGTTGCCTTTTTTTAGGTAGGGCGTCAAATTGTATTCGATGCCCACATAACCGTTGGGGCGATGCCCCAAATGATGGCCGTTGATCCAGACATCACTGTTGAGGTAAATACCGTCAAATAAGATTTTTACCAGTTTGTCTTCCCATTCCGGGTTCCAGGCTAAATTTTTCCGATACCAGCCTATTCCGGCTGGTAAAAATCCGGATTGCCAATCAGTACCGTTATTCTGGCTGTAATGCCCTTCAATGCTCCAGTCATGAGGCAGATCCAGTGTTCTCCAATCATCCGTATTTAAATCTTCCTGCTGTCCGTTTTCGACATCACCAATATGAAATTGCCAGTCAAAATCAATTTTTTGATCATCAGGGAACGCCTCATTTTTATGGGTATGGCATGAGCAAACGACCAAAACTCCAATAAGGAATAGCAAATATTTTTTTATAGCAATCATAATTCACTTCAAATAAAAAATGTCAAATCCCTGCATTTATTGATAGGAATAATGATAAAATCTGAAATCGGCGTTTTTCTCAATTTTGAATTTAACATAGCCATGATCATCGGCCTTCAGATCAAATTTCTCACCCGTCAAAAGATTTGTAAAATGCAGCCTTTTATTCTTCAGGAATCTGAGATTTATCGCTTTTGTATTCTCGTGGTTGTTTAATTCTCTGAACAGGGTAATGTACCCTTCATGCTTTTCAGGATGCTGCGCCTGGAAACCTGCCCAACTTTGATTGTCCGGCTCTTCGCCAATCGGATAAACGAAACATGCATACATATCGGATCTTACTTTTTTGTAGGCGTCCAGCACAGGTTTGATCTGATTAAGTGATTGTTGTGAGTACAGATGTGTTTCCTGGAAAAATAAGGGCGTGGACATCAGTGGAATGGCAACCGCATATGGCTGATTATACAGGTAGGCATCACTGGCTTTTTGGTTTACCTGATCGATGTTTTGCACGGTGCCCTGAAATTTATTCAGATTGCAATACTTTGACAACTGCCACAAATCGCGCAAAACCAGGTATGGAATATAGACTACTTTTTCTGGCTTTTCAGGTTTCCGGTTTTCGAGGTATATGCATCCATAATCCCGTGCCCAGAAATAACCATATCGGGGTGAATTTTCCGTTACGTCCCAATTGACTCTGACTTTTTGACCGGTATAAAGCACAAAATCGCGTACTTTATCCATGAGAGATTCGATTTTATCGCGATTGTTGAGGTTGGCAAAATCCAGTTTATAACTGATAAATCCGCCATGATCATAATTCCATTTCAGGGCGTCCAATGGAACAGGTATTGCCGCTGCCCACAGCCCAAGCTTTACGCCATGTTCCTTTGCACTCGACTTCACCTTTTCCCATCCATCAGGATACCAATCTTCCCGGGGCCTCCATGCCGGTTCAGACTGCCATCCATCATCTATTTGCTGAACATCTATGCCCAACTTTGCCTGGACTTCAATTTCTTTCAACACATTTTCCTCTCTTGATCCATTTTTACTACTTCCGGAACCCCAGGTGTTGGCCTGAATATAAATGTCCCTGTTTGGATCCACCGGATAACGAAAACGGTCAAATCGTTTGAGCGCCAGTTCGCGTTCATCCTCATCATTTTTACCCGCGATCACCCAGCTTGCCCATGCAGTCCTGTACCGGTCCGGTAGTATTTCATCAGGCATCATGGAAGTTCCCGTATTCGCTATTCCATCTGTAGAAACCGTAAAATCTCCTGTATCATGACCGTACTGGTTTACACACTTGTGCGATTCCTTTACCACAAACAATGCATCTTTTTTGTCTTCTACAATTAAAATACTCGCCCACGCATTTCGCTCAACATCATTGATCGGTTTGTTCAAAACCGCCTCTTTTAAAAGTGGCGTTTCCGGTTTATCCCTGTTTTGGGTATCATTATAGTACCCGATATAATGCCTGGTAAGATGAGTAGCATTTACAGGAAGGAAGTCCACCCGTCCGGAGATTGCTTCATTTCCATCTCCGACATCATTTCCACAATCCAAATAACCGGCTAACGTCCATCCTTTTGCCATTGAATCCCTTAATGCTTCCAACCTATCAGCATTCCCCAAAATATTATGGTATTCGTTGCTGTTCTCCGTGATCCATATTTCAGAGATTACCGCGTTAGGACCTTCATGTTTATCAACAATTAAGCGGAATGACCCATCGGAAAAAACCATTTGAGGCAAATCGAAGAACTGCTCTATCTCAGCCTTTTTGGCATTTTTGTATTCAGGTAAATATTGGGGGTTGACAGCCTCTACGGAGTGCTCACCATCAATGCCAGTAACATGAATGCCTTGCTTGCGGCCTGAACCGTCAATATCATACCAGGTAAAACCGACCCGGTAATTTTTTGCTGGATTGAGACCAGAGATCAAATACTCCACCATTGTGCTGTCAGCCGCATACCGGGCGATATACCCGGGGCTATGTCCGTGAACCTGATTATTATTTTTGTTCTTGCCATTCACCAATTTGAAATTGATATTAGTTGGTTGTGCTGACTCATTGATGAATTTTCCCCCAGCCCCCTTCAGAGAAATTTGCGTGAAAATACCAGGTGCTCCGGGATAAACCCTGATATGAAATTGTACCCAGGTTTGTACCTCAGGATACTCAAACTCTGCCATAACCAATAAATGTTTTGAGGTAAATCCCTGGTCATTACTTTCTTCAGCCTTCATTGAGACAAGCCTGGCTTCCGAATCTCCGTCAATCAAACCGTGATATCCCCAGTCGCAGGTATTATTTTTTACATTGACCCATTCTTTTCCGGCGGATTTAATGCTTGTTGTGACCATACCTTGTTTTGAAATCGACCAACTTCTTTGAAATTCTCCTGTTGAAACGATCAATTCATTGTTTTTAAAAATAGCTTCCGCTTTACCAAATTGCTCACGAAACGATTGGGAATAAGCTGTTAAGTGAAGTAAGCCAATGCCGAGTAATATGAGAATTTGTTTCAAATTAGTCTTCATGGTATTGGAGATCTACTGATAGAATTAAAATGGATAAACAAATGAAAAAATAAGTTAAGAATCCAGGGCATCAATAATCAAAAACTGCATTTAATAATCGGACGATCCATATCCTGCCATTCAGGGATTTTTATATTGAAAAGATTGAATTCAAGTATACAAGTAAGAGGATAGTGTTTAAAATCCAAAACAAATATTCATTGTAAATTCTTCAAAAACGGGTCATGGCTCTCCTGAAGTTTCCGGACCAATTGATTATTGAGTTTCTCTGTGACCTCCGGCAATTGACCATAGATATTTTTCAGTTCGAAGGGATCTTGGTTTAGGTTGAACAAATATTTCCGCAAGGAATCGCCTTCATGTTCATAAGCCAATTTGAAGTCTTTGGTGCGAATACCCCTGAATCCACCACTAACATCAAGCGTGTCGGTATTTGGATTAACTTCCAAATGTCCCATAAAATATTGGTATTCCGGGAATTCGCCTTTCCCGGACAGCAAATATTGGGCATAACTTTTTCCTTCTACACTCGGCGGAATTAATGATTTTAGTCCCATCATCTCCAGAAGCGACGGATAAATGTCAGCATACGACATTAAACAATTGTTATCAATCCTGGCCGCAACACGCCCTTTCCAATAGAGCACAAAGGGTACCCGCAACGATTCTTCATAAATATTATTCTTGGTGATCTGATCATGTTTTCCCAGGCAGTTGCCATGATCGGAAATAAAAAGAACAATGGTATTGTCGGCAAGTTTATTTTGTCGTAAAGCATGTATCAGTCTTCCGATCTGTTCATCTACTCCGGTAATACAGGCATAATAATAACGGACGTTTTTCCGGTAAGCATCGCCCATGGGCGTGCCCGCTTCGGGAATATCAGGGTCTTTAATCAGCACATCGTCCGGCAAGTTCCTGTACAGGTCATAATATTTTTCAGGGACGTACTGATAACCGGTATGAGGAGGATTAACAGAAACAACCAAACCAAATGGCTTGTCATTACTGCGGCAGCTTCCATCCTTGTTTTCAATAAATTCGATGGCTTTATCCACATCACGCTGAGGTTCCCATTCATCGACATATTTGAAGCCCATTCTGTCAGCATTCGTATTCCAATACATCGGTTTGGTGTGTACATCATACGTGCCATACGAATACCAAAAATCAAAACCATGCCGGCGATTGGGCGGAGTCCATTCATTCCATTTGACCGCCCCTCTGTTGTTTGATGATGGTATAAAAGGTGCATGCGGCGAATCCAAATGCCATTTGCCAATGTATCCCAGTGAATAACCTTGCCGTTTCAGCACATCGGACCAACAAATGGCACCCGAATCCAGGTGAACACCAAAGGGAGCCGTTCGGCTGGTAACATTGCTCAAAACATGATTGGAAAATGCATATTGACCGGTCATCAGGGTTGCCCTGGCAGGTGAGCATACCGGATAATTACTGATGAAATTTGAAAGTACCAGGCTCTTCTGTGCCAGGGAATCCAGGTGGGGTGTTAGCACAGGTTCTTCCCCTAAAAATCCCAAAGCCTCACCCCGCCATTAGTCGGCTATAAAGATGATCAGGTTTGGTGGTTTATTTTCCCGGTTGATTTTTTGAAATGAAAAGAAAATCGTTGCTGCCGAGACAAATAGAATCGATGTCAATAGTAAATAAGGTCTTTTCATTTGTTTCCCATTTCAAAGATTAATGTTATACGAAAAGCAAATCATTAATGCCGACAGTAATGTCGTTTACCTTCCAATAACTACACCCCTCAAGATATGGGAAAATTTTAAAAAATCTTAAACAACTATTGGAGGTTCACCGGCGTCAATGTGGCCGGACCGATCAGGCCGGAATGCATTGGCTTCCAGGCTGAGGCGTCGAACAAGCCCAATTCATTTCTGTTCTCTCTGAGCCTGGGCGGGAAATCAACATTGTAAAACTTCTTCCAGAACACCCCTCTCTTATCCAAATCAGCAATGCGGTTGGCCATCAGGTTTGAAACATTTACTTCCAGCTTATTTTCATCTTCCAACAGGCTGTCAGCCAGCATTATTCTGTATACCGGCCCCAATAATGTACCGACCTCATGGCCATTAAGCACTACTCTGGCACTTTCATGTACCCGGCCCAAATCGAGAAGCAGTCCATCAAAATTACCTGCAGGTTTTTTAAAACTGATCGAATACCGCGCCGTGCCTGAAAATTGTTTTACGCCTTCCTCATTTAAATCGGTCCACGAGCCCAACTGCTCAGTTTTTACTTCCTTTGGCAGTTCTGGTCCGCCTTTTATAAAATTGATGCTCCATTCCCCATTGATTGACCGGGATTCGCCACTCAGTTCATAATAAGGAAAGGCTTTATCCTGCACCTGATGGGAGAAAGTTTCCAGTATGCACGATCCTCGTGGGCCAAGCTGCAAATACGCTTCCGCTCCATCCCCTGCTTTGCGGAACCTGGCCTGGCCTTTCGTTTTCATCATCGGATCGAACAAAACAGCCGATTGATCCGCCACGGCCAGCGGTGCCCAGCCTTCGAAAGCGGTATCCCTTGGATTGGAGATGAAATAAATATGCCCACCGTCCAGGGCGCGACGGACCGACTGCAAACCCTGGTCGATCATGGCTTCCCTGAAAATGCCTTCAAAATCCAGGAGCGACAACAAATTGTCTCCCTTTAAAATGGCCCCCTGCCCAATTTTGGCCTGTCCAATATTTTGGTCCTTTACACTGGTAAAATCTATTTTTGCCGTCAAATCCTTAAACGTATCCCGGCGTTTGGCGAGGTCCGACAAACCGGGCACATCCTGGGGAATGTCTTTAAATGCAATGACCGTCGCACCCTGTTCAGCCAGTTGCATGATTTTTTTCATGGTGGAAAGTGGGATATGCTCAACTGCCGGAAGGATGATCGTTTTGTAGGTGAGGCCTGCCGTTTCTATCAGGCCCTGGTTTATAGACGTATTCTGGATCTGGCGATCAGAGATCAGGTCAAAGCCATATCCTTTTTGTTGCAACAATTCTGCACAAGCCTTTACTCCGGTATTATCAAATTCCCTTCCAAGGCCATCGAAATGCTGCAACATAGCCCTCCCTGGTTCCATAAAGCTGTCGAAGACCGGAAAATACAACAGCACATCGTTATCCGGTTTCCCCTGCTGCAGGAATGACTGACAACGCGCCACATAAGCATTCAATGCCGAAAAATCATCCCAGAAAGAATTTTGCGGGTTAAAGTTGACCGAAGCGTAAAACAACCATCCCGGCCATGGATCGGAAGCCGGAGAATAGGCCGTTCCATGATAAAATATATGGTTCACCCCACCCAGGAAAAACCGGTCTACTGTATTCTTTACTTCGGCAAGCGTTCCTTTAAAATGTTCATCGAGCCAGGTGGCCGATTCGGAGGAGATCAGTTTTTTGCCTGTCACATGTCCGGCAGAAGAAGCAAATTTAAACCGGAGGATGTCTGTGCCTTCTGTTTCGGGAATATCGCTGGCGGCATAGAGATCCAGAATATTGGCCGGTGATCCATGCGCCTGATCACGGATAATGGCATTATGCCCATGCGCCCAATCATGCCATTTTTCGGTGAAGTTTTCGAGCAACAGGTCGGAAACCGTTTCACGATAATCACAAAGTACCCGCCGGTGCATGTCTTCATCTGTTTTGTCAAAAAGTGCGGGTAAGTATTCCCTGAGATCGTAGCCCCTTCTTTTTTGGAATTCATTAAAAAATCCAGGCGTCCAATCGGCCTCGCCCCGCGCATCATCCACTTCATAAGAATCACAGAAAAAAGCCCGCAGCCCTTTAATGTCCTTGCCATTGAATGCACTGTCAAACCTGGCAAGATAATGCCCAACCGACGCTGCGGAAAAGTGGTCCATAACGTTGCCTTCGCCACCCGGCGCAGCGCGCTCGACCATTTTGCCATGCCAACCCTGAAAAACGGCATACAACGTCCAGTTCCCGTCTGGCGCGGTCCAGTCAAGTTGTCCTTGGTCATTTACTTTATCCGTAAGCGCTATCTTTCTGCCATCGTCAGAAAAGGCCATCAAGGTGACCAGGGGAAGTTGTTTTTTAAATTTGACCTGGTTTAAAGCGAGGATTTGAAGGTTCTTGTTTGAAGAAATGGGATATTTCACCTCATCGGCGCTAATGCGACCATAGCCTTTCTTCAAGGCATTCAGCGGCACAGTTCTAATAGCTTGTGGGTTTTCTTGAAGTTGGGGATATAGTTTGTCGCCCACCACGCTCACCATTGGCTCCTGTTCATACACAACCGGTTCGGTAAGACGCGCCCCTCCTTTCACCTGATAGGTCTTGAAAACCATATCTTTACAGGCATCTTCCGCTCCAATCCAGGGTCCGCCAAAGGGCCAACCCGTTCCGTTGGCCATGTCCACACCCAACCCAAGGCTGTCTGCTTGATGAATGGTATAGGTAAGCATATCGACCCATGCCGGCGACAGGTAATCGATAAACTGGTTTTCATAACCATAAACGCCATATATGGGTGTGATCTCCATCCCACCAAGATTGGCTTTTTGATAGGCTTCCAGGTTTGCTTTTAGATCCTGTTTGTTTACTGCACTTCCCTGCCACCACCAGCGCGCCCAGGGCCTGGCAGTTTGGGTAATCTCAGGCCATTTGACATCATCGGGACGTGGTGAGTTACAGGTAAGCATTAAGGGCAATAATAAAAAAATTGCCAAAATGTGTTTTTTGTAAAATGATTTAATAAGGTTCTTCATGAAATCATTGGGATTAAGGTTGTTGACGCATATGATTTAGTGTTGCGAGTTGTCAACGGTAAACGGTAAACGGTGAACTGTAAACAGTGGGCACAAATGATTTTGATTGGATTTTCATCGTCTTTTTGGCTCATTTCTGGCAAAATAGAGATGCTTTATCAATCATTGAATTAAGCATTCTTCCGATAACTTCACAGCAGTCACTCAATTGTTTAAAGGTATTTTCATTAATATATTCACTTTCAAGAGAAACCTTTAACCAATGTTCTGTTTCATATTGTTCTGAATCAGCATCAGTTAATATTAAAATGAAATGATTTTCGTATCTGCGTTTTCCCAAGACTCAGCAACCTGAGCCCTTATTGACCTTGATGATCTTCTGATTTGATCGGTAAGCGAATATTTTTCTTCTTTTGGAAAATTAAGTGTGAGTTCAAAGATGCTCTTTGACAAATCTTTTGCGCATTTGTAAACTTCTAAATCTTTAAAGATTTTGGCATGACCTAATTTCTTTTCCATAATTTATCATTCTTATCTATTTACCGCATCGTTACTTACTGTTTACTATTTACCGTTTACAGTTCACTGTTTACCTCAACAAGCAACCCGCAACTGGCAACTTACACGTTACTCACAATATTACAAAGAGCCATTCAATCTGTGCCGACCCCGCTCTCAAACCTTCCCCTCGTCCTTATCAATTTCAACCGCATAAATTTCACTTTGTCCTTCAAAATTGGCCCTGAAAATGATCCACTTCTGGTCCGGAGAGAAATGCACATTCGGTTCGAGCTTATAATTATGGTTTTTCATATTCACCAGTTTTTCCGATTGCAGATGATCTCCCTCCGGTTTAAACAAATAGATCCACATGCCATTTTCGGCATGCGCCACCTGAGAAGGGTCGCCACCATCTCCACAAAAGATCTTTTCATCGGGAGAGATATTAAAATGGATCGACCATTCGTCACGGGTCATCTGATATTTTTTCTCCTGCCCTGTTTTCACATCGGCGCCAGCCAGGTAGAAAGTTTTGCCCCGGGGAATTTGTAAATCAAACCAGATGGTCTTTCCATCCGGGCTGAAAAATTCATGACCGGCGATCTCCATATTAACACTTCGTTTATGCATTAGCCTCGTTTCCCCTGTTGCTAAATCAATATTCCAGATACGGTCCACCAGATGCCAGGGCCCTTCATGGCAGAACATCAGCAAATTGTGATCGGTCGGCGAAAACTGGACATGCCCAATCCAGGTGTTTTCGGTGTGGATCTTTTTCAGTTCTCCGGTTTCCAAATTGACGGTAAACAAGGTGTGCGGTAACTTGGCCTCAAAAATACGGGTGAAGTAATCGCCTTTATTGGGGTATTTTTCCAGTATTTTCCGTTTTTCATCGCCACTGTAAACCCCGGCCAGCATCTTGCCATTGGCGTTTAAGGTGGTTATTCCGGCTTTAAATTCTTCCGGAAAAACATAGGCCAACTCGGTCTTTTGATCATCGACAGTAGTCGCGAAGACACTGTCCTGGCTTTGAAAGTAAGCCTTGCGATTTACCGGGTCTACGATCTCTCCAAATATTTTCCCGGGATGATCAGACAGTTGCGCGATCCTTTTAGTTTTCAGATTCACCGTAAACAATTGATTCCCATTATCGGTCGAGCCATAAAAAACCATCAGGTCACCTTCATCATTTTGCTCAGGAATAAATGGATTATTGTGAAAATAGAAACTCCGGTTATCTCCTTCTCTATTGGAAAGCCGGATGAGGCGATGTCCTGTATCTTTGTCGATCCAGGAGGCAGGCATGGGGGATTGTACACCCGTTTCAAGCAAGGGGATTTCTTCCTTTTTTTGTTTGCTGCTACAAGAGAAAATAAACTGAAGCAGAACAATGGCAATTATTATTGTAAACCATTTCATTTTTGGATTTTTAGAGTTCATAGCTAAATTTTTAATTATAATTTTATTTCAAGTTGGCAGTTGGCAATAGTGAATGGTGAATGGTGAATAGTGAATAGTGAATGGTGAATGGTGAATGGTGAATGGTGAATAGTGAATGGTGAATGGTGAATGGTGAATAGTGAATAGTGAATGGTGAATGGTGAATGGTGAATGGTGAATAGTGAATGGTGAATGGTGAATTGTAATAGCTCCGACTTGATCTGACAGTTCAAGGTGTTGGTTTTGAGTTTTCTTTAGGTATACCACTCCCAAAATGGTGATAAGCAAGGGGCAAATAAAGCCCCTCGCCATTTCGGTCGGCAAGGTTATTCCTGGCAGGTTGGTCTCCACCAGAGCCTGCTTCCGCTTCACCTTGCGGTAATAAAGGTACGAAATTTTCATTCTGCCGATCCAACAATTTTTCTTTCGCCAGATGTAAGGATTCTTCCCAGGTTTGTATTGGTGTTTTCCCAAAGCAGTATTTGCCTGAATGGGGCCGGTCATGGTTGTATTGATCAATCCAAACATCCAGATCCTGCTGAAGTTCTTCAATATTGTGGTAGATCTTCTTTCTAAAAGCCACCGCATAGAATTCGTCTTGTATGGTACGATGGAAGCGCTCACAAATGCCGTTGGTTTGAGGACTTTTGGCTTTTGTCTTACTATGGTCTATATCCTCAATGGCCAAATAAAGCTGATATTCATGATGCTCCCTGGAGCCACAATATTCAGTGCCTCGATCAGTTAAAATTCGAAGTAACGGGATGTCATATTTTTCATAGAAAGGGATCACCCGATCGTTCAGTATATCTGCCGCTACTAATGCATTTTTCCTGTCATACAACTTAACATGGGCTGTTTTGGCATATGTATCGATAAATGTCTGCTGATAAATCCTGCCAACGCCCTTAATGGTTCCAACATAATAGGTGTCCTGGGCACCCAGGTAGCCCGGATGAAGTGTCTCTATCTCGCCCTGGGCCCCCTTCTCTTCCTTAGCCTTTTCCATGGCGGTAATTTGAGATTCAGTCAGTATCAATCCTTCTTGGGCAACTTTAGCCTCCAGAGCTTTGAGTCGCTTTCTGAAGGTCTCCAGATCATGTCGCAGCCAAACACAGCGCACACCACAGGGAGATATGAATACCCCTTCTTTCTTAAGTTCATTGGAGGCTCTTAATTGGCCATATGCAGGATATTCATATGCAATGGATACGACACGTTCTTCTATGGCTGGCTCAATGCGATTTTTGTGATTCGGTTGGCGGCGGCTAAGTTCAGCCAATGCCATCTCTCCGCCTTGATCGTACAACTCTTTGTAGCGGTAAAAGCTATCTCGACTATATCCAAATATTTTACAGGCTTGGGATACATTGCCTAATTGTTCGGCTAAGTTGAGTAGTCCTAACTTAGTTTTGATTACTTTTGTCTCTGTATTCATTTCTGACAGTTTATGGGGTTAATGATTAAATTCCTCATTATAAATTTAATCCCTAACTGTCAGATTAAGTCGTAACTACCACAGGTGAATGGTGAATGTGCCCATTGCCCATTGTCCATAGCCTATTGCCCATTGCCCATTGTCCATAGCCTATTGCCCATTGCCTATTCCCCATTTCCCATTGCCTATTGCCCATTGCCCATTGCCCATTGCCTATTACCTATTACCTATTGCCGATTGCCCATTGCCTATTCCCCATTTCCCATTGCCCATTGCCCATTGCCCATTGCCCATTGCCCATTGCCTATTGGCCATTGCCTATTGAGTTCCATTGATCATTCCTGTGAGAAGTTTGAAACATTTTACCATAGCATCGCCCAAGGAATCTATCTTTGATTGCTTTATATAACCCAGGCCGGAAGCCAAATCCAGTGCGGCATCTATTTCAACTATAGATCCGCGAGCGACTTCATAATACCTTTTTCTCTCTACTCTAGACTTCCTGGACGCTCCTTCCGCAATATTTAAATGAACAGATAATGCCGCCCTTCTTATCTGGCTTATCATTCCATATTTTTCACTTTCCGGAAGAACCCCTGTGAATCTATAACATTCCAAAACGAATGCTCGTGAATGACTGTAAACATCCAGACGCTGATGGTTTAATTGTAAAAACATAGTTTTATATATTTAATGACTATCTATATTTCCCCATTGCCTATTGCCTATTACCTATTGCCTATTGCCCATTCCCCATTCCCCATTGCCCATTGCCTATTACCTATTACCTATTACCTATTGCCGATTGCCCATTCCCTATTGCCCATTGCCCATTGCCCATTGCCCATTGCCCATTGCCCATTGCCCATTGCCCATTGCCCCCTTCACTCCACTTCCAGTTCGATCTTTCCCTTGTTCGTGTTTTTGGTTTTGATCCACACGATTTTTTCAGACGGATCGAAGTACCAGCCTTCTGAATTTTCCAAATCATCAGCAGCATTCAGTTTTGTGACTGATTTTCCATTTTCAGTCACATTTGTCGGATCGCTTCCATTCCAATGGACCTTGGCCTCATAATGATGTTCTTCCGGTTTGTACTGTCCTTCCGGCATATTGATGGTCAGATTTAATTTTCCTGAAGACAGTTCAGATTCAATATCCGTTAATGAAAATTCGCCCTTCTGGTAGCCAAGATGCAGACCATCATCTTCATACAACTGGAAGGAGGAAGAACCGGAGGGAAAGATGTCCAGCGTAATGACATCGACTGGCTTTTGTCCGAAGTAGATCATTTGCGGCTGCGTGGGTATGATCGACCCTGCTTTCACGAAAATTGGTATTTTATCCAGGGGCGCGACAACATTGATATATTGTTTGCCGGAATATGGTATACCGGTCCAATAATCAAACCACTGACCTTCCGGCAAATACACCACCCGTGTCTGCGCTCCTTTCTCGGTTACGGGGCAAACCATTATGTTATTTCCGAAAATATACTGGTCAGCAATATCATAAACATTAACATCATCCTGATAATCAAATACCAGCGCGCGCATGAGTGGCAAGCCGGTTTTGTACTGCACCCAGGTATTGCTGTAGAGATAAGGGATAAGACGATAGCGCAACTGGTCATATCGCTTGAATATCTCGAAAGCTTCCTCACCATAATTCCAGGGTTCCTTATAACCCGGATGGTCCATGCCAAAAATATGGGCGACAGGACTGAGCAGTCCAAATTCCGTCCAGCGGATATAGAGTTCCGGGTCAGCTTCATGCTCAAAGCCTCCCATGCAATGCGCCCAATATCCGACGCCCGAAAGGCTGATATTTAATCCTGCTTTGATCACCGGGGCAAAATATTGCCACTCACTGGGCCAGTCACCGGCAAAAATGAAAGGATAACGTTGAATGCCGGCATAACCTTCCCGGGTATGGTTCATTCCGCGAATGCCATTGTACTGCTGGAATTTTTCGTAGGGCGCTTTGGCGTAAGCAATGGGGAAAAGATTGTGCAGGCGAGCGATATCTTTTCCAGTCGGGCCTACTTTGTCACTTTCATTGGCTCTTGCTCCAAAGGCGCTGCCTTCATCCGTTTTCAGGAATTTGGCGCCAATGGAAGCCACCTTCATCACCCCATTGTTCCACCACCAATCCACTGCTTTTGGATCAAAGAAATTTACAAATTCGCCTGGGTTGTCTTTCTCAGGATACGTATAGCCTTTTGCCCTGGCAGAATCGAGAAGTTTCAGGGTTTTGCCGTTGTCGAATCTCGGCCTGATGTGCAACCCCACCATTTTGTAGTTCATGGCATACAGGCTGTCAAACATTCCCTTGGGGTTTTTGAAGGTGCTACGCCATTCAAAAGTGGTAGCGCCTTTTCCTCCGGTATCGCCAAAAATGCGCCAGGTGGAATCGAGGTGAAGGACATCTGCCGGAACTTCTTTCTGCCGGAATTTTCTGCCCAGATCGATTACATATTGATCGGATGTTAATTCTTCGTATCCCCAGGTTCCACCGCTGTACGTTCCGACATGCAGCCCCAAAGCAAATTCCGGCAACAACGGCGACCGTCCCGTCAATTCGGTGTACTGCTCCATAATGGTGTGAAATCCAGGGCCATAAATGAAGTAGTAATCCATTGCCCCACCTTCCGCTGCAAATGAGTATTGAGTCGGATCGGCACTGCCCATGTCCCAGGTGGTCGGATAAGCATTGTGGAAAAAGATGCCATATCCTTCTGTGCTCATGAAAAAGGGAACCGGACAGTAATTGGCCTTAAGAATATTATACGCCCCAATAATATGCGGCATCCCTTCACCCCTGCCCACATTAAGTTTCAGCTTTTTGCCCCTTCTGTCCAGGAAATCCATCCTTTCGCCAAAGCCAAAAAAATGCTCGCCGGTCATCAATTTTTTTAAACACATAACCGAATTATCTTCTTTGTACATACCGCCTTTGCCGCTGTTTAAAACTTCGGAATTCAGCAGTTGACCATCGCTGGCGTAAATCCGGATGCTAAATGGTGCTTTATTAATATGAATTGATAATTGATCGGTAGATAGCAGAAAATGGTCTCCCTCATCGCTGGTTTTAATGTCCACCCTGGGCCAATCATATTTTGCCACCATCCATTGTTCCGGCGGATCAAAAGTTTTGTCCCAACTGGCCCTGATCCTTACCATTGACGGAGTACAGAATTCGATCCTTAATTCGGCATTTTGGTCGGTTAAACTGACGGTATTGCCTTCTGTTTTAAATCCGGACTGATAATCGCCAACACCGGTTTGGGAAAATCCATTAAATACAATGAATAGGAGTATTCCTGATAACAGACATAATATCTTCATCTTCAATTTAATTTTAAATTACTCGCAAAACCCACATTTGAATTATTGCAATCCAATAGTCTTTAGTTCGTAAATCCGAGTTCCCTTTTTTGAACATAATCAAGGCTAAAGCCATAAAACATTTCACATTTTTTCCGCGGGTCCCATAAAGCTTTCGGGGCCACGCGGCAATTCAGTAATTTGATTTAACTTGTTTCACTTTCACTATACCTCATTTCTTCGACATCCCATCTTGAGTAGCATTCTCGGGGAACCCAAAATAAAAATATACGGTCCTTTTGATGGTACCGTGTACTTCGTTCATGTGGCTTGCCGGACCCAGGTCCTCAGGGTTTTTATCGGTATTAAATGCCAGCATGCTGCCAATGGGCGGAATATTATCCAGCAATGAAATGTCACCCGGCGGCAATTTCGGATATGGATCAGGACCGGGAAGGCCATAGAAATCAAACAACCGTACAAACAGGTTTTTCTCTCCGGCCACCACAAGAAATTTGCCTTCCGCCGTGTTCAACTCCAGCCAGGAGACGTTGGGATAATAACCCTTAAATTCCGGATAAAACCAGGGGTAACTTCCGGTTTGTGTGTCATTATAGGCCTTCTCCCATACATTGACGGTTGCGCACTGCATTCGGTTTTTCCATACCCGTACCGGTCCGCCGCCCAGCCATTTCGCACCCAACACATAGCCTTCAGGATAATTAAAACTGATGCCGGTAAAATTATAATTTCCGTCCAGCGTATAGGTATAGTCCAGTTCAAGCCAGCCACTTTTGTACATGGTCCATCGTGCATAATCCAGCCCGCCATCATATTTCACTTCAAGGGTGTGGCCATCGTTCGATTCATGGTGGGAAAAGGAAGTTACGGAAGTCTTGCCGTTACAGAATAACGGTCCTCCGCCAAATGACAATGATTTGCTGAAATCATTTTTCAATTCCATGATCTGGCCATTGTTCTTGTTCCATGAAACAGTAATCCCATTGGCTTTCATGGTAAAGCTACTGTCCGTCTCCGTCACTTCTACAGGTTTATCGCCTGCGAATGATATAATCTGGTTATTGATATCCACATTATTTCTGATCTTCCAGTTCCAGGTATATAATTCCCTGCCATGCGGATCCATTGCCGTCAACAATAGGGCGTCATACGCTCGCCAGTTTGCAGGTAATTGCAGGTGCAATGTGCCCTGCTCACCTGGTTTAAGCGCCGGGCCATCAATGGTTTTCTCCTCCTGAACATCATAACCGGGAATATCATTGAAAGGCAAATGAAAATTCACAAGCGCCCACTTAAATGAACACTGATGGAGGTTGGTAAAAAAGTAACGATTTTCCATGGGGATGTCGCCAGAAAAGTCTTTCCCCAGAGAATCAAGCACAATGTACACCGGAGAATAAATTTCCTTAATCGCATAAATACTGCCTTCTTTCTCACGATGCGGGCCGAGTATGCCGTCTGGCGCGTTGATCCTGTTCACATCGATCATGCCGCCCAGGTCAGTCCTCACAATACCCTCATCGAGCATGGCCCAGATAAAGCCGCCACCAGACCGTTTGGAGTGCCACATCAGTTCCCAAAAATCGCCCAACGCTGCTCCGCCGCCTCCATCACTCTGGGAATGGAGGAATTCTGTGGGCATGTAAATAAGTGAATCTTCCAGTATTTTTTGCGTGCTGTAATAATTTTCGTAGTGATTGGTATCGATAAAATTAAATGCATTACCCGGCCTATGGTGAGGATGAATAACGGGCCTGCCAGATGGATCGTATAATCCAAAATCATCATCGAGTTCTTTGTTGGTGCCACCCTCATTTCCATTGTCCCAGAAAATAATGGAAGGGTGATTTACATCCCTGACGACCATCTCCTTAACCAATTTTTCTCCTACCCGGGTATCATAGGCATTTTGCCATCCCGCCAGTTCGTCGAGTACGTAGATGCCCAGTGAATCGCATATATCCAAAAAATCCTGATCCGGCGGATAATGCGAGCATCTGACCGCGTTCATGTTCATCTCTTTGATCAGCAGCGCATCCTTTAAACTTATTTGGCGGTTCAGCGTCCTCCCTGTTTCCGGCCAAAAACAATGTCTGTTCACGCCTTTCATTTTGACCTGCGTTCCATTAATGAAAATCCCTTCTCCGGGCCTGATCTCAATGGTGCGGAAGCCAAACTTTTGCGTCGTTTCGTAGCGTACTTCTTTTTGATCGAGCAACTGCACGTTCACTTTGTATAAATTCGGTGATTCGGAAGTCCAAAGTGATGGATTATCTACCTTACATTTAAGCGTCGCTTTTACATCTCCCTGGGTGACAGTACTCTTACATGTTGCAACCACATTATTCACATCATCGAGTATTTGCGCATCCAACTCCAGGCCCTTTTTAATTCCATGGCAATAAGCATCCATGGTAAACGAACCATTTGCCCTGGCATTGATCGCCACTCTTTCCACAAATTCTTCAGGATATGCTTCCAGGTATACCGGTCTGAAAATACCACCAAATATCCAGTAGTCTGCGTAACGTTCGGCCCGGTTAACAGCGTGATCGGCAGACATTTTACTTACATTCACCTCCAATTTATTGGGTTGGTCAAATTGCAGTTTACCTGTAATATTATATCTGAACCGGTAGAAAGCCCCCTGATGGATATCTCCGGCCGACTCACCGTTGATCAATACTTCCGTGTCGGTCATGGAACCTTCAAAAACCAGGTAAATCTGCTTATTCTTCCAATCGGAAGGCACATTAAATTCATGCCGGTAAAGTCCCTTTTCATCGGCGAACCTGAATTTTCTGCCATAGGTCACGTAATCCCGGCCGTAATTATACGTGCCAAATCCCTGTTGCTCCCAGCAGGACGGCACCTGAATGGTTGTCCAGTAACCACTTTGGCGCCCGCCGGTACAATAGAAATCCCACGCTATGGTATGATCACTTCCGGTGCCCGACAGATATTGTATTTGTCTTTTATTAAGATCAGCGGCAATTACAGCAGACGATAATATAATCAGCAGTAAAAAAGCTGAAAATCCCCGAATCAAATGTCTCATTATACCCATTGATGCTCAAAAATTAAAAGCCCATCCTGAAATTGAAATTTCATTAGTAAAGCAAGCCAAATGATCGCAATAGTTCCTGGCTTCATATGAAGACGGTGTGATCATTATCGCTGGTTATTCCTCCAATTCTAGTTTATAAATAATGGCCAGTTCACTGGGCGCTTTATCGGGGGTGTTCAATTTTAATCCCGAATCACCCTGATTCCACTTTATGGAAGTATCCGATCCTAAAAGACTTACCTTTTTAATTTTCAAAGATCCTCCCGGCCCTCCTTTGGCAAAAGCATGAACAGCCAACTTTTTATTAGCACCGGGCCAACCCAAAAAAATCATGTAAAGTGTTTTTCCATCTTTGCTCTGGGTAAAACGGATATTTTCCCAAGTGTATGGGGATTTGTTGTCCCTGTTATGCATTTCCACTTCAGGGCCTTCTCCAAAAACTTTCCAAGGCCGTGTCGCATAAATTCCCTCACCGTTTATATTGAACCAAGTACCAATCCCTTTTAAGATCGCGATGGTCTCATCATCAAATGTACCATCGGCCTTGGGAGGCACATTGAGCAAATAGTTTCCGTTTTTTGAAACCACGTCAATCATTTTATCAATGACAGCATCAGGATCTTTGTAAGCTGCTCCGGCAGTATAGCCCCAGGGACCAATACTGTCATCCGTCTGCCAGGGTTTTTCCCTGATGTCCCTCGATTTGCCCCTTTCTATATCTAAGGTAGCTATTCCCTCAAAATAAGGTGCCCGTTTGGGCCCTTTATCTCCCTTATGGGTAATAACACCTTCCTGATTTCCGCTATGCCAGGCCATATTTTGATTATAAAAATGCGCCAAGAAGCGCATTCCTGTTTTGCCATTATCTTCTCCAGCAAAAGGCACGGCACTGTCGAGATAAACAAAATCCGGTTTATAATTATCCACCAATTCGGCAATCCGAACATACCAGTATTCACGCCACATTAACGGCGGGTTTTCGGTATCCGCGCGGTTGTCATCATAATATTTCAGCAGATAAAGATCCTGATATTTCGGATCATTACCATCATAAGGCACGCCGTTATAAGGGCCGGCAGTGTCAGCGCCGTGGCTGGGCTGTATCCAGGACAACGAACGGCCAAAATGAGTGGTAACGCCAAAACGCAAGCCGTGCTTTAGCGTAGCGTCTTTCAGCATTTTAATGATATCCATTTTAGGGCCCATATTGACGGAATTGAATTTCTGGTATTTTGAATCCCACAAAGCAAAGCCGTCATGGTGCGCGGCGCAGGGAGTAAAATATTTTGCTCCAGCTTCTTTAAACAAAGTGAGCCAGGCATCCGGATCGAAGTGATCGGCCTTCCAAAGGGGAATAAGATCTTTGTAGCCAAATTTACTGGGATGGCCGTACTTTTTTAGGTGGTAATTGTAAACATCACTTCCCTCCTGGTACATTTCCCTGGCGTACCACTCTCCGTCTTCTGCGACAGAGTAAACACCCCAATGAACGTAGATGCCAAATTTGGCGTCCCTAAACCACTCGGGACATGTATAGTTTTGAAGTGAATTTACATTGGGTTCAAACTTTTTTGACTGGTCAACATTTTTATCCTGGGCAAATAATTGAGTGCTAAAACATAAAATGATCAAAAGTGTATATCGCATCATGGTTTAAGCATGAAAGGTTTTACAGCATCAATTGGAAAGAAGTCTTCCGATTGTAAAACTTCATTAAATGCCAGTATAAAAAAGGCTGCCCATAAAAGAACAGCCTTTTATCTAATTTAAAATAATTTCAATAACCGGGATTTTGATCGTATAATCCTTCTTTTACCTCAAGCTGACTTTGATTGATCGGGTAAATAATATCGTTGGCTTCTATTCCGGATATTTTGTTGGCATTATCATCTTGCATCTCCCAGGCGTTCATCACATCCAGCACTTTTCCCGTCCGAACAAGATCGTGCCATCTCAATCCTTCCCCAATAAATTCTTTCCTTCTTTCTTCCAGCAACATATCCATATCAACACTGGAGACATCACCCAGTCCTGCCCTTTCCCTAACCATATTTACAATATTATCTACTTCCCCTTGGTCTCCACCAGTTTGCAATAAAGCTTCTGCCTTCATAAGTAACACATCGGTATATCGGATAACCGGAATGTTAATGCCCCAGTTAAACCGGTCTGCCGGAAGATACTGAGGGTCCAAACTCAGAAATTTTACATACTGCGGATTCACATTGGTATTGCCGTTTTCATCGATATAACTTCTCAAAATGGAAGCGTCATCCCGCACATCATTGGGCTCGAAAGAAGCCAACAATTGATCCGACGGGTTGATGGGGCTGTCACCGGGAACTCCCCCGGCAAAGGGCAGATTTATTTTTGCATAACTTTCATGATACATTAGGGTGGGCAGAAGGGTCCCGATTCCCCTGTCCCCTGTTGCCCCATCATCGATGGCCTGAAGTGCAAAAACAATGTCCCCGTTACTTTCATTGCCATAGTTGAAAATAGAGGCATAGTCATTAACCCACTGGAACTGGTTGCTGCCGATCACTTCATTGAGTAAATCCAGTGCCTCGCTATATTTTCCTGCATCCATACCAGGCCCTTCAATACCATAAGTAGGTCCGGACATCGTTAAGTATACACTTGCCAGCAATGCCTTTGCCGCCAACGATGTCGCTTTGCCTGGCATCGTGTAGGAAGCCGGTAGTTTGTTGCCTGCGTCTTGCAAGTCAGACACGATCAGTGCATAAACATCAGCCACAGGAGCTCTGGGGATGTCCAGTGCTTCAGAAGGCGTTAACACGTGGTCAAAAACCGGTACTTTGCCAAAATAACGCACAAGATCAAAATAGTACAATGCCCGGATAAATTCTGCCTCACCGATCATCCTGTTCCGAGTATCATCGTCTGGCACAAGGTCTGCATTGATCTTATCCAAAACCGTGTTTGCAAGATAAATCCCTCTGAACGAGTCGTCCCAGACATATCCTACAATGGTGTTGGTCGACAGCGTTTTATCAAAATTATTGATCGGATTCCAATCCCTTACTCCCGTACCGGGAGAATAGACATTATCAGATCTTACTTCTGACAAATAAAACTGTGCGCTTGCGTAACTATGTTCCGAATTATGACTGTTATTAATTGAATAACTATTCAGTGAATTATATACACCATTGATGGCTTGTTCAAAATCTTCGGTATTTCTGTAGAAATTTGCGGCGCTCGAATTGGAAATAGGTGCCTGATTGAGTTGATCTTCACAAGCGCTACAAATGATCACCGATAATATTATGATTATTAACTTCTTCATTTTCTGCGAATTTTTAAGGATTAAAATTTGAGGTTAACGCCGAGAATCATTGACCGGGAAAGCGGAAATGCTCCATAATCGTCCCCGCTATTGTTTACCGCTTCCGGATTAAAACCACCGTCATACTTATCACCACCAAACCAATTTTCCGCAGTGATGTAAATTCTCGCTCCACGAACGACATTCGATTGGAAAAGCTTGCCCAGGTCGTATCCCAGCGTAATATTCCGTATTCTCCAATAGTCATTGGGATACAACCAATCTGTATTTTTGATCCTACCGAATGTTGATGGCGATTTGCGTTCTTTTCCGGCAACATCTGCGGCCGTCAGTTCCTGCCCTTCTACCCACATAACCCTGTTTCTTGCTTTGCCTAACATATTGTCAGTAGCTCCTTGTCCGGTGCGGTACATGGCGCGTCCAAATGTTGAATATATTACTCCTCCCCATTGTCCTTGGATTAATATGGACAAATCAAAACCTTTGTAATTAAAGCTGTTGGTAATCCCCCAGATATAATCAGGGTCCGGATGTCCGGAGTAAGTTCTGTCATTCGCATCAATGGTGCCATCATTGTTGATGTCCACATATTTCGGATCGCCGGCTTCCTCACTACCATAGGTTGGATATCCATTGGCAATATCATCTGAAGTCAGAAGCCCATCCTGCTGGACCACATATATGGTATACATCGGTTTGCCTACTTCGAGAATATTGTGTGTAATATCAAAAGCACCCCCTAAAATTGGTGTGTCGTTCGGACCTAGTTTCACTACTTCATTTGTGTTGTGGCTGAAATTGATCTGTGTGTTCCAACCTAGAACACCGGTTGTATTCCTCGTATTCAATTCAACTTCCCAGCCTTTGTTCAACACTTCACCAATGTTTGTGAGGGCGGTGCTGAACCCACTGGCCGTGGGCACTGGAATATTGAGTAATAAATCTACATTTCTTTTGGTGTAATAATCAAAAGAAGCATAGATCCTGTTTTCCAAAATTCCGGCATCAAAACCGAAATCAAGGGTTCGTGAGGTCTCCCAACTTAAGTCGGGATTTGGAAAATTATCAGGTACCTGACCATTCACCAGAGTGCCTCCATAGCTGTAATTCGCATAAATAAGTCGGGCAACCTGATCATAATCTCCTACTCCATTGTTTCCGGCCAATCCCCAACTTGCACGCAATTTCAAATCGCTAATAAGAGACACATCCTGCATGAATTGCTCTTCTGACAATCTCCAACCGGCAGAAAAAGATGGAAATACCCCCCATTTTGTATTATCTCCAAATTTGGAGGAGCCATCCCTTCGAATGCTAGCCTGGAAGAGATACTTATCTGCATAATTATACTGGGCTCTGCCGAAATAAGAGATCAGCACATTTTTGCGTTCACTGGAAGTACCACTTGTACTGGAAGCTGCATTTAGTGTCGGCACATCGTCAGAAGCAAAACCTGTTCCACTGATACTGAAATCATCAAATTTGAAAGTGCTGTAGGAATATCCCGCTAAAATATCCAGATTATGTTTTCCAAATGTTTTAACATAATTCAGGGTATTTTCATTGACAAAATTTATTCTTGTGTAACCGGATCTCGCACCACTGGCGGCTCTGTTGCGTGTAATGAAGGCCGGGGTAAACCGATAACTGTTGCTGTTGTGAATATCGAAATTAACACTGGTTTTAAATCTTAAATCCTTCAGAATATTGATTTCAGCATATGCCGTACTGATGGCCCTGAAAGTCTTGGTGCTTCTGTCAACATTCATGGCCTCGGCAATCGGACTAACCCTGGAAGTACCCCAGGCATAAGAAACATTATCACCAACATTGGTACCTAATGCACCTGTTGATGATTCAACCACAGGATTCATACCCACAACAATATGAGTAAGGGCATCTTTTCCCTCCACGCCAGGATCTTCAAGAATGCTGTAGGATGGAGAAAGATTAAGACCAAATTTTATCGCTTTCGATGGTTGAACCTCCACATTTGCCCTGGCGCTGTATTGCTGATAATTCACTCCGATAGCAATCCCTTCCTGATTTAAATAATCACCTGAGACGTAATATTTTGTAATATCATTACCACCATTTGCAGATAATTGATAGCTCTGAACCAGCCCCTTCCTGAAAAATAAGTCCTGCCAGTCTACATAATCCAATCCCGGATGTCCGGGTTCCAGCCAGCGCGGATCCCACATATATTGGGTGAGGTATTCATTCGGACCGATCTGATTGCCGGGATTCAGTGTATTGTAAAGCGTCCTTCTTTCATCATCTGTTTGACTTGAGGTAGCGCCCTTGCTGCCATAGTCCCTCACCCAAAAATAATTCTCATGTTCGATCCATCGGTCTACATATTCCTGGGAAGATAAGACATCAAGTTTTTTTACTGTTTCATTCCATCCAACATAAGAGTTAAAACTGATCTGAGGTTTACCTGTTTTTCCTTGTTTGGTAGTGATGAGTACGACTCCATTTGAACCTCTTGAACCATATATTGATGCTGAGGCTGCATCTTTCAAAACCTGGATTGATTCTATATCATCAGGGTTGAGGTTGGTTAGCGGATTCCCGTTGTCAAATCCTCCGCTACTAGTTTGTGGCGATACTTCTAATGGAAATCCATCGACCACATATAAAGGTTCATTATTTGCGCTGATTGAACCCGTACCCCTCACCTGAATGCTAAAACCTCTACCCGGGATACCACTGGTTTGTTTTACCCGCACTCCGGACATTTGTCCCACCAATGCCTGGTCCACTCGGTTAATGGGTCTTTCATTGAGTTTTTCGGCATCCATGGTAGCAATCGATCCGGTGATGTCCGTTTTTTTCTGGGTTCCATATCCAATTACCACGATTTCCTGTAACGATTGAACGTCCGGGGCCAAACTAATATTTATTACTGATTGTTCACCTACGGTTACTTCCTTGGTGACAAAACCCACCGAACTAAAACTTAATATCGTTTGGTTTGAAGGCACATTTATCTGATAATTACCATCAACATCCGTGACGGTGCCCTGGGTGGTACCTTTCACCACGACATTCACTCCCGGGAGTCCTTCCTGATCCTCTGAAGAGATGACTTTACCAGTGACAGTGATTCCCTGCAAATTAATTTCGAGTGGCTTCGAATTATTTTTATGCCTTCCGGTAAGCTTCCGTATTGTTATGCTATTGTTTACCTGCCTGAAGGCCACCTGGTAATTTTCAGATAATTTCATCAAAAGATCTGCCACTGTGATCTTTTGCTTGCTGAGATTGAAGTCCTTTATTCGCTTGAAATCGGGGCTATAATACACAAATTGAAAACCTGTCTGGGATTCAATTTTTGAGATCACATCCATCATGTCGGAGTGACTAAACTCAACCTCAATCTCCACGTCTTTTACACTGGAGATCTGTTGGGCATCACTATTATAAGCCAATACAAAACTCAAACAAACAAACTGTAACAATGCTCCATACAATGTGAATTTTGAGACCATCATCAATAGTCTTAGTAACTTTTTTTTCATAATTTTGACTGTTTACTATTAAACATTTTACATTTTAAGATCCACGTTTCATGCAAATAGCCGTTTGCATGTAGTTCTCGTGGACGACAAAACCTGGGGTGTGTATCACATCGCAGGTTTTTTTATGGGAATTTTTGACTCATAGGGTTTTTGGATTTTGGTTAAACTTCATGATTAAAATACTGTCTTCAATTACATAGTTAAAATCTCTGCCGAACTGCAGTGTTCTTAAAACATTATCAAGATATTCGTTTTCAAATTTACCTGTAACGATAAAATTGTTTGGAGGAGTACCCTCAACTTCAATAGTTATACCATACCATCTTTCCAACTTTTCCTTCAAATCTGAGAAGGTGGCATCCTTAAATATCAGGATGCCTTCTTTCCAGGCTGTAACCGATTCTTTATCGAAGGCATGTTTAACCAGTTGATGATGCTTTGTGTTATATGCCAGTTCTTCGCCAGGAGTGAGGTAAACTGGTTCAAGATGAGATTCCTCTTGACTTGTTAAATGAACACGCACCTTTCCATCAATGAGTGAAATACTAGAATTTTGATCATTACTATACGATTTCACATTGAAACGGGTTCCCAAAACTGTCACATCGAATAGATCTGAATGAACGATAAATGGTCTTAAAACATCTTTCGATACTTCAAAATATGCTTCTCCTTTCAATGTGATATCCCGTTGTGTGGCACTGAAATGTTTTGGATAACGAATGCTGGATTCTGAATTGAGCCATACCACAGAACCGTCAGGCAATACAATTCGTGATTTTTGCCCGGCTGGATTTTGCTTGATCTCTGTGGCTATACCATTAACTGGCTTGGAAGACTGAAAAATGTGGTAAAAAAAATAGATGCCAGAACTTACCAATAAAATAAACGAAGCTGCAATACCCATGATCTTCAGCCAGTTGATAGAGCTTTCTGTTGGCTTCTTCTGGATCTCAATTGATTTATTGTGGAAGTTAGTAATAAGGTATAATTTATTTTTCAGTTTATTGAAGGCCTGATCACCGTCTAAGATTCCTACCTCCAGATGACTATTTTCCCAGTAATTCTTGATGATCTCAAATTGCTTTTTATTGGCAGGAGAAGCATTTAACCATTTTCTGAGTTCCTGCACTTCTTCAAGATTTGCATCACCTGCCAGGTAGGTAAAAATGATTTGGTCTATATGATTGATTTTGGACATTTTAAATGATGTCAATGGTATTATCAATCAAGAGACGTACAGAGTTCTTTGATTCCCTAATTCGGCGAAAATATTTTTTTGATTAAAGCCTTTTTAATAAAATATTCACAAAATGAATTCTATAGTTGAAGATGTAAAAGGCCTTTAAAAGGGACCAAATTCTTATTTATTCAACCACCGGATCTCCCCCATTCCAATCCGGATTGGGTTTTAAAGGGGTGATTCCGTTTAAGTGCTCCCATTTTTTTAACAGATACCACAATTCATCGCGTATCTTTGGTTTTTCTGATGAAAGATCATGATCCTCGCCGATGTCATCAGCCAAATTATAGAGCTCCAGCTTGCCCGTTTCAAAATCTTCAATCAACTTGTAGTCCCCCAGTCGAATGATACTTCCTGGATTTCCGCCCTGATTGGAATAGTGAGGATAATACCAAAATAAAGGCCTTTTTGGCCATTCCTTTTTATTGAGCATGGGCAATAAATCAATCCCGTCGATATCGGTATAGGGCTGCAAATCAATACCCGCGTAATCCATTACCGTTGGGAATATATCAATTCCGGATGCCGGCATATTGTTGGTAAGACGGCTTTTTGGATTTTCCGGATCCCTGATAATCATGGGTACACGAATACCTCCTTCATACAACCAGCCTTTACCACCTCGAAGTGGCCTGTTGGAAGTCGCTTCTCCTTCAGCAGTCGATAAACCACCATTATCGGAAGTGAAAATAATCAGGGTGTTGTCCGACAGATTAAGTGCATCGATGGTTTGCAAGACCTTGCCCAAATTGTCGTCCAAACTTCTCACCATAGATGCGTATACCGGATTACCTTGAATAATGCGCTCCTTATAATGACTGGGTCCACCAGTTGCATACTGCATCCAGGGTTCATTCGTTTTGAACTCATTTTGTTCATTCAGTTCTTTGGTTATTCTTTTTTGTTTGTAGATCTCAATTAACGAATCTTTGGATTGCAATGGATTATGTACCAGATAGAATGATAGAAATACAAAAAAGGGTTTTTTTTGATTGGCATTGATAAACTTGATGGTCTCCTGTGTCAATCGATCGGGTAAATACTCATCAGAAGGCCCATCCGGTAAACGGGGATTGCCATAAGGCGGGAAATAACCATTTAAACCCTGTTCCTTGTTTTTTTTCGGTGAACCAGCAGCCCAGCCCCCTTTGTTGATGTCATACCCTTGTTTTTCAGGCCAGAAGGGCGCTGTCTCGCCCAGATGCCATTTCCCGGCGAAAAATGTTTGATAACCTTTTTGCTTTAATGCTTCTGCGATGGTGGTTTCATTCAATTCCAGATCATTCTTTGTATCGGCAGCGATCCATCGATCATAAGGTGTGGCGCCTTGAAAAGCGGCCCTTCCTGGTATCCAATCTGTCACTCCTGTTTTGACCGGAAATTTGCCGGTTTGTATGCTGGCCCTCGAAGGTGAACAAACGGGACAAGCTGCATACGCATTGGTAAACCGAACTCCGTCCAGCGCCAATTTGTCAATATTCGGTGTATCGTAAAACGAACTACCGTAACATCCCAAATCAGTCCAGCCAAAATCATCGACCAGGATGACTACAATATTGCGATTGGTGGTCTCAGATAGCCGTGTGTTGTTTACAAATGAGGAAATCACTAAAACTATGGCCAGTAGAAAAAATCCTTTTTTTATCATGATTTCAAACTTATGGTCAATGGGTAATTTAAATACGTACCTTGATTTGTTTATTTTTCTTATCAATCTCTAAATCCCGGATGGTGTGATGCAAGTCTGCATCCGGATCACTAATGTGTACTGTGTAGTTGCCCGCTTCAAAAACCTTTGGTTTGAATTGCTGTCCTTTGATCCTCAATGTATACAAAACATCATTATTATTCTGATTTACAACCTGTATCACAGGGTCCGTGATTCCTTCTACAACTAATTCAGCCAAATATCCAAATGGTGATTTATCGAAATTTTCGAGTTGTTTTATTTGAATGGGCCATCCCAGATATTGTTGACTGGAATTTTTTATTGGATCAACATAACGGGGCCAACATTCCAAAGTGCTCACCCTGCTGGCTTTATCGAAAGTAACGACGCCGTAACCAGTTACGCGATCATATAAAAGGGCCGGTTCTTTGCCTGTTTTTTGTGGATTGGCCACCGCATGTACTGTCATTAAGTTACCAAAACCATCCTGAAAATTTCCGGTGTAGGCTGGCTGACCGGGAATATTCTTATGATCTTTATCGACTGATGGCCACCATCTTCTGGGCCAAAGATTGCATGTTGCCGGAACTGCAAACACATAGCCCGCATCCCGGTGTTCATCGACCCCATACTGTACCACACTGGGTAAATGCTGATCTCCGGCTAAATGGATGGCGAAACTTTTTCTCAAAACTTTTAGAACTTCATCACGTCGATTTTGAGGCCAACCATCTGAATCCATATCGCGTGTAGGAGCATCCCCGGTTACGTATACTCCCGGCTCAGGGACTTCCAATTTTGGTGTGTTCTGATCATTGAGCGTGCCATTGGGTAAAGTTTGTAGACAGTTAAATGGTGTTGCAGAAATCAATACTTTAAATTGCGCCCCCTTGCTCCAATCCGCTCCCCATGCCTTAAGAAATTCAATTTGCCGATCACCCAACAATCTCACAGTTTCAGGTTCCTGAAATTTTCGAACATCAAATTCCTGGTTTTCAGCATATCCATTCCATACTTTCGCCTCAGCCGGAAGTACCTCCTTAGGCGCAGACTTGAATTTTCTGTCTTCCACAATCCCAAAGCTAATCCCGCCATACTGCCAATGAGTATAATAAACAGTGATTCCTTGTAATACCGGAGTTGCGTCATATGGATCGGGCATATGACTGGTCTGGGTGAGTTGAGCCATATTTACCCAATCGGCTGGCATGGTATATCCGCCTGTATCCTGCTGTTCAGTCTGATTGCCAAAATCAGAAGCTGCCTTGCCACGACAACCCCAGATATTGCCATGGTACATATCATGATCATCCGGCAAACAAGCTGAAGGAATATGCCGGAAAAGATTGCGGTAAGACCAGCCAAACTGATACCATTTTCTTAAATAATCCAGAATTGATCGATCCAGTGGGCCGCGCTCCACTCCAAATCCGCCATTGGACTCATAAAACTGATCGCCTACAAAAAATATCATATCGGCCTGGTGTTTGGAAGCATTTTCAATGACTTCATTATCCGGGAATCCCTGGTCCCAGTTACAACTCAAAACCAGTGATTTAATTTTCTCCCGGGCTATTGGTTCTGCGGCTATACTGCCTTCGTAGGAATAAATCCGATTCGTACCTGATTTCATGGGCATTTCATAGATTACCCGGTAAGGTACAGTTTGAGCATTATCCCAATTCTCCACCCTAAATATTGCTACCCTGGCCTGGGCATGAATAATGGCATCCGCAACTTTCTCCCATCCCGCATTCTTTCTAATTTCCAAAGTAGCTGCTTTTTGCCCGGGAAGATCAACCGGCGCTAATTGAGCACTGAGCTTCAAAATATTGTTGTTTAAGGAATACTGGGCAAAGTAAATCGGGCCATAAACCTGTTCCGGGTAAAAAGCAATTTTTTTGCCGGTCAAATGCCAGTCGGAAAAAGCCACTGCTGGTTTGATGATAGCCTTCTTTTCATTGAAGTGACTCACCAATGCAATATTCCCTGCAACATGAGTACCGGAAATTTGATTAACCTTCAATACGGATAGTTGACGGGAATTGGATGGATCACTGGCTATCAAGGTAATTTTATAATTTTCCCCTTCCGGATCGGCCTGCAAATCCAATTGAATGCCTCGTGTTAATGCCTCCTCTGGTATATTATCCTCCGCCACTTGCTGACCAATAAACATTGAGCCATCCGTATTTACGCCGATATTCAACCCCTGGCCTGTGAAAATTGCAGAACGGTAATCATCAAATTTACCTTTCGCACCAATTTTAAAACCGGCAAAATCACCCTTGCGCTGTTTGGATTGATCTCCCACAAATCGCAGTTTAACCGCCACATGAAAAGATTCCTTATTATCAAAAATTTGATGGGTAAGCAAATGTACCGTTCGGTTGGGACCTCTGCATAAACATTTTAATTCACCATTTTCAATGCCCCAATCTTGTAACCTTTGGGTCCAATATTCTTCACCTAACCATGTCATATCGTTCAATAAATCCCAACGGCTTTCGAAATCCTGATTGAAAACTGGTTTAGCATTCGAACCTTTTTTAGATGTCTCACCGATTCTGCTTTCGCCAGAAGCTTCTTTAAACATCACCATCGGCGCAAATGCACCTGCCATAAGTTTTTTGAGCGTTGATCTTCTCTTCATTTAATGTTTTTATTTAGTTTCATTTTTTACACTTCCATTTTTCAACCACCTCCCAGCATAGAATATGGATCGCCCCATATATTTCGCGCTCGGCCGGATTAAGACATATAACTCAATTATTGTTCTGTAAAATTGTGATTTCAGCAGGAATTAAACCATAAATACACAGGCCAATGTTCGGATAATCTTCCATTGTTGACCTGTAATATCATCCTTTGAACTCAGGTATTCAGTGATAGAGTCACGAATACGATGCATGGCCAGGTTGATATGATTGTCGATGGTTTTACGGGAAACATTCAATAAGTCAGCAGCATCCTGATAGGAATGCCCTTCTTCCTTTACCAAACGATAAACCATGCGGCATTTTTCAGGTAATTGCAGGATTGCCTGATTGATCTTATGCACCAACTCTTGTTCTAAAATAATTTTTTCAGGATTTTGATTTACGATGTGCTCACTAAGGGTGGTTTCGGTTAATTCAACATGAATCAAATCCTTGTTCTTTCGCAATTGATCCAACGCCTTATTTTTTACCAATACATAGAGATATTTATTAAAGCTTTCTATTTCTGGCAATTTGGCCCTATTACTCCATATTTTAGTGAAAACATCCAATACAGTATCTTCAGCCAGTTCATTGTTGCGCAGGATCATGTAAGCCAATTGAAGCAAACGGGCATAATACATATCAAAAAGCCGCCTGAATGCCAGTTCATCATTTTCGTGGGCAATGCAATACACAAGGTTTGATATGATCAGATTTGTTTTCTCCACGAAATCAATTTTGGGTGATTACGGTTTTTTAAATGTAAACCAATCCAACAAAACATGCAAAAAATCCTGCCAGTAAAGAAGGTGAGCATTGGGGCCTGTTCCGGAAGTATTCTATCAGAAAAAATGTGCGACAATAGTATGAATAATAAAAAGGAAAGGGATCAGATGATCGCCATCATGCTCACAACGTATTGAAATAATTAACTACTATTGCCATTCCTTCCGCTTCATGGTTTTTGACTTTCTTGTTTTCGACAAAAGTATTCAGCGCTTTTTGATGATCCGGTAATGCCTGGATCAATTTTTTAACATTTTTGACTTTTTCCAATTCGCCACCGGGCAACTGCACAAAATATTCATCCGGAAGCCTGACAAATTTTGGTGGAACAGGATCACGCATGGGTTTGGCTGGTTCACGTGGTCTGAATTCAATTTTCAATTTTCCCAATAAACTCACTTTGCCTTGGGCGAGTAATTCATAATAACCGCCTTCGCGATTGCCTTTATCCAAGGTATATACAAAGGTTTTGTTATTGATGATGACACTATCTATTTTATGTTTTTCGTCCAGATCCAATATATGACCTTTATCTTCAAATTCCATCAGGTCATTGTAGATATTATATCTCAATGGGACGTCGGTGAATTTATATTTTCCTTCCAGGTAAATGCTGCCATGCGTAAAATCATCATTCAAATACGGCGAACCTTCCAGGTCAGGAGGCAGTTTATTCACACTATTATGAAATTCGACATTGTTAATAAAATCAGAGACATTTCTGTTAATATAATCGGCCTGGGCCTTCAGTTGGAAGGCCAGAAACAACGACATGCACAAAAAGGCAAAAAACCATATGTATTTTTTCATGAATTCGTGTTAATCGTGATCAACCATTGAAAAATGTAATAATAACAAAAATACCAGGTCAATAATAACTTCCTGAGTAATCATCATAATTTTCAACGATATATTTACCAAAATCATATCCGGTTAATCGAATTGCTCCCGCATAAAACAAGCAAAGGCATGATAAAATTCCCAATGAACACCGAATATGATTTCAAATTCATATTTTCGTAATGTCGCTTTTTTCAACAATTCAGGTTTTACCATTACATTTCGAACCGATCCGTTTGAATAATAATTTTATGACTTTAAATGTTGACAATGCTTCGGCAAAAAATTTAAAAACAAGGTTCCGCAATAAATGTGTATCACTGATCCTTTTGCCGCTGTTCATGACCTGGATGTCAAATGCTGGTTTTTGCCAGACAGAAAATTCAGTAGATCATTTGAAGTGGTACGATGATTTTTGTGCTGCACGCAGCGAATCCGTTACGACTGGCAAATTCATTATGCTTTATTTCTCAGGTTCAGACTGGTGCAAACCTTGCATTCAGCTTACCCAAAATATTATTAATACACAGAATTTCAGCAATTTCGCTGATTCGATTATTATACCCATGCGAATTGATTTTCCCAGATTAAAAAAACATCAACTACCCGAAGAGCGTCAAAAAGCCAATGAGGCGCTTGCAAACCGATACAATCCCAATGGTGTATTTCCTTATCTTGTTTTCATTGATAGTTCTGGAGATGTTAAAGCGGTCAGCACGTATAGCGCCTCGACGCCTGATGATTTTATTTATCACCTTCAAGCACTGCTCAAACGGTGAAAATAATTCTCCTGGTTTTATGCCTATTTTCTACGCTGAATAGTCTGGCACAGATGAAGACAAATACCAAAGTATTGTCACTCATGGGTTCGCGGTTCGAAATTTCTGCCGTTTCGGAGCGTGAAGAATTAAACTGGGAGGCGATCAACGCTGCCATCCAAGAAATAAATCGCATCGAAGACTTGATCTCCAGTTGGAAAGATGGTTCCGAAACCAGTGAGATCAATCGCAATGCGGGTTTGAAACCCGTGGCAGTAAGTCGTGAACTTTTCGGTTTGATCTCCAGGGCCCAAAAAGTCTCTGAGTTAACACAGGGCGCCTTCGATATTTCTTTTGCTTCGATGGATAAGATCTGGACGTTTAAAGGTGACACGATTGCCATGCCAGATTCGTCAATTGTGGCAACGGCTGCGCAATATATCAATTACAAAAATATATTGCTTGACCAGGAGCATTACACGGTATTTTTAAAAATACAAGGCATGAAAATAGGCTTTGGCGCCATCGGAAAAGGGTATGCCGCCAACCGTGCCAAAGAAGTAATGCAAAATTTGGGCATCGAAAATGGATTGGTTAATGCGGGAGGCGACCTGATTGCCTGGGGAAGACAAGCCAATGGTAAAGATTGGCAAATCGGAATTGCCGACCCCAAAAAAGAAAAACAATATATCGCCTGGCTTTCTGCCAGCAACCTGAGCATTGTTACTTCGGGTGATTACGAAAAATTTGTAGTCATCAATGGTGAACGCTATGCCCATATCATTGACCCTAAAACAGGATACCCCGCAAAAGGCATAAAAAGTGTGACCATTATTTCACCTGATGCCGAATTATCTGATGCTTTGGCGACCTCAATTTTTGTGATGGGTGTAAAAGAAGGATTGGCGCTGATCAATCGTTTGAAAAACATAGAAGCGATCATTGTTGACGATCAGAATAAAATATGGACTTCTGACCATCTGGAACTTAATTATTACTGATCCCAATTTTTTTGCCGCGATCAAAAATCTAAATTGCTTTAGAATCCAAAAACCATGAAAAAAAATTTCCAACGTCTCTTTGCCGCATTGGTCTTTATTTTCTTTTTGTGCAGCCAGATCAGGTGTGTACCTGTAAAGGGATATCAAAAGGTTTATCTGAATGACCAGGAAATGCAACTCACCAACCGTCCTGCAGAAAGTTTTGAGTCAGATTTTCAGTCATATCGTGAAGGTGCTGTTGGCGGCACCAACGGCAATACCGGGGGAGGGTGCGGATGCAACTGATTCGCTCGATATCGATTTTCTGTCTTGTACTTTTACCTGTTGCGGCTTTGGCCCAAAATGAGGTTGAAGATACAATTTCCTTCTTTTCAACAAGACAAACGGAAATCGATTTTCTGGGCAGTTATTACCAACAAACCGGTGATCACTCTGCCGTTACCGGTGGAGAGGGCACTGAAACATTGCATGATTACGCCAGTAAAATAGTAATCAATGTGCCCCTATCGGACAAAAAAGCATTGAATATAGAAACAGGCATCAGCTATTTCACCTCCGCTTCAAACGACAACATCGATCCCAACACCATTTCTTCTGCTTCTTACGACGACCTGCCCATTCATATCGATGCTACTTATTCGGTAAACGATACGGCCCGAAGGCGATCGTACGGTTTTCGCGGTCGTATTTCCCACGAACAGTACTTCGGATCGGTCTCGGCAGGAGGTTTTTTCACCCGCATATCCCGTGACAAAAACCGTGAAGTTAAATTTACAGGACAATTTTATCTGGATAAATGGGCGTTGTATTATTCTATCAGCAAATTATATCCAGTCGAGTTAAAAGGACTCGGGGATCTGGTCGATACCAATAAAAGGCTCACTTCCGATCTGTCCGTTTCACTCAGTCAAGTGATCAACAAACGCATGCAATTGTCAATACTCATCGGATTGATTTATCAGAACGGATTGCTGTCGGCCCCTTATCACCGGGTGTATATCGACAATGAAAATCTACCGCGACTGGAAAGGTTGCCCCAAAATAAATTCCGCTATCCACTGGCATTCAGGCTAAATTATTTTGTAGGTGATCGGGTGATTATCCGGTCGTTTTATCGCTATTACCGTGACGACTGGGGAATGAGTGCGCATACCATAAATTTCGAAATTCCACTCAAAATCACTAATTTCTTCTCAGTGTACCCGTTTTACCGTTATCACCATCAAACAGCCGTTCGTTATTTTGCTCCATTTGCCATGCATCAGCCGGACGATCATTTCTATACTTCAGACTATGATCTGTCCGCCTTTTCCAGTCAATTTGCCGGTGGAGGCATCCGCTATGCCCCGGCTTTTGGGATCGGTAAATTCCGCCTTTCTGCCAGTGCCAAAAAATACTTCACTTTCAAAGAATTGGGCTTGAGAATTGGTGCTTATCGCCGAAGTGATGGATTACGCGCGTCGATTTACAGTTTTAATCTCGGATTTTTGCATTGAAAAGAGTCGCGTACATCGAAGAACATTGAGGTGGAACCTGAAAATTTAATCGTTTTTTATGAGTTTTATTGAATTGCCCTGTTTTCAGGTTTGTATTTAAGCCAGAGTAATGACGATATTGCGAACCAAAATTTAAAGCGAACAGTTCATTGATGGGTAGGTCATTTACTTATCAATGCCAAAAATTTCATCCATTTTTTCAGAATTACATAAAGAATGACACAAGAGGATCTTATTAAACTCGAAAAAAAAACTGCCGGAGAAAAGGCCGCGGATTTTATTCAAGATGGCATGATCGTCGGCCTGGGATCTGGTTCCACCGTATTTTATTTTTTGCATAAAGTTGGTCAGCTTGTTGCAGAAGGTCTGCGCATCCAGGGTGTTTCTACATCTACTGCCACTACAAAACTGGCACAACAATGGAATATCCCGCTCATCGATATTGATGACATCGACGCCATTGACCTCACCGTAGATGGGGCCGACGAAGTTGATCCGGCATTTCAAGGCATCAAAGGGGGCGGTGGTGCCCTTTTAAATGAAAAGGTAGTGGCGTCTCTCTCAAAGCGTATTGTATGGGTGGTTGATTCCAGAAAATATGTACAACAATTAGGTGCATTTCCATTGCCCGTGGAGGTGGTCCCTTTTGCCACGCAGGTGGTCCATAAAAGACTGCTTTCTGTGGGTTATCAGCCGGAGATAAGAAAAACCGCTACGAAACTGTTCGTCACGGATAATGGCAATAATATCATCGATTTGCACCTGAATCATATTCGTGATCCGAAAGCGTTATTGCAGGCATTGGACATCATTCCGGGTGTGGTAGAAACGGGATTGTTCCTGGATTATGTCAACACGGTTATTATTGGTCGTTCGGAAAAGCCCGAGATCTTAAACAAGTGAAATGACCAAAAAATAATCCCGATCAGTTCTCACGAATCGGGATTGGCAAATAACGGATTTCAACATTGCCTACATCTAATCCGCATCAATTTCTTTATTGTCATTTTGCCCGGAAAAGGACACATGGAATTGGTATATCAACAATTCAATATTTAAAGATTTCGGTGTTCTCATAAAATTTCCCGTTTATTTATGCCAAATTATATTTGATGTTAAGTCTCTTTTCAAAAAGTCACTTGAACCACAAAAAAAATTTGTGTCATTTCAAAGGTTGAAATATGGAAGATCATTCAGTATTTTAAAATATAAAATTCTGAACACGTATTTTAAATACCTGAATCCAAATAAAGACCAACCGAGTTCGATGTATCGGATTGTGAAACATCAAATACGTTTTGATTTGTTGGAAAATGATAAATGCAGGCGAGTGATAATTTCAAATCAAACTGGGTTTGCTCATCATTTTTCTATTCTTGTGTAATGTTTAAATAACCCAAAGTGATTAAACGTTCCATCACTTATCAAGACAATAATCAATCTATTTCATATAAGCATACACAGCTAGCCATATGGCAGGTTTGAAGTATAAGAATCCAGATATATTGGAGATGGAAAAAAAGAGTAAACTGTAGTCTCTTTTATGAATATAATTGGTAAAAATTAAATTCGATTCACTTACTTTAACCAAATGAAAAAATTAATACTTCTATATCTCACTTCAGTAATCCTTTCAACTCTATTAGTCTCATGTAAAAAGACATTTCCTGTTTCTGAAAACCCAAAATTAAATGCAGCTCACGATGTTTTAGAACGTGTTCTGGGTAAACAAAACGCTAGCCGTTTTGTCTTCAAATATCAAAAAAAGGATACACTCGATACATTTAGCATCTCAATGAACAATAACCAGGTAGTGGTTACAGGAAATTCTCCCATTGCCCTTTCTCACGGAGCTTACTTGTATATAAAACACAATGGCTACGGCATGCTTTGTTGGTCCGGATTGCGTTTAGCACTTCCTGAAAACCTAGCCCCTTTTGATACTACAGTTACCAGTCCATTTAAATACCGTTATTATATGAACACAGTTACCCACGGTTATTCTACGCCATATTGGGATTGGAAACGGTGGGAGAAAGAATTGGACTGGATGGCCATTCATGGTATGAATATGCCTTTATTGGCAGGGGCACATGAGGCTATTTTACTCCGTACATTTAAAAAACTAGGACTTACCGAAAAAGAAGCGTTGGATTATTTTTCCGGCCCGGCACATCTTCCCTGGAATCGTATGGGTAATATTGGCGGTTGGGATGGGCCACCTCCACTTTCATTTTTTGACAAGCAATTAGCGCTGGCCCATCAAATACAAGATCGTGCCGGAGTATTAGGGATGCACCCAATAATCCATGCCTTTGCAGGGTTCGTCCCAAAAGCCATTAAGCGGCTCTATCCTAACGAAGAATTGCGCGAACTGGAATGGGGTGGATTTGAAGAAAAAGTTCATATCCTTTCGCCAAAAAGCAAGCTTTTTGAAAAAATCGGAGCTTTATACATTCAGGAATGGGAAAAAGAATTTGGCAAAGGCGGTTTTTATCTGGCAGATAGTTTTAACGAAATGGAGGTCCCTTTGTCTGAAGATCCCGAACTGGCAAAACAGGAATTGTCCGATTATGGTGCCGCAGTTTACAATTCCATTACCAAAACCAATCCGGATGCAGTGTGGGTCATGCAAGGTTGGACCTTCCCCTACTACCGGGATAAAGATGGTAAGCTCTTCTGGACTCCTGAAAAACTTCATGCATTGATCAGTAAAATACCTGATAACAAGCTTCTTATTTTAGATATGGCCAATGAATACAATGAACTGTTTTGGAAGATCCCCAATTCATGGAAGATGTATCATGGCTTCTTTGGGAAACAGTGGATTTATTCATTTATTCCTAATATGGGTGGCAAGGTACCTTGGAATGGTAATTTGGATTTTTATGCCAGTGCCCCTGAAGAGGCGCTTAAATATCCGGAAAAAGGCAATTTGGTGGGATTTGGTTTTGCCCCTGAAGGCATTGAAAATAACGAAATAATTTACGAATTACTGAGCGATTGGGGTTGGCGAACCCATAAAATAAATTTGGACGATTGGATTAATGATTATTGCTTAAACCGTTACGGTGCCTACCCTGATTCTCTTAAAAAGGCCTATAAGCTACTTCGGCAATCCGCTTTAGGAAGTTTTACGGACCATCCCAGGTTTTTATATCAATTCAGGCCTGGTACCGGAAAAGAAACGGTGCATCGTTCGGTAACATTTACCAAGGCGGTAAGGTGTTTTTTAGAAGCATCTAAAGAACTCAATGGAAGTCAACTTTATCATAACGATGCTATTGAATTAAGTGCCCAACAAATAGGCTTAAATATAGATGATCTCCTGATTCAGGCCAGAAAAGAGAATGACTCAACCATACAAAACGCCACTTACCAAAAAGCCATCAATTTAATGCGGACACTGGACCGGATTTTAGCCTCTCACCCTAACGACAAATTGGAAAACTGGGTTAATTACGCCAGAAATTTTGGCTCGACACCCCAGGAAAAAATATATTACGAGTGTAATGCCAAACGTTTAATCACAACCTGGGGAGGTTGGGTGAATGAATACTCAGCCCGGACATGGAGTGGGCTGATTGCTGACTATTATGCCGAACGTTGGCAATTGTGGTTAAATGCCAGAAAAAACCACACGGATTTCGATATGAAAAAGTGGGAAGAAAAATGGATAACAACGCCATGGGAAAACCATACTAAACCTTTTAAAGAACCATTGACTATTATACAGGAAATTATAAATAAGGATTGATGTTAAATGGAATGATCCAATTGAAAAAATAACAGCCCCAAAGGAAAAACCTGTTCAAGTTTCTCCATTATCACTTTTCATTCATGTGATCCTCCATAAATTTCACCACAATGGCCAGATCATGTCTATGAGCAGGCATTTGGGTCATATCCCACCACACACTGATGTGATACGATTTTAATTTAACATCGGATATCTTTATTCGGTCCCGTGTGGTTTTTCCAAAGCTCCGATATCATAAACTGCACCCGATGGCACCGGACTTCCTACCAGATCTGTTTTTCCCATTGTTATTCCAAACAATAAATTCAGATTTAAACCACTGTTGAATTCGGGGCTATCAATAGAAGGATAAAATACGCTAAGTTCCTTGGGTGTAATTTCGGATGGATTGACAGGTAAAATACTCGCCGTTTGTGCGATCCGGGGGTCCTGGAATTTTCCTATAAATTGACCATTGAGCATCTCATTACCGGTTTGCTTAACCCAGGATCTGAGACTGCCATATCCAATAAATTTAATTTTATGGTTTAAATTCCAGTAACAGTTACCCAAAAACTTTTCATTTTTTAGGGTCTGCCCGACATGTAAAAAAGGTCCGTCGTATACAAAAATATTATTGTAAAATTCCATGCCTTCCAAATTGTGGGTAAGCCAAAAGATGCTTCCCTCTGGGTTGCTGTTGTAGATGGTATTGTTGTAAACTTTACAGTTGTGGATTTCCCCTCCTCCTTTCCAAATGCCGATAGATCCGGTGCCATTGGTGGCATCGTTGTAACTAAGGTTGTACCGCACCACATTGTCATGCCATATTTTGCCTGCTCCAAATTCAAACAAACCGATTCCCGGGCCCTGATTTTCGTAAGATAAATTGTATTGCAATACCGAATTGGATACACCGCCATCAAAATCAAATCCTCCCCCATCAGCGGCACTTTTGGCGGTTTTGTTGTGGTGGGATATGCAATGCTGTATCATGACATTGTTGGCATCCCAGATCCAAATGCCTACAGGTCCGTTGCCATTCCAGGGCATGTCCCAACCATTGTTGAACGCTTCACAATATTCAATAACAGCACCATCCACCGAAGCCACAAGAATTCCATTACCACTGTGGTTGTCGTTGACGGTAGGGTCTCCTGGATTATTTTCTGCGATACAATGTCCGATATAAATATTTTTGTTGTCATAATGTGTAGTGTCATATATGGTGGTGCCACTGACATTGATCCCCGCAAATCCATTTTCATGGGCATATACATTGGTAACCCTGGTATTAATATTTTTGAACAGGTGTATACCACTGTGTTGAAAACCATATACTTCCAAATGGTTCAGTTGGATATTTTGACAATTTTCAACATAAACACCATCACTTGTATTTCCGTATTTCCTTCCTGAGCCTTTAATGACCAGATTTGTGATGTGAACATTTTTGCAATTTTTCAAGTATATGCCTGCACTGTCACCCGCATCGATTGTGGCCTCATTTCGATCGATTGTAGTAACCACAATAGACAAATCCCTGTCGTCAGCGATATAATTCTCCAGAAACAGGGTGCCTTCAAAGACATCATCACTGGACAAAATAACCGAATCACCCGGGGAAAGGTGGACGTGATTGATCCGACGCATTGTTTTCCAGGGTTTATCGGCTGTGCCAGGATTGTCGTCATCACCATCGGGACTCACATAATAATTAGAATTTAATTTGTTCGTGCTTTTAGAATTTATCGATGGTGATGCGACCCCGGAAACGGCGTTTAAATAATTAAAAACAAACATCACGTAAAAAATAGCCTGGGAACTCATTGATTTCTATTTTAAGTAGGCACAATGCATTTTATCCATAATTCTTTCCCCTTTTTAAAAGGAAATCCTGAACCAATTCTTTGCTTTCTCCACAAGATAATATTGTTGACTAACAACTCCAATCAGTCGTTCTATGCAAGAATAATTTGGGAAAATGTCGATTATTAGATAAATCGGTATTGCCGGTGTGTAATCTTTCAATTGAAAAACAAACAATCACATTGAAGTAATACAATAAATTCTTGACAACCCACAGATTGCTAGCCCGAAATAACTGAGTGGAGGTGTAGAATGCTAATGGAGGAAGCATTGTTTTGCTCACACCTGCAAAGTATGCCGCTTATCAATTCTTGGATCCCACTTCGTTCGATTTGTCTTGAGATTTCTTGGGTTCGTCCCGATTTTTATCCGCATGAACATACAACCGTAACCGTCAACCAAAAAACAAGCTGTTATTTTATGACATCCTGGTCAAATATCCTTTTTGGAAAGAAAGTAAATTTAATTTACATCACTTGGGTTTTGAGATTCATCATGATTATATCTTCCTGGTGAAAAAGACGATCAATTACCAGGCCCTTTCCCTTCTGAACACCAGTTTAGTAAAGACTGTAATCAGGTTTACCGTTTCTTTTTTGACATTCACAACAGTTCTAGCGTAGTGGTGATTAGACATTAGGAATACCAATCCGGGAGAAACTTTTTTTTCACGGCGGAGAAATCATTCCTGCTTATATGCTCAACAAGAGCATCAATAGTCATTGATGCTCTTGGAAGGTCGCACATAAAATATTATGAAAATGTATGCAAAACTACAATTGATTATCGTCAAGTAAACCCTAGGATTCAGTCGGCTCAAACTTCGGAAGACTTTCAAAATTGTTTTCAGTCGTTTTGTCTGCAAACGCCCTGAAATAAGGATGGGCGTTCTTTGGATGAATAAGTTGCAATCCCCGTAGTACGATGGCCCCGGCATCCTGCAAAGCCACTGCCTCAGGCACTTTAAGCTCCAGGCCTGTAGAAAATTGTATGTTTCTGACAATAGTATTCTTGCGTTTGATTGCAGTCGCTGACATACATAAGCTGGGAAGACGTCCTTCTGGCCTGCGCACTTCAGCATCATCAGGCAATGGCAAAACGTGCAATGGCGGCTTTAATTCCGCCTCCTGCATACGTTGTAATACATCTTCAAGGGTCAGTTCCTGTACTGTTCCATCTTCAGCTTCATAGATCAAGGTTTTCAATTGATCCTCTTCACGTTGTTTGTCGATAAGTTTGGCCGGTAGCGGCTGGAATCGCTCTGTTGGCTGAACCATGGCAGCAAAAGCCATTCCATGGTCATCCATCTGAAATTCATCAAACACATTCATTACCAAAACGGTCCGTTCATAAATTGGCTCAGGTTTATCTGTGCCAATTGGAATAGATTGTGGCACGGCGCTAACAAATGCATCGACAAGGCTGCTGTCTTGGGGAACTTGTGCTTCCACCACAACGTCATCCTGACAGGCCAGTGTGGGTGGTATCGGCTCTCCTTCCAGTGAAGAAAGAACTTTTTGGCGAACTTCACCATTTTTCACACATTCAGCAATCTCGAGTATAATGACTCCGGCAAATGCCCCAATACCCGCACCAATTAATGCTCCTCCAAAGGCCAGCCCAAGAAGAAATCCGAGTAAGCCACCAGTGATAAATGCAAAAAGATCACCCAGAAGCCCGGTGTCAACATCTGTATCCACCTTCATGGAAAAATTGACATTGCCATTATTAGTTCCCGGAGTCAGGTCAATGGTAATTGTGATTTTCGCATCAGGGACTACATCAATGATCGGTGAATCCACTGGAACTTCAGCTTTGAGGACCATGTGTATCTTCCCGGATTCCGGTTTAACCTCCACTGATTTCCAACTCCCCTGTATGTCATCAGCATTGGGGAAAGGGTGACTGCCGTCATCTTCGCGAAGCTTGGTATGCCAAATGTCATTGGCAAGTCTGGGAAAAGTGTCAATACCTAATCCGATAACCATGTCTTTTCCCGGAGGCAGGAATGAAACCGCCAGTTGTGTCCCCCGCTCAACATGTTGGTCAGGTGGTAAGGGTTCGCCAGATTGCGGGCTGACACGAAGGTCCAAATTGACCAGAAAGGCAATAGCCGGATCATTATTGTCATCACCGTGGAGTTTAACCAATTTAGGTGGTTCGGCCAAACCTGAAAGCACCCCGAAAGGAACAGTAGTAGGACCCACATTGGGAATATTGTTCGAAATGATTAGTTCAGATCCGTCATCACTGAGTTCCAGGGTTAGAAAGACAGTTATTGGTACATTGCCAATTGTCAGGCTTAACTCAAGGTCCCGGTCATCGGCAGGAAAAATGATATTGACATCATCCACAGTGATTTGAGTATCTGGAGGAAAAGGTGGTGGAGGGCCATCTGACAAAAGTAAGCCGCGGTCGTTCAAAGCGCGCAAAGCAGTCAGAAACCATCCTTTACCGAGCATGAGTTCCACATCATGACCCGATATAATGCGGTGGGTGTTAATCATGGTTGAAAGTTTTTGGTTGATAGTTGGTTAAATGTGTAATAAATTACAATATTCCCACTTTAACGCAAAATGTTTCCGGCCAATTAAATTGAAATGCAGACGCCTATATTATTGGGAGATTAAAATTTATTACTTCGGCAAAATCCAGACCAGTAAGATTGAATCGGACAATATGCAATAAAAGTATGATAGATATATATACAGAAAGCTCAGGCTGAATAGAATACCTCAAAACATGGATTGACATGCTTGCCAGTTCATGTTTGGTATAATGCTAAATACATTTTATGACTCCCATCATTTTTATATCACGAAAATAGTAAGTTCTTTCGTTGTAACAGTTATATGAATAAATAATACCCTTTTTGTCTGATATGAATAAGAAGCGATAAAATTTGATTTTTAACCAATTGAATAATTCAGTATGAACACCCCTAAAAAAAACAGCGCATCCAGTAGCAACATGGCGCGCAGAACTTTTATTAAGAATGCCGGACTTGCTGCGGCGACTTTTAGTATTGTACCACGATTTGTTTTGGGAGGAAATGGCTTTGTGGCACCAAGTGATACGGTGTATATTGCCGGAATAGGCGCAGGAGGCAAAGGTGAGTCTGACCTGACGGAATGCGCAAAGAGTCCGAATGCCAAAATTGTATTCTTGTGCGATGTAGATGACCGCCAGGCAGCAAAATCAAGATCAAATTTTCCGAATGCCAAATATTATAAGGATTACCGGGAATTGCTCGATAAAGAAGCCAAGGGAATTGATGCCGTAACTGTTTCTACCCCTGACCACCAACATGCAGTGATCGCGATGGCTGCCATGTCGAGGGGCAAACATGTCTATTGCCAAAAACCATTGACCCACGATATTTATGAGGCACGGATGTTAGCCGAAGCGGCAAAAAAATACAAGGTCGTAACCCAGATGGGAAATCAGTTTGCTTCGGCAGAACCGGTAAGGCGTATGAAAGAAATTGTTGACGCCGGCTTGATTGGCGATGTTTTCCGTGTACATGCCTGGACTAACCGCCCGGTGTGGCCTCAGGGAATACCCAAACCTGCAGGTAGTTATGAGGTTCCCAAGGAATTGGATTGGGACCTTTGGCTGGGAACGGAATCTTTCATTGACTACAATCCTGCCTACGTGCCATTCAACTGGAGGGGCTGGTGGAAATTCGGAACCGGAGCGCTAGGTGATATGGCATGCCACATTTTGGACCCTGTCTTTAGAATCCTTCCGGTAGATTTCCCGTCAGAAGTGGAATGCAGCACCACGACCAACTGGGAAGGATTTTTCAAAGTAGCCCATTACGATGCCAGTTGTCCGGCATCGTCCATCATCCATCTGAAATTTCCCAGGAAAGATGGCAAAGGTGACATGACGCTGACCTGGATGGACGGCGGTTTATTGCCTGAAAGACCCGAAGAATTAAAACCCGATGAAGAACTTGGTGAAAATGGGGTAATATTCGAAGGAACCAAAGGAAAAATGATTGGCAATTATAGTGAAATGCCAAGGTTGTTGCCGACCACAAGAATGGGTGAAATTGACAACGTTCCCAAAACCATTCCCAGGGTACCGGAAGGGCATTATGTGCAATGGGTAAATGCCTGTATGAAAGGTTATGGGAGAGCGGACCTCGATTCTCCATTCGATTACGCCGGGCCATTCACCGAAGCGGTATTAATGGGTAATCTGGCCATCCGAAGTTATCAATACAGCGAACCGGGCACCGACAAATATCCCGGAAGGAAAAAATTACTTTGGGATGCCAAAAATATGAAGATCACCAATTTTGATGTCGCCAATTCATTCGTGAAACGGCAATATCGCCAAGGCTGGAGTTTGTAGTAATACAAATTGAAGGAATAGTCACAGATCATTTTGCATGGTCTGTGACTTTTTTATTAGGGAAAATGATTATTGGACTCCATTTTAGAATTACACGATCCTCGAGTAAATAATAAACCCAAGTCCAACCAGGAAAGACACGAACATCAAAAATAAAAGCCAGTTGGTTTTGATTGATGCGCCTTTGAATTCCTTCCAGATAAAAACACCCCAGAATGCGGCGATAAGTGTAGCACCCTGACCTAAACCATATGAAATGGCAAATCCCGCTTCACCGGAGGCAATGATGCTGAAAGCCATGCCCACAGACCAAATCAGTCCACCGAGTATGCCAATGAGATGGTTCTTGGCCGATCCGCTGAAATAGGCCGAATAACTGACTGGAGATCCTTCAATTGGTTTTTTCATCAAAATGGTATTGAACAGAAGGTTACTGATCAGGATGCCAATACTAAAATAGAAAACCGCCGTATAAGGTGTCAACTTGCCTGCTTCCGGAACAACAAAATCAGAAACCATGGAACTGGCAACAAAACGATAAAACGAACCCATCAAAATACCACTCACTACGGCAATAAAAATACCTTTATAAGAGATCCGGACTCTTTTTGCCGATAATTGCCGATAGGCCAATGCATCGAAAATAATCGCAAAAGTGACCAGGGCTACTCCCAGAAACAGATACCTCGCATTGCCGAGTGGTGTGGCAATATAATTGACTACAACCCCCAAAACCAACGCAATTCCAATTCCCACAGGGAATGCCACCGACATACCCACTATAGCAATAGCAGCTACCAGTAAAATGTTGGCGGCATTAAAAACAACTCCGCCAAGCATCGCAAACAATACATTGTTACCATCAGCCTGTGAAAGGTCCTGAACAAAGCTTCGCCCTTCCGCACCAATGCTACCAAGTGTTACGGCAAAAATGACCGATGTGATCACAATGCCCAGGACATAATCCCAGTAAAACAATTCGAAACGCCAGTTTTGTTCTGCCAGTTTTTGACTGTTGGCCCACGATCCCCAACAGAGCATGGTGATGATACAAAAAATGACTGCCGTGGAATATAGTGTGACGATAAACATAGTTTTAAAAGTTATAAGATGACCTCTTTACGTTCGGGTATGGAATTTTGTGCTCCCGGTCTTGTGACAGCGATAGAAGCTGCTCTGTTTCCAAATAAAATCGCTTTTTCAATATCCAGATTTTCATCAAGTCCAACAGCCAAAGCGCCATTAAATACATCACCAGCCGCTGTGGTATCAATCGCTTTAACAGGAAAACCAGTAATCATTTTCTTTTCCAGATTGGTGCTGAGATAAGCGCCCAGTGCTCCCATGGTAATGATCACTGTTTTGATACCCAACTGATGTAAATGATCTGCAGAACGCGCCGCTGATTTTTCATCCACTACTTCAATTCCGGTCAGCAAAGATGCTTCATGTTCATTGGGTGTAATGATATCCAGTTTTTGGAATATTGATACTGGCAGTTTTGTGGCAGGAGCTGGATTTAAAACAACTTTTTTACCCAATTCATACGCCAGTTCAATTGTTCTCTCTACCGTTTCAACTGGAATTTCCAATTGTAGGAGAATAATATCATTTTGTTGAATAACCTTCCTGTTTTTTTCTATATCACCGGGTGACAATTCACCATTGGCGCCAGGCGCCACCACAATATTGTTTTCCCCGGAGTCCGAAACCATGATTAAAGCGACGCCGGTGGGAAGGCCTCCTCTCAGGATATAATCAGTATGAATATGTGCTCGTTGATAGGAATTAATGGCGTTGTCACCAAAAAGGTCTTGTCCGACTTTGCAAATAAAAGTGACTCTACTTCCAAGCCTGGCAGCTGCCACCGCCTGATTGGCCCCTTTTCCGCCCTGGTTCATTAAAAAATCACCCCCCAAAATGGTTTCACCTGGTTTGGGAAATCGCGGTGTTCGGATCACCATGTCGGTATTGGAACTACCAATCACTAAAATACTCATGGGTGTTATAAAAAATTGCTGGTAAAACGATATTTAAATGCTCATGCTCACTGAATCCGGATCGACACTTTCGCCGATCGATCCATATCAACATTGTACATCATCAATTTAAAAATATTTTTATGATAACTGTAATCCTTGGTTTCTTTTCCATTGAGTAAAACTTTTACCGGCGGTGAAGGCAAAATCGCCGAAAACACTCCGGGCTCATGCAAAGTGACCATCATATTTTGCCCATCTATTTCATAGGCATCGATCGTCGCGGGCGCATTATATTTATTGATCAGTCCAACAGGCGCCATGCTATTTTGCAAAGGCAATACAAAAAATAATCGATAACCCAATTGTTTCAATGTTACTGGAAATTTGGTGTCTATTTTGGCCAACATTACTGAATCATCAAAATAATCATACAAGGCAAATTGCTGTCCTTCTATACCATGGACATCCGCCGGGCCCACATAGCCTTTCACCTCGTCGGCATCTGCACAATTCCAGACTCCGAGTAATCCAATATTTCCTGTCCGGGAAAATGCTTTAAAAGGCTGGGCGTCCTGAATTTGAAACAAGCAATCCTCTGCAGGAGCCAGTGGCTGCTCCGACCTGATGATAGCGCCGTCGTGATACACCAGTTTTTTCAGGAGATCAAAATGCTGCGCTCCAATATTGTCCGTGACATAAATCGGTCCGTCATTGATGGCCCTGGCAATGGCGTGAAATTCAGCATTCGGATTATGCGACTGAAACATGTCAAAATCCGGATAAACCATATTGGAAAAGTAAAATGAATTATATACGGCCTGCAAAACGTGGGCAGCGGCATTTCCATGTTGGAGATTGTAATCTTCATAGGGATCATAGGGAAAATAGTCTTCGACACTTCGGGCGACTGCCGTAGAACCGAAATTGTAAAATGCATCGTTGGTCATGTCCATGCAATTGATGATGGCATTACCAAAATGTTTTTGTACCGATTTGTTCAGGGCGGAGTGCATTGCCGAAGCCATTTGCCAAATGGGATAGTTGTCAACGCACATGCGTTCTACCACCAACTGATTGTCCACTTTCACAAAACTAAAACCCTGGTCTTGAATCCAGGCATGCCATTGGTTATAAAAGGAAAAGAGGGAATCGGAAGTTGGTTTTATAAAAGCATAAGTTACTTCCCGCGAATCGGCATTTGCAGGATTATCTTTTTGCTTCCAATAAAACAGCTCATTTTTAAAATGTTCCCCTAACGGAGAATCGGGATCGATACCATTCCAGTAACCGTCAAAAGCATGCCACAGACCTACATGTTTTAATTGATAATCACTTTTCAGTTTTTGGATCAATGGTTTAAACAGTCTGGGAAATTTGTCCTTATCAGGGTAAAAAGAGCGTAACCGCCCATTGGACTGATCAAACCATCCGTCATCGATCAACACCCAACCCAGCGGAAAACCGTGATCGGTAAAAGATGCCACTCCATCCAGAATGGTTTTCTCGTTCAGGTGCCGGCCAAGGTCCGAGGCATTCCAGGTACACCATCCAATATATTTCAGTGGCTCCGGAAATTGCTTGTTCACCCTTAAATTCTCCGGCTGGTGCATCATCTCCATTCCGGCTTTATAAAGATCAGCCATCAGGCGATAAGGATCTGTATCAAAACCAATTACCATGGCGGGAATAGTGTCTGACTGAAATTGACCATCGTAGCTCACTGCCTTGCTGCCGAATTTACCGGTCTCGCCCCCAAGTGTAGTTCTAAATCCCTGGCCACTCAGCGGAATAGCGGCACCATACAAATTATCTTCATATTGCCAGTAAAAACATTGCACATCCCAGGTTTCCATAAGTCCCGGGTCGGTCACCCTAACGGGCTTGGTCCATGAATTCCAGGGTTTATAGCGCCAAAATGCAACACCCTTCCGATAAGCTGGGATCCCATCAAAGAACAGTCCGCCAAACTTTGAACCCCGGACTAAGTCGCCATGATTTGTCCTGAGGTACAATCCCACGATATTATTTCTTCCTACAGTTGGATGCTCTATCTGCACATCTATTTTATGTTCCATGGCGATAAAACGAATGCGGTCGGGATTGATTTTTTTTACTTCGGCAAAGGCAATATTCTGATTTTCCAATAAAGGAATACCACCTAATATTCGATCAGTCCCGTCAAATAACACATTCAATTTATTGGCAGCAACTTGAAGGGAAATCCCCGGTAGTTTGATTTTCTTTTTTCATATAATTGCAACCGGCCAGTAAAAAGACCCCGGTCAATGTTAAAAGAAAGTTTTTGATCATCGCATGCCAATTTTAAAATAATTTCTTGTGAACTGCAGGCACGATCACAAACTAACCACCTGATGTTCTCCTGCAGAAATGGTCAGCTTACCTACTTTTTTCTCCCCTACATTTTGCACACTAACCTTCGCCAGTTCTAGTTTTCCAAAAAGTACTTTGATGTCAACCTGATGATCAGCCACCGTGAACGTTCCCCAAGAATATCCATTGGACCAAAAATAAATTCCAGGATCGCTGGTAACCGTAAGCGATTTGCTTACACCTGAATAATGAAAATCGCTCAACGCGAGAATTGATGCCCAACTGGCCATCGACCGGGCATAATGACGCCCACACTCCGGTTCACTGAAGGGATTCCTTTTGCGGCCGTCAAAGCGGTCGCGGATACTTTTAATGCATTTCAATCCATCCGCAGTCTGGCCTTCATAAAGCATTCCCACAGCGGCACAATATTCAAACCCGGTCATGGATTCGGAAAAATATGGAAATGGCACTTTTAATCTCCCTTTAGGCCAACTGGCCATGACCAGACCACTTTCACCGTCGAGCACGTAGGAACGCATATTGTTGAAATGATTTTCAAAACTTTCCAGGTAGTCATATTTCATGATGCTTTTTAAAGTTGTTTTTATATGATCTGCATTGCCCAAATATCCCAGGCCACATATATGCGCCATATACTGTCCTACCAATTGATCAACCAGGCATCCCTTGCCCAACTGGTAATCGGGTACTTTTATATCGGGATGGTGTTCAACATCCAGAAACTCATTGAAATTTTCCGGATTGGTGATCTTTTGTTCATAGTATTCCCCATTGAACAGGTTGTCATCCACCCATTGACTACCATGTTGATAAAGTGTCTTACACGTTTTCGCAAATTCTTGATCTTTCATAAAATCGGCCATTTCCGCTGCTGCCTTCAAAGCACCCAAATACCAGAACGCCATCTGCGGGTTCGGTCCGAAATAATTAACATCCATTGTGTTGTGCTGTGAACCTTCCATTACGCCATCTTTGTTGCCATCCCAGCCTCCCGGCACCCAGGCATACGACAGAATGAGTTTGACCGAATTCCAGTTCTTTCTAAGAAAATCATTGTCCCCGGACAATTGCCAGTCGCGATAAAATTTTATGACGCAACCCATCTGACCATCTGCAGCGGCACCCGTATAATCACTGGCCTTAAACAAAGGTAATCCGGCCCTGAAGCTCATTTTACCATTGGGCTTCGTCGCATAGTTTAACTCCACATCCCGCATGGTCCGGGAAAGATTCCCAAACAAAAAAGCTGTGGCCTGTTCATAATTCCAAACATGGGTGCATGTTCCGGCACATGATCCAAAATTATCCATAACCCCCTCCCAGCCCATCAAATGGCCGTCAGGCAATCTGAATACGGTCTGTGACCGAAGCACATTCAAATTGAACAAAGCCGCTTCCTTTACAACATCCGGGTAACTACTTTCCAGAAAAGCATTCACAAACAATAAGGTTTTTTGCTCGAGTTCAGGAATCTTAGGAACAATCTTTTCCGCGGCATCCCAGGCATCACGGAATTGCTTGCAATAGTAATTGCCAACAATTTCACTGGCCCAGGCCTTCCTGTTGGGAAACCTCCAAGTGATAAAAAAATTGAAGGCCGCTTTTTCGCCGGGAAGAATATGTTTTTTCACCGCCAGGGATGCCATAGGGTCATCGTCCTGCAATTTTGTTTTCTCCACAAGTTCACCATCAGCGCTAAAATCATCCCAAAAATCCAGCAACGATCTGGCCCAGGCGTTGGTTCCGGAAGAAGTGCGATACGTCACACCAGAATTACTGTCAGTAGTCAAGGCGATGGTTCCCCAGGCGGGATCATCTTTGGGCACGCTGTCGGAGTACATATAGATCCCCCTGACCATATCATTTTCGCGGTAAACATTGATATTATGGTTGGCGCCTATCGGTATATAATCACCCTTCCAGTCAGTGATGAATTTACTGCCGTCTTTCCCAACAAAATTCCTGATAGATCCACAAACAGAAACATCGATGGCAGTATTGCTGATGTTGGTGACTTCGTAGGATAATACGGCAATGGGTAAACCGCTTTGGTCCGCATCTCCGGGAACCAGTGGATTAAATCCTTTTACGGTAACAGCCACCGGCATGTGACGGTCTTTCAGATGCACCTGACCAAATGGATAAGCGGCATCGAAACTCGCTTCCTCAAATCTGGGCTCTCCGTGCTGATTGACCGGCCTTCCTTCGTAATGCATGAATTCAACCGGATCGATTGGTCCAATTAAACCTTTTGTAATGGATTCCCCGTTGGCCGGTTTACAATAAATCGCAAAAAATGGCGCATCATTTCCAGTCGTTACAGTACTGTATCCTTTGGCCGGGCGGTTCATGATTTCCCAATCACGCAATTCACCACGACCTCCCAAAGACACCGTACCTGTGCCAATACCTCCAAGCGGTAGTGCTATGTTGTAGAGGTGTTCTTTGTCATAGTGTTTTAATACGGGCCACGGGCGTGTAACCCATCTTTCCTGAGAAAATGTTGGTGGGTTAAACCCTATACATGCCAACATGATAAAAATGAATATCCGTGTCATTTTCTTTATAATTTATTTGCTCCGAATATGAAAGATGATCGTTAAAAAAAGGATAAAGCTGTTTTTACTGCTGGCTTCAATATCACAGCTATGTTTTTATATCCCTGAACAAATTAGTATTTTCAAATACAGTCATTTTTTCTATGCAAGTAAGTGCTTAGTTTATAAGAATAATACCATCATTTTGAATTTTTCTTTTATAAATCGTGTAACTTTTTAAAGATAGTGCATTGCTAAGTTAAAATATTAGTTAAATGTTCTTATCGAAAGCATCGGGTGGAATAAATCAAAAAGCAAATCCGGGGATGAGCACCAATCATCTAATCAATGAAAACGAGATCATTCTAGCCAGTCAAAAGAACCCGCGCTATTTCAAAGCCATTTATGAAAATTATTATAATCCCATCCTCAACTATATCAATTGCAAGGTTAACGATATCGAAATTGCCGCGGATATTACTTCCAATGTTTTCTACAAGGCGCTTTTAAACTTAAAGAAATATAAAGATCAGCAAGTGCCTTTTGCGGCCTGGTTATACAAAATTGCCTTCAATGAAACCATGCAGTTTTTCAGGAAAACCAAAAAGAAAAGGACAGTAGTGCTTGATGCCGATCTGATGGAAAATATCGCCGAAGAGATCCGGGCAGAAAATAATGCCGACCTGCTTCAAATGGTGATCAAAGTTGTTGAAAGCCTGAATGATAATGAAACCGAGATCATTGACCAAAAATATTTTCAACAAAAATCAAATCGGGAAATCGCATTTATCCTTGGAATAAGTGAGGGAAACCTAAAAGTGAAAACCCATCGCATCATAAAAAAAATCAAAAAATTAATTGCAGAAAGCAATGAGCAAGTATAATTATCAATATCAAAGGCCACGTATTGACCAGGCTGCATCAGAAAATTTGATGGATTTCGAACATATATTATCCAGAGTTTATCAAACCAAGCGATATCATTTGATCCGGAATACAGCGCTAATCACACTGACAATTTCAGCCTGCATTTTTTCATTGATCTACTTTAATCGAAGTGAAAAGTTGGCTGGAACCCAATCCAATGATACTTTGACCGGCCATAATGCCAATAAGCAGGTCATCGAAGATAAACCAACCCCGCCGCAAGGAAATGAGCAAAATATCCGGCCGATAATTCCTGGATCGAAAAAGAAAGCAACAGAAGAAACAGCAGAAATGTCAAAAAAAGAAATTATTGCAGAACACAGCATTCCGAATGATCATTTTAAAATTAAGGAAACAATGCCCGAAAAACCGGCGTTTGTCCAGGCGGAGCCCAAAGAAGGTTTCCAACAACTGTTTAAATACTTCAATGAAAATACACCGTACCCGGACTCACTGAAATCGAAAAAGATTACGGGGAAAGTCCTGGTTGAATTTACGATACTTAAAAATGGTGAAATCGGCGATGTTAAGGTCGTCCAAAAGCTCCATCCTGTATTGGATTCCATTGCTGTCGCCAGTGTGATGCAAATGCCTGCCTGGAAACCGGCAACAATGAATAATATGCCGGTGGAATCCAGCCATACTATTCCTTTATTTTTTCAACTTAACAATCAATAAGCCATGCGTGCTACACATTTCGTAACTCATTCAGGAATATTTTTAATGCTTTTGTTAAGCCGAATTGTTGCCGGGCAAGGATTTCAGGCGATAAAATTATCCAAATTCCAGGCAGGAATAGAGCAACATGCTTTTGTTGCTGAAATAAACAATGACGGTTTTCGGGACCTCATCATCACCAAAAAAATAAATACTGACTCTGCAGTAGCCTTTATATTCCTGCAAACCAATCCGCTCGATTTTTCATTAACCGATACCATCAAAGACCTGGCATCAGATTTTCTTTTTTTCACGGACCTTAACAACAACGGACAACTGGATATGATCGCGAATGTGAAGGATCCTGATAAAATACAGTTAATGGCTTTTCTCGATTACAATGCGATTACCGGGTTCCAAAAATCAATGCTGCTCCAAAAAGACGCTATTTCCAGATTTGAAGTTGCCGATATCAACAATGACGGGCTAAAAGATCTATTCCTGATAAGATCAAACGCCACCGGTTCCCAATTCGAGCTATTTCTGCAAAAACCATATTTATCCTTTGAATGGCAATCCAGTTACGTCGATATCTCCAATTTTATGATCACTTCATTCAATGGCGACGGTTTCCCGGACCTCATCTTGTCCGATAGCAGCAACAATGAATTGCATTATTTGACCAATCACAATTTTGAAAAATGGGACACAGCCACCACCACATTCAATAAAAAGTTGTTCGACTGGCAGAATGCAGATGTTAATTACGATGGAAAAGCAGACATTATCATCGCTTCAAATGATCCAAATTCCAGCGAAATACTGGCATTGATCAATAAGTCAGGCCAATACATTGAGCAAAAAATAGAGGCCAATTCGCCTACAACCACATTTGTTTCGGCGGGAGATTTTACCAACGACGGCTTATACGACATTGTTGTCACTACCGACAAAACCCAAATCCTCCAACTTGATAGTACCGGCACTTTGGTCCGGTCCATTCCAATTGATTCTGCAAAAGCCGTAAAGATATACGGGACCGGCGATATCGATGACGACGGCGATCTGGATTTTGTGGGATTTCGGAATTCTGACGACTCAGTTGAGGTCTATCTGTATATGAATCAGCCATCAGTACAAAATCATGGCCCAAGTTATGTTCCACTCCAGGCACCTGTAACCATTAATGAACAAACCACTTTTTTATGGAAAAGGTCAATAGACGATCGAACGCCATCTTCCGGTTTAACTTATGATTTTTATATATGGTCGGAAGATCAAAACCAATATATCATCACATCGGATTTTGGCCTTGAAAACACGCCGAGAAAGGGCGCGAGAAATTATAGCCGGCATGGTTACACATTGTTTGACACCTTGTATCAGGTAAACAATTTAAATGAAGGCAAATATTTTTGGGGAATCGCCGGTGTAGATAATGCCTTTTATTCTGAGACAAATATCAAGGCTTGCGGAGGGCCGTGTTCCAATAAAAATTTTGTGAGCCAATGCCTGGAAATCACTCGACAAGACACGATGGTATGCCTGTATGACACTTTGGATCTCGCTTTCGGTTCTGACGAAGATTCTGTGGTCTGGCACAGCCTGGGTCAGGGTCTGTTAAATGCGGGCAATTCCATAAAATTTCCAGTGGTTGGAGATGATGAGGTCTACGCCATTGCCATTCCCAAATTTCCCTGTGACGATCCTGAAAATTCCTGCGTGAAAAACTATACACTTTCGATTACAACGAATGAAAGAAAAGACTACATCAGCGAAAAATTTAATGTGTGTCAGGATTCCATTAACGTATATAAATTAAATGGTGATTTTGAAGAAATAACCTGGTATTCGTCGTCAGGAATCTTATCAGATTCCAACACTGTGCAATTCAGCGCCTTAGCCGATTCACTCCTTTTCGTGAAACTAAAGGAAATCGGCGCCAGTTGCTATGCCTACGATACACTGACACTGCAAAAGCTGAAAAAACCTGAGATCGACTTCCTCCCGGATGATAATGAAGCTTGTATCAACAAAACCATTCCTATCATAGTAAACATTCCGGATAGCCTTGCACCAGACATCAATTATTCCTTGACAGCCAACGGTTCGCCGCTTGATATCAACAATCCTGAAATTACCCTTACCGCCCCGGTCACCATAATTTTGTCAGGTGTTTACGCGCATTGCCATTCGTTATCGGATACTTTAACCATTACACCGGTCAATCTTCCAACCATTACGATAACAGGCGACAAGCAGATCTTTCCCGGACAATCGGCCCAATTAATTGCTTCGGGCGCCACCAATTATCAGTGGTCACCCGAAATATATTTAAGCACTCCCAATTCAGCATCAACCCTGGCCCAGCCACCGGTGAGTACCGTATTTCAGGTTAAAGGGTGGGACATTGCCGGCTGTGAGGGTCAAGCGTCCTATCCTGTAGAAGTGATACCATCGGTGTACATTCCTGAACTGTTCACGCCCAACAATGACGGCAACAATGATATGCTCATTGTTCATGGCAGCAATATCAAAAATCTAGACTTTTATCTGTACGATGGAAATGGCCGGCTGGTCTACCACTCCTCATCGCCATCAGAAATTACCACCCGCGGATGGGACGGAACAACAAATGGAAGTATGGTTGCACCGGGCACTTACATCTGGCGAATTGAAGGTAAATTTACCAATGATGAACCCATCACCTACAATGGCAAAAATACCGGAGAGCTTAAAATCGTCCGATAATGAGGCAAATCAAATTTTTTATCCTTGTCATCATCCAATTTTTTAATTTTCCTTCTTTCGGACAAAGTTTAACGACCTCGCATTTGATCTGGAATTTGCCCTTATTGAATAATGCCGCATTAACCACCACCAATTATTCCCGAATAACTGCGGATTTTCGCAATGCAAAATTGACAAGTCAGGTCAATTATAGCGCCGCCTTGCTTTGGATGGATTACCCGGTATTGATAAAAAACAAAAACACGGGCGCTTTTTTCTTTATGGTGGAAAAAGAAAGATCGGGCAGCACCATCGATTTTAAAACCACCAAAGTCAATATCGCCTTTTCAAAAAAGATCATGCTGACCAGACTCAGTCATGTCAATTTTGCACTGGGCGCAGGCTACCTGCAATACGGCCTGTCATTAGATGGCCTTTCTACTTCTTCTCAATATGTTCCGGGCATTGGATTTGTCTCCACCATTCCAAACGGGGAATCAGGGTTTTACAAAACCTCATACCTCACCATCAACAGTGGGATCTTTTACCAGGCCACCGATTATAATCAATCCCAGCTATTAAAAATTGGATTGTCGGTGCATAATCTCAATAAACAACTAAAAGACTGGGGAGAAGGCAACAATCCATTGCCTATACAATACAGTGCTCAACTCCAGTATCTGACACTCGCCAAAGCCAATCTGGCCATTGGCCCGGACGCGATACTTCTAAGTGAAGGGAACAAATTCAATGGCGTTGGCGGTTTGTCATTCAGGTATTACTTCCTCAATCCAAAAAACAGTATGGAAAATGAGGAAGGCAAACATTTGAACGTCCACGCCCGCGTGGCTACCCAAAAGAAAGGAATACTTGGCTTTCTGTACAAAAGTGAACATTATGCCGTGGGCTTTAGCTACGATTTCCCTTTCGGGAACCTGTCATCGGTGTACAGCAATGCGTTTGAGGTATTATTTACATTAACCCCACAGATTACCGGAAAAACTAGGAACGGAAAATTATCTAAACAAAAAGCCAAAGCCGACGCAAACCAGCAGACGTCCAAAAAAATTGTCCGCATTCCAGCAGAAAACCCTGTCGTAAAAGACACCGCACAAATCATTCGGGAAAATAACGAAACAAAAACCGACAGCGCTTCTCAAAATAATGCTGTTAAGCCAGGAAATGTAAATGCCGGAGCGATAACTTCGGGAACAATTCCGTCACCACCGCAGGTGAACCATGTGTATTTTATTTTCGGATCTTCAGAACTTGATGACAACAGCAAAGAATATCTGCAAGCGGTATATCAAACATATCTGAAAAACGGCCAATACAAGATCAGGATCGTTGGCTATACGGACAATGTCGGATCGGCAGAAGACAATCAAAAGCTTTCGCTAAAGCGGGCTGAAAAAGTTTACGGCTACCTGAAACAGATGGGGGTATCATCAGAAAACGTTGAAATAGCCGGCAAAGGCGAAGAAGAACCAATAGCCTCTAATGACACGCGCGAAGGCAGGGCCCGGAACAGGCGGGTGGATATTATTTTGGAGGAAAAATGAAATTCTTTTGATAAAGTTTCCATGATCATCTAAAAGTTAGTTTATAACACCAATTCCCTAATAGCGTAACAGTAATTTCATATACTTTCTCTCGTTAACGCAATGCCTAACTCCTCATTCAACTTTAATCTCCACGTTAAAACCCGTCACGATCAACTGTATTAAAAAATGATCGCCTTCCGTGGTGATCTGTTCGGTGCAATTTTGAGCATCAATACTAGGTTTACCGATACTTTTGGGCCAGACGATATTGATTTCACCAGGGGCGCCACAGATCAACTGCAGTTTTTTCCCGGTAAGATTGATGCGGTCCAGCCAACTGGTGGAGGAAACAATTTTAATGCCTGTTCCCTTATTGGGAAGAATAAACGCTTCACGCGAAGCATCGGCCATGGGAAACTGGAATGGAAGTTTTAAGGTATCGTCCTTCAGGGTATATGCATTATCCAGTACACCCAGCATCTTTGAGCTTTCTATTGGAATTTTATATTCATTATCCATGGCGCTGCCGCTAAAGGCAATTACCTGTCCGGCCGCCTGTGATGTGTTGACATCAGCATATATTTCCGGAGATGCGCCTATATTACCTTTCTTTTGGGTTATTGTTTCCTGCAGGTATGGTAAAACGAGTTTTGATTTGTTGACCAACGTACCCACCCTTTTCCGTTGCGATTCGTTCAACACGTCCAGATTTCCCCAGAACCCGCGACCCGCTACCAGGGAAGTATTGACATTGTACCGCTGGGAAAAATAAGGGAATGCATTCATCGGATAATTGGCGTAGGTAAACAGTTGCAAAGGAATGATGCCATCATAAACATTGGCAATGGTGCGCATCGACTTGGCCCGGAACTGACTGTAATCGCCATAACCGGAAGCGCCATTGTTCATCCAGAAAAGTTTGCCAGCACTTAATGTCGCCAGGCCGGGCAAAGAGCGTCGGTCTTCCGTTAGGTCAATCTCGATCACCACATCGGGATTATAGCGCATCAATTCTTCCATGGCCCGCTTTACATAAATCGGCAAAAGATAGCCGTACCGGGCAATTACTTCTTCCTTAGGGAAACGGTCGTCGCCGTGATATCCTTTTGTCTGATAAGGATAAAATGTATTGATGGCGTCCCATTTGAAAAAACGTACGCCTTGATCAATTAACCATTTACAGTCCTGAACGAAAAGGGCATAGAATCCACTCACAAAATCAAACGCCGGATGGTCCCACTGCGCCAGCACCGGATTGCCATCCTGGTCCCTGATCACCCACTCGGGATGCTGTTGATATCGCTCTGCCCGTTTATCAATACCAACAGGGGAAAGCCAGGCCCCCATGGTCATGCCATAATGCTGCAACGAATCATAAATTGGTTTTAATCCACGGTCCAGCCGGTCATTGGGTTTCCAAACACCCTGCATTTGCTCCCAGCCATCATCCAGCACAAAAATATCCGCTCCCAAATCATGGGCATTTCTGATCTCTTCGAATATCCGATCATAGGTTAGGACGCCACGCAGATCTTTGCCGTTGCGCTGTTCATCGCGCTGCATGCCCCAGGTGTTGTAATAAAATTCTGCCTTCCTGGTCTGAGGAAATTCGGTGATCCATTTCAACAGGTAATTGTGCATCATCTGTCTGAGCTGATCGGGTTCTTCTCTGGCAAAGAAGCCAGTTGCAGTCCACACACTCTGGTAGGGTGTACCGGCTTTGATCAATTCACCATCCAGGTATCCTCCGCGGATAATTTCAACACCACTGATCACAGAATTCTCAGCGACCTGCTGGTGAAGCTGTAAAAAATTCAAATAGGTATTCAGTTTATCCACTCCTTCATCGCCGCTTGCCCCTTGTTTTTCATCGACAATAATTTTAGAGGCTGCAGCGACTTGCCCGTGTACTCCGCCAACTATGACCGGATCGGCGAGGTTATCCTGGGAGGCGTGTTCATAGGCCATCAACACGGTGTACCCATTGGTGGAAAACAATCCAAAAGGTCCTTTGAATACCTCCGATCCACCGGTTTTAATTTCGCGTCTCACTTTTTTTGGATGAAACATGTGGGCCTGGGACAAATTATTATATTTCCCATTGTCCAGCCTTCGGTCGTCATAACTGGAATAGTTGATCGAATCCAGCACTTCACCACCCCACGTAGCAATCCTGATCTCCTGGCTTTCTACCGGATTATGGTCTTTTTCAAAAGCATATTGCGGAAAAACAAAATGCAATTTCCCCTGATACTTGTTCAGTGTATATTCCCTGCCATCTGTGGCCTGCAATTCCAGTTGTTCCCTGATCAAGGTGCTTTCCAGGAATACCTGTTGCCTGATGATCAATTTCAAACCTTTCACCGTACCGGAAACTCCTGCGAAATTCAGGGCGTATTCTGTGCCTTTGTTGATCATGATCCGCTGGGAAAAATTGACAAACGCCCAGACGGGATCATCACTGGTAATCAACTGGTGATCGATCACAAATTCAAACCAGGGTTTTCGGCGGTTGGTCGATAAAAGCTCACGTTTTCCTCGCTCAGCAAAAAGTGATACTACTTCAATACTTCCACCCTTTCTTTTGGATATGGCAATTTCCTTGCGCAACACGCCATTGGCTATGGTGATTTCGCGGTTGGTGACATTGATCTGTGCTGGCAATAAATGGGGATCTACAAGGCTCCAAAAAGTAATTATCAAAAACACAAAAAAATATTTCATCTGTCTAAATCTTCTAATTTTCAATGGTACGGATAGCTTGTCCCAAAATCGATTTGGAAAAACCGCCACTCCAAAAGCCTTTCTCGACATACTCCCGTGTGTCAACATTTTTACATGGCGGATTCAAGGTTTCAATCTCTCCGGGTCCTGGTAATTATTCCAAAATGTCAGTAAATCTACTTGGGTGCCTTTTACCCTGTAAAAAAGGGTGATTTATTTTGTTACAGGACATTTCCTGACGTCTTTATAGTCTTTATAGTCTTTATAAGTGGAATATAAGAACGGGTTTTCCCCAATACTGTTAATCACTTCGTCTACCCTGTCTAAAAAATTATTGATAACCTCAAGCGTCCACTCCCTGGCTAGATATTCTATATTCTCATTGAAGGTTATTTCTGCCTCGGGCTTCCACTCAATATTATAACTCATATTTTATACCGGTCGCGCAACTCCACCATTACTTCTTTGTGAGGTCGGCCTTCTCCCCTGTCTGATTGTTCCAAACCTTTTTTTATAGATACTTCCAGTGGATCGGATTGAACGGATTTATTTAGTGCATAATCCAGCATATTTCTGATGGCTCTCACCAGATGAATGTCATCTACCAGTTCAAACTTTTTGATAACCGCCTTTTTTTCTGTTTCCAGGCTCATAATCTTATAATATTAAGTTTTGTTAAAGATAACGATTTCATGGTATTTTTAAGTTTTTCTACTGTCGGAATCTTAATTATAGCAGGATCAATCCCATCACTAAAATTCCTATTTGGATTTTGACAATCCGACTTCAACAAGCCAAAGTGATTCAAATACGCTGCGTCCCTGCGGAGGTTCTGCTTAGAAAAAGAACAACTCCTGAAAACACTATTCACTAAACGGCTTCACTTTAAAAGTAAACCGGTAAACCTGGGGTGTTACCCGGTATTTGTCCAGAACTGAAATAGCCGTGCCGCCTACACCGCTGGTTTCGTAATCAAAATTAAAAGTAATTCCATCCTGTTTCAGCAATTGATATGGATATTTTGCCCTGGATAAATTGTCGGTACTGAACGGATGGGCACTGAAGTTAAATAGTGCACTATCTCCGCTGAATTCGAGTCCAACGCCTGCATCACTTTCGAGTTTCACCCATCGCACATCGCTGCGATTTCCATAATCCTGGGGCATCAGATAAGGTTCAACCATGTTGTTTACTGTACTTTCATAAACACCAATTTTTGCTCCGGTCTTCCGGTCCGGATAATTCTCAAATGGCCCACGGCCGTACCAAATCACTTTTTGCAGGTCATTATTCAAAATCCAATCATTACCCGCTTTCGGAAGCCAGAGGGGCATGTATCCCTGTGGTGTGACAGTATGATTTATGGTGATTTCACCCGTGCCATCAATCGTATAAACATAGTGATTGTCAAAAGCCGTCTTATAATCGATCCCATCAGCGTGGTCAAAAACTTCAATCATAACCTGATTTTTATCCTGTTTGATCACTTTAATGTCATCCAAACCAAAGCTCAAATGATCCATGCCATAGGTATACCAGCCACCAGCCGGGAACTGACCCATACCCGGCTGGTGATTCATGAGGTTGGCATGCCATGTGGCCCAAAGATCCATGTCATTGGCCAGCGGCGCACGCCAAACATTCAGCCTCGGACCCTGGCTGATCATTTGAACTCCTTTGTAAATTAACGAAACCAGTTGTCCGGTTTTACGGCTGAAACTATAGATAAAATCCTGACCAGTGATCACATACGAATTTGATGTTTTTTCCAGTGCCAATTCCGGTTGCTGGATTTTGGATGCTTTTTCGGGAGATTTGTGCCAGGGCAGTTCCATCTGGTCCCAGGTAATTTCAAAACCCGCTTTCGCCCAGGGTTTATCCTCTTTAGACTTAAAACTGACCAACAACTGATAGTCAACGCCTGACTCAATGGCCGGTTTGTGATATGGAACATTCACTGTAGTTTTTTCTAACGGGTCCAAAGAAATATCCAAATTCCCGTGTTCAATCATTTTTCCATTGGCTTGAAGTTCCCACGAACCTTGCAGTGCATTTAGGTTGGTAAAATGATGGCGGTTCCAGACTTCAACCTTACCGCTTTCAGCATCGAGCAATCTAATTTTAACAGGCTGTGTTGATTTTTTTATCTGCCAAAGTTCCGGTTGCGGTGTGCGGTTCGGCCAAATCACACCGTAAGTTCGTCCGCCAATTCCCAAACTAAAAAAGTCTCCTTGTTGCTGAATCTCATCAAAATCTAACCACAATTGGGCCTGTTGTTTCAAATCGAGTGAGGACGCTAACAGTTCATCAATGGGTATTGCTCTATTAAATATGGCAGTTCGGTCAAAGATTGCATTGCTCATCTTACCCGGATATTCCTGGCCATCAATGTCGGAGATCCACCCGATGTTTACCGGAAAAGGTTTATTGGCGATGGATTCCGAATATTCCTTACTGTCCATTTTCTTTCCATCAATATAAATGTCCATGGTTTGACCGTCGTAAATGCCCGCCAGATGATGCCAATGATCCGTCCAGTCGTCAGGGAGGGCTACTGATAGCTCGACTTTGTGATTGCCGGTTAAATAAAACATCAGTGAATCTTCCGTAAACTGATTTAGGCCAAACTGGTAACTGCCTTTGGTGATGAGTGGCCCATAACCATTCCATTTCCTGGGATACAGCCACATGGACAGCGTCAATTGATTTCCGGTAATGTCCAGTGCCGGATCCCTGTAAGTTTCAATCCACTCATCGTACCCGCTCAAAGCTACGGCTTTCCCAAATTTACCCTCGACCAGCTTTCCCCGGCCTTTAATGGAGGTGTTGATATGATTTTGTGAATCATCCATTAACAACCTTACCGGTTCCCTTATCCCCGGACTGACCCAGTCCCAAACAGCACCACCTGATATTCTTGGATAAGCATAAATCAGGTCCCAATATTCGTCAAGTGCTCCGGCGCCATTGCCGGTAGCCGCCACGTATTCATCCATAAAAGAAGGTCGTGGATCCTGGCTTTCAGGTACTTCACCTACTCTGGTTTTAAGCTCATATGGCGTCGGGTATCGAGGTCCAATGATATCTTCACAGGGTACCTCATTTTTCCAGGCAGCATCATCGGTATTGCCTCCATACATAAATATTCGCGTTGGGTCCAGTCTTTTTCCTTCCCTGATCACCTCACAAATATTATTGCCTTCACCACTTTCATTACCCGCGCTCCAGAAAATAATTGAAGGGTGATTACGGTCGCGCAATACCATACCCGTTACCCGGTCAACATAGGCATCCCGCCATTCCGGCTTCTCCGAAACATACTGAGTGGCATGCGATTCGTCACCAGTTTCATCAACAATATAAATGCCCATTTCATCGGCAAGGTTCAGATATTCAATGTTTGGGGGATAATGGGACGTGCGTACACAATTGATGTTGAATTGTTTCATTAATGTGAAATCCTTGCGGATTGTTTCAACATTCATGGTGTGTCCCAACTCCGGATGCTGCATGTGGCTGTTGACGCCATTCAGTTTTATGGGCACCCCATTTACAAAGATCGCCTGATGTTTTACCTCTACCTTTTTAAAACCGATACGGTCGCCAAGCACCTCCACAACTTTTCCGTCAGGATCGATCAACTCCAGTATGATATGATATAAGTTGGGAAATTCCGCAGACCATTTATTTGGATCGCTCACGATACCACTCAAATGTATCATCGTTTTATCGTCGATACCAACATCCACCGGATCAGACTTCAACGTGATAATGGGAGTATTTACATTTTTGAAGAATAATTTTTCCTGAACCCCAAAACCTTTAACCGCTTGGGAATTATAATTTCTTAATTCGACCAGACAGTTAAACGTTGCATTTTTATATTGATCATCAAGATCAGAAGTTATATAATAATCCCTGATGTGTACTTGCGGCGTGGCCAACAAATATACATCCCTGAATATTCCGGCTAATCGCCAAAAATCCTGGTCCTCAAGATACGTACCGTCAGAATATTTGGTGACCATGATGGCAAGAACATTTTTACCGGGTTTCACCAATTCGGTAATATCATACTCCGCCGGTTCATTGGCACCCTGATTGTATCCCACTTCCTTTCCATTCACCCAGACAAAAGACGCACTGGTGGCCGCTTCAATGCGCAAAAAAATCTTACGGTTTTTCCAATTGGCCGGAATCGAGAAATATTTCCGGTAAGTCCCTGTAGGATTGTAATCGTGGGGAATACGTGGCGGATCAGACGGAAAAGGCTGGGAAACATTGCGAAAAACCGGATCACCATAGCCCTGCATTTCCCAGTTGCCAGGAACGTTGATATCATCCCAATTTGAGTCTTTATAATTGCGCTCGAAAAAATCTTTGGGTACTGTATATGGATTTTCCTGCCATTGGAATTTCCATTGGCCATTGAGCGATTGATATCCCGACGAATTACTCCAATTTCCCTCCATTGCTTCTTGTGCATTACTAAATGGCACCAAAGGCACATGGCCAGGTTCCTGGTTCACCGTAAATACACCCGGATCTTCAATAAATTGATCAATGTGGCTCAAAAAATCATGTTGTTGTGCCATTGAGTATTGCCCAATGAATAGGCCGATGATTACGGCTAAAAAAAAATTCGATCTCATGTGTTTAAAAATTTTGTGCTTCATTGATCAATGTGGATATTTTCAAAGATTTCGTCATTGAAAAAAGAAAGAATTATTTCTCTTCAATGATTTTAACGCCCCAAGGTTCCAGATTTAATTGATCATTTTGATTGATGTCCTTATTATCCAAAAGTTCCTTGCCATTGCCAAATGGATATCGGGTTGTTTGTTCTATATCAGAATAGTTGAATATATAATGGATTGATTTATTCCTGTCGTTGGTCCCGGAGCGAACGATAATGGGAAAAACCAATTGCTGTGCCAGGTGGTTGATCCCTGCATCCATGACAGCCTTTCTCATCACAACCTGCATCAGATCATCACTCAATACCGTGCCGATATAAATTAATTGACCATTCCCAAATTGGTTGCTGGTGATAGCAGGATATTTACCCCAATGTTTATCATCATAATAAGCCAATGGTTTAGCTGTTTCCGGTATGATAAATTCCGCCCAATCCCTCACCTTGTTTTCACGATCTCCTACATGGAACGGATCATCTTTTAGGGAAGTCGGATCGATATTGGCAAACTCCTGATAATAAAAGCCACAAGCCTGCCGCAATGGTCCGGGCATCAGCTCAGGCCGGATTGCCGAGTTCTCGTTGCAAAACCCGCTTTTCATCCCCATCACCACGTGACCTCCATTCTTGACATAATCACTGATCCGGTGAAGCAAGGAATCGGTGGCGATATATAAAGGCGGAATAACCAGCAACTTATATTTGCTGAAATCATCCCTTTCAAGAATAATGTCCGATTCTACATTTTGTTTGTACAACGCAATGTGCATCGGCTTCAACCACTGACTGGAATATGCGCCATGCTGATCGGTGTATTTCTGATATTCCAGTCCGTAATAGGAATCTCCACTGAACAATATGGCCACCTGGTTATTTTTCTTCAAATTGACCAGTTCGGGTCCGATCTCTTGCAACTCATGAGCGGTACGGCTTACCTCCCGATAGGCCCTGTTGGGCTGTAAATCGTGACTCAATACCCCCTTCCAATATTGCTCCTGTCCATTGTGGATGGAATGCCAGTGCCAGTATTCTACCATGTTGGCACCGGAAGCAAGATGAGCATAAACATTCATGCGGAGTTGACCATCGTAGGGTGGTTTCTGCGTTTTGGAATCCCAACCCGTTGTTTGGGCGTTGGTTTCGGTGACCAGGTAATTTCTTTTTTTGATGCCCCTGAAATAATCTCCCACAAAAGCAATGTCTTCGCCGTCTAAGCGATCTTCCACCGGATGGTACACATTCACGGCCATCAAATCCATGTATTTAGCTGTTGCCGGATGATCGATATCCTGGATTGGTGGCATAAAACAGTGTGTGATGAATTGATCGGGTCTTTTGTATTCAGCCACAATTTTTGATTGCCAGGTAAGAAAATCAGCGATCATTTGTCTTTCGTACCGTTTCCATTCCAGTTTGTAAGAAGGGTTGGTAGCGCCATCCCTGGCAGGAAATTCTTCCCAGGTGTTGATGTTCATTCCCCAATAGTTCAAACCCCAGGCTTTGTTCAAAGCTTCGAGCGTTTTAAATTTATTTTTAACATGGTTTACATACCCCACAAACACATCCCGGTTATTGGCATTTCTGGTCAGGGTTTCATTATCAACCTGAAAGCCAATAATGGCGGGATGTTTGGCAAAATGCTCCATCATTTTTCGGATGATCCGTTGGCAATAGAATAAGTATGTAGGATTGCTGATGTCCATATTTTGACGGATGCCGTAGTAAGCATGTCCTCCACCTGGATATTCAATCAAAATTTCAGGATGCTCGTGTGCCAGCCATGCAGGTATAGAATAAGTAGGTGTTCCCAGTATGACCTTTATTCCCGCTTCATGCATTTTATCCAATATCCTGTCCATCCAGGCAAACTCAAATTCTCCCTCTCGGGGTTCAAACAAACTCCAGGTAGACTCGCCAACCCTTACCACAGTGATCCCGGCATCTTTCATCATTTGAATATCTTTGTCGAGCCTTTCGTAGGGCATGTATTCGTGGTAGTAGGCAACCCCATAAAGGACATTGTCAAATTTAACCTGTGCCTGGGATTTGAGGCATAAAAGTGTTAGCAGCACGCTAACAATGATGGTTTTCCTGGTCATTTTTTCATGTTTTAAAATTACAGAAAACAGCAATTGGGTTTAGGATTCGTAAGATCTTAAATACCTGTAAAAATACAAATGGTAACTGGCTGGAAAATTTGACAGGTTGTAAATATAGTTTTAATGATTGAATTTTGAAATGTTGAATCGAAACGGAAATAGGCTCTGCTGGGAAGCAACCTATCAGGGATAGATTCATCCGACCGAAATGGTTTTGAAGCCTCACCCTAGGTGAGGTTTCTTTTTTAATGCCCATTTTGGGAGTGGCATGCCTAAGAAAATCCATTTTACGCCGCATAGTCTACCGGGGTTAAATAATTGAGGGCCTGGTGAGGCCGGTCTGTATTATACTCCCTGATCCAGTTGTCGGTTATATGCTGGGCATAGCCTATACTGTCAAACAGGTAAGCATCGAGTACATCTTCTCTGTAGGTTTTGTTAAACCGTTCCACGATGGCATTTTGCTGTGGTTTGCCATTCTGAATCGGTGACCATGCAATACCGTTCTCCTTGAGCCATAGCTGAAAGCGTTTGCTCCGGAATTCCGTACCATTATCAGTTCGTATCCGCCGGGGTTTTCCATGAAGGCTGATCATAATCTCCAATGCTGCAATTACCCGGACTGCCGGAAAATTGTGTGACACACAGATCCCCATGCATTGCCGGTTGTAATGATCCACCACATTGAATGTCCTGAACCGCCGTCCGTTGCTCAACGCATCGCTCATAAAATCCATGGCCCACTCCTGGTTTCCGGGCATAGGAATATCGATCGGATTGCATACCTGGTGTTGTACCCGCCGCTTTAGCCGTTTGTACAGGCTAAACCCTTCCCGTTCGTATACCCTGCGTATCTTGCTGGCGCCCAGGTGTGGATACTTGCGCTGTACCTTGCGTATCACCTTCTCCCTGCCTTGACGGCTACTGCCAATCACGCCCCTGATAACCTCTGACAGCTCCCGGTCCCTGGACGGCATCTTCTTTTCATAATACTTCTGTGTCCTTGCCAGACTCACCAGCCTGCACGCCCGCGCATGTGAAACACCCTTTTCCTGTTTCATATATTCGACACTCTCTTGACGCTGCACGGACGTTATCACTTTTTTGATAATAAATCCCTTAATAAATCAATATCCAGGCTCTGGTTGGCTACAATCCGCTTTAAACGAAAATTCTCCGCCTCAAGCTCTTTCAACCGCCTGAGTTCCTGAATGTCCATCCCCGCATACTTGCTCTTCCAGTTGTAAAAGGCCGCCGGACTGATCCCATGGGCCCTGCATATCTCATTTACCGTCTTGCCTAGATCCTGTTCCTTCAGAATGGCAAAAATCTGTGTCTCATTGAATTTACTCTTTTTCATCGCGCTAAGTTAAAAGTTCTCTACTTTTAACCTGTTCAAAAAAACCAGCCTAGTACCAAATCAGGTCAGCTTTTCCGATAATGCCTACCTGCCATTACATGAAATAAAAATATAAAAATTAAGCTGCCAATAATATGACAGCTCAATTTAAAAATATGTTCGCTGAGCAGATTAATACAATGGATTCTGTATCAATTGATCATTTCTGTTCATCTCATCAAGTTTAATGGGCATGAAATAGAAGCGATCTTTCCAGTCTCGCTCCTGAATATCCATGATCGTATATGTCGGAGTGGTTGAAGTTGTGTGATCAGGATTGAGTTTATAGCGAATTTCTATTCCCTTTGCATTTTCATATGCCTGAGGAGCGATCATCCAGCGTCGTACATCGAAGAATCTTTGATCTTCATAAGCTAGTTCTATACGGCGTTCATGCCGACAAGCTTGTCGTAAAGCGTCTCCAGAAGATGTAATATCTGGCATTCTCACACGATGTCGGATCATATTGATATAAGTTCGTGCTTCATCTTCCTCACCAAGCTCTATACATGCTTCGGCATAATTCAAAATTACCTCTGCATATCTTATAAATCTCCACGGGAGCTCTTGTGGAACATATTGCGCATCAACCGAAGGATCAATGAATTTTTTTAAATAATAACCTGTATATGTTCCATTCCAGTCTTCGATTGGTCCCTTTCTGGTATCCAAACCAGGAACGACATTCATACTATTGGTTTGAGAATCCCATTTTTCCCAGAAGGCTGTTTGGATTATACCAGCCGGATCACTGGCAACTACATCGGCAGGTCGTTGTCTCCACTGTGCTCCATTATAAAGAATAGAGGCATAAAAACGAGGATCACGATTGGCATAGGGATTTGCAGCCATTACCGGATCATTCCAGTCAAAATCACTGCCATCTTTCAACTGATAATCATCCACGAACTGTTGAATTGGTGTGTTACTTCCCCAACCGTGATATCCATTTGGGTTGTTGAAAAGTCCGGGATTGTAAGTATCCCAATTTTCTGCCGATGATTTCTTGGTAAAATAACGTACGAAGATATCTTCCGATGTTTGTTTTTGTAAAAAGATGTCATCATAATTTTGAGCCAATGAATCACCTGGTGCAGGGTCGGCTTTGTACAATGCATATTCACCGAGATCAATCACCACTTTAGCGGCATTTCTTGCTGCCTGCCATTGTGCAGTGCGATCCCCAGAGGTATAACCAATAAGTTCAGGATGTTCATAATTACCTGCCCACGACTGATCATGATAAAGATCGCTAGCGGCATAGAGCAAAATCCGAGACTTCAACGCTAAGGCTGCCCCTTTGGTGGCCCTTCCTGCATTACCTCCTTCTTCTACTAACGGAAGTAATGCTGCGGCCTGGTCACATTCGTCAGCAATGAAATTGATACACTCTTCAAATGTATTTCTAGGAACCAAAAAATCATCATTTAATTCATATGCCTTAGTGATTAAAGGCACACCACCATACATCAATACAAGGTTTTGATAATTGTATGCCCTGAGAAAATGAACTTCACCTGTTAATCGGTTTTTCATATCCTCATCTTCATATGAATTGCTCTCTACTTTGCTCAGAAACAAGTTACAGGCCCTGATCTGTTGATAGATATGCGTCCAAGTCATGAAGCGATACCTATCTGCTGACCAGAAACTTACATCAAACACAGAATAATCACTTGGAGTAATAAGACTTTTGGTAACATTACTACTACCGAAATCGGCATTGTACATCGATTCATCCACAATGGAAGCCATCATCATATTGCTGAATCCATGAGGAACACCTGCATAAATATTATTGACAAATGTTTCCATTAAAGAAAGATCTGTCCAAACGGTTTCCTCAGAAAACTGATCCAGCGGTTGTTTATCCAGAAAATCCTTGTTGCAAGAAGTAATACTGGTTAACACAAATACAACGGTTATAATATAAACTACTTTTTTCATAATTGTCGGTTTTAAAAGTTGAATGAAAGACCCAAATTAACAATCCGCTGTAGTGGATAACCCTGGCCACTTTGATTATCAGACTCAGGATCAAAGTCTTTCAAGTCAGGACTATATGTTAAAAGGTTAAATCCACTTACATAAATCCTGAAATTATTCAATCCGATCTTATCATTGATCTTTGAAGGCAGATTATATCCAAATTCCAAATTCTTCAGCCGCACATAATCTGTTTTTCTCACCCAAATGGTATTTCTATTATTTCTCCAGTATTCATCATCCCGGTTGAACGTTCTGGGATAAGAAGCATCCGGATTGGCTTCAGTCCATCTATTATCATAGAAGTCCTGAAGAAAATCGCCAATTTCACCAGATTCGGTATAAATGTAACGAATGGCTCCGGTAGCTCCCTGGAAGAGGATATTCAGATCGAAGTTATGCCATTGTAAAATGAAACTCATCCCTCCGGTGAACCTTGGAATATTGGTCTTATCATTTCTGACCTTGTCATTGGCATCGATTACACCATCATCATTATAATCCTGGAATATGACATCTCCTGGCACAGCTCCATCCCAATGGGGATAGTTATTAATTTCTTCCTGGTTTTTAAATATCCCTATTGCCTGATAATACAGGTCATTATCAGGATTATTGGGATCGGTAGGTGTTGGATGGCCTGTTGATTTTTGCCATTCAGGTGCCCCAGGCGACTCATCCCAGAAAGTGATCTTGTTTTTAGCATATCCACCATTTACAGAAACTTTGTACGTAAGGTCTCCAAAATGATTGTTATATCCAATATCAAACTCATAACCAGAATTAGTCACTTTACCGATATTTTCACGTGGTAGAGATAATCCGGTAGAAGCCGGCACAGAGGCGTTTCTCCACCATAAGATCTGTGATCGTTTATTATTGAAATAATCAAAAGAAAAAGTCAGGTTGCTGTTAAAAAGATCAGCATCGAAACCAATATTGGCCTGATTGGCAACTTCCCAGGTAACATCTTTATTGGGAATTCGTGTTTCATAGAGTCTTTTATTTTCTTGATCTACGCCAAATATATAGGTGTAATTATTGGCATTAAATCCATAAGATGCGATGTATTGCCATTCATCAATACGGTCATTACCGGTTTGTCCCCATGATGCTCTGAGTTTAAAATGATTGATGAATGAAAGACTATTTTGCCAGAAATCTTCTTCAGACATTCTCCAACCAAGGGATACTCCAGGGAAAAACCCGAATCGCTTGTCAGACGGAAAAATATAAGATCCGTCATAACGCCAAACAAACTCAGCCAGGTATTTCTCCTTATAACTGTAGTTAACGCGCCCAAAATAATTCAAACGGGCACTTACGTAGGCTGAACCACCATTATCTTTCAATTCATCACCTCCGGCGAACATCTGGTCCAATGCTGTAGACACAAAATACCGGCGATAGGCGTTGAATTTATCACCACCACCAGATCTGGTTTCTACACCAGCCATAATTTTGAAGGTATTGTCATTGAATGTCCGTTCATAATTCAATCTGCCATTTAGCAGGATATTGCGGTTATCCTCCATGTCTTCGGTAAGACGTGGGTCATCAAATCCTTTTTTACCTTTGACTAAGACAGGTTTGCCATTTTCATCATAAGACTGCCCATCCCAAGAGTATAGATACCATGGTGTTTCCCATCTTTTGTGAAAGCGGAAGCCCTTGTCGATACTGGCATTGCCATTGAAAGTGAGACCCTGAACCCATGGTATGTTGATATCCAACCGAATGTTACTCTGCAATATGTACCATTTGTCTTGGTCATATCCGGTAGCATCGGTAGTTACCACCACAGGATTATTCCCATATTCTATGTCCGGGCCGGGAGTACCATCTGGCCAGTAAGCCGGCATCGTAGGTTTACCGCGCATAACCATTCGGAAAATATCACCTGCCGACCGTGTAGGGAAATTCCGGTCTTCCATTCGACCTGAAATATCAAATCCGATACTGATATTATCATTAATTTTGCCATCAATATTGCTTCTGAAGTCGTATTGACTGTATTTGGTAGCACTGTTATAATAATATCCGCCCTGGGTTTTAGCGCCGAGTGACAAATAATACTTCATGCTTTCACTTCCGCCTGAGACAGAAACATTGGCATAATTTTGCGGCGTCCATGGTTTGAGTGTTTCTGCAAACCAATCTGTATTTGGATAGCTCCAGGGATCTGAACCATCAGCGAATTTTTGAATATCCTCGTCTGTAAATCGAGGTGTTCTACCACGATAAATGTCAATTTCATTAAGCATGGTGGCGTATTCTGGTGCATCGGCCATTTTGGGTATTCTTGTTGGCTGATTCCAGCCCTGATTCAGATTCACAGTAATGGTAGGCTTTCCCATTTGTCCACGTTTTGTGGTAATCAAAATTACACCATTAGCCGCTTGTGCTCCATAAATTGCCGCAGAGGCATCTTTTAACACTGTTATGCTTTCAATATTGCTTGGATCAATTCTGTCAAGTGATCGACCGGGGACACCGTCTACTACCACCAAAGCATCATTGTCGCCCAAAGTATTCACACCTCGAATTCTGATGGTAGATTCATCATATCCGGGTTCACCACTCCGAGTCACTGAAAATAAACCTGGTAAACGTCCGACCAGACCATTACTAACGCTGGTTACTGGGGCCTCAACAACTTCATCTCCTTTGATTGATGCAATTGAACCTGTTACAGTGGCTTTTTTCTCCGTACCATAACCAACTACAACTATTTCTTGCAAAGCAGTAATATCTGGTGCTAAGGTAATATCTATTACTGACTGATTACCTAAAGCAACTTCCTCACGTTGATAACCAACAGAACTAAATTCTAATACCTGACCAGTTTCCACGTCTATTTTATAATTTCCATTGATGTCGGTTACGGTGCCAATGGTGGTACCTTTGATAATAACATTGACACCTGGCAATCCGGTATTATCTTCGGAAGAAATTACCTTTCCGGTAACTGTGCGTCCCTGGTAATTCTTTGACTCTTCAGCAACACGAGACTCAGACCGCTTGAAATTACTTACATTGATGCTTTCGTTAATCCTCCGGAATTTAAGGTCAGTTTTTTTGGATATGGATTCCAATACTTCTTTCAGTGGTTGGTTTGTTGCGTGAATTGAAATTTTCTTTCCATAATCCAAACGCGTATTGTTCACTGAAAACCGGAAATCTGTGACGGCTTCGATGGCTTTGAAGACATCCATAATATTGCCGTCGACACTGATACTAACATTGATCTCATCAATGCTCTGCCGCTGTGCATGTAAATTATCTGCCAATAGAAGACTGATAAATGCGCACTGAAGAAAAGTCCCGATGATCATGTATTTGGACATAATCACAATTTTCTTAGTAAGGTTATTTTTCATAAATTTGGGTGATTTATTATTTGTACAATAATTAATTGTTTTCACAAGGGAACCGCAAATTTCCCTTTGGAAAGTTGAAATTGAAGACCGGTATGCCGCAAACATCCGGTCTTTTTTTTGTCAGTAAAATGTATTCATTTTGAATTGCTTTTAGGTTTAAAAATCATAACATGTTTTCCATCAATTTTAAATTGAAAACCGGAAGTATACGCAATGCCTTCCAGCACGTTGTCCAGCGTCTCATTGTGGAATTCTCCACTATATTTTTCATCTTTTGAAATATCATCAGAAACGGAAATTTGTACCCCGTACCACGATTCCAGTTGTTGAAACACGAAGCCTAGGGCTGATTTATTGAAATAAAGCAGACCATCCTTCCAGCCAATTTCTTCATTGGCATTATAAACCTGGGTTTTGATACTTTCATCATCATTTTTATATATCGCCATGGTTTCTGGCTCGACCATTATAGAAACTCCATGTTGCGAAGTAATTCTAACAATACCGGTTACGACAGCAATTTTCTTAACGACTTCGTTTTGGTAGGCCCTTATATTGAATGATGTTCCAACAACCCTGGTAAGCAAATCGCCAGTATGGATTAGGAATGGCTTTGTAGAATCCTTTTCCACTTCAAAAAACGCTTCCCCGTTCAGATACACTTCGCGCATATCTCCGTCAAATTGTTGAGGATATCTTAATTCAGAACAGGCATTGAGTTGAACTTTACTGCCATCCGGCAACCGCAAACTATATTTGGATCCGGCTGGAATTTTTTTGACTATATAATGCTGTGTTGCAGATATCTCCTGATTCGTCGCTGACATGTAATTCAGTATGGCAATGCTTGTGACAATGATGAGCAGTGTGGCTGCCAGTGACCACCAGATAATCCTTATTTTAGTCCTCCATTTATCCTGTTGAGCAATATCTTCCTGCCATTTATAGCGCATAATCTGCTCTAAAATGCGCGTGTATTGATCATTTCCTATTTCAAAAGAATGTTGAAAATGCAGTTGTTCGATAAATCGCCTTGCCGTTTCCAAAACCTGTGCTTTATCAGGATTATTCTCCAACCATTTTTGCCAAAAATGGTCCGATTCAAGGTCCGGTTTTAACACCCATTTTATGAAAAGTTCATCTTTCACAAAATCATGCACTGTATAATCCTTATAATTCAAGGGTTTCATATATAACTTAAAAGACAAATCGGGCAAGAATGTACATGGCTAAACAGTGATTTTTTTTATCCACATTATTAAGTTGCTGATTTTCAGATTAAAAAAGTTTACAAAGGCGAGTACACTCGAAAGTTAACTCAATAAATAAAAACTGAAAATTTAAATAACCAACCTGACCGGTGCAGCCGACTGACAATGGGTCAGGCATTCAAAAATTCTTCTCTGATGGGTTGAATTACATGCTTGAGGGAATCGATTGCGCGATAAACCAGTGCTCGGGCAGATCGTACTTTTCCGATCTTCATGATTTTGGCAATTTCAGTATATTCAAGTTCTTCATAATACAATAAGATCAGGGCTTCGCGTTGCCTTACCGGCAGGGCATTACAGGCTTTTTCCAACATTTTAATTTGTTCTCCGGAAAATTGATCCAGTGTAGATTGATTATCTTTAAAAAATGAAATTTTAAAAAGGCCGGAATTGTCCTCATCGATATGCTCTCGTTGTATTTTATTTTCGCTTTTTTGCTGTTTCATTAATCTACGCCTCAAACTGGCATACAAATAATTTTTAATGGATGTGGTCTGACTGAGTCTTTTGCGACTTTTGATCAATTCATAGAATACATCCTGAATGCCATCACTTACAACATTATCATCATTAATTATTTGCCTTCCATAATTATACAATTTACCAACATAAGATCTATAAATGTAGGCCAGTGCGCCATCACTACCATCCAAGAAATCTTTCCACATCGAGACCTCATCAACAGTTTTCAGATTTACCGATTTCTTTCGACTCAAATATGGTCCATTACCAAAAGTGTACAAAAAATGTTCTGCTTTCATTTTGGGTGGTTATTTAGCAATTCAAAATAAATAAATTGATTATAATCAATCGTTTATTCCTCTTTATTGCATGCAATAGTCCAACTTTTAATGGAGCATATCCATCCCACCATTGAACTGGCATCGTAATGACAGAAACGAATCCCAAAGTCATCCAAGGTAAGATTACCTTAATTTCCTTGAATTTCAATTTATCGGAGCCATGACCGATAAAACTACAAATGAATTCGAATATGGATCCTTTTTTACTCAATATCGACGAAAACAATAAATGAACAAGCCTCGATAGTTTGACCAAAAACAGAATATTTGTGTGCATGAAATTGCCAAAATATAGATAAAAATCATTGGCACTGAGTGGGAAACAAAACGAATGTGGAAAATACAAAGTTGCACGAGGCGTATTGATATCACACAAATAACATTTGTTCATAATTTGGGAAATTATATCTTAATTCACTTCTATTTAGAAATGAAATAACACGTTGCTTAGGTAATTATTTAAATTACGTAAATATTATTATTAAATAAAAGTAAAAATTACCATTATTCATATTTTGCTTCTGAAATGAGCAACTCCATGTTTAAAAATTGTTAATTCTCACTTTCATATTCCATCAAACTTTATATCAATGGATTTTATGATCGTCCAAAAATGGCTCATGAAGTGTGAGCTAAGGCATTTCTTTGAATTCCACAAAAAACGGGAATATCCGCTTGTCTGACTCGGTTTGATAGTAAGCCTCAACCCGATAGTTGCCCGATGACAATTGTAATTGTTCCAAGGTGAGATTAGAGAAGCCTGTTTCGCTATTTTGAGTCATGAACTGCAAAGGATACATTTTTAAATACATCCTGCCGGGCTCTTCGAGATCATGAACAAACTTGAATCGGACATTGTATTTTCCGCTTTTCACGACCTGTACGTCCCAATACCCAAAAATTTCATCCTGATTCCAGATACCAGGTTCACCCTTGGCGTCATTGCGGTTCAGTATCACAGGATCTTCAAACTGGCTACCGATCTGGATGCGTTGAATCCCCAATGCCTGGACCGTGTCAATGCAGCTATGGTACCATTGGTCCAAAGCATTTTTCAACTCCCCTGCAATTTCCGGCTGTTTCTGAATGATATTTGTTGTTTCACCAGGATCTTCAGCCAGGTTATACAACTCAAAATCTGCCACCTTACTGTAATACTCCGTATTACCCACTAATTTATAATCACCTTTTCGGGCAGCCATATTCCAATATTGAATGGGGAATCCCCTCAGCCATTCAGAGTAAAAAACGCGATTGGTGAAAGCAGAATCCTGATCATTCAACAGGGGAAGCAAGCTTTGTCCGTCAATTTGGTCGGCCACCGGGTTTTTAATATGTAAAATATCCAAAATGGTTGGTAAGAGATCGATATGTGCCGCCGGCGCATTGATGACCTTATTTTCAGGAAAGAGTTGTGGAAAATGAATAAAAAAGGGCACCCTGATTCCCGCTTCGTAAACAGAACCCTTTTTTCCGCGAAAGCCCATTTTATACCTGGTTTGTTGCGGTCCATTATCAGTTAAAAAGATAAATACGGTATTGTCCCATAAACCGGTACTTTTTAGGGTTTCTTCCAGACGCAGGATATTATCATCGATATTGGTTACCATGCCATACACGCGGCGGGCTGCTTCGAGTTCATTCTCTGACATTGGTGGAAGGTCGGCAGAACCATGCGGAAATGAATCAGCATTGAACTGCATATGCTGGTACATTTCATAATATTTCATCGGTAATTGAAGGGGAGTGTGCGGAGCATTGTAAGGTAAATAGAGAAAGAATGGATTTTCAGTATTGTTTTTTATAAAATCAATGGCGCCATCGGTAAAAACGTCTGAACAATATCCTTTGGTCTGCACTTTCTGTTCGTTGTGGTATAACACCGGATTGAAATAGGCGCTGTCAAATGCAAAGTAATTGTCCACATCACCAACCTGCCCCATACCGCCCGCTTTATGGATCAATGACTCATCAAAGCCCTGATCGATCGGACGAAATGGGTAGTCATCACCTAAATGCCATTTCCCGAAAATGGCTGTTTTATAACCATTTTTATGGAGGATCTCGGCAATCGTCACTTCCCTGGCTGCCATAATTGCCCCGCCATTGTAGGTGTCATATACACCGGTCTTTAAAGAATATTTGCCGGTCATAATGCTGGAACGCGTGGGTGCGCATACCGGTGAAACATAAAAGCTGGTAAAACGGGTGCTTTTTGCCGCCAAGGCATCCAAATTGGGTGTTTTCACAAAAGGATTGCCATTGTAACCAATATCGCCAATGCCCTGGTCATCGGTAAGGATTAAAACAACATTCGGTCGGCTTGCACTGGTTTCAGGAGCTTTTTTTTCACCGGATCTGCAAGCCACAAATAGTGTGATTATCAGAATAAAAGCGTGTTGGTTTTTCATGAAATAAGAAGTTCAGTATAAAAATCGAAGATATAAATTTTATACGGCTAATCCGATTGAAGTTTGAATTGATCTGTTCCTCAAAAAAATTATGGTTTTCCCAGTAATTCACAAAACCAGAAACCCACTTTTTCATTGATGTGTCTGTTTTTGTTTTCACCCGGTTTATTCTGTTTCGGAGCATCATATTCCCGAAAAACAATATCTCCCTTTACAAAATTAATGGGGTGTGAAAATATCGGTCCGTCGAAGACGAACGTATGAAACTCCCCATTTTCGCCACAAGGATCGACACCTTTCGGCAGATCTTTAATAAAATCACGGTCGATAATTCTGCCGACAAAATGCTTGTCAAGCAATTCGGCATTGATACTCACAATAATTGTCCGAAAACCAAGATCGAGGAATTCGCGAAGCAATGCAGTTGTATCCCGTTTCCAAATGGGAAAATGAGCGGAAAATCCAATGGTAGCCAGGCGTTCTTCCCGGTACTTTTTCAAGTCTTCTAAAAAAATATCCCCAAAAACAGCCGTGGTATATCCCTCCTCTTTGAGTTTCTGCATGGTGTGACCCATTTCCCGGTTGTATTCTTCCATCGATGCCTTTTCTGATAGATACACTTTTTGTAAAGGGAGCCCTAAACTTTGGGCCTGCTGTTCCAGCAATGTTTCGCGTACCCCATGCATCGATACCCGTTTAAACGCCCCATTGATGCTGGTGAGCAAACTGCCAACAGCATAGTCCTGATTTTGAAGGGTGTGATATAGCGCTAATGCACTGTCCTTACCACCACTCCAGTTGAATACTGCTTTTTCTTTCACAAAAATTTAAGATTAAGCTTTCTGATTAAAAGAAATCATATGATACCTAAGAGACATTTATCAAATATTGAAACAAATTCGGCAACAATTCCATTTCAACCAAATTAATGTCATTGCTGTGAATTTTAATTTACCATAGGTAAACACCAGTGTAACACAATTTATTAAATTCACTTATATTTTGATTTGTTAGTTGAGCCAAAGCCAATTTAAAAATACATCGAAATTGATTTATATGACCTGGTATAATTTGCTACAATTAAGCTAAATCATACCAGAAGAAAAGAAATATGCAACATAAATAACTTGAAACCCCCTATGAAAACAGTGAAGCTTTTGCTGATCATTACACTCATTTTCACCTGTTCCGGAATTTTTGCCACGACCGTTCACCAATGGGAAGTGTATCGGCTTACTTTCCATGCAAAAAAAAATTACCAAAATCCCTATCTGTTAATTCCCGCATCTGATGGAAAAAATCTTCTTGAAGTCCATTTCAAAGGATCAGGCGGTGATGCGGAAGGACATCAACTTACCATCAGTGGTTGCTGGAATGGCGGTGATGAATGGATTGTGAATTTTACCGCTCCATATTCCGGGTCCTGGGAATATATCAGTGAATCCCCCGACAAAGGTCTTGATCGTAAAAAAGGTAAACTTGAAGTAATAAAATGGACCGAAGCCGAACTACAAGCTAATCCAACCCGCAGGGGCTTTATTCAGGTACATCCTGAAGATGCTTCCGGAACTCATTATTTTGAATATGCCGACGGCACACCTTTTTTATGGATCGGTGACACCTGGTGGAATTGGACGGACAATAGGATCCATTTGGAAACCTTCAAAAAGTTGGTCGATAACCGGGCCGAAAAAGGCTTTAATATCGGACAGCTTTTTGTTCCGGGAAACGGCTGGGGGCAGATCAGTTCACTCTTAGACAGCACCTTTACTCAACTGGATCCCGAACATGTTAAAAAAGTGGAAGATATGATCCGATATGCCAACTCCAAGGGAATTACGGTCTGGATCCACGGCTGGTGGAGTCGTAAAAATCTCAATGAGACTGTTGGAGAAGAGAAAATAAAACGTTGGTGGAGCTATCTGATTGACCGCTTTGGTGCTTACAATGTGATCTGGGTGCTGGCCGGCGAGTACAATATGTACAATTATGGAGGTTTTCCACTGGAATTTTGGAAGGAACTTGGCCAGTTTGTAAAGCAGGAAGATCCATATACCAGAATTGTTAGCGTTCATAGCACCCCACCATTTTGGGATGGTGGCGCTGAAGCTCCCCAATGGTCGACTGGTGATGTATTGCACCAGGAAAACTGGCTGGATTATAATCAAAGCCAGGTGGGCCACGGTCGATATGCCAACGAAATGATCCCGAAAGTGATTGAAGAAAATTATGCCGGGAAACCAGCCAAACCCATTGTGATCACCGAACCCTGGTACGAGTTTGTTGAAGGCAATCCTACTGGCAGAGATATCAGACTGGCAGCCTGGGGGGCCATCCTTTCCGGAGCGGCGGGACATACTTACGGCGGCGGTCATGTGTGGCGTGCCAGCACCCCGGAAACCGGCGCTGATTCCGGTGATGCATGGCCGAAAGAATCCGGATTTGAACGAACAACATATGATTACGAAGGGGCTGTTTCTATGGGCATTATGTCAAAATTCTTCAGCAACATCGACTGGTGGAACATGCAACCACATGCAGCATTGATCACTGATTCCCCTCAACCATTTTGTCTTGCCATTCCAGGTAAAGAATACGTCATTTACCTGCGCTATGGGGGATATATGACGGTTAAGTTAAATGCACAATCCAACGGCCAATACAGCTATTATTTTATGAATCCTGCCACGGGGGAAAAATCGCAAGTCAAAGATGTACACGGCGCAGAATCCATTCATCTTACCTGTCCTGGTATGTATCCTGGTTCAAAGAAGGTCCGGGACTGGGTGATCTATATTAAAAAGATGGATTGATTTTCTTCAGCTCGTTGCAGTTCTATTTTTATCATCAACTTTTTCTGGTTATTTAATTTCCTGTTTCACAGCAAATCATTAGGCGCTAAAATATAACGAAATAAACAACTTGTCAGGATAAAAATTATTTCCATGGAATTGCGACAATCATCCACCAATTCACCTTATTCATTAACATACAGACATAAATTTATTCCTATTCAATCATTTAATTGATGATGTGTTTTAAAACCATATTAGCCAACTTTAGAAAATGAAAGCAGCAGTACGATTTCAATATGGTTCACCGGATGTCTTGACAGTTAAAGATATTGAAAAACCAATTCCAAACAACGATGAAATATTGATTCATGTTTATGCCACGACTGTCAATAGAACAGATTGCGGAATTCTTTGGGCCAAACCATTTATATTAAGGTTTTTTACAGGATTATTTAAACCCAAAAGATCCATACCCGGGACGGATTTTGCCGGTGTGGTTGAAGAGGTTGGCAGTGATGTAACCAAGTTCAATGTTGGCGACAGGGTTTGGGGTTTTGATGATACCGGATTGTCCTCACAGGCAGAATTCACAACACTACCGGAGCAGCAAGCGATCGCCATAATCCCGGAAAATGTATCTTTCGAACAAGCGGCGGCTAGTGTGGAAGGGGCGCATTATGCCTATAATTTCATCAATAAAGTAAAACTCAGACCGGGACAGAAGGTATTGGTGAATGGCGCAACGGGAGCAATTGGCTCAGCCGCGGTACAATTTTTAAAGTATTATGATGTTTACGTGACCGCAGTTTGCGACACAAATAATATGGCCCTGGTGAATAAATTGGGTGCTGATAAAGTAATTGATTATACAAAAGATGATTTTACGAGCGATACGGAACAATATGATTTTGTATTTGATGCCGTTGGAAAAAGCACCTTCTTCAAATGCGAACGCCTGTTAATTAAAGATGGCGTTTATATCTCCTCCGAATTGGGTCCAAATGCTCAAAATCTATTTTTAGCACTTTTCACACCAATTTTTGGCAGAAAGAAAGTTAAGTTTCCAGTTCCGGTTAATATTAAAGCGAGCATGGAATTCATACAGGATTTACTGGAAAAGGAACAATATAAACCGTTAATAGACCGGAAATATCCCATTGAAAAAATACAGGAAGCATACAACTACGTGGCCTCGGGTCGAAAGATTGGAAATGTCATTATTACCATGAATGACCAATAACAGTTCAGGATGGCCGTGTATTCATCCAATTAAGGAAATCATGCTCGTGGGACATTTCTGTCCTGTGACCAAAAAGAATCACGAGGTAGCGTCTGCTAAAAAACGCCAATCAATTTACCAGCCCATGACATCCCCATTGCGGGCAGGTAAATTAAACACTTGAGATGACTCGCCCATATATTGGACAGGTTTAATATTCGGGTCCATCTGGCAGATGTTGTGCCTTCTGGAATATTGTGTTATATTCAATACGATCTTCCTCAGTAGATCCCATCCTTAAAATTATGCGTAGAATACTTTTCATTGTTTTGACTGTCCTGATAATCGGAAGTTGTACCAGCAAATCAAGACAAATAAATGATCACTCCCAAATCAACAAAAAATGGTGGAAAGAATCGATCATTTACCAGATTTACCCGCGCAGTTTTAAAGATACGGATGGTGATGGCGTTGGCGATCTAAAAGGAATAATTGAAGAATTGGATTACATTAAAAGTCTGCACGTCAATGCCATATGGCTTAATCCGATATACAGCTCACCAAATGCGGATAACGGTTATGACGTGAGTGATTACCGCGCCATTATGCGAGATTTTGGCACCATGGAAGACTTTAACAAAATGTTGCTGGCCATGCACGAAAGAGACATAAAATTGATCATGGATATTGTCGTGAATCACAGCAGCGATGAACATGAATGGTTCAAACAATCCAGAAGCTCCAGGGACAATCCTTACAGGAATTATTATCACTGGTGGCCTGCCGAAGAGGGAAAGCCGAATTACCGTTATAGTTTGTTTGATGCGCAAGGCAACGCCTGGAAATATGACTCCACGACCAATGCCTATTATTTACATTATTTTTCACAGAAGCAGCCTGACTTAAATTGGGAAAATCCAAAAGTAAGACAAGAAGTCTACGATATTATGAAGTTTTGGGCGGACAAAGGCGTCGACGGATTTCGATTGGATGCTTTCCAGTTTGCCGCGAAAGACACCACTTTCCCTGCCTTTCCTGAAGGTTTTGAGAAGCATTTTATTGACTATTATGCTATGCAAGGCCATCTGCACGACTATCTCAAAGAAATGTACCGGGAAGTTCTGAGTAAATATAATGTGATGAGTGTAGCTGAAGGGGCCGGCAGAAACTTTAAAGACGCACATAATTTAGTGGATGAAGATCGCCATGAATTGAACATGGCCTACGCTTTTGACGGTGTTGATATTGCAAAACCAGGAGGATACAGTATTATTCATTTTAAAGAAGTATTCTCCAAATGGGACAGTGTTTTTGCTAAAAAAGGCTGGCTATCCATATTCCTCGCAAATCATGATCAGGCCAGACTGGTGAGTCGGTTCGGCAATGACAGCCCGGAATTCCACGCAGCCTCTGCCAAAATGTTGAACACCTTTATTCTAAGCATGCGTGGTACACCGTATTGTTATTATGGGGATGAACTCGGCATGACCAATATCGGTTTTGACTCCATTGATCAATATCAGGATATTGCAGCAATCAATGGTTATAAAAAGGTGGTCAATTCCGGAGGTGATGTTGAAGCCTTCATGCAAGCGCTGAAATTTAGTTCCAGAGACAATGGCAGAACGCCCATGCAATGGAATGACACCGAAAATGCCGGCTTTAGCACCGGAATCCCATGGTTACCAGTGAACCAAAATTACCACAATATCAATGTTGCAAAAGAAGATAAAGATCCACATTCTGTGTTGAACTATTTTAGGAAAATGACTCAATTAAGGCGTGATAATCCGGTGCTGGTTTATGGGGACTACCAATTATTAAAACCGAAGCACCCGGAAATTTATGCATATACCAGGACTTTGGATGACCAAAAAATGTTGATTTTGTTAAATTTTACAGATAAGCACTCCAGCATTGATTTGCCGGAAATCAATTTAATCAAAGAAGAATTAATCGATAATTATGGATCCATTGCAATCAATAACGATATTATTACACTCCAACCATACCAGGCTGTAATCTTTGCTTTACATTAAAAAATAAAAACTGAAGCACAACTTGAAATGATAATAACTCAATTCAGGGAAAAAGTTTGATGTAATATGAAGTTTAAAAAAACTAGCATTGATTCTGCAAAAATTGAGCTAATGGAATAAATGTAATTTGTTATGCCTTCATGCATCCAAAAATAATTCATAAATATATACTCATGAAATACTTATTCACCATTCTGTTTACTGTTATTGCGTTGACGACTTTTTCTCAAACCGGGTCAATTCAAATCTCAGCACCACTATCTGAGGCCACTCCGAATAGTGTAGGGATGTCAGACGAACGATTGGCGCGCATTGATGCCGCCTTAAACGAAGCCATTGAACAAAACGAGATACCGGGTGCAGTGGCACTCATAGCAAGGAATGGAAAAATTGTATATTACAAACCATTTGGCATGGCAGATAATTCAACCAAAAGACCTTTAAAACGTGATGACATTTTCAGGATCGCCTCCCAAACCAAGGCAATCACCGCCACCGCGGTGATGATGCTCTGGGAAGAAGGTAAATTCAAGCTGGATGATCCCATATCAAAATATATTCCGGAATTCGGGAAAGCCCAGGTGCTGGATTCACTGATTGAAAAAGACTCATCTTATACTACCACCCCTGCTGACAAACAAATTACCATCCTCCATTTGTTAACCCATACTTCCGGAATTGGATATGGTTTTATCGATGAAGATGAGCGGTTTAAGAAAATATACCAAAAGGCAGGTATCATCGATGCTTTTACAACCCAACCAGTGACGATTGAAGAAAACATTAAAAAACTGGCAAAATTACCCCTTCATCATAATCCCGGTGAAAAATTCACCTACAGTGAAGGCCTCGATGTGCTGGGCTATTTTATAGAAATAATGTCAGGCATGCCGCTGGATAAATTTTTCCAAGAACGAATATTCGATCCGCTGGGAATGGATGATACAGGATTCTATCTGCCGCCATCGAAATATGACCGGTTGGTTTCTGTTCAGACCATAAAGAATGGCAAATGGATAAGATACCAGGCAACAGTTTATGATCCCGACTATCCCATAAAAGGAGCAAAAACATTCTTTTCCGGAGGCGGGGGCCTCTCCAGTACGGCAGAAGACTATGCAACCTTCCTGCAAATGTATTTGAATAATGGTGAACTCAATGGCGTGCGCCTTTTGAGCAGGACAACTGTACAATTTATGATGGCTAATCAAATTGGGGACCTTTGGGGAGATTCCGGGGAATATTATGGCCTGGCGTTCGGTGTGCTCGATCAAAAAGGACAGGATATGGGCGGCAGAGGCAGTAATGGCACATTTGAATGGGGAGGTTATTTCAATACTCAATATTTTGCCGATCCAAAAGAGAAAATAATCGGCATACTGATGAAACAAACCCAGTCTATTCCAACGGATGAAACAGGCTGGAAATTCCGCCAAATGGTCGAACAAGCAATCGATGATTGACAAACCTTACAAGAAATGCAATTGGATTTTAGATGATAGCAGGCCCCAAACAGTTTGATTGAGCTAAGGCAAAATAAAATTTTCTCATTACTCAATATCCTTCACGCAGCGAAATCCTACATAATATCGACTTGTCGTGTTGGGTAAAACATAATAGCGTTGAGTCGTTCTGATAAATGAATGATTGTTGAAATTTGATCCGCCTCGCATCACTTTGTAAACTTCTCCATATTGCTCCATCGGTACGTCATTCCCCGGATACGGTTTATACCAATCTGCTGTCCATTCCCATACACTTCCTGCCATATCGTAACATCCATACGGGCTCCTGGGTTTGGCAATAGCACTTCCCCTGGGGCTGCGGTGGTCCCAGACAACATAGGTATTGTCATACGTATTTCCCCAGGGAAAAATTCGACCATCCGTACCTCGGGCGGCCTTTTCCCATTCTTTTTCCGTTGGCAAACGTTTCCCCGCCCAATGGGCATAGGCATTGGCCTGTTCCCAGGTTACAACTGCCGGATAATCTCCGGCACTATCTGCGCAGGAATAATCCGGGTCAAATTGTACAAACTCGGCATTACTCACTTCGTACTCATCAATAAAAAAAGCCTTGGTGTTGTCGATATGTTCCGGTCTTTCATCGGGATCGCCATATTTGCTTCCCATAATAAAACTGCCCGCAGGAACGTAAACCATTCCTTTTGGAGGTTCGGGGTTATTGGTCTGTGCGTTGTTTGTCAATACAAATCCAATGAAAGTGCCACAGAAAATCAGTATCGTTTTCATGTCAATATCATATTTTTACCAGGCCGGGTCAATCAATCCATAATACCTGCCAAACCAATAATTTCTTATCATTGCCGCAGCAATTCCTTCTGCTTCGGATTCCACCCTGGTGCAGCCGCTTTCATTGGGGATTTTAAATGTTCTTGTTTGGCGGTCAAAACCCCACATCGATTTGATGACATCCTGATATTTGCCGGGAATGACTTCCTGACCAGTGAGTACCTGATAGACCATGATAAACCAAATGGAACTTTCAAAACTAAAATCGAGATTTTGCCAGGCGTACCAGTGACGGTTCAAATTCATATTATACTTGTTCAGTAAAGAAGGGTCTTTTTCATAACGCATCACCATAAAAAGTGAGCGCGCTGCATGATAGTCGTCCCCAACATTTTGCCATTCTTTCGGCCATAAAATTTTCGAATTGATCTGATCATCGTCATAATGATAGCGGTTGATCAGCATGTGATAAGCGGCATTGTACCGTTCTTTCCCGGTAATTTTGTGCGCCATCTTGAGTGCCATCAACATCTCCAATGAATTGAGGGACTGGTGTGGCAAATCAGGACAAAAGTTACCCCACAAGGTCATTTTACCATCGAGGTCGGTCAATTTGAAATTGTTGTCAATAATCCGTCCTAAAAACCGATCCAGAAGATCTGCAGCCTTCTGCCGGTATGCCTCATCGGCACATAATTCCCAATAAGTTCCTACGCCATAAAAAATTGATGTGAACTTGTCGGCACTCAGATCACCCAGCCAGCGATAACCCGGCATAGAACTTGACCAATGCCATTCGGGATACCAAAAAACCTGTTCATGCCACAATGGTTTATCGGTTTTATAAAAACTACGAGCGACTAACCCGGGAACCCCGGTAACTTTTTCCAGCTTTAAAATCCCCTCAAAAATCTGATTGGCCATGTCCCGGTCTTTCGGATCTTTGGTGATGGCGTATTTGTAGGAGTAAGCCGCCAGCATTTCTGAGGTTGGATCGAGACAATCGGCATGCTGACCAACCACCGGGCGATCTAAACCTGCCGGTGGGAAAATCACATATTGCATAATGGTGCCTTCGTTCCAGTGATTCCCTAAAATCAATTTATCGAACATGTCAACCCTGACATGCAGCGGGTCCGTCTTTTTGGGAAAATCATTCACTTTCTGACCAAATGTGCATTTGCCATGAACAATTTGTAAGATCAGGAAAAGACAGATTAATAAATATTTTTGCATTACTTTCTACTGAAGCTGGATTTAGAGTAATATTTAGAACTAAAATACTTATGAGAATTTGATATCCATAAATTCATTGGGTCCTTTGATGCAATACTTGTATTCACGAAATCAAATCGAACCAATAATTCCTGCATCTCCGGAAAAAACAGATTCAGCTACAAGATTTGGCACTAGCTCCTTCGATTGATGTTTAGTATTTATTTAGAAAAAGAAATTATTCCACCGTTATGATGACTTGCCCTTTATATTCCTTTTCCGAGGGGACCAGTTTCATATAATTGCCCCACAGCAGGCTGTTGTAATCCCATAAATCATCCACTAAAAGTATGTTTTTGCCATCCACTTTATCGAAACGGCATGACTGCCGGCCATCAGCATGAACAGCCATTTTTGAATTCCTTGTTTTTAATATATAATAAAAAATATTTTCTTTCATCGAACGCACTATATTGGTGTAGGGCAATTGCTCATTCAACCCAAAATAGTAAAAATCCCTGGAGTCCATTGCCCAATCCTGGGCTGGTTTTTGGCGATATGTCATGATAGGCCGCACTGTCATATCAACTTCTCCGGATGGTCTTCCCAGGTGATTCTCAGGATACGCTGTAAAATAGGATGCTCTTTGCCACGCCAGTTTCTGAAAATCATCCCCGACAATGAATTTCAAACCGGCTTCTTCTACGGTGTTCCCCATGGGTGCATGTTTAATTTCATATTCAAATTTAAAGACACCATTATCACCAATATGTATGTTGAATTTCACTGAAATACTATCATACTTGCCATCGGTTTGAATATGTGCCCCGCCTTCATTCATGCTAAAATCAAAAGCGGCACATTGCCAGTTTGCGGCATAGTCCTGCATTTCAATGGTCGAATATTGAATCCGTTTACCCGGAAGCTTAAGATTAATATAAGGTCCGGATTGAATCAATTCCTCATCATGAACATTAACATCTTCAAGTAATCCGGTTTTTTTATTCACCTTCAAAGTGAATGCCCTACCTGACAAAGTAATGTGATCTTCAGATACAACGGCTTGTAGTTTCCCCTTTTTGCATTCAGGCAAGACAATCGATTTTTCCCCAAGTTCAAGATTGTATTCGTCAATCAGGAAAGTGTCATTCTGGTAAAAATACAAATTCAATTTTGAACCGTTCTGCCAGTCATGCGATGGTATAACCAATTGTCCCTTTTGATGTGGTTCCAGCTTTACATTTTCCAGTTCACCGGTTTGATTGCCATATCTCCACACGATTTTCAACTCATTGAAATTGGTATGATCAAAACGATTATGGACAGGAATTTTTAATTCCATACCTGGTTGAAAATTGCCGATCCGTTTTTCATAAATTTTTGTGGGAGAATACGCTTTTTTAGCCTCCCAAAACTCCGGTTTTTTACGTCTCCATGTATCGACAATACCCCATTCACCATAACCCACACAGGGACCCCTATAGGTGGCTGGAATTACATTGGGATCCAGAATTCCCCACCATTGGTTGAATCCCTCAAGATCTTTGGGCAACATAAATGTTTCATCGATCATTCCCCAGATCGCTCCCCCCAGTCCCCCATCGGAAACGAAAGTTCGGGTCCACATACTATCCAGACTCTGGCCCCAGAAATTGCGCACATTTGGATCTGCCCTGAGTTCAAAATTATTATAACATGGCACATGTGCCCATTCATCGAACAACATGGGTCTGGATTGATAAGAGAAATTTGTGGTGTTAATACCATATTGATTTAAATTTCCTTTCCAATCCGGATAGTGCATACTGACTATATCAAAAATATGGAGGCTGTCTGGCACCTGCCCTGGATAGCTGTAAATGACAGGTCTGGTAGAATCGTGGTCTTTTACCCATCGATATGACTTCACAAAATTACTTCCGAAAGTATTTTCATTTCCGATCGACCAGATGATCACACTGGGATGGTTGCGGTGGTTTTGAACCATCTCTTCCAATTGCGACAGATATTTACTGGTAAATGCCGAATCATTTTGGGTTGCTCCGCTTGCCTGATAATTTTGTGTTCGGTGAGAACCCACAAAACAAACGGCCGTTTCATCTTCCACATAGAGCCCAAATTGATCGCAATATTCCAGGAATTTTTCAGATGGTGGATAGTGTGATGTCCGGATGAAATTCATGTTAGCCTCTTTGGCGAGCAATACATCCTTTTTGTCGTATTCCGGCGTTGTCATTCTTCCAAGCAATGGATTCATATCGTGCCGGCATGCTCCGCGCAATTTTACCTGCCTGCCATTGACCAACAGTTTATTTCCTTGCACTACAATTTCACGAAACCCGATTTTCGTGGATGTTTTAAACGTTTGTTCACCATTTTCCAAAATCGCAACAGAAACAGTGTATAAATTTGGATGTTCGGCGTCCCACTTATCTGGACCTTTTACCGGGATTTCAAATACTCCGATTTTTGAATCAAGAGTTTTTTCAACAGATTTTACTAGCCTCTTTTCTTTTGAGAATAGTTCTATCTTAATTTTCGCAGGCACATTCCGAGTGAGTTCATAAAAGACTTTTAATGCTGCATTTTCATAATGCTCGTCCAAATCGGTCTCAAAATAAAGCTTTTCGAAATTTTGCGTAGGAAGTGCAATCAGGCTGACATCCCGTAAAATGCCACCAATCTGATGTTTCGCATAGCCGCTTCCATAAGAAATATCATCGGTGTGATCAACAATTTCAAGGGTTAGAATGGCTTCCTCACCAGGCGATATATATGGTGTAATGTCACTTTGCCATTTGGTAAAACCACCAAAATGCTCCCGCACTTCATTACCATTCACCCAAAGACGGGCATAGCTGTATACTCCATAAAAGTTGAGCAAAACCTGTTTTTCTTTATAATCCTCTGGAACTGAAAACCGGTATTTATAAACATATGGTTGATCGTGCCTTATGGCGAAACCTTGCATCTGACATTCGCCAGGCACCCTGATATCTGCCCAGTCAGAAAAATCGACACTGTCTTTCCAAAAACCTTGGGGTGGATCCATGGAAAACTTCCAGGTTCCATTTAGCAAGATTTGCGGTTGATCAATTCCGGCAACTTCCAGTTGTATGAATTCTGAACGCCTGCCGCAACCAAAAAATAAAATGGCTATAAAAAGTATGAGCCGCGACCAATTTAATTGCATAACCATTGATTAAAATATGCCTCTATAAAAAATAAACTGTTCAATAAACATTAAAAAAATGATTGAAACCTTTCACAAGGTACTATATTTCTTTCTGTCCATGGAAAATGTCAACCAGTTTGAGCATGTCCTTTAATGTGCTAAAAACTAATCACAATTTTATCCGCCATCAACAATCTTTGACTTTCTTAAAGAAAAAAGAATAGCCTGAACCTCATCCTTAGTTATACCAATAATACACCATTTAGCCCGCATTATGATAAATTATCTGATCATTTTCATGAAAGTTGGGTTTCTGATCTATAAGCCATAAAATACCCATAAAAAATGATCATAGGTTTTGATTTCATAGTACCAATTATCAGAATTTAAAGGCGGGTAATTTTTCTATTCATACCCGGGAAATCCATGGCCAAAACTGTCCGAGAATTGGTGAATCACCAAAGATCGATGCATGCTTAGACAAGGTTCGATGGGCTAAAATGATAATATCTCGAATCATGGAGCGGGCTTATTCAAAACATATTACTTATTGATGGATTACCGTAAGTTGAAAATTTATTGCCCATTTTTCCCCGGACACCATTAATTTTTCTTAATCTTAAGAATAATTTTTCTGAACGAATTGATAACCAACACACGTATTACCATGAAATCAGCAAAACAGAATGACCGTCGTGACTTTTTAAAGAAAGCAGCCATTGGAAGTATAGCGGCATTGAGCATCCCGGAAATTGTAAAGGCAGGTGTAGAAGCATCAACAAAATCGCACAAAGTAAAAATATCGGAAAATGATGTGATCTTATTTCAGGGAGATTCCATTACTGATGCTGGCAGAGACCGCGATATTAATGAACCGAACGACAACAATGCACTGGGTTCCGGTTACGCTTTTATTGCCACTTCAGATCTATTGTATAAATATCCGGGTAAATCGCTCAAAATGTATAATAAAGGCATCAGCGGCAACAAAGTTTTCCAATTGGCAGACCGGTGGGATACGGACTGTTTTGCATTAAAACCCAATGTGTTAAGTATTTTAATTGGGGTGAACGATTACTGGCATATGATAAAGCACAATTATCAGGGAACCATCGAGACCTACCGAAATGATTATAAAGCATTAATCCAACGTACACTCGAAAAATTACCTGATGTTAAGCTGATCATCTGTGAACCGTTTGCACTGGCTGGCATCAGTGCTGTCGACGCGAGCTGGTTCCCGGCTTTCGATGAATATAGGGTGGCCGCCAAAAATATAGCCGATCAATTTGGCGCTGCTTTTATTCCCTATCAGAGCATATTGAACAAAGCATTAAATGCTGCTCCGGGCGGTTACTGGTTGAAAGATGGCGTACACCCAACCATTGCCGGCGCACAATTGATGGCTAAGGCCTGGATGAATGTTGTGAAATAAACTGTTACATGTTATTGAAACAAGATGAAGATGTTATTTTGACCAGATATAAATCATGACAAAAAATACCACAACGCGTCGCAAGTTCCTTGAAAAAGCCGGCGTAACCGGAATGTTATTGCCTTTAGGCATCGAGACCGCATTGGCTGAGCAAAATACTATTTTTCAATCAAAATCATTAAATGTGATCTGCGTGGGCGCGCACCCTGATGATCCGGAATCGGGATGCGGTGGCACTCTGATTCGCTATGTAAAATCAGGTCACCAGGTAACGGTAGTATATCTCACCAGAGGAGAATCGGGCATTCCGGGAAAGTCCCATCAGGAAGCGGCACAGACCAGAACCGACGAAGCGGAAAAGGCGTGCAAAATCATGGGAACTAAACCGGTATTCGCCGGTCAGACAGATGGAGATACCATGTTTGATCAAAAATCAATTTCTCAAATGATGGAGATCCTCCGATCCCTCAAACCCGACTTGTTGTTCACCCATTGGCCCATAGATTCCCATCCTGACCATCAGGTGGCCGGCACCCTCAGCTATCAATGCTGGTTGCGGATGGACCGTGCCTTTCCATTGGTTTATTTTGAGGTGAATGGCGGTTATCAAACCATGCAGTTTGCCCCTACCCACTATGTAGATATTTCACAGATTGCTGATCAGAAGAAAAAAGCCCTTTATGCCCACCAAAGCCAGGACCCGGACGACATTTATTTTAACCATCACGCCATCATGCAACAGTATCGCGGCAGAGAAATCGGTGTGAAAGAAGCTGAAGCTTTCGTATTGTTAGACGCTAGTGGGCAGGCGTTTCCATTGCCGACTGTTGGATAGTAAATTTATTTTCTCGATTGCATTCGGAACAGATTTGATAATTCAAATTTGATCTCACCAAAAAATTACGTGAATAATAGCTTTTATTTTCTTTTGGGAATTATCGGGACAACAACCATCTGGAACAGCTGCACTTTGACTGTCAAAATCACGATTGCCTTCTTGAAAAGCTAATGTTTTCATAATTCAATTAGTAAGTTCCACCAACTTTTAATGAAAACCCATCCATCGTTATTACATTCTCTGGAATTTTATTAAATTTATCAAATGTCTACAAAAAGCGCTTCGCTTTTTCCACGTTTAAAAAAATCAATAATTCTTCTTTATAAAATCAACCATTAATATTTTCGTCATGGAGGAAAAAAAATTACTTTCCCAAAAATCAGAAAATAACGGAGAGGGCTTCAATGAAAAAAAAGGAATCAGTCGCAGGGGATTCCTGAAAGGCGCCGGACTGACCACTGCAGGTACGGTGATGCTGCAAACCGGTATTTTGGGTCATAAAGCACAAGCAGCCGGCGAAGATCGAACCCTAGGCCCTGATGTGGTCATCCTTAAAATGAAAGTTAATGGCAGACTGCACACTGTTAAAGTGGAACCGAGAACTACGTTAGCCACAGTGTTGAGAGACCACCTGGAACTGACCGGAACAAAAGTCGTTTGCGACCGCGGCTCCTGCTCGGCATGTACCGTATGGATCGACGGAACCCCGGTAAATTCCTGCATGACATTGGGAGTAGATGTTGGCGATCGGGAAGTGACAACGATAGAGGGTCTTGCAAAGAACGGTGAACTCCACCCGATACAACAGGCATTTATCGATCATGATGCAACCCAATGCGGTTTCTGCACCCCTGGAATGATCATGACTACTGCTCATCTTTTAAAAATGAAGCCCGCGCCAACCATAGAGGATGTCAAAGAGGCCCTGAGAGGTAACCTTTGCCGTTGTGGCACACATTCCAATGTATTTTTAGCTACACTGGAAGCTTCAAAGAAAATGTAAAAATTATGGAAACTAAGAAATTAAAATTTCCCTTCGGGATTCCCGGTCATAACCTGTCTGAAGTTGAACGGGACATTCCGGCAAATGAACCATCCGCGTGGCCAATCAATGATAAATTGAAATATATTGGAAAACGCATAAAGCGGAATGATGCTGTATTTAAAGTGACCGGAACGGCCAAGTACACCACCGACATGAGATTGCCCGGTATGTTGTATGCTAAATTCCTGCGTGCACCGGTCCCGGCAGCGAAGGTACTTTCCGTAGACACCAGTGCAGCAGAAAGCTATCCCGGCGTATATGCTGTTCATGTACTTGAAAATCTCGAAACAGGTGCGGAGTCTAAGAACAAAGATGAAAGCAGGTATCCCGATATCAAATTTGCCGGACAACCCATTGCCGGAGTAGCAGCCGAAAGCCTTGATATCGCTGAAGAAGCCTCCAAACTCATTGAAGTGGAGTACAAATACCTTCCCTTTGTGGTTGATCTGGAAGAAGCACAGAAGCCAGAAGCTCCTTTAGTGTTTTCCGCGCCGGTTGAACAGAAAGATGATGCCGGCGATGTGGGTGTCTCTTACGAGGGAGTGGGTGGAAAAGGAAATGTACGAGGTCCTTCGACAAGCAGTTTCTGGGGTGGCCCCCGCGGTGAGCTTAAAAAGGGATTTGCCGAGGCCGATATGATCCTGGAAAAAACATATAAAACCCAGGTGCAAACCCATTGTCCCCTGGAAACCCATGGCGTAGTGGTGGATTGGAGACCAGATGGCATGACCGTATATGCCTCTACCCAGAATACCAAACAGATCCGGGATGAAATGGCGGAATTCTTCGACTTGCCAAAAAGCAAAGTGAGGGTGATCTGTGAATTCATGGGAGGCGGCTTTGGCGCCAAACACAGTGCTGGCAATTTCGGTCCCATGGCTGCCATTCTGTCTAAAAAGACAGGGAGGCCTATTTGGCTGATGGTCGATCGTAAAGAAGAACACATATCACAGGGCAACAGACCCAATTCAGTTCACTATCTCAAAATCGGTGTCAAAAAGAATGGCGAATTGACCGCTATTCAGCAGCGTTCATTCGGAACAGCCGGTGTCGCCCTTGGCGCCGGTGTGGGAAGGATCGTGCAGGTACTATATGAGTGCCCGAATTTTGCAACGGAACAATATGATGTCTTCACCCATGCGGGACCGGGTGCTGCCTGGAGGGCTCCGGGTAACGTACAGGGCGCTTTCGGTCTCGAACAAGCCATTGACGAGCTTTCCGAAATGATCAATATGGATCCACTGGCATTCCGGGATATTATTGATAAAAGTGATATAAGAAAGCTGCAGCGTCAACGCGGAGCTGAACGATTCGGTTGGTCACGGAGAAAGGCTCCTGGTTCGGATAATGGACCAGTGAAGAAAGGCCTCGGAGTGGCCCAATCAACGTGGCCGCGGTTCGTTGAACTGGATTCCACGGCGGAAGTCAGAATATTCCGGGATGGCGCTGTGGAAATTCGATCTGGAGTTCAGGATATTGGTACCGGTACTAAAACGATCCTCGCTCAGGTGGTCGCTGAGGAACTGGGTCTTACTCCCGAGGAAATCACAGTTCGCATTGGGGATACAGTATTTCCTGACGGGCCATCCTCCGGGGGAAGCAAGGTGACCGGGTCCATCACTCCGGCTGCCCGAAATGCTGCCTATAAGGTTAAAATGGAACTATTTGAACAGGTCGCCAAAACGCTTAAAACTGATTCTTCAAATCTTGAAGTATCTGAAGGGCAAATACAAATGATCGATGATCCTTCCAAAAAGATTCCATTTCGAGATGCCCTTAAGAATATGCGAACCGGTCAGATAGCTGCGACTGCCAGCCGTTCTGATGATTATGGTGGATTTCAACAGCCATGGGGACTGGCCTACGGAGATCTGGGATCCGTACAATTTGCCGAAGTATCAGTGGATACCGACACCGGCTTTATCAAAGTAGACAAGATCGTTGCAGTGCACAGTTGTGGTAGACCAATCAATATTGCCCAGATCGAAAGCCAAATCAATGGTGGTGTGATCCAGGGTATTTCCTATGCTTTGTATGAATATCGGGCAATGGACAGAGATACCGGAATGATGATGAATGCCAACCTCGATCAGTACAAACTTCCATTTTCAATGGAGATCCCCGAAATTGAACCCATGATCATCGAAGATTATGGGGGGAGATCCTCAACAGATGCTTATGGCATTGGTGAACCGGCCAATATTGCAACTGCAGTCGCTGTTGCCAATGCAGTATATAATGCCATTGGTGTAAGGGTCTATGAATTGCCCATCACCCCAGATAAGGTTTTGAAAGCATTGAAGAAAATATAAAAATACAAACCATGAATAAATTCAGTTGGTACGAAGCAAAATCGGTGAATGAAGCCTTAGAGCAGGTGAATGCTACCGTATCTGATATACTCGCCAAGAATTCTTCAAAGACTTCGGCTGTTTTCAAAGCCGGAGGTATCGATCTTCTAGATCTCATGAAGGAAGGTTTGGCCAAGCCGGGAAAAATCATCAGTATAAAAAACATTCCCGGCCTCGATCAGATCACATTTGACAATAAAATGGGACTTAAGATCGGAGCAAACGCTACACTGGCTGAGATGGTAAATCATCCTGATATCAAACAGCATTATCTTGCCATCCAACAGGCAGTTCACCACGCCGGAACACCCCAGATACGTAATGCCGCCACATTGGGAGGCAACCTGGCCCAGCGAACACGATGCTGGTATTTCCGCTCATTCGATCATGTATGTTACAGAAAAGGGTCCGGAACCTGTTTTGCCCAGGAAGGTGAAAACGAATTTCATTCGATCATGAGGAACCAGCCCTGCGCCAGTGTGCATTCTTCATCAGTAGCTACTGCCCTGATGGCCTTTAATGCCACAGTGGAAATCTCATCGGCCAATGGTAAAAAGAAAGTGGTGAATATGGAGGATTTCTTTGTGCATCCGGAAGTGGACAGCCGGACTGAAAATATACTAAATGCGGATGAGATCATCACTGCGGTAATGGTACCGCCGGTATCCCCGGCTACAAAGAGCTATTACATCAAACAAGGTGCACGGGAATCTCATGATTGGGCTATTGCCGATGTAGCTGTTGTAGCTGAAGTTTCCGGAAATAACTGTAAAAAAGCAGAGATAGTATTGGGTGCGGCTGCGCCCGTCCCCTTGAAATCCAAAGAAGCCGCCGCTTACATTTCCGGAAAAACCATCAATGACTCGAATGCGGCAGAAGCCGGGGAAATCGCTATGAAAGGCGCAACTCCATTGGCACATAATGCTTATAAGGTACCCATCTTCAAAGCAATTATAAAAAGAGCAATCTTAAAAACTGTTTAACTATGAAAAACCAGAAAACTGTAGATATTACTTTTTGCAAGCATTTAAAATGCAAAAATCCTTCCGGTACGCTGCAGGGAGAAAGCAAGTGGTATGTACTCGATGATCCGAATACCATTTACTGGTGCGTAAAATCCCTGACCGGCTCCTCCGGCCCTGATAATGGTCCCATTGATCCATTTCTCTGTGTGAGAGGGCGCAAGTGTTTCCGGAAACCAGAAGATTGAGAAGGACCAGACAACTTTATAAATAGCCGTTCAAACTAATACAGGATTCCATGTATTGATGATGAGAACGGCTTTTTTGTTTATCTCAATGTTGTGCATTTTTGACGATCATGTTGGCTGCAAACCATGGAAATGATCAGATAGTTTTTTCAGGAATGACTCTTTCCTTCTGGTCGAAACTTCAATTTCCGAGCCATCAGCCATCGAGACATACCCACCCTTTCCTTTATGATAACTTTTGACAAATGCCAGATTGATGAGATGAGAATTGTGTACACGATAAAAATTAAAGGTTGTTAATAATTCTTCAAATTCTTTGAGTGTTTTGGCTACAGTAATTTTACTCTTGTCTTTTAAAAAAATAGAGGTATAGTTAATTTCTGACTTACAACGCATGATATCATCGATTTGAACAAACACCAAACCATTAACGGTCGGAATACTGATTTTTTTGGAGGCCCCTTCTAGGTTTTTCAGATTGTGAAATAAAACATCAAACTTTTTGGCCAACTCATCCTTGGATATTTTATCCTTCAGTTTATCGATAGCCTGTTTCAAATCATCCGGATCGATTGGTTTCAACAAATAGTCGATTGCGCTGAACCGAAATGCCTGAACAGCATATTTTTCATAGGCCGTGGTGAAAATTACTTCAAATGCAATTTCTTTGAGTTTATCCAATAAATCAAAACCCGTTTGATCCTGTATTTTTACATCGAGAAATACCAGATCGGGATGATATGCACCAATGGCATTCAAGCCTTCATCCACCGTTTTGCATGCAGCCAAAACCTCAACCGATAATGGATAATGGGTCGACAATAAACTTTTCAAACGGTCAACGCAATGTTGTTCATCTTCAACAATAACAGTTTTGATCATAACCCTGTGTTAAAAATTCAATTCCAAGGGCAATCTAACCTGAACGCTTAATCCCTCTTCAAGATCAGAAAGTTCTACGCCAGCATTGGTCCTTTTAATTTTATTGATTATATCAATACGGGCATTGGTAATCTTCATCCCCATGGATTTCTTGTGGTTTTGTATGCGCTCATGTTCAATGGCTGCCGATTGCTTTCGTCCGATTCCATTGTCTTTCACAGTACAGTGGATCATTTCTCCCTCTTTTGTGATATTGATAAGGATTTTCCCCTTACCTTCTTTCTTTGAAATGCCGTGCCAAATGCTGTTTTCTACAAAAGGTTGTAATATCAAAGGCGGTACTAAGGTTGATTCAGGATCTATACTCTTCTCTACCTGCATTTCATAACTAAATTTATTTTTCAAACGCATTGTCTCCAGTTGCATATACAATTCCAGGGTTTTAAGTTCATCAGAAAGGCTAATTTCCTTTTGGTCAGAATGTTCAAGAATCAGTCGCATCACTTGGGAAAATTTGGTTAAATAATAATCAGCAGCAGCAGTATCATGTTTGGCGATATAATCGCTGATGGAATTGAGTGAATTGAAAATAAAATGCGGATTCATTTGTGCGCGTAATGCTTTCATCTCTGTCTCAGAAACCAATGCCTTAAATTCAGCCTCTTTTTTCAGACCCTCTGCATCGCGTTTTCTCTTATAAAAAACAAAACTGGTGATGCCAGCCAATAGAAAAAGTAAAGCGCCTGCCAAAATTGAATTTTTTACTAAGCGTTGTCTGCCGAGTGCAGCCTGGGCCAGAGCCTCTTTTTTATCAAATTTATACTGCATTTCCTTTCGTGTAAGTTCAGACTTCTTTTGCTCGTTCATGACACTGTCTCGCAGTATTATGTACTGCCTATAAGCATCCAATGCCTTCTCGTAGTGATGCTTATCTTCGTAAATGGCGCTTAGCGTCTGCCACGCCTCAGCCTGCCACTCAACTGCTTTTATCTCCTGTGATATTGTGAGAGATCGCTGGCCATATTTTTCAGCGTTGACTTCATCACCTTGTTTTATATAAATTTTGGCAATACCATTAAGTGATGCAGCTTCTGAGTATTTGTTGGACACTTCCCTTGAGAGTTCCACACTTTGATTAAAATATTTGAGGGCATTTTTAAAATCTCCACTTTTATCATATGTGATTCCCATGTTGTTAAGGATCGATGCGGCATAGCGTTTGTTCCCCGCCTTTTCAGCCAGTTGTAAGCTTTCCTGATAATGCTTCAAGGCAGTTGCATATTCCTTAAGTTCTGTATAAACTGTTCCAATATTAATATGAGCGATAATTTGTTGTTTCTGCAATTTCAATTCCCTGGAAATTGACAATAACCGGTTGTAATATTCCAGGGCTAGATCATATTTTGCCAGATCACTATAAATATTAGCGATGTTATTCATGACGCTGGCATTGAAAAATCTAATATTTAAAGATTCTCCAATATTCAATGCCTGCTGAAAACAATCCATTGCATTCAGGTTGTCAGATAAAACATAATAAACATTACCTTTTTGTCTCAAAGCCAGGGCAATGCCCTTTTGCCACTGCAGTTTTCTGGCTAACTGCAAGCTAAGATCAGCATATTTCATGGATTCATCGGGGTCCCTGTAAATATTTGCATCTGACAGATTCAGCAAAATTGTGACTTGAGTGCTGTCTGGCAAAGATTTGTTTTTTAGAATATTACTGAGAGAATCAATCTTAAGGTCTGCCGCCTGGGCCAAACACATTTCGGTAATAAAGATTAAACCCGCAATGAATATAATTCTCGTCATGATTTTCCAAAATATTAATTCAATGATATGAAGAGTATATGCTTAGAAGAGAATGCCTGATTCTTCCAAATCGTTAAAGAGATAAAATTTAAGGATAATGCTGCAATTATTTTCATAACTACTGCATAAAATAAATCAAACCCAAGCAAAAAATAAATGTAGGTTGAATTAGAGTGGATGAGTTATTAGTATTAATGCAATTTCAGTACCATCTGAAAAACCTAGCATTAAAACCAAGTAACTAATTAAACCACAATCAAATGAAAATCAAACGTACTATTCTAATCATTCTGGCTTGCCTTCCGGTAACATTCGTTCAGGCACAATCTTTTGTACAAGGCACCAACGTAATTGGTGCTGCTATTGGCATTGGAAGCTCCATAGGAGGTTTTGGCTATTCCTCAGAAACACCGGCTTTGAGCGTGTTGTATGAAAAAGGTATATGGGAAGCTGGCGGACCAGGAACAATCAGCCTCGGCGGATATGTTGGCTTCAAGGCATTTAAAAATTCAGCAGAATACACCGGAGGCTACAGTTATACCCAAAAATGGCAATATACCATCATTGGTGTGCGCAGTGCATACCACTATAATGGACTCAGCAATGATAAGGTGGATCTCTATGGAGGACTTATGCTGTCATATAATATTCTCCATTATAGCTATTCCGATAGCAATCCGGCAGGCTCAGATACTTATGATAATGGTGACGGAAGTTCATTTGGGTTCACAATCTATGTGGGAGGAAGATATTACTTCTCTCCCAATCTGGCTGCTTTTGCCGAATTGGGCTATGGAGTTTCCTTTATCAACCTAGGGCTTGCCTATAAATTTTAACATTCCGCTTTTAAAAAAAATACCGACTTTCAGAAACCGCTCAATAAAAGTAAAACGCTCCAAATGCCGAGCGTTTTACTTTAATTTAAACCTAAAAACCTTCACTATCTGGTTTCAAAGGATCTGCTCCAAGCGTACCCTCCAGATATTTTATGAATTTTGCAGATTTTAATTCCTCAAGGTGATGTTTCGCTGCTTTCAATTTCGCCGGAATATCCAAACGATAGGAGGCTTCTTCAAAATTCTTCATTTTCAGGAATTTCTCGAAATAGGATACATTTTTATTCCAGAGGCTGATATCGCGTTGTTGTTTAACAAATAAGCGTTCTTTGTACCAATCACTATTTAATACATTTTCGCGATCGAATAATTTGCGAAATTCCGGATGTTGCCTGTCCTTGCCTTCGAAATTCCCTTCAATCATGATCTTAATCAAGGCTTGTAATGGGGGGCAAAGTGCTTCATAGGTGCCATCAAGCATATATCCTTCCGCAGACCGTTTTTGAGTTACTGAAAGGTTGGTGATTGAAGCAGCGAATGTATCCAGATCCTGTAATTCCGGACGCAACATATCTTCACTGAGTACTGCATCGGGATTGCTGAATATACGTCCAAAAAAGTGGTGTACGAATTTGATGGTGATGCGATAACCTAATAGACTCGCCTCGATGTTCTTTCCGCCATGTTTAAAATTTTCAATCTTTTCCAGGTATCCGTTTTTAATCAAATATTTCGGGTCCCTTTCCTGCACGGTCATTCTACACCACACTTCAGGGATAAGCAAACTTATATCATGGTCTACCCGGTAACTTGGACCAATATAGCCTGCTACTGAAATAAATCCTTCGTAACCAGTAAGTATAAAGGAAAGAAATGCGTTGTTCAGATCCGGGGCCGGCAGAATTGAATTGAATGGTCCCTTGGTTAATGCGCCTTCTGAACCAAAACCGGTAGTGGACGGTGATTTCCCTGTAACACTGCAAATAAAATCAATAAATAGTTCTGGCAACTCCTGATAATGAATCGGATTGTAGACGGCAAGAGGCGGTACATTATTTTGTGGTTCTGCGGGATTGTTTCTTCTTCCCGGCAGTACGGCATTTACAGGCATGTAAACCGGTTTGTTCATTGGGATCCTTCTGAAAATTCTCGTTGCCATTTCAGCCAGATATTTGCCGATTGGATTCACAAGATCAGGACGGGTTTGTAAATACCGGGGATTCTTGGTATGCACGCCATTTACCATTCGTGGTTCTGAAGGGACCACCAAATATTCCGGTTTTTCGCTGTCTAAAAAGTCGTCCACCAAATCCTGTACTGGTTGAGTATACAGGTCAAAACCGATGGCATCTTCTTTAATTTCACGAACCTGATTGCGATTTAGCGGCTCAAAATTGGACATAAAGGTGTTGGGGCTAGACAGATCCATTTCGGCCTGTTTGTCATAACCTTTGTGAATACAATCATCAGGACGCTGAAAAAGTCTTGATTCACAATTGGTCACAAGCTTCACACTGGGATTGGTATAATTAGGATTGAGATAATCCAGTTTTTTTGCGTCCAAAATAATTGAGGCAGTGATATCGTCTTCTACCTGTACCTTTTGTGCGGCGTTGAAATCCTGTCGGGTTTGAAATATCCTCCAGGCTCCGTCCTTATCATGTCCCACGCGCAAATAATTTGATATAAGTTTGCGATTTTGAAATTTCAGTTCATTGCCTGGCGTGCCATTAATCCGGTCCACTGAAAAATGATCTCTCCAATTGTCAGCCCATTCGTTATGCGCATGACGCTTGATCACATAAATCAAATCTTTGATCCTTTGTGGAATAGAATCGAGCCAGTTGTTATATTCATCGCTGTACTCGTCTGATGGCGTAAAAAGCTTGATCACGGAACCCAGGGATCTTTTTGGGCTCAAAATGGGTCTGGAAGGTTTTGGATTATCGAAATCTTGCTTGAACCGGGTCGAAAAATCCTTTTCCATGATCTCTTCAACCCGGTCAAAATCCTGCTTGACATCAGCGACAATCACAGACCCTTGGATCATGGCATCCTGGATAGATTTGGAAATTTCGGATTTTCCACCTCCGGATACTGTACATGGCTTGTGACACAAAGTACCTTCGGCTATCGTCCCAATCAAATGCCATTTTGGTCCATCCAGGTGTTTTTTCATTTCAATTTTATAGCCTGATGGTAACACATAATACTTATCTGGCAATAGTTTTATGCGATGTTCCTGTCCGTCGATTTTCCATATCACGGATTGCTCAAAAAGATTGAAATGCGCACTTTCCGGCACATAGACAATATTGGGATAGCGTTTATCAATTCCATAACCTTCAGCTTGCAGATCCATAGTATCTCGATACAATTCAAGCATTTCTTTAAAAGTCATATTGTTGGTAGGCAACCTTTCATCGAGGCTAAATTCTTCACCAAGATCGTAGCTCGGAAAAGCAATGGCTCCACCGGCATGCTCTTCTTCACACAATCCGTACAGATTGGCAGAATAACTGATCATGGTTTTGACCTCTTTTTTGCAATAGCCAAAATAATTGTCCGCAATCAGTGTGATCACAACACCTCGTTCATCCCGGGCGGTAATCTTAAAAGCACTCCCATCATTGTATTTTTCATTTTCATCCTTCCAGCACATTCCATCCTGTTTTTGCCTGTCGGTAGCTTGATCAAAGTGTGGCAACCCCAGATCCTTTTTTTTAAGATGCATTAAATGGGGCGCCAAAATGACACAGCCGGTATGCCCGGTCCAACCTTCGGGATCAAGCGCCGCATCATTTTCCGGTAAATGCGGATCTCCTGCATTGCCAAATATGGACTCAACAAAATCAACGTTGCTGATCAGATTGCCTGGTACGAAGAAGCGGATTTCCATCGACTTTTCCTTCATGACACCAGGTACTTCCGGGACCACGATAGGGCGCAGTAATAAACTCACAAACAATTTAGCCTTTTTTTCCTGACTGGCTGTAAAAGGGAGTATCATCAATTCTTTGGGTGGGTGTAATGCTGATTCCAGCAATCCGGAGAATGCAACCTTGGGTACAGCTTTTTTATCATAAGGCACTGGCAAACCATCTACACAAACATGAAATACCCCTTTGGTTGTCCGGCGATCTTCCTTGGGATTGTGAAGAATACCCTGCGTTGTTCTATAAGACTTCACGATATCTGTTTCATACGAATCCGCATCCGGGGGGATGGACATGATCCTGGCTAAGCCGTGTCGATCGAGGATGAAAGGGTGTTCAGGTAAAGAAACATTTTTTTCGCCGGGAACGTCACTCAGGTAATCATCAATAAATTCCTGAATCCTTCTGCCAATCGGTGATAAATGACTGGATAAGAGCCTTGCCTTTTCCTTATAATTATTCAATAAAGGCGTAGCAATTTCTAAAAACTGAGAGGTTTTCCCTTCATCAAAATATGGGTACCCCAGTGCTGCCAATTTGAGGTTGATATATTGGATGATCTTTTTGTTGTTGACGGCATATTTGTCCTGATCAATGCCAAGTCCGAAGGTCCTGCTCACGGTCATTGTTTATCTTTTTTGATGATTAATATTAATATTGGTTTTAACGAATAATTCGAATCGGGAAATTCGCGTAATGTAATCAAATACCAGGTAATTGTAAAGTTAAAAAATTTTCAGCAATTTCTATGTTTTATGAATATGAGGAAATCAATACTGGCGTTTTTCTTAAAATCTGACAATAATCTTTCCGGTTTTTTCAAAATCGCGTTTCAACAGACATTCCAGATTTACAAGCAAAATATTGTCATCATTGATCATAAATTCAAAACAATTTATGAAGATGTGTCCTCGATAATATCCTGACACTATTGTCATTTCAATTATATTGTGTGTCGTAAGTCGCCGTAACTTTTGTTCCGGGCAACCTGTCTTCCGGCAGGAAGGTGTGAAAAATATGAGCATCGCTGCAGTTAGGTGAATATTTTTAAAACACTCAAAGGTAAAAGTACCAGACTTGGCCGTAATAAAGCATGGTTGGTACGACACTCCATATGATTAAATACCAATACCATTTGGCGTGTCCACTGGAACTGTAGACAAATAAATCATCAGTAGTTATCACTCAGCATCTTTTTATCAGGACACTTGTATCTGATTTTTAGGCTTACTTCCAAAGGATAATTATTGACTCTTCAGGAGAAATGGTGACCATATTTCGATTGTCAACTCCTCCATTTTTACCGGCAAATAATATCGTGGGTTTTAAATTTGCCTTTTTATCCAGATCTATTGATTTGAACGCCTTACTTTTATTGATTAGCACCGTGACATATTCATCGCCCGACTGAAGAACTTTCATAAACATCCCCTGTTGTGGACTTTTAAATTTGAAAGGCATTGTTTTGATGCTCTGCGCCACTTCCTGTTCAAGCCATCCGGAAAATGCCGCGTAATCCTTTAGCCTCGCTCCCAAACCAAGTAAAGAGGGTATCCACACAACTTCCCCCTGACCATACTGATTCCTTACGCCAACAATTTCACCGTCGGACATTCCCAATGGTTTTCCTGTGCCTGGAGATATCGTTCCACGCCATAAATGTGCCGGCAATGTACATGTCGGATCATTCAATTGAAGGTAAAACAGGTTGTCAACCAGTTTAAATTCTTTGATGTTGCCCCCAAAGATGTTTTCGAATGGAAATCCCGTTTTCATGATGTTGTGCATATGCTCATCAAAAAAAGCCGTGAGCCCATCTGCAATCAGTTTCCCTCCTTTGTTCACGAAATTATCGAGTTTTTCCCAGTAATCAGAAGGAATGGATATCTGGTGCGCCAATATGATGGTCGTACCAAAATAATTGTCTTTATTCCAGTCGAATTCATCAATGGCCTTAAAATTACTTGCTACACCCAATTCACCCAATGCCTCATAATAGGCCAGTGCCGATTTCATCACACCACCAACATCCCGGCCTTCGTAGTGTGTCCCTCCTGTTTGGCTTTTCTTCTCTATCCAAAGCGCTTCTCTGACATACAAAATATTGATTTTTGAGTCTACTGGTTTTGCCGTTCTGAATATTGAAGCATTATTATCAATGGTATGGATCACATCTGAGGCTGCAATTAAACGGTCGCTGGGCTCGTCCTGAAAATTTAGCAAGGCCCATTCTCCAGCCTCCGTACCACTCGACCTTGGGTTAAGACACCAAAAAATTATACCTTCTGCACCAGAACCAATGCCCGTCCACAACCATTGGGTAATTTCCTCTTTTGTTGGACACATCGGATTGAAGCCGCTATAAATGTTATTGCCTCCTTGCAATTCCGTGATCCAAAATGGCAACGATCCCGCTCCGGAACGGATAATATCACAATTGGCTGCCAAAGCCACGGTGTATTGACTGCGATTAAAATAACCAAAATGCCAGCTCGGATGGGCCGAGGCTCCGAGAGAAGACAGAAATTTACGCCAGTCGGTAAAATTATACTCGGCAACATTTTGAAAGATCTGATGATTGTTTACATGCAGAGGCCTTCCCGGATCATACTGATGTATTTCTGCGGCAATCCAACCCAAAAACCAGGTGGTGTAATCCAGTAAGAAACGTTCTTCTGCAAAGTTGACAATAGGATATCCTTGTGCGTTGAAATTGGGGGAAGGGTGGGCTATTTTCCATTCTTCAAATCTTTTCCGGGTATATTCCGTATCTGGCAAATGCCCACCGGTGCCTGGTTCATTGAGTAAAACCCATCCATAAAGCGCCGGAAATGTTTTGTAATGGGTCACCAGGTTGCGGATGTAATCGGCAATTTCCTCAAGGTGTTCATCATCTCGGGGAAATTTAAACCCACCGACATCCGCGAAAGATGTGGCGGGAAAAAGCGTAGCAAATACTTTAATATTGTATTTACGGGCGGCATTGAAAGCCTGGTCAAATAAAGAAAAATCCCAGGAACCATCGAGCCGGTGCATGTATGATTCAAACATGCGGATTCTGCAAACCCGCATTCCCTGGTCGTGCAACACTTTAAACCAATGGTTGATCTGATCGTTTGATTGACCAGGTTCAATAAAAACCTGGGCACCGATCATAGGAAGATAGTTCTGGTCCAACTGTGCCATGGAATTGCGAAACAGCACGCAAAAAATCAACAAAAAAATAAACCTTTTCATGATCAAAAAATTATCCCGGTAAAATTAAAGGATCAATGGTAATGTTTTGAGAAAAAAATCAAACAATGAGATCGATCATGCTGAACCGATCCATTAAGAACTACAATAGCGCTTCATTAACTAAGCCTCATCTTGCTTTTTCTTTCTGATAAAACGACCTGCAACAAATGAAATCAGCGGGAGAATGATGGTAGTCATAGCCCATTCGGGATTGTCATTGGCAAATTCCCATACATTGGTCACGAAATTGGTAGCATCTATATCAACTTCTACCGTGAAAGTTTGTGGTGCTTTATAGGTGCTCCATTCGCCATCTTTCAGATTTTGCAGAACAAAGGTCAGCTTTTTGTCTTTACCTGGTTTCAAAGGCTTTATTTTCCAATAAAACCATTCGGGCCCCTGCTCAATATTTTTTTCAAAATCCTTTTGTTCGCTAATCAGCTTAAAATCTTCCGTGTCAAAAGCTATCTGCATTCTGATCCGGTTGGACAGTGTAACATTAAAGATCTTGGAATTATTGGTTGTTTCCTCCAGAGAAACACTCTGCGCAGAAGATATGGCCTGTAATATTTCAGCTTTATTGAAATTGCGCGCCACCACTGCCTGAATGTCATATTCTCTTTTTTCAATCATTTTTTTGGGACAATCAATAAGCAATTGGCCGTCAAATTCCGATGACTCCAGGCTATCTACAACCTGAGACACAGCACTGAGACTTTGTTTCATTTGTGCTACTTCTTGCGCACTTTCTGCAGGTTTACTTCTCCTTTCTGTCATGAGCACATTCCTGGTTTCACTCAATTCTTTTTTTAGTTTACCGTATTCCGATTCGGGTACCGTTTGGGTGACATCCGGTGCTGCTTTTACGGCATGGAGTTGCTCATCCATGTATGTCATTTCTTCTTTCATATTGGCCACCTGAGATTCAAGATCGGATATATGAGCAGATTGTTGTTCTATCAACGAATCTTTGACATTCAAAACATAAATCAGACTGTCCTGTTTGTCAGTTCCAACTTGACTGATTTGTTGTTGTTTGGAGCCGGCACAACAATACATCAACAAGGGAGTAAAAATCAACATCAACTTTCCATAATGTCGCATTGTTTTATTGGTTTAGTTGGTTTATACAAGGTTATTTCTTCAATCTTTCGAATACTAATACATTTGCCGCATTGGACTTTTATCCGTTCTGAACTGAACAATAACTAAAACTATGGTTCACCACTTGGACACACGAATTGGCCTGTGTTTCAAGATTAAAATTTTAGGAATTGAAGTATCTAGAAAAATTAAGTTAAAAAGGTCGCAATCGCAATTAATAAATGGATTAGTGTCGTGAAGCTTCCCGGAAATTAAGCTTACCGACTGGATATGAGTACCTTCATGATTATTCGCAAAACCCGTGATTATTGAATTAACAATATCCATTTAGATTGGCCCGAATCGTGGGGCCTTTGCCTACTTGTGTTGATTAATTATTCAATTAAATAGTACGTGAGTAAATGAATGCTTGTTTATAAAAAAGGTTAATCCCCTAAACGTCATCATAAACCCGTTCAGATGCCTCTGTCCTGCAAATTCAAATAAAGACATTCACTTCACGAAGATATAACCAACCTTCACATTGATACTATCAGTACGCCAAGCTGACGGACTTTTACTGGAATTCAATTCATTTATTCATTTAGATTAATATTTGGTACGTTTTATAAAGCCTGTGTTTTCTACTCCCTTTGGTAGGCGAAAAGCATACCGCTAAATTGTATTGAATATTTCCATAAAACCATAAAACCCATACGTATGGCAAGGTCGTCAAACGCAACAAAAGAGGCTAATATTAAAGTCACACACAATGTAGACCGGGTAAATCTATACGATTTCGGTTACGAAAAATCAGGTGCCGTCAAAGGTGATCCGGATGTTTATGCTTCTTACCTCAATCGGATAATCAACGGAGACCTGGTGGAAGAAAATTACCAGGGATTTACTGAAGACGAGAAAAGAGATCGCCTGAAACAAATAAAAGAACTTGAAAAGCAGCAAAAGGAATTGGAAGCAAATAATGCAACCATTGAGGCTGAAATTAAAGAAAAGGAGAAAGGCATCGATGAATACCGGCAGGAGCTTTTGCAAATTCGTGAATTGAGGGCTAAAGACCACCAAAAAATGAAAGACGAAAGTTTTAGTACGGTTAAATTCTCCATCAATTTGATTATCCTCATCTTTCTTTCTGTCTACCTTTTCTTTTTTTACGTATCGGCCACATACAAAGCACTGTATGTCGATTTTGAAGGTATCGCCGACAGTATAGCCCAGGGAGTCGGAACGGGAAGCATCATGCCGGGTCCCTATGAATTGGCTGAAGCCATTCGATATAATTACCTGTTATTCCTGATCCCCTTTGTCTTTTATGCATTCGGCTGGGCATTTCACGTCATGCTGGAATTGAAAAGCAAATACAAATTTGTATTCCTGGGGCTCCTAATTCTGGTCACCTTCACGGTAGACTTTCTGCTTGCCATGATCATTCACAACAATACAGAGACTGCCAAGGAACTGATGGGACTGGCAACTGATCATTGGACCCAAAGTTCCAGTTTTTATATCATTTTGTTTTTGGGCTTCCTGGTGTATATTATTTGGAGTGTCCTACTCGATTCCCTGCTCAGAGAATGGGACAAAAAGCACATTATCAATAATATTAAAAAGATCATAAAACACTTAAGGGGAGATATTAAGATACTGGAAGCCAAACTCGCCGATATTTCATCAATAAAGCAACAAATTGCCGACTATCGCGAAGATGTCAGCACCGTAATGTATGGAAACCTCAAACGGTATATCGATCAATTTTCTTCCGGCTGGGTCTCTTATCTGGCACCAGCAAACATGAAAGATGTAAAAGAGAAATGTTTGATCTTTAAAAAAGACTTTGAAGAAAAGAATAACATCAAAAATGGCAATGTGAAGGTCGTAAGCAAGCGCCCATAAATCATTCAATAATCCGGAATGCGCATTTTTTTATATTGGTTATTTAATTTCTTCAAAACGTTTAAGCAAACATAAAATCCATGAACTCCAAAAAACAAAATATACTTTCGTCTTCAATATTTTTGATGATCCTGATGCTGTTATTTGGTTGTGATTTGCCACGAAAAAAGACAAAGAGTGGTCTGAGGGTTAAGCACAATTATATCATTCTCCTCGATCTTTCAGATCGGCTCATCGTCCAGCAAAATCAGCCGGAAAGAGATAAAAAGATCATCAGTCTGTTGTATTCTATTTTTGAGGATAATATCAAAAAAGACCTCTACATCAAGTCACGCGATGAGATCAGGGTAGTGATCGCTCCGCAATTAGGGGCCGGCATTGATCGCGACATGTTCGAAGACCGGCTTTATGTGAATATGGAGAATATCAAAACCGTCTATCGCAAATCACAGGAAAAAGAAAGAAGGGCTAATTTTATGGCCAATGTGGACACGCTGTACAACAAGGCTGTATTCAGCAAAAATCCGGAAGATTATTACGGCGCGGATATTTGGAAGTATTTTTATGAAGACCTTAAGGTAGACTATTCTAAAGATACACTCGCTGAAAACTATTTGTTTATCCTTACTGATGGTTATCCCATTGTGGGCAAAAACCAGGTGAAATTGCAAGGCGTTAAAGATGAATTCCCAAATCTGCACGTAATCCTGGTTGAAGCAGCCCCGAGAGAGAAAGATATGGAATGGGATCATGTAATGGATATCTGGCAAGTATGGTTCCAGCGCATCGGCATTAAGAAATACACGTTGATCAAACGGGGTGCCATTACCAAAGAATTGGAACAAATCAAAGAAGTTCTGAATAACGGAGGAGCCTGAGAGGCCCCTTTATTTTGCCAAATAAACAAAGAACAGTTTATGGTCTAAAAGTGAAATTAGCCGTTTGATCCTGTTCAAGTTTTAACTCGAATAACCCATTTTTTGGAAAGATAGGAATATCATTTCCAGCAATTTTCACCTCAACGCTTTGGACGTTATGCGGAAGTTTCACCTGATATGTATTGGAAATATTGGCATGCAACGATGCTTCGGTAGCCATGCCATCATCCCATTTAGCGCTCACTACACCGCCACCCCGTACAGCCAGCCCCTCAAAGTTTCCGGTTTTCCACAAATCTGGCAACGCTGGTAAAAAATCGATATATCCGGCATGGCTTTGCACCAACATTTCCGCAATGCCCGCCGTGCCCCCAAAATTTCCATCGATCTGATATGGCGGATGGGCACAAAATAAGTTGGGATACGTCCCACCCCCGTTCTGCATGTCATATCCGATATTTGAGGTGGGTCTCAACAACCGATGCAACAACCTGAAAGCATGATCACCATCTGCCAATCGCGCCCAGAAATTGACCTTCCAGGCCAACGACCAGCCAGTTCCCATATCGCCTCGTGCGATCAATGATTTCTCAGCGGCTTTTGCCAATTCAGGTGTGCCGTTTACTGTGATCTCATTACCGGGGTAAAGCCCCCACAAATGCGAGGTATGGCGATGGTGCGGTTCTACTTCTTCATATTCTTTCAGCCATTCCATCAGCCGTCCATCCTTTCCAATCTGATTTGGAGGCAACTGCGCCCTTGCACTGACCAATTGCCCGCTAAAGTCCCGATCAATCCCAAGGACCTTCGCAGCATCAACCACATGGGTAAACAATTCGCGAATAATTTGATTGTCAATGGTGGGTGAAACACAAACATGGGCAGTTTTGCCATCAGGAAGTCGAAATGCGTTTTCCGGTGAATTGGATGGCGCCGTGACCAGCCAGCCATTGTTTGGATCTTTAACCAATGTGCTGAGATAAAATTCCGCTGAACCTTTAATGACCGGATAAATTTCCCTTAAATATGCCGTATCTCCTGTAAATTCAAAATGTCGCCATAATACCTCGCAAAGCCAGCCGGATCCCGAATTGGTAGCTCCCCAGGAAGCACTTTCACCCGGTGAGGTGTAACCCCATACATTGGTGATCACATGAGCCACCCAGCCTTGTCCGCCATAATAAATTTTGGCCGTTTTTTCACCAGGCTTCATAAGGCCTTTTATCAAAGCATAAAATGGCTGATTAAGCATCGGTAAGTTGGTAACTTCCAAAGGCCAGTGGTTCATTTCAATATTAATATCAAGGTGATAGTCCCCATTCCATGGCGTTTGAATGGTATTGGCCCAAAGTCCCTGAAGATTAGGAGGCAACAAGTCAGGTCGCGTACTGGAAATAAGCAGGTATCTCCCAAATTGAAAATATAAAGCGACCAACCCATTATCGTCAGGGTGCTCCGTAAAAGCCTTCAATCGCTGGTCAGTAGGCAAATTGCTTGCTTCACTGGCGCTGGACAAATTGAGTGATGCCCGCTTAAAGAGTTTCTGATATTCTTGAATATGTGCTTCTTTCATTGTTTCGTACGGCTGGTCCATCGCATGCCGTAACAATTCCGAAGTCTTTTCAACATATGGAAATTCTTTAAAATCCGTCCCCGAAGAAATATAGATCGTAACTGCATTGGCCTGTTTCAGTTGAAGTGTGGTATCGCCAGCAATCAACTTGCCTCCTTCCGGCTTCATCTTAATCCTGGTCAGGTATTGCATTCCTTTTCCATCGGTGCCGTTGTTCATCTGGCCAAACATCTGCAGTTCTCTACCGTCCGTTTTGACATTATACCGTTCCGGACGATTGACTGAGAGGGTCATATTCAGTTTAGCCGGTTGATCGCATGTAAGCCTGATTACCAGTACATCGCCGGAAAAAGAGGCGAAATATTCCCGATAATAAGTCACCCCATTCAAGGTAAATTGACATTTAGCTACTGCGTTTTCCAGGGAAAGTTCACGCTCATAATCCTGTACATTGGCTGCATTCGGCTGGCCATAGTCAAAATTTAATCGAAGATCTCCCAGCATCTGATAGCTCCCATAAGGCACATTGGCACCGGAACCACGACCAGAACCCGGGCCTTTACAAACAAATACTTTATTGATGAGTGCCTCAGCCTCGTCATTCTTTCCTTCGAACAGCAATTTTCTGATCTGCGGGAGATATTCTTCCGCCCCTGTTTTATCGGCATCCTGTGGCGCTCCTGACCATAAAGTGATGTCGTTCAACACAATATGATCGGTAGCAATACCATCATCGGGCATCATGCCCAAGCGGCCGTTGCCCAGCGGTAAACACGCTTGCCATTCAGCCGCAGGTTGTTGATACCACAAACGCAGGCTCTGTTGGGCATCAATAGATTTTGTAAACATTAAAAGATTGATTAGCATCAAACCACTGAAAAATAAGCGCTTTAACCAGCGGATGTCTAAAAAATACTGTGCCATTGTTTATCGATATGATTTGCAGCTTGATTAATTATAATCTTAATGATGAAATATTAAAACTACCAGAAAATGCCTTTTTAACCAGGTCTAAAACCAAATAAGTTTTAAAGTCAATAGATTAACTCAGAATTTATAAAAAATTAATTTTTGAAATCAGAAACGGACACATTAAGAATAATCAATTTTGTATAACCTTCCAAAAAAAATAAAAATCATGGCATATGACTAAGCGGAAAATCAGCGGAATTAATCATTCCCGGTTTTTGTTTTGGTGATAACGTGTAGAAGCAACAAAAGCGGAAATTCTAAAAAAACCTGAAAATGATCAAATTATGATTGAACTTTCCGAAGCCGCTGTATTGACCAAACAAATAAACCACACATTAGCAGGCAAAAAGATTACAAATGTTGAAGCCAATCACTCGCCTCATAAATTCGCCTGGTTTTTTGGTGATTCTACACACTATCCATCTTTATTGATTGGAAAAATCATTGACCATGCCATACCGTATGGGGGTTTGCTGGAAATTAAGGCAAATGACGTATGTTTGACTTTCGGTGATGGTGTGAACCTTCGATATCTTTCCCCCGGTGAAGAATTGCCCTTAAAACACCAATTATTGATCACCTTTGAAGACGGATCGTCTCTTGTCGGTTCGGTGCAAATGTATGGTGGTCTGTGGGCATTTCCCGAGGGTCAATTCGACAATCCGTATTATTTATCTGCCTATGAAAAGCCATCACCATTGACCGATGATTTCAATTACGCCTATTTTGAATCATTGGTTGAATCCGTCAGTTCAAAATCAATGTCGGCCAAAGCTTTTCTGGCTACCGAGCAACGCATTCCCGGCTTAGGCAATGGCGTGTTGCAGGATATTTTGTGGAACGCAAAAATGCATCCAAAAACCAAAATAAGCGGATTTTCTTCATCCGAATGGCATTTACTATTCGACACCCTCAAATCAGTACTCAATACCATGGTTCAGTTAGGTGGACGCGATACCGAACGCGATCTCTTTGGTCAACCAGGGGGCTATCAAACCAGGCTGAGCAAAAACACGGTAAACCAACCATGCCCGGTATGCGGAACCATGATTAAAAAAGAATCCTATATGGGTGGCAGTATTTATTATTGTGAAGGCTGCCAGTCGCTCTGAAATTAGTCGGCCAAAGTTAATTTCCGTGCCAATTACTGGTTAATCTACCTTCCTAAAAGCATTTTAATGAATCCTTGATAAATCTTTTTACAGGTGACAAGCTGCAATTGACGGACAAACTCTCCTAAAAAAATTATACCCTATTGTTTACTTTTTTCTTTGCCATTTTCCTAACCGGAAGAAACCATATCATCTTAGCAAAACCTCACTTCCATGAAACTGAATCCATCAAAAATTTCCTCCACCGTAGCGTTGGCAATATTATTTATCATGTTAAACAATTTAATGGGTTGCGAAAAGGAATGCTTTATTTCGCAGCCAAATGTTACTACTGAAGTCCTTGAGGTGCTGCCGCATCAGGCTACAATCCGTATAAAAGGAACTCTTGGAGATGACCCGTTCTATTCAACCACCGGAGAGATTGGTTGCAGCGATCAATGCGAAACTACCCCTTGCCTGATCCATACTTTAAACCTCCTGCTTTCTCCATATGTTCTCGGTGGCCAACCTTCATTGAGTTTTCAACCGACCAACCACTTGGACCAGACTTTCACATTATCTAATCTGGATCCCGGCACAAATTATACCTTGACTGTGTCTTCCTATACCAGCCTCTGTTTTCCTTCCCAAACAATAGAATTTAACACGCCTCAGGAAGAATGTATTCCCCAATCGTGTAGTGAACATGGTACATTTGATGCTTCAAACTGTGAGTGTGACTGTTTGGAAGGATGGACTGGAGCAAATTGTGACACGTCAGTTGAAAGTGAAGATCCTCCAACAAATCTGATATATGTCCCGGATACGCTCACGATCACAAACATTGGAGCGTTCGATTCTGAAGAACCAACGGTCCGGGGTACACCACCTTTTATCTTTGGCATTGCAGATATTTCGCCGGCAAACAATGCCATTTCGATTAACAGCACAACCGGAATAATTCAAACCACCGGTATCTACGAAAACGGCGCAGGTACCTGGTCAGTAGATGTTTCTGTCAGCAATGGTGCAGGCAACACAACATTTGAAGATGCGTATACGATAATCGTTGAAAATCCACCATCTGGGGGGCTGCCAGCTAACTTGGTCTACGACCCGGACACCCTCGTCATCACCAGTACGACAGGCGACCTCATGTCTGTTCAGCCAACGATTGAAGGCAATACACCAATGAATTTTGGTATTGCCAATGTAACGTCACCAGATGGTGGACCCGGTTTAACGGCCATTGGGATCGATGCGACCACGGGAGTTATCCGGACGATTGGCATTCTCGAATTCGGACTGGTAAATGCCACCTATTCAGTAGATGTTGCGGTGGCGAATGATGCGGGAAGTGTTACATTTCAGGAGGTTTATACAATTACGGTTGACATTGAATGATGAACATACCATTGAAATGAAAATCCGTCAATATCCCAGCTTTCAGGAGGCTGATTCCGCACAGATCTTCGGCACAATATCAAGAATAATGGTTTGAAAAAATTCTCGCCCTTAACAAATACAATCCGGGCCGCAATCTGTTTCATCGACCGTTTCAATGGGATGACCTTTTGATATTTCTTCTTTGGTGGCATCCCGGATCTGGTCGATGACCACATCGAAATAAAATTTATCCTGACCGTTGTTTCCTGTGTCAATGTTTATCGAAATTGACCGCTTCTCGCTTACTTTCATTCCCGCCAACCCACTTTGCAATTCCTGCATAATGCCACCTGAACCATGCAGATATTTTACCGGTATTCCATCAAGGGTATTTTCCAATTCCACACCTTGTTGGTCTTTCATCAAATAACGCAGCGATATGATCTTGTTGTCGGAAACTTGCATGTTATATCATGTTTGCCATTTAGCTTCTACTGATTGTACAGATCTTCAGAGATAAAACAATAAATGAACTCAGATAAGATATGCGGGTCATGCGATGACTTCCGTGACAAAGCAAGCTTCAAACGTTCAATTCAGTGATGAAGCTTGTCCGGAAACCACTACTTTTTCCACCGGAATCGTGCCGTAATATATTTTCATCGACGGTTTATTGTTGTTCAGCGTCACCGTTCCAAATCCTGTTTCTGTCGACAGGAAACTGGTAAAATCGCCGATTTTGGAGTCGATATACAAGCACTTGTCCACCGCATCGTATCGCACGCCGGTTAAACCCTGGATCATACCGTAACTGGACATGGCGCGGGCATACCAGCTACCACATTCATATTCATTGAAGGGATTTCGGATGCGTCCGTCATACCGGTCACGGCATGCACGAACGATCTCCAGCCCTTCGTCTACCAGCCCCATTAGCATGAGATGCGATGCCACCTGGTATTCAATCCCCGTCCAGACTTCATCGCTATACACAAACGGCAAAGAAAGCTGACCGCCTTTTGGCCACGAGCAAAGCAACAACCCGCCTTCCTCACCCAGCGCGAAAGAAGGACGCTGTGGATTGGCGTGGTCGCTCAGATTTTTCTTGAAATTGTATTTGTACACCGCTTTCACGTGGCTTTTTATTTTCCCGGCGTCGATGGGGGACTCTAATCCACACATGCTGGAGATCCATGCTCCCAGTACGCCATCAGAAAGGCAACCGGTGCCATATTGATATTTGGGTCCTTCTTTTTCCAGCAGCGCACGCGCTTCATCTGAATAATTACCGCCCATTGATTTGGCCGAAGCGTCTATCGGATTAGCGGCATTCAGACCAGTGTACTGGATCTTCTGGAAAAAATACTCCCCGTCGAAGAGCTCCCTTTCCATAAATTTCTTTCCTTTCTTCAAGAGCTTTTTATATTCCGAAGTATTCTCTTTCAGGAAGTCCCCCATCTCGATCATGGCGTGCAAGGCGCCGAGGTAAAAACTGGTACACATACCATCCGGGCCCCAAAATTCAATGTCGTAGGTATTGTGGTGTGGCTCTTCCACCACGCCGTGACTTCGCGGGTCCCAAGTGCGGATGCAATAATCCATGCTCACCTTTACCATCGGAAATATCTTTTTTAACCAATCATTGTCCCCACCGATCCGCCACTCCCGGTACACTTTCATGATGCCTCCAAGCTGGCCGTCTGCCGCCGAGTAGAATCCATGATCTACGGGACGTATCGGCAGGGCAGCCCTGAAAGTCTGGTGGCCCTCAACATTCTGGTCTTCGCAAAATTCCGTATGCCTAAGGCTGCGTTCCAATGACGGAAAAAGATGTGATACGGCCTGGGCATAATTCCAAACGTGTGTGCAGGAGCCGTGACAACAACCCCAGTCGTCACCACAACCTTCATAATTCCACATCCGGCCGTCATACTGCCGCATCACCGTTGGCGATTTCAGGATAGTAAGGTTGGCCGCTACAGCTTCCATGACCTCGGCAGGTAAAGTGCTGGAGTAGTAGGCATTACTAAATAAGTTCGATCGTTTTCGCAAATCTTCATATCGGTCAGAGAAATAATTGGCCACAAATGAGACACCATCAAACCGTTTACTATACCATGGTTTATAACTGGAAAACGCGTAGTCTTCCTCATCGGCAGCCAGTCCGGCCTCCACCGGATTGTTACTGCAACCATTGGCCGGGACACACTCCAGCCCGCCATTTTCGGCATCTTTCCCAACATGGATCTCCGATTCCGGCACGTACCAGGCCATCATTAGCCGAATGGTCTTTTCGCCATTGGGCGCCAGGCTGAAGGGAACGTAAAGGGACGCGCCGGGCGCCCCCGATTCCACCGGTTCCACACTGGCCGTCCGGAAATTCTTAATGGTATTCCAGGCGATGGTCATGGGATCGAACCAACCACCCCTGAACCAGCAATGATCTACGACGGTGCCGGGCTGATCGGTGTAGATGGCAAAATCTCCTTTGAGTACCGGTTTTTCCTTGGTGCCCTTTTCGCTCAGCACAAATCCATGATCAAACCTGCCGATGGAGTTGGTGCCGTCATCTACCTTCATGAAATTCCTGGCGTTGTAAGAGAAAATAACCTCTAAACCATCATTGCCAGTGTTGATGAATTTGTATTCCAGGCAGCCCGCCGGCAAACTGGAATTATCCGGATCGGTGGGAATGAAGGGATTCCAGCCGGTAAGTTCTACTCGAAGCGGCAGGTCTTCATCTTCCATGGTTATGGTGGCGAAGGGAAACCGCGTAACAAATTCTGCCCGGTGAAACCGGGGTAAGCCATAGGTGGTTCCACCCAGACCGTTGCCCGCTCCCCGTAAGCCGAATTTTTTCCAGTCCGGGACCGGGCCTTCCACGACTTTGGCGCCATTTGGTATGCCTTTCACTGCAATAGCAGCAAACGTACCCGGATCGTTCCATAAGTCCGGCTTGTGCCGCACTGACAGATGCGATATGGCGCCACTGCCTTCCAGGCAAAACATGCCCGCCCCCATTCCCCCGATAGGAAAGGCCACGCGATCCAGAAACTCCCCGGAATAGGGACCATTGTATTTTCGTTGATTTTGTTGGTTTATTTTAGAATTACCGCCCTGTGATGTTGCTGACTCCGGGTTCTCGGGACCGGCGATAAGGTTGTGGGAAATGGCAGCGGTGCTCAGGCCAACAGCACCGATGTTTTTAATAAAGGTACGCCTTCCGGATTTCTTTTTCATAAGATCGAGTATTTAGGGGGAAGCCATCAATGGTTTTAAAAGTAATGTAATTTAATAAAACCTTCGATTATTCATAAAACCAACGAGAGTAAACACAAAACTGTAAAGAATCTTTTCCCCACTCCAGCCGGGCTGAACCAATTACATAAGTGATTTGAATTATTTATTTTTGATTGCTCGTGAAGGGAAAATTATAAATGTCTCGTAGTAAATCCGAACCTTTTCGTTTCCGAATAAAAATTCAAAGTCTGAAATAGAATACTATACGATTGCTGATTTTTGAGGTATAGCCTTTTCCAAATAATTGATCTCAAATTCAAAAGGGCCCCCTTTTGGTGTAACACCAAGAGAATAACAATTATTATCGCTCGTGATTACTCCGAGGCATTGCATGGCAGGAGATTTCAGGTTTGGCTTAAAACAACTAATTACTTTTTCTCTATTATATACTTCATTAATAAAGGCTTCTTTAGCTTCTCTCGTATCAATACTGGTATAAACATGAGCAATACGTCTCTGGCCTGTTATTAAATAGGAAGCCATCCAACAACCTGAAAAAAAACCGCTCAAAACGTCCATATTTGTATTTATGCACACATTATATTTTGCCTGAAACCCGAATGCTTGAATTTGCCAATTGGCAATAACTCTCTTATCAGGACCTAGTATTTGCACGATTGCCGTCATATTTGAGGCAATTAACTTCTCAAATGTTCTGTTATTGATAACCCCGGGCCAATTGTTTTCGCGAATGTGCCCGAAAGGTATTTTTATAACATTGCCTGGTTTAATTGTACTTGGAATCATAAGCTGATTTTATAGCGTACTCTAAGGTAGTAATAAAATTAAACGAAATGACGACGAAATTTCTATTCTTCTCAGTTTCCTATTAAGGCACTCTGCACCTGTAATATTCAATTCCATATAAAATAATCCTCATTCCCTGCATAGTCTCCTTTTCAGGGACTCAGCGTTCATAAAAAATCCAACCCGCCAACACCCGGAAACACAAAAGAATACTCCCACCTTTAGGGGACTTCGCATATTCGGACATCGTTATAAGTGTTTCCGATTATCAAATGATACAAACACCTTCAAAAATGAAAAATTACGGCATATTTTTATTATTGGCTATTGCCCTTTTTGGCTCGGTATCGCTAAACCTTTACGCACAACAAGATCTGCCCCAATATCCGGAAACCTGGAACAGCAAGTGGATCACACACCCCGACATCGACAAGACAGCGTATAATCTCATTCATTTCAGAAAGACTTTTGAACTGGCCCAGGTGCCGGACCATTGCATCGTTCATTTCAGTGGCGATAATCGGTACCGCTTATATGTCAATAGCCAGGAAGTTTGCTACGGGCCTCAGCTTGCCGATATGCGGCATTGGCGTTATGAGACCATCGATCTGGCCCCGTACTTGAAGAAAGGCAAAAATGTTTTGGCTGCTGAAGTGATGAACTGGGGTGTGGAACGCAGCTACGGCATCATATCTTTTAAAACTGGATTTTTGTTGCAGGGTCACTCTGCAAAGGAGACATACTTAAATACCGGATATGACACCGGATGGAAGGTGCTGAAAGATCGCGGCATGCACGAGAAGCCGGTAAACTGGCGCAGCGGCGGCGAGATCGTAGGTGGATTTTATGCCTCCAATCCCACGGATTCAGTGGTCGCTGTTGACTATCCATGGGGCTGGAAGCAACCTGATTACGATGACCACGACTGGAAATCTCCCGAGATCATATTCTCACAACCCAAGACCAACGCCGGCGCCGGTCACGGCTGGATCCTTCAACCCCGCACTACCGGCATTCAGTCCAATGAGAAGGAACCCCTTACACGCATTGCCCGCACTGATCTTCAAAGGTTAAGCCAGGATTTTAAATTTGGCACCCGGCCTTTGGAAATACCAGCCAACACCCATGCCACTATCCTCGTCGACCAGGGCTATGTGACCCTGGGATATCCCAAACTCAACCTTTCCGGAGGACAAAATGCCGTCATCAGGGTAATATATTCCGAAGCACTTTATGACGCGGAGAATCACAAAGGCAACCGGAATGACATTGAGGAAAAGGTGATCAAAGGCATTAGCGATGTATACCTGATGGATGGTGGCGAGGACCGGATATTTCAACCCATTTGGTTCAGGACGTTCCGTTTTGTGCAACTGGAGATCCAAACCGCAGATGACCCATTGTATATCAATGATTTTTACAACGTTTTTTCCGCCAATCCGATTCCTGTGAAAGCCAGTTTTTCTACCAATGAGCCCGTTTATCAACAGGTCTGGGATATCTGCTGGCACGGATTGAAGATCTGCGCTCAGGATAATTTGCTCAGCGATGCCTACTACGAACAACTGCAATATGTAGGTGACCTTCGCCCGCACTTAATGGCATGGACTGCGCTCACCGGTGACTTTACCTATTTTCGCAGCGCCATGGAGCAATTCAACAATTCCCGCCTGCCCGATGGCAATATCACCAGTTGCTATCCGCTCAAAGCCACTTTTGTGCATCCCACTTATTCCCTCATTTGGATTGACATGCTCCACGACCTGATGATGCAGGAAGGTGACAAAAAGTTGCTGGAATCGTATCGGGGGGAAATTCAGGAAGTATTCGATTACTATGAATCACTGATCAATGAAAGTGGACTGGTCGGTGATTCAAAATATTACATGTTCATTGATTGGTACATAACAACAGGAGGCAATTCCCCGGTTAACGGCAATGGCAATTCGGCCATTTTGACCTTAAACTATGCCTACACTTTGAACAACGCCGCTGACATATTGGAGTGGCTCGGTTACCGGCAAAAAGCCACATTTTACAAAGCGCAGTCCAGGAAATATGCCGAAATTGTACGGAAACTTTGTTTTGATGAGGAGAAAGGTATTTACGCCGATGACCCTGAAAAGACTTACTATGACCAGCGGGCCAGCATCCTGGCCATATTGACTGGCGCACACACGCAATCAGAATGCCAGGCACTGATGGAAAAAGTACTCAGTGACGACACCCACTTTGACAGTAAAGCCAACCTCTTCTATTATTTCTATCTGTTTGAAGCCATGGAAAAGACAGGCGTAGGTAATTTTACTGAAGTATTGGAGCCGTGGAAAAAAGTAGTTAATATGGGTTTATCGGCTACTCCGGAAAAGCGCGTTGAACAGAATCCGCGATCAGAGGTACACCCCTGGACAACACATCCCGTGCATTTTTATTTCAGCCTGGTGGCAGGTATCAAGCCGGCCAGTCCCGGTTTCGAAAAGGTGTACATAACCCCGCATCCCGGGAATTTAAAATTTATAAAGGCCAATTACCCAACCATTCACGGCAACATTCAGGTGGACTTTTCCTTTGAACATGGTGAGCAAGTCACCGGTGAAGTCACCTTACCGGAAGGGATGACCGGAACATTTGAATGGCAGGGTAAAAGGCTGAATTTACATCCCGGAGAAAATAATTTATAGTTGTGATTGGGGTGAAATACTCCTGCTTACTAATGATTTCCACTACTACAAAATATTGAACCTACTTAAATTATGCATGTGCTGTTGGGGTTGCTTTGTTACGATTGCCAGATTGTTTAGCTCAAATCAATTTCAAGATATTAAGTCCTTCCTTTGCATCCTTGATTACGGAATACGTACTTTAAAATTAGTTTTATCATTATGGTATTGATCGATACGGCATTCTTCCATACACGATCATTCTTTTAGTTACCAACCAAATTGTTGAACGATGGATTTTTTACTTGGAACCGGTACCGTAATACTTACAGGTTTTTTATTCGGAGAATTGGCAAAGCTCATAAAGCTGCCTAAAGTTTCCGGTTATATCGTTGCCGGAATTTTCCTAAATCCGGGACTCACCCATTTTATAACTCAAGATTTTATTGATGGCACTTCACCGCTGATTAATATCGCCCTGGCTTTTATTACATTTTCGATCGGAGGAACATTGTCAATGTCAAGGATCAAAGCTTCAGGAAAAATGATCCTGCTGCTGACACTTTTTGAAGCCATTTTTGCCTATCTATTCGTAGCCGTTGTCTGTTTTGTGGTGATTTATTATGTGTTGGGAATCATCAATTCCTGGAGTATGGCCCTGTTGGTGAGCCTGATCCTGGCTTCGCTGGCTTCTCCCACCGATCCATCAGCAACCCTGGCAGTTAAAAATGAATATCACGCCCGGGGGATTGTCAGTACCATCATTCTGGGCATTGCAGCATTCGATGACATTACCGGTATTATCCTTTATACGTTTTCCCTATCCTTCGCAGAAACGATGATCGGCAATCTTCATTCGGGTACCTTTGGTACCCTGTTGGAATTGGGTAGAAACATTGGTGGCGCTTTGGTACTGGGCGCCTTCACCGGGTTTATTTTTAATTTTGCTACGAAAATCTTTAAAAGGGACAGCGAGGGTGAGTTGATCGTGACGATCACAGGCTTTCTGATCCTGGCCTATGGACTGGCGACCGTTTTAGAATTTGATGCATTGATCACAACCATGACTATGGGTGTTATCGTGGTCAATTTCAACTACCAGCAGGAGAAGATTTTTACCATAATTGAACGCTATACCGATGAGCTGATCTTTGTGATATTTTTTACTTTATCCGGATTACATCTGCAATTGTCGTCCCTTTCAGGGAGTGCAATGCTCATCCTGGTATTTGTCATAGCGCGTTTTTCAGGTAAATTTACTGGAATTTATACGGCTTCTGTCTTGACCAAGGCACCATCTAATGTCAGAAAATACACTGCAGGGGGGTTATTTCCACAAGGTGGTATTGTGATCGGACTGGCGCTATTGGTGGCGAAGAACAAGGACTTTCATGAATTCTCTACGTTAATCATTGGCACAGTGATCGGGGCTGCTGTCATTCACGAGCTCCTGGGGCCCGTTATTGCAAAATCTTTTTTAAAGAAAGCCGGTGAAATTTTATAAAAATCTGGAGAACCCAACTGAAGTTTATAAGTGCCTTTCAATAATTAAGAATTCCCGAAAGCCAAAACCGGATCAAACAGTATCAGTTAAGAAAAACAAATTTTCGAAAAAACCGCCGCTATATGGTATGTTAAAAATTATTGCGACAGGACTTCAAAGGTGATTTAGTAGAGCGCTATGTTTTATCTTCTTCATAAATATTATTTCGTAAAAATATTCAGCGGATTTTCCAGGGATTTGCAAAACCAATCGATAAACCGGGCTGCGTCGGCTCCGTCTATGACGCGGTGGTCGTAGGAAAGTGCCAATGGGAGCATCTCCCTTGGTACGAATTGCTTGTTTTCTTCATCATAGTGCGGCATAAATCTTTTACTGCCAACACCAAGGATCGCCACCTGCGGCGGAAAAATGATCGGTGTGAAATGAGCGCCTCCAATCGTACCCTGGTTGGAAATGGCAATATTTCCACCCTGCATTGCTTCCTGGTCCAGTTTGCTATCAATTGCTTTGGCAACCAATTCCTTGAGTTCCTCCGAGATCTTCTGCAAGTCTTTCTGTTCAATTTTCCGGATCACAGGCATCAGCAAACCTTTCGGCGTATCTACTGCAACGGAAATGTTATAGTATTTTTTATAGATCAATTCGCCTTTTGTTAAATCGAGCGAGGCATTGAATTTTGGGAATTTCCTCAGCCCTTCACCCAGGATCTTGATCAAAATGGCGGTCATCGAGATCTTTTGACCATTTTCTTCTTTTTTCAGGTTCCTGAATTTTTCCAGGTTGGTGATATCTGCTTCTTCAAATTGGGTAACATGCGGGATCTGACGCCAAGACTTTGATGTGGTATTGGAAGTTGCCTTCCTGATGGAAGATAATGGCTCACTTTCCGTTTTTCCCCATTTAGAGAAGTCCGGCAAAGACGGTTCATTTTCTGCTGATGCTACTGTGCTATCGCGGCCCTTTTTCTCCAGCAGGTGTTTCACATATTCCATGACCTCGCCACTGGTGATCCTGTTTTCATCGGGCCCGTTTTCTTTTATCTCCTTCAGATCGATATCCAATTCCCTGGCCAGCCGGCGAGCCAAAGGTGCTGCGGGAAGCGATTTGTCTGTTGAAGATGCTTTAACGTCATCACCAGCACTTTTTTCTGGCGGTTTTTTTTCTTCCGGGTCTCGTTCAGCTACTTTTTTTGTGTCTGTTTTCTTGGCATCATCTTCTTGTTCATTTTTGTCTTTCGTTTCTTTGGAAGTTGCTTTCTCTTCTTTTTCCTCCTGCCCACTTTTTATTTTTTTACTTTTCTTCTGTTCTTCATTACCATTTTTGCCATTGTCATCGACATCCAAAATAAGGATCACATCGCCGGTTTTTATCTCATCATCTTCCTTCACTTTGATATCCTTCACAGTTCCGGCAACTTCAGAAGGTACCTCAACAGTAGCCTTGTCACTTTCCACAGCAATAAGCGACTGGGATTCATCGATATGATCTCCTTCTGAAACCATGATTTCCGATACAATGCCTGATTCGGCATTTTCAGATATTTCAGGTAATTTGATCTCTTTGGTCATGACTTTCTGGTTTTTTCTTTCTTTTTATTTTCGGTCTTCCCGGATGTGTGATTGCCGTAATGATTCTTTTTATCCCAAAATTGCAATACACTATCAACAATGTGCCAGGCATTTATTTTAAAGTGTTTCCTCAATACCGGTGTAGTATCGCTCTGTCCAAATCCATCCGTACCCAAAGCGATAAACGTCCCGGAAAATTGATTAGCAATGGACAGTGGCAGCGCCTTGATATAATCCGATGTGGCCACCACCAATTCTCCTTCATTTTTCAGCAATTCGGGGAAATGATTGGCTTAGCCATTGGACTTATTATCCACATTCGCACGGTCATATAGTTGCTTGTAACTCGTCACACTCCAGATGTCTGTTGGAATGTGATGCTCGTTTTCCAGCATTTCTGCCGCTTCGATGACTTCTTTCAAGATCGCCCCGCTACCGAAGAGATTGGTTTTTTGTCCCTTATTTTTTCGTAGCGATGTTTTTTTAAATCGATATATTCCGTTCAATACACCTTCCTTCACACCTTTTGGCATCTCCGGCATTGGGTAACTCTGATTGCTGACGGTGATATAATAGAAGATGTCTTCATTTTTTTGGAACATCCTTTTGATACCCTCTTCGATAATCACTGCCAGTTCATAAGCAAAGGCTGGGTCGTAAGCTTTCAAACCCGGTACAGCTAACGCATTCACATGACTGTACCCGTCGGTATGTTGCAACCCCTCTCCCGACAGCGACGACTTGCCGGATATACCGCCGATCAGAAATCCTCTCGCCCGGCTGTCCGCTGCTGCCCAGATCAGGTCTCCGATCCGCTGAAAACCGAACATACTGTAAAAGGCAAAAAATGGAATAGTGTAAACAGGACGATTTATATGTGAGGTTCCGGCTGCAATAAAGGACGCCATGGATCCTGCTTCGGTGATCCCTTCTTCGAGGATTGCCCCATGCTTTTCTTCGTTGTAAAATAAAAGGTTCCCCTTATCCACCGGTTCATATTTCTGGCCTTGAGGCGCATAAATTCCTGCTTTTCTGTAAAGTGAGTCCATTCCAAATGTCCGGGCTTCATCGGGAATGATGGGTATAACAGCATCTTTCACTTTCTGATCAGCCAGCAGGTTTGTCAGGATCTTTACCAATGCGGCGGTGGTGGTTACTGCCCGTTTACCCGATCCTTTGTGAAATTCCGAAAAGGACTTCGGTTCTGGCTATTGAAAATCCTTTGCGAGTTGTTGTCGCTGTGGAAGAAACCCACCCAGTTTTTTGCGCCTTTCACGGAGATATTTGTATTCTTTGCTGTCTTGGTCGAAACGGAAATAAGGAATATCCTTTTCCAGGTTTTTATCGGAAATGGGGATTTCGAGGACATCTCTAAATGCCTTTAACTGCTCTGTGTTAAACTTCTTTTTCTGGTGCGTGACGTTACTGGCTTCTCCGGCAGTTCCCTGTTCGTAGCCTTTTACCGTTTGTGCCAGAATTACTGTTGGCCGTTCTGTATTTCCGGTGGCAACTTGGTAGGCATTGAATATCTTTTCCATATCGTGACCTCCCCGCTTCAGATTGCCCAGGGCTTCATCTGAAAATTCTAGAGCCAACGTTTTCAGCGCTTCCGATTGACCAAAGAAATTTTCCCTTCTCACTTTACCATTGGCCTGCGCAAAATTCTGCAACTCCCCATCAACCATCCGGTTTAAAATTTTGATCAGATTACGATCATGATCTTTTTCAAAAAGCGCGTCCCATTCTTTACTCCACAGCACCTTGATCACCTTCCATCCTGCGCCTTTAAATATCCCTTCCAACTCGTTGACGACTTTTCTGTTGCCCCTGACCGGTCCATCCAGTCGCTGAAGGTTACAGTTGATGACAAAGATGAGGTTGTCAAGTTTCTCGCGACTTGCCACGGACAATGCTCCTGTCGATTCAGGTTCATCCATTTCGCCGTCACCAAGAAATGCCCACACCCTTTGGTCCGCGTTTTTAGTTATCCCCCTGTTATTTAAATATTTTATAAATCTGGCTTGATATATGGCCTGAATTGGTGACAAGCCCATGGAAACCGTGGGATAATTCCAATATTCAGGCATAAGTCTTGGATGCGGATATGAAGACAAACCATTTTTGAAATGAGTTTCCTGCCGGAAATGATCCAACGCTTTTTCATCGAGACGATGTTCCACAAAAGATCTGGCATATAATCCCGGAGAGGCGTGTCCCTGAAAATAAACCAGATCTGGCTTGCCCTGATCATAACCTTTGAAGAAATGATTAAAACCCACTTCAAATAAATTGGCCGCTGAAGAAAAGGTTGAAATATGGCCCCCAATACCACTGATATTCTTATTGGCTTTCACCACCATGGCCATGGCATTCCATCGAATGGCAGACAGAATTTTTTCCTCCATTGCCACATCTCCCGGGTATTCCACTTCTGCTTCTTTGGGTATCGAATTGATATAGTCTGTTATTATGCCGCCATTCGATACATGAATTCCTTTTTCTAAGGCGGTCTTTTTCAATAAATCAAAGATTTCTTTGGCACGTTCTTCCGATTCATTCTCCAAAATCCAATTCAGGGAAGCCTGCCATTCTTGGTTCTCGATCTGATAATCCGCTATTGGTTTGCCAGGATAAGCCATATAAATTGTTGGTTTGATTTCAAATCACCAAAAACAATACCTTAACCGGACAATGGCATTTTTGACCGGAAATATCGATTTCCTTGAATTGATGAAAATTGGTGATGTAGAAGTATTTGCCCATGGTGTGGAAGCAATCATTCAGATAATTGGATGTGATGATCATTTCGTAGTAGAATTTGGCCAAGATCCCATATTTCTTAGATGCTCATCGAAAGCCTATTTGATGCTCAGGAGGTATATCAGTCAATAAAAAGCTCTTTAATATGAAGCCAACATTATTTTTTGAGTTCAAACTCGTCTAAAATATATATTCCCCATACCTGTATATTGGAAGATCATGTACAAAAAAGGCCATCTTTCCAGACGGCCTTAAATTTTTCAAACAAAACAATACTGACTAATGCGTCAGGGCATAGGCTTTGGTGGTGGTATAATACTTGGCAATCATATTGGGCACCTCCCAATCGGGCAGCTTGCCATCTTTGAGGTATTGCAAAAATCGTTCTGTTACCTGGGCAAAATGCGCTTCGTGACCGACACGATATTTATCAGGAATTTCAACTTGCCAGCCCTCGTTGTATTTTGCCACACTGATGCCCGGATATTTACCAGCCAGATTGGCAACTGCATCCGTTAAAGCTTTTTCAAAATCGTCGTGACTCATATCCGAAGTGTTTTCAACATACAAAGAAGGAACAAAATTCTGCTCTTTACCTTGCCGAATGAACAGGTTGGCCTTGGTACCGCGCATGATCGAGTAATGTGTATCTCCCCCGCCTTCCGGTGCTTCAAAATGCCATTCCACCACGACTTTCGCATTGACACCATTAATGGTATAGTCTATTTCTCCATTGGCATAAACCTGTAAGACAGAATCTTTTACCACGTCTTTTTTCAGGTAATCCGGATATTCATCCAGTTTGGTGGCTTTTTTAAACATGGATGGCGTAAGGTCTGTAGTCCAGTGGCGTGCATTGTAAACATCAATATCTTTTTGGTAATCAATGATTTTATCGGGAAAACATTCCCATTGGATCAAATCCACCAGGTGCGTGGTGACATCCACAATGCCTTCTCCCTGCTGGGAAACGTCGAAAAACCAGGCTGGTCGGGTGAGCGGATTACCTGCTACATATTTAAAGAAATGATGAACGCTCTCCTTGGTCACGGCCGGATTTTCAGGTGTACCTTTTTGCAATTCTCCAAATACCGAGGGCATTAATGATAGCTCTTTTTGCAAAATGGTGGTTATTTCATATCGTTCGGTCATAATGTCGTAGAGCAGCACATTGTGTTCTTTGGCACTGGCAAATGCCGCCTTCAGCATTTCAAAATCTGCAGGATTGATGGCCATCGGTTTATCAGCAAGCACATTCAGCCCGGCATCGACAGATTTTTTAATATAATCGGTTTTTTTGGCATTGTTGCCAGAGATCACCACCACATTGCCCGGTTTTTCCTCCAACATTTTTTCCAGAAAATCCGGTCCCAGGTAGACTTTTTCTTCCCATGATGTCGGATTTTCAGCTCGGGTATTAAACCCTTCAATCCGCTTGAGATGATCCTGAACATCAGGTCCCTTGGGTGCGTACACGTACACTGTTGGGTCTACCTGGTCGTACATGAATTTTTGTACCAGGGAGGCGTGAAAATGTCCGGGATCCAGGGTCATGATTTTTACTTCCCCTTTTGCTCCGGTAAAATTTTTGTTCATTGTATCTTCCTGTTTTGCTTTTTTCCCGCACATGGTAAAAAGTAAGGTCAATATGATGAATATAAAAGAATGACTTGTTCTTAGCATGAATTAAAAAATTGAAGGTGAATAATGGTTGATCTGTTTGATTAAACCCCGAAAAGTAAATGATATCTTATCGAATATCAAGCAGCAACTCAATTATTAGAAGGTGAATATGTTGGAATCGGACTATTTTTTTATGAGTCCTATCAAAAAAAGCAGGATCACCGCACCAATCACCGCAGTGATCAATGAACCAATGATGCTGGTGCTGTGTAAGCCCAACAACCCAAAAACCCACCCACCAATCACAGCTCCGATAATACCGACGATAATATTACCCAAAATCCCAAAACCCCGACCCTTCATGATCTGACCGGCCAGCCATCCGGCAACCGCGCCCAGAATAATAAACCAGATGAATTCCATATTAATTGAGGTTAAAGTGAAAAGATGATTTCAATAAATATAGTGTCTTTTGTCATTTTATCCTTAAAAAAAATCCAGTATTAAGCCAATAAATTGATCCTGGTAAAAATGTAATCCAACTCTTCCTGATTCAGAACCATTCGATAATAATCGGTCCCTTCAAATCTTTCGGGATCATAACCCCTCCGGTCAAGATATTTTTGACTGGTATTCTTATCAAACCAGTGCACCAGCGCAATTTCCTGCTGTGTAATCTCTATGCACGTCATCCCGCGCTTGCCAACCACACATCCAGCGTTGAACAAACTGGGAATATGAAATATGGAGTGATAGAGATTATATCCCTGACCGGCATACTTATTTTTCTTGTGTATCTTTTGCAATTCTTTCTTGTGCGACTTAATGATCTTTTTCACCTGCTTCATTTCACTTTTATCGCTTTCCTGTGCATATTGACGACATAGTTGTTCTATTTTGTATTTCAACCTTTCTGCTTTGGAAAGCGACTCAAACAATGGCCTGTGTGTATGACCAATGATGGAAACCCGTTTCCTGAAACTCGAATAATGATAAACTCTTCTTTCAAGTTTAAACTGTTTTCTGCTGTTGTGTGATACCGAATAATTTTTTATGCCCAGTGGATTGGCGAGGTATTTTAATGAATAACCGATCCATTTGTTAATCCGGTGATAATTGGCAGAGGCCTGATGCCCGTGAAAAACAAAGATCTCTCCAAAGGGCGTTTCCAATATCAGGGATTCATGCAATGGAAAGTCCGAAATCGGGGCGTCTGGCAACAGGAAAGTCATATCGTGATTGCCAATGGTTTTAAAAAGTGCTTCTCGCTGATTAAACTGCTGAAAAATATCAAAAATTCCAGGCCAGGTTTTTCGGATTTTCAGATAGCTATGTCGCTGCAATTCTTCGATGTCGCCATTCAGGATCAGCTTATAATTATTTTTGAAATAATATCCCTGCAAAGTAGTCGTAAACAAGCCGGCATTGGTTTTGAAATCATCTTTTTTACTTCCATTTCCAAGATGCAGATCACTGAAAACGACGAATCGATCATTTTCCCGCACTTCGATGCGCAAGGCGTTTTCAAAGAGGTGATCCAGGTTTTTGTAAATGTGTTTCAGCTTCATCCAGCCATCAAATAATAAAAATTAAAATTGACTAATTCTCATGGTTAAATTGTTAAAAATAGATTACGGATATGTTAATTAATTGAAATTTGAAGTATAAAACTTGAAATTATCCTATAATTACGTCAAAATATTAGATATGTCGTGGACCAATTTCCATAATCATTGCCACTACTGCGACGGTAAATTACCGCTCGAAGCTCATGTGCAATCTGCCATTGAACTGGGCGTACAAAGTTTTGGCATTAGTTGCCATTGTCCGGTCCCTTTTGATACGGCCTGGAATATGCACGCCAACGACATGAACGATTACCGCGCGGAGTTTGAATTATGTCTGGCAAAATACCACCGGCAGATCCAGATCTACTTTAGTGTTGAGGCTGATTACGTTCCGGGGAAGATCAGTCTGAATGATCCGTTATTGCAATCGGCGGGGCTGGATTATACGCTTTGTTCCATTCACTTTGTTGATGCTTTTAAAAATGGACAACCCTGGGAGATTGATGGTAGTCATGAAGTTTTTATGAAAGGATTGGCGGACATATTTGATTACGATGTAAAAGCAGCGGTGAAACGTTATTTTCAACTCACCCGAGATATGGTTCAGTGGTCTACTCCGGAAATTGTCGGGCACCTGGATAAAATTAAGATTCAAAATGTTTCGGGCAGTATTTGGGACGAGAATGCCGCCTGGTACCAGAATGAATTGCTCGACACACTGGAAGTCATAAAACGGGCAGGTTCAATCATCGAAGTAAATACCCGGGGTATTTATCGCGGCAAATCCACAGAGACCTACCCGGGTACCTGGGCTTTGAAGCAAATCAAAGCCATGGATATCCCTATTTGTCTCAATTCCGATGCCCATCATCCTTCCGAAATAACCAGCGGATTTTTATCAACCTCCCGCATGTTAAAAGAAATAGGATTTTCGTCTATGCGCATTCTTTGGAATCATTCCTGGAAAGATATGCCTTTTTCAGAACAGGGAATGATTTTGGAATAAAAATAATATTTGCATAATCGCTTATGCAAATATTAATCAATTTGGCTTGACAAACGGGTATCATCTCCAATCATCCCAGGCTTAAAAAAGATCAATTCTCCATGGGTTGGATTTTTGAGATATTGGCGTAAAATGCGTTGTATATCCTGATTATCAGGAAAAAAATGAATCCGATTTTTGAGTTCTTCCCAAGATTGCGCTGGCAGATCATTATCAGTGAATCCATGGCCAAGGTAAGTACCATGCTCTACCAGCACGATGGACCTTTCCGCTTCATGCCTTCCAACGCCGATGATCGCATAGGTAGATACGGCATTATTGAAAGAGGCAATGGCCTCTCCGACCCTATTGTTGTAAACTTCAACGGATTCTTCCTGAATGCATGCTCCATGGCATTTTCCCAACTGGTGATCAAAACAAGCCCCGCCAGCTTTTTGCAAACCTGCCAATTTCGGGCACAGCTCAAATTCCCTGACCAATTCATTTAAAAACATCCTGCCTTCCTGAAATGAACTGAAAGTGACCAGTGGTTTAAATCCTTTCTGTCCTTTGCTGAGGCAAAATCGCAGATATCCGGCCTGATCCGGATAATGAAATAACCCATGGTTGCTGCCTACCTTCTTTTGACTCCTGTTATAGATGGGCCACAGCCGCCGGATCTCACGGGATTCCTCCAACAGCGCCACCAGTTCATTTCCACACAATTGATGACTGATATCGTATATCGTATCAAGAAACATGCGCTTTTCCTTGCTGGATTCCCCCGTAAAATGGCCGGCAATTCTGCTTTTTATATTCTTTGCTTTTCCGACATAAACTACTTTGCCTTTATCATTGTGGAAATAATAAACGCCAGGCTTACCGGGTAATTTTTCGTACACCTTTCTGGGCAAATTAGGCGGCAATGTTGCCTCCCCTGAATTGCGTTTGAGTGCGTATTCAATAAAATTATTGGTGTCCCTGGATAAAAGTTGTTCCAGCACCAAAACCGTGGCGGCAGCATCTCCATAAGCGCGATGCCGGTCGTTGATGGTAATGTTGAGATGGTGGCACAAATTGCCAAGGCTATAGGAAGTTAGCCCTGGGATAATCTTTCTCGATAATCGTACCGTACAGAGTTTTTTACGTTCAAAACGACGACCAATCATCTCAAACTCCTTTTCAACAAAACCAAAATCAAAATTGACACTATGTGCAACAAACACTTGGCCTTCGGTAAAAGTCTCAATCTGTTCGGCAACCTCAGCAAAAACAGGCGCCTGGTAAACCATGGCATCGTCGATACTGGTAAGTGAAGTGATAAATCCCGGAATTGGCACTTCGGGATTGATCAGGGTGGAGAATTCATCCAGCACTTTCTCGCCATCGTATTTTATCATGGCAATTTCGATGATCCGGTTAAATTTGCTGGATCCGCCCGTAGTTTCTATATCAACAACAGTGTACACCCGATCTAATATTTTTGGTAATTAACCATAAAATATGAAAATATGCCAATATATGTAGCAATTTACTAAAGCCTCATTTTGAAGGCCCGGTTAACACATGATTTTTCTTTCATCAATGTTAAACCATCAATAACATCAATTCCAAAGGCCATCATTCTTATATGCGTTTAAAAATTTTTACTTGTAGAAATTGTTCATCAAAATCCTGAACGTTCTTTTATAACGAATTGATCATTTCGATTAATGTTTGTTCATCAAATGCCAGTGCGTTTTATCATCGAATGAAAAATTTACTTACTTTCAATCTATGATTAATTTGCAACGATCATGGCGGTAATCGGACTGGATTTAGGTGGCACAAAGTTATCCGGTGCATGGTTTGATGAACAAGGCAACTTGTCTGGCAAAAAGACGGTTTTGCTGGAAAAACGTCAGGGTGATGATGTGGGCTTGCTCATTGTTCATGAAATACATCGTTTGATGGAGGCCGCCGATCATAAAAATGATCAAATTACCAGCATTGGCATATCAGTGCCAGGCATTTGTTATTCTCAAAGTGGCGAGGTATGGGCACCTAACATCCCTGGCTGGGAAGATTTTCCACTCCGGGAATTCATTCATTCATCCATAAAAAGCCGGGATGTCACCATCACGTTAGATAGCGACCGTTCCTGTTCCGTTTTGGGAGAAATCTGGCAAGGTAAAGCCAGGAATTGTACAGATGTGATTTTCCTGGCAGTAGGGACCGGAATAGGAGCAGGCATCATGGCGAACGGAAATATTATAACCGGTGTCAATGGAGCAGCAGGCGCTATTGGATGGATGGCGCTGGACCGGCCAATGAAAGATGAATATATTTCTACCGGATGTTTTGAGTACCACGCCTCCGGCGCTGGTATTGTCAACAAAACCAAGACTTTGTTGCGAGAAACGCATTTTCATGATAGCGCTCTTTCATCAATCCCTTATCATGAAATCAATACTCCAATAATTTTTGAATTTGCCAAAAAAGGAGATATCCTGGCCAGTACAGTCATCAAACAAGCCGTGGAATTTTGGGGCATGGCGGCAGCAAACCTGGTCAGTTTATATAACCCACAATACATAATATTTGGGGGAGGTGTTTTTGGCCCTGCCTTAGAATATCTCGATAATATCCATCAAGAAGCCAGAAAATGGGCTCAACCGGTAAGCATCAATCAGGTCATATTTGAAGGTTCTTCCCTTGGATCCGATGCTGCTTTATTTGGTGCCGGCAAGCTTGCCTGGAAAAACAATGAAAATAAAGTATGACTTTACATGATAAAAAAGTTTTTTTCGCTGCCTGCTTTGGCATGTTGCTCTTCGGCATCACCATGATTTCACTTGGGACCATTCTACCCGGAGTGATCTCAAAATATGGCATAGATGAACTTAGTGCAGGTACGTTAACATCAATTCTTCCTTTTGGCATTTTACTTAGTTCAATGCTTTTCGGGCCAGTTGTGGATCGATATGGCTACAAATATTTGTTGATTGGCTGTTCACTGATTGTCATATTATCGCTGGAAGGCATTGCTTTCAGTAATGAATTCCATTGGCTCCAGATCGCCATTTTTATGATCGGATTTGGCGGCGGCGCCATAAACGGTGCCACCAATGCGCTGGTCAATGACATCAGTACAGAAGGCAAAGGCGCCAATCTCAGTTTGCTGGGTGTATTTTACGGCATCGGCGCTCTGGGAATTCCTGCTCTTGTAGGCGTATTTTCAAAACACTATTCTGAAAGTACCATGCTCAGTATGACTGGTTTTGTCATCATTCTGCCGGTCATTTATTTTCTTTTAATCGAATTCCCGGCACCTAAACAACCTCAGCGGATTCCGGTAAAAGATATCATCTTGATGTTTCGCAATCCCCTTTTAATCATGCTGGGGATGTTTCTTTTTTTCGAAGGCGCTGTGGAAGCATTAACAAGTAACTGGACGACGACCTATTTACAACCTATAACAGATACGCCGGAAATAGCATTTTACGCCCTTTCCGCTTTTATTGCCAGCCTCACGGCGACCAGGTTGTTGCTGGGGGTGGTATTGCGAAAATATTCTCCATCATCTATACAGTATATATCACTGATCTTGCTCATATTAGGGTCAATGATAATGATAATAACCTCGAGCACAACTACTGCTTTTATTGGTCTGACTTTATTGGGTATGGGCTGCGCAGCTGGATTTCCTGTAATCCTGGGTTATACCGGAGAATTGTACAAATCATTGTCAGGTACAGCATTTAGTTTTGTAATGGTACTGGCTTTGATTGGCAATATGTTGATCAATTATTTGATGGGTCTTGTTGCGCGGTACCTCGGCATTTCTAACCTGCCGGTTTTAATCCTTGCATGTGTTGTCATCATGTTCTTTGTACTCTGGATAATTGTGAGAAAAATTCATTCCAACATACATGTTCAATTAAAAAAATAGTGAAAATGATCTTAGCAAAAGAATGGCTGAAAAATGCCAATGCCGTAATGAATAAAATTGAAGAAACGCAATCAGAAGTTATTGAAAAGGCCGCCGCAACCATGGCCGATACGATCCAGGCTGGCCGATGGGTACATACTTTCGGCTGCGGGCACGCTACTTTACCGGTGGAAGAAATGTATCCGCGTATTGGAAGTTTTGTTGGATTCCATCCGATCATTGAACTGCCATTAACATTTTTTACCCGCATCACGGGAGAAATGGGCATTCATCAATTTCTGTTTTTGGAACGGGCAGAAGGATATGGCCGGGAGATCATGAAGGGGTATGACTTCGACGAAAAAGACACCATGTGGATATTTTCCCATTCGGGTATCAATAATGTGAATATCGACGTGGCGCTGGATGCCAAAGAAAAAGGCATGAAAGTGATCGTTTGCGGGTCATCTGAAGCAGCAAAAGGCAAAAAAACCAGGCATTCCTGTGGCAAAACGATTTTCGATCTTGCCGATCTGGTCATTGATTCATGCGTGCCCATTGAGGACGCATCGGTGCCTTTGAAAAATCATGTGGACAGAATTGGGCCGATTTCCACCATGGCTTTTGTGACCATTGTTTGGATGGTGATAACGACAGTTGCAGAAATCCTGGCTGATCGTGGCGTTAAACTTTACATCCACCCCTCTCACAATGTTCAAGGTGTTACGGGTACTATGGATCGCTTAAATGAGGCTTTGGCGGAATATAAACACCGTATTGCAGGCGTTTAAAATAGTTGCTTCCTCAAACAATGGCATAACCAGATGTCCGGTTGATGGGTAGAATGATAAATTACCCATGCCAGAATCAATGAAGGAAAAACTGCAGCCACCATACGCCAATGGCTGAAAAATAGCCCAGTAATGCTGGTATACTTCCCTTTTTAAGGTATCGAACAAACGAAAGATCATGGACCTGGCCCATCGCAGCAACTCCTGCTGCTGAACCGATCACCAGAATACTTCCTCCGGTACCGGCTGTTAATGCCAGCAATATCCAATACTGATAATGCACTGAATTTGGAAGCATGTCCATTGCCGCAGCAGTAAGCGGTACGTTATCGAGAATAGAGGAGATCAAACCTAAAGTAGTGTGTCCAAAAACAATCAGTTTGGGATCACTCCCCGGTACACTACCAAAAATAATATGTGCGATTTGCGTCAGAATACCATGGTGTTCCAGGGCATCTACGGCCAACAAGATGCCTACAAAAAATACGAGAGTAGCCATATCAATGTTTTTGATCACATGCACGATTTTGTTGGCCTCCTTTCTTAAAGTACCTTTCTTGAGCCTAAGATCAATTACTGATGCTGCTACGCCAAGTCCCATCAGGATCCCAATGAAAGGTGGCAGATTCACAATGTTCACAGTGACTGCAAAGCCAAAAGTGATAAGCCCCAGTAATATAATACTCCATTTCAAGGGCGGTACTTCTTTCCTCTCCCGCTGCTTTCTGTCTTCTGAATGAATTTTTGAAGTAAGAATGAGTTGTGGTATTACCCAAGCCGTAACCGATGGCAAAAAACCATGAAGCATGATCTGCCAGGCCGTAAATTTACTGGCCAGCCATAGCATGATCGTGGTTACATCGCCAACCGGTGACATGGCGCCTCCTGCATTGGCTGCAATTACGGTATTGATAACAAAAATTGTAAAGTTCTCCTGCTTATGGTAAACATGACGGCCAATTTGGATCATGATGAGTGTACAGGTAAGATTGTCGAATATGGCCGAAGCAAAAAAGGCGACCAATCCCAGTATCCAAAATAGCGCGCGGTCCGAAATATTCAACTCCAAAATTTTGGATTCGATCCAGTCAAAAAAACGGAAATGAGCCATCATTTCCACAATGGTCATCGCCCCCATCAAAAAGATAATTAAACCAAAAATTTCCTGAGATCCTTTGTTTATAGCCTCATTCAGCCTTTCAGAAGTCTCCCCAAAAGCCAACACGATCCACATCACAGATCCGGTAAGAATTGCAATCCAACTTTTGTTGATTGCATGACTGTGTTCAAAAGCTATGGCCAGTATGCAGTTAACAAACAAGACAATAAGAATAATTGACTGAATATCCATGACTATAAATTAGAGTTTACTCAACATTAAGAAAATTGTACAAAATAAAATTAAAAGTACAGTATATAATGTGATTCATTTCAACCTTTCAAAATATACTTTTTCCATAAATCCACTGATGTATCCGTGATCTTCGTCTCTTTATGTATTAAATTAATATCACGATGTGCTTTGAAATGATTCCTGCAATTTCACGCTATCTCTCAGTGTCCACACCATCAAATCTCATTTTCATCGCATTTTAAATCGATTTCTCAAAAATATATATTAATTGATCAGGTCCTGAATCGTGCATGTAAATGAATATTTTTCTGATATCTGCACGATTAAAAAATTAAGCCCCATAATTAATAAAAATATCGACCGTCAACAAATTAATTTTTATTTCATTTCGACCAATTTCAATATTCACTTCCTGTCCATGACAAATATATCCATCCTCCTTTTTCCTTCATTTTATTGATAGTTGAGCCATTGGCTGAGCAATCATAACGAAAATGGATCAGGCTTCCTGAAGGCATTATCATCAGCACAATTCTCATCAAAAAGTCTGGCGGGAATTTAAACCCTTTCAGTATTCACTTTATTCCTGGATTTTTTATAAATTTATCCGTCTGATTTAACCAATTTTCGCAACCCTACCATGATCTTTCGTGCTTCACGTTAGCACCATCTATTTTTTGCTAAAGTGAATTTTTTAGGAGTTATAACTGTTCTTTTAGATTGATCGAAAGGAAATTCTTATTCATCATGAAACAAAATATCCAATTTATGCTCAATGAGCGACCCGTTGAGGTTTCAGTGGCGGGAGACGAATCTTTGTTGTGGGTTATTCGATCAAAACTCGATATTACCGGAACAAAATTCGGTTGCGGACTCGGACAATGCGGAGCCTGTACTGTACTCATCGACAATCAGCCAGAGCGTTCCTGTATGCTGACCATTGACTATGTTGAAAACAAAAGGGTCACAACCATTGAGGGCCTGGCCCCCAATGGACAATTGAGTCCTGTGCAACAAGCCTTTGTGGAACATAATGCCTTGCAGTGCGGTTATTGCACACCTGGAATGGTCATGAATGCAACTGGATTATTGCTCCGGAATCCGGAACCCAACCGCCAGGAGATTATTGATGCTATGGAAGAAAATTTATGCCGCTGCGGTACGTATAACCGTATTATCGATGCCATTCAATCTGCATCCAAAAAAATGAAAGGAGGGAAAAGATTATGAAAACCAATCAAAACGATTTTCAGATAGAACCTCGCAACGTACTGGGCAGACGCACTTTTCTGAAACAACTCGGTGCTGGTCTTACTATCGCCATATCACTGAGTGATTTTAAAACGCTTGGCGCTGCGACAGCTCCTCGTCGTGAACTACCCAGCGACTGGAATGCATTTTTAAGGGTTGGAGAGGATGGACGAGTCACATGCTTTACCGGAAAAATTGAAATGGGGCAGGGCGTAAATACTTCCCTGGCACAAATGATGGCTGAAGAATTGGATGTTAGCCCGAACGATGTTGATATGGTTATGGGTGATACATTCCTCTGTCCTTATGATGCCGGCACGTGGGGTTCGATGACCACTCGTTTTTTTGGTCCACCGCTACGGGCAGCGGCTGCGGAAGCGAGAGGAGTACTCCTCGACATGGCTGCAGAACAATTGAAAGTGAGTAAGGATCTGCTTTATATTGAAAATGGTGTGGTTTACGTTAAGTCCAACAAAAAAAATCAGGTGACTTATGCACAACTGACAAAGGGGAAACAGGTGATGCGACAACTGAAAGAAAAGCCCCCATTGAAGAAGCCTTCCGAATTTAAGATTATTGGAAAATCTGTGCCCCGCAAAGATGGCCGGCTTAAAGTTACCGGTGGTGCGAAATATGCGGGAGATATCCGTCTTCCCAACATGCTTTATGCCAGTATTTTACGCCCCCCGGCACATGGAGCAAAACTATTGTCTGTTAATACTTCGGCAGTGGAAAAAATCCCTCAAATGGAGATAGTCCGTGACGGAGACTTCATTGCAATTTTGCATCCCTATCCTGAAACATCCATGATTGCTGTCAATAAAATTGAAGCAAAATGGGACGTTCCGGAATCCACCGTTGATCAGAACAACATCTATGAGCACCTGCTAAAGACTGGCACCAACAGCAGAATCCATGATGAAACGGGAAATTTGGAAGCTGGTCACCAGAAAGCAGATCTGATCATAGAATCCGATTATCATGATCCATATGTAGCGCATGCTCCCATTGAGACGCACACGGCTACGGCGATGATGGAAGGTGATATTATGACCATCTGGGCCTCTACACAAACTCCATTCGGCTCGCAGGAAGAGGTGGCCAAAGCATTGAACATGCCTCTTGAAAAGGTCCATATGAAGGAAATATTCATCGGGGGTGGTTTCGGGGGTAAAATCGATGCCCCGCAGTGTGTAGAAGTAGCCCGTATTGCCAAACTTTCCGGCAAGCCGGTCCAGTTGATTTGGTCACGTCGTGAAGAATTTTTCTATGATACATATCATTCAGCGGCTGTCATTAAAATAGCCTCGGGAGTCACGAAAGACGGGATTATAACCTTCTGGGATTATGATTCATATTTTGCCGGTTCAAGAAGTGCTGAAGTTTTTTATGACATTCCCAATCGCCGTGTACGTACATTAAACGGTGATAAAGGTCATTTTTTCGCTACGGGTCCATGGAGGGCTCCTGGAGCAAACACCAACACGTTTGCTCGCGAATCACAAATCGATATCATGGCACATCGAATGGGTTTTGACCCTTTGGATTTCAGATTGAAAAACCTAAAAGATCCCAGAATGATCCGTGTTTTAAAATCCGCGGCCAAAAAATTCGAATGGACCCCACTTAAAACTCCCAGTGGCAAAGGCCGCGGGATTGCCTGTGGTGTAGATGCTGGAAGTTATGTTGCCCTCATGGCTGAAGTGGAGGTAAATGAATCAACCGGTGAAGTTCAAATACTTCGGGTCGTCACAGCGCAAGATATGGGTTTGGTGATCAATCCCGAAGGAGCTTTGATGCAAGTAGAGGGCTGTATCAACATGGGATTAGGCTATACTTTCTCGGAAGAAATAGAATTTAAAGGCGGTGACATACAAACAGTTAACTTCGGAAGCTATCATATCACCAAGTTCTCTATGGTGCCACCCAAATTGGAAACCGTATTACTCGATTTGCCCGATGAACCGCCTCAGGGTGGTGGTGAACCTGCAATCATAGCGATCGGTGCAGTGGTGGCCAATGCTATTTTTGATGCGACAGGTGCTCGTTTATATCGTGTTCCCATGACCCCCGCCCGCGTTCTGGAAGCAATTCACAACAAAACGAACTAATATAAAAACTGCCGGTCTTTAACTCCGGCAGTTTTTTTACAAAAATATTTGCAATCAACATTTCACTTTTACATGACGCTTAAAAAAATGTCATGCCTGCTTTCTTTGAACACTGGAGTTGGGTTGAATATTTACAAAACGAATCACTTCACTGATCACACCAATATCGCGTAAAATGCGTGTGTGACCTAAACCACTGGTTTTGTAAAAATGTATTTCTTTTTTTAATCTCAAAATTTCGAGTGGATTGTCGATGGATACTTCTTTGTCCAGGTCATCATGAATGACCATAATCTCGGGTTTCCTGATATTGGAAATGATATGGCTAACACTCAATTCTTCAAAAGTGGTGTTAAACTTTTTGGAGATCTGCTTTCGGATATAGTCACCGGTTTTTGATGAGCCTCCTATTTTCGTCAAAAAACCAGTGATGATGTCCCCGGCTATGGCAGGTGTTGAAATCATGACTACTTTCCCGATATCTATTCCTTTACGTATAGCATTCATTATAGCCGCTCCGCCGATAGAATGACCAATACCACTGTATATGGGCCCAAATTTTTCGCTGATACACTGAATGACTTCAACAAACTCAAGGATATTGGTTCGCCGACCTTTTGACCGACCATGTGCCGGTGCATCAAATGCTATGACATGATAATCATTTACCAACAACTCAGGAATGAATTTATAAAATTGCCCACTGCGACCAGACCATCCATGCACTAATAATACCAGTGGTTTACCTTGTTCACCCCATTGGTATAAAGCCACTTTCTTACCGTTTATTTCAATCTCTTGCACAATGGTCCTTTCCATGATACTCCGCTCCCTTTCCGGTTGTTTATAACTAACCGGCGTAAAAAATAGCCGATAGGCCAGACGATGTGCGATGTGTGGCGCTATTTTTTCCAATTTTGGAAAGAGACCGGATATTATCTTCAGGGCAAATGGTACTTTGACTTTTTTGCTTTTTTTCATGGTTATTAGGTTCAGATGGCTATTGTGGTTAACATGTTTACATTATTGAATTAGTTCCAAGTCAAATATTTTGGTAAGATATTTTATAGCAAAATCCAGTGGGCTTCGATCATTATTTACCCTTGATATGATGAGGGCGCCTTCCATGGTAAGGACGATCAGCGAACTGAGCTCCCGACTTATGGCGTCTTGTCTGAATTCGCCATTTAGTTTCCCTTGATCAATCTTTATTTCTATATATTTTTGAAGTGAATTGATCGCGTCGCTGGCTCTTTGCTGCAATTTCGGATGAGCGCCCATTGAATCAACGGCAGTATTGAAAATGGGACATCCGCCTTCTGCGACCGGATCGTTGTGAAAGGAAGCAAAAACCCGAATGATGGCATGCAGCTTTTCCGTGTTATTAACACATGTGCTGAGCGCATTGCGAAAACGTTGCCGGATCTTTTCGAAAGAATAATCAAAGGCAGCAAAGGCAATTTCTTCTTTATTGTCGAAATGGTTATAAATACCCCCCTTTTGCAGGTTGGTAGATTCCATGATATCGTGCAGCGAACATCCGTCATATCCCCTTAGATTGAATAGTTTTGCGGCGTGCTGAACAATTAACTGACGTGTATCTAACGCTCTCTTCATGTTTCAGACCGATCGGTCTTAGATATGATTTACATTACGCATATATCCGCGGGAAGTTACATATCATCAATTTTTGAGTGTGACGTGACGGAATAATTCGAATAGGGCATGGCCCACGTCAAGTTTTTTTTATTTTTGCAGCGCTTAAAAAATATACCATGAATCAAAAAAAGATTTTGGCGTTGCTCTTTGTCGGTGTCTTAATGGGAGCACTGGACATATCCATTGTCGGACCTGCCATACCATCGATAGAAAAAACCATTGATGTGGCTGCCAAAGATATTGGCTGGATATTCTCAATTTATGTGTTATTCAATCTGGTCGGCATTTCACTTTTCGCGAAATTATCTGATTTGTATGGCAGAAGAGGCATCTATATGTTGTCGCTGGCTTTATTTGCCATTGGTTCGCTGGTAGTGGCTTTAGCAGATGATTTTCAGATATTGTTAATTGGCCGGAGTATACAGGGCTTTGGTTCCAGTGGCATTTTCCCGGTAGCTTCCGCCGTGATTGGTGATATTTTTCCTCCGGAAAAACGAGGCAGGTCCCTCGGATTAATCGGGGCGGTGTGGGGCATTGCCTTCATCATTGGTCCGGTGATCGCTGGAACGTTGTTGAGTTTTTTTCAATGGCATGTTTTATTTCTTGTCAACATTCCGATTGCCTTGGTATTGATCTATTTCAGTTTTCGATTACTCCCCTCCAAAAGCACCAGTGAACATATGGAACTGGATTGGGTTGGCATCATTTTGATGGGCTGTATGCTTGCGGCTTTTACTTATGGCATGAACCACATAGATCCCGATCAATTCCTCGTCAGTATAGAATCAACCCGGGTTTGGCCATATTTGGTGATCAGCGTAATCCTGGTTTTCTTTCTGATTTACAACGAAAGAAAAGTGAGTGATCCGGTAATCAATACAGATCTTTTCCGCTCAAGTCAAATTCGTATTGTGAGTATAATAGCGGTAAGTACCGGACTTTTCCAATCAGTATTCGTTTTCATACCTGATTTTGCGGTCAATGCCTTCCAAATTACGTCCGCCAAAGCAAGTTTCATGTTGTTGCCTTTTGTACTGGCTACGGCCATTGGGTCTCCAATTTTCGGCCGGTTGATTGATAAAATCGGTTCAAAACTAGTGATCATCATTGGTGTTGTTCTTTCTATTATTGGATTGATCATTCTCGGATATCTGGGCGACGTGCAAAACTATTTCTACATCGGCGGTGCCTTTGCCGGTTTAGGCATGTCGGTTCTTGCTGGCTCGGCCTTGAGATACATCATGCTCAATGAAGTGAGTGCTAAGGAAAGAGCGGCGACTCAGGGAATTATTACCATTTTCACCAGCATAGGCCAGATCTCCGGAGCTGCCCTGATCGGGGCGATTATTGCCACGGAAACCGTTCGCATGAAAGGGTATGAATCTTCATTTTACGATCTCGCCGGACTCTTCATTGTCATATTGCTGATCAGCTTTATATTAAAAAACCATACCAGAGAAAAGGCTGACCATGCGGCAAGAGCCAATGCCTAAAAGAAATTCGATGTTCAAGCAAAGTCGTTTAAATCCAAACATGATAATTTCGATGTCCAATACAAACGTTGCGATTTTAATTAACATTAAAATTTACCAGAGCGCTTAAGCCTTTCGGCGAGAATTTTATATTTTTCATGAAAATTTATTATTACAACCTATTATGAACATTATTCCTCCCATTAAAACGCCATTGGATCTGTTCAAGGAATTTTTTGACAGTGAGAAAGCCTCTGGTTTCATTCTGATTTTGATCACCTTAATATCTGTTGTCATTGCCAACACACCCATTGGCGCACAATATGTACATTTTTGGCATCAGCATATTGATTTGTCCATTGCTGGAATATCACTTGATTTTAGCATAGAACATTGGATCAACGATGGTCTGATGACCATATTTTTTCTGTTGATCGGTCTGGAAATCGAACGTGAAATGTATATCGGCGAGTTGTCCGATATCCGCAATGCCATCTTGCCTATACTTGCCGCAGTAGGTGGCATGTTGATTCCCGGCCTAATCCACTATGCATTTAATGCTGGTACCAGTACGCAAGCCGGTTTTGGCATTCCAATGGCCACTGACATCGCATTTGCCCTGGGAATACTTTCTTTGGCTGGCAAAAGAATCCCCATAACGATCAAAATATTCCTCACTGCACTGGCCATTATCGATGACCTCGGGGCCATTGTGATCATTGCTATTTTTTATACCCATGACCTGTCATTTTATTACCTCATAACGGCGCTGGCCCTTTTTGGCATTTTGTTGTTAATGAATCGATTTCGAGTAAACCGATTGGCATTTTACCTGATTCCGGGTGTGATCATGTGGTATTGTATGCTTCAGTCTGGGGTGCATGCCACCATCGCCGGTGTATTGCTGGCTTTTGCCATTCCTTTTAAAAAGATTGATGCTAAAAATATTTCTTATAAACTCCAGCACAAGCTCCACAAACCAGTGGCATTTATGCTGATCCCACTTTTTGCCCTGGCAAACACCGCCATCATTTTGCCGGACAATATTCTGCAAAGCCTTTCTTATAATAATTCTCTGGGGATCATGTTTGGGCTTGTTTTCGGAAAATTCATTGGCATTTTACTGTTTACTTCCATCAGTATCTGGCTGGGTTTCGCCAAGTTGCCGGAAGAAACAAACTGGCGGCACATGAGTGGTGCTGCCCTCCTGGCAGGTATCGGATTTACCATGTCCATTTTCATTACCAACCTGGCTTTCGAAGATGCCGAAATTATAAATGCTTCCAAGATGAGTATTTTACTGGCTTCTATCATCGCAGCGGTTTTCGGATTAATAACTTTTAAACTGGCTGCCAACAAAATGAGACCTGAACAATCGTAGCTAAAATTGACTGGTTTTTATGTCAATTAAATTAATAGTCATATAGAACGGGATTGGCAATCTCAGAAATTTGACGAGCTTCTTACAACTCCAACGAATTTAAAGGAATTGGTAAAATGATTAATTTACATCATGAATGAAACTGAACTCCAACGACTCGTTAAGATCAGTTGCCGGGATCTTCAAATCGATGCCCCGCTATTAATAAACCTGACCGACATAGAGGCCTTGAAGCAATGGCTTGCCAAAGAGGTTGATCAATTGTTGCACAGAGATTTCCAGAAGCTGGTCAATCTGCTATACCGGATCGATGTGGGAGAAGATCGCGCCAAAGCAGCATTTGCATCTGCAGATTCGGAAAACCTGTCTATGAAGCTGGCAGAACTGATCATATCACGAGAATTGCAAAAAGTAGAAACACGGCGTAAATACCGCAGCCAGTAATTTAAGGTCAGCTCATATCATATGTCTCGATTTCAATTCCAGATACTTGTTGATCACGTCGACCGATAAATCCTCCGGTTCGGTCAATATCGTTTGTATTCCGGCAGACTGAAGTTTTTTTACAATTTGTTGTTTCTCAAAAACAAATTTCCCGGCGATCACCTGCTCGTAAATTTCCTCTGTCTTTTGCGGTTTGAGATTAACCAATTCGTAGAGCGCGGTATTTTTAAAAAATATGACGACCAACAAGTGTGTATTGGCTATTTTCCTCAGGTAAGTCAGTTGTCGTTCCAAACTGTAGACCGATTCAAAGTTCGTATACAACAACAGTAAACTTCTGCGTTTGATGCGGTTCTTAATTCCCAAAAAAAGCCGGGAATAATCCGATTCGCCGAAAGTAGTCTGTTGGTTATAGAGGAACTGCAGGATCTGGTGCATTTGGTTCCTTTTGCGGTCAGCCGGCAAAAATCCCTCAAATTGTTTTTCAAAAGTGAGCAAGCCGGCTTTGTCGTCTTTTTTTATGGCAATATTCGAAATAACCAGGCTGGCGTTTATGGCATAATCCAGTAAGGATAAACCATTGAAAGGCATTTGCATCACCCTGCCCTTGTCTATGACAGAATACACGTTTTGTGATTTTTCATCCTGAAAAACATTAACCATGATGTCGCTTTTACGCGCTGTTGCTTTCCAATTGATGGTGCGAAAATCATCGCCGCGTACGTATTCCTTGATGTGCTCGAATTCGATATTATGACCGATCTTCCGGATCTTTTTCAGTCCCGTTTCCTGCAACTGATTGGAAATGGCTATCAATTCATATTTTCTGAGCTGTAAGTATGACGGATAAACTTTTATTGCCGCTTCCCGATCGCAGCGATATCTCCTGCTGATCAATCGCAACATGGTGCTGGCAAATACATTCACCTTTCCGAAATGATATTCACCCCGTTCCACCGGCCGTAATTCATATTTTACTACACGAACATCCCGACCAGGTATTTCCAAATAAAAATCGAGGTCCCTGCGCTGAAACTGAAAAGGAATTTCATCAATTAAATGTATATATGCTCTGAATATATGCTTGTTTTCCAGATAGATCTCTACAGGATTTTGGTCGCCATTGGAAAAACGCCGGGCGCAAACCCGGCTGGCGATAATGCCTTCTTGCACCCTGAAAAGTTGCCAATACTCCAAAACGACCAGGATCACCAGCAGAATTAAAAGTATCTTACCCACCAGCATGAACCAAGGCACAAAATATCCCAGGATAAAAATCAAAATTATCAGACCAATGCTGGTAAAAAAACGGTTATTCAGATATAATGAAGAAAAATAACGCATCAGCGGGGTACTTCTACTTTATCTACAATACGCTTACAAATTTCGGAGGTGCTTAATCCTTCCATTTCTGCCTCCGGTGACAAAATAATGCGGTGATTGATCACCGGAGCAATGACAAATTGGATATCTTCCGGGGTAATGAAATCGCGGCCATTGAGTGCTGCAAAAGCTTTGGCGCCATTCAGCACCGCCACGGCTGCCCTTGGTGAAGCACCAAGATAAATGGCCGGATTACTGCGTGTTTCCTGAATGATCTTCGCGATGTATTCCAGCAGGTTCTTTTCTACATGAATGGTCGATACTTTTTTCCTGAAACCCAGGATCTCCTCCATACTGATCACCGGTTGCAGCATCGATGTATCGGCGAGATCCCGGTTTTCGTGATGTTTTTCAAGAATACTGATCTCTTCGGTCAACTCAGGATATCCTACATTAATCTTAAAAAGAAAACGGTCCAACTGGGCTTCCGGCAATTTGTAGGTTCCCTCCTGCTCAATTGGATTCTGGGTAGCCACCACAAAATAAAATGGCTCCATCCTGTGGGTTGCGCCGTCAATGGTGATCTGTCGTTCCTCCATTACTTCAAAAAGTGCCGCCTGTGTCTTGGCCGGCGAACGATTGATCTCGTCAATTAAAATAATATTGGAAAACAAAGGACCTTTTTTGAACTCAAAGGACGAGTCTTTCATATTAAAGACTGACGTACCCAACACATCGGAAGGCATCAGATCCGGGGTAAACTGAATCCGCGTAAAACGGGCAGAGATCAATTTGGCGATCACTTTTGCCGTAAGCGTTTTGGCAATTCCGGGAACACCCTCGATCAGTACATGTCCATCCGCCAAAATGGCTGTAAGCAATAAATCGAACATGCGTTGTTGTCCCACAATGATCGATGCCGCTTCTTCCCGTATCTTATTTGTTTTTTCTTTAAGGTCAGTTAGTTCAATCCTACTTTCAAAAGAGCTGGCGAGTTTCATAATATTTTATTTATAATTCAAAATCATTTTTTCGTTCAGTCGATCAATTTCATCGCTGAGGCTTTTAAGTTCTGTTTTCGAAATCCAGTTGGCCCTGGAAATATGATGCATTTTCTCAAAAAGTTTCTGGATTTTATAAGGATTTGAGCCTGTTTTTACTGCCACTTTATGCGCCATTTCTTCCAGGGTGGCATCGGGCCTGATATAAAAATTGTGTTTGAGATTTTCGGTGAAAAACAAGATCTTTTTTACCGCAAGATCGCGATGATCCCCGCGGTGAAAATAAAGCCGGCTCACGGTCTTTATGAAATCTACTGTCGTGTTTTGTAGTGGTTCAATGACCGGAATAATGCGTTGATCTCTTTTTGCACCAAACAAAAAGAATAACAAAATAACCGAAAACAACAGATAAAATGCCCAGGTAAGGGACGGCTCACTGAGAATATAGCGGAATGGCGACATGGACTGCATGGAACCCAATTGATAATATTCAGTTCGCTCTAATGTTCCGCGATGCAGGTAAGATAATATACCGGCGGCAACTTGGTCGTTGTGATTTTTCAACAACGCATAATTGGTAAAAATCAGTGGAACTGAAGTGAGTATGATGCGACCTTTGCCAAAAGACATGGCCATGGCCACAGGGTGATTCTGGTCGTCACTGGCAATAATGGTGGTTTTTGAAGAATCATAGTTTGCGAAATGCCGGTTAACCATCGTCCTCGGCAAATAATAATCCGTTGATGGCCTTAAAGAGGGGTCGTTGAAATGAATGCCCATACTATCATTTTGCCAAATGCTTTTTACTCCCAGCGAAAACGAAAAAGTCCTGACCTCGAATTGCAGTGTATCTGAAAACAGTGAATCATAACTATGGGCACCAATCAGCGCATTTCCACCCTGACTGATCCAGGTAAGAAAACGCTTTATTTCCTGCTTATCGGTTTTAAACTGATCACATAAAATGAGCCAGCTGTCCGCCTGAACACTATCGATGAAATAAAGTGATTTATTGGAAACGTTGTACTTTCCGTCCCAGGATTTTTTCATAACATCATCGAGGACAAAAGCTCCAAAAGGATTTTTGTCCTGGTGGTAGTAGGTAATGGTCCAGTTGTAACTTTTGGGCATGTAGGCATCCAATACCACGAATAAAATGATAAGCAAGACAATGAATACGATATATCGGATATTGATTTTCAAGATGCTGGCAGGTTTTGTTTCAAGTGCCGGATGGTGCTCAAAGCCTGGTCACAAAGCGGTTTATCGGCAGTAAAATCGCCATACCACACATAATCAAAATAATAATTCAATTCGGAAAGATCATCCTTCAACTTTTGCGACTTCAATTCATAGAGGTAATCATGATTCGTTTTCCAGGGCCTAGGTTCGATCAGGGCCTGATTGGAAAGCAATTTGATGGCATAAAGATAGATCAGTCGAATAGCTTTACGGTAAGATTGGTCCTGAAGCGCGACATCAATCTGTCGCATAAAATCAATTTTATCCAGATCTTCCCGTTCCACGGAATAATCCAGTTTACTCTTTTCAGGTTGGTACAAAATATTTGAAGTGCTTCCCCCAAATAAAACAAAAAGTGTCCAGCCAAGCCCCAGGATGAACACGAAGATCAATAGCCCGAGAAAAAAATTGGCTACTCCCCGGTTTCCAAACAGGCTATACAACCATTGCTGAAGCTTTAACAAGATCAACTGCAGTAAACTTGGGCGTTGTTCGGGAGGCAAACTATAGGCAAAACGGGAATCTTTACGGTAATTTTCCAGTGTAGACGCATTGAACGTTACCGGATTTACAGGTTTCAACAAAACCGGATTTCGAGCTTTAGACCATACTGTATCCACTGAAATAGATCCAGCCTGTCCTGGTAAAACAAACATTATATAAAGGAAGCAAATGAGTGGGATTAATTTCTTCACGATGGTGAATTGTCATTGCTTGATTCCAGATGCTCAATATCGTGCAACAGGCCCTTTGACTCTTGTCTTTCTACCAGATTGAAATACTGAAAGGCAATGGCCGTCAATGGTATGATCTGGCAAAAATAGCTTCCCAACTGCATGACAAGCAGGGCCACGATGAATATGGTCCGGTACCACAATGGCATGGATTCATAATTTAAGCCTGTGGGAGAAACCAAAACACTGGCCTTTATAAAATTCAGCACATAATAAGGAATGGTGAAGATCATGACGATCACATAGGCAATAATGCCACTCATAATCATAATTCCGAAAGTGCTCCACCACTTGTTGCGAATCAGGTAGAAACTGCGCCTTATGGAATCGAGATAATTTTTACGTTCAAAAACATATGCCGACCAGACTAAGGACAGTACCACAAACAGGTAGATGCCCGGGATTATCAAGAAGAAGAAACCCAGCATCACCATGCAAATGGCTAAAAAACCAAGCAACAAAACATGGGGGATATCCCGCCAGGCCCGGTCCCAAACCTCTTTTAAGGTGATCTTTTCCGGATACTTGTCATGATAAATGGCAATAAAATTATACACCAATGACAGGATAAGCGCGGAGCCAAAGGCAGAAAACAGCAATAACCCGTAATAACTCGGCGTGAAGATCATCCGAAATGGGTTGTCGGGAATGGTGTCTTGTTGCAATGACCCAAGCGCAGTATTTACATCCTTCAAAAAATTATAAGTCAAAATTGTTGAAAAGATGGTCAGCGGACCTAAAAAATATAATACGGCCTTGCCCAGGACCTCAATGTTTTGCCGCACAAATTCAATGGTCACATTGAGTTTCTCACTGAAGCTTCTTACCCTGAAAAGCTCGATTTTCTCGTTGTACATTCCTGCGAAGTTTTAATGGTAGATAAATAAAATAATACATAATAAAAAGTGCCGAAAACCCAATGATACAAATTTTTACAATTGCAGGCCATTCTGTCCTGCGGGTTACAAATCCTTCCAGAAAGCCTGCCAACATAAAAACCGGAACCAGGCCGATCACTATTTTCATTCCACGCCTAGCGCCCCTCCGAAACGATTCCATCCGCGAATAAGTCCCCGGGAAAATAAAACTGCTGCCCATCAGAAGGCCGGCCCCACCGGCGATGATAATAGACGAAATTTCCAGTGTCCCATGAATCCAGATGGTGAGCAATGAATCAGCTAGAAATCCTTGTTGGTACATAAAATACTGAAAAGCCCCAATCATAATACCATTCTTCAACAGCATGTAACCGGTGGCAAATGGGGTAAGTACACCAGCGGCAAATACATAAAATGATACCATAATATTATTAAAAGTAATGCCCATGAACATGGTAATCTGTTCCGCCGATTTGTAAATAGCCAGCGGATCGCCCTTATTAATATTTTCGAGGGTTAAATTTACATAAGCATCCCCCATGATTAATCGAATAAAAGTATCATCATGGGCAGCCGAGACCGCCCCAATAATGGCGCTGATCATAAATATGATAAATGAATATAACAGGTACCGCATGGATAGCCCCACTTCCAGTGGTATCTCCCGTGTCCAGAATCGCACCATCCTTCCGGTATCTTCTTTTTTGTTTTTGTAAATGGATTGATGGATCCGCGATGCCAACTCATTGAGATAAACTGTGACTTCAGCGCTCGGAAAATGACTTTGCGCAAAAGAAAGATCATCGGTGATTTTTATGTATATTTCAGCAAGGTTATCGGGAGCAGCACTTGACTGACGGTTAAGTGTTTTTTCAAAATTTTGCCATTTTTCCTTATTGATCCTGATAAATGCGCCTTCTTTCATTTCAAAAAAATCGATGTGGATGGATAAACATCAAGTCAAAAAAAAATCATCACATATCTCACGTCGGGGAAAAATAAATTGTTGGGTTTCCTGATGTATGAATAACTTTTTGATATTCGATTGATTAAATTTGAATATTTCGTCAACGAAGATATAAAATTATCGGCTGTGGAGAAAGTAAGTATTAAAACATCGCAAAACGTTCACATCAATTATACGCTGGCTGGGATCAGCGATCGTATATTTGCCTTTTTAATTGATACGGTGATCATCATTTCCGCCATCATCATCATTGCAATATTATCAAAGAATTTACCTGTTATCGATAAATTCCCCTGGTTGTTGTTGCTGATTTTTTCACCATTTCTCTTCTACCATCTGCTTTTCGAAACATTGATGCATGGACAAAGCCCGGGGAAACGGGCCCTAAATATCCGGGTGGTGCGATTGAATGGACTGGAGGCCGGAACCGGTAATTATTTGTTGCGTTGGTTGCTCAGCCCCATCGACATTTATCTTTTGAGCGGTTCTGTGGCCATTGTATCGATCATTATGGGAAAAAAAGGACAGCGGCTGGGAGACATGGCAGCGGGAACTACCGTGATCAAAGTAGCCAAATCCTCCGCATTTCTGGAAAATCATGCCATCAATCAGGTCCGTAATGATTATGAACCCGTGTACCCTCAAGCTATTTTATTGGATGCTGATTATATTTCACTCATTCAAAAAGCCATAGACGTTAAATTAAACTTGTTAAATGAGAAGCCCGTAAATGCCATCGCCGAAAAAACCAGGATAAAACTGGGTATAACAGCCAAGGAAAATGATCTCAAGTTTCTGCATACTATTTTGAAAGATTATCATTTTCTTGCCTCACGTTCTATGGCGGAATAATATTTGGTTTTCAATTTTGGCAATTTACGGGGCAAACTTGCACTCGCAAACGATCTTCCAAATCCAAAATCTCAATTGATTGTTCTCTGGTGAAAACACCTATTTGCTTTATTGCGGGTATCAATGTCGAATTGATTTGGAGGGTTAATCAAAACGAATAACCAGCCTGATCTCAATATATGGACACCTCTCTACATCCAAAGCTTCTTATCCAATGTATTAATGTTTTTCACAGACTTTAGTCTACGCATATTCGAGGATGGGCTTTTTGGTCGTTGTCTTTTTTGCTACCTCCCCCCACATAATCCCGAATATGAGAATCTTCCTGACTTATTTCCTGAGTCTTCTGTGCATCCCCTTCATTTAATTTCCGAGCATTTCCATCGAATAAACCAGCGCTGGTTTTGGATACAGAATTGTTGTTGACAATCGGAGAAGGACTTGGCAATTCTTCTTTATCACAGGATGATAGAAAAGCCACGGTCAAAAGAAGGAAGGATAATTTCGCTAAAGTTTTCATGATCGATAATTTTTAGGTTTTAAGATTTTAGTGTTGTCAGCTTTACTTTTTTTTCATTTCAAGCCTGATCCAAAGGTGTGGGTAAAAAGCAGGCACAACTTATCAGGTATGTTGCGGAAGGAATAAAATTTGTTGCGGCCAGCGGCGATCCTTAAACTATGTTGCAAATCACGTAACATATGTTGCATTCCATGGAATATTGCAACTTTTTACTTATATTAATTATCTGTAATTCACCAGATTATGGCTTACACCACTCAGTTAGCGGCTATCGTATTAACCGATTTCGCGTATCACGGCAATCTGGCTCAAAATCATGCACTCGCTGATCGTTTAACATCAAAAAACAGGCTTATCCAAAGATCACTTGTTGAAAAATATAATGGCAAGTGGCTGAAAGATCTTACCAATGGCTCTTTGGCTTGTTTTGTAAATACACTAAATGCGGTGAATTGCGCACAGGATGTTTAGGACGTCTATTGAAGCAGGAGCCAGATTTGAGGGTTCGAATTAATATTCACTTGGGAGAAGTATCATTTGAAAATAATGAAGTTTCTGGCGAAGGTATGAATATCGCCTTCAAGATCAGGCCACAGGGTGATGCGGAAGGAATCTTCATTTCAGAAGCTATTTATGATACCATTAAACATAATCAAAATACTGGCATAGCCACAATCCCCGATGACGAACTTGTACAGATCAATAGTAGTCATTCGGAAAGTGAACCATATCGTGATAATGTAACGGTATCCGAACTTTCGATGAATGAGGTTTTCATTCGAACATTTGACAGAAACGATCGAAGCTAACCTGGAAAATGAACATTTCAGCGTAACTGATCTGGCAGAAGAAATGGCGCTGAGCCGCTCTCAGATTCATCGGAAACTCCAAAATTTAGCCGGACAATCCATAAGCCAGTTCATGCGATCTATACGTCTGCAGAGATCCAGGGAATTGTTAAGGAAAGATGTGGCCACTGTCTCTGAAATTGCCTATCGTGTTGGTTTTAATAGTCCTTCCTACTTCATTAAGTGTTTTCATGAATACTACGGTTACCCACCGGGAGAAGTAAAGAAAAAGGAAATCGATACAGGTCATCAGATCGATGTAATTGATGCTGAATTCTTAGGTGAAAAATTAATCAAAGAGGATAATGAACTGGTAAAACTGTTCCAGATAAGGGATGTCTGGAATAGTGAAGTCGTTTTCCAGAGACTTGCTGTTATAATGCTCACAGAAATAGAACGGATTGCTGCAATCAGACAGGATCAAACAGCCCCTCCGGAAACCCTCGAATTGACCAAAGAGGATCAACTTAGGCTGATTGAAAAACATAATGGGAAAATAATCGATGAAATAGAAAATCAAATCTCCTCCTGCTTTAACAATATCGTGGATGCGGTCAAGTGTGCGCTTGAAACTCAAAGGCTACTCATTGCCCGGGGTATTTTAAGTCTTAAAATCGGAATTCACCTTGGGAATATCAGAATTCAGGAAGGGAAAGTATCTGGAGACGGTTTCAATACGGCATTAAAAATATTGGCCCTGGCGGATCCCCGGAATATTCTTATTTCGGAGAAAGTATTTGATGAAATCGGGAGCAGACCGGAAATACAAACCAGGTACATTGGAACATTTAATTTAAAAGATGTCCAGCGGCCACTGGGTATATTTGCGGTATCCGATGAGATCCTGACCGTTCCGGAACAGTCATTAATACATCAAAAATTAAAACCCTCGGGATTGGAAGATCTGCAGCCGGCCAAAACCCAGGTATTGATCATCAATGTTTTCAAGGCAATGGTAAAACACAAATCCTCCCTGGAAAAATACCTGACTGTTGAAGAAGACGAGTTTGATGAAGACATCGATATCAGATTGCTGGCCCACCAGATCATTAAAAACCTGCCCTGGCCAATAGGTGTGGAATTACGCCGGTTATTTTCCGGATCATTGCGGCAAATGAACGTTGACAGGCTCAGGCAACTTTCAAAAACGATTGAACACACCCTTCAATTACTGGCATATATCTTAGTAATTGAACTGATGGAACAAAAACTCATCATGAAATTTCCTCTTGATGAAGATTTTTGCAAACAATTTAAACAACGGTTTGGGGTACTGAATCCGGAAGACTTGATCTGGCTGATTAAATATATCCATGATCTGATGAAAAAGCAGGGGTTGGAATTCTTTATGCCAGAAATGAAAACGCTTTTCAATCAGGAATTTTATGATGATCTGGAAAGTTGGGTGGAGGATTGGAATGAGATTAAAGATGAACTCACAGCATTGAAACCGGCGGAGATAGCCACCCAATGTACGGACTATGAAGATCGATTAGGTAAAATACTCGTGCAGGTAGCTTTCATAGTAAAATACAAGCTGGTGAATATAGGAACCATCAAGGTATTGAAAAGAAAACATGCTGACGCCATGTTCGAGCATTCTATTGATATTCTAAATAGTTCGGATGCTGATTTTAAAACCAGGGAGGAGGTTCTGGAACACTTTTCTGATAGTAATGCTGTGTTGTTGATGAAAGATCTGAAAGATCCTTACCGCTTTCTTAACATGTCACCCCTGGTCATAGATACGCATAGCGAAAAATTAAATCAAGGGGAAGCCTTCAATTTGAAAAAGGACATCTATCTCTATAGGAAGTTCGATGGAGAAAAATTGTATCATGTAGGAACCGAGGTTTCAGAAGAATACAACCTTACTGCATTGAACAATTACCAAAACCTGGTAAATGAATTTAAAGAAATAATTCAAATTTTCAGTAATGGCCGTTAACGTACCATTTAAGTTTTTAGATAGCTATACAAAAAGGGACAGGGATATCTTTTTCGGAAGAGATACTGAGATCGAAGAACTATATGCTAAAGTTTTTCAGAGTAAGCTTTTATTAGTCTATGGCGCTTCAGGAACAGGAAAATCAAGTGTTGTCAACTGTGGATTGGCCAATAAATTTCAGGATTCCGACTGGCTTCCGATTCATATTCGCAAAAGTGAAAACATCAATCGAGCTCTGATAAACCAAATCTCCCGGGAAGCCATTACCCAGATCAGGCTTAAGAAAGATGACAAACCTGAAAAGTCCCTGTTAAAACTACTCCATTCGGTTTACTCGATCATTTCAAGCCTATCTACCTGATATTCGATCAATTTGAAGAGTTATTCATTTTCGGAGATAAGGGATGAATGGAGTGATTTGGTTAAATCCATTCGTTATTTGATGGGATCCGACCTGGCCGTTCATTTTCTATTCATTATCCGGGGAGAGTATCTTGAGTATTTATCGGAATTTGAAGATATCATTCCTGACTTTTTTGATAACAGGATCCGGATTGAGAAAATGACGCGTAAGAAAGCCCTGGAATGCATCGAGGGCCCTGCCGGAAGTTTTCTATTCAACTGGAAGAGAATTTTGCCGATAATCTTTTGAAAAAACTCAGCCCTGATAAAGCCGAGATCGAGTTGACTTTCCTCCAGGTATTTCTGGACAGAATTTATCGTACGGCTGAAATGCGAACCAATGGAACGACCAAGTATTATTTCAACAATAATCAAATTGAAAAACTTGGTCAAATTGGCGATGTTCTGGCTGAATTTCTGGATGAACATATCTTCTAGATCACTTCAAGCCTATTTACCTGATATTCGATCAGTTTGAAGAATTATTCATTTTCGGTGACAGGGATGAATGGAGCGATCTGGTCAAATCGATACATTATTTGATGGGATCTGATCTGGCCGTACATTTTCTGTTCATTATCCGGGGAGAATATCTTGAGTACTTATCGGAATTTGAGGATATCATTCCTGACTTTTTCGACAACCGGATCCGGATTGAGAAAATGACGCGCACGAAGGCCCTGGAATGCATCGAGGGCCCTTGCCGCAAATTTTCTATCCACCTGGAAAAACATTTTGCCGATAATCTCCTAAAAAAACTTAGCCCTGATAAAGCCGAGATCGAACTGACATTCCTCCAGGTTTTCCTGGACAGAGTTTATCGTACCGCAGACTCATGGACCAATGGAAAAACACAATTTTTTTTCACCAACGATCAAATCGAAGATTTAGGACAAATTGGCGATGTACTGGCTGAATTTCTGGATGAACAGATCTTTCAAATGAAAGACCCGAAATCCACTTTGACTGTTTTAAAGTCCTTTGTCTCTATGGAAGGAACGAAAAAACTGAACCTTTTAAGCGAAGTTAAAGATTTCACTAAAAGTCTTGGCAAAGAAATGGATGCCGGTAAGAGTGAAGAAATTGTCCTGGAGTTAGTTAATCGTCGGATTTTGAAGGATAAGGATGAAGCCGGTCGATATGAATTGCGCCATGACAGCCTGGCTAAAAAGGTCTATGAAAAAATCACACTCCAGGAACATGAATTGCTGGATGTAAAACAATTTCTCACCTATAGTCTCGCGGAGTATCACAAACGAAAGTTTTTGCTGAACGACGAAGATCTGGCTTATATTGAACCTTTCGAAAACAAATTGGTCCTGGACAAGGAAACCCGTGAATTTATCCGGGAAAGTCGTAAACAATCCAGTAGACGCCGCAAAACACGTAAGCGATTTATCATCATTGCCATCGTTATCGTGACCCTGATGTTCACCTCTCTATTTGGTTTTTTCTATTCCAGGAAACAGAAAGATAAAGCAGAGGAAATGGCCTCTATGGCCCGTGAAGAGTCAATCAAAGCCCGGGAACAGAAAGAGATTGCGGAATCCCAACAACAACTGGCAGAGCAGAAAGAAGAAGAAGCGGCATTACAAGCTTCGATGGCTGAAAAGCAGCGTTTGCAGGCAGAAATCTCCCGGGTGGAAGCTGAAAAGCAACGTCTGATCGCCCTGGAAGAAAAACAGAGCGCCGAGGAAAGAAAGCAGCAAGCTGATAAAGCCAGGCTGCAATCCGAAAAAAGTGAGCAGGAAGCACAAATGCAAAAGGAAATTGCCAACCAGGAGCGATCCAGGGCGTTCCAGCTTCGAATGCTTTCTATTGCCCGTGCTATGGGTGTGAAATCAGGTCAGTTGCAAGACCGTGAGCAAAAAGCACTGGTCGCATTACAGGCATGGCAATTTAACCGGGAGTTCAAAGGGAATCTCTACGATCCTGATATTTATAATGCGCTTTACGGAGCAAGAAAAGCTTACTTCGGCGACCAGTTCAACCAGGCTGTCGGTCACCAGGGATCAGTGCAATCGATCGTATCATCAGGTACATCGATCTGGACCACAGGAAGTGATGGCATGATCCTCAATTGGAAAATCGATCAATATGAGGCAACCCCGGACATGTTTACCCAAACCGGGCAAATCAATCATGTATTGGCAATAAGCCCTGGAGGTGCTATGATCGCCACCGGTACAGACGAGGGGAATCTGTTCATTTTTGACCTTGAGTCAGGAAAGGAAATTTTAAATGTAAAGGCCCATGAAGGTGATGTGACTGATATTGCTTTCATGGTCAATCCGTCCAGGCTGATCAGTGTTGGAGAAGACGGGTTAATCAAATCCCTGGATATGGAAGGAACTTCCAAGTTGATTGCAAAAGCAGATCAGCGTTTGAACAGTCTCAGCGTGTACCCATCCCAGGCATTTCTCTTTGTAGCCACTGATAATGGAAAAATCCTGCGCTGTGATCTGCAAGACGGATCACGAAAGGAAATATTCAGCCGTCCAAATGACCGCGCAACTCAGGTCGATTTCAGTAATAAGGGTCATTATGCTGCTTTTGGCTTTCACAGTGGCGGACTTGTACTCTGGGATGTAGACAGGAATGAAATGGTAACGGAATTAGCCGGGCATACCGCGGCCATTACCAATATCGAATTTGATAAAAGGGACGAGTTCCTTGTAACCTCAAGCTACGACCGGACCGCCCGCATCTGGAAACTGGACCAGTTGCAGGAGTTGCCGATTATCTTGTCTGACCATCAGAGCTGGGTAATGTCCGCCGGATTTACCCGTAACGGGCAATGGGTATTGACAGGCCAGTTTGACAAAATCCTAACGATCTACCCTGTTGACATGAGCCAGTATGCCTCCGGACTTTGTGAGAAAATTGGACGTAACCTCACTCGGGAAGAGTGGAATGATTTTGTTGCAGAGGATATCAACTACGAAAACACGTGCCAATGATGACGAACTACAAGAAAACGGTATTGACATTAAAGCAATATTTACTGACCCTGGTATTTATTGGTATTTCATTTTGGGCAACTTCCCAGGACTGTAATCAAAATCTGGAAAGTGCCAACAGGGCCTATTATAACGGGCAGTTTGAAAAAATTGAACCATTGCTGTCCGGATGCATAGAATCCGGGTTCGATAAACAACAAAAGGCAGAAGCCCTTAGGTTATTGATCAATTCCTTCCTGGTCCTGAAAAAAGACCAAACCGCCGACAAATATCTTGATCAATTGCTGAAGACACAGCCGGAATATGAACTTAAAAGTAATGATCTTCCGGAGTTCAGGAAATTGTATGAAACATATAAGATCAAGACCCGGTTTACGATAGGTTTTTTGGGAGGAATATTATTTCCCGATTACCAGATCATGAGATACCACAGCTATGCCTCTGAAACAAAAGAACCAGTTGATTATGAAGAAAAGACTGGCTGGACTATGGGTATTAATGGAGATGCTGCTATAGTCGATAGATTTTTTCTTAATCTTTCAATTTTATATCAAACAAGCGGTTTTCATCAGGAAGAAATTATCCTCAATTACCAGCGGGTCGCTTCTGATCAAAAGGAGGTCCGACTAAGTTTTCCGGTTCAGATCAGGTATATCTATGAAATGGGTAATTGGCGGGCCTTTCTGGGTGGAGGTGTGAGCATGCATTATTTGTTATCCTCTAAAGCTGACCTTCTACATGTTCCACTTGAACCAGAATTTCCTAAACCTTTTATAGGTGTACCCGTTTTCGCCACAGATTATGATCTTATAGACATTAAAAAAAGGGTTACGTGGAACACGGTTCTTTCAGGTGGAATTCAATTGAAAGTAGGGAAAATGATCCTTGAGGGACGATTTACCTTTGAAAGGGGCTTAAATAATATTATAGATGAAGATCGGCGGTTCTCTGACTCCGTGTTGCTGGATGATTTTGCTTTTGTTCCGGATGATTACAAACTGGATAATTACATCTTAACCCTTGCCATTTTAAGAAATTTCGTAATCCCTGTTAAAAAGAAAGCACGATGAAAAAGTTTATCATAATATTAATATCTCTTTACTTTTCAGCCTGCGTGGAAGAAGTAAATGATCTGGACACTAATTTTGTCAAAATCTATGGAGAAGAGTTAGATTCTTCGGGCAAAAATATTTATGAACTGCCCAACGGCGATCTTTTAATTTTGGGATCATATTCACGAGCAGGTTTTGGCGAAGAAATATTATTTAATAATGAAGGAACACCGGTTAATCGGAATAAAGTAAATATCCTCGCTGCACCTTCTATTATTCATACTGATAGATTTGGTAACGTAAAGCAAAAACGAGTGTATCCTGCAGATTCCATTAAACTGAGTTCATATGTTGGGAGGATTGATGTATCTCTGGAAGGAAGTGTTGTAGATATAATACAACTGTCCAATGGTCATTTTCTGGCCTTTGGAAAATATGATAAAGCCTCAGTAGTTTTTCAAAAAGATTTTATAATTTTTCCCAAAGGTTATGCCTCGGGTTTTCCAGGGTGGAATTTTTATATGATACTGGATGGTGATTTAAACCTATTGCATATTCGCTACAGCTTTGATACAGACGATGATTTTGTAAATGATAACATTGTCAGAAAAGCATTTTATAAATTGCCGGATGGGAATATTGCTGTTTTATGGCATAATGCTGATCATTTTATTGATTATAGTGGCGCCGCTCTTATGAAACTTACTTCTCGGGAAGATACGATATGGGGCCAAAATATTTATCCTGAAGATAGAAGTAAAGCAGCCTTCTATGGAACCGACCTTTACACCGATGAAAATAGTGGAAATATGTATTTATTAGCAGAGCGCAGGGATTCACCTGCTTGTGATTGCATAAATCATACGCCATCAATTCTTATTATTAACGATAATGGTGATATGATTAATCAAGTCGGATATGGTCAGATCGAATGGCCTGCTAAATGGGACGATACTTTAAAAAGCAACGAACCAAGGAAAATACTCAAAACAATAAACGGATTCGCAATTGCTTATCGAAAAGACACCGTTGATATCGATCCAAAAGTAGAACTTGTTGCCATGACCAATAGACTGAAATATGTACTTGGTTTGCAGTTTCTGGATGAATCCCTTAATGAAATAAAAAATGTTGAGATTACGGAATTTTTGATATCTGATATAATTGGAGCGGAAGACACTCCAGATGGGGGATTTGTCTTCTTGTTGGAATTGCCTTTGAGTAATCAGGCAGAAAGTTCCGCTGTTCTATTAAAAACGGATGATAATGGGAAAGAAATTTGGCGACGTAACCTTGAAGGTAGCCCAAATGCACTATCTATAGATACAGATGGAACCATTCTGGTTTTGATGACCACAAGTTTCAATAATGTAAGCTATAAGGCTAAATTATTCAGGTTCAGTTCAAATGGTATGTTATGAAATACCTTAAATTATTTTTCGGATATTTTCTGCTCATTTCAATGCTAAGTTGTTATAAAGAAAATTCAGTTGATGACATTTCTTTAATAACTGATGAAGAGCAAATGCTGAGTCGAACATGGCGATATGAATCAATCATATGGAAGATACAATCACTATGAAAGATACTACATTGTATGAAACTAAGAGCAACTTGGAACCCATACCTAAAGATGAATACTGTTCATTGGGTGATGCAATTTGCACTGCCGAAATGATTTAAATAGAAGAAAAATTGTTTATAATTTCGATCATTCTTATGTATTACAATGGGATTTTTTAGGAAATTATCATCTTGGTGATGGAGAAAGTTGGCAACCGGATTTTGGTTTCTGGCAGTTCAGCCAGAAAGGTAAAATGTTAATCCATAATCCACATCAATATTATGAAGTTGAATATAAGATCCTGGAACTTTCAGATACGCTTTTCGTTCGTCAATCCAATCGTATCATGTCCAAAACTGCTGATCCTTCTATTTGGTTTTTGGGAGATACCATCCAATTTATCGAAACCTTCGTGCCGGCAGATTGAAATATTCGGAAAAGATGAAGTGTGGAGGTTCTGCCTGTTTATCAGTGCAAAAAATATATATGTCAGAATGCGTATATTCACGCATTGAAACAAGTTCTGCCATGGCCATCAGCAAAAAACAAAAAGCAAAAGAAATTGCTGCCATCCTCGATACATTATTTCCCCAAACACCCATACCGCTACAGCATGTCGATCCCTATACGTTGTTAGTGGCAGTGGTATTGTCTGCACAATGTACCGATGAACGCGTGAATAAGATCACACCCCTGCTATTTGCACGCGCCGACAATCCCTTTGACATGGCCAAACTGGACATTTCCGAAATAGAAACCATCATTAAGCCCTGTGGGTTGGCGCCTGCCAAATCAAAAGCCATTGCTGGTTTTTCCAAAATTATTGCCGGTCAGTACAATGGGACTGTCCCCCAAACCTTTGAAGCGTTGGAGGCACTTCCCGGGGTCGGACACAAAAGTGCCTCAGTGATCATGTCCCAGGCATTCGGCTATCCGGCTTTCCCGGTTGATACCCATATTCACCGCCTGGCCTATCGCTGGGGATTATCGAATGGAAAAAATGTAACACAAACGGAGAAAGACCTCAAGCACATCTTCCCCAAAGATTTGTGGAATAAGCTACACCTTCAAATCATTTACTTTGGTCGGCAATATTGCCCGGCCAGAAATCACGATTTTACCAGTTGTCCCATTTGCAGTAAATATGGGCGCAAAGAATTGTTCCGGGAAAAAGCCTAAGTCAGGACGAACTGATAATGTATTCATTGTTAGCCTCAATGAAAATGGAGTACCTGCAAATAGAATTAAAGTGGATTAAAAATATTACATCAGCATCAGATGTATTCGTTTTAATTTTTTTAGCTTTAAGGACGGGCATAATTTCAAACCAAAACCTCGCATTGCCATGCATCGTATTCTTCCATCTATAATCATCATGGTCTTTCTATGGCCTCTGACACAGCCATCCATCGCTCAAGGCGTTCGAAATAAAAGAAAAATGCCTGTAGCCAAGACAGGAAATACGGAAACCTCACAATGGTGGCTCGCGGTAAAGGGCGGTACGAATTTCACCGCTGTAATGCCCACTGATGACTATTCAGTATTCAGTTATGTCAGTCAGCCCAGTGGAAATGACAATCAAAAACAATATAAAAACTTCACCAAACCCGGGCTCCAATTCGGGTTCATCATTTCCTTCGAATTCTACCGGTCACTTTCTGCGAATTTTGCGCCTTCCTACATGTACATGGGTTATGAATATGATAATAATTACCGCTGGTATTCCCAGGAAAATGCCAGCAAAAATGTATCGCTCAACTACAATTTTGAAACGAAACTTCAGTATATCGATCTGCCTGTTTATTTTAAATATGAACTCCTTAAAGGAAAGTTGAAACCTTACATTCAGGTTGGCGGCTTTTATGACTACCTGGTAGATGCCATACAAAACACAAAAATCAGCAACATTGACCAGGCCTCCGGGGCGGAAAGCGAAGTGAACATTACTGGGTTATCCGCTGGTTTAAATGACCATTTTATCCAATCAAACCTGGGGATTATCGGTGGTGCTGGACTTACCTACAACCTGGGTAATGCCCGCTTTGGACTTGAAGTAAATTATCGATATGGTTTGAATAATATCGTGAATGTTCAGAACAGGTTTGATGACAGCCAGCAAGTGACCGGGGCGTTCGATGTGCAGGATGATCTGTCATTGAGAAATCTGGAAATATCCCTGGTTTGTTTCATCCCTTTAAAATTCATCACTTCCAAAGATTATATTCCACTATAATCCAAATAGAATCAAAACATGAAACAACACGATAAGATCACGATATTATTACTGCTGTTTAGTGTAAACTTCTTGTGGAAGTGCGATATTTCTGACAATACGATCGAGCCGGGCTTGAGTTTTACCAAAATTTATAATGATGAGCGGTTTGAAAGTGACTACACACCCATGGCGCTGGCCCAAACGTCGGATAGCGGATACCTGGTGTTGAATGCGCGCAATGCCTGGAATACTTATTTACTGGCTACAGATATGGATGGGAATTTTAAATGGGATCTGAATCTCGATGAACATCAGGTGAACCCGCTTCAGGGGCTATTCAAAATCGCAGGCGGATTCTACTTTTTTTGTATGGACGATGTTTCTCTGGCCACCTATCTGATAAAAGTTGACGAACAAAACAGGACCGCTGCCATCGACAAAACATTTGGGGATATCATTTATCCATTGGCAGTTTCTGCCGTCGAAGACGGTTATCTGTTGCTGAGTTATGATCGCAATGCGCTGGCGTCCCGGCTAACCAAACTCGACGAGAATTTCAATGAACAATGGCAAAAAAATTATGATGTTCTGGAAGACGTTGAAGAACCGATCATTGCCCATCTCACGCGCATAGGACAACGGCTTCCTTTCTTTACCGGCACCGCCGGAACACACTACTTCTTCAATGGTTTTGTAAACTATAGTTTTTCACTTGTATTTGTGAATACATCCAATGGCGATCAAACTGGTGTAATTAACGGTTTTCGGGATGAAGGGGCCATCAGTTCGGCAACACACATACAACAAAACAAATTTGCTTTGTCAAGATTCAGTTTTGGTGATAACTTTATCATTCCAAACCTGAACATCGACATGGGTAGTACCGGTTTTTCCAGCGAACTTGAAGGAAATGAGCATCCGGAGATGGTCGCTAACGCCCCGGTTTACAGCGACCAGTCGGATATCAATGGATCTCAGGTGACATTTTTTGCCACCAATACCAAAAACAATCAAATTTTACTTTATGCTTATGATGCGGGTAACGGACAATTGCGCGGCACCTTGCATCTGGGCCAGGTCAATGCCTACCGGGCAGTGATGTTTCAAAAAACCAGCGACGATGGTTTAATTGTCCTCGGAAGTACGGATGTGGCAGGCAGGTTTTCAAGGATATGTCTTTTTAAACTTTCTCAACAACAAATTATTAATTTCATTCATTAAATGTATGCGAATTATCCCAGTTAAAAGTTTTAAGGTTGATCAACTTGATGTTAGAATTTTCAACAACGATCTGGAATTGGGGGAATATGCTGCCAAGGTGGTGGCGGAAAAACTCAACGAGGCCATTCGTCAGAAAGATGAGGCAAATATGATCCTTGCTACCGGCGCTTCGCAATTTTCATTTTTAAACGCATTAAAAAAAATATCGTCCATTCGATGGCATAAAATCAATGTATTTCACCTCGACGAATATATCGGTATCGAAGCAACGCATCCTGCCAGTTTCAGGAAATACCTGAACGACCGGATCCTTAAGGAAGTGATCCCGCGCAATGCCTATTTCCTGGAAGCTGATTCAGACGACCTCGATAAGATCATGGACAATTACAGCAAATTACTGGTCGAAAAGAAAGTGGATGTTGCCTGTATTGGCATTGGAGAAAATGGACATATTGCTTTCAACGAACCGCACGATGCTGATTTTCAAGACGTCAGGTTGGTGAAAAAAATAAAACTCGACGACGTTAGCCGCAAACAACAAATGAAAGAAGGATGGTTTAAGTCACTCGAGGAAGTACCACAATATGCGCTTACGCTCACTGTGCCGACGATTATGAGTAGTAAATTCATCAGCGTGGCGGTACCGGATGCCCGTAAAGCGCAAGCTGTCCATCGGAGCCTTAATGGTGCCATCAGTGAGGAATGTCCCGCCTCAGTTTTACGCACCCATTCCAATGCCTCACTCCTGCTGGATGTCAACTCAGCCAAATTGTTGAAAAACCAATGAATTAAATGCATGATTACGAACAGGTAATTCAACAAAAAACCAAGATCAAAACACAATACATACCATAAAATTGTCATTCACCGAGAAGTAGAAATATTTATTTAGAGAAATTGCCATTGTCGTCATCGGTGTATTGGGGTAACAAATATTTTGGATTATTCCAGTGGCTGGACAAGATACTCCCACCATTATTTAAAGAAGGATCAGAATGTCTGGCTTGAATCAGATTTTGGTTCCGGGTACATGACCGGATAGTTGAACACTGGTTTTAAGGGATAAAATCTAATTGCAAATAAAAACCCGGAAAGAATTTAATCTCCCCGGGTCATTTTTATTTAAACGTATGCTAGTTTGATCTTTTAAACGGTGTAATAGAACGAAGTATCAACATATTCCGTGGAAACCGCATTATCTCCATTGTGTAGCCTGCGCGTGAATATCAACCTTACGATATAAGTGCATGATGATGTCAATATAGACGAAGGCACCTCTATACCGGCACTGTTGCGCAAAAGGTTGACGGCCGGGTTGGTGTTGCCCGTGACTGGCGTAATACCATCGGATGGCAATGCCGTGAAGCTTGGATTGCTGTTTTTGCGGATTTGCAGTGTGGTATTGAGCAGGTGTGGGTGATATGCCGTGTAAACCACGTGTACTTTGCCTGAAAGTGGCGAACAGAAAGTACTTAACTGATGCTCTTTCATGGCGAGCAGTTTCACTGAGGCATTGTTGTTTATGACCATTGAATTCAAGGTCTGTCCGCTGCCCGGCAAATAATTGAATGTGGATGTCGTCTTGTCGATCACTTCCCTGATCTCGAACCTGATAGACATTTTTTCTATGGGAATGCGTTCTGCGGGAGGAATATCGTCACCAGCAATTTTGCCGGTAATATCGACATTCGGCGCTGAAGTGAGGGCATTGGTGTTGATGCCCATCATACCATCAAGGTCGATCCAAGACCATAAATTAGGTATGGAAAGATCAGCAGGGTTTAAGTCAACCCGCTCAACGAAGGTGCGCTCAATTGACTTGTTTACATCCAGCCAACCATCAGGATCCAGGTCAACCTGTTTTGCAATAATGTCCACAATTTTGAAGGTCGGGTTAAAGCGCCACATCTGGCCAATTTTGGTTTCGGCAAATAAGCCTGGGTCTTTACCCACTACGAGGGTGAAGTTTGACGCAGGTAACAGTGGGCCGCCATTGTTGGCGGTGGTCTTGCTCACCAGGAACCTGTATTCAATGGAGTGGCCATTTTGTTTGTTGGGCGCCTGGCCTGTGGTACGGATGACGCCGGTAAAGGCATATCTAAGGCTGCCGGCATACCCTTCAGCATCAAAATCGTTCATATCGACCCCTGCAGGAATGGTGAAATCAGTGCCTATGCCAGTCCATGCACTTTCCATGGTCGGGTTCTGGTTATCACCAGGAATTGGCACGCAGAGTGTGATGCAAAAGCAATTGCCCACGTTGGCCCTGCCTGGTTTTTGGCCATCGGGACGCTTTTCATCAATAAGCTTGGTTCCACCTGACGATACTACTTTAAAATAAACATCGGGGCCGCTGTGATAAGGAGGGAATGGTGTTTCTACATTGATGACTGGTGACAAGAAAGTCTTTTTGAAATCCTTGCTTGTATAGTAAATTTTGAAATGGCCCGAGCTGTCGGTGGTGGTAGTACCGAGTTTATCGTCATGTATCCAGTCGGCATCCATAGCCGTAACATCAACACCGCCAATGGGTATTTGAGGATTTTCACACGAAACCACCTTGCCACAAATGACCCAAACATCAAACATGCTCAAGATACTGCACCAAAAGCGGTAAGCTATTACATATTCCCATGCCGCAGTCATTCCGTCATTGGTTTCACGCCAGGTAGGCTGAATGGTTGTGATAACAAACTCAACTGGCTTTGCTTTTGATTTTCCCTTTGGTTGTCCGGGAACAGTTTCGCAATAAACTGCTATTTCAATGGCGCCTCCTTTGTAATTTTTGTCAGAAAGCTTCACTTCAAAATTGCCATTCCCATCGGTGGTTGCTTCGCCCAACAGCGACTTTTTCTTTTCGTCCACGGTTTTGCTTGGGGTTACACTTAAAGTGTCCTTTTCATTGGCGGCCACTAAGTGGGTCAGGTCCGGCGCGGCGCTTGCATCGTAGAACCTTACTTTTACGTTCGACAGGTTTTCCCGGCATTCGGAACACAGCCAGGCAGCGAGGTTACCATTCAATAAATAATTCATAATAGTTGTTTTTAATTGGTTGTTTAAACAAAGGTTAATGAAAGTATTGTATACTAGCGAATGCTTTAGTGCGTTAAGTTGATAATCATTTTAGAAATGCAGTGTATGGGTTAATGCGGTAATGATTAAAACGTAACCTTTTACAGAAATGCCAAGCAAATGGAGCCGGAATGTTTATTGATCTGGAACCGAATTAATGTGATACCGGGCATCCTTGCCAAAACCTCATCTGAGGATAAGAAATCGAGCAGTACTTTTATTATGTCATCAATATAAACCCAATCACAGCATAGTAAATTTAAGATATAGAATGGATATTTTCAATACACACGATAGTGTTCTTTCCAAATCCCCGGAAAATTGAACTTTTAATATCAAAAGCCCTCCAAATTGTTGTTTATCAAATTTTTAAAATGAAAAGTTTTTAAAACAGGATGGCGTTTTGTCCGTTTTAACCAATGAAGAATGAACTTTGTACGGGAGATTCTCCTTATAATGCATGAAAGAGACCATATTTTTAAAATGAAGCCTTAAATCCAATTCCCAGCTAAAGTTTTCTTATATTAGATTACAACCATTTAATTTTTGTTCACGATGAGAAAAATCCAGATAACACAAGATGACTATTTGTTGATGACAAATTTCCTGGAAACCAATGGCGATAATTTGTCCGGATATGCTTTTTCAAAACTAACCAGGGAACTAAGGGATGCTGAAGTATTGGACAGCGAAACTCCACCTGAACATGTCATCGGCCTCAACTCAGAAGTGGAACTGATGAGCATGGATAGCAAGCAAAAAATGAAGATAAAATTGGTACTGCCCAAAGATGCCGATCCCAAGATATTTAATGTCTCGCTTTTTGCTCCGATTGGCACCGCGCTTATTGGCAACCGGCAAGACGATACGGTTGAATGGGAAGTCGGCGGAAAATTAAGAAAGTTTAAGGTCATCAACGTAAAAAACTATATCGTCCAATAAAGTAATACTGTACAATCAGGGTGAGGAACGTCAATTACAGCGTATTCACACCCTGAGCTTATTTTTTCGTTCCTTCCGGTGAGTGACACATTTGTATTTTTTCATCCATTGGTATTAATCCCCATCGACCCGCATTTCATCACCTGAAAAAACATTTTTAGTCAGATCTTTGAATTACCTTATATAAATTTTGCGTTACATTCCATAATTATTTTATGTTTTTAGGATGTAGATTAATTCTTCACATTGGGGGATTAATCGACAATAAAAATTATAATTATCAATTAATATCAAACATTGGCATTCTGTCAATTAACTATCCGCCAAATGGTTATATGATATATTTGATTTATTGGCATCAATATGGAAGTTACCTTTACAACTTTTCAACATCATTGTTAAATCAAAAAAACTTTAAACCATGAAAAAGACAGTTTTAATTCTCGGAATCGCTATTGCTTCTTTTGCAACAATTAATTTAGTGTCTCCACCTCTTTTTGCCAAAGGCAATCATGTTTTATTGACACAACAAGAAGACCAGACTAAAGAAATTTCTTATCAGGATCTGCCGGAAGCAGTGCAAAAAGCATGGACTTCTACAAAACAAGATGGCGACGTGATAGATAAAGTTTCTCAGACTACCAAAGGAACTGAAGTAAGTTATACCATCGAGTATAAAACATCTTCAGGCCAGACAAAATCCATCAAGTTTGATGACAAGGGAAATGAATTGAAATAATCATCTCCACTCCTAAATGTAAAGTTAATAAGGAAGGTTCGTATACTGGACTTCCTTATTTTCATTAATGCAATCTTCCTTGTTATGATCACTGTGCGTAAAATACAGCGCATTCATTTACTTTTCGACACTTGGATTCTATTTTCTAGTTGAGGTTTACTATGCGAATTCCACTTAATACAGCTTTTCCGGTTACAGGCTGAAAACCCACCTTAATGCCAGTCCCATTTTCAGCATTAATGATAAAGTCAAATGTAACGGCCCGTAAGCTTCCATAGTCGCGCTCCAGGTTAAGCTTGTCAAAAACATTTTTCCCATTGATAGAAACATCGAATTCACGTGATTCGGCTGCACCTTCGGATGAATCGTTGTTTGATAAATTATACATGTTATTCTGGCGATTGCGGGAAATATATTCCTGAAAGCAAAGCGTCAGCTTATATTTACCATCGGGAACGTCAAAGCGATAACTTGTAATGCCTTCATCAAAGGTTTGAAATAACGGGTTACAATCTGTGCCAAGAATGTTTTGGGAAATTCCTGTTTTTAGCTGTCTCTGCTTTACAGTATATGGAGCTCCGCCAACATATCCCCAGGCTTTTGGTGTGTACTCGCGATCAGGTATCCACATTATTTTTGTTCCCGGATCATAAAAAGACACATCGGACCCGACATTGATTGCCAGTTCTTTGACCCCAATGGAATCAAGGTGAACTGGTATAATCGTATAATCGATCTGAATTTGGTCTGAATGACCATTTTCATCGACTGCTGTCAACAAATTTTTGCCTTTAATAAAAGGTACTTCAAAATTTGCTTCATGATCTTTAACCTGTTTTTGACCAAGAGTTTTGCCATTTAATATCAATTCTATTTTCTCCTGGTTTGAAAATATCTTTATGGAATCGGTACAAATTCCTGCTCCTTCCGAATCTTCAATGCCGGTGCGGTAGGTATAGTTGTGTGAAGCGATGTGAACCACCGGTTCGGGTGAAAAATATGCACGGTAAAGTCCGCATATATCTTTCTCCGTGCGATCGAAATTTAAAAGTCCTTTCTGATTTACAAAGGGAATCGCATCAGCCCGTCCGTTCGATCCGAAATCAGCAAAATTCCATGCAGCAAATCCAGCCAAATAAGGCATATTCATCATTTGTTTAAGATAAGAGGCATGCATAACATATTGGTAATCTTCCGAATAATCCCAGGGCTCAGGGGTTTTGGTATGGATGCGCACATCTGCTCCCGGCCCAAATTCTGACACAATCATTCGTCGTTTCGGATACAACGAATGTTGTTCTGCTAAAAACTTTGTCAGGTCATCAACATCTCCGTAATACCAACCGAAATAAAGGTTCCATCCCACAACATCCGGAATATCCGCCAATCCGGACTCATTATACATTGGACTATTGTGCATCGCCATTACGGTGTAGCGACCTGGTGCTTCAGTTTTGGTTAAAGCATTCAGCTGTTTTGCCAAATCGAGCCGGGCATTTATTGCCTGTTGGCGGGCTTCGTCGGTAAGACCTCTGCCGTATTGCAATCGAATGAGGACTTCATTCATATACCCATAAAATACAATGCATGGGTGATTGCGGGTCTGGCGGATATGTTCCCGCTGCATATTAAGGCAGTTCAGTGTAAAATCTTTTGATTCAGTGATATCGCTAACGACGGGAATTTCGGACCAGACAATCAAACCGAGTTCATCACATGTTCTGTAAACCTCCGGCGCCTGAGGATAGTGTGCAAGGCGAACAAAATTGAGTCCCAAATCTTTTATTTTCTTATAGTCATTGAAATGATAACGATCAGGCAGCGCGTTGCCTAAACCTTTAAAATCCTGATGGCGGCTGGCACCGACGAGTTTTAAAGGTTTGCCGTTAAGCCAAAAAGCACCCTCGCTATCAAATTCATACCACCTGAATCCCACCGGCAATACCATTTTGTCAAAAATGGTGGCGGCCTTAGAATTTTCCCTGATTTGTGTAATCGTTTGATAAAGATAAGGACTGTCCGGACTCCAGAGTTTCGGCGCTGGAATATGCAACTTATCCAGAGAGAAATCATTTTTACTGTTGGGAGAAAGTGACAGTTTTGATGTCTCTTGCGCTACAACTTTTCCGCTTTTATCAATGATTGAGGTTTCAACAATCACCTTTTTACTTTTAGAAGTACGATTTACAACGCTGCCGCTGACGGTTACCATCGCATTTTGCTCATTGACTAACGGCGTTTCAACAAATACACCATCAGAAGCATCATTGCATAATTCAAAATGGACCGGTTCTGCAACGATCAACCTTACGTTGCGATAAATTCCACCGTAGAATGTGAAATCCGCATTTAACGGCGGAATATTTTCGTCATACTCATTATTGAGTTTTACGGCAACGGTATTCTCTGCTCCATATTTAAGACTATCCGATATGTCAAAACAAAATGCCGTATAACCACCGACATGGCTTCCTATTAAATTTCCATTTAAAAATACTTCGGCTTTTTGATTGGCCCCCTCAAACTTCAGCACGACACTTTTGCCCTTCCACTCCGGTGGCACTGACAGTTCCTTTACATACCAGCCGATACCGCGATAATAACCAGGTGCTTCATCGAATGCGTCTTCGACATTCCAGGTATGGGGCAAATTGACAATTTGCCATTCTTCTGTGTTAAGGTTTTTCACCGCAGCATTGATGTCTCCTTTGTGGAATTTCCAGGCCGAATTAATGGTGGTATTAATCCGCTGGGCCATTATGATATTTGAACAGAATGAAACCAGGATTAAAATAAAAATCGCTCTTTTCATGATTGAAATTTTGTGCGTTAGATTTTTGTATTGATATAGCATTCAATGATAATAATAATACTTATTATTTAGAATAGTTTATTCTCTTGTCATAATTAAATAGTACATATCCGTCTCCTTCGAATGACGCTGCGTGAGGGTAATTGCCTTCCTGGTTATGGTATGTTTTTAACACAAACAAATAAGCGCTTTGGGAGGAGAAGCGTTTTCCAAGGATCATATCCATTGCCACTCCTTTTAAGGCGTGGACCCAAATATTTCATCTTTGTGGCTTTAGCCTTAAACACTGTTCTGCATAAAAATTTGAATCCACTGAAAAGTTTCCGGCTAAAGCCTGGCTGAATATTTATATCTCCCACGGGCTGAAACCCGCGGCAATTGATGTGTTCTCCTTCGAACCCTTCTGAGTCACGCGCAGCGCACTTCAAAGCAATATTTCCAAAATCCAAGTGGGTATTTCTAACTGCTCTTTCATTTCATAATTCGTGAAATAGGAAGATCAACAATATCGGGAGCGATCCATTGCCACGCCTTTTAAGACGTGGACCCAAATATTTCATCTTTGTGGCTTTAGCCTCAAACACTGTCCCGGATAAAAATTTGAATCCACTGAATAGTTTCCGGCTAAAGCCTGGCTGAATATTTATATCTCCCACGGGCTGAAGCCCGCGGCAATTGATCTGTTCTCTTTCCCATTGGCCTGTGACCGGAACCTTGGGAATGAATGGCAGCCTATGAATCATAGACTACGAAAATTGAGCAACTCGCAAACCTCGCATTCCACGCACTCTACTCCAATGCTTCTGCTGCATTTTTCCGTTGCAAATCCAACACCTCCTTAGCCTGCTCAAAATGTCTTTTTTCATGGGTCACGATAATGTCGAAGGCGGTCTCCAGTTTGTATACAATGTTTTTGTTTGCCGGCGATGTGATGACCGTGCCACGCTCCAGCAGATCCTGACTATCTTCAATCAGTTGTTTCAGGTTCAATTGATGCTGTTCGAATATCTTCAAGATATTTTCCGCAATCATTTCGACAGACGGCTCCCAAATGGCGAAGGTTTTCATCTTTTTTCTGCGGTCCGGCTGGACAGAGTTTAATACCGTCTTGCCCAGGAAATTGACCATGAAGGCCATTTTTCCAAACCATGGGATTTTGTAAGCGTCTTGTCTGATTGCCGCGATGACCGGGTAGTACGATTGATTGATCGCAATCAGATGGTGAATATTTTGGGCAATACTCCAGGTTCTTGGGTTGGGCTTCCAGTTCAATTGTTCCACGGTAAGGTTGTCAAACGTTTTTTTGAAGAGATCGGTGGTTTGGTCAATTTGGGTGGTCCAGTGCTCGATATTCAAAAGATTGGTTTTTATCATTATTCTGTGAAATGGTTTCAAATGTTTTCTTCCGGCCTGTAGCGCAGACCGGAACCTGATGAATGAATAATGGGTTGTGAACACGAATATGGTAAATTAACTCGTAAAACAGGCAACCCGCAACCCTTAAATATGTCGTTTTTTTACAATTTCACCATATCGCTGCGCTATAATTTTGTTGTCATTAACCAATTAACATAAAAAAATGATGACAACAACAGAAGTAATGAACAAAGAGCAGCAGCTCTTTTCAGAAACGATCCAGTTGACCGGTGTAAAAGAATACGGCTATAGCTGGAAGGACCTCACCGAAAACAATCAGCCAATTCCGCCGGAAGGTGCCCGCTTCGACATCTATTTCGAAGGGGAAGTGTTTGGTGATCGCGTCAATGGCAAGATCAAAGGGGTGGACTACCTCGAAGTCTCGCCCGATGGCAAGTTTCACCTGACCTTGTACGCCAGTATCGCCACTGGTGACGGGGCAGATATTAAAGTGCTGGAAAATGGCTTTAACGACCAGGGGGAACTGAAGTTGAACATGCGCTTTCACACCTCCGACGAACGCTATCGCTGGCTTAACGGCCAGATGGTCCTCGGATTGGGAACTGTTGATTTTGCCACCGGGCAGGCAACCGTCAAAGGGTATTTGATTTAAACCCCCGCCGTGCCTGAGCAAATTCAGCAAATAAGGTTCTATACGAAGTCCTGTAGGTGCGGGTGAAAAGTATTTCCCAGCCTTTGAAAAATTGACGTTAAGAAAACCGGAGATTAAAGCGTTAAGAAATTATTGCTTTTTGATCCGCCAATGGCGGAGAGTTTCATCCCGATCTTTATCGGGATAGCTTTAATCGCAGGTTTTTAGTCAATTTTTCAACAGCGTTGATTTCTTTGCATACTTTCTGCATCAAGGCAGAAAGTATGTGCCCGCCCGGCATGAGGGCACGAAAATAGAATGGATATTGGAGTTAACAAATCCATATGCCTTCTACATAAGATGACATATAGCCGAAACACAAACATTTAAAGACTTTCTTTTAACCATAAATTTTAAACATAACAATCATGAAAACTGTCAATTTAAACAAGATCGAACTGACTGAGTTCATCGGCAAAGATGATCCGAAGCAACATTGCAAAGCCACCTTTCCATTGTTAGGCGCCCACGGCACCAGGCAAGTGGCTACCGTGTACATTGAAATTGAACCCGGCGACAACCTGGGAAGACACACCGACAGCGCTGAGGAACTGATCGTGGTGCTGGAAGGAGAAGTCGAAGCGGTGGTCGGCGACCAAAAAGCCAGCGTTCGCAAAGGTGAGATCACCGTAGTGCCGCGAATGGTACCACACGATTTCAAAAACGTTGGCCAAACCACCGCGCGCATTCTGGGCGTATTCGGTGGCGCCAACAACATTGTGGCCACCTTTGATAAAACATGGCTGCCCACAAACACCAATGTGGTGGAAACGGCCTTGATGTAAATTGTGTCAGCGTGAGACCAATCAAGTGTATTAAAAATAGCTTGACATGTTCACCAACATTTTAGTCTGCGAAAAAACACCTATAATCCCCTTTCGAAAGGGGTGTAGGGGTATGTTCTTTCTAAAACATTGTTTTTTTTGCAGGCTAAAGTCCCTCAATGCATTTACCCTGCATCATGGGGAAGGGAGAAATAACCCTTCCCTTTTTATTTCGTACATTGTGTTAAAATCCAGCAGCCATGGAGATTGAGATCACGGAATTTCCTCCGTCCCAGCCACTTAGCCTGTTTGTTCAGTCGTACTGGACCGGAACATTCAACAAGTCCACCCGACCGGACTTCGCGCAATCCGTAGTGCCCAATGGTTACATCGAACTGATCATACACCTTACCGACGACCACTGTGCATTAAGCAAGGACGCCGCCGATTGGGACGCTTCTCCCGATTACACCCTCATCGGGCTTTATACCAAACCTTACGAAGTGCGCTTTTCCTCGCTGGTGCGGGTATTCGGGATCCGGTTTTACCCGGAGGGGATCATGAATGTGTTTGGCGTGCCGCCGGCATTGTTCCTCTCGACGTTTGAAGACGGCGCGGATGTATTCGGCAGGAAATTCAAAGACTACTGCACACAATTGCGCGAAACACATACCCACCCCGAACGCATCGCCCTCACGGAAAACTTTCTGCTGAAATTTGTTGAGCAAAACAGCAAAAACTACGATTACGCCCGCCTGGCGGCCCAACTGATCCGGCAGCGACAGGGCATGATGAACCAGGCGGAACTGCAATCCGAGATACCGATCAGCGACCGGCAATTGCAGCGGGAATTCAAAAAGCAATACGGCATCACCGCCAAAGCCTACATGCGGTTGATGCGGCTCAATGCCATCCAGAAATACATGCAATCCAACAGCGACGTTAAGCTCACCGAGGTGGCCTACGAGCACGGCTTTTCCGACCAGTCTCACTTCATCAAAGAATTCAAAGACCTCATTGGCAACAACCCCCGCGCTTTTACGAAGGAAAGGGACCGGTTTATTGTGAATCCTTAGTCCTTTGCATAAAAGATCCGGAATGCGGCAGGATGAATTATGTGCAGCCTGATTTTGCAGCGCTTTAACTTCCCAAAACTTTAGTAATGTGCTTGACTTGTTCCAGGGCAAATGCATTTAGAAATTTCAGTCGAAAAAAAACACCTATAATCCCCTTTCGAAAGGGGTGAAGGGGAATGTTCTGTTAAAAGATTGTTTTTTTTGCAGACTGAAATTTTGACAAATTCCTAAATCTATTTTAAATGCGTTTGCCCCCGTGACTTGTTCAATTTCCGCTTGACATATTCCGAACGGTGTGTATCTTTACCATGGGGAAGTGGATCGACATGAAATCAAGCCCATTTAACCCGTATTTTGGAAAGTATTTTGGTTTTCAAACGCCGCTGGTCATGCCCTTTTACAAAGTCTATCGTCCGCCGGAAACACTGAGTATTATTATTCGCGAGTTGCAGGTCTATCATGCCAACTGGAATGAAGAAGCGCACTTACCCCCACCGTTTATTACTTGCCTGGCCAACACCGAACAGAATCTGTATTTCTATATCAACGATCCCATTAAAGTGGTCGCCGCGTTACACCTGGAGATAACGGCTCCACCTGTTATTATCACCGGCCCCAGATACAAAACTGCGGGCCTGATGTTTGGCAAAGATCACCTGATGCTCAAAGTGGCCTTTCACCCGACAGGTACGTATCGTTTGCTGGGCATTCCCATGCAACAAACGGTGAACATGGGGCTGGATGCGACGGAAATTTGGGGCGACGAAGTGCGCGATATTTTAAGGGAGTTGAAAGCGGCACCTTCCTATGACGCCATGATAGCAATTGTGTGGGCTTTTTTGGAGAATAAATTCGATGATAAATGCCGGCCGGAAGAACCAATCGATAAGATTGCCATTCAAATGCTGGACCCGTTAAACGAACACTCTTTGGAGGAATGGGCCTCCATGGCCTGTCTCAGCCTTCGCCAGTTTGAGCGGAGTTTTATTACCAGGGTGGGGATATCGCCCAAAATATTTATTCGCATTGTGCGGTTCGAATATGCGATGAAGATAAAAAACGAATGTCCCGGCAAAAGCTGGGCCAGCATCGCGCTGGAGACCGGCTACACGGATTCCCAACACATCCTGAAAGAGTTCAAGGAATTTGCCGAGTTTCCCCCAAGTCAATTTTATCTTCAGCCCACCAGCGGATACAGCGATCATCCCACCGGCTGAAAAGATGTCGTTTTTTTACCAGTCTTATTCCTTTCTCCGGCCTTAGTTTTATACCGGAACAATCAAAGACCTGCACGAAGCAGACAGCGGCATGAATGATTTCTGTTGAGATCGTTTTGCCGGCAGTGCCGCTCCGATGGTCAATGTGGTTTCTGTTATGATTACTCACCTGTTAAATGATCTGTTATGGAAAATAGCAACCTGAATGTCGTTCGGCAAATCGTGGAAGAGGGCTTTGGCAATGCCGACTTGTATGTGATCGACCAGTTGATAAGCGATTCGTCTGTGGAGCACCAGTTTGGCATGGATGGAAAAGAAGGATTGAAAAAAGCGGTGCTCAGTTTGGCCAAAGCTTTTTCGGATCTTCATTACGAATTGCTGCACAGTGCCCTGCAGGATGATATGGTGTGGGTGCATTACCGCGTGAGTGGCGTGCATACCGGTCCTTTTATGGGGCACGAGCCTACCGGGAAAAAGTTCTCCATAGATCTGATCGACATTTGCCGCCTCGAAAATGGCCGGCAGGTGGAGCACTGGGGTGTGCCCGACCGGTTTGCGCTGATGATGCAATTGGGATTTCTTCAACCGACTAAAAACAAAACGCATGAACCGTAAAGACAACCCAGGCGTGCATATACCGCCGCCGCTCATTTATGCTGCGATGTTTTTCACGGCCGTTTACATCCAAAAGTTTCTGCCCATTAACGGAGACTTTTTCCAGACCGCATCCTCCAGGTTCATTGGCTGGATATTGGTGCTATCGAGTTTAGCGTTCAGTTTTACAGCGCTGCGGCAATTTTTTAAAACAAAGAACACCCTGATCACCATAAAGGCCGCCAACTCGCTGCAAACGACGGGGATATTCTCCGTGAGCCGCAACCCCATGTACATGAGCCTGGCGCTGCTGTACACCGGGCTTTCCTTTATTGCGGGAAACTGGTGGAACTTTTTACTCTTGCCCGTACTGCTCTTGCTGATCCAGGAATACGTGATCAAGCGGGAGGAACAATACCTCGCCCGCCGCTTCGGGCAGGCCTATTTGGATTACAGGGCGAAGGTGCGACGGTGGTTGTAGGGGGGGAGCATCAGTTTTGAGAAAGGAAGGGTGGGTTTGTTTTGGGCATTTAGGACGGCTGATGTGGGTATGAATCGTATTTCTACTATTTACTAAATCTTTTCCGAAAGTAAAATTACAAAAAAAAGAAGGTTTCTTTCAACGAGACGGTCTTGAGCTAATTTCTTCGAGTATTTTGAACGCTCTTGTCACCTTTTCTTTTACATACATTTCAGTTTCTTCCAAGTGCTTATCGAGATACTCTTTATATTGCAGCCTTTCAAATAAGTCATAGAATAAATTTAGCTTAACTTCCTTGTTCATAACTTCTTGTCCTTCAATAACGTCGTAGCAATATTGATTGGTAAAATTCTCACCGCCATAATCCCTGTTAAGGATTACAATAAAGTTTGCCACGCTAAATAATTCTATGTAACAATAAAGCAACTTCTTCCGGTTATCACCTTTTAAAAATAGTAAATGAGAAATTTCATTTTTCTCCAGCTTATGGATAGGCATGAATGAATAATAGAATGTGACAAAATTATCTTTTTTACCTGGGTTGCATACATAGTCTGTCACGTCTTTTATTAAAGCTATATCACCGTTTGAGTATAGAAAATAATTAACAGCTATTTTGGCGATTGCCCTGTGAGTTTCTTTTCCGCCAATAGTTTTGTGACTGAAGTCGACTCTTTCTGGTAAAAATTCTTCGACCCAAGTCAATTTTTTCAGATTTTCCTCAACATTTATTTTTGGATATTTTTTTGAAAGCCCTTCAAGTAGTTTTCTTGCTTCTTTCTTTGTTTGACAAATTAGTTCAATTAATTCTCCATTTTCTGAAATTTTATATTCGGATTTGAAATGTTTCCAACCCAAATTTTTACTTATTAATACCTTCTTTCTAGATACAATGGTGTAGGCTAAGATGAAAGAGTTTTTTTGTTTCCCTCTATCTAATTTAATCGAAAATAACCTATGAAATAGTAGCTGTTTTGATAATTCTCCTTCAAGTTCTGTTCCCAGTTCATTGTTGCATTTTTCACACAATAAATCATACGAATGCAACTGTCCGCCACAAAAATTTGGCAGAATATGTTCCTCAGATTTGTATCTCCGTTGCTCAACAATTTCTTGTGAAGCATCTTCTTTGAACACTAATTCGATATCACATTTATAGCACCTACTCACTACTGATTCATGTCAAAAAAATTATCAATAAGCATTGCAATCTTGTGGTTTTTTGTCATAGTACTTTTCTATTCTTTATTGACTTGTTCATTTTTGAGTTGGGCATTCAGGTTAAGCTGACATCTGGTCTTATTTCAACTTTGACTCAAGCATTTTTATTTTATTTTCTAAACTTCTTATCTCTCGAACGTTATCTCTAAGTTTTAAGATTTCTTCTCGGACATTGTTTTCTTTCTGTTCTTCTTCTTCTACTCCATCGGGTTGCACAAAATCTATTGCGCCTCCATTTTGAGTAAAATCAATCAGTTTAGTAATTGATTTTTCCAAAGAAGTTATCTTATCTCCATCTTGCTCCTTTTTTAGTCCTAAATCGTTAATTGCTGATTCTAAAACTATATTTATGCCGTTTTCCCTTTCTTTTTCAGATTCCTTTACTAAATCCTGTTCGATTTTTTTATTATTTAACTTGAGGGTTTTTAGCTCTTGCGCTTTCTTTAAGATCTCGATAGATCTTTCGGCGACTTTTAATCCTTGCAATAAGATAGTACTCACAGAAGTGGCAAGTCCGGCTGCCATTGCCATTTCAATAATTAAAGATCCTTTTTCTGCTCCGATTATATAGAAATCTTCAGGACTTTTATTTTGAGCCATTGCAATGCCGCGACCAATATCATACCATGTTGCGGCAAGCTTTTTAAAGTCTGATATGTTTTTAATAGAAGATTCCTCTTGAAAATAAACTCTCATCATCACTGAATCTTTTGGAATTTCATTATCTACCTCTATAGAAAATGATTTAGATAACGTTGCTTCAATCTCAGTTAAAGCGGTTTGAGCGTTGGCTATTTTGGTATTAAAATCTCCGATTTTATTTGTTGCTGTTGCGATGTCGAGATTATTTTCGAATAGAACTGCTTCAATATTTTTAATTCCAGTAGCACCTAAGAGATTAGTTACTTCAAGCTGATCGAGAAATCGAATTTGTTCCAATGTCAAATGATTTAACGTTATTGTTTTTAAGGATTTAATGAGACTTTCTTTCTGATTTTCAAAAGGCTGCCTGGGTTGATTATTATTAGCCCTTACATTTTGATTCATAACATTGAAAAGCTGTTGGTATTGCGTTGGAATTTTTTTTGATATCACATTATCCTTAAACCATTTCGTGAGTTTTAGAAGTTCAGTTATCTGCATAATTTTTAAGTGTTAATAAAATAAATCTTTTATTGATCTAATGTATGACACTGTGGGTGGAGCCAATCATATCTTTATTACTCTTTTTCCCAAAATTCATATTAGGTAAAAACCAAAAATGACCAGCCCTAAAAAATCAACACAATATAAAAAATAAACAATCCAAACGGAATATAACGTAACCGGTTTTATCAGGGATTTTCCATACTTTTCATCAAAAAATGGTAGCTACCATCTACAGATCGCGTCTACCATGTTACCAATGACATCTGCCGCCAAAAAATCACAGCTACCGGGTTACGAATGGCGGCTACCACCGGAAAATCGCATCTACCGCCTTGCAGATCATATCTACCGGGTTACAAGTGATAGCTACCACATAAAAATGGCGGCTACCGGGTTACAGATGGCAGCTACCACCGGAAAATTGCATCTACCAGCTTGCGAATGACAGCTACCGCCAAAAAATCACAGCTACCGTGTAATGAACGACAGAGACTATCCATGTTTCAAAGAAAACCCATGAAATCCCACCGAAGCGGATGCTTCTGCTTATCCGTCATCGACAATGTTTAGGCACAAGTGGACACTTGCGCCAGAGTAGAAGGGAAGGACAAAGAAACCCGGGAAATTCCCCCTTAAAAAAGGGGGACAAAGGGGGTTGTGATCGTTCGGCCGAAAAATGCCAATGCGGGCACTCATGCCAGAAAAGACCACTTGCTTATGTATTCCATTTTGGCGAGAATATCTACACAGATGGGTAAAACACGAACAGGGGGTGTCCTGTCCTGAAACCGACCGCGTACTCTTCCTGCAATTTGTCAGCATTGGGATTTTTCGGATTTAGGGATTTCAGGATTCTTCATCCCGGGCGGACAATCATATTTGTCCAAAGAAAGTCCATGAAATCCCACCGAAGCGGATGCTTCTGCTTTTCCGTCATCAACTACGTTTAGGCACAAGTGGACACTTGCGCCAGGGGATGCCGGGAGTGCTGGCCTGTGCGCCACAGGCCAAGGGGGTGTTGCTCCAGCACATCCATTGCCCTGCCTTTCAAGGCAGGGGGTTTAAGAATTTCTTTGTGGCTTTAGCCTCAAAACAGGACTGAACGCAAATCCAGGACCACCAAAAGCTTGGGGTTATTAACTGCGCCCAAGTGGAGAGCCCTTGCGCGAATGGAGGGGGATTTATTGATTTTCATTGAGCGTTTCATCAATTTCTTTATAGCTACTAAATTTTGAATCCGGATTAAAGAATTCCAATTCAAAGATTCCCAAATCATTTTTTAATCCGAGTTCAATTTTCCATGCAGAAGTAATCAAGTCTTTGCGCTTGAGATTGTCATTTAATCGATCTTCAAATGCTTTCGGTGAAGCTTGCCCGATGTTTGTAAATTTTCTGATAGAACTATAAAAACGTCGATTCGTATCAGCACTTAATAAATAGCCATTGTCAGAGTACCAATTGTTTACTCTTTCCACGAGATCATTGAACGAATCGAAATCCATTTTTTTGCTCTGGATATTTTTAACAATTGACTCAAGTATTTTGTAGGCTTCCGGATAACATGTCAATCTTGCCCTTATTAGGTTATCTGCATAGATATGATGTGTTTCTAACCTCATTTTTTTAAGTTCCATCTTAGCTTTATACCTCGCAACAAACCATGATACAATAACTGAAAGTATTAATCCAAGCAAACTTATCAGGGCAACGTATATTTCTTTCGGTATGCTCTCCATACTTTGATTTATTTAATTATTCTTTCGTGTAATTCCAATTCAAATGTTTTTTCGTTTCTAAAACAATCCCGGATTTTAGCCTTTAGGCTACTTATTGTGCAGATGAGTCACATCCATTTCTATTATGTGAAAATAATCATAAACCATCTAAATAAATCCAAAAACCCATGAAACTCGTTTAGGCGGACGCTTCTGCTTGTCTGTAATCAACCATGTTTAGGCACAAGTGGACACTTGCGCCAGGAGATGCCAGGAGTGCTGGCCTGTGCGCCACAGGCCAGGGAGGAGTTGTTGCTTCAGTACATCCATTGCCCTGCCTTTTAAGGCAGGGTTTTAAGAATTTCTTTGTGGCTTTAACCTCATAAACAGGACACGAACCAGGGCGGGGGTACTGATACAGCCGTTCTTTCCAATCCTTATGTATCAGGACTGCACGAAACCGAACGGCAAAAACAAACTGAATGTGCTGTTGGGTATAGGTATTGGCCATAATCGATCGTTTTGGCGAGGGATATATCCATTTTCGGGAAAATCACCAAACGTTCCTGCCGGAACGAAGGCCCTGTATATTTGGTCAGTTACCAACCAGACGTTCCTAACGGAACGATTCCCAGATATCGTAAGATGAGTGACAGAAAGCGCCGTATGCTGTTTTAACAAGAACATCGTTTGTTCATTTAGCTTCCAAATTTTAATCCGGAAAAACACCCGTGATATTTATAATCAGAATTATACTTGCTTAAGGCAACAACCGTGGTGGCGACACGAACCGCGGCAGTAGAAGTAAGGAAATTGTCGTGATTCATCAATTGATACCAGCACCCTCCGTCAGTCACACGCTGTCACTCTATTTTCTTCCATTCATAGTCCTTGCCCTGGGTGGCAATAAGCTTCACTGTTTTTCCATTTTCCCGCACAAACTCAATCGTTGTTTTGACCTGTTTCACATCGGGAAGGAGAAACTTCGTATCCGACAGCGGCATCAGAACCATATTGCGGCCGGTGCCATTGGACAGGTCCGCATACAGCTTCCCGTTCCGCTTGTAGATGGACATCGTTTGGTTCAGCTTGAAGGTGGCTTCATACTTGCCGACATACGAATCCAATACCGCCTCACTGACCTGCACGCTTTTCGCCAGTGTTTTGCCGAGGGCTAATGTTGCGATGTTGTCAAATAGGCGGAACCGGTCGTCACTGAAGCTTGAATGATCTTCCGGCGACCGCACGTTCGTCAAAATGGCGAGGTAAGTATCTTCGTCAGGGAAATACTTTTCCTCGGCAATAAAGCCGTTGATCTGCCCTTCGTGATGAATGCATTTGCTTTCTCCCAGGGAATCGATAAACCAGCCATATCCATACCGGGATTGTTCGCCAGTCGTAAGCGTAAAAGGCGTGAACGCCTCGTCCAATGTCGCTTTCTTCACAAGCTTGTTTGCCAGCAGTGCGTTGTTCCATTTGTACAGTTCCATCAACGTTCGACAGCAAATCCCCGGCAGCGTATGCCAGTGAAATGGATTGATACTCACAATTTTCATAATATCCCCGGTCCCTGGTGTAGCCTTTTACCCGGTTGGGGACTATGGTGTGCTCATCTGCATACAAGGTATTGGTCAGGCCGGCTGGTTCGAGCACATTTTTCTCCATATAACGATGGTAGCTTTCGCCCGATACTTTTGCGATGATATATCCCAACAACACATACCCGGAGTTGGAATAGCTGTACTTCGTTCCGGGCTTAAATTGCAGCGGCTGATAATTAAAATACGTCATCAGCCGCTCCGGGGTAAAATCTTCCTCTTTCGATATACATATTGTGTGTGGTGTCTGCATCAGCATAGTCGACAATGCCGGAAGTATGGGTCAGCAGATTTTCGATGGTGACAGGATAGCGTTTGTGTGGGAAACCGGGATGTACTCTTGTATGCTGTCCTGCAGGGAGAGGTTTCCTTTTTCAGCAAGCTGCAGGATGCCGATGGCGGTGAACTGCTTGGTCATCGAACCGATTTTGAATATCATCTGTGGCATAAGGGGCACATTCAATTCGACGTCGGCGCTGCCAAAGGCTTTCTCGTAAATTATTGTTCCATGCTTCCCCACCAGGATGGAAATGCCCGGTTCGTATTTGCCTGACCTGAGAAGCAACTAAAGAATCGATTGATTTTGCTATCTGGTCGTCATCGTTCGTCTGCGCTGAACAGGCCGTGATAAAGGAAACCAAAGCGAAAAGTAGTGAAATGTTTTTTTTCATGGTGATTTAGGTTCGTAGTTAAACTGGATGATACATAACATTCAAAGAGATGCGTGCGCCTCTTTTACTTTAAATTTTGCATAAAAAACATGATGAGAAGCTATATATCAACTATTATCGGCTGTTCCCCTGGCACAAGTTATAGTCTCCGTTATGCACCCGAGCTTTGCACAAAGCCCGTGCCACGATAAGATTACTACCGTTATTTTAAAATTTGGTCAAAAATGTTATTTCCCGGCAATTTTCAAATTCCATAAATCCACCGCCTTACTTTTAAGGGATAGTATTGAGAATTTCTTTGTGGCTTTAGCCTCATTCATTGAGCCGAATGAAAATTCTGGATCATTAAAAGCATAGAGGTTATAAGCATCGCGAAAACACTTGCACGAAGAGAGTGATTAACCACGTTCAAGCGAAAAAACCGGCGGAAGAAAAAAGCAGTCAGGAAAAGGGCGGAGTCTCAAATTTTGCAAAAAAGAAAAGTGCTTATACGTGAGAGGGTGAGAAAGTATTTCGATTAATCGAATATGGAATTTTCAGTTAAAGGACGCAATCCATTGTGGACGGCCAAGATGTCGATTTGGTCATTAGAAACCACATGATAGATGATGATTCTGTAGTTTTTGGAAACCAATTCTCTAATTTCAGGTCTTTCCAATTCAGGAACCACTCTTCCCATCTGAGCGTATTGCTTCAGATTATCGCCTTTCTCAAAAATCTTATCGGTGAGTTGTTCAGCATATTTATCTGATCGCGGTCTGTAATATTCCCTGATTTCGTAGATATCCTCGATGGCCTTGCCTGGTCCAATTTATTTTGACCATTGTTTAGCTTTTTCTTTAGCTTTCCCGGGTAGAATAGACTTCTCCTTTTTTGGACTGTTCTAATCCGGCTTCTATCTTTTGCAACAAAATCAATTTATCCATCAGTTCATCTATGGAAAACTGATCAGGCATTTCTTTTAAGCTATTAATTACTTGATCCTTTGTTATCATAACCAATCTTTTTCAACAATATACGAATTATTCCTTTTTCGGGATTATTATTTCGTGTGCACCACGACGTTTTCACGGCTCGATACTTCACGATCCCAACATCAGGGCAGCTTTCACAGCTTATTAATGCTTCGTAATAAATACCATTCGGCCCCCCAAAACTTATGAAGTCCCACCGAAGCGGATGCTTTTGCTTATCCATAACTATTTTTAGGCACAAGTCGACACTTGTGCCAGGAGTTCTGTCCTGTAAGTCACAGGCCAGGGAGAATGAGTTGTTTCCGCAAATCCATTGCTATGCCAGGCATGGATTGAGATTGCTTCTTCCTGGCTTTAGCCTTATTTGTACGATTGGATGAAAATTCGGGGTCATTAAATACGCAGGAAGTTAAACTGCAGCCTTGTGGGAAACAATTGCATGAGGGCGGGCGTAAACA
>CAVQEK010000006.1:0-322015 GCA_963711495.1 uncultured Cytophagales bacterium
TGAAAATGTTTATAAATGGTTGATAAACAAATATTTATAAGTTATAGACAATAAATCTATACAATTTCAAATTAAAAATTTAAATGTTCCTGACTTTAACCCTGAATACAAATTACAGACAAAAATTCTATTATCCTCATCGAAATATAGGCCATTATCATCGAAAAATATTATTATCCACCACCGATGAATCTTTTCTTGAATTTCTTCTGGTAAATCTTTTCGATCTTTTAACTCCCCAAGTTTATTGATTGTGTCTTTAAGAAATGGATCAATCATAGCATTTAAAATTTTTTGTAATTCCAATGGTATTAAAAAATTAATTATAAAAAAAAATAATTTCGATTTTCAGACAACTACCTATACTGTAAGTACAATAGTCCAGGTATATACCTTGTAAGACTTTACTACTAGCCCTTTTGTAACTCCTCCTCTATGAGGCAAAATTTCTTTTTGAGTAATCTTATCTTCAATTCGAAGGCAGTGACACCCTTTTCCATCTTGAAAAATGATTGTGGTTTATCCTAATAATATGGAAAATTAGAAAAATGGAACAATGTTCCATCAATATTATTTCTATTGTAGTTATTTTTAGGTATTAAAACACTAATAAAATGAAAACGCTTTTTGACTTGCCGGAAGATCAGGTTTTGGTATTAGATGAATTAATGTTTTTGATTAAATCAAGAACACCAAACGACTATGAAATAGTAAGTGAGAACAATATAATGCTCGAATCAGGTATGTCAGGGGGAATTTTTAATTCAATGAAAGATATATTGTATGATTATCATTTGATTGAACCAAAATTTAATGCTAGTGTTGAGCATTTCAGGTTACTGGCAAGAGGTAAAAAAATAGTTGATATGGGAGGGTTATATTATTTATATCAGCAAAATCAAAATAACAAACAATTGATGAAGAATGCCAACTTTGCAAAATGGGTATCAATAGTTGCTGCGTCAATTGCTTTTCTTTCACTGGTTGCTCAAATAGTTGTAAATGTAATTTTTTAACTGTAAGTGTAAATAATTAAAATTATAAAATCATGAAACCAATTTATGGATTTCTGGATGAAAATCAGGTCAAATCAATATTTTCAACTATACAGCAATATAAACAATATGATATTTTTATAGAAGAGAAATTTTATAGCGGTGGGAAACAAGTACCTGTAAATGATATTATTAATGATAACTATGATTACCTCTCATTAAAATTCAATATTACATCAGTCCCACAATTATACATAGAGATACATTTGTCTTTGGTAAATAAAAAAACTAATGAAATGATCCAAACGAGATTTTTTCAGGGTCAATTTTTGAAGCATACGTTTAATTTGCATGACAAAAACGAAATTGAAAAAAATATTAAAAAATGGTTAGATAAACATGTTCATTATTATTTTCATATGCAAAGCCTTGAAAACCCTTTAGAGCAATTCTATATTAATGACATGAATATTGATGAACCGTTAGACAATAATAGAATGGAGTTGTTAGAGATAAAATTAAAGGAGATTCAAAATAATCTTTCCAAAAAATATACATTTCAAAGTTTTCAGTTGGAGGATTTTGAAAAAATAATCAATGAAGCATTAAAGAAAGCTAATAAATGACAAACTGGGAGAGAAATAATTAAATTTTTGGTGGCGCAATTCATGATATTTGGTTGTAAACACTATAGTGATCATATTTTGGAGTTTTTGACAGATTTATATAATATTTTCTTAGGCACCAAACATTTCATTCCGATATTGTACCATTTACTTGCGTAACCAATTAATTGATAAAATTATTTTTGAAATTATTTAATGCATTTTGCTTTTCATATCGAAGGATAAACAGGAGTTTTGCGAATAAAAATTAAGTATTGAGACTGAGTATGTTTGATATTAACGCGAGATATTCATACAGTTTTCCCACTTCAATTCGATTTGGATTTGGGGTGATTGATGAGCTGTCAGGTTATTTAAAAGAAAATCAAGTCAAGAACCCACTCATGGTGACTGATCCCGTAATCGGGAATTTGGATTTTTTTAAACAGATATTGAATGATTTGAAAAAACAGGGTTTTGGCGTTGAAGTATTCTCAGAAATGCATAAAAATCCAGTCAAATCTGATGTATTGTCGGGCGGTGATTATTTCCATCACTCCAATCGGGATTGCATTATAGGGATCGGGGGAGGAGTAGCCATGGATGTGGCCCGGGCCATTTGCCTGCGGGTTAACCATCACCGTGACCTGTTCGATTATGATGACCTGATTGGCGGAGATAAGTATGTCACTGAACCGGTACCACTATTTGTGACGGTTCCTACCACTTCCGGCACGGGCAGTGAAGTGGGACGCAGCGCTATTATTTCTGAAGATGAATCGAAAAAGAAACGGATTCTTTTTCATCCGAAACTCCTGGCTAAAATGGTTTTTGCCGATCCGCAACTGACTATGGACCTGCCGCCATTTATTACAGCCGCCACCGGAATGGATGCGCTTACCCACAACCTTGAAGCGTTTCTGGTCAATAAGTTTCATCCAATGTGTGATGGTATTGCTTTAGAAGGCATCGCTTTAATTAATGAGTCTATTGAAAAGGCAACCAATCATCCTGATCCGGAATCGCGCAGCAAAATGATGATGGGCTCACTGATGGGTGCTGTCGCTTTCCAAAAAGGGTTGGGTATTGTTCACGCCATGTCACATCCCTTATCAACGCTTCTCGACATGCATCATGGATTGGCCAATGCGATCAACCTGCCACATGCCCTGGCCTTTAATATTCCTGGTCAGGAGCCTAAATTTAAGAGAATTGCCCAAGTGATGAATTTGGAAACGAAAAGCGGAGAGGCTGTGATAAAACACCTCACCAAACTCAATCAGGAAATAGGATTGCCTTCTGGCCTCACGAGTCAAGGCGTTAAAGAAGAGCATCTTAATGATCTGGTTGAATTGGCCATCAATGATTTTGCATTGCCGAACAATCCACGAAAGGTGACCCGGGATGATTTCTACCGGATTTACCGCAGCGCTTTGGTCTGATCTTAAAAAGAAGCATTATCGCATGAAGTATAAAATTGGTATTTCTGCCTGTTTCATGTATCCGGATTTAGACCGGACCGTTTTTGGGGCCAAAACATTAAGTTATATCGAAAATGATATGGCCAGGTATGTGAGTAAAAAAGATATTATTCCTGTACTTATTCCTGATCTGTCAGATGAATTATTATTTAATCTGTTGTCGGAATTGGATGGTTTTGTTTTTCAGGGTGGGGCGGATATCGCTCCGGAATCGTATGGAGAAAAACCGCTTTTTAAAGATAAATGGCTCGGAGATATTTACCGCGACCAATACGAATTGAAGATCCTGGATTTTGCCATCAACGATGATAAACCGGTATTGGCCATATGCCGGGGCATGCAGTTACTGAATGTGTATTTTGGCGGGACCTTGTATCAGGACTTACACACACAATGCCCCAAGGCGCTTCAGCATCGGGATGCGGTGCGATATGATACGATGAGTCATGAGGTCACATTTGTGCCGGGGAGTATATTGGAAAAAATTTATTCGGGCACGCACAACAGGGTCGTTAATACAGTCCATCACCAGGCCGTAAAAGAAATTGGAAGAGATCTTGAAATGCTGGCGACTTGCCCCTATGATGGCGTGATCGAAGCGATCGGTTATAAGAAAAATACCCCCGGAAAAGTACTGGGTGTCCAATGGCATCCTGAATTCTCTTCCACTTTAAAAGATCAGGTAATCAACGCCGACAAATTGTACGATCATTTTTTAAGCCAAGTTAAAGAGAACTGACTATGAAAATCATCAACCCGGCTACGGAAGAAGTCATACGTGAAATACCTGCAGATAATGCACAAACCGTAGCAGAGAAATTAGCAAAACTTCGAAAAGGCCAAAAAGACTGGAAGGAAGTTCCGGTAGCCCAACGCCTGCAATATATTGTTCAGTTTGGTGATTTGGTAAAATCACACATTAATGAACTCGCACAGATTCTTACGGCAGAAACGGGGAAACCACTGTGGCAATCCGTCAATGAGATCAAAGGAGCGCAAAACAGGATCGAACATCTCCAGGCGAATGCTGAAAAATGGCTGGCAGAGGAAAGTATGGTAACGGAAGGGGCTACTCATGAAAAAATTACTTACGAACCCCTGGGGGTGATAGCAAATATTTCTGCCTGGAATTTTCCTTATAATGTCGGTTACAATGTCTTTTTATATGCCCTGGTGGCCGGTAATGCGGTCCTGTACAAACCCTCGGAATTCGCCAGTCTTACCGGTTTGAAATTCCGGGCATTGCTGTGGAAAGCAGGAATTCCTGCCGATGTTTTTGAATGCATCATCGGGGGAGGAGATGTGGGACAGATTTTACTGGATTCCAATCTCGATGGCTATTTTTTTACAGGCTCTTATAAAACAGGACAATATATTGCCCAACAAGTGGCACCCAAACTGGTACCCGTCCAACTGGAATTGGGCGGGAAAGATCCGTTGTATGTGGCGGATGATGTTCAGGATGTGAAACAATCGGCGATCAATGCCGCAGAGGGCGCATTTTATAACAATGGGCAAAGTTGTTGTGCTGTAGAACGTATTTATGTCCATGAGCGCATCTATGAAGCGTTCGTCGATGCATTTATCGGGGAAGTAAAAAAATATAAAATCGGTGACCCGGAAGAAGCAGATACTTACATCGGCCCGTTGACCAGAAGGCAGCAGATCGATGTAATTCTCAGCCAGGTGCAAGACGCGTTAGAAAAGGGGGCAAAGCTCCTCACCGGTGGGAAAAGGATAGAAAAGCCGGGATATTTTCTCGAACCTACCGTATTATCGGATGTAAATCATTCCATGGAAATCATGAAAGAAGAGTCTTTCGGGCCTGTAATCGGCATTCAAAGCGTGAAGAATGATCAGGAAGCTATAGAATTGATGAATGACACTCGGTATGGATTGACCGCTGCTGTGTTCTCACAGGAACAAGAGCGTGCCCATAAAATATTTCGTGAGATGGACACGGGAACAGTTTATTGGAACTGCTGTGATCGCGTTAGTCCAAACGTTCCCTGGTCGGGAAGGCATCATTCCGGTTTAGGAAGCACCTTGTCATATATGGGAATCAGGGCTTTTGTGCATCCCAAAGCGTATCATTTAAGGGTGTTGTAGCCTGGGGAAAATACACTAAAAATCCAATAGAAATCATCGAAGTCATCACGATGATGGTATTTTTGCATGAAGAATAATTTTTCCGGAGCCTTTTGATTTTTGAGGAGAAATGATTTCCTTTTAGCAATACAAATGTACTTTGATGATGAAGCATTTTTTGCATTTCACCCCCCAGCCCGGGGAATTGTATTTTACGGTTTCGGAACACCTTAAAAATGCACTGCGACTGAAGACCGGTTTACTTCCGAATCAATCTAAGGAATTACAAAATTTGATTGATGAAGCAGAACTCAACGTGCGACATATGTTCAATATACCAGATGAATTTGACATACTCTTTCTCCGTTCGACGGAATTGCTCACCAAATTTTTTTTCAATACCGCTGGTGTAAACAGTATTTGTTTCACCGGAAAGTCGCAATTGTCCCAGCGCTGTAATTATGAAATGAGTTTAACAGACAAGGTTCGGCTAATTGAATTTGAACAGGTTAAAAACCCGGTCCCGACAAATCCGTACTATGTGCCCAGTGATTTGGTCATTGTAGAATCTGATGATCTCACTACAGGTACGCATTTTGACCACAGGAATATTGATAAAAAGGAACAGCTAATAGCGCTTGATGTCTCTTATTCGCTTACCAACATTTCTTATGATCCAAGAAAAGTGGATATGATTTTTTTTAACACGAATGCGGCAATGGGTTTGCCATTTAATTTTTTTGTGGCCATGGTAAAAAAGGAATGGATCGAATTGTCAGCCTTTAATGATCAAATGCCAAATGATATCACCCCCATTGAGTGGTATGTGTTTTCCAAAGTCAGCGGAGATTTTTTGTTTAAGGGGCTGGAACAGATAAACCGCGAAATAAACTATAAAGCGGCATTGCTCACTCAGACCCTGGAACAATGTCCATTTCTCACACCTTTGGGTTCCACGGCAGGCAGTGCATCTAAAAATATTTTTGCAGCGAGCAGTGAAAAACCGGTCTACAATGTGAAGGCACAACTGATGAATAAAGGTTTGATTATTTCTGCTGATGAAGAAACGCAGACAATCGCCATGGCCAATTATCCTGTACACTCCAAAGAACAATGTGAAATGCTCGTTGACTATTTGGTACGGATCAAATAATAGAATTTCATCCCTTTGGCATCACAATCCAAAGAATGATATAAACTATAATGCCCGGAAAGGCGGCGCTTACTATGGAAATCACAATATATAGTAATCTGACCAGGGTTGGGTCCCAGCCAAGCCATTCTGCGATGCCGGCACAAACACCAGCAATTATTTTATCATTTGATCGGGTTAATCGGCCGTCGTACATATTTTTTGTTTTCTGTTAAAAATCTTTTTGTGTTACAGGTTGTTCTTCGCGAATAATGTTGGTCTTCTCTGCATTGGTATCAACATGATGCCTGAAACTGAAAAATAATATAATCATGAAAATGATTATTTGTATAATCGTTACAGCAATATTTTGTTTGATCACCTTTTTCATAATCTTCCTCCCCATGAATCATTTTAATTCAATATATATGCCATGATAAATAGGATGTTGATAATTAAACCTTTAGCGTATTTGACGGGCAGAATAATGTTCACCATCGGACAATAAAATGTTCATAAAATTCGCTTTTCTATCGTAAAAGGAGGGAGGAATCTCCATAACTCAGGAAGCGATATTCGTTATCCAGCGCTTCCTGGTAAATGGTTTTCCAATCATTGTTTGTAAATGCAGCGACCAGCAAGAGCAGAGTAGATCCAGGCAAATGGAAGTTCGTAACCAATCCCGAACAGACCTGAAATTCATAACCCGGATAGATGTAGATTTCCGTGGTTCCATTCAGATTTCGAAGTCCCTGGTTTTCCATATGATTTAAAATGGCGGTGAATGCTTGTACTCTTGAAGGCAGGGTCAATATGTTATGCCGGTAAGGATATTGTTTTTCGATGAAGAACTCGCTGGTTTCTGACTTTAATAATTTTACACCAAACCAAAATGCACTTTCAAGTGAACGTAAAGAGGTGGTTCCAACAGCGATTACCGGTCCGGGGTGTTGGATGATATTGCGTATATTATCAATAGAAAACCGGATTTGTTCGGTGTGCATTGGATGATTGGTATAATCTTTTTCCTTCACTGGTTTAAACGTTCCGGCGCTGACATGAAGGGTGATATAGTCAATTGTTATTTGTTTTTCACGTAAGTTCTTAAATACCTGATCCGTAAAATGAAGTCCGGCAGTAGGCGCTGCTACGGCGCCTTCATTGCGTGAGTAAATAGTTTGATACCTTGACTTGTCCTCCTTTGTTGCTGAACGATGCAAATAAGGGGGCAGTGGGGTTTCACCACTTAACTCAATGATCTTTACAAAAGGTTCATCTCCCGACCAGGAGAATTTCAATAGGTTCTGCGCCTGATCTACATATTCAACTGAAAAATTAATTAAATCACCAGCATGCCGGAGGGTTTGAATAAGTTGTTCCCCGGGTTTCCACTTCTTTTTGTTGCCGATAAGACATCGCCAGGTACAACCGGACCCGGCTTGCATGGCAGCAGCAATTTCAGGGGTGGGTTCCACCGGATCCAGAAGAAATATTTCAATTTTGGCACCAGTTTGCTTGTGAAAGATCAATCTGGCCGGGATCACATGCGTGTCATTGAAGATCATTAAACTTTTCTCGGGGATAAAACTGGCGACATCCCGGAAAATATGATGACTCATATTTTTTTTGTTCCAGACTAACAATTTTGATTGATCGCGGGTTTGCAAAGGATACAAGGCAATCCGTTCTTGAGGAAGGTGGTATAAATAATCGTTGATCGATTGTTGACTGGATTTTTTCACAATTAATTGTTATTCGAGGCGCAAAAATAGTTTTATTTGAAATAAATTCTGAATAATGGGACTTTCTATTCTATCGATTCCGGAACAAAGGAAATTGGTTGAAATCAAAATAGAAAATATAACCGCCATGGACAAAGTATATTTCTTCGCGTTAAATGCCAAAAGTTTTGCAGTGAGCACTACATAGCTATATAACTGGATTTTCGATGAGAATAAATGCGAGTTACCAAAAATATGTGCTAAAATTCAAATTTGACGCAGGGACTTCAAGGGGCATTTTACGAGAAAAAACAATTTATTTTATTTTCATTCGTGATCCTGATTCGGATAATAATTATGGTGTCGGTGAATGTGGCCCATTGCCTGGTCTGAGTTTGGATGACCGTATGGATTTAAAGAAAAATTTGGATTTGGTCATTGACCAATTAAATGGCTTGGATTTGAATTTTGAACAGTTGAATGTGGGGGAGTTAACGCAAATGTTGGTGCCGGAAGATTGGCCTTCGATTCGTTTTGGTCTTGAAACAGCTTTGCTGGATTTACAAAACGGTGGGCAAAGGATGTTATTCAGCAATGATTTTACGGAAGGTAAAAAGGGACTACCCATCAATGGATTAATTTGGATGGGAGGAAAGCAATTTATGCTGGATCAAATAGATAAAAAATTGGAAGAAGGGTATACTTGTTTAAAACTCAAAATCGGGGCCATTGAATTCGAAACAGAACTTTCATTATTGAAATATGTAAGGCAAAAATTTTCAAAAGAAGATATTACGCTAAGGTTTGACGCAAACGGTGCTTTCTCTCCTGAATCGGCATTGAGCAGGCTTGAGGAATTATCGAAATACGATATACATTCCATCGAACAACCCATTTGGCCGCGACAATTAGAAAAAATGAGGGAAGTTTGTCTGAATTCGCCAATCCCCATTGCCCTCGATGAAGAATTGATTGGGATCCATGAGGAAAATGACATAATAAAATTATTAGAGACCATACAACCTCACTACATTATCCTCAAACCAACGTTGATCGGAGGCTTGTACAACACCAATAAATGGATCAATTTGGCCGATAAATATGGTATCGGCTGGTGGATCACTTCTGCACTGGAATCCAACGTTGGTTTAAATGCCATTGCACAGTATACGGCACATCAATCGATCGACATTCCGCAAGGCCTGGGCACTGGTCAATTATTTCATAATAACATCTCTAGCCCTTTATTTATTCACAATGCGCATCTAGCCTATGACCCCGAGGGTTTCTGGGATTTTACAAATTTTTATAGTTGAAAGGTGGGTAAACCGGATACAAGGTAGTTGCCAAAACTATGCCCGGACTTTATTAAAATTTCACATTGATCTTTGAATATTTTTATTTGACATCTCTTTTGATTGGTTTTTTACCAATTTCTATTTTAAATTCAGTGAATATTTGATTGGGAACCAATGACTTATAAGAATAACAACCCTTCCATGCGCGATTTGTGGGCATACATTTCGTGCATTCTCGTATCTTTGAAAACGGAAAAGATTTTATTTTTTCTGTTTTCTATATTATTATTTCCTGTTTTTATCCTCAACGCTTCAATACAATCCAACAACATTGCGGAATTGCCTTTGGAAGGTACCGATGATGACGATTCACGAATCCGGAATTTGAATGATCGGGCCTTGCTACTGATTGACAGCAACATCGATTCTGCTCATATACTGGCCATAAAGTCGTTGGGTATGTTAAAAAAATCTTCAAATGATACTTTAAAGGCGGATATATACAATACCATGGGGTTGATCAAAAAAAACCGCGGGGATATCGATTCAGCCTTATATTTTTTGAATTTAAGTATATCGATTGCTGAAAAGACCGGAGATGCAGTAAGAAAGGGTAGTGCCTTAAGGGATAAAGGAACCATCTATTATCGACAGGGATCTTATGATTTGGCGCTCACAACATTTCTGAGCGCTTTGAAGATATTTGAGCAAGAGCATCATCAAATAGGCTTGGCAAAGACATTTAATAACCTTGGCAATTTTTATGCGACGCGTACAGAATATGACAAGGCTCTGCTGTACTACAAGAAAGCGATTGATGGCTATGTCAAAAGTGATAGGAAAAAGGATGTTGCAGCAACATTGACCAATATTGGCAGTATTTATTATTTGCAACACATATTGGATAGCGCACAGCATTTCTACGAAAAAGGACTGAAAATATATCTTTCCCTCAATGAGACTCACGCGAAGTCGATTACGCTGTTGAATCTTGGAAATATTTATTTTGATAAGAATGATTTAGCGAAAGCTCTGACATATTATCAGGAATCATATGACATATTTATAAGCACCAACAATCCACAGGGAAAAGCTTATTCATTATGGGGTTTGGGATTGGTGAATGCCCGTGAAAAAAGATTCGGAGAAGCCATCGATAATTATCTTACCAGTTTAAAACTAGCCAGGGCCATTCAAGCCAGGCCGATCATGCAGGAAATATACAGGAATTTGTCTTTGGCTTACGAGGAATTAAATGATTACCAAAATGCCTACCGATATCTCATACAACACAATTCGGTTAAAGATAGCTTGTTGAATATTGATAACACAAAGAAAATCGCCGAATTGGAGGCACAATACGAGCATGAAAAAAATCTTTCAGAAATAGAGAAACTTCAGAAAGAATCTGCCCAGAAAGACTTGACACTCAGTGAACAAAAAAGGATAAGAAATGCGGGTCTGGCTTTATCGGGATTTGTGATGTTAATCGTAATAGGTTTGTGGCTGCTATACCGGATACGACGACAAAAAAAGGAAATAATTTATGAGAAAGAGCGGATTGCTCGTCTAGAGCAATTTGATCGTTTAAAAGATCAATTTCTGGCCAATACTTCGCATGAGTTGAAGACGCCACTTCAGGGGATAATAGGTTTGTCTGAAGCTATCCATGATCGCATTCAAAATGCTGATGACAAAAATGATCTCGATATGATCATTTCCTCAGGGAAGCGACTTTCCAGCCTAGTCAATGATATCCTGGATTTTTCCCAATTAAAAAATTCACAATTGAATCTCCAGTTAAAACCAGTTGATATACATAGCGTTGTTGAGGTAATTCTTAAGCTAAACGAACAACTGGTACTGGGGAGGCAGATAGAACTCATCAATGATCTACCAAAGGATTCACCATTAATCCAGGCTGATGAAAATCGTTTACAGCAGATATTGCAAAATTTGGTTGGAAATGCCATCAAATTTACGCAGCGAGGATATATACGCGTCAGTGCTTCACTTTTAAATAATTTTTTGGAGATCGTGGTGGATGATTCAGGCAAAGGAATAGAGGCAGATAAGTTGCAGGTAATTTTCAATGCTTTTGAACAAGAAGATGGCTCTATTTCCAGGGAATATTCTGGTACAGGGCTTGGGCTCAGTATTACCAAACAATTGGTGGAATTGCATGGCGGGACCATTTGGGTTGAGTCAACGCCGGAAAAAGGCTCAAAATTCCACTTTACTATGTCGACAGTCGAGTCATCGAAAGAAGAAATCCTTCCAAGACAGATAGACATGATGAATGGACGACAAATTAGTCACACTGCGCAGGTACTAAATAAGGAACTTAAAGTCCCCTATTCCATATCAATCGGATCTTTTAAGGAAGGTTCATTCATTGACATTCTCGTTGTCGATGATGAAGTTATCAATCATCAGGTTTTGAAGCATCATCTGACAAATAAGGATTATCGGGTCTTTTCGGTCATGAATGGAGAGGAAGCATTACAGATATTGAAAAAAGGTCAAAAATTTGATCTGGTGATTCTTGATATTATGATGCCGAGAATGTCGGGGTATGAAGTATGCAAAAAGATCAGGGAACAATATTTACCATCCGAATTGCCGATAATCATTATTACAGCCAAGGATCAACTCGAAGATCTGATACAAGGATTTAATTTGGGTGCCAATGATTATTTATCAAAACCGTTTACAAAAGATGAACTGCTCGCCCGTGTCAAAACACATTTAAATTTGTTAAGAATCAATCAGGCTTATCACCGTTTTGTGCCGAATGAATTTATCCGGGCTTTAGGCCGTGAGAGTATCATTGAAGTTAACCTGGGAGATCAGGTGCAAAGTGATGTCACAGTCTTTTTCTCCGATATACGCGCCTACACTTCCTTGTCGGAAAAGATGACACCAAAAGAAAATTTTAGTTTCCTTAATAATTATCTACAAAACGTTGGGCCTGTGATTACGAATCATCACGGTTTCGTAAGTCAATATTATGGTGATGGCATTATGGCTCTATTTATGAATCATCCTTCAGATAGTATACAGGCGGCCATAAAAATGCAGCAAGTTATGCGTCATTACAATAAAGATCGACTTCGTAAAAAACTGCCGCCGGTTCAAATTGGAATTGGTATGCATTCCGGTTCTTTGATGTTAGGGATTCTTGGCGATAATCAACGAATGAACGCGGCCGTAGTTTCCGATACGGTAAATACTGCTTCACGGATGGAAGGGCTTACCAAACATTATGGTGTATCGATTGTCGCCAGTGAGACCACCATGAATGCGATTCAACTTAAGGATCAGTTCAATTACCGGTTTTTAGGTAAGGTATTAGTAAAAGGTAAACAGAAGTCACTTAAGATTTATGATCTGTTTGATGGTGACGATGAGAAAATCAAGGATTTGAAACTTGAAACCAAGGCCATTTTTGAAGAAGGCATTGACCATTTTATGTCAAAAAGATTTACACAGGCAGCTGGTCTTTTTGAAATGATTCGGACAAAAAACCCCGCGGACAAGTCATCCTATATTTACCATAAGAAATGTGCCCAATTGATGATTGAAGGGGTCTCCGAATCCTGGGAAGGATTACTGGAAATACAAAGTAAATAAATTATTGGTTGGCAAGATTGAAAATGTGACATGCCACGATTCCGGCAGTTTCTGTACGCAATCTGCTCTTGCCAAGGGATACTTCACGGTATTGATGTTCAATTGCCCGGGCGATTTCCTGATCTGTGAAGTCACCCTCTGGCCCGATTAAAATCGAATACTTTTTATGAGAACTTGCTACCTTTGAAAGTGGTGAAGCATTTTCCCCCAGGTGAGCAATATATTTTTCGTCAGCCATGTTCTCATCGAACCATTCATTGATGGTAAGCGCTTGATTGATCCTGGGCAAGTAAGGCTTTAATGACTGTTTCATTGCACTAATTGCCTTTTTTTCCAGCCGTTCAGTGTTAAGCGATGTGCGTTCGGAATTTTGACATATGATGAAGGAGATTTCGTGGATGCCAATCTCTACGGATTTCTCAACAAACCATTCGAGACGATCCATGTTTTTTGTTGGAGCAATGGCGATATGCACATAATAATTATCCCGTGGGAATGTCTTTTTTTCCACAATTTCAAACCCGCATTTCTTAATATTGGCATCTGTAATTTCTGCCGTGATCCAAATGCCGTTACCGTCGATTACATGAATGATATCGCCCTGTGATTTGCGTAAAACCCGAATACAATGCCTCGATTCTTCGGCGTCCAGATGCAATGCTCCCGTTTGAATATCTGGCTGGTAAAAAAGCTGCATGTGATGCCGTTATGTGTTTTGTTCGGCGTGTAATGATTCAATCAGGTCAATATATTCCTGCATCGCTTCTTTTTTCTCTTTTCCCTTGCACTCAGCCCATGCATCGTGCTTGGCGATGGCTTTAAAATCAAATCCTCCCTGCCTTATCGAATTGATATCACCTTCTGTGGCTTGTTTGTACAATCCATACATTTTCAGAAGGGTTTCATTGGAAGGCCGATTTTTTAATGTGCGCGATTTAATAACGGCCGCTTCAAACTTTCTTTCTAAATTCATTTGCTTCGGAAACAAAAAAATAAAAGCCGGTTTTTGCCGGCTTTTTAAGATTTATTTATCGGTCTGATATTTCAACGTAAGATCGATGATTGTGTCCGACATAAATTTGTCGGGGACGACCAATGGGTTCATTATGCTCGCGCATTTCCTTCCACTGGGCAATCCAACCCGGCAAACGACCAATAGAAAACATAACCGGGAACATTAAGGTTGGGATGCCAATTGCTTTCATGATGATGCCGGAATAAAAGTCAACATTGGGATACAACTTTCTTTCGATAAAATATTCATCCTTCAAGGCAGTTTCTTCCAGTTTTTTGGCAATTTCCAGTTCTGGTTCTTCAATATGAAGCCTGCTCAATATGTCATCGGCGCTCTTTTTCAGGATTTTAGCACGTGGGTCGAAATTTTTATAAACCCGGTGGCCAAATCCCATCAGGCGGAAATTGTCATCTTTATCCTTGGCCTTGTCAATATATTTCTGAACACCTCCACCATCAGCATGTATTTTTTCAAGCATTTCAACCACCGCCTGATTTGCGCCTCCGTGAAGGGGACCCCAAAGGGCATCAATACCGGCGGCAACGGAAGCATATAAACTGGCCCGGGAAGAACCTACAAATCTCACGGTGGACGTGGAACAGTTTTGCTCATGATCAGCGTGCAGAATGAAAATTTTCTCCATGGCATCAGCCACTGCCGGGTCTACCTGATAATCCTCGCTGGGCGTCCCAAACATCATTTTGACGAAATTTGGCACATATTCTAGATTATTGTCCGGATAATTATACGGAAGACCTTTCTGGTTATTATATGACCAGGCGACCAATGTGGGTATTTTCGCCAGCAACCGAATGATCGTAAGATTTACTTTGTCGGCTGAACGGTTCGGGTCTAAAGATTCCGGGAAAAAAGCGGTTAATGCCGTGGCGAGTGAAGAAAGCACACCCATGGGATGAGAATTGGTGGGAAATCCTTCCATGATCAGTTTCATGTTCTTATGGATCACCCATTGACTTTTTATTTCATTTTTAAATTTTAATAATTCTTCGCCATCCGGCAAATCACCATAAATCAGAAGATAAGCGACTTCCAGGAATGTTGATTTTTCTGCCAATTCTTCAATGGCATATCCTCGATATCTCAAAATGCCTTTTTCACCATCTAAAAAAGTGATGGCGCTCTGGGTAGATCCAGTATTTTTATATCCGGTATCTAATGTGATAATTCCTGATTCTGCCCTGAGATTGCTGATATCAACGCCAACTTCCCCTTCAGTACCTGTAACAATCGGAAGATTAAAAGATTTACCATTTATCTTTAGTTCGGCGACATTTGTCTTTTGATCTACTACCTGTGTCATTTTATTATTTGTTTAGTTCATTCACAATTTTTTAGATCTATTTCTCAATTTTGTCCATCTAATTACCACCCAAGATTAACGGGAGTCCATTTTTTCCACTTCCAACAATCACTACTTTGGTATTGTTTGATTGTGAAAGTTGCAAGGTGGCGTCAATCCCCTTTTGTTGCAAAACTTTATCGGTAAGGCTCTCATTGATAATTCGATTATATGCGGCAATACCTTCCGCTTCAATGCGTTTTCGCTCGGCTTCACTTTTTTCTTTATTCAATCGAAACTGATATGCAAGCGCTTCCTGTTCCTGTTGTAATTTCGATTCGATGGCAGCCTTTATCTGATCTGGCAGTTTTATGGATCGGATCAACAATGCCTGCATTTGTATGTTGTTGTCTTTTTTTATCAGGACCTCTTTTGTTTCCTGAATGATGGCATTTTCCAGTTCTGCACGCTTGGTAGAATAGATTTCTTCTGCCGTATATCGTCCCATTACCCGCCTCACCGTCGATCGTACCTCTGGTTTCACCAGCAAGTCTAAATAATTCGGTCCGAAGTTTTCATGCAAATAAGGAATGCGGTCATAGACAGGGAAAAAACGAATGGAAACATCAACTGAAATGGATAAACCATTTTTGTCCAGGACATCCATTTTTTCGTCAATGATGTTTTCACGTACACTGTAAACAAAGACCTCATTCCATGGAGCGATCACATGCAATCCGGGTTTCAACACATCATTAAAATCAGTCCCACCGTTAAACTTGCGGTATATTACGCCACGTTCACCGGATTTTATCGTGATAAATATCTCTGATGACATATAAATCACCGCAATTACAGCAATAATCCCAATAATGATAATCGGAAGAAATTTTCTCATGTCCTTATAAAAATTTATTTGAGTAAGGCCAAAAGGAGTAATATTAATATTAACTCAATTTTTGCCCAATCAGTTCCTTTATTAATCGACCAATTCTTTCCAGACCAAAGCGCTGGCTCCCATGATGGCAGCATTGGCTTCGGTGAGTCCGGAGGGAAGAATTTTCACCTTGTTGCGAAATATTGGCAGCAGGTTTTTCTCGAGATGCTTTTTGGTTGGTTCAATAATCAAATCACCGGCTTTTGCCAAACCGCCAAACAAAAAAATCGCTTCGGGGCTCGTGTGGGTGACAGTATTGGCCAAAGCTTCACCGAGAAATTTTCCAGTCATTTCAAAAGCCTCTAATGCAATCTTGTCGCCTTTCAGGGCCGCTTCATAAATTATCTTGCCAGTGAGGTCATTGAATGTGATGTCGCGAAATACACTATTTTCGATAGAATCTGCTAATAGATAAAATACCGTACGTTTGATGCCACTGGCTGAAACATAAGTTTCTAATGAACCTCTTAAACCGGAAGCGCACATTCGGCCGTTACGTTCAATCGTAACATGTCCTAACTCACCGGCAAAACCGTCATGACCGTAAACAAGTTCTCCATTGACAACCAAGCCACTGCCCAAACCGGTGCCTAAAGTGATGACAATAAAATCCCGCATGTTCTTTGCGCCACCATAGATCATTTCGCCGATGGCGGCAGCATTCGCATCATTGGTCAATGCGATAGGTAAGTCGTAACGTTTGCGGAATAGTTCGACGATAGGCACTATGCCCGTCCAGCTTAAATTAGGAGCGAATTCAATGGTCCCTTTATAAAAATTGCCATTGGGGGCACCGATTCCAATTCCCCTGAGTTTGAGCGGCCCTTTGATCTTTTCCAGCGTAATATCTATGGCGCTTTTTAAAGTATCGAGAAAATTATTGATTTCAGGATGGCTCTTTGTGGATATAGAGTCGCTTGTCAAGCATTTTCCTCCTTTATCAACAATACCGTACTTGGTGTATGTACCGCCTATGTCAATACCAACTGCAACTTCTTTCATGATCGTTTCATTAATAATTAATAGGTTAATCTATTAATGCTCCTCGTATTTCTCACCAGATTAGAATTTTACGCGCAGAGCATTAAAAAAAATGTAAAAAATATTATACTAAAAAAAATAAACTTTCATTGTTGATCCAGCTGATTTAAAGCAAAGGCGTAAGCGCCCAGGGCTATGGCCTTTGATGTACCTATCTTGGAAAATCCTATTCCAACCCGGCTCATAGGATCGTATTTCATTTTTTTATCCGATTTGGGTATTGCTATTTCCCGGGTATCACCTTTTAAAAATTGTTCAAGCTCCTTCTTGTCATCCAGGTAAAATGCTTTTTGTGTAATTCGTGGATATTGAGCACCGGTGTAATTTATAAAATTACTGCGTAATTCGGCCATCATAGGAGGCACAATCAGCTCTTTGGCCCCGGCAATGCCTCCACCAATGACCACAATTCCATCAACAATGGTCAGGATATTTCCCAAAGCATCGCCCAAGACTTCACCCAATTGACGATATGCCTCGATCGCTGCTTCCTTATTCCCTTCTTGTCGTCCCATGCCAATTTCAAAAATTTCTTTGGGCGTAGGGACTTCTTTCACCGGTGTACTGGTTAGTTGGGCATATACCCGTTGCGCAGCCCTGATGCTGACGCCCTCCTCAGCATTTGTCTTTATATTTAATTTATTTCTCAATAACCAGACTTCAGATCCTGATGAATTGTCACCGGCATAAAGCTTTCCGTTACTGACCAGTCCTCCGCCAAAACCAGTTCCCAGGGTAATGCCAAAAAGATTATGATATTGCTTTGGGCTGTCTGCTTCTTTCAGTTGTTGATTGATATATGGTAAAAAGCCAGCTATAGCCTCTCCATAGGCATATAGGTCACCATCATTATTGATATAAACCGGCAAATTGAATTGATCTTCCAACATCGGTCCCAAGGCTATGCCACCTCTGAAGGCCGGTAAATTCCCCAAGTCTCCAATAATTCCATTGGGGTAGTCCGCAGGCCCCGGGAAGGCAAAGCTGATGGCATCAGGGGTTTTTTGTAGAGAAGATTTAATTTGAGAAAAACCCTCCATGATGGTATCCAGGCATTTCACCAGATTATCGGCATGAGAAGGTAGTGTTATGGATCCGACAATTTCTTCATTGCCTTGAATGGCGTTGAACACAAAATTAGTTCCACCCGCATCCAGGGTCATTACGATTCGTTTGTCGTTTTTGTAACTCATAGACTATACATTTGCTGTTTTATGATCATTAATAGCAATCCAGGTAATATAAATCAGACAGATCAATGGAATAACGAAACCAGCCATCAGGGAAAACTGATCCGCTAAAATACCAAAAAACAGTGGTACTATAGCCCCGCCTATGATGGCAGTTACCATTAATCCTGATATTTCGTTGCTTCTTTCCGGTAATGAATCCACTGTAATAGAAAAAATCAAAGGGAAAATGTTGGCAAAGCCAAGCCCAATGATAAAAATAAATACAAACCCGATGAAATTGGTGGGAGCATAGAAAAGTCCCAAAATACCCAAAATCGAAATGATTGAGGTAATAATCAAAAAGCGTTTGGGATGCAGCCAATTTAGAATAATGCCACCGAGGAACCGACCAGTCATAAGGGCAAGGAAAAAGAACAAAGTGCCCCATAAACCGAGTTTTTCAATATCGAAATTGAATTTGTGTTCAAGATAATTGGGGAGCTTGGAACTCATACACACTTCAGCACCCACATATAGAAATATGCCCAGTACCATTAGCGCAACAGTTTTATCGCGCAATAGCGAGAAACAACTGGAAAATGTGGCCGGTGTGGTAGTCTTTTCCTTTTCTTTTATTTTAGTAAAAAACAGAATTATAAGCGTAATGAATATGATGACTGAATAAATGGGAAACAAAACACGCCAGTCCTTGCCATAATAATTAACAGCCATCAGCGGAATTACTGCACCGGATAATGAGCCGATGGCTTTGATGAATTGCCCGAAAGAAAGATTTCGGGAATATTTTCCTTCTGGAGAAACATCCCTCATGATGGGGTTGCCAGATACCTGTAAAACAGTTGCTCCGGTACCTAGAAGTAACAATGCGGCCAGTAAAAGAGCAAACGAAGAATAATTACCCAAAATTGGAAGTACCAGTCCCAGGAATGCACCAAATAGTCCCAATACCAGGAGATGCTTTTTCCCTTTTCTGTCTTGGTAAAGCCCTAAAGGAACTGAAAGTACGCCGAACATAATGAATCCCATGAAAGTCACCAAACCAGCCAGAAAATTAGAAAGGTGATATTCATTCTGGAGCTGACTGGTTAGCGGCCCGACGACATCACCAAATCCCATACAAAAAAATGCCAGGAATATAGGCATGGCTTTAAGATTATTCGAATTGTTGCTCATTATTCTTTGGGGTTAAAAAAATCCTAAATATCAATAACAAAAGTACAACCCGCCTTTAAGCTCCTTCTGGTGAAATGAGGGCTATAATTTGGGAATTCTTATCGGCCAAAGATAATAAAATGATTATAATGCTCCGACACAAAATGACTTCTTATTTTGCGAAATCGAAGTTTTTTAAGGTGATTTTTCTGATTTGCTATTTTTTCACAATTTTTCTGACTACACTTTTATTTTCCCAACTTATGATCAGATTGTAGACACCAACAGGAAGAGACTCAATATTTAAAGTGTAATTAAAAGTAGGATTTCCGCTAGTGACTTTTTTAGTAAAAACTCGCGTGCCGAGCAAACTATAAATATCGAGCGAAATATCTCCAATTGGTTGGTCTGTCAATTTGATTTCAAATTTATTGTTGGTAGGATTTGGGTAGATCCTGATTCCCTGGTCAATATTTTCAACAGGTAAGCCGGTCACTGTTGTTTGTTCCGATAAAAATCTGCAGTTGTTATCTGCCACCATCACCGTATATTGACCCTGCTGAGTGATATTGAAAATTCTGTCTGTGGCACCGTTGATGGCTTGACCGTTTAAATACCACTGGTAACTTGGGGCAATAATAGAAGCCGTGAGCTTTTCGCCATCAACATTAATTGATGGTACAGTAAGATCACTTTCGCTGGCTTTTATGCTAACAGTCCTGGTAATGGTTTGATCGAATTGTCCATTTTTTACATTAAAGTTAATATCATAATCTCCTTCAAACCGGAATTGGTGTTCAGGATTTTGTTGGGTAGAACTGTTTTCTGAAGGGAATTGCGGATCGCCAAAATTCCAGCCCCATGACAGTGGTCCACCTGTACTGGTATCGATAAATTTGGTTTCACCAAGGGCACACGGATATTGGATGTCGAAAGAAGGAAATAAGGCATCCTTGCAATCAATCTCAATCCATCCGGTACTATTCACATCGAGTTGACTATTGTATCCGCTAAGAAATCCTGTGGCACCTGAAACCGAGACGTTTTTAATATTTAAATAATCAAAACAGAATCGAATATTGCTGTTGTCGGCAAATAGAAAAGCATTTTGAGCACCATCGGAATTGATTTCGACCAAATTCGAAGAAGTACCTTTGGTCTGAAAATCCTGATTTAAAGTTTGTGTACTTCCGGCTTTTAATATGAGCGATGAAACAGAAGTCAATTTGAGACTATCAATGGTATTACTACCATTAAGGGTTAACAGCCCGTTTGCGGAAAGTTTGTCGAATGTATTGTTGCCACTGATAACCAGCGAAATATTGTTTGTATTGATGTTATGATACTTCTGATCGCCGCCATTAAAATTGACATTGGCGGGACTGGTAGCATTGTCAAGAGTGAAAATACTGCCATCAAATTTGGCTTGTGCGGAGTTATCGATGGTGAAATTGCCGAATCCGGTGACTAAAGAACCAGTCATGTCAATGGTCCTTCCGGCCAGATTGGACGAATTGAAGTTATGCATGGTCAGGGATTTGTCCCTGGCTATGAAATTGCTGTTGCCAATAGAGATATCTCCGGCGGATAAATTATTGATGAAATTCCAGGTGCCATTGTCGGATGCAAAGGTGAGGTTACTGGTTTTAAAAGCATTTTCTCCGGCTTTGATGTAGTTCATTTTTGAGCTGTTTCCTTGAAAAATGAGCGTGCCGGCATCGAAAATGACATTTTGATTTTCAATATTCAGTAATCCATTGATATTCAGATTATAGGCATTGAGCAAGAAATTGGTAGTTGCGGTAGCATAATAATTAATGCTATAACAAGAGGCATCAGCAGTTAAGGTTACCGTACTGTTGGTATTGCCAAATGAATTGTCATCAAAAAACACCGGATTGTTAATTCCAGGTACTGCATTAATGGCTGTGCCACCACTTTTATTCGACCAGTGGGCACCATCGCTCCAGTTTCCTGAGCCGCCAATCCAGTAAAAAGCACTGAGGTTTTGTGTCAGAGCGCCATTAGTAATAATGATGGACACTGCCTGCCGCCCATTTTTTAAGGTGCCTTTGTGTTTTATCACCACCCGGTAATTTCCGGGCACTGGATTTTTAACCATTATTTTTTCAATATTATCGCGAAAATTGTCACCGGTTGTAGCGGCCCGGTCAGGCTTGGAAGGATCCAGAATCCACGGATAATAAACCTGCCCGTTGGCATCGTATATGCGCATGTCCAGATCATTTACCAACATAAGGGCTGTGGGGTTTAAACTTACTGCAGGCGGAGTACCCGGAGGATCTATCCAACAAATGGTAGACATCAAGGGCGCGCTGCCATCTGAGTTGATCGTGTATACGATAGAATCACCCTGATTCAATATTTTTTCATCGATAATATAATTTTTACCATCTCTTTTTGTGATTACATTGGCGGCTTTGTCGGTAGCAAGCAATCCCCAGCCGTAAGAGTAATCCGGTCCCTCGTTTTGTCCGGTAAAATTGGCAGTATGAATGATCAGGCCTTTGAGCGTGGAGGATCGCATATAATTTCCTCCGGTATTATTGGCATAGTGCTGCTGAAGCAGAATCAGTGAGCCACTTGTAGCCGGCGTTGCCATGGAAGTGCCGCTAAGGGTGCCGTATTGGTTGGTGCCTTCGGCAAAAGTGGAAAATATATCCACACCAGGGGCTACGATATCAGGCTTTACCCGACCATCGTCAGCTGGGCCCCAACTGCTGAATTCGCTCATCACTACATCTTCAGGTTTTGTATACCGGTTTGGTATTTTATTTACAGCGCCTATTGCAAGCACATTTTTAGCAATGGCTTCAGGGCCAATACAATCATAAGGTCCGTCTGGTGGTCTGGAACCGTCACCCACATCCGAGCGATCATTTCCTGCTGCCCTGACATGCAAATAATATGGAGCATTAAAAGCAAATTCATCCAGTCTGCGACTATTATTGGCATCGTAAAAACCGAATCTATAATCTTCAGTATTGCTGACACTGGGGTCACCTGACCAGAACCAGCCACTTTCATTGGCTTGCCATCCCAATACTAATCCATAAGAATGATTAGAAACCAACAGGGGGTTTTCTTTCGACAACTCGCCTGCCATTTCCGAATAATCATTCAAAAAATCATACATAAACATAAAGACTTTTGGTGCCATTCCCTTGGCGTTCGGATTGATGCCAGTAGCTCCAATCGTCCCCGCTACGTGGGTCGAATGATCGCTGCCAAGTCCCAGTGGCTGATCGGAAATGGATCCCCTTGTTTCTACCCGACCGCTGAATTCAATGTGGTTTTCATCAAAATTACCGCCGTCCCATATCCCGACGGTCATGCCTTCGCCCTGCAGATTGAGGGCCAAACTGGATTCGGGTCTCAACAAATCGGTATTGATTGTTTTTGAGGCTTCGAGATTATAAAGTTTTCGGTAGATGGGGATCCCGTTCGGAGAAATTTTTTCAAGAACAATAAAACCCCTATTGAATTTTTGAGTCACGAGAATATGATTTTGTAATGCATAAGTTTCTGCTTGTTGTTTTTCGTTCCAATACTCAATACGGAGTTCGGTAGCTTCTTTTTTAAAATATTTCACATCGGTGCTTTCCTGCCACTGCTGACCAAAAAGGTTTCCTGCCAGCAGCATCATGGTGCACATAATCAATGAAATATGGTAGTGTTTTCTTCTCATCTCCATGCTCAATCTCATTTTACCGGCAAAAATACCCGTTCATATGAACCGGGGACTTCTTCAAATACATTGGGATAAATTTCAAATTTAACGGTGTCTTTCTGCGCGTAAACCAATGAATCATCCGTTAACTTACGCAAAACATAGGGGTTTGCACTTCCAAATATCAACTGTGCATTGGCATTGACGATATCCCAGGTTGTCCTGGCAATCAAATCCGGATCCTGGTCATTGCATTTTGTGGCGCCCTCCGTTATTTCCAGTACCTTTCCTACATGATAAAAGGAGTAAATGTCATCCAATTCGCATGGCGCCAGCAGATAGGTCAAATCAACAGGTGTTTGAGCAGGATCGTCAAATACATATGATAATTGAGACAATTTCCAGGATTTGCTGTCTTCACCGGTTAATTTAAGTGAGTAAGTGGCTGGTTTAACCTCTGTTTTCTCACTGCATTGGTTGAAAGTGCCCAATATTAAAATCAAACCAATACCAACTTTCCGTGCATATTTATACCACATTTATCCCTATTAGTTTTGTATTTTAGTTGCTACTACTTTTCTTACAGTGGTCCCGGCGGCATCAAAGCTATATGAGAAAGTGAGTGTCTTCACTTCTGCATCGAAAGTGCCTTTACCATCGGAACGCGTGAACCCCGCCTGATTTCCCGTGCCACCCAGATATTGTTCGGGTATGATGAATTCCCGGGAACAAAGATCAAGATTGGCATAGGCGTATAGTGTAGAATCCAATCCGGTATAACCGAACATCACGATCCGGTTATTCAGATTGTAGTCTGGCTTGATATTGACATCATACGTGAATTCTCCGTTATTCTGATCAAATTGCCAGGTACCTTCGAAAAGCTTCAGGTTTACCAGGCAATCATCATCTTTTATGGTAACAGTATGCGTTTTACCATTTACCCCGTTAACGCCCAGGCCGATCTGCAAGTCATTGTTTACATCGGTAATAATGAACTTTATTGTTTTATCACCGGCATTTTCACGGTTGTTGATGGGAACAAACTGGATCGTGCCAAAATTTTCACCAACAGGGATCAGAACGCGTTTTTGGTTATTGTTCAACAGCAAATAATCCTCATTTTCCACGGCCGTTCCCGCCACTTCGTAGTTAACAATGGTGGTATTATTTAAAGCTGGAGAGGCCAGGTGGATTTCCACAGAAATTGGATCATTGTAATTTGAATTGAACGGATCGGAATAATTTTCAATAACCTGACTGGTGGCTTCGGTAAATCGGACATGATACGGACCTTCGAAAATAATGTCGGTGTTGTCTTTGCAGGAAAACAGCAAAAGCAACAGGATCATATAATTAAAATTTAATTTGGTTATTGACATTTCTTCTTCATTCTTTTTTTACTAATAACCTGGATTTTGAGCGTCTTTTAGTGCCGGATTATTTTGAATTTCCCGCAAAGGCACCGGCCACAATAAATCTGTGTCTGACCAGTTGTTGGTAAATGCTTCCATAACCGCCTGTACTCTGTCCGTTCTTTTCAGATCATACCATCGATGACCCTCGAAAGCCAGTTCCACTCTTCTTTCATCTTCAATCACCTGCAACATTTGTCCTTTGGAGATACCGGTGACCAGTGCAACACCGGCCCTGGTTCGCACTACATTCACGTCGGCATCGGCACCACTGGGACCACTGATATTGCCTTTTTGGGCCCTGGCTTCTGCTCTGATGAGATACATTTCCGGTAATCGAAATACAGGCACATTGTCAAACGGCCCGTATCGAACAACCGTCCATCCATTGTCAGAACCCCTGGAATTATTGCTGTTAAATTCAATCATAATCTGTCGGTCACCACCATTGTTTTTCAATGCTTCAACGATCTCATTGGAAGGGATCAATTCACGACGACCTTCAAAAAGGTTGTTGATGCTAAAATCTGTGGAGGTTCCCGGATTGTCATTGGCGCTATACACAACTTCCAGGATCGATTCACTGCTGAAATCGGAAATGGCATCCTGAAATTGATCTTCCAACGCGTAATGTTTAGTGCCATTTCCATCGATGACATCCGTGGCATATTGAATGGCTTTGTCCCAATCTTCCTGATACAGATAGAACCGGGCAAGCGCAGCTTTCACAGCGCCGTTCGTCGCATCGCCTGAGTTAAACGAATCCTCTGGCAATTTATCGAGGGCATAAAGAAGATCTTCCTCCACAAAACTCAGGGTCTCTTCAAGGCTGGCCCTGGGAATATTGCGATTTTCATCAATGTTTGTCGTGGTGACGATGGGCAAACCACCATAGGTATAAGCACCAACAAAATAGGCGTATCCCCTCAGAAAACGTGCTGTTGCCGTGATTTCTTCCACGGAAGCCGGCGAGATATTGTCGAGTTGAGGCAAACCTTCAAGAATAAAATTTACCGTGTAGGTTAGACTGTAGATTACACCCCACAATGCATCAGCGGAACCATTGGAGGAAGACAAATCCTTATTGCCAATTTCGAGGTATTGGGTAAATGTCCCATTAAAGAGCAGGTTATCTGCCATCATGTCGCCCGCCACAATTTTTGGAGCTGCGAGATTAGCCAAACCACGGTAAACGCTGGTAAGTGCAACACGGGCCGAAGATTCATCTTTTATAACCAGATCATTGGTGATCCTGTCCACGGGTTTAGGATTGAGCAAATCGGTACATGCACTGAATTGAAAAAGAAATATGATCGATAAGATGTATATTTTTACTTTCATAATTTACAGTCCGATGTTAATACCGACCAAAACCGTTTTAACTTGAGGGAAGGTGTATAAATCCAATCCCTGGGAAACAGTGGATCCATCCAAGCTGTTCACTTCAGGATCCGCACCGGAATAACTGGTTAAAGTCCAGATATTGGTGCCTGATATGTAGACCCTCAATTTACGCAATTTGTATCTTGAAATGATCTTTTCCGGTATGGTATATCCCAGTGAAACGTTCTTAATTCTCAAATAACTAGCATCTTCAATAAATCTGGAACTGAAACGGTTGTTGTATGTATTGCCAAATTCATATTTGGGAACAGAAGTGATGTCACCTGGTTTTTGCCATCTTTTCAAAGCGTCACGAGACTGGTTATTTTGAATATCAGCTCCGGAATTGATCAATGTTGTATTGCCGAAATTGATCATTTCATTACCATAACTAAACTGGAAAAAAAGCGAAAAATCAAAATTTTTGTAATTGAAATTGTTGGTAAAGCCACCGAAAAGATCGGGCTGTGCATTACCCAGCAACATGCCATCTTCGGCAGTGAGTTGACCATCACTGTTTTTATCATAATAAATGGCATCACCGGTTGCAGGGTCCACTCCCAGAAATTTCAAACCCCAGAAAGATCCCAATGGCTGACCGGGCATTATAATGTGTGTGCTGTTCGTAAACGTCTGGTATCCTGCAAATTGTGGTTCCTCAGTAGCCAGTTTTACCACTTCATTTCGGTTTCTGGACAGGTTTAATTGTGTGGTCCATTTCAGTGCTTTATCTACATTTACAGTATTCAATGTGAATTCCAGCCCTTCGTTGGTCACTTCGCCGAGGTTACCGGTCACTGATCCGAATCCTGTGGTATACGGCAGCGATTCTGATAAGAGCAGATCACTGGTTACATTATAATAATAATCGAAGACAATTTGTATTCTTCCAGCCAGAAAAGAGAGGTCTGATCCAAGGTTAAATTCTGCCGTTTGTTCCCAGCCGAGATCAGGATTTTCAAGCGTAGCAGGGGCAATGGCCGGAATTCCGTTGTAAGCAGTTACCGCAGCCCAGGTTCCAAGGTATTGGAAATCCCCAATTCGCTCATTACCGGTGAGACCATAACTGGCCCGTAGCTTGATATCATCAATGAAATTATATTTTTTCAAAAACGATTCCTGAGAGATACGGTATCCTAAAGAAATAGCTGGGAAAAGGCCATATTTTTTACCTTGACCAAAGCGGGAAGAGCCGTCATATCGCACACTGGCTTTGGCGAGATATTTTTCCTTGTATTTATAATTTACTTCACTGAAAAATGACATCAAGCCGCTTTCAACCATATCTGAGGAACCCTGGTTGACAATACCTGCAGAAGTAATGTAGGTAAAATCATTGCTGGGAAATAAAATACCGGTTACCGAGGAAGACCTGCCCAGTCGTTTGATGAACTCCGTTCCGACGGTGATGCCGATGACGTGAACATCACCAATGCTGGTATTATAATTAAAAACATTGTTATTAACCAGTGTGCCGGCCTCGGAAGTACTGTAAACGCCATAACCCTGTTGACCGACATTGACGAGGTAGCCTCCGATGGCGGTGGTGTTTGGCTCATATTGATCTTCCACTGTAGTGGTGTAATCGATGCTGACTTTGGAAGTAAAAAATAATTTTGGTATGATTTCGTAACGTGCGTCTATGCCTCCAAGTATTCGTGTGGCGTACGTATCGAAACGTGGTTCAAGCGCTTGCGCTACCGGATTGAAGTTGGGAAAACTCGCATAACCATTGTCACCGGGCGCATAAAGATTTCCCTCTTCATCGTATGGTTGATAATAAGGAAGGCTGGATAAGGCCGCTGAATATACACCATCAAGGAAATTGTCTCCTTTGACGCGTTTGTTGAGTATTCGGGCAAGACTGAGATTAAGGCCAAATGTTAAACGATCGGTTGCATCGTGATCGATGTTAGCAGTGGTGGTAAACCTTTTAAATTCATTGTTTAGCATTACACCTTCTTCGTCCCGGTAGGAACCGCTGAGATAAAACCGGGTGTTTTCAGACCCCCCGGTGGCAGATAGTTGGTACTGCTGCATCAATGCCTGTCTGGTTACGGCATCTACCCAGTCAGTATTTACGCCATCGGTGACACCTGGAATTCCGGCGGAATTTGGGTCTTCACCGGCATTTACCATCGCTTCACGCTGCAGTTGCAAAAGCTCTTTTGAATTGAGGAGGTCAATTTTTCCGGTGGGTTGGCTGAGACCGCGCTGAACATCGATATCGAACGTGGTACCTGTATTGGCTTTACCGCGTTTTGTAGTGATGAGCACTACACCATTGGCAGCACGAGAGCCATAGATTGCTTTCGCGGCCGCATCCTTTAACACTTCAATAGAGGCGATGTCATTGGGATTCAAAGTGGCCAGGGCATTGTCATTCTGTCCGCCAAAACTACGTTGTGTGAGTCCGCCATCCCGAACAGGAATGCCATCGATGACATAAAGTGGTCGATTGGAGCTGGCAATTGAAGAATTACCACGAATCCGTACCATAATTCCACCTCCCGGCTCACCGGAAGATTTGGTGACAGTAACACCGGATACCTGTCCCTGCAGGGCCTGGTCAAGTCCGGTAATGGGCATGTCTTTGACCGCCTGTGGATTGACGGAAGAAATGGAGCCCACAATATCCGCCCTTTTTTGAGTAGAATATCCGGTTACTACAATTTCCTGTAATTGTTTGGTGTCTTCCTGCATAACAACATCGATGACGGTCCTGTCATCAATATTTTCTTCAACTTTGGTATACCCAATGTAGGAGAACACCAGTACCGGAGCATCTTGAGGTACGGAAAGGCTATAATGTCCTTCAAAATCAGAGATTGTACCTGTTGTGGTATTTTGAATGAAAATATTGACACCAGGTATTGCATTGCCCTTAGCATCTTTTACCGTTCCCGAAATAACTTTTTGTTGAGCCTGAACCCATTGACTGAAGCCGAATAAAAAAAGAACAACGAGTAAACCTTTCTTCATCTAATTTTTTTTAACCTCCAAATGTCGTCCATCAAATATATTTCCTTCAAACCATTAATAATATGAAAAGTTAAGAACAATTGCCCCAGTTAACACTGAAAAAAAATTCTGGCCAACTTAAACTTTAAATATACTTCAAATTTTTTTGAATTTGTATTGAAATTATTTCTGGCTTTAGTCGCAATACCGACAAGTGCGCCGATGATCCCTAAAAACGGGCTTCACGTGTAAAAAAACTTTACTTATTCACCAAGAGATATAAACTTTATGGGTTGTTACAATATCATAAATTCCTGTCTTTTTGAAAAATATTGCTGGCCGATGCAACCTGACACAAAGTATTGATCTCTCTTATTTAAAAAATTACAAATTAAAACATTCAGTTCTATGAAAGCGCAGAATTTACAAGTGTTTTTTAGATTGGTCATGAGCCTGGCCTTTTTATTTTTATGCAGTGTTGGAACTTTTGCTGCCCACAGTGCATACACGACTAAAGACGAACCGTATAAAGTCCAAAAATTTACCATTAACGGTAATGCTGAATTATACGTCGAAACTTCCGGTGGTTCTATAGATGTTGAAGGTGGGAATGGCAATGAAGTAGAAGTTGCGGTATATGTGCGATCCAATCGGTGGGGACTGAGCAAAATTGAAACCATGATGGAAGAAGACTATAAACTGACGATTGAAAAACACGGTGATCGGGTGGAAGCCATTGCCAAAAGAATCAGTTCGGGCTGGATGAATAATGGTCTTAGTATATCATTTGTGGTGAAGGTGCCAACCACTACAACTTGTGAACTTAAAACCAGTGGTGGTTCCATAGAATTGTCTAAGGTCAAAGGCAGTGAACAACGACTGAATACCAGTGGTGGGAGCATTACCATGCGTGCTATTAGCGGTGATATCGATGCACATACTTCCGGTGGTGGCATTAACATCGACCATACAGATGGCAATGTACATGCCCGCACCAGTGGTGGATCAATACGCGTTTCCGGTGCAGCAGGCCTGGTTGATGTGAACACATCAGGAGGAGGTATCCATTTGGATGATGTTTCCGGGAAAATCATTGCGCAAACCAGCGGAGGAGGAATTGATGCGGATATCAGACAGTTGACCAACGAATTGACTTTAAAAACCAGTGGTGGGAGCATTCATGCCAGGATCCCTTCTGGTCTGGGGCTTGATCTAAACCTCCGGGGAAATCATGTTAATACTCAACTCGAGAATTTCAGTGGTGAATCTAAATCAGACAAAATTGTCGGTTCTATTAATGGAGGAGGGATTCCTGTAAATATGTCCACTTCCGGTGGGAGCGTTACTTTGGACTACGATTAAGATATATAACCTGTTAATGACACTGAAACCAGCTTTTCACGAATATTGAGGAGCTGGTTTTTTCGTGATTTGTGTTGATGAAAGATGGTCTGATTTCCAGAAATACAGACCAATTTTCATTGAGCTTCCGATAAATGTTCAACTCAATTCTAAACTTTTTAGGGTCTAATTAATTAATACAAATACATATTCACAATCCAATAACTTGAGTGCTAAGCAGGCGCAGCAATTCTTAATCATCAAATACTGAAAAAACTTATGGAAGAACACATTGTCAAAATATCGCACACGGAGTACGTCACCCACAATGTCCGGAGATTTCAATTGGAAAAACCCGATAACTATAAATTCATACCCGGACAGGCGACTGAAGTTGCGATCAATAAACCAGCATGGAAAGATGAGCGCAGGCCATTTACATTTACAAGCTTGAACAGCGAACCTTATCTGGAATTCACCATTAAAATTTATACTGACCACCAAGGTGTGACCAACGCCTTGAAAGACTTGAAAGCAGGTGATGAATTGATAATTCACGATGTGTGGGGAGCCATTAATTATAAAGGACCGGGAGTTTTTCTGGCGGGTGGTGCAGGAGTGACGCCATTCATTGCAATCTTTCGACAATTGTACTCGGATCATAAAATCGAAGGTAACCGCCTGATTTTTTCCAATAAAACTGAGAAGGACATCATTTTAAAAGATGAATTCACCAAGATGCTTGGGAATAATTTTTACAATACCATCACCAGGGAAAAATCTTCGGAGTACGATCATCATCGCATCGATGAGGCATTCTTGAAAAATAACATTAAGGATTTTGATCAGGAATTTTATGTGTGTGGCCCGGATAAATTTGTTGAGGATTTGAACAGTATGCTCAAGAAGCTGGGGGCTAAACCTGATGCTGTGGTTATTGAAACGTGAATTAGTATTGGAGAATGATCAAAGTAGCGTATTTAGAATATTGAAATCAACCAGAGGGATGAATGCATCTTGTTTTGCAGTGAAATAAAATTCAACTTACAATTCTCCATTGATTTCGTTGGTAAGCGAATAAGGAAAATCTTCCGGTTCGGTCCCTCTTTTCTTATTCGGTTTATTGTCCATGTCAAAATTTAAGGTGCCACCCGAAATGATGTCGTTATGAGAAATCCAGTTTTTATTGTATCGACTACCATTAAGTTCGACTTGCTCGACATACATATCTTGAGGGCTGTTGTCCGGTGCTTCAATCACAAATTTTTTACCATTATCGAATGAGATGGTGATTTTTTTGAACAATGGAGCGCCCAACACATAACTGGGTGTTCCCGGACACACCGGATAAAATCCCATCGCGCTGAAAACATACCAGGCTGACATTTGCCCGTTATCCTCGTCGCCGCAGAGCCCATCAGGTGTTGGAGTATACAGTTTGTCCATCACGGCACGTACCCATTTCTGGGTCTTCCATGGTTCTCCGGCATAATCGTATAAATAGGGCACATGCTGCACTGGCTGATTACCATGGGCATACTGTCCCATGTCGGCAAGCACCATTTCAGTCATTTCATGTATGACCCTCCCGTAGCTTCCAACCTTAAATTCCGGAGGGGTTGAAAATACCTGATCAAGTTTTTGTATAAATTTTTCTTTGCCACCCATCAGGTTGATGAGCCCCTGAACATCCTGGAAAACAGACCAGGTGTATTGCCAGGCATTGCCTTCCGTATACGGACCTCCCCATTCAATGGGATCAAATGGTTCTGACCAATCACCGTTGGCTTTACGCCCACGCATAAAATTAGTTTTGGGATCAAAAACGTTTTTGTAATTCTGAGCTTTCTGACGAAATATTTCGATATCATCGGTCTGATTCAATGCTTTGGCCATTTGCATGATACAAAAATCGTCATAAGCATATTCTAAAGTTTTGGCCGTACCTTCTTTGTAATCCGGATATGGCACATACCCCAGATCGTTGTACATTCTGAGTCCATCACGACCAGGGGCATATTTAGGCGGAATCACAAAGGCATCCTTTTTCATCGCTTGATAGGCGAGATCCACATCAAAATCGGTAATACCTTTCATGTAAGCATCGGTGAACAAGGAAGCCGCATGACATCCAATCATTCCTTTCCGATAACCTGGACTTGGCCAGATCGGGAGCCAACCCCCTTCTTTATAAGCATTCACCAGCCATTGCATCATTTGCGCATCTCTGTCGGGGTACAATAGGGTAAAAAATGGAAACTCTGCCCTGAATGTGTCCCAAAACCCATTGTCAGCAAACATGTATCCGTTGTGAATTTTGTCATCGTAGGGGCTGTAATGGATCATTCGGCCACTTTCGTCGTATTCGTAAAATATTCTCGGGAAAAGCAACATGTGATACAGTGCCGTATAAAATGTTGTTTTTTGATCGACTGTTCCACCTTCCACAAAAATCTTATTTAATTCAACATTCCACAACTGATTGGCCCTGATCTTGGTTTGGTCGAAATTGTATTTCGCAACTTCCCGGTTGAAATTGAGAATGGCTTGTTTTACACTAATGAACGAAGTGGCAATCTTTACCTGAACCGGCTCATTTCTTTCTGTTTGGAATCGTAAAGCTACTCCGGCATGATCTCCCCGAACCTCTCTGCTTAAACTTCTGAGTGTGTCACTGTTCCAGGTTGAGTAGCTTGTGAAATTTTTGTCAAATTCCATGATAAAATATATCGCAAAGCCTTTTGGAACTGGTCCATGGTGATTTTTAGTATATCCGATGATTCTGCGTTGTTGAGGGATAATTCGAATGTAGGAGCCACCAGAAAGTCCGTCTACGACAATATATGATGACTCTGACTCTGGGAAAGTAAATTTCATGACAGCGCCCCTGGTTGTTGGCGCCATTTCACCGATCACATTATACCGTTCCAAATGAACCTGATAATAATATGGCGTGGAAATTTCATTCACATGGTTGAATTCCGAAGCTCGCTTATCTCCATCTACCGTCAGTTCACCAACGACAGGCATGATGTTAAATGCGCCATAATCACCCATCCAGGGACTTGGCTGATGGGTACATCGAAAACCTTGAATGGTTTTGGCATTATATTGATAGATCCAGCGATCGTCTTTATTGCCAGTTTGGGGTGTCCAGAAATTCATGCCCCATGGCACTGATACTGCAGGATAAGTATTGCCATTGGAAACTTCATAACTTGACTCAGTTCCAATCAATGGATTTACAAATCTCACCAGATTTGCCTGATCGGTAGGATAACTGGACAGATCTTTAAAACTACATGAATTTGCAAAGGTCATGGCCACAACGGCCATGATGACAAAATACTTAATACTGATATCCTCCTTGTTCAATCGCATTGAAATCAAAATATTTTCATGAAGTTGCTTAAACACAGAAAAATAGTCATTGATCCAGTATAGATGGTTTTTGCTTCCAATCGATTATTAGTGAAACGAATTTAGGAAGAACAATAATATATCTGGAATAAATTCTAGAAAAACTAAGCTGATCAACCCAAAGGACATGGATTAGTCAATAATTATATCAAAAAACCAATGAATTTTTGATATAATTCGACCAATTCAAACCTTAACACGTTTAAGATGTCATCTTTGACATTGAATGTTTTCAGCATCAATTGCCACCTCCCTGTTTTACAAACTCAATTTTATCTGGAATATTTGCGATTTTCTTAATGACTTTATAAACAAAAGTACATACTTTTTCTTCACCGGGAATATTTAAAGTTTCAAGATCGTCTTTTGGCGTATGATATTCAGGGTGTCCTCCCGTATGCATGCCGAGGACAGGGATGTTTTTGCGATAAAATGACACATGGTCTGAACCACCAACACCTCCCGGAATTACATAAACTTTCAATGTGCTTTCTTTTTTCAGACTGTCCAAAAGTGGTACACCTTGTGAAAATGTCCCACATCCACCGATGTACAGTTCTTTTTGCTGATCGAGATGACCAACCATATCGAGATTGATCATTACTTTGATCTTTTCTATCGGGACCGGTGGATGATCTGTAAAATATTCAGATCCCAGAAGGCCCTCCTCTTCAGCGCTAAAAGCAATAATGATCACACTGCGTTTTAGTAATTCGTTATCTTTTGCCAGTTGAGCACCTATTGTCATGATCGCTGCAGTCCCACTCGCATTATCATCGGCTCCATTATGAATGGCTGTTGTGTCAGGTCGTAAGGAACCGGTTCCATAACCGCCCATGCCTAAATGGTCATAATGTGCCCCCAAAACGATATATTCTTTTTTTAATTCAGGACCGCTTCCTTCAATTAACCCCACCACATTGGCTGTTTTTATTTTCCTGGACCTGATATCCAGGGATGAAGTTAAGGTTGGTATTAATTCGAAGGACCGTTGCTCATCCAGTGATTCCAGTTGCTGTATGGTTTTGTTCTGAGGTTTTAACAGCAAATCGGCAACCGCCCTTTTTATTTGGAGAACCGGAACCTCAAGAATCACTGTTCTGCGCGGGCGCAGTCGTTGCAGATCGTCGTAATTTGGACCAGTCTCAGTTTTTTTGCTGGCGAGTTCTTCATTATTCACAAATATTACTCCGGCAGCACCATTTCGTATAGCAATCCTTGACTTGATATGGTCAGAAGTAGAATCCCTGAGTGCATGGTTTTTGTTTAAATGTTCCGGAAGCCCGCGGACAATCATGACCCATTTTCCTGAAACGCTAATACCTTTATAATCATCCAATTCCAAAGAATCAAGTTTGAATTGCAAGCCATATCCACAAAAGACTACCTTGTTGACAAGAGTGCCTTTTCGGGCAGAAAAATTCAGGGGGATATAATCCCTGATGAGTTTGCCCTTAAAACTGTCAAACTGCAGCAGATTGTTTTTGCCGGTATCCAGTTTTACAACCGTGTGGAAGTACTGGAAATAGTGTTTTTTCAGCGCCTGTATACCGGCTTTTTCAAAATTATCACGAATAAACCGCGCGCACTTCCAACTTTCCTGTGTACCTGGAAATCGCCCTTTCATTTGATCGCTGGCTAAAAATGAAATTCTATCGCGAATGGCCTGCTGAGTAATTAATGACTGCGCCGAAACATAATGCTGAAAAACCAGCGAGAGTATAAAAAAATAGAAATAAATCTTTTTCACCATGATATAAATTCCTTTTTTATTTCGACCAAAATTAAGACTACTATGCGTATTCCGACAGATTTCTGGCAAATTATTGATCGCCTGACCAGAACAGAAATTTTGAAATCAAAATAAAGCCTGCGGGGAGTAAAAAATTATTCCGGAGTCCATATTAAACCCACTTCAATCTCTAAAAAATGTTCGTAAAACCATCTGATCAAAGTAACAATGGGAATCAAGAAAAAATCATGAACTTTTTTATCGGCTCTTTTAAACGATTTTGAAAAACTCGTGTCTTAACCCAGCTTGGTAAAAAATGCCGTTAAACCACTGGTAGTCAGGCAGTAAAATATTTCAGTGGTACACTACATATTTTTTAGTTGGTTTTTGAGTGTCGCTACAGCCGGTGGCTTTGTATATCTGCTGAACTTCCTGGATTGGCTTTGCGGGTTTCCTGAGATGAATGTTCTTCTTGTCGGTGGGCATCTCCAGGGTCTGAATGGTTTGTGTGGACATAATGCGCAGGATGTTTCGCCAGTCGTGGAAGATGCCTTTTTGCCGCAGCAAGTGGCGTATGGTATTGACTAACTGGTAGGCCAGCAAGGTGAGATACAGGTGTGCTTCGATACGGTCATCTTTTTGGTGATAAACCGGGCGCATTTGCAGGTCAGTTTTCAGGCACCGGAAGGTTGATTCCACTTCACGTATGGTATTGTAAATGTCCCATAGTTCGCCTTCTGACGGACTTTCATAAGAGGTGCGGATAAAATACACGCCTTTTTCTTTGTCTTCCTTTACCGGGTGGGGCTTGCGTTTCCATGTCATACCAGTGGCTTTTCCTTGTTTCTGGCTGAGGCTGATCTGATATCTTCCACTCACGCGGCTGTGCTTTTGTTTGATCCGGCCAATCCGCTCCCATACTTTTTCTATTTGCTTAGTGCCTCCTTTTTTATCAAAAGCATCCCGGATATTTTGCAGGTCTTCCTCAAAGCGGTCAGACAGCTTTTTGTTCATCGATTGTTCTTTGTTCCTTTTGGTTTCGCTTTGTACATACATCCAGGTGTCAGGCTGTCCGCCAGCTGGCCGATGAAATACAGAGAGTTCCACCTGCTGTTTGCCACGGTCTGTTAACCGCACCACTTTACCTTCTTCATTCAGCGGATAATCTTTAATCCGCTTGCGCGATACGCATACATAATCATATCCTTTCCCCCGGATCAACTCCAGGTTATCTTCGGTGGCAATACCGGCATCCATAACAATCGTTTTCTTCTCCCGGAGGGACCCATTCGGATTTGCACTTCCGCTATGAGATTCCAGGTCGGCAATCATGTCTTCAAGTGTATTGGTATCAGCACGGCTGCCTTCATAAATGCGGGAGTGGCGGATAAAACCCTGTGCGTTGATCACCCCGGTAAATACCACCACCGGACAATCATTCCGCTTCTCTTTGCTGCGGCCATACCTGGCCAGTTCACTGCCTGCTTTGTTGGTCTCAAAATAGGTGTTGCTGATGTCAAAGATCACCAGTTTGTCTTGCAGATCAAACATATGGGTGATGCGCTGATACAGAAATTGATCTATCTTTTCTTTGTGCTCAAACACCTGGTCCCCGATCTGGTAAAGCTGCTTGTGAGTGAAGGGGTTATCCTCCCCATAACAGGCTGCCAGTTCGCTGTTCATGTTCAGGATCTGGGCTGTCTTATGTTCTGAGCTGGAGAAGATGGCCCTTGCGGCTATGGCTATGAGCGCTTTGCGGGCCTGTTCTCTGGTCATGCCCAGCGAGCGGAAGCATGCTTCCAGTTTCAGTTTATCCAGTATCTGACGGCACAGATGCTCAGCGCCAAAGCTTTTTACATCGCCCACCTCCAGTCCGCAGATATCAATGTTGTGGAACTCGGCCTTATCCGGCTGTGGGGGCAGCGATACCTCATCTGTTGGCTGTTCCCCATACTTGATCAGGTATTTCTCATAATAGGAAAGGGCCAGTTTTTTCAGGTCTTGTGGAATATCATTGGGGAAAAGTCCGGGCTGCCTGAATATTTTAGCCTTCAGTACCCGAAGCACTATGTTGCGGTTATTGCTGTCTTTCATCTCTTTATCGGAACCCAGGTAAAGAATGACCCGCTGTTTTACTTTTCCATCCACCCGGGCGGCCTGCACCAGGTTGTACTGGTAAAACACCTGGCTGGACTTACTGCGCTGTTTTTTGACTTCTCTGATAAACATGCGGCAAAGATAATAAAGTCCACCAACAAAAACAAATACCGTACATCACTACAATTGGAAAAGTTGAAATAAATCATCCTATAAACGCCCTACGGGTACTTTGACCCCTGGAAATTTGTGAAAATAACTTGCCTGTCAGCCAAGTTGGGTTAAAAGAAATGGCATACTAATTGTTCCGGTAAAACCTATTGAATATGAACATGATCACACGACTAACCATATATTTTTTATTGGTAGGTATTTTTTATTGGTACTGCTCATCGGATGGTCATTTATGGAATGAAAATGGTTCAGACGCAAAAAAGATTAATTTGAGTTCAGTAAAAATTGGTGAATTTGATGCAGCGGCCTCCATTTTATACGACACTCTAAATGAGCGGTTCGAAAAGAATGGTGATTTGGCAAGCAAAGAACTAAATTTTGATATACTTCCAAAATTCCAAAAGGTCAATAAAGAATCACTGTAAATATTCATAAACTCCTTTTTTGTCGTATAAATATCCATTCAGCAATTCATGCCTCATACTTAATATTTTAATTGCATTCGGATTTTTGCCACAACTTTAAGTTTGCCATTTGACCTCTTTTTTCAGTCAAAAAATTGACTCATTGGCTGACAAAATTTTAATCTTACCCATGTATATAGAAATCTTATAAATTTTCAAGGCACCTCTTCGAAAAAATAAAAAAATTTTGTATTTATTAGTGTTAAATTTATAATGATTGTAAAACACAATATTTTCGATCAAAACCAATCTTTCCCTGGCTCAACTAGATAAATAGATATTATGCAAGAGTATCCATGGTTTAAACATTATCCGAAAGGCGTTCCCAAGGAAATTGACCCGGATAAATATTCTTCCATTGTCGATCTGATGGAAGAAGCTTTTTTGAAATTCGGTGATCGCATTGCCTATGAAAATATGGGAAAGATGATCACTTTTAATGATGTGGATAAATTGTCAGCGGATTTTGCTTCTTTTCTACAGCATGATGTCGGGCTTCAAAAAGGCGATCGAATTGCTGTGCAGATGCCAAATCTTTTGCAATGGGTTGTGGTTGTTTTTGGAGCAGTTCGAGCTGGTTTGATTGTGGTAAATACCAATCCGCTATACACAGCAAGAGAAATGGAGCATCAGTTCAAAGATGCTGAGGTGAAGGCTGTGGTTGTTCTCGCCAATTTCGCACATAACCTTCAGAAAATTATAGGAAATACCAGCATTGAGACTGTTGTTATAACAAAAATTGGAGATATGCTGGGTGGATTTAAAAAGACGTTGGTCAATTTCGTGGTGGACAAGGTAAAAAAAATGGTGCCAAAGTATGAAATCAAAGGGGCCATAGAATTCAGTGAGGCAATGAGAATTGGCAAACGCAAAAAATATCTCAAAATCGATCTTGACCGTGAAGATGTAGCGTTTTTACAGTATACCGGAGGGACAACCGGCATTTCAAAAGGAGCAATGCTCACCCATCGCAACATGATTGCCAATATGCAGCAGATCAGTGGTTGGATGGTTCCCAAACTGATTGAAGGCCAGGAAACCATGGTTACGGCATTGCCATTATACCATATTTTTGCGCTCACAGTAAATTGCCTGGCGATGCTCAAGATCGGGGCTACCAACATTTTTATTACCAATCCAAGAGATATGCCTGCTTTTATTAAAACGTTGGGCAAATATCCGTTTTCGGTAATGACCGGTGTCAACACCTTGTTCAATGGATTATTACATCAAAATGATTTTGCTAATCTGGATTTCTCTAACCTTAAACTGGCGGTTGGCGGTGGTATGGCTTTACAGGATGCTGTGGCCATCAAGTGGAAGGAAGTGACTGGTATAACCCTAGCAGAAGGGTATGGACTGACAGAGACGGCCCCTGTACTCACCTGTAATCCAATTGATGGAACAGAGCGTATTGGAACAATCGGACTACCGGTACCTAACACTGAAATCAAATTGATGGATGATGAGGGCAATGAGGTGCCAATTGGCCAACCGGGAGAAATATGCGCCAAAGGGCCTCAAGTGATGAAAGGTTACTGGAGAAAAGATGAGGAAACTGCCCAGGTGTTTCGCGAAGGGTATTTTAAAACTGGTGATATTGGCATTATCGATGAGGATGGTTTTATTCGCATTGTGGATCGTAAAAAGGAAATGATCAATGTTTCGGGTTTCAATGTTTATCCTAATGATATTGAAAATGTGGTTGCTTCTCATCCCAAAGTACGGGAGGTTGGTGCCATCGGAATTCCAGATCTGCGTTCAACTGAAAAAGTCAAAATCTTCGTAGTCAAAAAGGATGAAAGCCTTTCTGAACAGGAATTGCTGGATTATTGTAAGGAAAATTTGACACCTTACAAGGTGCCGAAAGCCGTAGAATTTCGAAGTGAATTGCCAAAATCCAATGTCGGGAAAATATTGCGGAGAATACTGAAAGAGGAGGAAGAAGCAAAAACACCATAATCAATCGAAAAAATAAATTCTTTAGCAAATTAGACCCCGCATCGCGGGGTTTTTATTTGGCTTGATGTATTTTTAGATTTACACCTTCTACTACTTTAAATACAACATGGTTTCTCCTCATACAAAAAAGAAAAATATCATATTCATCATTGTTGATGTGATTATGATGCTTTTATTGTTTATGAACATGACATTGATCATTTTCGATTGGCTTTTTAATGTCGTTTTCATAAACCAACGGTTACAGGAATTATTGCCGGCATTTTATCATTGGTATTACCTTCATATTCACCTGAATTTTTTTCAAATAGATCTTGTTTTTGTCCTGGTTTTCCTGACAGAATTCATGATAAGTTGGTCGGTCAACATTTATCACAAAACCTATTACCGCTGGTTTTTTTATCCTTTTATACACTGGTATGACCTACTCGGCTGTATTCCGGTCGATACTTTTAGATTCGTTCGATTGTTCAGGGTATTTTCTATTCTTTACCGGCTTCACAACCTGGAGGTTATTGATTTGTCAAAAACATATGTTTATCAGAAAATCAGGAAATATTATGATATTTTGGTAGAGGAAGTGTCAGACCGGGTTGTAGTTCAAATTATTGATGGTATTCAGACGGAAGTGAGTCATGGAGGACCAATGGTGCGAAAAATTGTTCACGAAGTATTGAGGCCGCAACAAGACCTAATCAGTGAATGGGTATCTCATCGGTTAAGGTATGTAGCACAATATAATTATGATAAACAAAAAGAAAATATCAGGGAGTATGTTGAAAATATCATTTCAGTGGCAATCAATAAAAACAGTGAAGCGAATGCCATTAAACAGATACCCTGGATGGGGAAAGTGATTACGGATACCATAAAGCACGCGGTCAGCGATATGTTGATCAATGTGATTGATCAATCGATGCAGGACCTCGCTTCAGACAAAAACAAATCCCTGGTCAATGAGATCACGAACATCACTTTCGATTCCATTGAAGTCAGCGAAGAAAATCAGCAATTGCAAGACATGGTAATCGATACTACGCTGCGGGTGCTTGAAATCATCAAAGATCAGGTTAAAGTTCAACAATGGAAACTTCAGGACCACCCTGAATCCTCCAATCCGGATTTAGCCGTGGCGGGCAACGCATGATGGCGTGAAAAACTAAAAGTTTGCAATTGTACATCAATTCAATTAAAACTGTGGTGAACAAGAACAGCTTTATATTTAGATTGTTAAATATTTGTTAATTCAAAATTCATTAATATTGCGGTCAGAAAAGAAATAAGAAGGAGCAAAACCATGGAAACAGCAGAAATGCTTAATAGATTGGGGTACCTCAATATACCTTTAGCCAAAGATCTAAACCTGGAGAAAGAAATTGCAAGACTTAAAAAGGAAAAGAACGCCATAATCCTGGGGCATTTTTATATCACTCCGGATTTACAGGATATTTCTGATTTCATTGGTGATAGCCTCGGGCTGGCGCAAAAGGCCAAAAATACCAAGGCTGACATCATAGTTTTTTTGGGCGTGCATTTCATGGCAGAAACCGCCAAGATACTTAACCCGGATAAAAAAGTGCTGATACCGGACCTCAAAGCCGGATGCTCGCTGGCTGAATCGGCACCTGCTGATCGTTTTGCCACATTTAAGGCGAAATATCCAGATCATAAAGTCATATCATATATCAATTGTACGGCTGAAATAAAAGCACTTTCTGACATCATCTGCACCTCTTCCAATGCCAGGTCGATTGTAGAAAGTTTTCCCGAAAACCAACCTTTGATATTTGCCCCGGATAAAAATCTTGGCAACTACATCAATAATATTACCGGACGTTCCATGGTGCTATGGGACGGCGCCTGCATGGTCCATGAAAAATATAGCCTGGAAAAAATATTGGAACTAAAATTAGACCAGCCCACAGCAGAATTTATTGCTCATCCTGAATGTGAAAAACCGGTTTTAATGGCGGCTGATTTTATCGGATCGACGACGGCGTTATTAAAATATGTTAAAAATTCCAAATCGGAGAAATTCATTGTAGCCACAGAAAGCGGTATTTTTCACCAGATGAAGAAAAATTGTCCCCAAAAGGAATTTATCCCGGCGCCTTCTTCCGATGCAACTTGTGGATGCAATGATTGTGCTTTTATGAAACTCAATACGCTGGAAAAATTATATTTATGTCTTGAATATGAAAAGCCGGAAGTGCAACTTTCCAAAGTACTGATTGATAAAGCGAAAAGACCGATTTTAAGAATGTTGGAGGTTTCTGAAAATATTAAAAATTAAACAACTTATTTTTTGTCAGCAATAATAGAGTCCGATTTTTTAGTGATTGGCAGCGGTATCGCCGGATTGAATTTTGCCCTGAAAGTAGCAGATCACGGTACGGTAAATATTGTTACCAAAAGTAGTAAACAGGAAAGCAATACCCACTATGCACAAGGGGGAATTGCCTCTGTTACCGATCCAAAAGATAGTTTTGACAGCCACATCAGCGATACTCTGATTGCGGGTGCCGGACTATGTCATCGCGATGCAGTGGAAATGGTCGTAAAAGAAGCCCCGGAAAGAATTCAGGATCTGATCAATTGGGGAGTTCATTTCACTTCGAGGGATGGTGATGCATATCATTTTGATTTGGCAAGAGAAGGTGGCCACAGTTTTCATAGGATTTTGCATGCCGCTGATTTAACGGGTGCAGAGATTCACAGTGTTCTGCTGCAACGTGCCGCAGAACATCCAAATATTACAATTTATGAACAGCATGCTGCAGTCGATCTTATTACAGAGCATCAGGTTTTGGGAAATTTGCAGGCAGCATTTAACATTTGCTTTGGCGCATATATTCTAAATATTCCGGAAAATGCGGTTATTCCATTCAAGGCACATTATATCGTGTTGGCTACCGGGGGGGCTTCCAAAGTATTTCTGCATTCTACCAATCCGGATATTGCTACCGGTGATGGATTTGCCATGGCATACCGGGCAGGTGTACGAATTGCCAACATGGAATTTGTACAATTTCATCCCACATCGTTGTATCACCCGGGGGCCCGGTCATTTTTGATATCTGAGGCCCTTCGCGGACACGGTGGAAAATTGATAAATGCAGCGGGAGAACGTTTTATGCCTTCCTATGATGATCGCGCAGAATTGGCCCCAAGGGATATAGTATCACGTGGGATTGATACGGAATTGAAAAAGAGGAGGGAGGAGTGCGTTTACCTCGATATGACCCATTTGAATGCCGATGATCTCAAGACGAGGTTTCCGAATATATATCGCTATTGCCTTGAAAATATCAACCTTGACTTGACCAGACAACCGATACCAGTCGTTCCTGCAGCCCATTATTTCTGTGGTGGTGTTATGACCTCACTATCCGGTCAGACCTCTATGCAGAACCTGTTTGCCTGTGGTGAGGTCGCCCATACCGGTTTACATGGCGCAAATCGGCTGGCGAGCAACAGCCTGATTGAAGGTTTGGTATTCAGTCATAATGTGGCTATGAAGGTAATCAATAAAACCCCAAGACATTTCAAAAACGTTATCATACCAGATTGGGACGAAAGCGGGATCATCGATAAATATGAATGGTTCCTGATACGTCATAATCTGAAAGAGATCCAAAACATCATGTGGAACTATGTCGGCATAGTTCGTTCTAAAAAACATCTGAACCGGGCATTTCGACGTGTAATGGTGATCTATGAGGAAATTGAAGATTACTATAAACGATCAAAGATCAGTAGTGAACTGCTGGAATTACGCAACATTTCTGCCATTGCTTACCTGATTATAACTGCTGCATTACGAAGAAATGAAAGCCGCGGTTTGCACTATATGACGGATTATCCAGATAAAAATGATAAATATTTGAAAGACACGATAATCTGATTATTTAGAATTATTCTAAAATAATTTACTAAATTTACTGTAATATCCAAACAACAATTTGTCATTAAAGTTAAGAGGCAGAAAGGTTTGGGATTTCGGTTGGTCAAGGGAGTTTAGAATTACTGATCGAAAAGATTTTAGGTAAAGGCAAATGAAATTAATTGAAGAAAAACAAAATGTAGTCATCAAATTCGCCGGTGATTCCGGCGATGGCATGCAATTAGTGGGCAGCCAGTTTACCACTAGTACTGCCTTGGCGGGAAATGATCTTGGCACCTTTCCTGATTTTCCTGCCGAAATTCGAGCTCCTCAAGGTACATTACCAGGAGTTTCAGGATTTCAAATTCATTTTGGCAGTCTTGAAATTCACACTCCGGGAGACGCTTATGATGTCCTTGTTGCCATGAATGCGGCCGCGCTTAAAAGTAACTTAAATTTAGTGAAAAAGGGAGGCATCATCATTGCCAATATTTCAGGTTTCGATGCAAGAAACCTGCAACTTGCCGGTTATGAGAGAAATCCGCTGGAAGATGAAGAAGCGTTGAGCGGTTATCTCTTATATAAAATAGACATCACAAAACTCACCCGTGAAGCATTAAGGGACCTTGAATTCAGTACGCGCGACAAGGATCGTTCGAAAAATATGTTTGTGTTGGGGTTCATTTATTGGCTGTACAATAGAAGTCAGGAAACAACTATTAAATTTCTTGAACGCAAGTTTAAAAGCGACCCTATAATTCTTGAGGCAAATATTCGGGCGCTTAAAGCGGGTTACAATTTTGGCGATATTACCGAAGCTTTTTCATCCCGGTTCAGGATTAAACCTGCTAAAATGCAGCCGGGGAAATATAGAAGCATCACCGGAAATCCGGCTTTGGCACTTGGTTTAATTGCGGCTGCCAGGAAGACTGGCTTAACCTTATTTTATGGTTCTTATCCAATTACGCCAGCTTCTGATGTATTGCATGAATTGGCCAAGCATAAAAATTTCGGTATTCGGACATTTCAGGCGGAAGATGAAATTGCTGCCATTTGTTCGGCTATTGGTGCTGCTTATGGAGGAAATCTGGGTGTGACGGGAACATCCGGTCCCGGATTAGCACTGAAGACAGAGGCACTTGGATTGGCCATTATGTTGGAACTGCCATTAGTGGTCATCAATATTCAAAGGGCCGGACCGTCTACTGGTTTACCAACCAAAACAGAACAGGCCGATTTATTACAGGCTGTTTATGGTAGAAATGGAGAAAGTCCCATGCCGGTATTGGCGGCCAGCACGCCTTCATCATGTTTTGAGGTGGCTTATGATGCAGTACGCCTGGCCCTGGAACACATGACGCCTGTACTAGTATTGAGTGATGGGTATATTGCCAATGGCGCAGAACCCTGGAAATTCCCCAATTCTTCAACATTAACGAATATTGACGTAAATATCCAGAAAAAAGCGCTGGATGGCGAACCATTTTTACCATACCTGAGAGACGAGAATCTGGTGAGGAACTGGGCCATACCCGGAACAGAAGGACTTGAACATCGTATTGGCGGCTTGGAAAAGGAAGATATCACGGGCAATGTGTCATATGATCCCGAAAATCACCAAAAAATGGTCAAAATCAGGGAGGAAAAAATTGAACGTATTGCCAATTTCATTCCCGAACAATCCATCGATGCTGGAAGCCAGAAAGGTCGTTTATTGGTTTTAGGATGGGGATCAACTTATGGATCCATCAAATCGGCGGTAAAAGACCTGCTTGAGGAAGGCTATGAGGTGTCTCATGCGCATCTTACTTACATTAAACCATTTCCCCGGAATCTTGAGAAGATATTAAGAAGTTTCGACAAAGTGTTGATTCCGGAGATCAATAATGGACAATTGATAAAACTGATCAGAGAGAAATACCTGATCCCGGCAATCGGTTATCATAAAATTAAAGGTACACCGATCACAAAGAGTGAGTTGAAAGATAAAATCCTGGAAATTTATTGATTTGTTAATGATCTGGAAATAATAAATGTCAATGGATTTAAAAGTATTTAAGGAAATAAATTATGAAAGTTAGACAACCGGTAAGGAAACCAACACCAAAAATCACCAGTAAAGATGAACAATTGACTAACGGCAATGTGTTGACTGCAAAGGATTTTTCATCAGGCCAGGAAGTTCGGTGGTGCCCGGGGTGTGGGGATTATTCTATTTTAAAACAAATGCAGACGGTATTGCCTCAACTTGGCATTGATAAAAAAGATATTGTTTTTGTGTCGGGTATCGGATGTTCAAGTCGTTTTCCGTATTATCTTAACACTTATGGCATGCACAGCATTCATGGCAGAGCTACAGCCATTGCTTCAGGGCTAAAAGCCACCCGTCCTGAATTGAGTGTTTGGGTTATCACCGGCGATGGTGATGGGTTATCGATCGGTGGAAATCATATGGCACATTTACTTCGAAGAAATTTTGACATCAATGTTTTACTGTTCAATAATGAAATTTACGGACTGACCAAAGGGCAATATTCACCAACATCCAGCATTGACAGTATTACTAAATCTACGCCATTGGGTTCTTTGGATCATCCATTCAATCCAGCAGCATTTGCGCTTGGATCGGATGCGACTTTTGTGGCACGTTCAATGGATAGGGACCCGAAACACTTGCAGGACATGCTTAAGCGTGCCAATAATCACACAGGCACGTCATTCCTGGAAGTTTATCAAAATTGTAATATTTTTAATGACGGGGCTTTTTTGGCATTTACCGAAAAAGATTCAAAAAAAATGACAACATTATTTGTGGAAGATGGGAAACCACTGGTATTTGGATCCGATGATGACATTGGCATTCGTCTTGATGGCTATACACCGGAAATCGTAAAATTGGGTGATCAATACACCCTAGATGATCTCTGGATTCATGACGAACAGGATCTTACCAAAGCGACAATCATCAGTCGGTTTTTTGACAACCCGAAAAAAGGAGGCCAATTACCAAGGCCGTTTGGTGTATTTTATGCGAGGAAAAGGCCATCTTATGAAGCACTTCTGGACAAACAAGTTCAAAATGCCCTGGAATCCAAGGGTATTGGTGATCTGGATGCTTTGATTGCGGGACCTGAAACGTGGGAGATCAAATAAAATAATTATTGTGATTGGAATGAAAGAACATTAAAAATGGCCTCCGGATAGGAATCGGGAGGCCATTCTTTCATCTGGCTGGGGGTATTTTATTCAGGGCATCTATAAATGCTTCAACCGATGCCGTTACGATATCTGTATTGGCTCCAAATCCATAAAATATCTTGTTTTCGTATTCAACCTGCACATGTACTTTACCCACATCATCACTGCCTTTTGTGATGGCTTGAATCAGGAATTCTTCGAGGATCACTTGTCGATGGATGATCAGTCGCACTGCTTTGAAAGCAGCATCGACAGGCCCGTTTCCGGAAGAAGAAGCCTCGAATTTTTCACCAGCAATATCCAGACTCACAGTGGCCATGGATTTTAAACCTTTTCCGGTAACCACTTGCAGGTAATCCAGCTTAATCCTGCGTTCTTCTTTACGTACATCACCCACCAGCAAAGCAATGTCTTCATCTTTTACATCTTTTTTCTTATCGGCAAGCTTCAGGAATTCATCATATACCTGTTCAAGTTTTTCCTTTTCCAATTCAAAACCGAGTATACTCAGGCGGTGTTTCAGAGCTGCGCGACCACTTCTGGCCGTTAAAACAATGGATGATTCCATTATTCCGACATCTTTTGGATCGATAATCTCATAATTTTCTCTCCTTTTCAATACGCCATCCTGATGGATTCCGGATGAGTGCGCAAACGCATTCCTGCCAACAATGGCCTTGTTAGGCTGCACAGGCATATTCATCAGTGTTGAAACAAGCCGGCTGATATGATATATGTTGATGGAATTGATATTGGTGTCGATATCAATTTCTTTGTGGCTTCGCAGTGCCATAGTGACTTCTTCCAAAGAAGTATTTCCCGCACGTTCACCAATGCCATTCATGGTAACTTCAGCTTGCCGGGCTCCGTTGAGAATACCAGTAATAGTATTGGCTGTGGCCATTCCCAGATCATTGTGACAATGGGTTGATAAGATCACCTTATCAATGCCTTTTACATGCTCTTTTAAATATTTAATTTTTTCACCATATTCCTGTGGCAGACAATATCCGGTAGTGTCTGGAATGTTGACTACTGTAGCACCTGCTTTTATCACGGCTTCAACAACCTTTGCGAGGTATTCATTTTCTGTCCTTCCGGCATCTTCAGCGTAGAATTCCACATCCTCTACATACTTCTTGGCATATTTCACAGCCTCTTTGGCACGTTCGATAATTTTATCCTGTGTGGAATTGAGTTTATAATTAATATGATAGAAGGAGGTGCCAATACCGGTATGGATCCGGCCTTTTTTGGCATACTTTAGCGCGTCGGCGGCTACGTCGATGTCTTTTTCAACTGCTCTGGTTAGTGCGCATATGGTTGGCCAGGTAACAGCCTTTGAGATTTCAACAACAGAATTAAAGTCACCAGGACTTGAAATTGGGAAACCAGCTTCAATGATATCTACGCCCAATTTTTCGAGTTCTTTGGCGATCTGAATTTTTTCCACGGTATTCAACTGACAACCGGGGACCTGTTCGCCATCTCTCAGTGTTGTGTCAAAAATATATAACCTATCCGCCATTTTTAATCGGTTTAAGGGGTTAAAAAAGTGGAAGGCACTTTAAGGCCTTCCTGCCATTTTCGTCAATTTTATTTTTAAACTTTTTAACTGTTCTCAGGTCTTAATTTCCTCACCTGAGCGCCAGCTTGCCACATTTCTGAATCTCGTAATTCCTTCAATTCGATTTCCAGTTTTTCCCGGTAATCTGGCTGGCTGTTGGAATCAATGGATTTTTGCGCTTCATTTCCCTGAGCCACACTGGAATACAGATCACTGAACACAGGAGCTACGGCATCTCTGAATTTCTTCCACCAATCCAAAGCCCCACGTTGCGCAGTGGTAGAACAATTTGCATACATCCAGTCCATGCCATTTTCTGCCACCAAGGGCATAAGACTTTGTGTGAGCTCTTCAACAGTTTCATTAAAGGCTTCTGATGGGGAATGTCCGTTCTTTCTCAGGCAGTCATATTGTGCTGCGAAAATTCCTTGTATTGCACCCATTAGGGTACCTCGTTCGCCGGTTAAGTCGCTAAAGACTTCATTTTTAAAAGTGGTCTGGAAAAGATAGCCCGATCCTATGCCTATGCCAATAGCAATGGCTTTGTCGCTGGCCTTACCGCTGAAATCCTGATGAATGGCAAAACTGCTGTTCAGTCCTTTGCCTTCTACAAATAGTCGGCGAAGACTGGTTCCTGATCCTTTTGGCGCAACCAATACAACATCTACATTTTCAGGGGGAATGATTCCTGTTCTTTCTTTGTATGTAATGCCAAATCCATGAGAGAAATACAATGTTTTCCCTTCAGTGAGATGTTTTTTTACGGTGGGCCACACTTTTATTTGAGCGGCATCAGATAACAAGTAAAAAATTATGGTTCCTTTTTCCAATGCTTCTTCTATTGAGAATAGCGATTTTCCTTCCACCCAGCCATCAGCAATGGCTTTTTCATAAGATTTTGATGGTTTTCTTTGGCCAACAATGACGTTGAACCCATTATCCCTGAGGTTAAGGGCTTGCCCGGGTCCTTGTACACCATAGCCGATGATCGCTATTGTTTCATCTTTAAGCATTTCTCTTGCTTTTTCAAGAGAGAACTCGTCTCTGGTCACGACGTTTTCTTCAACGCCTCCAAAATTGATCTTTGCCATTTTACTTTAATTGTCCGTTGTTATTGTTTAATGAATGTGTTGTTGATTTCTCCAATTCTTCTAAAAATGTCTCTGTTTTTCTCTTCGATCTGGAAATAGCCACTCTTCCTGAGCGAACAAATTCCAATACCCCGTATTGCTTTAAAATGTCCAGAAGCTGTTGCGTTTCATTTTTCAGTCCGGTTTTTTCAATTATAATGTAGTCCTTTTCGATGACCAGAATGCGTGCATTATTAGCCCGGATGATTTTTTCTACCTCGACACCACCCAGAAAAATTTTTGTCGGCACTTTGTACAAAGCGATTTCCTGATAGTGGATTTCGTCTTCTTCATATACAAATGCGCCAAGAACATCGATGTGTTTTCTGATCTGGCTCACAAGTTTCTCAACCCGTTCTTTTGTGGTGGTACATACAATAGTGTACCGGCTTACACCCGCAACCTCTGAGGCAGAGACATTGATCATTTCAATGTTGAGTTTTCTCCGGGTAAAAACTATCGTCACGGCATTGAGTAGTCCCGGTTTGTCTTCAGTCAGGATGGAAATGGTGAACTGTTTTTCGACATCCTGTTGTGTTGCTTCTTGATATATATCAGACATGATCTTTCTTTTTCAATTGGTTATTCTAATCTTATGTTTGAAACTGATTCTCCAGAAGGAACCATAGGAAATACGTTTTCTTCTTTTTCAACCTTAATTTCTAATAAATAGGGCCCGTCGAACTCATTCATTTCACGAAGGGCTTCGGCAAGATCTTTTCTTTCTACAACTTTCCGAGAGGTTATGCCATAAGCTTCCCCTACTTTAACAAAATCGGGATTAGTCATTTCAGTAAAAGAATATCGTTTCTCAAAGAACAATTGTTGCCATTGCCTCACCATACCCAGGAATTCGTTGTTGAGTACGACAATTTTCAAGGGGATCTTGTATTGTGCAATGGTTCCAAGTTCCTGGATGGTCATCTGAAAACCGCCATCTCCCGCCACAGCAATAACCGGTTCATTCATTTTTCCCAATTTAGCACCCATAGCGGCCGGCAAAGCAAATCCCATGGTGCCCAATCCCCCGGATGTAACATACGTATTGGGATTTTTAAATTTATAATATCTTGAGGCAATCATCTGATGCTGACCGACATCAGTAACAACAATTGACTCACCATTGGTTATTTCGGTGATCATTCTTATTACTTCACCCATCTTGATCTCTTCACCATCCGGATAAAGATCTTTTTTGATCACTTTTTCATATTCCTCTTTGTCGCACTTGCGGAATTCTTCAAGCCATGCCTGATGTTTATTGGATTTTACCTTCACAATGAGTGCCTGTAAAGCTTGTTTTGCATCTGCATTGATCCCAACATGTGCTTTAATGATCTTATTGATTTCTGAAGGATCAATTTCAATATGGATCACCTTGGCTTTTGTGGCATATTTATTTGCATCGCCTGTTACCCTGTCGTCGAATCGCATACCAATAGCAATCAGTACATCGCATTCATTGGTCAATAAATTCGGGCCATAATTACCATGCATGCCAAGAAAGCCAACATATAATTCATGATCCGGAGGAAATGATGACAACCCAAGTAATGTCGACGCCACGGGAATGCCGGCTTTTCTCGGCAAGCTTCAGCACTTCTTGTTCGGCGTTGGATAATAACACACCATGTCCTACCAGAATATAAGGTTTTTTTGCCGTGTTGATTAATGCTGCGGCATCATCGATTTTTTTGTGATCAATAGCAGGGTATGGATGGTAACTGCGGATTTTTTCGCATTTTTTATAGTCAAAATCCAAAGGCCCGGACTGGGCATTTTTAGTGATGTCAATTAAAACAGGTCCGGGTCTACCCGTGCTGGCTATGTAAAATGCTCTGGCTATGGCTTCCGGGATTTCCTCAGGACTGGTGATCTGAAAATTCCATTTGGTAACCGGCATTGAAATTCCTAATACATCTGTCTCCTGAAAGGCATCGGTACCCAGTAAATGGGCCACAACCTGACCTGTAATACATACAATGGGCGTTGAGTCGATACTGGCATCGGCAATACCTGTGATCAGGTTAGTCGCGCCGGGGCCACTCGTGGCGAAACAGACTCCAACCTTTCCGGTGACCCTTGAATATCCCTGAGCAGCATGAACTGCACCTTGTTCATGTCGAACAAGAATGTGTTTTAGTTTATCCTTATAATGATACAAAGAATCATAAATAGGCATTATTGCTCCACCGGGGTATCCGAAGATTGTATCAACTCCTTCCTCCAGCAGAGATAAAATCACTGCTTCTGAACCAGTGACTTTTAATTTTTTTCGTTTAGCAATTTTAGTTTCGGATAATGCTTCCATAAGCTGAAATATTTACATATATAAAACGTATTTATGCAGTAACACAACCTTGCGAGGCAGTAGAAACCGTGTCAATAAATTTCTTTAAAATACCTGTTGTGGCTTTATATGCCGGTTTTTTCCAGGCTTTCCTTCTATTTGCAATTTCTTCATCTGTCAGGTGTGCCTCTATCTTGTTGTCGATGGCATCAATGGTAATAATATCTCCGTGTTTTATCAAACCAATGAGACCTCCTTCCTGCGCTTCGGGTGTTATATGGCCGACCAAAAATCCATGTGAACCACCAGAAAATCTGCCGTCGGTGATGAGTGCTACATCTTTCCCTAAACCGGCACCCATGACCGCTCCGGTTGGTTTAAGCATTTCAGGCATGCCAGGGGCACCTTTCGGACCTTCGTATCGAATAACGATCACATCACCTTTTTTTACCTTTTTGATGCCAGCGATCATGTCAAATTCATCATCAAAAACACAAGCCGGGCCTGTAAATTTTTCTCCTTCTTTTCCCGTAATTTTGGCGACCGCACCCTCTTCGGCAAGATTTCCAAATAAGATTTGAATGTGCCCGACCGGTTTAATCGGATTACTTATTGAGTGAATGATTTTCTGTCCCTTTTCCAGATCAGCAACCTGTTCCAGGTTTTCTCCAAGCGTTTTGCCAGTTACAGTGAGACAGTTTCCTTCGAGCATTCCTTCTTTGAGTAACAATTTCATTACGCCAGGCACGCCGCCGACCTTATGCAAATCTTCCATTAAATAAGCGCCACTTGGTTTGAGATCAGCTAAATAGGGCGTTTTGTCACTTATTCGCTGAAAATCATTGATATCAAGTTTTATTTCAACGGATTTGGCTATGGCTATCAGGTGCAAAACCGCATTGGTTGAACCTCCCAGTGCCATAATAAGTGTGATGGCATTTTCAAAGGCATTTTTTGTCATAATGTCCCTTGGCCTGATATCTTTAACCAATAAATTATGAATGGCCTTGCCCAATTGTCCACATTCAAGGCCTTTTTCAGGACTTACTGCTGGGTTTGATGAAGAATATGGCAAACTCATACCCATACACTCAATAGCTGAAGCCATGGTATTGGCGGTATACATACCTCCGCATGCACCAGCGCCCGGTATGGAATTTTGTATAATGCCTTTGTAATCTTCCTCGGAAATTTTGCCAGCAAGTTTTTCACCGTAAGCCTCAAATGCCGAAACAATATTCAGGTCCTTACCTTTCCATTTTCCATTTTTCACCGTACCTCCATAGACCAGAATTCCTGGTCGATTTAGACGACCCATGGCGATCATGGCACCGGGCATATTCTTATCGCATCCTACAACAGAAATAACGGCGTCGTAGTACTGGGCACTCATCACGGTTTCAATGGAGTCAGCGATCAATTCTCTTGATGGCAAAGAATATTTCATGCCTTCAGTTCCGTTGGATATGCCGTCACTTACCCCAATTGTATGAAATATTAGTCCGAGTAAACCGGTATCATCAACGCCTTTTTTAATTTGATCGGCTAAACCATTCAGGTGCATATTGCATGGATTTCCTTGAAAACCAGTGCTAACAATGCCTACCTGAGCTTTTTTCAAATCATTTTCTTTCAGGCCCAATGCATATAGCATTGCCTGTGCCGCCGGAAGACTTTCATCCTGCGTGATCTTACTGCTGAATTTGTTGATCTGTTTTTCCATAAGATTAAAAAAAAACCTTTCTGCTGTTGAGAAAGGTTTTAGTTTTCATTGAGTTGACAATAGTAAACCTTTCTTATCAAGAATCGCTGATAAGCACCACGACAGAAAGGACTAGAACTACTATGTGCAACAATAACTTCATGAACTTAATATATCTTTTACAGAATTTTATTTCGTTAATTTCAGAGACGACAAAAGTCGAAGATAATTCTGTAAAATCAAAGTCCAAAACTAAAAATTTTGGATTTTTTTAAGAGTATTTATATAAACTGATTTTTCGGTTTTCTTTTGAAACTGAAAATCAAATATTTATCATCAGATCACTTTATGTTATTCAACATGATATCCGGCATGCTCACATTTCATCAGAAGATTGTCAATCGTACTAATTTCGATAAACGAAGGGCCGTGCGAAGGTCCGAAATTTCCAGCCAAAACCACCACTCGATCCTCCTTTTCCAATTTGGATTTTTTAATTAATGAATTCAATGCCTGTGAAATGAACAGTTCTGCAGACTTGCCCATTTCAGAGAAATTAACATAGACACCATACGAAAGGGCCAATTCTCTCATCACGCGTTTATCATAGCACTGGGCCATAATAATATTTTGTCCACGATAGGCTGCCAGCGCCCTGATAGTCCTGCCATGCATGGTGTCAGCAATGATGGCTTTGGTGTCCAGTTCGACAGAAGCGCGGGCTGCAGCCCGGGCCAGAAAGGCTGCTATTTCATTATTAATGATCAAATATGCCGTTTCTTTAATGGGCTCTTTGGCTGATTCCACCTCCATGGCAATTTTACTCATCAGTTGTACCGATTTAACAGGATAGTCGCCATAAGCCGTTTCACCGCTAAGCATAACAGCATCTGTTCCGTCATAAACAGCGTTGGCGACATCACTGATTTCAGCCCTGGTCGGGCGGGGATTTTTGATCATGGAATGCAACATTTGCGTGGCAGTGATCACTGGTTTTCTTCGACTGATGCACTTGTTAATGATCATTTTCTGAACAATCGGGATACGTTCCTGGGGGATTTCTACGGCTAAATCACCACGTGCCACCATAGCACCATAGGCGTAATCAAGAATCTCATCAATATTGTCTACACCTTGTTGGTTTTCTATCTTGGCGATGATTTTAATATTGCTATCACGTTCATCCAGAATTTTTTGTACAGCCAAAACATCTTCTTTGTTGCGAACGAATGAATGGGCTATAAAATCCAGATTTTGATCAATGGCAAAGTGAATGTAATCAATATCTTTTTGACTGAGTGCGGGAAGGGTGACATGTACTGAGGGTATGTTAACACTTTTTTTGCCGTTGATGATACCGTTGTTTTTCACCTCGCAAAGCAAGATATCGTCCTCTTTTTCTTTGGCTACCAGTTCAATGTCACCGTCATCGATGAGTATGGCGCTGCCGACCGGCACATCAGCAACAAAATCCTTGAAGTTCACATAAATACAGTCTTTGGTGGTAATGCCTTCCGGATCTCCTTTTATTTTTACCATATCACCGAATTTTACCAGTATTTGTTCTATGGCTCGGGTAGTCCTTATCTCCGGTCCCTTAGTATCCAGTAAGAGTGCAATTCTTTCTGAAACTTGTCTTACATTATTAATTATTTTTAAAGTATCCTCATAGGTTTGGTGCGCAGTATTCAATCTCACCATATTCATTCCTGCTTTTCTCAACTCTTTAATCAACTCAACGTCACAGTTTTTGTCAGAAATTGTAGCAACGATTTTGGTCTTTTTCCTCATATATCAAAATAATTTATCCGGCGAAATTATAAATAATTAAGGTAATGATGCGTGTGGGATATTAATATTTTATGCATTTAGTGGTGTAAATGTTAAAATTTGAATATTTAATGTATTGTATAGGTAATCATTCAATATGGTCTTAAGCCCGGCTTATTTCATGAATGTTTGGAAATTGTGAAATATGTGTAGATATGACACGGTGTTTGAATTCATTTTTTATTCTATGCATGACTTCAGTATTTTTACCGTTGTTAAATTATCTGTACAAAGAAAGATCGGTTGCCCCAGATCAAATATGATATCAGGTGGATCATATCAGCCGTTTATTTTTTTCAATCAGCTTAACATTCCGCATTTCTAAATGTTGTCAAAGTAAACGCTTTGGAGAATATGAAATATGATGCTATCATTATTGGTGCTGGTCAGTCCGGACCCAGTCTTGCTGGTGCACTTGCCCAAAAAGGCCAAAAAGTAATAATTGTTGAACAAGACCGGCTGGGCGGTACCTGCTTAAATTATGGATGCCGTCCCACCAAAGCACTTAGGGCCAGTGCTGTTGCTGCTCATCGTGCACGCAGGGCTTCTGATTATGGTGTATTTACAGAGCATGTGGAAGTGGATTTTAAAAAAGTAATGGCGCGTAAAAATGAAATTATCCGACTGATGCAGCATGGAGTGGATAAGTATTTTGGAGAAATGGATGGTGTGGATATCAAATACGAACAGGGACAATTCATTGGAAAAATAAATAACTTATTTCGGGTGAAAGCAGGTGCAGAAGTGCTGGAATCTGATCGGGTGTATATCAATGTAGGAGCGCGAGCAAGAATCCCAAATATCAATGGGCTGGAAAAAATACCTTATTTAACCAACAAAAGCATCCTCTCCTTGAAAGAATTGCCCGAACATCTCATTATTGTTGGCGGAGGTTATGTCGGACTGGAATTCGGACAAATGTTCCGTCGATTTGGTTCAAAGGTAACCATTATCCAGCGTCAGGGACAATTGTTGCCCAGGGAGGATGAGGATGTGGTGGAGGAGGTAATCAAAGTATTTCGGGAAGAAGACATCCAAATTATGTTGAACGCCCACGCAACTCGCGTCGAACAGCAATCGCCAGGTCAGATTGATTTAATTGTTGAAACACCTTCGGGGTTAAAGCATGTATCGGGATCACATTTATTGTTGGCTGTGGGCCGAATTCCCAATAGTGACATGTTGAATGCGCCGGCTATTGGACTGCATGTTGATGCTAAAGGATACATTCCTGTGAATGAACATCTGGCAACAAATATTCCCGGGGTATGGGCTTTGGGTGATGTAAACGGTCGGGGCGCATTTACGCACACATCGTATCAGGATTTTGAAATATTATTAGACAACCTGGAGGGCGGTAATCGTTCTGTGAATGATCGCATTATGTCTTACACCGTGTTTATTGATCCACCACTTGGCCGGGTGGGCATGAATGAGCGTCAGGCGAGAGCATCCGGAAAAAAAATATTGAAGGCATCATTTGCCATGAAAGATGTTTCTCGGGCCAAACTCGATAGTGAACCAGTAGGTATGATTAAAATATTGGTTGACAGTGAGACTGAACAGATAACCGGAGCTTTGGTTTTTGGCATGCAGGGTGATGATATCATCCAGATCTTCAGTAATTTCATGTATACCGGCGCCAGCTATAAAGTCATGCAGAATGCATTGCCCATTCATCCAACAGTGGCTGAATTTATTCCTACGATCTTGAAATCACTAAAACCATTGGATTGAGGAGGAAATTTGAATTGAAAGTAATAGATTAACCTCCTGAAAGCGTATTTTATTTTTTTCTATTATATAATAACACTTTTTCCAAATGAATTCGGACGAAAAAACTCTTGATCTTAAAGGAGAAAAGCTATTTCCCTTTCAATTTCAGATACTTGGCCTTGTTTTGATAGTTGCAGGAATTGGATTGATTATAATCCACATATTATTATCGATAACCCTGGTTTTGATCGGGGTGACTGTTTTAACGGCTTATGCTGGCGTTGAAGTTGACCGGTCGAAAGGCACGTACAGAGAATATAACTCATTCCTTTTTATCAAAAATGGGAAATATAAAAGATATGAAGGTATCGAAAAGATATTCATCAATTCTCAGAAGGTAAGTCAAAAAATTTATACCCCTCATACACTTTCGTCTTCTACTTTCAATAACATGGAGTATAATGCCTATTTGAAATTCGACGATGGGACAAAAATTTATTTAACCTGCGACAAGAACAAAAACACCCTGATGGATAAACTTAAAAAACCCGCAGAATTGCTGAAAGCCGTTATTATTGACAATACATGATCGGTTAGGGCATATGGGCGAGGCAAATAATGGGGTCGTAGAAAACAAAACTTAGTAGCAAGTTGTTCATAATCAAGTTGAAGGAAAAACATAATAACCAAAACCACAATTTTGTTGACAAAAAGAAACTTTATCCTGAAATAGAAATAATCCAAGTATCAGGAAAATAGAAAAATGCTAAATGCGTTATCGGTTCGAATTATGTTTTGTTTTAAATCCGGATGATTGGATTGGAGATAGAAGACATCCAATATTTTAAAATCCATTTTCCCACGTACTTTTAAAGTAAAACTTTAATTTTAATTAGAAATCAGGTTAATTACTTTTAAACTAACAGGAAACAATAAGGACATGACCATGACATTAAAAAAATCAATCTGCATTCTAATATTTTCTTTGATTATTACAATTCCAGGACTGATTTTTGCCCAAAGTGCCTCCACAGATGAAAATAATGCGCCGCAAACCTTACGTGATCAATTTAATGACATGAAGGATAATTCGGAAACCTATACCGAATATAAAGTAATAAAAATCAGCAAACTAAATAGTTTCTGGAAGGTTGTTTCTGACACTTTGCTAGGTTATAGAAAGGATATCAATGAACTAAAAAGTACCATTGATAGTCAAAAAGCACAGGCTTCAAGCTTGAACAACAAGATAGAAGATCTTCAAAAACAACTGGATGACAGCAATTTTTACAGAGACCGGATCAGTTTATTTGGTATAAATATGCTCAAGGAAACATATAACATTTTCCTTTGGACTATAATAATAGGTTTGGCCGTACTCGCCGGAATCTTATTCACCAGTTTTAGGCACAGTAGTTCCGTAACGCGAGAAAAGAAACGAGATTATAATAACCTGCATGAAGAATTTGAGGCATTTCGAAAAAGGGCCCAGGAAAGAGAAATTAAATTGGGCAGAGACCTTCAGACCGAAATAAATCTGAATGAAGAACTACGAAACAAACTCAACGCTAAAAAAGAACGGAGTCAATCCACCTAAAATCCACATTTCTTTGGATTAAAAATACTTTTTTAACAAATCCACTGGCTTTTTAACTATTTTCGATCGCCTTTAAATAGAGGCTACCTGTTGTAGTTGGTGTATTCTAATGAATTAATAATTAAGTGATCAAAATTCTTCAGAAAACTGAAGTCAGTATTTTTTCCGAAAATTGCCTGTGATGCGGCCACTAATAAAATTATATCTTAAACCAGGTAAAGAGAAACCCTTAAAAAGGTTCCATTTATGGGTTTTTAGCGGGGCAGTAGAACGCGTTGAAAGCACACCAAAAGATGGCGACTGGGTTGAGATTTATTCCAGTAATCAGGAATTTCTGGCGTTGGGATATTATAGTGAAGGTTCAATCTGTGCCAGGATTATTAGTTTTGAAAAAGACTTGCCAGGCCCCGATTTATGGATAAGGAAATTAAATTATGCCATAACATTGCGCGAGGGGCTGGGATTTTTTGATAATCCCCATATCAATATGTTCAGGTTAGTGAATGCAGAAGGTGATAATATTCCGGGACTCGTCGTGGATTTTTATAATGGAGTTGTGGTAATCCAGGCTCAGACTACCGGCATGTTCCAGGTTCGACATGAAATAGCTGCTGCAATCCGGGAAATTCTAAAAAGCAGCGTTCGGGCTATCGTTGATAAAAGCCATGTTGATAACAATACCAGCCCTTCCGAATTATTGGAAGGAACGTTTGGTCGTGAAGAGGGTGGAATAGTTGAAATTATTGAGTATGGCAACAGATTCCTTGTGGATGTAATAGAAGGCCAGAAAACCGGTTTCTTTATTGATCAAAGAGAAAACAGAAAACTTCTTCAACATTTTACGCTTGGAAAGGATGTTCTGAATATGTTTTCCTATACGGGTGGATTTTCTGTTTACGCCGCAAGGGGAGGAGCCAGAAAGGTTGTTTCAGTGGATATTTCTACCAAAGCTACACAACTTGCGCAAGACAACATGGCAATTAATGGTTTTGTTGGCAATCAATATCAGACAGTATCCAGTGATGTGTTCAATTATTTCAATAAAACGGATCAAGAATTTGATTGTATCGTGCTGGATCCTCCGGCATTTGCCAAGCATCAGGCAGCTAAGAAAAATGCTATCAGAGGATATCGTAATATTAATCAACGGGCCATTTCATCCATCAGGAAAGGCGGCATACTTTTTACATTTTCCTGTTCCCAGCTTGTTTCCGTCGAAGATTTTCGTACTGCCGTTTTTTCGGCAGCCGCAGTGACGGGAAGAAGTGCCAGATTGTTGCATCATTTGTCACAACCGCCAGACCATCCGGTAAATATTTATCATCCTGAAGGGGAATATCTCAAGGGGTTTGTGGTGGCAATAGATTGAATTGAAAACCATTATTTCTCCAGGTATAATTTTCATCAACCGGTATTTTGCATGGCACTGGCCAGGGCATTGATTGTCATCAAAAGTCCCATTAAGATCTCATTGTTCTTATCGTCTTCATCTGCCGATTTCATCTCCCGCCATTTATTGAGCAGTTCCACCTGTTTGGTGTGCAAATGCGTCATGACCGATGCCCGAAGCATGTTTGAATAGTGATGCTGTCTGCGTCTGACTTCTATCTTTTTGTCCAGTAATGACTCAAACGCACTTCGCGACATGGCCAGTTCTGTCAGAAATTTGTCCAGAAATTTTTTGCGCAATTTTTCATCTTTTACCAATGTTGCATATTCTTTCATGATCGCTTCATCGGTGGCAGCCAGACTGGTGTCAATGTTTGTGAGCACATACCGGATGAAAGGGTCATTTTTTACGGCCTCTTTGAGTTTTTTAAAATCCGCAGGATGTTCTTTCCTGATTTTTTCTATGGTAGATCCCACCCCATACCAACTGGTCATGTTGTATCGGCATTGTGACCAACTGAATACCCACGGAATTGCCCGCAGATCTTCCAGTGTTTGACTTCCGGTTCGTCTGGCAGGTCTCGAACCGATTTTGCTCGATTCGATCGCATCGATAGGGGTGGCCTGTCTGAAATATTCGATAAAACCTTTTTCATTGATCAATTGGCTGTAATGTTCCTGGCTTTCTTTGGCAATTTTCTCAAAAAGATCGGCCAATGGATGAAATTCCTTCTTGGTATGATGACTCAGTATTGTTTTGGAAGTTACTGACGCCAGAAGCAGTTCCAAATTATAGGCAGCATTAATTTTGTTGGCATATTTTTGGGCAATGGTTTCACCTTGTTCGGTCACTCTTATCATGCCATCTACTGAAGAATGAGGAAGTGCTTTGATAAAATAATGGGTGGGACCAGCGCCTCGGCTGATCGACCCGCCTTTACCATGAAAAAACATCATCTTGACCCCGTGCTTTTCTCCAACTTCCTGCAGTCGTGCCTGAGCTTTATACAAATGCCACTGACTGGCCAATATGCCGCCATCTTTATTGCTGTCGCTGTAGCCGATCATGATCTGTTGTGTGATATGTTCGGTTTTGTTGATTTTGCTGTGATATTTTAAACTGCGCTTTGTAAAAGGGTGCTCCAGAAATTCATTTAATATCTGTGGTCCGGCTTCCAGGTCATCAATGGTTTCCAGAAGTGGTACAACAGGAAGAATGCACACCAGTCCTTCGCTGGTATTTCTCAACAAGCCAGCTTCCCTCGCCAAGACGTAAACGGTCAATAAATCCGATAAACTGCGTGTCATGGATATGATGAGTGAACCGATGGCTTTTGTCCCATAATGTTGAATATGATTTTCAATGACCCGATAACAACTGAGGACAGCATCTGCATTGGTTCCCAATTGCTGGTTTACATGTGCAAATGGTCGATTAGACTTCAATTCCTTGTTGATGAAATCCACCCTTTTTTGCTCTTCCCAATTCAAGTATTCCTGACCTTTGATGGAAGCAGCATCCATGAGTTGAGCCATAGCAAGTTCATGAAAATTGCTGTTTTGCCTTATATCAAGTCTGGCCAGGTGAAATCCGAAAGTTTCAACCATTCTGATCGCATCGTTGACATCGGAATAGGCAATGGTTTTTGCGCCATATTCCACCAGCGCATCCTGCAAAATGCGTAAATCTTCAATCAGTTGTTCATCAAAGGTATAGCCGCCGCGGTGCTCTTTAATTGAGGTGGCGTGGCCCCGTTGAATATCGATGGGCAGTTTGGATAATATGAGACTGAGGTACTGGCGAAATACTTCATTTTTGTTGCGCTCAAATGCCTGCCGTCCAATTTCACCGAGTTCGTCAATCATCTGATCAAGGCGTTGTCGCATTTTCCAGTGGCATTCCTTATAGGTGAATGCAAAACTCAACTGCTTGACCAATTTGGTTAGTTCCCGGTTGATCACAATCAATGCATTCAATCGAAGGGAAAGCAATGCATCGCGGGTGACCACGGCAGTAACCAACGGATGGCCATCACGATCTCCGCCAACCCAGTTGCCGAAGGAGATCTTTGGAAAATGCTGGGAATTAAGTAATAATTCCTGACGAAAACCCAATTCAGACCAGGCTTGTTTCATTCGGCGGTCCAGCACGGGCAATACTTCCGGAAAGACACTGGTGAGGTAGTGCATTACATTCCTCAATTCGGAATTTACATCTGGTTTTTCAATGAATATTTCACCGGTTTTCCAGAGTCGGTAAAGAGAAAGTTTTATGTCTTCGCGGATATCTTCCTGCTCGATCTCCGTATACATCTTGTTTTCTCTCTTCACCAGCAACAAATAAAGCTCGCGATGGTGTTCCAGTACAGTAGACCTTTTGGCCTCTGTGGGGTGAGCGGTTAGTACAGGTTCTATCCTGATATGGGGCATTTCCGCAAGGATGTCTTCATCGCTAATTCCCTTTTCTTTAAGAATTTGGAGGTTATTGGCCCAAAGACCATTTACGCTGGCCAGCGACTGCTCATTTTCTTTTTTTCGTCTTAATTGTACTGCGCCATTCACTTCAACCATGTTCAGCAACTGAAATACAATGGAATACAGTTGAATGTGTTTTATACTGAATTTACTGGGGACAAATTTACCGGCCGGATTAATCCAGGGAATGGCATTGGCCATGTCATCTTCACCATTTTCATTTAAAACTTCTTTTAGGGCTTGGAGTAAAAATTCAAGATCTTCATAGGGTTTTCCCAATTCTTTTTTTACTACTTTCAATATGTTCATGTGACAGTGTGGTGTTTTTCTTAGTAAATCATATTTATTGAAATCATATTCATCTTCATCATTACGATGTTTTCACAATTAGAGCAGGATAATCAACTCATTCCATCCATTTAATAAGAACTTGTTCATTTTAAAGTTTCGCAAACTTTCATCAATTCTTTGAAATTACAAAACTTTTAATGGCTTCAATCTTGAAAAATCATTGCCAATACGCACTTTTTTTATATTTAGCCTGGTTACAATCGATTCATATTATGATCATTATATTAATCGGCCAACAAATCCTTTACTTTTGTGAAGTTCAGTCTGGAATGCAAATAATGATGTTTAGGGTGAATGAAGCACTTCCCTGGAATCACAAGAAAAAGGACAACCTAACCCCATTTTTTTGAAATATCCCTTGAAATAACAATTCAATACAGTGAACTGTTTGATTACGTGTTTTGGTTTGTCTGTCAAAATGATGGAGATCAATTGAAAACCAGGTGGCATCACTAAACATGAAATTCAAACCCATTCACAAAAATAATAAGTGCCCACGATGAGGTTGACGAAAATGACCTGCATGGACGCCTGGAATTCAGACATTATTTTTTCTTAAACCGATAATAATCATGAAGCGGCGTTTTTTATTTTTGTTTTGACTTGGTATCTTCAAATCTTAATTTTTAATCACCGATATTATTTTTTAAAGACATGGAAATGAAAGCGTTGGAAAATTTGATCAAAAAAATAGCTCAGGAAAAAAACATCGCTGAAGAGCAGCTCACCAATGAATTGATCGAGCTTTTGAAATTAAAATATGATGTGACCTTGATGGAAAAGGAGCGGACCATTATTGATGAAGTGCGAAATAAAATCATTACCCGATTGTACAATACTGACAACCATTCAATTGACACCTATAAGTTTGATGTATCAAAGCATTTTAAACTCGATAAACTTGAGCAGGATTATCTCGAACGCGCCCAAAGTGAACTTGTCCAGGAGGGATTATTAGAAACAGATAAACACAACATGGCGCTTACCAAAACCGGTATTTTAAAATACAAAGAATTTTATGGTGAAATTTAGAATTCCGGATTTGACATGAATTGATCAGACTTCTTAATCTTTCGAGGAAATTGTTTTGGTGATCAGGATACCATTTTCAGTGAGATCAATCATCAGGCGATCCGGATCTAAATAATGTGCTTGAAACCAAAGCCCTGACTTTTCTCCATTTTCGTTAATCATCTGATCAAGACAAGACTTCACTGGTATTGCGGTCATTAAATAGGGGTCTTCATGCGATAAATTCAGGTTGATTTTTTGATGATCTCCATTTATTGTTCCGTCAGATTCTAATCGGAGAATGGTATTGAAAGGAGGTTTTGAACCTTTTTTCAGGCTCCATTCAAAGATACGCCCGAGTAGGTTTTTTAGAGACTTGGGAGCATATAAAATGAACGGGTATAAGATCGGAATGGTAACATTGTCTGTAAACCAGTCAAAACCTCCCACGTAAAATCCACATTGATTGATGCTAGGTGTAAATTTTGAAATTTCTGCCAGTTCTTCCAGCCACATCGGAGTACATTTGACTTGACCGAAACCTTCGCCCAAATCGAATAAGCGTGCTCCTGAATAACCGACTTTTTTTATGACGCCGTTGCGGACCACGTGCATCTTGAACATCCGAAATTCCTCGATCATTTCTTCTCTTGTGCTGTTGGAAAATTGATAATTTTTCCAGTCCATCTTGATCAAGCTGCCAACTTCTGCACTAACCATGTTGTCAAATTGTTTTGCTGCCCAACGTATCAGGACTCCCGGCAATCCCGGATGAAAACCACAGTCTGTGACAAATGTCAATCCACTGGATGCAATGGAATGACTATACTTCCGGATGCTTTGGTGTTTCTGGATAAAAGATAATTCTGTATCGAGGTAAGAACAACCGGAGTCGAGACAGGCTCGTACGATGTTTTCGGTTGCAGGAATTACACTGGCACACACTACGACAATATCGATCTCCCGGAAAAGTTGTAATAAATCTGAAGTTTGACAGGCATCGATTTTTTGGGCGAAAATATTTTGGTTCTCATATTTTTCAGTAAGGATGTTCACAAGATTTTTGGCTTTTTGCCAGTGCCGGCCAGCAATCAGAATTTCATGCATTTTTTCACGGGCAAGCAGTTCGGCTAAATACCAGCCTGTATTTCCATATCCGCCAATAATGCATATTCTCATAAAACTTCAGGATTCATTTTATTAGCACAACAAAAATTCTGAAGTTAAAATTCTGTTGATTATTGGATTATAAAATTGCCTATGAATAGATGATCTGGACTACGGTCAGGTTGGATTTTGTTCTCCTTTTAGATATTTATTGAGGAATTCAAGGATCTTTTTATACCCGGAAATCTCATTGTCTTTCTTCACAAATCCATGACCTTCATCATCAAATACCACATATTCAACGGGTACATTGTTGGCTTTCACGCCACTCACGATTTCATCAGACTCTACTTTTAACACCCTGGGATCATTGGCGCCCTGGAGGACCATTACGGGATTTTTTACATTCTTGGCATGGAAAAGCGGTGATATGTTATATAACATCACCGAGTCTGAGGTATATGGATTACCCATTTCTTCGTAAAGCGCTTTTTTGAATGATTCCCAATAGGGAGGAATTGATCTCAAGGTCCTCAGCCAGTTGGTAACACCAAAAAGATCTACCCCAACTGCAAAGGAGTCAGGAGCGGAGGTCAGTGCCTGCATGACCATATAACCACCATATGAACCCCCAATGATGCCGATTTTATTTCGATCCACCACTTGAGTGCTGTCCAGAAAATTTTTACCGGCAATACAATCTTTCAGATCAACATCTCCGTGTTTCTGGTCATCCATTTTAAAAAAGGATTTTCCATATCCACCGCTACCGCGGTTGTTGACCGCTAAAATGGCATAGCCATGATTCACCAGATATTGAATGAGTGCAAAATAACTCAATCTCGATTGCCCTCCGGGCCCACCATGTACCCAAATAAGCCCGGGAACTTTTACATTATGAGAAGACTGAATGGGTTGATAATAAATAGCAGGAATTTCCATGCCGTCAAAAGACTTAAAATTCACAGCTTTACCCTGCACCAAATCTTCAGGATTGATTTCTGGATTAAGAGTGTGGGTTAGTTGTTTTAATTCCTTGGTATCAAAGTTATAAACATAAATATTATCAGGAGAATCGGAACTGGCAACGGAGAGTCGCAACAGTTTTTCACTTTTCGATATTCCCACAGAGACGATGCTTTTTTCACCAAAATCAGGCAATGGCACTTGTTGGTTGTTCGAAAGGTCAAAAAGGTAGATTTTGGTCCGGGCATTTTCATTCACCCCGATCACCCGGTATTTCTCATTATACGAATTGTATGCATACCAGACATCCCAATTGGTCTCCCAGACTTTTTCACTTTCTCTGGTCTCCAGATTGTATCGTTTCAGATAATTGTATTCACTACCTTCATCAGTGAGATAATAAAAGTACTGGGTCTTAAGATCAAAAAATTGAGGATTGTAGTTGATATCGCCCTGATGTTCCGAAATGTGTATTAATTTTTTGGTTTGGCGGTCAAACAAAAACATTTCATTGTTGTTGGTCGTGATTGATTTCACCAATGCCAGATATCGCTTATCTTTTGAAATGGCAGCCACATCCAATCCTTCTGAGTTCTCATAAATCATTTTGGGTGCGAAGGTAGCAGTGTCCATTTCATACAAATCAAAAAACCGGTGATCTCTTTTATTAGAAATAAAGAACATGCTTTTTTCGTCCCTTGCCCATCCTGCAAAATCAGATTTTACACTGTCCCAGGGTGTCAGGTCCTTAGCTGATCCGTCGAGATTCCTGACATAAATATGATCGATTTCATTACCTCCCTTATCACTGTGATATATGATGCGTTCGTCTTCAGGAAAATAGGAATCAATAAAAATGGATTCCTTTTGTGAATTTGTGAGTTGTTCCCTTTCTGAGCCATCAACCGGCAAGGCAACTGCATTGTAGATCCCTGTTTTATTGCTTACTGCAAGAATTTTAGATTCATCCGGAGAAAAATCATCAGCATAAATCTGTTCATTGGCGTAAAATTGCTCTATGGTATACTGGGTGACATTTTCTGGAACTTCCTTCGATTCCTTTTTTGGAGAGCAACTGAATAAAATAATGATAAGAATAATCCAAAATAACTTTTGCATCATTGTAATATTTAAGGTGTTGGTAAACTTAATTTACCATTTTATTCTTACCGGATCAGTTATTTTTTGATGTTCGGTAAAATTTAGTGAATGCTGGGGTATAGAGTTTTTAATCTTTACAGGGGCACACTGAAGCCAAATTTATTCCGCTTGTAAATTAATGCTGGATTTTTACCATTTTTACCGTTAGATAATAAGGAAGGTAATTTATTTATGCATAAAAATTTTGCAATCATCTTGATGCTGTTATGTTGTCCCATCTTGGTGCAAGCCCAGGTGACACACATCTCCGGGAAAATCATTGATGCGGCCACCTTTGAATCACTGGCTTTTGTGCATATTGTGGTCAATGATAGCCGGGAAGGCACAACATCGGCAATTGATGGCAGTTTTAATGTCTATGCTGCTTCGGGAATAGATCGGCTAACTTTTAGTTTCGTAGGTTATGAACAAAAAGAAATAAATGTAGAAGATTTTTTGAAAGCCAACCCGAACATTTCACCTGACAATTTTATCGTCAGACTGCGGAAATCGACGCTGATTCTGAAAGAATTGGTATTTGAAGCCGGGGAAAATCCTGCAGATAAAATCATTAAGAAGGTGATCGACAATAAAGAGCAGAACAATCCCGAAAAGATAAAATCCTTTAGCTATACTTCGTATAATAAATTTATTGTTGATGCAGACATTGATGACCATAATCTGGAGAAGGATTCGACGGAAGACAACAAATTGCAGAATTTTCTGGAGACGAAATACCTTTTCCTGATGGAGTCGGTGACCAAACGCAAATATCTTTACCCTGATCGAAGTAAAGAAATAGTAATTGCCAACCGTGTTTCCGGCGTTAAAAATCCAATGTTTACCACCTTGGCCAATTCATTTCAGCCTTTTTCCTTTTACAATGATTTTATTGAGATCGGCACAAAAAATTATCTTAACCCCATCAGCAAAGGAAGTTTTAGTAAATATTTCTTCTGGCTGGAAGATTCCATTTATTCCTATGGGCATAAAGTGTACATTATCAGTTTCGAGCCGAAGAAGCAAAATTTCGATGGCTTACATGGCCTGCTTTATATAAATACCTATAAATATGCTGTAGAAAATGTAATCGCCGAAACTTCCAATCTTGCTGAGCACTTATATAAAACATCGAAAAACCAGGAAAAGGAAGAACCGCCCCTGGACATTGATACGAATACCGAACCACCGGAGGTAAAGACCCAACCGCCAAACGAAGATGATGGGAGTTTTCAAATGGACCTGAAAATAAAAATACAACAGAAATATAGTTTGATCGACAGCAATTATTGGTTCCCGGCTCAGCTAAATACTGACATTGAAATAGGTGATGCCACCGGTAAAAATAATAGTATATTGAAAGGAAAGGGCAGGAGTTACTTAACAGATATCCATCTGTTTGATCATCTCAAACCCAGGGAGTTCGACCGGCTTGCCGTTGAATATGAACCCAATGCGAATAAGCGAGACAGCACATTCTGGGATACCTACCGTGCAGAGCCATTAGGTCCGAGAGGTCAGGAAACATATCAATATCTTGATAGCATCGGTAGGGAAGCTAAAATTGACCGTACTTTGATGGCTTTGGCTACATTGACTACCGGGAAAATCCCAGCAGGAGTATTTGATATAGACATCAACCGCCTCCTCGATTTTAATATGTATGAAAAAGTCCGATTAGGTTTAGGTTTGCACACTTCCAGAAGGTTATCATCATTTTTCACCCTTGGTGGTTATGGAGCATATGGTTTTGGAGACAAGGCATTCAAATATGGCGGTGATGTGTCTTTCAAACTGACCAAAAAAAATGACCTCACCTTATCAGCGCTTTATTTTAATGATGTTAGGGAGTCTGCAAGTACGCAATTTTATCTGGATAACGATCCACTTTCCTCAGAGCGACGAAGGCATTTTATGGTTTCCAATATGGATAAAGTGGAAAATAAAGAGGTGGCGCTGAGCTTCTATACGTTAAAATATCTTGATGTAAGGGCGGCTTTTAGTTCAAGCGTACATACAGTCACCACCCCCTATCGATATATAAAAAATAATCCTGAAATGGAAAACGAGCGGGATGAATTTCATTTCACTGAGTTGAAATTTGGATTCAAATATGCATTTCGGCAAAAATATGTAGAGATTCTAGGCAACAAAGTTGCCCTCGAGACCAGATACCCGGTTATTTGGCTTAATTATACCCGGGGAATCAATAACCTTGGCGGAGGAGACTTTGCCTATGATAAAATAGATTTCAAAGCAACGAAATCTTGGCTCACCAGAAAATTCGGACAACCTACCATAACGATTACCGGCGGTTGGACCACAGGAGACACACCATATCCGGTCTTATATAATGGCAATGGAAGCTATGAACCGGTCATTCCCCTCGAGGCGGCCAACAGTTTTCAGACCATGCGGTTAAATGAATTTCTTTCTGACCGATACATTGCATTTCACTACTCGCATAAATTGGGCATGCTCAAACTCAATCCATACCGGAGTACCCCTGAATTTTATTTGTTAACCAATATCGGTTTTGGTTCATTGAGTCACCCGGAAAGGCATCAGAATTATGATTTCAAAACTATGGAGAAAGGATACTATGAGTCGGGGTTGTCCATCAGGAACCTCTATAAACTGAAAGGCGTTTTCGGATTTGGTCTGGCGGGTTTTTACAGATATGGACCTTACGCATTTAATAAATTCGTGGATGACGTGGCTGTAAAGATCACCCTGGATTTTACATTATAATGATTCAATCTAATAGGAATCATGTAATGGAGCATTACCAAAAATAAAAAAAGGGCCGAAGCCCTTTTCAATTATTTGTTTGGTTGTGGTGTCATTCTGAGATATGGTTTGATCTCTTTAAATCCTTTTGGAAATTTAGAAGGTATATCAGCTGAAACGATAGATGGTGAAACAACCACATCTTCACCATCCTGCCAATTGACCGGTGTAGCTACTGAATAATTGTCTGTCAACTGGAGGGAATCAATGACCCGTAATATCTCATTGAAATTCCTTCCGGTAGAAGCCGGATATGTGATGATCAAACGTATCTTTTTATTGGGATCGATAACAAATACTGATCTCACCGTGGCATTACTGCTGGAATTCGGGTGGATCATATCATACAGTGTGGCCACTTTCTTATCCGGATCTGCGATGATTGGAAAATTGACATGAGTATTTTGCGTTTCATTAATGTCATTGATCCAAGCCTTGTGCGAATCGAGATTATCCACACTGATTGCCAATACTTTGGTATTTCTTTTGGCAAATTCATCTTTCAGTTTGGCTGTCATGCCAAGTTCTGTTGTACATACCGGTGTGTAATCTGCCGGGTGAGAAAACAAAACGCCCCAGCTATTGCCAAGCCAGTTGTGAAAATTAATTTCGCCCTCGGTAGTTTCAGTGGTAAAGTTTGGGGCTTCATCTCCTAATCTTAAACTCATAGTTGTTGAAGGTTTTGGTTAATTTTATTGATCTAATAATTATGTAAATATAGAAAAGTTTTTAAAGTTGTAATTTGGAAGCGCCAACCTCCGGATTAATTGTTGTGTCTATAAATAAACTACGAAATTATGATAAAGTTAGCACTTGCAACGGTTTTATTTGTCTTTTTGTTTTCTGCACAACGGTGCAATGAACTTCAGGAATCGCAACCGGACTGTGTTCAATCCCTCATCGATCAATTAAAAGAACAGTCGGTTCGCAATCCTCCCGCCAAAATCATTAAATACGAAATAGGACATAAAACCTATTATTACATTCCGCCTTATTGCTGTGATACATACAGTGACCTCTATGATGATCAGTGCAATTTGGTGTGTCATCCTGATGGTGGTTTTACCGGACATGGCGATGGACAATGTACAGAACTGGCCGGCAAGATCTCAGAACTGGCCGGCAAAGTAATTTGGGAAGATAAACGCTAGAATAAAAGACATTTTCTGCAACCGGATCATTTAAATATTCTGCATATTTTGTTAATTTCAGGCAGAAATCCTTCGCATTCCTTTGATGAACATTCATTTCGTCCTCATTGAACCGGCGGTACCTGAAAATATCGGTGCAGCGGCGCGAGCGCTGAAAACAATGGGGTTCCATTCATTACGACTAATCAACTCTTCGGCACATCTTTCTGAAAAAGCGGAATGGCTGGCACATGGCGCGAAAGATATTTTAAACAGCGCCATAGCTTACCAAAATTTCAAGGATGCCATTGCTGATCTTGACCTGGTGATCGGCACTACCTCCAGGAAACGGAGTGTAAAATATGATTACTACACCCCGGAATCTATTCGGGAAATTTTGATATCCAAAGAAAATTCAATAGACCAGGTTGGTATTGTTTTCGGTAAGGAGGAAAGTGGAATGAGCAATGAAATGTTAAACGACTGCGATCTCTTATCCACCATTCCGATGGTAAATCAATACCCCTCATTAAATCTGGGCCAATGTGTGATGTTATACGCCTATGTTTTGTCTGGTTTGTCCAGGGTGGAAAAAATGAATGAGAAACCAATGGCGGCAGAAGCTAAAAACACTACGTTAAAACAGGAAACGCGCGGTATTTTATATGACCTGGATATCCATAAAAACAATAATTTATATAACCGGTTAATGGAAAGAGTGATGAAAGCAGGAGATGTGGACGTAAACCTGATGTTGTCTTTTGCCAAATACTGGCGCAAGAGATTTGAAAATTCCAAAAAATAGCCTAATATTTTAATCCTAAATCTGATAATGATATGAATCGAATCAATTTACTTATCTCCTTTTTGTCTTTGCTTCTTCTTTTTAATCATTGTGCGCAGGAGGTCAAAGAAACCAAAAGAGATTTATTGCCCGACGCAACGAATGGTGATATACAGATACCTGAAAATTTCGGCGCCTTGGTGGTGGCAGATGATCTCGGGCGTGGACGGCACCTTGTTGTCCGCGATAACGGTGATGTATACGTTCATTTGCGCAAGCTCACCGACCAGGGTTATGCCATATTGGCTATGCGCGATACAACAGGAGATGGAAAAGTAGACGAAATAAAAGGGTTTTCAAAAGTTACGGGCACTGGAATCGCTTTGCATAACGGGTATTTATATTATGCTTCCAGCACCGAGATATATCGTTCTCCATTGCCGGAAGGTCAACTGGTTCCGGATAACCAGGTGGATACGCTCGTCCATATGGTGGAAGGCTCCGGCCATATGGAAAAGACATTTACTTTTGATAACAAAGGCAACATGTATGTGAATATCGGTTCAGCTTCCAATGCATGTCAGGAAGAAACCAGGACCAAACATTCGCCAGGGAAAGATCCCTGCCTTGAACTGGAAACCAGGGCTGGTATCTGGCGTTTTAGTGATAGTCAATTGGGACAGCAACAAGATCTGGACCATCGATATGCAACCGGATTACGTAATTGTGTAGCGGTGACCTGGAATTTTGACGTGGATAAGCTCTATGCCGTTATGCATGGCCGCGATGACCTGCACAGATTTTGGCCTGAATATTTCACGGAAGATCAAAATGTGGACCTTCCTGCAGAAGAATTTGTAGATATTGAAGAAGGAGATAATTTCGGGTGGCCTTATTGTTTTTACAATCAATTTAAAAACCAGTTGCTCCTGAATCCTGAATATGGTGGTGATGGTGAAAAAGTGGGTCGCTGTGCTGATGCCAAAGATCCATTGCTGGGTTTTCCGGGACATTGGGCGCCCAACGATCTGTTATTTTACCAGGGTAATTTGTTTCCTGAAAAATATAAACACGGGGCCTTTATCGCTTTCCATGGTTCCTGGAACAGACTCGGTCATCCTCAGGCTGGATTTAACGTGGTTTTTGTACCCATTCAAGAAGGCAAGCCTACGGGTGAATATGAAGTATTTGCGGATGGATTCAAAGGTTCGGGCGATGTGGAAAGTTCGGGGGATGCCAGGTTCAGGCCTTGCGGATTGGCTGAAGGCCCTGATGGTTCATTGTATGTGGTAGATGATCAGAAAGGAAGGGTCTGGAGGATTATGTATTATCCGAATGGCGTACCTAAAATGATGGCAGATGCTTCCACAGATCAACCTGCTGACAATGCTGAAGTATCAGATAAAGCGACTCATTCAGAAGAAGTACCCGCGGCATTAATGGCTGGCAAGACTGTATACGACTCCTATTGCATTGCCTGTCACATGCATGATGGCAAAGGCGCGCCAGGTATGAATCCTCCGCTGATCGGAACAAAATATGTCTTGGGAGACAAAGACCAGGCTATCAAGGTGGTTTTAGAGGGTTTAAGTGAACCGGTGGAGATCCAGGGAGAAACATTTCAGAATGCCATGCCTTCGCATGCTTTTTTATCCAACAAGCAAATTGCCGATGTACTCACCTTTGTCAGACAGAGTTGGGGTAATGATGCCGGCGAAATCACAGAGGAAAATGTAGCGCAGGTACGTCAAAGTTTGGGGAATCAGTAAAAAAAACAAAGGGATTTAAGATCAGGATCTGAAAGTCCAAGATCATTTTCTTTTTAGTGATTTGAATGATTCATTTATTTGAAGGGATCACATTATTTTTGTTTGATAAACGCTCTTTAATCCAGAAATCGTTTTGCCAGAAATTCCTGAAAGGTTTCTTTATAATTATCCGAAATAGGAATTTTCGTTTTGCCAAACACGATGCTGTTCCGTTCGACAGTCTGCACCTGATCCAGATTGACGATGAACGATCGATGGACCCGCATGAAATGATCGACGGGCAATTTTTCATTCAATAATTTCAAGCTCATTAAAGTAAAGACCGGCTTTTCATGGTCTGATAAATAAATTTTAACATAGTCTTTGAGCCCTTCTATGTACAGTATTTTCCGGAGATCAATCTTAATCAATTTATATTCGGATTTCACAAAAATATAGTGGTCTTGCTGATCGCCGACTTTAGTTTTGTTTTCTGCCATGTCAAACCAGGTCCTGGCTTTGTTGGCCGCTTTTAAAAATTCTTCGTAATTGAATGGTTTCAACAAATAATCCAGGGCATCTACTTTGAATCCTTCCAAAGCATATTGTTCAAATGCTGTTGTAAATATCACCTTAGGGCCATTTTGCAATGATTTTATGAGTTCAATGCCCGTGAGTTCCGGCATTTGAATATCAAGAAACAACAGTTCGGCTTTTTCATCGTCCAATGTTTCCATGGCATCAAATGCATTCGAACATCGGCCAACCAACTGGAGAAAGGGTGTTTTTCGCACATAACTTTCCAATAAGTCAAGTGCTAAAGGTTCGTCATCAACAAGGAGACATTTGATTTTTTTCATGTTGGGACCTTTAAATAAATCCTGAAAAAATCTTTGTTGTTTTCCGTTTTCAACAGGTATTGATCTTTAAAGATCAGATCGAGCCGTTTTTGAAGGTTCTCCAATCCAATTCCAGAGCCGCTGCGGTCATCTTCATTCTTGGGGAGATTGCTGTTTTCCGTAAAGAACAATAGGTGATCTTTGAACAACTCCAATTGAATATGGATAAAAGAAGGTTTAGAAGCGCTAGTGCCGTGTTTAAATGCATTCTCCACCAGTGCTATAAACAACAAGGGCACCACATCGAAATCTTTGTATTTTCCAGGGAAATCACTGGTGACTTTCACGTGATCCGGAGTTCTGATCTTCATGAGTTCAATGTAATGCCGCAAAAATTCAATTTCTTTGGAGAGCTTGATGGTTTCTGTATTGGCTTCATATAATAGATAACGCATCATTTTGCTTAACTTGTGAATAGAGTCTTTTGCTTTGTCCGGGGCTGTATCAACCAGCGCATAAATATTGTTCAGGGTATTGAAAAAGAAATGGGGTTGCAACTGATATTTCAGGTGGGTGATCTCTGTCTTTAGGTGTTCATTTTCAAGCATTTTTTTCTCCCGTTCCGTTTTTTGCCATCTGCCAGTTACGCGTAGACTCATACTGGCACCTATGGTTAAAATAAAAATTAAACTCAATCGGAAGTATATCAGCGCTTTGGGTGGATCAAAGGGTTTAAATGTTGGGTCCTGGGATGGAAACAAGGTTCTCAGGTATTCCGACAAAACAATGGCACCAAAGATGAGCAGCAGGTTTCCAAGCAAAAAATAAATGACTTTGCCATTGAAAAAATATCGATCGATCAGCATAAAATAATTGATATAAAAAATTACAATGGCAATAGCCAAAGGAATTGAACTCCTGAGAAAATGCTGTAATGAATTATGATAGGCATCACTGTAAGTAAATAAAACGGGTAACAAGAGCAACAATCCCCAAATCAAAATGTGGATTGCAATATGGGTAGATCTTTTATCAAAAATATGCATCATCTGTTCAACTCAACAATTTCAACGTCTGAAAATATTCAATTTTAAAATGAAAAGGCAACCAATTGGCATGTAATCGGGTGGAACACAGCATGCTTTCTGATCTTTTGACCGTTTTACCAAACAAAGTGGTTTCATTCCTTTTGATTTCATTATGGTATCATTCATAGCGCAGTGCATCGATAGGATCGAGTTTTGCCGCTGATTTGGCCGGATACCATCCAAAAAAGATACCGGTTACCGCGCAAACAACAAACGATAAAACAATGGAATAGGAGGTGATCAGAATAGGCCATCCCAGGGTAGCGGTAAGCACGTAAGAAGACCCAATTCCCAGACCAATGCCAATCAAACCTCCCGTCAGACTGATCATAATGGCTTCTGTCAGAAATTGCAACAAGATATCGATGCCTCTTCCTCCAATGGCCATACGAAGACCAATTTCACGGGTACGTTCCGTGACTGAAACATACATAATATTCATAATGCCAATGCCTCCAACCAACAAAGAAATTCCCGAGATGGCGGCCAATAAGATGGTCAGCAACTCACTGGTGGAGCTGAACGTGGAAATCAGTTCCTGTTGTGCCCGCACCTGAAAATCATCGGGATCCCCAGCTTTGATGTGATGCGATTGTCGCATAATTTGCGTGATCTCATTGATGGCGGGTTCGGCATCATCGGCGTTTCTCGTAGAGGCAAATATATTTTGGAAATAAGTGGTGGCAAGGATACGTTTTTGAACTGTAGTGTAGGGGGTCAGTATCAAATCGTCCTGGTCCTGGCCGAAGGTATTTTCCCCTTTTTTGTCCAGCACGCCAATAATTTTGAAGGGGATGTTTTTAAAACGGATATTTTTACCGACCGGATCTTCCCCATTGGGAAAAAGATTATTCACCACTGTTTGTCCTACAACACAAACCTTGGCAAAAGTCTTGACGTCCCGCTCGGTAAACATTACGCCATCCTTGAGGGTATATTTACGGATTTGGAGATATTCAGGACTAACACCCATGATGGTGGTGGGCCAGTTGTAATTACCATTGATGGCCTGACCCCGGCTTTCGGCTACTGGTGTGATCGCCGACAAATAAGAACTTCCCTGTTGCAATGCGTCTACATCATTGATGGTGAGTAATTGTATGTTGGCCGATCCCAACTGAACACCACCCATGGCCATACTCCCTGGCCTGATGAGGATCATGTTGGAGCCCATGCTCGAAATCTGTTGTTGTATACTGATTTTTGATCCCTGACCAATGGCAAGCATGGCAATCACAGAAGCTACGCCGATAATAATACCCAACATGGTGAGCAGGGCGCGGAGTTTATTTCTATGCAAGGCTTTAAAGGCTATTCTTAAAAGATTCAATAGGTTCATAATGCACAGCTTTAATTAATAAGCGTCTTCTTCAATAGGTAAACTTTCCAGGGCTTGCTTGGCGGAATTCGTATTGGCCAACAAAAAGTCTTTGGTGATCCGGCCGTCCCGCAGGCCAATGGTTCGGTGACTGAAATTGGCAATGTCCTGTTCGTGGGTTACGAAAGCTATGGTTTTGCCCTGGTTGTTGAGTTCCTGAAATACCGACATAATCTCATAAGACGTGCGGGTATCGAGGTTCCCGGTAGCTTCATCAGCGAGGATGATCACCGGTTCGTTGACCAGTGCCCGGGCTATCGCCACACGCTGCTGCTGACCTCCGGAAAGCTGGTTTGGCGTATGATCTTTCCTGTCATACAATCCGACCATTTCCAGCGCTTCCATGGCTTTGTGATTTCTTTCTTTGGAAGATAGATCTTGATTATAAAGCAGTGGCAGTTCCACATTTTCCAGGGCGGTGGTTCTGGGTAATAAATTATATGATTGGAAAACAAATCCAATTTTTCGGTTTCTCAACCGTGCAAGCTCATTTTTTGATAAATTTCCAATATTCACATCATCGAGATAATAATCTCCTTCAGTGGGTTTGTCCAGACAACCGAGTATATTCAATAAGGTCGATTTTCCGGAGCCGCTGGATCCCATGATGGTCACAAATTCTCCTTCTTTGATAGAAAAGGAAATTCCTTTCAGGGCCCGGATAACTTCAATACCCACCCGGAATTCCCGCATCAGATTTTCTATTTTAATGATATCTCTCATCTTGATGAATTTTGACTTCTTCTGGCGCCACCTGGTCGTTGAGGCATAAAGGGACTGCGGCTCAAATTACTGTTTGTGCTGGCAGTTTGATCTGTGATTGTGTTGAGTATTACCTCATCATTTTCCTGAAGGCCTTCCGTAATTTCAACCTGTGCGCCATCGTTGATGCCGGTTTTTACTCTTTTAGGCCTTATTTGGTTTCCGATCTTCAACCATACTATACTTCCTCTCTTTTGTTTATCAAATGACCTGTTCGTCGTATCTCCGGCAGTTTGCTGGCTATGCGTCATATTTTTTGAAGTCATTTGTCCTGCATTGGCCATAAAATCTTTTAACACCGCCGGATCAGGGTTGTATTGCAATGCTCTTGCCGGCACGATCAGCGCATCATTGGCAACTTTGGTGTAAATTGTAATACTGGCTGTCATTCCCGGCATTAATTTTAATTCCGGGTTTGGGGCATCTACGATAACCTTGTAAGTGACCACATTCGAGGTAATCGTTGGTTCCAACCTGATCTGGGAAACCGTACCATCAAACTTGTCATCAGGATAGGCGTCAACCGTGAAGTTGACATGCTGACCATCGCTGACTTGTCCAATATCTGCTTCATCAACATCGGCCTCCACCTGCATTTTGGTCAGGTCGTTGGCAATCACAAATAATGTGGGTGTATTGAAACTGGCGGCTACCGTTTGTCCTGCATCAACTGATCGCGAAAGTACCACACCGTCAATTGGGCTGATAATTGTTGCATAATTCAGGTCTACTTCAGCCTGTTTGAGGGAAGATCTGGCTTTTTCCGCACTGGCCTTGGCGGCATTCAAATTATATAATGCCGTTTCATAATCCGTTTCACTGATGGCTTTGGTATCATAAAGTTGTTTGGTGCGGTTAAAGTTTTTCTGTTGATAATCCAGCACATTTTCGGCGGAAAACAAATCGGCTTTGGATTGAGTCACACGGGCCGTTAGCGTGGATCGGTCGAGTTCGGCCAATATTTGTCCTTTCTTTACTTTGGAATTGTAATCGACATAAATGTTCTTAATAACTCCGGAGACCTGTGTGCCGACATCCACCTGATCGATGGGTTCTACCGTGCCCGTGGCGGTTACGGAAAGGCTGACTGTTCCTGTCCGGACTTTTTCCGTATTAAAGGAGATTTGACTTTCCTTTTTTCTGGAGAAGAAAACAAATGCTGTGGTGCAGATCAGGATCAGTCCCACTACGAGTATCCAAATATGTTTCTTTTTCATTTTTGTTTTATAGTTTAATGGGTATTCCCATGTAAAAATCGAGGATTTTTGCGTTTAATATGGCCATATATTTTGCCTGGGTATATTCCTGTTCTGCTGAGAGATAGGTATTTTTCTGTTGCAGTAATTCAACTGTGTTCAACATTCCAAGGCTAAATTGTTGATCTGAAATTTCATAACTCGTTCGGGCAGCATTTAATTGATCCACAGCCGCCTTTAACCGGCTTTGGCCGGTCTGTGCATTTAAATGGGCTTGTTCCACATTTTGCATGAGGGTGTTTTCTGCATCTTTCATGTTGAGGTTGGATTTTTGCAAATTCAACCGGGATTTTTCCACATTGGTTTTAAAGGTATTTCTATTGTAAATCGGAATGCTCAGACTCAGGCCTGCGCGTTCGTAGAGATTTTTATTAAGCTGTGTTGGGTATTCATAATTTTGATTATCTGAATATCCGGTGGAAATTCCGGCATTTAAAGAGAGGGTTGGCCAATACTGAGAAAATGATTTTTTCAAATCGAGATTAGCCATATCAACACCCAGTTTTCCAATTTTGATCTGCGGCAGGATGTTGTATGCGCTGGTATAAACAGCATTAAAGTCTGGTAATGTTTCTTTAATTGCCAGGCTGTCTGTTTTAGGGAAATACACTTCAAATGTTTGTGAAGAAGGGATAAGTAAGATCTGTTTTAGCGCAAGAATATTTTCCTGATAATTGTTTTCGGCATTCACCAGGGCATATTGATCGCTGGCATATTGCGACTGGATCTGTGCAAGATCTTTTTGGGCAATGGACCCGACGGCCAGTTTTTGTTTTGCCTGTACCAATTGCGCTTCTGAACTTGTTAAAACATCTTTTAAATAGTTTACCGTTTCTTTGGAATACAAGATCGTCAAATAAGCCTGGGTGATTTGCAGTGTGATATTATTGGCAGTTTGCTCTACATTAAGGGCAGCTTGTTGCACGGCCATTTGGTTTTGCTCCACATTCTGTTTCACATAACCGCCTTCAAACAATGTCCAGTTGGAGTTGAGGGAATAAGTGCCCGCAAAGTTACTTTGTGTCTGAAACCCGCCGATCACCGGGTTGGTGTTTTTGCTGTTGGTATAGGTCTGACCTACTGACGAATTCAGGTTGGGCATCCGCTGGCCTTTTGCCTGTATCAACGTTTGCTCATCAACGGCCTGATCAACGCGTAAACTTCTGATCTGGATATTATTCTCCAAAGCATATTGAATGCAGGAAGACAGATCCCACTGTTCAGGAATTTTAGTTTGCTGATCTTCGGGATCATCTCCGTGGGATTGAATACTGAGCATTACCAGTAGAGCAATGAACAATATTTTCAAATGGGTAAGATGTACTGGGAAATTCGACATTTTTCCAATTCTTTTTATAGGCTTAACGTGAGGATTCGAACATTTACATTACCACCATGGAATGAATAGAAGTTTCGCCCATTTTTATCGATCAATCATCGAATTTTCATGAAGTATAGGGAGGCAGCATTGAAACCTAAATAGTCAACCCTAAGAAAGTCGAAATGGGCTATAATATATTGAAAATTAAAGGATTAAGGAGTAAATAAGGTAGAAAATGCTTTGAGAAAAGACGCAGGTTTTGTATTTTAAGTAAAGAAACCCTGCAAAAAATGGCACATCAAAACAACCTTGACCAATTCCAACTGAGCTTTCTATTCCCCACGTTCAAACAGATGTTGAACCCACACCATCCATTATACCGGATGGCTGATTTGATCAATTGGGGAGAAATCAATAAACAGTTTGAAAGCTATTACAAAGATTTTGGAAGGCCGTCAAAACCGATACGGCTGATGGTGGGGATGCTGATTTTAAAACAGGTTCGTAATTTATCAGATGAAGCATTAGTAGAGCAATGGGTGGAGAACCCCTACTATCAGTACTTTTGCGGGGGGAGCCAATTTCAATTAAAATGTCCTATTGAAGCCAATGAGTTGAGCATGTTCCGAACCAGGATCGGCAAAGAGGGTGCTGAAAAGATCTTTCGATTATCCATTGAGCTCAATGGAAAAGACGGCCAGGAAGGCGAAGTGATATTTGACACCACCGTCCAGGAGAAGAACATTACTTTTCCTACCGATGAGAAGCTTTATGGTAAAATCATTAAGAAATGTCGTGACATAGCAGAAGCCAACCAGTTGGAACTTCGCCAGAGCTACCGGTTTGTGGTGAAGGGGTTGAGGAGACAGTTGCGGTTTGACAGGCGGAGGAAACAATCAAAAATAGCCGGTAAGTCACTGCGGAAGTTACGGACCATAGCAGGCCGCCTGGTGCGAGAGTTGGAGCGGAAGCTTCCTCCGGCAGCTTTTAATGCCGTTTCCATGAAGATTGCCCTGTTCAGGCGGGTGCTGGACCAAAAGCCCAAAGATAAAAATAAGATCTACAGTTTGCATGAGCCTCATGTGCAATGTATGAGTAAGGGGAAAGAGTACAAGAAATATGAATATGGGTGTAAGACCAGCATAGGATGGACCAAAACCAGTGGGGTGATAGTCGGAATGATATCTTTTGAGAAAAACATCTATGATGGCAAGACGCTTCCTGCGGCCATCGATCAGGTAGAGCGGCTGACAGGGAGAAGGCCAGGTGTGGCTATCGTAGATCGGGGATACCGGGGGATAGACAGGGTGGGCTCAACCCAGATAGTCACCCCGTATAATCAAAAGGCAAAAACAGCCTACAGGAAGCGGAAAGCTAAAAAGTGGTTCCAGCGAAGAGCAGGGATCGAACCGGTGATCGGTCATCTGAAAAAAGATCACCGCCTGGCCAGGAACTATCTGAAAGGCATAAGGGGTGATCACATCAACGCCCTGATGGCGGCATCGGCATTCAATTTTAAACGGGTCTTGAGAAAACTCAAGGGCCGTATTGTCTTCTGGCTAAAACAACTTTGGTATTTCATAACGATCCCTAAACTATATGCTCCAACTTCGCTCTGCCCACTTTTTTAGGGACGACTAAATAATTGAAAAAGAGCAGGAGAGGAGAGGGCCTGGCTAAATTTCATAAAATGCGAAAGGGTTATTGCTATGTCCCTCCAACTGGCGCAAGTCTTTTGCTTTGCGCTCCGGCATGTGCTGGACTTGTGCCAAATTATACATTTGTCAACTCAATCAATCCCTTACTGTAACAATAATATCAGGATTACGGAATTTATATTTGGCACTCATATCTTCAATGTACTTGTTTGTACAATCCGGCACAAGTCTCGCGATTTCTCCCACGCACTTCCAGAAGACTTGCGCCAGTAAGGGTTTATTTGAGAGTAACGGTCTGACGGGTTGTTGGAGCGCGCCTGGCTATGAACCAAAGATCCGTCGGACGGCTGATAATCCGCTGCTCAATTCAGCTTCTCTGTTGAGCCGTCTGACGGGAAACGGTAATTCCTGCTACTTTGGATTTGTATCCATATTTCAAAGAACCATTATTTATAATCGACCTGATCTCGATCTTAGTGAGACGCTAAGAGACCCTTATTTGTACAATCCGGCCCAAGTCACACGCTTTCTCTCGCGCACTTTCTAAAGACTTGCGTCAGTTGGGGATAGTAGTTCCCCTTAGCCGGTTTAGCCTACCAGCGACCGGTCCGGGACAGGCAGCATGGAGGCCGGAAAAGCTTGCCCGTCCGACCGCTCACAGGACAGCGCGAAAGTAGCGGTCTGACGGGTTGTTGGAGCGTGCCTGGTTATGAACCAAAGATTCAAAATATCCGTCGGACGGCTGATAATCCGCTGCTCAATTCAGCTTCTCTGTTGAGCCGTCTGACGGGAAACGGTAATTCCTGCTACTTTGGATTTGTATCCATATTTCAAAGAACCATTATTTATAATCGACCTGATCTCGATCTTAGTGAGACGCTAAGAGACCCACTACAATAAATATTAGCGCCATTCACATGACTCTTGTCTACTACTGACCAAATCATTGAATAAGAAAGAGGTACTGATATGGTATCATCGCTTGATATTCTTAGTAAAGAACCATTGGAATTCTGATCATATTTCAGACAGTAAATCATTTGTCCTTTCGGAGAGGCTGAGAATAAACAAATCGTCAATATTATTGAACAAAATATTTTCATCTCATATGAATTTAATCTAAATGAGTTAACCAAAAATGAGGACTTCGCCCCCCCTAACTGGCGCAGGTCTTTTCCTTGCGCGCTATCAATAGGCTTTACTCATGCCATATTACAATACTCGAACACTCCACATTGAATTTTTTTAAACTATAAAAATTAAAGATTATGTGATTGTCACTAAAATTAGAGAAGTGTGAGATTTGATAAAATACCATTTTAATCATTCATGAATTTCATTTTATGATATAAAAACCACTACACTGGTTTATGTTTAATTACCAATGTAGCGGGTAGCAAATTATACTGTCGACCACCTATTTAAATTCTTCTTTTTGCAAGGCCATCAAATCGGGCTTTTTACTGGCAATTTGAAAAGATTCCTGGTATAAGGCATTAAGATCACCAAGATCAACAGAAGATCCTTGGCGTACGAAAATAGGCGATTTGTACATCGGGCAATCTACTGGAACATTGACTGGTCCCTGGTATTCTTTTCCCGTCCAGGCATCTTTCCAGTTTCCTTCGGGCAAATACATGTCCAGTTGCTGCTGACCTTCCTGCCAGAGTACTCCGACCAGTATATCATTCCCATAGAAGAATTCATCCCAGTGGTCCAGTGCATTGGAATCATCGGGAAACATCATGGACAATGGCCTGACGATGGGGGTGCCATCCTGATGTGCTTGTTCTGCCAGTGCATAGCTGTAGTCCATCAATTGGGCATGTAATTTTGCATACAGCCGGTAGGTAGCGATCAAAGTTGTATCATAACTTGGTACAGTTGGCATATCCCATGGAGCACGGTTGTACAGGGGTCCCACTTCCATGATTGGCGTAAAACAACTGAATGCCAGCCAGCGCGCAACATTTTCCCTGGAAAGATCATGAGAACCGTATCCGCCGGTGTCCGAACCCCAAAGTGGAAAACCCAAATACGCACATCGCTGCACGGCTATCAGGGCGGTTCGCAATCCCCATTGCCCGGGGGGAATATCACCACCCCAGAATGCCGTATATTTTTGCCCGCCGGTATACGAAGCTCTGGGAAATAACACGAAATCATTTTTACGCACGTCCGTGGCAATTTCATTGGCTGCTTTACCATATAATACCGGATATTCATTGCGCATCTGCCTTACGGTTTCATGGTTAAATAGTTCTGTTTGCTGGTGGTCATAGAATCGTTCTTCGGACCGGTCCATTTTGAATCCGGCTACTCCTTCTTCCAACAATGGTTTGAGATATTGCTGCTGCCACCAGGATACCGCCGCAGGATTGGTGAAATCGATCAGAATACTGCCATCTTCCCATTCGGTATTGGGTATCAGGTAGTCTTTATCCTGTGCTTCCTGCACCATTTTATCACCCAAGGCCCAGGGAGCAATCCACAACACCAGATGCTCACCTTTGGAATTGAGCCAGTCGATCATGGCCTTGTGGTTGGGAAAACGTTGGTCATCCCAGGCAACATTGTCATAACCGCGATTGCCTGGTCCCCAGGGGCGGTCGAGCCACATCACGCTACAGGGAATGTCGAAAGCCTGGAGCATGAGCACATCCTCCACCAAATCGGCGTTGTATGGTGAAATGTTAGCGGTACCGTCGTAGAAGGCTGGTCTTTGGGTGTGCACATCTCGCCATCGAAAGGTATTAAATGCCCATTTTGGCGGAAGGATAGTGGTGCCCGTTATTTTTGTGGCATTCCTGGTGGCATCGAATACGGTTGGTCCAGAAATGAATGACAGGTCCAGTTGATCGCCCTCAAACGCGAAACGGACACTTTCAGGATTTGTGGCAGCCATATCATATTCTCCCGGCCAGGTGCCATGGACCAACACGCCATAACCGGAACTCGAAATATAGAAAGGAGAATATATACCCAGGGTGTGTTTAACAGCCATTTCCACATGTTGGCCCCGCAAGTCGAGGCCCTCTGTGATACCCGGTGTCCATGATTTTCCCTGAGGACCATCGACCACCCTTTCCAGCAATCCGTAATAGTGTTCGTCCGGATCTGATTTTAAAACAATACCTTTACGCTTAATACCATTATCCGGATTTATAGTGATTTTCATGGAGATAAATCCATGTTCGTCACCGCTAATGGTCACATTGCCAAATCGATTGTCACTGGTGGCGTAGGAAGCTGTGATTTCATTTTCACCGCTTTGTTCAATCGTTTCCAGCATGGTGAAATGTTGCATGCTGTCCGTGCCGTCGGTAATGAAGAAGAATCCGGGTTGATCATTTTCAGCGATGGTCACCGGTTGATCCTGGCCAGATTGCTGCAATGTAATTGTTCCTTTGGATTGATCGATGAAAACCTTCCAGTCATCAGTTTGAACCAATGACTTCGGAGAGCAGGCCCAGCACAAAAGGATAAAAACAGAAAATTTAAAAATGGCTTTCATGTTTTGTTGTTTAAAGTGTTTGGACAAAAAGACGAACAATGTACAAAATTACCAACACTTTACGGGAATAATTAAATGTGCAATTCCCAATTTGTTTTCAATTTTACAGGCCCAACTTTTCGATATATCATCTTATATCGAATCAGATAATATGTCTTTCATCTTGTTTTTCATTGAAGCACCATCTATTTTTGGCCGGCATCCCAATATTGTGCATTCATAAAACCCTGAAATATGTATTCGATCTTAATAGCATTACATTCCTTATTTCGCTGGTTCGTATTAATCAGTTTACTTTATGCCATTTTCCTGGCTTACCGGGGTTGGTTTTCAGAAAAACCATTCACAAGCCGGGACAATATTATACGAAATGTCACCACCATCCTGGCACACATCCAACTTCTTATTGGAATAGGACTCTATTTCATAAGCCCGATCATGGATCATTTTATGCACAACTTTAAGGAAGCGGTGCATCAAAGCGATGTGCGGTTTTTTGGTATGGAACACAGTATATTGATGTTGATCGCCATTATCGTCATTACCATTGGTTCCTCCATGGCAAAACGCAAACCAACTGATAAAAGTAAGTTCAGGACCATGGCCATCTGGTTCACCATTGCGCTGATCATTATTCTCATTGCGATACCATGGCCTTTCTCACCCATGGCCAGCAGGCCTTATTTCAGGGCTTTTTAGGCAAGAGGGGACAATATTTGAAATCAAATTTAATAGTCACTATTTTCGGATGCCATATTGGGTTGGGTATACCCGATTGGAACAGGGATGATTTTTTGTCGTTTATATATCGAAGAGAAATTGTTTTTAATCCTGGGTGAAGACGTAGCTCAGAATATTCGCTCCGGCTTTTAAGGCTTCTATTCGTATCGCTTGTGGATCGTTGTACATGATCTGGTCTTCCCAGCCATTGCCAAGGTCGCATTCATAGGAATAAAAACAAACAAGCCTTCCCTGCCAGATCAGTCCGAAACCCTGAGGGCGTTTGCCATCATGTTCGTGCACTTTTGGGAGACCTTCATTGAAATCGTACTTCTGATGAAAAATAGGGTGGGTGAAGGGCAATTCAACAAATTCCAGCTCCGGAAAAACTTTCTTCATCTCAATACGAATGTATTTATCCAGGCCATAATTGTCATCAATATGCAGGAAGCCGCCACCGATAAGATATTTACGCAAATTTTCCGCTTCCTCTCGTGAAAAGTTCACATTGCCGTGACCGGTCATAAAAATATAAGGATACAGGAAAATATCCGGACTGCCCACTTCCACAATATCTTTTTTGGGGTTGAGATCCATGCTGAGATTCTTGTTGCAAAAGGTAATCAAGTTGGGTAAGGCCGTTTGGTCGCCATACCAGTCTCCACCGCCATTGTATTTGAGCTGGGCGATTTTAATGCCTTCCTGAGCAAAAGCAGTACTTAGTATTCCGGTTAGAAATAAAAATAAAAAGCCCCATTGCATTAGCCTGTTCATGAATTTTAACTGTTTTAATATTTTTCTTTAATGGCCCGCAGCACCTTTTCCATTTCCTGTTTTATAACGCCTGCAGAACAATTGAAATTGTTATTCATAAAACTGAATATTAATGTTTTTCCTTTGTCGGTTTTGATATACCCGCTGAGATTATACACGTGGCCCATCGATCCTGTTTTGGCAAAAATATAAGGTTTATTGGAAATAAAGGCATTTTTTAGTGTGCCTCGTTTACCGTTGGAAGGCAATAGTGAGTCCAATTTATTTTGCGGAACATCTTTCAGGATCATCTCCAGCAGCTTCACCAATGCAATGGGCTTTACCAGATTATAACGCGAAAGGCCTGAACCATCGACCAGGAAGATGTCATCTTTTAACTGGGGAAAATAGTGTTTTTCAGCGAAGTCAATGATCCTGGTGGTACTCAGCGTGTCGAACAAGATGCCGGAACTCATCAGCAGGATCTGTTCGGCTATGAAATTATCCGAAGGGATAAGCATGTGTCGCATTAATGTATCGACAGGCTGGGAAAAAATCGTTTTAACCACACAATGAGGTTGATGGTGAATCGTGATAACGGGCAAGTGTAGCGTATCCTGCAATAATCGGATAAAAAGAGTGTCGGAATATCGGAAAGGAATCACCTCATCGATCTTTTCCGGAAGATTTTGGGTCTTGATTTCAAACCGATTGTCAAATTCAGCCCTGTTCAGTTCAAAATAAGCGGAGTCTTCCAGCGTATCATGACTGAAACGCACCATGGTCTCAAAATCAGAAGGAAGCACCGAAATGTTGCGATCTGCTGAGTCTTTCTTAATATGTACGACATTGCCATAAATTGGGAAGGCCGCTTTTTCCGGGGAATAATAAAAGGGATAATCGTCCCATGCCCAACCAGGACCGAACCGTTGGTCTTCAAATTGTCTTGGATAAAAAACCAGTGGAATATCATTATTTTTCAGAAAATCATAAGCGGGCTGCATGTTGAAATCGGGATGCAGGAAAGTCGGATCCGCCGTCCCGGAGAAAAACAGGGTGTCATTTTCTATGCAGTAATGCAATGCAGGAATGGCGCCGGAAATTGTTTTTATACCCGTGTAATAGGTGAACAATTTGGCGTTGGAGGCCGGGGTAAAATATTTACCGGCATTGTAGCTAAAGATCATTCGCTGGTGTTGCGGATCATAAAGGGCAAAACCCGTAAAGCTGTGATCGAATTTCCTGGAATGTTCGAAAAATTTTTTGATCGAGTGACCTTCAATCCGTGGTTTATGCACGACGCAAGATGTCCATATCAGAAACGATAAAACGATCAAAAGGCCGGTTGTTCTTGACATAGGGAGAAGTAAGTACCAACGAAGTTTCCAATTTAAAACCAATTTTTACCAAAACCAATTTGAATGCAGTTGTGATGGAGGAGGTAAAATCTTTCGGATTGGTGGCCCTTTCATTGATTTGCACCCGTTTGATTTTAAGCCATTGTACCAACAAAACAATCCTTTTTTTCATTTTCCTTAAAATCATATTCCTTGTCTTTTTTTTGTTCATTTTCCCGGCACACCGTAGATTGCATGTCATCAAAAACCAAATGAATATCTGAATGCGCATGAAGAAAATCTTGTTTTCCCGATTACTGGTAATGGCGTTACTACTTTCTTGCTTAACTCTTGTTAAAGCACAATCAATCCCCTGGTTAAAATATGAACATGACCAATGGGTCGATAGTGTGATGAATGCCCTCACACCAACACAGCGGCTGGCCCAGTTATTCATGGTGGCCGCCTATTCCAATCGGGATAAAACCTATGATGACCAGTTGGCGGAATATGTCGTAAAAAATGATATTGGCGGCGTGATCTTCTTCCAGGGCGGACCGGTTCGTCAGGCGAGACTAACCAACCGGTTACAGGAAAATTCAAAAACCCCATTATTGGTGGCCATGGATGCTGAATGGGGATTGAACATGCGGCTTGACAGTACCATGCGATTTCCATATGGTATGGCGTTGGGCGCGATCACCAACCAGCATTTAATCTACGAAACCGGTGCTGCCATTGCCCGCCAGTGCAAGCGGTTGAGCGTGCAGATCAATTTTGCTCCCGATGTCGACATCAACAACAACCCGGAAAATCCAGTCATCAATTTCAGATCATTTGGGGAGGACCGTGATCAGGTTGCACAGCGTGGCATTGAGTATGCCCGCGGGATGCAGGACAATGGCGTTCTGCCGGTTATCAAACATTTTCCAGGTCATGGTGATACGAGCGTTGATTCTCATCTGGACCTGCCGGTAATTCCATACACAATGAAACGCCTCGATTCCCTGGAAATTTATCCATTCCGCAAAGCCATCAATGCCGGCGCAGGTGGCGTAATGGTTGCCCACCTCAGTGTTCCGGCAATCGACAGCACCGGCATAGCAACCACGTTATCAAAATCAGCGGTCACCAATCTGCTCAAAGAAAAGATGGGTTTTAAAGGACTTGTTTTCACCGATGCCCTGAACATGAAAGGTGTTTCGAAATATTACGATCCGGGGGTGGTAGATTTAAAAGCCCTGCTGGCAGGAAATGATGTTTTGCTCTTTTCCGAAGATGTGCCCAAAGCCATAGAACAGATTCAATTGGCCATAAAAAATAAACAGATTACCCAACAGGAAATCGATGCGCGATGCCGTAAAATACTGGCTTTAAAACGCTGGACCGGATTAAATCAATTTCAACCCATCGAAACGAGCCATTTGGTTGAGGACCTCCATGATCCGGCTGATCAATATCTCAATATTCAATTGACCCAGTCCTATCTTACCCTGCTAAAAAATGACCTGGGTTTTATCCCCATAAAAGGATTGAAAGATCTGAAGATCGCCAGTGTCGATGTGGGGACGACCGACGCCACTGTTTTCCAGCAAGCGATTGACAAATACGCGCAGGTTGATCATTACTCCATTGGTATGGATGCCAGTACCGGGGAATACGCGGCCCTTTGGCAAAAATTGAATCAGTATGATCTGATCATTGCCGGATTGCATAATATGGCTGTTTATCCAAAGAACGATTTTGGGGTTTCCATCAAAGCGATGACCTTTCTGAGTTGGGTAGCCAAGGCTGACGAAAGCATCATCACCGTATTTGGCAATCCGTATTTTCTGGATAAAGTGGAAAATATTGAACAGGCCAGGGGATTGATGGTCGCCTATCAGGAAACGGACCAATCACAATCACTTGCTGCCCAGCTTATTTTTGGCGGAATTGGTGCTGACGGGCACCTGCCGGTGAGTATTGGTGAAAAATTCAAACTGGGCGATGGTTTGTCTTCAACGGGAGGCATGCGTTTTAAATACACCATGCCCGAAGAATTGGGCTTGGACAGTCATATGCTTCATCAGCGGGTCGATTCATTGGTTACTGCGGCCATTCAGGACCGGGCAATTCCTGGTTGCCAGGTGGTTGTTGCCAAAGACAACAAAGTGATCTGGCATCGATCTTATGGCTACCAGACCTACGACAGCCTGACAGCCGTGCAGGAAAATGACCTGTACGATCTCGCCTCCCTGACCAAAGTTTCCGGGGCATTGCCCTGCCTGATGAAACTGTATGAAGAAGGTAAATTCGACATTAATGCTACACTGGGGACTTATCTTCCCTATTTCCGGCATGGCAACAAGAAAAATATCACCTTCCGGGAAATACTGGCGCATCAGTCGGGGATGGTAGCCTGGATCCCTTACTGGCAAAGTACCCTTCGTGGCAATGCCAGTTATCCATGGAAATCACGTTGGGACAGCAGCGCCACCAATCAGGGTAAATTCAAATGGCATACTTTCCAACAGGATTCCTCGGCCAGCTATCCCATCAAGGTGACGGACAATATGTGGCTGTATAAAAATTACCGAAAGAAAATCTACCGCGCCATTCGCAAGTCGAAACTGGGCGAAAAAAAATATGTTTATTCCGGCCTGACTTTCTATTTGTTCCCACAGATCATCGCCAACATTACCGGTGAAAAATACACAGACTATTTATACAATACCTTCTATATACCACTTGGCGCATATACGCTCCGCTACAAACCGGAACAGGAATTTTCATTAGACCGCATTGTGCCTACCGAATATGATTCGTTGTTTCGTAAAGAGCAGATCCATGGCACTGTTCACGATGAAGGCGCTGCTATGATGGGCGGTATCTCCTCCAATGCCGGATTGTTTGCCGAAGCCAACGACCTCGCTAAATTATTTCAAATGTATTGCAACTACGGAGAATACGGGGGACACCGATTTTTAAAAGAAGAAACGGTAAAGACGTTTGCACAATGCCAGTATTGTGATCAGGGGAATCGTCGTGCTCTTGGTTTTGACCGGCAATTGCCGGAACCCAGTAACGACGGCAATACGGCGAAAATGGCCAGTGACATCAGTTTTGGTCACTCAGGTTTTACGGGAACCTTTGCCTGGGCTGACCCAAAATATCATTTGGTATATGTATTCTTTTCTAACCGCGTATACCCAACCCGGGCGAACACCAAATTATATTATATGAATACCAGGACCAATGTGCAGGAAGTGTTTTATGAAGCCATCGAACAGCAACAAAAATAGGCTTAATGCCAGCAAACCAGTGAGTATACCTTGCTGGTTTTTTGATGCTTTTTGAACAATTTCAGCCAACCGATATTGCTGGTCATTTTTGGTCGGCCCGTTTGTTGTCTGTAAAATAATTCCATAACTTTTTCCAGCATAATAAAAACTGAAAAACCTATGACAGCAAAACAACTGACAACATTAAAAAACATTTTTTACATTATTTATATCGTCGTATCGGCGGCTTTACTCATGAATGATTATAAGATCACCACACTGGTGATGATGCTGGTACTGATCCCGATTATCGTGATGCTCGAACATCTGGAAAGCCACCGGACTGCCGGAGGGCAATGATGGAAAGATGACTGTTCGGAAATACTGACTGAAGATTGTCACGCCGATATTTTAGCCCGATCTCGAATTGATGAAAGGGATAATTGAACTTTGAGTGTGTAAAACAACCTCACCGTTCTTTTTGGTGTTGTTTGATCGTTTGATCGAATGATCGAATGGAAAAGAGATTATCCTAAAAGGAAAAGATTATGGTAAACCATAAGATTTACCAAAATGCAAGGCATCAAAATCGATAAAGGGTTCCTGATGCCTTCCGCCACCAGCGGTGACAACCTATTTTTTTGAGACAATCTCTATTAAAGTTGGCTAAATCTTGGTTGAGGTATATTTCCTTACAGGCTTTTGCCTTTTGATCGTGGCAAGTGAGAGCGTACAGACTGCAAAGCTTTCTGGAATTTATATTCCGCCACGATTGGCAATGGGCCAGCGGTTAATGTATTTTGACGTTAACTCATTCAGCGCTTGAGCAGGCCCATGATAAAGGAAATAACCAACAATACGAGAAATATAAAGAAAATAATTTTCGCTATTGAGGCTGCTCCTGCAGCAATACCGCCAAAACCAAATATAGCGGCAACAATTGCGATCACGAGGAAAATAAGGGTCCAGCGTAGCATAGTTTTAAAGTTAAGGTTGATAATAAATTTGAAATGTGTTCATGAATAAAACGTGCCAAACTGCTTTTGCCGGGACAGGGCTAAATTTTTACGTGATTTTTGAAATTTTTACGGTTCAACGATGAGGAATATTTTCTACATCTTGTCCACTTATTGTTTTGACTGATCAACGATCAGGAAGGGAAAATCAGACTTTGAGCAAAGGAAAAGCTAATGTCAACTTCGTGAGTATTAAAAAAACAGGCATAGCGAAATGGAGAAAGTTGAGATTGGATATTAGGGCGACATGATATTTTAATTGATCCCATCAGGTTTTTTTGGAATTGTACAGGTCCATTGGAAGACTTTAAATAACAATAATGATCATGGCTAATATTATTATACCATTATACCCAGGGTTGATGTTGAAGTGCCTGTCCCGAGGGGAGAAAACAATTTTCATTTGCAGGATGATTTTATGAATTCTTGAGTGCTTCGATCAAATTGTTTTAGGCGGTACTAAGTTTTTAAAACTTTATTAACTTTATTGATTAATATTTTTTCAAATAACAGATAGAACCATGGTTTCAAGAAGAAAATTCATTGGCACAGCGGCCTTGTTTTCCGCAGGTTTGCTGGCCGCCCCGGCTTGTTCATTTCGAAAAACTAAAAAGGTTGGCCTTCAATTGTATACGGTTCGTGACGCCATGGACAGTGATCCAACGACTTCCATTGCCAAAGTAGCGACCATCGGGTACAAGGAAGTAGAAGGCACAACATACAGCGGCACCGAAAAATTTTACAACCTGGATATTCCCGTATTTAAATCGCTTCTCATCGACAATGGCCTCACCATGCCCAGTGCCCATTATTCCTATGGAGAAGCCAGTTCGTCTATTGATATCTCGAAGGGTACGATTCTCCACCATTGGGAAAAGGCCGTAGAAGATGCCCAAAAGCTTGGGGTGAAATTTATGGTATGCGCCTATCTCGATCCACTGGAACGGGGTGATATCGATCAATATAAAAAGATCGCAGCCAATTTTAATAAGGCTGGCGAAACCTGCAAATCGGCCGGCATCCAGTTTTGTTATCACAACCACGATTTTGAATTCATTGAGGACCAGGGCCAACTGCCTTACACAGTCTTGTTGGAGGAAACGGACAAGGACCTGGTGAAAATGGAAATGGATATCTACTGGGTCACCAAAGCCGGATACAAACCGCTGGAATTATTTAAAAAATACCCGGGCCTGTATCCGTTGTGGCATGTCAAGGATATGGACGATACGCCGGCGCACAATTTTACCGAGGTGGGCAATGGCATTATTGATTTTAAACCCATTTTTGCCTATGCCAAAGAAGCGGGTATGCAGCATTTTTTTGTGGAGCAGGATGAATGTCCCGGAGATCCTTTTGTAAGCATTAAGAAGAGTTATCAGTATCTGGAGCAAAATATTCTCAGTTGAATCCAAATTATTTGAGACTTATTGGGGAGTGATGTGTGCAATGGATGATCTGGTTATACATGATTCTGGTTTCTTACTCCAATTAAAGGCCTTCTTAATGGAAAGAATTATTATGTATTAGATTGTAAATTTATTGTCTTTACAGACACTTTTTTGTAGTGCATGATGAACAGGAATATGGCACATTTGGAGAAGAAGGGATTGCTGCCAAAAAGAACTTGATCGTGCCGTTTAGCTTCATTTTATTCAAATTTAAAAAAATAGAATACCGCAACACTACAATCAAGTGAAACGAAAATGTAACATTACATGGAAATCAAAAGAACTCACTACTAATATTTAAGGGCATGCCAATTTATATGGATCGCCACGATGTTTCCGAATCAGTTACTGCCGAAAACGTGGCCCAATTGCATCAACAGGATTTGAAAGTTCAGGATAAATTTAATTGTCGGGGATTGACTTATTGGTTTGACGAAAAAAGGAAAACTGCTTTTTGTTTAATTGAGGCACCAAATGAGCAGGCCATTCGTGAAATGCACAACCATGCACATGGAGAAGTTCCTAATATGATCATAGAAGTCGATGCTAAAATAGTTGAGACATTTTTGGGAAGAATTGAGGATCCCACAAGTGCTAAAAACACCGATCTAAACATCATCAATGATCCTGCATTCAGAACAATTATGGTAGTTTGGTTAAAAAAAGTCTCTTTAAAAAGAGATTCGCTAAAAGAATCAGAAGCATTGTTAAAGAAATTGATGGAGAGTGTGCATGAGCAAATTCAACATTTTGAAGGAAGCCTGGTTAATCTCAATGGGGATGGTTTTTTAGTGTCGTTTAAATCGGTTACCAATGCCCTAATGTGTGCCAGAGAATTTAAATCAAAATTTGAAGCCTTAACCAAAGCATCGGCTCATTCCAGGATAAAATTAAAAATAGGTTTGGCTGCTGGATTGCCCATAACTAGGGAAACGACCTTTTTTGAAGATACCTTAAAATTAGCAGATCGTTTATGCTATGTGAATGGGCCGAATATAGTTATGTCCTCTGAAGTCAAAGATTTATACAAAAGCGAAAATTTAAATAATTTTTTTGAAAGAGAAGAAATTCGGGTTTTAACACTTTCGGACGAGATCTTTTTAAACCAACTCTTTGATTTCATTGAAAAAAAATGGAGAAATGCCGAATTATCAGTTAGTGATTTTAATAAGAATTTCGGGATGAGCAAATCACGGTTTTATCACAAAATGATTTTATTGACTGGTGAATCACCCAATAAATTTTTGAAAGAATATCGGTTAAACAGGGCTCTGGAACTCATATTCCAAAGGACCGAGAATATTTCAGGAATAGCGTTTGACACTGGCTTTGGCAGCCCGTCCTATTTTTCTAAATGTTTTCGGAAACGATACGGTCTTCAGCCTTCTGAATATCTGCACACCAAAATGTAAAATACCTACATAATGTTCAATTGGCTCTATTGAACTCAAAATTCCGTAAGTGTAAATGATGCACATCAATTAAGTGCCTTCATCGCAAAGTTTATTGAGAAGTTTGGGTTGAACCAAAATTACCTTTTATAAAACCAAATGTTCGAGTAAAGGGTGTTTTCAAGTCGTAAATTTGGAAATACAATTTTCGAGTATCCGATAAATTAAATTCCAGAGTAACCTATGGAATTTTGCAACAACTATCGATTGTTCATCTCCGGCCAGAAGAAAAAGTAGATAAAAATAAATTTTCATATTATACATTATACTAACAAGAACAAATATGACTAATACTCCGAATACTAATGTTGACATTCAGATAAGTCTTTTTGAAAGACTTGGAGGCATCAAAGGAATTTCCATGATCGTAGATGATGTAATTGATGCGCACATGAAGAATCCATTAATCAAAGCCCGGTTTATCCCGTACAAAGAACAGCCTGAACGTATGTCAGTGATCAGAAAGCATACCATCGACTTCTTTAGTGCTGGTAGTGGAGGTCCGGTGCAATATACCGGTAGAGATATGCCTGGTACTCATAGAGGAATGAATATCAACGCCACAGAATATATGTGCGTCATTGATGATATTTTACAAGTGCTGAAACAGCATAATATTGATGAGCAGTCAAGAAATGAAGTACTTGCAATTCTCTGGTCTTTAAAAGAGATGATCATGGCGCAATAGATTTTGACTGATTATCTCAAGTAAAAAATATCTAAAGCCATCCGTGCGGGTTAGTTATTTAGAGTTTATTGTTTTCTCCGGTACAAGTAAAATGAACGGGGCATTCAGTTGAATTATTTTTAATGGTTTTATAAAAAGTAAAAAGACCGTTCACAGGAACGGTCTTTCTTTTGCTGACGTTTTATTAATTTCCTGATGAATTCAACTCAGAATACCATTCCTGGGCAAAACTTCTGACTGCTTCCGTCAATTCCTGGCCAGCCCGGTAGCAGGCTTTCCATTGATCGTCTTTTTGTTCATAGGCTGGATTGGTAAATTCCTGATGGTTACTATGTGAGTTTAATTTTGTTGTTGCATTAAAGTCAACATCCCTGGTTGCCTCCAGGAAATTTTTTATTCCACGACTGATGGCAATATCCGGATTTTCAGGTGCCAGTTCATCCCATTGCTTTTTCTGGTCTTTTGTCAATTCACCATTTGCATTAGCTTTTGCATCTACTATCATTTGAAGTACAGATGCTTTTTCTTCAGGTGGTAACAAGTCCAGAATATCAGGTGAATACAATTCTTCCTGTTCTTTAATCTGGGCTAATGCTGTTTCTTTCTGTTCCGGTGTTAATTCCTGTACATGTGGTTTCAATTCCATTCGCTTTTGTTGATAAAGGTCTTTGAATTCCTGTGAATTGCAATAGTTTTTTGCATAAACAAAAGCCTCTTTTGCCAGGTTCAACTTATCACCAGTAGAAAGCGCTTTCAGGGTGGATAAGTTTGCCATACCCGGAGGGCCTACAATACAAAAAGGATCCGGGTAACAGAAGACATCATTCAGTATAAAATCCTGATCATCGATACCCAAAATTGTAAGGACATCACGTGATACGCTCATTTTTACTTTGTAGGAGGTAATGATGAATCCTCCACTGAGTAATATCATTAAAATAATTGCCTTTTTCATGTTAATAATGATTAATGGGTTATATAATGTTTTAAATTTTTTAAGTATGTGCTAGCCTAACTTTAAGAATTCCACCCGTCGGTTATTGGCCTTATTAATTGCATTTGTGTTGGGTTCCAAAGGCTCAGTTTCACCTTTCCCATCAGTCCTCATCCGGGCTGGGCTTATGCCAAAATCCTTATTCAATGCATTCTTTACGGATTCTGCTCGCTTTTTGGATAATTCCAGGTTTTTTGCATCGTCACCATCGCTGTCTGTATGCCCGACGATCTCAACTTTTACATCCGGATTATCTTTCAGGATTCCCGCTATTTCCTTCAATATACCATAGGATTCAGTCTTGATCTGGTCGGAATTCACATTGAACAGAATCCCGTTGGTCACCAGCTTGCCATCCGTGAGCAGCTTGTTGCGTGTATCCGGATTACCTACTGCGATGCGGAGGTTTCCTATGAAATAATTATTTCCCTCTACCAAATCAAATGGTTCGAATGCCAATAAATTCGGTTTCATATCAACTGGTAATATTTTTGGAAGATCGAGGATTTTGTTTTCGTTCAGATAGACACGCAGCCGTTGTCCTTGTCTCCAGATCGATACCTTAAGCAGGTGTTTTTCCGCACTTGGCATCCACATTTCTTTTAAATCGAAAAGCGCACCGTCCCCATCCATTTTATAGTGACCGTAAGCTTTGGAGCTATAACTCGTTGCGCTATACAAGCCTGGGTGCAGATCCATCCAAAAGTGATGATTAAGATTCCTGTCTGACATTTCGCCACCGTTTTCACCCTTTCTGTATCTGTCAATATCTTTGATGTCTTCTAAGTACACATTGAAAACATCGGAAGACCATGAAAACGGCACGGAACATAAGAGGTCAAACTGAATGGTAAAATTGTCAGGTAGGTCAAGTAACTGATCAATGAAAGCCATCGATCGCCCTTTCGGTGCAAGCCATTTACCTTCCATACCATCCATTGTGACCACCTCTCCGGACCCATTGGTAAACCAGAGCGCCGGAAAATCTCCAACAGCATCCTGACTGAAATCATCAGAAATAATTACTTTTTCACCTGGAACGAAATCGAATTTTGATTTGTAAGAAGAAACATAGTCTTCTTTTTTGTCAACATCGGAAGATTTACCATTGGCTTTTTCCGACCCGGTGTCCGGTTTATCAGCAGGTGGTGGTTCCTTGGCAGGTGGTGGTTTCTCAGATTGAGGTGCCAGGGCAATAGAATCAACTTTTTGTTCTGCTTTGTCGATGCTCTTGTCAACTTTTTTATCGATACTCTGATCCACTTTTTGTTTAACCTTCTGACTTAATTTATTTAAGAGCTGGGCCTGGGTCTTTAATGGGAATGCCAATAAAGTAGCATGAACAATGAATAATAATGTGACAAGCTTTTTCATGGTTTAAAGATTTACATTTCTGTTGCTTGGTAAAATTATCTGCTTTCATCACTATCGGCCTCCCCTAAAAAGGGGATATTTTTTAGAGCCGTATCACCTGCTTTTATTTCTTTTATTTAATCTGAGGTTATACTAAAAGGGCAGTAATTCAAGGTAAAAATTCACGGAAAAAGGGGAGGCCGGGAAAGGAAGATATGACCATTTTTGATTGCAAGTCCAGGCCAATTTGTAATGGTGGAATATTAAGGAAAATTGAGCTAAACGAAACTGTGTCCATTTTGCAAAAGGATTAAGACTCAGATTGGGGGAGCAGTGATTTTGAATAATAAACGGAGAATTATAAGCGCAATAGCGGTAAATTGTAAAAGGATTGAAGGCCGAAGTTCTTGAATCATATTAAATGGAATGAATATGAAAAAAATACGAGTGTTTGTTACTGATGATCACTATATGGTCCTGGAAGGCATTCGATCACTACTCCAGCATGAAGAAGAAATTGAACTCATTGGTCATGCTTCCACGGCAGCATCATGCCTGGCTTATTTAAGACAGGAGCAGCCTGATGTGATATTAATGGATATAAGCATGCCGGATAAAAATGGCATCGAATTGTGTCAGGAAGTGAAAGAAAGATACCCGGGAATCCAGATCCTGGGCCTCAGTACCTTTGATGAAAATGCCTTTATACAAAAAATGCTTGAAAATGGGGCCTCAGGTTATGTGTTGAAAAACGCCACCAAACAGGAATTGTCAAAGGCCATTCATACGGTTTATCGCGGACAGAAATACCTGAGTTATGGCGCATCGGAATCACTTAAAGTTGGAAGGAAAGAACAGGCTGAACTGCCCTTTATAACCCGTCGGGAAAAGGAAGTGCTGGAACTCATTGCTGAGGGCCTGACCAACATTGAAATAGCTCAAAAACTTTTTATCAGCCCCTCTACCGTAGACACCCATCGCAAAAGCTTACTGGCCAAATTCAATATGAAAAACACGGCGGTACTCATCCGATTTGTGACACAACACAACCTGATTTGATTCTATAGTGAAGGATTTGAACTGAATTCAATTCCAATTTTTCCAATATCATCAACCATAATAAGATATGTTGGCGAGAAATCGCTGTGGTATGGTGATCTTGATTTTGAGTGAAACCGACTTTTTACTGAACAAAGTGTTATGATTGTTTTGAACTGAAAAGCTATGATCAGAATATTCCGCTATTTTTTTATTTCATTTTAATAACAACTTAGAAATCCACGTTCTTTGAACGTGGTCAGAGGACATTTCACGTGTTAAACATTGATAAAAAGTATCGACCCATGATTAACCCGCCAACCCGGCGGGTTGTCGCCACAACAAAAGAAAGGAGATCAAATGAGTCGATTCATAAAGTTATCACATGCGATTTGCCATTGCAAGTACCACATAGTATGGACTCCCAAATACCGAAATAGGATATTGACAGGAGAAGTAAAAAGGGAAGTTGAGCATTGCATAAGATTATTTTCGAACTTGAATGGCGGCAAAGTTGAGGAGTTGAATGTACACAAAGATCATTTGCATTTGATAATATCCATGCAACCGAATCTATCAGTGTCGGAAATGATTGGGGTTTTGAAGGGCAGGACAGCGATACGTGATTTCAGTGAATTCCAAAAGTTGAAAGAGCGCCCCTACTGGGGCAATCATTTTTGGGCGAAAGGGTATTGTGTGGATACAATAGGCTTGAACATAGAAATGATCACATAGTTTGTGAGATATCAGGAAGAACAAGAAAAACGAATATAGAGAAAATAGTGTTTAATCTGGCGACAGCACAAGATTTTGCCTTCTCAGAGGGTAAAGGTAAATTACCCCTTCCAGGGGTTATCACAAATCCACATCCTCTGGGTGGAGATCTATTAATCATTCAAAGCGATGAGCACAATTTCCGGATTTTGGGATGTTACAGGGAACAGTTGAGTCCCGATCAGGCTTTCATATGGGGAGGCGGTAATGTCGTCAAAATACCAAATATCGATTATCTGGCGCATAGCGGGATATTGTTTATAAAATTTTATGCAGTAATGCCACTTTGTTCATCTTCCCGGGGTTCTCAGGTTTCGGGTATCTATCCTCAATATTCGGGTGTTCCTGTAAATGATGTTCCGCTGCCCATAGATCCATTCATAAACAGAACCAAAACACAAGCCGACTTGAAGGCATTGTCATGATTTAAAAATTTTAAATATCGATAAAAATCAAAAGAGTTTTAAATGACCAAAACCTGCATTTTTAGGCCTTTTGGAAGATGATCTTTATAATAAACAGCATCCTGACCGGTTTAAGAAAATGAGCCAGTGAAAAATTATCTTGCATTTCCAAGGGTAAATTTCACAAACCAAAAGGATATAGGCTATATTGATCAATTCTGATAATGATTTAAACGCTGTATGCGATTTGGTTTTTTGTAAGTCCTTAATTCGAAAAACAATAATGTCAAAATGAAACGAAACCACTTAGTACTTTTTGGGATCTTGACGGTTTTCCTGATTTCTTGTTCGAAAAAACAAGGCCATCAAATCCCCGATAAACCCAACATTATCATTATTTACACCGATGATCTGGGTTATGGTGATATTGGCGTTCAGGGCGCTCAAGGGGTTTCTACCCCTAATATTGATCATCTGGCTGCAGCGGGATTGCGTTTTACCGATGCACATTGTTCAGCAGCAACATGTACGCCATCACGGTATGCGCTGTTAACCGGAAGTTATGCGTTTAGGAATAATGCCGCCATTCTTCCCGGTGATGCGCCGCTGATTATTGATCCCAATAAGGGTACACTGCCATCAATGCTTCAAAAAGCAGGTTATACGACAGGTGTTGTGGGCAAATGGCATCTGGGTTTGGGACTTGGAGACGTGGATTGGAATGAGGAAATAATGCCGGGACCCCGGGAAATAGGATTCGATTACAGTTTTCTCATCCCTGCCACTGCAGACCGGGTACCTTGTGTATTTGTCGAAAATCAAAAAGTTGTCGGGCTGGACCCCAATGATCCGATTGAAATCAGCTATCAACATGATTTGGGAGGTTATCCAACGGGAGTTGAAAATCCAGAGCTTTTAACGATGAAAGCTGACTTGCAGCACAGTTGTACCATCGTCGATGGGGTAAGCAGGATTGGTTATATGAAAGGCGGGAAAAATGCGCTCTGGAAGGATGAGCAATTTCCAATCATCCTGACTGAAAAAGCCAAAAAATTTATAGGCGAAAACAAAGGCCATCCATTTTTCCTTTACCTGGCCTACAGTGACATCCATGTTCCCAGGGTGCCAAATCCAATGTTCCAGGGAAAGAGCACCATGGGACGACGGGGCGATGTCATTGCACAGGATGACTGGTGTGTGGGAAAAATTATGCAGGCCCTCGACAGCATGGGTTTAAGCGACAATACACTGGTAATATTTTCAAGTGATAATGGTCCGGTACTTGACGATGGTTATGATGACAAAGCGGCCGAATTATTGGGGAATCATAAACCTGGCGGACTTTATAAAGGGGGTAAATACAGCGCGTTTGAAGCAGGCACGCGTGTCCCTACCATAGTTTACTGGAAAGGTATTGTAAATCCCGGTGTTAGCGATGTGCTTTTAACCCAGGTCGACCTATATGCCTCATTGGCCCAGTTGACGCATCAGAAACTTGATCCCGGCGATGCTCCCGACAGTTTCGGTTTGATCGATACCTGGCTTGGAAAATCTCAACAGGGACGTCAGACAATGTTGGAGGAAGCCTTCACACTCGCTTTGCGGGATGGTGACTGGAAGTACATCAGTCCTCAGGAAAAACCTACTCCCGACTGGCTTAAAAATAAAGATGTTGAAACCGGGCTTTCTGAAGATGTACCAGCTTTACAATTTGAAAACCGATCCAGAAGAACAACATAATCTGGCCACGGAATATCCCAATAAAGTGAAAGAATTACAGGAAAAATTAAACAAGATCAGAACAGAAAAAAGAAGTAGATGAGACATACATGGATTTTTCTTTTGCTATTGGTTATGACAACCATGTGTGTGGAGAAACAGGATAAAATCAAAAAACCAAATATTCTCATGATCATCGCCGACGACATGGGATATGGCGATTATATACCATTCGAACTGGCGGGTCCTGAAGTGTCAGTGCCTAATATTACCCGATTGGCCAGATCAGGAGTTATTTATACCCAGGCGTACGTGACAGCACCTGTTTGCAGCCCGTCACGTACCGGTTTGAATACGGGTAAATTCCAGTTTCGATGGGATAAAAAGGGAAGTTGGGGACCAGGTCTACCCGACAGTGTGCATACCATCGCGGAGTATTTGAAAGCAGCAGGGTACTATACCATGAGGATTGGTAAAAATGACTATGGCAAACATTATTTCAGAAATGACGTGAGGGAATATCCATTAAACCATGGTTATGACCAATTTCTCGGTTTTAATGCTCATGCCCACGATTATTGGTTGAGTTCTGCAGAGATCCGCGACCGTACACCGTATCCCAATGGCACGAGCGCCCATTTGGGTCCATTAATGTATAATCATGGGGAAAAGAGCTTTGAGAAAGGGTATCTGACGGAAATTTTTACTGATGCCGCTATCGATTTTTTCAAACAGAAAAGGGGCCAATCTTTTTTCCTCACCCTTGCCTACAATTCGGTACATCATATCATCCACGAAGTGCCGAAGAGATATCTCGATAAATATCATGTCAAACACATTCATAATTATGATCCCGATAGTATGGAAACATTCGGGGACCAAAAGCCGGGTTCGTATTCCGCCTATTATGAAAAATATACGCGGTTAGGGGCCATCGGTGATGAAGATATGCGGAAGTATTACCTGGCCAATTTAAACTGCCTGGATGACAATATTGGGAGAGTTCTTGACGCACTTCACAAGGACAGCCTCGATGATAACACCATCGTGATCTTTGTTTCGGATAATGGCGGGTTCACCACTGACCGGCGCGATCAATGCACCACTTACGGCGGGAAAATATTCTGTGTGGGAAGGTGGCATACGCGTGCCGATGTCCATTCGATGGCCTGGTAAAACAGAAGCTGGTAAAGTGGTGGATCAATATGTTTCAACCACGGATCTATTACCTACACTTGCTGAGGCTGCCGGCATTCAATTGAAAGATCCAACATTGGATGGGACAAGTCTGTTCGAACAGTGGAGGCAGGATAAAGGAGACCGGCTGCTGGTATGGAAATGGGGAAATACCTGGGCTGTACGAAAGGGATGGCCATTCAACGCGTATATTTACAACAATACCGTTTATGTGAAGGAGGACAGCCGGTCCTGTTTTGATTTCGCCACAACAACTGATGGTATTCTTATTGCAAACAATATATTTTACATTCTTGGAAAAACTGTTGCCATCGGAACGAACAATGCTTCATCTTCGCAGCAATCAATTCAAATCCCCAATGTGGTCTTTAAAAATAATTTGTATGAGTACAGTTCCACCATACCCTCAGATTTAATCATTCAGGATAGCGATCCGATTATTGGGGACCCGGGATTTCAAAATATTGGTGGATTGAATATTGATGACTATATTCCGTCGAACAAGATGCTCGTACAGGATAAGGGGGTGGAAATCACAAAAATACCAGGTGATCCAATTGGAATATCGGGAGGTTTGGCTGTGCAACATGATATTTTGGGAAATACAATTACAGGAACACCAGATTTAGGAGCGATCGAAGTGAATTAGAATAGTGAGTTAAGGATTTTAACGAGTATTCTGAATTTTATTAAAATATTAGAAATGAGAAAACTTTATTTAATCTTTGTTGTCAGTGCCATCATTTTACTGATCAATCAATGCAAAACTAAAGGACCATTGAACATTTACCTTTGCATTGGTCAGTCGAATATGGCAGGAAGAGCGAAAATTCTTCCCAAGGACACAGTAATCCTTCAACACGTGTTTCTTTTCAATGATCGTGATGAATGGGAACCGGCCAAAAATCCATTGAATCGGTACTCTACCGTAAGAAAAGATATTTCCATGCAAAAACTCGGGCCTGCATGGTCCTTTGCCAAAACCTTGGCGCAAAAGTATCCGAAAAGGCAATTTGGGCTTATTGTCAATGCGCACGGCGGAAGTTCGATCAATGAATGGGCCAAAGGAACCATTTACTATGATGAGGCCATCATCAGGGCGTTGAAGGCACAGAAAACCGGTAGAATAATGGGAGTGGTTTGGCATCAGGGTGAATCAGACAAGAAACACTATAACGAATACACCGATAAATTTAAACGTGTGGTGGAAAATATACGTCGGGATTTGAATATTTCAGATCTGCCGGTTGTCGTTGGTGAGATTGGCAATTGGCGTGGTAATTCGGATTCGATGAATATGGTCCTTGATGGATTGAAAGAACAAATACCCAATGTTGGGGTAGTGAGTGCAGCAGGTTTGCAGCACCGGGGTGATTCCACACATTTTAACAATGAATCACAAATTACATTGGGTGACCGGTATGCGAAAGTTATGATGCAATTAATTGATCAATAAAAACCTCATTAAACTAGAGACCATGGTTCGGATTATTGTATTTTTCATGCTTTTTGCTATGGCTTTTCCTGTTACTTCTCAGGGAATTGGTAAAAATAAACCAAAAGCCATGACGTATTATGACAGAGACCATTTTTTAATAGAAGGCACCACCATTCCTGATTCAGGGAAAGAAAGTCCATATGATCGGTTACCCGTCTCCTATAAAGAAAAGGTCAGGCCAGCGGTGTGGCAATTATCTAAATCATCCGCTGGGATATCGATAAGATTTTTAACCAATTCTACCGGCATCGGCGTTAAATGGACACTACTCAATAATAACACCATGAATCATATGGCCGACACAGGAATTAAGGGTATCGATCTCTATTTTAAAAACAATGATCACTGGCAATTTGTCAATACGGCAAGACCATCAGGGTTGGACAATGAATATAAACTGGTCAATAATATGGATGGTCAAATGCGGGAATATAGAATGTACATGCCCTTGTACGACGGAGTGGTAAGTTTGGAGGTTGGCATTGATTCGACAAGTTTCATCAAAAAGCCACCGGCAGGTAATGGAAAGCCAATTGTTTTCTATGGTACCAGCATCACTCAGGGTGGATGTGCGTCGAGACCGGGGATGGTGCACACCAATATTATTTCAAGGGAATTAAACATAGAGTGCATCAATTATGGTTTTAGCGGGAACGGTAAAATGGAACAGCCAATTGGTGAGTTGATATCCGGGATTGATGCCCGATTCTATGTAATCGAATGTGTACCGAATATGACTGCGGAGGAAGTAACTGAACGCGCCATACCACTAGCGGAAATCATTAGAAAGAAGCAACCTACAACGCCTATTATTTTTGTAGAAAACCCGATGTACACCTTTGCTGTCCTCGACGAGGACACCAGAAATTTGATTAATGAAAAGAATCTGGCCCTGAAAAAAGAATATCGCAAGATGTTGGATCAGGGATATGAAAACATCTATTACATATCAAGCGAAGGTGCACTGGGCACTGATCAGGAAGGAACGGTCGACGGGGTCCATTTTACAGACCTTGGATTTTCAAGGTATGCGGACTTTTTGATAAAGCAGTTTGGGGAGTTGGGGCTGGTTTCGCCAAAATGACATTTTGATTCAGAACTCCTGACCTGCCGTAAAAGTTCATGTCGCGATTTTGTAGTTGATGGTTAGGTTTGTGCCGGGATAAGTGGTTTTGATATGGTTTAATTTTTCACAGAGTTGTTTGACAGCCTTGTTGTCTCGTGGAGTGGCTTGGCTGTATATTTCTACGTGCAGGATTTTATTTTTCTCGTCTAACAGCAGGTTAATGGTTGTTTTAATTGCGTTTTTGGCGAGTGCTCGTTTTTCATCGATGCTTTTCTTATAACCTTGTCCTAATAATGTAGCAAAAGAGGTTTCTGCCCGGTAACAAATCATTTTGATGATGTTTTGAAAAAGCTTGCTTTCCTGATGGAGTTTGTTGTAGCGTACTTCAACGGGCATATCTTTTATTTTCACATAGCATGTCAAGGCGCTTCTTTGCTGGATCAGGTCGCTTTCCCGCACCAGGAGTTCGTCAAGTTGCTGGGTGATCCTGGTTTGCTGTACCATGTTTTTTGAAGTCTCCTCCAGGGGTTGGTCTAGGTTCTGTTCCACCAGGTGGTAAAGGGCCGCTTTCTTCCGGGATATCTTTTCCCGGAGTTTCTTGAGCTGATAGTTCACTTTATTGTAGGCTGGATTGGCTACTTTTAAGTCTACATCTATCTGATCCACAGCATATTGTATCATTCTATCAAACACGTAATCCTGACGCATGTACCGGAAAAAATTCTCCTGGCTCCAGCGGGCAAACAAGGGCTATCATTTGGGTGCTGAGTTTCCGATTCGTAGTCACCGCGCTGGTCTGATGGCCATCGGATGATTTTTTCCTGATCTCCCGCAAGGGGACATCATTTAGGGTTACGGCCTGTTCGGCCAGATCCATCTCTACTTCACTGCCTTCTACCTGTAGGATGTATGGGTTGAACATATCTTCTGGCCATTGCTCCTTTACATTTTTGTGGTAGGTGATCACTGCCACGCGGTACTGCTGCCAGAGTTCCTGAAAAAAAACCGGGCTGTAAGCCTCCCGGTCGAATACAATAGTAAACCGGGCCACCTTCGGGTCTTCGGCCAATTGTTCATCGCTGTAATGAGAGGGTGCCTCGATGAGCAACATGGGGATGATTTGGTCAAGCATCATTTCCCGGAACTTTTCATTGACCTGGCCACTCACATAGAAATAGGGCATGCCTTCTGCATTGATGACCCAAAACTCCTGCATGCCGGGAAGGCAAAGCTTTTGACGCGACACATGCTTTATGCCCAACTGCGCCTTGTAGCCGTGATATACCTGCACATGCCCGTCGACGTAATAAAATTCATTCTCCTCTTCTGACATCCATTGTTTTGCCAGATCGGCATTCCAGTTGCGGGCTTGGTGCTGATCGGAAAGCTTCTTCAGCTTTTGCCGCAGGCACCGCGCTTCCGGCACACGGTCCACCCCTAACAGCTTACCGTAATCACCCGGACTGATACTTTTTAGCTGTTCGGGGTTTTTAATGCGGCATAAATACATGAATGCCAGCAGCAGCACGATAAAATCAATGTCATAGTAGCCTGCGTCAAAATCTTTATAATGGTTTTGATAACTTAACAGGCCGGTCTCTATCAAAAAGGGCACCAACAGCAACACCCCGCCGAAAGGCAAGGCCTGAGCATTTTCAAATTGAAGGGGGGTAGAAGGAAGTTCTCCGCGCACAGCTGCACTTCGTTCTTCTATCCAACTGGCCCCGATACCAAATATATCGGCTACGGCTATGTCCTTGCCATTGCGTTCTGCTGGTAAGCTCCCCGGGGCATAAACAGCAGTGTCCTCAGCGCAGTGACCACTTTTTTTTATAGTTCCCTTCCTGATATGATACCGCAAGGCACCTTCGCTGACCCCCATTAACCGGGCTACATCGGACACCGAATAAAAATCATTAATCATCTTTTGGGCATAATTTAAAGCTTCCTGGTCAAGCTTATATCCTCCCCCTCGCTTTTCCTGCCGGTTAAAAAAAATGATCGCTCCCCTTTTCCCGCAATGCTTTTACATAGCGCTCTATGTTGCGCATCGATACGCCAAGGACCCGGGCTACTTCGCTGCATTTGCACATGCCCACCAGGTTGGCTGTGATATACCTGTAGTTGTTCAGGTCATCCTTTTGATGACAAAATACTGGTGATCCATTGTGTAGGTAATAAACAAAATCTTCTCGTTCAAATACCCCTACACAGGCATTGATCAACCTGGTCTCTTTCGGAAATATTGGTAACTGCATTTGCATTTTGATCGCTATTTTTTCCGAAATTACCGACATCTTCTTTTACGGGCAACCCTTGATTTGGCTTTTTTAAGGGGTCAGATCAGGAGTTCTGTATTTATCAATTGATATTGCAATTAATACCAACACATGCTAGTGGTGGTTGAGCCATGAAATTTCGTAGAGAAAAGGGAATTGCATAAGTTATTGCCTATTTTCATTTCTTCATTACCTGTCAAGGACCAAACTAACCAATATTACCCTTTCTCGAACGCTTTCTTGTGATTTGAAAACCCGGACACTTGGCATAAGGTCAGTCCAGAAGCTTGCCGTCATATTCCAGTACCACAATGCTGCATGCTTCATCAGGAGCCTTGTCCGGCACATGAATATTCACGCTTCTTTCGTAGCCGTCAAACTTCAAAGGCTTCTTTTGCGGGTCTGCGAGCATATAAACCTTTTTTGTAATCCCTCCCTTCATCCCTTGCACAAATAGCTGCTGATCATCGGGCCAATGGGAAACGTGTAAGTACAATTTTCCTGGTTTCTGGGTTATTCTACCCCTAATCCTGATCTTATCACCAGGCGGGGCAGCTTCCACGCCATAAATAGCCTCATGGTTAACTTTCATCCAGTCGCCCACCTGTCGCAAAATATCAACAGCCTCTTGTGGGAAAACCCCTTGGGCAGTGGGGCCAACATTCAGCAAATAATTTCCGCCTTTACTGGCAATATCCGAAAGATTGTTGATAATGGTTTTGGCATCCTTCCAGTTATGGTCATATTTATTATATCCCCAATGATCGTTCAGGGTCATGCACACTTCAAAGGCCGTGCCCATAGAACTTTCCGGAATATATTGTTCGGGTGTACCATAATCTGCGCCAACACCCAGGCGATTGTTGATCAAGGTGGCGGGTTGGGTTTCATGGATCATGGCGACCAACTGATCAGCATGGAGAATGCTTGCTATGTCATAATTTCGAAAAGAACCTCCACCATCAAACCACACAATGCCAATGGGACCATAGTCGGTTAACAGTTCTTTGATCTGGTGATTCATATATGTATTGTATTTGCTGATATCGACTTGCGGGTTGGGTCTTCCGTGATATCCCGAAGGAAATTCTTTGCTTATTTGTCCATATTTTGATGGGAAATCCGGATGATGCCAATCGACAACGGAATAATACACACAAAACTTTAAACGGCGGTACCAAAGTGTTACTATTTAAAGTATCAATTCTAATGGAATCATACGGAGAAGGGGAAATAGGCGTATTGAATTTTTCACCCCAAGCAAAGATAATTGACGCTTCTAGATTTTCATTCAGTCCAATTTGCGGAACAACGGCTAATCGAGTTTTCTTGAGGGGATTTAATAGTGGTTGATTTTTTTTATAAAAGGTATTTTATTGATATCCCAATGGGGCATTGGGATAAAATTAGCTCTTCCTTGTCGGAACGGTGGATATATCCTAATTATCTGCCTATCATTTAATTTGAAGGTATTAATTCTAATGTTTTCTGATTCAGTATATCCACAAAATGGAAAGCTATATATATAAGAATAACCGATTTTCATTTAATCTTTTTTACTTCATCATTAAGGGTTGGGATAGTGGATATTCTTGCCGAATCTTTTTTAAGAAACCTAAAATCTTAGGGAAAAGATAAATATTAATTATTTTTAACAAGAATTCTGCGCCTTATTTCTGATTAATTACATCAATTTTCAATGAAATCCTGGATAATAAATTTATCGAAAAATCTATTTAAGAGGAAATGGTTAATATACTTGATTTCTGCAGTTGTTGCTATTTTCATTTTACAATTCCTAATTACGCTCGGTTATCAATCAACTTGGACTGGATTTGGTAATTCATATCATACTACAACGAAAAATCAAGCAATCCAACCGGCAAAGACTCTTTGGGATTGGATGCAACTTTTAGTCATTCCATTGGCGTTGGTTATAGGTGGCTTCTTCTTGAATAGAGCTGAAAAACGGAGGGAAGAACAATTAACCAGGGAGAGAAATGAAGAAGTTGCGCTCAACAATTATCTTGATGCTATGTCAGAATTAATTGCCAATAAAGGTCTTTCAAATGACAATGTAGGTCAAACCATACGGAATATTGCCAGTACAAGAACAATTTCTATTTTACACAGAATTTCCAAGACACGAATTAATATTGTATTTAATTTTCTAAGGAAAGCTCGATTGATACGAACAATATATGATGGTAAAATAAATGAAAAAATAGATTTCAAAAATGCAGAATTGAGCGGGATTAACCTTTCAAATGTCTATTTAGAATTAATTAATTTAGAAGAGGCCAATCTGGAGGGAGCCATTTTGGAAAAAACAATATTGCATAATGCCAAATGTAGAAATATTAAGCTTAGTAATGCTAACCTCATTGGAGCCGATCTAGGTGGAACCGATTTTTATTTGGCTCAGATAGTTAATGCAAATCTTAACAAAGCCCTCTTATGGTCAACCAAATTATGTCGTACAAATTTGAGTTCTTCAAATCTAAAAGAAGCTGAAATGAACGGCGCTATACTGATGCAGACATTTTTGAAAAATGCTAAATTAAATGGTGCCAAAATAAATGCGGCAACACTCATAGAGGTTAACCTGGAAAAAGCTAATTTAAAAGGAGTTGAACTATCACATACGATACTTGATAAAACAGATTTCAAACAAGTAAAAAACTTAACCCAAAAACAGCTTGATAAGGCAGGTTTCGTTTATGAACCTCCAATAAATTTTGATAATATCACCCCATATTGACCCACCCATTTCACTTCAAATTGACCCAGGTGTTTCAATCGAAATTGACCCAGGTGTTTCACTTTAAACTGACCCACCCTTCACCGGAATCTGAACCTGATTTTCTTTGGGGTAAAAAACCCAAGGAAAATGGCTGGAAAACGAAGAACTATGGAACAGATCCGAAACATTTTACAACAAAAAATCAATGGTACTGGCATACGGGCTATCGAGCGTCATACGGGAGTAGCGCGCAATACCATTAGAAGTTATTTACGTCAAATCGAGAAAAACGGCTATGATCTTCATAAAGCGCTTGCTTTAAGCGATGAAGCTTTAATGCAGCTGTTATTTGAACCGGAGAAGCCTCCTGCAAGTGGGAGTCGCTACGTGGTACTTCAGGAGCGACTCCCGGAGTATATCCGGGAGCTAAAGAAGCGTCACGTGACCCGTCAACTGCTTTGGGAGGAGTACCGCCAGGAATTTCCTGAAGGATATGGCTATACCCGCTTTTGTCAGTACCTCAATGAATATATTGGCCAGAAGGATGTAACGGCAGTATTTTCCCATCAGCCGGGTGAAAAGCTCATGGTAGATTTTGCAGGTGACAAATTGAGCTATATTGACCGGGACAGCGGGGAAGAAATCTCCTGCGAAGTGTTGATCGCCGCACTTCCATTCAGCAGCTACATTTATGCCGAAGCACTGCCAAGTCAGAAACAGGAGGATTTTGCGGGAGGACTTAGTCATGCTTTTTCCTATCTGGGTGGCGTTCCGCAATGCATCGTGTGTGACAACCTGAAAAGCGCTGTGAAAAAATCCAGCCGTTACGAGCCTGTCTTTACCGAACTGATCGACCAGCTCTCGGTACATTACCAGACCACCTTTATGGCTACGCGTGTGAGAAAACCTCGTGATAAGGCCACCGTGGAGACCAGTGTGAATGTGACCTATAAACGCATCTACGGCAAGATCAGAAATGAGCTTTGCTTTGGCATCCGGGAACTCAATACCCTGATCAGGAGCGAACTGGAAGTCTTGAACACCCGTCACTTCAAAGGCAGGGATTACAGCAGGAAAGATGTTTTCGAGCAGTATGAACGATCCCACCTGAAGCCTCTTCCGTCCACGGTTTTTGAAATAAAGAAAGTAGTGATGGCCAAAGTACAGAAAAACTATCACATCATCCTGGGGGAGGATATGCATCAATACAGCGTTCCCTATAGTTACAGCGGAAAAAAGGTCAAAGCGGTTTACACTTCAGAAACAGTGGAGATTTACCATGAACACAAGCGCATCGCTGTGCATTGGCGTAACTACCGCAAACATAGCTACAGCACACAACCGGAACATATGCCTGACAACCACAGGGCTGTCATGGAGCAGAAAGGTTGGGATGCAGATTATTTCTTGCGGGAAGCCTCCAAGACAGGCCCCGCTGCCCGCAAGGCCATCGCCCAGGTACTGGAGTCAAAATCCTTTCCCGAGCAGACCTATAACGCCTGCCTGGGCATCTTGCGCCTGGGCAACAAATATGGGAAAGATCGTCTGGAAACAGCCTGTACCCTGATGCTTCAGGGGCCAAAGGCGGGCTTCGGCATCCTTAACAATATTCTTAAAAACAATATGGACAAGCGGCAAAACAATACCGCTGATCAGGAATTTAAAACACCCCCTAACGAAAATGTGCGGGGACCGGAAAATTATGTTTAACCCAAATAAATACAAATTAACATGAACACAGAAGCTACCCTGGAACAACTCCGGGAACTCAAATTGCACGGTATGGCGCGCGGCTATCAGGCCGTGTTGTCCCTGCCGGTAAACAGCCAACCGGAAGCTCATGAACTGCTGGCCCAGCTTGTACAACAAGAACTGGAAAACAAGCGCTTCAAACGCACCGAAATGTACCTCAGACTCAGCAAGCTCCGGTATGCAGCTTTGCTTGAAGAAGTAAAATGCTCAACAGAACGCAACCTGACCCGGCAGCAACTCGGCCTGCTGGCCGATTGCTCCTGGATAGAAAGAGCTGAAAATATTCTTCTGTGCGGTGCCACTGGTGTGGGAAAAAGTTTTCTGGCTTGCGCCCTGGGGCATCAGGCCTGCCTGATGGGATACAAAACCCTTTATCTGAACATGAACCGCTTTGTTGAAAAAGTGACACTGGCCAAACTGGACGGAACCTTTATTAAGCTACTCAACCAGATAGAAAAAACCTGGTTGCTCATCCTGGATGATTTTGGATTGCAACCACTCAATGCCGATACCCGGCTCGCATTATTGCAAATATTGGAAGACCGGTATAGAAAAAAAGCAACCCTGGTTGCCTCACAACTTCCGGTGGCCAAATGGCATGAGTACCTGACAGATCCTTCCTTGGCTGACGCCATTTTGGACAGACTTACTGCCCATGCGCACCGGTTAGATTTAAAAGGAAAGTCTCTCCGGCATAATGATTAAAATTTTATCGGTAACTTAGCCACCAGATCCACCGGTGAGGGGGTGGGTCAATTTATACTGAAACACCTGGGTCAACTTCAGTGAAATAGTCAAATAAATTTCCCAAGAGGCCTTAAACCGCCCCCACAACACAAAGATTGGGAACAACGATATAAAGAAGCAAAAAATATCTGTTTTGGACCTCAGCCAGATCACTAAATAGCCTTTTTATTGTGCATGTGCCACACTCAATCTGGGATTTGGTATTATTGGCAGCTTCATTATTATATGAAAATTATCCATTAGATTTACTAACCTTTACATTTCAATGAAATGGTGCAAGAGTCGTGCTATAGGAAGAAAAAAAACTTTTAAAAAATTGAGAACGTTCACTCAAGAAATAACCTAATGCCTCAAGAGTTTTCTACTTCCTGATACAATATCTAATTGCAATTGATAATCAGTGATTTACAAATCATCAGCAACAAATTTGCATCAATTATTAATTGACATTTAGTAGTAAAAAGTAATAGAAAGGAAAAGAATGGTGTATGATTAAACGAATATATGTTAAGGTTGAATTAAACATTCTCGGCCTGTTTGGATCTTTTAATGGACACCTTATTTTTATACTCTTTTGGTGTCATCCCGGTATTTTTTAAGAACTGTTTGTTAAAATTTGAAAGATTATTGAAGCCACACTCGTAAGCAGCTTGTGAAATATTATATTTATCCTCAATCAATAATTTTTTGGCATACCCCGTTTTGATTTCATTCAGGTATTGAATAAAAGTTTTATGAGTTCGTTGTCGGAAATACCGGCAGAATGAAGCAGGTGACATATTAATTATACTTGCTATTTCATGCAGAGCGATGTTGTTTTTAAAGTTTCGTATAATGTATTCATAGACCAAATTAATTTTTTGATCTTCCAATGGACACCACGAATTGGTGAAACCTTCACTGGAGAGGAGTTTATAATTCTGACATTCAGTGAGTTCATGTAATAATTCAAGGAAAATTATGAGTCTGTTGAAATCTGTTTTCTCCAACATTTCATAAATCAAAAATCTAACTTTATTAATGGTGCTTTTATCCTGTATCTTTATTCCGAATTTTGCCCTTTCAAGCAGTTTGTTGAATTCCTTTGATTCAGGTAATGAATAAAACTGATGTCCAAGAAAATCATGCTTGAAATGAATAGCCATACTGCTTGAAATATAATCAGTTTCCTCTTTTGGCATTAAATCACTATGCCATTCGTGTGGTAAATAGGAACCAAGCAGCAATAAATCCATATCATTGTATTGTTCTATGTGATCGCCGACAAATCGTGTACCACATCCTTTTTCAATTAGGGTAATCTCATATTCTGGATGATAATGCCAAGGATTGTGTAAATAGGGATTTGCATTTTTCCAAACTTTGAAGGAGCCTTCTATCGGCGTAGTATGTCTTAGTAGTCTTGGTTGCATCAAATATTCTCATCTTATTGTCTAAATTAACACTTTTAGGTTAAAATAAAATCATTTTTAGAAAATATAATGTTTGATTGTTCGAAAAATGATATACAAATTGCTTTCCTGAAATGATTCGAATCAAAGCTATTTACAAAGATTTCAGGCTACAATTCGAACAATAACATCGAGAAGATGAAACTTAAAAATGACTGGTAAAAGAGAGCGTATAATTGTCACCCAACCGGAATTTGATAAAGGGCACAAGATTTTTAGTAATAATGACCACTTTGAATTTATTACTTGTGGTGCCGATGAATCCACTTTAGCAAATCACATCATTCAATATCAGGCACGTTTCGCAATCGTTGGAATAAAACCTTACAACAACGAACTCTACAATGCGCTTCCTGTCTCAGGTATTATTGCACGTTTCGGTGTAGGTCATGAAAACATTGACAAGCATTTAGCCACTTCAAAAAATATTTATTGTACCAATACACCCGGAGTACTCGATGATTCGGTGGCGGAGTTTACAGTCGCCCTTTTAATGGAAATAAGCAGAAAAGTTGGGAATATAAACGCCTCCTTAAAACTAGGTGAATGGCGTCGCGTATCAGGTTTAGAACTTAAAGGTAAGACAATCACCATAATAGGATGTGGTCAAATTGGCAGGAAGGTAGCTGGAATACTTCACGATGGATTTGGGATGAAAGTTTTGGGATATGACAAAAGGGAAATGTCAGATGATAATCATTCTGATCTAAAATCCTTCGATAAAGTACTTTCAAATCTGGAAGAGGCGTTGTCTGATGTGGATTTTATGAGTGTACACATTACAGGCGACAAAGATAATCGACACTTCATTAATGATCAGACTTTAAAAATATTACCTAAAAGGGCCTGGATAATCAATACATCCCGGGGTGCGGTTTTGGATGAAGCAGCACTTTTCAAAGCAATAAAATCCGGGTCAATTGCAGGGGCGGCACTTGATGTTTACGAACATGAACCATATAAGCCGGTTAGTGAAAATTCTGACCTTCGAATATTTCCTAATGTCATTATGACATCGCATGTCGGAAGTAGCACACAAGAGGCGAATGTTCGAATGGCGGCAGCATGCCTGAAGAATATCAAACTCGCTATAAGCGGAGAATATCAAAAAATGGATTTAATCAATTCAGAAATTGTAAATAAGCTAAAATGAGTTCAACACTGAAGAATCAATTGAAAAATAAGAAGTTATGCCTGGGATCATGGATACAGATCGGCCATCCGGCTGTTGCGGAAATCATGGCCGCTCAGGGTTTTGACTGGTTGTGTGTTGATTTGGAGCACGGACATATAGGCATAGAATCTCTTACAAACATTTTTCGTACGCTGAAAGGACATAATATCGCTTCATTGGCCCGGTTGCCTAAAAATGAAGAAGTCTGGATCAGACGCTCCCTTGATGCAGGTGCTGACGGGCTGATTATACCAATGATAAATAGTAAGGAAGAGGCAGAATTTGCAGTTAGAATGTCCAAATATCCTCCGGCCGGAGCCAGGGGATTCGGATATTGCCGTGCTAATTCCTATGGGAACAAATTCAATGAATATGTTGAAAGAATTGATAATGAGATCGTGATTATTGCCCAGATTGAGCATTATGAAGCCATTGATAACCTTGCAGAGATACTTGAAGTGGATGGGATCGATGGCGTTTTCATAGGTCCTTTGGACTTAAGCGGATCATATGGGAATACCGGCAAACTGGATAGCCCTGAAATGAAAGCAGCTTTAAAAAAATATCTTTCATTGTGTGAAAAGACGGGAATTTCTGCAGGGATCCATATCATCAATCCTAATCAATCTGCTATATTAAATGCACTGGAATCAGGCTATACATTTATAGCACTGGGCCTGGATGTCACCTTTCTGAGCGAAGGAGCTTTAAAAGCCATAAATAGCGTTGTGAATATCGTAAATCCCAAAGTCATGTAATGATCCATAATACTTCTCTTCTAAGGCAAAATATTTGCCAGCCATTCTTATACTAATTAAACGCTTACATGCAAGTCCCTAAAAGATATAAAGACAAACTGATTGAAACCGAAGAAAGAAAGGACAAACCATCTGCTAAACCTGGTTTTATTGATCTTGCACTCGGGACAATACTCGGATTGATTGTGGTCATAATGTTTGCCCAGGTTATCTTCAGGTATATTTTAAACAACTCATTGACTTGGAGCGAGGAGGTTGTCAGATTTTTATTTATATGGCTTACTTTTTTGGGAGCATCAATATTGATCCGCGAAAGATGGCACATCGGAGTGGACTTTTTCATGAACCTACCCAAAAAATACTGGAGCTTACGGTTACAGTTAATCAATACTTTTTTGGTTGTATGTTTCCTTATTTTTCTTTCCATTTCCGGGGTTCTCTGGATGTATTTTACCCGGGGAACAGTGAGCAGCGCGTTGGAACTACCACTAAATATCATATTTTATGGCGCCCTCCCTGTTTCTTCATTTTTTGGAGTCCTGTATGGCATAAGAATAATTCGAAAACAACTGAAAGATATCAAAGAAAATAATAACCTGGTATGACCTTTTTAATCCTTTCCATGATCTTATTGATGGTGATGGGCGTCAGAATTGCCTATGCCTTGGGGATAAGTGTATTGCTGTACATATTTTTCTTTACTCATGTCTCGCTCATGGTGGTGGGTCAGTTGATCACCCTTGGTTCTGATTCCATAATTATGGTCGCCCTGCCATTTTTTTTACTTGCCGGTGAGTTGATGAATGCCGGAGGTATTACTGCCCGATTGGTACGATTTGCTATGGCGTTGATAGGCAAAGTCAGCGGAGGTCTATCCTTTGTTGTGATATTGACCAACATGATCATGGCGGCAATTTCGGGTGCTGCGATTGCAAGCGGTGCCGCTGTTGGCTCCGTTATGATACCATCAATGGAAAAGGCGGGTTATAAAAAGGGATATGCCGGTGCAGTAAATGCTGCAGCAGCGACCATCGGTCCGGTAATTCCACCCAGCATCGGTTTTATCATTTATGCATCGGTATCCAATGCTTCGATTGGTAAACTGTTTGTGGCAGGAACAGTGCCAGGTATTCTCCTTGGCTTATTTATGATGGTTTTGAGTTTTATCCTTTCCAGGAAAAGAGGATTTCCCAAGGGTCTCCCAAGAGAGAGAAAAGAATTATTCCAAAGTTTTAAATCTGCTTTTTGGTCATTGATGATGCCGGTAATCATTATTGGCGGAATAATGAGCGGTGTAGTGACGGCAACAGAAGCAGGTGTGTTGGCAGTAGTATATGGGCTATTTATAAGTCTTTTTATTTATAAAAGTATCAGACTGACAGAACTGCCTTCCATTTTAATCCGAACGGGAAAACAAACTGCCAGGATTATGGTGATCATAGCAAGTGCCTATGCATTTGGCTGGGTTATATCGAGAGAAGTTGACCCCGGATTTTTCATTAATGGATTTCTCATGTTCACCGGACAAAGATGGCTTTTCCTGTTGATTATAATAATTATCATCTTGTTGCTGGGCATGGTGATGGAAGGAGGAAGTATTATGATAATTTTAACACCTTTACTGCTTCCCATTTTACAGAAATTCAATATTGACCTTGTTCATTTCGGTGTAGTATTTCAATTGGCGATCATGGTAGGGCTTTTAACACCTCCCATCGGCATCTTATTATTTGTAATCTCAGGCGCAGGAAATGTATCTGTAAATGACATTCTTAAAGAAATCTGGCCATTTTATATCGTTATCTTGCTCGTGTTGTTCTTGTGTGCTTACATTCCTGATATACCCTTATTTCTGGTAAACATTTTACAAAGCCGGTTAAAATGAATAAAATGAAGTAGAATGGAATAGCAATAAAAAATAACTGTTATGATACGTATGATGATTGTTTTATGAATTATACCAAAATATTCATTTTAATAACTGCCCTGTTATGTATGACCGCATGCCAGACCAGCAAAGGCAATAAAGTTTTTCGTATTGGTTATGCGATGGCACCGGGCGGAACCTCTCATCTGGGAGCACTAAAGATACAGGAGTTGGTTAAAGAGAAATCCCAAGGCACTATTGAAGTTAAACTTTATCCGGGAGGGATATTAGGGAAAGAAGGGCCGTTGATTGAGGGATTACAACTCAAAAGCGTGGATATGGTGATTGCCGGTCCGTCCATTATAGGCAATTATGCTCCTAAATATGGCATGATCGAAGCGCCTTTTCTTTTCCGGAGCTATGAACATCTTGATAAGATCCTTTACGGACCCATAGGCAAGGAGATTGAAAATGCCGTATCCAGACACCGGGGTTTACATTTTATTGACTTTTTTCATCGGGGACCCAGGTATCTCACCACAACCGATAAGATCGTGAAGGCACCATCCGATCTTGAAGGATTAAAACTTAGGGTTCCGGCATTGCCTGTTTACATCAAATCCTGGAAAATTTTCGGCGCCAATCCAACACCGTTGGATTACTCTGATATGTTCATCGCACTCAAACAGGGCGTAGTTGAAGGGCAGGAGAATCCTTTGGAAGTTATCTATTCCAGTCACCTCTACGAAGTACAGAAGTATGTTATGAATACGAAACACCTGCTAAGTTTTTATGTGTTGGTGATAGGTGATGCATTTTATGAAAAATACACTCCACAGGAACAGGAAATTTTGTTGAGTGCTATCCATGCGGCCGCCATTTATCACAATCATTTGGTTGAAGGTTATGAATCAAAATATAAAAAAGAGTTATTGGAAGCCGGAATGAAATTTATTGATGTTGAAAGGGAAAAATTCGAAACACTGGCGATGGAAAAGTTACCAAAGGAATTTAAAGATGAATGGGAACCCGGTGTATATGAACGAATAATTAATACAAAATGAATACCAGTCTACCAGAAATCCTTATTACAAAAAAGTATCCTGAAGAGATTGTTAAACTACTTAAAACCGTGGCGGTTGTCCATCAATGGGATGGGCATCCCTATGATCTCATGCCTCGTCAATCTGTGCTGAAGATCATAGAGAGGCTTTCAGGCATTGTCAATCAGGCTGAACTGAGGGTGGATAAAGAACTGTTAGACAAAGGGGCCAATTTAAAAATTGTGGCCAATGTATCCATCGGTGTTGATAATCTTGATTTGAAATTAATGAACGAATATGAGGTTTGGGGCACCAACACACCGGGCTTTTTTGATTACCCGGTATCGGAATTCGTGATGGGAGGCATTATTAACATTATGCACAGGATGTCGGAAGCAGATGCCTTCGTGCGGTCAGGGCAATGGAAGTCGTTTCAACCAGGCAGATGGGATGGGGAAAATCTGCGAGGGAAAACCCTAGGAATAATTGGCATGGGAAACATAGGCAGTTCCGTTTCAAAACTGGCGCAGGCTTTCGATATGAAGGTCATTTGTTACAGCAAGGGAGATTCAGGAAAAAAGAATAATTGTGGGTCCCTGGATAAACTGCTGTCGGAGGCAGATATTATTTCAGTACATGTCCCTTACAATCCTTCAACTCATGGGTTGATCGATATGAGTTTATTCGAAAGAATGAAGCCAGGTGTTATTTTTGTTAATACGTCACGCGGAAAAGTAATTAAAGAGAATGACCTGGTTCTTCAATTGGAATCCGGCCATATAGCGGGTGCGGTTCTCGATGTGTTCGAACGAGAACCCGATGTACCAGAAATTTTGAAATCCATGCCAAATGTAATACTAACCCCCCATATCGCCGGTGGCACAAAATCCGGCAGAATGGCATGTTACAAGATGGCCGTTGGAGAAGTACTGCGCGTATTGAAAGGAGAACCACCTCTTCATCCTTTAAATAACCCAAACATCGGGACTCATTAAAAACTTCTTCATTTGTTTTAACCAAGTTCAGCCGAAACGCTATCAGGAGACGGACAAATGAGGTAAAATAACTTCTAATGGTCCATCCACATATAGTAAAACCGTGTTGCTGTTAATTTAGCATATCAACACCTCAAGATTGTATTAGAAACTATCCAGGTTTTGATATATTTTTAATGAGATGAATTTTTATGAACAAACTACCTAGTGATGAAAACAAGACCATGGAAGGATGATGAGGAATTATTTTCCATTTTGAAAAATGAAATTTATACTGCTGTTGTTGGCGATATCCTTGATAAGGGAGAGCAGTTTCATCAATTTTTGCCTCCTGAAATTAAACCTCTTCGAAGAGACATGATGCTGGTTGGCCGTGCAATGCCTGTACTTGAGTCAGACACCTATGGAGAAATAAATATTGACAGCAAATCGGCTGTGATGTCCAAGTCTTTTGGTTTAATGCTTGAAGCACTGGATAACCTCTTACCTAATGAAGTCTATGTCTGTACGGGTTCGTCTCCTTCTTATGCACTTTGGGGAGAATTAATGACGACGCGGGCTACGTTTTTGAAAGCAGGTGGTGTTGTGCTTAATGGTTATACCAGGGATACCAAGGAAACTATAAATGGCCAATTCCCAATATTTTCTTTTGGTGGTTATGCCCAGGACCAGGGCCCGAGGGGTAAAGTAGTTGATTACAGAATACCGATAGAAATAGGTGGTGTTAAAATTACACCTGGCGATTTAATCATCGGTGACATGGATGGGGTTTGTGTTGTTCCAAAGTCTTTGGAAGAAGAAGTTATCGTCAAAGCTTTGGAAAAAGCACGAGGCGAAAAAAAAGTAAAAAAAGCCATCATCGGTGGTATGAGTGCGGCTAAGGCATTCGAAAAATTCGGCATCATGTGAAATATAAATTGAGGATAATGAAAATAACAGATGTAAAAGTATGGTTGGTGGAAGGGATAAAATATAATTGGACCTTATTGAAGATATATACCGATGAAGGTTACACCGGTGTTGGTGAATCTACCAATTGGCCCGGGAGTCCCATTATTGAAGCAGCTACGAAACATGTTGGTGAAAGGATCATCGGAGAAGATCCGATGAGGACAGATTTTATCTGGACAAAGCTGTACAGAGATTTGAACTGGGTAGGCCCGTTCGGCGCCAGCTTATGCGCTATCAGCGGTATTGATATGGCTTTGCTCGATTTAAAAGCCAAAGTGTTAGGGATTCCGCTTTATGAATTACTGGGCGGGGCCTACAGGACATCCATTGCCCTTTACGCAAATTATTGGTTTACCAGTGGAGGGCATAATGCTGAGGATTATGCAACCCAAGCCGTTGAAGTAAAGAATGCAGGATTTTCCGGTCTAAAGTTCGATCCTTTTGCACATGTCAATTATCTCTATGGTGAACACCTTTCTTCCAACCTGTCTCTGACCAGAAATCAACAGGACAGAGCTTATGAACTTTGCAGGGCTGTAAGAGAGGCCGTTGGTAATGATATGCATATGATGATCGAGACGCATGCCATGCTAAACATGAAAACGGCCATAACAATGGCTGAAAGACTTTCAGATTTTGACATAACCTGGTATGAAGAACCCTTAGGACCTGAAAATCCTGAGGCGCTAAAAGCATTTCGGCAAAGGCTGGACCCAAAAATATCAATTTGCGTTGGAGAACGGCATTACACGCGTTATGGAATAAGACCTATTCTTGAACAAAACATATGTGATGTAATTATGCCGGATATCACCAGATGCGGAGGACCTTCAGAATTTAAAAGAATGGCTTCTATGGCTGAAACGTATAATGTGTTAATAGCACCTCATAATCCTAATGGTCCACTTTCAACCCTGGCAAGTGCCCATGTTTGCGCGACACTTCCGAATTTCTTTCTCCAGGAATTTATGTTAAAGGATGTTGACTGGAGAGATTCAGTAATCAATCATCCACTGGATATCCGGGATGGACAACTCCATTTGTCGGAGCGGCCGGGATTGGGTGTCGATCTGGATGAAAAAGAAATGGAAGCTCACCCTGGAATCAGAAGTTTTCTTGATGGGTTCTATATTTGATTTTTATGCACCTTCAATTTATCATACAAAAAGCGCAATAATTATTACAGATTGTACTTTGTCCGTTATAACTTAAATAGAAGTTGGTACCCTCCAAAATTAATTTGCAAGATTTTACCTTGAAAGCAATGGTAATAATATTCTCCATTTGAAAATTGATATTCTTGTCCAAAAATCATGATTTGGCCCAGGAATTTATGCAATATTGATGAATTACGGTTCAATAATGATTGATTTGGTTAAAATATCATCAGTATCGGTAAATTTTGTAAAAGACATTTGAGATGAATGTTCATAACTTTCATATATAAATTAAGCTAAAACTCTAAAAATTATGGAAAGAAAAGTACATCGGTTGAAAAAATGGGGAATCCTCAAAGCCATTCTATGGTTGATCATCGGATCCAGTTATTTTCCCCTCATGGCCCAGAATATAATTACGGGCACCGTAAAAGATGAGAATAATGAGCCCCTCCCGGGTGTCAATATCTCATTAAAAGGCACGCTTCAAGGTACTATATCGGATGTAGAAGGTCATTATGCGATTGAACCAAAAGAAGAAAATGCCACATTGGTGTTTAGTTCAATCGGCTATGTCACCCAGGAAGTGGAGGTTGGTAATAAATCTGTAATTGACATAGTTATGACGCCGGATATTAAAGTACTGCAAGAGGTGGTAGCAATTGGTTATGGAACGCGTAGTATGCAAGCTTTAACAGGTAGTGTGGTTAACGTCAATGCGGATAATTTAAAGAAAATGAATCCGGTGAATAATATTACAAACGCTCTGCAGGGTATGGTTCCGGGACTGGTGGCCAATACACCGAATACACCTGGCGCCAGCGCCAATATACAAATACGCGGAATAGGTACGATTAACAACACTTCACCGCTTGTAATTGTAGATGGAGTCCCGTCTGATATTGGGCGTTTAAATCCGGCCGAAATTAAATCTATGACAGTATTAAAGGATGCAGCTTCTACGGCTATTTATGGTTCCAGAGGTGCTAACGGTGTTATTGTGGTTACTACAGTAATGGGTGATAAAAATCAGAAGGCTAAAGTTACATTGAACTCACATTATAGCATTAGTTCCTTACCTCCTCAGTACGATATGCTGAATCCTACAGAATTTGGAGAAATGCTTTGGATGTCCTATGAAAACTCAGGAATAACACCAAATGATCATATTTACGGTAATGGTGCAACTCCTGTTATTCCTAAGTATATATATCCTGCCGTTACAAACGATATGGATTTGAGCCTCTACAATTATCCCAATTATCAGATTGTGGAATCAACTCCTGATGGTGAGGGAACAAACCCGTTTGATTATATTTTTCAAAATGGAATTAGTCAGGACTATGATATGACGATTACAGGTGGTACAGATAAACTCCAATATGCCATAGTGTCCGGATATACCAGTGACATTGGTGAAGTACGAGAAACAGGCTTTAACAGATTCAATTTCCGTACTAATACATCACTTGACCTCCGGGATTGGTTGAAAATAGGTGAAAACATCGGTGTCAGATATCAGAATAACTGGGGATTACAATCAGATGGAGGTGAAGGTAGTGTAATCGCCAGGACGCTACAAATGCCACGCTATGCCCCTATATATGATATTCAGGGGAATTGGGCGCCTGTCACAAAAATAGTGGGGATTAACTCAACTGTACCGCCTGAGCTATGGAGACAGAGTGATTTTACTAACAAGTATTTATCCATTGATGGGAATGTGTACCTTAATCTTTTTTTGAAGAACTTTACTGCTGTATCAACTTTGGGACTTTATGGAGGTAATGGATGGAACAATCAGCCACTAGAAGCAAATCCCTGGGATTATTCCGGAACAAATATAGATATACTTACTGTTTCTGCAAGTAAGGCTATGACTTGGGATTGGACGAATACAATAGATTATACGAAAACATTTGGCGAACATACTGTTGATGCTATGATCGGAATGGAGGCTTCAAGTTCCAGATCTGATGATATGAGTGCCTCAAGACAGAAGTATTTTTTAACCACCCCGGAGTATTTTGTGTTAAGTGCAGGGGAAGGAACCCAGACAAACAGCGGGGGTTACTCCGAAAGTACACTGGCTTCTTATTTTGGGAGATTACATTATGAGTTTAAAAACAAATACTTTTTTGATGGGGTATTAAGACATGATGGCTCTTCTGTGTTTACAAAAAATTATAGATGGGGGACTTTTCCTTCATTTGCCGGGGGGTGGATAATTTCGAGAGAAGGCTTTATGAATACGGTTAATTGGTTGGACCTTTTAAAAATACGCGCCAGTTGGGGCCAATCCGGTAACAACAGAATCGGTACATACAATGGCTTCTCTACTTATCAAACCAATATAAATTATTCATATTATCCCATTGATGGTTCCGCTAACAAACCAACCTCGGGTTTTGAATCGAAAGCTTTTGGGAATCCTAACGCAAGATGGGAAACCACAACAACGATCAATTTTGGATTAGATGTCAATTTTTTAAAAAACTTTTCAATGACGCTCGATATTTGGCAAAGAGAAACAACGGACATGCTTTATCCCAAAGCCATTCCTGCTGTATTTGGCGATGCAGCAGCGCCATCTGTTAATATTGGAGACATGCGGAATACAGGTTTTGATTTATCGATTACTTATAAAGGATCGGCTTCAAACAATGATTTTACTTACAACATTAACTTAATTGCATCCCATTATAAAAATGAACTTGTTGCTTTATCGGATAATCCGGATGAAGTTTTATATGGTTCTGTACAAAGAGATCAGTTTTACACTTACGCGAAAAAAGGCACATCTTTCCCTGAATTTTACGGATATAAAGTGTTAGGTATATTTCAAACTGATGAAGAAGCAGATGCATATTATCCCAACCAATTGGACCCGACATACAATAAAGCCGGACATTTCAAATTTGCTGACGTAAATGGAGATGGTGTTATCAATTCAGACGACAGAACATCGATAGGGAACCCGCATCCTGATTTAACACTTGGTCTGAACCTTAGTTTTGGGTACAAAAATTTTGATTTATTGGCTACGATTTACTCAAGTATCGGAAATGACGCTTTAAATGTAGATCGTCGTGTAATGGATTTTAATTATTTGCAATTTTGGAGAGGGACAAGAAGATTATACGAATCCTGGGGAAGTCCTTATTTAAAGAATAACGCAGATGCAAAAATGCCCATTGCTGAAATAAATGACCAGGTAAGTGAATTGCCGAGTTCTTACTATGTTGATGACGCTTCTTATGTAAGGCTTAATAATCTGCAGCTTGGTTATACCTTTTCAAATAATTCTATTCAAAAAATTGGCTTGGAGAACTTACGGTTATTTGTCGTAGGACAGAACCTTATCACCATTACAGGATATGAAGGACTTGATCCTGCATTTTATAATTCGGGAATTAATTTTGGTGTTGATGGAGGCAGATGGCCTTCACTTAAATCTTATATGGTTGGTGTAAATGTAACTTTCTAATTTGTTAAACAATAAATGAATATAATCATGAGAAAAAGAATAAATCATATAAAACATAGCAGTATTATTATATTACTTCTCTTTGCAATGTTTTTAGCGAACTCCTGCGGTGAAGATTTTCTGTATAAAAAGCCGACGGGTGTGGTCTCGCAGGTAGATTTTTACAACAAACAAGGCGTTGGTTTACTTTTAATTGCTACTTATACCGAATTAAAAGGGGGTGTTATTCCAAAATTAGGATTTGGAGGTGCATATTCCGCGTCTCCAACCAATTGGGTTTGGGATGGTGCATCGGACGATGCGTACAAAGGTACTACTTTATCTGATCTTGCAAGTGGAGGAGAAGTTGAACGTTATGTAGCTCTGCCTAATAATGAACATATAAATAATAATTGGGTGGCTGTTTACGATGCTATTTCAAGAGCGAACGATTGTATCAATGCAATTCTAAATGCAAATGATATGACCGAAGCTGAAAAAAATGTTGCTATGGGACAGGCAAAATTTTTACGAGCTTATTATCATTTCAGGGTACAGCGAATGCACTTCCAGGTTCCTTTTATCTCAAATGAAGAAACGGATCCCGGAAAAGTTAAAAACGATCATGTTATTTGGCCCGAAATTGAACAGGATTTAGATGATGCGATTACAATGTTACCCGAAAGTTTCCCGGGAGAACCGGGTAGGGCTACAAAGTATGCTGCATTGGCGCTTAAGGCTTATGTCCTCCTTCACCAGCAAAAATATACTGATGCAAGTCCGCTTTTAGACCAGATTATAAACAGTGGAAAATTTAGTTTGGCTGAACATTATTTCGATAACTTCGATTTTGATCACCGGAATAATCAGGAATCTATCTTTGAAATTCAAAGGGCTGTAAATGATGGAGGAGCTGTCCAAGGTGATAATGGCTCTCCTGATATATGGACAACGAATCCCTACCCGCCGCCTGCGCTTCCAACTTGTTGTGGAATGTACCAGCCTTCAATGAATTTAGTTAACGCTTTTAAAGTTGACGCAAATGGCTTGCCGTTGTTAGGTTATGATGGACCAAAATTCGACGAAACCAACTTGAAAAATGATATGGGTTTGGGACCGAATGATGAATTTATTCCACCAACAGATCCGGTTGATCCCCGTTTGGACTGGACTGTTGCAAGACGGGGCATACAATTTTTAGATTGGGGAGTTTGTACGGGTTGGGCGCGTGACCAACCCAATGGAGGGCCATTTGAACTCAAAAAAAGGATGTATCTTAAGTCTCAAATGGGCTTAGCTTCCCAGGCTACTTTTGCGCGTTCAACAGCCCTGAATACCAGGTTAATTCGTTACGCTCATGTATTGTTATGGAGAGCAGAGTGTGCTGTGGAGGCAAATGATCTTGAATTGGCCAAAAATTTGGTAAACCAAGTAAGAAGCAGGTCGGCAAATGACTTTGTAATGGGGAAATGTACGTCCTATACTTTTCCAAATGCGCCTGGATCAGCAGATGCAACAGTAGACTTTGATCAGCCTGCTGCAAATTATCTGTTAGGTGAGTATCCAAGTTTTCCAAGTCAGGATTACGCCCGGGATGCAGTTCATATGGAAATTCGGTTAGAGACAGCAATGGAGGGAAACCGGTTTTTTGACCTGCGTCGTTGGGGATTATTGGATGACGTGATACCTCCCTATATTGCGAAAGATTCTCAGTTTAGAACCTTTATGCAAGGTGCAGTATTTGATCCCGCCAAGAATTCTTATTGGCCCTTACCTGAGCAACAAGTTGACAACGAGCAAGGAATCTTGGAGCAAGATCCGGCATGGTGAAATCCGGAATTGTGATATTTAGTAGGATGTAATTTTAGAAAGTAAACCGGATAATATGGAAAAAGAATCCGGTTTGCTTTTATTTATCTGTCAGGTTGGAATGGACTAAAACTGTATAACCTTATTTAATGCGAATCGATGGTAAAAAGTATTATTCTTACGATGTTTGGTTTATTGGTAACAATATTGTCTTCTGCGCAATATATATACTACTCCAATACAGACCCCCGTTTGGTGGACAATGGAAGTGAAATTCCCAGCAGAACTTATGCCGATCAGCCTTATGTCATAGTTTGCGATGATGGAAGCTGGCTTTGCGTCATGACCACCTCCTCAGGAACAGAAGGGGCGCATATGAACAACATCATTTCAACGAGGAGTTACGATCAGGGAAAAACCTGGACCACACCTGTTAACGTTGAATCCCCGGGGATACCGCAATCTTCGTGGGCGGTGCCGTTAAAAGTACCTGGTGGCCGTATTTATGTATTTTACAATTATAATAAATATGGCTTTACCGGAACAGAAGGCGTTATGAGCGGTCCTTTTATGTACAAATATTCAGATGATCTGGGAAAAACCTGGTCAATAAAACGGTATGAGGCGCCTATCCGGAAAACTAAAATTGATGAGGAGAATTACACCAAAGGGAAATATCAGTTCTTTTGGAGTATCGACAAACCGGTGGTTACAGAGGAAGCAGCATATATTACATTTACCAAAATCCTCAGGGTATCCCCGGATCAGCCGGAATTTTGTAAAGGAAGCGAAGGGTTTATTTTAAAAAGTGAAAATATAATTCATGAAAAAAATCCTGAAAAAATAAAATGGGTAACCCTTCCTGAAGGAGAGAGAGGCATTTGGAATCCTGATTATGGAATAGTACAGGCTGAGCATAATATGGTGATTTTAAATAACGGTGACTTGTATGTAACTTATCGAACCATCAATGGCTCTCCGGCTTATGCAATTAGCGCTGACGGCGGTAAAACGTTTTCAAAACCTGAATATATGCATTATGCCAATGGGGAACGGATGGGGACTCCGCGTGCCTGCCCTAAAATCTATAAAACCGGGGATGGAAACTATTTATTTTGGTTTCACAACAATTTCAGACAACACACCTTTGACGGGCGCAATCCGGCTTGGTTATCAGGAGGAATTGAAAAAAACGGGGATATTGTCTGGTCTCAGCCTGAAATCGTACTGTACACCCGGGATCCTGCTATTCGTGGTATGAGTTATCCTGATTACATTGAGCAGGGGGGGCATTTATGGATTACAGAAACCCAAAAAAATGAAGCACGGGTTCACGAAATCGATCCCAATTTAGTTCAGGGCATGTGGAACCAGGGTAAAGATACTATAACGATCCGGAACGGGCTGATTATGGATTCTGATGCCCGGATGTTAGAACAAAATCAAATTAACTTCCCACAATTGCCAAATTTAATTAAAGGTGGAGGATTTTCTATTGGAATTTGGCTTACCGTTAACAGTATTTCACCCGGACAACGAATATTAAGTACAATAGGCCCAAAACATAAAGGTATTGAGGTTTCCCTTGCAGATGACAATGCCATTGAAATACTTATCAATGATGGGGAAGTTAGGGAGGACGATATCAGTAAAAACAGTACGTTCGCTTCAGATCAAAATACTATTACGGGAGGCAAGTTACATCATGTCGTATTTACCATTGATGGGGCGGCAAAAATAGCGACCATTGTGGTTGATGGCGTGCTAAGCGATGGAAGTGTTCAAACAAGAAATTACGGATGGGGTTGGGTGTATCCATATCTAAGCGATCCTAATGACACGAATATTTGCACGTTTGATGATGGATTCGATGGGACTATTCACCATATGCGGGTTTATAACCGTGCCTTAAGAACATCTGAAGCCATTGCCAATTTTAATGCCGGGTTAAAGCAGAATTAACCTTGTTCATAAACGACAAGACAAAAATACAAGGCGCAAATGACGGAATTGAAAAATGTAATATATATTAGACTCCTTTCGAAGCTTTTTATTATAGCAATCATATCTAGTTTTATTACACCTGCAATTGGGCAAATTGGATCATCCGGACCAAATATTATATTGATCATGGTGGATCAAATGCGACCAGACCATTTAATAAGTGCCAAAACCCCAAATCTGACTACTTTGGCCGAAAGTGGTGTTCGTTTTACCCATGCCTACACAGCAGCTCCCCTTTGTCAACCATCCAGAACTTCAATTATTACCGGTCTTTATCCCAGCCAAACAAAGATCTATGGCAATCAGACCGGTCCATTGTCAAACGACTTAAGGGACAATACTTTCATGAATTATCTTCAAAAGGCCGGTTATTACACTGCATTAATTGGCAAACATCATTATATCGATCGGTATGCAACGGGTACCAATATGGTTAAAACAGATGAAGATGAAATTAAGCGTTATGGTTTCAATTCTGTCGTCCAGGTAGCGGATATTTCTGAGCACATGCCCAATTCAAACCACTCCGAAAATATTGATGATTATATATACTCTCTTAGAAAAAAGGGATTGGAAGAGAAATATTTTAATAACATACAGTCAGGTATAAAAAGTGGCGTACACCCCTTAAGCTCCGATGATACAGAAGATGGATTTATTGGATTAAGTGCCTGCGACTTTATTCAAAATTACAATAAAAAACAGCCCTTTTACTTGAATGTGTCATTTATTAGTCCGCACCCGCCCTATCTGGCCCCTGAAAGTTTTATAAATACAAAGCCTGAGGATACCAAACCTACGGTTGATGGTGTTGATAATCAGTCTACAAGAGAAAGAAGAGCAAGATACAGGGATATGATCACTCATGTAGATTATTATATAGGCAAAATTATCAATTCATTAAAAGAAAAAGACCTTTACAAAAATACAGTCATCATTTTTACCGCCGATCATGGTGATAATCTTGGGGATCACGGCATTTGGGATAAAAGATATTTCTATGAACAAAGCGCAGGTGTGCCCCTATTGATCACTGGAAAAGGTATCCCCGGAAAAGATATTAGAATAGGTGATATCCAGTCCAAAGCTTTGGTGTCAACATTGGATATTTATCCGACTATTATGGATCTGGCTGGAATTGACATCTCTACCAGAGATTTGCCTGGTATAAACTTACTCACTACGATAAGAGGAAGGAGTGAGGATCTTAGGAATGCGGTTTATTCTCAGTTGGGAACATTAGTGATGATTAGAACCGCAAGATGGAAAATGGTCTTTGATCCTGAAGAGGGGGGAACTTATTATCTTTTTAATTTGATAAATGATCCTAATGAATTAAACAACCTTGCAGGTGTTGCGGGCTATGAATCAGTGACGACTAATCTCACAAGCAGGCTTTTGTCCTTTTATGTGGAATTGGATCAATCGATACAAATGAAAGAACAGTTACGCCTTCAAAAAGTTCGGACAGGTGTTAGCAAATAGAGAATAAAAGTCGATTTGAGCATATAATTAGGTAGCTTTTGCTATCTCAATGGACTCAATAGTAAGATTTAAAACGCCATGTCCGAATGCTTTAATTGCTTTTTATAAAACAATATACTGTTGTAAATCAACTCATGGCATACTTTGATTCAAATATTTTATGAATTCTACACGGGATGGCAAAGTATTTTCCACCGATTGGGTAAGTATAATTAAACATAATTATGAATTTAACTAAATCTTCAATCCTCACGACAATTTTAGTGGGAAGCTCCTTTTTAATGTCAGGCAAATTGATGGCCCAAACACATGACTGGAGGAATGCTGAATATGGTTCACCAATCTATTCGAATGGTTATTGCGATCAGCCATATGTTGTTGTGCTTCAAGATGGCAGTTGGTTGTGTGTTTTTACAACGGGTGCTGGTGCTGAAGGTACAGGAGGACAACATATTGTGAGTTGTATTAGTGAAGATCAGGGTAAAACGTGGACTACGCCGGTGCAGATTGAAAAACCGGGAAAAGAATCGGCTTCCTGGGCAATGCCATACCTTACCAAATATGGCCGTGTGTATGTATTTTATGATTATAATGGCGACAAAATCCACGAACTCAATGGGAGGAAAAATATCCGGGAGGACATGTTTGGCTGGTATTGTTATAAATATTCGGATAATAATGGTAAAACATGGTCACAAAGGTATCGCCTTAATGTTCGCACCACAAATGTGGATTTAAATAATGATTGGTCGGGGAAAGTCCAGATTATGTGGGGAATTGGAAAGCCCGTTGATGTAGACCAAGGGATGATGTTTGCTTTCACAAAAATTGGTAATTATATGCTTGATAACAGTGAGGGATGGTTTTTCAGGTGCGACAATATTAATACGGAAAAAGAGGTCACAAAATTGAAATGGGTGAATTTGCCTGAGTCTGAATATGGCATAAAAAATGAGGTTTTGGGCCCTATAAATGCCGAACAAAATATTTTTCAGATGAATAATGGTTCAATTTACTGCATGTATCGCACAGTTTCCGGGTATCCTGCGGAGTCATATTCTTTCGATGGGGGAAAGACTTGGTCTTTACCTGTTCCACCAAAATATGTGAATGGGATAAACCTTAAAAATCCCAGGGCATGTCCAAGAATTTGGAAGTGTCAAAATGGTAAATATTTATTTTGGTACCACAATAATGGAGGAAAGGATTTTAACTCTAGAAACCCCGCATGGATTAGTGGCGGAATTGAAAAAGATGGGAAGATTTTCTGGAGCCAACCTGAAATACTGCTTTATGAAGAGCAAGCGGATGTTAGAATGAGTTATCCTGATCTGATAGAACAAAATGGCCGATACTGGGTAACCGAAACGAACAAGGCAAACGCCCGCTGTCACGCTGTTCCCGATGGTTTTTTTGAGACAATTTGGTCCCAATTTGGAAGAAATGCCATATCACAAGACCATTTTGTTACTGAATGGAATACAACTGAAATACAATCAAATAGTGTTCTTACGGTGCCACAGGTTGCCGGTGATGAACCTTACAGGTCAGGATTTACATTCGATTTCAGAATAAAGCTTGGCGATATCAGCGCCGGGCAGGTTTTATTTTCATCCAAAGTACAGGAAGAAAAGGAGATTGTAGTTCAAACCGGTGAATATGGATCTGTTGAAATAGTTATTAAGGATGGTGAGAAGACGGATAAATGGAATTCCGATCCGGGATTGATCAATGCTTATGGCGAACAATGTGTCGCCATTACAGTGGACAACGGACCTAAAATTATTCAATTTGTTGTCAATGGAACAGTTTGTAATGGAAGGGATTTCAGGCAGTATGGATGGTCGCGTTATACTTCGAACCTCGAAGATATTTCTTTCAAGCAGATAAAAACGGGAGATTTACTGAGTGGACAAATCAGGCCAAAAGGTCGTTTGACAAACCTTCGTATCTACAACAGACCTTTGATGAATACGGAACTTATTGGGAATCATCGAAATTTTAAGGAGAAAAGTGGTTTGTAATCAGTTTTATGTTACTGATGATGAATAACAATTGGAAAAAAAGTATTGGAGAACGGGTGGAGCAGTTTGAATTATTTTATAAAAAGGGAAACGACCGGCCTTTGTTGGGATTTTTTTGGGGCAGTGAATACCCCGTACACAGATATCCGGCGGCCAAATCCATTCCTGAAATGATTAAACTTACTCCGGAGCATTTCTGTATCGATGATTATTTAAATGATTATGACTACTTGTTTGAAGAACACGAGAAATGCGGAGGGGATTTTATTTGGAGCGCCAGTGCTTTTTGGGGAATTCCCTGGGTTGAAGCTGCCCTTGGTTGCCCTGTAATTTTGAACAGTTACTCTTCCGGGTCTATTCATGCTGAACCGATGCCCGGGTTTAAAGGAGCAGATGACATTCCGGAATTTTCGATGCAAAATTCCTGGGTTAAAAAAGCCATTGATTTTCTGGTAAAGGCTTCCGGGCGTAGTAAAGGGAGGTATCCGCTGGCAACAACCCGGATGCGGGGAATTTCGGATTTATTATCATTATTATATGGAGCTGAAGACCTGATTTTTGCCATGTTCGAGCGGCCGGATGAAGTGGCTGCCGTTGCTGAAAAATTAACGGATTTTTGGATTCAGTTTGGTAAAATGCAGATCCAACGTATTCCCGACTTTTATGGGGGAATTGGTTCGTTTTATTACAACACCTGGGCTCCGAAAGGCACAATCTGGCATCAGGAAGATGCTGCTGCAATACTATCGCCTGATTTGTATGATGCCTTTATTAGAAAATGGGATGAGAAAATTGTAAATGCCTTTGCCGGGTGCATTATGCATCAGCATTCAAACGGTTATTTTCCTTATGAATATTATATAAATATGAATTTTACCGCATTGGAGTTGCATATTGATAGCGGAGGACCATCAGCCGAATCGCTTCATTCTATCTATGCTCAAATAATGAAACACAAACCTTTAATTATTTGGGGTGACATACCGGAAAATGATTTAAACTGGATATTTCGTAGACTTCCATCGCAAGGACTGGCAATTATAACAGTTGTAAAAAATGAAAAAGAAGCAAGCAGATTATGGAATAAGTATATCGAATAGTAGAAAAAACCCGCATAGTAATAGTTTAGGTAATTAGTTGAAAAGCTATTTGATAGGGTCGGTGTTTCATAATAGCCTTTCTTTTACCCAGGGAAAAAGGACAAAGATGAAAAAAATATATCCTTTGATTTTTTGGTTATTCACTATCATGTTTATGGTTTCATGTAAAAGTACTCCTAAGGATTATTTGCATGAATCAGAAAATGATAAACAGGAGAGGAGGGCCTGGTGGGAAGAAGCCAAGTTTGGTATGTTCATCCATTGGGGGCTCTATTCTGTTCTGGAAGGTGAATATAAAGGAGAAAGGCCCCAGTATGCTTGTTTAATCATGGATCAATGCCATATTCCAATATCAGAATATGAGAAACTTGCATATCAATTTAACCCTGTTCAGTTTGACGCTTATAAATGGGTTTCCCTTGCCAAGCAGGCAGGAATGAAATATATCGTGATCACTGCCAAGCATCATGATGGGTTTTGCATGTATAATTCACAGTTCACTGATTATGATATCGTTGATGCTACGCCTTTTAAAAGGGACCCACTCAAGGAACTGGCCGGAGCATGTCAAAAAGAAGGATTAAAATTTTGTGTTTATTATTCAATTAGTGACTGGCATCATCCAGATGAAGAGGCTATACATGAACCATATTACCGGCAAAATAAAAGTGGTAAAACCAATCCCAACTTTTCACGATATTATGAAGATTATATGAAACCACAACTCAAGGAACTCCTTACAAATTATGGAGATATAGGGGTTATGTGGTTTGATGGCGAGTGGATCCCTGACTATACTTCTGAAATGGGCAAAGATATTTATAACTATTTACGCAATATTAAACCTGATCTTATAATAAATAACCGTGTTGATGTTGGCCGCCAGGGTATGATGGGTTTAAATAAAGATGGGGATTTCGCAGGAGATTTTGGTACCCCTGAACAGCAGATCCCGGATACAGGTATGCCAGGACTTTTTTGGGAATCTTGCAAGACTATGAACGATAGATGGAGCTATGCCCACTTTGATAATAACTGGAAATCGCCACAAGATTTGATAAATAACCTGATAGATATAGTTTCCAAAGGAGGAAACTTTTTATTGGATGTAGGTCCCACACCAGAAGGTTTGTTTCCCGGGCCAAGTATCGACCGTTTAAAAATTATTGGTCAATGGATGGCCTTAAATGGAGAATCAATATATGGTGCTGAAGCAAGTCCGTATGAAAGTCCAACATGGGGAAGATTTACCAGGAAAGATAATCACATTTATGCCCATGTGTTTGAGTGGCCGGAAGATGGTTTATTGTCCATTCCGGAAATATCAAATTTAAGAAGTGCCTGGATTTTGTCAGATAAAAGAAAATCAAAACTTACAGTAATTAACTCTGGTAACGGAATTACCATTCAACTTCCGTCAGGTATCTCTCACAAATATGCTACTGTAATCGTGATTGAAGTGGATGGAAAAAAATCGTGAGAGATATTAGTTTACTTTGGTTTGCAGATTGTAACAGTAAAAAAATTTGAAATGAATTATCCGATACAACCAGTCAGCTTATTTCTGAAATTGATATCTTGAATGGGGGGCTGAATTCAAGAATAATAAAGGAAATCTGCCATAACAGTCGCGGGAAAAATAAAAATAATAAATAAGTCAAAATTATGAAATTAATCAGTTTAGTAATCCTAAGTGGAATGTTACTCGCACATTCATTGGTGCTGAGTGCACAGGAAAATACGGATTGGAGGTCTATTGAAAACGCCAGGAGTGTTATTCCGAGTGAGAATTATGCCGACCAACCTTATGTAGTAATTGCAAAAAATAAAGACTGGGTATGTCTTTTAACTACCGGACCTGGAACAGAAAGTCAGGTTGGACAGCATATGGTGGCAACAATAAGCTCCGATCAGGGCAAAAGCTGGTCAGAACTGATCGATATTGAAAAAACTGATGCTCCGCCCTCATCATGGGGAATACCATACGTAACACCTTACGGAAGGATCTATGTTTTTTATACATTTAACGGTGATAAAATAGATAGTTATCCTGATGGCAAACCATTAGTACGCAATCACAATACGGAATTGGGCTGGTACTGTTTTAAATATTCAGACGATAACGGTCGTACGTGGTCTGAAAGACACCGGATCCCAATGAGGAAAACCACCGTTGATTTTATTAATCCCTGGAATGGTGAAGTTCAGTTATTTTGGGGAATTTCAAAACCTTTTTCACACGAGAAATCCATGTATTTTTCTTTTACAAAAATGGGTATTCATCCACAAGACATGGGGGAAGGTTTTTTATATAAATCGGATAATATTAATACAGAAAAAGATCCGTCCAAACTTCACTGGGTGCTTCTGCCTGAGGGTAATACAGGAATCAGTTATACGCCGCTTGGAGTTACACAAGAAGAGCATAACGTCGTTCCACTGAATAATGGAGGTTTGTATTGCATGTACAGGACCAGTGAAGGGTATCCGGCAAATGCATACAGTTCTGACAACGGAAAAACCTGGAGTACACCAGAGTACGCAACTTATGCTGACGGCCGGGCCATCAAAAATCCACGGGCTTGCCCAAGGGTTTTTAAAACTTCAAATGGTAAATATCTTTTATGGTATCACAACAATAATATTAGGGGATATGAAGGCTATCGAAATCCGGTGTGGATTTCAGGAGGAGTTGAAGAGAAAGGTAAAATAAAATGGTCACAACCGGAAGTATTACTGTATGGACCGCAAGATATACGTGGGATGAGTTATCCGGACCTGATTGAAGAGAAAGGAAATTATTGGGTAACTGAGACACAAAAAACAATTGCCAGGGTTCATTTGATTGATCAAGATTTGCTCGAAGGTCTTTGGAATCAGGAATCTGAACGAAATACGGTAACTAAAGGACTAATTCTTGATAAAGATAATATACCACCGAAGACAAAACTACTGTCACCTAATCTTCCTGATTTAGAAAATGGTTCAATTTCAATTGAGATACTTTTCGATATCGATGAATTAAAACCCGAACAGATAATTTTGGATAATACCGATAAGGTGGGAAATGGAATAGTAGTAAGAATAACCCCCCAGAGAACAGTTGAGTTGACTTTACAGGATGGAGAACAAAAAGCATCGTTGGATACTGACCCGGGATTGGTTGATGCAGGAGAAAATCACGTTGTGTTTATTGTCGATGGTGAAGCCAACCTTATTACTTCAGTTGTGAATGGAAAATTATGTGATGGAGGAAGGTACCGTTTTACGGGTTGGTCATGGTTCAATCCTGGTATCGCCAATATAAACACAAATGAATATTTAGGTATCGCCCCTTCATTTGAAGGTTCGATTAAAAAATTAAGAATCTACAATAGGCACCTAACGACTTCGGAAGCTATCAGCAATTACCATTCTAGCGTCCAATAGTAAAGAAAAATTGTAATTGATATCGAGATACAAATTGAATATTAATGAATAAAAATGTCAAACCTAAAAGTTGGGTAAAAGGAAAACCTAGACTTCTTTCGCTTATTATATTGGTTATGTTCATTTATTCCTGCAAACCGGCAGTACATAATCAGGTGGAAAAACAAGCGAAATCAGGTAGTATTAAGAATCTTTTCAGCAGAAATGAACTTGTCGAAATGGATTATCCTTTTGGTAAGTATGGTAAAGATATACCACTTGGAGACCCTGATGTGGAATGGAAAAGAAGCAAGCCTGATATTTGTGTTTTTGTGCCAACAGGTTCGGGCATTTATAATGGAGACAACGAACATTTTCTGGTATTCAACGCTCCGAAAAGCGAAGAATTGATTGCTTTGTGGACACAAAGTTCAGTAGAAGGCCGGGGTGATAATCATTTGGTTTTAGCAAGGAGTCCTGACGCAATAAACTGGTCAGAACCGGAATATTTGGTGGGGGCAAAATATGGGAAAGGAGGATTGCAGGCCAGTTGGGGTTTCCCGATCATTTCAGAAAAGGGCAGGATATACATTTTTTACACCAAAGAGATTGAAATATTCGATAACAACCGGCAGGGAAGCGGAACTATGGGATGTATTTTATCGGATGATAATGGTTATACCTGGACAACACCGAAAGAAATTGGAATGCCCCGCTCAAAATACGACAATCCTGATAAAAAATACCCGAAAAACTGGATTGTATGGCAGAAACCAGTTAAAGACCAGGAAGGAAAGTGGATTGCCGGATATACCCTGATTACTTCGGAAAGTGTAATGAAAAGTGAGAAGAATTGGGTAAATGCCGATTCAAGGTGCTACTTTATGCGTTTCGCTAATATTGACGAAAATCCCTCTCCCGAAAATATTAAGATTGAATGGTATCCTGAAAACGATATGGGACTGGAAGTACAAAATCCGGTATATCCTTATATGTCGGTTGCGCAGGAACCTGCAATTGTTTTGTTACCAGATGGCAGATTGTTTACTGTTATGCGAAATATGACGGGTTTTATATATTATTCAGTTTCATCCGATAACGGGAAGACCTGGAAAATTCCGCAAATGCTCAAATATTCTGATGAAGGTGAAGGAATTCCACACCCGATGTCGCCTTGCCCAATATATAAATTAAATGATGACAAGTTTATCCTGATTTTTCATAATAATGATGGAAAAAGACTTGGCTATGATCAGGCAAATAAAGAGTGGAGCATCAATGTTGCTAATATCCTCCGCAATCCTACCTATTATACTGAAGGGGAATTTAAACAGGATGCTGAACAACCGGTCTGGTTTAGCAAGCCGGTTGAACTGTTGAATACAGAGGATATTGCAGTACCGCCCAAAATGACTGCAGAGATTGGCACATATCCCAGTATTACTAAGTTTCGGGGCAGAACAATATTATGGTATCCCGATCGAAAAAGATACCTGTTGGGTAAGTATTTGGACTAAATATCAAAAAAAGTCCGTATGGTGTTTAAGGTTAATGAAAATAAAATGATAAACATGAAAAATAGTCTGTTTGGAAGGGAATATTATCAATTTAATAATATTGGGGTGTTTCTGCTTATTGCTTTCTTACTAATTTGTTCAGCGACTTATGCTCAGGAAAAAGACTGGCGGAACATTGATAATGCTGTTTCTGTCATTCCCGATGAAGGTTATTGCGATCAGCCTTATTCTGTGATAAACAGCAAAGGGGAGTGGGTGGTAGTTTTGACAACAGGTATGGGGCTTGAAGGACAACCCGGACAACATGTCGTGTCAACAATTAGTAAAGACAAAGGAAAGACGTGGAGTCCACTGGTCGATATTGAGCCTGCTACCGGGCCGGAAGCTTCATGGATTACTCCTTTGATCGTGCCTTCCGGAAGAATTTATGTTTTTTACACGTACAATTCGGAAAATATGCGTGAGGTACTCAATTCAAGTGGAGAACCCATTAAACGGGTAGATACATTTGGAAAAATGATGATGAAATATTCGGATGACGGGGGACATAGCTGGTCCGAAGAACGCTATGAAGTTCCCATAAGGAATTTTGAAATAGACAGAAATAATATTTACAAAGGCAAAATACAGTTTTGGTGGAGTGTGGCTTTGCCTATTATTCATAAAGGGGGCGTCTACTTACCTTTATCCAAAGTAGGAAATTTTGGAGAAGGTTTTATGGAATCCGGTTCAGGCGCTATTGTATACAGTCCGAACATATTAACAGAAAAAGATCCTGCAAAAATTAAATGGGAGACATTACCGGATGGAGATAAAGGCCTGTTGCCTCCTGAAGGGAAGGTTGCTGATGAGCATAATATTGTCTCCATGAATGATGGAAGCCTGTATTGTGTCTACCGGACTAACCGGGGGCATAATGTCCAAACATACAGCCGTGACAACGGTCATACCTGGACAACCCCTGAATGGGCAACTTACAGCCCAGGTGGAAAGTTGATAAAGCAGCCCCGGTGTTTTAATAAAGTTTACAAATTTAAAAATGGGAAGTACGCCTTGTTCTTTCATAACAACGGTGCAAGGCATTACAGCAGTCATCCGCTGGGAAACAGGAATCCTACATGGGTTGCCGGTGGCATAGAGAAAGATGGGTATATCTATTGGAGTCAACCTGAAATTTTTCTTTATGATATGGATTATTCCCATGGCATATCATATCCAGATTGGATAGAAGATGGAGGAAATTATTATTTTACAGAAACCCAGAAAACCATCGCCCGGATTCATCAAATTCCCAATGAGTATTTGGAAATGCTTTGGAATCAGGGAGAGAATTCAGAGAAAACAACCAATGGCCTTGTTTTGGAACTTTCCGATGATTCTTGTAGACAGGGTAAAGAATTCACCATACCTGATCTGGGCAATTTATATGAGGGGGAAGGCTTTTCACTGGAGTTGAAGATTGAGCCATCCCGCTTAAAGAATGACCAGATTTTAATCGATACCCGTCGAAAGGAAAACGAGGGATACGGAAGTACAGCTAAATTTGCAGGAAATGGACTGCTTATAAAATTATTGAAGTCTGGTGCTCTTGAATTCGTAATGGACGACGGCCGTTCACCTTTAATCTGGTCCTCCGGTCCCGGTTCAATCAAAGCCAATGAATTAAATCATATTGTTATAAATGTAGATGCTAAATCAAAAATACTCACTTTTGTTATCAACGGTGAATTATGGGATGGAGGGGAAAGGCCCTTTGGTTATGCCCGGTTTAATCCCTATATGTATGATGTAAATGGTAAAGAAATCGTCAGTTTCTCTCCTGAATTTAAAGGTAAAGTGAAAACTTTCAGGATCTATAATCGATGTTTATTTACATCAGAGGCCATTGGTAATTAGTCGTCCCTAAAAAAGTGGGCAGAGCGAAGTTGGAGCATATAGTTTAGGTGTAATAGCTCCGACTTGATCTGACAGTTCAAGGTGTTGGTTTTGAGTTTTCTTTAGGTATACCACTCCCAAAATGGTGATAAGCAAGGGGCAAATAAAGCCCCTCGCCATTTCGGTCGGCAAGGTTATTCCTGGCAGGTTGGTCTCCACCAGAGCCTGCTTCCGCTTCACCTTGCGGTAATAAAGGTACGAAATTTTCATTCTGCCGATCCAACAATTTTTCTTTCGCCAGATGTAAGGATTCTTCCCAGGTTTGTATTGGTGTTTTCCCAAAGCAGTATTTGCCTGAATGGGGCCGGTCATGGTTGTATTGATCAATCCAAACATCCAGATCCTGCTGAAGTTCTTCAATATTGTGGTAGATCTTCTTTCTAAAAGCCACCGCATAGAATTCGTCTTGTATGGTACGATGGAAGCGCTCACAAATGCCGTTGGTTTGAGGACTTTTGGCTTTTGTCTTACTATGGTCTATATCCTCAATGGCCAAATAAAGCTGATATTCATGATGCTCCCTGGAGCCACAATATTCAGTGCCTCGATCAGTTAAAATTCGAAGTAACGGGATGTCATATTTTTCATAGAAAGGGATCACCCGATCGTTCAGTATATCTGCCGCTACTAATGCATTTTTCCTGTCATACAACTTAACATGGGCTGTTTTGGCATATGTATCGATAAATGTCTGCTGATAAATCCTGCCAACGCCCTTAATGGTTCCAACATAATAGGTGTCCTGGGCACCCAGGTAGCCCGGATGAAGTGTCTCTATCTCGCCCTGAGCCCGCTTCTCTTCCTTAGCCTTTTCCATGGCGGTAATTTGAGATTCAGTCAGTATCAATCCTTCTTGGGCAACTTTAGCCTCCAGAGCTTTGAGTCGCTTTCTGAAGGTCTCCAGATCATGTCGCAGCCAAACACAGCGCACACCACAGGGAGATATGAATACCCCTTCTTTCTTAAGTTCATTGGAGGCTCTTAATTGGCCATATGCAGGATATTCATATGCAATGGATACGACACGTTCTTCTATGGCTGGCTCAATGCGATTTTTGTGATTCGGTTGGCGGCGGCTAAGTTCAGCCAATGCCATCTCTCCGCCTTGATCGTACAACTCTTTGTAGCGGTAAAAGCTATCTCGACTATATCCAAATATTTTACAGGCTTGGGATACATTGCCTAATTGTTCGGCTAAGTTGAGTAGTCCTAACTTAGTTTTGATTACTTTTGTCTCTGTATTCATTTCTGACAGTTTATGGGGTTAATGATTAAATTCCTCATTTAAATTTAATCCCTAACTGTCAGATTAAGTCGTAACTACCACAGTTTAGGGATCGTTATGAAATACCAAAGTTGTTTTAGCCAGAAGACAATACGGCCCTTGAGTTTTCTCAAGACCCGTTTAAAATTGAATGCCGATGCCGCCATCAGGGCGTTGATGTGATCACCCCTTATGCCTTTCAGATAGTTCCTGGCCAGGCGGTGATCTTTTTTCAGATGACCGATCACCGGTTCGATCCCTGCTCTTCGCTGGAACCACTTTTTAGCTTTCCGCTTCCTGTAGGCTGTTTTTGCCTTTTGATTATACGGGGTGACTATCTGGGTTGAGCCCACCCTGTCTATCCCCCGGTATCCCCGATCTACGATAGCCACACCTGGCCTTCTCCCTGTCAGCCGCTCTACCTGATCGATGGCCGCAGGAAGCGTCTTGCCATCATAGATGTTTTTCTCAAAAGATATCATTCCGACTATCACCCCACTGGTTTTGGTCCATCCTATGCTGGTCTTACACCCATATTCATATTTCTTGTACTCTTTCCCCTTACTCATACATTGCACATGAGGCTCATGCAAACTGTAGATCTTATTTTTATCTTTGGGCTTTTGGTCCAGCACCCGCCTGAACAGGGCAATCTTCATGGAAACGGCATTAAAAGCTGCCGGAGGAAGCTTCCGCTCCAACTCTCGCACCAGGCGGCCTGCTATGGTCCGTAATTTCCGCAGTGACTTACCGGCTATTTTTGATTGTTTCCTCCGCCTGTCAAACCGCAACTGTCTCCTCAACCCCTTCACCACAAACCGGTAGCTCTGGCGAAGTTCCAACTGGTTGGCTTCTGCTATGTCACGACATTTCTTAATGATTTTACCATAAAGCTTCTCATCGGTAGGAAAAGTAATGTTCTTCTCCTGGACGGTGGTGTCAAATATCACTTCGCCTTCCTGGCCGTCTTTTCCATTGAGCTCAATGGATAATCGAAAGATCTTTTCAGCACCCTCTTTGCCGATCCTGGTTCGGAACATGCTCAACTCATTGGCTTCAATAGGACATTTTAATTGAAATTGGCTCCCCCCGCAAAAGTACTGATAGTAGGGGTTCTCCACCCATTGCTCTACTAATGCTTCATCTGATAAATTACGAACCTGTTTTAAAATCAGCATCCCCACCATCAGCCGTATCGGTTTTGACGGCCTTCCAAAATCTTTGTAATAGCTTTCAAACTGTTTATTGATTTCTCCCCAATTGATCAAATCAGCCATCCGGTATAATGGATGGTGTGGGTTCAACATCTGTTTGAACGTGGGGAATAGAAAGCTCAGTTGGAATTGGTCAAGGTTGTTTTGATGTGCCATTTTTTGCAGGGTTTCTTTACTTAAAATACAAAACCTGCGTCTTTTCTCAAAGCATTTTCTACCTTATTTACTCCTTAATCCTTTAATTTTCAATATATTATAGCCCATTTCGACTTTCTTAGGGTTGACGAATTATCATTCCGGTTCTTAACATACCCTGGATAAAATTGATCATTTGGATAATTGAATGACGAACATAAAAGGAAAATGACGTTGTTTAAAATCACCGGTTACAGCGCTTTGATACTGATTTTTGCATATTCAGGATTTTCTTGGTTGCAAGGAAATGAGAATACATATGCTAAAATCAATAAATCACATAATGTTTCAATTGGTGATAATTGGGAAAAGGAGAAGAATGACAAAATGGATTGGTGGAAAGATGCCGAATTTGGCATGTTCATACACTGGGGGCTATATTCTCAATTGGCTGGTGAATGGAAAGGTGAAGCTATGAAAGGACGTTCAAATGCAGAGCAGATAGATCTCATTATGAAAATCCCCAACGCAGAATATGAAAAGACAGCCAATTTTTTTAATCCTGTTCAATTTAATGCCAGAGAATGGGTTAAGATCGCGAAGGAAGCAGGCATGAAATATATGGTGATCACTGCTAAACATCAAGACGGGTTTTCAATGTTCAAAACAAGCTATTCTGATTACAACATCGTTGATGCGACACCTTTTGCCAAGGACCCAATTGCGGAATTAGCAAAGGAATGTCGTATTGCAGGCATAAAATTTGGAATTTATTATAGCCAGGCACGCGACTACCACGTAGCCGGTGCTAATTGGAATACCCATGGAAATACTTGGGATTTTCCACCACAAACCCAGGAAGATTTTGAATCATATTTTTATGGTAAGGTTTTCCATCAGGTTAAAGAATTGCTGACAAACTATGGAGACATTTCCCTGATGTGGTTTGATGTGCCCTATAAAACCACTAATAAAATGAGCCGGGATTTAAGATCACTGGTTTTATCTCTTCGACCACAGTGTATCATCAACAGTCGGATAGGAAATGATGAAGGGGATTATGTAAGCCTGCCAGATCGAGAAATTGCTGATAAATCTGTTGATTTTGAGTGGGAGACTTGTGCTACCATGAATGATACTTGGGGGTATTCAAAATATGATAATAACTGGAAATCAGTTAAGACTCTTGTATATCAGTTAGTTGATGTTGTTTCAAAAGGAGGTAATTATTTGCTGAATGTTGGGCCAACCGGAGAAGGCCTGATACCGGGTCCTAGCATCGTTCGATTAAAGGAAATGGGGAGTTGGATCAATGTGAACAGAGAAGCTATTTTTGACACTAAAACCTTAAACCTTACCAGCCAAAAAGATAGTATTATTTATTTGATGAGTAACGATGGAAAAAAAAGGTATGCCGTTACCTTCGATTGGCCAGGAAATTCCTTTACATTGGTAAATATGAATATGCAAAAAATTTCAGTAGTAGAAATGTTGGGGTATGACAGGCCTTTGAAGTGGAAGTACGTATCGAATGGTGGCATTCAAATTTTGATACCGGAGGATTTACAGGTTCAAAAAAATCGTCCCTGTAACTTTGCATGGACCTTTAAAATTGAGTAATATAATAGGTAGGTCCAAGACATGTGAAATTATAAGTAGATTCAATAGGAAATCAGAAAGAAAAAAATAACGAAAATTGTTGTAATTTTTTTTGGTTCAAACTAAGTTTCATTGTCTGTAACATCAAATCCTGACTTTCTCATATATTAGAGGGCCCGTTTGTCGTTTGAAAGGCAGGACACTATACATAAGATCAGTCTATTAGCTTCCCATCATATTCCAATACGATAATGCTACATGCCGCATCAGGAGCCATGTCCGGAACATGAATATTTACACTTCGTTCGTAGGCGTCGAATATCAATGGCTTCTGTTGTGGATCTGCCAGCAGATAAATCTTTTTTGTAATTGCTCCCTTCATCCCTTGCACAAAGAGTTGTTGATCATCGGGCCAATGGGAAACGTGTAAGTACAATTTTCCCGGTTTCTGGGTTATTCTACCCCTAATCCTAATCTTATCACCCGGTGGGGCGGGCTCTACATCATAAATAGCCTCATGGTTAACTTTCATCCAGTCGCCCACCTGTCGCAAAATATCAACAGCCTCTTGTGGGAAAACCCCTTGGGCAGTGGGGCCAACATTCAGCAAATAATTTCCGCCTTTACTGGCAATATCCGAAAGATTGTTGATAATGGTTTTGGCATCCTTCCAGTTATGGTCATATTTATTATATCCCCAATGATCATTCAAGGTCATGCACACTTCAAAGGCTGTGCCCATCGAACTTTCCGGTATATATTGTTCGGGTGTACCATAATCTGCGCCAACACCCAGGCGATTGTTGATCAAGGTGGCTGGTTGTGTTTCATGGATCATTTTCACTAACTCATCTGCATTGAGAATGCTTGCTCTGTCATAATTTCGAAAAGAACCGCCGCCATCAAACCACACAATGCCAATTGGACCATAGTTGGTTAACAGTTCTTTGATCTGGTGATTCATGTAGGTGTTATATTTGCTGATGTCTGCTTGCGGGTTGGGTCTTCCATGATATCCCGAAGGAAATTCTTTGCTTATTTGTCCATATTTTGATGGGAAATCCGGATGATGCCAATCGACAATGGAATAATACACACAAAACTTTAATCCCTCTTTTTGGCATGCTTCGGCCAATTCCTTGAGTGGATCTCTTTTAAAAGGTGTAGCATCCACGATATCGTAATCAGTATACTGTGAATTATACATGCTAAATCCATCATGATGTTTGGAAGTGATCACGATATATTTCATTCCCGCCTGTTTGGCAATTTTCACCCATTGTTCTGCATTAAATTCTACCGGATTAAATTTTTTGGCAAAACCCTCATATTGGTCCACAGGTATATTTGATTGCAGCATGATCCATTCCGCATGGTTGGTCTCACCATTCCATTCACCAGCAGGTACGGCATACAAGCCCCAGTGAATGAACATACCGAATTTGGCTTCTTTGAACCATTCCAGTCTTGCATCAGATTGATTTGATTCCGGGTCATTTTCTGATACCACTTCCTTGGTATTTTCCTTTTGATTGGTACAAGAAAATAAGGTAATAAATCCAATATTTAGCAGTATCAGGGCACATTTTGGTGTTAATTTCATGTCAACTTTTTGGTTTGTCTATGGTATTTATTATCAATATTGAACATCTACTTGAAAGAATAAAGCCTCTTTTTGCTATCATTCGGTAATTACTCGATTCTGGTTTTATATTTAACTGAACAATAAGAAAACGTGCAAAGACTGAATTTACTGTAATATGAAAAAATAAAGAAGCCATCGGCGATAAACATTAGTATACCATTCAGTCATTGAATCCACTAAAACCATTTAAAACACCGTGCAAAAGACCGTATATAAGGACGTAGAATAGACCATCTTAAAGACCATTAACAAGACGGTAAGAAAGACCGTGAGAAAGACCGTAAGTAAGACCATAGGTAAGACCATATGAAAGATGGAAAAATGACTGTAAAGTACTATTACATTGCCTGTAAACCAACCGGAGCCTAATTTATCAATTGTATTTCAAAAAAGACCAATCGGCATAGTAGTGATGGTTGAAACATGGGAGGATCCCTTATATGTTAAAGAAATGGTATGAATTGTTTACCATTTTCATTTTTACACTTCACCATCTGTCAACGATCATTTGAACCAATTTCACCCACTAATGACATGATCTAAAAATTTAGATTTTTTCATATCGTTCGGCCATTGGACTGTTTAGCATTGCAGATTAATCATATTACACTGCAGATAATAAAATGAGAAACAATATTTGTAAATTTAACAGGGCTCTTTCAGAAAAATATTTATCATTTGAGAGTAATGTAGCAAAGCTGTATAAAGTTTGTTAATTACGTTGTACACCCAAGGTGTGAGAAAATCTTGAAGATTTTTCGTTTTGCAAGAATTAATGTATTTGATCTTAAATAGAAGCTTTTTCACCCAGAGGAGTGTATTTTACTGCAAGGAGAGGTATAATAAATAATATGTTAGCCAGCATGTCGAAGAATTTGTGGCTGTTCATAAGAAACGTGGCAATGATCATCTTGTTCCCAGGCACAGTGACGGCTTATATTCCGTATCGCATTTTTGCCCCAGTTGACGTACCGAGTCCCGGTTCATGGTCTCTTCCTCAGTACGTGGCCACCTTGGTCCTGATAGCCGGTGCCACAATTCTTCTAATGAGCATCTGGTCATTTTCATCCGTAGGTAAGGGCACCCTGGCGCCCTTCGATGAGACCAAAAAGCTTATTGTTGTGGGCTTGTATCGTTACGTGAGAAATCCTATGTACCTCGCTGTAATGATGATACTACTTGCTGAATCTTGGTTCTTCTGGTCAAGTCGCTTGCTATTGTATACCAGTATCTGCTTTGTTGTGGCGAATCTGATTGTCATCGGCTATGAGGAAAATCGCCTGAAGTACAAGTATGGTGATGAATTTCGAAGATATTGTGCGCACGTTGGGCGTTGGATTCCACACATTACGCATAAGAATGCTGGCTATATATTAAATGGAGAAAATGACAATGAGTAGCCAATTTCTATTCAAATACTATCCAATAAACGAATATACTTTTGATGTAATTAAAACCGGAAAAGTTTGGATGTCTGATCCTACTAATTTTAATGATCCTTATGACTGCGCTTTGTCCCTTGATATGAAAAGTTATCATGAGAGAAATAGTGATTTTCATTCGATTGTCAGAGATGTTATGTTGGGAAAAAGAGATAGAAGTGAAATACCAATGAATAGAGCACCAATCCCAGGTTGGGCTATGAACGTCGCGAATGTGGAATTTATGCATGAACAAAGTAAGTTTGGTGTATGCTGTTTTTCAGAGACCAATCTATCTATACTGATGTGGTCACACTATGCTGATAATCATAAAGGAGTCTGTATTGAATTTGAATTCCCTGAAAACTCTCTTGAAAAGTCTGATTTAAGTAAAGTAAATTATAGCAATGAATTTCCGAAGTTTACAATTGATGATTATCGAGGAATTTCAAAACAAGATGTTCAAAATAAAATCAGACAACTTATAACTGTGAAAGCAAAAGACTGGGAATATGAAAAAGAATGGAGACTCATTCACGACGAAAAAAATACATTGTACCCCAAAACATTAAAAATTAAGTCTGTCTTACTGGGTGTGAGAGGTGATCAAAAAGTCAAAAATGAGATATTTGGCCTACTAAAAGGGCATACGTGTAGTTTCGGCCAGGCAGAACTGGAATATAATACTTTTAATATTAAGCATCATTTATAAATATTTGTATTGCAACTAAACCATTACACCTGAACATCCGATAAAAGAAGATGTCAAAGATTGAAAAAAAGATTAAGGTACAGAATTACTCACGTGATGAATTATGGGCATTTTATTCTGAAATAGGGCTTGCAGAACGCCACTTCAACACGATTCAAGAGAAATACCGACTCCTATCATCTACTTGGTTACTTGGAGCAATAGCAGCAATAGCATACGTGTTTGTACACCAAAAGGATTTCCCTTTCCCGGCAACAGAACTAGGTGCAGTGATTGCGTTTTTGAGTTCCTTTGGTATTTCTTTTCTATGGATCCTTGACATTAAAGTCTATCAATCGCTTCTATCATCTTACTACCAAGAAGGATTACTCTTGGAACAAGGTCAACCTTGGCTCCCCCCAATTCGTCTTAGAATTCGACGCAGATTTAAAGGTAATTTGCCCATATTGATATCTCTATACTACATAGGATCCATGCTATTTTTATTCATAATAGGGATCGTACTACTACTGTTATCGATTAATAACAATTGGACAGTCGAATTGACTGTGGTTTCGATATTGGGATTTTTGAGTGCTTGTGCGAATGGTCTTGTAATAAGATATTCACGACAACCAAAGGCCATTCTAAGACAAGAAGATGAACGTTTACGAGCCTACCAAAGAGTTGATGTTTCTTTTGAGGAATGAGGGTAGTTTACTTGGTCGTGTTGAGGTATCAAAGGGCAATTATAAGGCTAATTCAGTTGACGCAAAAAGTCGGGCAACGTGCCACTGCAATATCGGGTAACAGTGTTCCAATTATCCCCAAAAGTCATTAAATCCAACTGAAAACGATTCGAAAAATCCCAAAAGACCATTACGAAAGACCATTTAAAAGACCCCTAAAAAACTATTGTGTAAGACCGTTTAGAAAGACTGCAAAAGACTATTACCGTACCTGTAAATTTACCCAGACCTAATTTTTTAGTTGCTTGGGTAATTCTCCTAATCTATTTGCTATATAACCTTTATTTCAGTGGTTTTGCACATAAACGATATTTTTGGAAACGACAATTATAAATACCGAAAAAGCCAAAAAAACCATCTATAATACCATCTTACAGATAATTAATAAGACCGTCATAAAGACTGTTAGCAAGACTGACTAAAAATCAATCCAAAAGAATATCTCAACAACAATGTTACCTTATTATTTTTTAATCGCATTTCTCACGTCTTCCCGTCTGTGATACTAGAAACCAGGTGAATAGTTGATTCCATAACTGCGAAGCCTTTTTGCGCAATAGTCTGATTCATCTTAGTCATATAGGGGGATTTGGAGATCAATATAGTCTGATAATATCACCCCATATTGACCCACCCATTTCACTTCAAATTGACCCAGGTGTTTCAATCGAAATTGACCCAGGTGTTTCACTTTAAACTGACCCACCCTTCACCGGAATCTGAACCTGATTTTCTTTGGGGTAAAAAACCCAAGGAAAATGGCTGGAAAACGAAGAACTATGGAACAGATCCGAAACATTTTACAACAAAAAATCAATGGTACTGGCATACGGGCTATCGAGCGTCATACGGGAGTAGCGCGCAATACCATTAGAAGTTATTTACGTCAAATCGAGAAAAACGGCTATGATCTTCATAAAGCGCTTGCTTTAAGCGATGAAGCTTTAATGCAGCTGTTATTTGAACCGGAGAAGCCTCCTGCAAGTGGGAGTCGCTACGTGGTACTTCAGGAGCGACTCCCGGAGTATATCCGGGAGCTAAAGAAGCGTCACGTGACCCGTCAACTGCTTTGGGAGGAGTACCGCCAGGAATTTCCTGAAGGATATGGCTATACCCGCTTTTGTCAGTACCTCAATGAATATATTGGCCAGAAGGATGTAACGGCAGTATTTTCCCATCAGCCGGGTGAAAAGCTCATGGTAGATTTTGCAGGTGACAAATTGAGCTATATTGACCGGGACAGCGGGGAAGAAATCTCCTGCGAAGTGTTGATCGCCGCACTTCCATTCAGCAGCTACATTTATGCCGAAGCACTGCCAAGTCAGAAACAGGAGGATTTTGCGGGAGGACTTAGTCATGCTTTTTCCTATCTGGGTGGCGTTCCGCAATGCATCGTGTGTGACAACCTGAAAAGCGCTGTGAAAAAATCCAGCCGTTACGAGCCTGTCTTTACCGAACTGATCGACCAGCTCTCGGTACATTACCAGACCACCTTTATGGCTACGCGTGTGAGAAAACCTCGTGATAAGGCCACCGTGGAGACCAGTGTGAATGTGACCTATAAACGCATCTACGGCAAGATCAGAAATGAGCTTTGCTTTGGCATCCGGGAACTCAATACCCTGATCAGGAGCGAACTGGAAGTCTTGAACACCCGTCACTTCAAAGGCAGGGATTACAGCAGGAAAGATGTTTTCGAGCAGTATGAACGATCCCACCTGAAGCCTCTTCCGTCCACGGTTTTTGAAATAAAGAAAGTAGTGATGGCCAAAGTACAGAAAAACTATCACATCATCCTGGGGGAGGATATGCATCAATACAGCGTTCCCTATAGTTACAGCGGAAAAAAGGTCAAAGCGGTTTACACTTCAGAAACAGTGGAGATTTACCATGAACACAAGCGCATCGCTGTGCATTGGCGTAACTACCGCAAACATAGCTACAGCACACAACCGGAACATATGCCTGACAACCACAGGGCTGTCATGGAGCAGAAAGGTTGGGATGCAGATTATTTCTTGCGGGAAGCCTCCAAGACAGGCCCCGCTGCCCGCAAGGCCATCGCCCAGGTACTGGAGTCAAAATCCTTTCCCGAGCAGACCTATAACGCCTGCCTGGGCATCTTGCGCCTGGGCAACAAATATGGGAAAGATCGTCTGGAAACAGCCTGTACCCTGATGCTTCAGGGGCCAAAGGCGGGCTTCGGCATCCTTAACAATATTCTTAAAAACAATATGGACAAGCGGCAAAACAATACCGCTGATCAGGAATTTAAAACACCCCCTAACGAAAATGTGCGGGGACCGGAAAATTATGTTTAACCCAAATAAATACAAATTAACATGAACACAGAAGCTACCCTGGAACAACTCCGGGAACTCAAATTGCACGGTATGGCGCGCGGCTATCAGGCCGTGTTGTCCCTGCCGGTAAACAGCCAACCGGAAGCTCATGAACTGCTGGCCCAGCTTGTACAACAAGAACTGGAAAACAAGCGCTTCAAACGCACCGAAATGTACCTCAGACTCAGCAAGCTCCGGTATGCAGCTTTGCTTGAAGAAGTAAAATGCTCAACAGAACGCAACCTGACCCGGCAGCAACTCGGCCTGCTGGCCGATTGCTCCTGGATAGAAAGAGCTGAAAATATTCTTCTGTGCGGTGCCACTGGTGTGGGAAAAAGTTTTCTGGCTTGCGCCCTGGGGCATCAGGCCTGCCTGATGGGATACAAAACCCTTTATCTGAACATGAACCGCTTTGTTGAAAAAGTGACACTGGCCAAACTGGACGGAACCTTTATTAAGCTACTCAACCAGATAGAAAAAACCTGGTTGCTCATCCTGGATGATTTTGGATTGCAACCACTCAATGCCGATACCCGGCTCGCATTATTGCAAATATTGGAAGACCGGTATAGAAAAAAAGCAACCCTGGTTGCCTCACAACTTCCGGTGGCCAAATGGCATGAGTACCTGACAGATCCTTCCTTGGCTGACGCCATTTTGGACAGACTTACTGCCCATGCGCACCGGTTAGATTTAAAAGGAAAGTCTCTCCGGCATAATGATTAAAATTTTATCGGTAACTTAGCCACCAGATCCACCGGTGAGGGGGTGGGTCAATTTATACTGAAACACCTGGGTCAACTTCAGTGAAATAGTCACAATATAGTCTTAGTACTTAAGAAATGCAGGTATTGGTTTGTGGTGTTTTAGAATGACATATTGCAGAAATGATTCAAGTATTAATAATCGCATGATTTTTTTAGTTAATTCACCTAATTAAAGACCTTCGTCTTGACACGACCATAAAGCTGATGTCAATAATAGGCAACAGTCAAAAAACTCATAGTACTCAGCAAAGGTCACGGCAGATTTGAGAAAAAAACAAAAGGTGTTCAACGTGCTTCAATTTATAATGTTGATTTTAGATTCGTTCGTCTGGGTCATTCTAGGGTAAGGCATTTTTTATACTTAATTTCCTGATTGATTAGTTATTAATAAATCAAGAATTATTAAATTTATCATTGTGAAGCGGGATTTTAAAATAAATTATAGGTATAAGAAAATACAGATGGGAATACTGGAATAAGTAATTGTTGAGATAAAGATGAGATTTTGACAGAAATATGATTAAATATTTATCAGGCCTAGTAAATCAATTAAAATGCATAAGTCTTTCACTTGATAAAAGAACTATACTCATCGATAAACCATGGGCACTGCTTGACAACGAAGGCAAATTGCAGAAATTAATTTTTAAGAAAAATCAAGAATTAATACTGTCAAAAAATGGTAAAGTAAAATTAGGGAAGTGGGAATATTATCCGGAGGCGCGGTCTATTCTTATTGATAGAAAGGATGATATATTATTGTGTAACGAAGGTTATATTGATGATAATGTTTTGATATTAAAATTAGATGGAACGGAAGATGAATTTTTTGTTTTAGCAAATGAAAATGAATTACCTGACTTAAATGTTGTTAAATATCTGACTGAATTAAAAAATAAAGAGCTGAACATTATTACCAAAGAAATATTTGATGAGAGGATAATGGAAATTCAATGCAATTACCCTAATGACACAAAACTAATTGGAAACAAAGTATATATAGATTCTAATGAAGTCCCCGATGGCACATATAAATTTAAAAATGAAAGTAGGGCTGTTGAAATTCGAAAAAGTAGAGTATCATCTATTCACACCAAAATTAAATATAGAACAAAAAGAGGTCTAAATATTGAAATAGAGCAAAGAAATGAATTTGCTTATGATCGAGGGGACTTGGTTTGGATTAACAATAAACCAGCACCGGATGGAAAATATAAATTAAACTTTTGGGAAAGCATCAAAGTGAAAAATGGTAAAATTATATAAAAAATTACTGGATGTTTGATTACTTACAATAGGTTCCAATTCATTTAGAAGAAAAATCAATGAAATGGAAAGATATACAATAAAAGATATTAATACCAGTCTGCTTTTGGAGTTAATGCGAGCGAATGGCGAAATTAATTAACCGGTATTTACTAAAAAAAGATAGGGTAATCTGTACAAACTTTTTTATTTCAAAATTGTTTACTGGTTTTATTAAGGCAATGGAAGCTAAAGAAATCTTAAGACTTCATATTGGTAAAGTAGCCATGTCGACTGGTGAGCGGTCCGATTGTTTCTTATCTCAATCTAAAAAACAAAATTTCCCAAAAAGCAAGCTTTTATTAATGATGGCAATCACGTAAATAGTGAATACTTAATGGTTTCAGGCTGTATAAAATCTTTTTTTTAAAAAAAAGATTGTTGCCTATTAAAGACATTAAGATGAAAAAGCAAACAATCATTGTTACAGGGGCATCATCAGGCATTGGAAAAGGCATAGCCCGATACTTTTTAGACAATGGCGACAACGTGGTGATCAATTCTTATACGGACGAAAAGCTGAAACAGGCCTACCGGGAACTGGATGGTAGTACAAATCTTGCCATGGTTGCCGGCAATGTAAGTGACAAAAAAACGGGTGAAAAACTGTTAGCGGTCGCTCTTGAAAAATTTGGCTCGGCGGATGTTCTGGTAAACAATGCAGGCATCTTTGAAACCAGGCCATTTCTCGAAGTGGACGAAGCTTATCTCAACCGGTTTCTTGATACAAACCTGAAAGGCACTTTCTTTACCACGCAGGCTGTCATTCCGCAAATGCTGAAGCAGCATGATGGTGTAGTGATCAATATCAGTACACCGATGGTAAACCACGCGATCGGCAGCTCGCACGCAACAGCAGCAATTGCCTCCAAAGGGGCAATACAATCACTCACAATGCAGTTAGCCGCCGAATTTGGTAAATATAACATCAGGATTAATACAATCGCATCGGGTGTAATCCGCACCCCTATGCATGGTAATGATAGTGATAGAAGTGCAGGATTGCACCTGCTGAACCGTGTTGGCGAGGTGGAAGATATTGCACAAATGGTTTATACAGTTGCAAAAAGCAAGTTTATTACCGGCGCCATCATCAACGTAGATGGCGGTATGGGAGCAGGACATAATCTCAATTAATATGAAAACATTTTTATCGATTGCTTTTTTGTTTAGCACGTTGCTGGCATCAGAAGCACAAAATTTAACAAAAATGAAAAATAATCAGCAAGATTCATTAGCCATCACACAGGCACTTGAAAACTATTACTTCAAAGGTATCTATGAGGGTAATGTTAATGCCCTGGAAAAAATTTTTAATCCCGGCACCTTATTATTCGGGGATGTAAAAGGGCAGCCGTATGCCAAAACGCTCAATCAGTACCTTGACGGGGTAAAGAACCGCCAAAGCCCTAAAGATTCCGGGAAACCTTTTAAAGGAACCATCATCTCGGTAGATGTGATTAACTCTATAGCCATTGCCAAAGTTCACGTTAAAATGTATGATTTTAATTATGACGAATTTCTTTCATTTCATAAAGTTGATAACCGCTGGGTAATCGTTAATAAGATGATATCAGACGTGCCAGAATAAAATAAGTGTAAAAGGTACAGGGATAATTCATTCACGTCTGAATTTGAAGAATTAAAAACATAATGTTATGAACACTTTAAAAGTATGGTATGTAACAGGAGCCTCACAGGGGTTGGGACTGACACTCGTAAAAAAACTGATTGACAGGGGCTACCGCGTTGCAGCCACATCACGCAATGCGCAAACGCTGAGTGAGGCGGTTGGATTGATAGACAGTGATCGTTTTCTCCCAATGACTGTCGATCTGAATAACCCGGTTTTTATTGATGAATCCATACAACAAACGATGGCTGCGTTCGGTCGCATTGATGTAGTCGTTAATAACGCAGGCTATGGGATGGACGGGACAGTAGAAGAAATAACTGAACAGGATATCAGGGATATTTTTAATGTTAACGTACTGGCAACCATCGGTGTAGTAAAAAGTGTTCTGCCGGTAATGCGCAGTCAGAAATCGGGCTACATTATAAACATGGGTTCAGTGGCCGGTTTTGCGGGCGCTCCCGGCTGGTCTGTTTATTCGGCTACCAAAGCTGCTGTGGCTGCATTTTCTGAAGTGATTGCACTGGATGTCCAGGAATTTGGTATTAAGGTTACTGTAGTAGAACCCTCAGGTTTCCGGACTGGTTTTTTGACTAAAAATTCACTTACACTAATCCCAACAAAAATCGAGGGTTACGAATCAGTAAAAAATACGAAGGAGCGTTACCTCTCCACAGATGGTCAGCAACTTGGCGATCCGGATCGTGCAGCTGAAATTTTCATTGAATTAGCCGAAAGCTCACAGCCACCGATGCACCTGTTTCTTGGAAGTGATGCTTATAACCGGGCTTATAAAAAACTGGCCACCATGTCTGAAGAATTGGAACAATGGAAATCAACCACTATTGCGGCTGATTTTAAACAATGACCATTATTCATAAAACTGATTGTAAAAAAAATAGAAAATAAAAAAACCTGAATTGCTACAAAAAAGATTACGTGAGGCAGAAGTTCGCTTTGAAGGAAAATTCTTTTATAATTTGAACTTATTAAATCTATTTTCAAATGGCTAAAAAATATAAGAGGTTATTATTTTTCGGGGTGTTTCTGGTGATAAACAATTATCTATGGGCTCAGGATTTTAGTACCCACTCGGGATTCGTATCATTTTTCGGAGAGAAACCTTTTGATAACGTCAGGGGCGATAGCCATGAGGTGGAAGGTACCATTAACACAAATACAGGCGAGGCTGAATTCCATGCAATGATAAAATCTTTTCATTTCCAGAACAAAGATATTGAGAAGGCCTTCAATGAAAAGTATATGGAGTCGGATCGATATCCGGAATCCTATTTTATTGGAAAAATCTTAAATATTGCCGATATCAATTTCAATAAACCTGGAGAATATCAGGTCGTAGTCGAGGGCAAACTAACTATTCATAATGTGACCCGGAGGGTCTCTCATCCTGGCTTCCTAATTGTCACCGAAAACGAACTAAGTGCGAAATCCCAATTTGTAGTGAAACCTGTGGATTTTAAAATTAAGTTGCCAAAAATGTTTGGCATAAAAATGGCAAATGAAATCAATGTTTCGGTGGATATGAGATATAGTAGACCAAAATGAAATTTTAAATTAGGACTTGTCTAGCTGAATACAAATGAATAATAATTCAATGAATAGTGAACAAATTCACCTGAACTTGTCAGATCGGCACAGCACCTCGTTAGGCTCTGGAAACATAAACAGAAACGTTACTTATTGGAGCAATTGTGTTGCCTCAGCTTAACTTTCCTCTCGTAGTGAACCCGGAAACACCAGTCTCCATAACGGCATTAAACCTGACTTGTGTCTTGATACCATCGCTGATCTCCCGCATGGCGCCTTCAGGCAGGGAGTAGACTTCAACGTTCTCATTGATCCGACCAGGGGTCTTCGAGTTGGTCAGGAGGGCTGTCCCACGCTGGATAGCCCAGGCGAGCAAGACTTGTTCCGGGGTTCTTGTTGACTCGTCTAGCGATGGCTGTTATGATTGGATCTTCCAGCAAATTGGGCTAGCTGCTATGACCTAGCGATACGAAAGCTTGCAGTACGATTCCATTGTTTTTGCAATAGTTCAATAGTTCCCATTCAGGGATAAAAGGATGAAATTCGACATGTACAACCGCGGGTTTGATCTTCGCGGCCTCAAAAATTCCTTTCAGCTATTCCAGTCTGACGTCCGATAATCCGATGGCCTTGCACTTGCCTTCGTCCACCAAGCCCTACAGCGGCCTCTATATATCCAGTAACGTTACCCCTTTGTTATAATCACATTTTCATTCGCATCCCTCGGGTCCTACTCCTCTCCCGGTTAGAAGGCAAAGGGTGTGTGGATGAGATAAAGATACATGAAGTCGATGTGAAGTTTTTTGAGACTGGCCTCGAAAGCGGGTTTGATATGTTCGGGACGATGATTGGTATTATGCTAGTAGCCTATTTTATTAATCCTTTGCCAGTTAATTTAGATATTCAGTCGATTTTTATGATTAACTATATAAGATTTATTTAGTTAAAAATATCTTATTCGAAAACAACAAAAGCATACGAACTTTGTTAAAAACGAGTAACAATTTAGTCCTCATTGCTCCCAATAGCTATCGGGACGAGGGGGAGTAAGAAATAAGATGATCAGAGAAATTTGATGAGGTTTTTGTAGAATATATAGGCAAGCCTTAAAAAACAAAAATGACCTAAAAATTAAATTTTAGAAAGATGAAAAGAATAGCAATTAACGGAATGGGACGCATTGGAAGAGCCGCCCTCAAAGTGATTTTAAACACCCCAAATTTGGATTTGGTAGCAGTAAATGATATTGTGTCTGTAGAAAATATAGCATACCTCATAAAGTATGACTCGGTCTATGGTATCTATGAAAAAAAAGTGACTCATGATGCAAACAATATTTTCGTAGATGGTAAAAAAATTCAGTACAACTCGGTTCGAAATCCAGAAGAATTGCCATGGAAAGAGAACAATATTGACGTAGTTATTGAAAGCACGGGCTTTTTTACTGCAAGTGAAGATGCTAAGAAGCATATCACTGCAGGAGCCAAAACGGTAATCATCTCTGCACCAACCAAAAGCGGAGATATCCCAACAGTAGTTCATGGCGTAAATTCAGAGGATGGTAAAACAGCTGTTTTTTCCTGCGCCAGTTGCACAACCAATAATATTAGTCCTGTAGTTGAAATATTAGGACGCAGAATCGGAATTAAGAAGGCGATAATGACCACGATTCATGCGTATACTGCTTCACAAAGCATAGTTGACGGACCTTCAAAAAAGAACTTACGAATGGGCCGTGCCGGAGCAGCCAATATAGTGCCAACTACAACAGGCGCAGCTATTGCCACAACCAAAGCATTGCCGGAATATGCCGGGAAATTTGATGGGGTGGCTCTTCGTGTCCCAATTCCGGTAGGGTCTGTTTCTGATTTAACCTTTATCACGCAACGTAATGTTACAGTGGAAGAGGTTAATGCAATCTTTAAGGAAGAGGCTGAATCAGCCCGTTATAAAAACATACTGGCAACTACAAATGAACCACTTGTGTCTTCCGACATTGTCAAGAGTACTTATGCTTCAACCGTTGACTTGGGCATGACCAGGGTAGTAGATGGCGATTTGCTTAAAGTAATGACCTGGTACGATAACGAATGGGGCTTTACCAATCAAATGATTCGACAAATCCTGGTTGAAAAATAAATTTCCCTGAGAAAAAGAGGCAAGCTTCAACGTTTGGGTTTTGTAATCTTAAAATTTTATTTTAACTGTATATTTTTATTTTACAGTATTAATTCAAATCAAATGATTAATGACTATTTAATTATTACCGCGTTTACCAAAAGACTAACAAAAGACAGACTTCAATTCTGTGGACTGTTGAGTATTTGGATGTCTTATAAACATTTGTATGGTGATCATGCGAACTCAAATGGAGGCAGATTATGAAAGAGCAGGACATTCGGGTGGCCATTGATCGGCATTGGGCTGCATCGGCTGCGGGTGATCAGGATGCCGAGCATGAAATCTATCACGATGACATAGTGTGCGAGTACCCGCAGTCTGGCGAGGTCATTATTGGTCGTCATAATCTGCAGGCGCTTCGTAGTCATCACCCTGGTAAACCATCGGGGTTTACGGTCCGGCGGATCCTAGGAGAAGGCAATATATGGGTTACCGAGTATGTGATTACCTACGAGAGTAAGCGTGTCTACACCGTTAGTATCATGGAGTTTCGGGATGAAAAGGTGTCGCACGAGACTCAATACTTCGCCGATCCCTTCAATGCTCCTGCCTGGAGAGGTCAGTGGGTCAAGCTAGAGGCGTAGCAGATAGTTGTCTATTCGACTCCTTATTAAATATTTGATCATTCAGTTAATATAAAACGCCATGGCATATACCTGCAATCATATTGAAAATGCCGTCATTAATATCAGTGCGAATACACCTGAAGGCTGTGAAGAATGCTTAAAAACAGGTGATTACTGGGTACATCTCAGGCTCTGCCTTGAATGTGGAAATGTTGGTTGTTGTGATAATTCAAAAAACAAGCATGCTACCAAACATTTCCATGGAACAGGGCATCCGGTTATCAAATCCTTTGAGCCAGGTGAAGACTGGGAATACTGTTATATTGATGATCTTTTCTATGAATAGCACCTGCCCGATAGAGGATTTATTTCCGGTAAAAGTTTTAATTAATCAAAGTTGGAACCCCGGTAGTTTCGCTTTTTTCTCATATCGCACACTCAATACGCATAGTAAAACCATTACAGACGTAGAATGGTTCTATTTTGAAACAAAACGTCTTGCAGAAGTTATAAAGGGAAGGATTATGTTCTGGAAAGATGCCCGGAAAATTATAATTAAGGCCTATGACTATCCTTATGGCCTGACACGGAAGTTCAACCTGAATACATGGCCTCGAAATTCGAAATGTGGGAATGCTCCTGCAAGCAATTCGTGGTATAATTGTTACCAATAGATTTGACAGAGAAATGAATTCAAATTCCAGTTGAATTGTTAAAAAAGAGATTAATTGATATTACTGGTGTCCGAGAAAAAGAGGGGAATAATTTTTCGAACTTAGGATAATACAAATTTAGGGGCGGAGTTTTGAAAAACCCCGTCCCATGGCTAATGTTGTAATAACGACAAAACAACGAAGCCATGAGTAAAAATAGTTTTAATAATTGTACGCAACCAATTCTCGGACAGCTTTTATCATTTATACCTCGAGATTTGTTCAAAAAGAGTGTACAGGAATATACCTCTGACAAATGGTATAAGCGGGTCAGGACGTGGGATCAGTTTGTTTTCATGTTTTATGGCGTATTGACCGGAAGCTCAACGCTTCGGGAAATCATCAAGAATTTCATGCTTATGGGCGATAAACTGGTGCACAGTGGCATATTTAGCGTACCCAAACGCAGCAGCATCTCTGATGCCAATGCCCGAAGGCATTCTGAAGTTTTCGGATATCTATACCTGCTGCTATATGGCCATTACAAGAAATATTTGTCGGACAGCTTTTTGTGTTTAAAGATTAATGGCGAGGTGGACCCGAAAAAGGTCGAGGTATTCGATTCTACGACAGTGACTTTATTTAAGGAGATATTCAAGGCATGTGGACGATTGCCCAAAGACGGACGCAAAAAAGGAGGTATCAAGGCCTTTACCAAGATCACTTTGTCCGAACGGGTACCCAATTTTATTTGCCTGAAGGCGGCGGCCACCAACGAAAAGGTGTTCCTTTCATCCCTGGATCTTGCCAAGGGTACCATTGCCGTATTTGATAAGGGTTTTCAAAAATTCCGGCAGTATGCTGAATGGACTAAAAACGGGGTATTTTACCTGACCCGAATGAACAAGAATGCTACCTTTAAAATTTTGAGACAAAGGTCTCTGGAAGAAAATTGCGAACACGGTGTACAAATGGATGCCGGTATCGAATTGGAACACATCTGCAAAGAAACGGGAACGGTTCAACATACAGAAGCCAGAATGGTGGCATATATAGATGCTGAAAGTGGAAAAAAACTGGTTTTTCTCACTAATCTCATAGACCTGAAAGCATCGACCATATGCTTGCTCTATAAAAACAGGTGGACCATCGAACCGCTATTCAAGCAGATAAAGCAAAATTTTGAACTTACTTATTTCCTTTCAGACAGTCCAAGTGGCATCAAAACTCAAATATGGGTGGCCATGATATTAAACCTGATCTTCACGGTGATTCATAAAATGGCAAAAGAGGCAGAAGATTTTTCTACCATGGTAAAGCTGGCAGCAAAAAATACGGCCAGCTACGTAAGTTTGATAAAATTCCTGCAAATGTCTCAAATTCAAATCAGCAATGCACTGAACAATCTTAGAAATATACAATTAAATCTATTTGAAAAAGAAATGGGGGCTACTTTTGAAAACTCAAGTTGAAACCTCCCTGAAATTGAATCGAATAGCATTTTTTAACTAATTTCAAAATTACTCGGACGCTAGTAAATTGATATAATTATTATATTATATTACTGACATCCGAGGAAAAGAAGTGTAAGATGTGGTGAACTTGAAAAAATACAATAGCGAGGGTTTGACCCCTCGCTAAATTTTTATGATGTTTGAAGTTACTACACTTTGAACATCATGAGTAAAAATACAAATCTTGCAGGTCAACCGGTACTTTGTCAGCTACTTTCTTTTCTTCCCCGTCAAATAGTGGATGCTTGTGTGCAACAACACGACAGCGATCGCTATTACAAAACCATGACCACCTATAAACAAATGGTGTTTATACTGTATGGAGTGGTGACCAAATCCCACTCCCTGAACACCCTGTGCAAGAACCTGTTGTTTTTGGAGGACAAACTAACCTACCTGGGCATAGATAAACTTCCTGCAGTCAGCACGCTGAGTGATGCCAACATCAACCGGGACAGTGAAGTTTTTGCCTCAATATATGCCCAGTTGTATCAGCATTATAAGGAAACGCTTAATCCCGTTCATTGCGGCCTTCTGGAAGATAAACTGGATAAGGAGAAAGTATCGGTCTTCGATTCCTCGACGATCACCTTGTTTGTAGATATTTTCAAAGGGGCCGGCCGCAACACCCTTACCGGCAAAAAGAAAGGAGGGCTGAAGATCCATGCCAAAATGCCATTAGGAGGTTTTGTGCCCGACTTGGTGCATATTACCGAGGCAGCATGTAACGACAAATCTTTTCTCGGACAGCTTGAAGCGGACAAAGGTGACATTTATATCTTTGACAAAGGGTATGACAACTACCAAAAGTGGGGCAACTGGACAGAAAAGGGTGCCTACTTTATCACCCGCCTCAATGAAAATGCAGACTATGAAGTACTCTCAGGACAACCCAGGCACATTATTGACTATGCCGATGGCGGGGTCATTTCTGACCAGCTAATCCTGCTCAATTCAACAAACGGGACGACAAGGGCCCGTTTGATCATTTACAAAGATCCTGAAACTGGCCATGTGTTACAGTTTGTATCCAACATGTTTGACTATCAGGACACCACTATCATCCAATTGTACAAGTACCGGTGGAATATCGAAGTGCTGTTCAAACGGCTAAAGCAAAATTTTGAACTGGGCTATTTTTTCTCGGACAGCAAGGAAGGCATCAAAACACAGATATGGATAGCCCTGATTGCCAACCTACTGTTTTCTGTAATCCACAGGCAGTGTAAAGAAGCTGAATTGTACACTACTTATTGTAAACCTGGCGGCCAATAATATGGGATCATATATTTCATTGATCAAACTGGTCCGTTTGGGAAGACTTACCAAGGTTGAACGAGATCTTAAAATAATTCAACTCAATTTATTTGACATCCGTCAGGGGGTCTCTTTCCAAACCTAGCAAAACCACCCTGGTTTTATAATAAAACCACTTTATTTATACATTTGAAAATTAGTCGGATGTCATTAATATTATATTATGATTTAATTAACATATTATCAACTATTTACCTATACAAAATATAATTGTTATTGATAATCAGTTAATTACGAAATACCAGCAACAAATTAGCATCATTTATTAATTGACATTTAGTAATGAAAAGTAATAGAAAGGAAAAACACTAAGAAGATAATCAGGTTCTTTTTCACATTAAGAATAATCTAAACTGCATAGCCATTTTGCCCATATGACCATAACATCCAATAGATCTTAACTAACCATTTTTACATTCAGTGTTATGAAAAAATCTTTCATATAGGCAACCATTATTACCAGGATTTAGCGTGCTACAGTTAAATGTCATGCTTCTTTTTTTGTGCTTATTATATGTTGTTGATAATGTCAGTCTTAAACCCACCTAATATTACAACAGTTTCCCTTCTTTATTTAATACCTTTGTTAATAGGTAGTTAAAGATGTCATATACATTTAGCCATGCACATAGGCTAATACGAGTCGGTGTTTTTAGCCGTTTATTTTGATATATGGGCATATTTTTTTAAAATCTGTTGAATAATAAGTAAGGAGATGAAAAAATGAATCTCTTTTTGAATTTATACGTCCTGTTGACCATTTCTTATCCATTTGGGCCAAAGATTGGCTTTTCACATCTTGATATTGAAAATGGCCTTTCTCATAATACAATCCTATCGCTTGTTCAAGACAATGATGGATTTATTTGGGCCGGTTCCAGGTATGGTTTAAATCGTTTTGATGGGAATGATTTTGATGTTTTTACATCTATTACCGGTGACTCCACTTCATTGAGTAATGATTATATCAATCAGTTATCAATTGACACCCACCAAAGACTGTGGATCGGAACAGAAAACGGTTTAGATCTTTATGATAGAGACAGTGGAAATTTCCATGTCTATTTCCCTCCAGGATACAAAAAGAGAGATCAACAGTTTGGTGTTAGAACAATTTTAGAAGATAAATATGGCAAACTATGGATTGGTACATTTGACGGTCTTTTTTATTTCGATCCGGTTAAACTGGAGTTTCTGAATATCAACAATACTTCGGAAACATCGTATCGGATCGGTCATGATAATATTAGATGTCTGGCTTGGGATCATTCCGGAAAACTATTGGTAGGCACCACTAAAGGCCTTAAAATACTTATTGGAAATGCTTTAATTACTTTCAAGTGGCCAAGAGATTTTGTCCAGAAGTATCAGAATTTATTTGTGCGGGTTATTTATGCTGATTCCACAGGAGATCTATGGTTCGGCACAGAGGAAGAACAAGTGGGTTTGATAAGGTTTAATCCGGATATCAATAGGATTGAAGTTTATAATCATTCCATTAGTAATGGGAATTCGATTATAGATAATGTGATACGTTGTATTAAAAAATTGGATGACGGGAATCTTTACATTGGAACGCGACATGGATTAAGTATTCTAAATATCAAGGAGAAAAAATTCCAGAATTACATTCAAAATAAATTTGATCCGAAAAGTCTTTCAAGTGCTTCGATTCGAGACATTCTTCAGGATAATGATGGGAGCCTATGGTTGGCTACCTATTCCGGAGGTATAAATTATTACCATAAAACCAGATATCTTTTTCAGCTGATCACTCAAGATTTAGGTTCCAGCAATACCCTGAATGATCAAAGTATATCTTCTGTTTATGTTCCTGATTCGTCTGAGCTATGGATAGGCACAGAAAACAGTGGATTGAACATTTATAATAGAGAAACAAATCACTTTGAATATTTAAAACAGGATAATTCTGGCCATAACCTTGTTGACAACAACATTAAAGCAATGGTAAAAGGACCTGAGGGCAATATTTGGGTTGGTACCTATAACGGATTGAGCAAAATCGATCCAAAGACATTGAAATGCACAAATTTTGGGTATGAGGCAGGGAACAAGAATTCTCTTAGCTACAATCAGGTCCATACATTAGCATTTGATAAAGAGAATCGTTTGTGGTTAGGCACGAATGGAGGCGGTATAAATATATTGGATATTCACAATTTGCAATTTCATCATCTAAAACATAGCGCAAAAGATCCTAATAGCTTAATTAATGATAATTTAAATTCAATGATGTTTGACAACCAAGGGAGATTGTGGGTAGGCACTCAGAATGGTCTTGATTGTTATAATCCTAATAATGAGAAATTTGGCGACGTTAACGATTTTCCAGCGTTTAGAAGGGACCTTCTTAAGACCAGTGTTGTCTGTGTATTTGTTGATAGCCAAGATCAGATTTTAGCGGGTACCTACGGAAGAGGTCTTTTTCTATTATCCACAAAAGCTGACAAAATTATAAATATTTCTAAGGAAAACGGAATAGCCAGTAACATTGTGTATGGAATACTGGAAGATAATACTGGTTCAATCTGGCTGAGTACAAACCAGGGTTTATCCAAATTAAAAATCAATACTGTTTCAGGTGACAGTGCTGAATTTGAAATACTTAATTTCGATGAGAATGAAGGATTACAAGGCAGACAGTTCCTTCCAAATAGCTGCTATTATTCAGATAATGGTATAATGTATTTTGGAGGAACGAAGGGTTTGAATTATTTTAAACCTGAAGAAGTTGAAACCTTTACCAAACACCCAAATGTGGTGATTAAAGATTTGATTATTGCCAATAAAAAGTTGGAAATATATAAAAGCGCAATTTCCGTTGGCCATAAGAAAATGCAACAACCTTTGGTCATAAATTACAAGCAGTCTGATTTTACCATTAATTTTGCCGGGATTAATTATATAAACCCAGATCGTACCTATTATGCTTATTTACTTGAAGGTGGTATGGAAAATTGGCAATATATCGAAAAGCAACGGTCAGTTACTTTTAGCAAACTCCCAGCCGGATTATATACTTTCAAAGTAAAGGCAACAAACAATCCCAATAATTGGGGCGACCGTTATACTCTTCTGGAACTAAAGGTATTGCCACCACCATGGAAAACAACTTGGGCATATTTCATTTATTTCGTTGTAGCCGGGGGAATGCTTTACTTATTTTTTGTGATTACCATTAGGTGGGAACGGGTAAATCAAAAATTCAAATTTGAACACCTCGAAAGGGAAAAAGAACAGGCGTTACACGAACAACGATTGAGTTTCTTTACAGATATTTCCCATGAATTAAGGACCCCACTCACATTAATTATCTCGCCACTGGAAAACCTGATCAAGCAAAATTCACTCGAAGTAAAGATTAAAAATAAGTTAATGATGATCCAGCGCAATGGTGAACGCATGTTACAATTGATCAACCAATTGCTTGACTGGCGAAAACTTGAAAGGGGACATATGACCCTGAAAGCAGCAAAAGGAAACATTGTTCGCTTCATTAATGAAGTAACGTTGTCTTTTCGGGAGATGGCTCTGGTGAGGAATATTCAATTTTCATTTAATTCAGAACTTGAGGATATTCCAGCTTTTTATGATCGGGATAAATTAGAGGTTGTTTTTTTTAATATACTGTCCAACGCTTTCAAATTTACCCCGGATAAAGGTTCGATCAATATTGCAATAAGAAAAGTGGAGAACCATCCGGAAGGCAAGGAAAATCCGGCTTTTAAAAATGGATTTGTCGAAATCAGGATAAGGGATTCTGGTAGAGGTATCTCCGACAAAAATTTGAAGATGATTTTCGATCGGTTTTATGAAGATAATTCCAAAAGAATAAATTGGGGTTCGGGAACTGGTTTGGGATTGGAATTAGCTAAAAAGTTTGTCGATTTGCATAAGGGCGTCATTAAAGTTAAAAGTCAGGAATTAACGGTTGATCAACCAGGCTTTACTGAATTCATAATTTTACTGCCATTGGGTAGCAATCATTTGATGGAAAATCAAATTGTTTCAAATTTTAAAAACAGTGAAGACGTTTCTCTATACGAACAACCAAAAATTGAATCAGGTGTAGAAGAATCATTAAGTTCTGTTATTGGCAATAGTGAAAATTATTTTGATAAAAATGACCGATTCTTATTATTGATTGTAGAAGACAATGTTGAAGTCCGTAATTTCATTAAAAATCTTTTTGAGAGAAATTTTGAGATCATTGAAGCTTCCAATGGCAAAGAAGGATTAGAAAAAGCCCTGGATTTACTTCCGGATTTGATTATAAGTGATATTATGATGCCGGAAATGGATGGATTGGAAATGTGCCGAATTCTGAAAAACGATGTACACACCAGCCACGTTCCGATTATCCTTTTGACAGCACGTACGGCGATCACTTTCAAATTTGAGGGCTTCGAAACAGGGGCCGATGATTATATCACCAAGCCCTTCAGCGCAGAACTGTTAAGATCAGAGTGTATTCAATCTACTTCGGCAACGTCAAAGGATAGAGGACCACTATCAAACAGGATTTTCCCTTGAGCCCGAAAAGATCACAGTCACATCACTGGATGAACGATTGTTAAAACGGGTAATGGATTACATTACAGAGCATATATCGGACGCTGATTTATCTGTGGAGGCAATTAGTCGGGAAATTGGTATGAGCAGGGTTCACTTTTATCGCAAAATAAAAGCACTGACCAATTATACACCCGTAGAGTTTATTCGAACAGTGAGATTGAACCGCGCGGCTCAGTTATTGCGAGAAAAAGCTTATTCTATTTCCGAAATAAGGTATATGGTTGGCATTCAGGATGCCGACTATTTCAGAAAATGTTTTAAAACCCAGTTTGGGGTTACTCCTTCTGATTTCGTTGAAAATATGGCATAGTTGTTTATGAGGTACATTAATTCTTGTTATGTAACAATTACCCTGTCATTTTGTAACAAGTTCATCTTGGCCATGTTACGTTTGCCATGTTAATTGGAAACAACCACCCGTCGCACACACGCACTCCGAAGCCTAAATTTAAGGATGAAAAAATTATTCAGAGAGCGGAAAACGTTAATGATACAATTGATCATCATCACAATCTCTCTTCTCTCCTTGTTTGCATTTATTCTATTTATAGGTAGATAATATTGATTAAGATAATCTTAACTTAAAAAAAGGGTAATGATGAAAAACTACTTTCAATTATTAAAATTTTCACTTTTGCTGGTCATATTGTTTTCGACAAGCATAGTGTATGCGCAACAGTTTGTAACCGGTAAGGTAACCTCCACGGAAGGCGAGGAACTTATCGGGGTCAATGTTGTAATTAAAGGAACGAGCATCGGAACGATCACCGATGTTCAGGGAAATTACAAGATTGAGGTCAACACACCAAATGCAATCCTGGTTTTCTCTTCAGTTGGATTTGTGTCCCAAGAAATTGCTCCGGGAAACCGAACAGTGCTGGACGTTCAGATGGCTCCTGATGTGAAAGCCCTCGAAGAAATTGTTGTAGTGGGCTATGGGACTCAGAAAAAAAGTGATATCACTGGTACAGTAGCCTCCCTTCAGGAAGAGAGACTCGAAAAAGTGCCAAATATCAGCATTGCCCAGGCTATCCAGGGGGCTATTCCCGGAGTAATGGTGGAAACTTCCACAGCAGGTGCAACCGCAAACGAGACGATCATGATCAGGGGCCGTAATTCTATCCGTGCCAATAATAATCCGTTGATTGTGGTCGATGGAGTACCTTATGGAGGACAACTTCGTGACCTTAGTCCTAATGATGTGAAATCGATTGAAGTTTTAAAAGACGCATCAGCGGCTGCCATTTATGGATCGAGGGGTGCAAATGGGGTCATATTGGTAACTACCAAGTTAGGTGAAGAAGGCAAGCCTAAAATATCTTATGACGGATATTATTCGGTACAAAAGTTTGTGAAGATCCCGGACCTGATGGACGGAGCAGAATTCTATCAATTCAAAATGGATCGTGAGCCTGATGCCATCACGCAATCCGAACAGGAAATCTACGACGCGGGAAACTGGACCAACTGGTTGGATCTTGCATTGCGAAATGGTGTCAGCACACAGCATAACCTGTCTGTTTCAGGTGGATTTCAAAACACCAAATATTATATCTCCGGTGGAGTAACAGATGTAAAAGGCCTTGCTGTAAATGATGATTATCTCAGGCTCACCACCAGAATCAATCTGGACACCAAAGTGGCAGATTGGCTTACCATTGGTACGAGAAGTCAATTTTCCTACGACGATCGCGGAGGCATAGCCCCAACGTGGGACGGAGATCAGGGTGTCTTTTGGTTCAACCCACTTACTACAGCCTATGATGAAAATGGAGACCTGACCATCTATCCCTGGCCTGAGGATCCCTACTTCCGTAACCCGCTAATGGGAACGCTAGCCAAAAATTTGAACGAATCCTATCAGGTCATCTCCAACAATTATGCTCAGGTGGATTTCCCATTCCTTTCGGGATTATCTTATCGGATCAATACGGGCATAACAGTGAGATTTGGCGACATGGGAACATATTATGGGCGGAACACACAACTTGGGTTAAATAACAGGGGAGATGCCAATACAGAGCGTTCGCGTTATAATAGCGCTGTAATTGAGAACATCCTCAGCTATAATAAAACATTCGGAGACCACACCCTCTTTATAACGGCATTGTATAGTTATGAAGGGAATAAGAGCAGTTCCAATATTTTGGATGCCAGCGGATTCCCACACGATTTTCTTACCTGGTATTCTGTGGGACAGGCTGAATTGATTACACCGGATTATACCTACAGTGAAACGGCACTTATATCTCAAATGTTGAGATTAAACTACTCTTACAAAAGCAGGTATTTATTGACATTAACTGGCAGAAGGGACGGTTTTTCAGGATTCGGAGCGAAAACCAAATGGGGCTTTTTCCCATCCTTTGCTTTAGGATGGAATCTTGCCAAAGAGGATTTCTTCACCTGGGGAGATATATTTAGTGAGTTAAAATTGCGGGCCTCATTGGGGGTTAACGGCAATCAGGCAGTTGGACCATATGAAACCATCTCGCGATTGTCTGAAAATGATATTGTGGCGGGAAGTAATACTTTGCCCGGATATATTCCATATAAATTGGGTGAGGATAATCTGGGTTGGGAATCTACCAAGACACTGAACTTTGGTTTGGATTTTGGAATCTTATCGGACAGAATTGTTGGAAGTGTTAACCTGTACAAATCGAATACCACTGATCTTTTGCTCAATAGGTCTATTTCTGAGGTTCATGGCATATCTTCCATAACTCAAAATATTGGTGAGACAGAAAATAATGGATTGGAGGTATCTGTTATGTCAAGAAATATTACCAAAGGCGATTTTGGCTGGGAAACTGATGCGAACATGTCTTTCAATAAAAATAAGATTGTTTCCTTGTATGGTTATCTTGATGAACAAGGGAATGAGATTGATGATATTGCCAATGGATGGTTCATAGGTGAGCCGATAGAAGCGAATTACGGCTATGTTTGGGATGGTGTTTGGCAATTGGATGAAGAGGAACAGGCGAAACTGTATAACACGCAGCCGGGGTATGTCAAAATCAAGGACTTCAATGGCGATACTTTAATCAATGCTGATGACAGGCAAATAATAGGACAACGCGACCCCAAATTTCTTTGGGGAATGAACAATACATTTACCTACAAAGACTTGACGTTAAGCATATTTATTCACGGGGTTCATGGAGTCACCAAAAACAATGTATTGCTTTCCGACAATGTATACACCGGTGTGCGAAGAAATACGACCAAGAAGAACTGGTGGACTCCTGATAATCCTTCCAATGACTGGTATATGAACAAAGACGGAGCAGGACAGGAACAGGGGGTATCTGCCAACAATTATGAAAATGCCAGTTTTGTTCGCATCAAGGATATCACCCTATCCTACAATCTGGCATCCGGGCTTTTAAAAAACCTTGGTATGGACCGTTGTCAGATATACCTGACCGGGAGAAATTTATTCACATTTACCAAATGGGGAGGTCTTGATCCTGAATTGGATGGACAACGTTCCATTCCACTCCAAAAAGAATACGTGGTTGGATTAAATCTTGGGTTTTAATGTTAAACCGTAAAAATTAAAAATTACTTGTCATGAAAATAAAATTATTCCATATAATCGTTGTTCCGGCTTTGATCTTATTTACTTCAAGTTGTTCTGAAGACTATCTGAATGAAGAGCCGCCGAATCTGATTACAACAGAAACCCTTTATACCACTCTGGCTGGATTTGAAACGGGTTTGAATGGACTGTACGCACTCGTTAGGGAAGAGCGGGAAGGACGTGACGGAGCCAATTATCTGAGGGAAGATGTCTTTATGAATGGTACGGATAACATGGTCACCAATCAAAGGGATGGTTTTGCTCGTGTAGCTGAAGATTGGGTTGCGCAAAATACACCATTCAATGCCGACATAGGTTCTACTTTTGCATGGCTTTATAGAGGCGTAAATGCTGCCAACACCATCATTAATGAAGCAGAGAACCGAACGGATGTGGATTGGACGGGAGAAGGTGGAACTGAACAAGAGAATAAGAACATGGTAATTGCTGAGGCCAAAGCCTTACGGGCCTGGGCCTATCGGCATCTCACCTATTGTTGGGGAGACGTCCCACTAAATCTCGAGGAATCTCTTGGATCCAATATCAAAACTGACTGGGAAAGAACTCCGGTTGAGCAGGTTCGTCAACAGATGAAATCAGACTGGTTATTTGCCGAAAAATATATTGGTGTTGAACCATCGGTAACAGGAAGGATTACCAAAGGGGCCATCGAGACTTACCTGTCTGAGTTATATCTTGTCTTGGGCAAGCCGGATAGTGCACTTTATTGGGCCAATAAATGTATTAATACACCAAACTATCAATTAATAACAGATCGATATGGTGTAAAAAGTGACCAACCGGGAGTACCTTTTATGGACATGTTTTATGATGGAAATGCAAACCGGGAGGAAGGCAATACTGAAGCGTTGTGGGTTTGGCAGTGGGAATTCGAAACGATCGGGGGAAGTGGTAGTATTATGCGGAGATGGCATACGAGCCGCTATGCTGACATCAGTATAGGGGGTGTCAGGCCTTTGCAATACACTGTTGACAGAGGTGGCAGGGGACTTGCCCGTATGTCACTGACCAAATGGGCCATTGATCTTTATGAACCCCAGGATGACCGGGGATCAAATTATGTTCTTAGAAAATATTTCATTTTGAAAGACGCCTCACAAAATGCCCCGGCAAATGCGGATCTATTACCTGCCGGATATGATTATGGTGATACAGTGAAGCTTGATTGGTCACAAGATATCACGCCCTCTGCCAAAAACCGGAGAGACTGGCCTTATTCGAGGAAATTTGAATCGACACCCATCACTAACTTGCAGGATGCATACCAATATGATGACCAGGTTTATATGCGATTGGCAGAAACCTACCTGCTCAAAGCGGAGGCCCAATTTAAACTTGGTGATTCACCTGGCGCCGCAGAAACGATCAATGTCATCAGGAGAAGATCCAATGCCAGTGAGATTTCGGCCTCCGATGTTGATATGGATTTTATACTGGATGAACGTTCGCGGGAATTGGTGTTTGAAGAACAACGCCGGTATACTTTGCTCAGGACAGGTACATGGCTGGAAAGGGTACAATTACACAACCATAATGGGGGACAACTAGCCACAGCAAGGGATGAACTTTTCCCCATTCCTCAAAGCGTAATCGACGCCAACCTGACCAGGGAAATGCCTCAGAACCCAGGCTTCAATTGATGATTGGACATACACAAAAAGCCGGAGGTTTTAATACCCACGGCTTTTTGTGTCTATTTTAAGTTATAAATCTGTAGTGGGTTAAATTACTGATATGAAAAAACTTTTTATTCTGGTAGCGCTGTATTTTACGTGTTTTTTTTTGATTAACAATAATACTGTTTCAGCACAAGATGATTCCCAGGTTCAATTTCTTTCATTAACTGCATTCACGACTGATCATAGCTTACGACTGGAAGTAACCTTTAATCAACCACTTAAACCACAGTACAATTATCAGCTCAGCATTTTTGAATACCCTTCCGGAAGACCTCTAATTGAAAACATAACATTGAAAGCGGATTCCCTGGTAGTAGAAAAAAACAGGCTTATCTTTTCACTGCAAGACCTAAAGCCAAAATTATGGGAACCAGAAGATCCACAGCTCTATCTTTTGAACTTAAATGTCATACGAAGAAGACAACTTGTTCATCAATCCATTTTGCGTATTGGCTTTCGAACGTTTTGTTCGAAGAATGGACAAATTTGGCTGAATAATCGACCGATTTTTTTAAGAGGAATTGCCATAAATCCCCCTGGACGTGGTATCCCGTCAGACGTGGAGCATAGCAGACAGTTTGCAGAAGACTATGTACGCTTCATGAAAAGCATCAATGTAAATATCATCCGGATTCCTGATGATCAGACATGGTATGACGTATGTGATGAACTGGGAATGATGGTTTTCGGAGGAAACTATTCCGGCCTGGTAGCAGGGCAGAAGCCCCCTGAATCGGTTGATGAAGCCGTGGCATGGTATCAGGAGAAGAAATTCAGGCCTATTGCTAACCACCCTTCATTGATGATCTATGCATTGACAAATGAAGTTCCCTACAGAGGCGATATTGCCATAAAATGGCGGAGTTTACTGAGTGCAGTTCACGAGAAACTTCAGAACTGGGATTCAACGAGGTTATATATTGGCAATGCGGGATATGGTTATGGTCAATCTGGCGATATTTGTGACCTGCATCGTTATTGGGGCTGGTATTATGCCTCGCCTTTCACTTTTATACATACACGGAATAATGAGGAAATCATTCCCTTTGATAAAACAACACAACCGGTAACTTTTACAGAATGCGTTGGCAACTACACTGGCCCTGATGGTCGTTATAACCTGACTCCACATCACAAAAATCCCGTATCGCAGTTATGCTGGACAGGCCATGCGCCTCAAAATATTCAGGCGCAATTGGCAGATGAGCATCAGGCCTTTACCCTTAAAACAGCGACTGAATTATTTCGCAGACTTAGGTCCCAAAACCCTGAACTTAGCGGGATATTTCCATTTACCATATTATTTCATAATTGGCACACAGCGCGAAATCTGGTGGACATGGATCCAAAGTTTGTGACAAAGCAAGTAAGGACTTCCTATGAACCCATACTATTATCCTGGGAATTGTGGACGAGTCAGGTATATGCCGGAAACACCATAAAACCCATTGTACATATTGTCAATGATGATAATCTGGGACGCGACTTAACGAACGCAGTTTTATATTATGGAATTAAAGATGAAACAGCCACATATGTTGTTAGTGACAGCATGAAACTTCCCGGAATTGACTATTACAGCACAAAAGCACTTACGTTCAAACTTCAGATACCGCAATCTTTGCCTACGGGTAAATATAGTCTTTATGGAAGAATTGTAAATGCTGATGGCATTGTATCAGAAAATCAGACCGACTTGTTTATTGCAGGAAAAGACTACATTAATTCTACGTATTCGCCTGGCGATGTCGTAAAACTGTTGGACCCATCCGGCAAAACAGCCAGTTCCCTTGATCTTATCAATATTCCATTTAAAGAGATCCGTGAGATTAACGATCTAGGGAACAGCCAGTTATTGTTGATTGGACCGAATGCTGTAGGTGCCCTCGACGACAATGCATTGGAACAATTGAAAGCTTTTGTAGAAAAAGGTGGCTGTATTCTGGCCCTCCGGCAGGATTCAGTTGGACTCATGAAACTCGACAAAATAACAGGAACTTCCATTTATCCGGTTTCCATGGACATTGATAATCCAATTTATCCGCCACCGCCCAGACCTTCGATGAACGGGTTTAACATTAATCCTGAAATTCCTGGTAATCCCATATTTAGTGGAATAACCAGAGAGGAATTGAGAGTTTGGTCAGATTATACTGATTGGGATGAAAAGAAAGCCGGCATGCCGGCCATTTACCCGGTCACCAATGGATTCATTCTAAAAAACAAAGATGATATAGCACAAACTTCCATACTGGCCAATTATAGTGTTGGTCTTGAAGGCATCGCGCTTGCAGCGTTTTATTCTGGTAAAGGCTCTGTGCTCGTGTCTGGTTTTGATATAATTAACAGATCCGGTTTGGATCCGGTTGCTGACCGCCTGCTCAAAAACATGGTTAATTATATGGGTAAAGAAACTGGTCACAATTGTCATCCGATGATTGTTGCTCCGATCCGATGGGGTGAATATGAAACAGAATCAGGCATGCTCACTGGTATTTACAGCGGTCTGTTGTTGAACTCCAAACCGAAGCTGTCCGGGTCTTATGAAGACACCAAATTGGTTTTACAAAAAGAAGGGTATTTGTTCGCCGGCAGAGGTGGGGGGTGGAACAACCGGGCAGGATTGCAATATGTTCCTTATGGCAGGAGAATATTCGGCCCTTATCTACATCGTGATTTTGGCGGTGTTCCTGAGCCGGAACAGGTCAATGGAAATATTGGGGAAGGTCAGTTCTGGTGCCGCGTTCCGGCAGACAAAGATGAAATATCAAATATTTTATGGAATCCTGCAGATATACCATTGGAATTTAAGGTTCAAATAAATGGTGAAACGGTTGCTCAAACATCTATTGGGCCTTGGAAACGAATTGATGTGATCGGCAAATTCCAAAATAATGGAGGCCCAATTCATGTGAAACTATTCGGGGATCGCAGACTTGTTTTGCTTGAAACTGCATTTGAATAACTATCAACTTAATCATAAATAATCATTCTGAATGAAAACTTTTAAAATTACAATATTCATATTTTTACTATTAACCGCCTTTTCTTCCTTTTCCCAGAAAGTGCTTAACGAACGGTATGTAGATGCCGTTTTAGGAAAGGATCATAATAATGGCAAATCCCCAGAAAAACCATGGAAAACTTTGGATAAAGTAAATTCCCAAGAGTATGGGCCGGGGGCAAAGATCCTCTTCCATGCCGGACTACAATGGACTGGTCAGTTGCATCCGAAAGGCTCTGGATCTAATGAGGGACCAATTGTTCTTGGCCGATATGGAGAAGGACCTGATCCGGTAATTCAGGGTGCCGGGAATGCTTATACGATATTATTGGAAAATCAATCTAACTGGATTATTGAACACCTGCAAGTAACGAATTATAACGAAGCCGAAGAAGGGAAAAGTCTGGCAGATTGGGAGCGATATAACAATACCTATTGGGCGGAAACTCCTGGTGTTCTTCCTCAATATAAAATTAAACGGACGTTAAAAAATGCCATTCTGATCAAAGCGCATGATATTGGTGTTGTTTCGAATTTGCAATTTAAGAAGTTGGAGATTCACGGTGTAAATGGGGATATTTCTAAAAAAAACAACGGAGGGATATTTTTTGAGATCACTGGCAATAAAATCCCAACCTATTTTGATAACCTGCTTGTTGAAGAGTGTTATATCCATGATGTAGACCGGACCGGGGTATCGAATGTATCGAGTTGGGATGCCCGGACCAGGATTGATAATGGCAACTGGACACCGAGCAAGAGGGTGGTCATTCGGGGGAATGTTTTTGTACGCACCGGCGCCAATGCACTAATTGTCCGTGTGTCGGAAAGCCCATTAGTGGAGAAAAACCTCTTTGATCATTGTGCTATTAAGGAATCGGGGAATGCCAATTTCCCATTCAACTGTAATAATGCCCTTTTCCAATACAACGAATCCAGGTTTACCCAATTTAACAAGGGAGACGCGGATGCCGGAGGGTTTGATAGTGATTATCGGTGCAAGAATACATTGATCCAATACAATTACAGTCATCATAATGAATTTGGAGGGGTATTGATCTGTTGTATGGGTGGAGATACGATCAATCAGTTTAATGACGGAACCATCATACGGTACAATGTTTTTGAAGAAAATGAACGCCATACTTTCCGTGTAGCCGGCGAAACAACAGATACGGATATCTACGGAAACATCATACTCTTAAGTGCAAAACAAGATAGCAGCGAATTGATTTGGCATAAAAGCTGGCGCGGTTTCGGCCATAATACAAAGTATCATGATAATCTGATTTATAATCAGGCAGAGGGTGTTACAGTAGATTTGGGTAAAAGTACAAAAAATGCATTATACAAGAACTGGGAGTTGGGAAAGCCAATCGAGAATTTGATGGAAATTAATAAAAAGGCCGACAACACAGTTATGCCGGATCAATTAAAATTACTGGAAAAAATAGAAGTTTTGCACAGTCAATGGGAAAATGTAAAAAATGGCAATTATAATCCCTGAATTATAAAATTTGTGAAAGATGAACAATAAGTATATTTCGGTTTTTCTGAGTTTAATAGTCATACTTTTTTCCACATGCCATACGAAAAATGCGAAATCCTTTTTGAATATGGAGTATTTGGGCAAGATCAAACCTAAAAACTCTGGTGAGATTACAGCATCTTACTGGGGCATTCAGGCTGGCACTCTTGAAAAGGATTTACTCGTAAAGGCATCAGGAATTGGCGTAAAATGGACAAGACTTGGAGCATCTTGGCCATCTATAGAAAAGAAAAAAGGAATTTACAATTGGGAAAAAACAGATAAGGCTTTTGATGCTGCTTTATCATTGGGAATTACACCGTTTGTAACGCTTGGTGGCGGTAATAGCCTATATACCAAAGAGAGTACTTATGATGATCCCAAACTGGCCGAAATATATGGTTCAACACCCGGGCCACCAACAGAAAACGCTCAGGCCATGGATGCGTGGCTTCATTTTGTGCAGGCAACAGTTGAAAGATACCGGAATAAAATCCAATACTGGGAGATTTGGAACGAGCCCAATCACCGGAATTATTGGGGGGCGGAACCTGACGCCAGTCAATATGGTATACTGGTCAATAAAACGGCTTCATTGATAAAAAGCCTGCAGTCGTCGGCGAAGATCATTGCTGGTTCAATGGCTGGTTTAAGTCCGGAATTCATCGATGGTTTTCTGTCTGCCAATAATGCGAAGCTCGTTGATATTATCACCTATCATAACTACGGAGATTTACCGGAAACAAGGATATATCGCGCATACGATGCCTGGAAAATAATCGATAAGTATAATAGCACCATTGAATTATGGCAGGGAGAATGTGGATATCCGTCTCACAGTAGTACCAGGGATTTCAGAGGTACTTCTCCATGGGGGTTGAATATCCAGGCTAAATGGTTATTGCGCCAAGCATTCACCGATATTTTTTTCTGTAAGGCTTCAATGAGCAATTATTTTAAACTTGTCCATATCGGAGGACGTGGAAATACGCCAGTACGATCCCATTTGTCACCAGTTGACAGTATTTTGGGATTTCCCGCCAGGGCTGGTGGGTCCAGGGTTAAAACAGTTGGGGTTAATGAAAAATGTTTACTTTCTAATCCCGATTTGGAGCCCAAGCCAGGTTATTACGCATATCAGAACTTATGTGCTGTCATGGATAGCCGGTATAAAAGAACGCAAGTGATGCACGAGATAAAGATCAATGATCCTGGAATGTTTTACGGAATAGGATCAGAAGATGACGCTTTTCCTTCGGTTCCTTTACTCGCGTCTTTTCGAGATGACCAGCAACAATGGCTATTTGCATTTTGGTTACCTTGGCATGCCCAGGAATATACCCCCGATCCGGCAAATTGTTCTATAACACTCAATATGGTAAACATGACAGATCCCGTGTTAATTAATTTAATAGACGGTAAAGTATACCGAATTTCAGATTTTGCCAAAGGTGAAGACCATATTACTTTTAATAAATTACCACTGCTGGATTTTCCATTCATAATTGCAGAAAGAGCCTCGATTGTATTGAAATAATTGGAATTAAATAAATTTGAATGCTGCGTCATTTTATAGAATACTTTGAACTGATTAAAAAGTAATTGATTAAAATTATTTTCTGAATAATACTTTGATGTTCATCGGTATTCTATATTTATCCAAATGAAAGATTATTGCCGATACTTGCTCAGACAATTTTGAACCTAATGCCCCAAGAGTTTTCTACTTCCCGATACAAAACTTACTAAAAATATTATCTAATAAATCGTCGGTAGTGATTTCTCCGGTTATTTCACCAAGATGGTGCAATGCCTGGCGGATGTCCAGCGCAAGAAAGTCGTTGGTGATGTGACCGTCAATACCTGATATGACTTCTATCAGCGATTTTTCGGTGTTCATGAGGCTGTTGTAATGACGTAAATTCGTGATAATAGTATCGCCCGATCTGAATGCCGGAAGTTGCACTGTATCCGTGAGTCTTTGTTTGAGTAAATCAATATTGATCTCCAGGGACGCCGAAATGAGGATGATGTCGTCACTTACTTCAAGTTGCTTCCTTAACGATTCCGGAGCCGCATCGATCTTATTGCCTACCCGAATAAATGGAATGCCAAGCTGACGCAGCTTTGTTGTTTCCAACTCAATGTCTTCCAATGATTCCTCTTTCAGGTCGAACATATAAATGATCAGGGCAGCGGCTTTCATTTTCTCGCGGGTACGTTGTATGCCAATGGCCTCAATCTTATCCCGCGCTTCACGAATACCGGCCGTGTCAATAAAACGAAAGCTGATCCCGTGAATATGAATTTCGTCTTCAATAAAATCCCTGGTAGTTCCTGGTATTTCGCTCACAATGGCCTTCTCTTCGTTGAGCAATATGTTGAGCAAGGTTGATTTGCCGGCATTGGGTTTTCCTGCAATCACCGTAGGCACACCATTTTTGATGACATTGCCAAGTTTGAAACTTTCGGTGAGTTTGTCAATGACACCTATGATCCGGAAGACCAGTTTTTTCAGGTCTTCACGACTGGCAAATTCCACATCTTCTTCGGCGAAGTCGAGTTCCAGTTCTATCATGGACGCAAAATGAATGAGTTCATCGCGAAGTTGCACGATCATTTTCGAAAAACCACCACGCATCTGATTCATGGCGGTGAAATGGGCGGCATCGGTATCGGCATTGATGAGATCAGCCACTGCTTCTGCTTGGGCCAGATCAAATTGACCATTCAGAAAGGCGCGTTGTGTGTATTCCCCAGGCTTAGCCAGCCGAGCGCCTTTTTCCAATAATAGTTGAATAACATGCTGCAGGATGAATGGAGAGCCGTGACAGGAAAACTCAACTACATTTTCACGGGTGAATGACTTCGGCGCTACAAAAATTGAAGCCAAAACCTCATCAATGACTTTTTCTCCTTCTACAATACGTCCGAAATGAATGGTATGGGAAAGTTGTTGGGTGAGATCTTTACCTCTGAATATCGAATTGGCAATTTCAATGGCCTGGATTCCGGAAAGTCTTATAATGCCCAACGCCCCAATTCCCTGGGGCGTTGCCAATGCTACAATGGTATCTTCTGTGGGTGAATGGCTGGTGGTGTTCAACTAATCATTGCATTTAATTAGTTCTGGCTGGCCTGGAATTGCTGCCAGGTTTCGGTTTTATAGTGATCTCCGCCAATGAATTTTAAAATAGGTTCCAATTTGTCGGGCGTCAAGTAGCCTGGGAGTGGAGAGATCAAATTAAGGTTTTCATCCAGGAAAACTGACGTGGGGTAGCTCAGTTGACCATTCATCAAAGAAGCTGCTAATTCATGATAACCACGGTTTCCCTGTGCAACATATTTAAAGGTTTTGTTTTTAAACACCACATCTTCTTTTTGTTCCGCGTTGAATCTGACTGCATAAAAATTGTTATTGAGTTCATTGATGATCTGAGCATTGGAAAAAGTATTTTTTTCCATCACCTTACACCATCCGCACCAGTCGGTGTACATGTCGATGTAGATCTTTCTTGGATTTTTCTTTACTAATTGCTGCACCTCTGTAATCGTGTGCCATTTGATGCCTTCCGGTTCATTTATTCTTTCATTTTTGAACGATGTGAGCGGGAGAATAAGAAATGCTAAAACAAAAATGGTGAGTTTTATCTGGTTCATGTTTCTTTTATTTTCAATCTGTATACCATGTAACGAATTAAATTGTTCCAAAGCCATCTGGAATAAAACTAATATGCCTCAATAACGTCGTCACGACAATTATCTTGTAAAAAGTAAAAATACACACGAGTAAGGAGGAATCAAAATGGTCTGAGAAACCAGGAAGTAAGATTTGAACAATGTTGTGAAGAGATAGTTGAAGGAAAAATTCACTGGGTAACCAGTAAATTACCGGCAACTTCCCTGGAGACAGAAAATTTATTTTTGTTTTGAATGTCAATTATCATTGAACCATCATAGGCGATTTTTTCCAATACGGTGATTTTATCCCCGAGATTGATGCGCATTTTGTCAAGATACTGCAGAAATAATGATGATGTGTCCTGTACACTAACCAAAATGCAATTTTCTCCAACTTTTAATTCAGGAAGTGTGAAACGCGGTTTGGAAGTGATCTCCCCATGTTCGTCCGGAATAGGATCGCCATGAGGATCGAATTTAGGGAAACCCAGGAATTCGTCGAGACGCCGAATGAGCAGGGGGGAGTTGATATGTTCGAGTTGTTCTGCCACTTCGTGTACTTCATCCCAGTTAAAATTGAGGTTGTGTACAAGAAATACTTCCCACAGATGATGTTTTCTGATCACCCTCAGCGCCATTTTTTTCCCGTCATTGGACACGTTCACACCCTGGTATTTCCGGTAAGTTATGACACCTTTATTGGATAGTTTTCTGATCATATCACTTACCGAAGCCGGTTTAGTATTCAACTTTTCCGAAATGGAATTGGTGGAAACCTGTCTGCTTCCGCCACCGGATAAATGATATATGGCTTTAAGATAATTTTCTTCTGCCAGACTTAGGGTCATATCGTATTGGATTTAGTGTAAATTTAAACGCTTTTAGCCAAATCTAAAAATATTTTGTCTATCATCAAAATCAATGAAAAATAACTTAATTTTTAGAATGAAGCAGGTTTTAATATTAATCTAAAATATTATTTAGGCAAATATAAAAGCGCTGTTGTTATCATATTAGACCATTGACAACATTCAATAGTTTCGATTCTTCTTTTTGCCACAGAATGTCCTGGACATCGCCCTGGTTATAATAATTTTTTCCGCGTATGCCCTGCAAAGGGATGCCTTTGGAAAAATTAAAATCGAAATAGTAACAGGCATTAAATTGATCTCCCAGAACTTTCCATGCGGACCCAGGCCGTATAATCATTGGGATTCTAAAGTAAATATATTCATACATTTTAGTCGGTATACGTCCTTCTAAGTTATTGTTGAAGGAATAAGGTAAAAGGGCATAATCTGCATTTTGAATTATTTTAAGTATTTCATAGTGAGGAAGTAAACTGCTTCCACCTAATATTTTGATATAAGATAAGCCCTGTGTGATTGCCTGTAGCTTTTCGTATGTTTTGTGATCAGCACAATAACCGGCAATTGTCAGATGAAAGGTATGGTCCATGGCAAATGCGGCTTTAGCAAAATAGATGGCTTCGAATATACCATAGGAATCGCCGATGGTCCCGGTATAAACAAAATTCAGATTTCTTGTTGTTTTGTTTATTGGCTCTAACGGATGAATAATCTTGTATTTATTGGCGACAACCGTAGATTTTAGGGCTGTAAACGACAATTCGTTCGCATAAATCTGTTCAGCGAGTATGAAGTGATCGACAAGAGGAGCGCACATTTTCTCGATAAGCCGGATGCTGACAGCCAAAGAATGTCTGAAAAACCAGTGAATATGTTTACTGGTTCGCACATTTCGATAATAGTTTTCCTGGACATCATATAATATTTTTGTGCCAAATAATATTTTGTACAGAGATATAACTATCAGAATTTCAGGTGTAGTAACTATAATAATATCAGGCTTTAGTTGAAGTAGTTTTTTATAAATATCCCAGCAGGTTGTCAGGCGTTTCCAATGGAGTCGATGAAACTTGAAAAGGGGAAAAAAATGAATGTTATTGCAGGCAGGAACATTTTTTGTCCAAAAGCCTATGATATTTATTTCATATTTATTTGTTTGGCTGATTGAATGGCCAATCTTCTCATAATTGCGGCTATCGTCAATTGGTTTGAGTACTGAAATAATCGCGATAACTTTTTGTTTCATCTGGCAAAATTATTGGACCAAAATTAATATAAAAAAGTGTTTTAATGGGTTTAAAAGAAATCATCGAAAATGCCTGGGATAACCGGGAATTATTAAAAGACAAAGACACTAAAATTGCCATCAAGACAATTATCGATGAACTCGATATGGGCACAATTAGAGTTGCTGAACCGGACGGTACAGCGTGGAAAGTGAATGAATGGGTAAAAAAGGCAGTAATCCTGTATTTTCCAATACAGAATATGCAATTGATTGAAGTTGGTCCATTTGAATTTTATGATAAAATACGGTTAAAAAGCGGATATGATAAACAGGGTGTGCGCGTAGTTCCTCATGCCATTGCACGATATGGGGCATATATAAGCCGTGGGGTTGTGTTAATGCCGTCTTATGTCAATATAGGGGCTTATGTTGATGAGGGCACCATGGTTGATACCTGGGCCACTGTAGGTAGTTGTGCTCAAATTGGAAAAAATGTGCATCTAAGCGGCGGAGTTGGTATTGGGGGTGTCTTGGAACCTGTTCAGGCGGCGCCGGTCATCGTTGAAGATGGCGCTTTTATAGGTTCCCGTTGTATTTTGGTTGAAGGAGTAAGAATTGGTAAACAGGCTGTGCTCGGTGCCAACGTAACGCTTACATCAAGTAGCAAAATTATTGACGTAACAGGGAATACACCAGTAGAACATCGGGGATATGTGCCGGAGCGATCAGTGGTGATTCCCGGGTCATTCACTAAAAAATATCCAGCAGGTGAATATAATGTAAATTGTGCCCTGATCATTGGAACACGAAAGGCAAGTACTGATTTGAAAACATCACTGAATGAAGCGCTCCGGGAAAATAATGTTTCAATTTAGTAGGTTATTGAACATTAAAAGGCCTCGTTTTAGCGTTAAACCCCTAGATGTGATGTCAAAATATTTTTTGATTTCATTAAATAATTCCTCTCTTATGAAATTTATTCTTCCAATTTTTTTTATTACCCTGATTTTTACTGGTGCCTGCAGAAATGAAAGTACGATTATGGGGGATAAATATTTTGAACAAGGTGAGTACCAAAAAGCCATTGATGCTTACAACAATTACCTTGAAATCAATCCGAGAAACATCAAGAGCATCTATAACAGAGGCAGGAGCTATGAAGAGCTGGGCAATCAAAAAAAAGCCATGAGTGATTTTGAGCATGTGCTCAAACTTGATCCCAAAAATGTAAGTGCGCTGCTTAGTATAGGCAAAAATTATTACCGTGAAGAAAACTATGATCAGGCACTTTTCTTTATTAACAAAGCGCTTGAGATTAATGATGAAGAATATATGGGACACTATCTTAAGGGAAGGGTATTTCACAAGCAGGGTATGGTTAGAGATGCTATGGACGAATATAATACGGCCATCAGCCTCAATCCGAAATTTGGTGACGCTTATCTTTACAGGGGTGCACTACGATTATATATGAGACAAAAGAATGCGGCATGTGGTGATTTTCAAATGGCCATGAATCTGGATGTTGCAGAAGCTAAAGAAGCTTATAACAAGAACTGTAAATAATCGCTACATTTTTTTTATTACTTCCATCAATGTACCAAACTTAAGTTCGGTTTCAAGCCATTCCTTCTCTGGATTTGAATCAGCCGTGATGCCGGCCCCAGCAAATAATTCAGCCTGTTTACCTTCCACCAACATACAGCGTAAATTGACAAAAAGGTCCGTGGATTGGTGAACATTTACAGGCCCCATAAAACCACTGTAATACATTCGCTGGAAACCCTCAGACTGATTGATGAAATTGAGAGCTGGTTCTTTAGGCATACCACATACCGCTGAGGTTGGATGGAGCAGTTCGAGCATGATAGACGACAATTGCGGAAAATCTATTTCATTGAGATCGACGTAATAATCGGTTTTTAGATGTAATAAATTACCAGCCTTTATGGTTTTAGGCCCAACCTCATTGTATTCCCTTAAGCGGATCTTCTTGAAACAATTAATAATATAACGACACACCAAAGCCTGTTCTTCAATATCTTTTTGAGTCCAACTGGCTTCGGAAAGATCCATACCCAAATGATAGGCTTGTGTGCCTGCCAATGCAGTGGTGTGGAAAACATTATTTCCATTTTGACGAATGAGCATTTCCGGAGACGCCCCGATCCAAAGGCCCGCAGAAGGTGTATAAACCACCGAAACGAATGTTTGGGGATATGCCGCACAAAGAGCCTTGAAAAGCCCGTAAATATCAAAATATTCCGGTAAATCAATCTTTTTATTTCTGGCCAGGACGACTTTTTGGAAAGCTCCTGAATGAATTTGATGAACAGCCCGGGCCACAATGTGTTTGTATTGATCATCAATGATTATTTCAGATTTATCCGGAAACCCAGACTTTCTGTGCGCATTATTATCGACATGATTTCCATCTTCAGCAGTTTGTGATAATAGATTAATCAGGCTGTTAATGTTGTCTATTTGGTCTTCTTTTACCTTGATCCTGTCTGTAGTGCGAACAAGATGTACATCAGCATTTATAAAAATTCCAGGCCTGTTTGATGAATATTCAAAGGGATAAAACACAAACCCTTCTGGAAGTGCATCAATATTGATAATTTTAACTGATTTTCCCTGGTTGAAATCGACTATGAAATGTTGTTGGATATCATTAGGTTTTTGGTATAGTGCAAGCGCAAGTTGGTGCTCCATGCACTGCCCGATAAGTTCACCAATATTTAGAGTTTCAATGAAAGGTGTTTCAAGTAGTTGACCAGTTTCTATGCCCATCTTCTGCAGTACTTCTATTCTTAAAATGATTTAACTATGTAATTCCCTGGTTTAAAAAATGTTTTAATTGGCTATTACTTTTTATTCATGACGGCCATGGTGATACGACTGATGCATACCAATTCTTTTTTTTCATTGGTAATTTTGATCTCCCAAACTTGTGTCTTCCGGCCAACATGAATCGGTCGGGTTGTACCATATACATAACCCTCACGAACAGATTTAATATGGTTGGCATTAATTTCCAAGCCTACACAATACTGTTTGGCCGGATCTACTGAAATATTGGCGGCAATACTTCCCAATGTTTCTGCAAGTGCCACTGATGCACCACCGTGCAACATTTTCAATGGCTGGAATGTTCGGTGATCAACTGGCATTTTTGCCGTGATGTGCTCCATTCCCAAATCAGTAAATTCGATGCCAAGCCATTCACCCATAGTTTCTTTATTCAATTCATTATTGAGGTAGGCCAGCGTAATGTCAGGGTGAAACATAATTTGTTAAAGAGTATAAATCCACATAATTTAGTCGCCAAATTTATACATTTTTTCAATTATTTGATTTATTCTTTAATTTGACTTTTAATGTACTTAACAAAGGACTGTTTCTGAACGTTGGATAAAACGGATGAGTTATACTGCTTCAAATCGGAATTTATTTCGAAGAAATATTAATATTTTTTAAACTTAATGGGAGGAAAGGTGGCAGCTAAAAAACTATATTTGATCAGACACGGACAAACGGGACACAATCACCGGGGAATTGTCCAGGGAAGATATGTCAATTCAAAGTTGAGTAAAAAAGGAATTTTGCAAGCCGAAGCTTTTTACAATGCCTATAAACAAATACCGTTTCAAAAAGTCTATACTTCTACCTTATTACGAACCATACAAACCGTAAAGCTTTTTACTAAGGATGGAATTCCACATGAACAATTGCCAGGTCTGGATGAAATTTGTTGGGGTGAATCGGAAGGACTATTTGCCAATGGGCATAACAACAAACAGTATAATACCATTTTGAATGAATGGAAAAATGGGAAAATTAATTCGAAATTAGAAGGCGGAGAAAGTCCGCTGGATGTTCAGCAGCGACAAAAAGAAGCCATGAATTATATAGTGCAACAACCAGAAGACCTGGTATTGGTTTGTATGCATGGGCGTGCTATGCGCATTATGCTCGCCTGGATGACGGATACGCCGATTCAATTTATGGATAATTTTGACCACGATAATCTCAGTTTATACATACTCCACTATGAATCGGATCAGTTTTTTATCGATACCCATGATGAACGCGCCCATTTGAATGCCCTCAGAGAACCATGAATACAAAGGAGAAAAATGAAGATCCACCAATCTTCGGGAAATGGCGATATATTTATGCACTTGTGATTGGTAATTTAGCCTTTCTCATTCTCCTTTTTTATCTTATCACAAAATTCTTTGAATGAACATAATAGACTGGATTGTCTTATTCGGCACCCTGGCTTTTATTGTGGTTTATGGTGTATGGAAAACACGCGGCAGCCAGAATATCGAGGGATTCCTTTTGGGCAATAAAAACATGCGATGGTGGACAATTGGACTTTCCATTATGGCTACCCAGGCAAGCGCCATCACTTTTTTGAGCACGCCAAGCCAGGCCTACGAAGATGGCATGCGATTTATTCAGTTTTATTTTGGTTTGCCTTTAGCCATGGTGATCTTATCTGTTACTGCGGTACCTATATTTCATCGATTGAAAGTGTATACTGCCTATGAATATCTTGAAAACCGGTTTGACCTCAAAACAAGAATCCTCGGCGCTTTATTATTCCTGATCCAGCGGGGACTGGCGGCAGGGATCACCATATATGCACCAGCCATTGTTCTTTCCACCATATTGGGCTGGAACCTTACTGTTACGAACGTGGTGATCGGGTTTTTGGTGATCGTTTATACGGTTTCCGGTGGGACCAGGGCGGTTAGCCAGACGCAAAAACATCAGATGGTTGTCATGATGGGAGGGATGATCCTGGCCGGAATTTTGGTTTTGAATTATCTTCCCAATGAAGTCTCTTTTGTCGATGCCGTTAAGCTTGCCGGCAAAATGGGTAAATTGAATATTGTCAATTTCAATTTTGACCTTGATGATCGTTATAATTTTTGGTCCGGTATCATAGGCGGGACTTTCCTGGCCCTTTCTTATTTCGGTACCGATCAATCCCAGGTTCAACGTTATCTTACGGGTCGTTCAATTGCTCAAAGCCGGTTAGGGTTATTGTTTAATGGATTGCTAAAGGTGCCCATGCAATTTATCATTCTTTTTATCGGGGTGCTGGTGTTTTTGTTTTATCAATTCAACCGGCCACCTGTATTTTTTAATAATGCGGCGTTGTCCAAAGTTCAGCAATCGGAATATGCGGGTGATCTGGCAAAACTTCAGGATAAACAACAGGTCATTTTTTCCAGAAAAAAGGGTAAAATCGAGGATTTGTTGCATGCCTTTAAATTAAAAGACCAACAAAAAATAGAGGACCTGGATATGTCCATAAAACACGATCAGCAGGAACTCAAAAACCTTGATTCGGAAGTCACTGACTTGGTAAAAAAGGCATATCCTGAGGCGGAAACCCGCGATACGGATTATGTTTTCATCACATTCGTTATGAATCAACTTCCCGTGGGTATTGTGGGTTTATTGCTGGCAGTTATCTTTTCAGCGGCCATGTCTTCGTCGAGCGGAGAACTAAATGCCCTGGCATCAACCACTACTGTTGATTTCTATAAACGCAATTTTGCCATCAATAAATCCGACAGAAATTATCTGAACGCTTCCAGATGGTTTACCCTATTCTGGGGATTGTTTGCTATTTCCTTTGCTACTTTTGCCTCTTTGCTTGAGAATCTGATACAAGCCGTGAATATTGTCGGTTCTTTATTTTATGGCACCATTTTGGGAATCTTCTTGGTCGCATTTTATATCAAATATATCAAAGGTACGGCAGTGTTTATTGCAGCGGTTATCGCCGAATTTTTTGTGATTTATTGCTGGGTTTTTACCAATATAGCCTATCTGCATTTCAATTTTATCGGCTGTATGATGGTGATTATCATTTCATTGATACTGCAATTTTTCTTTGGCAATCGTTGGGATAAAAGAAACGCTGTCACAATCAAATAATCTGTGACAGCGCCATGCATTTTGCTATTTGAATGGTTCAACTACATATTACTCCACGCTGCTATTGAATTTTCATTGAGACGGACATAATCCTGATTGCCTGCCGCTTTGGCTTTTTCCAACGATATTTTCGCGGTTTCAATAGCACCTTTGTATTGTTTGAGATCGGCCTGGATTAAGGCTTTTCTTCGGTACACCCAGTAGACATTGCTGTTGTCTTTTTCATAGATATCAATGGCTTTGTTAATCCAATCCAGCGCCTGGTTGAGGTCTTTTCCGGATTCGTGATAATATGTTGCCGCTTGATAATATGTATTCGGACTGATTGTCATGGCATTTTTGATGGATGCAACAATGCGGTCATCGATATTGACTTCAAGGGGGATTTTTACCCGGGTATTTTCCCATACCAATACAATATTGGCGGCGCGGTCACGCAAGTCATTCAGATCGATCAGGAAACTTTCTACTTTGTGATCGATTTGTTCTGATTTCACCTGAATACGCAGGGCGTCGTCTGATTCTTTATAATTCGCAACGCCATCCTGTTGCCAATTCTTATTGAATATGATGGTCCATTCATCTTTATCCGGAATAGTGAACAATGAATAAGTTCCGGCCGGCAAATCCTTTCCACCTATTCTAACATCATCACTAAATGTGAAATTGGTGGCCATATTGGCACCGGTCCTCCACAATTTTCCATAAGGCACCAAATCCCCAAAGATCACCCGATCTTTGACACTTGGCCTGGAATAAACGATTTCAACATTTGTAAGTCCCACCTTTTGTGAAAAAGTTGCCGTCGGACTTGGCCTTGGAAGTTCAATTTGAGCAAAAACACTTTGAAAGCTTGCAATCAAAATTAATGTTGTCAGCAATTTGGATACACTTTTCATGGTCAGTTAAAATTTAGGTTTATTGATTAATTATGAAAAACAAATGAATCTTTTATTATTGAAAATTCATTATTGGCTATTGGTACCAGTTTTATTCACCATGTATTAATATTGTTTGATCCTCATGACCGGCGGATGGATAGTACAAAAGCATATTGTTTTCCTCATCCCACTGTAAACGTCCACCTGTGCAGAAGACTGTAAAACCATGCCCAAAATGATAATCTGGCAGGAAGATCTCTGTTGGTTGCAGGAGTTTAGGATCAGATTTGAATTGAAGTACCATTTCTTTCTTTTGGTAATTGAAATGATAATGTATTGGTAAACCTGCAATTTTATATGGATAGGGGCGAATTACTGTTGGCAGTGCTCTGCCTCCTGAATTGATGTCGTTTGGATCTTGCTGCTGGTCTTTGCTGAAAATAGAAAGGTCTTCACCATTCCACTGGTCACCACGTTTATTGGAATTGTCCGATGTATAATTCCAGAGTGTGTAGCTGAGTAGATTTTGCTCCAACGCATAAAACGATCGGTCCAGTGCTGCGATTTGCGATGAGAAATCGCCGGTATTGTAGGCTTTTTTCTCATTGAGGTCAAAGGGAATGCCGAATTCGCCGATTAACGTTGGCTGACTACCAAGCGTTTTCATTGTTTCTTTTTTTATATCACCGAGTTGATCCACAAAATTTTCTTTAACTTTTTTTTTGCCAATCACCAAATCACGATTGCGCAAATCAATTGTAAAATACGGCCAATATGATTTAGTGAAGAGGGTAATGTCATCATACCAGTGTTCGGCATTTACCAAGTTTTTTGCTTCATCCTTAGGTATAACCGGCAAAGTGGTCATTAATGCCGGTTCAGCAAAAATGATAAATCCGGACTTGATCGCTTCAATAGCCTGGGTGTATTTGAGCAAGAAAGGTTTAAAATAGTCTTCCGTAAAATTTACCTTTTTGCCATTGATCTTCGAAAAATAATTTGGCTTTACAGCTTCAGGATGATCTGTAGAATCAAGCTTCCAAATTCCATTTTTTTGCCAGATGCCTTCTTTTCCATGGAGCCAAACATTTACGTGATTCCTGTTGATGGTATCCCTTCTGATCTCTTTCATGCCCATCCCATCAAATTCAAAATAACCGATAGACTGTGGAATTCCAGCCCCGAGTGCCATGTCCTGTAAAGGAGTTGGCGAAGACCCGATGGGAATTCCATTCAATTCACGAATATCACCAACACCAATATAACCCGTGGAAGGTTCATTGAAACTGTCGAAACCAATCACATTGGGCAAATCCCGAAGTTTCAAAGCAACTTGTGATATGGCCTCGATATAATGTTTCTGAAGAAAATCCTGAATATGAACCGAATCATTCACCATGGTTGTTGGCGCAAAATCATTACCTCCAAAAAATAATGTAAACATAGTGGCAGTTGCCAGTTTCTGATAATTCGAAGGCCATACCATGGGGGGGAAAGGATCTCCATAGGTATTGTGAACAATTGCGGCACCACTTTCCTGAAATTTGGTGATATCTAATTCGGCCAATTTCAAAGTCCAGGCAGGTGCTCCATCGCCTCCTGAAAATCGGCTCCAGACATCCTGATGTGGATCAATAAATACATTAATATGGTATTTTCCAGCTTTTTTAATGATTTCGTGAAGGTAGTTAAGATAATCCTTGTCATAAATTCCAGGACCGGCATGTTCTATTCCTTCCCAGGTGATAACAAATCGCAGCAAATGAAATCCCCAGCTATTCAAACGTTGAAAATGTCGGTCAGCTTCATGCAGTGGGAAAGGCCGTCCGACAAATGAGACAGTGTTTGCCGATTCAAAAAAATTATTTTGAATGTGCGTTGGTATATTTGGGGTCTTGGGCACTTTAGAACTTCCACCCACATTAATTCCACGCAGGTACATGATCCTTCCGGTTCTGTCTTTAAACCAACCATGGTCAACCGTGATGTTTTGCAATGAATCATGATCCGACAAGTCCCTGGAGATGGTTTCAATTTGTGACTTACTTACTTTTTGCAGACCGGAAGTAGTGATTTCCGGATAGGAAATATCCCGGTTTAAATAAAAATATCCCGCACCAATTGCCAGTGCCATAAACAGAAGAATCCCAATTAAAAGTTTTTTTAGCATGTCTGTTTAGATTTTGAGCACCCAGATCTGATGCAATAAGAAATTGATCTTAATTTGTGGTCCTAAGTTTTTAAATATTTATTGCGAATAACGGTATTCAGTTTGCATTTTGCCGTACATAAGTTAATAAAAAAATAGGCTACTATTTTGAAAAGTACAATTATGAAAAAACTTGACCAGGATTTTTACCTGGATGGCGATGTGGTGAGCATAGCAAAAAAACTGTTGGGAAAGGCTTTATGTACATTTTTTGATGATCAATTGACCTGTGGATTAATCGTGGAAGTAGAGGCATATGCCGGGAGAAATGATAAAGCGTGTCATGCCAATATGAATCGCAGAACCAACCGTACTGAGATCATGTATGCCCAGGGGGGCCATGCTTATGTTTATTTGTGCTATGGCATTCATCATTTGTTTAATGTGGTAACCAATGTAAGCGGCATGGCGGATGCGATTCTGGTTCGGGCATTACAACCCATAGAAGGAGAAAAAACGATGCTTCAAAGGAGAAAAATGCATAAAATGGATCGCAGGCTCACTGCTGGCCCGGGGGTATTAACAGAGGCGCTGGGCATTACCACCCAACATTACGGGGAATCTTTGCTGAATGACAAAATTTGGATCGCTGATATTGGTTATTTTACTGGTGAAGATGATATTGTGGCTGCGCGGCGTATTGGTGTCGACTACGCCGGTAATGATGCTGAAAAACCCTGGCGATTTTATCTTAAAAACAATAATTGGGTCAGCAAGCCATAATATCTTTCCAATCGTCTCAGCACAACGGCTTCTTTCTAAATACCTCCGGGATAGATGAGGTTGTACAATAATCATACATTTTCCAGTGTTTTGTACATTTGGAACAGAAAGGTATTGCTTTGGATTCAAATTTGAAGGCCCGTTTAATTACATTGATGCAGTGAAATAAAAAAAAATGCCGATAAACCCATGAAATAAATCAGATATTTACAATTTTTGGTGCCGATAAAATTTTGCCTATTTATTGTCGGCGGTTTGATTTGAATTTTTATACCCTCTAAACCAATATTATGAAAAGTGAAACTTCTCACGTCAGTTTTATTTCGTATAAATACCGGATCCCATTTATATTACTGACCTGTCTGTTTTTTTTGTGGGGCCTGGCCAACAACATGACTGATACATTGCTGGCGGCTTTTAAGAAAATCATGAGCATGAGTGATTTTCAAACCTCATGGATTCAACTGGCCTTTTATGGATCTTATTTTTGTCTTGCCTTACCTGCGGCAATATTCATTAAGCGTTTTACCTACAAAGCTGGTGTTATTGTTGGTACAATCACCTATGCTGTTGGATGTTTTTTGTTTTACCCGGCCAGTCAAACGGCGCTCTACGGGCATTTTCTGGTGGCGTTATATATTTTGGCTGCCGGATGTTCCATTCTGGAAACCAGTTCTAATCCATACATCATTGCACTTGGCCCCGAAGAAACCGGGACAAGAAGATTGAACCTGGCACAATCTTTCAATCCGATCGGATCTATTTCCGGAATATTATTGAGTCAGGTATTCATTTTATCCCAACTCAACAAAGCCAATGCCACAGAACGGGCAGCCATGGGTAAAGTGGAATTACAAGCTATCCAGGCTAAAGAGCTGCACGCTGTTACTATGACATACGTAGGCGTTGGGGTCGTGCTTTTTTTTATATTAATTCTGATCCTGATGACCAAAATGCCAAAAGCCTCCGATGCTAGTTCAGAATTAAATCTGGTACCTACGTTTAAGCGATTGATTAAAAATACGCATTATGTCTGGGGCGTAATTGCACAATTTTTTTATGTTGGCGCTCAGATCGGCGTATGGTCATTTACCATTCGGTACGTCATGCAGGAATTGCATCTTAACGAAGAAAAGGCTGCCACTTACTATCTTGCCTCCCTGATCTTATTTACCCTTTCCAGATTTGTTTTTACCGGCCTCATGAAGTTTATCAAGCCGGGTACCTTGTTGGCAATATCTGCGGTGATGGCGGCACTTTTTTCATTGGTTGTGATATTTACGGGAGGCCATTTTGCCGTTTACGCCCTGGTGGCTATTTCAGGATTTATGTCTTTGATGTTTCCGACGATCTATGGCCTCGCCGTGCGGGGATTGGGCGATGATACTAAAATTGGTGGATCCGGACTCATCATGGCCATTTTGGGGGGCGCTATTCTAACTGCACTACAGGGACAGGTTTCCGATATGACGGGCAATATAAAATATGCCTATTTTGTGCCTTTTATCTGTTTTATCGTGATCATTATTTATGGTTTGGTTTTTACGCCGAAAGAAGGTCAACACATCTCTGAAGTTAAGGTGGTTTAATATCAATAAAAATTGAAATGAAGAAATTCCAACCAGAGAAATATACAAGGTATTGTAAAACCTTATCCCTCCGTGACGATCCGACTTTGATTGAGGAATATAAGCGAGTACATGCCCCCGGGGCCGTCTGGCCGGAGATTGCCCAGGGTATGCGTGAAGTGGGTATTCTGGATATGGAAATATATATTGATGGAAACCATCTTTTCATGATTATGGATACCAAGCCTGATTTTGATCATGATAGAGCCATGACTGCTTTGGCCGAAAAGCCAAGGCAAAAGGAATGGGAGAAATTTGTTTCAAAATTTCAACAGACCACGGCGGAAGCTACGGCCGATGAAAAATGGCGGATTATTGAACGAATTTTCAAATTGGAACATTAAGATTCATTTTAATAAAGGCCTGGAATAATGCCGTGTGACCGTAAAAAGATAAATGAATTATAGTGTCTTGAATGGCTCGATGGAAACAAATTATTAACCGGTTTGTACTCTGGTTATTCTGCCATTTCACGAGTTGGGTATTGCTTGATTATAAATATACAGGCGGATATTATTGTCTTCAATGATCGACATAAATCATTAAAATACACTATATTAAAGTTAACACACAAAACTTGCTGCATGGAAAAAATTTTATGCCCCATAGATTTCTCTGAGACGTCTTTGAATGCATTGGAATTCGCCATTAATATTGGCGAAAAAAGTCACTCCCAGATCACTTTGCTGAATATTTTTACTGAATCGGACTTTGATAAAGTTCTTGAATCTGAAAAAGTGGGAAAGGAATATAACCAATTGATTGACATGGCGGAAAAGAAACTCAAATCTATTGCCAATGTCATAAAGTCTGAAGGTCAACCAAAAGGATTGGCAGACTGTAAATTTACGCTGAGATCAGGGAACACGGTGGAAGTGTTAAAACAGTTTATTGAGGACGAAAATTTCAATGTGATCATCATTGGCACCACCGGACTGTCAAATCATGATAGTCCCCAGATCGGAAGCCGGGCGGTTAAGATCATCGAGGCAACCCGTTGTGATGTAATTTGTGTACCAGCTACCACTTCGTTCAAAGGCATCAAACGTATAGTTTATGCCACTGATTACCAGGAGGAAGATAAGATTGCTATTCAACAAGTAATCACTTTTGCCTCACTGGCAGATGCACATATAGAGGTGTTACACATTTCGCACCGGGACAGCACCATTGACGAAGCTATTTTCGAAGATTACATGCATGAAATGCGCAGTTTTGTGCAGTATGAAAAGCTATCTTTTGGCAGACAGATTTTTAATCATGTGGCAGAAGGCCTGGATGAATATATGAAATCGACCAATTCGGATGTGCTGGTGCTTTTGGATAAAAAACGAAATTTTTTCGAAAACCTCTTTGCCACAAGCTTGACACACAATTTATCGCACTTTATGGATTATCCTTTCTGGGTTCTCAAATTATAACAGAACGATTTTTCCCAGGTTTAAAATTTCGATTAATTCCCAATAATAATTGTAGACTAGTGTCATCGTTATAAATTTGTGTCTGACATTGAATCAAGTTACTTATGAAAATATTATTTGCATCGATATTACTTTTTTGGGGGATCTCCGGCATACAGGCCCAAAAAGTCGATAAGTCGAATTTGAAAGAAATATTGGAAGCGCTCAACACAAAATATGACGAACAGGACCCCGTTCTTTATCCCAATGGCCGGGAATTGTATTTTGTGCGGGCCAATGACAGTTTGAATGTGGGTGGCAGTAAAGACAAAGGTGATATTTGGTATGCCACCCTGGGTGAGAACGGTCGATGGGAAAAACCTGAAAATATTGGAAGTCCGGTGAACAACGATCTCAAGAATTCTCTGTTGGGATTTTCTCCGGATGGGGACATAATGTTTCTTAACCTGGAAGAAAAGCATCCGGGAGGATTGATTTCAAATCAGGGAATTGGTTATTCATTGCGTAAAAACGGACAATGGACAGTGCCAAAGAAAATGTCCGTTGATTATTTTGTGAATCGTTCAAAAAACCAAAGTGGTTCAGTTTCCAGGGATGGAAAAGTACTCGTGCTCTCCATGGATTCATATGCCTCAAGAGGAGAGGAGGACATCTATGTCTGTTTTTATGAGGATGGTAAATTTGGTCAACCGGTTAATTTGGGGGATGACATCAACACTTCCTATCAGGAAATGACCCCTTATCTTGCGTCGGATAACAAGACCTTATATTTTTCAAGTAACGGACACGGTGGACTTGGCGGACGCGATGTTTTTGTTTCACAGCGATTGGACGATACCTGGAAAAAATGGTCCAAACCCAAAAATATAGAAGCCATCAATACCAACGGCGTTGACTATTATTATTTTATTGATTATGACAATGAAATCGCCTATTATATTTCAACACAAAACAGTGATGGTTACGGTGATATCCAAGCCATCGATGTGAGTATCGAAGAACAGGCTCCGGAAGAGAAAGCGGACTTTGCGCCACTGGCTGAAATCAGCGAAATGCCGGTCAAAACTACCATGATTTTTTCAGGTAAAGTGCTCAATACGAATACAAAGGAGCCTGTGGCAGCGGCGATACAATTGAGAAGCGGCGATATATTACAAAACATCAATACTGGAGAAAACGGCATTTTCAATACGGAACTGCCGGCAGATCTGGTTACTGCAAATCTGGATATCAAGGCACCCGGATATATGAGCAGTGAAGAACAGGTGAAATTGCAAAGTGGTAGTGGCGATGATTACGTCTTTTATCTGGTACCGCTCGAAGTTGGCACAACCATCCGGTTGAGTAAAGTCTATTTTGAGCGGAGCACGGCTAATCTGATCGATAGTTCCTATACTGAACTTAATCGGGTGGCAGACATGTTACAGGAAAATCCAAATGTGAAAATTGAATTGTCGGGCCATACTGACAATCAGGGAGACTCACGACTCAACCTGAAATTATCTCAGGAACGCGTAGATGTGGTAAAAAAATATTTAGTGGATAAAGGTATCGAGGATTCCCGGATCAAAGGGAAGGGATATGGCGGAACACGGCCGGTTGCCAGCAATGAAAGTGAGGAGACCAGGAAATTAAACAGAAGGGTAGAATTTAAGATCCTCAAGGATTAGACTAAACTTTTTCCAGGGACACCTGGTTAAAAATTTTGCGAGCAGTTATCTTGTTCTTATAAATCAACGTTGATGAAAAGGTCTAAAAAGATCTTTCTTGGATTAAGTGCAATTTTTTTCGTGATCATGGCTGCCATCGGTTACGATATTTCCCGCAGAACGACATTCCCCGGATCTAAAAAATTACTCAAGGAATCTATCTTTCCTTCCGATACAACCAAACGTGATACCACAGCAGTAAACCTCAAAAAGCATTGATCTGTAATGTCGGCAAACAAAAAAGAACAAAAAGTAGATCTGGATCATATTGACCTGGAGAAACTGAGTGAAAAAGTCAGTGAAAATCCAGGCGTGATTCCCTTTGCCCATTCGGTAGGGGGTGCAGTCATTAAACCGGAAGACAAAGGCAAGATCAAAAGCAAAGCCATGGCGGCCATGCGTGAACAAACCAACCACCAAATGAATCAGATCTATGAACAGATGCAGACTTTGGTGAATCAGGCCCAACAATTAAAAAAGCGAGTGGAAATATCAGAGCGCATCTATCAGGGGCAAATGAATTTTGACCCTGTAATTGGGGAGGTCTATTTTCTATATGATAAAGATGGTGAATCGGACCTCTTGTCTATGATTTCACCGGAAGAATGGGGAAAGCAATTTCCTTTTAAAAAATTTATTGCAAAAGTAAGGCTTTTGTCTGATCATACCTGGGAAGTACAAATGTAGCTATTTTATGTTTTTCATCGCTTAGAAATAGCTGGCACTTATAATCTCAAAAAGTCTTTCTGTGGTGTTTTTAATATATTCTTTTGTTAACAGTTTATCGTTTGTGATTACCAACCTTTGGTGGATAGCCAGGGTTGACATACCATGCAGATACGACCAAACGAGCAGGGTAGTTTCGTCGGGATTCATTTTTTTGAGCTGATTCTTCTCGTTACACGATTTTATCAATTGTTTAATCATTTCAAATGATTTTTTGCCGGGTAACCAGTCTGTTTTGTTCAATGAGACTGTGGCTGGCTGGTCTCCAAACATCAGGGTGTATAATTCTTTGTTAGTGATGGCAAAATCCAGATAGGAATGAGAAAAGCTTTTAATACGACCAATTGGGTCTTTGATAAAATCGAATTCCTTTAGTTTGGTCACGAATTTTTCTAGTGCCATTTCCTGGATCTTTTCGAAGATCTCATTTTTGTCCTTGAAATACAGATACAAAGTAGCCGGGCTATATTCGATTTGAGACGCAATTTTACGAATAGATGTCTCTTCAAAACCATCTTTCATAAACATTTCAGTGGCTGTCTCAATGATTCTTTCTCTTAGTTCAGATTTTTGCCGTTCCTTTCTTTCTTGAATGCCCATTGTTGGTAAAATAAAAAATTATATGAACACTGTGCATGGTTTCAATTTAAAAAAAATCCTTGTGGGTGCGCTATTTTTTGGTTTTAACATAGATTTCCATTTGGATGGCCTGGTCTTCTGTTTTGCTTTGTTCGGGTTTTATGGCAATGATCTGTTGATTGTTAAAAGCACGAACAAATTCTGTTCGGCTGATTCGTCGTTTTTTTTCCCCTTTGCGGATTAAATAATACTGCATTCTGCCAGAATCGTTAGTTTCCGCTTTAAATATGATATCAAAATCAAATACAATAGGAGAGGGAACGAAAGAGTACATTTATTTCGAAGATTTGTGTTCCGTATATTTCTCTCTAAACTTATCAAAGAGCATTTTTTCCTGAAGATTGTTATACTCATTAAAAAGCAAACGAGCTGAGGAAGGTACGTAACTGAATTTTTTTTCGAAATGCGTTATGAGTTTGTTCAATTCAAAAATGTAAAAGCGGGTCTGGCTCAACTTCGTGATACTTCCGGGCGGTAAAAATTTTTCGCGGGCAATTTTCCGGAATTCTTTATCAATATTTCGATTTGGAGAATCGGTACTCATATCGATCTACAATTTCTGATAAAAGTCATTTCCAAACAAAAATTGTGTAATAATTCACAATTATACTAAATTATATTAACTAATTAAAAATATTTATGTGTATTTATACACAGATTTTGATATGATGGATTTATCTGGGGACTTTAGTTTTTAAATCAAAACCAAGAAGCACAAAGCGCTGATTGTATAAATTAGATTAAGTTAAATGGAGTTAGTCTTTTTTAAATTTATTCTATATTCGGTCATTAAATCATCGCGTGAATAGAAGCCGTAAGAGACGGGAACACTTATTGGTAAAATTTTAGTTTCCAAGGGCGTGAATGGTGACCCAGTAGCGCCAGGTAATGATGATCTTATCTGTTTTTTTAAGATTATTCAGGTCCCTATTCCGATAACTTGGAAGGATGATTTTATTGATTTGGGCCAATGTTTTGAAGAAAAGTTTTTTCATTGAAGATGCATAAACGGTAAGAATGAGAAAATGTATCCAAATTTAAAATTCTATCAGAATTTTAAAAATACCTAAATTATGTTGAACGAACGAACGAATTTTTTCTCACTAAAACACTAACCAGGAATAACTCTGCCATTTACCGATTTTTTAGTGCCATTTACCGATGACACGTCTAATAAGAAAATTCAATAGTATATTTTTGTTCTCATAATATACAATTTCAAAAAATATGGCACCATACATTAGAGACAAGAAAGCATTGATTGGCGCATTACTGGTAATAGCCGGTATATTACTCATATTGGATAACCTGAAGTTTGTTCCAGACTTTATGCCCTGGTGGATATTCACCTGGCAATTTCTGTTAATTGCAATTGGTGTAATTTCATTACTAACCAGTGAAAAAACCACTCCTGGATTTGTATTGATTTTTATAGGCGCATTTTTTCTTTTCCCTGATATTCTTAGGGATGTATGGCCTGGATTATACGACATACTGGATACGAATAATTTATTTTGGTATCTATTGTTGATCGTTATTGGCATTTCTCTTATTCTCAATCGCCATCATTCATCACGATATCATGACAGTCGATATAGAGATCGCGCCATGCGATATAAGAGGAGATGGGAACATCGCTACCCTAATAATGATGGGGGTTCCAGTAGTGCCGAAACAGAAACAAACAAAGAAAATAATGAAGAAACGACTTACGATGTAGATGATTATATTGATCAGGTCAGTATTTTCGGTGGGGGTGAAAAGGTAATGACGTCGAAAAATTTCAAAGGGGGAAAAATCACCTGTATTTTTGGAGGCTGTGAAATTGATCTCACCCAGGCTTCGCTGGCTCCGGGGATTCATGAAATTGAAGTACTCACACTTTTCGGAGGCTGGACCTTAATTACACCACCGACCTGGAAAGTTAAAAATGAAGCGACCACTCTTTTTGGCGGATTTTCGGATTCCAGAAAATTGAATGTGGATGCAGTAAGGGATAACACAAGGCAGTTGGTCATCAGGGGTGTGGTATTATTTGGCGGTGGTGAATTAAAGACATATTAGCATGCAAAGCTTGTAAGATATGATTCATCCTTTTATTTCTAACAGGCGTTACCTGATCATATATTATCTTATCTGGCTGATTATTGCCATTGCCCACGGTTTGTTTTTATATGAATTTTTTCATGCCTCCATTAAGTTGGCCATAGTTGATAGTTTTTTATTCAATTTGTTATATAGCATCATTGGTCTGGGTTTGTGGTATGCTGTACGATACAGCCAGATGGAGACATTGGACAACTACCAATTGATCTTAAACCATGGATCAGCCATGATTGTCACGTTGGTCGTTTGGTTGGTGTTTGGTTATTATAGCATGTTGTCCTTTCCAACCATATCCGAAAATTACCAACAGTTTTTCAGTCAAACACTTATTTGGCGTATTCTTTCCGGATTGTTGGTGTATGTGTTTGTTGTGCTTGTTTATTATGTTTTGATGTATTATAACAATTTCAGGGAGAAGATAACCCGGGAATCGGAATTGAAAACAAGCATGAAGGTGGCAGAGCTGAATGCGTTGAAATCTCAGATCAATCCCCATTTTTTGTTTAATAGTCTCAATTCTATAAGCGCTCTTACGGTGTCTGAACCTGAAAAAGCTCAAGAGATGGTTATCAAATTATCTGATTTTCTGCGGTCCGCTATTTCCAAAGAACTCGATGGCAAGTGTACATTTCAGGAAGAGTTGGAAAATATTACTAAGTACCTCGACATAGAAAAAGTGCGATTTGGCCAGAGACTTTCGGTGGTTAAGGACATTTCCAAAAGATGTTTTGATGCCCTGGTTCCAAATATGATTTTACAACCACTGGTTGAAAATGCCATAAAACATGGTGTGGGAGAGAGTACAAAAGAAGTATTGCTAAAAATCAAAGCAGATTGTTTTCATGGTTTTTTGAAAGTGCAGCTTGAAAACAATTTTGATCCGGAATATGTGGCCAAAAAAGGAACTGGGATAGGGATGAAAAACATACAACAGCGATTGAAACTGGTCTACTCACGCGATGATTTAATGACTGTACATCATGATGGGGATCACTTTCGCATAACATTGAATTTTCCGCAATACAACTGAAACTGGTATTTTTTTGTTTAATTTTAATCAAACCAATTAAGTTAAATGTCAATTCGGGCAATCATAATTGATGATGAAGCACCAGCGCGTTCATTGATACGCAGCTACCTCAAGGATAACCAAAAAATAGAAGTAGTTGGTGAATTCGAAAATGGTTTTGATGGCTTAAAAGGTATACATGATTTGCAACCAGATCTGATCTTTCTAGATGTACAAATGCCCAAACTGAATGGTTTCGAATTGTTGGAACTATTGGAAGAAATGCCTGCTGTCATTTTTACTACGGCTTACGATCAATATGCCGTGAAAGCATTTGAACATAATGCGGTTGACTATCTGCTCAAGCCATTTTCAAAAACCAGGCTGGAACAAGCCATAGATAAGTGTCTTCAGAAAAATAATCAGAATAAAGGTGATTTGAAAAACCTATCCGAACGGTCTTTTACGGGAGAATTTCTAGATCGAATTGTGGTAAAGACTGGATTAAAAATCAAAATCATCTATGTGCACGAAATATATTATTTCGAAGCTCAGGACGATTATGTTATGATTTACATCGAAGGAGAAAAGCATCTGAAACAAAAGACCATGCGGTTTTTTGAGAATAATCTTGAGCCTCAGAAATTTGTTCGTGTGCACCGCAAGTATATTGTCAACATCGATTTTGCGGAACAGATTGAGTTGTATGAAAAGGACAGTTACCTCATAAAATTGAAAACAGGTGTGAAACTCCCTGTGAGTAAAAGTGGGTATAATAACCTTCGGAAGGTCTTGGTTTTTTGACCTGTTTTGGTAGAAAAAGAGGCTGTCTGTGCCCCGGCAACCTCTTTTGTGCTACACTGAAGGCAGGTTGTTGGTTGATGTGATGGAGTATCTCAGCTTGTAAGAAGTATGTACGCCAAAAAAAACAGCATGATCACGTTGGCAACCAACGCGGACACAAATTGAAATTTTTTCATTGTTCTTGTTGTTTGATGGGTGATGAAATTTAATTGATTGAACGTAATCAAAACTGAGGTGTTTGCAATTGGGAATCTCGAATATTGGCAAAAATGTCACTATAATAAGCTGTTTTTGCGTGAATCCCCAAAATACCATAACATAGGCGACATCTGATAGTCGATTTACGTTCTATGCAATTGGGGAATTTGGTATTTGCAGAAATCAAAAAAAACAGACCACTGGAAAACAAGGTCTGTTGAGGTTTTGATTGGAAATAATACTAATATTTAGCCATTTCGTGGTCTATTTGTTCAGCCCAGGCCAGAATTCCGCCTTTTAAATTATACAGGTTATCGAAACCAAATTTTCTTTGTAGTCTTTCTATTGCCTGTGCACTTCGTTTTCCACTCCTGCAATACACTACTACCTTTTTGTTGGAAGCGATTTTATCAATGGATTGTTCAATGGTATCCAGTGGAATTAATTCACCACCAATGTTCGCAATTTCATATTCGTATGGTTCTCTTACATCTATCACCTGGAAATCATTCCTGCCTGCCACTTGCATATCATACAATTCGTCAACGGAAATTTCCTTGATATTGTCAGCATCTTTGTCCGGTATGTCAAGTCCGCAGAAGTGCTCATAATCGATCAATTCACGAATGGCCGGTGTATTTGGATCTTTTTGTAATTTAAGTGTCCGTGTTTCGAATGTTAATGCATCCATCAGGAATAATCGGCCGGAAAGTGGATCTCCTATACCAGTAATCACTTTAATCACCTCATTGGCTTGCAAACTACCAATGATTCCCGGCAGAACACCGATTACACCGCCTTCAGCACAACTTGGCACCAGACCAGGAGGCGGAGGAGCAGGAAAGAGGTCGCGGTAATTCGGCCCTCGCTTCCCCGATTTATCCTTATAATTAAAAACCGATACTTGTCCTTCGAACCTGAATATGGACCCATAAACGTTTGGCTTGTCTAGGATCACACAGGCATCATTGACCAAATACCTGGTTGGGAAATTGTCCGTTCCATCGGCCACCAAATCATAATCTTTAATTATATCCAGGGCATTTTCTGATGATAAATGCACATTATGGGTGATGAATTTGACATTCGGATTCAACGCTTTCAGTCGATTGACTCCGGCCTCAACTTTCGGCTTGCCTACATCGGCTACTGTAAACAATACTTGCCGCTGTAGATTTGATTCGTCAACTACATCAAAATCTAAAACGCCAATTGTACCGACTCCTGCGGCAGTTAGGTACAATAAAAGTGGACTTCCCAGCCCGCCTGTGCCCACCACAAGAACTTTAGAGCCTTTGAGTTTTCTCTGCCCTTCTATGTTAAATTCGGGGATAATCAGATGTCGGCTGTATCGTTCCAGTTCTTCTTTTGAAAAGCTAATTTCATTCATTTTGTATTCTTTTCTTGATCAACTAATGATAAACCTCCGGCGATAGCAGGGATGATACTTACAACGGAATCCGTTTTCAAAGGTGTGTCCTCATTTTCAAGAGCTTTTATATCTTCATCACCAACATAAACCCGGACAAAGCTTCTTATTTTTCCAGCATTATCATATATATGTTTTTTTAGATCTGGAAAAGTCGCAGTCAGGTCTTCAAATGCCTCGGCGATGTTGGTGCCGCCGGTTTCTATGGAGGCCTGATTTTGAGTAAATTTTCTCAACGGAGTTGGGATGATAACTTTTGCCATGTGTCAGATGATTTTATTGAGGTTTTTATTGATTTTAATCGTTTCATTTAAAATTGTTTCTTCTTCAAATTGCCCGGCATCATTCAGTTGCCAGGATGTGATTTTGGCAGCGCGACCATTTTCTACAGCGACTATAATGTACGAAAAATAGGGCACCGCCTGCTTGAGATCATGCTCCGAAGGTCGCGACGGATGATCCGGATGAGAATGATAAACGCCCAGAAGCGCCGTATTGTTTTTCAATGCATGTTGTTCAGCTTTCATATAGTCGAATGGACTGATCTCAAAGCGACGTCTTTGATTCTCTTTTTTAGCATTATTTACCGCGATAGCCACATCAATATTACGGACTACGTCATCATTGCCAAACAGAAAACCACATCCCTCAAAAGGATAGGCATCTTCCAGATCTTTAATCATCGACTTTATAGCGTCTTCGGATATTTTTAAAGGCAAACTCATTTCAAAATAAATTTTTATTCACTTCACTATACTTTTCTGCATTATCAGCAAAAACCGTTACGATAACGCCTTCTTCTATTTCCTCTGCTACCTTTATGGCACCGGAGAGGTTAGCTGCCGCGGAAGGACTTAAAAATAATCCCTCGGCTTTGGCAGTTTCCCTGATCAGATCATAAGCGTCAAAGGTGTCTATTTCTTTTTGGACATTGGCTAGTTTGGAATCATAAATTCCTGGAATTATGGCAGTTTCCAAGTGTTTCCATCCTTCCAGCCCATGCATGGCCGAATCTGGTTGAAGAGCAATTAATTGGATATTCGGCGTTAATTCTTTCAACTTGCGACCTGTGCCTGTAAAAGTGCCTGTGGTGCCAAGACCTGCCACAAAATGCGTAATTTCACCTTTTGTTTGCCGGAAGATTTCCTCCGCAGTACCAAAATAATGAGCTTTCCAATTGTTTTCGTTATTGTATTGATTGGCATAGTAATACTTTTGTGGATTTTGTGCATACATTTCCTGAGCCACTTTTTGCGCTTCATCTGTAGATCCGAATTTGGAAGTGTAAATAATATCTGCGCCGAAGGCTTTTAAAATAGTTTTTCTTTCTTCAGTGGCATTCTCAGGAAGGCAAATACTCACTTTTATTCCAAGTGCGGCACCAATGGCGGCGTATGCAATTCCGGTATTGCCACTGGAAGCATCGAGCAAATGGATTTCTTCACGCAATTCGCCGGAAAGAATTGCATTTCTGATTATACTGAAGGCTGCTCTTGACTTTACGCTGCCGCCGAGTTGCTGCCATTCCAGTTTGGCAAAGATCTTAATCCCTTTGTTTCTGTATATATTATTGATTGGAAAAAGCGGCGTATTACCAATGAATTTGCCAATTGAATTCAGTCTTTTTACCAATCTGCCGTCTATTACTTCTGTAATCATTGTTTTAATATTCTTTTAAACAAAAAAGCCCTTCCATCACGATGGAAAGGCTTTTTCAAGTCAATGTCCTTTATATTTATAACATAAAGCACCTTTCCATCAATTGTTTGATGTTACAACAACACGCTGCACAACAACAACAAAGACTGGAAAAGATGTTTTTCATATATTTGTCAAATTCAAATTAAGAACGCAATTTAGTTGATATTGTTCATAAAAAACAAATAGATTTTTAAAAATAGTTTTCAGTAAGACAATCTTCATTCAAAGCGTTTCAAAATAATGTCTGAAACAGTATCGCCAATGGCCAGAGACGAAGTGGCTGCCGGTGATGGAGCATTACAAACGTTTACTGCTTGTTGGTTTTCAAGAATGAGAAAATCGTCCAGCAAATTACCTGTTATATCACAAGCCTGGGCACGAACTCCGGCACCGCCAGGCACTAAATCATTTTCGCGGATTTCAGGAATAAGTTTTTGCAACGCGTGCGTGAAAGCACTTTTGGAAAAGGAACGGTAAAATTCACCAAAACCAGTTTTCCAGTATTTGGAGGCAACTTTAAGAAAGCCAGGCCATGTTAGGGTCTCCGCTAATTCAGGCAGATTAATGTCCGACATTTTATACCCCTCCCGCGCAAACGCCAGAACGGCATTCGGACCTGCTTCAATTCCACCTTCGATCATCCTGGTGAAGTGAACGCCGAGAAACGGGAAATTCGGATCGGGAACCGGATAAATCAGGTTTTTGACCAGATGAGAACATCGGTCAGCAATATTGTAATATTCACCACGAAATGGGATAATCTTGACTTTGACGTCCGGATCTGTGAGCTTAGCAATTTTATCGGAGTACAGACCGGCACAATTGACAACCAGTTTGGTATCAAAAAAACCTTGATTAGTAATTACCGAACTTCCATTATTGATTTTTTTGATGTCACTTACTGCGGTATTCAATTGTATTTCACCACCCAAATTCTGGATTAATGATGCATATTTGGCAGAAACCTGCTTAAAATCAACAATCCCAGTTTGAGGCACAAAAATGCCTTTAATGCCCGTGGTATGCGGTTCACAGGCTAGTATTTCCTCCTGTTCCAATAATTTGAGGCCACCGAGACCATTTTGCATGCCACGTTCGTATAGATTGTTCAGAAGTGGAATTTCGGCAGGTGTAGTTGCTACAATGACTTTGCCACACAATTCATAGTGAACATCATTTTTATTGCAAAAATCCAGGAGTTGATGATAACCATCTATGCAATTTTTAGCTTTAAGACTACCTGGTTTATAATAGATTCCCGAATGGATTACGCCACTATTATTGCCCGTCTGATGGGCGGAAATGGTGTTTTCTTTATCAAGCAGCAAGACTTTTAAGGACTGGGATTTTGACAATATTTTCAGGCCTGTAGCCAGACCCACTATTCCGCCGCCAATGATGATTATGTCATATTTCACAACCCGAACGATTAGTTTTAAAAAATTCGGCTAAAGTTATTTCATTTCCTCCGAAAATGAGCAGACACGCCTAAAAAAGATCACGCGGTTGGCTTCATTTGTTATTTGGGTTTTGAATAATGCTGATAAAAACAATATCACATTTTTTCCAATACCAAAGCTGATTCATGGTCATCAACACGAATGCCTAATGAATGCACAAAACATGATCATTCTCATTTTTCACCATCCGGTGTCGTGATACATTTGTGGCTGCTAAATGATATCGCTTCATATTCATCCAAATTCGTGGCAATGGTAAAATATACAACCGCTGAAGAGGCCGTTAAGGTCATAAAATCGAATGACAGGGTCTTCATCCACAGTGTGGCCATGGCACCTCAAATATTAATTGACGCCATGGTGGCAAGGGCTTCGGAACTTAGAAATGTTGATATTGTGCATTTGCATACAGAAGCCACGGCTCCTTATGTTGAACCACAATATGAAGGGATTTTCAACCTCAATTCCTTCTTTTTGGGGGCCAATGCGCGCAAAGCCACGATGGAAGGAAGGGCCGATTATATACCGGTATTTCTGAGTGAAGTCCCAAAACTGATCAGGCAGGATATTGTTCCTATTGATGTCGCAATGATGCAGGTATCTCCACCGGACAAGCACGGATATGTTTCACTGGGTTCATCGGTTGATGCTTCAAAAGCTGCAGTGGAAAAGGCCAAAATCGTTATTGCTCAGGTTAATCCAAAGGTACCCAGAGCACTGGGTGATGCCTGTATGCATATGAGCCTGTTTGATTTATTCGTGGAGCATGAATCTGAACTTCCAGAAGCACCAACGGGTGGAGAAATTAGCAAAACGGATCGAAAAATAGGTGAATTTGTTGCGTCATTGGTAGAGGACGGGGCTACTTTGCAAATGGGGATTGGCGCTATTCCGAATGCTGTTTTAACCAACCTTACCAATCACAAAAATCTTGGGGTACATACGGAGATGTTTTCCGATGGTCTGATTCCTTTGGTAGAAAAAGGTGTGGTTACCAATAAAGAAAAAAAAATATGGCGTGACCATATTGTTGCTTCCTTTGTGATGGGTACTGCCAGGACCTATGATTTTTTAGATGATAATCCAAGAGTGGCAATGATGGATTGTGGGTTTGTCAACGATGTGCGTATTATCCGTCAAAATCCCAGGGTTACCGCCATCAATAGCGCGATTGAAATTGATTTTACCGGACAAGTTTGCGCTGATTCGATCGGTACCAGGCATTTTTCCGGGGTAGGTGGTCAAATTGATTTTATACGTGGTGCTTCTTATTCAGAAGGAGGAAAGCCGATTATTGCTTTATCTACCATGACCAATAAGGGGGTTTCCAAAATTGTTCCAACGCTGAAACCAGGAGCAGGTGTAGTCACTACACGTGCGAATGTACACTATGTGGTTACCGAATTTGGCATTGCCTATCTCTTCGGCCAACCGATGAAGGAAAGAGCGAGACGACTGATTGGCATTGCACATCCGGATCATCGCGAAGCGTTGGAAAAATCGGCATACGAAAGGTGGAATGGACATTTTAAGATTTAAATTTATTCTTACATATAGCTGATTTAATGCCAATTTTCGCCGGTTTAAAATCTTTTTCTTAGGTTTTATTGAATAATTTCGTTTGAAATAGGGCACTTTAAAAGACGACACAATTGACAAGAAACGTAACAATATTGACTTTAATAATTTTCGCTTTGTTAATCGCTTGTGACAACATTAAACATTCAACCAAATCAGAAAAATTGGTGCAACAAATAGACACAACAAAAGAAATAAAAATTGACAACTATTGGGCGACACCAAAACCCTCATTTGAATTCAATTTTTTAAATATTAGTTCGGGCGACACTTTATCAATTGTAACTTGTTCAGAATATGTTTATTCTCCTTTTGGAGTTATAAAAGACAAATCAGAATTCAAATCAAGTTTGCTTAAAAATTTCACTGTCACAAACCGAATAGACTCAATGGACAATGGAAAATTTGAATTCAACATACTTAATCTAAATACAAGTAAACTAATCTTTTTCTTTGAAAATGACCCAGAAGCATCAAAACATACAGACCTTTTCAAAGGCGAAATTTACGATAGCGAAGTCCGATTCGTAAATGGTGTGAAAATAGGAATGAGCAAGGAAGAGTTTTATAAAGTATTCTTTGACAGTTTCCCAAATAACCTGTTGGACAAATATAAATGCTTCGTTCTCGAATCTTGCGTTCAAGACATTAAACACACCTATTCATTCAAGAGCAACAAATTGCAAGCCATAAGCTTTATAACAGACAGCTATTGGACGGTAAATTATTAATGACGACAGAAAAAACGCCCTATAACAGCACCTACCCAAAAGTGGCGGTTCAGTGGTTAAATCAAGCTTTGTGCTTCTATGAAAGTTTCTGCTTGGTTGACAATGAGGTGCTTCTAAATCGCCACCTTAGGGTAGCTGCAAACCGAAATACCAAAAGCAAAAAATTGGATGAAATTGTTTCCAGTCTCCATCAAATAAGAAGTATTATTTCAATTTGTGTTGGATTTAAGGCTTCATCTTCACGATCTTCAATCGCTTGGAATTTTTGTCTTTTTTATGATTATAGGGTTTGTTGTGTTTTACGGGTTTATGCACCTTCACGGTATATTTGCCATGCCCTATACACGCCTGGAGTAAGCCGATCATGATTAACAATACCAATGTTTTGCCTATTTTGCTTATACCCGTCATGATGCCATCCAATTTACCTGGCGAATAATTGTGAAATTCATGGGAACAAGTCTGGAACGACAGAACGCTCAAATTTGGTGCATATAACGGACTTAAAAAATTTGTTCATGATTCATTCATTGTGGTCAGGGCCTGTTTTAATTCGTCGTAAGCTTGAGTACAGATTTTTTCAAGTTTATCCATTAAGCGGGGAATTTCAGAAGTTTTATGGTTTTTTGCCATATTTTCGATGTCGACAATGAGTCCTTTTAGTAAGTCAATACCCATAAATGAAATGGAAGGCTTGATCTTGTGGGCAACATAAGCAACATTTTCCCAGTCTTTTTCTAAAACTTTATTTTTCATGCGCTGGAGGTCGACTGGCGTTTGATCTATAAAAGACTGGATCATTTCCAGCATGAAAGACTTGTCGTTATCGCTAATTTCCTGAAGATAGCCAAGGTTTGTCACATGTCCGGTTTGCCGTAAGCCGGCACTCCCATTTTTGAATTTGTCGGGTATTTTATGGGGTATGTTCAGATGCTTTTGCAGCATTTCTTTCAGATCAGTGGGTTTAAAAGGCTTGGATAAATAATCATTCATGCCGGCATCAATGCATTTCTGATCATCACCCTTGATGGCATTGGCGGTAATGGCTATTATTTTCACCTCACTTTTAGGTGGTTTAAAATTGGTCCTGATAAACCGGGTGGCTTCGTAGCCATCCATCACGGGCATCTGAACGTCCATCAGTATTAAATCATAGTCATTTTTTTTCAAGTGCTCCAGTGCTTCGAGACCATTAATTGCCGAATCAACAATACCATGCCATTTCTCCATCAGTTTTTTAGAATACAATGAATTAACTTCATTGTCTTCTACCAATAATATGCGATATGCTGATAAGTCAAATTGATCATCAAAAATTGCGGAACGATCTTTATGGCGGGAAGGTTGCTCAAGATCTTCTTCAGAACCCTTTTGGTAGGCAATATCTATTTTAAATGCCGATCCGTGGCCCTCCTCGCTTTCCACGGTTATTTTACCGTTTTGTAATGTTACCAACTGTTTGACGATGGCCAGGCCAAGTCCGGTACCGCCATATTTGCGGGTGATGGTTTCATCGCCTTGTTCAAAGCTTTCAAAAATGGTATCCAGTCTTTTTCTTGCGATGCCAATACCTGAATCCTGGATGATAAATTGCAGGTCTACAGTGTCATCCTGATCATCCAATTTAAGCACATAGATTCTGACATATCCTTCCCTGGTAAATTTGACTGCATTCCCAATGACATTGAGCAATATTTGGTTCAATCTGACTGGATCACCAATTAAGACCTCATCAACGAAAGGATCGTAATTTAAGGTTAGTTGAATGCCTTTTTCTTCTGCAGCATAGCGAAAAGATTCAATGAGGGTATTCAGAAGATTTCTGGGTTTGAAACCTATTTTTTCCAATCTCAGGTTTCCCGATTCAATTACAGACAGATCCAGAATGTCGTTTATGATCACCTTTAGATTTTCCGAAGATTTTTTGATGGCCTCAAGATATTTTTTTTGATCCTGGGAAGTGGGGGTTGATTCCAATAAATTGATCATGCCAACAATGCCATTGATGGGTGTCCTTATTTCGTGGCTCATGTTGGCCAGAAATTGTTCTTTGGCTCTTTTGGCCCGCAGCAATTCATCAGAGTGTTTTTTGCGTTCTGTTATATCTATGGATATTCCCAACACGTTGACGTTTCCGTCTTTGTCGGGGAGCGGTTTTTTTGTGGTATGGATCCATCGCGTTTCATGATCGGGCAACATCAGAGACTCTTCTATCTCAACGGTATCACCATTTTCTATTACCTGGCGATCTGAATCTTCGTCGAGTTTTTCATCCAAAGATTGCTTATGGAAAATATCGGCACCCAGGCGAATGATCTCATCTTTACTGGTTTGAAATAGATCGGCAATGGCCTGATTTACCAAAATATACCGGCCATTTTTATCGCGTACATAAATATAATTCGGATCGGTATCGATGATTTGCTGAATGAACCGCCATTGTTCTTCCAGGGATTTATGTGCCATCACGGTTTGGGTAACATCAACGGCAAACGCCAACAAAAGATCTTCACGGTCAGTTGTTGACATAAGCTTTTTGCCGATGTACAAGTGCATTGACTCACCGTGTTTGTTCACTTCTATTTCTATGGATTGAGGGTTTCGGGTCTCCCACAGTTTTTGTTCGAGGAAATTGAATTTTTTGGCGATTTCCGGCGACATCACTTCCCCGGTTGTTTTGCCGATCACATCCATGGCTTTTAAATCCAAAAATTCTTCAGTGCTTTTGTTCAGAGAAATGTATTTCCCTTTTTTGTCTTTGGTGTAAATCTGAATTGGGAGATAATTGAAAATCTCCTGCATCATTTGCTGCTGATTGATGAAGCGTTTTTCTGCCTTTTTATGCTCCCTGATTTGAAATGCCTGAAAATTGAGGCTTTTCCAGGCCCGAACGGCCATATTTGAGATGAGCCGGCAAAGTGCAATTTTTGATTCATCAAAAAAATCTCTTTGATCGCTGAATGCATAAAAGAGGCCTGACATTTCATTGACAGGCTTTACGGTCATAATCAATTCTGATCCGTCATCGGCATCGTTCAGTTTCCTGAGAATAGACAGCCTGGTTTCAGTACTTAAATCACGATTGTAAAGTGTGTTTTTTTGTTCAAGTTGTTGATCAAATAAGCGATGAAGATCGGTGTGGAAAGTTTCCGGAATATCTTTGTAGTCCAGTGAAATGCCGGAAATGAATTCAAACGCTCTTGAATGCCAGTTATAGTTGAACAGGGCATACTTGGAGATTTTTGGAATACATTTTTTAATGGTCTCTGAAACAATAAAATCGAATTCCTGATTTGTTTTTAAGAGGAAAAGGTTCCTCGAAAGTTCATCAATATACCTGCAAGTATCGCCGCTGTTGTCGATATTCATTGATTTCCATTATTACTTGGTTTCTTCCATTTCCTTGAGATATCTGTAAATGGTAGACTTACCAATGTCCAATATTTTGGCAACTTTTAAAACATTGTTTTCATATTTTTCCAGCATGTGTTTGATAATGCGGAAGTTGAACTCCTTCATGGTCATTTCATTGGTTGCCAGAGTGTCTTCTTTCAAAACACTATTGAATCGAATATCTTCGGGGCCAATATCATCTTCATTGGCCATTACAGCGGCGAGTTCTATTATCGATTTCAATTCTCTTATATTACCAGGATAGGCATAGTTAAGGAGTTTTTCCTGGGCAGCACGCGTTAGCATCCTGGATTCAATGTTGTTTTCTTCGCAAAACTGGTTGAGAAAAAATTTTGCGATGATAATCACATCATGGTCCCTTTCCCGCAGCGGGGGCAGAACAATGGGTAAACCCAACAGTCGGTAATACAGGTCCTCCCTGAAATGGCCACTCTTCACTTCTTCGGCAAGGTTTTTATGGGTTGCGACAAGTATCCGTACATCAAGTTTGATGGTTTCACTGCCACCGATACGGGTAACCTCTTTTTCCTGGATGACCCGCAAAAGCTTTGCCTGTAGACTGATATCCAATTCCGCAATTTCGTCGAGAAAAATAGTGCCGTTTTGGGCTTCTTCAAATTTCCCGATCCTTCGGGTCAAAGCACCGGTGAAAGATCCTTTTTCATGTCCAAACAATTCACTTTCAATGAGGTCCTTGGGAATAGCCGCTAGATTTACAGGTACAAAGGGTTTGTCCTTACGCTGAGAATTGTAGTGTATGGCTTTCGCTACCAATTCCTTGCCTGTACCAGTCTCTCCGGTAATGGAGACTGTGATGTTCGTTTTTACCGCTTTTTCCAGCAGTAAAAATACTTTTTTTACAGCCTTGCTTTTGCCGACAATACTTTTTTCAAATTCATATTTTTCAGAAAGTTCCTGTTTTAATGAGTTGATTTCATTGACCAGCATGACGTTCTTTCGGGCATTGCTTACGGCATTGAGCAACATATCCTTTGTATCTTCATTTTTGATGATGTAATCATAGGCGCCAAGTTTGAGCAGTTGCACGGCAGTCCCAATTTTTTCCTGGGCTGAAACAATAATTACATGAATATTAGGGTCAAAATTTTTTACCCGGATCAAGACTTCTTCTCCGCTTATATCAGGCAATGTATAGTCAAGAACAATTATTACTGGTTTCATGTGTAAATTATGAAGACACTCTTTGCCAGTATTAAACAATTCCACGTGGAAATCGGGATTTAGCCCCAGTACATATTTGAGAAATTTGGTATAGGTAGGATCATCTTCTACCACAAAAATTTTGATCGATTCGTCCATTGACCACAAGAGTTGGTTAGTCGGTTAATTGGTAAAGGACAAGTTATAATGATTTGAGAATTTAATCTAATCCGTGTTATTTTTAATTGAAGATTGCACAAAATAAAATTATTTATAATCAAAAAAAGCGCCGGATGGCGCTTTCGATTACTGTGTTTTTTAAAATCATTTACTGTATCCCAAAATACAATTCAAACATATAATCTCCATTATCGATCAATATTTTGAAAAATCCAACTCCGTCTTGCTCACTTATGATATTTCGGGGTAGATCGGTTATGGCATTAAAGGATACCCCAAAAATCAAAACAGTATTAAAATCTGTATTATCTACTTCAGAATCAGGAATACCATGAAAATCCAGCAGGTAGAGATCATAATCTTCATTTGTTATGGGAATAACTTCGTTGTTTTGTAAACCGATATAAAAAGGCAATTTAGTCGTATCACTGATCCCAATATTTCGAACAATAGGTGAAAAATAGTATCTGCCCGTCGGATCCGAAGGCGAATTTGTCGGTCCGTAAAAAAGCATCAAATCCGGGTTTGAACCATCATCGTGCCATGCATTTCCATCAGGATTTTTATAGGGTATTCCCAAGATATCCACAGCGATCAAATAACGTTGACCAATGGTGATCTCTTTGGTTTCGGTACTGGTCTGATTATCTTGGGTTGTAGATGTGAGGCTTACGGTGTAGGTTCCGGCATGGGCATAAGTATGTTCAGGAGCGATGTTCGTGACAGTAGCTGTTGTATCTCCGAAGTCCCAAACATAGGTGGCAGAATTTGTACTTAGATTACTGAATTTTATAGGAATGCCAACTTCAGGAAGTGGCGTGATCACCTCAAAACCAGAAACTGGCGCAGGTAATGGATCGGTATTGTTGCAACCTGACAATGCCATTGTCGCGCCCACAGCCGCAACCATCATGGCCCTTATCACATAATTCCTTTCTATCATGTTCCGTACTATTATATGGTAAAACTGCTATATAAATTATTTTTTGTTTAATATAATCAATCAAAGACAAATAAAATACTTCAGTTATGGGAAATTGTATAAAAAAATTTTATAGACCTTTTCCCGGTATCGGTTCACATAGATAAAAAATATCTGCCTAAATGAGTTAAAAGTGATCGGGAATTTTTTTATGGAAAGCTATTGGTTAATCCGAATATCCCGGGCTAACTTGTATTTGTCGCTAAAGAAGAGCGATGTATTGTTTACGGGAATATTTTTGATCGTAAGTTTATTCGTATTTTGATTAATGCCACAAATAGGATAATGCATTTTCTGACCATATTTTTCTGGATGTTGACTTTGATTGCTGCAAATCCAACAGTTGGCCATATCAGCCAGTCAACTAAACCGCTACATGCATTGGTAATCACTGGTGGGCATGAATTTGAACAGGCCGATTTTTTTGCCATGTTCGATAGTTTTGAAAATCTGACTTATGAAAAACTGGAACAACCACAAGCCAACGAAATATACGCCAGTCCAAAAGTCAATGATTTTGATGTGTTGATCTTTTATGACATGGCCAGACAGATCTCAAATGAACAGAAACATGCTTTTTTGGCCTTGCTTCAACAAGGAAAAGGAATGGTATTTTTACATCATTCACTGGTTTCTTATCCTGATTGGGATGAGTTCAGGAAAATAATCGGGGGAAGATATCACGAACAACCTTTTCAGATCAACGACCATTCTTATCCTGCATCTACCTACAGGCACGATGTTGACATCAATGTAATGATCGTCAATAAAAATCATCCGGTAACCAAGGGCATTGAAGATTTCAAAATTCATGATGAAGTATATGGAGGATATGAGGTTTTGCCGACAGTTCACCCATTACTGAAGACTGATCATGCAGAAAGTACACCAATTATCGGATGGGCAAATCATTATGGTAATTCACACATCGTTTATTTGCAGTCGGGCCACGACCATTTTGCTTATGAAAATACGCATTATCGCCAGCTATTGTGGCAGGCTATGCAATGGGTATCAGAAAAATATTAATGTAAATCCAGTATTGTTCCGCATTATAATTCTGTGTCGATCAGCAGGACCCGGTGGCTATTCGTTGTCAGATTATTGGGAGTAAACAGGCGTAATGGTCACAGGGCCCAGTAATCCCGATGGCATTGGTTCCCAGCCAGAAGCATCAAATGGTTTATATTCCAGATTCACAAAATTGATCTCATTATATTTCCTCCACACGATGCCCCGGATATCCATGTCTCTGATCCGGTTGGCCATCAGGTTGGCTACTTCGATTTTTATTGTATTTGTTCCGGATTCAAGATATTTACCAATCCTGACTTCAAACGGGATACTCCACAAAATGCCAGCCGATTTATCATTCACCCAAACCCTGGCACTTTCGCCAATTTTTCCAAGCTGCAAGACGTAATCATCGGATTCGTTGGCCGGCTTTTGAAAAGTGGTCGTGTATAACGCACTGCCGGAAAAACGGATGGCATTGCTATCGGAGAGATTGGTCCAGGAAACCAATTGATCTAACGTCTGGTCTTTTGGCAATACAGGACCTCCGGTAGTGAAATGCAATTTCCAGGGGCCTTTTAAAATAACAGGCTGATCTGATGTTTGGACGTAAGGCCAGCCATCAACATTGGTTGAAGATGTTGAAGTTCTGAGTATTGTGGCTTCCCCAGGTTTTAATTGCAATTTAACCAGCGTCTTGTCGCGTTCGCGTTTGATTTGCGCCTTACCCACATTCCCATTGAGTGGATCCATGATCAATACGGAAGAAGCCAAAACATTGAAGGGTATCATATCATCGATGGTCTGCGAAGTGTGATTAACCAGGTAATAATATTTATCCGTGCCAGAAACCCTTCGCGTAAATTCCAGTCCTGAATCTCTAAGTTGTTCCCGTTCAATACCCTGGTTTTCAATGGATTTTTGCAGGTTGTCGGTTATAATAATTAATCCGGGGCCAACTTTAGCTGTTTTTTCGTCAGGGTTGGTTTGTTCGAAATGCAGTTGGTCTAACATCTGTTTTTGTTCTACATGGCGCCCTTGCAACCTGCTATATCCCGGAACATAATCAGGTAGATTTTGCATGATCACCGTAGCGCCGGATTCTGCCAGGCTGATAATTTTATTGAGCGTTGCCAACGGCATGTGGTGGCATTGTGGGATAATCAATGTTTTATAACCATTGGTCAGGGAATCACTAAAGATCTCGTGGTTGCCAAACCGGAATTTTTCCAGAAGATGATCAGATACAAAATCCAGTGAAAATCCCACGTCCATCAACGCGTTTACATCTCGATAAAACGCTGTTGGTTTCAGCCAGTCATCAATATTGTGTATTTGCAATGGCATGTAAAGACCCTTTGCATCGTTCCAAATGTCAAAAACTGGCCAATAAACCAGCAATTCATTATCGGCATGTCCTTGTTGAAGAATAGACTGACATCGTGTAATATAATCGTTCAGACCTTTGAGATGGGGCCAGAAACTGTTGGACGGGGCAAAATCGACGGAAGCGTAAAACAACCACCCAGGCCAATCAGCGTTTTCTGGAGAGTAGGCAGTCCCATGATAGAAAACATGGTTGACTCCAGAGAGAAAGGCCTGTTCGACTTGCGGTTTACATTGGGAAAGTGCCACCGTGAAATGTTCTCCCAGCCAGGTGAATGTTTCTGAAGAGACGAGATATTTACCGGAAATATGCGCTGCCGAAGAAGCAAATTTCAACATCACTGGATCGGGTGGGACCAGTTTGAGGGCAGCCGTATCTTTTTTCAATCCGGTTATGGGAAAATTATCCGATCCAAAGGTTTCACATTCCGGAATATCAACGGTGGAATAAAGATCCAGCAAATTACCCGGGGATCCGTGTGCCTGGTTTCTGGAAAATGCATGATATTGATGCGTCCACGCAATCCAAGGTCTAGTAAAGTTTTCTTGTAACATGTCTGACATGGTTTGCCGGTAATCAGATTTTATCCTGGCGATGGTATCATTTTGTGCATCAGAGACTAACATTTTTATAAAAGGGCGCAAATCATATCCTCGGTAATGCTGAAATGCCTGAAAAAAATCCGGAGACCAATCGGCACCATAAACTTCATAACTGTCATTGAAAAAGCACCTTACCCCAGGCGATTCGTTGTGGAAGGCACTGTCAAAACGTGATAAATAAGCATTCAAAGCCTGTTGATTTAAATGGTCCATGGTGTAGCCGGCGCCACCAGGGGCTGCCCTTTTTACTTTCTGACCCGTTTTTCCACAAAAAGCGGCATAAAGTTTCCAATGACCAGCTTCAGGTGTCCAGTTCAAATAGCCATTTTCATCGATATTAGTCTGTAAGTCCAGGACTTTGCCTTTGTCGTCATAAGCTGTAAGACATTGCAATTCAGCATATTGTTGTTGCTTTGTGTCGTTAACTTCAATTTTCTCTCTGAGTTCTTCGCCGGGATTCAACGAATAGACCTTGACGATCAATTTTGAAGCTGCCATTGGAATATTGATTTGTGGTCCGCCAAAAGGCCACCCGGTGCCATTGTTCATGTCTACTCCCATGCCCAGGCTATCAGCCTTTTTTACAGAATATTCCAACATATTCATCCAGCGAGGTGATAAATACTGAATGTATTGACTTTCGTAACCTGAAACGCCATAGATAGGCGTAATTTCCACACCTCCAAAACCGACTTCGGCATATGCATTTAACAGGTGATTCAGGTTTATTTGGTCAACGGCATTGCCCATCCACCACCACCTGGTCCAGGGGCGCATTTCTTTGCTGATGGCTGGCCATTCGGCGACATTCTTGCTTGGAATTCATATCACAACCAGTAAAAAAGGTTGCGACCATCAAAGAAATAATAAGGATGAAATGATTACTCAATCTCTGCATGGCAATTGTTAATTTTTGATTACCGGAGTTTTTGTCAAATTAAAAAAAATACTGTGAAGATTGTGCACAGAAAAAGTTTATTCTGGGAAGCAGTAATCTTTGGAAATTCAAAATCAAAGGATTTTATTCACGAAGATCCAATCATTTTGGGGAATATATTTTTTGTTTCTTAAAATCATATCGGGTTGGAATGAAAGGTCCGTTTATTGATCGAAGGGATGAAAATGTAAAAGCTTGAGCAGCCTGTGCAGTGAATGGGTGATTTTTTCATTCATTCATTGAGTGATTTGAGCACCGCCACCAAACGAGATTAAAACTGAATACAAGAATTACAACAATTTTTTATGGAGCTACAGCATCAATGAACTGGCAGCAGCGGTGAAAGAACAAACTCACATTTTGCTTAACCACAACACACATGTTTTGCAACCGCTAAACAAAAGAGGATTTTAGTTTGAGGCCTTAGTCAGTTTGAAAAATGATGCAATTATTATGGCCAATTATACCAGGTTTGCAAATGATTTTGGGACACAATTTATTTTCCAGAAAGTTTTGGGTGAACGCAATTCCTCGTTATTTGAAAACAGTAATATCGAAATTTTTATTGATCCTGTAGCGGATCCGATCAAGCTGGAAAAATCACGATTTATGCGTGGTTCATACGTTGAACGGCATCTGTACTGAACGTCAAGTTTGAATGCCAACTTCAAGTTAAAAACTTCCAAAAGAGAAGATCAGTCCGTCCAAAATTATTACCTCCTGCTTGGTTATTATTTTAAATCGACCTTCAGTTTTGACTTGGTGACAGAATATAGCAATGATCCTTTGGTTCGAGAAAATGATTATAAAATATGGCCTGGGGCTTATGTTAATCACGAGACAAATAACAAGAATACACTGTTACTCTTTGGCGGTCAGAGACGTGGGGGAATTAGCTATAATTCCGGAGTTTGCAGTAAAGCTTTGGCTTTTGAAGTCATAGAATTACGCTTGATGATCGGGCTATCGGATATGTAAAAGCCTGTATTTCCCAGAAATACCCGTTTTGACGCATCATGAAAGGCACAATTAAAAAATAAATTTTAAATTAAGTTTACAGCATTTATTTTAATGGGTCTATTTCATTGATAGACAGCCCAATAAAACACGTTATATGATATACTTAAAAACTAAAAATTTATAGTTAAGATCAAAATCCATAATAACGTGTTTACTATTTCCTGATAAATGGTATATATAGTGCAAACGTTAATTATTATTGGGTACTTTTTAATTGTATTAGGCGAGAGATAGGTTAGGCGAGCGATAGGCGATTTTTGCCATTTGATTCTCGGTAATTTATTCTTCGTACTGATAACTATAATTTGGAGGAATTATGGAGACGATCAAACAAATCTTGGTAGTTGAAGACAATGAAATTGATGCATTTTTAATTACCAGCATCATTCATCATTGTACACCGGAAGTAGAAGTTGTACATAAATGCAATGGCAAAGAGGCGCTCGAATATCTTTACTCTCACCTGACAGAACCTGATTTGATTATCCTTGATTTGAATATGCCGGTTATGGATGGATTCCAATTTATGGATCATTTGAAGCAAAATGAAACCTTGCGAAATTTTCCTGTATTTATTTTGTCCTCCTCTGATCATCACTATGATCTTCAACAATCTTCTTGCCTTGAGATCGACGGATATTTTTTAAAACCACTGGAAATACAGGATTATAAATCTATGTTAGAACATATTACAATAAAGTCCTGATTCTTATTCGATAGACGGCACGTTTATTATCCTGAAATTACTTCAACGCCTTTATATTGGCCATTTTTGAAGTAAAAACGACAACAAATGCATCCGAATCAGTTACTTTTTTACATTGTAACGAATAAAGAATAAATTGTATTATTTTAATTGGAGGATCTATGACGAAACAGGAATTTGATACATTTTCCTGGGAGCAAAAAATTGCTCGTTTAAAACTTAATAGTACTTTTATCCAATCACGAATAGAAGATAACTGCCTGGTTAGTATTTATCAATTCATGGGCCTCATGGTAGAGATATGGTACAGTTCTGTGAATGGACGTGTAGAGAAGATCATTTGCCTTGAATAGTGGGTTTTCCGATTTCATTTCTTCAAAAATAAATACCCATTTCCGTTCCCGATATCAATAAGAATGTTTATTCCGACTCCAGTTTTTCAATAGAAAAGATGGCATTGAATATTTACTTGATTTTTTATCACCGCAACAGAAAAATGAATTATTTCAAAATTACGGGATTACCAGCGGAATGGAAAAAGAGCGGCAAACGGGGTTCGAACCCGCGACCTTCGGCTTGGGAAGCCGACGCTCTACCAACTGAGCTACTGCCGCTTTAAATTACAATGAAACAAATATCTGGAAAGCCGCGGAAATTGCAAACCAAATTGAAGGTAAAAGTTAACCCATACACCTTTATGGGAATAAATTGTTTTTCATAATGTTTCTTCAATGAGTTCCTGGGTGTCTGTATCGACAACTAAGATCCCATCGCAGGTATCATCGAGTTTTCCCGTCAAGTGCCCATTTTTGTTCCAAACACCTGTTTGCCCAACGCTTATGAAGTTGTCACAAGGCCCGACGGCGTTTGACATCAACGCCGTCATTGAGTATTTTTTGGCAATTTCCGACAAACTCTTAGCTGCTTTTTCAAAGCCACTTTTAGATTTGGCTGCGCTTGCAATATAAACTTCTGCACCGTTTTTAAAGGCATTTCCCGAATGTTCCGGAATCGACAATTCATAGCAGATCGCTAAGGCAATGTTGGTGTTTTTAATTTTCAAACTTGCGAAATTTTGCCCGCTGACAAAAAAAGGTTTTTCATCCGAATGCAGATAATGTTTTGAATACATTTTCCTTGCTTCGTGAGGCAAAAAAAGGATCATGCTTATGCAAATGCCTTTATTGGCTTTTGTGGGCATTCCAACGCCAATCGCTATCCGATGGGTATCGCTCATGTGCTGGAAATCATCAAACCTGTCGTCATCCAGATTGGTAGCCAGCGCTGCCGCTAATTCCGGCTCATACCCCGTCAAGGACAGTTCAGGGAAAATCACCATATCAGCATTATGGGAAACCGCCAGGTTTATTAATTTTTTGTGCTGAACAATATTACTTGAGATGTCTCCTTTGACGGGTCTGGTTTGTGCTACGCAAATTTTCATTTCATAGTATCTTAAATGCTTATGAAAGATCAACTATGTAGACGTGTCTTTGAAATCATTTTCTATTAAAATAACAGACGTTTTTTCAAGAAAGCCATAATCGTAGCCAAATTTTGTATACGTCTGTTTTGACACTAAAACTCATATTTCAATAAACGCACCATATTTTTAAACTTCGGCATTAACGACAAAATTCCCAGCATCGTACGGAGGCCTAATGAAAGCTTCAGGATATATGGCGATCTAAAGACCGGCAACGCGGACACCCTTTTCAGTTTATAATTCAAGTGGTCCACTTCCTGCACGTCGTCCACAGCCCATTTGTGAACAGCGCCGGTGGTTTCTTTCAACTTTTTCTTCCCAGAGTTGATGGCAAAAGCGTTCATTACGTCAAACATGATTTGTCCTCTCGGAAAATAATCAGTGAGCCGGTTGAGCAGTGCTTTGACTTCATCGACGGTGAGATATTCCAAAAGCCCTTCAGCAATTACCAGCGTGGGCCGTTCAGATGGAACTTGCATGATCCAGTCAGGCTCGGTTACCGAAGACGCGATCATTTGATATCCGTCTTTGTCAGCATAAAAATTTTTGCGTGTATCGATCACTTCCGGATAATCCACATCAAACCAACTTACCGATGAGGGCGGATTGATCCGGCTTATTCGCGTATCCAAACCACAACCCAGGTATAGCACTACTGCGTTTCTGTTTGTTTCAATATATGATTTCACCCAATCATCGAACTGCTTAGCACGAACGACCATCACCTGATCCCCAAAGCCTTTGTATCTGGTTAAGTCGTATCCAATCATTTTTAACAGGTCTTCTGCCGTTTTGTCTTGCAGAATGGAGCGTTTTGAGCGGTTGTCCAATGCTTTCGCATAAAGCGTGATAAACAGCGTTTCTTTTGCTTCTGTCAATGGTGTTTTATCGATCATTTCCATAAAAGAATTAAATTCAATGAATTTTGACTTCCCATCTTAGATTCGCAGGTGAAGACTTTTTTGTTGGATGAGGATTTTTTAACGGTTCTAAGCCTGCTTACCTGGTAAATTCATAATCTTTTAGTACCCGCAATCCCCACAGGCCATTTTCAAACTTATAGGCAATTTCCTTTTTGTCTTTCATCGTCTCAAAATTGAAGAACATCCGGAACCAATGATATTTTAGATACTGATCATTTTCCAGATCAATGTAGGCGATTTTTTCCAGTCTTGCTCTGGACAACCGTCCAACGTACCAACGTTTTTCGTGGACAAACGAATACTTTTCGATTGTCGGATTTGATGAAAATATAAAATTTGTAAAGAAAAACAGGTTAAATAGGGTGGGTACGAGGCAAAGGAAAATAACGGTTTTCGATAATGATCTCAATATTGGGATTTTATAATATGCGGCGATAAAGGCTACAATATATAAGCCCAGTAAACTTGCCGTGATTGATAAGATTGTGAGTTGAGTGTTTAGTGTATAGCGAAACAGAGCGTATAGGTTGACCAACGTGACGATGAAGAACATAAAGGTTTTTGTTTTAACCACAATTTCAATTGATCGAAAAAGTGACTTCAAATTGATATTGATTTTCTCTTTGAAAAGATTGGCCCAATAATTCACTGTGACGAATGTGACGAGGAGTCCGGCTAAAAATCCGTTCCAATTGCCTATTAAAAATCCCCATAAAGGGGACAGGATTAGTAAAATAGATGAAAAGAAGTAAAAATGCGCAAAGATGGTGTTGATAGCTTGCGATTTTTTATAATAGTCTGTTTTCTTAAACTCCTCATATTGCATGCGAGCGTAGTGCCTGGCCCTTTCCCGGGCATCATCCCTATATTGTTGCTCCCATTCGTCATATGAAAATATTGTGCTTTCTGTCTTTGCTTTTTCATTCCTGAGATTGATCAAATACTCATAAGCCTCTGTCAATAAAATAAATTGTTCATGCGCATCCGGACTTTTATTCCGGTCAGGATGGAGTTCTTTGGCTTTACTTCGGAAAGCTTTCTTAATGTCTGTGAGCGTAGCGTTTTCAGTAACGCCCAAAGTCCGGTAGTAAGTATCAATGGTGTCTATTGACATGAAAAGTTGCTGGTTTTAACAACATAGCATGGCCACTTTAATTAAAAAATTCGCCAATGTGCCAGAGAATGCCTGAGGGATCGTGCAAAAAGCATTCTTTGCCCCAGTCGTATTCCCGAATCGGAGTTAGTCTCACACTGTTGTATTTGGAAGGCAGGTCCAAAGCCAACATTTTGGTAGATCACTAAAGTAATTTTTAAATATCTAATGATCAAAATCTTAAAATTTGCTGTGTTGACCAATCTTCATGTGAATTTTATTTCGAGTTAGTTGAGGATCAAAGGTCTTCTTTTGTAGCATCATAAGTAATAGCTTTCTTATTCTCCCTGACTAACTGTTCTCGGCTTCAATCAAATCACCGTAATCACCACATTTCCCTTTTTATGGCCTTGGTCAACGTATCGATGGGCTTCTATGATCTGATCGAGTGGATATTTTTTGTCAATAACTGGTTTTATAATGCTTTCCTCGACGAGTCTTTTCAAAAAGACCAGATCTTCCGCTTTTTCGGGAGGGTTATGCCCAACTATAATTTTTTTCTGAGTGGTCATTGAAGTCCAAAGCATCGACAAGCTTTTGACGGGCATGGTGACGTTCAAATAAACACCATTTTTTTTGAGGTATTGATTACAGAACGAAAACGGCCATTTGTCTACTGCAATAAAAATTATATCATACAGCTCCAGCTTTTGGATATAATCTGCTTTGGTATAATCAATTACCCTGTCGGCGCCCAGTGATTTTACCAGGCCCAGATTTGCAGTGCTGCAGATTCCTGTAACTTCCGCTCCGAAATGCCGGGCCAGTTGCACCGCATAAGTGCCCACGCTTCCGGAAGCGCCATAGACTACTACTTTTTGGCCATGCTTGATATTTCCTTTTTTCAAAAAATGCAGTGCGGTTCGTGCTCCAACTGGAATGGCGGCAGCTTCTTCATAGGTGATGTTGGCGGGTTTGATGGCAATGGGACCATTTTCTGGCAGGCATTTGTATTCGGCGTAGCCACCGAAATTTGTCAGTGTCGCTGCAAATACCGGATCGCCTTTCCTAAAAAGTGTTACATCTTTGCCGGTGGATTCAATCTCCCCGGCCAACTCAACACCGAGAATGGGTCGTTTTGGTTTCGTTAATCCCAGAAATAATCGGGCGGGCAGCCAGACGGCGGAGGGAACATCGAACCCTCTTGTTCTGCAGTCCGCTACCGTCACCGTTGTGGCATATATTTTCACCAGCACTTCATTGTCTTTGGGAATGGGTTTTGCCACTTCGGCTAGTTGGAGTACCTCTGGTGGTCCATATTTGGGGCATACGATTGCTTTCATAGCGTGGGTTGTCCGTTTGATGGTTTTATGTTCCTTTTTTCATTATGAAGCTGAAATATACAGTCGTCGGGTTGTTTAGGGATAGATTCATCCTCCTTTCATAGTATGGTCATGCTATATAATTTAATGAATGTCAATCCCCAGCCTGATATAATATATTGCTATCACAAAAATGGGAACAATAAATGCTGAGATCCATAAGGCCGTTATTAATATTTTGCCACCGATCTTTAAGTCTTTAATCGGTTTTTTCTGAATGATGGCTTTCACTTGTTTTATGATCTTATGTTCGTTATCGGCAATGACATAGCTTTTTGGAGTAATGAACCGGCTGAAATATTTCATCTGGATCCCTATTTCGTCGCGGATAAGCCAGTACTCTTCGTCACTCAATTCGTTAAAAGATTTGTCTAAATTTATTCCCTTGGCACTGATTTCCTTTTTCACCTTTTTAAACTGAGATTGAGAATTCAACTGCATCAGCAGGAAAAAAGGAATAATGAGTAAGAAGTATGATTGCGACATGAGTGCATAAGCGGTGAGGAGCACAATTGAAATAAGCATGAATATTTTACTGATAATCTCATTACTCTCAAAGAACATACTTTTGATCAATCGGCCACCGTCCAGAGGCATTACAGGTATTAGATTAAAAAGATTGATCAGGATGAAGATATTCGATGTCCTTAAGAGGAATTCATTGTTGTCTCTTAAACCAAAATAATAAAGGATCAAACCGACGACTACGCCGGGCAATGGCCCGGAAAGCAAGATTATGGCACTTTGTTTTTGAGAAATATTATCTTTTGACCCGGAAGCGAAGGCCCCAACCAGTGGAACAAAGAAAATTCCCAGGTCATTGTATTTGAATGCCTTCATGGCTGCGTAATGCCCGGCTTCATGCATAAGTATCACACCCACAAGCACCAAATTATAGACGAGTTCCCATTCGAAGATCAGGTAAAATGCGGCTATAAACAATCCCATGCTCATCAAAGAGCGATTTATTGATTGTTGCTCGCGCTCCTCTAATGGTTTTGGCGGAAATCCGGTAAAGTGGTATGGCTCTCTGGCAGTATCCTGACCTTCGATTTGAGAATCAGCCACAGTGACTTCTGAAGTTTTCGCATCGTCTTCAGGTTGTAAGGCTTCTATTTTGTCTGATTCAACCGGGTGCTTTGCCATCTCGATCAATCCTCGCTTTTCCAATTCCCACTGAGCAGCCAAAACCGCTTCCTTTTGAAATTGTGCTTCATTTTCGATGTAAGATCTTAAATCCGTTTCGGACTTATCGATCATTTTCTTTGAAAAGTAATTTTCCTTCATGCAGTGTTTTTTATTTTGTTGTTGATACTCAGGGCTTAGAATTCTATTTCGTTTCATCCACAAAGTAATCCCATGCAGCTTTGGCAATGTCTGAAATGATCTTTTCGTTTGTTTCGCTGTTTTCTTTGGAATTGGAAACAAAAACCGCAATGGCAAAATGTTTTCTGCTGGGCAATGTCACTATGCCGATGTCATTCACCGCAGCAGATACGCCTAGTTCGTTGGTGTCGGAAGTTCCCGTTTTGTGGGCTACCGGGGTACCCTCCGGCAATTGTCCTTTGATCCTGTTTTTGCCCGTGGTGGTTTCTGACATCAGTTTCCACAGAAATGCAGAGCGCTTTTCAGACAGATTTTTCCTTTCGTAAAACATTTTGAGCAATGTGGTTGCGGCGGAAGGGGTCGTCCAATTGATGAACTGTACATTCCAGTCACGAAGCATTTCCGCTTCATTGGCTTGAATGGCCACATCTTCAACCCCCATTTGGTGAATGTAATCGTTAACTTTCGCAGCGCCTCCAATAAGTCTCAGCAAAATATCGCATCCATTGTTGTCACTTTGGGCTACGGTGTAGGTTAGAATTTCGGCTAGCGAAACTTGCACATTGCCGGTTGGATATTCTTCCCGGAGCGGACTCCAGGTGTTGGGTGATAAATCACTTTTCTTGATGAATATCTTCTGGTTTAAAGAAAGGTTTCCCTTGTCCACTTCTTTTAATATCGCCAAGGCGATGTGGAATTTAAAGACGCTCTGCATCGGAAAATGCTGGTCGCCATGAATGTTTAAAGTGAAATGGTCTTCGATACCTGAAATTGACACGCCGATGGTTGCCTTCTTCTGAGCGATAATGTGCTCTATTTTTTGCCGGAGCGAACCGGTCGATTTCGCCCAAACCCGGGACGTAATGAGCAGCGCTAGTAGAACAATCAAGCAATGCGGTTTTGTCATGATTTTTTGTAGGTAGTTGGTGCTTTGTGAATCTTGATTAAAATTATGATGGATTTCGGTTATTTCTTTTATGGAATTATCGAGTTGACCCTTGTGTCGAATTCATTCAATTCCTCCAGCCTCGCATCAATGGACTGGCGGATGGGTGCCAGCCTGGCATCGTAAATATCATTACCAAGACTTGCCTGGATTTCTCCCCATTCTGACCTGGCCCTGTTGTAGTAGATCCCGGATACATTTCTTATTTCGTCAGTATTCAAGGTGTTTTTATGTTCGTTCAAATACTTTCTAAGTTCTCGAATCACACATTCATAATAGTCAAATTGAAGTTTTTCCAGTTTTTGGGCCTCCTCGTAAAACCTGGCCGACTCACCCCATTCCGCTTTTGGTTTTACCCACGACTTTCTTTTGTCGAGATACACTGTTGCATTGAATTTGAGGCTGTCGCGCACGTCATAAAAGAAGTATAACCCAAAGTAATTGTGGAAAATACCATCGCCATTAGGTTCGCCTTGAAAAAGGTCCCATGTGATCTGCTGATCTGCTGCCCATCGCACATAGTATTTGGATTCCATTCCATATTCGATGTATCCCCTCAGATTGTCTACGCCGTGTTTGGAACATGAGATCATCAACAGACCCAAGATTAAAATTTGTTTACGCATTTGCTATTAAATTATGGTTAGCTGTAAGACTTTGGTGTGAATGATAAAATATTCCTTTCGTCGAAGGTAAAAATTAAAATGTAATTTCTGTTCGGAGGGTTCAGTCCCGGAAACAAACCCGGTTTGTACCAGCAGAGCTATTGTTCCGGTTACGGTTTTATTGGCGTTTGGGACTTTCTGTTGAATTCCAGCACAAGTACGATGACGATGCCCACGGTATAGGCAAGCAGATCCAGCCATTGGAAGGAGATACCGATAATGGTCCTTGCTATTTTGTTGTGTTGAAGACCGTGCCAATAGATAAGTTTAAGGGCCTGGAGCACTTCGATCACATACGCATAAATCAGCACCCCAATCGCCGCCTTCCAGATCGATATTTTAATGAATGACTTGACAAAGCAATACAGCAGGATCACCACCAAAAGATCACCGACGTATGGCCGCACGATGCGGTCGTGCACAAACAGCGCAATGCAGATCTCGACGGTGAATAATAAAATCGTCCATAAAAAATATTTCCGCTGGAAGATCATTACATTGTACAATTACACATCTTGCACTTATCGTAGTGGATGCTACGACCAGTTGGGATAGTGTCCGTTAAGACCAACAGGAATAAGGTCTTCACTCCAGAAGAAATTGCAACACTGCTCTTACGAACAATTCCGGATTCGTATCCATGGCTATGTGTTGCTGGCCGGGGAGGGTAACGACGGTACAATTTGTCAATGCCGATTCCAGGACTGCAACTGCACGCCGGAAAAGGGCTGGGCTGTCACCACCAAGCAGAATGAGCGTGGGTACTTGATAGTGTGTAAATCGCTTTGACTCGAATTGAAATGAACGGTCAATTGCAAGTTCCCGGGGAATAGTGGGCGCAAGTTTGATCCGGGTCTTCCACATCGGCAATTGGCGGTACGTTTTAAGTTCGTGTTCGGGCATTCTCACAACTTCCCGCATAAACAGTTCCAGGGCCTTTTCAAAGTCACCATGGTCAATCATCACCTGCATTTCATCGGGAAGGCGATCGGGATACATGGGGGTCCCCGTGGGGATGGGTGGTTCATACCGCACCAGGCGGTGAATCTTGTCTGTGAGCAACGCGCTCTCCAGGGCGCATACAGCCCCATAGGAGTGACCGATGACAAAGACCGGCTCACCAATATGCTCCAGAACTGCGGCCACATCCTCTGCCTCACGCGCAATAGCGTACCCGGGAGCGTCCGTGCTCTCCCCGCGGCCGCGGCGATCCATAGCATACACCGTGAAATGTTGTTCAAAGCTTGGCGAAATGCCCGACCATCTCCGGTGATCTGCGGTTGTGCCGTGAATGAGAAGCAGGGGAGGTCCGGATCCGCTTTTCCGGAAGCCGATGGTCGTTTCATCTTTTGAAGAGACTTTTTGTATGTTAATCGCGTCTTTCATAGGGTGATATTTTGCACTGACAAATCAGCGTTGTTGTGTGAATGAAGATATAAAGAAAGTAATAGTTAAATAAGCGAAATTATGGCGTTTTCATCATAATACTCAACATGCTGCGGTAAAAATGACAAAATATAACTGCCCCCATCAGTAATCTGATATTTCTTTCCCATATCTATTGCTTGCGGGTATGGTATAAAAATGAGCGCGACGCTCACCTGATTTTGGGTCGTAGCGTATGCTACGACCCGTGGGAATTAAGGCTTTTTATTGTTGATCCTGTTTTTCCAAAATACTCGGATTAATACTTCTTATTGCATTCAAAGTTTGTTCACTAATGGCTTTATCCGCTTGAAGTTCCCGAATAACAACAGAAGGAACACAGTCGCCTTTTTGCTTCATTTGGAGACGTATTCGAGCAAAATGTACGGTCACACCGGTATGTATACCCGCATCGTTGCCCTCCCCGTCACCCATAAATTCATAGCGCAACACAGGGCCCGCACCATCATAAAAATCCTTGTCGTGATCATTATCGATATAACTGAAAGAATCTGACGTCGGGCCCACAACTCCGACAATGGTCTCATTGCTTTGAGCCGTATACAAATTGATGGTTTTGGTACCGCTTGCCTCCGTCCAATCACTTTTTGTTTCAATGGCCTTCATGTAAATGGATGCGTTCAATTGGGTACTACTTTGTATCAGGGTTACCTTGCATGAAATATTAGGGCCGTGACCATCGAACTCTGTATCGCCACTGCCAACATGCGGTGGAATAAAGGAAGTGGATTTATCATCAACATTTTTATAAAAGGTCTCACAAACGTCCGGCACCTTTTGTAATACGGCGATGGAAGAAATATCCTTGCCATTCCACCGTAGAATAAATCTGCGACTTTGTGGAGTGACCTGCACTCCGGAACCACCAAGATTGAGGGTCATGTGATAATGCGTCGGTTGATCTAAAAACTGGGTAATATTCTGTTCAACACCGTTATTATCCAATACCACACTCACTGTCGCATGATCAAAATCATAACCAAAAAATTCGAGTTTATTCCTGCGTGAGGGATCGAGAGCCATGTCTATAGCGCCCGGCACCACGCTGCAAAACTGCGGTTCCAGAGGTGGCAGTTCATTGCCAAGCAATTTGGCTTTGATTCTTTGCAAACCCTGTTGCATTCTTTTGGCAATAAAGTCTGTGTAGCATTTAGCCTCAACTCCTGCAGCCGCTACCCCGCGGTTGACCAGGTTGGTCATCTCATTTCCAATGGTCGATTGTAATTCAGCCGGAAGATTTTTGATGGCGTTGTTTACAATTTCCTGCCAGTCGGCAGAAGCATTATTTAAGGAATTAATGGCATCGTCCAAAACGGCGATCGCCTGGTTGATCGGATCCTGTGGGACACAGGACTTGAAACTGCATTGTTTGAAAAGAAGCAGAATTAAAACCGGTATTGTCAGGTACTTCAGTTTAAAGATTCTCTTAGCAATTCCTGAGAAGGAAAGATGTGGTCGGTTGAGCGTTTTCATTTTGGTGTAGTTTGGTGTTGGTTCTTGAACTAACTGAAAATCAGATATCAGCAAATAATATTTATTCAATAAAAATTAACATTACTCATTTTGATAAACAATTTTTGTGTCCCGTCAACTATTTGGTCCAATTGATGCAAAACAACCCTATGATTCATTACACAACTATAATAAACTTAGCTAAAAGCATCAACATTAACAAACCACCTGAGGTTAAAATTTAGATAAGATGGTACAACAAACAATAGTAATAGGAACCTCCGCATTGACCGCTGAAATTGCGTGGAAGATTCCCGGTCTCAACCGGCGCTTTCGCGAAACAGTCCTTGTAAAATGGTAGCATGTGAAGATTGGTTGTGGGGCATGATCAACGCTAAACTTTGAGGTTATTTTCTCACGAAATAAAGTTCCATCAGGGTTCCTTAAGGTGAAGGAATTGCCTTGTGCATTGTTCGTAACGGATGCTGCGATCAGCGGAGTGGCGGGCCTGGCTTACCCATCTGTGTGCATTAATTGCCATTTGGATCTTTAAATTCCTTCCCGCAATCGAAACAATGAAAACACTTATGAGAAAAGGGTGCAATAGTTACTAATGACATTGAGAGAAAAGAGAATACGGACAATATAATGCCAATGAAGCTCAACTTTCTTTTCATAGCCGGGCCGAAAGATACATTTGAAGAACCACAGGAAGGACATATGACATCACTCTCATAAACTTCACGATTTAACGCTTCATTATTGGATTGTAATATTCGGTCAGCTTTGGTAAAATCTTCACTTCTCATCATGGGATTTATGCCACCGAGAGCGATAGCCATGTGCCAAAGATTTGCCGAAGTGTGTTCATTGGTTAAAAAACATTCAATTCCGGAGTCCTCGAGTTTTGATTTGATGATGTTAGCCTCAATGGAATCGTAAAATTGCCGGTATATTTTGATTTCCGATATCATGAAAATGGCAAATAATTCTGAAGTTCTGAGCATTGGTCGTAGCGTCCGCTACGACCAGCGGGAAAGAACTTTTAAATTATACTTGTTGTCAAAATAATTAACCCAATCACAAAGATGCCAATAGAAAACTTCATAATATTTAAAGGTTCAGAATCCTCATAATATAATGTGCCATTGTGATGGATTACATTTATTCGCTGACCAATGTTGAAAGGTTTTTCCGAGGATTGGCCATATTTAAGCATGGATCTGGTTAGCACTTTCCTTTCATTCAAATATTCAACAGTGGGATAATACATATTTGTCCAGGTTCCTACTATTCTTTTGAAATGTTTCTCATGGCCAATTACTGTTCCAGTGGCCTTAAAGCCATTTTTATCAATCTCTTTCCATTCCTTGACAATTTTTCTATTATTTAATGTAACCGCTAACCCAATTATGCAGAAGAAAATTCCAATTTCCATTTTTTAATATTATCGCTATGACTAGCAGCGAACGTATTTTCAAACCAGCACTCGAAAAACTTACAACTCGGAACTTCCTTCCATTCAAAGCTTCGCCATGTCAGCCCCATTAAAAAATTGCTGACCACCATAAAAGTATCCCAATATAAAAAATATATATTTCCTTGCTGATATAACGTCTGTAGATTTTGCGATTCCTTTTTAAGGAATAGTCTCAGGTTACTATCAATACTATCGATGGTTTGTTTCCTGTGTCACCACACTTTGAAAAAAATATACGTAAGCATTTGCTTACTGATTATTTTGTGTATTACTTTGTGTAAGTAATCGCTTACATATCACAATCCAATGCGACGAGATGTATTTCAAGCCATAGCAGACCCCACCCGGCGGGAGATCATAAACCTGGTCTCGAAAAGGTCACTGAATCTAAATTCTATAGCGGAAAATTTTGACGTCAGCCGCCCTGCCATATCGCAGCACATCAAGATCTTGATTGAATGCGGATTAATTGAAGTAAAAAAGCAGGGGAGGGAAAGGTACTGTGAAGCAAAGCTCCGGAAACTCAGCCAGGTTTACGATTGGGTAGATCAATACCGCGTCTTCTGAACCAGCAAACTGGATGCACTGGACGCCTTTCTCGCCAAAGAAGATGAGTAAATTCTGAATATGTAGCTAACTAAAATAACATGCAACATAATTCCGACAAACACTTAAATGACAAGTTTTGTCACAGAAAAATTTAAAATGCGCGGAAGCACAAATGCGGATCCGAAAGTCCGCTGCAATTGTCTTTGAAGCCTTTATTGACCCGTTAATAACCAGGAATTTCTGGTTCACCAAAGGAAGCGACAAACTCATGGTGAATAAAGAAGTGATTTGGGAATGTGAAATGGACAACGTTTCTAAGACAGTGATTGCCAGGGAAATTCAGCAAAGCGAAAAAATCTTGTACGATTGGGGCGAGCCCTCAAGAACGGTTGAATTTCGATTGAGAACGTTGAGCGACGATTCTACTTATGTCACCGTCAAAGAGTGGGGTTATGGCAAATCCGGAGATGAATTATTGGAGGTAATTAAAGGTTCAACGGCAGGTTTTACGACGGTGTTGGATGGACTCAAAGCCTACTTGGAACACGGCATTAATCTGAACCTGATCGCGGACAAATCCCCGCAAGAAGTGACCCAGCATTGATGACAATAATCTTACAAACCGCAAAAGAAATATAAAATGAGCCAGGAACCATTTATCATCGAACGAACTCACAAAGCATCGATCTCCAGGGTATGGAAAGCCATTACCGACAAGGAACAAATGAAGCAATGGTATTTCGACATTAAGGAATTCAAACTGGAAGTGGGTTTTGAATTTCAGTTTGCCGGCCAGGGAAAGGAAGGCGAGAAATACCTGCATTTGTGTAAAATTACGGAGGTCATCCCCGAACAAAAACTCACCTACAGTTGGCAATACGAGGGATATGAGGGAACGTCGTTTGTTACTTTCGAGTTGTTCAGCGAGGGTGATAAAACAAGGCTTAAACTCACCCACCGAGGATTGGAAACCTTCCCGAAGCATCCCGATTTTGCCAGAGAAAGCTTTGCCGGAGGCTGGACTTACCTTATCGGCACTTCATTGAAGGAATTTGTGGAGAAAGCCTGAGAAGCAAAGTAAAAAATGTTCTGGTGCGCGTGATTTAGGTCTGCCTGTGTGCTGTCGCGCGTACTTCTCATGCCACAAAGATCGATCATACATCGACGGATGTTCTGCAGAGATCGCCATTGGTTCCGCACACATCGACGCTTGTGCTGCACCGGGTACTGTCAATTTTTATGTGCTTTTGTTGGGCACGGCTCAACTTATTTTTGGCTTAAGAAATGCCTTGGCCTCCACAAGCTCCTGGCGGTCACTTTCCGTTGATTTAGTCTGGGCTAACAATTTCCTGAAGTATTGTGCGGCCATTTCAAGGTTACCGGTTTGTTTGGCGGCAACCGCCGCACCATACAGGGCATTAAAGCGATTAGGATTTTTTTTTAAATCCATTTCGTAAACTTCCAACGCTTTTGCCGGTGCGTCAGTCAAGAGGTACAGGTCTCCGAGTAATTCCCTTGCCGGCAACACTTCTCCGGGTGTTACAGGATGCTTGGCTGTTTTGTCCTCCATGCTGGCTGCTTCTTTCATAAGTCCGGTGGCATTCCCGTAGTCACCCCGGGCATATTGAATCCAGGCTTCTATGGTTTTGATTTGAATGTTCACCTGGTTGGATTTATAATCATCTTTATCATCAGCCAGTTTTTTATGGAGGGACTGTAATATTGACAGTTCTTTTTCTGCAGCATCAATATTTCCCAACCGGGCCGACCCCATTGCCCTGGTATAATGGATTATGGCTTTTTGCCAGGGAAAATCATCCCATGGAAATGCAAAAGGAGGCGCCTGAATATCGGCTGCACGTTTCCAATTCCTGTTCTCCAGGGCTATTCGCGCAGGAATGGCAGCGCTGGCGTAGGCTACTTTAAAGTTTTCGGGAAATGTCTTATCAAACGAATTGAGATAATCAAGTTGCTCCTCTGCATGCCTGTTATCACCCAACTGCAAATAAGCATAAACGAGGTAATCCATCCCATGAAGTTCTTCATCCCAATGGCCTTTTATATTGGTGCTTTCTTCATAACATAGGGCCGAGGATGTTGAATTCAGATTTGATTTAATAGATTCTTCCCAAAGACCGAGTCTGGTAAAAATATGTGATGGCATATGCTGGGCATGCGCCGACGCGGGTGCAATGGAAGCATATCTTCTTGCGGTAGGCAGGGCCAACCCAGCCAGCTCCGGATAATCATAACTGTGTATTATGTAGTGTGCTATTCCCGGATGATTGGGTTGGTCAACAAAAAGCGCTTCTAAAATGGCCCCGGCCTCTTTTTGATTTTTATGGGTGCCGTCTTTCGGGTCTGCCGAAGCATCTAATGCAAGGGCATAAAAAATGGCCGCTTCTTTGTCGTCTTTGTATTTCTCGCAAATCGCTTTCATCTTTTCTTCAAACCGTATCGCTCTGGTTTCGTGATCGGTATTTTCCCAATCCCCGTAAAATGCCCTGATAGCATTAAGATAGTCGTGTTCCCGTGAAGTTTGTTCCAGGGATTTTGCAATGTTGAGAATTTTGGTTCCTTTTTCCAGTTGCGTGCGATTTGGGGCTTCCCAAAGTGGATGGAAATTACTCATTGCTACTCCCCAATATGCCATTACACAGCTGGGATCAGCATCTATTACTTTGACGAAAGCTTTCTCGGCTTCATCATATTCGAATGAATGTAGCAATGCAATGGCCAGGTCAAAGTCTTTTTTTACGGCAGGATCACCGTGGAAAGGAAAATTTACCGTTCCGAATTGTGTTCCGCCACAAAGCGTGATATCTCCCCTTAGCAATTCGATCGAACTTATTTCGGAATACGTGTCGGGCTTTTTGTGACTACAGTTGGTATTTATTAGGGTAAGTGCCAACGGCAAAACGCAGAACAATAACTTGGGTGTTTTCATGGCTGCATGTTTTGGTTTCAATGATGCGTAATGGCGTCTCATCACCAGAGTGATTTTTCACACATTCCCGTCTGTATTAAAGTTACCAAAAGTAATAATTTTTTCCTATGGTAACGGCATAAGTACTTTGTACAACGCCGTTCTTTCAAATGCTCTCTCGGGGGAGATTTTTTTTCAGAATCAGGATTTAGGGTAGGGCAGTCCGAAAACAAAAATGAGTATTGGGAGTCGAACGGTGTCAAAAATCAGGAATGTCTATTTTACAGTATGCTTCAAAAAATCGTATTATCGCGGAAAAGTACTTTGAAAAAATAGGTAAGAGTTACTCAAGTAGGGCGGCATGTCAGAAGGCATTCATCCAGTTAAAGAATGAGCAGGTTGATAAAAGGGCGCTCCTGGAAATGCTCAAGGAAGGCTATTTGACTCAGAAAAAGATTGTGGAGGAAAGTTTAAAATAGTTAACTTAAAATTACTCGGACGCTAGTAATTGTTTTTAGTGGAATATTTTTCTTCTTCATGCATATGCCGGAATATCGATGGATTCACTGACTGAAGTGTAATTCTTGTTGTTTAGTATTTCTGATAATTCCGGCCTTTCCTTAGCCAAATCTTCCAAATTAGGCGGTAATATTGGTTTCTTCTTATTTTTCTTTAAACTCCAACCTAACTTTTCCAATTCTTTTAGAAGTATTTTATTCTTTAATGTGTAGTCCAAAAATTCTGTGAGCATTATGTGGAATGATTCCCGGGCTTCTTTTTCAGTTTTACCATATCCGGTGATATCCAACGGCGGACAATAGGTATAATACAATCAATCCTCTTCAAATAAAATAACCTGAAGCCTAATATTGACTATGGCATCCATACTCTTGAATTTTCCAGATATATTTTTTTAATGAACCTTTCATAAAAATACCTTTCTTCTTTTACGATTCATAAACAAATACCTCAGAACCATTCACGTTCGAATATAGCGATTATTGTATCATCTATTTGCCAACCAGTATTAAAAAAGAGCCTCCTACAGGACTTGAACCTGCGACCCACGCTTTACGAAAGCGTTGCTCTACCAACTGAGCTAAGGAGGCTTTAATATTCCATTTCAACTTTTGTCTCCGCTCAGTTGGTGCTCGCCCTGCAGGCTGGCCCCTCGCTAAAAACTTTCACTGGAAGTTTTCTTAACGCTCGGCCCTCAACTGAGCTAAGGAGGCATAATAACTTCATTTCAACTTTCATCTCCGCTCAGTTGGTGCTTGCCCTGCAGGCTGGCCCCTCGCTAAAAACTTTCACTGGAAGTTTTCTTAACGTTCGGTCCTCAACTGAGCTAAGGAGGCCTATAGTGCAGCGAAATTACATAATACCCGTTTATATTGGCAAATTCCTTAGAATTTTTTTATGGCGTTGAAATTAAAAAAAGGTTTAATATCATTTAATGTTGTGTTTGCGTTGCGAGTTGCCAGTTGCGGGTTGCGGGTTGCCAGTTGCGGGTTGCCAGTTGCGAGTTGCTAGTGTCAGTTGTCAGCTACCTGATTGCAAGTTTCAGTTTGTGGATTATCAGCCGTCCGACGGATCTTTGGTCAATGGACCCTGGGTTCACGAAATACCTGTCGGACCGCCGCCTTTGCACAAGCTTACCAGCGGTGTGACAGGACCAATACTGTTTCCGTCAGACGGCTCGAGAGAGGAACTGATTTTGGCGGTGGATTATCAGCGGTCCGACGGATCTTTGGTCAATGGACACTGGGTTCACGAAATACCTGTCGGACTGCCGCCTTTGCACAAGCTTACCAGCGGTCTGACAGGGGTTAACATCTCCGACAAACACACAAACAGATAACTGGTAACCCGCAACTGGTAACCACCACTGCATTTCACAAACTATCAAAATAATTTACTCATCACCAGATTTTCATATTCGTAATTGAATTACATTTGCAAGCTTTTGTAAGGCATAAATGTCTATATACAGAAAAATCAAGGCGGTTGAAAGGGTTTTCAGCCAACTGGAACAGGAAATTAAAACTTTTCAAACAAACACACATCTGGGTTGCTTGTCCCAATGCGGTTTGTGTTGCACCAAACCTGATATTGAGGCTTCGGTGATCGAGTTTTTACCCTTTGCCTATAATGCTTATAAAGCGGGAATAGCCTGGGAATGGTATGAAAAATTACGCGATCATGAAAACCAAAAGCTCTGTATCTTCTTCAAACCGTTTATGGTTACGGGAGACAAGGGATTTTGTTCGGCATACGGGCATCGTGGTATGATTTGCCGGCTTTTTGGATTTGCAGCCTCTCGGAATAAATACGGTAACAAACAACTTTCCACCTGTAAACCAATAAAGGAACACTACGGTCAGACTGTTTTGAAGGTAAAACAGGATATCGAGGCCGGCCTGGCCATTCCAATAATGCAGGAATATTATCATAAACTTTTAGCAATAGACCTTTATCTTGCCAATAAATTTTTACCGATCAACCAGGCCATTATGGAAGCTTTGAAAGAAGTAATGGCTTATTACAGCTACCGTACCAGAACAGGGAAGAAAGTGTCCTGAGAAAAGTGATATTTTAATTTTTTTAAATATTGGTTCTACTGTGTATACGATGCTTTTTTAGCATATCAGAATGGTGTGTCATAAAATATAAACGCTCTACCAATTAAGTCATTTATTTGTCAGAGTATATTGTTTATTATGCATTCTGATTTAAAAATCCCCGGATCATAATATTTAAAACTGATGCTAGTATTAGCATAGCAAAAACCTGAAATTATGGCAAAATTCCCCTTAAGGATCGGATTATTCGGCATTGGCCTTGATGCTTATTGGCCTCAATTTGAAGGGCTCAAAGAAAGGTTGGAAGGTTATATTCACATCGTCCGGAGTAAAATCGATCAGCCTGATATCGAAGTGGTTAACCTGGGGCTGGTGGATACGGTTGATAAAGCGTTTGAAGCTGGACATGCATTTCGGACCAAGGATGTAGATCTGATTGTTCTTCATGTCACCACCTATGCATTATCTTCCACGGTGTTGCCCGCCGTTCAACGGGTTGGTGTGCCAGTGATTGTTTTAAACCTGGCCCCGGAAGCATCTATTGATTATGAAACCTTTAATCTCATGAACGACCGGCAGGCAATGACCGGCGAATGGCTGGCCCATTGTTCAGCATGTCCGGTACCGGAGATCGCCAATGTTTTTAACAGAACAGGCATCCGTTTTCACCAGATCACAGGCATGCTGCAGAATGATCCGGAAGTTGACGTGGAGATCGAAGAGTGGATTGAAGCCGCCAGGGTAGCGAACATTATGTCCCACAACCGCCTGGGTTGCATGGGGCATTATTACAGTGGTATGCTCGACATTTATTCTGATCTCACCCAACATTACCGGTATTTTGGCGGACATATGGAAATCATCGAAGTGGATGAACTCGCTGCACTGCGCAAAACAGTTACTCAAAAAATGGTTGACGCAAGGGTACAATTGTTCCATGAAGTTTTTGATGTTCAACCGGATTGTCCAGCGGAAGAGTTGGACAGGTCGGCGCGAACTTCCGTGGCACTGGACATGCTGGTCGAACATTATCAGTTGGGGTCCATCGCTTATTATTATAAAGGCACCGGAAATGCGGACAATGAAGAAACCATTAGCTCCATCATTTTAGGAAATTCATTGCTGACATCGCGTGGCGTCCCGGTTGCCGGTGAGTACGAAATCAAAAATGCCCAGGCGATGAAGATCATGGATTCCTTTGGCGCAGGGGGCTCATTTACGGAATATTATGCCATGGATTTTAAGGATGATGTCGTTTTGATGGGGCACGACGGACCTGGTCATATTGCGATTGCCGAAGGGAAAACGAAAGTTCGCCCGCTGAAAGTGTATCATGGAAAGGTAGGGAAGGGGCTTTCGGTAGAAATGTCGGTAAAATATGGCCCTGTAACACTTTTGTCCGTGGTGCAGGCGATAGATGGCAGCTTGAAGTTGTTGATGGCAGAAGGCGAATCCGTTCCCGGGCCGATCCTGGAGATAGGAAATACCAATAGCCGGTACAAATTTGCTATTAGCGCCAGAGATTTTGTGAATAACTGGAACACACATGGTCCGGCACACCACTGTGCGGTTGGTGTCGGTCATATTCATGCTAAACTGGAAAAATTGGGTGCCTTGCTGAACATGGAAACAATTCGGGTTTGTTAACGCATTATGTGATTATATAAAACATGTCGGTATTCAGTGGAGTCATATATCATGCGGTCGGCGGCGGTGCAGCAGCAAGTTTTTATTTGCCCTTTAAGAAAGTAAAACAATGGGCCTGGGAAAGTTACTGGCTGATCAGTGGTATTGGCGCCTGGATCATCATGCCCTGGCTTATCGGTTATTTAACCGTACCCGATTTGCTGGATGTGCTTTCGGAGTCTCCCGGACGAAGTTTGTTCTACTGTTTTTTCTTTGGCCTGCTTTGGGGTATTGGCGGACTCACCTTCGGGTTATCGATGCGTTATCTGGGTTTGTCTTTGGGCTACGCAGTGGCACTTGGATTTTGTGCGGTTTTTGGCACCGTTGTGCCTCCAGTTTTTGAGGGAACTTTCATCGATTTGTTTGCGAATACGGGCGGACAATTGATCATAATGGGGGTATTTGTTTGTCTCCTGGGAATCGCAGTCAGCGGACGGGCAGGTATACTAAAAGATAAGGAACTGAGTGCGGAATCGAAAAAGAGCAGTATTGTTGAATTCAACTTAAACAAGGGAATAATCATTGCTTTCATTTCAGGTTTGCTCAGCGCATGTATGGCCTTTGGAATTAGTGCAGGCAAACCAATTGCACAAGTGGCCCTTAAACATGGGGTCAATGAACTCTGGCAAAACAATGCTGCGTTGATTGTGGTTTTGGCCGGTGGTTTTACCACCAATTTTATCTGGTGTATAGTTTTAAATTTAAAAAATAAAACGTTGAAAGATTACAGGACCGGCAATCGTTTTCAGCTTTTCAACAATTATTTTTTTTCACTTTTGGCCGGTGCAATCTGGTATTTGCAGTTCTTTTTCTATGGCATGGGCACCACTCAAATGGGAAAGTTCGATTTCGCAAGCTGGACACTGCACATGTCATTTATTATCATTTTCAGTAACGTCTGGGGATTTTATCTGAAAGAATGGAAGGGGACATCAGCCAAAACCAGGCTGCATATCTATCTTGGTATTCTCACTATTTTTATGGCTATCCTGTTGATTGGGCGGGGCACATATATTGGAGGTTGAGATTTAGCCTGGAATCCGGGGAAAAGTTGGATCATGCATCATGCAATTGAAACACATAATCCTGAAAATCATTCCTTATAATTTTAAACTATTCTCCCACCTGGTATTCCGGATAAAAAGTGATCTTCACCGGTCCCAGCAATCCGGATGGTCTCAACGGATAATCTTGGGTGAATTTAGCGACATTTGTTTTCGTGAATCGCTGGTCTTCCGGTAAAAACTGATCACCGATAATTCTGTTGGGCCATAAATTTACTACCTTAATTTCCAGGTGGTTCTCGCCTGCTTTTACTGCCTTGGATATGTCTATCCTAAAAGGTTTTTTCCAGAGTACGCCAAGTTTCTGGCCATTTACGTACACTTCTGCCAGATTGTAAAGTGTACCAAGATCCAGCATTAATTGGTATTTATCCGGTGTCAGAAAATTGGACGCCACCTTAAAATCTTTGGTATAAGTGGCAGTCCCCGAATAATATTTTACGCTGTCAAGCGGATAGTCAGGCCAGGAGATGAGACTATCGAAAGTGATGTTTGAAGGTCCACCCCATTTGGGATCAAATGCGACCTGCCAGTTTCCATCGATCGTCTGAACACTTGGATCAGAAACAATTTCAATCTCTTCATTATTACCCTTTTTATCTGTGAGCCCATACTTTCCGCGATAGGCAAAAATCATGTTCGAATTATCTATCATTTCCGGAATGGCGTCTGCATTTTTGGTATCCTCAGGCATCGGAAAGATCTGATTCCCCTGATAATCGATGGAGATGTAATGTGATTTGCTGCCTGTATCGTTTTGGAAAACAACAAATACAGAACCATAAGGATCGAGGCGCAAGGGCATTTTTATGCGATCATTCTCCGAGGTATAAATGGTTTGTGCGATCATTGTTCCATTATCAGGATACCACAATTCCGGGATTCGGTCTTTTATCCTGAATTCCACATTCAAATGTTCATCGCGTTCTTTGCGATTGGCAATAAAGTAAATATCTGCATTTTTAGTCGTGCGATGGATGTAATCAATAAAAGCACTGTCCTGATCACTTTGATAGGAGAAATCTGGTGTTACCTGCATTTCTTCTAAAACCGTTCTCAGATTTTTTCCCCAAATGATCTTGCCCTCGTAGTATTTGCGCTCCATTACTGTTTTTCCATCCACATCGGACCACATGACGTCTGCCAGGTTACTTAACTTCTTGCTGGCATCGGTGTAATTTTTTAAACCGGTTGTGTATTCGGGTTTTGGTCCAATGATGGTCGCGCCATGACGAACAAGATCGTTAATTTTCAACAGTACATCGTAGGGAATCGCTTTTCTGTCAGGCAAGACCAAAATCGCATATGTCATACTATCGGGCAAGAACAGTCGGTGATTGCGTACTGACAATCTGTTCAGGATCACAGCTGTATTGACAACATCATAATCATACCCTTCACCCAAAGAAGGATTGGTGCGTTTCAGATGCACCTGATTAGGCACGTTGTCACCGTAATAGTACAGCACATCTCCAACAAATTTGCCCTGTTGGAGCAGTAAAGAACTCCGTGCAATATATTGTGTAAAAGCGGGCGCTTCGTCCCACCAGGTGATGTTTGGATTAAAATGGGTGCCGGCAAAATATTCATTTCCCGGTTTCCCGGCGCTTTCCGGGGAGTGGGTGAATGTATGAAAAACATGGCGGTTTAATCCTTCACAAAACGCCCGGTCCAATGTTGGTTTAAGATGCCACGGATCTACTTCCCAATGAGGACCAATGGAGGTGAATCCTTCCGCCTGGACCAAAGGTTTCCCGTAAATGTGGGCGGCACAGGCGCTTTGCTTGACATAAATACGCCGGAAATCCTCAACCCGGTGTGTTTTGGCCCTTGCCCAGTATTCACCCATCGGAATATCATCTATGCCCAGGTTTTTGAGGGCATCGATGGGTGCCGGATGTGGCCCCCCGGACTCCGAATGTAAACCGAGATTATTTTGGTGTGCCAATGCTCTAAAATGTACATAATGATTTTTGGCAATGAGATCGGCGATTACGCGCCGGAAATCATATAAAAACCGATTGGAGATATCGCGGTTCTCAATGATTTTACCTGCCAGTACCGGTAGGTATTTGATGGGATTATAACCTTCGATTTGTTCGAATTCCTCAGTAAATGTTGGCGTCCAGTTTGCGGCGCCGAGTTCCCAACTGTCATCGTGAAGGTATTTTAAGCTGTGAATGCCGGTATCTTTCAGATCACTGAGAACAATATCTACTGTGTTTTTAAATTGGAGATCCATCGCATCCGTATTCATATAATCAATAGCGAGGCCGCCACCTCCCGGACTGTATGTGGAAACCCGGGCTCCGGTACCGGTATAACCGAACCTAAATATGATATATTTTCCAGCGGGCACGTTCCAGTTAATATTCCCTTGCTCATCTACTTTGTCAGAGATGTCAGTAATATCTTCAATTCGGGCATCATACCTCGGATCATCAGGCAATGTGTCCTCAAGGTACATGTCCCAGTCGTATCCATCTTTTTCAGCTTTAACGCCCGGTAACCTTTCTACTGCTTTCAATTCCAGGTATTTAATTGGGGGGAGTGGTTCGCTGTTTTCAGTGTTGAATTTCATGGCCAGCGTAGCGACAGATCTAAAGTAGGGGACAGAATCGCCGGGAAAGGTAAAGACATTGGCGGGTATCGGTAGTTGTTGTGTTAGTGCTTTTGGACCTTCTATGGTGATTTCACTCCAGGTTATTTTTTTTGCGGCATATTCGGGTGTTACCCAGGGACCTCCATCGTTCCAGCCACTGCCAATATTAAAGCTGAGTTCAAGGCCAAGGCTGTCTGCTGTTTGTTCAGCATATTTGAAAAGTGATCGCCATTCTTCGCCCATAAATCGGGGGCCTGGCTCGGTTTTGGTCATATTTTGATAGGATGATGAACCGGCATCGAAAACGATCGCACCGGCAATTCCAACACGTTTCATTTCGGACAAATCGTGCAAGATGCCTTCTTTGTCAATATTTCCTTCCAACCACCACCAAAAGGCACGGGGTTGCGCAGACAATGGAGGATTTTTAAAATCACTGGCAAGATCCTTACTAATTGGTACCGTCCCAAATCGTTTTTGTTCCGGGGAATTCTGCATTTGGCAGGTGGATAAGAGTATGACTATACCACCGAGGACTAAACAATTTGCGGAAACGTTGAGGAGATTCATTTTTATCTTAATTAAAAAATCGTTCATAAGTACCAAATTTTATCCGGTGAAGATGAATTAAGACACAGCATAGATTGAATGCGCTAAAGTACATTTTTAAGTCGTCTGATCCTCAAAATATTCCTTGAGTGAATAAAGTTTCGAAAAGACGATTTGAATAAAAGGGGGCAACTCATCTTTAAGTTGCCCCTTTTTAATCGCTATTGATTTAAAACTACAGATTCATCAATTATCTGTTTGTCCATCCCGGGTTTTGTGCCAGGGGAGCGTCGATATTGGAATCGATAACACTCTGCGGAATTGGCCATAAGTTGTAATCGAAGGTAAGGGTTGCGGCAGTCTCCGGCCAGTGTGCATATGCTCTGATACGGTCCACAGCAATCGTTCCACCCATACGCAGCAATGTATTCCACCTGCATTCTTCATAAACCAGTTCCCGTGCGCGTTCGTCCAAAATGGTATTGAAGTTATCATCCATATCCGCTGCTGTGACCATATAACCACACTGAGCGCGTGCTCGCAATAAATTCACATCTGCTGCTGCTCCGGCTTTGTCACCCATACGTTGTTTTGCTTCTGCGCGAAGCAAAATAGTTTCTGGCAAACGAATAATATAGTCATCCCGGAATAGGTTACTCCGGTTTTCACCGTCAGCCAAACCGGTGTACCGGTCGGTGGCAATTTTGCAGGAAACCGGGTAGATTTCACTCTTATTGTTGAGAACAGTTGTTGCATCTGCACTGGTGTTGTACATGACATCCCAGGGTACGATTTGTTTGTAATATGGGGATGTCGGAACATTTCCTTTATACCTTCTGCGAAAAACAACTTCTGAATTGCGCATGTCATCAGCCCATTGATCTGAATAAATACCGTCGCGTGTATAATTGGTAATATTCACCTGAGATATCCCGCGCCCGCCAACATTTTCCAATGTACCGGTAAGGTATTTCGATGCAATATCCCGGAAAACAGGCCCATAAGTACGGGAATAATTCAGTTTAGAATTCCCATCTTCTGCTTTATAGGCGGCGTAGTCAATTTGAGCAGCCCAGATGCATTCCGGATTGCCGTCCTGATAATTCACGTTTCCTTCCTGGAACAAGTCCCAATAGTAGTTGGGGGTCATTTGAACGGTATCGACAATCGGATTGGAAGTCGAACCATTTTCATAAATGTCGATGGCGATGGATGACTCACTTGCCCGTGTGCCAAACCTGGCATTGACCAGCGAATAAATACCACCATCGATCACCTGGTTGGCATAGTTGATCGACTGGGTATAGGCACTTTGTGCACCGCCGGCATCGCCCTGTGCTTCCATTTCAATACCTTTGGCCAGATACAATTCAGCCAGGTTGTGTTGGGCAGCACCACGAACCAGCCGTCCACCTTGACTTGTTGTTTCCGGTAAGTCATTTTCTATGGCTTCCATTTCATCAATGGCAAATTGATAGGTCTCTAGTCGCGTGGAGCGTTCATAATCGTAGTGTGGAGAAGTTGCAATTTCCGTTACAATGGGTACCCCACCAAATAATTCTCCCAGATTTCTATAGGCAAATGCCCGGAAGAATCGTGCCTGGGCCAGTGCATAAGCCTTATCCGCATCTGATGACCAGGAAATATTGGGTAAGTTCGCAGCATAAATGGCCAGGTTTGCCCGGGCGATAACATAGTACCATGTAGTATACACTTGATAAAAAGTATCATGGTCCGGATTAATACTCCCATAATCACTGAACGTATTTCCTCTACGGATAACAGGTACGTCGTACATATCTGTCCCTTTCCCGCGAAAGTCAAATATCCAGCGTTGTTCAGTAGGATTGACCCAAAGATCCCGAATGTGCGAATAAATAGAGACCAGTACCTGGTCTACCTGTGAAGAAGTTGAAAACGCGTTATCAACAGTATAAAAAGTTGAAGGACTCTCTTTCAAGAATTCGTCATCTTTTTCACAGCTCATTGTTCCTAATATCAAAATTAAGATTAATGCCCACTTACTGTTTTTGATTAATATATTTTTCATAATCTAAGTCTTTATTTGATGGTTAAAAACTGATGTTCGCTCCTAAAGAATAAGTGGATGGAACCGGAAAGGTATTATCCCGAACAGGGGTACCTGTTTCCGGATCACCGCCAAACCAATTGGTAATAGTTGCCACGTTCTTAGCTGAGAAAAATACTTTCAACATACTGATATTGGCATTTTTTACCCATTGTTGATTAAACGTATAGGAAAGCGAGATGTCCTGCAAACGGAGAAAACCACGTGATTGCAGACCCAAAAATCTTCCGTCGCCTGCGAAGGTGGCTGAAGTATAAACATTGCTCGGATTTTCAGGGGTCCAATAAGGTTTGGAAGTCAAATTGGCATTGAAGAGACCAGTACCTGAGGTCATATATGCAAACTGGTTGGCTTTCATGTAATAATCATTGCCTCCAAATATACCGGAGAACATCACATACAAATCAAAGTTTTTAAAGCCGACACTGTTACTTAGACCTATGCTAAAATTTGGTTCGGCATAGCCTAAAATGGTACGATCATCTGCGGTTATTCCGTCAACACCATCGAGGTTTTTGTATTTTGGAGATCCGGGTGCAGCGCTGGTAAGCGCGATGTATTCGGCATCATTTTCCTGAACAATGCCGTCCTGTTCATATCCGTAGATGGCTCCGATAGGTTCACCTATAAACCAATTGTTGGCCACATTATCATCTTCTATGCCATCGCCATTGGAGTCAGATCCGTCGAGGTGGACGATTTTATTTCTGTTCCTCCAATAATTCAATTCTGTGTTCCAGTGCAGATTACTATTTTGAATATTTACGGAGCGTATGGTTAACTCAACACCATTATTATTCACCTGACCTATAGATGTTAAGATGGTTTTAAAACCAGTCATTACCGGAATTGACCGATTTACAATCTCATTGGTGGTTTTAGAGAAATAAGCATCGAAATCAACAGACAGACGATTGTCAAGCCAGGATGATTCAAAGCCTGCATTCCATGAAGAAGTGCTTTCCCAACCCAAATCAAAATTTCCAAGTGTTGATTGAACCAATCCATAATAAATGGTGCCAGGAGTATCAGAGAATTCATATCGATACCCGCCACTCGGCCCATTGGCCACCTGAGATAGTGTAGAATATGGGCCTGCACCCTGATTACCATTCTGGCCCCAGGACAATTTCAATTTTAAATCATTTAGTCGATCCAAATTATTCATGAAGGTTTCATCTGATAGTTTCCAAGCCAATCCAACGGCTGCAAAATTCCCCCATTTATTGTTGGCCCCAAAAACTGAAGCACCGTCACGACGGAAGGAGCCCGTTAGATAATATTTATTATTGAAGGCATAATTGATACGTCCTAAATAGCCTATGTTAGTTCTTACAACTCCACCGATTTGCCCGCCATTTATATTGTTGTCATTTACATACAAGTCAACTCGCTGAACAGTAGCCTTGTGTAGTCCCCACATACCTAACGATGTACTACCATTGGCTGCGAAATCGGAACCTGTTACATATACAATGTTGTATTTGGAATAGTCGCGGGTGGCTACGAGAGTTCCATCGATATGATGTTTCCCGAAAGTATTGCTATAACTCAATATATTGTCCCAGACATAGCTGAAGGTATTGTTGTTGTTGAGATCACCATTGGCCTTTGCTAAGTATCCTTGTACTACAGAAGGTGAATAGCGGTCAAGGCCTTCACCTTCAGCTATATAATAACCTTCGTGGTAAAAATCACCTGATTTGTTTTCATCGTAGTTGATTTGATAGTTCATCCGGAAATTCAATCCTTTAATCCCTGGAATATCTACCGAAGCAAATGTATTCAAACGATAGTTATGTCTAATATCCATGTTATCTCTGGTGCCGTCATGAACGCCCCAAAGTGGGTTCACACCGGACTGGGTGTATGGGTATTTTTCCAAATTTCCCTGATCATCCCGGTATTCGACACCGTACGGTGACATGACCTCGGCCGTAGAAATACTTGCTGCAAAACCAGAATAATCCCGCTTAGTATAACTGGCATCTGCGCCTACATTCAACCAATCGGTAACATTGGTATTAACTTTTCCCAGAATACTGATGCGATTGAAATTGTCGCCTACGACGATGCCTTTGTTTTTACTATAAGCGGTAGATAAATAGTAATTAACGTTTTTTGGTGCTCCGGATATCGATACCTGATAATCTTGCAGCACTCCAGTTTGTGTTACTTCATCGAGCCAAACCGTCTCTTTCCCGGCATCTAAATTGGCCAATTCTCCGGATTTCATCCAGCTTGTTGTACCTTCAGGATATTGATTGCGATCATTAACCACCTTGATCCACTCTTCACCTTTCATCATCACCGGCTTATTTTGCCACGTCTGAACACCAGTAGAGGTGTTGAAGGTGATCACCGGTTTTTCAGATCTTCCTTTTTTGGTGGTAATGGCAATGACCCCATTTGCTGACCTGGAACCATATATGGATGCGGACAAGGCGTCTTTCATCACATCGACACTGGCGATATCATTGGGGTTGATATCACTCAGGCTTCCCATATAAATAACGCCGTCCAAAATGATTAATGGATCGTTGTTACCACCAAGTGAATTTGTGCCTCTGACCAACATACTCGGTTCGCCACCGGCTGTATTCGTAGCACCGATATTCAAACCCGAAACTTTGCCTTTCAAAGATTCCAATGGATTGAGGTTGGGGGCAAGCGCTACCGGTGAATTTTCCAAATTCACTGAACTGATGGAACCTGTAAGTTCCTCCCGTTTGGCAGTACCATATCCAATGACCACAATTTCTTTCAAGGCCATGATATCCGGATTCATGTTTACATCAATAACCGACTGGGTTCCAATCGTAATATTTTCCGTCGTATATCCCACGGAACTAAAAACCAGGACCGTTGATTCATCCGGTACAACAATTTTATAATTCCCATCAATGTCCGTCACTGTACCCTGGGTAGTCCCTTTAATCACCACGTTTACCCCCGGCAGTGCTTCATTATTATCACTGGCCATCACGCGCCCGGTTACTGTGATGCCCTGTTCGATGACCACCAAATCAGATTTTTTAGTCCCTGTTTCAGGTTTATGCAGATTTACGTTGATCACTTCATTGATCTGGCGGAATTTGAGATTTGCCTGTTTCGAAATTTCAAATAATACATCTTCAACAGTGCTGTGTCTTTTTTTGATACTGATCTGTTGGTGGGTATTAATGGTGTTTTCATCGTAGAAGAAATGATAATCTGTCTCAGCTTCGATGAGGTCAAATACTTCCTGGATAGATGCGTTTCCCAACTTAAAATTGAGATTGACTTCGCTAATGCGTTTAATGTCCTGGGCATTTCCTTCTTTGGCAATAAGGACTCCCCAAAATAGGATTTGAGAGAAAATACCGTAAAAGACAAATTTCGATAGCATTTTGAATAGTAGTAATAATTTCTTTTTCATAATTTTAATAGATTTTAGTGTATACTAATCAATCAATGAACCTATCGTCAAATGATGTGGCAATTATTGAACGGTAGGTTGAAAACCGGGGTACTACTCCGGTTTTTTTTCTAAGAAGAATCAAAACTGGTATTCATGCTTCAGGGGTTTAATATTAGTTTTACATTTCTATCATTGAGGTCATAATTAATTTTCGTAGAAAACTTCAAACTTTCCAGCACTACTTTTAGTGTTTCATTATCAAATCGCCCACTGATTTTTATATCCGATTGAGGATTCCCTGTAATATTTACTTCCACATCATACCATCGCTCAATCACATTGATGAAATCCGATAAATTGGATTGTTTGAATACCAAAATTCCATTCCGCCACAATATATCATCCGCGTCATATCGTGCTATCTGCGCTTTATTTTGGTTTTCAGAATAGATCAGTTGCTCGCCTGGATTTATCATGTATTGTTTCGGGAAGGCGTCACCAGGCGTATTAACACGTACTTTGCCGGTAACCAGATATACGGCAATTAAATTTTGTTGATCAAATGCTTGCACGTCAAATGACGTTCCCAAGGCAGTGGTCTCCAGGTTTTTAGATCGAACTATGAAAGGATGTAAAGGATCCCGGGCTACATTGAAGAAAGCTTCACCGGATAATTCTACTAATCGATTGTCTCCCCTGAATTCTGAAGGATAGGTAATTTTACTGTTCGAATTAAGCGTGACTATGGTGCCGTCCGGAAGCATAAAGGTGGATTTTCTTCCATTTGGATTTTGTTTAATCACGGATTGAATGGCGACTTCCTGTCCGGTTGCAGCATTAGGAATATTTTTGAGCAGTAATAAAAATGTAGCAATAAGTGCAATGGCGGCTGCTACTTTTATGATGGCAGAATAGTTCCGGTTAATCCAGCGGGTTTTTGATTTATTTTTAAACCTGTCTGAATATTCATCTTTTAAAACATTTTTTAAAATTCGGTCAAATTGGCTTTTGTCATATCTTTCATCATCGCGAAATTGAAAATTTTGTACCAGGGTTTTGGCCTGGTAAAAAGCTTCTTTTTTCTCCGGATGGTTTTCTAACCATTTTTCCCAAAACAACTGGTTTTCCTTATTCGGGCTTTTCACCCACTTCACGAATGTCTCGTGGGATAAAAAGTAGAAAACGTCTTTAATCTCGTCGAACTGCATATCTGAACTTAATCTATATATACAGAGGGTGATCGAACAAAAATGACATCAAAAAAATCAATGTTTTTTGAACATGCCTGGTGTGAACGTTCAAAATAGCTGGTTCGAACTACTAAACCAAAGCGGGATTGCAAGTGGGATTCTATATAATTTTCTTATAAATATTGGAAGTAAATGGGCTATTGAAACCGAGTTTGATTTCTTTTTAACATTTATTAACATTTATTAACAGTTTGGCTTCTTTTATTTTTTGAGTTCATTTATAAATTTGGCCATCGTACTGAAAGTCTTAAAAAAAAGGAGGAACTTTTCATGTCAACACGTACTAAATGGTTTAATCTGCTTGCATCCCTGGTTCTTGGGATTTTGTTCATTTGTAATTCATCGGCAAATGCCGCGGCCAGCGTGTCTCTATACACGCCCTACACCAAAATTTCTGTTCCACCCGGTGAATCGATCAGTTACAACATTGAGGTCATTAACAACGGTAGCGAGATCAAAAATGTGCCGATTTCCGTTGTTGGGTTACAGAAAGGATGGGATCATGATATGAAATCCGGCGGCTGGAATATCCAGGAAATGTCTATACTTCCCGGTGATAAGAAAAATTTTTCGCTTCATGTAGCGGTACCGCTGAAAATCAATAAAGGCACTTACCGGTTTTATGTCGTGGCTAAGGGCTATGTTTCATTACCACTGACCGTGATCGTTTCAAAAGAGGGCACGTATAAAACTGAATTCACTACAAAGCAGGCAAATATGGAAGGTGCTGCCAGTTCGAAATTTACTTTCACGGCTACTTTAAAAAACAGCACGGCCGACAAACAACAGTACGCGTTGATGGCAAATGCTCCGCGTGGTTGGAATGTCACATTTAAAGTAAATTACAAAGAGGTTACATCGGCTGACATTGAGGCAAACAGTTCTGCGGATATTACCATCGAAATCGATCCTCCTGACCAGGTTGCAGCCGGCAAGTATAAAATCCCGGTACGGGCGGCAACGAGTACCACATCTGCAAACCTGGAACTGGAGGCAGTGATCACAGGCTCTTACAACATGGAACTCACAACACCTACTGGTTTGTTGAGCACGGATATAACCGCCGGTGATCAAAAACGGGTTGAACTTGTCGTGAGAAATACCGGTTCCGCAGCACTCAATGATATTAAACTCAGTTTTACGGCGCCTTCAAACTGGGATGTTGTATTTGATCCGAAACAAGTAGATAAGCTGGAACCCGGAAAAATTGCTCAGGTGTTTGCCACAATCAAGGCCGATAAAAAAGCAATCGCGGGTGATTATGTAACGAATCTGGAGGCTAAAACGCCAGAAGTTACGTCCAAGGCTTCATTTAGAATGTCTGTAGAAACTTCCATGTTGTGGGGCTGGGTCGGTGTGTTGATCATACTCGTTGCTTTGGGAAGTGTCTATTCTCTGTTCCGGAAATATGGAAGGAGGTAAACTGTGGATCTGAATATTATTGAAATTGTCAACCTGACCAAACAATACGGCTCAAATACTGCGGTCGATCATCTTAATCTTTCGATCAGGAAAGGTGAGATATTCGGTCTTCTTGGTCCAAACGGCGCCGGCAAGTCAACAACAATCCTGATGTTGCTCGGCCTTACAGAACCGACATCCGGGACAGTGAAGGTATGCGGGATAAACTCCACAACCAATCCGATCGAGGTGAAAAGGAGGGTTGGATACCTGCCGGAAGATGTGGGATTTTACGGAGATAGGACCGCCATGGAAAATCTGATTTATACAGCCCGGTTAAATGGGATGTCAAAATTTGAAGCTACACAAAAAGCAGAACAAACACTGGTGCGGGTGGGATTGTCGGATGCTATGGAGAAACAGACGGGTAAATTCTCACGCGGTATGCGTCAGCGACTCGGATTTGCCGATGTATTGATCAAAAAGCCTGAAGTTATTATTCTTGATGAACCAACTTTGGGGATCGACCCGAAGGGTGTTAGAGAATTTTTGGACTTAATAGTACAGCTAAGTAAGGCCGAGGGACTAACGGTTCTGCTTTCATCTCACAATCTTTACCAGGTACAACAGATCTGCGACAGAGTGGGTTTGTTTGTCAGTGGAAAACTGCTTGCGCAAGGTGATATTGAAACACTTTCTCAGAAGTTGTTTGCCAACGAACCTTTTATTGTTGAAGCCGGAATCGAAAATTTAAAAGGTAAAATACCGGATTTGGCAAGTGGAAAAGTTAACAAAAACCAGTTGCAAACAACTTTGGAACATATAGATGGTGTTATGAACATTAATCAGACAGACAATATGCTTCATATAGGTTGTTCCCGTGATGTAACCCATGATATCGCCAAAGCGATCATTGAATCAGGAGCCGGATTAAGTTATTTGCGCAAAAAGGAATATAGACTCGATGATATTTATCACCGCTATTTTGAAGGAGGTGAAAACCATGAATAATACGGTCAAACAAGTTCGGAATTCCAGGAATCATTGGCTTGCCAGTATCTTTAGTTTTTTTCAGGGACCTTCAGTATCCCGAACTTCCGGGAGGGACAAAGAAGTAGTACACCCCTTTTGGGTCATTGTGAGCAAAGAAATTTCTGATCACGTAAGAAGCTGGCGTTTTATCATATTGATCGCCATTATTGCCTTAACCTGTCTGGGGTCTTTATATACCGCGCTGTCAAACATTGGTGATGCCGTGAAACCCAATGATCCCAAGGGCGCCTTCTTCTTTTTAAAATTGTTCACGATTTCGGATGGCACCCTGCCGTCTTTTCTTGTATTTATAAGCTTTTTGGGACCATTGTTGGGTATTGGGCTTGGATTTGATGCCGTCAATTCGGAACAGAACAAGGGAACACTCAGCCGTGTGATGGCCCAGCCCATACACCGCGACTACCTGATCAATGCCAAGTTTGTGGCGGCTCTGATCGTTATCAGTGTGATGTTTTTTGCCCTGGGTTTCTTGGTGACCGGTCTGGGGCTCGTCAGCATCGGCATTCCTCCAACCCTGGAAGAGTTTTGGAGAATCATTTTCTTTATTTTGCTGAGTATCTTTTATGTAGCATTTTGGTTGAATCTGTCTATCCTGTTTTCTGTTCTATTTCGGCAGGCGGCAACCTCAGCCCTGGCTGGTATTGCGGTATGGTTATTCTTTTCTGTATTCTACAACATGATCATCAATTTGATCGCAAAAGCTTTGGCGCCTTCACAAATGGCAATGCCACAGCAAATCCACAATTATCAGGAATTGATATTGAATCTCCAGCGCATTGTTCCGAGTCAGCTTTTCAGTGATGCGACAACGACCTTATTGATACCATCAGTGCGTAGTCTCGGACCTTTGACCATGCAACAAGTATATGGCGCCATTCCAAGTCCACTGCCACTTGGTCAAAGTTTATTGTTGGTATGGCCTCAACTTACCGGGCTCATTGCCGCTACCGTGATATGTTTTGCGTTGTCTTATGCCTCTTTTATGAGAAGAGAAATCCGTTCACGATAATATGAGGCTGTAGCATCATCCAAACAGTGAGCCAAATCATTATTTTCATAATCACTTTAATGGCTGCAAGCGATTTATACAGCATATTACGAACGGATTTTATGTTTTTAAAGCCCATAATGTCTTTTACTTCCTTATAAGTCATATTTTGATAGTAGAAGTAATAGACCACTTCACGCTGTTTTTTGGTGAGGTTATTGAGTGCTTTGCTGAGCATAGTTTTTTGTTCTCTGAGCACTGTTTCATTGATGAGGTGGGTTTCAGTCGGGGCAATAATTTCGAATTCCCGGAATGCTTCCATCGAAGCGGACATTTTTTTAATCGATCGTTTCTTGTATTCCAGAATTCGCCGTTTTAAACAAATGAATAAATAAAGTTTAACGGTTGTCCTCAGGTCTCCCAGTCTTTTCCTCTTTTTTCTCAACTCGACAAAAAGGTCCTGAATACTATCCTCGATTAAATCAGATTCATTGGAAAATTGTAAGCCATAATTCAATAGCGATTTAAAATATGTGGTATAAATAAAAATAAAAGCAGATTCATCACCCTCCTTAAAAGCTTGCCATATATCGCGATCATGCAGACTAGTGAATTGTTTGTTGCTATTTTCAAAAAGACTGGGATTGATCAGTTTTGGCGAATCAGCTATTGGCGAAGTGCTTGCTTGCTCAGACTTTTCTGTGTAGTGTTCAATGTGACTTGGTTGTAGTTCGGGTGTATTCATTAAACGATGGGCGTTTAATTAAAAATTCTACATATGAATTGGTTTAATACAGAATTTGATAAAGTTAAATACAATTTTATCCATTGTAAATAAATAAAATGATTCATTTTTTACACTTTTTGATAAAATTGTTGAGTTCGTATTTTTCCGGAAGTAATTTTCGTTGATTTCATTGAAAGGGCACTCATTGTTGAAAATTTTTTTGCTATGAAAATAAATGTAACATGAGTTATGGTTTGGTCCTGAACGTAAGAAGTCTCCATATTCTTAGCATAAATAAATTGATGGTACGCTATATTTCCGTCTAAATGACCTTTCTGGTCCGTGGATGCTGAGAATGGTATCAGTCAGGATTTGAATAAAAATATACGGTTTTGTATCGGACATCGTTGCTATATTTACTCAGCTTAATGCGTTTTTATGCGGAGCAGATTACCCGGACATTTTAAACAGGTTGTATTTCCATTATTATTTGTGGCATGTCAGTTTATGCATTTTCAAATAATGGCGGATGGCAATAGGGTAGATGTGAATAGCGACACAAAAAGACTTGTTTTGGACAGCCTCGCCCATGCTATTTACACGGATCTGCACAGCAATAAATTGGATTTCAATGCTTTTTCTTGCGCATATAAAGGATATTGCCTGCTGGAAAGAGATAGTATTTTGGGCAATCCCGATATCATCACCGTCATCGATTTTAATAAACCTTCCACCCAGGAAAGATTGTTTGTCATCGATTTACAAAAACGGAAAATTATTAAAACAAGTTTGGTTGCTCACGGAAAAAATTCTGGTGATAACTATGCTACAAAATTTTCCAATCAACTCAATTCAAATATGAGTAGCCTTGGGTTTTATGTAACCGGAGAAACTTATCAGGGCAAACACGGTCTTTCTCTGCGTCTCGACGGCTTGGAAAAAAATATCAATGACAATGCACGCCTGCGCAATATCGTTATTCACAGTGCAGATTACGTAAACAGGAATTTTATTGCTCAAATCGGACGATTGGGGAGAAGTTTTGGTTGTCCGGCTTTGCCGAAAAATGGTTATCAGGATGTACTTAACTTGATTAAAAATAAGACGATGCTTTTCATTTATGCCACTCAGCAGGCATATGTAAAAAATTCTTCCATCTTAAATGCATTTTATTAATGCTAGCTACCCGGTAACTGATTGCCGTGAGACGTTTATTTTTTGTAACCGTCAACGATGTGTTTCATTTGTGGAAGATGCTCTTCCATGCTCATCAATAATTTAATCTGCGCCCTCGCTCGCTGCAGATTGTGCCGGCGATGATCTATTTTATAATATTGATCGCCAGCGAGAAAATCAGTGCAAAATCGAAGCGCCATAATGTAGGTCATGAACAAACCTGAAAATGCCAGACCTTGCTTTTCGGCTTGGATTAACACCTCCTGTGATTCGGAAAGAAACCCTTCCGTAAAGGCCTGGAAAACATCCAAATTGATATGGACTTTATCCAGTTCAGGATCATCTTCTGCTCCGGAGTTGGTCACTGTTCGTATCGAATCACCAAAATCATATAAAATGAGACCGGGCATTACCGTGTCCAGATCAATAATACAGAATGCATGGTTGACGTCATCAAAAAGCAGATTGTTGAATTTGGTATCATTGTGGGTAATGCGTTGCGGCATTTCCTGTATTGCTTTTCTCCAATAACTCGACATGACCAGGGCGCGGTCATTAAGATGACGGATTTCCGGTTCTGCTTCTCTAAACCTGTTGACCGGATTTTGTGCTATGATATGACGAAATGTGTGAAGTCTTTTGTCAATGTTATGAAAGTCAGGAATTGTTTCATGCAACGGCGGCGGCGGGAAATCAGCGAGTAATTGGTGAAATCGACCAAAAGCACGGCCACCCTCCCGGGCTATTGCCGGATCGGTTACCAGGTCATAACTTTTACTGTCCTGAATAAAAAGAAAAACACTCCAAAAATTCCCCTGTTCATCTTTATGAAAGAGTGCTCCGGATTTTGTTGGCACAATGGTCAACCCATTTCTGAAAGTTTTTAGTGTGTCGTAGTTGTTGAATTTTTTCCGGATATGACGGCTTACACGGGAAATATTTTCCATCATTTCAGGGACGTTCTTGAACACCTGATGATTTTTACGCTGGAGTAAATAGTCCGGATTTGTATTTTCCCGGGTTTTAACCAAATAGGTATCGTTGATGTGACCGGAACCATATTTTTCAATGGATGTTAATCTTCCGGAGATTTCAAAATTCCCTACGATTTTAAGAAGATTTTCCAAGGGATGTCCCATTTCTGTCGACATTATCACACTTTTTTAATTACTTTCCAAAGTGGGCTGGGATATTTACCCGTTTCGACCAACTTTTTCAGTTTTTTTTCGGCGATTGGTTTGTCTTCCCGGTATGTCACGCCAAACCATTTTTCACTGGTTTCCAACACGTGGACAGTATTTGTGGTGGAGGAAGCAATATCGTTTAACGCGGTCGGGAGATAAAATTCCTTTTTATGATCATAAGAAGGATTTGACAGAAATTTTTGGAAACCACGGATAAAAAAGTCCAATACCGTTGGAGTAAATCCCATGAGATTCATCGATATAAGTTCCTTGCCAGTTAGTGGATGGCGTTCATTTTTTTCATCGATAAAATAGACATCTTCACCTCTTTTGATGATATGGGTATGCTCCACCACGTCTGTAAGTATGTGGCGATCGTTGATGGTGCAAATTCCCCGGGAAACGTGGCCGAAATCGGAAAGTGTATTGGATAGTTGATAGGCGATAAGGCAAGCCTTCACTGTAGTGACTTCGAAAGAAGCCAATTGATCATGAAGCATTTTTATGGCCGATGCTCCGTAAAAATCGTCGGCATTGATTACGCCAAACGGTTCATGGATCTTTTCCAAAGCCAGCATAACCGCGTGTCCGGTACCCCATGGTTTTTCACGGCCTTCAGGTGCTTTGACGTTTGCCGGTATTTTATCGATTTCCTGCAGCACATAATCGATGTCGACTTTATCGGAAAATTTACCGTAGAAAACTTCTTTGAATTCGGCTTCAATATTTTGCCGTATCACAAAAACGACTTTGCCAAAGCCTGCCTTGATGGCATCGTAAATGGAATAATCGATGATGGTTTCGCCATTGGGCCCAAACTGGTCGATTTGTTTAAGACTTCCATAACGACTCCCCAATCCAGCCGCAAGTACAACCAATGCGGGCTTCATATTTCGTTATTCATTAATGTTATTTTTCAGAATGTAGTGCAAACCTACATAGAACTGTAGATATTACAAAGTTTACAGTTAATTGTGCGGGCGCACAATATGCATGTGTGCGCACACAAAATTGTTTATTTATTTTTTAAATTCCGAAATACCGCTTACTTTTAAACTTCGAAATTTGGTGATCATAAAATATGGCAAAAGGAAATATCAGGATCAGGGATATTGCCAATATGGCCAACGTTTCCGTAGGCACCGTCGATCGTGTATTGCACAATCGTGGAAATGTGTCGGAAGATTCTTTACGTCGTGTGAATGAGATCCTGGAAAAAATAGACTACAAACCAAACCTGATCGCCAGGACACTTGGAACCAACAAGACCTATCGTTTTGCGGTTCTTATGCCTGACTTTAAAAAGGATCCGTTTTGGATCAGATCCAACAAAGGAATCGATGATGCCTTTAATGAATTTGGACCATACGGTTTGGAATTAATCCGTGTTTATTTTGATCCCGATGATGTTCAAAGTTTCAATATAAAGGCCAAAAACTTATTATCAAAAAAACCTGACGGAGTGGTTCTGGTGCCATTTTTTTATCATGAATCATTGCAGTTTTTAAAACAATGTAAAGATAATTCAATACAGTGTGTAGCCTTCAATACCCAATTACCGGAAGAAAACACGTTGAGCTTTATTGGTCAGGATTTAAAACAAAGTGGCAGACTGGCTGCACATTTGATGGGCAGGAATGTTTCCGCTGAAGATCATTTTGTAATTTTTCACATTGAGGAAGAATTTGAAAATGCATTTCATCTTCGTCAAAAAGAGGCTGGATTCAGAGCATATTTTAATGAGAAGAAATTGAATGAAAATCAGGTGACCAGCTTTGAACTTGGAGATGGTGATCGGAAAAAAATGACGGATGATGTGCTTCAAATCATTCGGAAAACACCTGATCTCAGGGGAATTTTTGTAACGACTTCAAAAACACACTATATCGCCAGAATTTTGGATGACGCAAAGTTGAGCGGGTACAACCTGGTGGGTTATGATCTGTTGGATGAAAACCTGGAATACCTCAAAAAAGGGGTGATCGACTTCTTAATTCATCAAAATCCCAGAAGGCAAGCCTATTTGGGACTAGCGTATATGACTGATCACTTCATTTTTAGAAAGGATGTTCCGGAGGTGGAATTACTGCCTTTAGATGTGATCACCAAAGAGAATGTGAATACATACTTAAATTCGATCATACATTGATGAGTGAAAGATACTATTTTAAATTTAGAGGTTTATGGAGGATCTTAATTTATAAATAGGATGGAAAAAGCCTGAAAGCAATGACTCTAGCCAGTCAGTTAATTTAAGGTGAACATGATTTTTCATGTTTTAAGAAATGCGTTCTACCTGGTTTGATAAATAAGATCGGGTAGAGCGTTTTTTGTTTTGAATTATTTCATCGTGGCATGGTGAAATTTTTATATAAATAAGCTCTGTTATACTGCATAATCAATAGTTGTATTTTCGACAATAAATTCGGTTCCAAAATCATTATGTGAGCATGAAGAAGAGGTATGGAGGGTTAAAGCCTTTATTCGTTTTATTGGTTTTTTATTTTTTCAGCAATACAATGGTGAATCTACTGGGCGCTGGAAATATGAAAACAACCAGATGCTCATTGATATTTCAGGGGTAAAATTCAATGAAATGCCCGGTTACTATGCCCGGACCTTTAAATTATCGGGGCTGAAATAAAGGAAGCAAGAATAAAATATGTATTTTTTGGAAATACTTGAATAGCAAATATGATACAGCACAAAAAAAAATCATGGATATTTTTATGTCTGTTGGTCTTCCTCGGCACTCAGTGGGCATGGTGCCAGGATCAACTGACAGATAAACTGCGCACACTCCCCACATATAACGAAAAAGCCATAGCCTCCAAATCCGATTGGTTATTAAAGGAAGCAGACGACAAAGCTGCTTTATATAATGATGATGATCAATATCTGGTCCTGTCAAATGGGCTTATTTCCAGGAAATTTTCATTGAATCCAAATGGTGCCAGTGTAGTGATCAAGAACCTGATGAATGGTGAGTCAATGTTACGTTCGGTAAAACCTGAAGCTTCTGTAAAGGTAGATGACTTTGAGTTGAATGTTGGCGGGCTGGTGGGACAACCGGTACAGAATTATCTCCTGCCAGAATGGATGGACCAATTAAAGGCCGATCCCAGGTCACTCCGCCTGATCAATTTTTCTTATGACCGGATAACACCACATTTTGCCTGGAAAAAGCATTTGGATTGGATGCCCGAAGACAAACCCTGGCCACCCGCCGGCATTCATCTCGTGATGACTTACCAGTCAACACTGACTACGGTAAAAAGCCTGACCATCAAAAACGAAGAAGCAAAAGATCCTTCCTATTTGGAGGGGCTGACGGTGGAAGTACACTATGAAATGTATGACAACATCCCCCTGATATGCAAGTGGTTGGTGATTAGCAATGACACCAAAACCAGGGTGGAACTCAATAGTTTTACCAGTGAGCAGGTAGCTTTTATGGAACCACAAAGTTCGGTTGGTGATCTGAAGGAATGGTTGCTTCCCAATATAACAGTGGAGACAGATTATGCATTTGGCGGGTCCATGTCGTCAAAAAGTGGATTGGATAAAAGTTATTTTTGGAATTCAGATCCCGATTATGCCACCCAGGTAAATTACAACCGGTTAACGCCATGTTTTTTGACAGCCTCGCCAGATATCGGCCCGGATGTGCTTCTGGATCCAGGTCAATCTTTCGAGACGTACCGGACTTACCTGCTGTTTCACCGAGACCACGGCAGGGAAAGGTCAGGTTTGGCCCAGCGTCAAATGTACAGGACCATTGCTCCCTGGATAACTGAAAACCCAATCCTCATGCACGTACGCAATGCGGATAATGAGTCCGTAAAACTGGCCATCGATCAGTGTGCTGATGTGGGTTTTGAAATGGTGATCATGACCTTTGGCAGCGGCTTTAATCTGGAAGATACTTCTGAAACCAATATAGAGCGGATGAAAATGTTGTCAGACTATGCAAAAAGCAAAGGTATCGCCCTGGGAGGTTATTCATTGTTGGCCAGCAGATCCGTGGGTGGCGGTAATGATGTGGTGATGCCGGAAGGCATGAAACCCAGATTTGGAAATTCACCGTGCTTACAAAGCGACTGGGGCAGGGATTACTTCAACAAATTATATCATTTTTACCAGACCACAGGTATGGAAGTACTGGAACATGACGGATCTTATCCTGGTGATGTATGCGCGTCAACGCAGCACCCCGGGCATCGTGGTCTCGACGATTCTCAATGGAAACAATTCCAGGAAATCAGGGATTTTTATCGCTGGTGTCGCGGGCAGGGTATATATCTGAATGTCCCGGATTGGTATTTTTTAAATGGTTCCAGCAAGACTGGCATGGGTTACCGGGAAACCAACTGGTCATTGCCCCGGAAGTATCAGGAGATCATCGAAAGACAAAATATATATGATGGAACCTGGGAAAAGACGCCTTCTATGGGTTGGATGTTCGTGCCATTGGTCCAATATCATGGCGGTGGTGAGGCGGCCACCATTGAACCGCTTAAAGATCATCTTGATCATTATGGTCAGCGGTTGGCCAATCTTTTTGGGGCCGGTGTGCAGGCTTGTTATCGTGGGCCCAGGCTTTATGATACGCAAGAAACCCGCAATTTGGTTAAATCCTGGGTTGATTTTTATAAAAATCACCGGGCAATCCTCGATTCGGATATCATTCATGTACGGCGCCCCGATGGGCAGGATTTTGATGGCATATTGCATGTCAACCCTCAACTGGAAGAAAAGGGGTTGCTAATGCTTTATAATCCACTGGAAGCTGCCATTCACAAAACCATCGGCGTAAATGTATATTACACCGGTTTGAATAAGCAAGCGATGGTTTATCATGAAGGTCTCGATCCGGAGAATCTCATAATTGACCGGGACTATACGGTCGAAATCCCAATTGATATTCCAGCCAGAAGTCAGACCTGGTATGTTTTTAAATAGATCTTCGGATCAATCACAACTGCAAAACTGAAATTTAAATGGATTCATAAAAAATGAAAATGAGAAAATATATTTTTATCCTTTTTACCGGTATTTTTCTGCAGGCATGCAAAGAAGTGCCACCACCAGCACCCGTCAATCCTGTACCTTCGGCCAGGCAATTGGCTTGGCACGACATGGAATTCTATGCATTTGTTCATTTCAACATGAATACATTCACCGACCGTGAATGGGGTTTGGGTGGTGAATCGCCTGAATTATTTAATCCAACCCAGTTAGATTGTCGCCAATGGGCGAGGATTTGCAGGGATGCCGGTATGAAAGGTATTATTCTCACGGCTAAACATCACGATGGTTTTTGTCTGTGGCCTTCCAAATACACCGAACATTCCGTGAAAAATTCTCCCTGGAAAGATGGCAAGGGCGATGTGGTCAGAGAATTGGCGGATGCCTGTAAGGAATATGGCCTTAAGATGGGTATTTATCTATCGCCCTGGGACCGGAATGCCGCCAATTATGGTTCTCCGGAATACATTACCTATTTCAGAAATCAGTTGAAGGAATTACTCAGTAATTACGGCGATATTTTTGAAGTATGGTTTGATGGGGCCAATGGAGGATCAGGCTATTATGGCGGTGCCAATGAAACCAGAACCGTAGATCGCAAGAACTACTATGATTGGCCGAATACCATCAAAATTGTTCGTGAACTCCAGCCAAATGCAGTAATATTCAGTGATGCCGGTCCTGATGTACGTTGGGTTGGCAATGAATCGGGTTGGGCCGGCGAAACCAACTGGTGCACATTGAGACGCGATGAGTTTTATCCGGGATCACCGAATTACAAAGAGCTGACCACCGGACAAGAAAATGGCAATTATTGGGTTCCTGCTGAAGTAGATGTTTCTATCAGGCCAGGTTGGTATTATCATACTTCTGAGGATAATAAAGTTAAATCCTTACAACATCTGGTAGATATCTACTATCATTCAATCGGAAGGAATGCTTCATTTTTATTGAATGTGCCGGTAGATCGACGGGGATTGATCCATGAAGAAGATTCTTCTCACCTGATGGCTTTGGCAGCACAGATCAAAACAGATTTTGCTCATGATCTGGCGGCTGGTTCCGTTGTTGAGTCAGAAACTGTTCGTGGCAACAGTTCAAAGTATGGACCGAAAAATCTCATTGATGGCAATCCGGACACCTACTGGGCTACCGACGATGGTGTAAACACCGGCGCTGTAACCCTTGATTTCGGCAAGCCTACTGAATTTGATCGTTTTCTGGCGCAGGAATATATTCCTTTGGGACAGCGCGTTGAAAAGTTCAATGTCGAAGCGGAAATAGACGGGGCCTGGAAAACGGTGGCATCGGGAACCACCATTGGCTATAAACGCATTTTAAGATTTGATCCCGTCGTGGCGCAACGGATCCGGTTTAATGTGCAGGCCAGCAGGGCTTGTCCGGTAATTTCAAATCTGGAAGTGTATGATGCGCCGAAATTATTGGTGCCGCCTCATATTGCCCGCAGTAAAGAAGGAGCAGTTTCGATAACGGCAGCGGATGAAGGTTTGGTGATCTATTATACCACGAACAATACTAGTCCGGATAAAAATAGTCAAAAATACCAGCAACCTTTTCTTCAGGAAAATAAAGCGATTATTCAGGCTGTGGCCTATGATCCGGACCTGGACAAATACAGTGAAGTCTCCCGTCAGGAGTTCGATGTTTCCAAGGCAGAGTGGCGCATTGTGGGAAGTAACCTGGAAAAGAACGATGGAATAGATAAAATTATTGATGACGATCCTGAAACAACCTATGACACAGCGGTAAAGAAATTTCCCGCCGAAGTGACCATAGACCTGGGAAAACCGCTGGATTTAAAGGGATTCTCCTATCTGCCTGTCCAGGGAAGAAATATTAGTGGAACAGTATCAAAATATGCATTTTATACCAGCAACGATGGTAAGAGTTGGGGCCCTCCGGCCATAAAAGGCGAATTCGGAAATATCAGGAATAATCCCATTGGTCAGGAAATAACATTTGAATCTCGAAACGCACAATATATTCGTTTTGTTGCTTTGGATGAAATATACGCAGACAAACAGTTTTCGGCAGCAGAAATTGGTGTTTTGACCAGATAGTGTATTTTATGAAGACTGGGTTTTATCTCATTTTTTTAATTTTAATAACCGTCACCACCGTTGCGCAATCGCTAACGGACTATGTCAATCCCTTCATTGGTACTTCTAATTATGGAGCAACCAATCCGGGAGCGGTTTATCCGGAAGGCATGGTTTCGGTAAGTCCTTTCAATGTTTATGATGGCGACAATAAAATGCAGAAGGATAAGCAGTGGTTATCCACTCCGTATGTTTATGAAAATAACTTTCTTACCGGGTTTACACACATTAATTTGAGTGGAGTGGGCTGCCCGGACCTGGGAAGTATTCTGTTGATGCCAACCGCTGGAGAATTGCAGGTAGGTGCCAGAAAATATGGCAGCCAGTATGAAGGAGAAGTTGCCAGGGCAGGATATTACAGCACTCATCTGACTAAATATGATGTCCATGCGGAAATGTCAGCTACTCCAAGGACAGGCATCAGCCGATATACCTTTCCGGCGGGTAATTCCCATATTTTACTCAATTTAGGTTTAGGACTGACCAATGAAACAGGCGCTATGGTACGCATCGTTTCTGATCGTGAAGTGGAAGGATTCAAAATGATCGGTACTTTTTGTTATCATCCTCAGGCTGTGAGAACGGTCTATTTTGTGGCGCAATTCAGTAAACCGGCTGATGATGCGGGTGTCTGGAAAAAAATGCCAAAATACCAGGCAGAAGCCAGTTGGACATCATTGAACGATAAATATAAATTGTATCCTGATTATCGCCAGGCAATGGCTGGAGACAGCATTGGGGTGTATTTTAATTATCACACCAGCGAACATGAAAGCATTGAAGTGAAAGTCGGGATTTCTTATGTAAGCATAGAAAATGCCCGGCAAAATCTGAGACAAGAACAGACAGACTTCGATTTTGATGCGGTTATGAACAGCGCCCGAAAAGCCTGGGAAGATAAATTATCGGTGGTTAACGTGAAAGGGGGGAGTAAAGATGAAAAAACAATCTTTTATACGGCACTGTATCATTTGCTCCTTCATCCTAATATTTTTCAAGATGTGAATGGTGAATATATCGGAATGGACAACGCTATCCATAAACTTGAAAAGGAGAACCGTTTCACCGTGTTTTCATTGTGGGACACATATCGTAATGTGCATCCGTTGATGTCGCTGTTGTTTCCCCAAACTGAAACGGACATAGTCAATTCGATGCTTTCGATGTACGAAGAACATGGCTGGCTTCCTAAATGGGAATTGCTAAGCCGTGAAACTTTGGTGATGGAAGGCGATCCGTCCATTCCGGTCATTGCAGACACTTACCTCCGGGGCCTGCGTGACTTTGATGTGGACAAGGCTTATGGCGCTATGATCAAATCAGCTACTTCACCAGGCCAGGAAAATGAGCTAAGACCAGACAACGACGATTACATGAAAATGGGTTATGTACCACTGCGATCAAAATATGATAATTCCGTCTCTCATGCGCTGGAATATTATATTGCCGATTGGAATCTGGCGCAATTAGCCAAAACCCTGGGCAAAGAAGATGATTATAAATTGTTTCTTAAAAGGTCGATGGGGTATAAAAATTACTATGATCCGGAAACAGGTTTGTTGCGGCCAAAATTGCCCAATGGCCAGTTCCTGACACCATTCGACCCGGAACAAGGAAAGAATTTTGAACCTACACCGGGTTTTCACGAAGGCACCTCCTGGACCTATTCGTTCTATGTGCCGCATGATATTCCCGGCCTCATAAAACTTATGGGCGGCCCAGGGGCTTTCTCCCGGAAGTTACAGCAATGTTTTGATCGCGACCTTTTTGATATGGCGAATGAGCCTGATATTACCTATCCTTATCTCTTTGATTATGTGCAGGGTGATGAATGGAGGACTCAGGAAAAAACACTGGAATTAATACAAAAATATTTCAAGAACGACCCCGGTGGAATTCCAGGGAATGATGACACAGGGACCATGTCTTCCTGGTTGATCTTTAGTATGATGGGTTTTTACCCACATTGTCCTGGAGACATGACATATGCGCTGACTACCCCGATATTCGACGAAGTTGACATTAAATTGGATAATCGGTATTATCCCAATACGTCATTGATAATTCAAAAGACCAAAAACGGCTCTGGAGGGCCATATATTCACCGCATTACTTTAGGGGACAAACAATATCATCAGTATTTTGTAAGTCAACAGGAATTGCTGAAAGCCGGAAAAATTATTTTTCAGACTGCCGAAATGCATTAACCAGGCATTATAAAATGATTTGATGGCAAGATGTATTGATAGAAATTTTTTAAAACTAATTGATAATAAAATGATAAAGACTAAACATTTAGTAAATCTGCTCTCAGTTTTTGTTGTAGTGACACTACTCATACAATGCAACAGCAAAAAGACTGAACCTGGTACAATAAACATTATTCCGAAACCGGTGAACGTGGAAACGGGTTCCGGACAGTTTACACTGGATAAAAACACAAAGATTGTGTTGGTAGAGGACAATGAAGAGATGCAATCACTGGCCGCCTATCTGCAATCGATAGCAGGGCCTGCAACGGGATTTGATCTGCAGGTTGGCAGCAATGGAAGTGATGGTCAAAATTCCATTGTATTGGCGGTGGACCCATCTTTGGGTAAGCCGGAAGGTTATCATCTTGACGTCGCAACAAATCAGGTAAAAATCACCGGAGGGAGTACTGCGGGCGTTTTTTATGGCATTCAGTCCATGCGCCAGTTGCTGCCGGTATCCATTGAATCACAGTCTCCGGTAAGTGATGTGAGCTGGACCATTCCTGTGGTGAAAATTGAGGATTATCCCAGGTTTCCCTATCGTGGGTTGCATCTGGATGTCGGCCGGCATTTCTTCCCCGTTTCATTTATTAAAAAGTACCTCGATCTGATGGCGCTGCACAAACTGAATACTTTCCATTGGCATTTAACCGAGGACCAGGGGTGGCGCATCGAGATTAAAAAATATCCGAAGCTCACGGAAGTTGGTGCCTATCGCGATTCTACTTTGATCGGGCACAACGGCAGTCGTCCGGTGAAGTATGACCATGAACGCTACGGCGGATTTTACACCCAGGATGAGATCAGGGATGTGGTGGCATATGCTGCCAAAAGGCATATCACGATCATTCCGGAAATCGAAATGCCAGGGCATTCCCTGGCTGCTTTAGCAGCTTATCCCGAATTGGGATGTCCGGGTAATGGTCCGTATCATGTAGCCACCCATTGGGGCGTATTTCAAGACGTTTATTGCGCGGGCAATGATCAGGTATTTGATTTCCTGGAAGACGTACTGACAGAAGTAATGGATCTTTTCCCCAGTAAATACATCCATATTGGTGGCGATGAATGTCCTAAAACCCGCTGGAAAAATTGTCCTTTATGCCAGGCAAGAATTAAAAAACTGGGATTGAAAGACGAACACGAATTACAAAGCTATTTTATCCAGCGTATCGAGAAATTTCTCAACGGCCATGGTCGACAAATTATTGGCTGGGATGAAATTCTGGAAGGTGGTTTGGCACCTCAGGCAACAGTGATGTCATGGCGGGGAATTCAAGGCGGTATTGATGCCGCCAAGATGCATCACGATGTGATCATGACTCCGGGAGCTTTTTTATATTTTGACCATTATCAAAACGACCCCAAAAAAGAACCGCTGGCAATAGGTGGTTATCTTACCCTCAAAAAAGTGTACAGCTACGAACCAGTTCCGGATGCCCTGAATGCTGATGAAGCAAAGTACATCCTTGGTGCCCAGGGCAATGTATGGAGTGAATACATGAAAGATCCCGATTATGTAGAATATATGGTTTATCCCAGGGCATGTGCACTGGCAGAGGTTGACTGGTCTCCCAAAGATTCCCGCAATTGGGTGGATTTTGCCCAAAGAATGGACAAACATTATGGACGCCTCAAGGCGCTGAATGTTCATTATTTTTACCAGATCCCTGAACCGTTGACCGAGCAAAACGTGGTAGGTTTTACCGACAAGGCTGACATTGTTTTACATAAAGTGTTGCCGGACACTGAAATAAGGTATACGATTGATGGAAGTGATCCGGACGGCAATTCATCGCTGTATAGCGGACCGGTAAACGTTAACGCTGATGGCATATTAAAAGCCATTTCCTATCGTCCGTCGAATGGTGATGTCAGCAATGCAACAGAAATTACTTTCAACAAGCTGAGTTATATGGATGCCACGAACCCCGGACAAATACAGAAAGGGCTGAATTACCAGTATTTTGAAGGTGACTTCAACAAGACAACTGATATGGATGACCAGAGTCCGGCAAAAAAAGGGACAATCTCTGAAATTACTTTACCGGACGATCATCGTACTGAACATTTTGGCTATAACTACGATGGTTTCATTGATGTTCCAACCGATGGCATTTACACGTTTTATCTCGCCGCTGATGATGGCAGTATTTTAAACATTAACGGTGAAACAGTAATCGATCACGACGGATATCAGGGATCAGATACCAAAATTGGGCAGGCGGCACTTAGAAAAGGTTTACATCCATTGCATATCGCTTATTTCCAGGGAGGAGGAGGAGCGTGGATCAATTTGCAATATGAAGGACCTGGCATCGAAAAGCAGCCTGTACCGGATGAACAACTGTTTAGAAAATAAAATCCGGCATTATATTTCTGCATAAAAGAATGTGCCCGGGATCTTTCAATTCCCGGGTTTTTTCTGTTGCATTGCATAAGCAATCAACAATCTGGAATAATATAATATTTTATTTGCCCAACTATGGCAAGCTCTTTTCAGTTAAATAGCTGAAACAGTCAACATTACCAGATTACTTTTTACATGCTTAGAAAAATACCGTATTTCCTTTTTGTCGCTACGCTTTTTATTAATTCTTGTGGAAGAAAAACCATTCCGGATACTTACAGTGGTGAGCAGGGTTTGCCCGAAGAATATCATAAACACAAAAATGCATTGGAACAACAAGGTCCGGAAGAAGCGCAAAAACAAATGTTTGGGATCAACGCGGACAGTATTCATGATTTGCTGGAACGTTATGTGAATAGCATTGCAGTCAATGATTCTTTTCGGATCGATGGCAGTTTGTTGTTTTCCCGCGAAGTACTGCCTGCTTTTTATAAAGAATATAAATATCAACCGGCCTGGAATGACATGGATAACAGGCGGGAAGCTATTAACTTATTGACCCATGCCTGGCAGGACGGTTTGAACCCGGAAGAATATCATGCAGATCAATTGATCAACCTGGCCAATGAACTAATTGATCATCCTGAGGTAAACTACGCCAAAATTGCTCAATTCGATATTTTGCTCACCGATGGAATATTGCTTTATGCTTTTCATTTGCTCAAGGGAAAATTGAATCCAGAAAGTATTGAGCTGAATTGGAATTTTCCTTCACGGGCGCTACCGGCTAATCCAGTAGAAATGTTGGACAATGCATTGATCCACAAAACCCTGATTCAAGAAATGCATGCACTTCGACCGCAAATCCCCACCTATGATTTATTTGTAAATCGTATTCAGTTTTACCATGATCTGAAGGAGAAGGGAGGATGGTCGAAGGTTTCTTTCAATGCCGTGGTGCATCCGGGTGAGTTTAACGTTGGACTCAAAGCCATTAGGGAACGATTGATGAAAGAAGACTTTCTGCATGTGGACATTGGTTTTCTTGATTCATTTTATGACGATACCCTGGCTGAAGCAGTAAAAAAATTCCAGGTGTCACGAGGATTAAATCCGGATGGTATTATTGGTGAAAAAACCATTGCTGCCATGAATGTGCCGGTCGATGAGATCATCGACAAACTCAGAATCAATATGGAAAGGGCGCGCTGGGTTTTTGAAGATATTTCCAGCAAATATATCGTGGTGAATATTGCCGGATTCAAAATGTATATCATCGACAATGGTCGTCGGATTTATGAAACCAAAGTTATGGTGGGTAAATCCTATACCCAAACTCCTGTATTCCGGTCCACCATGCGATCTGTTGTATTTAATCCAACCTGGACCGTACCGGTATCGATTGCTGCTAAAGAAATTTTACCGTCATTTAAAAAAGATCCCAATTATTTGACCCGCCACAATATGGTATTGTTGGATGGATCAGGCAATCAGGTAGAACAGGATCAGTTAGACTTGTCAAAATTTTCTATAGATTATTTTCCATTTACAGTCATTCAAAATCCTGGTACAGATAATGCGCTGGGCAATGTCAAATTTTTATTTCCGAATAAATACGCCGTTTATCTTCACGATACACCGTCAAAATATTTGTTTGAAAAGGAACAGCGCGCCTTTAGTCACGGGTGTATCAGGGTGCAAAACCCATTGAAACTAGCTGAATTATTGCTCGACGATCCAGGTAAATGGAACGATGAAACAATCGAAAAAATATTAGCCACACAGCGGGAAACAACCATTTCGCTCAGACATCCTGTTGATGTGATGTTACTTTACTGGACAGCAGGAATGGATGCCCATGGAAATATTGTATTCTATCAGGATATTTATGACCGGGACAAGAAGGTTCTGGAGGGTATTGAAAATAAAGATTGGAACCAGTTGATCCTAAACTATCGAAGGCGTGTATCAAATGAATTATTCAATAACAAAGTGGCGGGAAATCAGGAATAATTCAAATCTTCATACGAATACCTTTTTTCTCCAGTAACCCAGTGATCAGAATGATGACCAGGGCGTAAATCAGCGATTTAAATATGCCCATTATCCCGGTACGCAAGATCAGCGGAAGACTGACGCCCACCATGGCATACAACGAATAATGAATATAGGGGAGCAGGTAAGCTGTTAACGTGCTGGTACCTGCAGGACGGATGATCTTAAACCAATTCAGTTTGCCTTTTATGTCCACGATGTAAATAAGCAAACCAAACATGACTACACTAATGCCCGAACAAATGCCATTCCATGCCGGGGTAGCCCTAATTTTTGAAATGCCCCAGAAAGGCCGCATACCAAATCCAAAAGCAAACAGTAAAATGGCCATAACGCCCAGTGCCAGCCAGAATTGACTTTCTTTGCCTTTTCCAGCTAAATTTCTGTACAACACCGCAGCCACAACGCCGCCCATGGTGAATGCAGGCATCGATCCGTTTTCTATGATCCAGACATAATTGCGAATTCCGGATAATGGATCAAGCCATCCTGCCATATTGGCGGCACAAAATAAGTGGAAAAAAGCCAGGGAGGCGATTTGGATCCACAATTTGCCACCTGAATACAGGTAGATCAAGGCGGAAATCAGGTAAGCCCAACCAATGAGTCCCAGGATGCCCCACCAGTAAGGGCGCATTCCGATAGGATCATTTGCTGGTCCACCGCGGTATATTAAAATCATGGTCACCAAAATGATCACACCAAGATATTGAAGTATATTCTTCAGTTGTTTTTTGGTTTGTGCGGGATATTCCATCCACACCAGAAAAAATCCAACCGTGATCAGAATTTCCCAGATTGGTTTGGATATTATAGTCGCTTCGCTGTAATGTTCGAGGTTTACATGCAATATACCCATAACCAATAAAATCAATGAGCGGATAATTATATGGAAGGTGATTTGAGCCCGGGATTCCCCTTTTGATAATCGGTTTTGAATAGCAAAAGGAATAGAAAGACCAACTAAAAAAAGGAATGCCGGAAATACGGTATCGGCCAGTCCCAGGCCATCTTCGGCTGCTTTGGTGTGTTCCATCCAACCTGGCACACCCACCAATGTCCACAAATCATTTACAAATATCATCAGGAACATGGTCAAAGCACGGAAAACATCGATGGAGGCAAGTCGTCGTGGAAGTTGGAGCATCGCAGATTTTGAATTAAATAAATTAGATTATCACCAGAAAAAAGCAGAGAAATAAAAATCAGCATATAATTCTGGTTTATCAAGAATTTGAGGGATTTTATGCTTAACAAACACCTGAGCCGGTGAGATAAATTTTCGACAAAGAAACACGCTCTCTTTCTTGCTATGATGAAATTCCATCGATTTAATGCCAAAACGTCAAGGGAAGTATCGGAATGATTGCTGGTCTTTGCGAGCATTTTAAAGAGAAAAATCCTTCGTGAGCTAAAAAGCAAAAAATTCACAAAATGCCAGGTTTATTACATATAATTTAAGGGATTTAAAAATAAAAATCCATAAAGTATCTCCGGGCAAATAGCCTGAATTAAAAATTTCAATGTATTGATAAGAGCAAATCAATTTAAAATCAATATTTTAGATTTTAACAACCAGCTTGTTCGTATATAAATTTCAATCAAGGTGAACGTAATATTTCCTTTTGAGTGCATAAACCACTATCTCAGCCGGTCACTACGCCTTATTTTTTGGAGCTACATCATATTTTTTCATTCCTTACTTTCAGACGCTCAACCTCAAAATACTCCGGATTCCATCAATGCAATACTGAACAATGATCAATTGTCCGATTCATTAAAAGTAGTCATGTTGGAAAACATTGGGAGAAAGGCCATTTTTTATTCTTATGATTCCGGTATGAACATCGCCCATAATATATTAATGATTGCGAAGCAGGCAAACAATGAGATTCTTTACGCTCATGCCTACAAATTTTACGGTATAGTTCACGCTCAAAACGGCGATTATGAGAATGGGGTCAATTATTTTATGAAAGCCTACCAGATCTACAAATCATTGGATGATAAATTCAATTTGGCCAAGGTGGTCAACAATCTCGGGGGTATCTATTCGTTTCAGCGTGAATATATCGAAGCGCTGAAAATGATCGATGAAGCATTGAAATTACAAAAAGAAGTGAATGATGATGAGGGCTACCATTCGACCCTCCTGAGCAAAGCGGTTATTTACAACAACATGGACAGTATAAATAAATCTCTGGTTTTTCTTGATTCATGTGAAGACTATTTTGCAAAACACGACTTGAAACTGTATGCCTACGCCATCTCGGTACGGGGAGACAATTATTACAAAACAAAAAAATATAATAATGCTTCTGTTTTTTTTAATAAGTCATTGAGGCTGGCGGATAGTACCGGTAATCAGGTGGTTAAGATTAAAAATATTTTGGATTTGGGAAAATTACATCTTGATTTGAATGATTTGACGGATGCGGAGCAGTATTATCTCAATGGTTTAAAATTGAGCCAGGATAGTAAATTGTCAGAGAGTCAAAAAAATGCTTACCAAGGACTGTTTCAGGTATACCAAAAAAGTGGTGATTACAAAAAGGCGCTGATCAATCATATCCTGTATATGGAAACGAAAGAGAAGCTAAATAATGAACGAACGGCACAACTGATCCAAAAATTGAAATATGACTTTCAACAAGCAAAACAATCCAATGAGCTTGAGTTGTATAAATCAAAATTGAGGCAGAATAAGTTGTGGTTTGCTATTGGTATTATTGTACTGCTATCCCTCATCGTAACCACCGTGATTTTAATTTCTTTTAATCGGATTATTAAAAAGAACAACCTCAAACTGATTGATCTGAACAAGAAAATAGAGAATCAGAACTTGGAAATCATTATACAATCGGAAAAATTGCATCATGCCAACGAGGAAATAAAGCAAATCAATGAACATCTGGAAGAAAGGATTTTAATGAGGACCAGAGAGCTCGAAAAGCAAAATGATAAACTATCACATTTTGCCTTCCAAACATCGCACCTCCTTCGCGGCCCGGTAGCCAGAATAAAGGGTTTGTTGTTTTTACTGAAAAATGACCCGGAAACCACGGAGGAAGATATTCTTAATCGGTTGCACCGCAGTACCGAAGAACTCGATGAAGTGACCAGTAAAATGAGTCGCGGTCTCTATTAATTCCTTGCCTAAAATTTTTATATGTTTCAGAATGGGCAATGCTTAATGCTCAAGCCTCCAGTTAAAAGCGCCATTGAATACCGCACAGCTAAAAGTAGCATTGTCGTTTTTTGTCAGAAACTCAAAATTCCCCTGTATTCGGTCATTGTTAAGATCCAGTTTGGTGATGGTGAACCGGAAATAAACATCATTTCTATTGTCCGTAGTCAGCGTAATTGTTTGTTCCAGCGGATTACCAAAATTGATCTCACCAAGTCCCTGGGTGATGGGAACATTTTCAGTAAAAGGACCAACGACTTCTATATTCATAGATCTGGCGTATTCCAGGTCAGATTGTGGAAGACGCGCCATTGTTATGAGAATGCTGCTTTGTGAGGTACTTGGATCACCAAAAAGACGGACCCTGCTTTGACTGGTTCCTCCTCCTGTCGCATTATCAGGGGCAAATGTTTTTGAGGCACTCGTTATTTGAATGTCACTGTTTGCTACCAATTGCTGAACAGTAACCGGATCAACACCAGCAGGGAGATTGGTATTATAATCTGTACCAAACAAATTAGTTTCTGTGAGTTTGTCCAGTTCATCGCAAGATCCATAAAATAGAATGGTAGTAAACTGGATCAAAATGAGGACAAGGTTCAGGGGTTTTGTGATTTTCAATGTTTTCATGGTTTTAGATTTAAGTTAGTCAAACAATGAGGTTAGGGAATAGGCCACAAAAATTTGTAAGACTCGATTGTGCAAAATCATTTCATAGGTATATTCATAATCCACGCCATCGCCATTGCCTGTGACAGAAGAATCCTTGGCAATGTCGGCAATGCCAAAATTATACCTTCCTCCAATGGTTAGTCCATTGTTCATGTGATAGGCTAACCCTAATGCCAGGCCAAAATCCAGTGGTTTGATATTTTTGATGGACTCATTAACTTCTGTTCCAAAGTTGTTGCCCTTTTTTTTGCCTGTAATGAAAGCCCCTAAATACGGGCCACCGTGTATACTGAAATGGTCATTGACAAAGAACCATATCATAACCGGCAGATTGATATAATGAAGATGGTCTTTGTAGTCTACATTTAGGCCTTCTTCTTTGTATGAAGCACCCTGGAGGGAGTACAGTAGTTCCGGAGAAATGCTGACATGGTCCAAAACCCTTATGTGGCAATATGCACCGAGATGAGGTCCGATCTTATATCGGTTGTAAGTGACATCACCATGCAGATTGGCAAAGTTAACGCCACCTTTAATGCCAAATTGCAGATTTTGTGCCTGGCTAATTGTTATCGCCAAGACTACGGCGAAGAACGCTAATGATACTTTCTTGTTCATGGTCTTTGATGGTTAAGCTGAAAAATATAGTGAGTTTGCTGAAATGGTAATTATTATGGTTTCCGTGGATTAGGAAACCTGAAAAGAAAAAGGTAAACAAGAGGCCGTTGATTTTTTTTGAAAATGCACGAAATACACGGCTTGGTTTCAGTCTTCAGGAAATCATACCAAAGGATCAAATCAGCGTGTTCCGGTCGTTACCATACAGGTTTTCCGGATAATTTAAAGAATTGTGATAATTGTTCCAGTGAAATCAATTGTCGAAAATGATGGGACCTATATGGAAGTGTGGAAATGGTTTATTAAACCAAAATTTAAAAGTTTATGATTTGGATACTATGTACAGAATTTCCCAAACCAGGCCGCAATAAGATAAATGCCGAATTAATCCAATATTTGCTCAATAAGGTGTTTATTCCAGATAAGTATAGCCGTACAGTCCGGAACGGTAGTTGGATAAAAATTCTTTGCCTTCTTCTGCTGAAATAATTCCTGATTTTACGGATGAAGTGACCCATGTTTCGACGGTTCGGACCATTTTTTTAGAATTGTATTGAACGTAGTCCAGTACTTCCGCCACCGTTTCACCATCAATAACCTGGTCAATCTCATAGCTTTTATCATTGACAGAAATATGCACAACATTGGTGTCACCAAATAAATTATGCAAATCACCCAGGATTTCCTGGTAAGCGCCAACCAAAAAAACACCCAGATAATAGGGTTCTTTGCTGTGCAAGGTATGAACAGGCAAATAATACGTGAAATTGCGGGTGGAGATGAAATTGTCAATTTTACCATCGGAGTCGCATGTGATATCTTGAAGAGTTGCCGCTCTATCCGGTTTTTCTTCCAAACGCTGGATGGGTATGATGGGGAAAATCTGATCAATGGCCCAGGAATCGGGGAGAGACTGAAATAAGGAAAAATTGCAGAAATATTTGTCTGACAGCAGTTTGGGCAGATGGCGGAGATCCTCCGGTATATGTTTAAGTTCCGATGTCATTTGCTGTATTTCTTTAGCAACTGACCAGAATAAGCGTTCGACCTGAGCACGTGTTTTCAAATCGAGCAAACCAAGGCTAAATCGATCCAGTGATTCCTCTCGGATCTGCTGGGCATCGTGCCAGGTTTCCAGCATTTTTGGCTGGTTGAGTGTATCCCACAAAGAATACAATTCACGCACCAGTTCATGGTCATTGGGACTAATTTCTTCTTCATCTCCCCAGATGGGTAATGTTGTGGCTTCCAGTACTTCAAAAATCAGGACAGAATGGTGTGCAGTGAGTGATCTGCCCGATTCTGTGATGATATTGGGGTGGGGCAGGTTATTTTTATCGCTGGCATCTACCATCGTGGATATGGCATCATTTACATATTCCTGAATACTATAGTTGACACTGCTTTCACTATTACTCGAACGGGTACCGTCATAATCAACGCCCAATCCACCGCCGATATCCACGAATTGAACCTTAAAACCACGCGAAAATAGCTGGACGTAAAATTGTGAAGCTTCCCGAAGTGCGATTTTAATACGTCGGATTTTGGTCACCTGACTTCCAATATGGAAATGGACCAGCCGGAGACAATCCTTCATTTTATTTCTTTCCAGAAAATCCAGTGCCTCGATCAGTTCGCTGGATGCCAGACCAAATTTGCTGACGTCACCTCCGGATTCTTCCCATTTACCACTTCCGGAACTGGCCAGTTTTATGCGAATACCAACATTTGGTTTTATCTTGTGCTGTTTGGCAATTTTTGTGATCAGTTTTAATTCATTAAGTTTTTCAACCACGAGATAGATGCGCCTGCCCATTTTTTGGGCTAATAATGCCAGCTCAATATAGTCTTCGTCTTTATATCCGTTGCAAATGATCAGCGAATCATTGTCGGTATTGGTGGCGATAACTGCATGAAGTTCAGGTTTTGAACCAGCTTCCAGACCAATATTGAATTTTTTTCCGTGCCCCACAATTTCCTCTACCACCGGTTGCATCTGATTTACTTTGATGGGATAAATAATAAAATTTTGCCCTTTATATCCATATTCTTCAGAAGCCGCTTTAAAACAGTTGGCCATGGTTTCTATTCGATGGTCGAGAATATCAGGAAACCGGAGGAGCAAGGGTGTTGAAACATCACGCAATTGGAGTTCTTCGATTAATTCTTTGAGGTCCACCTCAATGTCATTGCTCTTGGGTGTAACTACTACGTGGCCTTTCTCATTGATGGAAAAATAATTGACTCCCCAACCATTTATATTGTACAATTCAGCAGAATCTTCAATTCGCCATTTTCTCATGTATCGATATTATTTAGAATAAATATTCAATTTATCAACAACCAGTTATTGTAATTTACAAATAACTCAATTTGGTGTGAAATTTATTACGGATCATTAATCTAAACAAGAGGGCAGAACAATACTTTACATATATTTTGATTTTAAACCAGATGGATAGATTGATATTTTTATTAACACCGGGACAACCATTTAAAGACATCCAGGATAAATGGGATCTATGGTTTATGAATGAATAAAAAAACCGATTTTTAAAAATAATTTCTATTTGTTTAACAAAATATATACTAATTCATATATTTGTTTTACAAACTATATAGAAATGGGAAAAGAATATCTTGGCGAATTTGAGGAACTGGTCCTGACCATGGTGGGTATTTTGCAGGATGAAGCGTATGGAAATGCTATTGTCAATGAGATCAGGTCCCGGCTGGACAGGCAAGTAAACCTCAGCGCGGTGCACGTCACCTTGTATCGGCTGGAAGATAAAGGATTTGTCCGGTCACAAATGGGTGGCGCGACCAATGAAAGAGGGGGGAGAAGAAAGCGGATTTTTACCATCACCAATGCGGGGCTGGAAATGCTGCGCACCATGAAGGAGGCAAGGCTGGATCTTTGGAAGATGATCCCGCAACTTAACAACATATAGCTGTTCAAATCAAATCATCGATTGCGTAGTAATTTACTTTAAATGAATAATAAAAATTTCAAACAGATCCCAATAACCTGGTTGCGTTTCCTGCGATGGTTCTGCCCGCCGGAGTTGCTTGAGAGCATCGAAGGCGACTTATTGGAGCAGTTTGAAATGAATTCAGCAATATCAGGCATAAAAACCGCGCGTCGAAAATTCATCGTTCAGGTTCTCCGCTTTTTCAGGCCCGGCATAGTGCTGCGAAATAAATTTTCATTTAACCTGATAAACACCATGCTGTTTCAGAGTTTCTTTAAAATTTCATACCGGAATATGTGGCGAAACAAAGGATATTCCGCCATCCATATTATCGGACTAGCCATTGGCATCGCGGCTTGCCTGCTCACTTTCAGTTTTGTCAGTTTTGAGTTGAGTTATGATAATTTCCATCCGGATGTGAACCGGTTATACCGCGTGAATCAAACCATGATCTGGCGGTCGGAAGGGGGCATATTCAATTCTACGGGCCCGGCTTTAGCCCAGGCATTGAAAGACAACTATCCTGAAATACAGGAAGTGCTGCGCATCAACACGGCGGGAAGTTATGTGGTGCGGTACGATGACGATAAAGGAAATATTACGGCGATCAACGAAGATAATGTTTTAGCCGCCGACTCCAATTTCTTTGATTTTTTCGCTTTTCATTTGAAAGAGGGAAATCCCGAACTGGCTTTAAAAGGAGTGGATAAAGTCGTCATTTCAGATGTTGCGGAGAAGAAACTTTTCGGTGATCAACCTGGACTGGGGAAAATACTTTTACTGGGCGAAGATAGAAAGCCTGTTGTTGTCTCCGGAGTAACCGAGCTTCAGCCGGAGAACATGCACTTTCACTTCGACTATCTGCTGTCGATGTACACTAATCCGAATATCAAGAAGTTTGAATGGAGTTGGATATGGACCCAGGTTGTCACTTATGTGAAATTGAAACCGGGTGTAAATAAGGCTGCATTGGAGGTTAAACTGAAAACGCTCGGTGAAACCAGGGTGAAACCCTCCTGCGAAAGTTATGGAATTGACTATGATCAGATTGTGAAAGGCAAAGGCGGGTGGAATTTTTATCTGCAGCCGGTTCGGGATATTCATTTGCATTCGGCTGAAATTGGCAATAGACTTGGTCCGGTCGGAGATATTACCTACAGCGTTGTTTTTGCGGTTATCGGGATTTTTGTGTTGCTCATTGCCGCTATCAATTTTATCAATCTTTCTACGGCACGCGGGACAACCCGGGCGCGGGAGGTCGGAGTAAAAAAGACTTTGGGGGCATTCCGCAGTTCCCTGATCTGGCAATTCCAGATTGAATCTGTTTTAATTGCCACCGTGGCAACGATTATCGCGATTTTCATAACCGAGGGGCTGAAATCGATAATCCATCAAATTACGGATATCAATATTCCACTTCAATTTTTGACGAAACCGGAACAGTTAATTGCGATTCCGCTCATTCCGCTTGTTATCGGTTGTCTTGCAGGGATGTATCCGTCCTTTTATTTAACAGCCTTCCGGCCAGTCCAGGTACTGAAAGGGAGGATATCGGCAGGGATGGGAAATTCCGGTTTGAGAAATATTTTGGTAACCGTGCAATTTGTTATCTCAGTAGCTCTGATCGGCGGCACGATGGTCGTATTTCAACAGATTAAATTCCTGACCACCAAGAACCTGGGTTTTGATAAGGAAAATATCATGATTGTCGGGCATGCTGAAAAACTCGGAGAGCACATCAAATCATTTCGGAATGAAATCATAAAACTTCCTGGCGTTACTGATGCTGCCATCGCAATGGATGTTCCCGGAGGAGGCTATTATGAAGATATCTGGACGATGGAGGGTAGTGATACAAAACTTCCGGTAACCGAGTTGAAGACTGACGATCATTTCTTTGATATCATGGGGTTTAAACTGGTAGCCGGCAGAAGTTTTGAAAAGGACAATCCAGCAGATAAAATGGCTGCTGTTCCCAATGAGACTACGGTCAGGCTTTTTGGACTCACACCGGAGGACGCATTGGGAAAACATATCATTTATCCGGGTGATGATAATGCCACACTGGAGATTATTGGCGTAGTGAAGGATTTCAACTATCACTCTCTGCATGAGCCCATTACACCACTGGTTATTATCAATACCGACGCCAAGGTATGGGGAGACATGCGGGTAATTGCCGTCAAATTCAAAACCAACTCATTGCCTGGTCTCATGAAGCGTATAAAAGACCAGTGGAAAGCATCTCTCGATGCTACACCAATTGAATTGTCGTTTTTAGACCAGCAATTGGCGCAGCAGTATGATGAAGAAAGAAAACTGGGTAAACTGCTGGCCATGTTGTCCGGCCTTTCCATTGTGGTGGCTATTATCGGTTTGATCGGTTTAGTTTCCTATTCCGTTGAGACACGGAAAAAGGAAATCGGCATCAGGAAGGTATTTGGAGCTTCTGTGGCCCAGATCATCATGATGTTGAATAATCAGTATGCTAAACTACTCGGCATCGCTTTGGTCGTCGCCTCTCCATTGGCCTGGTGGGCCATCCAGCAATGGCTTGATTCATTTGCCTACAAAATACATATTGATGAGTTTGTATTCATTTTGGCAGGCATCGTTGAGTTATCGGTCACTTCTATATGTGTAGGATTTGTGGCGCTTCGCACGGCCATTTTAAACCCTGCTCATGTGTTAAGGGATGAATGACCATAAAAAGCCACCGGTATCAACCTTGCGTTTCCTGGAGTGGTTTTGTCCACCACGGCTCTATGAAGGAATAGCAGGGGATATATTGGAGGCTTTTGAAGGAGATGTGCAGAATTTCGGCGTCAAAAGAGCGCGAAGAAGGTTTTTCTTTAAAGTTATTTCCTTCTTTCGGCCGGGGATCATTTTCAGAAACAAATTTTCCATAGAATCTATTCATATCAGCATGTTAAAAAATTATTTCAAAATCGCCATCAAGAATCTTTTAGTTCACCGGCTGAATTCTTTCATAAATGTGGTGGGGCTTTCGATAGGCATTGCGTGTGCCTTACTTATCGCCTATATTGTGAAATACGATCTTGGTTTTGACTCATTCCATACAAATGCATCCTCTATTTATCGCGTAGTGCGGGTCAGTGAGGTGGAGGGGCAAACCGAATATCGTACAGGAACGAGCCTGCCCTTGACACCAGCAATGAAGTCAGAGATTGCGGTGCTCCATGATGTTACTGCTGTGGCCTATTGGGGTAACGGTCAAATTAATGTGATCGGGTCAGATGGAAATAGTGTGAATAAATTTTTGGAGAATGATGGAGGGGCATTCGTCGATAATGCTTTCTTCAAGATCTTTGATTTTGGCGATAAAGATTTTAAATGGATTGAAGGAAACCCACAAACCGCTTTGAAGGACCCGAACTCGGTAGTTTTATGTCAGTCGATAGCGCACAAGTATTTTGACAATGAAGATCCGCTGGGAAGGATATTACAGGTACGCGGCAAATTGGATGTGACGGTGACTGGGGTAGTCAGCGATTTGCCCTCAAACACCGATTTTCCATTCAGCGTTTTCATTTCCTATGAGACTCTCAATAAAATGATGGGTGACCGGGCTACAACCGACTGGACTTCTGTGGACGACGGGCATCAAACTTATATTATTTTGCCAAAGGGAGTTTCAAAGCAGGAAATTGAACGGCAAATTGCGCGGGTACATGCCGCCCATGCGCCCAATCTTGCAAAAATGAGGCATTACCTGTTACAACCGCTTGACGAAGTTCACGAAGACAGTCGATTTGGAAATTACCGAAACCAAACTATAAGCAAAAAAACCATCTGGACACTCTCACTATCAGGGTTGTTTCTGTTGATCATGGCGTGTATAAATTTTGTAAACCTGTCTGTTGCGCGTTCCATTGCCCGGTCAAAAGAGGTCGGAATACGGAAGGTAATTGGCAGCAGCCGGTTTCAGATCATTGTTCAGTTTGTTGCGGAAACTTTCATCATCACAGCCTGTGCAGCAATCCTGGCGCTGATTATCGATGAGCTTGTTGTGCCCCAACTTCAAGGGACATTTGATTTCAAAGTGCAGGGACTGCTCATCAATAATCTGTTTATTATTAAGATCCTGGTGTTGATGACCGTAGCGGTATCACTGCTCGCGGGTTTATATCCGGCCATTATGCAATCGGGGATATCTCCGGCCTTGGTGTTGAAAAATAATATTTCATCCAAAATCACAAAAGGCATTCGCTTCAGCAATGTGCTCATACTCTTCCAGTTTACAATCACTTTGATATTCGTAACAGGCACGATCATTATTTACAGCCAAATGCAATATTTCAACCGCGTTGACCTCGGATTTGACAAAGATGCAGTTATTAATGTTAATATGCCTGTCGCCAAGCCATCATTGTTGAATTCCTTTAGAGATCAGTTGGATTCAAACCCGCTCATTTCAGGAATTTGTTTTAGTTCAACCACCCCCTCCGGACAGTATCGGAATCTGAATGCCACAGACATTAGGAGAAAAGGATCGCCTCCAGAAGACAATCTGGTTTTTGAATGCCAGATGGTAGATCCGCATTATATCGATCTGTATAAGATCAAATTGGTTGCCGGCAGGAATCTGAATTTGGCTGATACAGGAAGATCAGTCATCTTGAATGAAAATTTGCTAAAAAAATTAAATTACGATAGCCCGGAAAAAGCGATAGGATCGGAGGTTTTGATGGGGCGCGAACCATTTACAGTAGTGGGTGTGATCGAAGATTTCCATTCAGAGTCGCTGAAAAACGGACTGAATAAAGTGGCACTGTTGGTTAATCCGCACGCATTTCATGTAGCCAGTATTAAGCTGGCGGTGCCCTCTGCCGGACTAAAGGCTGATGATATCCAAAAATGCATAGCCTCAATCAGGAAGGTGTGGACCGCTATCTATCCCGACAGGGTTTTCGATTATGAGTTTTTAGATAAGAGTATCGAGGCATATTACAGGGAAGAACATCGGTTCTCAACCCTGTTTCAATTGTTATCCGGTATTTTTCTTTTGATCGGCTGCCTTGGGCTTTATGGGTTGATCTCATTCATCATCAACCAAAGGATGAAAGAAGTAGCCATCCGGAAGATCCTCGGAGCGTCTTTATCAGGCATTTTGCTGTTGCTCTCGAAAAACTATATCAAGCTGGTCGTCGCGGCATTTTGCATTGCCACCCCTTTAGCTTATATCATTATGTCGCAATGGCTGGAAAAGTTTGTTTACCGAACTGACCTGAAATGGTGGAATTTTGCTATCCCTGGTGTTTTAGTGCTAATCACGGCGATCCTGACTGTTAGTGGGCATATTCTTGGTGCTGCCCGTCAAAATCCCGCGAATATTATAAAATATGAATAAATGGAGCATTCGTCAATAGACAGGCGGCTTTTATTGGTTTCGTCCATCAGCGCGGTATGAAGGTGTGAATGCGATCCGCTGAAAAAATCCTAAACCGACCTGAATAAATTTGAGATAAGATAAGTAATATTTTAACTTGAGAATTTTCCACTTTTCAAGGGTTGAAATACGAATAAGCAAAATTCAGAAAAGAATATTGACATCACAATTTTATTGACATCATATTTTTTTACATGCGCTCTCAGCTAATGTGAAATTAAAACAAATGAATTGATCATCAGGTCATTTTTAATAATGTTGAATGAACTAAGTTTTTTTTAAATATGTTTCTGATGATATGTCTATTCAAAAACCACATTAAACATTAATATGAGCGCAAAAATTTATCCTGATAAGAAGAACCTCTATCGTCTTCCTTTTTCCATGAATGACAATCCCATTGGCTGGATCGAGGCAACGGATATTTGCAACATCAAATGCAAAGGTTGCTATCGACTGATTATGGGCGAGGGACACAAACCGCTGGAGCAAATCAAGGAAGAAATACTTTTTTTGAAGAAATGGCGAAATTGTGATAATATTTCTTTGGCCGGTGGGGAGCCGGTACTCCACCCGAAAATCATGGAGATCATCGCCTTTATCAAGAGCTTAAAAATGAAAAGCATAATGCTGACCAATGGTTATGCATTGAATGATAAGTTATTAAGTGACCTCAAAAAGGCCGGTTTATTTGGTCTGAGCTTTCACATCGACATTACCCAAACACGTCCTGAATTCAAAAAAGAAAAATTAAAAAGTGAACTTGAACTCAATGATCTGAGATTGAAATATGCAAAAATGCTCCACAAGCATGGATTTTATGCTCACTTTGGCATTACGGTCACATCAGAAAATCTCAAAGAAGTACCGGCCCTAATTCAGTGGGCACTCGATAATATCAGGCTGGTCAATGGACTATCTCTGATCATCTACCGTGGATTGCCCGTTATGCCGGGGGTAAGTTATTTTTCGAATGGCAATGAAGTGGATATGAGTTTGGGAAAATTGGGATATACGGTAGATAAAGAAGAATATGATCAGATTTATGTAAAAGCACAGGATGTGTATGCGGTAATCAAGGAACATTTTCCGGATTACGATGCCATGGGCTATTTGGGTGGAACAGCAGACCATACATCATTTAAGTGGTTGTGGGGAAGTCTTTTTGTGAATACAAAAGGCAAGACCTTCGGAGCCATTGGCAAGAAGACGCTCGAATTGGTGCAAACATTTTACCATCTCCGCCGCGGCACCTATTTTGTATATCAAAAAGGAAGGATCGGTAAGGAAGTATTTTTGATGTCTTTATTTGATCCGAAAATACGAAAGGCATTTTCCAAATTCCTGCGCTATTGCCTGAGCAATCCTTTAAGGTTTTTTTACCCACTAAAGTCTTTGGGTATCGGTATGGTTCAAGCCCCTGACCTGATGGAAGATGGAAGGATTGATATGTGTGACGACTGTCCGGATATGTGTGTTTATGAAGGTAAATTGGTAAATTCCTGTCGGTTGGATGAATGCAGGATATATGGTGATTTATTGCATATGCATGTGGAGAAAGATGTAATTACCAAAAAAGAAAGACCCGTCGAAGTTACGGTCGAATAGTTAATTTGTTATTGATTTAAAATACTGGGTAAAATAAAAAGGCTTCCACATTGGAAGCCTTTTGTTTGCCTGTTAAAATTGTTTTTTTACCCGACATTAAAAGACATCTCCTGTTCATCAACATCTTATAGTAACAAGAGTTAATTCAATTGATGAAGATTCAATGTTACAACAACCCGTTTGTGATCATTCCCGCCAATGAATTGCCATCAAAAATGTCAAATTCAGATACATCCTTTTTCTGGCCATCCATCACAATGAAGAAAGAATAGGATTTTGAAGAGAAGGTATAGTCAAATCCAACCGTACCGATCGAAGGTATCTTTTTGGTGCCATTCTGAATATCTTGTTTTAATTGTTTCAGATCATCGGTGGATGGGCAATTGATCATAGATCTGCTGGGCTTTTATCTTTATATCACTGGTTTCAGCAATATATTTCACATTGTCTGCCGCATCATTGAGTTTTGCGACCTGGTCACCAGTGAGTACCGTAGCTTTAATGGATACATTTCTATAGAAATCACTTGTTGTTGTGCATTTTGGCACAATGGTTTTACCAAATGCTGTGACCGCTTTATTGCCGGCTGTGATCCTTACGGAAACGGTCTTGTTGATAGAACTCAATTTTGCCAGATCACGCAAAGCACCTTCTATTTCTGTCCTGGTCTGGTCGTTGTCGTTGGTGTTGTTTACGGCATTGAGCAGTCGATTGAGCGCAGCATAGTAAGGATCGGTAACGGCATTGACCACGCTGCTGATATTATCGCCGCAAAGTGCGAGATCTTTGCTGCTAAGGATAGAATTAGCCTGATCTCTTCCGCTTTTTATGCCTGCGTCGATTTCATCTGCGATGATCTGTTTAGCTTGTGTGATCACGGTGGGTAGCGTGCTTCTCAATCCGCGGAGACTCAATTCAAATTCGTAGTTATCAGTCGCTCGTTGTAATTGGGCCAGCGCCGAATCTGCCTTGGCAAAACCCGAATCGATATTGGCGTTGACCAGGTTGGAAATATTATCGAGCAATTCTTTCGGAGGAGTAGCGGTGAGTTCTGTCTGGTCTTTGGTAAACTTCATCCCTGCTTCCCAGGTTTGATTGTTTTTGGTGACTTCACCGGACAATGAAAATGCTTCATTGTTTGCCCTGGCAATTCCGGCAATGTTATTTTTGCTGGATGGCATGTTTAATTCAAAATCTCCGGAAAGTGACAAGTCGAACTGCCCCTCTTGCTGCACATATCCCGAGACCCTGATCTGACCTCCTGGTTTTACGGGCACAAAAGCAGGCCACCACGAATTGTCTGGTTTGGCCAAACCATTAAGGAAAGCTTGTGCCGTGACACCACTGGTGCCGGCTTCCGCAACAACGGCAGCACTGGCTTCCCCCATGGGAATGTTGAATGAAACGAAGCTCACGATGGGTAATGTAAGTTCAAAAGCTCCATTGACACCAGCTCCGTATCCTGCCGTAAAGCTCAACGGAAATGGATTTTTATCCGTCAATTCTACATTGAAATCCTTGTTTTGGATCATTGTACCACCCACATCAATTACTTTAAATATGGTAAAATCACCACTCCGAAAACTCTTTCCTTCAAAGGAGACTATTTTTTCCACCGGTTGAATGGGTACGTAAGGGATCAGGCCCTGAAATGATTCGGCCATACCCAAATTGCCGAGGAGATCCTGCCCACCGGAGAAGTAATAAAATGGATCAGTGTAGTCGACAATGTAGGTGATATGTCCGCCAACCGGGGGCTTAATGGATATTGGTTTGGTGGCATTTGGATCGCTGTTGGCTCCGACCCTCAGTTCCAGGGTTACAGCAAACATAAAGGCAAAATAATACCGGTCATCCTGCAAAGTAATGTCCAGGTCCCAATTGTCATTGAGGTATTTGCCCGAATAGTACCCAATATCGGCTTTAACCGGTTTCGTAAATTCAAAGTAATCTTTAGGTGACGGGGCCAGCGCTTTGCCCGAAATATTGTTGACGGTACCATCGTCATTGTAGGTAACCGTGAGATCGGCGCTGTCCAGAACCACATCTTCATCATCACCGACTTTGATGGTCAGTTTCCCATCAACGGTCATTCCTTTGTCAGTTTCGGTGACCTGTCCTTCCGCGGTCAGGTCATTTTTGCTGATTTCCGAGTCTTGATTTCCAGTGCACTTTCCCGGGCAAAGATCCGGATTCCCACAGGGATCAGTACTGCATACATCAGGGCAGGGACACCCATTGGAGCATGGAGTGCCATCACAATCATTCTTTTTGGTACATGATGAGAATCCTGCCAAATAGATGAGCAAGGCCAATACAATCACATAATTGTAAATCATAGCAAGGCGGTATCTGGTTTCAGACTTATTGGGTTTTTGGGTTAAAAATTTCTTTTTCATGGCTTTAAGCTTTTGGTTTTTCGTAACATGGTTTGGTAGGAAATTGCATGAAAACCAAAAAGGTTACCCCAAATCGGAATATTTTTTTCTGGATGATGGAAAAATATTGATGCGACTCCCGATTTTATGATACAGGAACTAGTGCCTTTATCAATGAGGTGTATGGCTGAGAGAGGTTCTCTTTATCATAAAATAAGCAAAATAACTGAGGATGCTCAATATCAAAATACCGAAGATTAACCAGCGATACCCAACCCTGGCCATCAATCCGGAATCTTCGATTTTATCAATATTTCCACTTACAATAAATGCATCCCAAAAATAAGGGTGGGCGGTCAAGGGGTCAGCGTGGTCCAAATAGCTTAACTTGGCATGACGTAATGCTTCATCTTTTTGTTGTCCTGCAGCAAGATTTTGATAGAAAAGCTTCATGATAGTGGCAGTCGTTTTGTCATCAGCCTGCCAAAGGCTCATGACCAGACTTTTACAACCAGCGTAACGGAAAGCCCTTGAAAGGCTCATGACACCTTCTCCTCTGGTGATTTTGCCATATCCTGTATTGCAAGCGCTGAGCACTACCATATCCGCATTGATCGACATATTGTAGAGTTCATAAGCATTGAGGAATCCATCGTTTAGGCTATCTTTCTGGTCTGGTGCAAATATCAATTTTGACGACAGTGGATGGGTGTCATCAACAAGTGCATGCATGGCCAGATGAATAATGCGGGTTTCTCCCTTATTGCTTTTGAATGCCGATTCTGTCGCTGCAAATCCTGTGAACACCTTACCTGGAAATACCTTTTCTGCATCGGTCACTTCTTCTTTTGTGAATTTGAGATTGGTGATGTTATTCCGGAAATCGCCAAAAGGTTCGAGTTCACGGGACGATGCCAATAAGGTAGTATTATATGCAGGAGCGTAACCGGCGAATTGGGTTTTCCATTGCTTTACATCTTTGGCTTGATTGGACCAAAGTGTAGCCGAGTACGCATAACTGATATTAAATTTGCGGATTAGGTAAGGTAAATGAGCATAATCTGCTTTAACCGGAATATGATCATTGGTAAGCAAGCTTTCGAATGGAATAATTGCCAGTATACCAGAGGGGATGATAGTCAAGTGGCTAACAGCGGCTGGAATATACCGATTGATAGGTTCAATCAACATAGCGTACAATTCCCGGGAATTTGCTACAAAGTCAGAGAATACTTTTTGTGGATCTCCAAGTATTTCATTCGGAGAAATATTTTTACGGTATTGTTTGATCTGATCGCCAAAATTTCCGGAGATCTTATTTTTTAATAAAACATAATTGGTATCTGAAATTACGAAGGTATACAATGCGCTGTCACCCAGAAAGTAATCGACAACGGTGGTTTGCATTTCCTTCAATTTTTGTTTGAGTTTGTCTGTGTCAACCAGTTTATTTTGGTATTTGAGATCGTAATATTTAGGATAATTCCTTTCGAATGCTTCAATGAGCGAATCATAAGTTCGGTTGCGTGAAAAAAGATGGCGGCTGTAATTATTGATTTTTGTGGTATCAGAATCGTAAAGATTTTCTTTGGCATCCTGGATTTTATTCTCATAATAGGTGATGTCATTTTTGATCTTCTTCTCAAAGACCAGCAAACTGTCTGGTATTCCACCGAATTTTTTAGCAGATATATCCGCCAACGCCAGGCGAAGCACACTTGCCCGGCTTCTTTCCGACAAATTAAAGGCCGAATTGAGGTAATCGGGGTGGTCAGTTAAATGGTATAGCTGATAGCAAACATCAATGGCTGATTCAAAAATATGCGTACTTTCTTCACCCATTTTGATTTTATCTTCAAAATTTAAATGCGAAGACCGTATCTTATCGACGAGATCAGCGCACAGCAAATATGTTTGCAGGGAAAAATCCAGTTTCTTTTGGTCCTGGTCCACGCGTGATTCTTTGGCTAAAGTATTGGCTTTGATGTGCAGGGATTCAAGCAAAATATTGTCATCAAACGAGATGTTGATTTTGGGATTCACCAGGGAAGACGAATCCTGGAAATCCCGGATATTCGCTATCAATGCCAGTTGGCAGGATTGTAGCGCTGCATCGAAGTTGTTTTTCAGCAATTGCACCTGGGCCATCTTGTTATAGGTGGTGGCGATCAGGGGATGTTTTTCCTGAAAGATGTTTTTCCTGATTCGGAGGGCTTTTTCATAATTTTTCATCGCTTGGTCAGGGTCGCCTTCAGTATAAAATAAGTCACCCAGATTGATATATGACTGTGCAACATCCGGATGATCAGTACCGAAGTTTGTCAAGTTGATGGCAAGAGATTTTTTCAAATAGTCGTAGGCTTTGGCATAATGGTCATGTTCAACTTCAAGTATCCCCATATTCTCATACAGCATGGCCATTTTGATATAAACGGGCCCAAAATGGGCTTGGTAGATCTTTAAAGTTTTCATGAAGTAGTTTTCAGCCTGTGGTAAATTATCCAGCAGTTGTTCAAGGATACCGGCATTTGCATAAAAGCCAGCAATATATGGATGATTTGCCCCATAGAAACTTTGCATAAATGTCGATGGCCCTTTTGGTATATTCCAGCGCAAGGGAATAATCGCCCTTCTCTTTATAGACTACGGCCATATTGATGTAGCTTTCAGCCACCTCTTCGCTATTTTCGCCGGCTAATTTCTTTTTGATACTCAGTGCTTTATTATGATATTCCAGGGCTTTGTCATAATCTCCGGTCTTATTGGTTACAATGCCGAGTACATTATAGATCGATGCCACGTCAAGACTGTTAACTCCGGACAATTCTTTTTGAATTTCAATTCCCGTCTGTAGATAATGCAGTGAAAGTTCAAATTTGCCCAGGAGATTATAAGCATTGCCAATGTTCTGATAGGAATATCCCACCCGTTGATTTAGTCGTCCCAAAGAAAGCTCCCTGATTTCCAGGGCTTTTAAATAATATTGGACACTTTCGGAATACTCGCCTTTGTAATGGCAGACAACCCCAATATTGTTGAGGCAGTCTCCAATGCCGGTAGAATCGTGGTTATATTCATAGATCGGCAAAGCCTGGTCGAAATATTCCTTAGCCAGATTGTACTTTCCTTGATTGATGTAAGCCACGCCAATATTTTTTCTTGCATCGGCTATTTGATCAATATTGTGGTTATTGAGGGGTTTGAGCACTTCAATCGATTTGTTGAAGTAAAAAATAGCACTATCTAAGTTGTTGGCATCAAAGGATACATTTCCCTTGCGAATGTATTCATTGGCGCTGGTTGTATCTGCAATCATATCTTGTTGGCCACAACAATAAATTCCATGAAAAATAAACGGTGTGACCAACAAACCTAACCTGATAATCCACTTTACCATCCTCGAAGACAATTCATAACCAGATCAAGATACCATTTAATGGCAGGAACGAAAAATGGAAAAAGAAAAAAATAATGGTTTTAATACCATTTTTAAAAGACTTGAGTCCCGATTTATTTTATTAATAAAGCTATGGGCGAAACACCTTGAAGTACCTGGATCCAATGACAGAGACTTGTTTCTTCATCTTTATCCTATGAAAGACTATTTGAAAAATTCGGGTAACTTCGTATATATTAGGATTGAAACGGGTATAATTACAAGCATTAAATTTTTTTATAGACCAGGAATAACGGGTAAACAAATTTTTTACAAATGGAGGTAACCAAAACCTGATTGATGTTATATGAAGATAGAGACACAAAATACCGGCGATCAGGAATTATTGGAAGGTATACTCAATGCTGAAAGATTGCAGATTGAGCGGCTCTATGGAGATTGTCTTCCGGGCATCATCCGCTATATAAAGATGAACAATGGTACGGAAGATGATGCCAAAGATATATTTCAGGATGCGGTGATGGTGATTTATAAAAAACTGAAAAGTTCTGATCTCGTTTTGAGTGTTTCATTGCAATCCTATTTGATCGCAATTTGCCGGAATCTGTGGTTGACTACATTGAGGGACAACCGATTTATGAAAATAGTGGAGGCAAAAGAAGATTCGATCGACGATGATGAAGATATTATAACAGCTATGGAAACGGTACAAAAAGAAAAAATATTCAATCGTCATTTTGAAAAACTGGGCGATCAATGCCGTAAGATCCTTCGGCTTTTCTTTGAGAAAGTTTCCATGAAAGAGATTGCTGGAAACTTCAACACCTCTGAATCTTATATTAAGAAGAGGAAATTCATGTGTAAAGAGCAATTGACTAAAGCTATAAAAAATGATCCCGCCTATAAAGCACTACAGCGATGAAATCTGATGAAGAAAAATACATACTTATCGAACAGTACCTTGGTGGCGAATTGACTGGTGAGGCATTGAAAGAATTTGAACAAAAACTTCGCGACGAGCCTGAATGGCAGCGTGATGTTGATTTACACCGGGAATTAGGCGATTTCTTGGGCGATAAAAAAGGATTGGAACTCCGGGCAGCATTGAAGGAAGTTGGTAGTAAGCCGAGATCCGGCAAACAAAGAACTTTGTTAATCCGATATATCCCCATAGCGGCAACTTTTGCTTTGCTCATTACTGTCACCATATTGTTATTAAACAAAAGTGAGACGCTGGATCCTCAGCAACTTTTTGCGCAAAACTTCACCCCATATGAAATGGTGCTGAATCCCCGGTCAGTGGCGACTAATCCCAAAGAAGAATTGCGCAATTCAGCCATCAATGCTTATGAGTCGGCAAATTATAGGGAAGCCATTGTATTGTTCAATCAGTTGGAAACGAGTGATTCACTAGGAATGGCACCTGTTTTTTATGAAGGCATATGTTATTTGGCCCTTGGTGACACGCGTCAGGCAATTGACGTGTTTGAGGAATTATTAAAATCCGGAAATTCTCTGTTCACGGAACAAACCGACTGGTATTTAGGACTTGCCTATCTACAGTCCAATGAAAAAGCAAAAGCTTTAAGCCAATTGCAATCAATCAGTCAATCCGGAGGCTACAAAGCTAACGCTGCCAGGAAGATCCTCGATGCATTAAGAAATCCTAGTCATATTCCATAGTGTTTTTCAATCATTTCAATGAAGTTCCCGTCGATCTGTTTGGACCCCATCATCGGATGACTCTCATAGAGCTAAGTCATCCTATGACTCACTACCAAATAAATCAGTCATCGGATGACTAGGACTAACAACCACCTTCACAAATGATAAGTAATGTTTATTACCTGAATGGGTTGGTTGTATTCTATCAAAACGTATTGTTTTTTGGATGTTAAGAAAATTATTTTATTCAATTCTTCGTCAGCATAAACATCATCTATTTTGCTGAAAAAATATTTTACAGCAATGTGGGTCTCGGCAGAAAACGATATTCTGTCCGTAAGAAAGAATTTTATCCCTGCAAAAACCGAGGTTCCCAAAGTATATTCATTAATTATCGGATAAGTCTTCTTGGTTGGATTATTGCTATCCAACGCAGCATGTCTCAGCCTGGTTCTTTGGTAATCAGATATTATATCATCTCCGTAAAAGAACTGGAATTTGTCATTCAGCCATTTCTGCCACTCCTTTCCCATGGAGAAGTAAACCCTGAAATTGGTGGTCTGATATTTCCACGATGTATTATCGGCTATCGTGTAAAGCGGATCGGTGAATGTGTTGTGATAATAATTTCCACCCAATCTCAACCGGTAGGCGTACAACCGTTTGTCGTTTTTCTTGTTCCACCGCACAAAAACAGATGGAGGCAAATTGTTTTTATTGATCAGCCAGAGCAAATCTGTACTGATATCCCAGTTATGGTGTGTAGGCGTTTCGGAGTTACCCTGGCCAAAAGCCAATAAACCATTCAAAGATATGCACATGGCCATCGTGCAAACCAATAAGAGTTTTGTTGTTCCTTTCACGTTGTTATTCTTTTATGAATTTGGTTTGAGTAAAATTATTTCCGTTTGTGGCATGAAGCACATAAATGCCTTTGGGAAGATTGCCGACAAAAATTTCACCTTTCGCCCCGGCAATGGTTTTTGAAGCGACCTTTATAAATTTATCGTTGAATACTTCCACCAGCCAGCCGGAGTCGCCGGATGACTGAATAGCATCGTCTTTATTTTGCCAGGTTTCAAAATCCAATTGAAGGACACTTGAAACCGGATTTGGTGAAAGTGTCACAGAATAAGCACCATAACAAGAGTAGGATTTGGATATTATTTTATAGGCGGGCGAGTTGGTCCAGCCACAGCGATTTTCGACCCTGCAAATAAATGCGCCACTATAAAAATTGCCATAGGGCGCTTGCATGTCTATGGTAAAAGTTCCCTGTCCGCCATAATATGACCATCCATTGGGCCAATCCCATTCGTAGTCCAAAACACCAGTGAAATTGACACCTTCCTCCGGCTGGGCCGTTAGGTAAAAGTATTCGTTGGGACATACGGAACTGGGCCCGTTGATATAGAACTGGTTACTGCTGAACGGCCCCACCTGCATGGTTCTTGTTTTCAGGTTGCTGGATGGACATCCTGACTTGACCAATCGGACATTTACCGATGCATTGCCGTATGCGTTGCCGGTATCATGAACCGAAGCCTCATTGGAACTGGTTATAAGGGGTGAACTTTCGGTATAATATCCCCCGTTTATTTGCAAAGAGTTGGTGGCATACCATTCGTATTGATATCCTGACGGAAAATTCGAAAGTGAAGCTTCATAAGTCCAGGTTTCCCCGGAACACATTTCCTGTCCTCCGCCATCAGTGAGCGTGAGTGTCGGGTCTGGTGGGGTCCTGGTAATCGTCAGACTTTTTTCGGGTCCATTAAAATTACAGGCTTCTACCCTGCCTTTTACTTTTATCTCTCCACTGGCCAAAGTGGTGTAGTTTACCGTGATATTGTTTGTAGTGGTAGTAGTAGTGTTCGAGCTAAATCCCGATGGCAATGTCCAAAGATAATAATCCGCATTGATCAGCGGATCAACGGAGATTTGGCGCGAACCATTCCCACATGTAATAAAAAGGGGGGATGAATCCGTAAACTCCGGTTTTTCTACATACTTAATAGTGGTGGACTTAATATCCTGTGTTCCGGGATTGCTGCAAGTTTCATTGGGTGCATCTATAAAAGTTGCACTGATCCAGCTTACATCTGCTGAATTGAACCACAATACAATAGCTTCAGAACCATCTGAATTAGTTGAGATTACACCGCCGTTGGCCACTCCCCAAATCACTTGACATCCCGCCTAGAGATCAATTTGATAGTGATATTGCGTTGGGTCAGGACAAAGGTTATCAAACTGTCCAATAATATGATGAAACTGAGCAAATGACATTGAATTAAGCATAGCACATGCTGAAATGCACATAAAAAATACTGACTTTTTCATGACTTTGAATATTTATTTCTAAAAAAATAATTGTTGTCATGACTGTCAGAACTAGCTAAAAAGTTTATGTTAATTTTAACTTATAAAATATACTATTAAGTGTCAAGAAAATTTGTGATAAATTTTTAATGCATTGTACTAAATATTGAATTTATGTTACTCTCCGGATAATCACTTACCGGGCAATAAATCTGATTTTTTACAATTGCATAAACTGTAGATAGAACAACAAGTCAACCGACTGATTCCTATGTGACAACGGAAGTCGAATTTTTGTGAAATTTATCATTCTGCCTTTGACACTTGAGTGAGAACTCTCTATCTTAATACGCTCTTTTTTTAAAAACGTGAGAAACAAAGAATCCAAACCCCAAAACACAATTATTATGCAAAAGAATAAAGATCAAAAAACCGGTTCATCGGACATCACCCGCAGAGAGTTTGTCGGAATGGCTGCCACAAGTGCAGCGGCATTCACTATTCTTCCAAGTTATACCGTAAGCGGACTTGGCCATGTGGCACCCAGTGACAAACTGTATATAGCTGCTGTCGGATGTGGTGGAGAAGGCGAAAATGATATCCACCATTTTGCCAGCGCCCCCAAGAAAAATGCGGAGATCGCGTTCCTCTGCGATGTAGACGACCGGCAGGCGGCACCGCGCATAAAGGAATTTCCCAAGGCAAAGTTTTATCACGATTGGCGGGAAATGTTTGAAAAAGAAAGCAAGAACTTCGACGCGGTTACGGTGGCTATTCCCGATCATAATCACGCCACCGTCGGGCTCAGCGCCATGCAGTTAAACAAGCATTTATATCTGCAAAAACCATTGACCCACGATATCTACGAGGCCCGTATTTTGACCGAAGCCTCCAAAAAGTATAAGGTAGTCACTCAAATGGGTGATCAGGGTGCTTCGTGTGACGGAATGAGAATACTGAGAGAATGGATGGAGGCGGGCCTGCTGGGTAAGATAGAAAAAGTATACTGCTGGACGGATCGCCCGGTGTGGCCGCAGGGCATTCCCTGGCACGAAAAGCATCCTAAAGTGCCAAAGGAACTAAAGTGGGACTTGTGGTTGGGAACGGCGGAAGATACCGAATATATTGAAAATCTGGTTCCCTTCAATTGGCGCGGTTGGTGGCGGTTTGGCACCGGGGCACTGGGCGATATGGGTTGTCATATAATGGGGCCGCCTTTCAAATTGCTGGAACTGGGTTATCCCACGGAAGTTTCATGCAGCGCCAGCACCGTGTACGATGGAATTTTCTCGGAGGCCCATTATCCTCGAAGTGGCCCTGTTTCCAGTTCGATCCGCTTCAATTACAAATTGAAGGATGGCAGAGACCTGAAATTGTACTGGATGGATGGCGGTATCACCCCGGAGCGCCCTGAGGAATTGGAGGAAGAGGGGAACATGAATGAATTACTGGGCGACACTCCAGGTTTAAATGACTACGAGGGCGCTACCCTGTTTATTGGCACCAAAGGCAAAGCTGCCTGTGGCTGGGGAGGCCGCGACCCGAAACTCCTTCCATTATCATTGAATAAAGCCATACAGGTGCCCAAAAAATATCCGCGGGTGGAAGGCGATATGGATGGCCATTGGTGGCAATGGGTGGATGCCTGCATTGCGGGGTATGGCAATATGGAAGTGGACTCGCCATTTGAAGGCTATGCCGGCCCGTTGACCGAAACTGTTTTGATGGGAAATCTACTCTTACGCAGTTTCGATATCCGGGAAAAGATAAAAAGAAATGATCCGGTGTATGGCAATATGGAAGGATTTAATTTTTCCGGTCGATACATCAATTACCAATGGGACGGCGAAAACATGCGGATCACCAACTTTGAAGCTGCTAACCAATTTGTAAAACGCGAATATCGGGAGGGGTGGGGTGAATTGAAGTTGTAGGGTACGCTGGGGACGATAACCGGTGAATCCTTTGTTAAACCTGATTTCGTCAGGCTAAACTGGGTGTTTCAAGATGAGAATTTGCCTTTATGAGTGAGCTGGCTAGGGCATCCCTAAAGTGATTTTTAGGATTAGTTTATTTAACAGAACGCTGTGAATTTTTGCAGGGCATAAAGGGTATTTCAAAAGATAGAATCAGTCAAAAATTTTAACTTGGGTAGTTATATTAAAATCTCAAAAAATAGTGACAAACCAATTACGAATAGGAGAGAAGCATAAGTCGAACAGATTGAAAAACTTATTAACATTCCTGTTTTTCTTCACAATCACCGCAACCCTGGGGCAGTCGCGGATCTCAATAACCATCGATGACGTGCCCAACACCAGGAAATATGAAAGAGACAATTTTCATTCGGAACTAATGGACAAACTCGATTCCCTGAAAATCCCGGTGGCGATTTTTATCAATGAGGGGGCGATCTATAAAACGGAACATTTGGGGGAGAATGTTGAATTGCTGAGCGAATGGGCAAAAAGAGATTACGTTACACTGGGCAATCATACATTTGACCATGCGCGGTACTCGACAATCGGACTGGATTCTTTCAAAACGGAAATAAACCGGGGGGAAAGTATTACACGGGAACTGGCCAGGATCCATCATAAATCGTTGGATTACTTTCGCTTTCCTTTCAATGACATGGGCGAAGACTCCATGCAACAAACCCAGGTAGCGGCTTTTTTGAAACAAAAGAATTACTACAATGCACCTTTTACGGTCGAAAGCGAGGATTGGATGTTCAACTACCTTTATGAATATTATCTGGGGCAAGGGAATGTTTCTAAAGCAAAAATTTTAGCCATAAAATATATCGAAAACACGCTGCGACTATTTGACTTTTTCGATTTGCTGGCGATGCAGGAATATGGCCGTAATATCAACCACATTTATTTGTGCCATGACAATAGTCTGAATGCAGATTACATTGACACTCTGGTTCAAAAACTGAAGGAAAAGAATTATGCCTTCATCAGCTTTAAGGACGCGTTAAAAGATGAGATCTATAAACAGCCCAACAATCATTATCAAAAATGGGGTATTTCCTGGATCTACCGCTGGATTCCCGACGATAAGGAAAGGATGCGACTCATGAGGGCGGAACCGGAGATGAAAGATGTTTATGACACCTACAATGCATTGACGACTGGAGGGAGGAAATGAAACGGGCCGGATCCGTAATTTGTCTAAGACTGCTAACTCTCCGAATATTCCCTCATCACATAAAACCAGAAAATCTTTTCTTTAAACCCTGTACCTTACAATAGCCCCATTTCATTATTTCTCCTGTTATTTTTTGGCATAATAATTTGCATTTATTTCTTTTATGTTTGTGGATGAATCAAACATCACCTTCATAATGTGTAAAAAGAAGAAACGAAAGAAGAAATTACCTCAGCATCAATTAGGTGGGTTTAAACGGTTTTTGAAGGATGTGTATGTTGCATTGTCTCTGGTCGGCCTGGACAAGGATTTGCCGGATATGTCTGTAAGGTTTAAACGAATGATATATAGACATAAAATAACAATTAAGAACCCAGTGGCAGGAAATGAATACGTCACATCCAAAGAACTAAAAATAATTGCGGAAAAAATCTATAAATATTATCGCGAGGGTTCTTATAAATACAAGGACAAATTGCTCTCCAGCTATCAACTGCAACTTCTATATTGCTTCACAAAAGAAAAGTCCAAAGAAATTGAGAAAGAAACAGGGGTGAAAGACCATCCGGATTCGATAATGGTTAAGGATCTGTCGGACGAACTTTTCAGATCCTTTTACGGTGGTTATTTGGTTGATTATTTCAAATTGATCACCCAAATGAGCAACCCTGATCAAAAATATTATGGAGTAAACTTTTACCCCGCGGCCGTAAACACAAAAGATCCTAAAGTAGGCTTGATCAGTGAAGTGTACGGGGTCCCCGCACGTAAATCCATGATAAAGATCAACGATCACAAGCGCCCGGTATTTCAGTTGGGTAAAGCGGTAGCCACGGAGGAACTTGTAAAATGGATTTCGATAGATACATCGCTTTTCGGAGATTATTATAAAGGTGATGAGAAGGAGGTATTCGCTTTTATACAATCGCATGCGTTAAAACGTTTAAGGGAACGGTTGGATCTATTAAATCGCGAAGCCATCAATTATACGCTTTGGGAAAATACACACACGATCAGCAAATTTGAAAATTACCGAAGTTATCTGCTATTGCCTTTCAAGGTATTTGACGTAAAGATTGGTTACTTGGTAGCCAACATAATAAGTGAAAAATTGCTATTTCGTACTTTTTTATTTATTACCCACCGGGGAACCCCTGAAGGCGATCACCTGAAAGCATTGACGGGTCTCGGTAAACACGACATTAGTTATTGGTGTATTGATCGACTGAGTACATTTGCAAATCTCGATGAAGAAAAATATCCCGGATTGATTCGACTCTTTTGCGAGGCTGGCTTGGAAGATTTGATGAAACTAAAGGATAAGGATTTTCATATCGACAGTATGCAGTCAGCGAATCTGGACGGATTGGCGGAATACATGGACCGAGGTAAGCAAGCAGTTAAGGTACAGATGCGGGAATGGAATTCGTTTCTGAATGGAATAGTATCAGAACAGGATAATTTTCAGGATTGACTGAAGATATTTTTTAAACCAAAGAACACAATGAATCGATACGAATTCCATATTTTGACTTATACTTTTGTAACTTTATTTATCACAATTTTAGATTATCATTTTTAGGAAGGAACTGCTTATAGACGACAGAAGAAAATTTCTGAAAAGCTTCAACATCCACGGGCTGATTTCATTTGGATACTAATGCCATCAAAATCAAAAAAGTAAACCACATGAAAGCGAAAGTCTATTTTTTAACGCTGACATTTTTCTTTGTATGTAAAATTGCAGGATACGGTCAGGATTTTCCGGATGATTTCTTCACGCGCGAGAAACAGGTCATAAGATCACAAATTCTCGATCAGGAAAGGATCTTATTTATTTACCTCCCCAATGACTATTTTAAAGATACAACCCAAAGCTATCCGGTGCATTATGTTTTAGATGCGCCCGGGCAATCAAATCTGTATTTTGAGTTATTGAGAATGCACGGTCTCATGAATTATGTGCCACAAGGAATTGTTGTAGGCCTTTCGGCCAATGACCGGAATTATCTTTTATCGCCGGACCAGGGGGCCGAAAAAAGTTTTCAGTTTATCAATAAAGAAGTTATTCCATTTATTGAACAGACTTACCGCACAAGGCCATTCAGGGTGCTGGCGGGTCATTCATTGGGCGGGGATTTTGTATTCTATTCTTTCCTGAAGGAACCGACTCTGTTTAATGCATATATCGCTGGCAGCCCTGGCCCTTTGACTCAAATAATGCCTTTGATCATGGATCATGATTTTGATGCCAATGATTCACCCTATACTTTTTTCTTTTCTTCTGTTGGTTCAAAGGATTTGACAGATACGGCAAGTTTCAGACAATTGGAACGCAAATTCATGGAGGGAGACAACGCGCATCTGGATAGTCATTTCAGTATCTATCCGGGAGAAAATCATATTTCTAACATTGCTATTAATTTCCAGAGAGCACTGGGGTCTCTTTACCGGGACTGGCAATTTCAGTTGCCCGATAATTTGCAGAAACCGGTGAGCGCACTCATTAAAGCACATTATGATTTTTTGGAGAAAAAGTTTGGCTATCGACCGGAGGTGAGCCAGTGGGAGGTTATTTATCCAGTAATGGACAAACTGGCCAGGCGTGGGGATTTCGCCAATGCCATCGATATTCTAAAGTATTGCGTCACCTTGTATCCCAACTCCGATCAGGCCTATGCTTTTTTGGCGAAAGCACATTTTGATACGGGGAAGATAAAACTCGGTAAACGATACCTTGAAAGATCTCTCGAACTAAATCCCGAAAATCAAATGGCAAAGCAAATGCAGGCAATGATGGAGAAATCGGTAACAATCTTTAGATGCATCGAGAAGCCGCAATTCTTTTAATACGGATATAAAGATTGAGATTTAATGTTTATCCAAATAGAAAATGTTTAAATAGGAAGATCTCTATCTGATTATTTTTAAACCCACAAAAAAAGACAATAAATGCCAATTCCTGTTTAACTGATAGTTTAATAACAAATCCTATTAATCTATTTTGATAAAGAATTAAGGAAATTTAAAAGTGTTATTAAAAATGCCCACAACCAGGAAAGTAATCCTGTACATCGCCATGAGCTTCGATGGCTATATTGCCAAACCCAACGACAATCTTGATTTTTTAAAGATGGTTGAGGAAAAAGGGGAGGACTATGGCTATAACGACTTCATTCGCTCTATTGATACGGTGATCCTAGGCAGGAAAACCTACGACTGGGTTATGACCCAGGTGCCGGAATTTCCGCATGTTAACGAGAAGACTTTTGTCATTACCCGCACACCGAGACCGGCGGAGGGAAATATTAACTTCTATTCAGGCGATTTAAAAGTTCTGGTTCACCAGTTAAAAAATGAACCTGGCAAAAACATTTTCATCGACGGCGGGGCAGAGATCGTAAACATACTTTTAAAAGATCGCCTCATTGATGAAATTTACATATCGATCATTCCCATACTGCTCGGAGAAGGGGTGAGGCTGTTCAAAGACGGAGGACCTGAACAAATGTTGAAATTACTGGATGTGAAGTCTTTTCGGAAGGGCTTGGTTCAATTGCATTATACTGCAAAATTATGATTGTTGCAAACTATTCGTTGTAATCATGTGTCTAATGATCGTACAACTTAACCGGGGATAATAAAAAATGAAAAACTTAACGATCTCCCTTATAATAGGCATTTCATTGTTGTTAACCACTTGCAAGGGTGACGACGACCCAGGAGCATCTGACGCTGTTTTAATCAGGGTAAAAAACACAAGCTCTTATAATTACACCGATGTATTTGTAAATACCAGTGGAGGTCAATGGAATTATGGAGATATCACATCTAATAAGGCTTCGGAGTATAGAGCTTTTGATTATGCTTATCACTATGCTTTCGTTTCATTAAAAATTAATGGACAGACGTTCATGCTTCAGCCATATGATTATGTGGGTGCAAGCAAATTGGAATCCGGTTACTACACATACGAAATAGGTGCCAATAAAGATGGAGACCAATACAGCAGGTTGAGCCTTACATTTAACAAAGATTAATTAAAGGAACAGACTTTTCTATAATTAAAATCGCCTTCTAATCAACTTCCACGATAACCACAAAAACTGTAAAAATTGACAGATCATAGAATATGTGAGATTTGAAATGCCTGAGTGCGTATATCCCGAAGTCAATTCTAAATATTGGAAATTGAGCATTAGAATAAGAAGCATTACCTCGTTGCGCCTTTCTGTGCCAAACTCTGTGCATCTCTGTGGTAAAAAAATAAACCACAAAGATCCGTGGAAGTGAAACAGCGTTTACAGTATATTAATTTCTGTAACTAAACCGCTACATCAATTGCCGGGAGAACTTTAAGTAATAAATTGTAGTCAAAAACCTGACCGTCACACATAGCACACAATAGGATATCTATAACATGAGCAAATCAACATTAATAATATTATTATTTGCCTTCGCAGTGGTTTTTCAACGTTGCGGAAACAAAAGAAGTATTGCTGAAAACCCAGAGATGATCAAAGCTTACGACCTGGATTTTAACTGGGGAGAGGGTGGTCCCAACGGTTTCGCCAGGCCCGGATTGTGGGCGGACGCCTCGCCGCAAGATCAGATTAAATGGTACAAAGACCTGGGTGTGAATACCATTCAGGCATTTTGTGTCTCGTGTAATGGTTATGCCTGGTATAAAAATGGCGTAGTGCCGGAACAACCAGGATTAAAATATGATTATTTACCGGAAATGGTGCGCCGGGGCCACCAAGAAGGAATGAAAGTAATGGGATATTTTTGTATCGGGTCCAATACGCGTTGGGGATTGGAAAACCCGGATTATAGCTACGGCGTACCCAGCGACCGGCACATTCCGTACACGGAGAAATATTTGTCATATCTCGATTCGGCCATTCGGGACGTGGTCAGTAAAACAGGCATTGACGGGTTTATGATCGATTGGTTCTATCAACCCAACAGAAGCGCCACAGGAGGAAAATGGCTGGATTGCGAAAAGCAGCGTTATGAAGAACTTATGGATGAACCCTTTCCCGGTGAAGACACATTGTCCGAAGAAAAGTACAACAAGTACAGTCGGCTTGCCATTGAAAAATGCTGGGATGTGATCCACCAGGCGGCCAAAGAGACCAATCCAGACTGCATCATTTGGCTCACCTGTTTCGATATTACCCATCCGCACATTATTAATTCCAAGATGTTCAGGGAGGTGGACTGGCTTATGAACGAAGCCGGTGATTTAAATGCCCTGGACACCATCAGAGGTATGGTGGGTAAAAATACCCGGCTGATCACCTGCCTGGCCAATTGGAATAAACAAGATGCCAAAACGGTAGTAGCGGATGCAATGAAAACGGGTGTAGGGCTTTACGGGTTTGCCAAACCCAACAGCAATGCGTTGTTGCCACCAATAGATCATTATCTCGCATCGCCAGTGGACAGCTTTGAAGGAGACGACCGGAATATCGCCACATTTGCCCGCGTTTACAACGGCCTGCCTGTTGACTTTGTCAGGGAAAAGGAATAGTGATTTCTCAATGATTCAGGCGTTTACAAACGAGTGTGAAACTCATTTGGAAGAGGTGGAAGAATAACGGTCATTGTAATGGGTGAAATAAAAAAAGGCACACGTTACAAACGCGCGCCAGTATCTTGACAAGAAAATTGTAATCAAGGAATATTATATCATCGGACCTTTTTCATCAAATAGGCCATATAGGTCCATCTCATATCCCGTGTTTTTAATCCATCTTGTATTTTGTTGGTCATATCGCTACTCATATCACCCATATCGTAGCTCATAGATTTTATGTACTGTTCCATGCCGGAATACATATTTACTGTGATGTGCGTGGTATAGACATCACTTCCATAGGGTAACATCACCCTTTCCAATCCCCAGCTTCCTTTTGCCCCGTCATCTACCATTTTTTGATGCATGGGAAGAAAAACCTCTGTTTCAGCTTTTTCATAGGCGTCATAATTTCCATCCTGAACCTTCATGAGATCAATACTGGCCACGGTACCGACATTCATGGGAAATTTATCCGTAGTACTTTTTACATCTTCCAGAAACAGGCGTATCGCCAAACTCCTGGATTTGGAAGTTTCATTTAATTTTTCCACAATTTGTTCTTCGGTCATATTGGGATATGCTTTTTTAGCCATGCCCATTAAATCCGACATTCCATTCATCATTTTCAAGGGATCGTTGTATACGGTCACAGTCAGATATTGATAGTGTTGATCTTCTCCTCCCGGGGCCAATGCCCAAAGGTCCCAGCCCACAATTTCTCCACTCTTAACGCGTTGCTCGTGAATCTTTTGCCAGAAATTTTCCGTTTCCTGATAGCTCGTTTCCTGGGTGTTACTGACTTTCATGAACTCAAAAGTCAGAAAGAGTTTGTCTTGGGCAAAAGCATTAAAACCAATCAATGCTATTGCAAAAAGCATTAGTAATTTTTTCATAAGTTGTTAATTTAGGGTTTGAATTTGTTGTAAGTCCTGGTAAACTACCGAAAAATATCATATTTAAAAAATAGACGAGGATTAATTATCTGCTGAGAATCAGAAACAAACAACGTTTGAAGATATTAAATCATTTAATTGCCTTAATTCGGTAACCCACAAATTCAAATTGTTATCATTTTATGATTATTTGGGTGAAATTTTTTACAGGTTACAATAGCTTCATGGTTTTCCAAACTGTAAATGCCAATGCAATAAATTCGTTTAATGGGGACACATCACCATGAATGTGATTCTTGATTGGAATTGGTTTTTATTGAATTGATATATTTTTATCCGGACAATGTCAATCACCAAAATTTTTGAAACATAATTAATATGGGTATTATGGTCTTTTTTCAAACAGATTTTAGAAATTATGGAGAATCATGTATTGAGTTAGAGATAATAAAAGCTGTACATTTGAAATTCAGGGCAAAGTGATTTTAAACTTTTAAAATGTTTATTTGCCTGCCAACTTATAGTTTCTGAATTGCAACGATTTAAAAAAAGCATTGCCCTATGTTTGTGCCTGCTCATGCTGGCCCATGCTTTGAGTATTTCATTGGTTTATCTGGATTTTCAATTGAGGAAAGATTATATCCAAAAATATCTTTGTATCAATCGTAACAAACCCATTTCTATGTGCGGAGGACAATGTTATTTGGTAAAGCAAATTAAAAATACGCAGCAACGACGGCAGTCTCCGGAGAACCAAATCAATAAAAAGCCAAATTTTGAAATTATCTGTGAAACCCTTTTTCATTTTGATCTGATGGTGTTTGTGCTTTCGAAAAAGGAATTCTGGAATTATGGTGATTTTTATAGCAAAGCCCGTCCTCAAAAAATTTTTCATCCTCCCGAAATGTTCAGTTGATTCCCATCATGCTATTACTTTTGAATTTTAAAGGGGAATCCACGGAATCAAAAGTTCTTAGCATTTGACCATTTTCAAATATGTTCACATGGTTACATCCTGAATTTAAAACAATTGAATTCTTAAAATCAGGCTACAGGAAAGTATACGATAAAAAATTCAAATCGTAATAAATTCCTGTTGGATTGCGTTGAACGCTATTTCAAATGGTCTTCCTCATAATACAATCTTCAAACCATGCAATAACAATTTTATATAACCATGAAAACTTTAAAAATATTTTATTTAACCCAACTTGCATATTAAGCAGTTAAAATCATAGAATTTTCAGTTTTTTTCGAGGGTCACCTGCCTTTATCGGCTTTAAACAGGGTTTTTGATTCAAAATGCTGTTTGTAGTGCAGTATGATGCTTGTTTTTATGGAATTCTTTTTTTAGCTTTACCGCATGTTTATCAGGCAGGTAAAAAAGAAAAATTCTTCCACCGGTAAAGTCTTTTATCAGTACCAGCTTCTGCAAGCGGCCAGGGTAGGAGGCAAAGTCAAACACCAAAACATCCTCTACCTGGGTTCCGAGCCCATGCTGGCCGATAAGGATATCAGGAAAAAGCTCCTTAATCTGCTGAAGGCGAAAATATTCGGTCAATCCCAACTATTTGCAATGGATTATCCAAAAGAAATCACCGCGCTGGCCGAAAGCTATTATCAGAAGTTCCTGATCAAGTATAAAGATGTTCCTATTGGTACAGCCGTTTCGCTTCCTCCTGTGGAAAGCCAGGCACAAATGGAAGCCATCGATGTTCAATCCATTGAAATAGAAGATTCAAAGACTTTCGGGGGCGAGCATCTCTGCAGCCAGATACTGGAGATGTTGAACCTTGAGGAATGCTTTAAGTCATTGAATTTCAGCCGGGCAGAAAGCACATTGGCGCATATCAGCATTATCAGCAGGGCCTTGTTTTCGGCCTCAGAATATAAGACCACTCAATACCTCAGGGACAACAGCGGACTCTGTGATTTGTACCATGTGCCGGCAGAAGGTATTACCCATCACCACCTGTATGCCATTGCCGACAAACTCTATGAACAGAAACAAGTCATTGATGAATTTCTCTATAACAGGGTGGTGGATTTATTTGATCTCAAAGATTCATTAGTGATCTACGACCTGTCCAACACCTATTTTGAAGGAAGGAAAGCGGGTAGTAAAAAGGCAAAGTATGGCAAAAGCAAAGAGAAGCGTAATGATTGTAAGCAGATCGTATTCACCGGGGTAATTAATGCACAAGGTTTTATCCGTTATTCCCGTGTATACGATGGTAATACCGCCGATATGGTTACCTTGCCGGACATGGTGGCTGACCTGAAAAGGCACAGTGGACGGGCCAGCGACAAAACAGTGGTAATGGATGCGGGCTTTGCCAGTGAAGAGAATTTGGAGTTTCTTATTGCCGAAGGCCTTAAATATGTCTGTGTATCCAGGAAACGATTAAAAGACTATCCTGTGGAGCAACAGGGAACCGTGCAGATAACAGACCGGCGTAAAAATCCCATTGAGCTTCATATCTTTACTCCACAGGGATATAAGGATACCTGGATGTACATAAAAAGTGAGCACAAGAGGGTGAAGGAGCAATCCATGAGAGATAAACTATCGCAACGTTTTGAAGAAGAACTGGAAGGACTGGCCCAGGGACTGCATCAAAAAGGGACCACAAAGAAGATTCAGAAGGTATGGGAGCGCATAGGGCGTATCAAGGAAAAACACCGGATGGTCAGTGGAAAATATATTATTGATGTAGAAGAAAAAGACGGGAAAGCAATTAAGGTTACCTGGATCCGGAAGAAAGAAGAGGGTGAGCGGGATAATACGGGCCGGGATCATGGGGTATATTTTATCGGCACCAACTATACAGACCTCCAGGAAGATCAACTCTGGCATATTTACAATCTTATCAGGGAGGTGGAATCCACTTTCAGGTGCCTGAAATCGGACCTGCAGATACGCCCTGTACATCATCAGAAAGACGAGCGCATCGAAGCACATATCTATCTGACCATCCTGGCCTATCAGTTAGTCAATACCATACGCTATATGCTGAAGGCTAAAGGAATAAACTATGACTGGAGAAATATCGTCAGGATTATGAACACCCAAACTATACAGGAATTGCTCCTGCCCACTGAAACAAGGAAAATAAGCCTTGTAAAACCTTCACGGCCTATAAGGGAGGCTCTGGATATTTATCAGGCCACAAATACAAAATCAATAATCCCGGCAAAGAAAAAATATGTAGTGTACCATTGATTTTGTAACTTACTGATTATCAACAACAATTTATACATAAACTGCAAGTTGGGTTAATAATATTCATTTCTTCGGTTTCAATTTCACTATCAGCCCAGGATGCGGAGAATCACTGGACATCTTCAAGGCCTGACGGACATGCGCCGATTGGCGTGATGGGTGACCATCGGCACGAAAAAGGAGAGTGGATGCTCTCTTATCGCTACATGCCCATGTGGATGAAGGATAATTTACAAGGGATGACAAAAACGGATAACGAGACCATCTTTCAGGATTACATGGTGGCACCGCAAAAAATGAACATGGCCATGCACATGTTTGGGGTTATGCATGCCACCTCCAACAGACTTACATTGATGGTAATGATGAACGTAATTTCCAAGGATACGGAACTACTGACAAAAATGGGACAATCCTTCAGCACGAAAAGTTCTGGTTTTGGAGACATTAAACTGACTGCGTTATATGGATTGTTCAACAAAAACCGTCAGAGTTTGCATCTGAACGTGGGATTAAGCATACCCACAGGAAGTATCGATGAAAAAAGCGACACACCAGCCGGAGACAACATGCAATTGCCATATCCCATGCAAATTGGTTCCGGCACCTGGGATATTTTGCCCGGTTTCACATATTTGGGCCAAACCGATCATATTTCCTGGGGTGCTCAATTGCTGGGGGCAATTCGATTGGGAGAGAATCAACGTGGATATTCATTTGGTAATCAACTGAATATCAATGGATGGATCGCCTATAAAATGAGTAACTGGTGGAGTGCTTCTTTTTGGTTAAATGCCAATACCGTTGGAAAAATAGGTGGCAACGATGAAATGTTGAATCCAATGATGGTGACCACAGTCAATACCGAAAATTCGGGCGGGGAAAGTGTCTCTGGATATTTGGGTATTAATTTCTTTGACAGGCAAGGAATTTTCAAAGGTCATCGATTGGCTGTAGAATATGGAATTCCCATTTATCTGCATGTCCATGGCATTCAAATGGCTGCTCAATCGATCTTAACTGTAGGCTGGCAATTGGCTTTTTGATCATTTTTACATAGGATGGCCGGAGTATTGGATCATGGAATCAACTATCCATATTTTCCGGCTTTCTTGGTTTTATTGAAAGATTTTGGCGGAAACCGGCACATGAGCGGAGGTCATCTTTCACCAGTCGCCATTAATTATTTGGTTCGATCTGAAAATTAACGGTTGAGATACACAAACGAGATTGTATGTTGCTATTGGTCTTGTCCTATTTTGCAATAGCACCGGGCCAGCCTTGCATCCAGAGGTTTATTGGCATTGATGCCAATATTGCCATAAGACAATATCACATCTTTATTGATGTTATCATCAAGGTGAATGCTAATGTGTCCATCAAAATCAATGAGTTGTTTATAAGTGATAGGCGTTTCATCGGCCAACATGGACAGATCAGTGATGCTTTCGCCAGAGCTTGCTGCAACAGGTTCCAGCAATGCAGCCAAATTAGCCTCCTGATCATAAGATTTATAATGCAAATGGACCGGGAAATTTTTAGGTCCGGTTGTATTTTCCAACTGAACAACAATTTCTGCGGTACCGTCTTTTTTTTCTTTAAAAGTGGTGGTTCCTCTAAAGCCTAAGTCTGTTGACAGCAACGGATAACTGACTTCATTACCGGTAAATTGATTGGGAACGACTTCCTGGTTTTTGCTACAACTGAGAAGAGCAAAAACAATGGTGAAGAAGGTTAAATATTTGGATAACATGATGGTTGATTTTAGATACAACGTACAAAACATTTATAAATTTTAAAATCACCTTGACGAATTATTATGTGTAGCTTTCAGTGTGATCATGCCACGGCTTGTGCGGTCACTGGTCTTTCCTTTAGTAGTTTCCGGGTTATATTTATCTTGCCCCAGGGAAGTTATTGAGGGAATGGCCGCATCCAATTACACAGTTTTTTAAAATAGTCTCGTTTGTATGTTTGTCTCACGCACCTCCTGAATGATAAACATATCAATTCTCATAAATTGAAAGAATCAGCCAATCAATCTTCGGCTAAGATCACATTTAAGTGTAGAGATCCAGGATATCATCACCTTATTTGCAGGACAAACGCATTTAAGCATTTTATCCTGCAAAAACCATCTTTTATTTACAATATACCCCTTCATCCCTTACAGCAGGGGGATAACGGTTTTTTTGCAGCTATAATACCGTAAATCTCTATTATATGCGTTTGTCCTGGTCTGATTGGTATCAATGCATAAGCATTTCAACAAATGATATATTTTACTTAATGGTGTACCCCTTGCCTTCCATACATACGCTATATGCTTTCTTATAGTCAGCCAGCATAGCAGCTTCTTGCTGAGAAACAGAGGTCTGTGCTTGTTGCTGTTGCTGGACATCACCAACCCTTTTATTTCGTACGCCTGCCATTCCGCCTGTAGCAGCACCTATGGCGGCTCCTTTACCCGCATCACCAGCTATTGCCCCAATAGCAGCTCCGGCGGCTGCTCCCCTGGCAGCAGTCCTGACTGCTGTGCCATCCGGGCTGGTGTCTACTTGTTGCGCCTGAACTTTGGTAGGGTTCAATGGATCATAACCGGTTTGTTCAATGGCCCATTTATAACATGCCGATTCATCTGCCGATTGTGTTTCGCTATTCTGATTATTATTGGGGAAGACATATAAACCTAAACTCTTGGAAATGGATGTTGACGGCTGACTATCCTGCCCGTATGCCACCACCAATAAGATTAGTGGCATTGCCAACGCTAAGATAAATTTTTTCATTTTTATTGTATTTATTTTAATAATACTGGTAACCTAATTGCTGTAATACATCGGCTTCATCATAAGTCGTACGACTATGAATGATTTGTCCGTTTTCAATGCGATACACGACATTGACATAAAGATGCACCGGTCCCCGGCCATCTTTGAATTTCACGGTCAGTAAAGCCCAATTAGAAACCCAGTCGCCTTTCTGTGGTCCATCATTGATGGTAACGGCGATGTTCTGGGACTTATCGTAATGGACCTGATCGTAGTATTGTTCGGACAAGGACTTCCAGTTTGTCACTGCCAGTTGTTTGGTGGTGGAGTCATTGATGGAAGGGCCATAACCTTTATAATCATCATGCAACAAGGAGGCCATAGTATCGACGTCTTTGGCCTCAATCGCATGAATATAGCGTTCGACAAGCGTAATATTCTTATTGCCTGTCTGGTTTGAATTGCAAGCGCCTAGTAGTAATAAAAGTCCTGCAATGATACATGGTAGACTTAGATTTTTCATGGTAATGAATTATGATTCAAAATTTAACTTTGTTTTGTTTCAGACTTATTCGCCCCAATAGGGATTTTCAGGTAAAAATAAAGTGAGGAGTTTTTTACGGTGATATCCGTCAGGCTGACATTTACCAGGCCGTAATAATAATTTATTCCCACACTCAGGCTTTTAATCTCTTGTTTAAACTTATAGCCAATTCCTCCCATAAGACCGGTATCGAGCCGTTTGTATTCAGCCCGAGCATCAGTCTTGTAAGTCAGGTCTCCATCGTATGCATTAAGCTCAAATATGTTCGAGGCCTTATTTCTTAGACCCAACTGCACACCGCCTTCGACGTACCACCGATTATTGAATCGCTGATGAAAGAGAATGGGTACGTAGAAGTAGTGTATCTTCCTGGTTAGTTCGCCATTTGCATATAGGGAATCAAATGTTGCATCTCCTATGGGGTAAACGGACATTCCTTGTGCACCAACGTTAGATTTTACCCAAACGCCAGTACTTAAATAGGAATTGCCCTTAATGTTGATATGGAAATAAAACCCGAGGTTGAAATTATTCAGCCCATTGGCTTCACTTATATCCTTTAATATACGATCTGTTCATCCCGCCAATCAGGCCAAATTCAACTTTGTCCGAATTGAGTGCTTCGCCAAAAAGCAGCGATATGAGAACCTGGGAATGCGCTACCATGCCATGGGCCAGTAAGAGCAAGAGGATGCCAACTTTATAAATTTTTTTCACTTTATTATTTTATAGTCCTTGAAGGGGGCCACATTTAAATTCATTTACTTCTACTTTAACACATTAAAGATACAGAATAGAATCTGTTTATATCCCTTTGTCGGGATTTATGATTTTGGTGGATCACATCAAGGATTTTTCTGATGGTATCGGGGTTTTCATTCGCCACCATTGCTTCAAGTATCCGCCTGATATCAAATGCAGATAGTAACGGCATTGCCTTGAATTGGCGTAGTTTTTCTTTCAGGATAAATAACAATAAAAGCATATTCAGCGCTACCTGATGATACCATGCTATCCATTTTCTGGTTTGAAACTGGTCAAGTCCCAGCACGGATTTGGCTTCTTTAAATGAATGTTCGATAAAGAACCGTTGGGCCTGCATGCAGGCAATCTCTTCGGGCTTGTACTTTTCGAGGCTGACGTTGCCCAAGGCGAATTTCATCTCTGTCCTTCTCTTTTTAATGTTTTTACGTATCACCAACGTCCGTTTGCTCGCTTTGGGACTTTGCTGATCCCATATCAATACTGTTGTGAAATGAAATTGACATTTCAGCTTTCCTTTGGCTGTATTACGAACTTTTATGCCTTTGAAGTCCTTGCCTGACAGGCTTGGGGCATATTCTTTTACACTGATCGAGGTAAGGTTTGCATGCAGGTTTTTGGGCTTCCTGCCACGGGTACCTTGTGGCGGGATAAAAATCCCCGGTTCTTCAATAAAGATATGTTGGTTCTCGCGGATATCCATCACAAAAGGAATGGATAGCTCGTCAATGGCATCTGTAAGCTTCTGGTCTGCTCCATAGAGTGCGTCTCCATTTATATAATCGAACCTACTGCCAATTGATACCTGGTGCTCAATCAACTCCAGGGCGATTTGCTGTTTGGTTTTAAAACCCTGTGCCTCATCGGGAATCTTCGCCTTTTTCATCCTTTTTTGATCCTCTGTCCAGCTTTTGGGAAGATAGAGCCTGCTGTCAACAATGGTTGAAAAATCTCCCTGGCCGATGGCAGCAAATACGGCAACCTGGCAATTATCCACCTTACCAAGATTACCACAATACTGAGGGGCAACCCCTACAGACTCTTTGCCTTTCTTACCCACGCCACTTTCGTCCAGGTAAAGGCCTGTCAATTTCTTTTGGTTAAAGCTCTTGCCTGACTCCAAGGCCACATGATCCATCACTTTGCGGTGGTCCCAGGGAGAGTCTGAGATGAAATGCTGGAGTTGATGATAGTTATCTGGAATACCTGTCTGAGTGATCTTCTCGAGGTTGGATAGCTTGCTGCTCCACAATCCTTGAAGATAGTCTGTGGCAGTTTTGAAAACATTCCTGTTGCCCGTCCGAAAAACTTGCTGAATATCAGCAATTTGACTCATCAACCTTTTGTTGGCCGACAGGAGTGTTTTTCCATATTCTTTACTATTTTTAAGGACTGTTGAACATGCACCAAATTTACGAAAACGATGTTTTTCTATCCTCTTGAAAATCAAAAATTTTCAAGAGGTTGGTGCTATTTCTCTCAGTCTGTTAAAGTAGAATTAATTTTTTTATATATATGTTGTCATTCAAATTGAAATTAAACCGGTGACATGCCACTTGGTCGGGATAGAATTTGTTAGAATCTAAAACCGAAACCACCCAGGACTGAATTCAGCGAACCGTCTTTATAAAAATTAATTGATTCCCAGGCGATCTCGTATTCTGCGTTGAGGAATAAATTTCACTCAGGTTAATCATAAAACCAGCTCCTAAACCGCTGTAAAAACCGGCATCGTTGTCTTTTAATTGTAGAACGCCTTCTCTTTTCAGGCTGGCAAATTGCATTCCTGGAGCTCCTTTTATAAAAACCTTGGCATTACCTACATCAAACAATAATTTCGGCGCATAATAAATAGGGAAAGAAGAGACCCTACTGGTAACCTACCCCTCCTGAATATTTCCGGAGGCTTTAATGTTGGAATATCCGAAAGCAACGCCATGGGCAAACATACTTTGCTGTGGATTAAATTAATATAGTGGATTAATACGCCAGCCGATAGTCTGATCGTCCAGGTCCCTGACATTTGCAAAAGCATAACCACCACTGAGGGTGATCATACTTTCTTACGCCCAAGCTGAGAAAGCACTGGTGAGCAGGGTCAGCATTATTTAAAAATGTTTCATGATCATCGCAATTGAATTGTTAAAATGGTGACCGAATATAGTCCACAATTGACCGGAGTGATTATTTCTTTGGCGGATATTGCGACAGAATCTGTTTCACAACATAGGTGATATTGGCCTCTCTTTTATCGGTGTTTGCATTTTCGTTGAGAGTCTTCGTACCCGTTCCCTGCCATATAATTTTTTGGGTGGCGTTGTCAATGAAAGTGATAAACATCGTGCCTTCAGTATATTCATTGTAGTTTATATGAGTTGTGCTAAAACCACCGGCGTAACCATACCTCCATGGACCATAACCATAGCCCGAGCCAGATGTAATGGCCGTGGCATCGACTTTCTTTTGTGTTTTTATGTACACATTGACGAGCATATCAGGATCGTCCGATTTCACAAATCCTTTGGCTGTCATTTCGGTTTCTACAGCGTCAATGATACGACTGCTGTTAAGTTGGCCAACAGCTTCCACCAGGTTGTTTTCAACCATTGAGTAAGTCTTAAACTTGGTAAAATCCGCCTGACGATCAAAGTCGAATGCCGTTTTTACAGAACTGCAAGCAGCGATTCCGCTTAGTAGCAGGAGTATTGAAAGTTTTTTCATTTTAGTATTCATTTTTATTTGTTGGTAAGTTAGCACCAAGCGAGTAATTCCAGTGATATTTGGAATAGTTTATTGATTCGATGCAACTTTGTTCTTTCAACTGTGTTGTGAAAAATGGTATTCATCGCGAAGCATATCTTCGACAATATTTAAAGGGTAAAGGCAAAGCCTCCGCTGATTGAAAAGTACCCTTGCGTGGTCAGGTCGCCTGCCTGAAACCCATTATAATACTTCGCCGCTATTTTAAATGATACATCGTACGACATTTCATACAACAGTCCAACTTCCGGTTTGATGGCAAAATGCCATGGATTTTGTTTCAGCCTGTACAAGTTCATGTCGGTACTTCGCTCCGAATATAGGGTGCCAATTCCCAACCCGATATAAGGTTTTAGTGGTTTATCCGTAGCAATCATATAATCCGCAGAAATTAACATTGGTAACTCGTTTTGATAGCGGTATTGAACGCCTGACATGCCTCGGTACCTAAGGTATAGGTGTCGTAATCTTTCTCTCGTAGAAAACATTCCATCCAAAATCAACACCAACCACCACGTTGTCCGTGACAGCTTTCCTGTACTCCATTACAGCTCCACGGAAACTCGGGGCTGAAATGAACTCTCCCATATCTCCTGAAGCAAAACTCACTGCATATTGTATGGACATATAACTTCTGACTTGGCTGTATCCTTTAATCGTCACAAGGAGAAAGCAGCATATCGATAAGGCAATTATTTTTTTCATTTTTGATTTGATTTGACGTTTCGACTTATTTCGTATTCAGATAAGGTGATTGCTCAAAAGCCTGATCTATGGCTTTATTGACGCGGTTTGTATTGTAAGCTCCGGATAATAATCCATTGACTGCCGCAGACCAGACACTTGTAGGATCCACATAATCATCGCCGCTGGCCACAAGCGACATCACCAAGGTGCCAGTGGTAAAGGATGATACAGAAGGATAGCCCCAACCTCCACCCCATCCGCAATACCAGTAATAATACCAGCACCAGTAATCATACCAATAATATACGGTGGTATTGGTCCAGACGGCAGGAAATAAAACCAGGTCTGCATTGGCCGGATCGTTAACTTTGGTCCAGCCCAACGCTGTCATGTTACTTTCTATTTTTTGCAGCATTTGGGTGTTGTATGGTTCTTTTACAAATTGTGGATCTTCACCTTCCACAAGGTCACCGGTGACTTTCACAATTTTGCTGGGCATGGCAAAGGTGCCTTTGCTGGCAAAATCAAACTGATCGTCATGATTGGTGTAGACAACATCGAGGTCTTCATAGTACTCCGGCCCCTGCGGGTAGCACGATACCATGATGAGGACGATACCCAGGTAAAATACAAGCTTCTTTTTCATATCATTTCTCATTTAGAATTAATTATAACATAGTTTTATAAAGAAATTTAAAATATATATAATGGACACAACTATATTTTTTTTAACCTTGTTTTATTTCCAGATTAAAGACCGGCACGGTATAGTATACCAGTCATAACCTGATTCCGCGATCCTAAAAACCCCGCTTCAAACCTGATCATAAAATACTTGTTGATCTGAATCAATTTTTCTATCGATTTCATTACCATCTTCAATAAACATTTACCATTTATTTTGGTGAATTTGGGATTGTTAATCGCTAAAATCAAAAGCGTGCACATCCACCCACTTTCCTTCAATTGTTTTACTTTTAACACCCAAAGTTTGAAAAGCTCCATTCATAACTTGACACTCGTTACTGGATTTGAAGCTATTAAAAGCATCTTCCGACTGCCAGACAATAACGGTGTGATAAAAACTTGGATCATGGACATCTAAAGACAGAAAATGCTTCTCGTTTCCAGGAGGCAAGTGATTGAAAATGAATTGAATGGTCTGTTCAAATTCCCTACTTTTACTTAATGAAACTTTACTGGTAGTGATCATAATGTATTTCATCAGGACAAGATTTAAATTGACTATATATAGACGATCATCCTATCGCGTAACACCGGTTCGTATGAACCTGTATTAATCATTTGCCCGCAAAAATTTACCAATTTGTGTGCCAGCTTTAAGTATCATTTAGAATTCTGCATATCGTATTCGTTTTCAGATATTTATATAATAATCAACCTCCTAATTTTATCGGGATTTAAAATAATATTAACCTGATTTTCGTGAAATCACGAAATATCGTTATGCAACGCCCCCTGAATAATGTCATTTCGGCAACGGTATTCGGTATATACTGAACATGTGACCAACCTTAGCCATATTTGGTAAATTAGCAATTACGATAATCGAGCAGTGTATGAAAGTTTCCGGGAATTCCACGAGCGAAGTGTTCGGTACCTCAAAAGGCAAATTTAATTTCGGGCCAATAAGGATACATAGTGTACAAATGAACCCAAAAAATCCATCCATTTTGGAAATGGCATGTAATTTTTTAAAGGGGGTAAAAACTGAAAATTCTGGAATAATAAACACAGGATTTCCATTTCCATTCAATTTTTGGCAGTAGCTCTGTATGAATGAGTTATACCGGTCTTGAAATGTTTTATTTCTTTATTTTGGACCACAGGTATTAGGGTGAGTTGCAAGTTTTTCTGCTGCACCATTCACACCATTTGTTTTCCAGTTGCAGTCCTTCAGAACGGAAATGATATGCTCTCTTTCCATTTCTTCCTGTGTTATTTTTGAATTTTCACTTGTATTTTGTTCCCCGACTCCAGGATAGGAGGGTAGGTGCGCAATATTTAGAAACTTCGATCCTTTAAGCGAGGTACAAGTTTCGAATTATTATTCATCTGGTTTTTTATAATTATTTTGGATTTGAGGTTGTTAAGCTATTAGCATCCGGTATGGAAGAACTGCCCAACCATTTTACTGAAAGGAGAGCAAATAGCGCCATAATGGGCAAGGCCAGTACCACCATAATAAAAGCTTTTTGATCCATCGCAGCAACAGAAAAAAGCGGTGCTATAGCGGCTCCCAGGTTGCGTGTTGAGTTACCTATGCTGAGCACAATTTTCTGGTCATGTTTTAGACCGAAACCAAACCAATAAGGGAATGTTGTTAGTATGAAGAAAAAGATTAGCTGGGAAACTACAGCCAGACTACCAGTCACACTGAGGAATCCTTTACCATAGACAATTATGATTAAAACAGTAGTTAAGAGTGTGAAAACGAATGTTATTTTCCTGATAACAGACTGCATCCTGGCCGCAAAATCCACAGACCATCGCAGGATCAGCATACCAATAATAAGCGGGATAAGGATCATCATAAACAATGGTCCGGCAATAGCCCACGCACTAACACTTAATCCCTTTACCATGAAAGGTAGTGTAAAAGGCATAATAACAATTGTAACAATGGCCACCAGAAGCATGAAGGCTGCAGTATATCCAACGTCTCCTTTTGCCTTATTCACGAATAATGGAACAAACGGCGCACAAGGTGTCATTCCCAGTAAAATTAAGCCGATTGCATAAGGTTCTGACAATGGAATGATCACAGTGATTACATATGCTACACCGGGGCCTATTACCAATCCCCAAAACAGGGTATGTAAAACAAACCGGAAATTCTTCAGTCCCCTACGGCGTCCTCCGGAT
>CAVQEK010000007.1:0-306729 GCA_963711495.1 uncultured Cytophagales bacterium
CAAACTGGAAATGGTGGACCATCGCAATCCTTTTTACACCCTTTCCGGCAGCGACAACATGATCGTCTTCACCACCGACCGCTACAAAGAAAGGCCGCTGGTCATCAAAGGTCCGGGCGCTGGCGCCGAAGTAACCGCCGCCGGTGTGTTTGCCGAGATCATCAGTCTAAGTCACTTTTTGGGGTAGGAAATCGTCCATAGTGCAAGTGTTTTCCACTTGTGCGGATATCTGCCGTCACACTAGCCCGCGTCATACCAGGGGTGGTTAATTTGCACCACTGATTCATTGGTTTTGGATCTAATGTGACACTTAAATCCGCTTGTTCAATTCAATCTCTTTTATTCTCAATTTATTCTTGTGGATTTTGTTGCGAAAAGTCGACCGAGGGATTTACTCTTACCTATTGCTTTTTTCCGCGGCATCTTCGTTAGAGATAAAGACCAATAATCATTAAATTAAATCCTTGAAATTATTGAATCAAAAATAATGGTAGATTCGGAATTAAGTAAAACTTTTAATTCGTAGGCAAGGAAATAATGGGATTTATTGTATATGTGCTATGGAAATCAATGTTGAAATTCATACAGTTAATCAAATTAAACTATAAAATATATCTCAACTTTACTTTTTTCTACCGCCAAAACAGCTATATAATAACTTTTTATTTTACAGAAAAAACACAATTCAATATGAAATGGATCCGATAACTCTAAATTGAATAATATTAAATCTAAAATTCAAGTAATCAATAATAAACCGCAACCTAAATACATATTCTTACAGTTGCTTTGGAGTGCAATTCTTTTTTTTACATCTTTTAGTATACCATTTTTATTTGGATTTGTACTTCTTCAGTTCTAAAAGTCAATTGGTCTTGCCGTTGCATTAATAATTGGAATTCCTGTAGGCATTTTTATCACATTTCTATCGTAATGTTGTTGGTAATCATACTTAACAATTTTTTTTATTACATAGTAACACCCATATATGAAATAATTTTTTATTTCCTGGACTTTCAAAAAAGTCAGATAAATAGTATTGATAACTAATAAAGGTTCGCGATCATAAACGTTTTAGAGATCTCAAAATTTTAGATAAAATTTAAGTAGGTAAATTTTTTATTGCTTATTAAATATCAATTTTAACCTTTGGATTTCTATAGAAACCATATCCACACTATCCAACAAGAATAGAAGCTAGAAAATTTCTAACCATAGGTTAGGTGAAATCAACTTTATAAAATTCTCAACAAGCAAGTGATTTGCTATGGATATGGAATTTTTATATGATCGGGTCAAATAAATTTAAATCTAGATATAAATAGTTACTTATATTCGAATAATCCATGAAACTTTCAATGCGCTGGTAATCATTTCTTTGAATTTCTGATCTTCTTGGAATAGGAATATTTATGGTTTCTCTTGCGAAATTTGCTACCGGTATTGAATAATCTTCAATCGTGAGTTTTTTTCCATAAGAACAATTCAACATGCCATATACTAGTGTCATGTCAACTTTATAATGTCGTATAAATGTATTATATTGGCAAGAAACTGCCATGATAAAATACAAAGTAACTTTAACGCTGGAAGAGCGAGAGGAACTACAGGAGATTACAAGGAAAGGTTCTCACAAATCACAAAAGGTGTTGAATGCACTAATCCTGTTAAATTGTGATCAGGGGGAACATCAGGAACAGAAAGTCAAGAATGAGGATATCTCCACAGTTTTGCAGATCAGCATGAAAAAAATTGACCGGGTGAAAAAGAGATTCGTAGAGGAAGGCATAGAGGTCGCCTTACTGGGCCACAAAGGAGAGCGGGTTTATAAAAAGAAAGTGGATGGGGATTTAGAAGCCCATCTGATAGCCCTGAGTTGCAGTGAACCCCCGGATGGTTTTTCCAGATGGTCCTTGAGATTGTTGGCAGACAGAGCAATAGAGTTAGAATACATAGACAATATTTCTCACGAGACAGTACGTCGACTTTTAAAAAAACAAGTTAAAACCCTGGAAGAAAAAAGGATGGGTAATACCACCGCTTCAAAACGGTGATTTTGTGGCCAACATGGAAAAAAGTACTGGAAGTGTATAAAATGCCCTATGACCCCAGATATCCGGTTGTTTGTATGGATGAATCGCCTAAACAGTTAATAAAGGAGACAAAAATGCCCATAAAATCAAAACCGGGCAGCGAAGAAAAATATGATTATGAGTACGAGCGATGCGGAGTCTGCAATATATTTATGGCCAGCGAACCATTGGCTGGGAAGCGGTATGTGAAAGTGACTTTAAGCAAAACCAAAAAGGATTGGGCTGAATACCTAAATGAAATAACGGAAAATTATAAGGATGCCGAAAGGATTACTTTGGTAATGGATAATTTAGGGACACATAAGCCAGGCGCACTATATGAAACCTATAAGCCGGAAGAGGCAAAACAACTATGGGATAGATTTGACTTCGTGTATACCCCAAAGCATGGTAGTTGGCTCAATATGGCTGAAATTGAACTCAACGTATTAATGAAACAATGCTTAAACAGAAGAATAGACACAATAAAAAAAGTTGAAAAAGAAGTAATGGCATGGCAAACCGCCAGAGACAAAAAGAATGCAAAGATTAATTGGCGGTTCACTACAGAAGATGCCAGAATAAAACTATCAAGGCTTTATCTGTGGTAGTTACGACTTAATCTGACAGTTAGGGATTAAATTTAAATGAGGAATTTAATCATTAACCCCATAAACTGTCAGAAATGAATACAGAGACAAAAGTAATCAAAACTAAGTTAGGACTACTCAACTTAGCCGAACAATTAGGCAATGTATCCCAAGCCTGTAAAATATTTGGATATAGTCGAGATAGCTTTTACCGCTACAAAGAGTTGTACGATCAAGGCGGAGAGATGGCATTGGCTGAACTTAGCCGCCGCCAACCGAATCACAAAAATCGCATTGAGCCAGCCATAGAAGAACGTGTCGTATCCATTGCATATGAATATCCTGCATATGGCCAATTAAGAGCCTCCAATGAACTTAAGAAAGAAGGGGTATTCATATCTCCCTGTGGTGTGCGCTGTGTTTGGCTGCGACATGATCTGGAGACCTTCAGAAAGCGACTCAAAGCTCTGGAGGCTAAAGTTGCCCAAGAAGGATTGATACTGACTGAATCTCAAATTACCGCCATGGAAAAGGCTAAGGAAGAGAAGCGGGCTCAGGGCGAGATAGAGACACTTCATCCGGGCTACCTGGGTGCCCAGGACACCTATTATGTTGGAACCATTAAGGGCGTTGGCAGGATTTATCAGCAGACATTTATCGATACATATGCCAAAACAGCCCATGTTAAGTTGTATGACAGGAAAAATGCATTAGTAGCGGCAGATATACTGAACGATCGGGTGATCCCTTTCTATGAAAAATATGACATCCCGTTACTTCGAATTTTAACTGATCGAGGCACTGAATATTGTGGCTCCAGGGAGCATCATGAATATCAGCTTTATTTGGCCATTGAGGATATAGACCATAGTAAGACAAAAGCCAAAAGTCCTCAAACCAACGGCATTTGTGAGCGCTTCCATCGTACCATACAAGACGAATTCTATGCGGTGGCTTTTAGAAAGAAGATCTACCACAATATTGAAGAACTTCAGCAGGATCTGGATGTTTGGATTGATCAATACAACCATGACCGGCCCCATTCAGGCAAATACTGCTTTGGGAAAACACCAATACAAACCTGGGAAGAATCCTTACATCTGGCGAAAGAAAAATTGTTGGATCGGCAGAATGAAAATTTCGTACCTTTATTACCGCAAGGTGAAGCGGAAGCAGGCTCTGGTGGAGACCAACCTGCCAGGAATAACCTTGCCGACCGAAATGGCGAGGGGCTTTATTTGCCCCTTGCTTATCACCATTTTGGGAGTGGTATACCTAAAGAAAACTCAAAACCAACACCTTGAACTGTCAGATCAAGTCGGAGCTATTACACTTTATCCGACTTTTGACGATTGACATGACACTAGCCTGGTTTTCTTTTTCCTTATCTCGCAAGAATTTTGAACATAAACGTGAGAGATCGAAACTGTCCTCAAACGAAATCATGTCACTTGAGGAGATGAATTCAACGGCTTCTTGGTAATTACTAATACTCATATGTTTTGCATATATTTTAGTCTTTCGTGTAATCCTGTAGCTAGGGCCTTTTTGTCCTGTACAGGAAGAAGCATCAATATTATGTCAACGGAGGTGACGATTTTAGCATTTTGAAACTCATGTTCAAGATTTCTGCACTCCACGGTAAACGCTTCAAGATATTCCTCTGAATTGTCTGAATGATCTTCAAATAATGGACTCGTATATGTACATACCATTGGGATACATATGCCATCAAAAATTGCATCTAAGGTATTGTTTTCATGCATCAAATCAAGCCAATAATCCCTGTTTGGAACTGACTCGTGAATTTTGGTTGAAACCAACATAAATTCTTTCCTCAGATAATCTTCGTTGAGATGTTGTCGTAAATCTTCCGCTAGAGATTTTACACCTGCAATTCCGTCCGTGTACAGCTTTGATTCACCGAGCCAAAGTTTTTTAGTCGTACCATTATCTACAATGTGAATTCCATCAAAACCCTTCACTGTTGAGTTGGTGGAATCCTTGAAATTTATTTTTGATAAAAGAGGAAAGCTTCCACAAAAATCTCTTAACAGTAGGTGAAGGATTACCTCTCCAAATTCTCCACGTTTAGAATACTTATCGGTTGTGTACAAACGTAACGCAGCCTCTTTAAGTCTTCTTCTTATCGCAGTGAGAGGGATATTTTGACCTTCATAATATCCTAATGAGAATTCAGGTATTACTTCAGCTATTATATCTATCAATGGCTTTAATCTAAATTTGTTTTGATCAAAACCAACATTGTAACATCTTAGTGAAGCTTCGGATATATATTCATCTAATATTTTTTCAGACTTAAAGGGTCTAGGCATTATAACGTTTTAAATATTTGTGTCTTAAGTTAACTGCATATTAAACAATAATTTAGGTTCTTTTACAAATCTGGTTTATGGGTTGAATTGAGCAATTTTTAAACAACTTGCTTTGGATGAATAATTTTTGTCTTGCCGGTTAGAATATTGCATGAAGTATGCTTTAAAAGTCAATTATTTTTTCCAAACAATTTCCAAAATTTCTTTTTGTTAACCTTAAAAATGCCAGCCACAAAAAATCCAACACAATATAAAAAATAAACAATCCAAACAGAATATAACATAACCAGTTTTGTCAGTGATCCCGCACACTTTTTATCAAGAAAATGGCAGCTACCATCCACGTCACATACAAAGCCCATGAAATCCCATCGAAGCGGATGCTTCTGCTTATCCGTAATCAACTATGTTTAGGAACGAGTGGTATTCAATAATGAACGGGGTTGAAACGCTGCTGCGCTGGAAGCAGGATGTCTGTTTTGCTTCCTTTATACTACTTGGAATTAGATTCCTTAGTCGTTTCGCGTCTTCTGAATAACGGATGGAACCAACCGACGTCCTATAAGCAATCGTCACTCAGAGCGAAATGCAATGGAGCGAAAAGTCTATGTTGTACGTTGGTGACTGAGAGATCGTTAAATCAGAGATGTCACGGCCACGGCTGCGGGATAGGTGACAGACAATATCTTGCTTTTTGAAACAGCCAATGCTCTTGGAAGTTCATTTCTTTTCCTTAGATGAAAAGAAACAGAAACAAAGAAAAATCAAGGCAAATCGAACGAAGAGAGATTCACGAAGGGATGTGCGGCATGTCTTATGGGTATGAGTAAAACAATGCTTCCACCCGCTATTTTGCCTGGCCAGCGTTCTTTTAGAGCTATGATGGACATTTGTGATGGTTAAGACATCGTATCTTCTCCCTGGTGCACACCTGAACCGGTAAGTGATTGATTGGCTGTGAACCACGGCATGAAGTGACGAGAGAGAACCTTTTATCTTTTCTGCATTAAAATCGAATTTGTCATTCTTGTTCTGTAATAAAAATTTTTATTCATATGCAGGGCCAGGAATTTTTTCAAAATATCATCATCGACACTTCCGATTTCAGATAAAGTGGGTTGTAATTGTCCCATTGTAATTTTATGAAATTTAGCCTCATCTGATCCGCCTTGAACCATCCTGCATCTACTATTTGAAGTCAACACTTTGTTTTTATAATCTGACATCTGTTTATAACACGCTGTTCCACATCCTGTGTCCATGCCCCTTGAGGCATACAAATCGAGTATCTTTTGAATCACATCGTTAAACAATGGTATATCCTCGTTTTTTATTGATTTTATGGCACTCCAGGTTAAAAAGTCAGATTCTTCAATCAATATCCATCCATTTGGTTTTAAAGCGTTATAAAGAGCCTCTAATATTTTATCGAATCTTTTAATATGCAACAGAATATGGCGTGCGTGAATAAAATCATACTCATTGGTATTGAATTCGATGTCTTCGATATTTTTATCGGTTATTAATAATTGGCTAAGCGAAAATCGATTTAAAAATCGCGTGTCAATGTCAACGGCACGTACCAATCCGTTTTTTCCGACAATATCACACAGATGTTTTGCGACAGATCCTCTTCCGGCACCCAGTTCCAGGCAAGTACTGCCTTTTTTCAGGTTTAATTTTGAAATGAATTCATAAGTATAGGGATCTTCTATTTTCTCAAGGTATTCCAGCCGTTTTTCAGCTTGTTTGAAATCATTTTTATACAGATAGTCATCCGACGCTTCAGCCATTTTATTGTTATTTCAGGTTCAATGGTTGGCGACCATAACCCCCTGTCGCCTGAATTATAATTTCGTTTCAGGATATGGAATAAAGTCTCGAAGAGGGGTGACGTATCCTTTACCGGCCAGATGAGTCATGGGGCATAACTGTTTGTTGTGTGTACGCTTTTTACAATCCGTTATCACGATATATTTTCCATTCACCATCTTCCTGTTTCCACACCACAACATACTTACCCTGACTTTTCATGTTTCCATCTTTATCAACAAACCGGTAACTGCCCAATTCAACGACGAATTCGTCATCAGTGGCAAGGGAATTCGTTGTGAATAGTAAATCAGGTGTTCCGTTCTTAATGCCGTAGCTGATCATTTTACCAAAAGCGGATACTATGTTGTCGTTGCCCTTGACCGCTCCAAGCATTCCATCGGATGCATAATAGTTTGCCAAAGCCACCGAATCTTTGTTTCTGAAATCCTCTGAAAATTGTCTATCAAGGGCTTCAATTTCCTTTCGGGTTTGCACTACATCGATAAATGATGTCTGTCGCCTGGTTCCGGGCTTCTCGGCGTTGTTACAGGAGTTGCCGGAAAACATCAACAAGGCGACCCATAAGGACCGGCTTGCAATTTTTAAAGTCTTCATTTCTATTGATTAAGTGATGTGCAATGAACTGCCGGAAAAAACAATACAATATATAAATAAGCACTTCAAAATGAATATGTTATGACCGGTTTTTTCCATATATTGATCTTTGACTACCCACGATGGTAATTGTATAAATAGGCATGCTGCAATGAAAAAAAATTTGCTAACAGCATTTCTGGCTGTAACGGGCTTCCTCTCGCACGCACAAAGCCTGGAGACGGCCAAGGATCTGCTCTCCAGGAAGAAAATTGGAGACGCAAAGATCTTCATTGACGGAGTACTTGCAACTCCGGAATACAAGGACAATTCCGAGGCCTGGTATGAAAAAGCCAAAATATACCTCGCTGTACAGCATGATGATAATTTGAAATCTACCATTCCCGGAGCCAGGGACACCGCGTTTGCGGCTATAAAGAAATACATCGAACTGGAAGGCCGGGAAGAAGATGAAAGGAAACGCAATATCCTGCTCACTCTCGAGAATAACCAGCCACTGGTGGATATCTATTCCGGTTTCTCTGGCGATGCCGCTTCATTTTATAATGCCGGAAATTATAATGACGCCCTGCGTGATTTCAAAAGCTGTCTGGCCGTATTTGACTTTATGTCAGAAAATAACGTGATCCCCGTTAAACTGGACACTACTACAACACTGTATGCGGGTATTTCTGCAGAGAAAGCCAATAAGCCCGATGAAGCAGCCACTTTTTATGCCAAAATAGCAGAGAACAAGTGCAGGGGAGAAGGTTTTGTGGAGATATATAAATGGCTCGCCGATTATTATAACCGTAAAGACGATGTGGCCACTGCTTTCAAATTCTCTAAACTAGGCAGGGAAGTATATCCTGATAATCCGTTCTGGACCAGCTTTGACCTGAATATGTTACGTGATAAGGGCAGTAAAGAACAATTGTTCGACAAGTATGAAGAGGTAATCCGTGAAAATCCGCACAACCACATATACCTGTTCAATTATGGCGTTGAATTATACCAGGCCGGGTATGACGAGGATCTCAGTAAGCGGCCGGCCAATTCAAAAGATCTGATCGAAAAAGCACAGGCATATTTGAATAAGTGTGTGCAATTAAAACCGGATTATCCGAACACTTATATGGTACTGGGACAGATCACTTATAATGAAGGCGTGGATATCAATAACGAGAGTACCAAAATCCGTCCGCCGCAAGGCGACAGCCTTACGGCGGAACAGTTACAGCAAAAAGAAAACTTGCAGGTGGCTAAGGTGGATAAGTTTAACGAAGCGATCCCGTATTTCAAAAAAGTGGATACTTTACTGGACGGCCAGGGAAAGCTGAAAATGGAAGAAAAGGAAACACTTAAAAATGCGCTGGACCTGCTGATCATTGCCGATGAAGAAATAGCCAAACAACTGGAATCAAAGAAGCGCAGCGCGGAGCTCGAAATGAATACCGATGACGTGAAGAAATATGAAGCGGAGTTGAAAGCAGTAAATGCTGATATTGCCAGGTATACCGATAAGTATAATGACGTGGATAATAAACACTAAGCCGTAGGCAGGTGATCGTGTTAAAACGTTTTCTGATATCAGAATTTTCTTTCTAACATCATTTAATTGGTTGATTCTTAAATAAATGTAATTAACAACCACGTCCTCCAGGGTTTGGGATCAAATGGCTTCCTACATAGCATTAGCCTCATTTACAGACTGTACGAAAATCCAAGATCATTGAAAACTTAGAAATACAAAAATCACCCAGGTGGAAAACCTTGCCCAAGGACTAGGTATGTAAAGGGGTCCTTTGTGATAAATTAGCACACTTCGATTGGAAAACTTCCCGTTAGTAAAATAAGTACTACTTGAAAGCCATAGCATTTGATGTGGTAATGAATCAGCAACATAACTACGGCAAAGACCATGAATGACAGAAAGACAACTACCAATCCACAACAATATGATGCCATTGTGATCGGCGCGGGGATCTGTGGCATCATCTTTTTGAAATATGCCCGTGAACAAGGCCTGCACTGCCAGGTCCTGGAGAAGCAGGACGCTGTGGAAGGATTATGGAATAGGTTACCAGCGTGGCAGGACATCCAGAATCGCAAGGAGGATTTTGCCATTGATGACCTGGCACTCCATGGGGTGAAGCAGCCGGACGTGGTGGAATACATTCGCAAATGGGTTCAGGAATATAAACGTGAACCCTTCATCAAGTTACAACACGAAGTCAAATATGTCTCCTGTGAAGACGAAACGTGGCAGGTGCAAACGAATCGGGGCACATTTACCACCAATTATCTCATTTCTGCTACTGGCGTTCAGAATGGACCGTGGACTCCTGACATCAAGCGGTCACACGTTGAGGTAAACGAGATGCATTCTTCCAACTTGCGCAGGCCGGAAAATCTGGCAGGCCAGAAGGTCACCGTTGTCGGCGGAGGTGCATCAGCCTGGGATTTACTAGATCTGGCGATTAAGAATTGCACAAAAGAAATCCACTGGGTATACCGGAATGTCCGGTGGTTCTGGCCCACCACCAGGACAAAACAGACATTCTGGCCAAATCTTCGTGAATTGTCCATTATTCAGACCGTTACGTCATCAGCAGCGTCGGTTAACAATTTTAATCGATGGCTCCTTAAAAAATTCTAAAACCATTTTAAGCTAACAGAGATTGAGCCAACAGAGCCCTTTGATTTCGGTAAACATCAGTTCATTCCGGGAAGGTCCCTCGCGATTAAAAATTTTGACGCGATCACTCGCCATCATTCCGAGATACGGCACATACAAGACCGGGAGATCGGACTTGAAAACGGGGAACACATAGATACAGACACACTCCTGTGGGGAACAGGTTACCGGATGGACCTGAAGTATCTTGGCCTGCCTGAATATAATCAGTTGAAAACACTGGATGAACTGCGCCCCAGGCTCGGCTCGTTCATCCGTTCCCGCGACTATCCCCATCTGTTTTTTATTGGGATGAGCCTGATCGACAGCACCTCTTCCACACCATTCTTTGCCGCTGTCGAGGCCAAGAGTATTGTGGCCCATATTCAGGGACGATGTGAGGTCCCGAAGAAAAACATCCCGCATCACATCGTCTACTGGGAACTATTCAAACTTTTTGCAAGTTTTGATCACGCCAACTATCCCAGACACTGGTGGAAAATTAAGTACTTCCTGCTGGTGTAGTGGTATGGATTTTTCCGGAAAAAGCTTGTGAAGGTATAAACACGCTCAAGTCTTAAACAATAGTAAAACAAAGCCAGTGCACCTGCCTGAGGCGTCGATCATGTCTGTTCATCGACGGAAAGGCGCTCATCGCTCAAGCAATTCACATATACGAATCCTGGCTGCAATTACATCATCTTATAAAAAATATAGTCGGTCATAAGCGGTTCGAGACCACATTGCCTGAATTCGGTGGCTATTTGTCCCCTGTGATATGTGGAATGATTGATCACGTGAAATAAGATATCGCGGACGCTGTGATTAAAGACTTTTCCTGTGCTGATTGAATACCGGACCATTTGGTTTAAATCATAATGATCAAGTATGCGCATTGAAAGTTCAAAATTCTTTTGATCAATCTCACGAAAATCTTGAATTTGATGAATTTCAAGTCTTTCATAAGGTAGTTGGCCGGGTTGGATCCTACAGTTCCAAATTTGATGAGCATTCAGCAAATGACTGACAAGTTTTACACTCCGCTCTGATGCACGCTCCGGATTTTCAGTCAAAACAGTAATGACCGCTTGATTAAAATGATGGTTGTATTGAAAAAGTTCTTTAAAGAATGTCTTCATGGACTTTGTGTTGTCTGTCAAATATAGTGTTGAACGTTCAATTTTTGGTAACTTGGGGAAAATTGTTGTTAAGGTCCGCGATTCGTGCATTCGACCCTGCTGTATTAATGGAAATTTTAAAGTTTGTTTATGCAGAAAATTGGACGGCGTTTCAAAACATATCAGTCAGCGGCAGGACAATGCACTGATATTAAAATGATAAATTATGCCTAAAACCCAGCAAGACCTGTTGAAACCAGCATATGACGCTTTTGATGCGTACAATGCAAAGGATCCCAACGTCAAAGTCGTTGAGGGCAAGCAGTGGCCCCAAGAATTGCTTTACGCCCAGCAAATGACAAAACAACTCGATGATTTTGCGCCTGAGGCTTCCCTTGCGGTAAAACTGGCTGCCCGGTGCCAGCACATCGGTCGTTGGGAGATCCCGAGAAACACTTACCCAAAAGGCCGCGCCGGTTATTTAAAATGGCGCACGCAATTGAAACTGCATCATTGCGACATTGCCGAAAATATATTGGCTGAACTTGGGTTCGATGATCACATTATTGAGCGTGTGAAGTTTCTTCTGATGAAAAAATCGCTCAAACAGGACAAAGAAACCCAATTGCTTGAGGATGTAATCTGCCTGGTATTTATTCAATATTACTTAAAGGAATTCTCTCATCATCAGCCGCATGAAAAAATGATCGGGATATTGCAAAAAACGATGAAGAAGATGTCGGGTGAAGCCATACTGGCTGTTGAGCATTTACCTTTGGACCCCGAAGTGTCGGCGTTACTGGCTGATTCGTTGGGTAAATGATCTTGAATGGATAACAATGGTTTATTGATCTGGTATGTTTAAATATGATGGCCCTTAGACAATTTTAGAGAATAGGTATCATACCGATCAGACCGGGATGAATGATAATCCACCAGCTTTGTTCCAAGGATTTATGCCAGCATTCCGATGCCTTATGGTTCTTTCAGTCTATGATGGCTAACAAAATTTACTTCCGCTCAACAAACCGGACTTTTACAATTATTCATTCCTCAAAGAATAAGCCGGATTTATAGATGCTGCATGAAAAATTCTCCATCCTACGGTTACCGCACTCACAATAAATAAGATCAGGATAGATAGCATAAACGGACCCAAACCAACTGGTAAATGGTAAGCCCAAATGGTATCCATCATAGTAAAAGAAAGAAAATATCCTGAGACAGATCCCAATAGTGATGCGATCAGGATTATGATAAAAAATTCTGTGCTGAGGTTCCTGATAATGCGTGATATTGATGCGCCCAGCACCTTCCTTACACCAATCTCCTTGGTTCTTTTTATAAGGTTCAATGAAACCAGGCTGAAGAGGCCAATCGAAGATAAAATAAGAGAGGTTAGCCCCAGGAAGATGAATACAGCTTTAATGTTTTTGTTAATGAGCGATGATTGCGCTTTGTTATTATCCATATAAGTAACTGTAGGCAGCACATCCGGGAACACTTCTTTCCATCTGGCTTCCATAAAATCATATACTTCTTTAATGTTCGATGGATCCGTACTTACCGTAAGAAAATGATAATCCTTTTCAGGAATGTACCTTAGCATTAATGGTTGTAGCGGATTCCACAAACCGCCATCAACATAAATATCTTTCACAACCCCTACTACATACAATTGAACCGAATCCCGCTGAATGATCCTTTTGCCCAAGGCATTGTCCCACCCAAATTTTCGAACCAGGTTCTCATTGACAATCACGGAATTTTTCACATCCGTCTGACTATCCATTATAAAATCCCTCCCCTCCAAGATCGTGGCTCCAATGGTTTTGAGATACCCATCGCCTATACCCATTATGTTGGCATCCATCTCTGTAGACTCATACTTTACCGGATCGCTGTACCAGGAAGCAGTCAGGTTGTTTGATGATCCAGCAATGGAGTTGATCTTCCCAAAGTTAATCAGTTCGACTTTATAGATCTGATAGGAATTCCCGTCGTCAACCCAGGCATAAATGGTACTTTTCTGATCGAATCCCATATCGTAATTTTTCTGGTATTCGGCGTTTTCTGCATAAATTATCCCGGTTACAACCGAAATAATGGATATGGCATATTGCAGTGTAAGTAAAACCCTGGTGAAATAATTCGTCCCCCTGAATTTGTGCGTTCCTTTGAGCACACTGGCGGCATTAAAACTGCTGACATAAAAGGCCGGATAACTTCCCGCCAAAATTCCGGTAATAACCAATAATAATAGGAGGAATATGATCAAACCGGCGTTTTCAGAAAAAATAAGATGGATATCGAGAAAGGTCCACAGTGAGCTATATAAAGGTACAAGAAAAGAAGCAAGCAATATTCCCAGAATAAGTGCTATAAATGCCAATAGAATATTTTCAGCAAGGAACTGTATGATCAACTGCCTTTTCCCGGAACCAAGGACCTTTCGGATACCGATCTCTTTCACCCGCCTATTGGCAATAGCAATGGAGGTGTTTGTAAAATTAAAACATGCCAGCAATAACAACAGAATAGCCATGATGGTGGTTCCGTAGAATTCCGAAACAGGAAGACTATAATTAAACCAATGATTCAAGGTCCTTTCTGTTTGTGCACGAATGGCCATTCCTTTAAAAGGGTCCAAGTAGTACTGGCTGACTTTATAATCTTCTTTGGCTTTATTCTGAATTTCCACATACTGCTGAAGCCTCTGGTCTATGCCAGGAATATCTTTGGAATCATTTACCTGGATGAAAGTTGAATTAAACAGCGACCAGTCATCTTCCTTCCAATTTTGAATATCAAGGACATTATCAAAATTCACAAATGCTTCCGACTGGAAACTGGAATTTAACGGAGGTTTCTCAAATACACCGCCAACAATAAACTCTAATCTTTTATCCCCATTGATATATGTGATCAACTGGCCCGTTGGATCATCCAAGTTGGCAAAATGTTTTTTTGCAAGTTCCGTACTGATAAATATGCCCGACTTGTTGCTGATGTCAGCAATATTGCCGGAAACCATTCTAAAATTGAACATGGAAAAAAACTCCGGATCGATACAGGCCACCGACGTACGAAACAGATCATCGCCAATTTTGAAATTACCACCAACCGGATATACACGCGCGACTTTTTCTACCTGACTGAAGTTTGTTTTAACAATGCTGCCCAAAGGCATGGGACAATCCCCATTTTTTATTGACTTGCCATCTGTTATGCGGATAAAATTGATCCGGTAAATCTTATCGGCATTTTTATATTGGGCATCAAAATCGGCATTAAATTTCCAATTGAGGTAGGCCACAATAACACAGGCCAAAGCAATCGAAAGGCCAAAAATATTAATAATTACAAACAGTTTATTTTTGAGCAGATTGCGGATCGTAATAAAAAAATAATTCTTTAGCATAGCGGGTCTTAAGGTCTAGTGTGTGAATAAAAAATAATACCTGATTATTAGAAAAAATATCTATTGAATATAAACGAGGAAAGATTAGGGAGGTTGAAAACCAATAAGCCAAATCAATTTGAAAATTAAAAAATGGTTCCGGTAAAATTCTGGTTTTATTGGCTTCCGGGATTCTGGTCCGAAGGTTGCCAAGACAGGGGACGAATGAAAAAAAATAATCCTGAGCAAATTCACGAAAATTGTGACAGGTTTGAGAAACTGATCTTTGTCCTTGCCTTTTGTCGAACACAAATTGAAAATAATATCCCTGGTTTATCAATAAGTGACACATCATTTCAAATTTCTAAAAAACTGATATTGATCTCAAAAACGTTAATAATTCTTGAACTCATGCCGGATGAATTTCAGGCCGTAAGTCAAGGCGAATAAATTGGCATTATAACAATGAGAACATTGGCGGAAGTACCTTTAACTTTTCAGGGGACTTTTTTTTATTTGAAATAATGTCCATTGTCTCCATCGCGCTACCCATCCAATTTGACATACCGAACTACTTTACAAATCTTTGAATATATGAACATGTCTTATTAGGGCAGACTTTAAAAGTGTGGATAATGACCTTGAAAAATGACGCTTACATTCTGATTCTGACCCTCGGAATGTCCTTTAAATGTTGCATGGCTTATTCATTTTGAATCACCGGAAAATAAACCCTGACACCATCGTGCATGGTATAAAGTCGGTATTGATCGCCGTCATAAACAAGGATGGGACTGGAGATGTCTTTATTGATACTGTCCGGACGAACGATAGGATTATTTTCATATTTTATCCAGTGGATCAGGTCATCAGATGTGGCAATGTTTGAATTCCAGGTTGTCCAGTCCTTATCCGGGCTGCCATGGTAATAAGCATAATACCTGCCATGGTATTTGATAATCTGATTTAATGCGACTGCTTCCGCGTCATATTGTTCCGGGCCTTTTTCAATAACAGGATCATCCTGAATGTTGGTCCACACTTGATGATCGGTGGAAACAGCCAGCCAGATGGCCTGATCATTCCGCTCGTAAAAGAGATACCATTTGCCATCTTCTATCCACAGTGTCGGCGTTCCGTATGGCCCGGGATCAATGGGTTCACCATTTACTTTCCTGATATCGAGATTGCCCATATTTGTCCATTGAATGCCATCTTTTGAGGTAAGCATATGAGCAATATCATGCTCACCTTCCGCCACCATATAGTACTGCCTTTCGTGGTGTACCACAAATACATCTTCAGTCCAGTACTTGTCAAAGATTGGATTACCGGGATATCGCGTCCAATGGATGCCATCTTCCGAAGTGGCGTATCCCAGATGTTTTACGGCATCCCCTCCTCCGTTATAACCAGTATACCACATTTTGTAAACACCGTTTTCCTTTAAAATGTAGCCCCGTTCCCGGATATTCCGGTCCCAGGTATCCGTTCCCGTTCCTGTGAAAACCGGCTTTTGTTCAGCCGGTTTAAAATGAACCATTTCAGCAGGAAACAGGGTCGATTGATCACTCGTTTGGCTGTTTTTTTTACGGCAATTGGTCAGGCCTATTGGGATTAATATCAGGAACAAGGGTATGAATCGATTCATAAAAGATGGCTATTGACAAATTCACAGAAAATTATGACAACAAATACTTTGAGTATATTTGGACATTTCATTTTAAAAATAATCCAAAATCCAGTGATACGCTACTGATCGTATAAACCTATTTTCAAATATACGTTCCATGTTTCAGGCCTTTTTTTATGTTGATCGCAAAAACCTTTCAAACTTTATTCATTGTCGGTATTGTTCGTCACTGACGTGTTCTAACCAATCGAGGACCTTTCCATCTAGCTGCTCCTGAATGGCGATATGCGACATGGCAGTACCAGGGGTGGCGCCGTGCCAATGCTTCTCCCCCGGCGGGAACCAAATCACATCGCCCGGATGGATCTCTTCAACGGGACCGCCCTCGCGCTGCATCCAGCCGCAGCCGGAGGTAACGATCAAGATCCGGCCCGGCGGATGGGTGTGTCATGCTGCTCGGGCACCGGGTTCAAATGTTACACTGGCGCCGGCCACGCGTGCCGGAGCGCTTGCCTGGAACAGCGGATCAATGCGTACCGTGCCGGTAAACCAGTCTGCCGGTCCTTTGTTGGAATGCTGTGAGCCAATTCTTTTAATCTCCATATCTAATTCCTTGCATTGTTTTACTTGAATTCGAATTCAGATATTAGTTAATCTTAAAACTCCTGATGCATTAGCATGTTCAAAATTTGATTAATATCCACTTCCTCCAACATGAACCCTGTGTTCTGCTGCAGAAAACACATTGAAGATATGTTCGATTTTAAGGGTCATATTTTCTCACATTAACGATTCAGACGCTTGTAAGTCTTTAAGGAATGGTTGGTTATAAAACCGCCTTCCGGTCGCTTTGTACAAAGCGTTTGCAACAGCAGCAATGAAAGTTGACCTGGGCGCCCGGAATGCTCCAATTGTAATATTGGAGTCCAGCGCCCTACCTTCTGCCAGGCAGTTGTCCACGGCGCCCGCCGGAAAACAATTGGCATGAACGGCATGTTCGGGGATCACACCACCGCGTACATGAAATGCAATCAGATTATTATCCTCGTCCAGTGCGCTTTGTAAGTCGCCGTATATGTTGGACGATAAATGTCGCATGTCATATCATCTTCACGGGTATAAACCAGCTTAATGGGGGCATTCATTTTTTGTGAAATAACCGCTGCTTCAACCATGTGATGTCCATAAGCTCTTTGACCAAATCCACCTCCCATTCTCGCCAACCTGATATGGATCTTTTCCTTTGGCATTCCCAGGCGGGCAGAAAGGGTTTGCATAATGAATTCGGGTGCCTGGATCGGGCCATATATTTCAGCTTTTTCAGAGGTGACATGCACAAAACAGTTTACGGGTTCCATGGCATTATGTGCCGGGTATGGAGCTGTGTAAATTCGCTCAATTACTTTGGCTGCTTTTTTAAAAGCACCTTCCGGGTCTCCATCTTTTCGCAGCAAATCAGCAGGCCTTTTCGACATCTGTTCCATTTTGGTTTTATGCCCTTCGGTGCTCTCGAGACCGCCAGGTATTTTGACGGTTTGTTTTTCCCCCCAGCCTTGAACAACAAAACGTTCACCGCCAATGGTACTGACCTGGCCCTGGCCGGGGCCGGATCCGGTTCTTCTATCCTCGGAAACAACATATTTGCAAATACAAACCTGGGCATAGATCTGGGCAATGATGGAGTCACTCCCAATGACCCCGGCGATACAGATACAGGCCCCAACAACCTGCAGAACTTTCCCGTATTGAGTGCTTTAAACACCAATGTTGGCACTACCAACATCCAGGGTTCGCTCAACAGCTCCCCCAATACACCTGTACGTTTGGATTTTTTCTCAAATAAAGTATGTGATCCTTCCGGCTTTGACGAGTGCGAAACCTTTCTCGGCTTTGGACAGGTAACCACGGACATTACGGGCAATGCCGACTTTTCTGTTAATTTAAATGGTGTTACCGTTCCGTTGGGCTCTTTCGTTACCGTTACGGCCACCGATTCGGCGAACAACAGCAGTGAATTTGCCGCCTGTTTTCCAGTGGGAACAGCGCCACTGGCCGACCTGGAACTGATCAAAGAGGCGGACAAAACTTCGCTGACCGTGGGGGAACAGGTGATCTTCAAGATAACCTTGGCCAACAAAGGCCCTGACCAGGCCACCGGCATTGAGGTCATAGACGCCTTCCCTGCCGGCATGGCTTTCGACCAGGTCACGGCAAGCGAGTGCAGCTATGACACCGACTCTGGCGCGTGGGCTGTGGCCAGCCTGCCCAATGATGCCCAAGCCGTCTTGACCATAAAGGCCACCGTCGTCCAACAGGGCACTTTCACCAATACGGCCGAAGTGACCGCCTGTGACCAGACTGACCAGGATTCGGCCCCCAACAACGGGGTTGAAAACGAGGATGACCAAAGCAGTGTCACGGTGGAGGTACAAGATGTGACTGGTGTAGAACAACATCTTACCCAATTGATCGCCCAGTTGAGGATTTGGTGAAGGACGATGAAATTTCGAGACAGCAGGGAAAGGTATTAACTATGTTGATGGATGTTATTGTCAAATTGTATGACAGGGGCAATAAACATGCTGCGGTCAATACCCTTGAAGTATTTAATCTTTTGGTTAAAATACTTGTACATAGAGGACAACTCTTAGCGGTCTCGGGAAAAGAACTCATATCATCCACAGATAATATTATCAAACAAATTAAAGCTGAAGGTTTGCTGGTAAGACACAACGTGAAAGATGGAAAGGATACGCAAGAAGGTTTTCTGGATAAATCCTCCCATATCAAACTATATCCGATTTATCCCAATCCTTTCAGCACTTCTGCCACAATTACCTATGAGCTGGAGGAAAAGAGTCCTGTTCAGTTTAAGATTTATGATGAGCGGGGGGCGAATACAGTCTTCGAATTTCATCAATTAATGCCCGCCGACGTGCACACCATCAATTGGGCCCCTGGGCATTTATCTGCCGGAATGTATATTCTTCTGATCCAAAGTGGCAACTCCTCGGCAACGAGCCGTATGTTGTTTGTGAAATAAAAGGGTTTTTAATCCATCGGTATCCGGTAACAGAGGCTGATTAACAGGTTTTATTCCTTATAAAGACAATAGCCTGGCAATCCAATCTGTTACCGGAAGGTGGAAATATTGGAGCAACCATCCCGGCTACACTAATTCTTTACTGGCAGGAACAAAACTCATTAGATGTGAAGTTCTGATCTATATCTAGGCCTTTTTATGTTTAGATTGTAAGCTATTGATTGTTGCTAATGCGCTCTTCTCGCCGTTGTCGTCGCAATTCCTGCTTTTCGCGCTCTTTGGCCTCAATCATTTCCGGGGTGGTTTTCCATCTTTCGTGCATCCAGGTCCATTGGGTGGGGAAATTTTTTATTTGTCTTTCGACAGATTCCTGGAATCGCTCTGTGTTAAGCTGCAACTCTTCTTTCCGGTCACCTGTACGAATAACTTCCATAGGTTCATCGAAAATGAATTTATACCTATACCCTTTATCGCGCACATAGCAGGCCACAATTACAGAGGCGTCAGAATCCAGGGCAAGCATCGCTGTACCAATTGAAGTGTAGGCGGGCTTTCCATAAAAGGGCACAAAAACACTTTTGACACTGGTATCATGGTCCATCAACATGCCAAGGCCCTTGTTGTTTTTCAGGAATTGAAGCAATGTTTTGTACGATGTGCCCCTGGGGAAAATTTCAAATCCATTCAGACTTCGGTTTTTCATAACCCAATTGTTCAGCATTTCATTTTTCAGTGGCTTTGCCACAGCACCCGACTGAAACCCTAAGAGCGTATATGCTTTTGATGCAGCCTCCCAACAGCCAAGATGAGGAATCACTATCAAAACACCTTTACTCCGATTGAAGGCCTTTTGAGCATTCTCTATCCCAACAACCTCAACATTGCTGAAAAATTTATCTTTATCTGTGAGCTTGAGTTTTATGGCAGCTTCTGCTGCAGATCTTCCAAGATTCTCGAAAACCTCTTTTGCCATTTTGATGATTTCAGCTTCTGACTTTTCACTTCCATAGGCAATTGTCAGGTTGCGAACTGTTTTTGTTCTTTCTGATTTTAACAGATAATAGGCCAAACTCCCTAAGAGTGCACAAAACCGGCTCGTCCACGACCATGGCAATATTTTTACCAAAAACAGGATGCCTTGTATAAGACCAATGATCAAAAGGTATTTTATTGATTTTCTGAGCTTTTTTGCTTTGCCCATGGGCCAACGCTATTCTTATATAATTTACTAATTTTTAGTTTTCGATTATGCATTTTTTCACACTGTGACAAAACTATTTGAGTTTTTGCTACATTCGCAATATATAGCACATTGGATCATGCCACGGATGCTCCTTTTAAAGAATTTGTAAACATAAATCTTAAACTATTGACAAAGAAAAAGCTTATTTCCCGGCTAATAAAGAGAATCGTACCGATATTTATTATTACCATACTTTATTGGCCTATTACTGCCGTGTATTTTGTGGCAAGTACGTATGATGTGCTCCGGCAAAAGAACAGGGACAAAAAATTTATTTTCAAACAATATTTTCTTGTCAATGGCGCATTGACATGGCTGTTTAGCCCAATCAACTTGCTCATCGATATAATTTGTCTTCCATTTATCAATAAACAAATCTACAGGTTGGAAGATCTGCCAAAGAAACACCAGGAAGAAATCAAGGATTTATTGGAAAACACGCCAAACAAAGAAATTGCCAATACGCTGAACAACCTTGCCACTAAAGGCGAGCGAACAATGCTCTTCTATAAGTGGTATGGATTGAATGTTGAAAACCAATATTCCTGCCCACTGTTCCACAAGAACTTTAAACGGGTGCTGACGATTGGCGTCTCCAACTTTAAGCCAAACAGCAAAACCAGCCAGCATTTTGGGTGGCTCAGAGCGGGAGTTCGCGTCCTGATCAATATCGACGAGCATGTAGATGAAAACGCTTTTATCGACGTCAACAACCAAAGGCATGTCTGGAAAACCGATGGCCCCCTATTTATTTTTGATGATACAGTCCTCCACCAATCCTTTAACCTAACCGATAGGCACCGCAATTGCCTTTTCATAGATGTGACGAGGCCATCGCTTATTCCTTTTGTGATCAATTCCATAGTGAAAACATTTGGGTTCATATCTACCAGACTAACTTTCTTGAGTAAGTCTTCCAATTGGAATGTAGTAAAATAATAGATAGGGGGATTTGATCGGCCTTACTAAGTCGATGAAATTCGTTTGAGAAAAATAAATCCTATGCGGGGATTCGTGTTTTCAATGAAGTGGTTATATTTATATGAAATGCTTTCATCGATAACTATCATTTGATGATCAATTCCTCAAGAGCTGTTTGCAGGTTGAAACTTTGACTATTTCAAAGTACACAGCTAAGAATCGCAATCAATTGGTCGCATTTGCACGCTGACCAAATCTTCTCATGCTGATTGCTGACTCTAATGGAGATGAAGCAGAATATAAATGAGCTTACGAGCATACATGTTATTTTATTTATCCACCATTTTCTGACTGCTCTCCGGGTAGCGCGCTCCCTGAATCTCTATTCCCGATGTTGTTTCGTCTATTCGATGCAGGTCGTCATCGGTTAAATTCACTGATGCCGCCCCAAGATTTTCTTCCAGGCGATGCAGTTTGGTTGTGCCTGGTATCGGTACAATCCAGGGATTTTGCGCCAAAACCCAAGCCAAAGCCAGTTGTGCCGGTGTTACATGCTTTTCCTGTGCAATTTCATTGATCAAATCCACAATGGCCTGATTGGCCTTTAGAGCATCGGGACTGAAACGGGGCACGCCACTGCGGAAATCATCACTACCAAAAGTGGTATTCTCACTGATTTTGCCAGTTAAAAAACCTTTTCCCAACGGGCTAAAAGGCACAAATCCAATTCCCAACTCCTCGAGTGTCGGAAATGTCTTTTGTTCTGGCTCCCTCCACCAAAGTGAATACTCACTTTGGAGCGCACCGACAGGCTGTACGTTATGCGCTTTGCGAATGGTGTTGGCACCAGCCTCCGATAACCCGAAATGCTTTACCTTGCCCTCGGCTATAAGTTCTTTTACAGTTTCCGCTACATCTTCTATAGGCACATTCGGATCTACCCTATGCTGATAGAACAGATCTATAGCTTCAATTTTCAATCTCTTGAGTGATGCTTCCGCTACAGCTCTGATGTTTTCTGGTCTGCTATTCAGGCCATTTTTTGGCACGCCACCCACAAAACCAAATTTTGTGGCCACTACCACCTTATTGCGAAATGGCATTAGAGCCTCCCCCACCAGTTCTTCATTGGCGAATGGTCCGTAGGCCTCGGCCGTATCGAAAAATGTAACACCGAGATCCACCGCCTTGTGGATCAATTCAATCATATCTTTCTTGTCATGGGCCGGCCCATAACCGAAACTCATACCCATACACCCGAGTCCTATGGATGAAACTTCCAATCCGCTTTTTCCAAGTGTTCTTTTTTTAATTTCCATATCGATGATCTTTTAGTAGTGATTATGAATACAAAATTAACAATGCACCAACCTATTGAATAACGTCAAAGAAACAATAACTTACGAAAATCAAACATTCCGGAACTTAAGCGGACTTGTTTGAACATGCTTTTTGAAGAAATTGTTGAAATGAGTTGTCTCCGTAAAACCCAGCGCATAGGCAATTTCTGAAACACTCCACCTGCTATATCGTAAAAGCGTTTTGGATTCCTGAAGAATTCGCTCTGAAATGATTTGCGTGGTTGTCTTCTGGGCAGTCTCTTTTGCAGCACGGTTCAGGTGGTTGACGTGAACGTTGAGTTGGCTGGCAAACTGAGAAGCCGAACGCAATTGCACTGTAGTATGTGATTCATCAATCGGAAACTGGCGTTCCAACAATTCCAAAAACAGGGCAGCAATCCGTTGAGAAGCATTCATCGATTGTTTTTCCAGATTATCCGAAGGCTCCATTTTCAGGGCAAAATGCAATAGTTCAAATATCTGATTCCGGATCACATCGTATTTGTATTTATAATCGGAATTGAACTCTTTCTCCATCCGTTCAAAAATATCATTTACCTGAGTTGCCTCTTCGTCAGACAGTTCAAAAATGTGCGGCTTATTGGGCTGAAAGACCTCGTATTGATTTAATTGTCCAAACTAGTGAAAGAACTGCTGATTGAAGATGCAGTAAATCCCGTCACGGATCTTGTCCAAATGCTCCCATTTGTAAGGGATCAAGGGGTTGGAAAACGACAGTGCCTGCTGTTTTATTTTGATTACCTTATCGGCATATTGAACCTGGCTTTGGCCTTTCACCAACATAACCTTATAAAAATCCCTCCTCCGGTAAGGTATATTTGTTGGTTTTCCTTCTGCGTAGGGTTCCAGCCGGAACAGATTAAAATGACCGATCTCTTTGCGCATTGATTCGGGCATCCAGTCAAACTTCCGCTTGTAAAAGTCCTGTATCGTCTCCAACTTATCCATCTTTTTAAATTTACAAATCATTTCAAAAAAGCCAACCATTCCGGTTGGCTTTCCCCAAATTTAAAATATGCATAATCTAAATATATAGAATAGCTTCTTTCCAGTTGGAGATAAATGAGCTAATCATTCCAACTCTACCAATAGGTCATCAATGGCATAAGCTTCCTTTTCCCAAGGTGTTTTACGACAATGGTTGAAATCGAAGTAGTATCTTTTGCCCTTTCAGGTTTTCAGGCATCTCGTTAGAGATCGTTATAGTTAAGTGAATATCTTCCTGAACGCCCAAATGAAGGAGGTATGTTTCGGCCTGCCTTTTTATGTTATGCGCATTTTCGCTGCTCCAAACTTTTACAACGGGCTGAGAGACGGCTAAACTTGCCCAAAGTATTATTGAGCATATACTCGCTCCAATCGTAAGGCATGTTTTATTCGTTCGCGTTCGCATCAACTTGCGTATCGACATTTGCATGATGCAAAGGAATGATGCCAGCTAAACTTTTGATAACGAATTTCAAATAAATAGTTACGATTTTCAAATAACCTTTAACTTAAAGCTATCTTACTTTCAACTCGCTTTACCAGATTTAAGCAATGCATCCGGGTTTGATCGCATTACGATTCAGCAGACGTTCTTTTAAATGATTAGTTCATTCAATATCAGACATTCACAGACTCAATAATTCTTTATTAATGATCCAGGCATTTGGATTTTCTTCCTTGATTTCCATAAGTAGTTTTACCGCATTCGATTTCCCTTTGATTTTTTGATATCCCACAAAATAGAAGTTGCTTTTCCCTCGAAATTTAATGACCTCTATTCCATGCGATTGGAGATGGTGTTGATAATTGTCCGCATTACGCTCTATCTTAAAGCTACCCAGGATCAAACTGTAGGTTTTATTTTCATCACTGACCAATTCATAGGTGTTTTGGGGATTTACAACAATATTTGATTTCGGACTTGACGGATTAGATTGTTGATCCGAGGCAGTTGTTTCCGTATTTCTCCCGGCAAAATTATCTTCAGTTGACTGATTTTTTTCTGAAAATCTCATTGTCTGAGAATCAACAAGAGGTTTATGCTTGTACTGAACGCTTTGCGCTTTATCCTTTGCATTATTATAGAAATAGTAGTACACGGCAGTAGCGATAAGTACCAAAGGAATGATCACCAACATGACCTTTTTGAAAGTACTTTTCTTTTTAGGAGTATTGTAATTTATTTTAATGTCATCCTCGTATTTAAATCTGTTTTTGTCATCTGAAATCATGAAATTGCCCAATTCGGGCTCTTCCTGCAGATAGTCAGACTCTTCTTTGTTGGTTAATATGCTTTCCTGATATGTATGATTCTCAATCTCACGGGATGAATCGTGTATATTCAAAAGTTCTTCCTCTGCTTCCAATAAATCTATCCCTTCATGATTTTCGGACAAGAAATCACTATCATTTATTTGCTCAGGATTTTCATTCTCGACCGTTGAAACACTTTCAGAAGGTTCTTCAATAATTTTCGACTCGGTAGCAGGCTTGGTTTTTTGGATGGAAAAGGCTCCATTGTCATCTTTGAAGAGATAACCAATTCCTCCGAAAAATAGTAATTTACCCTGGTCTAGTATGTTTTTTATATCCCATACATATTGTTCCAAGGCTTTTCTTGCCCCCTCCTCAGATAAAAATTGTTGCTTTTGGATCTCTTTTACTACTTTCCCGTCATCAAAATTCAGTAGATCATTAAAATTTACTTTATTGGTAGATTCAGAATAAAAAAAAGCTCCAAAATCCGGTATTAAGACCTTTTTGTCACGCTTATATACCTCATAAATACATTGATCAATCATAATATAAAGTGGTTTAGGGAAACAGAGTAATTAAGAGGCTGTGATTTCTGATAAACCTAAAGAATCCTGAACTAATAAGCGGAACATTTGTCTTATCAACCTGATGAAGTAAGAAATTGAAGATATTTGGATATTCTGGGGAAAATCTGAAATTACGGGTGGACTGAATCTGTTAATCTGTCCATAGGAATCCCTTAGGTCACAGAAAATAGTATTTGTCATCATTTTACCTACCCAATTCAACGAGCCCAACCTTCACTTTTCAGGAAATCCATCAGGCGAGGATCATCCGCTGACAGCGCCGGAAGCCAGATGTTGACGCGATCGCGGGTCCACCAGTTGCCCTGTGGATTTCCCGGTTTTGCAAAACTGTAGCGGTAGAGCACTACCCGGATATATTGCGGCGGTTTGTCAGGAAAAGGATTCTCAGCAAACAAGCTCAACGCCCCGGGATCATTGTGCAAGAGTTTCGAAATAAGATTTACCGTCCAGGGATACTGGGCGGGAGACGACATGGCGGCAAACCACATTTGCCAGTCCAAACGCAACTGGTAGGGCGCGACTTGCGGCGGGCGCTTGTCCGGAAGCACGGGCAACCCTTTGTAGATATACGGTTTCCAGTTGGATGAATCACTTGGATAATCGTCCATCGTTCCTTCAAACACTACATTCAGGCGTTCCTTTCCCACTGTGCCGAATGCGCCATAAGTGTTGACCAAATCCAGCGGATCGAATGAGGTGTTCATGATCTGCCGGGGTGACAGCATATTCATCACGGGTTGGATGCTGAGGATCCCTACCACTACAGTGACAGCCCAGGCGGTAACTATCATCGGCCTCGATGGTTCCGCACGATCAGAAGCCTCTTCCGCTTTACGGACCAGAGAACGGGGAAGAATTTTCGACCAGAAACCATCATCGAAACAGGCCAATGCCGGGACGATCGTCAGCCAGTTTAAAAATGAGAGATTACCGCTGAGAATAAGGGTGATTTGGAATGATATGATGATCACGCCTGCAATGTGACGGGCATATCTGGGCCAGAAGACAAAAACTGGTGAAACCAATTCCGCCAGCCAATTAAACCAAACCCCAATCTTCAAAATGATATGTGGCAAAAAATTAAACCACCGGCTCAACGGACCGGGGAGCGGCTGAGTCTCGAAATGGTAATAAAGTGCTGTCGCATTTCGCCATATTTGGTCCCCGCGAATTTTGATGAGGCCCGCACCCAACAAGATGCGACAGATAAGCCAGCGAAATAAAATAATGATGGGCATGGGCGTCTCTCTTCTGGGAAACGGACGCATATCGAGCAAAGGGCAAAGGAAAATGGTCAAAAATCCAGTCTCCGTAAGCTGAATTTCCCAGCCATATGCATACCATTCTTGCCCCACATGAACAAAGGACATATAAAGAAACCAGAGTACGGCCATCAGGAGGGCATTGGTGAATCCTGCTGCTACCACACAGGAAATTGCGAATCCAATCCAGGCAAGTGTTAAAAGGGCAGTATCGGAATGCCCCAGCCAAAAGAGTGAAGGTAATCGCAGAAAACCGGCGCCATTTGAACCAAGTGCTTTACTCACGCGTTCCAGGTAAAGTCCTATGGGAGTAAGCCCATCAGCACCAATCAAAGGAATGATCTGATTGATGGCAACAAGAAAAGCTACGGCATAGACGATTCCGAGCAAGCGAAGGATCATGAAACGGGTAAGCCAGTAGGTGGGGCGGTTACCATTTTGCTGGAAAGGTATTTTTAATTCAGTATTCATTTCCTGGTTCGCTTCATTTGCTTTGGTCGTCCAAAGAAATCATCATAGCCTTCTTATTAAAAACATCTTTCAAGGCCCTCCTGGCTGCATGATAACCGCACATTCCATGAACACCTCCACCTGGGGGTGTAGAGGATGAACAGATATAAATGCCTTTTGTTGAAGTTTTGTATGGCGAGAAGCGCAATGCCGGACGGGTAAATAATTGCCCCAAATCCATTATTCCACCATTAATATCGCCGCCAACATAATTGGAGTTGTATTCTTCCATTTGGACCGCATTCATTGTATGTCTTTTTAATATCAGGCCTCTGAAACCCGGCGCAAAGCGTTCCACTTGTTTTTCAATATCCGCTGACATGTCTTTCTCCGAGCCGTTGGGCACGTGGCAATAAGCCCAGGCTGTTTGTTTTCCTTCCGGTGCCCGGGATGGATCGAATAAACTTTGCTGTGCCAACAGCACAAATGGTTTATCTGGATGTTTACCTTCTGATATCGTTTGCTCTGATCCGGCAATTTCTTCCAATGTACCTCCTAAATGCACCGTTCCCGCCCGCCTGCACTCCGATGCTGTAAAGGGAATAGGGCCATTTAATGCCCAGTCAATTTTAAATACGCCCATTCCATACCGGTACCTTTTCAACTGCCATTTATAGAAAGATGAGAATTTGCGCCCCGCTATTTGCAATAACTGTCTGGGAGTAACGTCAAATAACACCGCATAAGCGGAAGGTAACTGACTAAGTGAATGCACATAAAAGTTAGTTTCAATGGTGCCGCCCAGTGCAACAAAATAGGCAGCCAGGGCATTGGCAATGGCATTTGATCCACCTTTAGGGATCGGCCAGCCTTCCGTATGACCAACCGCCATCAACATCAATGCGGCGGCGGAAGAAGTGGCATTGGTAAATACCTGCATAGAATGACCCGCCATTCCCGCCCAAAGTCCTCTCGCCTTTTCCGTACGAAAACGTTTCGACAACTGTGTAGCAGAAGAAAGCGCTTTCAAACCAAAACCAGCCATTCGAATGGGGTATCTTGGAAAATGAAATGGGGCCAGCACATCGGTGGCCAATTGGGACCAGTTTTGTACAAGTGGCTTCATAAGCTGCATATAAGTGCGCGCATCCCCTCCTAAAGATTGGGCCGTTTGTTCCATTGACTTGTACAAGGCCGCGGCACTGCCGTTATCAAAAGGGTGTGCTGCCGCGATATCCGGGTGGATGAATTCCAATCCATGTTGTTGCAGGGGAAGGGCTTTAAAAAAAGGAGAGCCTACTGCCAAGGGATGTATGGCAGAGCATACGTCGTGAACAAAAAAGGGTAAGGTAAGTTCTGCGGATCGCAATCCTCCGCCGATGGTATTTTTTGCCTCAATTACCAAAACAGAAAGTCCTGCTTGTTGCATGGTAATTGCAGCCGCCAGACCATTGGGTCCCGAACCAACAACAATACTATCATAATCTCTTTTATTCATTTATAGAAGTAGGTCCTTATGACCAAAGGACACGATCACCATCGTGCGTCATTAACTGCCAAATTTGATTGGTTGACCTCTTGAATTATATCACTAAAATATCATGATGTACACAGTTGTTCTGGGTACAGCAAGTTGTATTTATGAATAATACAATGATAAACTTATGACCCTATTTTCAAATTTCCAATTCATCTGAGATTGATTTGATCAGGTTGAAAGCATATGTATTTGTCGTCTTGTGTGATTATTGATATAACCAATGGTTGTTGGTATAAACATCAAATTGAATTGGATCTTTTGAATTCTTCCTGGTTAAAGATCATTGGTCCCGTTATTGAACTTTTCACTTGCACGTTGACCGGACTATAGAGCAGAACAAATCTGTGGTATCAAATAAATGATGAAACGTGCAAAACATAGTCTCAAATCGAAAAATGATTTTTTGTTTTTTGCAGCCCAAACAGTAATGCGCTGCGGGATGAGTTAGCCCTTTTTTAAGCGGATTATTACGAATCACCAAGTCAGGACAAATAAAAAAAGGCCCAATCATCAGATTTAAGCCTTTTCGAAGTTTCTTAATGGTTATTTTGTAGCCTCTATCGACAAATTGTTAAACACTTTTAAGATATTGTTTACCCTATATGAAGAGAATTTAAATAAGGACATGAAAAAGCTTTAGCGTGGAATGATGGATACGAAGTAAAAGTAGATTCCTTAATTTTTTAAACGGAGTTCAGCCCTTTGCACCGTTATCTTAAAAAGTTGGGGATTCCAGTTGCAGATGGAAAATTGAGTACGGAGGGAACAAGATCTCCTAATATGAAAGGAAATTGGACCGGAATTGTCTCGGCTACACTTATTGGAGTGGTAAGAAGCGCTAAGAAAACAGCAGAGGAAATAAGAGATTATTTATCCACAAAATAATTTAAAAAATTCAGTTCGGAAAATTAGACTACAAACTTTATTTATCGTATATTTACGATGAACTAAATAGATAGAAATGAGCAGGACACTAGCTGACGTAGAATACAGTGTAAATGAGCAACAATTGGCGGTTTTTGCCAAAGCCCTTGCCCATCCAGTGCGCATCCGGATCATAAAATTGCTCAATAGTCAGGCTTGCTGCTATACCGGAGATTTGACTGAAAACATCCCACTGGCACAATCAACAATTTCACAGCATTTAAAAGCGTTGAAGGATGCCGGGCTTATACAGGGGGAAATTATGCCTCCAAAAGTGAAATACTGTTTAAATAAAGAAAACTGGCCTAAAGTACAACGTTTGTTTAAAGAACTTCTGAAAGCTTAAAAAAATTTGACTTCTATCATCGTTTATTTACGATAAACTAATTCCATTTGAACATGAAACTTCCATCTGACATTTGAAAAACAAAAATAAGCTCATGAAAACGCTTGTAAGTTATGTTTTGCAGGATGAAAAAGGCCATGAACATCGTTCGGAAGTGTTGGATTTTAAAGAACCTCCATACACATTTTCATCAGATCCACCGGTTCATCAAGTGATGATATGGGCGGAAGAAGAGCAGGCCAAATTATCTCATGAAAGGAGACTGATCATTGTAAGTATGTATAAAATATAAAAAAATGAAAACAATTAAAATCCTGGGCACAGGCTGTCCAAAATGTAAAACCACAGAAGCTGTTGTTCGCAAGGCTGTGGAAGAAAGTGGAATTGATGTGGATATCCAAAAGGTAGAAGAAATCGATAAGATCATGGCTTATAATATCCTGAGCACACCTGCTGTGGTGATCGATGAGGTCGTAAAGATCAAGGGAAGGGTACCTGATATCAACGAAATAAAAGCATTACTCAATTAAAATACTTCAGACATGAATAGAACTGTAAAATTTTTAGGAGTCGCCGCTTTTTTGCTGATCATATTTAGTGCGGGACATGCCCAGCAAGTAAAAATAGAAGTCATTGATTTTCATTCCACCAACCGGTGTATGACCTGCAAAGCCATTGAGGCCAATGCCAGGAAAGCCGTGGAAACATATTTTGCCGGTAATGACAATATATCTTTTGCGGTGTACAATGTGGAAGACGTTAAAAACAAGGAAATAGCGGAAGAATTTCAGGCTGCAGGCACCTCTTTGTTCCTCAGAGTCACAAAAGGCGACAAATCACAGATCGTCGACCTTACGCAATTTGCTTTTATGAATGGCAGGAATGAGGAAAAATTTCTTCCCGGTCTGAAAGAGGAAATAGAAAAGTACCTGTAATTCATGGATGCCTTGCAAAGCTGGTTTGAGTCTGCCAATGTCCCCATATTATCGGCATTCATTCTCGGGCTGATGACAGCCATTAGCCCTTGCCCATTGGCTACAAACATTACAGCTACTGCCTATATCTCAAAAGATATTTCAAGCAGAAAAATGGTGGCACTAAACGGGATATTCTATACCATGGGGAGGGCCGTCACCTATACTGGCATTGGCCTGATCCTGTTTTTCGGCGCAAGCCAGTTTCAAATTGCCCGGTTCTTTCAGGGAAATGGTGAAAAATACCTTGGGCCGCTATTGCTGATCATTGGATTGATCATGTTGAACATCATTCCTTCGAAATTCTTAAAGGGGGGCGCTTTTCAGGAAAAAATGACGGAAAAGCTTAAAAATAAGGGCGTATGGGGTTCTCTGGCAATCGGGGTTTTATTTGCTATGGCTTTTTGTCCCTACAGTGGCGCACTTTATTTTGGTATGTTGATCCCCATGACCGTCACCTCGCCACAAGGGCTGTTTCTGCCTCTGGTTTTTGCATTGGCTACAGGGTTGCCGGTATTATTATTCACTTATCTTATCGCTTTTAGCGTGGGCAAAATAGGGAGCTATTTCAATTTGCTGACAAAAATAGAAAAATTGATGCGGTATATCGCAGGAATTGCTTTTGTGATTGCAGGCGTTTATTATGTTTCCATTTTTATGGGGATAATAGAGTAATCAGTCAAAAAAATTTATAAAAAATCATCGCAAATCTACGATAAACAATGGAAAATAAAGATTTAGTTATCGAAAAGAAAACAGGTTTAGAAGGAAGGGAAAACGGAACTTTATCTGATAAAACCTTGTCAAAAAACAAATGCGAGAAGAACTGGCTTGAAAAATTAAAGTCCTTAAAACCGGACCAGGGGTCGCTGAAGGAGGTTAAAATTTTCGGATGGATCCTGGGCTTGTTTTTATTATTTTACTATCTGCCAGTCGAAAAGGATAGATTTACCAATGCTGTTCATGAATCTCTGGCGTTGGCAAAATGGTATGCACATGAACATGTATTGCTTTGCCTGGTTCCTGCCTTTTTCATTGCAGGCGTGATCAGCGTATTTGTGAGTCAGGGAGCGGTGATCAAATATTTTGGCGCTAAAGCCAAAAAATGGCAGGCCTATCTGGTGGCATCGGTTTCGGGAAGTATTTTGGCTGTTTGTTCCTGTACAGTATTGCCATTATTTTCCAGCATTCACAAAAGAGGCGCCGGTCTGGGGCCCGCTATTGCTTTTTTGTATTCCGGTCCGGCAATAAATATCCTGGCCATTATCCTCACCTGGAATATTCTGGGTGCTGAGTTGGGGATAGCACGTACCATTGGTGCTGTTGTTTTCAGCGTTGTCATCGGTATTGCCATGCACCTGATCTATTTGAAGGAAGAACGCAAAAAAGCAGAAGAGCAGTTGAACTTTCCCGACCCAGCCGAAACAAGGCCTTTATGGCAAACTGCCTGGCATTTTTTTACACTTGTAGCTATCCTGGTTTTTACAAACTGGGGCAAACCGGAAGGTGAAAGTGGGGCGTTTTTCTGGCTATGGGCTAATAAGTGGTGGATCACTGGTTTTTTTGGCATTTTGCTAATCTTCTCGCTGATCAGGGTATTGAAACTGAAACCTGTATATGTGTTGGCTGGAGCAGCCGTAGTAGTCCTGGCAGGGCTTATTTTTCAAAACCCGCTTATCACCTTTTTAACCGGCATCATCGCGCTTACACTGATTATTTTATTTACACCCGGCGAACCCCGTGAATGGTTGATGTCGAGCTGGGGTTTTGCCAAACAAATCATGCCTTTGCTTGCGATTGGAGTTTTGATTGCCGGGTTGTTGTTGGGAAGCGCAGGTGGCGAAGGGTTGATCCCCAACCGTTGGATCAGTTCACTGGTGGGTGGAAATTCTTTTTTTTCCAATGCATTTGCATCGGTCACCGGGGCTTTTATGTATTTCGCCACGCTCACCGAAATCCCGATCCTGCAGGGGCTCATAGCTTCCGGCATGGGAAAAGGCCCTGCATTGGCACTTTTGCTGGCGGGCCCATCGCTTTCCCTGCCCAATATGCTGGTGATAAGAAGTGTATTGGGAAATCAAAAAACCATAATATATGTAACACTGGTGGTGGTAATGGCCACAGTCACCGGTTTGATCTTCGGTTCCATGTAGTTAATAATAAACCAGATTTAAAATTAAAAACAATGAAAACGCCAATAGATCTTTTAAAGGAGTTTGCTCCTGAATTTGCTCAACATCAGATGGACGAAAAGGTCTTGCTTTTTGAACATTAAAAATACCAGGCTGTACCTAAGAAATATAAGTTACTGGCAGGTATCGCTTTAGCAGCCGTACTGAACTCGGATACCTGTACACGTATGTGGGTAAAACAGGCTAAAGCGGAAGGCATAACCAACCAGGAAATTGCCGAAGCGATTATGGTAGCAAGATACATGAAGCAGGCGACGGTTAACGACACCGTAGCGAACACATTTCAATTATTATCCGAAAACAAGTTGTAAAAACCTTTAAAAATTAGGAATCATGTTAAACATAAAAGTACTGGGCCCCGGATGCCCGAACTGCATAATACTCTCAAACGTGTGTTATGAATTGATCGAAGAAAATCATTTGGAAGCAAAGGTGGAAAAGTTAACCACTCTTAATGACTTTAATAAATATAGCATTATGATGACGCCGGCGCTGGTTGTCAATGGGAATCTAATATCCCAAGGGAAAATCCCTGTGAAAAGTACGCTGCAACACTGGCTCGAAAATGAAATGAAAGTCTGAATCCGGGACACCTGACGTCTAAATGCATATAGCGCCCACCTTTACTGGATGCACTTTCTCATACGGCCAGGTTACAGAATATGGTTTAATAAAGAAAAGTCACCTCAGATTTTAAAGTAGAATTTATGAACCAATGATCACCACCCTATAATTTAAGAGAATTTGGGATTGAATTAACTTTTCATGAAGGTAGACATGGGATGATTGATGCGCACGCAATGCAACTTTTGCAATGTATACTTTACACATAATAAAACATTGGGGTTTTATTTGGTGTGCCAACGCATAGCTCACTGGCAAATTTCTTATCTTTTGATAGGTTTATAGCCCTGAAATCCCCAACGTTTCATGCCGCCAACCATCCTACTTACATGTTTTCTTTGTAGGGCGGCGATATACTCGGTATCTATAAGTACAAATTCCAGGCTCAGGTCACCTAAGTCATAAGGCTATTTTGGGGCATCAAATACGATCAAATTACTGTTGTACACCTTTTGCTAAGATCTCAATGTTTGTGCGGTTCTTTTCCGTTCTTCTGGTATTAATTAGAGCCTGAAACATCCAACCTGCCAAAACGGATGACCGTGCGCCTTACATCAGGGTCATTGGAGCTGTCCCAGGTGCAAATCCATACCGCGGCTCTTTCTTCGATGAGGGTGGGATAGCTGTTTCGGTTGTTATCAAAATAAAACCGCCGGGCATCCGACCATTTTTTGTTTGGCGGCTTCACCTTATACCACAATTCTTTCCTTTCTCCTTGAGGGCCGGAAGAATAGACATAAATATGGTTACCCAAACTATCTTTCCCGAAAAAAGCTTTTGATACCGTATTAAACAGTTCTGGCTCGGGCCTGCCCATCAACCACGTCCTGCCGCCATCGGTGCTGGAGGAAGAATAAGCCACTGGCGGGTCCAGTTGTTTGTAGTCTTCATAAGTCGCCGTTCGGCAGACCATTTTTAGTTCGCCCGGGTGATCTCCCTCAGCAATGTTGCCTTCATGCATAAATACTTTCGGTTCCGGTAAAGGCACATAACCCGCCAATTTCCAGTGCAGTAAGTCACGGCTTTCCAACACAAACTGTTGGCGATCTCCAAGTGGATCGGAACGCTTGGTATTGCGGTGAACAGGCAATAAATATCTGTAGCCACCGTTTTCGTTTATTTTTTGAATTCCAGCTATGATGATCTTTGGCGAATGAAAATCAACTGTCAATTCCACGGGCAACCAAGTGAGGCCTCCATCGCCGGAATAAGCCGCAACCATTTCACTTTCCTCGCTGTCATGATAGTAGTGTGGACAGCGCATGGCATAGCACCAAATTACATCCTGTTCAGAATCTTTGTACAATACAGCGTTGGCATATGCATAATGGATTGTGCCGTTGGGGATTTGCGAATCGAAAATGGTGATGGGCACGCCCCAGGTTTTCCCCTTGTCCTTGCTCACCGAACATAAAATGTCGCCCATATCCGATTTTCCCTTCAATCGCCTGCCGTAGGCGATCACGTAGGTTTTATCGTCCCAACGCGCCAAATATGGTTCCCATATTTTATCATAAATGGTGTTCGCGGTGAGCACATCTACTGTTGCGATACCAGTAACATCACCAATGGGTGTTTGAGCTTTTGCCACGCTAAGAAATAATAACAGGCCAAGGACAATATTTATAGATTTCATTGGAAAGGATATTAAATGGTTGGCATTCATATCTGTCAGAAATATGGCAATTCCACCTAATATTTTCAATGATAAAGAAGAAGTATATCTTATTTTTCATGATAAAATTTACCTGTACTATGAATCCTGCTGATTTCGTGCCATTTTCACAACATCGGAAAGCCTCCCCGCCAGCCGGGTGAACTTCCTTTTGTCTACCTCTTGTACATCAACTATTTTGTCGATATCCCCTTTCGAGACGTTGGACTTCAACTGTATATGGTAACTCAGACCTGATGTCCTTTGTATATAGTCTCCTGCTTTGCAGGACAAGCTCTGTTCGTGAGTAAAGGCACCACTGTCTTGCTGAATTCAGTACTTGGATCACTCCTCTTTCAATGTTATAATCACCATTCTAAGCTCACACACTGTAATAAAAATTGGGGTTTTATTGGTATGCCAAACGCATAGCTCACTGGCAAATTTCTTATTTGTTGATAGGTTCTCTGCCCCAAAATCTACAACGTTACATTCAGTCAACCATTGCTGCAATGCTTTAGGAATTCACCTAAGAATTATTCAACAAAGAATAATATAATCTGAAATTTAAAGTCGTGGTTTTTACATTACAATTTTATTTTTTAAAATAATGACAAACATTGTTACAAAGAATTCTTTTATGATTAACACATCCATCGTTCCTTGGCTATCCTTTAAAGATGTCCTGAAAGCAATTGATTTCTACAAATTTGCATTCGGAGCAACAGAGTCCTATCGCTTGGATACCCCCGATGGGCTAATAGAGAAACTCTCAGTAGGCGGAGCTGAATTTTAGTTAAGCGCTGGTTCTGGAGATAATGGTAATTGAATAATTCACCCGCTTGGAGGAGATCCTGTTGTAATGATTTTAACTGTGTGAAATCCTGATACATTGTCCGATTTGGCCTTAAAGGCTGTCGTTTCGCCAGTCTTTCCAATAGGAGAAAATCATGCTTGGAATCTAGGACGGTCGGCTGACTCTTACGGATTTCTTTAGGAGATAGGTCATCCATTATAATTCGCCTTGAAAATAGGACTGCAACAAACACACACATAAATCAAAGCGGGCAAATTAAATTGTCATGGTATAGTACTTAAATCAAAGTATCATTTACCTCCAGAAATGCTGTTGCTCTTCAAACCAATAAAGTTTATCACTATTAACCGACTAAATTGATAGTCGGGTGTTTATATATCATTTACAGCCGATTTTCGGCATTTTCTATTGTTTTGTAAATGTTACCCCCCTATAAATCTAACCTTAATTGATACAAAGGTGGAGGTTTAATTTTCCTGCTATAGGCCCTGCTGGTGCTTCTAAGTAGTTCAAACACATCTAACATGCTTATCAAATGTATTCTAATTAGTGAGGCCACAACCGAGAACGCCTTCTTGGCCCCAGACATCTTCTGTACTACGGTTAACAATAACTGGGCTATCAAGGTGCACCACACCTGGGTATAGATGGCGTTGACATTTTCTCCATAAAAATAATGTAACTGGAAATTCTGTTTCATTTTTTTAAACAACAATTCTATCCCCCATCTTTTTTTGTACAGAAAAGCAATTTCTTCAGCTGTTATGTCAAAATTGTTTGTCAGAAATTCAAAGTAGCGGCTCCGTTCGTCCTGGTAACAGACCTTTCTAAGCCTGATAGTTTTCCGCACGTGCGTTTGTCGAACACCATTTTCGTTTTCAGGATGATATTCCAACTCAATAACCTCGTCTCTGAGTACTTTGGCTTGTCCTTTCTTGCCACGGTGTTTTCTCTTAACCTCAATAACAGTGTATACAGCGTTCTTTTTTAGCCGGGTCACAAAAAATACCTGGTTTTGCGTCCACAGCGCAAATTGGTGGTAATAGTTGTAGGCCCGGTCAAAGACCACCATGCTGTGGGAGATCAACTCCAGGCTCTTGAGAAAGTTTTTGTCATGGATCTTAGCTGCCGTAATCTTAACAAAACGACCAACTGACTGAACAGCATCAATGAGCATATGAACTTTTAATCCTCCCTTTTTCTTGCCATCTCCTTTTGGATTACGGCCTACACCCTTCAATATGTCACTGAATAGGCGAATCGTAGTGGAATCGATCAATAATACCTCCCTGAAGGTTAACCCAAATGTCCGGCTGTCCGATAAAAATGATTGATACTTCTTTACCAAACTGAAATATAATTCCTCAAAGAACTTATGGGAACGACTTCTTAACCCATCGCTTGCCGTACTCTTGGCAGGAGCTTTCTCCAAACCTACATAATTTAGTTTACCGCCCAATCCCCTCAATCCTTCACAAATTTCAGTCATCGAATCACATCTGCTCAATATCCCGAAAAGAAGGGTGATCAATTGTGTCTTGGTTTTAAATGCCTTATAATAATAATCACTGTTATGCTTCCTAATCAGGCCTTTCAGATCAAAACTGTCTATCAAATTCAGAATTTGACTGAAAATCGGCTGTCCGACAAATTTAATTTCATTATTTTTATCCATGTTGTATTTCGTTCGCAAAACAAAAATACAACACGAAGGGGAAACCATCTTGGCTGTACCCTTCTTTTACTATTTTTAGTCGGTCACTAGTGAAAGTTTATATTGTTTAGCGTTAGCCCCATTCCTATCGGGCTAACAAATTTTTTAAACATTTAAGTCTTTTATTTATTAAGTCTTGCTTGATTACCCGATAAAGACCAAATTATATGAAACAAAGAATAAACATATTTACTTTTGCCGTTTCAGATCTAACCAGGTCGATGAAGTTCTATCGCGATGGAATGGCACTGGAAACAAAAGGAATAGTCGGCACAGAATTTGACAGAGGATCAGTAGTCTTTTTTGATTTAATCAATGGAATGAAATTAGCCCTATACGAACGTAAAAACCTTGCTTGGGATTCGTGCCTACCTGATGGACTTTCAAGTCCAATTGGATTTTCTATAGGTCATCTTGTAAACTCCAGAAATGAAATTGACGAAATTATGCACCAGGCCAAAGAAGCAGGAGCAAAAATTTCGAAACCCGCAAAAAAGACATTTTGGGGTGGATACGCCTGCTATTTCCAAGATCCAGATGACCACTTGTGGGAAATTGTATATAATCCATCCTTAAAAATCGCAGAATGAGAAATTGTTCTTTTGAAAGATCAAATTCCAAAGTGCAGTGACAAGCATAGGTTTTTCGTAACCGGGACTGACTTTCAACCATTGGGCGCCATTGAAACTCCCAACTTCTTTGCGGACTGACGATAACTGTGGAGCTTTTTTCAAACTTGAAAAATCAATAACCTTATTGGGCCAGAAGTTAACCGGCTGACGGAATCCTAATTCCCCAGATGCCCAAACCCGAAACATTACAGCTTGGCTAGATCTTCTTCACTTTCTTAGCTCAAAAGAAATTGGTAAAGGCCCTCGGAAATATTTACATTCTATTTTTTTACAAGTGAAAAACACTCGCGGTACAATGGATATTCAGTTTTAATTAAAATGAAGATTAATTCTTATTATTAAATTTATTTAGCAATTGTTCTATTTTGCATCGCTCAGGGCCTTTATATCTTTGAAAGGGTTCAGCTACGAAGTCATTACAAATTCCCATGATGGACAATGCACATTTTAGACTTTTTAAATAACTTGATTCGTAAAGTCCAACGTCACAAAAAGATGTGTATATCTCAATAACCTTTTGTTGGAGTAAATTTATCTTTTCAAAATCCCGTTCGACAGCTGCTTGATATAATTCCACATAAAGATGTGGAAATACATTTGCTCCACCATGAACACCTCCATGTCCCCCTAACAAAACAAACTCAGCCAATATTTCTTCTGGTCCAACCATAAAAACAAAATCCCGATGGCTTTTTAATTTGTGCCGTACTTGATTCAAATATGCCAAATTTAGTGAGCTATCCTTCATGCCAATAATTCCCTTGATTTCCGCGGCTACTTTTACGGTTTCAGGAGCAAATATCACTTTGGTATAAACAGGTATATTGTAAAGAAAAAGGGGTAGTGGAATCTGGGGCATAATTCGTTGAAGATATTGCAATAATTCCGATTGACTTGTTGCAAAATAATATGGTGGTGCTAGCACCACCGCATCCGCTCCACACTCCTCAGCTTTTTTGGCTAGATTCAGGCTTTCTGAAAATGCTGAATCAGAAATTCCGACTAAAAAAGGTAGACGTCCTTTGATCAATTTACCCGTACATTCAATTAGTTGCTTTCTAAGCCGGTGGCTCAAACTGGCAAATTCTCCTGATGTACCAAGAATAAAAACACCATGAATCCCTCCGGATATCGTGTGTTCAATTAATCGTTCAAGCCCCTCAAAATCAATTGAGTCGTTGTCAATCAAAGGCGTAATCAACGGCACCATAATTCCTTTTAATGAATGCAATTTCTTTTTAGTTATTTTTTACATTTATCTAACAATGAACTCTGGCCTTTTTGAAATAACTGACAAATAATCCAACAAGGAACATGCTTAAAGTGGAAATTACCACACTCATATAAATATGAAAAGGGCTCCGCAAAAATTTAGGAAGGATATTGATATCAGATGAAAATGTAATCCAAATTATTACCAAAATTCCTATAGTAACAGAAATTACAGCCGCAACCTTATCTGCTTTTTTCACAATAAATCCCAATAAAAAGAGTCCCAACATGGCTCCGGCAAAGATTCCAGTCAGTTGCCACCAAACGGCAAGAATACTTTCAACTCCAATCATTAGTAAAGCAATAATTGAGGCAACTGTCCCCATTAAAAAGGTGCCTCCTCTTAAGATATACATCGCCTTTGCCTCGGTGGGATTTGAATTAAAATATCGTTTATAAACATCTATTAAAATAATGGTGGCAGAACTATTTAGGCAAGTACTAATGGTACTCATGGCTGCAGCCATTATGGCTGCAATTATGAGCCCTACAACTCCGACAGGCACTCTATTTGCCATGAAATGCGGAAGTGCCTGGTCTGCAAATTCTTCTATCTGTAAAGTTGAACTATTAGCATTGATATCTTTATTATTTTTTCCATGTACAATATCTGGCAAACTTCCTTCCGACAAAGTAATTGAAGACTTTTGTTTAAGATCTTGCATTAATCCCTGATGGGTTTGATAATATGAAAACAACATTGATCCGATGAAAAAAAATAACAATGAAATCGGAACATAGAGAAGGGCACCAAACCATAGTGATTTACGAGCATCAAGATCAGACCTTGCCGTATGATAACGTTGAATGTAAGTCTGGTCGAACCCGAATGCTTTTAGGTTCATGAAAAATCCATACAATAATATTACCCAGAACGTGGATTCTGAAAATGATAATTTGAAGGAACCCAAAGAAAACTTACTGTTTTCTTCGGCAATTTTAAGACCATTTGACAGACCTCCGGGTATTCCATTGAGGATTAACAATAACAAGAGGATGGCACCAGAGAATAATATTATTGACTGTATAACCTCTGTCCATATTACCGCTTTGATGCCTCCTAATAAAGTATATACTGTAACCAAAATCCCTGATACAATTATTATAGAGGTGAGACTCCATCCAGTCAGCCCATTCAAAACCAGTGCTACTCCAAAAGTTATTGTAGCGATTCGTGACAACTGTATTAACAAGTAACAAACAACAGTATATGTTCTTGCCCAGGCTCCAAAGCGTTTCTCCATATGATGGTATGCAGAAACTTCTCCACTATGACGGTAAAATGGAACAAAATATTTTGTGCCTAGCCAAACAGCAAATGGTAATGCCAAACTAAATACAAAATAGTTCCAATTCGTACCAAAAGCACGTCCAACAACTCCTATAAAAGTATTGCTGCTTACATAAGTTCCGAAATATGAAAGACCTATAGCCCAACCTGGCAACGAACTTCCTGCTATCATGAACTCGTTACTTGTACGGTTCTTGCGAACAAACCAACTACCAAATGCAACAATTGATATGAGATAAATTGCAATTACTAAGAGGTCAATAAATGGTAATTTCATGCCAAAATTCTTTTCTAATGCTTTTTGAGTTTAGTCGGCAGGATATTATTAATTGAATTACTCCATGGAAAGCCATAATCTGGACCTTTTGACATATAATTAATTTGAGTTCGCACCCATTCTCCTTCAATTGATTTAACATCTTCATTACGTCGGATGGCTTCAGCAGTTGCCATACCTGCAGCTTCTCCAATTCCATGCATGGTCCCCATAACGCGAATTGCAGCTGATGCTTCATGAGTCGCTGACAATGCTCTACAAGCCACAATGAGATTCGGACAATTTTCATTAACCAAGCTTCTAAATGGAATTTCATAAAAATCACCTGGAGGGGGAGCAAAATCAGACTTAACTTTCCCACGTTCTCCTGGAATCTGCTGTACATCATGTGCACCTGTTGGATTGTGTATATCAATGAAATATCTAGATCTGGCAATTCCGTCGTTAAATTTCTTTGCTTGAATTATGTCTTCTTGAGTCATTGTATATAAGCCTTTTATGTGCCTTGTTTCCCTAACTCCAACTTGACAAGCCACCTTTTCTACATAGGCATTCTTAAACCATGGAACAGCTTTTATTAACCATCCACCTATAAGAAAAGCCTGTCTGCGCCCCTCCATTTCCGCCATTGACAGATCCTGAGCGGATAGTCCGGAAACCTTATTAATCCTGGTCATATTAAAATGCAAGATTCCAGGCCTTGGGTAGTCATAAAAATGGATAAATGTACGATATGGGTAGTAGAGTTCGCCACCTGCTAAAGATTCCTGAAAAAAAGGTTCAACTAGCAATCTAGCCTTCTTCAAATCACCGGTAGCGATCATTTCATCTTTATTTACATTTCCCATCCGAAAACTAACTGTCATTGCTTGTGTGAGCCCATCTTCATCCCGCCCAATCTTAAATGGGAGGCCTGCCATAGCGGCCAAATCTGCATCACCGGTACAATCAATAAAATTCCTCGCATAAAAAATCTCCTCACCTCCTTTTGAAAATACCTTAACAGAAGAGATTCTGGAGCCAACTTTATCAACTGATTTTATAAAACTATGATAATGTACTTTTACATTTGCCTCCAATAGAAGCCTGTCATAAATTACTTTTAAAAGCTCCTCATCAAATGCAGAAGGCGTTAGAGCCGAGCCATATCCTCCCTCTAATGATAATTTTGTTACCACCTCTTTAAAGATACCGCCGATCAAAGAACCCAATTTGCCATTTTGTGTGTCGATATATTCATGTCCTGCCCAAGGATTGACCAAGGCGGCCGTAGCCATTCCTCCGCAAAATCCGTATCTTTCTATAAGGAGGGTACTGGCTCCATTTCGAACCGAAGCTAATGCTGCCGCAACCCCCGAGGGTCCCCCTCCGCATACTATGACATCGTAAGTATTATTATGTGAATCATTCGTCATTTTATAATGTAATTTATTTTATATCTTTGGGAATAGCTTTTAAGGTATTCTGGCAATGAATCATTTTTCTATTTTCAGTTCCCAATCTGCCAGTTTAGCAAGCAATTCGTTCTTTTTAGCCTGATATTTATCAGAAACATCCTTTTTTTCACTTATATCGTCGAGGAGATTAAATAGATGTACGGAATGATTTTGTACAACCAATTTCCAGAAACCACATCTAACAGCCTTTTGATCATGTATCCGCCAAAACAGCGTTCGCTGTTCTAATGTTTTACCCTCCAACAATAACGGCAAAATGCTTATGCCATCTATAGGATTTGGTTTAGCCAGTACTGGAAGTTTAACTTTAAGCAAATCAAGAATTGTGGGCAATATATCCATGGTCATAACTGTCTGGTTAGAAACGGATAGTGCCGGTATATGACCGGGCCACCAGGCAATTGCCGGTACTCGATGACCGCCTTCCAAAACATCCCCTTTTTGGCCACTTAATTGACCATTCGATCCTACACTTGGCCAAACGTCTCCGTTGTAGTTTATATATCCTCCATTGTCAGACATAAAGAAGACCAAGGTGTTTTGATCAAGGTTATATTTGCGGAGGATTGTTATTATTATACCTACACTTTCATCCAGTTCCTCAATGCTTTTGCTTAAGACATCTGGTATATCTTCTGGAACATGGGGGCCAAGCTTACTGAATTGTCCGGGGAAATTTGACGTGTATTCATGTCCTTTTTTTCTTGTCCATAAATTATCATCTGATTTTTGCCAGGGAAAGTGAATAGCACTATGTGATATATATAGAAAAAAAGGTCTGCTTTTATTGCTTTCAATAAACTCGATTGATTTCTCTGTAATTAGTTGAGTCACATAGCCGGTTTCATTTACTAGCTTTTCATTAATCCACCAATCTTCATTACCGTACCGATCTATTTTTGAAAAATGATCTACTTCTCCACTAAAAAAGCCCTGAAATTCGTCGAAGCCAAATTTAACAGGATTTCCATTTTCCGGGCGACCCAAATGCCATTTGCCAATAATTCCAGTTTTATGCCCTTCTCGGCGCATGTAGTCAGCTATAGTAATTTCATCTTTATTTTGAGGTAAATCCAAAACATGGCGCTGGGCAGTCTCTACACCCAATCGTTGAGGATAACGTCCAGTTAATAGTGAAGCCCTTGTTGGTGAACACATTGGCCCATTAGCATGAAAATCTGTAAATAACATGCCTTCACGGGCAAGGCTGTCTATGTGCGGCGTTTTTGAAGGACCTCCAAAGTAACCTCCGAGGTCACCGTATCCGAGATCATCTGCAAGAATAATAATAATATTAGGTGGTCCATCTACTGAGCTTGCTATTGGCCGATTTGAAAACCTCCAAAAAAGAACCATCAATATTAAAAATGTGATAGACCATTTTAAATTACCTAGACATAGAATTTTTCGAAAGATTTTAAATGGTACTATAGAAATATAGTTTTCCAAATTGTCCATAACCTAATACTTTCTTGGATCAAATATGGTAGCAGCAATATATCGGTATTTATCACCTTGGTTTGCATTGTTATAATAGTAAATAGCTACTACCTTACCGTCGGGAAGTTGTACAGCTCTTGGATATCCAACATCCCAACATGCCCCATCTTTGCCACGTAGAAGGACCGGGGTACCCCATGATTTACCTTCATCTGCGCTAAACGTGACATAAATTCCAATACCATCCGGCATCGTTTCATTTCGGCGCAAACCATAAACTAAGCAAAGTCTCCCGTCCTTCAACTTTAACAATGCAGGGGGGTTACCATTGCCATCAACGCGAACAGGATCGTCAAGTTCTTGCCATGAATTTCCATTATCAGGAGAAATGTACTCAACCATCCTTGGGGGTTTAGTCCTCCTTATCAATGTTAAAATACTTGATGTGTTTAACCGGATTGAAGCTGGCATTATTGAATTAATTTTTTCAGACCCAATCCATGAAATAAATTTCCATGTAATTCCGCCGTCAGTAGTACGGATACAAGCTACCTGACGCCAATTCTGATCTCCTTCGACAAAACCTACTGTAATAAATGCCGTTACTTCATGTTTACCTTCAATGATATAATCTGTGCGTGTAACGATGCCAGCTGGTTGACGTCCCGGAAAATCAACCGAAAGATTGAAGGCTCCATTCCAAGTTTTTCCACGATCGTATGAGTAATAAAAAGATGAGGGGCCCACTATCATATCGCACATTCTAAAGGTCAGAGCAAAATCCTCATGAGTAAAATCAATACCCTCTACCAGCTTCCTTGCAGGAATAGACTTGTCCCCCAAATTATTCTCAACTGTCGATTCCGTGATTCCATGGTCATAAGCATCTTCAATTGACCACGAAATCCCCCCATTCAGACTTCTGGCAAACATTGCGTGTGCTGTTTTCTGATTAAATGTATGTCCACTTTCCTTATCTAGATGATCTGCCATTGTAAATCCTACCAAAATCTCATTTCCCCACGACCAAACGCCCCAATTTGCAGGCCATCCTCCATATTTACCCTTTTCATAGAAAACCTTGACATTTTTTGCATTCGTATCCTGTTTATTGTCATGATTGCTTGCTGTACACGACGATAAACCAATAAATGACACGGCTATTAATAACAAATAGCTTACTGTGATAAGTGTTTTAAAATATCTATTCTTAATATAAGATTTCATGATTGATTATTTTATTACAGAATTGCATATTCTTTGTCGATATTAATACAATAGTATATCGCAGGATTCAAAATCATTACTTTCGTATCCCTTTGTAAAATATATTGATGTTTAAATTTATCTAGTAGCCTGGATTTTGGCTTATTTGATCATTAACATCCATTTCCTTTTGTGGTATTGGCCATAAATAATCGCGGTCTGCTTCAAAAGATCTTACTTCCACTACTCGAAGTTTATTTGCAAAACTCGAATAGTCAGGATTTCCATTCTCATCAAAAACCGGAATACCTAAATCAGCATAATCGAAAGGTTTTATAGGTCTGCCATATAACGGACCTGGCATAACCTTATCCGCAATTTTCCAACGACGGATATCTTGTAGCCGAAAACCTTCCATTGCCAATTCAATCTTTCCTCTCTCTGCGTATAATTTTACGCATTTCGATTTGCGATTTTCCTTGTGGTATTGGTGGCATCTGAACGCTTGCCCTTCCTCTTATTGCATTTATTGCGTCCAAGCAATCCTGATCTATCTGATTTAATTCAATTTTAGCTTCTGCATAATTCAGTAGAACTTCGCCTAACCTAATAATGATAAAATTGAGGGAGGAATTGTTCCTGTTGTCTGGATAATCGATTGGGTCTGCCATTTTTTTCAACAATAACCAGTGAATGTTGCATAGGCATTTAATGCATCTTGGTTAGCTATTCTATTTGGTGGAGATACATTATAGTCCCAACATTGAACACTATCTTTGTTCGTTTCAAATTGAAATCCCAAGAATATATTCCCCGGAGTTGCAATGGTTTGTTTTAATCTTGGATCTCTATTTTCAAATGGGTGAGCAGGATCATATAAAGGTGATTCATCAATAGTTAAGCCATCTATACATTCGTATGAGTCAACCATTGATTGAGTCGGAACCTTTGTGCTGGTGCACTTACAATTTCTTGAACCAACCGCGTATGACATTCTGTGATCTTCAATGCCATATTGATACATAATTTCAAAAATTACTTCTGAACAACTTTCACCTTTGTATTGAAATAATTCTCTATAATTCGGGTACAGTTGGTAAACTTTTGAATCAATAACCTGCTTTGCTGCCGAAACAGCTATATCATATCGTCCTGCCCATAAAGCGACCCTTGATTTTAGTGCCAATGCAGCACCACTGGTAGCGCGACCTTTATCGGCAGAACCCCAACTCTGAGGTAATTCTTGTGCTGCTACGTCCAGTTCCGATAAAAGAAAATCTACAATTTCACTCACATTGTTATTCGGTGTTTTATTTTCACCAAGCCCCAATGTCTTTGTTATCAAAGGAACATCCCCCCAAAGTGCAATTAACTGACTGTACCAGTAGGCCCTCAAGAAACGTATTTGGCCATCAGATTGACCTTTGGTTTCTTGCGAGGCGTCATTTACCCTATCCATATTTTCCAGGATAAAATTGCATCGCGCAATTCCAGTATAAAGATGACTCCATATTGTAGCAAATGATTCATCAGTCGGGCTTTGACTACCATTACCGATGGTTGTAAAAATACTTCCGTTTCTATCCCACGAGATATCAGTTGTACAATCCAATATATATTCCCATTGTCCGGCGGCACTTAACTCGTGAAACCATAAATCGTTATAAACCCCGTTAACTGCCATTATTAATTCATCTTCCGTCTGAAGGAAGGTCACATCGGCTGGTCCATCAAGAGGAGCTTTGTCTAGAATATCATTGCATGCAATGGTCAAGAAAAGACAAAAAAATGCAATTATTTTTATTGATTGATTTTTCATGGTGTCTAAAATTTAGCATTAATTCCAAATGTAAAGGTTTTAACCATCGGGTAATATCCAGAATCACCAACCGGAGCTTCAACATCAAACCCATCTAAAAAATTATCGAAGGTTAATAAGTTTTGCCCACTAAAATAAACGCGGCATTGACTAATCGATATTTTATCAAGCAAGTGTGTCGGTAATGAATAACCAAATTGAAGATTCTTCATTCGTAAATAAGCTGCGTTCAGCATCCAATAATCAGAAACTTGTTCATTGTTTGGATAATTGAATGTTAACCTTGGGTATGAGGCATCAGGATTCTCAGGAGTCCAGCGATCCAAATGTCTTGTCAATGCAGTAGCACCAACATAAAAGGCCCAAACACCAGAACCATCACGATAGCCGTTTGCCTTACCAACACCTTGAAAAAACATTTTAAGGTCAAATCCCTTAAAAGAGGCGCTAATATTTAAACTATAGGTGTACCTCGGAATAGATGACCCTAGAATTACACGGTCACCATCAGGAGTAATAACCCCATCACCATTTTGGTCAACGTACTTAATGTCTCCTGGTGCAACCTGACCACCAAATTGAGTGGCATGATCATCAACTTCCCCTTGTGTTTGGAATAATCCATCAGTTTGATAACCATAAAACGCGTCTATCGGCTGCCCTTCCATTCGGATGGTGCGAGTAGAAATATAAGGACCTGTACCTTTAAGATCAATGATTTCATTTTTAACATCTGATAAACCTAAGGTTATATCATATTTAAAATCACGAATTGTATTGAAATGAGAAATTTCAATGTCCCAACCTGTATTTCGTACTTTTCCCGCATTTTGATAAGGTTCATCCAAGCCAACAGTTAAGGGAATAGGCAACTGTAAAAGTATATCCTTGGTATTTTTAATATAGAAATCTGCTGTGGTTGAAAATTTTTGTAAGAAATCTAAATCCATTCCCACATTAAACATTTCTGTTGTTTCCCAAGAAATATCTTCGTTGCCCAACTGAGTTAGAGCCGCTCCGGAAACAGCTGTTTCATTGAAAATATATATTTTTGTGAGATCAACTGAGGAAGCAAAGGGATAGTTACCAATATTTTGATTTCCCAATTCACCCCAAGATAATCTTATTTTTAGATTATCAATTGCTCTGGCATTTTTAAGAAAATTTTCTTCTGAGATCCTCCAACCTGCTGAAAAAGATGGAAACCAACCAAACTTATTACCAGTAGTAAACCGAGAAGAACCATCATATCTTAAATTTGCTTCGAATAAATATTTTTCCTCGAAATTGTAATTAAAACGTCCAAAAAATGAGCGGAGAGCATATTCTGTCTCATATCCATCTGCCTGTTGATTCACTTCTGATCCCAGACTAAGTAATTGATAGTTTTCCAACGGAAAATTTTCTCTATAACCTTGAAATGATTCATAGTTATATTCAATTTGTTCATATCCTGCAAGTATTTTAAAATTGTTATTATTAACACTTTTGTCGTAATTAACAAGTGCTCTAATATTATTGGTTTTAGTGCGAATAGAACTTTGAACTAATGAACTCTTGTTAGGATTAACATAGGCTAAACTACCATCACCATAATAAGTATTAATAGTATGCGTAAATCTTTTTAAGTATCCTGAATAAAATTCGGGTGCATACATCAAGCTAATTTTCAAGCCGTTGATTGGTACCCATTGCCCCTGCAAATTCAAAATTGCTGTGTACATGCGATTATTAGCTTTACCAGAAGCATTTGCATATGATATGGGGTTTGCTCCAAGCCAACCTTGTCCATAACGTCCATCTGAAAGTAACCCTTCTTGATTAGCCGGTACACGACCGTTCATATGGTAAAAAATGGTATTTGCTCCAACTGATGGTTCATACTGCAATTCATCACTACCTCGTAGGTCAAATTTGAATTTTAACTTTTCCGAAACAGTAACATCTGTATTGAACCTAATTGAATTTCTGTTATAACCAGTATTTGGGATTAAACCATTTTGTTCAAAGTGAATAAATGATCCACGCATTCTCATCATATTTCCACCCCCTGAAATATCTAAAGAATGGTTTTGTATTAATCCATTATTTGTCAAAGTTAAACCTTGCCAATCAGTGTCAGGGTAGAGATCACTTGGGGCATTTTGTCTATACGCTTCAATATAACTTTCCTGAAAAGTTGGTGTCTGTCCCATATTTTTGTTGGCTTCATTTAACAATAACATGTGATCTAGACCACTAACAAGTTTAGGCATATCTGTTGGAGCTTGCCAGCCAATGTAACCATCATAACCAATGGATATTTTTTTATCATTGGCTCTTTTTGTTGTAATGATTATAACTCCATTGGCCGCTCTAGAACCATAAATGGCAGCACTTGCAGCATCTTTCAAAATTGAAATGTTATCGATATCATTTGGGTCAACAGTGTTTATTTTCCCTTCAATACCATCTATTAACACTAATGGATCTTGTCCGGCTGTACCCAAAGTACCGATTCCCCTTATCCGAATGGTACCGCCGTCCTTGCCAGGTTGTCCCGAATTTTGAGTTACGGTGACTCCTGGAGCGACTCCTTGCAAAGCCATTGAGGTTTGCCCAACCGGCTTCCAGTTAATTTCATCACTATTGACTGATTCAACTGCACCAGTTAAGTTGATTTTCTTTTGTTCCCCATATCCGACCACCACAATTTCATTAAGTGAGGTGATATCCTGGGTCATGATAATATCGATATTGGCCTGATTACCTACGGTAATTTCTTGTCTAATAAATCCAACGGAACTGAAAACCAAAATGGATTCAGGAGAAGGAACTTCAATCTTATAGTCACCATTAATATCAGTTACTGTGCCCTGCGCAGTTCCTTTGACAATTACATTAACCCCGGGTAGACCTTCATGATCTTCGGAAGTGGTCACCTTTCCGGTTATAGTAAATGTTTGTATCAAAATTTCAATAGACTTTTCCTCTAAAACCTTCTTCTGCTTAATGGTAATGGTGTTGTTGATTTGACGAAAACGCAGATTGGTCTGTTCGGAGATGTTCAGTAAATGGTCATACAATGTTTTATTTCCACCTATCTGAATAGTCTGTCTATCGTCGACTTCCCTCCTGTCGTATGAAAATTTATAAGACGTTTCCCGCTCTATTAAACGCAGTGCTTCCCTGAGCGGAATTTTATGGGCGATACTCATTTGTAAGCTCACATCCTTCACATTCCTGATATTCTGGGCAGTTATTCCTTCAGAGAATACAAATGAATAGAGAATCATTTGAATACAAGCCCCGTACAACGTAAATTTTGTGAGCATGACAAATACTCTTTGTAGTTTATTTTTCATATTTTTAGGTGTTTTAATAATTTATAAAAACAGAATGTTTCCCTTTACCGAGGATCGGGAAATTCTCGGTAAAGGTTTTTTCAAAGCGGTTGCTGCTTTTAGCACAACCGTTTTTTTAACTTGTATCAGTTTTCATGGTTATTTTTGAATTTAATGAGGACGCTATCTTTTTTTAATTGAAAATCAAATTCTTCTATATAGCTCATTACTTCCAATATGTGTTCCAGGGTACTGTTTTTAAATTCCCCGGAATAACTCCAATTCTTCGGTGAATTGTTTAATACCTTAAACTGTACTCCATACCAGACGGACAGTCGATCTATTACTTCCTTGAAATTTGCTTCATGAAACACCAGCAACCCATCCTTCCATCCAAGGTCCAAACCAGGTTTAATATCAGTGAATCTCGTCTGACTACTCTTGCAGGAATATATCAATTTATCTCCGGGCAGTAGGGTAAAATCTTTTTCCCCCGGAGTATTGGATGGCAAATCCAAGTGCACTTTTCCTTCAACCAAGCAAACTGAAATAATTGAATCTGAGGGAAAAGATCTTATATTAAATGCTGTGCCCAATACTGTAGTTGTAAGTCCCTTTGAGAATACCTTGAACGGTCTGAAGTTATCTTTGGCAACCTCAAAATATGCTTCTCCCTCCAATTCAACTAATCTGGAAGAATCATTAAAATTTTTTTCATAGGTCAATGTACTGACAGAATTTAACCATACAATGGTGCCATCCTGAAGCAAAATTTTTGATTTTTGTCCAGCCGGATTATACTTGGTGATCGATTCAGTTTTGATTTCCTTTTTATGATTCCCCGCGTAGTAAAACACGGAAATCGAAGCTACCACAATGAGTATTACTGCTGCTGATTTCATTATGGGGGAAAGGTATCGTTCCCTAAAATTATGAAGAATAGTATTATTTTTAATCCTGGTTGCTTTGGATTCTTCACGAAGCAGAATTCGGTCATTCAGTTTAGAAAATGCAGATTCGACTTTATTGGAATCGCGCTTCAGTCTTGTTTTTTGCCAGATATCGGAAAACATCCTGAAGCTCTCTTCACGTTCATTGGATTGCTTTATCCAATTATGCAATTTTTCGTTCTCCTCTTTAGTTGCCTGATTGGATAAAACCTTTGAAACCAGTGATAAGAATTGATCTTCATCCTTCATAGATTCCTTCTTTGCATATATGTCGCCGATTAACGCATTTACCCTAACTTAAAAATCAAATATTTTTTACATGGATGAGGATATCAATAGAATTGGGCACGAATAATTAAACTTAATTCGCTGATTTTATGTATATTAAGAGAGTTTATGGAGGGAATTATTGGTTCCTAAATAATTTTTCAGTTCAGTACGGATATGTTTTAAGGCCTTTATCATGTGCATTTCCACCCCTTTCTGACTTATTTCAAAAAGTTCAGCTACTTCATGGTATTTCATGCCATCTTCCTTGATCATGGAAAATACCAGCCTGCACTTTGGGGGTAAACCTTGTATTGCCTGATCAAATATCTCAATCATTTCCTGACTGATCATTCCATCCAAAGGGTTTATATTTTCATACCGTTCTTCTATATCATAATCGTGGATGGAAAGAAAAGTATGATTGGATTTATCCCGAAAGTAAGTAATCGATTTATTCTTGACTGAGCGGTATAAATAGGCTTGCAGATTTTTGATTTGAGTTAACCGTTTACGATTTTCCCATAAACTTATAAAGACTGATGAAACTGCTTCTTCAGTATGATAACTATTGCCGATCAAATAAAAACCATAATCATAAAGTTTTAAATAAAAATATTCAAAAAGATGCTTAAATGAGATTTGGTCACTGTCTAGCGCTATTTTGCTTATCCATATTTTAAGCTCTTCTTTCACAGGTGCGTAATTAAAAAATAAAGTACATAATTTTCATTTCCTCCATAATTTATATGAGGAATTTAAATAATATATGCGTAAAATCAAATGCTCCAACAATAAGTTGAAAAATTTAACATTTCATATATATTGTTATTCTGATTGAATTCTGTTCTGGAATATGAAAATATATAAGCCTAGGCGTAGTTACGAGAATATTTTTTAAAATATACCAGGGATAAAAGAACAACAAGACCTAAGCATACTAAAACATGGTCAATGCGTCACTAAAGTGGCAGGCTGTGTTTGTCTGGAAATTTGTAATAATCTGGGTACCAAACTGTATTATGCATCACCCGTGATCGATGGGGAGATGGATTTAGAGGGGCTCACCGATATAATCGGCAAGCCCCCTTGGATCGGGATAATTCAAAACTAATTGCATTCACGGTCAGACCGAAAAGGCCAACATATATCTGTTAATTCCACCATAAAGATGGCAAACAAGAGATATCCAACTATGTTTGCATCGTTTCAGTCTAAGTTAATGTTAACATTGAATCCTTCATATACTACCCTAGAGAATTAAATTCCTGGTAACTTTTTATTACAAAATTTATCTGAGTTTACTTATCCATCCATTCTGATTTTTTGCCAGTCAACTTCCTGCGGCAAGATGTTTTCCTGTGCTGCAACCGCCGCAGTCTTGCCCGCTGCTTGTCCCATGGCGACAGCATTACCGGTCACCCTGTAACTGGCGTGGGCAATAAAATCTCCGCTGATGCACCTGCCGGCCATCATCAGGCCCCCCACATCTTTGGCAATAAGAGAGCGCAATGGAATATCATAATCCTTGCTTTTAACACCTTGGTTATAAGAGTGAACAGGTTTTTTTAGGACCTCGCCTTCGTCATCCTTGTTAACCGAATGAACATCAACTCCGAAGGTGACCCGGCAGACGGCATCCTTGAATCGGGATCCTTTAATAAGATCTTCTTTGGATACGGTGTACAAACCATGGATTCTTCTACCTTCCCTAGTCCCAATCTGTTCTGCCGTAGCGATCAAACGTATATTTTGCCATGCGCCACCAACAGTACGAAGCCCATTAACAATATCATTTACTTCTCTTCTTGCTTGCAAAGTGGCTTTGGTAACATCCCTCGCATTCATTGCAGAATAGCCATATTCTTGATTGGCCATGAGCATATATAAATCCTTTCTAATAGGATATAAACCTGGCTTCAGATAGGATGGCAAAACACTCCCTTGTACAATAACTTCCAACAGCTTTCTTTTTGAGGGTGATCCTGCTTTTGAATCACCCGCCCATCGGGAGTATTCTTTGATATCATCGAAGTTGATGCCCGTGACCAAGGCAAGTAAACTGAATGGTTGGGTTGCATGATCATTCTCTCGGCCAACATCAAATTTGCATCCACTGAGAGCCGCAAGATCTCCATCACCAGTTGTATCAACAAATATCTTACCTCCCCAGGCCTCTCGACCTGATTTGGATTCCGTGATCACATGTGATAACCGATGGTAATCATTAGTAATGGAAGCCACAACCCTGGTATGCAACAAAATATCAATGTTTGCATCCACACACATTTGTTCCAAAAGGCGTTTCATTACTTCAGCATCGAAAGATAATGGACTTCCTGTATCAATATTTTCACTAACCCCACCATTCGCTTTCAAGCTTTTTTCGATTTCGCGCATGATGCCTGGCTTAGACTCCTGGTCCAGAATCCAAGTCAACAATCCAGCGGTCCATACTCCACCAAGACAACCCTGAGTCTCAATCAATAAAGTTTTAGCTCCTGTTCTTCCGGCTTCTATCGCGGCACAGACACCGGCTGGACCAGCGCCACTGATGACCACATCATATTCACCTGAAATTGGAATTTTCTTTTCTGGCTCCACAAGGGTATCAGACTGTACTTTTGGTGAATTCATTTCCCTGAAACCGGAAATGGTGAAAAGGGGGCTGATTGCCCCTAATTGTATGAATTTCCTCCTGATCATTTTAGTAGCCATTGTTTTGTTCCAGATTGGGGTTTGAATCAAGCTCGCGTAATGGTATTGGATAAATTAGGCGCTTATCCTCAACGGTTATGCCAAGGCCCGCCATTGCCGACTGTAATTTTCCCATTCGTTTCAGATCAAAATAACGATGTCCTTCAAAGCACAATTCCCATCTTCTCTCACGAAGAATGGCGTTGCTGAACTCCTCCTGATCCAAACCGGACAAATCGGAGAGCCCTGCCCTATTCCGCACCTTATTGATTGCATCATAAGCTTCTTGTGTCGGTCCGCTATTGACTTCATTCAAGGCTTCGGCATAAATTAACAAAACCTCTGCGTACCGGATAACAGGCCAGTTTGTACTTCCATCCGTAGGATCTACCGCAGTTTCATCATAAAACTTCCAAACATGTGGTTCATAAGTTTTGGTAGTGCCATCCGGAAATGTATAACTCTCCAATATACTGGCGGCACGACGTTCGTCATCTGGTTCAAAAGAATCCAGCAGGTCCTGCCGGACGATGGCAGTGCTGTAACCGGTTAAAGGTGGCTCGCCCCCCCTGATGGCAAATGAACTGGAATAACCGCTGCCTTGTACACCCGCTAAATACTGAACTGAAAATATATGTTCAATCCCATTTTCATTGGCTACTTTCCACAGATCATCTACTGAATCAAAAAGATCATAGACTCCCAGATCCATGACTTCTTTAGCTTTTTGAGCCGATCCGGCATAATCACCTTTATACAACAAAACACGGGCTAACAGTGCTTTGGCAGCGCCTTTTGTTGCACGGCCAACGTCGCTTCCGGTATAACTCAATGGCAATACCGTTTCAGCATCCTGCAGATCATTAATTACCTGGTCATACACCTGTTCCGGATCATTCCTTTCTACATACAAGTCATTGAGACTGCCGGTCGATTCGGTAATCAGCGGTACTCCACCAAATAATCGCACAAGATCAAAATAATCAAGTGCTCTCAAAAATTTTGTTTCTGCTGAAACGGTATTGCCATTGAAATTATACCGGAAGCGACGTTGGCCGTGCAACAAAAGGTGCTGCCAAAGCACTGCGCTTAGCCGTGTTTCGTTGTATAAAGGTGATACGGCGGATCGGCTCAAAAAGCTAAAGAAGTCATGGATCTGGGAGCTCTATGATCTTTTTGATTCAGTAGGTTACCGTGGAAAGTAGCAAATGAACTGGAATAACCGCTGCCTTGTACACCCGCTAAATACTGAACTGAAAATATATGTTCAATCCCATTTTCATTGGCTACTTTCCACAGATCATCTACTGAATCAAAAAGATCATAGACTCCCAGATCCATGACTTCTTTAGCTTTTTGAGCCGATCCGGCATAATCACCTTTATACAACAAAACACGGGCTAACAGTGCTTTGGCAGCGCCTTTTGTTGCACGGCAAACGTCGCTTCCGGTATAACTCAATGGCAATACCGTTTCAGCATCCTGCAGATCATTAATTACCTGGTCATACACCTGTTCCGGATCATTCCTTTCTACATACAAGTCATTGAGACTGCCGGTCGATTCGGTAATCAGCGGATATCCACCAAATAATCGCACAAGATCAAAATAATCAAGTGCTCTCAAAAATTTTGTTCTGCTATCAAGCGATTTTTCAAACTTTCATCCATATCGATAGATGGTACCTGTTCCAAAACCGTATTGGCCCGGTTAATGGATATGTAGATCTGTTGCCATACACCTCCGAAAATGCTGGTGGCACTATTCCAGGTAAAAGTGTGAAGCTCCAACGAAACATCACGACTCACCGGACCATCTTCCAAATTATCGGACGGTCTTTCTCCTAACTCCCACATATTACTGCCATAATAACTTCCGGATGCTAATTGATCATAGACGGCATTTACTGCCGCAATGGCATCTGCTTCTGGTTTTATAGAAGTTAGCCGGGGAAAGAAAATCTTTCGGTATTTCATCAAGAAAATTACAGGCTGATATAGAGAGTCCGACAGATATGATGAATATTATTTTTTTCATGGTAGTATTCTTTTTTTGATTCTTAAAAACCGAGATTAAAACCGAGGTTAAATATTCGCGCTCTTGGATAAGCACCATAATCGATACCTGATTAATGGGATTTTGACCTTGTGAATTCACCTCTGGATCAAATCCGGTATATTTGGTAAAGGTGAGTAGGTTTTGTGCACTAAAATAGATACGTAATTTCCTCAACCTTTCAATTGTATGTCGGCAGAGTGTATCCGATAACGATATTTTTGACTCTTAGGAAACTGCCATCTTCTACATTTAAGTCTTCCACCCAGTTTTCATGACCACGCCGGTCCGCTTTAGGCATGGATCCATTAGGATTATCCGGACTCCAGCGATCCAGGGTAGTGGCCAGATTATTATGTGTGCCACGCAACGATTCTAATTCATAAATACGCAAAACATTCAGCACTTTACCACCCTGAACACCTTGGATGAAAAGGGTAAGATCAAAATTTTTGTAGTTGAAGGTATTGTTGATCCCATATATAAAATCTGGTGTTGCGGTGCCTAATATTGTCCTGTCATCCGGAGTTATTTGCCCATCTCCATTCAAATCTTTATAACGTACATCGCCGAGTTCCATAAAACGCTCGGTAGACCGTATCAATATCACTTCGGGTTCTAAACAGGCCATCGGTCACATATCCAAAGAATGAATTAACCGGTTCACCAACACGGACAATAACACCATATCCGGGAGGGAATAAAATCAGGACTCCGACCTCCGGTCCGAAAGACTCGTAATGCCACCGAGGTCAAGTACTTTATTTCGGTTTCATAAAATTACCATAAATCCTCCATTGAAATTCGCCGGTAAAAATATCTGCCCCTGCAGATAATTCAAAGCCTTTATTTTCCGTGCTACCGATATTTTGAAGTGAAGAGGAGTACCCTGAGGTCCATGGAATGGTGAGTTCAAGCAACAGATCTTCTGTTTCCTTATGATAGTAATCCATGGTAAACCCAATGCGGTCATCCATGAATCCAAAGTCCAGTCCCACATCAATTTGTGATGTTTTTTCCCATTTCAAATCGGGATTTGCTATTCGGCTAGGAGCAATACCCAATAGTTCTGCATTTCCAAGAATATAAGTAGTAACCCCAAGCGATGCTTGCGATCTGTATAATGGTATTTCCTGATTGCCAGTAAGGCCGTAACTTGCTCTGAATTTCAAATTGGAAAATACACTCAGATCTTTTATAAATGGTTCGTCGGACATTCTCCACGCGAAAGCACCTGATGGAAAATATCCCCATTTATTATTGGCACCAAATCTGGAAGAACCATCAGCCCTTGCAGTCAGCGTAAACAAATATTTTCCAAATAATCCGTAATTGATTCTTCCGATAAATGATTGCAGTGACCATTCATTGGCACCAGTAGAAGGCGGAGGTTGAATAACAGAGGCGGATTCCAGATTATTATAAGTCAATATGTCGTTTACAAATCCCTCTCCACGTCCACGAATCGTCTCCCGGTTTTCCCTTTGCATGGTGTAACCCGCAAGAATATCCAATTGCTGATTTTCATTGATCATTTTGTGGTAAGTCAAAGTGTTTTCATTCAACCAGTTATAAATCTGACTCGATTGGACATCAGCAATTCCATTAGAAAAATACGCTCTGTATGTGGTTCTGGGAATGTACAAGTCGTGTTTTAGATACTGGACATCAGCACCTATACTCACTCTGGCTTTCAGACCATCTAAAATTTCATATTCCAGGTAGAAATTCCCCAGGCCACGGCCAATCAAAGTTTTATTTGTAGTCGTGAGCGCCAGAGCTACTGGATTGTCACGTCTGAAAATTGGCCCGACTTGTTGCCAATCAATGAAATAATTCCCTTCCTGGTCGAATACTGGCAAATAAGGCGCTGAAGTCAATGCGTCATGGACCACTCCTGCACTGCCTGTACCACCATGATTGACTAAAACGGCATCATTGTCGATAAGCTTACATTTAAACTATATCCAAGCTTAAAACGATCTGAGACGTCGCTATCCAGATTAAATCGAAAACCAATCCTGTCAAATTTGGAACCGATTACTATTCCCTCCTGGGAAAAATAATTGCCACTTACCATATATCGGGTTTTGTTAGTCCCACCGGTGTAGGAAAGTTGGGTATTATAAACTCGTCCAATTGGAATATCTCTTTCTGCCAATCAGTACCATGGAGACTATCTACAAGTTGATCGACATTAGGGAATGGAGCTGCTTGGCCGTCGGTAATGAATGCTTCATTGGCAAGTTCTGCATACTGACGCAGATTAAGTACCGAAAGGGTTTTGGTAACTTGTTGAACGCCGGAATAAAAGTCGACATCAAAATTCGATGTATTCGCCTTTCCGCGTTTAGTAGTAATGATCACGACTCCGTTGGCACCCCTTGGATCCGTAGATGGCAGTGGCTGATGCATCTTTCAGAATTTCTATGGATGCAATATCATTTGGATTTAACGTAGATAACAGGTCCCTTTTTCATACCCGGAGTTGCCGTTCCACCACTTTGACCTGTAGTCTCAATGGGATCATTCAATATCGGATACCCATCTATTACGTATAAGGGTTCATTATTTCCTGTAATGGAGTTGCCGCCACGAATTCTGATAGACATTGCGCCCCCGGGAGCTGCATCAGTCTGTGTGACCTGGACTCCTGCCGCATGACCTTGTAGACCCTGCTCCAATGAGGTAGATGGAAATTTAGTCATGGTTTCTCCAGAAACCGATGATACTGCTCCAGTCAGATCCGATTTTTTCACACTGCCATATCCCACTACCACAATTTCACTTAGAGCCTTGATATCGGAAACTAAAGTGATGTTTATCTCAGTCTGATTGCCTACCGTAACTTCATCACTCACATATCCGACAGAGGAAAAGACTAAAACTGCATTAACATCAGGTACATTGATCTGGTACTCACCATTAACATCGGTTACTGTACCTTGAGATGTTCCCTTGACGATTACATTCACACCGGGCAATCCCGACTGATCTTCGGAAGAAATTACTTTGCCGTGAATAGTTTGGGCCTGGCTGGCATTATACTGTTCCTCCAATGGTGAATCAACTTCGTCCTTTACAGCAATGTGGATATAATCATTGATTCTTCTGAATTTGAGGTGCGTCTCCCTTGAAATTTCCCTAAGCAAGTCGGCCAATGAACCATTTCGAATAGAAACGGTAATCTGTTGTTTTTCATTGATCGCATTTCCATTGTAGGTAAAGGTGAAACCCGTATTTTCCTCAATTCTTTTCAGAACTTCTTTCAACGGTGTTTTGTCAACCCTGATTGAAACATTGATATTTTCAATGCTTTTATTGTCAAGTTGAGCTTTAGAATCACTTGCCAAAAGTATTCCACTAATAATCAGTTGAATTACAAGACCATGAAAGATAATTCTAGACATACAATACAATTGTCTAAGTAGTTTAATTTTCATAATTTGAGACGTTTTTGTTGATAATTATTTTTCAGCAAAGACTGTTGGATTCTTTCCGCTGAAGGCACGCGACCAACGTTTTTTTCAGCATGAAAGATTTTCGATGTTAAAGCCAGCTATATCTTGATATGCTGGCTTTTTTTTAACTGGTATTGTTTTTCATGATATTCATTGTTAAAATTTAAATTCTTTATCAATTGTTGATATATACTTTCTTGCCAACTATGCGATACTTGAAATCAGAAGTATAACTCCATCCATCCATAACCATTTCTAGTGAAGCATTTTGGTATCGACCTGTATAACCGCCTTTCGGTAAATTATTTTTATGATAGATGAAGTCGACTCCGTACCACTGTTCCAGGGTTTGGATGATACTTTGAGCACTGTCATTATCAAATACCAAAATGCCATCTTTCCACCCGAATTCTTTATCCTGGTTAAATTTTTTAACCTCATAGGTATTTTTATCATGATCTATCCTCACCATTTCGTCTGGCAAGAGGGTTGCAATTAATGTATCTTTTCCACTTTCAATACCTTTAGAAACGGCTACTTTACCGGTAGCTACAGCGACTGAATAGCTATTTTCATATGGGTGGGCCTTAATATTGAATGAAGTACCCAATACCTTTACTGATATAGATCCGGACCTTACAATGAATGGTTTGAGGGGATTTTTCTGCACTTCAAAAAAAGCCTCTCCAACCAACTTAACTTCCCGATATTCGGTTTCGAATTTTTGCGGATATTCCAGATAACTTTCGGCATTTAACTTTACTCTGGAACCATCGGGTAGAATGATCAATGATTTTTGTCCTCTCGGATTACTCTTGGAAACAAAGTCGTTATTGCTATTGTCACCGTTCACATCTGTTTTCTGATAAACATGGAAAAAACCAAAGATGGCGCTTACAATGATAAGAACAGTTGCTGCAATTTTTAAAAATAAGGCCCAACTGAAATGTGGATAATGGGATATGTTGATTTGATTCTCATGGATCGATGGGTTAGTCATTTGGGTTTTGACACTACTAAATACCTCATCACTATCTTTTCCGATAATTTCCTGTTTCCCGTCAATCCAGATTTTTTTGTATTTCTGATAAAGGTCCAGACGTTGGGAAGAATTTTGAATTTCATTTTGGAATTCACCTTCCTCTTCCATACTGAGACTACCGGAAAGCTTTTTCCCGATAAGTTCTAAAAAATATTCTTCATTCATCTATTAAGGCCTATTTACTGATATAAACCAGCTTTAATAATTAAGACCCCAAAAGAAAATGATTTTTTTTCAGGAAAATACCTGTGGTAGAAATATGAAATAGGCTTATTACGATTTTATCTAAGCCCTTTCAAAATAATCGTTGAGATCGGCCTTTAGTTTTTTTAGTGCTATGGTGACCTGATTTTTAACGGTGCTTTCTGAGATTTCTAAAATACCAGCTATTTCACTGAATTTAAAACCATCTTCTCTGGACAATCTGAAAATGGTCTGACATTTTAATGGTAAGTTCGAAATTGATTTTTCGATTTTCTGCGTCAATTCCTGGTTTAGTAGCATATTCTCAGGGGTTTTGTAATGTATGACGGCAGTCTCCGGCAGAATCTCCAGATCATCGAGGTTCATGTCCAATTTGCCAATGTAAGTAAGTGATTGATTCCGGGTTGCTTTGAACATGTAGTAGTCCATTTTTTCAATATGGATCAGTTTAGCCCGATTATTCCAAATCTTGATGAAAACATCGGATACGATTTCCTTGGCCAATTCATCTGATTTGATCAAAAAATAAGCGAATCGGAGTAACCTGGCATAATAGTGATCAAAGAAATGCCGGAATGCGTTTTCGTCACTTCTCAGAGAAATGTCTTCAATAATGGTTTCAAAATCTTCAGATCTGTCCAATTCGAGTGTTTATGTTAAATTCAAAACTCTCAAATAATTGTCAATTGTCAAATTCTATTTTCAAATGACAAACTTTGATTTTAACGGGTAGCGGAAAAAAATATGTTCCAAAACCCCAGCCGTTCAATGCTGTTAAACTTTACAAGCATTATAATAACCACATTGATCGAGCGAATCTGGATGAAACTGCCCAATCCTATTTCCATGATTTTATGGTCATTATTCTGTTATTGAAATAATGGTTGATTCCCGGCTGAATGTTATTTGCCCGTAAGTTGATTGATCAATTCCGGAAAATCGTTCTGGTTAAAATTGACCCTTGGTGATACCGGGTATACTGAAATTTCATCATCCGTATATGGTTGAAGGACATCGAGATGTTCCCTGGTGTCCAGATCATTTTATAGCCGATCGATTTATCTTTTGCCCAAAACGGGATCAATCCCCATCTAAAGAATGACAGACCTTCAGGACTTTGGTTGGTGATTACGGGGAGAACTTGTGAGGGAGCTGCATTGTAACGCGGTTCATAAAATTCAGGAACCTCGATATTGAATCTTTTTTCGATTTCTTCGGCCCGGGCGATGATGGTATATCGGCCACACATTTTTGTAACGATTGTATTGAAATTATCAAATTCAATTTACCGGAATCAATAGATATAACCAATGTTCTATCTCGTTGGTCTGATTTAAATTTAATGTTAAATTATTCCATGCCTTTCCGCTCATCAGTTCAAATACCCTTCTTTAAAAAGGTCCTGTCGTGAGCCATTATTCAGCATACAATAATTGATGATAAAGCAATTTTATCCCTGCGGAACAGGTGGATATCAATATATGATAGATAGTCTTTTGCAAAATGTACGAAACACCAAATATGTTTAAAACACATAAATTAGGCGTTTTTCACCTTTTTATGCTCTAAATTGAGCTGGTTTTGTTCCATTTTTAAGATAGTCTTATTTAATTCTATAATTCGATGGATGTGCTATGAAAAATTGTGATTGGATTTTTAAATGTTTATGGATAACATGTCAGTTCAATCAATTTAGGATTTATATTACATCCTGCCACAATAGGGTCAAGCATTAATTGTCAACAATTCCCATGCAACTTCTTATCTTTGTCCCTGAAATATTTTTTTAACTTTTTGTAATGGTAGTGTGGCATGCGATTTTTTAAAAGTCATGTCTTAAAAAAAATCTACATCCAGGTATTCATTATTTTAATACCTGTCATGCTTTTCTTTTTTGATCAAACTCTTGCACAGCATTTTGTTTGGGGGCAATCTTTTAGTGCCAACGCGTATGGAGGCGCAGACGCTTATTCCATAGCTGTAGGAAAAGATGAAAGCGTATTTGTTGCCGGTAGCTACAACGTTGAACTAAATATAGCGGGTCATATATTAAAAAGTAATGGTGGGACCGACGGATTTATTGTAAAGCTTGATTCCGCCGGCTCGGCTTTATGGTACAAAAGTATGTATGCTACCGGATACGTAGTTTTCAAATCTATTGGTACCGATGAACAAGGTGGCCTTTACGCCGGCGGATCCTTCTTTGATACCCTTTTTATCCAAAGCGATACAATTATAGGAATTTCTGGTTATGAAAATGGCATTTTGACAAGATACAGTGACACTGGCGACCTGTTATGGTATAAATATCTGCCGGGGTACTTTTTGCAGCATCTTGCTCTTGATCGTGACGGAAATGTTTATGTTCTTGGTTTTGAATTTAGCCCCAACCTAACCGTATCGATTATCGAATTTGATAGGTATGGAGTCATGATCTTCAAATCCATCATTTCAGTTAGAACCGACATCTCATTTTTCCTTAGCGCCAATATTGCCATTGATCCCTGGGAAAATATATATATTTCCGGTCTTGGAAGTAATGCATTGATAGGTGACATCCATTATACCAGTGGTCAGTATGGATCTTTTGTATTGATCAAATGCGACCCCGGGGGAAAGCCTAAGTGGGTCAAAACTGTGGAAGATATTCCTTCATCAGGATCCTGGTATGAATGCGCAATTGTTTGTGATGGACAAGGCAACGTCTATTATTCAACTTTTGCTGATGAACTGTCATTGTCCCGAGTTTGACCCTTTGGGAAATACATTGTGGGAAAAACGAGATAAAAATATTTTTATCGGTATTAGAAAGATCATTTTAGATGAGCGCGGCAATCTTTTAACCACCGGCTTTTATAATGGAGATTTTCAATTGGGGAAAGCCACTTTTAACCAGCAGGGTTACGGGTACAAAATTTTCGTAGCCATGTTTGATAATCAAGGTGAGGGTATTTGGAGTCTTTCAAGCCAAAATGGAAATGACGATAATGCGGTTTCAATAGCACGTAGCACTCAATCCGGCGACCTTTATATTTGCGGCAGTCTTCAATATAATTCCAGTCCTTCATTTGGGGATATATCGCTTCCATCTGACAGTGAATGGAACCGTGCCTTCGTATTGAAGCTTGGTGGTGGCACCTCTCTTGAACCCTTAAGACTGGACCTGGGCAATGACACCACCCTTTGTGAGGGCAATAGCTTCGATTTACATGCCAATGGCTTTACCGGTTATCAATGGCAGGATGGTTCAACAGATACTGTTTTTCATGTTACCTCACCTGGGGAATACTATGTTTCGGCTTTGGATTTTACTGGTCGACAGCAAAGCGACACGATAACCATAAAACCCTGCTTTGAATCCACCATACCCAACGTATTTACTCCCAATGGTGATCAATTCAATCAATGCTTTGTGTTCGAGCAGCTTGACCTAAAACTCAGCAATGCCTTATTCATTTATGACCGGTGGGGTAAAAAGGTATATTCAAGTCCTGCTTATCAGAACAATTGGGATGGCAACGGCTTGAGTCCGGGAACTTATTATTACGAACTACACAATGCTGCCGATTCCAAGGTGTATTCTGGTTGGGTAAGTCTGTTTAAGTGATTTTTAATGGTTCGTTATCAACTGATCATTGATATTCAAAAATTTTCAATCAATTACTCCCTTATGGTTATTTTATTCTCAGATTTCGTTGCCTCACGAATGAATAATTTAACTCTATTAAAAGGTTAAGCCACTTGATGAAAGACTAATTAGCCACACAGATTACACCCCCAAATCACCCAAATTCACCGTTTTTCTAAATATTCTCGCTTTAACCGGCCATTTTATGCCATTTGGAAAATAGTCTTTTATTAGTCTTAGGCAAAAGTATAAGACTATTATACACGAAACCGAATTTATGCTTAACCAGAAATCTCAAATAATCATCTCGTTGATTTACTTTTTACAAATAAAAAGAGAAATGACTCATATTTTTTATAGAGTTAAATTCTATAAAATCCCCAACGTAAAGACCTGATAAGATGGAAATATTTAGATCTTATCTTTAAAATCAACAATTTGGATTTGAAAAATACTAGTAATATTTTCATTAAGAAATTCAGGATACCAAGAAAAATAAATCTCATATAAACGCCACTAGTCAAAAAGTGATAGTATGATTACAAAATTAAGAAATCATTTCCTGCCTCTATTTTTATTCCGTTCGTGACTTAAAGGTGACTGGTTTTTTTATTAATAAACTCGAATCTTTTAATCATCAAATTTAATTTAAAGTTTCAAAGAATACTCTTTAACAAATTTTGTATGAGGAAACTATAGTCATTGTTAATTATTTCCTATTTTTAAGATAAATCCCAATGATATTTTATTGGGGTTGGTATAGTAGTCTTATAACATCCAGAAAAGTGATTTGTACCCGTGGGTCATTTTTCAACTTTTTAAATATGACTTGAAATAATAAATCGATTTGATATGTCATGAGTGATCAGATTTTTAGTGATAAAAAGGGGGCTATTTCAACATTGATAAACTATATAGATAATGGAGATTTAGCACTACCGGAGCTACAGAGACCATTTGTTTGGGGAAATAATCGTGTTAGGGATCTTTTTGATAGTATGTATCGTGGTTACCCTATTGGATATTTCCTGATCTGGAGAAACAGTACCGGAGAAAAAGTGAGTCAAATTGGTACGGATGCCAAAATACACGATTTTCCAACTATGTTGCTCATTGATGGCCAGCAAAGGCTTACAGCATTGTATAGCATCATTAAAAGAAAAGAGATCAGGGATAAAAATTATAATTTCAGGAGAATAAAAATAGCTTTCAATCCTGTCAGTGAGGAGTTTAAAGTTTCTGATGCTACAACAGAAAAAAATAAAGAGTTTATCGCGGACATTTCTCAGGTTTTTCAATCCAATACCTATTCCTTTATAACCGACTATATTGAGCAATACAAAACATATACTGAAGAAATAAAACAGAGGCTGGATAGCATTATAGGTAAATTAAAATTTGGTATTGATCTACTCGACAGTGAATATGTTTTTTGCATTTCCAGACTGAACCAAATAAAGAACCCCGATGAAAATCTTTTGCAATTAATAGCAAAATTAAAAGAACGGAAATCCCTTTTTCTAAATGATGATCTGAAGGATTTATTTATCCATTATTTTAGTAAACCAATTCCAGTTGATGTCGATAGCATAAGCACAAGGATAAATAAATTATTCTCATTAACCGGATATCCATTTCAGGCCCTTGAAATAAATGAAGACGTTGATGAGGAAATTGTAGCAGAGGTTTTCACCAGAATAAATAGTAAAGGTGTTTCCTTAAATCAGGCGGATTTCATTTTAACGCTTATTTCTGTTTTTTGGGAAGATGGCAGGAAGGAGATCGATAGCTTTTGCCAACGTGCCAGAAAAATGCCGGATCAAAACACGAAGGATTCGCCTTTCAATCATATTATTCAACCAGACGCTCAGGATATCATCAGAATGATAATTGGTGTCGGATTTAAACGAGCAAGGATGAAAGACGCCTATGCTATACTCAAAGGTAGGGATCCGGATACCAATAAATATTCTTCTTTACTGCGCGAAAAACAATTCGGTGTGTTCAAAGAGACACTGTTTAAGGTTATTGATTCTAAACATTGGCATTCATTTTTAAAAGTAATTCAGAGTATCGGATATAAATCTTCCGCGCTCATTGCTTCCGGAAATGCGATCGTCAATTCTTACATTTTTTATTTACTTGGAAAACTGAATTACGATATTGACTACAAAGTGCTTGATAAATTGATAGGCAAATGGTTTTTTATGAGTTCATTGACCGCCAGGTATTCCGGTTCATCTGAGTCAATTATGGAATCGGACCTCAATAAAGTGAAAAATTCAAAGAACGGACAGGAATTTACCAATGCTTTGCAAAATATTATCGATAGCACCCTGACTTCTGATTTTTGGAATATATCATTGCCAAATGATTTATTAATCACTTCAAATACCATAAGTCCTGTGGCGAACACTTATTTTGCTGGTCTGATTTTTAACGGTTATTCTGCGCTTTTCTCCCAAAAGAAAGTAGCAGACTTATACGACCCTACCATTAAAATCAAGAAAAACTCACTTGATAAGCATCATATATTCCCCAAAGAACATTTAAAAAAATTGGGATTTGACCAAACCCAGATCAACCAGGTTGCCAACCTGACCTATTTGGAGTATGTTGATAACATTAAAATATCTGATACCGATCCCAAATCTTATTATCTCCAAATAAAACATCAATACTACGCTGGTAGGGAACATGAATTAGAAAAATCATTGAAAGCCCATGGCATTCCGGTAAATTTTCATGAAATGGATTATACTAATTTCCTGGATGCAAGAAGAAAAAGAATAGCACAACTTATAAAGGAACATTATCTTAAAATTAATTAATGGCGAAGCAGGGGAAACAAAAATCGATGGAAGAAACGCTGTGGGATTCGGCCAACAAGCTGAGGGGAACCGTGGAATCTTCCGAGTACAAACATGTGGTATTGGGGCTGATATTTCTAAAGTTTGCCAGTGACAAGTTTGAGGAACGTAAAAAAGAATTGATTGCCGAAGGGAAAGAAAAGTATATAGAAATGAAGGAGTTCTACAATATGAAGAACGTCTTCTTTTTGGCTGAAGAATCCCGGTGGAGCTATCTGATGGTACGGGCCAAGCAGAACGATATCGCACTAAAAATAGATACCGCGCTTCATACCGTAGAGAAAAACAATCCCGCGCTAAAGGGAGCCCTTCCTGATAATTACTTTTCTCGCCTCAATATGGATGTGAGCAAACTGGCAGCGCTCCTGGATACGATCAACAACATCGATACCCTGAAGGACAAGCAACAGGATGTCGTAGGCCGGGTATATGAGTACTTCCTGAGCAAATTCGCGCTGGCGGAAGGAAAAGGAAAAGGAGAATTCTATACGCCAAAAAGCATCGTCAACCTGATTGCGGAAATGATCGAACCATACAAGGGCATCATCTATGACCCGGCTTGTGGTTCCGGGGGTATGTTTGTGCAGTCCGTCAAGTTCATCGAAAGTCATCATGGCAATAAAAAGGAGGTTTCCATCTACGGACAGGAACTGACTTCTACCACCTACAAACTGGCCAAAATGAACCTGGCCATTCGGGGCATTTCAGCCAACCTGGGGGATGTGCCTGCGGATACCTTTGGCCGCGACCAGCACCCGGACCTGAAAGCCGACTTCATCATGGCCAATCCTCCCTTTAACCTGAAGGACTGGCGTGGACCCAATGAACTGATAGACGATCCCCGATGGAAAGGCTATGAAGTTCCACCCGCCAGCAATGCCAACTATGCCTGGATCCTCAACATGGTCTCCAAGCTTTCTGAAAATGGGGTGGCTGGATTTATCCTGGCAAATGGAGCCCTCTCCGGTGGTGGGGAAGAATACAAGATCCGGAAAAAGTTGATCGAAAATAAACTGGTGGAAGCCATTATCATCCTTCCTACAAAATATGTTTTATACTACCAACATTAGCGTGACCCTGTGGATTATTAACCACAATAAAAAAGAAAGAACGATCGAGCTTAATCGATGAACAAGAAAATACAGAGATCGGGAAGATGAAATACTATTCATGGATTTACGCAAATGGGGTCGAACCGTTTGAAAAGAAGTATACGCAGTTTACAGATGATGCATATCAGAGACATGGCAAAAACATACCACACCTGGCAACAGGTAGATATTGAAAAGAATTACAAGGATATTCCGGAATTCTGTTATTCAGCAAGCTTAGATGAGATCAGATACAAAAGACTATTCATTGTTCCAAGCAAGTACATCGAATTCATTAACCGGGATGAAAATATCGACTTTGATGAAAAGATGACCTCGCTTCAAAGCGAGATTTACTCATTTCTCAAAGAGGAAGAATCAATCGAAAAGGGACTTTTAAAAGTGTTTAAAGAGTTGGGCTATGAGATCAAATTATAAACCCATAGGTCGACATATCCGCATTGTCGATGAGAGAAATACCGACTTAAAGATCGAATAACTGCTCGGTGTAAGTGTTCAAAAGAATTTATCCCTTCAATAGCTAATACAGTCGGTACTGATTTTAAAAAATATAAAATAGTTAGAAAAGAGTCAATTTGTATATAGCATCGATACTTCGAGACGAGGAGAAAAAATCGGTTTGGCATGCTTAAAAGATTATGACGAAGCATTAGTGTCGCAAGCCTATACGGTATTTAAAATAATAGATCATAATGAATTAGATCCTGAATATTTAATGATGTGGTTTAGAAGATCGGAGTTTGACCGATATGCACGTTTTAAATCGCATGGTGGTGTTAGAGAAATATTTGGATGGGAAGAAATGTGTGAAGTGGAACTCCCGATTCCCTCCATCGATAAGCAACGGGAAATCGTCAAAGAATACAACACCATCATCGACAGAATAAAACTCAATGAACAGCTCAACCAAAAACTGGAAGAAACCGCCCAGGCACTGTACAAACATTGGTTTGTCGATTTTGAGTTTCCCATCTCCGCTGAACAGGCAGCTTCGATGGGCAAGCCAGATTTAAATGGAAAACCCAACAAATCTTCGGGTGGTAAAATGGTGTGGAATGAAGAATTGGAGAAGGAAATTCCGGAGGGGTGGGAATCTGTGGGAATAGGAAATGTTTTAAAAGAGAAAGGTTATATAAGAGGACCATTTGGTTCCGCATTAAAAGTGGATGATATGCAAACCATTGGAATCCCAGTATACGAGCAACAACATGTTTTGGATGAACACAGAAGGTTTAGATACCACATCTCAGTAGAAAAATATCAACAGTTGAAAAGGTTTTCAGTGGAACCACTGGATGTTGTAATAAGTTGTTCAGGTGTTAATCTGGGTAAGCTATCCATGATAAAAAACAATGATCCAAAAGGTATAATTAATCAGGCTTTACTAATACTAAGGGCTGATGATCAAAAAGTACCACCAATTATCATAAAGAGATTTTTAGAAACAGACCAAGGAAAGGCTTTTTTAATTCAAGATGCGGGAGGTAGTGCGATTCCAAATATTGCCAAAAGAGAAATTATACAAGCAATCCCTTTTCTCCGTCCTTCTATTAATGATGCAATTAGGTTAGGCAGTATTCTAACAATAATTGAAGAAAGTATTTCATTGAATAGAGATTCTATTGAAAAATTATCTGACATGAAAAGTTTACTTCTCTCCAAAATGACCAAAGTCGAGGACCATGTATTAAGACAAGCAGTATGATTTTTTAAAATAGATTTTTAACATTTTAAACACCAATCACATGAAACGACAAGCAGTAACATCCTCCAACATTGCATCTATAGGATATGATGAGCGTAATGAGATTTTAGAAATTGAATTTAGGCAGGGAAGAGTCTATCAGTATTTCAGCGTTCCAAAATCCGTATACCAGGAGTTGATGAATGCAAGTTCACACGGCAAATACCATGCTTCAAAAATCAAAGATAAATATCGCTACGCGGAGATTTAGAACACTGACAAATGTATCTCGAAGAAATTCACATTTTTAATTATAGAAGCTGCCAGAAATTAAGTTTAATGCTGTCAAGCGATATTCCTCAAATATTTATCGGATTGAACGATTCGGGTAAATCAACCGTACTTCAATCTATAGATTTACTTCTCGGGGATAAGCCTAAATATAATTCGATAAGTGAGGGTAATTATAAAAGCGACTTGGCCAATTCTCCGAAATCATTCGATGAAATAAATCAATTTTTGGGTGAAAAAAATTTACCCCTCATGGAAGGGGATGGAAATGCAACATTCATTTTTGGGAAACTTAAATATACTGAAGTAGAGGGTGATGAATATATTGATTTTAATCTTTCAGCACCTTTGAAATGGTCTTTAGAAAGTAACTCAGAAAACACATTGTGGATTGCCAAGAGATTTTCAGTGTCGTCAATACAAACATACCTGTTATTTCATGATTCTAATCCCACAATGGAATTGTGGAATATGAATCAAACAAATTTGAATCATAAAATTACCGAGCATGGAGTTACTAAGAAAGACATAGGTAACGAAAATGGCGTAGGTAGATTTTCGAATTTTGAAAAAATCAGAGCGGTATATGGAAAAGTTGAATGTTCTTTAAATTGGGCTGAGTTCAAATATGCAAAAAACGATAAAGACATTTTTCCGGCATTTAACCTATTTGATTGGAATTGCTCTCTTGATGAGATTGTAAACACTGCTAATGCAATTATGCAAGATGAAATTGATAATCATCTTAAACCGCTCAAAGAAAGAGCAAATACTGCTGCTGCAGAAGCAGAAATAGCAATCAATGAAAAATTTGGAGAGATTAGTAACATAATAAAGCAGGTGGCAAAAGGAGTTGAAAGCATCAATTCAAAAGTCTATTTTGATGTAAAAGAAAAGATTTCTGATATAATGGTAACCAAATCAAATAGTGATGGGCCAATTCACTTAGAAAATCAGGGGGAAGGACTTAAAAGACAAATATGGTTCTCCCTAATAAAAGCTAAGGCTGATGACGCGGCAAATGGAAAAAATAAATTCATATGGGCTTTTGATGAGCCTGAAACACATCTATATCCAAGAGCCCAGAGGGATTTTTTTGATATTCTGCAAAAGGTTTCTTTGGGGAATGTTCAAACTCTTATTAGTACTCACTCTACAATATTTATTGACAAGTCCAAGCTGAATAGAATTAATAACGTACGTCAAAATGATACAGGATATACTGAAATAGATAAATGCGAAGATGTTGATGCCATTTATTCTTCTCTTAGTGTAAAAAATAGTGATTTCCTATTTTATGATAAATTTTTGGTTGTTGAGGGTGATACTGAACAATATCTGATTCCTAAACTATTTGAATTGTACAAGAGTGGAACCCTATTGGACTTTAACATTCAACTAATCAATATCCAAGGAAAAGATAAGTGGACTCAAAATAAAGGCATTATAGATAAAATAATGGATGGATTTAAAAAAACAGAGGAAAGCATAATCTATTTATTTGACAATGATATGAGCTTTGAAATTGGCCAAGCAGCAGTAACTGAGAATATGTTCTTTGTCGGTGATCAGGATATTGAAGATTCAATTGATACAAATGTTTGGATTAATATCCTCAATGAAAAATATGATGGACATTTAGCATTTACCAAAGACGAAATTGATGCAATAAAAGCAGCAATTCCAAAGAATCAAAAATGTCATGCGAATCAAAAGTTTTATAAATCTTTGATGAAACATATTGGAGCAAAATGGGTGGCAAATGGTAAAGCAATTGATGAACTGATTCGTATTCCGTCAAAGGGAAATGAATCAGCAGAATTTTTGTATTCAGGGATTACACGAGTAGAAGAAATACCCTTGAAAATTAGAGAGTCATTTGATCGATTGATTGAATAGTGATTATGGGAAATATTAGAATAAACCAAAAACTGAAAAGAGTTGAGGTTCAAAAATTTGAGCTGGATAATGAAATTGTCTTCAACTACTTTGATAGCTTACCCCAAAACGAACGGGATGAAAAATTAATTCGGGCTATTTACATTGGTGTACTGGCATTAATGGAAGACCGAATTTCCTCCTTCCTTTCAAAAACCTCCAATGAGCTGGGTACGGAATTGGAAAGTCTCAAAATGATCTTTGAGATCAAAAAAGAATTGTTTTATAAATCTACGATAAAGGGTGTATTGGCAGAAGATGAAATTGCCGAATACTTAAACCTTTTTTTTGCAGAGAAGAAATTAAAGGACCGGGCACTGCTTACCGGTAATGCAGCGGGTGAATTGCCAAAAAACAAAACAGGTGACATTATCTGCGAGATCAATGGAGATCCGGAACTTAAGATTGCCATCGAGTGCAAATTTGATAAAAGCATTAAGCTCGGTGAGATTGAAAATAAAGACATCTTTATTCGCAAAACCGATACGGCCTGGAGTCAATTGATCGAAGCCCAGGCAAACCGTAATTCCAAAGTTAGTCTCATTGTCTTTGACATTTCCTTTGTCGATAATTCCATTTTAAAATTCTGTGAAAACGTAGGGTATATCCCGGAAATCGGGTTCATTGCCATCATCGACTCACAAAAAGGAGATTACACCAACCTATCCATTGCCTACATGCTGGCCAGAGACATTGCCATGAATGCCAAAACACTAGATTTTGATAGCGATATACTCGCTTTTTTGGTCAATAGGATCATCAAAGATATCAATGAAATTACCCAGATAAGATCGATAGTTGAAAAGAATATCGACAACAATAAAACCATCCTGAAACAGATCGAAAAGTCCATGCAGTTGATGGAATTCAATCAGCAATACCTGTCAAAATTCCTGGAAACCGGCACACTCACCAAAAAAGACATGCTTGATTTTTATTCGGGAGAAGAAGTGAAGGACCGGTTTAAACTGATAGAGAAGCAGATTGAAGAGCTTTGATCCATAGGACGTTTGCTCCTTTTAAATCCGTATTGTTTTCTTAAAGCTATTAAAAGGAGCAAACGTCCTATGGAGGAGATAAGTTGCGTTTAGAAAAAATTTATTTTTTGCTAGTGCGTTTTGCTTTGCAAAACGCAGCACATTAAAAAAGGTTTAACTTAATTTAAAAAACAATATTTGTCCAGTTTATTATATAAAAAACTGGACATTTTGATTACTTTTAGGCAATCATTCATCACATGAAAGTATCTGATTTAGTGAAACTTAAAATAGATCGATTACCCAAGGGATATGTATTCACCTACAAGGATTTTACCCCCGAGGTGAACAACAAGGAAGCAGTAGTAAAATACCTGAATCGCCTTGCCAATGCTGGCAAGATTGAAAAGCTTTCAAAAGGCAGGTATTACAAACCGGAAACCACCGCCTTTGGCACCCTGGAACCTGCCATTAACCAGGTAGTAAAAGATTTATTGGAAAAAGGAGATAAAATCATTGGCTATTTAACAGGTTATAGCATTTATAATCAGTTGGGTCTAACCACACAGGTAAGTCATACCATCCAGATTGGCAGGAATGATATCCGGCCTCCATTGAAACGTGGCATCTATAAAATTGCATTTGTTAAACAGAAAAACACCATCACGAAGGAAAACATTCCATTGCTGCAGATCCTGGATGCCATTCGTTTCATTAAAGACATTCCGGATACCTCTTTAGAAGCATCATGTACCCGCTTGCTGGCACTATTGAAAAAACAATCGTCCGATGACATCACGCAAATATTAAGACTGGCCATGAAATACCCCCCCTCCACCCGCGCATTATTAGGCGCCATGTTGGATTCATTGAGAAAGAATGGACTTGATTCATTAAAACAATCCTTGAATCCAATTACCATTTATAAAGGATATGATCTGTCTGTAAAAATACTTCCGACTGCAAACAACTGGAACATCCTATGAATCTGCACAACCACCCCAAACTATTCGATCAGGCAGTAAGGGCTACTTCTCAATTTAAAAAGCTTCCTGAGATTTACATTGAAAAAGACTATTGGGTCACCCTGGTACTCCATACCATTTTTTCTCATGATATTGGTAAAGAAACGGTATTTAAAGGGGGTACGGCTTTATCAAAATGCCACAACCTGATCGAAAGATTTTCGGAAGATATCGATCTGGTGATACTAAGAAAGGGTAATGAATCGGGCAATCAGTTAAAAAATAAAATCAAGCAGGTTTCGAAAGTAGTCGAAAGTGTCCTTCCTGAGGTTGAAGTAGATGGAGTGACAAATAAGAAGGGTAATATTCGAAAGACTGCCCACTCGTATGAAAAGACATTTAAAGGTGATTTTGGACAAGTTTCGGACATGATCTACCTGGAAACCTCATGGTTAGGCAATTATGAACCACATTCCAAAATCTCCATGCATTCCTATATCTATGAGATGATGGTTAATTCAGGTCAACAGAAATTAGCTGAGGAGTACAGTTTACTTCCATTTGATATTCTGGTGTTGGATGCAACCAGGACCCTATGTGAAAAAATTATGAGTCTGGTGCGTTTCTCTTATGTCGAAAAACCAATAGATGAGTTGAAAAGTAAGATCAGGCATACCTATGATATTCACCAATTATTGAAGAATAAGGCATTACAGGAATTCTTTACATCAAAGGATTTTGATAAAATGATCTTAAAGGTCGGTAATGATGATGTGGAAGGATATGTAAACAACAATGAATGGTTATTCCATCACCCGGTTAAATCATTGATCTTTATAGAATTGGATAAGACGTGGAAAGAATTGATTGGCACCTACAATGGGTCGTTTAGAAATTTGGTTTTCGGTGCTTTTCCGACTGAATCGGAGATCTTCAAGACATTGAAGCAAGTAAAAAAAAGACTGGAATCTGTATCTTGGGATATACAAATAGATAAAAAATAAATAATGGTATGAGTTTCTCCGAAGCACATCTGGAACAAGCCATCATTGACATTCTCGGTCAGGAGGGTATTCCGCATGTGCATGGAGGAACCATTTCAAGGGATGCTGATGAAGTGCTGATCAAAGATGATCTTAAGGCATTTCTGCAAGATAAGTACCAGGCGGATAGCATCACAGAGGAAGAGATCAATGCAATTATTTTACAATTAGAAAGTTTTCCTGCATCCGATCTGTACGAAAGCAATAAAGCCATCATGAAGTTAATAGCGGATGGATTTATACTAAAACGGGAAGACCGTTCCAAAAAAGACCTTTACATTCAACTGATAGATTATACTGGTCTGGACCGGCATCGCTTGCCCGATGCGGATGAACTGCCAGTCATTGTCGCGGAAGACCAGGAAGAATATGCAAAGGATCGAAATATCTACAAAATCGTCAATCAACTGGAGATTGTGGGATATGAAAAGCGCATCCCCGATGGAATTTTATACATCAATGGCTTGCCTTTGGTCGTATTCGAATTTAAAAGTGCTGTTCGGGAAGAAGCAACTATTTTCAATGCATACGAACAATTAACCATCCGCTATAAAAGGGATATTCCCGAATTATTAAAATACAATGCGTTCTGTATCATCAGTGATGGCGTAAATAATAAAGCCGGGTCTCTCTTTGCTCCTTATGAATTTTTCTATGCCTGGCGAAAGATACACGGAACAGTCAAAGAGGTAGATGGTGTAAATTCTCTTTATACCCTCATCAGAGGGATGTTCAACAAAGAACGACTTCGGGATATTATTCACAACTTCATCTTTATGCCCGATAGTTCGAAAAAAGATGAAAAGATCGTTTGTCGCTATCCTCAGTATTATGCAGCGAAAAAGTTATTTAACAATATAAAAGAACATCAACGCCCTGGTGGGGATGGAAAAGGGGGAACCTATTTTGGAGCGACAGGTTGCGGTAAAAGTTTTACCATGCTATACCTGACCCGACTGTTGATGAAAAGCGAATATTTCTCCAGTCCTACCATCGTATTAATTACAGACAGAACAGACCTGGATGACCAGCTTTCCGGGCAATTCACTAATGCCAAACGTTTTATCGGGGATAACAATGTGATCAGTGTAGAAAGTAGAGATCACCTTAGAGAATTATTAAAAGGAAGAAACAGCGGCGGCGTTTTCCTAACGACAATTCATAAGTTCACCGAGGACACCGAATTACTGACGGATAGAACCAATGTCATATGTATATCGGATGAAGCACATCGCACACAGGTCAATCTGGACCAAAAAGTCAGGGTCACTAAAGATGGTGTAAAAAAAAGTTATGGATTTGCAAAATACCTTCATGACTCTCTTCCCAATGCTACCTATTTAGGTTTTACAGGTACGCCCATCGATGCTACCGAAGATGTGTTTGGCCCTGTCATTGATGCCTACACGATGACAGAATCAGTCCAGGATGAAATCACCGTTCGGATTGTATATGAAGGTCGGGCAGCCAAAGTGTTATTGGACAATAGTAAGCTAGAGGAGATCGAGAAGTACTATGAGAAATGTGCGGAAGAAGGCACCAACGAATATCAGATCGAGGAAAGCAAGAAGGCAACTGCCAGCATGAACACCATCCTGGGTGATCCCGAACGACTGAAAGCATTGGCTGAAGATTTTGTAGAGCATTATGAAAACAGAATTCAGGAAGGCGCCTCGGTAAAAGGTAAGGCCATGTTTGTCTGCAGCAGCCGCCCGATTGCCTATGAATTATATAAAAATATCATTGAATTACGACCGGATTGGACAGAAGTGAAAGCCTGTGAAGAGGGGGCAGACCTAACCGATAAAGAGAAAAAAGAGATCAAGCCCATGGAACGGATCAAAATGATCATGACACGGGGTCAGGATGATCCGAAGGAACTATATGACATGTTAGGCACCAAAGACCATCGTAAAGAGCTCGACCGTCAATTCAAAAATGAAAAATCGAATTTTAAAATTGCGATCCTGGTCGATATGTGGCTGACCGGATTTGACGTTCCATTCCTGGATACCATGTACATAGATAAACCCGTTCAACGTCACAATTTGATCCAGACCATTTCCAGGGTTAACAGAAAATACAAAGGCAAAGAAAAGGGTTTAATTGTCGATTATATCGGGATCAAAAAGCAAATGAATTTGGCTCTTGCCCATTACAATAAAACTGATAGCAAGAATTTCGAAGACATCGAGCAATCTGTAATGGTAGTAAAAGATCACCTGGATTTACTCTCTAAGATCTTCCACAAATTTGATGCAGACAAATACTTTAACGGTGCTCCGCTGGAGCAATTGCATACTCTAAACATGGCGGCAGAATTCGTCCAGGTGACCAGTGATCTGGAGAAACGATTCATGCACCTCGTCAAGAGACTAAAAGCAGCCTATGACGTTTGCGCTGGTAGTGAGAGAATAGACCAGAAAGAAAAAGATTGGATCCATTTTTACATAGCAGTGCGTTCCATTGTTTTCAAATTAACAAAGGGAGAAGCGCCTGACCTGGCCCAAATGAATGCACGTGTTCGGAAGATGATCGAAGAAGCATTACAAAGCGATGGAGTGGAGGAGATCTTTAAACTGGAAGAAGGTAAAAATCCGGAGATTGATATTTTTGATGACGATTACCTGGCCAAGATCGAGAAAATAAAATTACCAAATACCAAGATCAAGCTTCTTCAAAAATTATTGGCAAAAGCGATTGAAGACTTCAAAAAAGTCAATCGCATAAAAGGAATTGACTTCTCTAAAAAGATGCAATCCATTGTTCAGAAATACAATGAAAGAGACGAGTCAGATGTATTGAGAAGTGAGGTCATGGATGAGTTTGCAGATGAGATCATCGCTCTCTATTACAAAATGAAAGCAGAAAAAGATTCCTTTAAAGATATGGGAATCGATTTCGAAGAGAAGGCTTTTTATGACATTTTGAAAGCGTTGGCCGTAAAATATGATTTCTACTATCCGGAGGAAAAACTAATCCCATTATCCAAAGAAGTGAAGGTAGTGGTAGACGACAAAGCCAAGTACACAGACTGGAGTAAACGAGATGACATCAAAGCCGAACTCAAAGCCGACCTTATCATCCTTTTAGCCGAAAACGACTACCCTCCGATAGATCGGGATGAAGTGTACAAAGAAATCTTTGAACAAGCCGAGAATTTTAAGAAGTATCAGGTTAGAAGATAAAAAGATGGGTATTTCTCTCAAAACACCAAGCTGCTTTGGGGTAAATCTGGTTATAGGTGCGCTATTTGCAAAAAGGAACTGGTACAAGACAAGACAGAAACAGATGATGAGTCCTTAATTGGTGAAGAAGCCAATATTGTAGCAAAAAATAAGATAGGTCCGCGTGGAGAATCTGATTTATTAATTTGGACCCCTAAATTATATGTGACCGATGGCGACACCATTAAACTCAATGGCGAGAGAATACGGTTGAATTGTATCGATGCCCCTGAAATCATACAACCTTATGGGTTGGAAGCAAAGGAATATCTTATAACATTGCTGAAGGATCAGGATATAAAAGTCCTTTCCACTGGAAAAGACAAATTTGGGAGGACATTAGCCTGGCTAACGATAAAAGGAGACACGGTTAATTATGATCTGGTCAAAGCCGGTTTCGCCTGGTGGTATCAGTACTATTGCCCGGATGACCATAAAATGAAATCCTTGCAGGAAAATGCTAAAAATCATAAGTTAGGGTTGTGGAAGGATCCGGCACCGATGAATCCCTATGAATGGAGGAAAAGCTCATTAAAAAATCCATATTCATTTGAATTTTAGCTAAACTGTCGTGTACTGTATAGTGAATCAACAACAAAAAAGCCTCATTTATAATTCATGAGGCTTTTTTGTGATCCCGCCAGGCCACTGACCATGGAGGGGCTCCGGACTTTTCCGGAACCTGATCATTCAAAGTATTTAATCCTACTATGATTCTAAGGAAGTGATTTCGATAAATCGTTCGGAGCCTGTCATGGATATACCACATCGTTTTGGCGAAGTACTTTCATAGGTATTACCACAAGTGGGGCATACATAGTAAACAGACGGCAAAGAATTCGCATTATTGTTCTCTAACCCGGCCAGAGCCTTTTCATAAAAACCCTTATGTTTTTGCTCCGTTTTATAGGCATAATTTAAACTGATTAGTGCAAGCTGATTTCCCGTAGCATTGGCATTTTTTATGAATTCGGGATACATCGTACTTACTTCATAACTTTCTCCGGCAATGGCATCTTCCAGATTTTCACGGGTAGACTTCACGGTAAACTCCGGATTGACGTCTGGCACCTTCTGTGCTGCTTCCGCCAAAACTGCCTGATGATTCCTGGCATGAACACTTTCTGAAACTGATGCCGCTTTGAAAAGTAATGCGATTTCATGATAACCCTCTTCTTCTGCTTTTTTACTGTAAGCGGCATATTTAGCACTGGCCGTTGTTTCACCTTTGAATGCGGTTTGCAGGTTTTGAAGGTTCACCTCCATGGCGTCAGAAGTGGCTACCGGTACAATATCAGCCGTTTCCGTTTTTGAGTTTAACGCTGCATCTTCTTTGTCCGGTTTTTGCATGGCGTTATTTGTACCCTGATTACTGGTACACGAAGGGATCATGGCAACCAGGATGGTTGCTGAAAAAACAAGAATAATTGTTGTCTTTTTCATTTTTATGTTTTTTGATTTGGTAAATTTTGTTCGACAGTGCAAAGTTGTACCAGGATGGATTTAAATTCCCTTCAGCCAGTCTTAAAATCAGCTTAAAATTAATGTGAGAATCGTAGTGTGAAAATACTCCCTTTGTCTAACTGACTACGCACACCAAGCGAAATGTGTTGTAAATCGGCTAATTTTTTCACAATAGAAAGACCAAGACCGCTTCCGTCAACCGACGAGCTTCTCGATTCATCGGCACGATAGAATCTGTCAAAAAGGTTTGGAAGATGTTCTGCGGAAATACCTTCTCCATCGTCTTCAACAGCAAGTGTTTTTAAACGGTTATCCCAGGTGAGGTACACATTTCCATTTTCTTTGCCATATTTAATGGCATTGTTCATCAAATTATCCAGCATCAGTTCAAGGTAAAATCTATCACCGGTAGCAACCGGATTACCGGCGATATGCACATGGAAATTTATATTTTTTTTCTCAGCAGGTTTTTTCCATTTTAGGCGGCAGACAGCAACAATTTGCGAGAGTGATACGGCATCCTTTCTGGCAATGGCTATTCCTGACTCGATACGTGCAAGTTGCAACAATTGATCAAGTAGTTTATCCAGACGATCTACCTGCATGATAATTTGAGCGATCTTTTCTTCGTATGCCCGGGGTTCCCGTGGTTTGCGGATTAATACTTCAAGTGTTCCCCGAATAGCAGAAAGGGGTGTACGGATCTCGTGGGAAGCATCACTGGTGAATTGCCTTTGTTGCTGGACACTTTTTTCAATACGGGCCAACAATTCATTAATGGTCTCGGCCAATAGATATAATTCATCTTTCCTTTCCGGCAAATCCAATCGGCTGCTGATGTTTGAATCGTTGATGCCCGAAGCTGTTTTAATTAAATGATGAACTGGCTTAATCGCCTTCGAAGCCGCCAGGGAAGAAGCCATGTATTGTATAATGAGGACCACTGGGAACGAAATAAGCAACACCAGGATTAAATTATGGAGTACTGTAAATGATTCCTGGCGAGATACTGCGATGGTCAATTGTCCTATGATCTTTCCCGTTTCGTTTGTTATCGGGAACTGTCCAAGCCTGATTTTCTGCTTATTAATTTCACCATTGTAAAAAAGTTCTCGGGTATTAACAGGATCATAGTGAAACACATCTTCCATTAAATTTGACGAGTGAAAAATAACCTTCCCGTTGATATTGACAATTTGAAGAAAGGTTGGGTTCACCTCAATCTGGCTATGTTCGGCTTCTTCCCATTCCGGCATTTTATTGATGATGATGGAATCTCCCCGCCAGTCCAAATTGTTGATGACCTCCTCCTTCTCCATTGAGATATCACTATCCAGATGATTATACGCTGTTTTGTTTACCACCCAATAGATTACAAAGAACACCAATGCGGTAGTGATTGCCACAGCAAGCGTATTGAATAGGGCTATTCGGTTTTTAAATTTTAATGTCATTACCCATCTTTAATTTTATAACCTATCCCCCGCACTGTTTCAATGATGGAAGCCTTTCCCAGATCATCCAATTTATTTCGAAGAGCATGGATGTAAACATCTATTACCGAATCCTCATAGTCAAAATGCAAATCCCACACTTTCTCGATAATGCGGGTACGACGGCATACTTTCCCTTTGTTCCGCAGTAAATATTCGAGTAATGAAAATTCCTTTTGGGTGAGTTCAACCGTCTTGCCCTTTTTGGTCACGGTGTGTTTATCAACATCCAGTTCAATACCGGCAGCAGAAAAGACATGCAGTTCTGTTTCATTCCTGCGCATCAACACACGGATGCGCGCCAGCAATTCCTCAAAGGAAAATGGCTTGCGGATATAATCATTGGCCCCGGTTTCCAATCCAAACACAGCATCGTCGACGGTGTCCTTTGCTGTTAAGAAAATGATGGGTATGGCTTTATTTTCCTTTCTTATGGTTCGACAAATTTCAATCCCGCTAAGCCCGGGCAACATCCAGTCGAGCAATATCACATCATAGTCGTCGACATAATCAAGGGCCAGTTCCAAACCTTTTTTCCCATTGTCGGTGACATCCACGGCAAAGCCTTCTTCTTCCAGACCATCACGTATAAAGTTCGCAATGGACATTTCATCTTCTACGATCAGTATCCTCATGGTACAATGTCAAATCATCCTTATTTGAAAATAAAATTAAGACTTATTCATCGTCCATTGTATGACTGAAATCAGGAAGTGCCAATTGTACCCCGGCGCCATGGCTATAGACCAGTTGTCCGCCCAGGTAACCGGTTCTTGCTACAGCACCGATTACTGTTGCAAATAAAATAATACCCACCCATTTTATCCAAAGGCGATTATATTTGAAATAAAAAATAGCAACTCTGAATATGGCTGCTATTATTGTCAACCAAAGGGTAAGCGTAGCTGCGTCTTCGTGCTTTTCTATTGGACCTTTCAAGGGTCCTTCCTCAATACCCTCTCCAGCATAATAGCCACTAAAATAGGCGGCCATAGCTCCCAATGCACCGAGCAGTAAAAGATACACTGCTGCATTTTTAAAAAATACCTTTTTGCTAAACATTGCCACTACTTCCGAAAAAAACCCGGCTATCAGAAGGGCTATCGGAAAATGAATAATCATGGCATGAAGATGTGTTGCTGTAATCATTGTTTTGTTTTTGCTTCAAAGTTCAATACACCTCCATTTAATATTGATTAACCATTTCTTAAGATTGTCTTAAAAAGTATCCTTTTTTCGAGTGTTTGCATAAACTTGCTAATCTTGTTGGTAAATCATGCACTGATGGGAATATCACATATTATTGTCGATCTCTACCTGCATCTTAAGAAATCACAGAACAGAAAAACCCTTTATGTGATCTTGAAAAGAAGCAGTGATAAAATGCAGGCTATGAAACCTCCCTGGATTACAAACAAGTCAAACAGACCAACACATTTGAAACTGTGATCAATTATGATGAAATTCAAACCGTCACCAGCTTCCTGAACCGGAATGGATGCTACTCCCTCGGGATGGAGGATCCTATTACTGTGCAAGACACTTTGAAAATATGGTTATTTCCAATCGAAGAAATCGATCCTAAACAATAGCAAGTAAAATATGCTTTGATCGTCCTTTTAGCTGTCCTGTCAATCTCTGCATCCCGGGGCCTTTATGTCAACGATGGTGACACCATCCGGCTAAATGGCGAAAGAATCCGGTTAAACTGCATCGATGCCCCTGAAATCACTCAACCTTACGGATTAGAGGCAAAAGAATATCTCGTGAAATTGCTGAAGGATCAGGAAATAAAAGTCCTGTCAACCGGAAAAGACCAATATGGCCGAACCTTAGCCTGGCTCACAGTAAATGGAGACCCGATTAATTATGATATGGTTAAAGAAGGTTTCGCCTGGTGGTAACAGTATTATTGCCTGGATGATCAGAAAATGAAATCCTTGCAGGAAAATGCCAAAATCAATAAGTTAGGGCTGTGGAAGGATCCGGCACCGGTTAACCCTTATGAGTGGAGGAAAAGCCATAGGAAATTAATTTTAAGGCCCTAACATTAAATCAGGTATTATTTTCAAAATCACCGTTTTGACTCGACCTATCCCTTGCAGATTGCTCCCCAGAGCGCCTGCTTCAACGATTCAAAATTCAAACAGAAAAGCTAAATTGACAGCCTGTCAAATTTTGCAGGCACTTACCGAGGCAAACAAATATATTCGAGGTATTCGATTGGATGAAAAAGTGTAAAATTGGCATTAAGGATTTTGGAGGGCACGGTGTACTGTTGACCACGATCATCAACATCTACACAATTGGATTTAGCTATTTGTTCCTTATTCTTAATAATTATCACCGCTCATTTAGTATGATATTGTACATCATTTTCGGCTACCCAACAACCTTAACATTCCCTCAGCCAACCTGTTCCCAAGTGTCAGCATTCCATTTGCATCAAAGTGAGCGGCGCCACCCACTCCGTTGCGTGAAAGGTCAATGGTCTTAATAAGTAGACTATTGGGATCTTTTTGACAGACTGAAGCCTGGTTTTCTCTTACAATTTCGCCATATGCCCAGGTATGGCTATTGACCTCGCCAATAATAAAAGGAAGGTCCTTAATATTCAGGTCATTACGCACTGATGTTTTGAATAAGGTCAGTAATTTTCCATAATCCAATGCCATTTTTTTGCTAATGCCGGCTTCATGCTCACCCTGTATCCAAATAAATCCCAAAATTTCATAATTTCTGCCCTCTTGTTTTAATGCATTTAAAGCATTGCGAATATTCAACATCAGATTTTCATAGAGCAAACCAGCGTCTTTACCATTAACAGGGGGATACCAGTTTTTCCCTTTGTCATTAAATCCTTTTAAAGAAGGAATATAATCCTGATAGTCTATACTTCGAGCAATACCAGTTCCTCCTACTGCATATTTAATGATGGCAATTTCGTCGTCGCGCATAGTCTTAGATAGACTTAAACCAAAACCAATTTCAGGTCCAAAACACCCATTTTTAAATGATTCTATTTCAGAAATTTCAGAAACTCCAACTTGTAGTTTTGTCCAAGTATTTGCGAACCCTTGCTTTGCATTACTTCCAGGCCAGAATAATATTTTTGTTAACTTCTTTAAATTCTTCTGAAGATATTCTGTATCTCCTTGGTATTCTTCAATATTACTATATCCAACAGCATTTGACTGACCAGCAATAATAAAAACTTTTAATTTATGGTTTTGGGAGGTAGATTTAATTTGTTCAACTTTTTGCTTTTTTTCATTAATTGGCATTTCTTTTAAGTTTTTGATAACAAATGGTTCTATTATCATTATCATGGGAAAAAGCCATAAAAGAGTTCTAAACATGTTCATTCAATTTTCTTTTTTTCAGACCCTTCAAAAATATTGAATAAGCAACTCAATTAAATCCGAAGTTCTATAATAATTACTTCGACTATCTTAAATTTTCATTTAATGTGTATACCACACTTTGCATACAAAAGGTAGAACGTACCAATCGTAATATCGCCCCGATAATTTTTAAGAAAATTGTTGAATTTCTTTTCGGTTTCGAGAAATGCATATTCCAATCTAAACTGACCCACAGGAATTATTAAGACCAAATTTCTTTCGAATTTCCTATTCCCGCTTGGTCCTGCATCAAATCTTCTGATTTATCATCATCCAATTTCCATATTCCGATATGGAATAAAATAAAATTATACATTGTTAATCTATTATTTACAGATTAATATTGCATATTCGAATATGGAATATATACAATGAAGTATACTAAACAACAGGCCATGAGTCCCATCGATATACTGATCTTATTGAAGATTGTACGTCAGGGTAGCGAACCGTGGTTTCAGCAATCCATGGCCAATGAATTGTTTATCAGTCAATCCGAGATCAGTAAATCAATCAAACGATCACAATACGCCGGACTCATCGATCCGGGAGGGAAAAAAGTGATGCGCCAAGGTCTGATGGAATTTCTCCAATACGGCATCCGTTATGTTTTTCCTCAACAACCCGGCCCTGTCATGAGGGGAATTCCAACCGCACACAGCATGTCGCCACTAAACCAGGAAATAGATAGCAATGAGGACTATGTATGGCCTTCAGGCACCGGCCAGGTGCGTGGCCACAGCATTATTCCGCTTTATGCTTCAGTGGTAAAAGCGGTACAACATGACCAACCGCTTCACGAACTACTGGCATTGGTAGATGCCCTGCGTGTGGGCAGATCAAGGGAGCGGAATCTGGCCATTGAATTTTTGAAACAAAGGATATGTTAAAAAATACGCGAATCAATCGCCTGGCTACCAAACGTGTAGCAACGGCCCTCGGCGAGTTAAACGAAAAGGTAGTCTATGTAGGTGGAGGGATCGTGAGCCTGTACATCGATGATCCGGCTGCGGAAGATGTACGCCCTACCAAGGATGTGGATATCAGCCTGGAGATTGTTAGCCTGGACCAATTAGATTCCCTCCGTGAACGATTAAATGAAAAAGGATTTACCCAATCCCATGAAGATAAGGTAATATGCCGTTTCCGTTTGGAAGACATCAAGGTAGATGTAATGTCCACACAAACCATCGGATGGGCCCCGGGAAACCGCTGGTTTAAAGATGGGTTTCATTCATCCTTTTTGTATGATCTGGATGGTTTGTCAATCCGGTTGCTACCCCTACCTTATTTTATGGTATCCAAATTTGATGCCTTTCATGACCGTGGCAGCAAAGACCCCCGAACAAGTCACGATTTTGAAGATATCGTGTATCTGCTTAACCATGTCTCGGATGTCGGGAACAAATTTTAAATTCAGACAAGGTGGTAAGGGATTTTTTAAAAGACACCTTTCAAACCATACTGACGGACGACCTGTTACAGGAAGCCATCATTGCAAATTTGTACAATGATTATGATGCGGAACAATTTAGTAAGATACGGTCGATATTAGAAGACACTATTAATGGCATTCACTGACCTATACTTCAACAAGGCCACTATAACATTAGAATGGATAAACTGATATTATTGACCGATGGCATTGTGAATACTAAAACACACGTTGGTTACGGCGCTTATCTGGCGTTCAGCCTATCTATTCCTCCTGAGGTCGAATTAGTGAAGTCAGGTATCAAAGTGAAAAGATTTGAAAATACAACAGCATCTAAGCTGTAATTGCGGACCTTATTGTGGGCGCTGAGCGAAATTCAATCTTTTGGCAGAGACGTAATCACATACACCGATTCCCAAACTATATTGGTTTACTTAATAGGCGCAAACGGCTTGAACAAAATCACTATCGTTCCAGGAAAAATAGCCTCCTTAATCTTCATGAGGTGTATCGAGACTTCTACCAAATGATGGATTTGCTAAACTGTGAATTTGTTAAAGTTTGGGGGCATCAACCTTCTAAAAAAAAGGATAACTTTTCGTCACCATTTTTCCCCAGCAATCCATAGATCAACTTAAATAGACATGGATCCAAGTTTTCAATTTCGCGATAAGTACATTTAAATAGCAGAAAACGGTATTTAAATAGTTCACATCCGGGCTCCATTTCTTGAAACAATGTTCACTTATTTTTACGATTTCCATATGCAAGGACACTGTTCTTCATTCAATGAGTTAGCGAAATCTTTTTTACCCAATTATCCAACTTTTTGTTCCTGATTTTAGCCATAACGAATTGATTTAATCATTTTGAATTTTGCGTGTCATAGCCTCCAAAAAATAGTAGTCGGCATAGATCAGAGGAACATCAATCTCAACTCCGTGGGGGATACTGCCAACGCTATGGTTTAGTATAAAATAGTGGTTGTTGCCAGAAATAGCCATATATGACGGAGAAGACAACGATTCAAGTATCTTCGTGGCTGCTTCAAAATATTTTTCCCTGTTTTTCATTGAATATTTACCCAATTCGAACAATGCAGAACATGTAATAGCAGCAGCCGATGCATCTCTTGGTATTTTGGAGAACCTTGACGGATCATAATTCCACTCGGGAGTCAAACCGGGATCAACGACATTGTAATCCCAGTACGGGACCATATCCTCTGGTAAATTGGGGTGGTTCAGAATATATCCGGCAATATTTTCTGCAAATTTCAAATATCTGTCATCTTTAGTATATCGGTAACAAACCGTAAACCCATATAAGCCCCATGCCTGTCCTCTAGCCCATGATGACTGATCCACAAACCCCTGACAAGTCGCTTTATCGAGTACCTGACCTGAAATTGTGTCGTAATCCACTACATGAAAACAAGAGTAATCTTCCCGGTAATGATTTCTCATGGTCGTTATGGCATGCTGGATGGCAATATTCTGAAATGAACTGTCGCCACTTATCCTTGTAGCTTCAAACAGAAGCTCCAGGTTCATCATGTTATCAATAATGACCGGGAAGAACCATTCGGTTTTTCCGTCCCACGCCATTCGATAGTTCCAGGACTTAATACTTTTAACTACAGGATTGTATCTTTTGCTCAAAGACTTAGCTGCCTGAACTATCACTTTTTCATATTTTTTTATTCCGGCAATTTTCAACCCATTTCCAAAACTGCAATTGATCATAAATCCCACATCGTGGGAGTCACTTAAATACTGGACGGCGCCCAATGCCTCTGTCCATTTTTCTGCTTCCCTTTCCCACCTGTCATCATCCGTAAGCTGGTACATATACCAAAGATTTCCGGCGAAAAATCCACTTGTCCAGCTGTAAATATCAACAGTTTTTAATTCACCGCTTTCATCAATTGTTCTCGGAGTTTTAGATGGATCATGATTAACCTTTAATGTATTTTCGATCTGGCCGGTTATAAATTTCATCTTTTCGTTCGCTGAAGCATCTCTTTCTTTCTCACCACATGCCATAAAGATGAAAAGAAATGTTAATGTCCCAAACCCGATAGTGTACTTCTTCATTAGTTTAGCATTATTTAATACTCACAATTCCGCTTGTTATTTACAAACCTTTTACAACTTCAAGCTTTTCTTCAACCAGTTCAGTCACAGCACGTGTTGCTTCCGGGAACACTTTTCTTAAGTCAATTTCATCTTCATTTTTCATTTTATTTTTTAGGGTTCTCATGAAAATATTTTTTATCTCCGTGGCCAGGTTAATTTTACAGATACCCCTATTTATGGCCTCCTTCAGTATGGGATGGGGAATTCCCGATCCACCATGTAACACCAGTACTGCAGGTGTGATTTCCCTGATCTCTGAAAGTCTTTCCAAATCCAGTTTAGGTTCTTTTTTGTAAAACCCATGTGCAGAACCAATGGCAACTGCCAGTGCATTAACTCCTGTTGCCTCAACAAAAGCTTTGGCCTCAGCGGGTTCGGTAAACCCCAATACTTCGGTTGATTGTCCTAATTTAGCAACATAGCCAAGTTCAGCCTCCACACAAACCCCATATTTTTCGGCCAGTTGCACCACCTTGTGCGTGATCCGCACATTTTCCTTAAATGGCTTTTCGCTGGCATCGATCATTACCGAGTCAAATCCCTGATCCAGGCATCGTGCCACCAAATCATAAGAATCGCCATGATCCAAGTGGATCCAGGCTTCCACACCTAAATCATCAATCATAGTCCGCGCGATATTAAAAGCGACAGGCAATCCCATGTACTCGATGGAACTTCTTGTCAGTTGAAGTATGATTGGATTTTCATTGGCGGAAGCAGCCCGAAGTACTCCCTGCAAAGTTTCCAGATTATAATAATTCGTCGCTAACAAAGCTTGACGCTTATTTTTCAACTCATGATATTTTTCTTGTAATTTCATTGTATCCTCAGCTAAGATGATCTGCTTTTAAAATAATTCGCATCTGTAAAAATCTTCTCATATGGCTATTGGAATTAGTTAGTCACAATCTTTTTTGATCTTTTAAGATTCGCACTTGTGTATACCTGACAAGATTGTAATGAAAATTAATAAACTACTTCTATACCTTGATCAACACAACCCATGTCCGATCGAATTATAAATCTTAACACCTTGCACTACCCGGGTTGTCGCTCCGCATTTTGAGGGAGAATCCGGTGACAAGCCCAAGCTTAAAGATTTATAAAACACAATGATTTGCGCAGGAAGAACATAGGGTACTGTAAGAAAGTCCTCAGGAATACCCTCACCTTCCGGAAACCGGATAGAAAAATCAAAATGAATTTCATTCCCGTCATAACCATCACCAATGACCACTGACTTTTCGCCAGCACCAGTAGCAATTACTGATCGCACCAAATCCCACTCATAGGGTCTTGCACAAGAATTATTTGTCAACAAGTAAACAATGATTGTTTTGTCATTGACAGCTGCTTTCGGGCCATGCCTGAAACCTAGAATAGATTCAAATTTGCAGATGATTTTACCATCAATCAACTCCTGAACTTTAAGGTGTGACTCGTGGGCTATACTAATAAGTGGCCCCGATCCCAAAAAAACCATCCGTGCAAAGTCCATTTGAGCAATTTTTTTTAACTCATGCAAATGCTCTGCTAAAATATATCTACCAAAATCACATATCCTCCCTACCACTGATTCCATTGATCCGATCTCCTTGATATTAAGGATCAGTAATCCTACAAGCAGCATGGAAGAGAAAGAACTTGATAACGCCAGGGAACGATCATTTGGCTCTTCAGGCAAAAAGAACACAAAAGTATTTTTATTGCCCGCCTGCTTTGCCATTTCACTACCTTCGTTACAAGTGATGTTCAATGCATATAATTGATCACATCGCTCTTTTGCCAATTCTACAGTCGCCATACTCCCCGTGCTGTCTCCGGACCGGGCAAATGAAATCAATAACGTAGGTCTTGTTTTTATGAAATAGTTTTCCTGGTGAGTAATGATATCTGTAGTGCCGATTACCCTGCCGCAAATTTCCCATTTTCTTTGAAAAGCTCCCACCAAAGCTTCACCTATAAAAGCAGATGATCTTACTCCGGTCAAGATTATGTAAGGATGATCCTTTTCCCATATTTGTTCGAGAAATTTTAATATCTCATTTTACTCACGAAGCAACTTAACATATAACTGCCTCCACTGACCGGGCTGATTACATATCTCTTTTGCCGTATTTAATACTCCCCTTGACTTTAAGTCCTCAACTTGACAGTCCGGATAGACCATTTTCTTTTCATATTGTTTCAATACAAATATATAATGTTTTCATTTTCTTTACAATAGCCCTGTTAATTGTTTCATAATGTTTTTAAACATATTATATTTCTTCGTATCTTTTACTTCAACAAGGTCTAAGTCAAGTGATATTCTATTGATGAGTAGGATGATCAGCACGGGGAAATAGCGCCAATCAATGGAATTTTCATAGCGTAAGGCATACCGGAGTTTCGGGCTGTACCGAAGATCGACTCATCAGTCATCTTCATTTAGAAGCTGATTAGAATCGGAATTTCTACCACAAAATAAAAATAGATTCAAATTTACCAGTATCTATTCTGATCTTACCCTATCAAGTACTGGCCCATTTCATTACCAAAATGTGGAATTTCCACTTTTAGAAATTGAATGTACTGAGATTTATTCCATAGGATAGTTCGAAAATAAAAAGTAAAGCTAAGTCATATTGGTAATTCATCGGCATACATTTTAATTCTGAAAGTCAAATATTTATTGGTCAAACGAAAGTCAAGTTCTCAATGAAGTCATTTTGTAGCAATTAGTATTACAATGATTGGTATTGTTTTAAAGATCATTGAAGGGTTGTATTCAATCTTCAGGTAACGCAGTGCCATTAAATTGGCGGTACAAGACCGTGTTTGCGACACGTATTACATTATTCAAAGACAGACAGTATGAATATTGATTTTAAAAAATATTCAAAAAACAGCAATCTATTCCCTGCCTAATGTGATTCCTGGCCAATCGTCCGTACGAAATGGCGAAGCTGGTAAATTGACTTGTTCACCTGATTTATTGTAAAGATTACAGAAACCTGGTTGATTAGCCCAGGCATATCTCACAGCCACTGGTTCGGGCACACAGTCGCTCCAGACAACCACCTGTTTTCCATCAAAAATTGCCTGAGCTTTCACAAAAACCCGGTCTTTCCCTGCGATTTCAAAACCTGACAAAGGACCGTTTCCCTGAACAGCAAGCCCGTCTCCGGTGTGATCAAAATTTAAATGGCATGCTTTAGCAGTTACAGTCATTGACTGGTAGGTGGGACCGCTATAGATCAGTGTTTCTCCATAGGCAAGCTTCCGTGCCGCAAGGGAAAGGCGTCTCCCGACTTCCTGTTTGTTTTTCGGATGTATATCCGCTGAATCACCAATATCAATCGTCACGGCCATCGCTGTTTTCGGAACCCTAAGAGCCATTAACTGGGCTTCCCTAAGCTCCGGAAAAACCTGTGGTTCAAAGTGATAATTAGCCAATTGAACGAATAAAAAAGGGAAATCACCTTGATTCCATTTCGTCCGCCATTGTTGAATTAACGCAGGGAATAGCTTTCGGTATTGATAGGCTCTATAAGCATTTGATTCTCCCTGATACCAGATTACGCCACGAATTCCAAAAGGAATAATCGGCGCGAGAATGCCATTATACAGGACCGATGGCTGATTAAAATAAAGAGGCTCTTCTACCCCTTCCTGTCTTGCTTTTTCTACTGCTTCAACAAACGTTGCATATTCCTCTTTCAACCATTTTTCATCATTATTGTAGTCCGGCCAATCTTCAAGAATTTTCTTTAATTCGGGATCATCAGCAAGTGTATCCCTTGGAGTCCATGCCTCGGCCGTAGTTCCACCCCAAGAGGCATCAATCAACCCAATAGGTAAACCTAGTTCTCTATATAAACATCTTCCAAAGAAATAGCCGGCACCCGAAAAATGAGCCACGTTAGAAGGAGTGCAAATCAGCCATGCATTCAGCCCTGACGTTTTACTATCTCCTACCGGAGATACATCTTCAAGGGGCATTGATGCCTTTGCGTGTTTGATCTGAAAGAAGCGGATTTGCGGATAATTTGCAAAACGGATTTCCTGATCAGCATACATGCAACTTCGAACTTCCAAAGCCATATTCGATTGGCCCGAACAAACCCATACTTCCCCAACTAACACATTTTTTATCGATATTCTGTTTTTCCCGGACAATTGTAATTCAAAAGGTCCTCCTGTATCCAGCGGACCAATGTACAATTTCCATCTTCCATCAGAACTTGTAACCGTCTCGGCAAAATGTCCTCCTAATGCTGCTGTAATTTTTTCTCCAGGATCCGCCTTACCCCACAACGGTACCTTCATATCGCGTTGCAGAACCATATTATCACTAAAAATTCCCGGAAGCTGGATATTTGCCGAAGCATAATTGATGGTGAAGCATAAAAGAATAAATCCAATCACGGATTTCTTTCCAACTGAATTTCTTTGACTCATAATTTTCTTAATTTACTTCAATTATTGAATAAAACTACCGGTCATCACAACCAGCCCCTATGTCCTCGTTATTCTTTGATATGCCTACTATTCGGACTGCTTTCAATTGTCGTTCCCTGCCACTTGTGGTCAATTGAACCTGCCTGTATCAGTCCAAAAGTCGCGGTACGAAATCAAATCACTCAAAAGATTAAAAATGTCTGGCCATCGTGATTTCGTACGTAAGTCCCTTATATTGTCTGTGCCATTGAAGGTTTCCCATGACTCGCTTGAATCAATTGTCTCATTGGCAAAATCAATTTCTGACATAACGACCATTTCCTTTTCTCCAACAGCTTTAGCAAATACTTTATCATCAAAATCTATGATACAGGTTCCGTCTTCGCCCTGAACCACCGGGGTGACAATAACGGAATTATCATTAGTCGGGTAATAAACATGTGCTCTTTTTCATGGCTTAACCCGGTTTGTAGTAACTTTATGGGTGATCAGTCTGCGATCAGGTATACGGAGATCATGGCAATTACCATCCCAGTAATAATGACCGGATTTGGTATAACCGCATAAATAATCAGGGATATCACAATAGTGATGATCGGTGCTCCGGCGTTAGCCAGTGGTGCGACAATGATTACTTTACCAAATCGGATGGCATAAACAAGGGTCAGTGCCCCAATAGCATTCAAAACTTGGATCATTGCGGCAAGATAAGGCCCTTCGAATCCCCAATTGACGGACATTGATATGTCGGTCATGAAGTAAGCAACAGGTGCCAAAAAAAGGCCGGTAATCATCATATAAAAGAAAATACTTTCGGCCTTCATCCGGTTATTGGCTATTTTCATAAAAAAAGCCTGAATACCCCAAGCCAAAAAAACCAAAATAGCCAGGAAAAACCATAAGTATCCTCTTACTTCGCCTTTCTGAGGTTCCTGATAAGACATTAGTACAATAGCAACTAAAGCTATAATAATCCCCACCCAGTGTCTCCTCGTTGTGGACTCTTTTAAAAAGATTAAAGATAAAACAACGGTAACTGTCGGAGACAATGAAATGATTGGAAAGACCAGATATGCCGGCCCTTTGGCCAAGGCGTGAAATAAAATGAGCTGTCCTCCTGCGCCAAGAAAACCAATAATCAATCCATAAAACACAGACTTTAAATCATACTCCAATTTCCATCTGATGATGCCCAGACCAATGAGGGCACAGGGTACCATGGTTAGGGACCAAACAATATATCCAAGTGTAGCAGGAAATCCTGCTTTCTCAGGAATTTCAATTAAAGCTCCCCATACTCCCCAAAACACAGTAGTAATAAGGGCAAACATCAACCAGGGACGTCTAGTCATAAAATTTAGTGATTCAAAAATTTGATATCAGAATACAATCGATCGCGATCGTAACTAAGCAATAATCACCTGCACGCCACTTTTTTCCAAGCGGTTCTTATCTTCCTCCTTAATCCCCGAATCCGACACTACCACATTAACATCTGATATTGGACCAATAAAAGCAAAACGCCTCCTTTCAAACTTCCTTGAATCGGCAACGACGATCACTTTCCTGGCGATCTTGATCATTATCTGATTTAGATGGGCTTCCTCAGAATTTGGCGTTGACAAGCCATGCGTGGTATCGAAACCGTCCGCACCCAAAAACAGTTTGTCACAATAAAATTTTTCAAAGCTTTCATCTGCAAGAACACCGACTAGTGATAACGATTTTTTTCGCAGTGAACCTCCGGGCATAAAAATGTTGAACCCTTCATATTCAGCAAGTATACTTGCTATGTTAAGGGCGTTTGTAATGATGGTAAGATTTTGAAACTGGTCGAGATTTTTGGCTACTTCTGTGGTGGTTGTGCCGGAATCCAATACAATAGTGTCACCTTCATTGATGAGTTTAACTGCTGCTTTTGCAATGGCTTGTTTTTCCTTCAAAAACTCTTTTTCCTTTTCAGAGAATGAAGGATCGATCCCCATACGGTAAAATTTTATTTTTAATGCACCGCCCCGAGCACGGATCAACATATTTTGCTTTTCGAGATGGGTCAAATCGTTTCGGATTGTAACCTCGCTGATCTTGAACTTTTTACTTAACTCACTAACAGATACTTGTCCATTTAATTCAAGCTCTTCCAGTATCTTAGCTCTTCTGGAAACTGTAGATTTACTAAATGATCGGTCCATTTGCTTTCTTTAATTTTAGGTGACTACTGTATTTCGACTGATCTGATAACACTCATAGGTAACAAGACAACTCGAAATGATTAATATCAGACGTATTCGAAACGAACAAATAAAAAATGCTTTTCAAGCATTACTGAAAACAAAAATTCTTTCAAATCCTTACACATACAATCAAATGAAAGGTATTTTTGCCTAAAACTAAGAAAAATCAATATATTTTGGTTACAATCATTAACTATTTTTTTTAAATTTCAATTTAATCAAAAGACAAGGTCAATTTATTCATGTATCCATGGATTCTCCGTTAACTGGAGGAATATTTCTGTGAAAACCGCACTGTGTCCGTCAATTTAAAAAATGCGAGAAACATCCCCATTCCAGAACTAATCCTCTCAAATAATGCTCAATATGCTCTTGTGAGATTCTGTGACAATGCGATCACAACTTTATAAGGTCATAAACAAATAAACTTTTAGCAAACTAGATCCTCATCATTACCCACTCAATTTTTTTAATCCTATAATTAACATTTGATCGTAGGATATCACAAATCAAAAAATCAAAAGTAGATAAGGTATTGGATGCGTTTTGATCTGGCGATTACCTAATTTCAGGATATTCAATTCCACATATCATCAAACCCGTCTTCCATTTTGCCCATACCTTCATATCTAATTGTAACATCAGTGTACAAAAACCGGTCAAAGTGAGCACCTCAGACAGAAGTAAAGTGACCACTGCTGCCAATTTTGACTGACCACCCTTTACCTTAACAGATTTTTGTATTTGTGTAAGTATATGAAATACAATAAATTCTATTACCTCCTTTCAAAGAATATATTATTAATTAAAAGTTACTCAGAAGATTTGGTTAAAGGTTGATGACTGCATTGAAGTGAGTGAAATTGATTGCCAAAGTCCTCTATGAAAAAATAGCCGGAGAATGATTATCGTCAGATAACTGGTCAAAAATCAACCAAATGCTGCAGGGAAACCGCTAAAGCTCTTTGCCGATGAAAAAATTTATAATCAGTAACGCTATACCGACTGTATCACCAACGTTTCACTGCCAACTGCCGAGATCTGGAGGTTATATCACCGAAGAGCAGATTCTGAAAACAGGAGTAAAGAATAAAAATATAACGTTGGATTTCATAACTTCAATTTAAAGCAGTTTTTCGGCACAGAGGCCGCATGAATTTTTACAATGTTGACTCACATATTATGGCTACATTTAGAATGATTATCCTCAAATGTAAAAATCAACATACACTGTCAACTTTGAGATTTAAGATTCTTGCCATTGGAGCATATTTCCAGATAGTAAAAGAAGAATATGTTCTCAATCTAGCTTTAAACAAACAAAAAAAATATTGGTTTGAAGGCCTTTGGAATCAATCAAACCAAATCAATTTACCTTTTTGCTTCTCTAATGCTTAATTTTGTTTATATCAATGAGCCTGAAATAACATGAAAGATCCAACATCTGCCGTACTCATTTCACTGGCCGGCATAAATAATCGAAATGATCCCTGTAATAAAAAGGATAAACATGATTGCCAGTTGGACACCGGTTCCTTTGGGTGCGTTCTTAAATTCTTTCCAAATAAATACACCCCACAGGGCTGCGACCAATGTAGCCCCTTGACCAAGTCCGTAAGATATGGCTGCACCGGCTTTCCCGGCAGCAATAAGGTTCAGTGAATTACCAATACCCCAAATAATCCCACCAAATATTCCGACAAGGTGAGTCGAAAAACTTCCTGTGAAATATGCCTTATAACTTGTAGGCTCTCCGCTAATGGGCTTTTTCAATAAAATGGTATTGAAAATAAAATTGCTGAGAAAAATACCCACGGAAAAAATAACCACTGCTGAATATGGTGTCATCATACCTTCACCCGGATTTTTGAAATTATCGAGATCCATCGAGGCGGCAATAAAACGATAAAAGAATGACATCAGCACACCGGCAATAATAGAAACGACAAGCCCTTTTGTTGACAGTTTTTGACTTTCGGAAGATGCTTTTTTATACGCTAAAGCATTGATGATGATGGCAACAGTGATGAGCCCTACACCTAAAAAGAGCAGTATTGGATCTCCCTTTTGAGATCCTAAATAATTTATGACAACGCCTAAAACCAACGCGATTCCTATCCCTACCGGAAAGGCCACCGACATCCCTGCAATGGCAATGGCTGTGGACAACAATATGTTGGCTGCATTAAAAATAACCCCTCCCAGAAAAGCGCTTACCAGATTTTTGGTGTCTGCCTGCATCAGATCCTGGACAAATCCCCGTCCATTCTCTCCAATACTTCCCAATGTAAAAGCAAAGACCAGTGACAAAATCAGGATTCCAGAAACATAGTCCCAATAAAAAAGTTCGTATCGCCAGGTCTTTCCAGCCAACTTTTGAGTGTTGGCCCAGGAACCCCAGCAGAGCATAGTGATCAGACAAAAAATCACCGCCAATGGATAATCGTTTACAATAAACATGATGGTCTGTTTTAGTAGTTAATCATTTAATATCAATTTTTTATTTCTATCAGTTTAAAAAACAGGTTTATATGAATTCAAGGGGAAGCGTATCGGTGGCGTGTTAATCAAAACTCGCAACGGGCAATTATTAATCCACACAATACCATATGAAATCAAAGAACCATAGCACCTATCCATTGTCTTTTTCACAATCCAACATCATAAGGTTCATCTCCATAAATGATGGCATAATTAATATCTATTTTCGCATAATCTACCGGATTGAGGATCTTTATCACCACTTTATGTTTTCCCTTGGGTAGTTGATATCTCCAGAAAGGGGTAAACCGGCGTTTATTGACTTCGGTGGGTAGTTTGGCAGTTTCCATCAGTTTACCATCAATATACATTTCTGTGTTAAAGACATGATTCATTTTGCCATAGTCTCTGCCATCTGGTTGTGCGACCATGGCGAATCCAATACCATCGAACTCAAAAGAGATCTCATTAGGCAACATCCTAGGAAATACTTTGCCGATAGGATAGTGGCCTTTAAAGGAAATTTCCAGCGGAACCGTTTTTGGCTTTTGCAGCGGAATGCTGACCTCATTGTCACCAATCTTTCCGCCATTTCTTTTAATCATTTCTTCGGCAAACTTGTAAGACATATCGTAGGCATCATTCAGAGATATATCCGTCCCCATAAACGGAAGATCTTCCACCTTGTCCAATCCCTGTGTCCAAAATTCAGGAATGTTCTTATATCCCTTTATGGCAGCCAGAATTCCGCCCGCTGTTCCCGGATTGCAATCGGCATCGTCGCCACAGCGTACCGCTATTTGGTAAGTTCTGGTAAAATCACCATTTCCGTAAAGCAATCCCATCAGCACCCAGGCTGCATTGATCTTGGCGTCAATGTTAAAAGGACGAAAAATCCCCCAAGGGGACCCGGTGTCCACACCCCATTTTCGGAAAGTTTTAAACCATGTGGATTTCCAATCGACTGGATCCTCCTCATGCCATTTAATGACATCACTAATACATTGAGCAAATTTACTTTCAGGGGGGATTACCGTAAGTGCCTCTTTGGCGATGCGTTCAATGTCGTCAGGATTATCGGATATTAGAGCCAAAGAATAAAGACTGGCCACATAAACGCCACCATACCATCCATCTCCATAATTCATAATGTGGCCAACCTTATCGCATATTCCAACTGCGGAGTTTGTCAAACCCGGACACATCAGGCCTGCAAAGTCCGACTCAATCTGAAAATCGATATCATCGGCACAGGGGTTATTCAGCCAATATCCGGACTGTGGTGCCTTCAAACCATTCTGAATATTATAACGGGCCGTTTGATTGGCGAACCAGAGCTTATAGTCTGCATTGGCAAATGATTCCGCAAACGATTGAGCAGGAGCATCGATTCCTTTGTCCCGGATAACTTTCATAAAAGAGAGGTCCATGTAAACATCATCATAGGTACCAGGCCTGTCCCTGTATTCGACATACATGGAAGAATCGGTCCAAGAAATGGGCTGGTTATCCCGAACCAAGGTCGAATTATAGTTGAACTCAATAGGTGCCCCGAAAGTAACACCTACGGTCTGGGCCACCCATGCCCCTTTAATTTTATCTTTCAACGTTTCTTTGGACATGATGATCATATCGCCTTTTTTTTCGATGCCCTTCATTTGGGAAAATGCATTTCCCCAAACCCCCAGACAAACCATTATTAAAATTGTCCTCATCATGGTTTTCATGATTTTAGTTGTAAACAAAACATGTTAACTTTTACGACATTCCGGTGCGTAAGAAAATTTATTAGCGCGTGCTGACTTATCCCTTTTCCTGGGTTACAAGATTCTTCTTTAAAAATTCGGCCACTTCCATTTCGGTCGGGATGGATGATTGTGCGCCCATACGCGTTACACAGATGGCCGCCGCGGCAGTGGCAAACTTAAGCGCCTCGTCCCAATCACGGTTTTTGCTCAATGCTGCCGCTAATGCCCCGCAAAATGTATCGCCGGCCCCCGTACTATCCAAAGTTTCCACATTGAACGCAGGAACAGACTGAAATACATCACTTTTCTTAAGCAAACATCCTTGTTTACCCAATGTTAAAATCACCTTGCTAACGCCCATTGCAAGCAGTGTATCAATAATTCCCTCCATACCGACTTTTTCCACCTTTTGACCGGATACTGCTTCAGCCTCGATCTCATTGACAACTAGAATATCAATCTTATTTATTATATCCGCATCCAACTGGCGGGCTGGAGCAACATTAAGCATTACACTTTTGCCATTTTTGTGGGCAAGATCGCATGCAGCCTTTATGGTTTCATACGGAATCTCCATTTGCAACATTACCATGTCTGCCCTTCTCACATCCTCTTCCAGTTTATGAAGGTAGGCTGGGGTGAGCATATTGTTGGCCCCTGGTGTGATCACAATGCAGTTTTCCCCGTTTTTATCGACCCAGATCATAGCAGTGCCTGACGGAACATCATCAACGATCAGCGAAGAGGAAACATCCAGTCCTTCTTTCTTATAATATCTCAGGGTGTTCTGTCCATTGGCATCTTTGCCCAAGCAAGTAATAAATTTAACATCTCCACCTAATCGATGGGCTGCAATAGCTTGATTGGCGCCCTTACCGCCCATTGCCTGAAAAAAAGATAAGCCCTCTATCGTTTCTCCGGCTTTTGGGAAATAATTGATCTTGGCAATTAGATCCGTATTCGAACTTCCTATTACTAGTATTTTACTCATGGCTTAACAATTTCATCGTCATACAATCTTTTAAAACCTATATCGTCCCATCCACAATAACATCATGATCGCTCAATTTTTACTTCCCCGGCACATAATCCGGATATGAAGCCATCATTTTGGCATGCACATCCTTTCTCCACTGATGCAACATGGCCCTCAATTTCTCAACCATCTCCAACTGAGATTCGGAAAGATCAGTTTGATCTCCAGGATCTGTCTTTAAGTTAAAAAGCTGAACCGTATTATTTTTATAATTCATTTAGCGTATTAATATATGTGGTTAGTTTCCTTCTTTTATTGCCTTATGCTGCACCTGTTCAATGACATCTTCTAATTCCTTCACTTTATCCGGCATTTCGCCAAATAAATTATTTTGTTCTGATTCATCCTCTTTGAGATTGTACAGCTGAGGATCCAGCTTGCTCGGGCCATTGGGATAGTAGGTTTCGGGCCATCTTCCAGGAACCGCTGCTTCAATAAACTTCCAGTGATCTTTGATCTCCACAAAAGCGCCGCTGGCTCCGGCAGTAAGCGTCAAGCTTTTCCTGACCTGAGGGGCATTTTTATCATAAAGACTGGCAAGAAAACTATAACTATCTTCTCCCTGACCATTTTTCAGCGAATCCCCGACCAATTCAGCAAATGTCGCCAACATATCACTGGCACATATTACTGATCCATTTACTGTCCCCGGTTGTACTTTGTCCGGCCAGCGGACAATAAATGGTACGCGAAGACCACCATCCCATGCATCTGATTTAAATCCCAACAGATCTCCGGCAGCCCTGTGGCCATAGGTGAACCAGCCATTTTTCCAAATCTCATTGCCGTGCTCATTGATGTACTCCGCAGAATAATTGTCAAAATAATCCTGATGGTAATTTTCATAATCACCATTTTCATACCGCTCCATCCAAATTGCCGGATCTCCGGGTCTTGGACCATTATCCGATGTGAAAATCAATAAAGTATTGTCATAAGCACCATTTTCTTTCAGCGCCTTTACAATTTCATTGACGGTCCAGTCCAGTTCAATCACAATATCACCACGCAAACCCGCCTCACTTTTCCCCTTGGTAAAGCTCGGCAAACAAGGCCTGTGGATGGCACTGGTGGGAAAATATAAAAACAGTGGCTGGTCCTGATGATTTTTAAAATGATTATTGATAACGTCAACGGCTTTGTGGGTTAAAACCTGATTGACCTTTTTGATATCCCAGTTTGGCGCTTTGGCGACATTGATGTAATGATCGTAAGGTTTTTGCGATTCGGAAGGTGCCTCGGTTACCATGTCGTTTTCAATAAAGACATATGGCTCCATGTTATTCGAACCGGCCATTCCATAAAAATAATCAAACCCCCTTTCGATTGGGCCATTCCCGACTGGTTTTAAAAAATCAATATAATCCTGCACATGTTCATCCCAGGAATTAAACACGGATGAATCCGGATTGGCCGGGGCTTTCTGGTTCACTTCCCAATCAAGCCCCAGATGCCATTTTCCTATGCAAACTGTGTGGTATCCATTTCTTTTTAGCAGTGAGGCTATTGTAGTCTGATCTTTTTGAATAAGTGGTTTATCAAAATATTTCAGTACGCCAAATTTTAACCGTGTTCTCCAGGAATATTGGCCGGTGAGTATGCTGTATCTCGAAGGAGAACAAAGAGAAGACGCAACATATGCATTGGTAAATTTCATACCATCAGCGGCCAGTTTGTCTATATTGGGCGTCGAAATTTTGGTGGCACCATAACAACTCAAATCACCATATCCCAGATCGTCTGCAAGGATCAAAACTATATTGGGGGTATCCTTCTTTTGCTCTTTTTCACCGCATCCTGAAACCAGCACAACAACATAAATGATTGTCCACAGATAAAAACGACATAAAAATATTGGTCTGTTCATTGTTTTCACTTTTAGCGCATTTAATATTTTTTAGTGATCAATATTATACTGTACCCAAGTCAGTCGCCAGGTACCGGCACTTCTCCCTCCAGCTTCATAAAGTGGAACAAATAGCAATGGTTCCTTTCCAGGAATTTTCAACGCATAAGCCTGTCCCTTCATTCCCTGTAGTGAAGCGACTTGTTTGAACAAAGTCTCAGGGTTTTGAGGTGACAGTTGAAAAACTCTTTCACGATCTTCTCCATTAATTAATCCGTTTGTGGCATAAACCAAAGGGCCGCGGGTTAGCGCAAACCAATCGACTTTATAGATGTCCGAATTTCCCTGGGGAACTGTGGCCTGTTCGATTTTTTGGTGTATTTTCAGATCAAATGGAAAATTTATTTCAATCGTATTTTCTTTCGCCCATTTTCGATCCAATCTGAAGTAAGTGCCACTTTGGATCTTACCCGCGTCTACCGGCTCTCCATTAACACTGATCGCTGTCCCATTGGCCCAATCCGGTATCCTGATGAAAATTGGGAATTCAGCTCTCTTCGAAGGACGAACCGTTAGTTGGATATTGCCGTCAAAAGGATAATCTGTTTTCTGATTGATCTGAACCGGGTTTGCATTTACCAATGTGATCGTTGCTTCATTTTCAGAAAACAGATTGCAGGCGATGCCGCCATCTTTGATTGTATAAATAAGCGGCGACAATTCCTCCAGGGCCAGCGCACCACTGGAGGGGCAACAATCATTGAAATGCGCTATATATCGGCGCCCATTGGTAAATGAATGGTAGCACCAATTTTGACCATCCGGGTATTGAGCACCCAATAATGCATTATAAGCGGATCTTTCAATTTCCTGGGCATACTTTGCCTCACCAGTTATGTACAGCATTTCTTTATTGAACTGGATCCAGGACATCGTACTACAGGTTTCGATAAAGCCATAAGGATCCCAGAATCCTTTGCGGTTGAAGCATTCATAATGCTTGCCAATGCCTCCCCACGGACCGCCACTGATCGTCAAATGAGAATCAACAATATTCTGCCATGCATTCTCGGTGGCCTTGAGATAATCCGGATTACCAGTTACCTCATAAAGTTTTGCCACAGCAGTGAGATTCCAGATAATCTGATACGCCTTACCGTCGCCTACATTCTCCATATCTTGGTTGTGCAAGGCCACAGAAATAAGACGTACTCCCTCTTTTTCTTCCATTTCTTTAATGATCAACTGGGCAAAGTCGAGATACCTTTTGTCGCTGGTAATTTTGTATAATTCCACCACCGGGTCCAGAATTATAGTTGCCGATATACCGTGTCTTGTCCCATAATCGGTAATATTCGCCGAGCCATCGCCGAAGGTTTTCAGAAATAATTCTCCGATCTTTTTTGCTGCGTTCAAATATTTCTGGCCCGGGAAAAATCGATTAATCTGCAATAACCCGAGGGTCATGTAGCTGAGGGTCCACACGTCCCAGGAATGCCCGTGTGATTTTGAATTTTTATTGGTGATCCGCAAATCCGATGAGTACGATCCGAGATAACCGTCCTCCTCTTGTGTGCTGACCAGGTAATCTGCTGTCTGCAGTAAAAGTGTCTTGAGATATTCATTTCCTGTCCGGTTTGCCGCAAGTGCTGTGGAATACATCCATTTCCCGGCATGCTCTCCGTACCAGTCAGTTCTATCATTGTTATTCCTGGATTCGCGGCTGAACATTTTTATCAATTCGCCATCATGCCAATGTGGGAGAGTAAGTAAGCGACCATTCCCGCTGGTAGAAATTGCATCTCCGAGGATCCCTTTCACTGACACCTCTGACGGATCAACAAATTTTTCCTGGGGCTGAATTTCCAAATCTGATAAATTCTGAGAATAGGCATCGCCTCTAGGAAAGAGACACAGGAAACTTATACAAACAACATGTAGTCCACTTAGGCCTAAACCTGTAAGGCTGTCGATAAAATGATTTTTAATGTTTAACAAAGTCATATAATTCTATTTAAACAGCAAGCCATAATGCTTCATAAAACCAGCAAGATTATCTTTATTCGACAATATAAATACCCCTTTATCGCGATTGGATTCTAAAAAGGAAACCATGTTTTCCACCTTTTTCCGGATTTCATGAGCAGATAGCAATGACGCACACGCTTGCTGTATTTGTAAATCATAATAAGCATATTGTACCATAAGCAACAGCCTGGATAAGTTTGCCGCCACAGTAGAGTCCGATGTATTTTCTTGTGCAATCCGAATGTCATCTTCTCTCCTCTTTAATTCCCGCTCTCCACTGCCAATCTGTTCTATTGATTTTAGCGTCGTGAAGGGAATACTTCCGACAAAACGCACAATATTTTCCAATGAAGCGTAGACTGCCTTTGTCATTTTCCATTCAGAACCAAATCGTATCCGGCAAAATTGATCAATTAAAGTATCCATCTCGCAATCCGGGTCCCAGGCCAGGTGGCCTAACACATAATGATTCAATTCATAAGTAAACCAATCACCCGGCTCGGCATAAGTGCAAATCCCCTGTAATGGAACCTTGATATACCATTGTAAATCCTTTTGCATATAATGCGGAATAATATTCGGTAAGGATCTCCAGGCATACTTTCGATAGTAAGAATAAAGCGCTATATCGCCGGTGAACTTCTTACGCCAGGATTGAATGGCACTAACGTAGTCAACATTATTGGAGGCAGCAGGATCATAAATTTGCTTCTCAAAACTTTGATTGATCGGGCAAAAATCAACCAGAATATCTTTATTCAAAGCTTCTTTTTCTGGTGGCAACAGAGCCCGGGCATAAGCAATAATTTCAAGATGTAGACCCGGTCGGATCGTTTTGAGAACAGAATCGACCTGAATGGCAAGACGCGCCTGTCTGTCCTGCGACGATCCCAATGCGGAAAAATTAACACATTCGGCCCAACGAGCACCATCCGGTGGCCAAAAATCAAAAATATCGATTTCGGGATGCTGACTGATATATGCTGCAATATTATTGGTAAAATATTGCATTGCATCCTGATTGGAAGTATTGAAAACGATATGCTCTGCGGGGCTAGGTTCACAGTTTTTGTCTTGGCCAAACCACTCCGGATGCTGGTCAAACAATGTAAGTCCTTTATCGGTATTTAATATTGCCGGCATTTTGGCATTCAGAAAATTCTGATATCCGTGCCCACCCACTTCGATCATCAAATCTCTCTTTTCCAATTCCGGAGTTAATTGTTCTCTCCATTGATCCCACTGAACGCGTCCGGAACCTCCATAATCCAATGGAACCATCAGTATATTATAGCGCAGTTTGGGCATCCATTCAATAAGTTGCTTCAAATTCTCTACATTATGAGAACGGCCTTCTTCTACATCCAACTTGCGATAGGCAAAACGCGGTTGTTCGGATACAACATGAACATTATAAAAAAGAGTGGACTTTGACGGAATATATTCTGCCTGTCCATTATAAAAGGAAAACTGAGGCGCCAGCCATTCACATCCCAGGCGATGGAGGAAATCATATGTTGCATACAATATAGCCCGATCAGAACCTCCTGAAAGTACAATGTCTTTATTCAGAACGGTGATTGTATAACTATCTTTATCCAGTTGGTTACTACGCTCAATGAGGATGACATGGTTTGTCTTATTTTGATGCGTTGTAATGAAGAAATCAGCACCACTGATTTGTTGAAGATATTTGACTAGTTCCGAACCCGCGAATTGTTGAGTGACCGAAGGACGGACAGGTAAAGTAATTGCCATATATGACTGGCTATTTTTCGCTATCAGAATTTTTGGAGAAGTATCAATGTATTTCCCTATCCATTTTGTGCCACTCATATACAGGACCAATAATCCTAACAAAATGAACAGTAAAAAAATATATGCAAACCTGAACCTCATGGTTTAATTCACTTCTTTATAATAACAGTGACCAATGTTAGAAAATATAACACTAGAATTATCTTAAATGGATTATTTATCCACCACACATCGGAAACCAATAGCACCAGAACGGTCAAGGCTAGGTGCCATCAATAAATATTTGCCGTATTGATTGAGTTCGGAAACCCTGGGAAAATACCATTTGGACGTAGTAGCCCTATAATAGCCTCCACCTTTCAGGACGGCCGAGCGTGTATGCTCGTCGATATATTCATCGGTCCATTGCCATACGTTTCCAGTCATATCCACCACACCGAAAGGACTTGCGCCTTGTGGGTAAGCCTTTACGTCGGTTGGTGGTCTCATTTCGCGGGTTGAATCTGGAGGCGGTATCCTGTCTGCGTCCATTTCATTTCCCCAGGGATAACGCCGGTTATCTGTGCCCTGCGCAGCATATTGCCATTCCCACTCATGAGGCAATCTTTTTCCTGTCCAAAAGGCATAAGCCCTTGCATCTTCAATGGAAACCCAGGTGACCGGTTTATTCTCCCAACCCTTGGGATAATTACCATTCATCCAATCCCTTAAAAAATTATGATCATCCTTTGGATGGTAATGGGTGACGTCCAAAAACTGTTTAAACTGTTTGTTGGTTACCGGATACTTGTCTATATAGAATGAAGGAACACTCATGACATGTTCCTGTGAGCGCGAGGGGTGTTGTTCCCATGGATGCTGAACGCCCACAGCGTCAGGAAGCGGATCTCCTTCAATCATTACGCCCACCGAATTGAAATCATATTCTTTTGTCCCCGGTATCAAAACCATTCCCTTTGGCGTTTTAACAGCAGATTTTGTTTTATTGATTGCTACCATTTGCTGAGGCAGTGGCTGCCAAGCCGTAGAATAACTCTTTAAAGGTTTTTCGGACAAAGTGTTCATCTTACTTAGGACCTGTTGAAAAAAACCATCTACGGCATAAGATTTGACAGCCACCAACGCTCCAAAACCGAGGCCTTCTATCGGAAAAGATAACTCGATGTGATCATCCGATTTCTTCGGTGTCAACTCTTTCCCGTTCCATAAATCATAATACTTCATACCTTCCTCGTCCGGTAATTGCAATTGTCTTCCGTTTGCATCTGTACTATCCCTGTTTACTAATGTGTAAACGGTTTCATCAAGTCCAGGAAACTTAGATGCAAAGACTCCGTCTTGCAGTGTGGGTACAAAAGGCTCCCATTCCTGGCTATTCCATATACCTGGAAATGCTCTATAGATTGTGGCTATCATGCGGATTTCCTTTTCATATCGATCCGGAATTTGGTTCCAAACGCCCCACATATTCTCCCATGCATTATAGCCAATACCGTTAAAGAAGGCATATTGCAGATCATCGGCTTTATCAACGGCCCACCGGTTGGTTACAAAAACCTGGTGTTGTGGCTCCAGCCATTTGCAGATGCTTACACCAGGCTCAAAAGTGTAATCCCAGTAATATCCCCAACTGGAAGTATTCCATTGTATCATTTTTAAATCAGTGCGAACGCCTACTTCCGGCTGTAAAACCACCGGATAATGGAGACTGTCGTATGCATCTTTGAAATCTTCTGTCACTCCGCTCATCGTGTCGCCATTCAATCCGTCTGCTCCAATTTCTTTCATTTCCGATATCAGGGCTGCAGGCATGGATGAATCTATTTCTCTTGTGCCATGATCCCAGTACATGATCGGGAAGAAAACCCTAACGCCCCTCTTTTTGAAGTCAACAATCATCTGTTTTATCTCATTGACTCCACCGGGCATATCGTGCAAGAGATCAAACTGATTCCGGTTATCAATGCCGATGTTCGGATAGGTCGGCCAAATGAGGACGGCATCGATGCCGCCATATCGTTCTTTCAAGTCGTCCAGGAACCGGTCGACGGTATATTTTCCTGTTACTACGTCATAGAAATAACGGTCATGCGCCATCATCTGCACATAAATGAATGTATTCTTCAGCCATTCGAATTCCGGTCTGAGGTATTCCGAATCATTGTAGTTCAATTTTTCTCTTTCTGCCATTCTCCATTGTCTCATTTCCCGGAGCCACGCATCATGTTCTGAGGGAGCGGGGCCTGCAAACAATTCCTTTAGCCTTCCCTGATATTGCGGATATTGAGCATATCCAGCACTGGTGAAAACTAATATGAATCCTAATATGAACCGGATCTTCATAAATTAATCATCATTATTTAAAGCGTCAGGTGACCAGCTTAACTTTGCATCATAATCCGAATTAGGAACAGGCATTTCCGCATTCACCTTTTTTCTCCACTCATGCAGCATGGTTCTTAACTCATTTACCTTGTCGGGGTTGGAACTTGCGAGATCTTGCTGTTCACCTGGGTCCTCTTTCAGGTTGAATAATTGCACTTTATTGTTTTCATAATATTCAATCAGTTTATAATCCCCATAGCGGACAGCACCTCCTGGGCTTTGTGCGCCGTGATTGCTGTAATGTGGAAAATGCCAATAAAGAGCCCTATTTTCAATTTTATCATTGCCTTTTTCTTCTCCCTTTAGGATAGGAACCAGACTTATCCCATCCACACCATCATCGCCGTGGGTAAGGGGATCCAGGCCAATCATATCCAAAATCGTTGAGTAAAAGTCAGTGCTGATCACTGGCACGTTGCTTACGGTTCCATGATTTCCTTCATGAGGCCAGTAAACGATTAATGGTTCGCGAATACCACCCTCGTAAAGCCAACCCTTACCTCCTCTAAGGGGGAGATTAGAAGTCGAGTAAGCTTCGTTCAGATCGCATTCTTCAATTATTCTCCGAGGATTCCCGAAATTGGCAGCCGACATGCCGCCATTGTCGGAGAAGAAAATTACAATGGTGTTATCGGCCAGCCCTAATTCTTTCAACTTGTCGAGAATTCTTCCCAGGCTTTCATCCACACTTTCGACCATCGCCGCAAATATGGGGTTCGTTTGGTGTTGCCTGATCTTGACCGTCCTGTTGGGTAGGAGGCTAAAACCCATGTACCGCCGATCGTCCAAAAGGTTTGTGAGTTTGTTTCGGCTAAGGGGATTGGGATCATCGGGATTTTCTTCCAGAATGTAATCCGGTCCGGGCGGCATTTTCTTCTGGTTTTTCATCTTATTCAGCTTCTGGTCATATTTCAATACCAAATCACCGCGACCTTGAATAGGGTCGTGCACGGCATAATTGGCGAAATAAAGAAAGAATGGCTGGTAACGGTGTTCCTGAATCCAATTCAAAGCTTTGTCGGTCAGCACATCAGAAAGGTAAGCGCCCTTTGGAGTACCGTCATCCAACCCCTTCAGATCAAAAGGAGCGAAATAGGATCCATTGGGCCAGCCTGCATCCCAGTCGGGAATATGAAGATCGAATCCCTGCCGGAGCGGAGACTGAACATTCGTGGTATCATCCCATCCCAAATGCCATTTCCCAAAAATGGCGGTCGCGTAACCGTTTTCCCTGAGCACCCTGGGTAATGTAGGCAGACCATACGGTAAATGCTGGGCTGACTTTACATTCTTTAATTTTTGAAAAGGATAATCCTTTCGCCCGGGCAGCCAATCGGTCAAATGCGTACGGGCAGGGTATTCACCAGTCAGAATGCTGGCACGGGTAGGGGAACAGACATGACAGGCGGCATAGGCCTGGGTAAACCGCACACCTTGTTTGGAAAACTGATCAATAACAGGAGTATCATAGAAACGGCTGCCTTCATATCCCACATCACTCCAACCCAGATCATCCACCAAATAGAAGATGACATTCATCTTTTTAACCTGTTGGACGTCTTTTGAGGACTGAAGCGGCGACGAATGAAAGACTTTCTTCGTGATAGTTAGCCCAAGAATACTCATCCCCATACTAAAAGACAGGAAATACAGAAAGAACTTTTTCATGGTCTCAGATTTTTGAGATTTTTAATATACAGGAACTCTATGGTCATAAGCAATTGAAATTTCTATTTTAATAACCTGTGTTTTGTGTCAAATTAGGATTGAGTTCTGTTTCATTTTGAGGAATAGGCCACAGATAATTCCGGTCATTCCAAGTCCAATTCCAACCTGGAACTACTACAGTTTGAAGATCGCCGTTATCATCAGTATATGTGATTCCATAAGCGCGTCCCGTCATAACGGTGCCGGCAATCTTCCACCGACGGATGTCAATAAATCTCTGACTTTCAAAAGCTAATTCCGTTAACCGTTCTTGACGCACAATTTGACGCATTTCATCCTGAGTCTTTCCGGTGGTTATCGTTGGCATATTAACATCAGGGCGCTGTCTTATCATGTTGATGGCATCATAGACAGAAGCATCGATCTGATTAATTTCTATTTTCGCTTCAGCATAGTTCAGCAACACCTCAGCATATCGTAGAAGTATAATGTTAATCCCGCAATTCGTAGGGTCCGGCAGATCTTCCGTATTAACATATTTTCTTGTATAAAAGCCTGTTTCAGAAACCACGAAACTGGATCCGGCCTCATCACTTGTCCCGCTACCAGGTTTGGAATTCAATATGGTGCCATCCGGTAAGATATCACCTGGAACATAAACGGAGTAATGCAAACGTGGATCCCTATTATCATAAGGGTTATAAGGGTCATATCCGGATCCAGAATCGTCAATAGACAAACCGTTTGTCATTTCATAAGCATCGACGATATTTTTGGTAGGAAAATACTGAGGCGAACCATGTTGACTCACAGGAGCTAAGATTTGGTATATATTATTTGAAAAATTGTTTTCGATAAACTGGACGTCGAGAATGACTTCCTGATTATTTTCCGTCGAATAAGCAAACAAGTCTTTGTAGGATGGATATAGACTATAAACATTTGAATCCATCACCTGTTTAGCGGCGTCGGACGCTTCCTGATAACGTCCGGCATATAGCATAGCCCTTGATTTCAAGGCCAGGGCAGCCCCTTTGGTTATTCTGCCGACATCATTTTGAGTGAGCGGCAATTCACCAGTTGCTTCAGTAAGCTCGTCCGAGATAAAATCCCACACCTGGGAGACGGGTGTTCTTGTTAACTCTTTGCTTTCATCAATCGAAATTTCGGTAGTGATCAAGGGTACATCCCCGAATATGGAGGCGAGGCTAGTGTATAAATAGGCTCTAATCACTCTAACTTCTCCTTTTAACCTGGTGATGAGGTCCGGATCATCTGTTTCTACCTTATCAATGTTGGCAAAAAAGGAATTGGCAGCCCGAATACCCGCATAGGCATTAGACCATTCGTCTCCTACCCTGGTACTCAGCGGATCAATCTGACCCTGGGCCAATTGGGCTATGGCAAGATTGGGCGTGTGAGTCATCGCAATATCTGTCATAGCATCCCAGCTTATAAAGATACCTGCCCCTTCAGTTAAGTGCCGATATATTGCATTGGCAGCATAGATGGCATCATTGTCTGTTTTCCAAAAGAGTTCTGTGGAAAGACGGTCGTTAGGAACGGTTACCAGAAAATCCTTGTCGCAATTCTGGCAAAGAATTATAGCAACTACGCTGATTATCAAAATTTTTAAGAAACGCATAATTCTCATGATTAATATGTGTAACTAATAATATTTAGAAATGATCGCATCAGAATGACTAAAACTGAATATGAGTACCGACGGTATATAAGGCTACCTGAGGATAATAGTTTTGCCAACCAGATGTTGCTTCAGGATCCAAATGCCATTCGTTTAATTTGGAGATAGTAAACAGATTAGTTCCTGACACGTAAATGCTGATCAGACTCAAATCCAACTTCTTTATTAGCGAAGCCGGTAGTTGATATGCCAACTCGATATTTTTTAAACGAACGTAAGAAGCATCCAGCATTCTCTGATCACTCATAACCCGATTACGCAAATCCTGTTTGACAACTCTTGGAAAACGGGCATCCGTATGCTCCGGCGTCCAGTAATTGTTTGCATATATGCTTGGAACAAAACCCTCATAAATGCCCATTTCGCTTAAAGCGCGTGCCAATACCATACTTACATCCGCGGCACCCTGAATTGCCAGATTTAGTGTAAATCCTTTGTAGGACAAATTAAAGACTCCACCAAAATTGTATTTGGGGAAAGAGTTCCCCAGATAAGTCATATCGTTAGGGTCCACAATGCCGTCACCGTTCAAATCCAGGTATTTCACGTCGCCTGCTACTGAAGGTCGCATGAATTCAGGATAATCTGCTGCTTCTTGATCCGTATTGAAAAATCCATCTGTTTTATAGCCCCAAACGGAATTAATTGGTTGGCCTTCTGCTGTTATATAGCGGGGGTCAAAATCTGAACCACCATAATAATAAGGCCCCGTGCCGGCCAGATCGATAACTTTATTATCATTGATATGAAAATTGAGATTGGCATCCAGGACGAACGGGCCAAAATTATTCTTTCCATTGAAATTGAATTCCCAACCCGTATTATCTACTACTCCTGCGTTTTGGGGAGCAGCACTTAAACCTATCGTAGCTGGGACAGGTAAATCAAGTAATATCCCCTTTGTTCTCTTCTTATAATAATCAACAGATAAGGAAATCCTGTTGTTTAAGAACTCAGCATCGAAACCTACATCAGTTTGGGTGGTCGTTTCCCAAGTAAGGTCAGAATTTACCATTTGTTGTTGAACATACCCATCCACGGGATTACCGCTGAAGGAGTAGGTAACGTGGTTCAAAGTGGGATAAAAGGTATACAGGCCCACTGCCTGGTTACCGGTCGATCCTAGTGATCCCCGTATCTTGAATTCATTGATATAGTCTCGTAATCCACTCCAAAATGGTTCCTGTGATATTCGCCATGCTGCTGAAAAAGAAGGAAAAAAAGCGTAACGGTTTGTACTCGTAAACTTCGAAGATCCGTCATAACGGGCATTCGCTTCAAAGAGATATTTGTCCTTAAATGAATAATTAAATCTCCCGAAATAGGAACGTAGCGTCCATAGGTAATTACTGCCACTATTGTCCTTAGTATCATCATTAGCACCCTGGCTCAGAACCTTAATGTCGTTATTATAAAAATCCTGGCGATAGGCACTTATCGAATTGCCATTATTTTGTTCCTGGGAATAGCCAGCCAAAATCTTAATCGAATGATCCCCTTTATCGAAAGAATAAGTCAACAGATCATTAAGTGTATAGAATCGATCGGTAGTTCTTTGTTCATTTAATTGATTGTGGAGAAAGGTCTTTTTAACTTTAGTGGAGTCTCTTGTTTCCCATGTTTTATTATGATCCGTGAGGTATCCATCATTGATGTGTCCGTCAAATTGCATGGTAAAAGTCAATCCCTTCAGGATATTCCAGTCTCCTTTTAGGTTGACATTAAAGTAATCATAGTTTGATTGGGAAATTCCCGCTTCTTCAGCCAGGAGTAGCGGATTATTGCCCTGAGTACCTCCTCCATAATCCCCGTTCGGATATTTGGGGACATCCCATATCGCATTTTGCATCATTTGCCGAAATACCTCGTTTATACCCTTACCGGCACCACTAGGCTCGATCCCTTTTTTATTTTGAAAATAGAGATCTGCTGATAACTTTATTTTGGGGATGATGGTAAAATCAGTGTTTACCCTTCCTTCAACCAGTTTTGAATTCGTATTGGCAATGACCCCGTCCTGGTCCTGATAGCGGAGAGACATCCGACCCTTAAAATTCTCAGTTCCTCCATTTACGGATAACGAATGATATTCCTGAGGAGCCGTGTGGAACATGACGTTATACCAGTTATAAGGTAAAGGATAATGCAAGGGATCATTAACACTGCCTTGTACATATTCCTGTATGTACGCATCACTGTATTTGACCGGATTGCCGGCATTTATATAAGCCTCATTTTGAAGATTGAAATAATCTTCCATACCTATCGGTTCAGGGTTCATAATAGATTTTTGAATAGCATGGGAGAAATCATATGAAACAGAGATTTTTCCCTCAGCTCCTCGTTTGGTGGTGATAAGTATTACCCCGTTTGTAGCCCTTGAGCCATAAATTGCCGTAGAACTGGCATCCTTTAAAACAGAAATCGAAGCGATATCATTCGGATTGATACTCTGGAACGGTTGCACTGCACCGTCAACCAGGACCAATGGACCGTTATCACCAACGGTGCTTGTGGTTAATGCACCAAGGCCATCTGGGCTAAAAGGAACATTTACACCCCGTATTACAATATTTGTGTTCGGTGAGCCTGGACTTCCACCTTTATCAAGAATTGTTACCCCTGGTAGTTTGCCTTGTAAAGCTTGTTGGATACTGTTAACCGGTCTTCTTTCCAATTCGCTTCCCGATATCTCATCGACTGCACTGGTAAGACTTACTTTTTTTTGCGTGCCGTATCCTACCACCACAATTTCCTGAAGTGATTTGACGTCAGGGTTCAAGGTCACATCAATGACTGACTTTTCTCCGACCGTTATTTCCAGTCTTTGATAGCCTACAGAACTAAAAACCAATACAGATTCCCCATTCGGTACATCAATTTTATAATTTCCGTTCAAATCGGTTACCGTGCCAAGAGTAGTCCCTTGAATAGATACATTCACTCCGGGTATACCTTGGTAATCTTCTGAGGATACAACTTTTCCTGTAATCGTTATGGATTGTTGCTCATCCAAACGTTCACTTTTCTGATTTACATAACTGTTAGTTGCCCAAAGTGGTCCAACCAGAAAACACATCATCCAAAGTCCCGTCAGCAAATATTTTAATATGCTGAGAACATGTCCTAGTAGTTTTAATACCATGGTTTTAGGGTTTTAAATAGTTTATATCATCCTCTGTTTGTATGATCCCTTTCTTAGAAATCATTGTCAGGAAGTCTATAAATTTAGTAAAGAAAATATATAGAACAAACGTTTGTTCAAAATATTTATAAATTGAGTTCAAATTTCTTTTAAAGAAAATAAATTAAATCCTCCTTTGTGTTCATTGAGTAATTAAATTTCTCATTTTCAACAGTTTATTTTTTTGATCTTTTGTTGCATATTGCCAGAATAAAAATTATTCGTTTGTCGGTCTTTCTATTTGTGAAATTCAAAAAAATATGAGTATTTTTAGATAAACGTTTGTTCTAATTTTATATGGCCAGTCAAAAAGTAAATATTAACGATATTGCTGAAAAATCGGGGTTTTCAATTACCACGGTTTCCAGGGTTCTGAATGGTAAAGCTGAACAATACAGGATTAGCAGGAAGTCTCAACAAAGAATCAAAGACACTGCGAGAGAGTTAAATTATGTTCCGAATCAATTTGCTGCGAATTTAAAATCCGGTAAAAGTAATACCATCGCTTTGATTATTCCTTCTTTGAATAATCCATTCTTCGCCGACATTGCCAGCGAAATCAATGCCGAGATCCGTAAGCGGGGTTATATCACAATCATTGGTGACAGTGATGAAAACAAAGACATTGAAAGAGAAGAACTGTTACAATTGGAATCCCGGAATATTGAAGGTCTTGTCATTGCTCCATGCAGTCAAAATTGGGAATATATTAAAAAAATGTATGATAAGGGATTACCAGTCATCTGTATTGACCGTTATTTTGAAGATCTGGACATGCCTTATGTTTCAACGGACAATTATGAAGGGGCTTATAATGCTACTCATTATCTAATAGAACAAGGCCATACTAAAATTGCCTGTATACAAGGTGTACAACAGTCCACTCCTAATATGTTGAGAATAAAAGGATATAAAGATGCTATGATTGAGAGAGGAATCAAAAATATTAGTATTAGCGGAGATGAATTCAGTGTACAGAATGGCTATCTGGAAACCAAACTTCTGCTTCAGCAGAAAGAAAGACCAACGGCGATTTTTACACTTAGCAATACCATTGCCATGGGATGTTTCAAGGCATTAAAGGAAGAAAAAGTATCGGTGCCGGACGACATCTCCATCATTACTTTTGATGATCATCCGTACCTGGATTATCTGGCAACACCACTTACCTGTATTACCCAACCCACCAGCGATATTTGTAAAATAGCCATTAAATATCTGTTTTCGATGTTAAATAAACAGGCGATAGAAACGAAGCAGGTCTTGTTAAAACCTGAATTGAAACACAGAAGTTCCGTAAAGAAAATTGCGTCGTAATTGGGTTGGCCATATTTTACTGGAGACAAATAATTAGATAACTTCACCAAACTTATCCTTGGCGGTGCGCTTGAATATTTCATAATCCCGGAATGCAGCGATACCCCCGGCAGCGGTGGTGGAAACCGCACCTGTTAAATTGCCAAATCTCTGGCATTCGGCAACGTCCTTTCCATTTATAAATTTATATATAAACCCGGCATTAAAACTATCTCCGGCACCAATCGCATCTATCACCTGCGTGTTCAAAAAAGGTGGCAAGGCTATCAGTTGATTTTTATTATGAATAAGCGATCCCTTATTGCCCCGCTTGATAGCTAGGATGTTGGTATGCATCTTAATGGACTCGATGGCTACATCTAAATTGCTTTTCCCGGTTAACTGCATCAGTTCCCTTTCGTTGGGCAGGAAGACATCTACATTTGGCAATACATCCAAAAAATCCAGATTCCATTTCTCCAGAGGATCCCACTGCATATCGAACGATGTTGTCAAACCCAGATTTTTTGCTTCACGAAATAGCCCACCCAAACCTTGCCACATCCCAGGCTGTAGAAAATAAGAAGAAAAATGAAGATGTCTGGCTTTCTTCAAATCATCTCTGGAAATATCATCTGTTGTAAGATATTCCATCGCTCCGGGATAGGTTGTATTCGCTCTGTCTTCATTAATATTCAAGATTACTGTAGCTCCGGTACCATGATATTCATCCATTTTGATCATCGAGGTATCAACATGTTTATCCTTTAGATTCTCAATGACAATTTCTCCGAATTTGTCATTTCCTATCTTCCCTATGAACGCTACACGAGCGCCCAAACTTGAAATGTTGCTGGCGAAAATAGCCGATGAACTTCCCAATGTTAATGTCATTTGGTGCGCCAGAACTTCTTTTCCTATTTCAGGAAATTTTTCAATCTCATCCATGATGAGATCTACATTCAATTCTCCTACAACTAATACGTCAAATTTTTTTTCCATTTGCTCTGTTTTAATCTCAATTTAAATCTAAAAAGGAAGATGTGCGAAGTCTCCCCCATCTCATCTCAAAACTTAATTCTTTGTCGATCGCGACACACCCATGAACCCAGTCGTAAGTTGACAACAATGATCCCTATCACTGCAAAAATACAGAAGTAGAGCAGAACCTGTTTCTCAATAATCTGGTAAAATACACCATGTAAGGCCACCAATCCAAACAGCACATAATTTTATCGTTGCAACTTCTTCCATTTCTTCCGGCCTAGTGTGCGGAGCCTAAGGTCATTTGACGTTGCAAGAAGCAAAGCCAAAATAAGCATTGCAACCAGACCTGTATAATTTGCCGCACCAAACAAGTCAAGACGAACCAATGGAAAATGCATATCTCCCTTAAAAACAGTAGCCACAACCTGCCCCTGGACGATCCGAAACAGGCCTCTGTCCCCATGTAAAACTGTATACTTTAATTCGGTATCGGCTATCGCCAAAGTCAGTACTCCGGTCTGTATTTTGGAAAGTATTGATATACATGATACCAGGTTGTTGAGGGTCTTTGTCGAGGCATCTACCAGATTACGCTGATCAAAAACCTGCCTCCCTTTGTCAATACATCCAACATCCTCTCTGAGTCAGTCAGGTTTTTGCATCAATGCACCAGAAAGGTCCCCGGACATCTACTGTATCCCTTGTTTCCGTAAATATCCGATGATTCGATTCCCAGTCTATACAGTTCAAATTTTTCAGCAGGAACTTTTCCGCCGAACCTGTTATCGCCAGCCACACGGTCACCGTCTATTCCGACGTCGTTCAGTTCTATATTCAGAAAATTTTCAGGACCATTGTCTGAGATCAACCGGGCCTTTACCCATCTGACCTTTCCCCCATCATAAACCCAGGCGTGCACAATATTATCACCCGTTATCTCAGCCTTTCGCAACATAGGTGCAATGGTATCCTTACCAGATACCTTTATTCGTATTTTCCCATTTTTTATAATATGATAGGGATAATCCGGCAACCAGTAAGTGGCAAAAAATTCTACCATCTGATTGTCAGGGGTTTCCGAAGAGATCAAAGGGATGGAGTATTTTTCCGAGCCACCCACGTGATCATAGCTGCCCCAGTTATCCGATTCCCTGAACCTAAGTCCCAAAGGGTTAATATACTGGTCATTTGTGAACAGTTCCGTTCTGTGGTACAATCCGCTGTCCCCGACCAGGAGTACTATGGATTCTCCGGGATTGGCAATGCCGTCTCCGTTTCCGTTACCCAAAAAAACCGAAGCCGTATCATCACCGGCCACGGCGACCGTAAAATAATTGCCATCGGCCACAACAACATCTTTAAACTCCCCGACTTCAGGTCGTACAGGTATGGTAAAATGCTGAATCCATGCGTTTCCAAGGTCATCCTTGATCATCAGTTTGAATTTTTCAATTTCCACACTGTCACTTTTAATAATGAAGGAGAATGGGCGATCGGACTCCGCAAGTCCGTTGACATCCACCTTACCATATTCGGCTACGGCATTCATAATTTCCGCATCACCATTCTCATCGGATAGTACCGCTTTTACATTTCCGGACTTTCCGGTTCCCTTATTCAACAAACTGACCTTGAGGTTCACCACCTTTCCGGGCACTACCCAATTTATATTGGTAACTTTCTGCGCCGTCATACACAATTTTGGTCCGCTATCTGTTGTACCGATGCCAATTTCATGGAGCGCCCCATCCGTTATAATTTCAATTCTTCCTTCTTCATCACTGTTTACCACGTATTGGGCGTGGCTTCCTGCCGTCAGGTTTACATCATTTATGACGTAAGTATGGTGCTTTTCATAGTTCGGTGCAGTGGTTACAGTAACTTTCACAAAAGGCATAACAGAACCGTTGGGAAGAAATTCCTTTACCGAGCATCTGAACCCGCGATCGTTTACATTTTCCAAAAGGGTAAAACCGGGATAATGACGGTCAGAACTTACTTCGTAACCCCAAACTTTAAATTCGGGATAAACATCAATATGACTCCATGTTTCCGGTTTGGGAAGTGGGTTTTTAAACGTGTCGAGTATAAAATCAAACATCTCGCCAAGACCACAGGTCGTATGGTCTGCATGATAGATCTTGTATTCATAATTATCCAACACCCTGGCCCATATCCTATTCATATCTTGATGATAGGCACGGATAAAATCCTGATCACCATAGTTTAAACGTAACTTGACTCCCGCGTAGTTTTTATACATATCCAGATGCCGGTATTCCACGGGAAAATCATAAGGGCCCACTACAAATTCCGTTGAGCCACAAAAGTTCCCTGCCGCACAAACCATCTCGGGATATTTGCCTGCAATCCAAAAAGTCATAAACCCACCCATCGACAAGCCGGATATTGCCCGGTGATCCCTGTCGGGAATGGTTCGGTAGTTGGCATCGATATACTTTACAATTTCCGGGAAGTAGAGCGGAAACTGGCGGTATGTTTCCACGGGTCCGATATTGTAGGGTCTGAGGTAATAAGGATCGCCAGGATTGCGGTTATAGCCATCCGGCTTGACCACGATCACGTCGTGCCGAGCGACATAGTTGGCAATGTTGTCGCCATTGTTATTGCCTCCCTGGTCGATATCAGGCGTATTGATACTTCCGAAATAGCGTTGAGACCAGCCATGGTAAAAATAAATGACAGGGTAATACCTGTCGGTGTGCTGAAAATACCCCGGAGGAAGGAAGATGCGGTAATTTCTCATTTCACCGAACACTTCACTGTAATGTTGCGAATCGATGATGGTTACTCCTCCGTTATTGGACACCACTTCAAAAAAAGTAAATACCAACAACAAGCCTGGTAAGCATTTTATCATCAATTTTCCGGTTTTCCGTTTCATAATGTATTAAGTTACCAGCACTGCAATTCCTATTGACTATTTGTTATTATTTTTTGACGAGAATTCACCCTCATGATATAAGCCTGCCTGCTACCCGTTCGGGTTGAATTGAATCCGATTATATCTCCATTCTGACTCCACCGGCAGTGAAGGTCGCAGCGCCAGCCACCGGAAAATTCCTCTGGTTCGAAAAAACGCCCCAGAGACAACACGGCTTGAGTTTTCATATCCATCATGAAGATCTTCTGTTCATTCATGCCCTCACTCGGATAAGTATCGGTTATCATCCATTTCCCGTCTGGTGAAAAAGTTCCGTGAGCGTCGAAGTCAAGCAAGCCTTTGCCAAGTCGTGTATAATCTTCCTTCCCGACCGTAAACAAAACATGCGCGTATTGTTTTGCGTCGTATTTCGCGGTGATCATTAGCCGGTCGTCGTCAAGCCAATCAAAATGTGATCCTTCCCAGTCGTCGGGGAAACATCGCCGAAGCCCGGAGCCATCGACATTGACGGTGAAGCAGGTCGTATTTCTTCGCGGTGTCGCTCGGGCCAGCCAGAATATCTTCGTGTCTTCACGGCTAAATAATGTATGGTTGAAATATTCAATGCCTTCGGGGGGAACTTCCGGCACCAATTCCCTAACCTGGGCCATCGATACGATCAGCTTTGCGCTTCCGGTTTCAAGATCAACCACAAATATTCCGTCGTTTTCAGGAAACTGCACATCTGCCAACGGATTCTGGCCTTCGCCTCCGTAACCGTAATCCGGGCGTGTTATGCGGATCCTGCCGTAATTGATACTTATGGCTATCTTGCCGTCGTGGGATACTGCGCTTATAGGGTACGGAATGATTCTCTTTTCTTCTCCGGTATGCACATTAAGAATGACCGATACAAACCGGCCATTTCGCAGATCATTGTAGATTATGAGGGAATCCGGAGAAGTCCCCAGCCAGTGCACCATGCAGCCCTGTTGGAAATTCCATGCCCTGGTCCTGGCCACCGGCTTGAATTTAAGGGTCTCAAGGTCAACGATGCCCAGTGTCACCGTATCGTTTTCCGTTGGTATTCTGTATTTCACGTCGGTTTCCAGCACTGTTGCGTACCTTTCGGAAGCACTGAAAGAATTGATGCCGTAATAGCTCGCAAAAAAATGCTCCTTCGTGTTATCCGTTATTTGTAGCGGTGAAGAAATTTGCGGGAAAACGGCCCCGTTATCGTCTTTGCTTTTTCTGCAACCGCCCAAAATCAGGATGGCAAAAGTCGCCATAAAGAAAATTATCGATCTGTACATAATCATAATGACTTGGAATTTAATCAATTTATCTTGATTCATTTAGAGTTCACAAACGAAGAATAGATCATCGTGATCAACTGTATAATGTTCGTCAACAGGTTTTAACTATTTGCGCATTCAAAGTCTCACCATCCTGACCTGTTCAGTTTCCTGACGGTACAATTTCTCTTTTTTTGTCAAGTTTTCCTTCAATTAATGCTTTTCCCTAACCACCGTGAAGTGAGCAGTAGTTACCAAAGATCTGAAATCCATATCCGCCGTCTTTTTAATGATGAACTTGTCTTTCGTCCACTTTTTGTCAAAATTAGGGTTGCAGGGATAGCGGGTCCAGTGAATACTGTCGTCAGAGGTAGCGTAGCCCAGGTATTTCGGGTCAGTATCTTTGTCCAAATAGCCCGAGTACCACATTTTATATTTTCCATCTCCTTGCAGGATGTAGCCCCGTTCCCGATTATTCCGGTCCCAGGTATCGGTATCCGTTCCGCTGAAAATTGGATTGCGTTCGTAAGGGGTAAAAGAGACCATTTCCGGGGGAAATGCCTCAGAAGAACCGGATCCGGTCTTCTTTTTTGAACCACAGGCGATCAGCAAAAAAACCAAGGCCTATACGATAAACTGCCCTATGACTTTCATCTTTATAGTTTTAATATATAAATATCAATTAATGATCATTTCATCTGTTTCTGTCAGACTTCCCGGAAAGGAACAAACGGCAATATGCCTACAATTTACGCCATTACATCATTCCGTCCACCCATTATTTAAACGGCGTGGCCAGGTATCCCTCGATATCCGTCCAGTGCCGCAGCATGATCTTCCTTTTGGACTTAAGCTGCCCGATTAGGTCCGGACCGAGCAAAAATGTATCCTCATACTTCGGGTCTTTGGCATGGGCAATGAATTCCATCCCGCCATCTTCCAGCACATCGATCAGATCCTGGGTATTGTCCAACTCATCCCGCATCACAGCATTAAATGCCTGCAAGTCGGGATCACCCTCCCAGGTGGGGCTTTTATCAGGCCGGTGAGGGGGCATGCTGAGTTTGTCGGCATTGCGGTCCCGAATCGCTTGTGCCTCGGCAAAATTTCCGATGGTCCGGAAAATACTGCTGTGGATCTTCAGGGCTGTCGCCAGATGTTGAAGAAAAGCCTTTTCCGGGGCATTCTCACTGGCTTTTTCTATCAAATCGATCGTCCGGTTGATCTTTGAGGTGTAATTACCTGCTGCTCCGGAAGCGAGGGTCCGGTGGGCGCCATGAATGTCGGTGAAATCCATCCGCGCCTCCTTTTCGGACGGATTGAATACATATGGCAGAAAATAAGCTTCTTCCTCCGGGGACAACCTGTCCGGGGCAATAACAAGCGGCCTGGTGATCTGCCGTTCGGACACGCCCCAATAGATCCCGGATGCGCCACCCAACGCTGTGCTTCTGTACTGATCGGCCTCCTCCAGGATCTGAAAAGCCTTAAACAACGGATCGGCCCCTTCTTCGCCCCCCCAATCATGGCAAAGTTGTTTCAATTGCTCCAATTCTGCGATCACTCCTTCATCACCAGGATGTTTCAAATTCGCCACCAACAGGTCGAGATATTTGTCTGTCGTCGCAAGCGGCTCATATCCCCTGTCATAGGAAGCCCTGAAATTGATGAAGATCGTATTGGCCGGTTCATCTTTGATGGAATTGACATTCCTGATGATCTCCAACGGGTCGAACAATCCGCGCACAGGATAGTTACCCAAGATCATGCTGTTTATTCCCTGTACAATGTCCGACCGGTGACCCTGGAAATAACATCCTTCCGGAAGATGCTGATAAATATCCTTCATTTCTTCGTCGGAAAACATAGATCCTACCAGGTAAATAGAAATATCCCGGCCGGCTTCCGCAGCGCCTGCTTTAAAAGTATTCATCAGCGTTTCGACCCGCTCTCCCATGCTCTTGTTTTTGCAATGTGCCGGGCCATTGGGGCCGACATACTGCCAGTCGGACCAGCAGATCCCTGAACCGGCGTCATTAGTCTTAAAAAAGAAGGTATGTATCTCCGGCACATTCTTCAGCAATTCGGCTACCATGTTACGGTACATTTCCTGGGTTTCTTTCACACTGACGCAGGGCGCAAATGCCGGATGATTCCCGCGCCTGGGGTGATCAACCCTCGGTCCGCGCAGATGGGGATATTTTTCAAAGAATGCGTCGGGCAGAAAATTGGGTTCATAACTCCAAAAGGCGGCGTCCAGTCCGTATTCGCGCAAGATCTTTGCTTTCGCCAGCAGCAGTTCGCGGTTTTTCTTCACAAAATCAGCCGGAATGAACGGGGCAATTTTAGGATCAGGGAAAAACTTATAGGGCGTAGGATTATAACTCGCGTACTCATACCAGGAATTTCTCCCCTCGGGGATCTCATAAAAACCTTTTTCCGCCAAAGTACTGATGTTGATCTCGACCCGGCCGAATGGTTTCAGCCGGGAGGCCTGCTTGGCCAACGCCCGGAATTCATCCAGGTCTTTGATTGGCGCATGGATCACAAATACTTTCTCTTTGCTTTTCCCCGGGTCGTGAACCGCTTTTTCTTTTCCTTCATTGTTCTCATCTGCCTTCCCGATATTGATTGATGTCAATAAAAGCAAGCATGCCAATAAGAAACGCATTTTCCTCACATCATTTCTAATCATATCCTCCAAAATTAAGATCTCAATATTTCCATCTGTTTATTTCCCGTGTCCCTTTACATGGATTACCGCCGGTACACTTTCATTCCACCGGTTGTCGACGGCAACTACTTTATAAAACAGGTCGCTTTGCCTTTCTGGCGGTACATCATTCACCGATGTTTTCATGACCGATCTGATCAACGTTTCGTTGCCACATTCGTCGTTGGCAGTCTTTCCGCAATAAATGGAATAATGATGCAGATCAGGGGCCGGTGAAGGTGTCCAGGAAAGGGTAATCCGGTCCCCGTTGACCGTGGCGTGAAGACCTTTTACCTCCCCGGGAGCAATGCCGTCGCCGGGATACGGTGCCTCGGGTGTAAATTCATCCGTCGTAAATAGCAGCATATCCAATTTCAAATCGTCATCTCCGGAAGACAATTCAATAGTTTTCTGTTGGCCATCTGGATTAAAAACACCCAGGCTCATCCATTTCCAGTCCTGCGATTGGACCGGAAACGCGTTGGCTCCAACAGACCAGGAACCAGTACCTTTGACACTACCCCATATAAAATAATGTCCCGCAGGCATCCCATCCAAGGGGATGTTGACCACTCCTTTCGACGCCGTTTCTGCAGTTGATTCCGCGTTGATGCGGACGCACTGAAATCCATTGGCGTACCCGTCAAAGAACCGTCTTGCCGGCGGGGTCAATGCCATGTCCTCGGCCTCGAAATAAAAGGACCTTGCACCTTCGGTCGAGACTTCACATGAAAAATCGCTTTCCAATCCGGAATGCTCCACCGACGCAATGGCGTAATACTTCCACCGGCCATCAATCTTTGCCCGAATTTCCGTTAAAGGTTTTTCATTAAGCCGGACAAAGTCCCGGCCGCTGCTGTCTGAACCATAGATGTTGTAACCCGCAATCTCCCGGTGTCGCTTGGGCTGATCCCAGGTGATCAGTGCTCCATCGAGCGTTACATTGACCGGTGCGTCGGGTCGGCGGGTGTATACCATCTGGAGTTCTGTGCTGCCGATGGCATTTTCGTTATAAATCAGCTTGGTGTAATCCGGACTGGGGCGGCTGTAGGTGGTCGACGTCCAGGAAAATTTGGTAAAATACCGGGCCACCCGCATCACTGCCCCCGGATCTTTCGAAGAGATCATCAGATGTTGATGATCGACATCCACCCGGGTCCCGTTGGTGAAGACATACTGGTTGTCGGCGGTGAGCCTGCCGTAATCGGTGACAATGTCATTCTTCCAATTTGCCCAGACCGAAATTTTATCGCCCGGCGTAAATGTATCACCGATGTCTCCCGGGACAAAAACATTCAGGTGCCCCCCGAAGTTGGCGACCATTCCGTTTGGTCCATGACTGGCGTGCCCGGCGCTGAATCCCGGCACAAGCCCTTTTTCTCCGATGTCCAGGTTCATCCACCACACCTCATAGGTGTAACAATTGGCCCAGCGAATAATGTTGTCGTTGCCGCCCACACTGGCGTCTTTCAAGCGGGTAGGCAAATTAATATACCGAGCCTTCTTGTTTTTAACATCGATGATGTACAGGTGCGGCGTTTCACGGAACGCCACCACAATGTTACCCAGCGGCGTAAACCGTTTAAATTCGATGTATGAGCCCACTTCAGGAACCGAAAATGCAGCAATAGGTGTTTCTTCTCCCGTGATCCTGTTCCACGAGAACACCGAAAACCGAAGCCCGTTCCTTTTCATCAGGTATAAGACATCGGGGTCATTTTCGCTCCACATCCTCCAACCGGCATCTTTCGGTCCGGCAATCACCCTTCCCTCTCCGGGTATGCAGATGGGAATACCGCCAATTTTCCGGCTACTTTCAAATTTTATGGCTGCGCCGTCTGCCGACCAGATGCCCCCTTCACCAAAATAATCATCACCCGGAGTTGCCGTGAGACGGGTGGTGATCCCACCGGTGGCATCATCCCTGAAAATCGCCATCTCTTCGCCATCTATAACCGGAACCAGGATATTTTCCCGCTTCTTCAAAGCTTCCAGCCCATGATATGGCCTGGGTCCCAGGTGCTCTTCCCGGATGGTAAGCCCGCTGCCGATCAATTTTTCCTGTTCCTCCTTGCTGAGTTCAGAAGCAAACTTGAGATCGTCCAGGGTCAGGTGGGTATGGTTGTCCTGAAGATCGATCCCAAAATTAACCCGCCGTTTTCCCCTGATCCGGTCGTCATCGTAATCTTTTAAGTCAATGACCGTAAGCCCGGTGGTGTATCCCAGCTTCGTCGTGAACCCGTTGATATCAAAAAAACTGCTGGAACCTTTTTCCCGCACATCCAACACCACATAGTGATACCAGTCTAGGTCCACCACGCCATAATCCTTCCTCAGGTTGGTGGACGTGTCCTCTGTGGATTCAATCCAGGGCCATTTTTCTGCGGCTTCTTCCAATGTTCTGAATTTATGATGGATGATCAGCACCCCATCCTTCGATTCCATCTTCAACGCCGGAAGAATCGTGTCTCCCCTCGGGTTGATTTCCCGCCATCCCTCCACTGTGGTAAAGTCATCGTGCAAACCAATCTTTTTACCGTCAGACTGACAGGAAATGCATAACACGATCAGACACACCAAAAAAATTGCCGGGGTTAGCCGCATTGTCGATGTGGTTGATTTCAGCAAGCCCATATCACCACTATCAATTATCCTCATCTTTTCCCACGGTGATGGTAAAGGTCCCCCAGGTCACATTTCTTTTGATCGCCTTCCACTCCTTCACTTCATAATTGGCCAAAAACCTGATCTTGTGTCCGATAGGACAGTCCTTGGAAATATGCACGATGGAAGAAACCGCATAGCCGTCACCCCACTTGTCGGGTTGCAGGTCCACATGGATGCGCTCGGAATCGATATATGGATCGTCGTAATAAAGCCGCGTGCGGTGACTTACCTCATAGACCATGATCCACTCTCCAGGCTCAGCAATATTATTCCCATTGCCACTCCCGAAGATCTCGCTGTCGCCATCATCAATTCCGATGTGCGTAAATTGAGGAACGTCATAAAATACCGGGGCATCGAACTCATCATTCCAGGTATTCTGTTTTTTGTCCGTCACGGCAACCTGAAACCTGACCCTGAACGGCGAACCATCCTTGGTAGGCTCATTGGACGCGGTCACTTCAATATCAGTCGCTACCCAGCTATCTCCGCACGAAGGGATATCATCGATGGTGATGGTAGGATTTGCAATGGATACACCGTCAGCCAGGGTGGTCAAAGTCACCTTCAACCCTTTGGCCACTGCACCGCCGCGATTCAGGAGATGGAGCTTGAGGTTACATTCCTTTTTATGATCCAGGAAGGTCCCTTCTCCATTTACCTGATATCCAATAACCACGATCTCCGCCGGATCGTTTTTTCTAAAAATACCGATCTGGTGCGGCTCATGATCGACATCAAAATTTATCTTCCCTTCCGCATCACTCTTTACGGTTGACACTTCCTTTTTATTGAGTGATTCGTTGTAATCCAATAGACTGTATGAAGCATTAGGGTGGTAAATTGCCGGGGTTTTAACGTTGATCTTCACGCCGGGGATGGTGCGGCCATGGGGCTCCCATTTTCTTGTGGTGATCCCCATGCCCCCTTTTGTCACGCCGTGCATGTCAATAAAGCCGGGTTCATCGAGGTTGCTTCGCACTTCATAGCCCCAGACATCAAAATTGGGATAAAGATCGGCATGATCCCACCGTTTCGGCTCCGGCAGTGGATCTTTAAACGCCCGGATCACAAAGTTGAATGCATCGGTAAGCTCTTCGGCAGTCAAATGATGCCCGCCCTCATAAATTTTATATTCAAAAGACAGATCACCTTCATGCAAAGCTCCCTGGTACACTTCGTTGTTCAGGTAAACCAGTTCGCCGTTGGTGCTGTTGTCAAACCTAAGCTTTACGCCGTGAAGATTCTTGAAGAAATAGCGAACACTATACAGTGTATGGTTATCAGGATACCCGATGAAAAATTCGGGAGATCCCTTAGAACTTACCGCTGCGCCGACTAACTGCGGATATTTCCCGGCCAGGTAAAAAGACATGATCCCTCCCATGCTGTGTCCGATAATTGCCCGGTGCGCCCGGTCGTTCAATGTCCGGTAGGTAGAGTCAATATGCGCTACAAATTCAAGAAAGTAATCCTTGAACTGCACCTGATAGTTGATGTTGGAATGAAAACCAACGTTATAGGGCCGAACATCGGACTCGACGGAACGGCCGTTCCAGGCCACCATGATCACCGAATTTTCCTTTGCCAACCGGGCCATCGTATCGGATAAGGGATTTTGATGGGTTCCTTTGTTGCCATGGAAAAAATAGATCACCGGATATCTTTTATTGGACGTTTCATAATCATCCGGCAAAAATATTCGATAGGGCTTTTCCCTGTTGAACACCTTGCTAAAATGAACTTTGTCTTGCTGTGCCAAAGATCCGGATGAAAGCCCTACCGTCACCATTAATACCAATGCGGCCACTTTCATCAGGTTGTTTACCATCAATTTTTTCATTGCACTGTTTGTTTATTCAATATTCTTAGATCACCATATATTCGCCTAAGCCAAAAGCCTCGATTCCACTGCATCAGGCTATCCGGACATTTCATCACAAAATTTCTTCCGTATCAAAAAATGTTGTTCAGGAACACTCAAATAATCCGCTCCTATGCCGCTATTGTGAATCGCTCACTAACTGCGCTACCGCGTAGCCAGTGCCAAGCCTCAAATCCACTGCTAAAAACCTCATTGACCATATCTGTTTACATATGTATCGGGCTCACTCAATGCCGGGATGCTGGTTGTTGTGTCCGGTTGTATTTAAAAACAAATTCGAATTTGCAGTATACTAAAAAATAACGTTTTGAAACAATAAAATTAATAATTAAAATGAAATATAAAACATTTGGGGTCCATTGGGATGATATTTTTACCAATAAAGTCATATACGGTACCAAAAAGTTAATAATTACTTTCAATTAGAGGAATATTGTTTTATAATTACTTTTGAATTGACTCCATATTAACCATTTATCAATATATTATATTTCGTTGTCTTACATTCTTGGAATTTTACCCGGAGAATAATAGACATAGACTTGTAGAAAATTCAATCACCAACAGCATTAGTCATTATGATGTTTTCATTCATTACAAAAACCCCCAGAAGCATCCGTTCGATCACCCTTGGACTTATGAGGCTTCTCCTTTTTGGCCTCCTGCTCCCGGTTGCTTGTAGCCCTCAGAAGAAATCACCTTTTACTTTTAAAAGAAATGATCAAGGGATCGAAGTGAAGGAAAACGGGAAGCCGGTATTCTTTTATCAGAAAGAACCAAAATCGCTTGATGGAAAATATGTATGCGATAATTACCTGCATCCGCTGTACAGTTTGAGCGGAGACACTCTCACGGAAGAGTTTCCCGCCGACCATCCCTACCACCGGGGTATTTTCTGGGCCTGGCACCAGGTCCATATCGACAATAAAAGTGTCGGTGATGGCTGGGTTATGGAAAACATTGAACAAAAGGTTGTGGATGTGCAAACGGTCATTAATGATCACGTCGGCCAACTCGAAATAAATGCGCTGTGGAAATCCCCACTGTACGAAAACAAGAAACCGTTTATTGCCGAACACACCACCATATCGCTCCATCCTCTTGAAGACAGCGTACGCAAAATCGATTTTGCCATCCGCCTGAAGGCGCTCGTTCCTCACGTTGAAATCGGCGGCGCCGACGACGAGAAAGGTTATGGAGGATTGTGTGCCAGGATCAGGCTGCCGGAGGATATAATTTTTACATCTGCAAATGGAATGGTTACTCCGCAGACATATCAGGTGAAAGCCGGACCATGGATGGATTTTTCCGCTTCGTATGGAAAAAACAATGAAATGGAAGGGATTGCCATACTTTGTCACCCAAAAACTCCAAATTATCCAGCACCATGGATCCTGCGCGCTGAAAAAAGCATGCAGAATATCGTGTTTCCGGGAAGGGACCGGGTCACGTTGCCAACGGAAGGGTTCATCATTTTGTACTACAGGTTGATTGTCCACAGCGGAAATGCTGATGACCTCAATCTATCCAAACTGCAATTAGAATATGCAGAAAAGAAAATAACAAAGTGATGATCTTTAAAAGATTTGGATACCCGCTCAGAACGATATGGCTCTTTGTTGCCAGAGGAATTTGCATTTTGATTCGGTCCATCAATAACTCTTGTTAGGATTAATGTCATTTAATGGCACCACCATCCAGTACTCTAATGCCACTTTCAAACACCTGATAAAGCTGTTTAGCAGATGTCCGACTTTTAGCCCAAAAATGCGGTAGAAAGACCTGTCACAAAACCGCCAATAATAATCACATTCAAATCCGTTTTTTCCTGAGCCTGCTTTCTTTTATTTAGACATTTACCACCATAAAATGGTCAAATATTCATTTGCTCACATTCACCTTTTATTGAATGTAACTCTTAGTATTTCCCCTATATTGATACAGCTTTACTCCTTCAACAACCCTGGATATTGCTCCACTTACAGAAGGTGAATCTGGGTTGAGACCCAAGGAAATCGATTTGAAAAACCCCAGTAGCTGGGCGGGCAAGACGCTGACGACCGACAATAGGTCTTCAGATATTCTGCCGTCTTCCGGACCTGCTAATTCTATCACGGTATCGAAGCCGTTTAACTGTTCAGTTCGGTCAACCAACGCAACCCTGTAAAGCCCCCTTTCTCCATTGTCAATGTCTTCTACCAGATCAAACTCGTATTGTCGAACATATTCATCGTCGGAAAAAAGGAAAAATATCAACGTACTGCGATCGATGACAGCTTTGGGACCATGCCTGAACCCAAGATAGGAATCATGCTTGCAAATGATTCTGCCATCAGTAAGTTCCTGCAACTTTAAATGTGACTCCCTTGCTGTACCAAGCATGGGGCCGGAACCGAGAAATATAGCTCTTGAAAATTCCAAGCTGTGCGATGCTAAATATTCGATCCCGGTAATCGTTGAGAATTTTCTCTCCATAGGAAGCAAGAAGATCAATTTGAGACTTAAGTATGTCAATATCATCAAGCCTCGATATAAGGTATGCAGCAAGCAACATGGAAGTATAACTTCCGGTCATGGCCAATCCTTTGTCGTTCGATTCAGCCGGCAGGACAATTATCATGTCCTTTCCGGGGCGAACCTCTCCAACTATGTCGCCTGACTCATTACACGTAATTATCAGATGAAAAACACCCTGGCAGATTTCATTGGCCAATTTAATGGTAGCTACACTTTCCGGGCTATTTCCAGATCTTGCAAAGGAGATCATCAAGGTTGGCCTATCCTTATTGAGATAATTTTCCGGATGAGTAACGAGATTGGTTGTCGCTACTGCCCTGGACCGAGCCTTCGTATACCTTTGAAAAGGTCCCTCCAAAACCTCACCGATAAATGCTGAAGATCCTGCACCTGTCAATATGACCTCCAATCCCTGATTTGAATATACTGCCCTCAAATACGCACTTATCTCCTTTCGTTTATCTTTAATCAGGGCAAAGATCTTTTTCCAAAGCTCCGGTTGCCCATCAATTTCCCTAGCAGTATTAAGCCCACCTAATTTCTCTAGTTCAGAGATTTTAAAGCCCAAAAACTCTTCCATACTATTGTTTTGTTTCGATAACCAAAATTAGCATTAAATATTATACTTAGAAAAGGTTTTGTAAAAAAATAATGTTAATTATTTTTTATTTCATTATTATTTAAATTTAAAAAGAAAGATTCGATCTTGTTGGGCTAATTGGCTTATGTAGTTAACGTGTCAATTTGCAGGATTAAAAGATTACGCATGTTATCCGCTTAAAGAAGAGGCTTCCGTGGAAAATTATGTCCAAACTGGAATAAAAAAATAAAGCGACGCAGCATTTAAGCCTTTGCTCAAAGTTCTTATTTTATTCGCAATGCATTTTCAGAAAAAACCACTTGGCTGATGCCCATTAATCTTTAAATATTCCAAACCATTTTTGTGCGTTTTTCAGGTAGATCTTATCAATTACTGCTTTGGGAAGTTTAAGCCCCTGAAATGATTCGTCGACCAGGTCACTGGTCATTTGATCATCGGAGACCAAATACTGCCAATCCCGGTACCATGTGTCATGCATTTGCTTCTGAAGTTGCTCTTTGGTTGATTGGCCGTAATCCCCCAAATCAGTAGCATATAGCAGCCGGTCCTGATATTTTATGAAGAAGTCCCGCACTTTTTTACGGTCGTAGTGTGTTTGATAAAAAAGTTGCCCCATTCTGGCGGCCATATCGACCACCATATTGGGAAATCTATCCAATCTTTTCGTCAGTTCGTCAACGTCCCATTCCAGGCTGCCCAAATGCGCCCCAATAAAGATCAGATCCGGATTTTTTTCCAACATATGGTCACGGGCGGCAATCTGATCTTCATATGACGGCAAATCGGGATGTTTGTACATGTGATACTCGGGGTGCTCATGGTAATACACGCTATCGTTGTTGGTAGTCATTTCATTCAATGGCAACCAACAGTTCTTGGGTTCGCCCAAATGGCCGATAACCGGAATCTTTCTTTCCGTCAGCATATGAAATATCGGGTCAAACCGGTCATCATCGATCCTGATCAGTTTCCCCTCCTTGTCTCTGAACACCATACCGATGTTCTTCCAGATCTTCACCGCGATAGCCCCGTCGTCAATGGCTGTATCCAGCCACGCCATGGTCTTCTCCTGCCAATCGGGATTGTCCCAGCCTTCCATGGAAAACGCTGTGGCAAACTGCACCATATCGGGGTGTCTTCTCATTTGCCCCACACAATAGCGGTGTTGTTGCAGAACGACTTCAAAGGAATTTTTGGAGTCCAGCGCTATCGTCAATAGCCTGAAGTTGTCTTCCTGCGCGCGTGTCACAAAGAAATCCCTGTCCGTATGTATATGCACATGGACGTCAGATTTTGCCACTTTGCAGTAATCATCAAGCGAGTAATATTGTGATTTGTGTGCGCTACACCCCAAGAGGAATAAACCCACAATAAATGGCCACTTTTTCATTTGATTAAATTTATGTCTAAAGATCTTATGAGCTGCACCAATTGGTTCAGGAATGCGTAAACACCATCCCGGCATACCCGGCCTTCCCGATAAAATTCATTGATATCATTGCGAAATTTCAATATTTCCGATGGTGTACCATCCGTCTTTGTCTTCTCCCTTGATGGCCAGCTTCAGCCTGGGCATATTTTGCTGCCGGTCTACCATGCCAATCTGGAGATCATAAAGTCATGCAGGGAAATCATACCAATATTCATTCGAGCCAATCTGTTAAATGTTCCCGCACAAAATCATCATCGTTCAGATCGGGATATTCCCGATATACCCTGGATATTTCTTGCATTTGTCCTGGCGACAATTGCTCACTGGGGTTCAAACACCAGGTCCCTTCAAGCAACCCTTGCCTTCTGAGAATTTCATGAATGCCGGCAATACTCCCCTTAAAATTATTGGCCGAGTCAAAAATTGCCGAGTTTGCATCCGTGATCGCTGCGCCTTTTGTCAACAATTCCGGGGGAATTCCACGGCCGGACCTTTTGACCTGTTTGATCTCCTCCAGTAGCGCCACCACCTTGCTTGTCCAGACAGCCCAATGGCCAAGCAAACCACCGACGATCGATTTTTCACAGACCTTGCCATCGACGGTAAACCAGTAGGTTGTGAGCAGGTCCGCGACTATATTATCATCATTCCCGGTATAAAGGGCGATCTCATCACAACGAGGAGAACAGCAAACCGCCCGCACGACGTCCAGTGTGCGGTACCTGTCAAATGGTGCCATTTTAATGGCGTGGACATTGGGTACTTTGGCAAAATCCTTCCAAAAATCAAAGCTGAAAATTCTTCCACCAACTGCAGGCTGCAGATAAAACCCGAAGACCGGAATAATTTCTGCAATTTTTTCAATCCGCCCGATCAGATCGGTCTCTGACCAACTATTCAATCCGCCCATGCTCACGAGACCGAGATCGTATCCCAAACTGGCGGCAATTTTCGCTTCTTCAACAGCCTGGCCGGTCGGCCCGACGATACCGGCGATCTTTAGAAACGGCCTGTTAAGGTTTGCTTTGGTTATTGTCTCGGCGGCCAATTCCAAGACGGGCTCATATAACCCATATTTTTTGTCCCTGATTTCAAATTGCGTGGTATGCACGCCAACAGCAACTCCGCCAGCACCACTTGCCATATAGTAGCGTGTGAGTGCCCGCTGTCGGTCTTTATCCAGTTTTCGGCTGGCATTCAGTGCCATCGGGTGCGCCGGGATCACCACGCCTTCATGAAGTAAATCTCTTATTTCTTGTGTCAACATGATCTGATTTAATATGCTCCTTTTCTTTCCTGAAAATGCGTCGGTTTGTTTAAAACAGCACCCCCCTTAGTCAACCACAGTGCTACAATCTCGATCATTTTCTGTAAGGTAGTTTTTGGATACCCAAAGATCTTATGTGCCTGCGCAGCGTTGCTCAACAAGGCCGTCAGCTGTTCCTGACCTGTAAAACGAGGCTTTTTGCCCAGGTAAACGCCAAATTGGTTGGCAAGCCATCGGACCGATACCGTTTCCGGTCCGGTTACGTTGAGTATTTTTGGCGGTGAATCACAAAGCTTGATGGATCGCAGGGCATATTCATTGGCGTCGTCCTGCCAAATCACATTCACATGTCCGGTCGTCAGATCAATCTCCTTTTCATTGAGCACTGACATTGCAATTTCCAATAATATACCGTACCGGAAGTCGATGGCATAATTAAGGCGAAAAATCAGTGCCAAAGTGCCATTTCTTTTTGAAAAATATTCAAAGACTCTTTCCCGTCCGAGGCACGATTGTGCATATTCACCTACCGGACCCGGTCTGTCATCTTCTGTCGCTCCACCTGAAATTAGCGGCATAAACGGATAGACGTTACCGGTAGAAAACACCACGATCCTGGAATCCTTGAATTTCCGGGCTATCCTACCCGGCAAATACGCATTCATTGCCCAGGTAAACGACTCATTGCCCTGAGTGCCAAACTTAGTACCGGCCATATATATAATATTCTTTACGTCAGGAAGCGCTGTAAGCTGGATCTCGTCAAGGAGATCTGCTTTGATGGTCTCAACACCGTTTGTATCCAAATTTCGCTGGGTAAGATCGTCAGAAAACCTCGATACCGCAATTACCCGGTTATTTTTTCCCGTGTTATCCACCGCCCTTTTTGCCAGTATGGCCAGGTCCGGCCCCATCTTGCCCCCTGCGCCCAGGATCATGATATCACCCTCAAGATGCTTCAAATCTCCGACAAGGTCTGCCGATGGCTGCAACATTTCTTCTTTCAATTTTGTAAGTGCTTCCATGAATAATCCATTATGTCAATAAAAAAGTGCGTACATTATTAATCGCAAGGAGGACCAATAAAAGCAGTCCTATTATTCCGGCGATATTCTTCCATTTATTGTTTTTCATGGCTCCCATGGTAGTGCCGTCATTGGCCACAAAAAACAATGCCACTCCAATGAGCGGGGCTATGATCACCGTCACCGCTTGTGCAAAAATGATCAATTCCAACGGCAAACGTCCGAATCTTACCGCTATGCCCGAACCGATAACCATTACCAGCATGATCATTAACCTCACCTTCTTATTTGCCAGTTCATATCCCATTTCAAATGCGTCAGAGAGCAGGGCACCTCCAATAGTTGCATTGCCGATAAGGGAAGAAAAAGAAGCACCAAAAAGGCCCATCATAAATATCACGGTAGCAATATTCCCATATAATGGTTCCAGAGCAAGTCCCATATCCGCCGCGGAGTTAACTTTTATGCCCTTCGGGTGGAGCACGGCCGCAGCATTGATCAGAATGAATGAAGATATCGCACCCAGGATCAGAACGCCTGCCAGGCTTTCCCTCCTGCCAGCGTTAATTTGGTCTGACTTCCATCCTTTTTCCTTTACCAAATACGACTGGTAAAAGGCTCCTACTATGGAAAAGCTCGAGGCGATCAGGGCAATCGACAAAAGCTCCGACCCTTCCGGCAAGCTTGGGACGAGCCCTTTGCCAACTGCAATCAGATCCGGCTTGGCCAATATCAAAGTAACCACAAAAGAAACAAGCATCACCCCGACAAGAGCAATCATAATCTTTTCAAGGATCCTGTAGAAAGACCTAAATACGAGAAGCAAGATCCCAATTAGGGTGAAAACAATGATCCACAATCTCATTTTTGTGTGAAAAAGTTCGGCAAAGGCAATGCTCGCTCCAATGGTATTCCCTGCCTGAAATGAAGCGGTAATTAAGAATATTCCGAGGCCCAACGCCACGGAAACAGGTCTCCCCCACTTTGCTCTTATGATCGTCAGCAGGGACCCGTTTGCCACAATTCCCACGCGCGCGCCCATCTCCACAAAAACAACCATAAAAAAAATGGCAACCACAATGACCCAAAAAAGATCGTAGCCAAATAATGCACCCATTCTCGAAGTGATCGTCAGGCTCCCCGGGCCAAATACAAGCGCTGCCGTGATCAGGCCTGGACCCAACACTGAAAGTTTCCTTTTCAATGATATTTTCCCAGTTCCGGTGTTGTCAATTTTTGCCATTTTACTCGATCGATTCAGATTAAAGTTGCTAAATCCAACGATCTTTTAAAAATCACCGCCCCATCAACTATCATCACGCGATACATTAATCGATCATTATTGTTCATAAGATTTAAAATAAAGGTTTCGACAAGAAACATAAATATAAAATAATGAAATAAAACAAAAGTATGTATATTGCAAAAGAAATAAAAGATTATTGTATGAAAGAAAAAGTAAAACAACAAAGACGGACTTTCATAAAGCAAACTTCAGCAGTCGTCGGCGGAATACTTATCAGTCCACTGGGCATCCACCGCAGTGCCTATGCAGCCGGAAACGACGAAATAAAAATCGGCGTAGTGGGGTGTGGCGGCAGGGGTACCGGCGCAACAGCACAGGCACTTACCGCCAAACCGAATATTAAGCTGGTAGCCATGGCCGATGTTTTTGAGGGTCAAATAGAAAAAAGCTATAAAAATCTTCTTTCCATAGGAGAAATAAAAGACCAGGTGACTGTTTCCGATGAAAATAAATTTGTTGGCTTTGATGGTTACAAAAGTGTTATTGAAGCATCCGACGTGGTAATATTGGCCACCCCGCCAGGGTTTCGCCCCGAACATTTCGAGGCCGCCGTCAATGCCGGAAAGCATGTGTTCATGGAAAAGCCGCTCGCCTGCGACGCCCCGGGTTTAAGAAGAATATTAGCTTCAGGAGAACTGGCGACAAAAAAGAACCTGAAAGTAGTCGTCGGGCTGCAAAACCGGTATGACCCCGTTTATATCGAAATGGTAAAACGCATTCAGGATGGGCAGATAGGTGATATCGTTTCCAGCACCTGCTATTATATGAAAGGAGCATATGATATTGTCCCGAGATCATCCGTCAACTCAGAACTTGCTTTCCAGATCAAAAACTGGCACTTCTTCAACTGGTTATGGGGTGGCGCGCCAGCAGGCCTGCAAATCCACAACACCGATATTGTACATTGGGCAAAAGGAGCATACCCGGTACAGGCCCAGGGTATGGGGGGAAGAGCGGTACTCGACGGCCCGGATACCGGAGAAGTGTTTGATCATTTTTATATAGAATATACTTATCCCGATGGCACAAAACTGCACAGTCAGATCCGAATAATGAATAATACCTGGACGAAGAATGGTGCATTCTTTTGCGGCACCAAAGGAACGGCGAATGAACGCGAAGGTATTGCCGACCTGAGCGGACATGAAATATGGCGTTACCGGGACAGGGATCGCCCAGACCCCTATCAGATCGAACATGATAAGCTGTTCGACGCCATCGTAAACGATATCCCAATAAATGACACCGAATACGGCGCCAAGAGTACCATGGCGGCAATTTTGGGGCGCATGGCATGTCATTCAGGCCAGTTTGTCACTTGGGAAGAGGCATTCCATTCGGATCTAAAACTTGTTCCCGATAATATGGATTGGAATACCAAACCGCCTATCTTGCCAGATGAACACCGTATTTATCCGGTCTCTCAACCCGGCGTAACTAAAGTGTATTGACCAAATTGAAGTGGTAACGTCCGCATCAAACAAAAACAGATATGATTGAGAACAGGTACTTAAAATCGTCGGGCGTCACTGCTCTGCTCACTTTTTTTATCCTGACATTTGCCGCCATTTCTCAATCCGGAGCCACTGCACTTTATCAGCATGGGCTATATGTGGTCCCTTACCCACGACAGGTGGTTATTGAAGGGGAAAATTTCACCATAGACCATGATGTGGTCATTGTGATCGATCAGGGTGCATCTTCCGACGATCAATTTGCCGCTGAGGAGCTTTCCAGAGACTTACGCTCGGAATACGGTATCAATGCAACCGTGGACGCAAAAATTTCTCCGGGATGCATTGTACTGACACGCAAAGATGCCGACAAGAAAATCGGTGAGCAGGGTTATCAGCTTTTGAGCGCTCCCGGTCAATTAATAATCAAGGCCAATGGCGCTTCCGGATTGTTTTACGGCACGCAAACACTCCTCCAACTGATAAAAAAAGAGGAAAAAGGATATTTTGTCCTCGGCATGGAGATCACCGACTGGCCGGATGTAAAAGAGCGTGCCATGCATTACGATACAAAACATCATCAGGATAAAGAATCCTACGTAAAGCATTTCATCCGTGATCTGGCGCGATACAAGGTCAATATGCTGGTTTGGGAATGGGAAGACAAACTGGCATATCCCAGTCATCCCGAGATCGGAGCCCCGGGAGCATTTACCGTGGAACAAATGAAGGAGTTTACGCGGTATGCGCGAAAATACCACATACAGCTTGTTCCCCTGGTGCAAGGCCTCGGACATGTCAGTTTTATTCTAAAATGGCCCCAATATGCTCATTTAAGGGAAGTTGCGTCTTCCAACTGGGAATTCTGTCCGCTTAAAGATGGCTCCTACGACCTGCTTTTTGACCTGTGGGAAGATGCCATCAAGGCCACGCCCGGTTCAAACTATATCCATATAGGAAGTGACGAAACCTTTGAACTGGCGTCGTGTGATGCCTGCAAGGCTAAGGCCGACCAGATCGGCACCAGTGGCTTATATCATTTATTCGTCAGCAAAGCAGCCAAACACCTGAAAGCACTGGACAGAGAGGTGATGGTATGGGAAAGGCCGATGGGCTGGAAAATGAGTTCTTCACCGGCTGTAGGTATAAAACCGGAAAGCGGGCTGATGCTCACGGAAAGTTACGGGTATGAAGAACCTGATTTTCACTATGCGAAAGAAGCAAAGGCATTGGGATACAAGGTGTTTGCCTACGATCCAAATCCCGGGATCGAACAGTTGTTTTTGCCATATTTTTACAGAGAAAAGAACGACCAGAAAATAATGGGGAGCCTTGAAAATTCCTACCAATTCGTATCTTCTGCTACAATATCAGGCGTATTTGACGGTGTGATCAATACCTCCTGGGATGACGCAGGACTGAACAATCAGGTTTGGATGCTGAGCTTTGTCACGTCAGCAGCTTTTTCCTGGAACGGGCGCAAACCGGACCTTGATGAGTTTACAGACTCTTTTTTCAAAAGCTACTACGGTCCGAACTCCATGAACATGAAAGAGCTGTTTTACTTGTTGAATGAGGGGGCTTATTATTATATGTCAACTTTTGAAAGGAATGTCTGGCATTATGGCGACGTGGGAAAGACCCATTTGCCTGACTTGCCGCGAGGCGATGCCATGGAATATGACCCGTACTGGAACCGGGAATACCACGACATACTAGAAAAGTCGGAAGAGATCGACGACAAGATGCGGCGTGCTTCCAGCATCATAGCAGACAACCTCAAATCCGGCGTCAAAAATTCTTATGATTTCGAAGTGTTTGAAACCATTGTGGATATGATCAGGCATACCGCACATACCTACAGCGATCTATCGGAATTGGAGCATCTGATCACAAAAGCCCATCAAAATCATTTCGTTGATCATGCGACGGCGTATGATTATCTCAACCAGGCAGCCGACCTCATTGAGCACAGCCTTGTGCGAAGAAAACAAGTCTTCGACAATTTGGTGACCGTATGGGAAAAAACACGCCTGCCGAAAGGGATGTCCACTGATGAAAAGCAGTACTTTTTCCAGCAGGACCGGGCACGGCATTTTGCCAATCGCCGCCCCGACATGACCTATCTGATCTACGACGAGCAACTGCTCGATCTTGAAGGTTACCTGGAAAAACTCAGGGATTATATGAAATATTATCAAAAAACTTACCTGGATTAATCAAAACACAAATGGGTTCAACTGGTGCAGGAAGAATATTGCGAAAAAACATTTCAATAGTGATTTTGATGCACCTGCTGATCTTTGGATCATCATGCAAACACAATGTAACCGAGAATAAGTCGCAATCAGTTGTCAAGGCCGCTTTTCATTGGGAATATGCAAGCCCTGAAAGTCAGGGGATGTCGTCGGCAAAACTTGACCATATGGCAAACGTGCTAGCCGGCAAAGGCACGAAAAAACTGTTAATTATAAAGAACGACAAAATTATCTATCAGTGGTTTGCCAACAGATGGGAAGACTCGGCAAGGACACACTATACCGCATCCCTGGCAAAGGCTATTGTTGCCGGAATGTCATTATTGGCGGCACTGGACAATGGTTATATTCATCTCGACGAACCGGCCTGCAATTACATCCCTTCCTGGAAAACAGACAACAAAAGATCGAAGATCACCATCAGGCAACTGGCCACACATACCTCAGGACTCAGCGATGCGGAGGGCAGTCCCGAGGAATTGATCGCCATCGAATCCAAGGGGCTTCACCGGCATTTTGACCTTCCAGGCTGGAGGGGGCAATTCTGGAGAAAGGAGCCCGATCCATTTTCCGTTGCAAGGGACAGCACGCCGGTAGTCTTCACACCAGGAGAAAAATATGCCTACAGTAATCCGGGTATCGCCATGCTCACTTATGCCGTAACTGCGTCTCTGAAAAATTCAAAATACAACGATATACGAAGCTATTTAAAAGAGCAGATCTACGCTCCCATTGGGTTAGAAGAAAAAACATACACGATGGGATACGGGAAAACCTACGAGGTTGACGGATTAAAATTAGTGCCGAGTTGGGGTGGCGGCAACTACACCGCCAAAGCCATCGCCCGGATCGGCCTGCTGATGCTTCACAAAGGTAATTGGCAGGGGAAACAGCTCATCGATTCAGCGACGATCGCAAAAGTAACCGAATATGGGGGCACCGCGTTACCATCCGCGATTTCGGAAAGTGCCGAACCGGAGGACGATACCCGAACCGCCAACAATCCCATACCGATCACAACTGCCGGATGGTATACCAACCGGGACGGCGTATGGAACAATGTGCCGCGGGATGCCTTTGCCGGTGGTGGTGCCGGTAACCAGCATTTGTTGGTCATTCCAAGCTTAAACATGGTCGTAGTGCGTATGGGCGACAATCTGTTTGATGCATCAAATCATGAGGGATTTTGGTTTGGTGCGGAACAATACCTTTTCAATCCCATCATGGAAGCCATTGATGAACCGCCATATCCCAAGAGCAATATTTCTGCGGAGTTTGCCCCTAATGCCACCATCATACGCCTGGCCAGCGGCAGTGATAACTGGCCTGTGACCTGGGGAGATGATGACAACTTGTATACAGCCTACGGCGATGGCAAGGGCTTTCCGCCCCACACTGACATCAAACTCAGTCTCGGCCTGGCCAAAATAACAGGAGACCCTCCTGCGCTTCAAGGAATCAATATCCGCACGCACTCCGGGGAAAGGGTCGGAAAGGGAAAAAATGGGGTAAAGGCAAGCGGTATGCTGATGGTGGATGGGGTGCTGTATATGCTCGTTCGAAATAGCAACAATGCCCGCCTGATGTGGTCGGACGATCACGGAAAGACCTGGGAACAGTCCGGTTGGAAATTCGACGTAAGTTTTGGATGCCCTACTTTTCTCAACTACGGGAAAAACTATCGGGGTTCTACGGACAATTATGTGTATATCTATTCTCAAGATGATGCCAGTGCGTATAAAAACAGCGACCAGTTTGTATTGGCAAGGGTTTTGAAAAACCAGATAAAGAACTGGCGTAAATATGAATATTTCGCTGGTTTTGCTGTTGATCATGAACCAAAATGGTCTGAAGATATTCGAAAGAGGGTACCGGTATTTTCCAATCCCGCAAAATGTTACCGGTCCGGGATCACTTATAACCAGGGATTGAAAAAATACCTCTGGTGCCAGACAATACAATTATCTTCATTCGAAGAACACTCCGATGCCAGATTCAAAGGCGGGGTAGGAATATTTGAATCTTTGACGCCCTGGGGCCCCTGGAAAACAATCTTTTACACCAGAGACTGGGATGTCGGGCCGGGTGAAACGTCATCCATACCCGTCAAATGGATGAGTGATGATGGAAAAATATGTTATTTGCTGTTTTCAGGAGATGATGCTTTTTCAATTCGAAAAGTGGTTTTCAAATTATGACTTCGGTAAAGTGGTGAATACGATTATTTTAATTCCGCGAAACAACAAATGCAAAAAAACTTTCAAGGAACCGGTACTGCATCTAGTTTCTGTAAAACAGCGGATAAACGATGATTGTGATGATAATCGCCTCAGGATTATATTTGAACTTGAAAGTAATTAGACATTAAACAAAAAAGTTACTCAAGAAAAGTGGAGTTCCCGAAGATATTAGCGGTTTGCCCGAATCCATCGATCGATATCCTGGCCACTATTGCCCAACTGGTGCCCGGAAAAGTGAATCGCATAATTGACGAAAAACACTTTCCTGGCGGGAAAGGCATCCATGTGGCACTGGCAGTTGCTGAAATTGCCGGCAGTGGCGACGTTCTCGGTATTTGGGGTGGGCCCTCGGGAAGCTGGTTAAAAAAAGAATGCGAACAAAGAAATGTAATGTGCAGCGGCCCACTGGTAGCGGAATGGAACAGAAGCTGCTATACTTTTAACTCCGAGCATCAGGGAGTCCATGATACTGAATTATTGAGTCCGGGACCAAATCTGTCCGAGTCTGAATTGAAGGGCTTTTACCTACAATTTGAAAAAATTTCGGCAGGATTTGAGATCATATGCTTGAGCGGGTCGTGGCCGCATGGCGCTCCATCCGGTGCGTATCATCAATTAATTAATTTAGCCAGCAACAAAAAAGTATTTTTGGACTGCTCCGGCGCGCTGTTACAGGAGGGCCTTAAAGCGCATCCGTATGGCATACATGTCAATTTAAATGAAGGCATTGCGCTTACAGGTGAGGACGACCCAGTCGCGATTGCAAGGGTGCTCGGGGAACAGTGCACCTGCGCCGCGATAACCGCCGGAAAGGACGGACTTTTCATGGCTTTCCAAGGTCATATCCTTCACGCCAATGTACACATCGATAAAGTAGTTGGCTCTTCGGTGGGCAGTGGTGATTGCCTGGTAGCAGGATTGGCCATTGCCACGTCAAGAGGTTATTCCCTGGAGGATACGGCCAAATTTGCCGTTGCGTGCGGAGCAGCCAATTGCCTGAATCCCGATCTGGGCATGCTGAAACGTGCAGATGTTGAAAAATTATTTGGTGAAGCCACAACAAGGACAATACAATAAGCCCACGAGAATACTCCTGAGATTGCTATTGGTAAAGTTCCCGTCTGCAAAATATTTAAATGAGAGATGCAGGAATTATGTGTAATAGCTCCGACTTGATCTGACAGTTCAAGGTGTTGGTTTTGAGTTTTCTTTAGGTATACCACTCCCAAAATGGTGATAAGCAAGGGGCAAATAAAGCCCCTCGCCATTTCGGTCGGCAAGGTTATTCCTGGCAGGTTGGTCTCCACCAGAGCCTGCTTCCGCTTCACCTTGCGGTAATAAAGGTACGAAATTTTCATTCTGCCGATCCAACAATTTTTCTTTCGCCAGATGTAAGGATTCTTCCCAGGTTTGTATTGGTGTTTTCCCAAAGCAGTATTTGCCTGAATGGGGCCGGTCATGGTTGTATTGATCAATCCAAACATCCAGATCCTGCTGAAGTTCTTCAATATTGTGGTAGATCTTCTTTCTAAAAGCCACCGCATAGAATTCGTCTTGTATGGTACGATGGAAGCGCTCACAAATGCCGTTGGTTTGAGGACTTTTGGCTTTTGTCTTACTATGGTCTATATCCTCAATGGCCAAATAAAGCTGATATTCATGATGCTCCCTGGAGCCACAATATTCAGTGCCTCGATCAGTTAAAATTCGAAGTAACGGGATGTCATATTTTTCATAGAAAGGGATCACCCGATCGTTCAGTATATCTGCCGCTACTAATGCATTTTTCCTGTCATACAACTTAACATGGGCTGTTTTGGCATATGTATCGATAAATGTCTGCTGATAAATCCTGCCAACGCCCTTAATGGTTCCAACATAATAGGTGTCCTGGGCACCCAGGTAGCCCGGATGAAGTGTCTCTATCTCGCCCTGGGCCCGCTTCTCTTCCTTAGCCTTTTCCATGGCGGTAATTTGAGATTCAGTCAGTATCAATCCTTCTTGGGCAACTTTAGCCTCCAGAGCTTTGAGTCGCTTTCTGAAGGTCTCCAGATCATGTCGCAGCCAAACACAGCGCACACCACAGGGAGATATGAATACCCCTTCTTTCTTAAGTTCATTGGAGGCTCTTAATTGGCCATATGCAGGATATTCATATGCAATGGATACGACACGTTCTTCTATGGCTGGCTCAATGCGATTTTTGTGATTCGGTTGGCGGCGGCTAAGTTCAGCCAATGCCATCTCTCCGCCTTGATCGTACAACTCTTTGTAGCGGTAAAAGCTATCTCGACTATATCCAAATATTTTACAGGCTTGGGATACATTGCCTAATTGTTCGGCTAAGTTGAGTAGTCCTAACTTAGTTTTGATTACTTTTGTCTCTGTATTCATTTCTGACAGTTTATGGGGTTAATGATTAAATTCCTCATTTAAATTTAATCCCTAACTGTCAGATTAAGTCGTAACTACCACAAATTATGCAACCGATAAAATATGTTGTCATTCTGGCAAAAATCTTTTATCAGCAGATTCTCAATTCAAGTATTGCTTTTTATTAACACCACAATTACACTCTTTCCAATCATAAAATGATCGTGATTTCATCATTCTTATTCAAGTCAATCACTTTAGTGACTTTCCCTGCAACTACTTTATACGGACTTTGAAATACAACTTTGCCTTCGTTATCTTCATATTCCATCAATTCCTCCGAAACCATTCCCGCTTCATCTGTTTCCCTGTCGACGACTTCTTTTCCATCTTTGTTTTGGATACGGACATCAATCCCGGACAGCGGATCCCCATCAGAATTGACTATTTTAATCTTTAATGTCCAATACACGGAAAAGTGATGATCCTGACCGGTGGCATCAATCTTAAATTCACTTCCTTTGACTTCGTTGGATCGGAACTCCACATTTTGGGCGACGCATTCTTCACAACCGTCATAACCCAACAAAAAAGTTTTGCCAGTTGCCTCGCCAAGCGGGATGATCGTATTGCCGGTCAGTTTCGAATTGGAAGCGCCACCGTACATTGTGGCAATCCATGCCGCCGGAACATTGGTTGTAATTGTGTTGCCGTAAAACTGACCCCCAAAATATTTGGGACCACCGCAAATGTACAACGCTGCGGCCCTGACTTTCGAAGCTGTATCCACTTTATTCACGATAAACTCATTGTCATAGACATAATTTTCCCCACCTCTGGCGCTGTAAAATATCCCCCAGGCCATAGGAATATATTTCTCCGGTTTTGGATAATTTTTTGCTGTAATATAAATTTTATTGTCGTGTATTCTGTCGCCTACTGTTGCTTGTGGAGAACCGGGCACAGCATGGTAATCGCCCATGCGTATAGCGGCTGTACTATATTCCTCCCGCCCATATTCACAAGTTGGCGCCGATGTCTCAATTTTAAAAATATTATGGTCTACTTCTGTGTACCGTGAAACATAGATTCCTGATCCCTGCTTCGGCTCAAAGCGATTGTTGTATATCCTGGAACTTTCGCCTGTTCCCATGATGCTATAATGGTTCGTTACCGTTTGGTTGTTTATGAAAAGATTATCATGGACCAGCGATTTTTTTGCTTTGATCGACAGGCAGCCTTCTCCTCCGTTAAATTCACAGTTGGCTATTTCGGTCGGGTTTTCACCACGGATAACAACAGAACAAAAGCCAACATGGCGCTGAATTAGAAAGGGCATATTTACATCGAACCGGCAATTACTGATGTCCGCATAGGGCACATACACCGCCCCGCAACTGATACCACTTGTCTTTATATTGACATTTTCAAGGATGACTTTTACGTCATTGGCTGAAGATTGGATGCCCCATGACTGTATCCCTTCCACTCCACTTTCAATGGTACCGTTCTTTATGGTGATTGTTCCTTGGCCAACTACCTGTGGCAGCGAAGACTTCGGTTTTCCTGTGGCCATGCCTTCGGTATAGTCATAAAAAGCGGGGATTGTCGGCGGGCGTGTTTCCGCAATCACATGATCATAGTGCGCCAATGGTGTAGTTTTATCAATAATGCTAATGCCTACATCCATGGCAGGACGGATATCGATTTGGTCGACCAGGCAATCTGTATTAGCCTTCACGCGGACCCGGTATTTCCCGGCAGGCAAGCCTGTGAGGTGCGCATAAACAAAGCCTCCGCCCAATCGCGGACGTTTGTTTTCAACCGGGCATCCCTGTTTGGTGCCGTCACCATACCGGTTCATACATTTTACTTCGTTGCCCTTCTCATCTTCCACATACACACTCACCCGCATCTCGTCGTCAGGATACTTCTCCATATCATGATAATAGTGCCCGGTGATGCCGCACATGGCAAAATAAGACCGATTGGCCACTGGCAAATAAACATACGAAGATGTGATCTCATCGCCGGCTTGTAAACTCATTAACTTATCACCTAAGAACACATGCACGTCTGCGGTATTCATCACTTTGGCCCCGGGAGCTTGCGAGACGTCCCAATCTTTTAGCCCTTCTTCAAACCCGGAATTCGGAATTTGGCCGTAGCTCGCATCGGAATATTTAACGGTATAACCATTCAGATCCAGAATTATGTCTTTTCCCAGAAAAAGCGTGCTCTTGTCGCTTGTAATATCGTTGGTCAATACGTAAGTCGCGCCGGCTTTGGCATAACTGCCTGCCTTTTTTATCGCTATTTCATTCCCAGAAATTTTCCGGTGTTCCACAGGCCGGTACTGTGCAAAACACGTTGATTCAAAAATTACAATAGTAAGTAGTGAAATGTATATATTCATTTGATTTTTATTGATTCAGTTTTTTTAAATAAAATATGCTTCTCGCGATAGCTCCCTTACGACGACTGATTGTGAAGCCGACAATCTTTATTTGAGGGAAAATAGGTCTATCAGTCACTGAAATCCCTATGTTCTTTTTTCCCAAACTGCCGGATCCATAATATTTCAGTTGCGTCTGCGCGTTACCTGTTAAGTCTTACCTGATAAATTTCGTCGCCGACTTGATGGATCAGAACATCCGGTTCAACCTGAAAGATCGTAGAATACCCGCTCCGGTTCCCATAATCCGTAGTATACCAGGTCTGCCAGTGATCCGCATCGCGCGTTGTGGAGATGGCAAGTCTGCAACGCCGCGGATGGTCACCGGCATTAAAGTGCTCAATGAATTGTTCCGGTCGCCGGCAGGCTGGATCATTTCTCCATAGGACAGGGCAATAAAAAAGCCAGGCCAGGAATAAAAAGAATTCATTGCGCCTTCTTTTATGGCTTCTGACGGAAACAGAGATGTGGCTAGAGGGCTTACGACATATTGCCCGTCTTTTTCTTTTTTTATCTCCACCTGTCCCTGAATAAAAATATTACCTCCCGGACCCTGAAAAGAACGAGTATACCTCGGATTCGCAATACTGTCAATCGAGACCCTGATAAGCTGAATCGATTGTGTTCTACCAGGAAGATCTCCTTTTTGATCCGGTTGTCCAAACGTCTTATTGTTTGATAAACCTGTCAAAAACAATAAGAAAATCAAAAAACTCCGGCTGATCATGGCGCTGCAGTTATAATCTCGGAAATGCGTCTACACCACTTGCCTGTTTTTCCCAAACCGGCTTAAACTGTAGGGCAACATCAACAGGAATGGAATAATCCAGATCGCCCAATAAGAAAAATATTCAAACCAGTTGTTGATCGTGTAGACATGCTTTTTATCGCCAAAAATCTTTACTACAAAATCCGTAGTGTACGGATCAACGGCATCAGGATAATACAAAGACGCCATGTTTTGGTACGGTCCTCTCACCAACTCAGGATTTAAAGAAACCGCTCCCGTATCGTACGGAACAACCACCCCAAAGTCCGGATCGAGGAGGTAGGTTGCCGTGTCATTCAATTCGGCCCTTACCACGACATGATGCCCGCCGACATCCAGCAGTTGCGCCTTTATTCCATTGTCCTCCAAAACACCTTTCACAACCGTAGAATGAGTTGAACACAGGCCAACACCCCGTTCCAGATTTTTCTTGTAGTTGCTGAACTCGTATCGCTCGTACCGGCCGGGGTCGATATATGAGGCGGCATACAGCAGGTAATTTTCCCACACCGGCACACGTTCATGGTACTTTTCGATTCCCGCTTGCTTCCAATAATGAGCAAAGCCATCATTGACGACTTTATTAATTCGTGTAGCAAATTGTATGTTGTTTTCCCCGGGTTTCCTTTTCAGCATTTCCTTTATGTCAGGATACCGGATGGTCACATCATTAACCCTGTTGTGTAATGTCTTTTCCAACGTATATATTTCCGGATTACGCATGGTTTTAAACAATCCGTAAAAATTAATCGCCATAAGACAAAGGCCGGCAACGAAGAGAACTATATTCAACTTTTTCATAATTATTACAATATCCTATTTAAATGGTGACGTCATATAGTCTTCAATATCACGCCAATGATCCAGCATGATCTTGCATTTTTTGTTCAGTTGATCAATCAGGTCTGGCCCCGGCAAAAAGCAATCTTCATGCTTTTGGTCATTGGCATGGCAAACTTGCTCAAGGCCTCCACGCTCGAGAACCGCGATGAGTTCCTCAGTATTATCCAGTTCGTCCCGCATGATCTCGTTGAATTGTAACAGATCCGGGTCTCCTGTCCAGGTAGGTTCCTTACTTGGCCTGTGGATCGGACCATTCAGCTTTTCAGCGTTTCTGTCACGGATGTCCTGTGCCGCAGCAAAATTCCCACAACTTCGCATTATGCTTGCATGGATCCTCAGCGCCGTCGAAAGATTCGTTATGAATTCATTTTCCGTTCTACGGTCAATCCTTTCAAGTTTACTACATATCCTCATTATCTTCTCCACATAAATCTTGACGGTATCACGGGAAGTTTTCCAACGACCACCGTGGATATCCAGATAATCCATCCTGGCCTGCTCGTTGGAAACATTGAAAATGTAAGGTAAAAAATAAGCTTCTTCATCTTTCGAAAGCCTCTGGGGAGCAGCAACGAGCGGCCTTGTCATCATTCTCACAGAAACACCCCAGTAGATCCCGGACAAATTACCCAAATTTGCGTTCCTGAACCTATTTACAGCATGCAATTCATCAAACGCCTGGTACAGGCTGTCGGCAAACTTTTCGCCAACCCAAGTGCTGCACCAGGTATGCAGTGTTTGTTGTAACGTCCACTGATCAGATGCACTGCTGAAGGTGCCATCCATCAGTTGAAAAATCAGGTCATCAACGGCTGGACTTTCATTTCCGCGACCATAGGCCCCATTGAAACTCAGAAATATGGTTTGCGATTTATGAACATCTATCTCCTTCAGGCTGTTCAGAAGGGAATACATATCCAGGATGCCTTTCGCGGGATACATTATCCAAAAATTGTTCCCGACCGTTCTCATCTCATGCGCAGGGGTGTTGACAAAATAGCAGTTTTCCGGCAGCCTTTTCTGAATATCATCCCTTTCTTCATCCGAAAAATTCGATGAACCCTGGGCATGCGAAAGATAAACATCCAATGATCTTCCCGCCTGGGAAGCGCCTGCCTGTAATGCCGCCAGCAAATGTTCTATCCGCTGACCAGTGGTTTCGTTTTTGCAATGATCAGGTCCGTTGGGTCCGGTATATAGCCAGTCGGACCAGCAATTGCCTGAGCCGGCATCATTGGTTTTAAAGAAGAAGGTTTTAATTTCCGGAGCATTCTTTAAAAGATCTGCCATCATTTCAGTATACATATCCTGCATTTCTTTTACACTCAGGCAAGGGGAAAAGAAAGGAACATTACTGCGCCGGGGATGGTCCACACGTGGCCCCCTGAATTGGGGATAAGCTTCAAAGAAGGCGGAAGGCATGAATTCAGGTTCATTGCTAAAAAAAGCAGCATCCATACCATTTTCGCGCAGGATCTTTGCTTTTGCCAGCATTAATTGTCTGTTATTACGTACAAATTCTTCGGGAACAAACGGGGCAATTTGTTCAAAAGGATAAAATTTGTACAGATTGGCAAAATTACTGGCATATTCGTTCCAGGGATTTCCCCCGGCAGGGATCTCAAAAAAGGCCTTATCGGCCACCACGCCAATATTGATCTGGACATTGCCGTATTTCTTCAGCCGCCAGGCGGAATGAACGAGTTGCCTGAATTCATCCAGATTGGTGATGGAATTGTTAATGATAAAAGTCGGCTTCCCGCTGTCGTTGTTTTGAACCATGCCGGACGTTTCTCTGGGAGCTTCAGTGTAACTATGGGCATGATCAGTTCCTTTTGACGGCATTGCCAACAGAATGGCCCAAAAACCAATTAAAAAAGATTTTATTATGATCTTGTTATTTAGCCAATTTCCGACGAGACCCATGGCATTTTTTGTTGTATTAATTTCCATCATAAAAATCAAAAGATGTCAACTTTTCCCTACCGTTGCGATACGAACACTACCAAGCGGTTCCCATCCTATGGTTATGATTCAGTCTTTTTGATTAACCTCAGGAGGATCAAACCATGGCTTTCAATTTCTGACCTGAAATTGCTTTTCGTGGTTCCTAAGTCCTTGTGTCCCCACAGATCCCTGATCTTAAAATTTTCATCGATTCTGTAAGTATAAGATTCAGGTTTAAAATTCGTATCATAGGTAACCAATTGAAGACTTCTGTCAAATGTGATCTTTTCACTACCACGATTTAGTATCCCTAGTGCGAAATCCCCATTTGCCAGCGGTTTCAACCAAATTTCAAGATCTCCGTAATCCATCCATTTCAGGGCCTCCCGGCCAAGCGGGTCTTGATCAATGGCAATCACTTCCTTGTTTGTTAAAACTTCATTAATTTCCTTGGGCATATTCCGAAGATCGTTACCGGCCATCAACGGTGCCGACAACAAGCACCACATGCCAAAATGAGCCCGCGCTTCGGTGAGTGTCAAACCTCCGTTGCCAACCTCTAGCATATCGGGATCATTCCAATGTCCGGGACCGGCATATCCGCGCAGGTTAACCTGCTGGTCGAGGATCTGCATCACCCCCAGCGATCCCCAATTGGATTCACAGCTAAAACAATCGCTTATATCACCGGTGGTCCGCCAAAGGTGGGCAATATCCTTCGCCCACAACCACGGATTATTTGAACCCCATTCACACATACTGAACACAACAGGCCTGCCGGCTTTATGGAGTTCATCCCGCATCAGGCGATAGCTCGCTTCCGCACTTTGCCCTTCGGAGTGGCACCAATCATATTTAAGGTAGTCTACCCCCCAGGAAGCATACGTCCGCGCATCCTGAAATTCATACCCCCGGCTACCCGGGCGACCGGCACATGTTCTGACTCCTCCGTCGGAATATATTCCGAACTTGAGTCCCCGGGCATGGATGTAGTCTGCCAACGCCTTGATCCCGGATGGAAATGCCTTGGCGTCGACAATAATGTTCCCGACACTATCCCTGCGCTGCTGCCAGCAATCATCAATAACTATGTATTCGTATCCGGCATCGCGCATCCCCCTGCTGACCATAGCATCGGCAGTCTCCCTGATCAGTTGTTCATTAATCCGGCAACCAAACTGGTTCCAACTGTTCCATCCCATTGGCGGTGTCTGCGCCAAGTGCTCAAATTTCTGGGCAAACGCTGTTTGCACGACGACCATCATCAAAACGATTATACTTCTCTTCATTTCTTTTTAGGCTTTGATCTTCACAGTGATTTTATCATCTTTTTTCAGGGAGACCTTTTGCCGGACTTTCCCAACAACCACGGTGTATGGAGCGAGCACGGTCCTCTGTTGATCATCCACCGAGTATTCCTGCAACTCCACCTTGACCATGCCACCTTCATCGGTTGATTGTCGAACCACCTGTTTACCATTCGTATCCAGTATTTGAACGACTGTGTTTTTCGCTGGATTTTCTTTCTTATCTTCCACGTTGACTGTTAATGTCCACCAAACAGAATAACTATGGGGTTGTGCGGTGGCATCAATACCGAAATCCAACCCGACAAGTTTATTTGAGCGGAATTCGATGTTTTTGGCCACGCAATCTTTGCGTTCAGCCCATCCCATTCGAAATGGCTGAAAATCGCCTTCTGCATGTGGCGATTTTATGATCGTATTATTTGACAATTCCGTATCCATATCACCTCCATAGCGGCACGCCACCCACGCTGCGGGAACATTTGTTGTGATTCGGTTATCGTAAAACTTTCCCCCAATGGTTCCGCCACCGATGTAAAATGCAGAAGTTTCATTCTTCTTGCCCGGACTCAGATCTTCGATATAAATGTCATTGCCAAAAATAAAATTGTCTCCGGCGCTGGAACTGTAAAATACCGCCCATGCCATAGGAATATAATCCGAATATTCAGGGTAATCTTTCCCGGTGACATAGATCTTATTGTTGTATACTTTGTTTCCGGAAGAGCCTGCAGGAGAGCCGGGCTCGGCATTATAATCAGCAATACGGATGGCATCCACCGAATACTCTTCATGCCCATATTCGCAGGTCGGCGGCGACGCCTGGATCCTGATAGTGTTGTTGAAAATCTCCATGCCCCGGTGAACATAGACTTCAATGCCAGAGCCGATCTCCGGTTCTATGTCATTGGCATAGATGGATGAACTATCACCCATGGCCATGATGCTGTAATGATTGGTCACCGTTTGCCGGTTCACAAAATGATTATGATGGACTACCGATTGATTCCCTTTAAATACAAGACACCCCTGCCCACCATAAAAGTCCGAATAAGAGACCTCAGAAGGTAGATCACCCCTCAAATCAACCGCATAGAACTCCGAGCCATGGCGATTGATGATAAATGGGTTCGTCACGTCGAAAGTGGAATGGGTAATGGTGGCCTGCGGGACATCCACTGCCGTGGCATTGATGCCCGAATTTATGACCTTCACATTGTCCAGAATAATCCTGACATTGTTAGCCGTTGACTGAATACCCCATGAAAGTGCACCGATCGAACCATTCTTGATAATACCGTTCTTGATGATCACAGTGCCCTTTCCTGTAACCCTCGGAATTCCAGCAACCGGTTCCGAGGTGAGCGCGTCGGCAGTATAATCAAAGAATGCGCTGTGGGCCCGCTCGTAGAGATGGTCGTTATCCCCCATCGGATCGGTCTTTTCAACAATTCCTATGCCTACATCCATAGCAGGTCGGATATCCACCTGATCGATGAGGCAATCGGTCTCAGCCTTAACCCGGATGCGGTACTTTCCGGCGGGCAGTCTGTTCAAATGTGCAAACACGAATCCTCCACCCAAACGGGGAGACCGGTCCTCTACCGGACAGCTTTGTTTCAGGCCATCGCGGTATCTGGTTTTGCAGATCACTGATCTTCCAGTTTCATCTTCAACGTAAACACTGACCTTCATTTCCGGACCAATAACACCGCACATTGCCAAATAAGAACGGTTGCCTAATGGAAGCCGGATGTATTGAGAAACAATTTCATCTCCTTTTGACAAGCGCAAAATTTTATCACCTATAAAAACATGAACTTTGGTGTCTTCAATTTTTGCATCCGGAGCCTTCGATACGTCCCAGCCCTTTAATCCTTCTTCGAAGCCGGAATTGGGAACGTGTGCATAGCTGGTGTCCGCAAAAGATACGGTGTACCCGTTCAAATCCAATACAACATCTTTTCCCAAAAACAATGTACTTCGGGCGCTGGAGATATCATTCGTAAGAAGATAAGTTGTGCCAGGCATACCATAACTTCCGGGACGGCTTATTACCTCCTCATCGTTACCGGGAGCCCGGTGCTGAGGATGGGAATATTGACTGAAAGCAATATTGGAAAAAACAAGGCAGATCGACGTAAATATGAAAATATATGTTTTGTAAGCGTATTTAAGCATGTTGATATTTCTTTGAGGGAATTTCTTCCATTTGTATAAACTCATGGATGATCCAGCAAATAGCCCATAAACGTTTATGGGCTATTTATATCAAACAAAGCTGAATCAAGACAATCTCATTATTTCCAGGGTGTTTCTCTCCATCAATAGTTTACATTCACTTAACAAATAGTCCAATGCCTATTGAGAAACCCATGGGGTAGTACGTGTTTCGACAGTTCCAGGATGTGGTTTGAATGGGTCAGGATTAGCTTCCCACCAGAAATTGGTAGTTCGCGTGTCTTTCCCTTCACCGCCAATACTTTCCAATGCTATCCGGTATTGCTCTGCATTAATCTGTTGTTCATTGTCCGGCCAAGGCATCCTGCGAGGCATGTGTCCATTGAGTGGGCCGAGATCTTCCCCAACAAGAATCCTTGGGTATCCGGTCCTCCTATACTCACACCATCCTTCATGCTCCTGTGGAAACAGAGCAATTATTTTTTGATTAATAATTTGCTCCTGTTTTTCATCGTCCGTGCCCGTTAATGTAACAGTGGGTTCATTGCTAAGGAATTGATCAATTTGTTCTTGTGTTATCTTCTTTTCCTCAAGTAGGCTGGCCAGATAAGCATCAACCTCCTCCTGTGATTGTCCGGCTTTAAACAAAGAAACTACCTCCGGCAGTTGAGGAACCGCATCCTCATACATCTCTTTGGCATGAGCCATAGCCAGTTCTATCCCTTTTTTATAATATGCCTGAGCATCTCCCGATTTTAACCCGGACAAGGCAGCCTCTGCAAGGTTAAAATAAGTCTCAGAAGCCTTATACAAAGGAAATTCCTGAAATTGGACCCATAGTAGGTCAGACCACAACGAAACAGTATTATCGCCATAAGCATACTTTTCTTGAGTATTAGAGCCAAGTAGAGGCCTTCCACGATACCCAAAATAAGGAACATCTTCATAACCCGGTGTTTGTGGGAACCACGCTGTTACAGTGTCACAAAAAACATGGAGACGTGGATCATTATTATTTTTTAAAATATCGAGAAAAGTTTGTGGGACCATATTTTTGATTACAGTTGCTTTTCTCGCAAGCAGATCCACATACCGACTATTCTCATGTTCAGGGTAATCATCAATATTGTAAATGGAAGCATCATCTTCTCTGCTTGTAATCAAATCAGCCTCAGTCAGGTCTGCCATTTGTTCACTTGCCATAGCCGCATCAGCATATCTGACGCGCAAAGCCAATCTGAGCCTTAACGAATTAGCAAACTTTTTCCATTTCGTTAAATCGCCTTTATACAATATGTCAGCATCGCCAAATGTGGGCTTAGAATCATCTATTTCAGCTACAGCTTCCTTAAGTTCTTTGAAGAAATCGACATAGATATCCTTTTGCTTGTCGTATTTAGGAGTTGTTACGGCATCATCAACGGGAAGACATGATTCAAAATAAGGAATATCGCCATAAGTATCGGTACATCTTGCAAATGCCCAAACCCTTAATATCCGGGCAATTGCTTTTTTATTGATAAGATCAGCCGCATTCTCCCTTGTTGAGCATATATTTACAATATCGCTTAAATTTCGGCCGTAATTGCCATAAACATCGTTCCAAACACCAGGACTTGCCCCTGTGATAAAAGGGTTGTTTGCCCCTGAAACGGACATCCCGGACCAGTTCCCTACTGTACCCAGGCCCATTTCTTTATTAACAACCGCATTCGCCAATACCTGCGTAAACATCATATTGACGTCGACAAGTTCCTCAGTAACGAGTTTTCTTGATGTGTTTATCTTATCAAAATCATCGGTGCATGAGATATTAATTAGCGTCACCAATGATATTAAAAAAATAATTTTTATATATGTTTTCATATTTCCTAAATTTTAAAATTAGAATGTTAGCTTGATGTTGAACCCAACTGTACGTGTTGAAGGTACACCTAAGGCTTCAATGCCTGAAGCACCCCCTGATGTATTCGGAGCCGACTCTGGTGACAGGCCAAGATATCCCATTTTGTTTTGAAGATATGCCAAATTGCGACCAATTGCAGTTAATGTCAACCCGGTAAATGGAGTTTTCTTTAACAATGAAGGTTGAAAGTTATAACTAAACATAACCTCTCTCAAAGAGATATAACTACCGTCTTCAACAAATTCTTCTCCGATACCATTCCATGCTCTGTTGGCCCAATAGGTCTGACCGGGTACAGCTTTGGTATTCTTTTCATATCCGGTTACATTTCCGGAAGCATCTTTTATTTCAACAACACCGTCCAAAATACCAGTATATGGTCTTGGATCGCCAACAGCAGACCCTGCAGGAATATCAGTATCCCCCTCCAAATACCTGGCTTTAGGCCTTCTTCCCTCTACGGTCCATGCACCTGTTCCTTTCCTCGTCATTTCATATTTGGAGGCCGAAACAACATCACCACCCTGAACAAAGTCGAGGAGCACATTTAATGAAAATCCTTTATACGTGAATGTGTTGTTTAAACCGCCAATCCAATCGGGTGTGATGTTGCCAAGGACTGACACTTCGCTTTCACGAACATAGCTACCGTTCCCATCAACTATTCTTTGCCCATCAGGAGCTTTTCGATAAGCATAACCAACAATATTTCCGTAAGGGGCGCCTACCTGAGCCACAATATTACTAAGACCAGGTTCTCCTTCAGAACTACTGATGATTTGGTATGTTTGGATGTTACCATCAAGAACGACCACTTTTGAATGGTTCGCTGCGTAGTTGAAATTAATGTCCCAACGGAAATTATTTAATTGCACCGGGGTTATTCCTAATGTTGCTTCTATACCGCTATTTTCAATTTCACCTGCATTGATAACCTCTTCATTATAACCCGAAGCAGTAGAAACTGGCAACCTTAATATTTGATTACTGGTTGTTCCATCGTAATAGGTAAGGTCTAAGTTTATCCGGTTTTTCAGAAACCTCAGGTCAGCACCAAATTCAATGGATTCAGTCAGCTCGTTTTTCAAATCCAATAATGGAATCGTTCCACTTTTCGTTGCATAGGGTAATCCATCAAATCCGGTGGCATAAAGTGAATAACCCTGGCGTGTTAAATATGGGTCAGAGTCATTACCTACCTGTGCCCAGGAAGCACGCACTTTACCAAAACTCAAAATATTATCACCCATAGCAAAAGCGTCGGTAAATACAAAACTTGTACTTACGGATGGATAAAAGAATGATTGATTATTGACACCAAGAGCTGAAGACCAGTCGTTACGGCCCGTAACATCTAAAAATAAGTAGTTCTTGTAAGCTACCTGACCGGTAAAAAATACCGATTGCATCTCTTTTTGATATAGGCCAGAACTTGGACGGATATCATTAAAATTTGAAACATCATATACATCTTTCGACTTAAATCCTATGGCATCCCACGCCATGTAGTCACTTCTATACTGACGAATACTTGCGCCCAGTACCCCGTTTAAGCTAATATTTTCAGAAACTTCCTTGTCAGCTGTAAGCAATACATCGGCATTCAAATCGCGTGTCCGGTCCAATGTTTGTGTAAATTCTCCCAATCTGGAAGCTGAATTTTTGGAATTAGGATCCAAAGGCCATTTTGTCTCCTTATACTGGCTATAAAAATCAACCCCAACTCTACCCATTAAACTCAACCAATCGGTGAATTTCAATGTTGCAGAAGTTAAAGCAATAACCCTGTCCTTAAAGTCATTGTTTCTTATTTCATTGACCATATAGTACGGATTATAATTAACACCAGGATACCGGATATTCACTTTCGTGGTTTCATACTGGTATTTTACAAAATCAAGAGGGGTGAACCTGGCCATGCTAATTAAATTATACATGGGATTGGAAGCGCTATAACCTGTTTTTGGACGCTGACTTCCTTCAGTACGGATGTAGTTTAATTTCCCATAAAATGATAATACTTTGTTAACCTGAGTTGTTCCGTTGAAGCTGACGGAATTTTTCTTTACCTCATGGTTAGGGGTTATGCCTGATGTTTTTATACTTCCTACGGATAGCCTCATGGAACTTTTGTCATTGGACGCTGTCAAAGCAAAATTATTCGAATAAGTTACGCCAGTGTTGAAGAAGTTCCGTACATTATCCTTGGGTTGCGCAACGTAAGGTATGACATCCGTAACCGGACAATCCCAAACACTGCTTGGGATAGAACCATCTGCAGGCAATGTAAACCAATTGGCCATCTTAATGCTTCCATCCAAGGGACCACCCCAGCTATCTAATTGTCCATTTTCAGGATAGGGATAGTAAATCCCATCAACGGTAATCCCTATCCAACTATAATTAGAATAATTTTCATCATCGTAACCAGAACCAAATTGATTTTGAAAATTTGGAACCAAGTACAGTTTTTCAAATGTTACACCTGAATTAACTTCGACACCAATACCTTTTTTTCCACTTTTTCCTGATTTGGTGGTAATAAGTATAACGCCATTGGCCCCACGAGAACCATAGAGTGCTGTGGCGGCGGGCCCCTTTAAAACGTTCAGAGATTCAACATCCTGTGGATTAATGTCACCAATACCGTCACCATAGTCAATATCAGCAGAAGCAACACCACTAGCCTTGTCATCATTTGTGAAATTTATAATAGGTACACCATCTACCACGTAAAGTGGCTGGTTGCTACTTGCTATTGAACCATTACCACGGATAATTACATTAGTAGATCCACCAGCACCGGTACCTGTCCTTGAAACCTGGACACCTGCTACTTTACCTGTCATATAATTACTAAGATTTGTCTCACGTCCTGCTGACAGATCGTTTTCACCAATTTCCTGGGCTGAATAACCCAGTGCCTTCACCTCTTTTTCAATACCTAATGCTGTTACTACCACTTCATTCAGTGACTGAATATCAGGGGTGAGCGCCAAGTTAATGACCGTTCGACTGCCAATTGTTACCTCTTCCGTTATAAATCCGACCGAACTAAATACCAATACAGACTCAGTGGAAGGAACGTCAATCTTAAAATCACCTTCAATATCTGTCACCGAGCCTTGGCTTGTTCCCTTTAAAATCACATTCACTCCCGGTAAACCTTCTTTATCTTCGGAAGAGGTGACTTTACCTGTCACGGTAAATGATTGGTAAAACACTTCGGGATCAACAATATTTCCATTATCAGGAATGGCCTTACCCATTGAAACATTGATAACGCCGTTGACCAGTTCATAATTCAATCCGTAATCTTTCGAAAGTTGATACAGCAAGTTTTTCACTGAAATGTTTTCGTCCTGCAGCGTAATCAGTTTATTCTTTTGTAAGTCATTTATTTCAAAGGAGAACTTATAAGGAGTTTTAAGTTCAATGTCACTGAAAACATCACTAAGTTTAGCATCGTGCATATCAATGGACAAATAAACATCTTTTATGCCGGGGATTTTCTGGATATTTCCCTCATTTGCCAGGAGCACTCCTAACGTTACGAGGTTCAATGCCAACACAAATGTTGTCATTCTCATCAACAGAAAAATTAGTAGTAAACCATTTTTTTTCATAATTTTAAACGTTTTTGTTAACAATATTTAATAATTATATAGGAGGTACTCTCGCTTTAGAAGGTTTGCGGCGTTACAGGTTTTTTATCTCTATTATGGACTATTCACTTTTATTTGCATGGCTCAAACAATTTGAAATATTTATGCCGCCTCTTTTTCAATCCGAAGTGATAAATTATTTCCATGACAGATGCTTATGAGTACATTATATTAGCTTTTCGCATTGCCCGTTTAAGAATAACACTTTGTTTCTGTGCAGAATTAACTCTAAATAATGTTCCCAATGCCTCATTGACAATATTCCCCTCCACAACAAAAGGATGAGTTGGATCCTTTTTCACTTTAAAAAAAGCTTCTTCACTAAGAAAGGTCCCTTTAGGAGTAACATTGAAATAGGAATCAGTACAATTCTTAGCATCAAAATTCAACTTAACCATTAATCCATCTTGAAGGAAGATAATCTGTTCTTGCCTCTCGACCCTTGATTTGACAACCTGGTTAATTGTCGGTTGGGTTTTCACGATTATCCAATTGGAAAATAATCGAATCATTACTACAGCCACAGCAAAAAAAATCACGATTGCAGCCCGACAAGAATAAATGTTTTTCCCTTCTCCATGAGAACTGTTATAAAAGGTAAAGAAATTGATCTGATGATCTAAACCGTTTGTAAATCTTTCGATAGTTTTCGTAATACCCGCTTCAGGTCTGATAACATAAGATTTTATCAAGGTTTCAACTTGATCAACAAAGGTTCGATAAACTTCTCGTAAAATATTGCGCGCATGCTCATGATTGCAGCATCGATTATCATACTTAATCCATTGTACCAATGAATTGCCACTTATTATTTTGTTTAATTCTTTCTCTAAAGTTTTCAATTCGAAAGTCATTTCCTATAAATAGTCAAATGAAAGACAAATTAATAAAAAAATGAAAACAAAATGAAAGGATTCGAAATAATATTTTTTAAAATGATGCAGTCTCGTAAATTATCGCTCTTTTTGAAGGCTTTTCTTAATGCATTTATGTCGATTTACGAAGCTTTATATGCGGATTATTTGGCAGGGCTCATGTGTGTTGTAATTCCTCCATTGAAACCTCATAGAAGAATTGATGACATATTACTTCACGTTGTAAGTTTAACAAAGTATTAATCAGATTCTGAGGTTGTTGTTCTAGAATCTAGGATTACTTTATCATCAGACACAACCAATATTGTCTCGAATGAAATAGTGAAATCTTGATTGATTTTGTGTAGTTAAGTTTCGGCGGGTACACCACAGATAAACGAATAATTTCTGAAGGCAATTTTCTGCCAACGGTTTGTCTGGGACGAATTTGTAGCATTATTTATAACAATCCAGGCATATCTGCAACAAATCAGGCTGAATGTATCTCTATCCCCTTACCTAATTATTCCAGATATCTGGTTCGCGATCATTGTGATTTGTAACTTCAGGCAAACCTCAGTAAAATATATTTTTGCAAAACAGCTTTATATATCTTTTGAAGTCAAAATCTCAAGAAATTTAATATTTCTCCATTAAGTTAAAAACATTTAGTTTGTTGATCACTTTTATGAATCATACTGAACGATTTATACTGAAGAAGAAACAGATTAGCCTGCATATAACAAATAAATTTAATTCAACGTATTTGATGTAAAGATTAGCAGTCCCAAAATTTAAACTTACTGGATTTACGTCATACAAACCTCGCCTTCCGGACAAAAATTAAAATTCGTAATTTCCCAAAAAGACCGTTTGAAAGCCTTTGTCAGGTTTAATGTTTGAAGGCCCTCAATACCAAATCAAGATCGTGATCAAGATTTTTATCAGTAAGCACAAATTTTTTTTGTCAATTATTCTACCCCTATTATGTAAGGACTGAACATTAAAAAACAATCAACACAGGACCACCACATAAAGCCCGGCAGCGTCAATGGCCTAATCTAATCAACTAAATGCGAGGATCAATCCGAATAAACAGCATTATTACAGCTTAATTAATATGTTCAGTTTCAAATCGCCTCAGGGTAATCCTACTTCTGTTCTTTGACAACTCAGACATTGCCATTCCCAGGCGGGTAATGATCAATCACATAACCCTTACCAAACATTGTAGCTGTGGACATTGCAACACCGGTACATTCCCAGTGGGAGCAGGAGGACCGGTCAATTATGGCAACAACCTCAGAGGGTTGGTAGCCAACCTGGCGGTGCGCCAATATATGCCTTACAAAAGAACGGTGGAATTTATCGAAGTTCTGTTCAGCATTCATATAAGCCAAGGTACGATAACCAACCTGTTGAATCAGTTTGAAAGGAGTGCCACTGAGGATTATCATAACATTCAACAGCAGATAGGCAATGCCCCGGTAGTTGGGGCCAATGAGAAAAGTGTTAAAGTAAATGGAGTCAAAAACTGGTTCCACACCTATCAAACACCAGAACTTACCTATATCGACTTTCATCCCTCCAGGGGCAAAAGGGCACAGCAGTATTATTATCCTGATGGGCTACCCGGCTCTATCCTGGTGACTGATTGCCTGGCCATGCAATTGTCCACGCCGGCAGCAGCCCACCAAGTCTGCCTGGCTCACCTGTTAAGTGAAATCAAAGCCTTTGAAGAAGCACATCCTCAACAGGTCTGGCCAGCAAAAATGAAAACCCTTTTCCAGAAGGCCATGGACATTCGCGGTGGGCCCGGTCATACAGAAAAAATAAAGACCATTGAAAGGAAGTTTGAAAAACTCATAAAAACAAACCAGTCTAATGCGCTAGGGAAAATACCGGCATTTTGGAAGAGAATGAATACACATCAGGACAAAATCTTCACTTTCCTTCATTATCTCCAAGTACCTGCCGATAACAATGCATCCGAACGCAGTATTCGTAACGTGAAGGTTAAACAGAAGGTGTCCGGTCAGTTTAAATCACTCGCGGGCGCTCACACATACGCGATAATACGATCAATCATTTATACCACTATCAAGCAAAACAAAAACGTGCATAAAGAATTGGCATACATTGCCAGCTTTACCCCTGGATGAGCTTCTCCTTTGATCTTTCTTCCTGAGTCAAACATAGATAGGCATCCTGCTAACTAGCCCTTGTCGCCAATTGCCTCCTGTGTAGTAACTGTTTGGTAACCGAATTAAAAATATATGGCAACCGAATTGGTCACCTTTTTCTTGAGAATTATTGCTTTTTCTGAAACCAAAATAAATAAAAAAAGCCCTAAATCCTAAAATTTAGAGCTTTTTAATGTTTTCTGCTGATTAAATGGTAGCCCGTAGGGGAATCGAACCCCTGCTACCAGGATGAAAACCTGGCGTCCTAACCCCTAGACGAACGGGCCCTGCAAAAATGCGAGTGCAAATATAGATTTTGCAATTGTAAATGCAAACTGATAAATTGAATTTTTAACAAAAAATTAACGGCTTCCGGGCTAAATTCATGACCAATGTCAGTTGCTTTTTTTTAAAAGGATTGTACTTTTGTGCCGGTAAATTGTTTAATCCATAAACGCTAAATACATGATTAAAATAGGAATCAATGGTTTTGGAAGAATAGGTCGACTGGTTTTTCGCGCATCAATTGACAGACCCAATGTCCAGGTTGTAGCGATCAACGACTTAATTGACGTTGACTACATGGCATATATGCTTAAATATGACTCAACACACGGAATATTTGTAGGTGATGTGAGTGTCAAAAATGGCAAGCTCGTTGTCAATGGCAATGAGATCCGCGTAACTTCAGAAAAAGATCCTGCTAATCTGAAATGGGATGAAGTCGGCGCTGAATATATTGTTGAATCTACTGGTCTTTTTCTGACCAAAGAAAAAGCAAAGGGACATCTTAAAGCCGGCGGTAAAAAAGTGATTTTGTCTGCACCTTCAAAAGACGACACGCCAATGTTCGTGATGGGGGTGAATCATAAATCGTACACCAAAGATATGGACTATGTATCCAATGCGTCTTGTACTACCAACTGCCTTGCTCCTGTCGCCAAAGTTTTACATGATAAATTTGGTATTGTAGAAGGTTTAATGACTACCGTGCATTCGGTGACTGCCACACAAAAAACTGTTGATGGACCTTCTATGAAAGACTGGAGAGGCGGACGTGGCGCATACCAAAACATCATTCCTTCATCAACTGGTGCAGCTAAAGCGGTTGGCAAGGTTATTCCTTCCTTAAATGGTAAACTTACTGGTATGTCATTGCGTGTGCCCACTGCCGACGTATCCGTTGTTGACCTCACCTGTCGTCTCGAAAAAGACACTACCTATGAAGAAATCTGCAAAGCCATGAAAGATGCTTCTGAAGGTGAGTTGAAAGGTGTGCTTGGTTACACGGAAGACGCCGTTGTATCCTCTGATTTTCTTGGCGATCCCAGAACATCGATCTTTGATAAAGATGCCGGAATTCAGCTGAGCCCCAGATTTGTGAAAGTAGTGGCCTGGTATGACAATGAGATGGGGTATTCCAACAAAGTTGTCGATCTTGTTATACATATGGATTCCGTCAAATAATCCATATTCACCAATAATATTTGTTTAAATATCGAAGTCATGCCATTGCATGGCTTTTTTTATTTATTATCCAGAAAAGGTCGAATGTCCGTGGAGATCATCCCGGCTGTTCGGGCAGCTTCCAAACCAAGATCGCCGTCTTCAAAAACCTGGCATAATTCCGGAGAAATATTCATGGCCACTGCACATTTTAAAAAAGTTTCAGGATCGGGTTTGCCATGAGATACGTCATCTTTTGATACCAATATTTCAAAATACCGGTCCAAACCAGTGGCTTTTATTGTTTCCAGGCTATGTGCTCTGGGACTGCCGGTTCCCACTGCCATCGGAATTTTGCCGTGATATAGTTTGACAATATTAATGACCTGCTTCACCGGTTTTACGCGGGGCAATTTTTTGAGATAGGTTTCTTCTTTCAAATGACTCATGGCTTTTGGATCGAAATCCGTTCCATACCGCTCATTGATAATTTCAAATATTCTGTCACTGGGAACACCCGCCAATTCGTAAAACTCCTCTTCCTTAAACTGAAGTCCCTTCATTAAGCAAACTTCTTTCCATGCTTCGAAATGCAACGGCATAGAATCGACAAGGGTGCCATCAAGATCAAAAATGAGCCCTTTGGCTTTTGGATTTACCTCAAGTTTTTTATCCATAAAGTCCTAATTCAACTGGTTTTTTTGACTGACTCCCTGATTTTCAATTCCGTGTTCAGGTGAATAATGTTGGCCTTGGTCCCATTACCTTCATTAATTTTTTTGAGTAAAATTTTGATCCCCTCCTGGCTGATCTGCTCCAGTGGACGTTTAACGGTGGTCAAAGCCGGTGAAAGATAGGCGGTGAAACCATTGTCATCATAACCAACCAGGGAAATATCATCCGGAATTTTCAGCCCTTTTTCAAAAATCGCCTTCATCGCTCCAACAGCCATATCGTCATTGGAACAGAAAACAGCGGTTGGTCTTTCTTCCAGTTCCAACAAATAACACATCGCCGCATGACCACTTTCAATGTCGTAATTCCCAATGATACTAAACTTCTTCTTAAACCTGATTTCTGCTTCTTTTAGGGCATTTAAAAATCCAATTTTGCGTTTTTGGGAGGTCTTAAATTCTGACTTCCCTTCAATGATGGCAATTTTTCGATGTCCTTGGTCAATGATGAATTTGGTGGCATTATAGGCACCCTTTATGTCATCTGATAAAACTGTTGTTACTTTCTGACCATCAATTTCCCTGTTCAATACCACCAGCGGTATTTCTTCCTTAAGTACATGCGCAATGAAAACATCATCCTTCGGGCTTTGGCTCATGATAATAATTCCGTCGAAATTACGCTTGGTGATGGTTTGAAAACTTTTGAAATCATCCACGGCTTCCACAGCGAGATTGTATTGCCCGCGGATCACACTACTCACCCCGCGAACTGTATCAAGAAAAAAATGAGCTGTAGTTCCGGTCTTTAAGGTGGAAAAAAACAAGCCTATGTTGTAGGATTTTGACAATACCAAACTACGGGCATTCACATTGGGCGTATAACCATATTTGCGGGCAACTTCCTTTACTTTGTCTTTTGTTTCCTTGCTGATCAGCGGGCTATCATTGAGAGACCTGGATACGGTAGTGTGTGAAACATTCAGCAGTCGGGCGATATCTTTTATTGTGACACTCATAATGAATCAAAATTAACAAAAAAGACCGCCCTTCAAACGGGCGGCCCAAAACAATTGCAAATCTTAAACGATGTAGGCTGAAGAAGCGGTGTCACCTCCCCGGCCGGTCCAGTTGGTATGGAAGAACTGCCCCCTGGGTTTATCGACCCGTTCATATTGATGTGCACCAAAATAGTCGCGTTGCGCTTGCAACAAATTGGCTGGCAACCTTCCTGCACGATAACCATCGAAGTACGACAATGCTGTTGACATGGCAGGTATCGAAATTCCCTGCGTCATAGCGGTGGCGACTACTTTCCTCCATGAAGCCTGTGATGCGTCAATTTTGTCTTTAAAAAATGGATCTAGCAATAAATTTTGCAGCTTCGGATTATTGTCATAAGCGTTTTTAATCTTTCCCAGAAACACAGACCTTATAATACATCCACCACGCCACATCAAGGCAATTCCGCCGTAATTCAGGTTCCATCCGTATTCCTCAGCGGCGGCCTTCATCAAAGTGTAACCCTGAGCATAAGAGATAATTTTAGAAGCAAACAAAGCTTTGCGCAGGTCTTCGATGAAAGCTTTCTTATCTCCTTCAAAAACCGGCTTTGGGCCAGACAGCACTTTCGACGCCTCCACCCGTTCTTCTTTAATCGCTGACAGACATCGGGCAAATACCGCCTCACCAATGAGTGTAAGGGGAATACCGAGATCCAGTGCGGCTATACCGGTCCATTTCCCGGTTCCTTTTTGACCAGCCGTATCCAGTATCTTTTCCACCAATGGCTCTCCGTCATCGTCCTTAAAACCAAGAATATCACGCGTGATTTCGATCAAATAACTATCAAGTTCTCCTTCGTTCCATTCTGTCAGCACCTGATGCATTTCATCATATGACAAACCGATCAGGTCCTTCATGATCTGGTAGGCTTCGCAAATCAATTGCATGTCGCCATATTCAATTCCATTGTGGACCATTTTCACGAAATGCCCGGCGCCGTTTTCGCCAACCCAATCGCAACACGGGCTGCCATCTTCAACTTTAGCTGCAACAGATTGGAATATGGGTTTCACATGTTCCCAAGCTGCCGGAGATCCTCCCGGCATAATCGATGGACCCTTCAATGCGCCTTCTTCGCCGCCGGAAACGCCGGTGCCGATGTACAATAAACCTTTCTCTTCTACATATTTGGTGCGTCTGTTGGTATCCGGAAAATGTGAATTGCCTCCGTCGATAATGATATCGCCCTTTTCCAGGTAAGGCAACAAATGATCGATGAATTCATCGACTGGTTGGCCTGCTTTCACCATCAGCATCACTTTCCTTGGTCTTTTAAGGGATTTTACCAATTCCTCAACGGTATGTGTACCAATGATATTTTTATCCTTTCCGCGACCATTTACGAATTTATCCACTTTTTCGGTGGTTCTGTTGAAAACCGCTACCGTAAATCCTTTGCTTTCCATATTGAGGACCAGGTTTTCGCCCATCACGGCCAGACCTACGAGACCTATATCTGCTAATTTTTCCATGATTGATTTTTGGGTTAATTTATGATTAAAAAATTATTTGTTTTGTCCATTGTTCAAACAGCATACACGGTGGAAGCAGTCACGCCGCCTTTGCCGGTCCAGTTGGTATGAAAATATTCCCCTTCCGGCCGGTCTAATCGCTGATACGTATGTGCCCCGAAATAATCACGATGAGCCTGGATCATATTGGCTGTTAATCTGCTTTTACGATAACCATCATAATAAGAAAGCGCCGATGTCATCGCTGGAGCCGGATAACCTGCCTTCAAAGCTTCACTCAACACATTGCGCCAACCAAGCTGAGCATCAGCCAGGATTTCGTTGAAATAGGGCGCAATCATCAAGTTACTCAAGGCTGCATCGTTGTCGAATGCTTGCTTGATCTTGCCCAGAAATGCCGACCTGATGATACATCCACCACGCCAGGTCAGGGCGATATCACCATAATTCAGGTTCCACTTGAATTCTTCCGACGCTGACCGCATTAAATCATATCCCTGGGCATACGAGACTATTTTTGCAGCCAATAGCGCCATTTTCAGATCCTGAATAAACTGTTTCTTATCCCCTTGAAATTGCATTGCCGGACCTTCCAATAATCTTTCCGCCTGCACGCGCTCTTTTTTCATTGCCGATAAATACCGGGCTTCAACCGATTCGGAAATCAATGTTAAAGGAACACCGAGATCGAGGGCGGTAATACCGGTCCATTTGCCGGTACCTTTTTGCGCGGCAGAATCGAGTATTTTCTCCAGCAATGGTTGATTATCTTCATCTCGGGTTTTTAATATATCTGTTGTGATGCCAATGAGATAGCTATTGAGTTCGCCGTTATTCCAGGTCGAAAATGTCTCATGCATGGCGGTGTAGTCCATGCTCAAATAATCTTTCATTAAAAGATACACCTCAGCAATCAACTGCATATCGCCGTATTCGATTCCATTGTGCACCATTTTCACAAAATGACCCGCTCCTCTTTCTCCAATCCACTGACAGCAAATTTCTCCATCTTTGGTTTTGGCGGCAATCGCCTGGAAAATTGACTTTATTTCGGGCCAGGTGCTTGTCGTACCTCCGGGCATTAAGGAAGGTCCATGCAGCGCCCCATCTTCTCCACCGGAGACACCGGTCCCCACAAATCGCAAACCACGCCTTTCAAAAAATTCTACCCGTCGATTGGTATCATGAAAATTTGAATTTCCACCATCGATAACAATGTCCCCCTCATCGAGATAAGGCAACAATTGGGAAATCAAATCATCCACCGGATTGCCGGCTTTAACCATCATCATGATCTTGCGGGGACGTTTTAATCGGGACAACAATTCACGAATAGAATATGTTCCAATAAAATTCTTTCCTGCTCCACGGTCATTCATAAAACGGTCTACCACCCCTTCTTCAATTCCTGGAACGTTCCGATTGTAGACCGCCACCCTAAACCCCCTGCTCTCTATATTCAGTGCGAGGTTCTCGCCCATCACTGCCAAGCCAATCATTCCAAAATCTGCTAAATTGTCCATAGAAAAGAGATATTATATAAATCGTTCTTTAAAAGCCCATAATCCCAATGCCGGATTGGAAATATAAAATATTCTTTCTCCGTCATCCAGGGTATTAAAGCCATCTTTGAGTTGTGCCGGGTTGTACCGCTCCATCATGGTTTTCAGATCTGCGTATTGAAAGTTTACACTTTCAATTTCTGCTTTCGTCAAATGGCCCGGGCAATAAGTGATGGTAAAGCGGTTTTCAGACGATCCGTGAATAAGGTGTGCCGCCGCACTCAAATTGTTTTGAAGATCTTCATTTTCCCCGGTCAGCTTCAATATTTCCGGCGTGGTCAGATAACCATATTTCCTGATGAGTTGATCTATCTCTTTGTCTTCCCCAAATTCTGACAAGCCCGGAGCCAGCACTATCAGTTCACCACCATCGGCAATGGCCATGCGGGTACGGTATACACTCTTATTTCCCAACCAGGTACTTTTGAATTCAGATGGATCGAGGTAAACCACTACTTTTTCCAGTGGCTCGTCCAACATTTCAAAATTGACCTCCAATGACAATTCCGAGGCCAGCTCAAAACATTCCATATCGTCTCCAATAAACAATCCTTTCACCGTAAGATTGCCAGAACTGTTTTTGCCTACCACCGTAAGCACATAAACAATAGGCAGGTGCGTTGCAAAATGGTCAGAAGCATAGTTCAATACCTGGCGCACGGGATTGTTGGCACGCCCCATGATGCGTTCCATGCCATAGGCAGCGCCGAGAAAATGACTCTTGTTGATCCCTTCAGGACCACCGGTACCCACAAAAATGTTTTTATTGTAATTGGCCATACCGATCACTTCATGGGGTACGACCTGTCCTATTGAAAGGATCAGATCATGTCCGCCTTCCTGTATTAATCGGTTGACCTGTGCAGGCCAGGCATAGGCCACACGATTCTCAGAGACTTCCTTTAAAAAATCGGCTGGCACTTCGCCAAGAGTTACGACATCATGGCGCCAGTCGTGTACCCTGAACAAATTTTTGGGAACAGACCCAAACATCCTCTCCAACTGACTGCCGGTCATGGCGGTATGCGTACCCAGTGCGGGCAAAACATCCGTCAGCTTGTCGCCATAGTATTCATAGGAAAGCTCTGTCAATGCCCCGGCAAACGAATGAAAACGGGTAAAATCCGGTGGAATGGCCAGGACTTTCTTTTTAGTTCCCAACGCTTCCAAAGCTTGAAATAATCCATCCTGCAGATCATTGTGGGATAATTCAGTTTCAATTGATCCTTTCTGGTAATAAAGCATTTTTTTGATTTCCTGGATAAATGGTTATTTTTTCCATGGTGGAGTCGATGGCAAATAGCCTTCGAACTCGTGTATTAATTCTTGCTGGTAATTGCCAGCAAATGTTCCCGACAGAAAACGGTCGAGTCCTTCGTTATAGAAACGTTCCCAGGATGCTTCTTCATGTCCCGGATTGATTGGGAAAAATAACACCCCATTCCCTTCTGCTGCTTTTCGATCGCCGGGTGCATCTCCGATCATTAAGATCTTGTCCAATTGATATTTACCGACTGCAGCCAAAGCAATATGTTCCTGTTTTGTCCCATATTCCTGACCCGCAATGACCCGTACATATTGTTCCAAATGGTTTTCTTGCCATTCTCTTTCCAAAGCTTCTACCGGTGTCTGTGAAACAACAATGGCATCGACCTTGTTTTGCATCTTTTTTAAAGACTCCCTTACGAATGGGAATGGTCCTATTCCATAAACAATATCGGCAATTGTTTCATTGACACTCAAAGACCAATTTAACGTCCTGTCGATCAAGGGATCTTTTACTTCAGCAGCGAAAATTTTCAGTGCGGGATTGCCCAGCTTGGTTTCTTTCTGCAACCACTCTTTTAACGGGGACAAATCGTGTATTTTTGTTTCACGGGCAGCTACCTCCGGCCTTTCACTTAATAATTGCATAGCTTCTACCAAAGCCAGAAACCGGTTGATACCGCGACTCTTGGAATAAAGATTGACGAATTCCCAGGTTTCACGGGCATATTTAGATACTGATTGCAAATCAAAATGTTTGATCAAGTTGGGACAGAAACATTCTTTTTGCTTGATCTCCATGGTATCGAATACGCAACCGTCTGAATCGATGCCGATGAAAAATTCTTTGGTTGGTTTGAGTGCTTTTAATATTTCTTGAGGATCAGAATTCATAAATAATTACAGTTTGAATGTTATGATTTAGTATAAGCTTGAGGAATATAGGCTGGTAATTTTTTGTCGGCAAATAAATGTTTGAACCGGGTGAACCTTTGCCGGCCATTAACCATGGGTACTGATACCCAGTCTTCACCAATCAAAGGTCTGACGTAATCCAGAAATTCGTCGGTCACATCGATGCGGTTGCTGGAAATCCATTTTTCCGGGAAAGTCCTTTCCGAAAGTGCCACTTTTTCCAATGGAACTTTATCATATCGAACATTGTAGATCAAGCCTGGTTCGCGCAAAATCGTCGACATCCAGCCATTTCCTTCATTCATGGCAATGTCCACGGCTTTTTGTCCGACTTTATAGGCTTCATCAAGATCGACTGTAGAGGCATAGATCATCGTATCGCGCTGATCGGTGCCCATCACCTGACCGCGGGCCTTGCCATCTACTTTGAAACCTTTGTCATTGAGGTAATTCACCACCGTTTGATAGACCGATTGCTGACTGGAACCAAAAGAAGTATGACCAAAGGAATCTTTTACTTCACCGATGGAACCCACATCAAATCCCTCACTGATCACCACAATACAACGACCATCCCTGTTGATCTGGTCGTTCACATTGTCCACCAACTGATCCAAGGTTACCTTGGATTCCGCCATATAAATCTGCAGCGGCATCTCTCTTTTTGGATCCGCCAACCGCGCTGCCGCTGGAATATAGCCTATTTTTCGACCCATGGCCTGGATCACCATTACCGGATCTGCCGGAGAAGAACCCATATTTTCCTCATTGGCATTCTGAATAATGTGGGACCAATAACGGGCCACACTGCCATAACCGGGCGTGTGGTCGATTAATTTGAATTCACTGTCTCCAACATCATTGTCGATGGTTTTGGGGACACCGACACCAATCAAATCAAGGCCACGTTCCTTGGCCATCTCACTCACTTTAAAGGCCGTGTGCTGGGAGTCGTTGCCACCGATATAAAAGAAATAACCGATATTATGGGCTTTGAAAACTTCCATCAGGCGGTCAAAATCTTTTTCCTGGTGGTCTTTTAATTTGTAACGGCAGGTGCCTATACTACCCGCTGCCGGCGTATTTCGCAATAAAGCCACTTCATCTTCATCCTGGGCCGATAGATCGAACAATTCCTCTTTAAGGACTCCTTCGATACCATGCCATCCACCATAAACTTTTCCAAAAATACCCGGGAAACGCCTGCAGGTTTCAATGATGCCCCGCAGCGAATTATTGATCACAGGAGAAGGGCCTCCCGATTGCGCTACAATAACATTTTTAACCATTGATAACAGTGTTTAAAGTTGTCTAAATTTTGTTGGCCGCTTGATATACTTTTAATATTATCTTACGCTGCCTTCTTTTTCAATCTCCTTGTCAATAATTTGAATGCTTGATCAGACGCCGCTGTAAGCATTGAATCCTCCATCGACAGGAATGATCACCCCCGTGACAAATTTCGACAGATCCGATAACAAGTATAATACGGTACCCTGCAATTCTTCCACTTCTCCAAATCTTCCCATCGGCGTACCATTGATGATCTTATGTCCTCTATCGGTCAGTTCACCACTCTTTTCATCGATCAGGAGAAAACGGTTTTGATTGGTAATGAAAAACCCGGGTGCAATCGCATTTACACGTACACCAACCGGCGCCAGATGTACTGAAAGCCATTCTGTAAAATTGTTAACCGATGCTTTGGCTGCAGAATATGCAGGAATCTTGGTGAGTGGACGGAAGGCATTCATCGACGACACATTCAGAATTACACCATTACCACGTTTTACCATATGTTCGGCAAAGACCAGTGTTGGTAAAATGGTCCCTTTAAAATTGAGGTTGAACACAAAATCAAATCCGCCCAGATCAACACCAAAAAATGATTTTTCCAAATCATTGAGATCTTTAGGAGTTAAGTTTTCCAGTGCAGTGGTGGCTTTGGGAGAGTTTCCTCCAGCTCCATTAATGAGAAAATCAGCTTCTCCCATTTTATCTTCAACTTCGGCTTTGGCCTTCAATAATGATTCACGGTCCAGGACATTGGCTTCCACACCAATCGAATCGGTACCGGTTTCACGCTTTACTGCTTCAGCAACCTGATCTGCAAATTCCTTTTTCAGGTCTAAAAGGGCCGTCTTGATACCGGCATTTCCAAGGCCAAGCGCCATGGCTTTGCCAATGACTCCTCCGCCTCCGGTAATAACGCAAATTTTGTTTTGTAAATGTTCAAAGAATTGTGCGGGCATAGGTAGTTTAATTTTCAGATTTCAAATGTTTTTCACAAAGATATAAAATTTATGCACACGTGAACATGATTTTTAATTTTTTTGTGTGCTACAATTTATACTCGGGTGTAAACAGTAGTCTACAGAATAATAAAAATTCCGCTATAAACAAAAAGAAAATGCAACGTAACGCCACTGCCATTGAACTTAAATCGATTTTTTTCAACTATACATGCGAATAAAACCTGCTTTTTTCCATACCTTTTTCGGTCCCATTTTAATTCGCTTACAGATAAGTCCGGATATGATCACTGGTTTATTTTATATTTTATTGTTTATGTTCATCGGCGAAGCGGTGAAATATATGCTAAACCTCCCTATACCGGGAAATGTCATCGGAATGGTACTGATTTTTGTAGCCCTGAAGTACAAAATTGTCAAATATGAAGCGGTGAAAGCAACAGCGCATGGGCTTACCCGCCATCTGGCCTTGTTTTTCATACCGCCAGGCGTTGGTTTGATGCTGTATTTCGATTTGTTAAAACAATATTGGTTGTCCATCACATGTGCGTCTATTGCGAGCACTTTGCTGGTAATGGCTGTAACGGGACTACTCTTCCAAAAACTCGAACACCATGAATGAATTTCTCGCGCAATCAACCATCTGGGTGGCCGCAACGGTGTGCATTTATTTCCTGGCATTAAAAATCTATCAAAAAACCAGATGGATCATTGCCCATCCTGTTTTGATCTCCATCGCTGTCATTATTGTATTACTCAAATTTCTTCATGTAGATTTCAAAACCTATAATCTTGGTGGAAATATCATATCTTTCTTCCTGGGACCTTCAGTGGTTGCCCTTGGAGTTTTACTTTATGAAAAGTACGACACCATCAAGAAAAATTGGAAAGCTTTTCTTCTGACATTAATCATCGGTAGCCTGACTGGCATCCTCAGTGTCGTTTCCATGGCGTTGTGGCTCGGCAGTTCAGATGAGGTGGTGAAGTCTTTGGCGCCAAAATCGGTTACTACTCCCATCGCCATCGAGATTGTAAAAATTACTGGTGGTTTACCCTCGCTCACCGCAGTGGTCGTCATTTTGGTCGGCATATTTGGTGCTGCCTTTGGCCCATTGTTTCTAAAATGGATCAGGATAAAAAGCGTGATGGCATTTGGGCTGGCAATGGGTGCAGCATCTCATGGTATTGGTACGGCACGTGCCCTGGAAGAAGGTGGCCTACCGGGAGCTGTTTCGGCCATGGCCATGTGTTTGAATGGGGTTTTTACTGCGGTTTTCACCCCTTTAATTTTACCTTTTTTGCATGTCTAATGCTCAACTCCCGGAAGCACTATAAACGGTTCTGAGGAAAAAGCCAACAATTTTAGTATTAACATAGCATACTTAAAGTGATACAATAATGAAACAGGAAGATAAAACCAATTTTTTCCAGGATGTTTACGAAGTCGTTCAGCAAATCCCCAAAGGCAGGGTAACCAGCTACGGTGCTATTGCACAATTTTTGGGTACGAAAGGCAGCGCTCGTATGGTAGGCTGGGCATTGAATGGAAGCTTCGGAGAAAAAAACATACCCGCCCACCGTGTTGTGAATCGCCATGGAGTACTGAGTGGAAAACATTATTTCGGAAATCCCAACCGAATGCAGGAATTATTGGAAAAAGAAGGAATTATTGTTAAAGATGACAGGATACTCTATTTCGATGCGGTCTTCTGGGATCCAACGAGTGAATTACTCTGATACAGAATATCTACAATTGGCGCAACATGCTCTTATATCGGATCACCTTTGCCCTGATGACTGCCAGAATGATGACCAAAACCGGCAATATCATCAAAGTAATATACATGAACAGTTTGATTTCCTGTCTGGAAAAAGCATTTAGTGCAACAAACGTCAGCATCAGCCCTATCAATATCCCACCAATGACAAATCCTATTATAACCAGTCTTTCAATTTTGCTTTTCAAATTGTCCTGGTTTATATTTTGATTTTTATCCACCATCATAAATATGATTTTCAACAAATACCCATCGCATGTTATGCCAGTGATTTTCCCTAAAGAAGTGAAGGTAAAAGAGATTTTAACAACAAAATATGACTTTCATCACTTTCAAATGACTATATTTTGAGTGAGCTGCCAAGTCGTGGAATTTTTTATAATTGATAACCAAAAGCATACAATTTGACAAGAAGTCAAGTGGTGGTCGAATGCAGAAAATAAGTAAATTGAGTCGAGTTAAATCAATAAATGATTTTAAGATGAAAAAAGTCAAATATTTCCCATTCAATGTTTTTGGTTTTACCCCAATTTTATTGGTGATATTTTCCTTGCAAACCAAAGAGGCCAGCGCCCAGCCAATGCCCACATTGACTGCCGCTCAGGTGCTGGAAACCATCAAAGCCAACCTGAATTGTCCATGGAATTCGGAAACTGTAGATACCTTTAAAGCGGGGAATCCCAATACACCTGTAACCGGTATCGTGACGACCTTCATGGCTACCTATCCGGTGCTGCAAAATGCCGTGGCCCTGAATTGTAACTTCATCATCGCCCACGAACCTACCTTTTATAATCACCTTGATCATCGCGATTGGGCAGGTGAAAATGACCAGGTAGTTGCCGACAAATTGAAATTTATTAATGATCATCAGCTTGTCATCCTCCGCCTGCATGACCATTGGCACTGCAACACACCGGATGGTATATTAGTGGGCATGGCCCGGCAACTGGGTTGGACTGCCTATCAATCAACTTCGGAACCACATTTATTTACCCTTCCATCAATCACTTTGAAAGCATTTGCCAACGAATTGAATACTAAATTTCCGGGTTCCGCCATCCGTGTAGTCGGGGATCCGGAACTGAAGATCAGCAAAGTAGCATTGGTGCCAGGCGCACCGGGTTCTCAGACCCAAATAAGATTCTTGCAACGTGATGAAGTCGACGTAGTGGTGAGTGGCGAAAGTCCCGAATGGGAGGCAGCCGAATATGTTCGTGATGCTGCCACTGAAGGTAAACCTAAGGCTTTAATTCTTATCGGGCATGACAATTCTGAAGAAGCCGGAATGGATTATTTCTCCACCTGGCTCAAACCTCTGGTACCTGGAATTCCTGTACATTTTGTGCCAGCAGGCAATCCTTTTTGGATGCCAGATTGAAATTGATTGGCAAAATACCAAAAACGGTGATCTTTCCGACCAAACGATCATTAAAGCCATCGCTTACGACGGAAATAAAACAATGTTCCCATGGAAGATAAAACCATCAGCAGGATGGCCAGCGGATAACCCAACTTCCAATTCAATTCCGGCATGGCATGAAAATTCATACCATAAAGACTTGCAATCAGCGTGGGTGGCATGAATACCACCGTCATCACCGTAAATATCTTGATGATCTTGTTTTGTTCGATATCAATCAAACCCAAAAAGGTGTTTTGCAAATATTCCAAACGCTCAAAATTGAAGGAAGTATGGCTGAGCAAAGAACCGGTATCCTTGATCATAATATGGAGTTTTTCATACTCATCTTTGGGAAAATAATCACTTTTAAGAATGCTGGATATGATTCGCTGTTTATCGATAATATTTTCGCGAAGCATCATGGTCATTTCCTGAAAATTGTTGATGTTAATCAACAGTTTTTCATCCATGTTTTTTCTAATGGCTAATTCTTTGCTGATCACTGAAATGTCTTTGGCAATATTCTCCAGAAAGTCGGCATCATAATCGATGCGCGTTTCAAAAATCGTAATGAAAACCTGATAGGCGTTGATGCTTGGTTTCTTGGATACTATTACTTTTTTATAGGCGTCATTAAAAGATTTGAATTCATAATTGCGCTGCGTAAAAAGTATATCATCTTTGAGAATAAAAGATACTGGTTCATTGATATAATGGTTCCCGGTCATGGCAATAAAATTGGAATTTGCCGAGATTTCCGAACTGCTTTCTGCATAACGGGAACTACTTTCAATTTCCTGTGCTTCCTGTCTGGTGAATAATTCAACTTTAAAGCGTTCTTCAATCACTTCACCTTCTCTTCCGGTTGCATTCACAATGTCGATCCAAATGATGTTTTTCTCATCGATTTCTTCAACCTTATCGAGGCCTTTTATTACTGAAATCTTCTGTTCATTTTTATACAAACAGGTTATCATAAACGTATAATGTTTATTATTCTACAAAAGATCATTGATCATCAATATGCGGTCATTTGCGCCTTTTTATGAACCCCACACACTTGCAATGCGGAATTGCACCGCAATGTATTAACTTATGGGTTGTATAAAAAAGGTAGCAAAAACTATTTTGTGGAAGGACAAATCAGCCTAAAATCAAAGACAATGTAAAATTTGGATTGATTTATACCATCTGATTATATTTATATGTGGAAAATCATTTCCACCCTTTCTTTAAATTTAGTTGGTGCCAATTTTCAGTAATGTGCGGTACTTCCGGTTTTTAGTTTATTTAGTGGCTTAATTAATGTAATTTAACATTTTTGAAAATGTTTGTATGAAAGTTCGTTTCACCTGTTATTTTCTTTTAGTCTTTCACAGTTTTCTTTTTGCGAATGCCTCCGGCAATGCACAACTTGACAGCCTTCAGCAACAGTTACCCCTGGCCAAAACACTCAAGGACAGTCTGGACATTTCTATAAAAATCGGGGATGTTTATTTTAGTAAGGATGATTACAAAAATGCCCTGAAATATTATTTCAGCACGTTGAACCAGGGCGAAATCAGTAACGATCACAAAGCAATTGGCGCCGCATACAATCGAATTGGTAATTGTTACTACCACATGTCAGATTACCACAATGCGCTCAACTATTATCACAATTCGCTTGCTCATTATAAAGCGATCAATGATATTCCCAGTCAGGGTGGAGCGCTGAACAATCTCGCCTTGGTTTATTTTGATTCTGACTCCCTGGACCAGGCACTTACCTTTTTTAAAAAGGCTTTGGATTTTAAAAAGGATGAGAATAAAAAAGATGATATGGGCGCTATTTACCATAATCTTGGCTTAGTTTATAATGAAAAAAAAGACTACAATAAAGCCCGGGAATATTTGAAACGGGCATTGGATATTTTTAATGAAACAGGTAATGTAAAATATCAGGCCAACACCCTAAACAGTATCGGCCGTACTTACGAAAAAAATAAACAGTATGAAGAAGCGCTGGCTTACTATGACCAGGCGTTGAAAAAAGCCAAATCCAGCCGGGCGTTTTACATCATGATGGACAATTATTCGTTTCAAAACGGGTGCTACGCCAATCTTGGCAATTACAAAAATGCTTATCTCTACAATCAGTTCTACCACAATCTAAAGGACAGTTTAAACAATATTGAAAAGGGAAAACAAATCGCCGAGATCCAGGCAAAATATGAAAACGAAATCAGAGATCGGCAAAATCGACTGCTTACCAAACAAAATGAAACCAACCAAGCGTTGATCCAAAAGCAATATGCCATTGGAATCGCCATTGGGATTACATCGATTTTGCTGGCAATTCTCGCTGTTTTCTTGTGGTATTCCTTCCGGCAAAAACAAAAAGCCAATAAATTGCTCAAAACCCAGAAACAACAAATAGAAGAAAAAAATAGGACTCTGGCTGATCTCAATAAAGAAATATCCAATCAAAAACATGACCTGGAAGAACTGAATCAGATCAAAGACAAGCTTTTCTCGATCATTTCCCACGAATTTCGCAGTCCACTGAACTCATTGAAAGGTACTTTGGCCTTGCTCATGGCCGGCATTCTCAGTGATGATGAATTAAAAACATTGTCGCGGGACCTTACCGATAAAATTAATAATACGTCCATATTTCTTGATAACCTGTTGAACTGGGCGAAAAGTCAGATGAATGGCATCGAAGCGAAGCCGGCTGAAGTGGACCTTCAAATGCTGGTAAATGACAATATCAAACTTCTTGTCACCCAGGCCGACAAGAAAGAAATTGCCCTTGTCAACAAGATCGGTGAACCGTTGGTAGCATTCACAGATCCCAATATGATGAATCTGGTATTGAAGAACCTGATATCGAATGCCATAAAATTTTCATTGCGTGGAGGAGCCGTTGAAATTGAAGCCAAAGAAAACGACCATAAAATTACAGTCAGTATTTCAGATCATGGCATTGGTATGCCCGAAGAGAACATCAAAAAATTATTTGAACTGGAAACATTTACAACCCGCGGAACGGCCAATGAGAAAGGAACCGGACTGGGATTGTTCATCTCGAAAAATTTCATCGAAACCAATGGCGGCAAAATATGGATCAACAGCAAAGAGGGTCTGGGCAGCACATTTAGTTTCACGGTACCATTGGCGCGACAACGCACGGCATCGCTTTGAAAAAACAGCATTCTTCAAACACCTTCAAAAGATCTTATCCTTCAGTTGGATCTCGTTAACGTTTTAAAATTTTGAAAGCCATGTTTCTGCCTTCGTGCTGGAATATAGCCAGATTGATCCAGGCGAAGGCCAATGCTTCCAATGCCTCCACTTTATCGTCACCACCAAAATCATAGCAGTTTTTAAATCCGGCATCGCTGGCCAATTCAACCGCTGCCTTCCTGGCTTTTTCACTATTTCCTGCTACAAACATATCTGCCGTGGTATCACCATAATTGGGATTTTCCATATTTTCAAATCCGGTAGTATTGAAACATTTAGCTACATCTGCTTTGGTGAGATTACGGATGGCTTCAAAAGCTGTCTTATAGAGGTCGGGTTTTTCGCGGAGCGCATTGGTTGCATCGATGACAATTTTCCCTGAAAGATCCCCCAGTTCATATATGATTTCGGGAACCGCTGTTGCCGGTGTTGCAAACAAAATCACATCCGATTCTTCCACGGCTTCTTTGATAGAGGCTGCCCGGATCCCCTGGTAAAATGACAATATTTTTTGCACTTTATCATCTTCTGGATGTCTGGCGCCTATCATAATATGATGACCGCCAGCGGCCCACTTTTTGGCCAGGGCGCCACCCACATTTCCGTGTCCGATTATTGCTATTTTCATGCTGATGCTGATTAGACTTCAATAAAATCGAATTATCGATAAAATGTTTAAGGTAATGAGCGGCATTTGCATCAATGATTTTGGAGCGCTATTATACGATCGAGATAACCATAACGTATCCAATAAATTATTTGATAGTCAAACCAATTCACTAACTTTGAAAATTGTTAAAGGTTTTTCTATGGAGCGAATGAAATATTACGGCACAATCCTGCTGATATTCTTAATGGATGGCGTTTTTTACCTGGCAGCAGGTACATTGCTGGAACGCTGGATTAACAGTAATTTTCTGATATTTTTTGCTGCCTTTGTCTTTATCTCCCTGTTTTTTGCCCCCATTGTCTCCAGCTTGCTGCTCATAAAACTACCCCTGCCTTTTAGTGATCGCAAAAAAAACATAGCATCCATTGGCGGATATCTTTTGATGAGCCTGGTCCTTATGTTACTTGTTTATCACAATTGGGAAGCAATCATTTACATGTTGATTATTGGTGGTATCTCTGTTTTTTTTCATTTTAGGGTCCATAAACTGATTACTTCTAAAGGAACTGCGTTGGAATAAAATTTTTATTCTTCATAGATTGCCGAAATACTATTTTTGAAGCGAATTAATTCCGAATAACTTTTAATAATTGATGAGGTATTTTGTAAATTTTCGCCAAAACTTAAGTTGAGAAATTATGGATATGTCAAAAGTGATGGCTGATGATAACCTGGGTGTCATCAAGGAATTTTTTAAGTATTATGATTCAGGCGATATCATTGGTATGCGCTCTATTCTGAAGAACGAGGTAGAATGGCATGTACCGGGTCATCATCCCCTGGCCGGTGTTAAAAAAGGTGTTGAAGAGGTGATCGCCTATTATAAACTTTTACAAAAAGCAAACTTTAAAGCCGAAGTACTCATTCTTGAAGCAAATGACCGATATGTGATTGACTGCCATCGAGGCTGGGCTTCCTATGGTCAACACAAACTGAATATGAACTGGACGCTGCTGTATGAAATCGAAAAAGGCAAGATCAAAAAAATACAGACATTCCCGGGTGATCAGCACAGTATGGACAATTTCTATTGGTCGGTATATGAATTGAAGGACATTCCGGAAAGATTAAAAACAAACCATTAAGTCAAGACATCACTCAGTCAATATATTCTTCTCGAATCACCAGGGCAAAATTGTCGCTGTCAATGGGTAAGTATCCCTGATCGTAGCAGAAATAGTATACTTTACCACTTTTAGTTTTATATACATTGGTAAAAAATTTGAAATTAAATCCCTGATTCACCATTTTCTTTCTGCTGGCTTTTGATTTTCCATTTGGGTTGAGTTGTAACAGTATTCGTCTGTTTTTTCGCAATATCCTGTTGACATTGCGCATATATTTGTTGGCATCACTGTTGAGTTTATTGTTATAGCTGGTCCTGCATTGCGCACTGCAAAATTTCTGATCGGCACGGCCAAGCAATGGTCGGCCGCATTCCAGACACTTATTTGATTCTTCCATAACTGCAATATAATCAATAACATATCCGTTTACAAACGTTTGTAAACGTTTTCAAATGGATACAAAAGCAACTATATACATTATGGGACAAACCAATAAAGACTGGCTTAAAGAAATAGGATTTTGTTTTTTTTGAAAGCCCAAACTAAAACATCAAAATGTTTTATCCTATTGGACAATTGCAATGATCAGACTTTCAAATGGTCTATAAAGACCTTAATATCAAAGAGCGTGTATAAATTACTAATATCCTGACCATCTACGACAGGCTCCCAGCGTACGGCCAAAACCGTATTTATTTCTTCTTATCTTTTTTATCCTCAGTAGATACTTTGAGAACTTCATCTAAGGTTCCTTTGATCTTTAGTTTCTCATCGTATTTACCGGATCGCTTTTTCTTTTCTTTTGATTTCATATAATTCAAATTTACTCAATAATTGGAAATAAATCTTTTATATATTCCTCAATTAATGGTGAATCATTTACGCCTATACTTATTTGCTGAAAGTCAATATTGCTTATTTTACCTCTACACCTTAAATCAATTTTTTGTTTAATTTTATATAATTCATCTTTAGAAAAATAAAAGCACTCATTACAGTTAACATGGGTTTCTTCCGTAAGTTCGTTTATGTTTGAACTATGGCTTCTTAATGTAACCAATGTAGAATAAGGATGGCCATTGATAATTATAAATCTTTTTATTGTCTTGAATTTTGTAGTGCAACAAACAAAATATATAATATCATCTTGAATAGCTATACAAATATGGTAGTGGGGTTCATTAGATTTTATTTTAGGGTTTATAAAATAATAGATGTTTTGAATAACAAAATATTCGGTATTAAAAAATAAATTATATTCATCCATTTAAATATAAATCCTTGGTAATATTAAGAAGCTCACTATCTATTTTAAAAATATCGAGATTTTTTTCTTTTGGTTTTTCAAAAAAATCTTCCTCTACCACATCTTTCTCGATTCAAATCCAGAATCAAAAAGTTCTTTATATCTGAGCCATTCTGGCAATCTATGAGAAATATCATCCCTTAATTGAAATTGATCTAAATGACCATATTCCTTATAAATTGCTTCAAGAATTTCTAAATCAGTTTTAGAAAATTGTTTTCGATCAATTTTATCAATTATCCCAACTTCCCAATTACCCGGAGAATTAACTTTTGAAATATCTAATGTGGTTGATGGGACCATTCCATGCTTCATGGCATAATATTTATCTCCTGTTATCGTTCTACCATATTTTTGGAGGTGTAGGCGATCACTTAAAGAAATAAGCTTAATTACTTTCATATAATTACACTTGCCGCCTTCTTTTTCAACAAAAAAATTAATCGCCTGGATGGCTTTTTCTTTTGAGAATCTATCCATATAGGAAAGTATGTTTACTAAATTTAACGCAAAAATACAATAAATGCTATAATTTGTATCAAAATAATTAAAGGCATTCATTTGATAAGTGCCTTATATGATAAATAACTTTCACTTTCTTTTAAGAAGATATTAAACTTATCTTGATTCCCAATTAACCTCGTATTGAAGCGCCCTGCAAATTCATCTAAGTATCTTTGTACATGCTTATCAGATACTTGATGATAGATACCATATAAACCCCTTTTCAAGATGCTCCAAAAGTTCTCTATTGAATTTGTATGGCAATCACCAGTGACATAAACAGAAAGCGTATGATTAACGGAATTATGATCATACTTCTTGCCCAAAGAATTATAACCTCTAAATTCATCGGTATATATTTTCGATCCTTTTGGTACATGCTTTCCAATAAATTCTACCATATTCTTTTTGGTGGCATTAGGCACATATTTTAATACAACATGGCCGTCACGCTCAATGATTCCCAAAACAGTATTTTTGGCTTTATATTCAGTGCCGTCATTTTTCAAATTGTTATTCACTAACGAACGTCTTTTTGATAAATGCTTGTTCTTTTCCTTCCCTCCGAGATATGATTCATCAGCTTCAACAGGATTTTGATTACCTAACATTTTGGGCGCTTTATCTTTCAGCATTTCCCTAATTCTATGAAGCACGAACCATGCTGTTTTCTGAGTAATATTAAGCTGTCTGGCAAGTTGTACGCTGCTTATCCCCTTACTTGAAGTAGTAGCCAGGAAAATAGCTGCAAACCATACTCTAAACGGTATCTTTGAGTTTTCGAATATTGTACCCACTCTTACTGTGAACTTCTTATAGCAGTCCTTGTTTGAGCATTTCCAACCACGATTAGTTTTATATGGATGTTCGGCACTACAATGAGGACAAACAGGATTACCAGCCCATCGGATATTTTCATAATATTTTATTCCGGTTTCTTCGTCTTTGAAAAAATCTAAAAGTTCGATAAGTGATTTGAAGTTCATTGCTCTTTGTTTTAATTACTATGCTAATATAGTCGACATTATTATCATTTGCAAGTAATTAATGATAATATATTCGACAATATTTGTATTTTTATTGCACTAATATTACATTTGATATTATGGTTACATATCAAGAGAGAAAAGCACAAACAAAATATTATGTGCTTCTAAAATCATGCGTTGTGATTGGACTTTTCGGAAATCTTAAAAAGCTTTGTGAAGCTGCTAAGGAATCAGATAAAAAGTTTCCAAGCTATTCAACATTATCCAAAAAGAAATCAGAAAAGATGGATTTCGGAGAATATTCAATACAGATGATAGGATTATCTTAATATTGATAATATATTCGAAGATATTTTCAATTATATTGATTTTTAATAATTTTTAATTATATTTGAAATGCAAAAAGGCCGCGTGAACGGCCTTTTTGACCTCTAAATGGAGAGGATTTTTGATTAACGAGAGTTGGAATATTTCACATTCCATCTAAGTCAGGTTAATGAGACCAGCTTCGACCTCTCGATTGTGCGAACACAATATCTTTTGAAAGGATCATTTGATCCTTTCTTTATTATTAAACATTCCAAATTTTGGTTCTCCATTTTCCTCAAACCACTCTGGTAGTCCATATAAATAATCAGAATCCTCATCTTTTCTCCAGCGTTTAAAAGTACGGCCCTGTTTTGCTTTTATACTTAAAGTTGCTGATAAACTTGCGAGAGAACTTCTTTCGGTTTCCTTATCCTTTTTTAGATCTGGATCATATAATATAATTTGATCAAGTATATTTCTTGATGTCATTAAATTATTGTTTTTAATAAGAATAAATCGTGCCCTTTGTGGCCAAGACATTGATTTTCTATATCCATCAATACTTGATTCATCATTTATTATTTTTAATTGATTTGAAGAACCAAATGAACTTTCACCTCCTTTTAATTTCTTTAGGAGATCAATTGTTTCTATCCTGGTTTTTTCAATTTCATTAAGTTTTTTAGTGTAAAACTCAATGAGTTCCTTTTTTTGATAATCTGATAAATCAATGGTATTCATAACTTTATAGCTAATGTTTTGTATATATATGTACTTTTACTATCTTTGATTAAATAAAGACCCTGCCCGGATTCGAACCGGGACAAAACTCTTTGCAACGGAGCCGCCTTACCAATTTGGCTACAGGGTCAGAAATAAAAAATTAACGGGGCAGTGTATCAGCACTGTCCCTTTTTTATTTCCAACACAAACTTAATCAGTTTTTAATTAAAACACAAACACCATAACAATTTTGTTATATTTTTTTATTATGCTGTCTATACGTGTGTCGGGATTGGCGAAAAATCATAATAAATAATCGAATATGTAAGAAAGAATGTTAAGACAGTATATAACAGATAAACATATATGTGGATGTGTATTGTTGTCAATTAATCTATGATATCACGTATTTTTAAGACTTTATATGCAACTGGTTCATTTTTCACTGTATGAACTTCTACATCTACTTTAAAAAAGAAATATTGAAAAAATTTGATTCGTAAGTGATAATTTGACTTTTGAATTCGTTGTCCCAAATAATTTTTAAAGGTTTTCTGGTAATACTTTCAATAACACCTTTGTCTGCTGAAATAGATATATTATTGGTTGCCTGATATAATGACATTACCACATTAGTCTTAATGTTAGTATCAGGTGTCTCTATACGCTTCAATTCTTCATTTATTCTATTTTGTGCAGAATTTGCTTCATTTGGGGTTAAAAAAAAAATTAACTTCTACTTTATCATTTCCCGTTATATTGATAGCGCCTACATTTAATTGAGACGAATGATCCTTAGCGACTGGGCCAATAAAATTACCTAAATCCTGATAAGAGGATTTAGTAATATTAATTGGTTTATCTCCTTTGTTTTTTCCAAAAAATCCGTAAAATCCTTTTAAATAGTTCACAAATTGAATAATCGTATTTGAATTTGTGGCAAAAGCCATTCCCAATGGTATCAAATCAACTAATTCAGTTACTATGCTCCCCGTTCTAATCTCTTTGACATATAACCTAGTTTCTTTGGTATATTTTAAATTTTTAGATTGAATAAATCTTCTGTATTCATTATTTAAACTTATCAATGAATCAGTTAGATAAACCAAATCAATAGGACGTTTATTTTTTAATTCAATTCGTAATTTTATTTCAGACATGACAAATTTTTTATTGTTGATATTCATTATATCAAGATAATTATTTTTGCCAATTATTTTCTTAATCATGTCAATCATTAATCTTGTCCCATATTATATATAGTTGCCGATACAAACGAAAGTAAACGATTATTATACGACTAATTTTTTCCGCATCAATTTACTTTGGAACGTCAACGGTGATGAAACACCAATAAAATTTTTGTTTAACCTTAAATACTTTAATCATGAATAGTTTAAGAAACAAAGTTCAATTGATCGGAAATCTTGGTGATGACCCAGTAATTAAAACTTTCGACTCCGGAAAAAAAATGGCCCGCATATCCCTGGCCACTTCCGATGTGTACAAAGACAGTGAAGGAAAAAAAATATCGGAAACCCAGTGGCACAATTTGGTGGTTTGGGGCAAAACCGCCGATGTTGTTGAAAAATACCTTAAGAAAGGAAATGAAGTCGCCGTAGAGGGTAAGATCACATATCGCAACTACGAAGATAAAAACGGCGACAAAAAATACTTCACGGAAATCGTTGTGAACGATCTGGTTATGTTGGGAAAGAAATAAACTTTGTTATTCTGTCATTCTTTCTTACCACAATTCCAGTTTTTAATTTCTATTAAAGAAAGCGGAGGTCCGTTATACCCGGATCTCCTTTTTTTGGTCCCACATCAATTCCGGATAATTCTGCCCGGCCGTTCCCTCCCACGCCTTGCCAGTCTTCTGTTTTTCAATACTCCATCGACAAAATCGTGCCGTCCAATTCACATTTAATATGCCATCAACACACTACGGACCATCTGGTCTTAATCGTGTTAAAAATTGTTAAAAAACCCTTGAATTTGGCATTTAGCATGGTTCTTGCGTATATCTTATTGTCATTTTGTCATTGATTAATGATTGAATTGATGAAGAAATTGAAATGAACATGAATGATAAACCAAATAATGGGAGGTTAACTATGAAACGTTTATTAGCGTTTGTTCTGGTTGCTTTTATGAGCGTCCAGGTTTTTGGTCAAAATAACGATAACGATCAAAAACAAACAAAACAAGAAATCAAAGAAGCCAAAAGACAGGCTTTAATTGACAAAAAACAAGATATGCTCCAACTCCTGAACGACAAAACCTGGGTGTTGGAAGCAAATACGGTCTATGACCGTTATGGTAATTCTGTTCCTACTTCGCCGACTACAAATTTTATTGCAACCGATGGTGAAAATTCCGTGATCCAATTGGCATTCCCTTGGTTGATCGGCTACAACGGACTGGGTGGTATAACATTCGATGACAATGTCACTTCGTATAAAATATATGAAGGCAAAAAACCGACATCCGGGATAAATGTCAGTTTGGAAGTGAACGGCGTAAATATTGGAAATGCTACAGTCAATATGCAGGTATCTCCGGATGGTTACGCCAGGGCCACAGTGATTGGCAATTTTGGGTTAAGGATTACTTATTCAGGATATATTGTTCCTTTGGAAGATTCCAGTATTTTCCAGGGCCAATCAATATTCTAGTTTAATTTCTTCAATGTTGTTAAGGCGATGTCATCAAAGATTGGCATCTCCTTAATTTTGTTTAAAAAACAACATTGGCCTAAATTCATACAAAATCCATAAATCATTAACTAAATTTCAAAACGGACCAATAAATTGATTTTTGGCCAAAATGAAATCAAGATTAGCAAACTAAAAAACACAACCATCATGAAAAGATATTCAATCCTATTAGTTTTAATCTTCCTGATTTCCACATCATTATTCGCGCAGGAAATGGAAGGCAAACAAAAATTAACCAAGGAACAGCGCAAAGAACTTAGAAAGCAAAAAACGCTGGAAAACAAACAGAAAATAATAGACCTTCTGAATTCGCAACAATGGATCATTGAAGCCAATACGGTATACGACCGGTACAATCAAAGCTATCAACTGAATCCTACCATCAATTTTGTGGGTGTCGACAATAAAGATGCAGCACTTCAATTGGGTTTTGATGGTGTAGTTGGATGGAATGGCGTTGGCGGCGTAACTATAGATGGCACGGTAACTTCTTATAAAGTTGAAGAAGGCAAGGGCAACTCCAGCCCAAGTGTGAGTTTACGATTTTCAGGTCGTGGTACGGGATCGGCAAACATTCATATCACGGTTAACAGCTCGGGAAATGCCACCGCCAGGGTAAATGGTGATTTTGGCTCCAGGATCACTTTCCAGGGTCAGTTGGTGCCTATTTCCGAGTCAGTCGTTTACAAGGGGCAATCCTTATTCTAATGTGTAGAAATTATCGGATTCAGGAAACACTTCCTGAATCCTTTTTTGTAAGTATTATTTCCTTACCAGATAGACCAGACAGACCTGTCAATCTTCGATAAAATCTGTTTTACCGGGCAATATTCTTCATATTCCATCCCCAATTTTGCCCGCTTGATTCAAATACCCAATAGCATTTTGATACGATCGATATTTTTTGAAAATCGGTTTTTTGCACAATTCAATTTTTTATTCAAAAAAATCTGACTTCAAATTTGATTACAATTAATTTCTTTTCATTTATTTGTGAATGGAATAAAAGTGAATTTTGAAGAATTTTAACAAATCATGAGCAAACCAAGAATTGTGAAAGATTACGAAAAGTTGCCTGAAGAGGTCCTTGCTAACTTAAAAGCAGAGTACCCCTACGGCTTCGCACAACACCTTATTTCCTACACCAACATGCAAGGCAAGAGAATTTCCGCGTTGCCTTTCGAGACCGATGAAATTTACTATTTGATCAAAATGAGTGAGCAAGAAGCCGTTAAAATCATCGAAGATGACGAAGATTACGATGATGAAGGCAAATTACGGGATGATTATGAAGTATCAGAATTTGAAGATGAAGCTGACACAACCATCATTGTTGACGACGCCAGCGAAACGGATGTGAAAGACGAATCGCATAATTACGATGATGACGACTTTGATGATGACGAGGATGACGTCGAAGTTGAAGATGACGATGACGACGACAGATTGTAATGCCTGGATGCAAAATATGTTAATGAAGTAATACCCCTCCTTATCTGCAAAATCCTGACGACCTGTCAACTGACCTTTCTATATTCAGCCATTGATCAATATCCGGGTTCAATTGCGAAAATTTATTTTTTACATCATCCATTTATAAACCAAATTAAAATTCATTCGTTATATCGATAGAATATTAAAAATATAATAATCTATTCGCTTATGGTTCTTTAAATCTCTACGCAGGTTAGATCGTTTTACGGAACAGTTCTAAACTCCCCTACTGAGACAAAACATCGTTCACTAAAGAACCGTTCATTCAAAAAAATATATGGATTTCAAGATTGATCAGATTATGATCTTGGTCGGTATTGTCATTACATTGAACAGTATCGAATATTATAGACAAGCAGGATAGATTGTTGAACCATCAATCAAAAAAAAACAAATGATGAACATTTTAGAAAAAATCGGAATCAGTGGCAGCAGGTTCTCTACACAAAAAATTCTTGTTACTGCCCTCTTTGTCGGAATTGGATTTTGGCTGTCTTCGTGTTATCCGGGTGGACCGGAAACGGCCAATCAACTGGATGTGGTAACTACAGATTACGACAGTACTTTTAACTTCAGCCAACAGAAAACATACTTTATGCCCGATACGGTGCGGTTTCTTACCAATGAGTCAAACCCAAATATTGATCAGGGTGTCGCAGAACAATTCACGGCAGACTTATTGACGGAAGTTGAAAATAATATGGCCAGCCGAGGATATGTGCGGGTCGATACCACCTCCAACAATGCACCGGACCTTTTTGTAGATGTAGAATTGTTGTCAATCCAGAATGTTGGAATTGTAAATATGCCAGGATTTGGCTATTGGAATGGCTTCTATCCCGACACCTGGGGATGGGGTGGTTTTGGATACAATTGGTATTACCCAAATTATTGGGGGGATTATCCGGTCGCTTACACCTACAAAACCGGTACCGTGATCATAAATATTTCAAATCCAAATGGCGCATCGACGCAAAATATGTCCATACCGTTGGTTTGGTCGGCTGGCCTGGATGGCGTGCTCAGTGATAACCTGGGTGATAATTTGCCACGTATCAAACTGGATATAAAACAGGCATTTGACCAATCTCCATATTTAAAAAGTGACCTTTGAGTTTCATTAAAAATCAAAACGCTATGAAATCATTTATTGCAGCATTTTCCTTTATACTAATTTCAATACCTGTATTCTCCCAAAAACTCATCGGACTCAATTATTCCATGTCCTTTCCCTTTGGTGAAACACATCAATTTATTAATAAAAGTAGTTTCAGGGGGGCGGGTCTGGAAGGAAGGTGGTTTTTATCCGATCATGTTTCTATGGGGTTTTCCGCCGGCTGGCATGCATTCTATAAAGATCAAGGGCATATTTCGGAGACTAGTGGTACAACCACCACCAGTGGATTTGAATATAAATACATCAACGATATACCCGTTTTGCTCACCGCCCATTATTATACGGGCATCAATGGTAATTTGCAATTTTATGCCGGTGGCGGCTTGGGTACAGCCTGGGCAGAACAAAGAACCGATTTGGGAATTTACACCAGTTCAAACTCCAACTGGCATTTTGCAGTAGCCCCGGAGGTGGGTATGCTGTTGCCCATTGGCCTCACCAAAGCAGCCAATGTGGCTGTTCAATACCATTATCAGCCCAGTTCCGGAAATTCGATGAATTATTCCTATTTGACCCTGAAATTAGGCTTATTGTTCCGGTAAACGCGTTTCCCGGAATACATGATGCATAATCCGCCAGGCACAGTTTATAATAAAATTATCACATCGACCAAATAAACATTGAAAGGGCAGGCCATTAAAGCCTGCTTTTTCTTTTGCAACTATTGGTGTGTTTAGCCCGGATTTTTTGGTCATCGTTGAATTCATAAAATTCACCCACCGCCCTGCATCGATCACACAACATTCATCGATGGTGTTCATTGCTGAAATAAAAAAGTGCTGCGGAATTTTAGTGGAATCATAAGGACAAATGCATTTAAACTCAATTTACAAGATCATCGAAATTTTAGTCTGCAAAAATCACCTCTATCCCCTTTCGCAAGGGACGAAGGAGTAAGTTAAATGTAAAAGATTGCTTTTTACAAATTAAGATTCTTCAATGGGTTTACCCTGAGGAAATCGCATGAATTGAGTTTAACCAATAACTTGACTATCAATTGTATTTTCGTTCCCGCATACCGGGCGTCATCCATCTTTCTCCCGGCAAACAATATTTCATATAGAGCCAATAAAACCCTATTTTTGTGCGGCTTTTAAAAACATGGACAAACAGAGATTTACGGTTAAACAGCTTTTGCTACTCCTCATTGTGGTGTCGACCGCAATCCGGCTGATCTTAGCCGGTACTTTGGAATTCAGTGTAGATGAAGTGTATTACTGGACTTACGCGCTATTTCCGGACTGGAGTCATTTTGAGCATCCGCCCATGGTCGGTCTGGTGATTCAATTTTTCACGCTCAACCTCCATTGGAACAGCGAGTTGTTTATCAGACTGGGTGCTATTGTGTTCTCAGCCATCAATACCGTGGTCATTTTTAAGATCGGTACAATGATCAAAGATGAATACGCCGGCTTGTTCGCCGCATTTTTATTCAATACTTCCATCTATTGTTCTGTTCTCGCCGGTACGTTTATCCTGCCCGATACACCTCAGTTGCTATTCTGGTTGTTGAGTATATTTTTCCTGTCGAAGAGCATCGTTCACGCACCGGACCGACACAGCAGGCGCAACTGGCTCATGGCGGGTTTATGCATTGGTTTGGCCACACTTTCCAAATATCACGGCGTTTTCATTGGATTGGGAGCTTTCTTATATGTCGTAATCTTTAACCGGTCGTGGCTGAAACAGCCTGTTTTTTATTTGGGTATTTTACTGGCGCTCCTGTGCATTACGCCCATTGTTTACTGGAATTTTGAGAACCATTTCATCACTTTTACCTTTCATGGTCACCGGGTGACCCCGGGATTCGCACTTCACCCCGAATATTTTCTGCGGGAAGTGGTCGGGCAATTCGCTTATAACAACCCCGTCAATTACATCATCATTATAATGGCGATGATCGCTGTTTGGAAAGGCACCCCATTCATCGATAAAAAATATTTTCGCTTATTGCTGTTGAATGGCCTGCCGCTCTGGGCCCTATTTACTGTTGTCTCCCTGTTCCGCGAAACACTTCCGCACTGGTCTGCACCCGCATTTACGCCACTGCTCATCATCGCTTCTGTGTATCTGAGTTCACAGCGTATAGTTGAACAGCAAAAAACCTTCAAAATACCAGGACTGGTAAAATCAGCAGCCTGTCTGATTATAGTGCTGGCATTTTTGGCCATTGGGTTGATCAATTATCTGCCGGCTTGCCTGGGAAATACCAACAATAAAATGCAGTACGGCTCAGGCGACGTCACGCTGGACATGTTTGGCTGGTACCAGATCCGGCATGGATTTGATACCTTAAACGACAGGCTTGTTGGTGAACACATCATGCAACCGGATGCGCCGATCGTGTGCACAAAATATTACCAGGCCGCTTTCCTCGATTATTATGTGGCCACACCGGACCATAAAAAGCTTTTTGCCTTTGGTCCCTTGCCGGATATCCACAAATATGCCTGGATCAATGAAATCCGGGGTGAAATGCACGCTGGAGAAAACGCCTATTTTATCACCACCAGCAATTATTACATCGATCCTCAGGACAAATTGTCATCATATTTCCAGCAAATCCAACTGCTGGATACCCTCGAAATCCATCGTTCGGGAACATTGGTCTATTACACATTTATCTACAAACTGACCAACTACCAGGGAAATTACGATTTCAATATTTTTGACAATTGAGGCGATATTGTCCGTATGGAGGAGAATGGGCGAGAAAGGTTCCAAAAAATCAGTTCAGCGTGGCGGGTTATATAGCAATCAATGTTTCAACCGCTAATATCAGTTTTTTCACCGGTCCAAAATAGGGGGGTGATGAAGTATTTACTATTCCAATCAGTCTTTGAATATATAAGTGGCGATATGATCTCACCGGTTTCCTACTCCAGATCGTAAAATCCGTCCATAAATTTAGTTTCAAGGTCAAAAGATATAATTGGACGATTGAGCAAGATTAGAAGATCCCAATCAGATGGTTTTTTTGCACTTCCTCTGGCCTGAGAACCATACAAATAAACTTCTGAGTCAGGGGCGTTATTATTAACCACCTTGATGATCTTTTACAATATCTCCTCTTTTTTACCCATATGGCAATGATATGAAATTTAATCTATCTGAAGAACGAAGGATTTCTCACCCGCTTAGCCCTAACGGTTTGGCGACATGAAACGCTGGGGAGTGTGGGCTACGTTCTTATCCACCGAAATAGAAAGTTGAAGTGGGGTATAAGCCCCGGCAAACCATTGACACCCAAATGTTTTAGGACCGCCTGTTATAGCCAGTGCTTCTCATCACTATATTCAGGATAATATTTTCTATGGCCTAACATCCATCCTATTGGAGTAAGCACTGCTCTCATTATCTTTTGCAAAATAATCGGAGGTCCTGCAATCACCATATCGTATTCTTTTGCCATTACCATTATTTGTAAAAAACTCAGTTTGCCCTTTGCATTGCAAATGCCAAATATCTGCTCTTGCATAACTTGAAATTTGTTTGCGGGCTCTATCGTGAATATCGCATGCACTTCTTGTGAATCAGATTCATTCCACCATTGATGGGGCTTACCTTTTTCTATAGTAAATTTTTCACCTGGTTTCATATACTTAATGTCACCATCACACTCAACCTTAAATACTCCGGAAATAACTTCCACCGTTTCAGATTGGCTGGGATGAAGGTGTCTTACCGGCATATTGCCTTTTGGTGAAACCCATAATTCAAATTGTGTCAATTTGCCGTTTGTTTGTTCAGCTAATTGCAGGTATCTAAGTTTTTCGCTGGTTACCTTGTTTGTTAGGAATTGTCCAACTGACGCCATTTTTGTATAACTTTAATTGTCAAAGATAAATTAATCATGTTTATTTTGAGCATTGGCTATAACGTTCCGCAGCTATGCCCAGCCGTTTTGCGGGCTTCGTCACTGTCCAAAGGTACAATGTTTCTGCGGGGTGCACAGTTTCAAGTTGCTCTTTCATAGGCTATTGGGCATAGATGCTGTTATGCACAGATTTTTTATGGTTCGCTTGTGTATTCTCGCCCTTTGATTTCAAAACAAAGTCCCTTATTCATTAAACTGATTGTCTGTTTTAAATTTCCATTTCCGGCAATTAAAGTGTCTTTAACTGAGTTATTGTCGATATATGATAAAAATACTGAAGATTCTCTTTTGCCATTTTCTAACAACTGATTTTGATACCAAATCAATCCTTCATAATTTTCCAAAACTTGTCCGAAAAAGGCTCGTGCTTGATAAAGTATTGTGTCAGATTCATAATCCTTTTCTGTGCCTGGATATTGATACCGGTTCTGTCCGTTTTCCACCTCTAATTGTCCTTGTTCTGGAGAATGAATATAGATTGAGATATTCGCGTCGCATTCATCGCAGTCTCGGCCTGAGAAAATAAAGAAAGGTGCATGACCAACTTGTTCAAACTGTCCGATGTATTTCAATTCGAACAAATTTGTTTCAAAGGACTTGCTGTCTTTAAATATTAATTTGCTACCATCAACTTTGTCGAAGAGCCAAACTTTCTGGGTTTGATTATTAGTCAAAGATGTGTCCGGCAACTGACTAGATGCCTTTTCATTGTTTTTCTTGGTGCAGCCAAAAAGTAAAACTGCAATCAATATGTAAATTTTTCGTGTCATAATAAATTTGTGCATAACAAGTCGCTAAACGCAACTCATTTTCTGGATCTTTTCAGTGCGATTTACCGAACAGATTGATCGTTACCAATATCTCAAAAAAATCATCGAAATACCAGGGAAAAACAGCGATGATTTGGCGCTAAAAAACTAATTCAACATCAGCATCAGCCACAAAAAAAGGCCGATCGTCCGGACCAGCCCATTACAATTACTTTTAAAAATAACCGGTTGCTTTACATCCTGCGGTAAACTTCCATCAGGTATTCCCTGGTTAGTTTTTCTTTCCAGTCGTGGCCCATGGCGTGGGTCCACATATGGGATAAATTGTATGCCACATCGGCCATCTTGGAAATTTCATCGTCCGTCCATTTCGCCGACAAGTTTTGCGGCAATTCGATGTGGTGATGTTCCACCATCGCCCTGAATTCTTGCACCGCATCACCATAAAATTCTTCCAGGTGATTGAATGCAATGCAGTTGGCAAAGCCATGGCGCATCCCAAACACATAAGAAAGACCGTAGGAAAAAGCATGACAGGCCCCAACCTCCGAATAGGTCAGGCTCAGTCCGCCGAATAACGAGGCGATCATCAGCTTTTCGTTATTGTCTGGGTTTTGGCCTTTTTTTTCACCGGTGAATACCTCGCGGCATAATTTCAACGCCTGGTCTCCGTAGGCCCTGGAAAATTCATTGTAAAAAATACCACTTTCCGACTCGATGCAATGGATATAACAATCCATGCCGGTATAGAACCATTGGTTCCTGGGGACGGTAGCGGTGAGGTCCGGATCGAGAATGACCTGGTTAAAAACCGTCCAGTCGCACTTCAAGCCTAGTTTTTTCTCCGGTCCGGTGAGCACCGCCGTCATGCTGCACTCGGCGCCGGTCCCGGAAGTGGTCGGCACACCCAAATGATATACGCCTGGTTTTTTCACTAAATTCAATCCCTGGTAGAGCGATGAGGATCCGTCATTGTTCACCATCAGCGACAGCGCTTTGGCAATATCCATAATGCTTCCTCCTCCAATACCCACCACACCGGAGGGAATACCTTTTTCCAACAATATTTTATCGCGCAACTCATCCACCTGATAGGTTGTCGGTTCTTTAGGGTCGACATCCACAAAAAATATCATGTCGTCTTTGTGCAAGGGAATGCGGTCTTCGAGCGGCTTTCCCCGAAAATAATGATCGACAATAAACACCACGAACTGGTCATTGATGTCCCGTTTTTCCTGGAGGATGTCATCCATTTGGTCAAAGGCGCCACGGCCAAAGACCACCTTTTCTATATTCTTAAAATTTTTGTGCATTGATATTTGAATGTGCTTTACAGTACTTTTTTTATCGAACTTACTAAGGCATCGGCATATTGTTCCAACTGGCCTTGCTTCCAGCCGAATTGAATGCCCACGGAAACCATCCGACCCATCACTTCCTGGGATTTGGGCAATTCCAGGTGTCCATAATCCTGCGGGGCCCCCAATTCATGAATGGCCAGCCTGGCTGGAAAACGCATCTTTTTTACGTGATCCCATTGATTGATGAAATGATACATATTCTTGTACCAATAGGCCGCGCCACCGACGCCGTCTTTTGAAAACTGCTCAAAAACCTTTTGGGTTACCTTTTTATTCGGCAGGAAGAAATTTAAAAAGGTCGCCGAGTCGCCATCTTCATCGGGCAGACGTCGAAAGGTGATCTCCGGGACCTCTGAAATTCGTTCTTTGAGATAAACCTTGTGTTTTTTGTTCTGCTCCAAAATCATTGGCAACTTGCGCATCTGGGCCAGCCCGACCGCGGCATTTAATTCACCCATACGGTAATTGAATCCCATGATCTGATGATCTTCCATTCCGCGGTTGTTGCCAATGTGGGTATGCCCGTGATCGGCCACTTGCTCCATGTGGTGATACACCGCTTCGTGGTTGGTGATGGTCACCCCTCCTTCACCACAGGTGGCAATTTTGAAATAATCAAAAGAAAAGGAACCCGCTTTACCGTATAAGCCAACAGACTTTCCTTTATAAAAAGCGCCCATCGCCTGTCCGCAATCTTCGATTAAAATGAGGTTGTGCTTTTTGCATACAGCCAGAATGGCATCCAGGTCGGCAGCGGCGCCACACATGTGTACCAACAACACCGCTTTGGTCTTGGGGGTGATCGCAGCCTCAATACCTTCCGGACCCAAACAGAGCGTTTCATCAATCTCGGCAAAAACGGGCAATGCCCCGGAAAGGAACACGCCTTCGATGGGTGCGACGAACGTGAATGGAGGCGCGATCACCTCATCGCCATATCCGACCCCCGCAGCCGCCATCATGGTGGTGACTGCCGTGGATCCGCTGGATACCGCGTGGGCATATTTGGCACCGGTAAACCGGCATACCTCCGCTTCAAATTCCCGTGTTTTCCACATGCCCTTTCGTATATTTTCATGTCCGTAGCGAAACAACGCCCCGGTTTCCAAGACATCCATAACTTCTTTGCGCTCTTCGGCGCCAAAAACTTCCATTCCTGGCATAATTCTGTTTTTTTAGTTCGAGTTTAATTTGTGGAAATGCGCCCCATAATCCGGAACTTATCCCCGCAAAATCATCACAATATTAAAGAATTAATCACTTTTACCTGAAAAATTAAGCGCCAATTATTTTAAACCGTGCCTCAAAGGGTACAAATCACAGAACATTTTTGTTATTTTGCGCTCCAATCGTTAAAAGATGAAATTCATAGGCATAATTCCGGCACGGCATGGCTCCACCCGATTAGCGGGGAAACCACTCATTGAGATTGCGGGTAAACCCATGATCCGGTGGGTTTATGAAAAAGCCCTGGAAGCCCTCCCGGATGTTTGTGTCGCTACCGATGATACCAGGATCGTTGATGCGGTTGAGCAATTCGGCGGACATGCCGTACTTACGTCAACCGAACACAATACCGGCACCAATCGCTGCCTGGAGGCCTATGAAAAATTACTTCAGGCTGGCGATGGCCCATTTGACGTGATCATCAATATCCAGGGTGATGAACCATTGCTCCACCCTGGCCAGATCGAGGCGCTCAAAGATTGTTTCAGCCAAGGTGATGCCGACATGGCGACGCTGGTGATCCCGGTAGAAGATGCCCAAGATCTGGAAAATGAAAGTGAGGTCTTTGTCACTTTCAACAGGGCACATCACGCATTATATTTCAGCCGTTCGGTCATTCCTTATTTGAAAGGAATACCAAGGCCCGACTGGATGAAAAAGCATGTTTTTTACAAACACCTGGGCATGTATGCCTACACCTATCAAGCGTTGAAACAATTTGCCTCCCTTCCCCAAAGCGGTTTGGAAAAAACAGAAGGGCTTGAACAATTGCGCTGGCTGGAAAATGGGCATCAAATTAAGATCGGGATTACCGAACATCAGAGCATTCCGGTGGACACACAGGAAGATCTGGATCGCATCCGTAAAATTATGGAAAGTCAAATTCAATAAATTGAAATATGAGTGTAAAAAAAGTAGTCGTCGGTGATATCGTTTGCGGGGTAGATGAGTTGTTTCTCATTTCGGGGCCATGTGTGATCGAAGAATACGACATCATGATGCAAACTGCCGAACAACTTAAAAAAACAACGAAAAAGCTGGGCATTCCACTCATTTACAAATCCTCCTTCCAAAAAGACAATCGCAGCAGTGTGGATTATTACCAGGGTCCTGGCCTGGATGAAGGATTAAAAACCCTGGAACGCATCAAAAAAGATTTTGGATTCCCGCTACTTTCCGACATCCATTATCCCGACCAGGCCATACCAGCCGCTGAAGTCCTGGACGTGCTGCAAATTCCGGCCTACCTTTGCATGCAAACCACGCTGGTGGTGGAAGCGGCCAAAACCGGCAAGGTGATCAACCTGAAGCACGGGCAATTTCTGGCCCCAGAAAATATGATCAAACCGGTTCAGAAAGTAGAAGCCATGGGAAATGATAAAATCATTCTCACGGAGAGGGGCTATACCTTTGGCTATAATGATATGGTCGTTGATCCCAGGAGTTTTTATCATTTGAGGGAAAGTAAATATCCGGTCGTTTTTGATGTCACCCACGCCATCAGAAAATACGGGATCCCCAGCGCTGATCCGAGCGGAGGCGCACGTCAATACCTCGGGGTGTTGGCAAGAGCTGGCGTAGCGGCCGGAATTGACGGATTGTTCATAGAAACACATCCTTGCCCCAGGGAAGCGTTGTGCGATGCCGCCAGTCAGTTGGATGTGGGCCAACTGGAAGCATTCCTGGCTCCGTTGCTTGAACTTCACCAGGTGGAAGTAAAATACCGTAAAAAACCAGAATAACCATTACAGATATAGAACACCTTAAAAAAAATTACCAATAATCCAGTAAATCATCAACAATGGAACTTTATTTAGATTCAGCGGATATCAACGAAATCAAAGAAGCTTTTAAGCTCGGCTTTCTTTCAGGCCTCACCACCACGCCCACCTTTATGCATCGCCACGGCATTACGGATATCGACGGCACCATCATCGAACTGTCCAAGATCGTTCCGGTACTCCAGATCGAAGCATTGGGATCGACTGCTGAAGAAATTGTTTCCGAAGCCAAACGACAGCACAACCTCGGTCTGGACAAAAGCAAGACCGTATTTAAAATCCCCATTTCGCTGGAAGGTGTGAAGGCTTGCAAGATCCTCCGTGATGCCGGGTATCTTGTCAATATCCATCTGGTGTACACATTGCAACAAGCATACATGGCCATGGCGGCTGGGGCTACCTATGTGTGTCCGTTGGTGGGACGTCTTCAGGACCAGGGGCATGACGCCATCGACTTGATCGAACAGTGTGTGAACGCGGTGAATTATTATGGCTATGACACCAAGATCATGTTCAGCTCTGTAAGGCATGTGGAACATGTGAGAAATGCCCTCAATGCTGGTGCGCACACTGTTACCCTACCCTGGAAGGTGATGAAACAACTGACAGAAAATCATTTCACTCAATTGGGCACCAAAGAATTCTTTGAACATACCCGACTGATGACCCGCAACGTGGGCGATATCATCACCACCGTTAATCCATCGGTAACTGTGAATGAATCGATCCATGATTGTCTGGTAAAAATGACCGTTGGCGGATTTGGTGCTGCTACGGTCGTCAATGAGCAAGGAGAACCGGTAGGTATTTTCACCGATGGTGACTTGCGCAGGATGATCGAAAAAGAAGGCGGTGAATCGGTGAACAAAAAAGTGGGCGATCTCACTTTGAAGAAACCGCATACCATCGAAGCCAATACCTTACTTTACAATGCTTCGGCTTTATTCAAGGAAACCCAGGTCGATACCCTCATCGTGACCAGAGACGGCAAAGCCATCGGCATGCTGGATATCCAGGACCTGATGAAAGCCGAAGGCTGATCTAACGCTATTTCAATCGGGAAATTCAGTCTATGTCAATTGAAATATTTCGTGAACTGGGTGGAGAATTCATTAACGCGCCCGAATTACTCCGAAAAAAACTTTCCGGCATAAAAGCCCTGTTGTTTGATTGGGATGGAATATTTAACAGTGGAGAGAAAGGTGAAATTCCCAGCACATTCAATGAAATTGACAGCATGGGGATCAACATGCTGCGGCTGGGTTTTTACTTATTTTCCGGTCAGATACCCTTCACCGCTATTGTCACCGGCGAAACCAACCAAACCGCATTCAAATGGTCAACCCGCGAACACCTAAATGCGGTCTTTTTCCAGGTAAAACACAAAATTGAGATCCTGCATTATCTCGAAAAACAATATCAATTGCAGCCGGATGAAATTTTATTTGTGTTTGACGATATTCTGGATCTTTCACTCGCCAAAGAAGCAGGCGTTAGAATGTTGGTCAGCAGAAAAGCCAGCCCGCTTTTCACCGAATATTGTAAAGCCAATAAAGTGTGTGATTATATCACCTTTTCCCAGGGAGATGAAAACGCCATCCGGGAGATTTCTGAATTGGTGCTGTCATTACTCGGAAAATTTGATGAAACCATCAACCGCAGGGTGGAATATGATGAAACCTACCGCACCTACCTTCATCTCAGAAATCAAAACAAAACCGGCATCCTGAAATCAGTAGACGGAGAATTTCTGCCTGTTAAAATGTAAACTGCTGATATTGTTTACCCGAAATCCGTTGACTAATCAAAGGTGAAACATTAGCCTGTTCTCGCGCTGTTAATATTCTAAATCTAATTATCTTACTATCATTAATCCCCATAAAATCATTCATGAAAAAGACCGTGAAAATATTCTTGCGCATTCTGGCCATTGCCCTTGGAATATTTTTCCTGGTTTCGGTTTTAATCATGCTTCCACCGGTACAACGTGTTTTGATCCGGAAAACTGTTGCCTATTTCAATCAAACCACCGGCGCCAATGCCACCATTAAAAGCATCCGGATTGCTTTTCCCCGGTCAGTGATCATCCGGGGCATCAAGGTGGAGGACCAGCAAGCTGACACGATGCTTTACTGCAATAAATTGGATGTTACTACTGATCTTTTGACATTGTTCCGAAAAAAAATCGACCTGAAAACCATCAGGATTGACGAGGCCCAGGTCCATCTTTTCCGTCCCGCCAATGATAGTGCTTTTAATTATCAATTCATTGTCGATGCATTTAGCAATAATGATTCTTCCACCACTGAAAGTTCCTCTTCACCCTGGGAATTTGAAATAAAAAATATCGCGCTCAATGATATTGATTTCACGATGACCGACCAACTGGACTCCATGCAGATCAATACCCGCATCGGGCTTTTTAAGTTGGATTTTTCTCAATTTAATTTAAATGAAAATAAACTCGGTATCGATAAAATTCTGCTTAAAAAATCCGCCGGAATGGTGATATTGAATCGTAAAAAACCCGCGATCCAGGCGAGCCCAACTGCTGAAGGAAATGGCGATTCTTCCAGATTATTGCCCATTGATCTGGGATTGCGATCATTGGAGATCAATCAAACTTCTTTTAAATTTATGGATGCAGGCAGTGGGTTGACTGTCCATACTAACCTCTCAACATTTATCGCCACCTTCACCAGATTTAACCTGAACGATTACGATCTGGCCATTGATCAACTCGACGGAAGTGATTTATACGCTGAAATCATCAATCCACCAGGAAAGATTACCAATGCGACACCACCCACTTCAACCGGTGAAAAAATCTACCGTAACCAACTCATCCCGGATTTTCCCTGGAAATTCTCCATTGCTTCTTCCACCGTGGACCACCTCCGTTTTACTTATCAAAATGGATTGGACCAACAATCTACATCGCAATTTGACCCGGAAAATATCCATGTTGATGATTTAAACTGGAAATTTGACTCCCTTCAAATCGACGATCAGAATTTGTCTGCCGGCGTACAGCATCTGGCCCTTAAGATGGGCGAACAATTTCATGTGGTTGATTTCGGAGGAACATTGGATATGGGGATAAATCATATTCTGGCCAGAGAGATCCGGATGGAGACAGACCGTAGCAATCTTTTCACTAATATCAATATCTCCTGTGACAATGTATGGGAATTGCTGGATAAACCAGCACTGCTCAATGGAAGGATCGACATGGAAACCACTGATCTGTTTCCTGAAGACTTTTATTTTTTCATGCCGCATTCTACGTCAACATTTTCACAAAATATTGGGCATCAGCCTGTACAGATAAAATTTCAGGCAGCAGCAAACAATGGCGTCCTGCATGTAGAGAAGATTGAATTGAATCGAAAATCTTCCATTACCCTGATTTCACACGGGACATTGTCTTTGGTAAATCCAAAAAACCTGTTTGGAGATATTGAACTGGATACATTGGTCGTGGAAAAATCATTTGCACAACAGTTTATCCCACAAAAATATGCGAACCAGGATATTCACATTCCTGCCTGGCTCAGAGCAAAAGGCCGTTTGGTCAATTCATCTGATTCCCTGAATGCCTCATTAAAACTATATGGAAATGCCGGTAAGATGATGATCAATGGGCGATACGAAAAAAATGCCGGCGACTCACTTTACGTTCAGGCTATTATTCCACAACTCGATCTCGACATGATTTTTCCCGACAAGTCGTTGGGAGAATTTTCTGGTCATTTCAACTTCAACGGAACATATAAGGCCGACAATTTCCCGGAAGGCCGATTGGAATCTGTAATTAAAACACTCAACTACCGTCAATACAACTATCGGGATATTTCTGCCCGGGGACTTTTAAAAAATAAAATTCTGCAATTGGATTTGAAATCACCCAACGATGCTTTGAATTTTGATTTGTCCGGTCGATTCGATGTAATGGACTCGGTAAAAACAGCAGACATCGACATTGTGCTGAATCAGGCAAAGCTTCTGGATTTGAACCTTTCCCCGAATATATTTAACATTAAATCCAGCCTTAAACTGACCAGCCGGTTCACCTCAGCCAATGATCTCAGCGGGCATATCCTTCTGGACAAATTAATGCTCGAAAAACCAGGTAAAAATTACAATCTCAACGCGGCAGATATATCAGTCGGCGTACACCCGGGCTCTCTTCAGTTTAAATTTAATTCAGAATTTGCGAATGCTTATTACAATGGCAATGTCCATTTCAGTGATCTCACCAACCTTCTCAAAAATGAAATGAACCACTATTTGTATTTTAACGACAGCATAAAACAGGACAATCCGTATTATTTTGATTTTGACATCAACATACACAAAACAGACCTTTTTACTGATTTTCTGGTCCGGGACCTCGATGCATTACAGGTTGCCCGTTTCAATGGCCATTATGACAGTCGCGACAACCAATTGAAAGTGAACATCAATATTCCAAATGTTGTATATAAGCACATCGATTTTGATAGTTTGAAATTCGATATTTTATCCGGTAAAAGCCAGATGCAATGGCAGATTCAATGCAAGCAGATCGGCTATGATACATTGTCGATCAGAAACATTAATCAGACCGGCTCGCTGCAAGACAATACGCTCGTTACTACTTTTCAATCCAGGAGCCGGCTGGGTAAAATAATTTATGGCATCGCCACCAAAGTGAATTACGCGGATAGTGGCTGGATGATTTCAATTGTTCCGGACCAATTGATCCTGAATGGGAATAATTGGAATATTCCCCATGACAATTATTTATTCTTCAATAATGATCAGGTCAGATTAAAAAATACCCGCATAAATTTTGGCCGTGAAGCGGCAGCAATACGGGTTGATCGCCAATTTCTCAAATTGTCATTCGAACAATTTGATGTTCAAAACATACTGGCATTGGTCCGTTTACCATCTGCCAAAAGATTATGCCAGGGACGATTCAACGGATATATCGCCTTGAATAAAGCCATCAAACCCATTGACATACAATCTGATCTTCTGATAGATTCTCTAAGTTTTGCCGGTCGACCCATAGGAATGTTCACTGTAAAAACTGATACGGAATACGATTCTTTGCTAAACGTAAGTGTCAACTTATCCGGTCTGGAAAATAATCTTAAACTCCATGGCGCCGTCGCTCTTGTTGGAGCAAATAAGCCATTGAACATGAACCTCACCATGTCGCTGAAAAACCTGCAGTGGTTTCAGCCTTTTGTGAATGAATATGTCAACCATTTCTCCGGTCTCTTTGAAACGAATGTGACACTCAAGGGCACAACGGACCAACCCATTATGCGCGGTGAAGCAGACTTCAAAAACATTTCCTTTCTCGCTGTACCTGTCAGTGCCAAATACGCACTTCACAACGAAAAAATTTCATTTGATGAATTTGGACTAACCTTTCACAATTTTACCATTAGCGATTCGCTCAACAATCCGTTGACCATCAATGGGTATTATCAAAGAAAATTCCAAAAAACAAATCCGCATGACCTTAATATTAGTACGGAGAAATTCCTTTTCATGCACAGCAAGGAACCCCTGAATAATAAATTATTTGGAGACCTTTGGCTTGGTTTGAATGTGCGTTTGAATGGTAACGTGAATCAACCAGTCATCAATTCAAAATTGTCGATTCTCCCACAAACCAACCTGTCCTATCAGATGCCCGGTAATGATCTTGAGTTGATTAGTGATGAAGATATTGTTTATTGGAGCAAGAAAAACCTGGAAAGTGACAGTGCTCAACTAACCGTCAGACCTGCCTTTATCGCCGATTCAATTGCCGCCAGTATATCCGGCATTCAAGTCAATGCCGACCTACATATTGATGAAAATGCAGCTTTCCGGATTATTACCGATCCAAATTCCGGCGATTACATGACTTTTAAGATCAAAGGAGACCTCAATTACAAATACGATGAGAAAACACTGAGTACATTGGCAGGTTCTATTGAATTGAAACAGGGTCAGTACCAACTATCTTTTTATGGTTTGGTTAAAAAGTCATTTACCCTGGAACCTGGAAGCAGGATCATTTGGTCAGGCAGTATTATGGATGCACTGTTAAACATCACCGCAAAATATGTAGTAACTACCAGTTCCGTTGGCCTGGTTGCCAGCGAAATAAACAGCGATTATGAAAAAGCGCTTTTCAGCCAGAGACTTCCTTATGAAGTACTCCTGAAAATTGGAGGGACCATAGCCAAACCGGAGATTAATTTTAATATCGATCTTCCTGAAAAATATAAAAATAATTATCAACTGGTGGCTTCAAAACTGGAAATGCTCAATACACAGGAACAAGAACGAAATAAACAGGTATTTGCTTTGCTGGTAGCCGGCACATTTTTGGAGGAAAGTACTGCGACTAATGAAGGCACTACCCAAACCAACTTTGCCACCACTGCCGCCCGCAACAGCATCAATGGCATACTGACACAGCAGCTCAATAACCTCAGTGGTAATTATATCAAAGGGATTGATGTCAATCTTGGTTTAAATTCCTTTGAAGATTATACCACAGGAAAAAACGAGACCAGAACGCAATTGGATGTTCAGGTATCAAAAAGATTATTCAATAACCGCTTGATTGTTGAGGCTGAAAGTCATTACGATCTTGATGAAAGTCCGGTAAAGACCACAAATACCACTGGGCTTGCCGAATTTGCCGTATCCTATGAATTGACTAAAGACGGCACCTATCGGCTGAAAGCTTTTCGAGAAAATTCTTTTGACCTGTACGACGGAGAAATCCAAAATGCGGGAATTGCATTAATTTTTGTAAAGGAATTCAACAAGTGGGGAAAAGATCCCGAACGGCAACCGGTGGAAAGTGAAAAGAATTCCGAAGAAAACAAAAAATAAAATTGGCAGTCATTCATTTTTTACGCCGGTCTTGGTTTCCTGTTCTGAGTTTTATGCGGATCAGCATTCAAGTAAAAACCGTTCCAACCCTTTGGCTGGTCATATTTTCCCTGATGTGGAGTTGCTCAGGCACGAAACACCTGACCAAAGGACAATATTTGTATAAAGGAGCCGAAATAAAATATGTTGATGAATCGAATATCCCGAATTTTCAAAAAGTAAATTATGATCTTGAGGATGTTTTGAACTCGCGTCCAAACTTCACATTGCTGGGAATGCGTCCGTTTTTATGTTTGTACAATACCGTCTCTGAGCCTAAAAAGAAAAAAGGTTTCCGGCATTGGTTAAAATATAAAATCGGCCAGCCTCCAATACTTTATGATCAGGATAAAATTGAGAAGATCAGCAGGGTCATAGAAAACCGGCTTTACAACTTTGGGCATTTCAATGCAAAAGTCCAGTTCGAGCTTGATTCCGGCAGAAAAACAGTATTCGCAAAATACTTTGTTAAGGCCAATCCACCATTTTTAATTCATGAAATACACTATCCGAATGGTTCGCTTCAGATAGAACAAAAAATTGATTCACTAAAAAGCACCACCCTTTTAAAGCCAAACAACCCTTATGACCTCACATTATTGCGCAAAGAAAGAGACAGATTAGAAGCGTCTTTAAAAAATCTCGGCTATTACAATTTTAATCAGGAATACCTGGTCTTCAGGGCAGATTCCACATTGGGTAATCATAAAATTAATCTATACCTTCAATTTAAACCCGAAACACCACTGGAAATTATCCGGCAATATCGTATTCACGATATCACAATTTATAATGATGTGCGTACTCAAGATTTAACGACGGATTCAGCGACTTTTCAGGGTATGACTTATTTTTCCAACCAAAGTGATTTTCGCCCGGATATCGCTTTTCGTTCCGTTGCCTACCGACCCGGGTCAATTTATTCGAAAGATAAACAGTTGGGCACCAACAATTATTTTATGGGACTCGGTGCATTCAAATATGCCAACACCCGTTTCAGTCAATTTTCAGATAGCCTGATCGATGCTTCAATATTTCTAACGCGAAACACGAAATATTCCTTAAGTTCAGAAATCAATGTCGTGAGTAAGACCAATAATTTTGCAGGACCTGGCTTGCGTTTTACATATCGTATGCGCAATGTTTTCAAAGGATCGGAAATATTTTACATTAATGTCAACGGGCGGTTTGAAAAACAATACGCCGGTGAAAATCAAGGTGATCTGGCTTATGAACTAAGTACTGACTTCAACTTCGATATTCCACGCATTGTGCCTTTTAAGTCCATAAAACCTTCTGATCGGTTTGTGCCTCATTCCAGGATCTCGATAGGATTGGGCCTGTTCGACCGCCAGGATTTATATCAATTCAATACATCGAGTATAAGCTGGTCTTATAGTTGGCGAAAAAATCAATCTGAATCCCACGAACTCCATCCTGTCGATTTCAGTTTCACTAACCTGGCCAAGTCTTCCAATGAATTTCAGGATTATCTGGATCAAAACCCCTCACTTAAGCGGAGTTTCGAAGACCAGTTCATCCTTGGATCTTCCTACGATTATACCCTGAATCATCTGCAACAATCAGAAAAATCTCCGGTGTATTTCAGCGCAGGAATAGATGCCTCCGGCAATTTAATCACCCTGTTAAATCATATTACTTCGGGCAAACAACCGACAATTGATGATCCTTTCAAGGTTATGGGACTTGTTTATTCGCAGTTTGTTCGTTTGAAAACTGATTTTCGATATTATTTTAAACTCAATAAACAAAATACACTGGCTACAAGATTGCTGGTTGGCGTAGGTCTGCCTATCGGGAATTCTCAGACCATGCCATATGTCAGGCAGTTCTTTGTAGGTGGCACCAATAGCGTTCGTGCATTTCTTGCTCGATCGGTTGGTCCCGGTACTTATTTTCCTCCCGACAGCCTCACAAGTCTTGGTATTGACCAAGCTGGTGATATGAATATTGAAGCAAATGCAGAGTATCGATTTCCAATTGTCGGATATTTTAAGGGGGCAGTTTTTTTTGATGCCGGAAATATCTGGCTCATCAATAAGGACGAAAACAGACCAGGCGGCACCTTTTCGTTTAATACTTTTTATAAAGAATTCGCCATAGGAACAGGCTTAGGATTGCGTATTGACCTCAACGTAGTGGTCATCCGATTTGATTGGGCATTTCCACTGAGAAAACCCTGGCTCGATGAGGGAAATCGATGGGTGATCAAAGACATTGATTTTTTCAATTCAACCTGGCGCAAGCAAAATCTCATCCTGAATTTCTCAGTAGGGTATTCTTTTTAATCTGATTAATCTGACAAAAAAATGTGCCATAAAAACAGAAGCGGCAAAACAATCGCAATGATCATTTTGCCGCTTCGTATCACCTTCGCCGTAGCTCCGGTTCTACACCAAGTTACAGTTATTATGGTGTTGCGCAGTTGCCCGCGTTCCCAACATCCTGCAGATAAGAAATCACCTTTCGATGACACTCAAACAGGCTTCATACGTCTGTGGTTTACTCCATTTCAGGCCAAAACCATTTAGATCTCAACCCCTTTGTATTTATCCTATTTTCTGCAAGAGCCCGGTCTTTTACAACCGACCTTTTATCTCTCACTTGGTAAGTTAAAGGTGATGAAAATTATGACTTTTGCAAAATTCGGTAAGCGTTTTTTCTGAACAATTTACCCACAGGGTTACACACCTTTTTGCCCATGTTATGCACCTATTTACGGGGTTATCCACAACACTTTTGTGCATAATGAAATTTTTAAACCGCTAATGTTAACAGCCACAAAAATATTCTAAGTGAATCATTACAGAAATTAAATAAAACTCATGCATACTGGATAAATTACGACAATTGTTTGCCTGTCCACAATCGCTTTCATGGTCCTTCATCGTGAAAAATCGTTCACACCGCTGTTGAATTTATGCGAAAGTATTGGAATAAAATTGGGTAAAAAGCCAAAAATACGGCCCATTTGAGGGTATTCCAGCAATATAAACAGATAATCCCGGAGACGGCATGGTATTTTCTTTTTATATACACAGATCGTTAACTACTAAATGAATAAATACTATGAAAACGACGAAAATGAAAAAATATCTCGAAAAAATTGGGTCAGCCATTTTAATGGTCATTCTATTCATGTTTCTGATGGAAACACCAGCATTCAGCCAAAATTCCGATACACAGAAATTCAAAGATTACGAGCAGAATTTCTATAATATTACTGCCATGCAGGTCAAATATCCCGATCTGACCTTTGACTATAATTATAATAACAACGGCAAATTGGAAAGTGTCACAATCAAGGGTATCGATGATGATCAGGACCGGCAAGCATTACGCACCTGGTTGATGGACCTGCACAACTTATCGGATGAATTGCTTTACAGAAAAGATGACAACGGCGTTTATTTTAGAGCCGACGAAAATGCCAGACCAAGTATGGGTAAACATGCCTTTTATCAGGAACTGAGAAAAAATCTTGATTATCCTAAAGATGCTAAAGACCTGGGTATTGAAGGTGTCGTAAATCTTAAGTTCACAGTCGACCGCTATGGTGATGTAGAAAATCTTGAGGCCAAAGCTAACTTTGATGCACCGGATTATGTGAAAAAAGATATGGTATTTGAAGCCAAAAGAGCTTTTAAAAATACCACCCAAAACTGGGAACCCGCAGAAATTGATAATTTCAATGTGCCGGAATGGGTAATTCTGCCAATAAAATTTAAAATCAAACCATCAACTTCATTAATCCCCATGTCATTCTAAAACATTGAATTAAATTAATTAACAACCCTTAAATAAAAATGAATTGAATCCGCAGCAAATCCGTTGCGGATTTTTTTTGAATATAACTGGACAAGGTTTTTCACATTTGAAAATATGGTGGATTGACGCAATCTAAATTGACTAACCCGGATTTTGCGAGCACGATCAAACCGATTGGTTAATTCAGGAATTCAATGGGGAAATTTAAACCTGATTTTGTGCATAAAACTACACACAAAAATGCTCCCGCGGAAAAGTACAAACCGCTGAATTCCAGATTAAAAGCACTTTCAGCCAGAATTTGAGTTCCTTTCAAAATTAAATTGGATCTGATCCAAATGGCATGAATTTTTCCGGTAGTGTGCCGTCATGTTAAACTCAAAAAATTAAAGTCATGAACAAACTTAAAATCTCTGAAAAAATCAGTAATCCGCAATTCGGATTACTCTTGATCCTAATGGCTATGCTAATGTGTAGCATTCCGGCTTTCAGTCAGACAACTGACAAAACGATGAACGAGAAAAAATTTGAAACATACCAGGATAATTATTACAAAATTGCAGCGATGCAAAATAAGTATCCCAATATGGTTTTGACGTATAACTATGATAAAAATGGTAAACTCAATTCCGTATCAATAAAAGGTGTGGACAATGATAAGGACAGAGACAATTTGGCAGTTTGGCTAATGGATTTCCACCAATTGGCAGATGATTTATTATATGCCAAGGATAACAATGGCATCTATTACCAGGCTGAGGACAATGCCCGGCCTGCTGATGGAAAATGTGAATTCTACCGCAAACTGGAAAGCGATATTAACTATCCCGAAGATGCGAAAGACATTGGCGCTGAAGGTGTTGTTGACCTCAAATTTACGGTGGATGACAATGGTAATATTCATAATTTGCAAGCCATGAATAAGATCAAAGCTCCAAAATATATCGCCAATGAACTGGATAAAGAGGCTATGGCGGCTTTAAAAATGACCAATGAAAAATGGAAACCAGCGGAAATTGACCATGACAATGTTCCGGAATGGATTGTATTACCCATTTATTTTAAACTTGAACCCAATCCAGGACTGGAACCATTTATAGGCTAAGTTCGATTTGGTTTGGTCAAAAACCGTGGCGATCGCCACGATTTTTGCTTTTGATATCTGAACTTAAATTGACACCTGATAATTAAATAAAGCGTAAATCCTTGATTTTTTTATCATATTTTAACCAAATTCGCAGCCAGATTATTTCAATTCCTCATTTTGATTTTCTTTATTTTAAAAACCAAATATTATGTTAAATCCATGGCATTCCATTAACCCGGGAGAGCGTGTGCCCAATGTGGTCAACGGTATTATTGAAATTCCTCAAAATTCCAGGGCCAAATACGAACTTGACAAAGCGAGTGGTTTATTGAGACTAGACCGTGTTCTATATTCTTCGATGTATTATCCGGCCAATTATGGTTTTATTCCTCAGACTTATTGCGATGACAAAGACCCCCTGGATATACTCATTCTGACTCAAATCGTAGTGGTACCCTTGTGTATTGTCCCTGCTAAAGTTATTGGCGTCATGCACATGCTGGATCAAGGCGAAGCCGATGATAAAATTATTGCAGTGGCTGAAAATGATATGAGTGTTAAACATTTGGAAGATATTTCAGAAATGCCGGACCATTTCTTCAGGGAAATCAAAAACTTTTTCGAAGACTATAAAAAACTGGAACACAAAACATCGGTGGTAGAAGAATTTCAGGGAAAAGATGTCGCTATAGAAATTGTGAATAAAGCCATCAGAGACTATACCGAAAAATTCGGGCATTTGCATCAAGGATGATTCCGCCTTCTTTTTGGACAAAAATAAATCCGCACCATATTGATGGAATATGAATAATTACTAATTTCAACAAATCATATTTCGAGGCATGAAGTTAAAAACACCTCAGGCATTGTTACTCAGGATGACTGTTTTGATGCTTTTTGTGCTCTTACTATATCATTTCCTGGTCACTTTTAGAAATTTTCTGTATCCGATATTTTTAGGTGTACTCTTTGCCTATTTGCTCTATCCTATTGCCAAATGGTTTGAGGATAAAAATGTCCCCAGAATACCCGCCAACCTAATCAGTATTTTTATAGGTATTATTGTTATTTATGGTTTAATCTTTTTTATCTACACCGGACTAAAAGACCTGGTTACAAAATTTCCGGAATTGGAACATCACGCCATCAGTAATATTAAAAAGATGCTGACAAACGCAGGCAATGAGTTTGGTTTCTTTTCGAGCAAACAGACTGCCGATCTGGAGTCTTTGGTCGTGAACCTTTTCCGGCAGAGCCAGGAAAATATCGGCAATATTATTTCTGCTACTGCTCAAACTGTTTTCGCAGTCATTATTATGCCCGTATATGTTTTTTTCCTGCTTTACTACCGCAACAAGTACCGTACGTTTTTTATGATGCTGATCCGCGAAAAACATCATGGCAATGCAGACAATACCATTCAGGAAATTTCGACGGTTACCCGAAAATACATGACAGGTCTGGCAACGGTGGTTTTGATTATGTGCATTATCAATTCCACAGGTTTATATATCATTGGTATCCGGTATGCCTTACTGTTGGGTACCATTGCCGCCATATTCAATTTCATACCTTATTTTGGTACAATCATTGGCTACTCATTCCCCTTTATGATGGCCTTGCTGACTGAAGATTCTCCTAAATATGCCCTGTTTGTTGTTATACTTTTCGTGATCGTACAATTCATAGAAAACAATATCCTTACACCCAATATTACCGGCGGACTGGTCCGCATCAATCCATTTTTTATCATATTGGGTGTATTGATCAGTGGAGTGGTCTGGGGTCTGCCAGGAATGTTTATTGTAGTACCGCTGTTGGCCGCAATTAAAATTATTTGTGATCATGTTCCATCCTTGAAACCCTATGCATTTCTAATTGGCGATACGGGTACAGAAAAATATGCCCTTACACTGGAAAAAATTCGAAAATTATTTAAACGATAAATTTAAAGCTTGGAAATTTTTATACCGATTAGCACACTTATTGAATTGCAATCCTTGAAATAGCAAAAAATGCCACATGCCGATCAATGTTTTTTCGAGTAAATGATTTCCTTTTTATATTCCAATTCATTGATCGCTTTTTTACCTTGATTATCATGCTCCGTAGAATTTAACTTAGGATATTTAATGGTTACCTGGTTATTCAGCAATTTTTTTTGCATTTCATCTACCGACATGCCTTTTTCCAGACCACGATCGATGTAAAACTTCCCTTCTATTCCGTGCAATTCAATGACGATATCCTTCAATTCATTGGTATATATCTTTGTTACTTTACCTTCCACCGTGGTTAATTCATTCAAAGCAGAATTTTGTAAAGCAAAAATGAGAACAACCCCAACAACGGCGCCAATTATCATGATGATGGTCCTTTTCATAATTTCTATAAACTTCGTTGTACTGCCTGATCATCGCTATTCAACCTCAATAAAGTTAAGAATTTATAATATTAAAATAAAGATATAATTTGCACTTTTTTATATGGAATACTATTCCATTGTGTCTAAAGAGAATCATTAAAAAACTCAAATCACAAAGATATAGAAGTCGATTTAAGACAGACGTGAAGGCTTATCTTTGGAATAATTTTCTTGGTGGAACAGCAAAAATAGAAAAAGTTAAGAAGGGTTTTACAGATACATTGAAATCATGAATACGCCTGCTGTTGGGATCACCGGAATGCACCAACATGGAGGATAAAGGTTGTGAAAGACCCCCATAGACGCCAAACCACAGAAAATCGTAAATCTCTTTTTCTACACCGAGTTTCAGATCTATTGCAGTCCTGCGATATTCAAGCCCGTCAACCCCGTTCATGATATCCTTGCTTAGATAGTAGGTAGCTCCAATAGCCTCCAGACCGCCAATGACATAAAAATTATCATCTTTTACGATTCTGGTGAAGCTCAATTCTTTTGGCAATTTGGCATCCAGCAGCCAACGATTATTGAATTGATGCTCCAGCACGAAAAGTGGCGAAATACGGAATCTGCCCAGGGAGTTGCCAAGTAGCATACCAAAAGCATATTTTCCGTGATCGTAGTTTTTGCCATAAACCAGCGATCCATTATAATCGAGTATTGAACCGAGATAATTAAACTGGTACTGGTCAGACTTTAATGCTCCGCTGACATGGCCAGCTACGAAATGATATTCACCCAAGGAGTGTTTAAAATACAAACTCATGCCCGAATTGCTGAATTTTACAACCCGTTGAAAAGAGCCTTCGATTTCACCTAGATTCAGTGATTCATTTTTATAACGCAATTGTGCCAAGATGGTCGTTTTCTTAGAGAGGACCACAGGCAAAAACAACTCAGCATCAATGAGGCGATTGCCTTCAAATTTCACTGGCTGTGACGGTTCATTATATGGAAAATATTGTACAGCCGGCAGTGTACGAATATTAATATGGAAAAACTTTGGCCTGATTTTGAAAAAATCACTACCCAGCGATTGTCGTTGATCAATGGTATCTATTGACTGTCCTTTCAAAGAATGAAATAGCCCGATAAAACAACCAACGATTATTAACGCGGGAATACGCATATTTTTTCTATTAATAAAGCTTTGGAAATCGGCGGGTAGGACTGAACGCTGTAAAGATCATTAAAATAAACCGAATTCCCAAATAAATTGTTGGTTATTTTACTGGATACCAGACCACTACGGTTAAAAATTTCCATTTACAACATTGCCCGAACGAGTTGTTCCCATTCCGAATCCAGATTCTCTTTTGGCATGGCTTTACCGGCTTTGTGGTACCAATAAGCTGCATTGCCTAAATCACCTTCTTTGCGATGTAAATAAGCGTGAATCCAGTCCCCGTTAACACCGCTGGTATTTTGGGCAATCTCATGGGCTTTGTCCCAATTACCGCCCGCATCTTCCCAGAGTGCTTTCAGGTTGGCATTCATACTGGAGGGAGGTTGATCCTCACGTAAGGATTTTTTAAATTCTTCAAAGGTCATTTCAATCTGAATTTACCATCTAAATCTAAATTGAGATTCAAAATTAAACATCTCCGCCGGTTATTAAAAAAAAGACCGGGGAATGTCACAACATATAATTGGAACTGATAATTGCTGACTTTCAAATGTAGGAAAATACCGGATGGCGATAGCGTTTTTTGATGCCCATGTACCAGTAACAAAGTGGATAGAGGGTAACAAGCACCAAAAGCCACAAACCGTAAGTTACAGGGAGGCCATATCCAAATCCTTGCGGCAAATCACGAAACAACTGGCTCATTTCATTGATGCCATATCCCTGCCAGGAACCTATAATGATACAAAATATATGAATAAGATAAAGATGCAAAATATAAAAGAACATCGGTACCCGGCCATATACCAGCAATACTTCACCAACCCTCCCCTGCAATTTTTCCATCCAGGCCAATAATATGATCGATGGTCCCAGCGTCATCAGCAGATAGTCAAGTGAAGGCGGATATTTTGTGACATTTAAGAAAGAAAGTGCGGTGAAAATGGCATTTTTCTGGGCGCTCCACACATTTAGATCACCATACACATTCACGCCTCTCAATATGATAAATAATCCAATACATGCCCCTCCAATTAAATACATGACACGCCGTCGCTCCAACTCCCGGAATCGATACAACCTACTAAAACAATATCCCAATGCCATTACGCTAATCCATGGAATTAATGGATATATCGCCAAGACCTGAAAAGTCCCAATACTGAAATCACTTTTTACATGAAGCATCTTCCACAACCACGAAAAACTGCCAAATTGTTCAGGATGGATTGAATCGAATAAGTTGTGGCCGAAAACCATGATCAAACTAAAGATTAACAACACTTTCCACGGCAAATGAATCAGTGCCGCCAGGCAGATCATAGATATTCCCAACGCCCAAATAACCTGCAGTACAACGCCATTAAAGGAAAAATTGAAAAACCAGGCGAATTTTACCACTGTAATTTCCAGGATTATTAACCATAAACCACGGGTCCAAAGGAAATGCGAAAGCTGTTGTTTACTTTTTCCATTCAACTCACCCAAGCCCGTACCAATACCAGCTACGAACATAAACACCGGGGCACAGAAGTGTGTAATCCAGCGTGTCATGAACAGGGCCGGGTTGGTTTGTGTCAAATCAGTTGAATCAAAATGATAAATGGAGGAATAATCCCGAATATGATCGAGCGCCATCACAACGATGACCAATCCCCGCAGCATATCAACAGCGTTGATGCGCTGCCTGGCAAGAGTTGTGGTTTTCATTGGTTAATAACAGGTTTCTGAATTGAAGCTATTAACCAGTTAATTTAATGGATATTTCAATTAAATAAGCAATCCTCTCTTCAATTTATAGTCAACCTGTCGCGATATGGCGTAAACTACCTGTTAATAAACTATTAAATACCACGGAATAGTTCATGGGATTCCTGATAGGCAGGAACCGTCACATTCCAACTAAATTTTTCGGAAACCGCGGCGGCGAAAGCAGTCTCGGATTGCTGCTCACCATGGACCACGAATGTGTTTTTGGGAGAATCCTGGAAATTAGACAGCCAATCCAATAGTTCAGTGCGATCGGCATGGGCAGAAAGACCCTCAATCTTTTCAATCTGACATTTTACCGGCACATCATAACCGAACATCTTAACAGTGGGCTCCCCATCAAGAATACGCCGCCCGCGGGTGCCTTCAGCCTGATATCCAACAAAAAGCAGCGTGTCATTTTCATTTTGAAGGCGGTTGTAAAGATGGTGCAATATCCTGCCTCCGGTACACATTCCACTGGCAGATATGATAATTGCGTTGTTCTTCTTGTAATTTAACTCAATAGATTCCTCCTGGCTTTGTTTGTAGTGAATATTCTTAAAATCGAATACAGAATGGTGATTGCCCAATTCAAAATCCTTTAACTTGTGATATTCATAGTAGTTCTTGTGCAATTCGGTAACACTGATTGCCATAGGACTATCGACATACACTGGAATATCAGGGATTTTTTCATTTTCAATGAGCGACTTCATATAATACATGAGTAATTGCGTACGGCCAACAGAAAATGCCGGGATGAGCAACACACCATTCCTTTCCACAGCTCTGTTGATAATTTCCGCCAAATGATCAGCAGGATGGTTCATGGGATTTTCGCGATTTCCATAAGTCGATTCAATAAAAAGGATATCCGCATTATGCATCGGTTCCGGAGCGTAAAGCATCGGATCTTCGCTGCGCCCTAAATCACCGGAAAACACGATCTTTTTGGTTTGATTTTCCCCGTGCACCGTCATCTCCACAATAGCAGCACCCAAAATATGGCCGGCATTGAGATACTTGACCGCCACTTTCGGATGAATACTGACCTCCGCTTCGTAAGGATAGGTGTGTATCAAAGGAAAAACCCGTTCTGCATCAGCCATATCGTACAACGGCTGTGGGTTTTCATGTTTGGAATATCCCTTTTTCCTGGCCCAGTTCGCTTCTTCTTCCTGTAATTTGGCAGAATCCATCAACATGATGCGCATGAGATCGGCTGTGGCATCGGTACAGTAAATTGGTCCGTTATAGCCCTCTTTGATCAGTCGTGGTAAATAACCTGTATGATCGATATGAGCATGGGTGATGACGATGGCATTGATCTCTGCCGGGTCAATAGGAAACTTTTCCCAGTTTTTCAAACGAAGTTCCTTTAGACCCTGGAAAAGTCCGCAATCAACCAGTACTTTAAAATCGTCAATTTCCAGCAAATGCCTGGAACCGGTAACCGTACCGGCTGCTCCTAAAAATCTAGCTCTAATATTCACATGTAAACATTTATGTTGAATAAAAAATTAAATCACCTTCGATTAATACAAATCAATGCTTCTTTGACCTAAATCGTCCATTGATTTTAATGAATTAAAAAAATCTTGTCCGTAGCATCAATGTATTAATAAAAATCGAATGTAAACAAAATTACATTTCAATGATTTTATCCTGACCCTGGATTTGAATGAATATTTCATCGCTTCGATTATTTTATTGGCGAATCTGATTAATGTCATTGGGTGAGTATGGATTTAGGCGATAATTTGTACTTTTAGCCCTTTGATCTGTAAAAATTATTTTTTATGAGCAACAGAACGAAGTTTCCAAGAGTATTCTGGATTGCCAATTCCATAGAGATACTCGAGCGTTTCGCCTACTATGGTATTTATATGGGTTTTGGAATATATATGGAGCACCTCGGTTATTCCAAAGACCAGCTTGGTGTCATCCAAAGTATCTTTCTTGCCGTATCCTATTTAATGCCTGTATTTTCAGGAACCATTGCCGACCGATACGGCTTTAAAAAAGTCCTGATCACTTCCTATATTGCTTATATTCCATCCATCCTATTGCTCATTATCACCCAGTCATTTTCAGGAATTGCCCTGGCCATGCTGAGTATTGCCTTTGCTGCGGGAATTTTCAAACCCCTCATTTCTGGTACCGTTCGGGCCGTGACAGACTCAACCAATAAAACGCTGGGCTTTGGCATTTTTTACCAAATGGTAAACTTTGGCGCCACCTTCGGGCCGATGGTAGCCGGCAAACTGCGTATTATCTCCTGGGATTATGCATTTTACATGGCTGCAAGTTCTATCAGCGTGATGTTTGTTGTTACTTTATTATTTTATAAAGAGCCGAAACGCGAACCTTCTCAAGAAACCTTAGGGAAAAAGCTATTGGATATTTGGATTGTTTTATCGGATCTGAAATTTGCCTTTTTCCTTTTACTGCTGGGCCTGTTTTTCTGGCTTCCATTCTGGTCTTTTTTCAATCTTTGTGCCTTATATGTCGATAGCCATGTGGATACGGCCCAATTGTTCATCAATGTAAAGAGTGTTTTGGGCGAATGGTTTACTCAAAAATTGCTGGCCCGCAATGAAGCCGGTGTATGGAAAATAAACGGAGAAAGCATCGCCAACACCGGTTATGTGATCATTTTGTTCCAGGTTTTAGTTTCACGCACATTTGAAAAAAGAAAAGCCATACCCTCTTTTATGTTGGGCATGTTTGTATCCGGATGTGGGTTCATTGTTTTGGGTACAGCTTATTTTGTGGCCCCTGCCTTGGTTTTTTTAGGCATTTTTTTATTTGCGGTTGGCGAAATGATCTCTTCACCACGCATCCAGGAATATATCACCTGGATCGCTCCCAAGGAAAAAGCAGGATTGTACATGGGCACCAATTTTCTGGCCACTTTTCTCGGTGGATTGCTAAGCGGACTGTACACCAGTTTATATGGTTATTATGAAAATATTCAGCATATCGACTACATCTGGTACACCCTGGCTGCCCACATGGCTATTGGTATACTCGCCATTTTCGCTTTTATCAAATTTGCAGGCGAGTTTAAGGAATTGAAAGCCTGATCAATAATCCGAGTTAAAGGATTTTTTTAAGCTTTATTTGTACTTCAAGAAATTATTAAAAAGTCCTAATCATGAAAAACGGACATCGTATGTGCATGAACTGGTAATAGTCATTATTGGCATTCATTCATAAAGATGTTCTTTGTATTTCCAGGGCAATTTCTTACGCCCGATACCTGATGAGCCGAAAACTATTTCCTTTCTTGAAAAGATGAACACCGCCCGGAAGCTCCAAAAAACCGTCACACTCCAGCAGGTTGGCATGGTCCCCGGAGCCGCGGCCCTGGATTGGCGTTGCCTGAATTTTTCCTGTCCGATCAGACTTCACCTTGACCTGAAGAAAATAGGTGAGATCAGAAGTAAATTCAAAATCTTCTGTCAATTCTGCCCATAGCGGCAGTGATTCATTTTGCTTTAAATTGCGTTGTAGCCAGGGAACAAAATAGCGATGAAAACACATGAACGTCGAAACAGGATTGCCCGGAAAACCAAAAACAGCTTTTTCTCCAGGTATCTGACCAAACCACATCGGTTTACCCGGTTTTTGTTTAATACGGTGAAAAACCTGGTCGACGCCCAGTTCCTGCAATACCCCCGGCACAAAATCAAATTTCCCTTTCGATACCCCGCCACTCAACATTAAAATATCATGCTCTTCCAGCAATTCACCCAGGCGTTTGAGCAAATTCTCACGGTCATCGTTCAAATGATGAAGGCTAGCATTGATCCCCAAACGTATTAATTCGGCTGCGATGGCATAAATATTGGACCTTCTAATCTGGTGTGGAAGTGGTTTTTCATCGATGTCCACCAGTTCGTCACCCGTGGAAATCACTGCAATTTTCGGCATTTTGGCGACCTTGATGTGTGTTTTACCAATCGAAGCAGCAATGCTGATTTCCGGCGCAGCAATCTCTTTCCCTTTTTCTGCCAGCAAATCGCCTTTCTGTTTATCAAGTCCCCGGTGATGCACATTTTTACCAGGTTTCACGTCATCAGTTAAAATTTTTGCCGCTCTCTTTACCTGATCAATTTCCAATTTTTCATACTGCACTACCGTATCTGTGCCTTCAGGAAGTATCGCTCCCGTCATTACTTCGAAGCAGCCTCCTGGTTTTTTAAGCTTTTTTTGTTCCGCACCGGCAGCCTGTATCCCTTCCATGGCAAAAGTGCGTTGCCCTGTTGCAAAAGTCTCATAACGAAAAGCGATGCCATCCATGGTTACGCGATTAAAAGGCGGAAAATCCTCATCGGCATAAAGATCCTCACACAAAACCCTCCCCATCGCTTTCAGCAATGGCACTTCTACAACCGGAAGTTCAATGGTGGAAGTTTTCAATAATTCATCGGCTTGTTGAACGTCAATCATTGCACTAAATTTGGATTATTGCGTTAAATTAAAGTGATTTATTCGCTAATTACAATCAATATATCTTATGTCTCAATTTAGCCATCTGGATGCAGAGGGAAAACCCACTATGGTGGATGTGGGTTTAAAGAATATTACCCGAAGAATAGCTAAGGCCAGGGCCATTGTACATCTACCACCTGAAGTTTTGCAACACTTTACGGATAATGACATCCAGACCAAAAAAGGTTCTGTTTTCCAGACTGCCGTACTGGCTGGCATTATGGGTGCCAAAAAAACCAGCGACCTGATCCCGCTATGTCATCCGTTAACTATTGAAAACTGTAAGGTAGATATATCGGTTAATAATGAAGATGTGATCATTCATACTGAAGTACTGGTGAGCGCTAAGACCGGCGTAGAAATGGAGGCTTTGACTGCTGCGTCTATTGCCGCGCTCACAATTTACGATATGTGTAAAGCATTTTCTCACGAGATTGTTATTAAAGAAATAAAACTTTTGTCAAAAACCGGAGGTAAAAGTGACTACTCAGGAAAATAATCACCGTAAACACGGTAAAACGGTAAGAGCAAAATTTGGCGAATTTGGCAGGTTTGAAATATCCATTCTGGGCACTCCCTGTAGTGAAATCAAAAAAATGGCCGATATTTTTATTGATAAATTGGGCAAATTCAAGATTGCCTACGCAGATGCCGATCATAAGACCGGGGATACCGAAAAATCAATTTTTCTCCAACACGGGGCCCAGGCAGTTTATACCAACAAAATTTCATTTCAACGATTTGACTTTGTGGGGGAAATGAACAAATTCCAGCGCAATGCCTGGTTCAATGAATACGATCTGATCCTGGTGAACGGCAATCATTTCAATGCTGAAATGCAAATCGTGGTGGTGGATGACCGAAAGCCGTTAGAAAAAAAACTGGACAAGATCACCAATCCTTTGATGATCATTTTATCTGAAGGTGTTGGAGAAATCCCTGAATACCTCAAAAACCATCTTGCCGATCCTGAACTCATTCCGGTATATTCCATCAATGAACTGAGCAGTGTGGCATCTGTGCTGCACGATCTCATCATCCTCAACACTCCCCCGCTCTACGGTCTCGTTTTGGCCGGAGGTAGAAGTGAACGCATGGGACACGACAAAGGCCTGATCGATTACCACGGCAAACCTCAACGCGAATACTTAATTGATCTTGCCGACCGATACACTGAAAAAACATTTATGTCTGGCCGACCCGATCAGGCTGACGAATTTGCTGGAAAATATGCCTTTTTGCCAGACTCCATTTCCGGGTTGGGTCCTTACGGCGCCATGTTGAGCGCTTTCAGAGAACATCCTGATCATGCCTGGCTGGTTATCGCTTGTGACTTGCCCTTATTGTCGGAGAAAAGCCTTGATCAACTTATTAATGGTCGCAATCCTTCGAAAGTGGCCACCGCATTCTATAATCCGGTAACAGATCTGCCGGAACCACTAATCACCATTTGGGAACCAAAAGGTTATCCGGCATTACTGCAATTTCTCGGGCTTGGATTCTCATGTCCCCGAAAAGCCTTGATCAATTCTAATGCGGAAATTATCGAAAATGATAACCCGGATGAATTAATGAATGTCAATAATACTGATGAAAAAGAAAGTGTGATGAAAAGATTGATGAATATGCACTAATCAGTCATTTACCGATTTTTTCTCATGATAAAATGAAATTTCATTTGCCATTCAGTTAAAATATTATTCATTGAGATAAATATTCACAATGACCGTTTCATGTTGGAAAGATTTGGCAAAATTCTTTTTTTCCCTTGATCAATCCTTATCTATCTGGTTTTATGGATATTAAAATCATTGAACAGGTTAAAAACGCTCCTCTGCCCATATCTTTTACCGAAAAATAATTCTAATCTTGGAGCGTAATAAAAACTCTTTTGTGACCCACTTGTTAACTTTTACAATGGCCAATAACATTTCATTTAATGAATAAAAAAATAGCATTGATCACTGGTACTTCAAGCGGTGTTGGGTTGAGTACTTCTGTGAAACTGGCAAAAAAGGATTTCAAAGTGTTCGCCACGATGCGCAATTTGTCCAAAGCCGACCAACTCAGACAACAGATAAATAAATCCGGATTGGACATAGAAATATTGCATCTGGACGTACAGGATCAAGCCAGCATTACACAATGCGTCCAAACGATCGTTGATCAGGATCTTCCCATTGATGTATTAGTATGCAATGCGGGTAAAGGGTATTTACGTACGCTCGAGCAGGCCCCGGAAGAATCCATCCGGGAAATTTTTGACATTAATGTATATGGTGTAATGCGGTGCATAAAGGCAGTGCTCCCCATAATGCGCACCCAAAAAAACGGCCATATTATTGTAGTTTCCTCCGTTGGCGGACTGGTCGGGCAACCATTAAACGAAATTTATTGCGCCTCCAAATTTGCAATCGAAGGGCTTTGTGAAAGTATGTCCACTTACTTAAAACCGTACTTCAACATCGATATGTCCATCATAGAACCGGGGGCCATAAAAACCGAATTTGCCAATACGGTAATGCATGATATCGAATTGAGTGGGGGCATTTTGAATGATGACTATAAACCTGTGGTGGATGATTATCTGAAGAGATTTCGCATCCGATCTGCCGAGACGGCACAGACCCCGGAAGAAATAGCCGATGTAATTTACAAATGCATTCAAAAACCAAGGATTCGAATGAGAACGTCCGATCGCGCCGATCTATTCACACGATTAAAATCCGGCAGCGACAAAGATGGAAGCAAATTACAGTATCAAATCCAGCGAGATATACTGGGAATCCGACAATAAAAAACAAGGGTCAATATATGATCCCTCGAAATACTATGATCGATGACTTGATTACTTACTACAAAGAGCGTGCGCAAGAATACGAAAAGGTTTATCAAAAACCGGAACGGCAATCAGAAATCCGGTATCTGGAGAACTACCTTCAGAAAAATTTAGAAAATAAAACAGTAATTGAAATTGCTTGTGGCACGGGATATTGGACTGAAAAAATTGCCCGCACGGCCAGATCAATCCGTGCATCCGATATCAACGAATCAGTCATAAACATTGCGCTCACAAAAATTTATAAAAACACCCCTATTGCCTTTGACGTCTGCGACTTTTATGACCTCAAAGAAGATCAACCGATGGAAAGTTTATTTGGAGGATTTATCTTTTCCCATATTCCACTCCTGGAAATAAACCGCTTTTTTAGCAAGATAAACCGTCTGGTGCAAATTGGTGGTAACATTATTCTGATCGATAATAATTATGTCGAAGGCAGCAGTCAACCTGTCACCCACTCCGACAATGATGGCAATACGTATCAAACGAGAACATTGGAAAACGGTAATGAACATAAAGTCTTAAAAAATTTCCCAAAAGAGGTTGACCTGCGCCGATTTATTCAAGGAAAGGCGTCGAAAATTCATTTCACCAATCTCCAATATTATTGGATCTTGCAATATACATTTTCAGGAAAATAAACAATCCCTCGATAAGGGTTGAAACGATGTCTGCATATTTGATTGATGCCCAAGCGAACTTTGAAACGAGATATCTTTTTTTAATATTTGATTAATTGAAGTGTTCACCAATCAATGGATAAAAAAATGAAAACTCTTTTTTTAATGATCATTTCTTCCATGATCGTCTTCACCGGATGTGCCCAAAATAACAAGCTGATTCACCTGTGGCCGGGCAAAGTTCCGGGAGAAAAAGATCCCAAACACAAAGCCGAGGTCACCGCTGACACCAGCAGAAATGTTACACGACTTACCAATGTTACTGATCCGATCATAGAAATTTCTACACCGGAACCGTCAAAAAATAATGGCGCTGGCATAGTAATCTGTCCGGGTGGCGGATACCAAATTTTAGCCATCGATCTGGAAGGTTATGAAATTGCCAAATGGCTCAATGGCCTTGGCTATACCGCTTTTGTGTTGCAATATCGCGTGCCGGAGAAACAGGCGGGCGCCTTGCAGGATGTACAGCGCGCTATACGAATTGTGCGGAGCCGGGCTTCCGATTGGAATATTAATCCGGATAAAATTGGTGTGCTGGGATTCTCAGCAGGCGGCAGCCTTTCTGCCCGGGTTAGTACGTTATTCAATGAAAAGACTTACCAGCCAATCGATAAGGCAGATAGCATGTCGTGTCGCCCGGATTTTACTTTGTTGATTTACCCTGCTTATCTGGATCAAGGGCCGAATCGAAGTATCACTCCCGAATTGAATGTGAACGCTGATACTCCGCCCATGTTTATTTTTGCCACAGCAGATGATAAATACAGTAATAGCGCATTGGTTATGGCCGGAGCCTTAAGGGATGCTAAAATACCTATCGAATTGCATCTTTATCCGGAGGGCGGGCATGGTTACGGACTGCGTGCCGGCAATCCGGCAGCAGAAGCATGGCCACCCCTGGCAGAAAAATGGCTGGAAAGAACGGTGCTCAAAGAATAGACATTTTGATTTGACGGTAACTTTATAAGCAAGTTTCCAAACGAGTTATTCAAATGGAAGAAGCTTCATTTGTCATATATGCATGTATGAATGAAAATAACGTTTGAAGGTCAATTCGAATATTGAATTGAGTCAGAAATTTATTCTGTACCGAATAGCCAATTCCTTCTGTTTTTGTTAGACGCTAAACATCAACACTTGGATCCATTCATTAATATTAGATTTTGAAATCAATCTTAAAATTGCAACCATGGAAAAGCTTATTATTTCGGTCCTGCTTTTCACAATTGTACAAACGGGATTCTGCCAAACTTCGGGTATTACAACCTACTGCAACCCGGTCGATATCAATTATCAATATCAATATATTCATCAGGATGAACACTTATCTTATCGGTCGGGAGCCGATCCGGTTATCTTAAATTACAAAGGTGAATATTATCTTTTTGCAACCAACTCTAATGGATGGTGGCATTCCAAAGATCTTGGACACTGGAAATATGTAGTGCCTGCGCTCTGGCCAAAAGAACATGTAAATGCTCCGGCAGTACGCGTAGTTGATGACACCATTTTCTTATACCAGTCCGGACGGGCGCCCCTTTTTTATACCACTGATCCTGAAAATGGCAAATTGGCCTATTACAATCCTATGATGCCTCCCGTACCCGGTGCAACAGGGCCTGTTGATCCCGACATTTTTTATGACAACGCTTCAAATAAATGGTATATGTATTTCGGCTCGTCGAATAAATTCCCCATCTATGGCATTGAACTTAATCATCAGCACCGGCTTACATACATCGGTTCGCCAAAAGAACTTATCTACCTGCATCCGGATATTCATGGCTGGGAGCGTTTTGGCCAGGATCATACCGGCACCATCACACCGTTTATTGAAGGGGCCTGGATGACTAAATACCGCGGGAAGTATTACCTCCAATATGCCGCACCCGGCACTGAATATAATGTTTATGCCAATGGGACTTATATCGGCGATAATCCATTAGGACAATTCATGTATGCTCCATACAACCCCATTTCCTACAAACCAGGTGGTTTCCTCACCGGCGCAGGTCATGGCAATACATTTCAGGATAATTATGGCAATTACTGGAATACCGGCACTCCGTGGATTGCGGTAAACTTTAATTTTGAACGGCGCATCGCCATGTTTCCGGCAGGCTTTGATCTTGATGACCAAATGTTTGTAAATACCCGTTTTGGCGATTTCCCACATTGGTTACCCCATAAAAAATGGCACAACAAGGATGAATTATTTACCGGATGGATGTTGCTATCGTATAAAAAACCTTGTAATTCATCCACGGCACTTGATTCATTTCCCGCCATCAACGTTACCGATGAAAATCCAAGAACTTTTTGGGTGGCTCGGCAAAATAAACCAGGAGAATGGCTGACGATTGATTTGCAAAAAATCTGTACCATACAAGCAATTCAAGTCAATTTTACCGATTATAAATCCAATATTTTTCACAGTGGCCCAGGGGTTTACACTCAATTCCAAATGTATGCATCGGTCAATGGCGACGATTGGCAGAAAATTGCTGATCTCACACCGGAAAAGCGCGACCGGCCCAATGCATACATCGAATTACCCACTGCAGTAAAAGCGCGATACATTAAATATGAGCATGTTTATGTGGCCGCGCCCAATTTAGCCATAAGCGATATTCGCATTTTTGGCAATAGCGATGAAAAAATACCAGAAATACCAGAGAATTTTATGGTACAGCGCGACAAGGATCCCAGAAATGCCTTGGTCAGTTGGAGACAAGTCCCGGGAGCAGTAGGTTACAACATACTGTGGGGAATTGCTCATGATAAGCTATATGAAACTTATCAAATATTCAATGATCAGGAAAATAAAAAAGAAATCCGATCACTTTCTACTGGACAAGATTATTATTTCGCCATCGAAGCATTCAATGAAAAAGGAGTGTCAAAACAAAGTAAAGTACTTCACATCCAATAATCATCGCTAGTCATGGATGGGCGGCAACCCATACTTCTCCATCTTCAAATATTTCTTTTTTCCAGATGGGCACTGTTTGTTTCAGTGTATCGATCACATAGCGGCAGGCCTGGAAGGCTGCATCACGATGGGACGCTGAAACGGCAATTACCACCGCGAGTTCTCCTATTTGTTTCCTGCCAACAGCATGGGAAACTGCAATTTTAATTACCGGCCATTTTGCACTCGCCACTTCGATGATTTTCCGGAGTTCTGAGAGGGCCATACTTTCATATGCTTCAAATTCCAGGGCAAGCACGTCACGTCCGTTGGTATTATCGCGGACTGTCCCAATGAATACGTCTATCCCACCTGCATTCTCATCGCGAACAGCATCGATCACCTTTTGAATATCAATGGGCTTTTCTGTCAGTTCGATCATAGCATTTTAGTATTATCCACCACTTACCGGTGGTATCAGGGCTATTTCATCATTGGGTTGCAAAATGGCATCCTCCTTTACATAATTGCTGTTGATAGCCACAGCAATGGCTTCCAGATGACGCAAATCCGGAAATAGACCGTGAAGGATTTCCTTAAATTTTCCAACAGTGGTCTCCGGAGGAACTTCGATGGTCAGTTTTTGTCTTCCGATAATGTCTTTGGTTATTCCAAATAATAAAATATCCAGTCGCATGTTTTTCTTTTATACTTGTTATCAACGGTTCAGAGAACTCTGTGGGCATAGCCCCCGCTTTGTATAAACGAGATAATGTGGCAAAAATACCAATTTTAAAGTGACAAAATATATTATTTGCCAAAGAACTGAGTTTCATCAATGTTGGCAAATCATTTTTTATTTGAATCAGTTATAGATGAAATAAACCTATATTTGAACTCTAAAATGTTCCTGAAACGTCTGAAAATAAAATTTGAATGAAACTAAGATTACAAAAAGGTTCGGTAAGATTTCGTTTGAGTAGTGAAGAAATTAAGACTTTAAAGGAAGTTGGTGAACTATTTGAGTCGGTTGAACTCACTCCCTCCGGTCAGGGTATTAGTTATTTGCTGACCGTCAATGAAATGAGTAATGCCGTGCGATTGCACTATAATAAAGATGTCATTCAAATATTGATTCCTGCCCAACAACTCGAGCAATGGTTAGCAAGTGGTGAAGTAGGCATTCGCGAAACACTGGATTTCGGACATCATGAAAATTTGTCTATTATCATTGAAAAGGATCTTTTGCCCAAGGAAAAAAAGAAAAACAGTTTGTCATAGATGGAAAATAAAACAGCAAAAATTTACGACAATTTCGGAAGGCCGATCACCTACGCACGGTTATCAGTTACCGATCGTTGTAATCTGCGCTGTTTCTACTGCATGCCCGGGGAAGGTATTGACTATGTGGAAAAAATCGAGCTTCTAACATATGAAGAGATGCAGCGCCTATTGTCGATCTTTGCCCAATTGGGTATCGAAAAAGTGAGGATCACGGGGGGCGAGCCATTTGTCCGGAAAAATTTAATACAATTCCTGGATAAGATTGCCAAAATACCAGGCCTGGAACAAATCACCATCACCACCAACGGGATACTGACGGCGCCATTCCTACCGGCCCTAAAAAAAATGGGCATAAATCAGATTAATCTGAGCCTCGACACACTCAATAAAGAGAAATTCCTGAAAATATCCCGTCGCGATGAATATGATAAAGTGTGGAATACCTTCCGGCACATGATTGACCAGGGTTTTAAGGTAAAGATCAATGCGGTGATTATGGAAGGCATCAATGACGATGACATTCTACCGTTAACCAGACTTATATTTGATTACCCGGTATCAGTGCGTTTTATTGAAGAAATGCCTTTTAATGGCAAACAAGGAAAAAAACGATCACTGAAATGGAATCACGAGCGTATGCTTGAATTGATCAGGAAACAATACCCTGAAATAAAATCCGGTTCAACATCCCCTTTCGCTACTGCCAACATCTACGAAATCCCCAAGGCACTGGGAAATATTGGAATTATTGCTGCGTACAGCAGAACATTTTGTGGTACGTGCAACCGCATAAGGGTTACCAGTACGGGCCAGATGAGAACTTGTTTGTATGGAAAAGATGTCCTTAACCTGAAGTCTTTGCTGCGCGATGGTACCACAGATGAAATGATCATGAAGGCGCTGACTCACGCTTTCAGAAACCGCGCTAAAGATGGTTTTGAAGCTGAATCAAATAGAGCTTCTGTTTGGGGAGAATCAATGTCCACCATTGGTGGTTGAGGAATTCATGTATTGGTTTTTAACCATTATTTCAATAAAAATACATTTAATGAGAATGTTCGTGATGCGGGTGCGTGGATAATTCCGAGCAGTCAGGACGATAGCAATCATCGTCGAACGTTTTTTCCACCTGGATGGTGGTGTGGTTGATCCCGAATTTTTTATCGAGTTTCTCTCTCAATTCAAAGAGAAATCTGTCTTCATTGCCGGAAGGCATGACCAGGTGTGCCGTCAAAGCCGTCTGGGTCGTACTCATCGCCCAAATGTGCAGATCGTGCACTTCCGCAACGCCTTTCATTCCGGTCAGAAATTTTCTAACCTCCTCCAGGTTAATATCCTTGGGAACTGCATCAAGTGCCAGGTCAATAGAATCAATAAACAATTTCCAGGTACCCCAGATGATTACCAGGACAATCACAAAAGATAATACCGGGTCTATCCAGTAAAATCCAGTTAGCTTGATCAACAGACCGCCAATTAAAACGCCCAATGAAACTGAGGCATCGGCAGCCATATGTAAAAAAGCCCCTTTGATATTGAGATCTTCTTTATGGCCTTTCATAAACAAGAGGGCGGTAATGGTATTGACAACGATCCCAATTCCCGCGACAATCATTACCGTATTTCCTGCTACCGGTTCCGGATTTTGGATCTTTTTAATGGCATCCCAGGTGATAAATCCAACCGCTCCAAAAAGTAAGAGTGCATTCAATATAGAAACCAGGATGGTCGTACGACGCAATCCATAGGTATATTTTCCGGAAGGTCTCCAGGTGGCAAACCAGGCAGCAGTCCATGCAAATACCAGGCTCAGCACATCGCTCGCATTGTGGCCGGCATCTGCAAGCAATGCCGTAGAATTTGCCGTGAGGCCGTAAATCACTTCTACTGCAACAAAAAACACATTAAGACCAATGCCAATAGCAAAAGACTTTCCGTGTTTAATCTGACCTGAATGTCCGTGATTGTGTGCCATTAAGAAACCTTCTTTTAAAAATTAATGTCTATTTAAACAAAATGTTTAATAAATGCCTGTAAATCCAGACTGCCGAATATGGATCAAACAGCAGTTCAAAGGTACGATTTAAACCACGTCTATAAAAACAACAATCCAGGCAGATTCCATCCAGGGTATGATTTTAATGATCTCCTCCCCATACCAGTAGCTTATGATCTCTGATATGCAGATTATAAAACTCCAATGGAACTATTTAACTCAGGAGCAGTGGGCGGATATCGGAGAATGTCATTTTTAGTCTGCATCTCAACATAAAATTCAAAATCTTTATTGTCATGCCTGTTAGCAGGAATGGAGATCTGATATACTCCCCGATTAATATGTACGAGCGGTTCAATGCGAAAATTTTCGTCGCCCAGTGACTTCCAATAAATCATCGGTGCACTTAATGTATCTTTGGAAAGCACAATCACAGTGAGATTAAAATCCTCTCCATGTTCCAGAAGGGTCCTTTTGGTGGGAACAATGATGCGTTCGGGGCCGCGATAATCTTTCCACAAGGAGAGTTCCGGAAGTGGTTTCCCCAGCGCTTTGGCAAAAACAGAATCGTTTTTGGTTAACTGGTGCAAATGTTGAAGGTTGTGCTGTTCCAGATTGGCAATGGTACCCATACCACCTTTGGTATCCACATAACTCAGTAAAAATGTAACCATTTGCCCCCAGCTTTCTGCAGATTGTTCCCGCAATGGCAACACTTTATCTGAAACAAGTTTTCGATTTGCAGCCCAATTCTTACTTTTTTTCAATTGATCGGCATATTCATCCAATTGTCCCAGGAGGCAGCCAGTTTCAGACATGCTCCTGGCGTACTTAAATACATTTAGCCAATAATCAAAACGTGCCAGATTTCCCTTGCCCTCAATACTGTCCCTAATGGTTTGCAAATCATTGATAAATGAAAAACTCTTCTGAACCTTTGACCAGGGTGCTCTGTTTCTTTTAATGCCGCCTGGTCCTGAACCCATCCAATCTGCCGGCCGGAATAAATTGGCCATCCTTTCGTTGACATTAGGTTCATACTTTGGCCCGCCATCCAGGTTTATAAAAATATCGGCAATCCGGCCGGAAACATTGGAACCAAATTGTGCTTTGGCCCAATCCAGGTAAAGGTCTTTGACGGGAAGTTCTCTTCTGGTGGTATCGAAATTTTCTCCCCAGCCAGATTGGTCCCAACCGGCTTTGGCAAGTGCATCAAAGGTTGGACTAAGAATCTCCGTACGCCAGTGAATACCCATCAAACCCGTACACCCGTAACGTAATGCATCTGCTGCATCCTTGCGCGTCCTGCCCGCCCATAATTGAGGTGCCGTAAGTGCCGGATCGTCCTCGATCCAGGGGATTGCCCACTTTGCCCTCCCGGAAATCGCTTTAAATCCAGGTTCAACCGGACTAAAGCCAACTTCACGGTTAATGCAGCTAAAAGGTATTTCTTTTGGTAATATTTTATCAAACATAGCACGGTCAGAAGCAGGACCCAGCACCCAACCGCAAGTAGCCAGCTTGAAGGGAGCTTCAACTTTGATAGCAGCTTTGACAGCTGAAAGCAGATCTTGTTCCGTATGGTACAACTGCTGCGCATTCTCTCCCTGCCAGGTCCAGTATTCCGGAGTCCACATCCAATAATAATCAAGGGGATATGCTTTTTTAATTCTGGTAAATACCCCTTCATACACCATTTCAATTGCCGCTTCACCAGAAGGATCAATATTTTCAGATTGCAGTTTCTTTTGAAGATATCCTGGTATGATCAGCGGCGTTTCCGTACCCACACAGGTCTTTACTTCCATTTCATGCGCGAAAGAAAACGATTTGTTCAACAATTGACCGAACTGATCAAATATCCTGATATTCTCTTCTTCTGCGTGGGGCCAGGAAGAAACATTCTTCATATAATCAGCACCATACACGTCAGTATCAAACAATGCTGCCGTTCCAAAATGAAACGATGATGTTTTTTCCGGAACATTTCCCCAGATTGTATCCGCCGTATTGGCGTGAAGCACCGGATAAGCGGCTTTAACACTTCCATCATTGTTCACCTGGTCTTTTGTTCCAATCCACACCATCGGTTCCGCTTTCACCCAACTCCCGGGTGGTGTTTCCGGATAGGTATGGAACCCAATAAAATTCATTCCCATTTTTGGCAACTGACTGATGATCGCCATGTAATCGTCATAATTCCACCAGTCAGGACCCTCGGGAAAATCATGAAAAGGCAGTATGCCCCGCAATTGGAAAAGCGGTTTGCCGTCAGTATTGATCATTGGAAGTTCCATGGCAATTTTGCCATCCGGGATAACATCACCATGCAGATAGAATCGAATTCCATATTTTTCAAGTAGCTTGTAGGTGCCATAAAGTACCCCGGCATTACCACCACCAACTACCAGGAGTATCCTGCGCCCTCCCAATTTTACACTCCTGATCAAATATTCCTGTTCCGTCAGATCTTTTATTGCTGACTTAACATTTGTGAATTCAACAATATCCAGCACCGGACTTTTAACCTGGGTAATAACGATGGTATTTTCGTAGGATTTGGGAATATGGTTGCTTTCAATGATGCGGAGTAATTCATCGGTGCGCTGATACAAATAACGGCGCATTTCCCGCGCTGCAAATTTTTCAGTGTTTCCGGCTTCCGGCGATATGATAATCTGGTATTTAGGAGTGCTGGTATTGCAACCGATTTGAAAAGCTAAAAATACCAGCAGCAGATAAAAAAATGGCCTTAAATTCATGTTTGTTCCTTTCAATAAACGACTTGGATCATTCTGTTGATCTCCAGGAACCAATTTACAACAGTTCATAGAAATGCATGCAGTAAAATGGATGAATTTATCGGCGTAATATGTCACCAATTATGATGCTTGCTATTTCGTTCATCCAAATATTTTCCTTTTGGAGTTATTTTATAGAAACTTTAATACCAGTTCTCCAATGAGGTAGCCGATGCCGGCAACACCAAAACCAACCACAAACATATCGAAACCACTTCGGAATAATCCGCGACCAGTAAAAACACTTCGTGCAGCGCCCACACCAAAATGCGACAACATGGCCACAATAAAAGATATCCAGATGGCCCGCATTCCATCCCAGAAGAAAAATGGGAAAACAGGGATAAGCGCACCGACTGCCGTGGCCAGACCCGTTATCCAGGCCTCTTTGATCGGACTGATCCCTTGATCGGCAAAGCCAAGTTCTTCCCGCACCTTTTCTTCCAATGCTTTTTCAGGATCTTTCATTACTTCATGCGCCAAGGCGTTTGCGGCTTCTTGGTCCATGCCTTTACTGGCATAGATCAGTGCCAACTCTTCCATTTCCAATTCCGGCATATACCTGATCTCATCCGCCTCCATATTTCTTTCATGCTCGTAAACCTCCTGTTCACTTTTTGCGGCAAGATAACCCGATGACCCCATGGAAAGGGCGTCTGCTATTAATCCGGCCATTCCCGACACGAGGATCATGTGATCGGCAACCTGGGCGCCAATGACTCCCGCAATCAAACCGAAATTGGCGGTCAAACCATCATTAAATCCATAAACCAAATTGCGCAGAAGGCCCCCAGAACCGGTTTTGTGCCAGGGTTCATCATCCTTGCCCAGTATACCGGTCAATTGCTGGGCGTGATCTGCAGAATCACGGGCCAACCGCAGGGCAATTTCCTGAGTGGCGCTGTCGCCGGATTTCTTATAAAGCGCGAGATAGGACTTCACTTCTTTGCTCTCTTCCTGGAAAAGCATTTCTTTTAACCAGGATGTTCCAAATATGCGTGTCAGCCACACCATTAACCTGGCCTTTGCCGAAACAGCATTTTTACGATATTTCACCTTGTGTTCATTCAGCAATTTCTCCCAGGCATGCACATGTTTTTGTTCTATGTGTGATAATTTCTGGTACTTCCCTTTTTCTGCCTCGTCAATTGTTTTTTCTGCTAATACAGAATAGAGATAGGACGCGTCAACCTCTTCCTGTAAATGGCTTAACCAGATTTTACTTTTTTTTGTCATGTGTAAGAATGCGCGATTTCTTGCAATATTGCCGAATTTTGACTGAAAACAAAAAATACATCTTCTGACCACCTATTAACCTGTGTGCATCAAACGATCGTTTCTGAAATTCATCAGGATCAAAATTTTCAAGTCAATTCCACTGCCGGTCAATCGTATGAATTATTTTTATTTTTTACCTTGGTCACCAAATTAAAAACCAGATTATTATGAATTACCAACCCAAATCGAATCGGTACGAAAATATGGAATACCGTCGCTGTGGTCGCAGCGGACTTAAACTTCCGGCAGTCTCTCTGGGATTATGGCACAATTTCGGCGGTGTTGATGTCGAAGAAAATTTCCGCCATATCCTGCATCAGGCATTCGACAGCGGAATCACCCACTTTGACCTTGCCAACAATTACGGTCCGCCTCCAGGTTCTGCTGAAGAGAATTTTGGCCGTATCCTTCACCAGGACTTTCGCAGTTATCGGGACGAACTGGTCATTTCTTCCAAAGCAGGATATTATATGTGGGAAGGTCCATATGGTGATTGGGGTTCTAAAAAATATCTGGTTTCCAGCCTCGATCAAAGCCTGAAACGTATGAGACTGGATTATGTGGATATTTTTTATCATCATCGCCCCGACCCGGAGACACCTTTGGAAGAAACCATGTCAGCACTAGACCTGATTGTCCGACAGGGTAAGGCCTTGTATGTTGGCATATCCAATTACAGACCCAAAGAAGCGGCAGAAGCCTTGGCCATCCTTCGTCAACTGGGTACTCCCTGCCTTATCCATCAACCCAAATACTCCATGTTTGAGCGATGGGTGGAAGATGGTCTGCTCGATCTGTTGGAAAAAGAAGGCGTCGGTTGTATTCCATTTTCACCATTGGCCCAGGGCTTGCTGACTAACAAATATTTAAAAGGAATTCCTGAAGGATCGAGGGCCGCAAAACCGCATGGTTTCCTCAAGGAAAATCAAGTCACACCAGACAAAATTAACAAGATACAGCAGCTTAATAATTTGGCAAAGCAACGCGGACAAACTTTGGCACAGATGGCATTGTCCTGGATATTGAAAGATCCGCGCATCACCTCGGTCCTTATCGGTGTAAGCAAACCGGAACAACTGACAGATTCTCTGAAATGCTACGAAAATTACAAATTCTCTGAGGATGAATTAAAGCAAATTGAGGGGATCCTCCAGTAAATTAGCAACCCGGTTTTGTACCGGAAAATCCGGAAAGTCAGTTTTTAAGTTTCAGGAAAGCTGTTTGAGGAACTGGGACATCATGACCAGGGCCGAAAGTATCAGGGCCACTCCAATGAGTTTTTCAAGGGCGCTGTCGTCGAGCTTGGTGTTGACAGTCCTGCCCAGGATCGCACCTAACACGAAGCCTATCATTACCGGCCAGCTTTTGATCAAGGAAATATGCCCAAATAAATAATGGCTGATCGTGCCGACGGTGCTGGTGATCAATATCATAAACAACGCAGTTGAAGCGGCGATTTTAGCCGGCATTTTAAATACTTTGATCAGAATAGGCGTTTTCAGGAATCCCCCTCCTACACCAAAGAGTCCGGCAATGGTTCCGGCCAATCCTCCAAAAAATAATAACAGCCATAAACTCACACGATATTGGATTTGTTGTGCTGCATTTTTAAGTTGAAAACTCGGTGCAAGTCGGTTCAGTCGAAAAAAAATACCCTGCTCCTCTTTGGTTTTACCGGCATTTTTAACAAAAAAAGATACCCCCAGAACCAACACCATCAAAGCAAAAATTATTTCCAGTTCACGGGTGGCGATCAGGTATAAAAGATAGGATCCCAAGACGGTTCCGGCAACTGTTGGCAATTCCAATAAAACTCCCATTTTAAAATCAGTATGGCCGGATTTTCTGTTGAACCAGGTGGTGAGCATAGAAGAAGGTACGAGGGCAAACATGACAGTACCGACAGCCGTAGCGAGTTTGTAGTCAAAAATGCTTACCAAAATCGGAACCAAAAAGATGCCACCACCAAACCCAACCACGGTACCAAAGGCACTGATGATCGCACTGATCAGAATTAAAAATAAGACCAACATGATAGAACAAAGTTATTTGCCGGCGTCGAAAGTACATATAATTCCTAAAATTCAACAACATGCCCGCTTACTTCTGCCATCTTTTGTTTTATCCAATTGCCATTCAATAGATGGTGACACCTGAGTCTGTAGTGTAGAAATCCATCAACAAAAAAAAGGTGAAAAATAAACTTATCGCCCTCAAATTGCCCGGAATACCATTGGCATGGAATTTTCAGTGCTTAAGTCAATCAAATCAAAATTATTAATGCTATGATGAATAAAATAGAATTGCAACAACACATCAACAATATTTCAGACCTGACCAGGGACATTCGAAATGAAACCGATGGAAAGACCTTTGAAGATTTCCGTAAAAATGAGGAACTAAAAGAAACAGTCTATTCCATGCTCCAGGAAATTGGCGAAGCAGCCCATGAAATAGAAACAGGGTTCGAAGGCGACGAAAAACTACAGATACCCACGGATACACTCTCAAATCTGGCCAATGCCCGGTTTAACCAGGTGTCAGAGTTTGGTCATCAGGAAGTATGGTATATTGTTCAAAATGATTTGCCTAAGTTACAGGAAGATTTACTCCATGCCGCCAGAACAATCAATTAAAGGCCCAAATTCCAGGGATTTCACAGCCCACATTTAATAATGCAATTTTAGGGTGAGCCTCATTTTAGGATTTTATGTCCTGTTTGACGCATGTATTCAATTTTGTATAAGAACATCCCGCCCATTTGTTGTGCGCGCCATTTGGCTTCATCAGCTTTTTCACCTTTAAAATGTTCCTCAATTGTTGCGTAGAACAGTTCGAGCCAGCGATCAAAATGCATTTTATCTACGGGCAAATCGGCATGTTTGGTAAAAGGACTTCCCTTGTAACTGTAATTTCCCAATAATATGGTTTCCCAGAATCGATACATGGTTTCCAGATGTTTCGACCAATTGTTTTTGATCCGGCCCTCAAAAACAGGCCCCAATAGTTCATCCTGCCTCACTCGATCATAGAAATGATTGACCAGTATTCGTATGTCTTCTATGGTTTCAATATCTCTTTTACTGTGATCTTCCATTAATTCCCCTGTTAAATCGCTTTCTTTTCTACCGGTTAATTGCTGCCGTTTTCTTTAAAAAAACCAGCCCTTTATTCAGATCTTCTGTCAGATCTTGTACTGTGGTTTCTTCCATCATCTTCTTCAGAGCATCGCGTATGGACTTGAATTCAAAGTGGATGGGACAAGGTTGTTTTTCCGAGCATTTTTGAAGCCCCAGGCCACATCCGTCGAAAAGCTTGTTCCCATCGATGGCACGCACGACATCAATCAATTTGATGGCTGTCGCATTCTGATCAATGTAAAAACCACCATTAGGTCCCTTAGACGAATTTATAATTTCCATCTTTACCAGGTTTTGCAGGATCTTGGCGGTAAAATATTCCGGAGCATCAATTTCGTCGCAAATATCCTTGATGCCCAGTCGACGGTCATTTTTAGCAGCCGCCACGATATAGATAACCGCGCGGATTCCATATTCACAAGCCTTGGAAAACATAATTAGCGCTTCCAGAATTCATCGTTCCAACATTCCTGAAATGCGTCATGGATCTCATCCAATTTTCGACCCATTTCGATCAGTTTTTCTTCAGGGATATTTTGTTCGATATATGGGAACAATTCCCTTTCTTCAAATCTGATATGTGATTCGAGCGTCTCTTCAATTTTCCATAGTGTTTGTACATAACTGCAATGTTCTTCACTGAGCTGTTCGAATAAACGATTCAATCGCCGGTGTTGATTCAGTGCCTTTTTGCGCTGCTGATCTTCTGCATTCAAGTGATTAAAAATATACAATTCTTCTTCCTGAAAATGTTTTTTTAAATGCATTTCATAGAAATACCGGGTATAGGCTGCAACAGATTCCGGTTTTGTGTCATTTTGCATTCCTTTGCGGATCTTCCAGCACAACAGTAAACCCTGGTGATGATCCCTCGACAAAGGAACCAGGGCCTCATGCCGTTTTTGTGGTTTGTGTGCCGTCATTTAATTGCGTAATCAATTTTGAACCAGTTCCTGTTCCAGCGCAATGGCCCTGGGAAATAAGATATTATTTTCCAGGTGTATATGTTTGTGCAGATCATTTTCAAATTCCTCCAATTTGGCAAGCGTTACCCGATAAGTATTGCAAGCATCCTCCGGAGGTGTATAATTTTTCGTGAGCTTGGCGATCTGCCGTAACCTCTCTCCTTCATCATCGTGCTCCTGAAACATCATCGCCACCGGATTCTTAACCGATCCAAAAGGAGGCATGCCCAGACTTTCTCCGTCATTTTTAACCTTCAGCATTTTTTTGATGAAAGGGAATAACATCAATTCTTCCTTTTTCATGTGTTGCGCCAAATTCCCCGAACAAACCAAAAACAAATTGGCCACTTCTTCCAACTCCGGATGATTGTGTCCATGAACTTCCACAACTTTATGCAGATACAGGCGAATGACCGGTATATTTTCCTCCACATACCGATGATGTTTTTTTTCAATATAATCAATTAGCAGGTCTAGCGGCCACTCTTTAAAATTGATCATTTCATCCTGCTTACTGGCAAGGATGACTTTCAAATCCTGTTCTATCCTATTTTCATCAAGTGCTTTTTCATTACAGGCATCGCGCACTGATTTATTACCACCACAACAAAAATCCAGGCCATATTTACTGAAAACATCAGCAGCCTGATAGTTATCGGCAACGATCTCACCGATTTTTCTTTCCAAAAGATCTTCCATCTTCATCCATTTTTTAATTGAGCAACAAATTAAAACAATTTCGTAATAAAAGACAAAAAGGTCTTTTATTATTTTTTTACATCCACAGTGGCGACAAAGATTTCTGATTGTTGACATTTATATTGTACCCTACAAAAAATGTCGTATTTCCGGGTTTAAAGCGTTTATTTTATGTAGGAATGTTCATCTATTAAAAACTTGTGTCAATAGTTGGCCCTTTTTTATTCCAAATATCAAGCGATCTTTGTTCTCGATGGCCATTAACCATCCCCCAAATTACCCAGGATTGCCGTTGGGCTAACTGGATTGCTTGCAAAAACTTTGTTTGATTGTCATGGCTGATGTTTGTCCTCCGGTTACAACAAGAATTTAGTCAAAGACAAAGGCGTTATTTTCAATTCCAGGTCTCGCGATGTAGCGGTTAAAGAAAAGATCGCAACATTGTAGTTTCTGGTGATTGTTCTTTTTCTATCACCCTTTTTTTGTAGGTTGAATTTCCCTTTAAAGATCCATAGTTCCATAGTGGAAATGCGATTTAAAGTGTTATTCAGTTTTGGAGTTTTCGGCTCCTGGTTCTTTCCTTTCAAAATATTGCCTATGCCACAACTCCCGGTTATGGTGCATTTTTCTGAAAAACTCTTCCCGCTCTTCCGGAGACATCTTCAAGATCTTTTTCCGTAATTCGCGATTCATATAAGGCCCGGGCCATCTGCGACCAGGCCGGAACCCTCCAAAGAATAACCTGGCCAGCACAAGCAATCCCATCGCCTGCCAGAAGTTGATCATTTGAAGGTTGAATATCACCGGCATCAAGGCATTCCACAATACCATTGTTATCGCGCTGAAAGCGGCAATGGCTACCAGAATTAAAGGAACAATAAAGAATTTTCTTCTTTCGTTTATTAAAGTTCTCATTGTATGAAATATTAGAAGTTTATCAATTCGTCATATAAGATCCAGAGCCTTTCTCTGAGATATAAAATTGCATAGCGCTTTCTTGAAATGAGGGTGTTCAACGGTACGCCAGTTATCCGCGCAATTTCATTGAATGATATCCCTTTAAACTCAGTCATTTCAAATACCTCTCGCTGTTCAACAGGTAGTTCGCTCAAGGCGACAGAGAGTTCTTCCCATACCAGCGAGGATAAATACTGGGTTTCTGGAGTATCACTGTTATTACTCAGCAGCGACCCTAATTTTTCCGTGACATCGTCATCGTCATCTTCGGAATAATATTCCTGAAGAAGGTCCGGTTTCTTTTTCCGGTACATATCGGTAATTTGATTTCTGGCTACAGTAAACAACCATGCAGTGATCTGATCGATCGGTTTCATCAACCGGTCAGCTTTGGTCAATTGAAAAAACACTTCCTGGAGAATGTCTTCGGCATCTTCGATCGTGTCTACACGCTTTCGGATAAATCCGGACAGTCTGCTGCTATATGCTTTGACGATCTCGAGTATATTCAGTTTTTGTGACACTTGAATCTCCATTTAAAATATGTCAATTGATCCATAGTGGGGTAGACGAATGAGCAATGAGAATATTTTAAATCCTTGAAAAATTTTTTAAACTTCTCATCGATTCTTGAATTCCTTGGCAAATCATGTATTCACCAGGCAATCATCTCATATCAAATCGAATGGTTTCAATGGCATATTTTCCCAATGTCATCTGCAAATGTTTCCCACGGCCAATTTTTTCCGCAGGTTGCTCGATGAGGTTGGTATGCCAGATAGTGCCGGAATTTTTGTAAAAATCCATTTTTGCCACTTTCTGCTGATCCGAAGTGTTATAAAAACGTAAGATTGCCGTATTGGAATTTTCCGCTTTTTTAAGCGCAGAAAGAATCACATCAGGTTGATCGCACTGGAAAAAACTCAATTTTTCAGGCAATGTAGCATTTGCGGACTGATCAGGAGCGTAAACCACATAAACTGGCGTATTGGCAGCGATACCCATTCTATTGGCGGATGGCAGATCCTGATTACCGGTAGACAAAGAAAAATCGAAAGAATGATCTCCGGTTTGGGGATATGGGTTGCCTTCCCAATGGCAACTGTGTCTGGAAGCCAATAAGATCGGTTGCAGGTTTATATTTTGGGGATCGATCGGATCGATATAATCCGCCCCTACCACGGATGAACTTAAGACAACATTTTCGTTTTCACCATAACCACCAATCCAGTTGAGGATCCCGCGTGGATGGATGTCTTTGCAGATGGTATTGTAAGTTTTCCCGCCAGCATCGCCTCCGGCAGCACCCTCCATTTCGTCCTGACCTATTCGTAAAATTCCATAAGGGACCTCATAGGCGAGTTTGGAAATTTCCTTATTCAACGGCATTGCCATCCGGTATTCCCGGTACATCACCCCTTCCCAATTAAGCAGGTTCACGTGAAGATCAATTCTCGGTAAATTGTAGTAAACCTTCACGTTTAGTTCAACCGTAGCATTTCGGATAGGCTGGCGTAATTTGGCTTCGTAAAAAATTGGTCCATCCGCCACGACTGCCCAATCTGTTTGATAATTACTCACTTTGTCAAAACCATCCAGTGTCGGTTGTTGAACCTGAACGAATTCACCCGCCCCATTGCCCTTAGATTCCAAAGTAAATACCTCCCCGCCCAGGAATTCGCGGGTATTTAAAAGTTCCTGTCCATTTCGTTTGTCTTTGATACTTGCAATACCGCCATTTCCCAACCGTATGGAATAGTAGGGAGTTTCTATGATAGCATGTAATTGTGCGTTGTCAGGCCATTTAATATTGTGATCCGATTGAATAAATACGGTGGAATAACCCAGCGATGGCAAGTCGGCAATTATTTCAATTTTTGCGTTTTTAATGGCCCCGGATGCATATCGATCCAGAGAAATCACCTGGAAAGGAATTTCCAAACCTTCATCATTTATAATTTTAAAACCCTCATATTCCCCTTCTTTAAATTTCGCTGTAAAAACTGCAGGGGCTTTCCTGGGCCAGCCCAGGCTATTGAACAACACCACCGGAATACCTTTTTTGTCCACGAGAATACGTTGTGCGATACATCTGGTGGATTCATTTAATATTTTATCAGCGGTACTTTTGGCATATTCATATTTCGCTTTAAAAATGGCATCCGTGATATCGCCATTTTTACCTCCCCAACCATGATCGGGATAAATTTTGGCATTCCAGGCCTGATGAAATTCCTGTTCCGGATAATGATTAAAATCGCCGCGAGTGAGGGCATCGATGGTGGCAAATTTTTCCGCATCGACAAGCAGTCGGTCACCTTGCCTGCTGGCCTTGACCGCACGTTCATGCGACGGACCGTGAATATACATCCACAAATCTGGCCTTTCGCCCATAATAGTTTTCAAGGCTTTTGTATTGGCGGCTATTTTATCAATAAACTCGCGGCTTGTAGTAAGTTGGATTTTGGGTAATTTTAAATTGATAATCTCTCCGGAATCATTTTCATATTTTTCCAATCCATTCCACGTTTTTATCAAATCAGAATAGTCTTTGGCCGGACTCATATCCCAATCCGACAAAATGGGCATTACTGCTTTATCAGGATCTTTATCATTATAACCATTGGCCCATTCAAGTGCTGCATTGGCAATATGCCCGGCCGATTTATAAAATCCCTGGTTCAGCCCGTTGTAATCGAGTGAATAATGACCAGCAGAATAGGTTTTCACTTCAGAACCATCAGGAGCGGCCCACACAAAAACCCCCTTGGCTTGTCTGCTGATCATCAGTTTGTCCACACCTGCCTTGGCCATGATCTGGGGCATTTGCATACTTCTGCCGGGTACATCTTCATTCCAATACGTATCCGCCACATAGCCGTTGAAATTATCGGCGATCCATTTCTTACCCAGATAAAACTGCCGGGCCAGTGATTCGCCTGAATACATTTCTTCATAGGGTTGAATATAAGAAGCCCCCACCGAAATTTTTCCCTGTTCAAGAAGCTTTAGAATCTCCCCTTGTCGATCGGGATGCCTCGTGATATATTCCTTTACCATTAAAGCATCTTCAATATCAAAGGCATAATCGTGGGCTTTCGTCGCATCCCGGATCAATGGGGTAATTAACATGGTGTCCCTGGCCAAAATGCATTTTTCCACGTCATCCATCCAGGCGATATCCTGATGGCTGGAATTCATGAGACAGATGGTCCCTTGATTCAGTGCTGAGCCAGATAAAGTAACCACCTGATTTACCGTTTCCGGAACGTAAGTTTTTCTTGCCTTTAAACTCCAGCCACCATTGTTGGAAGCTGCCTCAGTCTTTACAGCCGTCCCGTCAGATGAAAGTAAGATAAACGAACCAGGCTCAAGAAATTTTTCGCCATACAAAAGTCGACTTTTACCGGAATAGAGCGCCCATTGTTTACCTTTTTGCAATTCCAGCTTTTTGCCGGTGATTTGCACCTCGCCACCAGAAGAAAACCTGCCTGCAATGAGTTGATCGCCACAGCGAAGTTCTACAGGCAGATTGGCCAGATTTTCCGGTCCCAAAATCTTAATCCGATTACCGTCTATGTCGATATCAAACCAAGCTTCTTTGGAAGCCTTTTGATAAAGGTAATCACAGAGATTTTTAACACGATACACCATCAGCCATTCATTTTCACCGGTCCCATTGCCTTCAAGTTTGAATTTCACCTGTTCTCCCAGACTTCCCCATGCAGTTGGAATTTTGAGGTACATATATCCAAAAGTATCGCCATTGTTATCGGTGGAAACCTGATAGTATCGAAGTTGCGAACCTTCCGCTCCATTTATTGTCCAACTTCCGGCTGGACCCTGGTTGATCGTGAATCGTTTGACGCCATTAACAGACAAATAAAAATCCGGTGTTTTTTCGCTGGCATCGGCACTGGCCATCCACATAAACGCTGCCATCGGCTGATGAAAATCTGAAGGAATAATGCCCGATTCCCATTCTATCGGTGGAGAAGTGGAACGAACCAGTAAAGAAGGCGTTGACGCGCCCATCGGAGAAAAATAACTAAAATGTCCTTCTCCCGAATCACCGGTATATCCTTCAATAAAATGTTGTGCCTGGATACCCAGCGTGTAAATTTGTTTTTCAGGCAAATCATCCTGCGCATTGACCGCAACAAAACACAGTGTTGAAAGAAAAAATCCGCCGACAAATTTTAAAAATGTGTGATTCATCTTGCTTAAAAAATTTAAGTTTAATTCTGCACGATCTACCATTGGTCAAACCCATGGCCGGAACCCCGGGAATTTTTTCCTGATTTATCATTTCCAGTAATAATTTCAAAGCCAAAGCAGTCATTTCTTGCCATGGATGTTCCACTATTATGTACGGTTTAAAGTTGGAAAAAACCTATTGGTAATGATAACTTTAAATTGAAAAATCCATTAGGAAATCTTTTTCAGTAATCTCGTGTCCCGAATACCCTAGAAGGGATTTTTCGTGAAATTTCGGTGATGTGGGCCGTTTATTGTCTGAATTGGGATTTTTTGGATTTATGGGTGATCAGGATTTTGGAACAGGTCGTTCTACTTCAAGGCCACACATTCTGTCAAAACCATTGCTTCGAGTCTTCATCCCACAACCGCAAATTTTGCTTGTCAGACTATTTTTATTTTTTTCCTTCATCCGATTAATCTTTAAATCCTGTAAATCCAGGTTCAGACATTTATTCGTTTTTCAAGCATTCGACTGGATTTAAAAGTGCAGCTTTAACGGACTGAAAGCTTACCGTAATGAGTGCAATCAGAAAGGCCATAAACCCGGCCAAAGAAAAGAGCCACCAACCGAGCGATATGCGATAAGCAAAACCTTCCAGCCACCGTTGAACCGCCACATAACCCAGCGGAACCGCAAGCAAAAATGCGATCAGCACCAATTTCATAAAATCCAGGGAGAGCAGGATGACAATATTGGATACGGCCGCCCCCAATACTTTGCGGATGCCTATTTCCTTTGCCCGCCGTTGGGTGGAAAGCATGGTGAGCGCAAACATGCCCATGCAGGAAATAATAATGGACAAAATGGCGCTTATAAAAATCATTTGCTTCCATTTGGCCTCAGCTTCATAATTTCGCTCATTGATGGTATTCATAAGGTCATAGTCAAATGGCCGAAAAGGCACAATTTCGTGGTATGCTTTTCGTACTGCTGCCAATGCCTGTGGGATTTGGTTGGGTTTTATCTTCACCCAAAGATCTCCCGAACCTTTTTTGAACAAAAGCGGGCCGATTTTTTCCCTCAGTGAAGCAAAATGGTAATCTTTTACAACCCCTACCACTACCAATTTATGGTCACCATAATCGATCACTTGCCCGATGCGATCTTTGCCAAAAGACGGCTCCCAGCCAGCCTGCTCTGCAAAAGTTTCGTTGATGATCACCGACTGTGTATTATCTGCCGGATAATCTTCGGAAAAATTACGGCCTTTGACAATTGGGATTTGAAGGGCCGCAAGAAAGTTTTCGTCTATCGAACTGATGGCAAAAGATATTTCTTTTTCGCCATTATTCACTTTGGCCACAGTGTAGTTTTGCCCAAAATCCTTCGTAGCGGCAATTTCAATAGAAGATTCCTTTGCCAATGCTTGTTTTAGTGCATCTACAGTGGCATCATGCCTTCCCCGCCCCAAGTGTATAATGGCCACATTCTTGTCATTATACCCCAAATCAGCGTTGGTAAGAAAATTGAACTGCGCGTAGATCCCTACGGTACCAATAATCAAAAAGGTAGCCAAGGCAAACTGGAGGACCACCAATCCTTTTGCCAAATAATTTTTACCGCTTCGCTGATGGCGGTTGTACAGCGTTTGGGCCGGGCTGAATCCCGATAAAACCAGCGCCGGATAAAAACCGGCAATTAGCCCAGTAACTAAAAAAAGCATAATATAACCAGCAACCAACCTTAAGTCCAGCAAATAAGAAAAGCTCAATCTCTTATTTGCCAATTCATTGAAATAAGGAAGTACCAACTGCACAATAATAATGGCCGCTACAAAAGCTATAAAACACAACACGAAAGACTCTCCCAGAAATTGACCGATCAGTTGCTTGCGCTGACCGCCAATTACTTTTCGGAGACCGATCTCTTTGCCTCTTTTTAGCGAATGCGCAATGGTAAGATTGATAAAGTTGATGCACGCAATGGCTAAAATGAACAATGCGATAATGGTGAGGATATGCGAATAAATGAGACTGCTGCTGCCAGTCAAGCCGTTACGACTGTCTTTGTAAACTGTATCCAAATGTATTTGCAGTAATGGTTGCAGGCCGAAATGGATTTTTTCCTTGAAATCAAATTTCTGCTTCATCATCTGCAATTCATCCCCTGCTTTGGTCAAAAACACCTGGTTCATTTTGGGTTCAACGACTGTCGGATCGGCTTGGGGATTTAGCACTAAAAATGTGTTGATGTAAAAACCTACCCACGAGTTGTCCACAAACTGGCCCCTAAATAATTGGAAAGGCACAACCATACTAAATTGGATAGAAGAGTTTTGCGGTGGATCTTTGGCTACAGCGGTAACTACCAAAGGCTCGAATTCTTTATTGGTTTGCACCTCAATGGTTTTTCCAACTACATCGGTTGTGCCAAAATATTTCTTTGCCGCCTTTTCAGACATGACCACCGAATGCAGATCGGACAAGGCCTTTTGCGGATCACCGGCAATGAGGGGAAATGAGAAGACAGAGAAAAAGTTTTCGTCCGCCGACAATATTTCTTCGTCAAAAACCTCCGTGCCATGTCGCAGAATATGCGATCCTGTCTCCATGCGCACATAAGTATCCACCTCCGGGATTGCCTCCGCGAAGGAAGGTCCAACAATTACATTGGTGCTTCCCACCCTATTGGTTCCCTTTTCGCTGGTCATAGTTGCCGTTACGCGATATATCTGATCTTTTTGCTTCTGGAAGCGATCGAAACTCACTTCATCTTTGGTATACAACACGATAAGCATACAGCACGCCAAGCCTATGCCCAGGCCAGTCACATTAATGAAAGTAAATACTTTGTTGCGAACTATATTCCGCCAGGCAGTTTTCAGGTAATTGCTTATCATATCCGTAATATTTATCCTCGTATATTATTGGCTGCCCCACCTAATACCCCGTATCCCCACGAACCAGTGGAGTTAGTTTGGAAACATGACGATGGGTTTTACAAGAGCAGTGCCAATGAACAAAAGCTGCGATATCCAGGAATTCAGAAAGGTTTTGAACAAACCATGCTGTCCACAATTGAACACGAAACGTTCGCCACCGGTTAAAATAGCACCAAATATCTATTCATCCTTCAGGCACTGAACAGGGTTTATCCGGGCCGCTTTCACCGTTTGCAACCCCACAGTAAACCAAGCAATCGCTAAAGCCAACAATCCTGATCCAATGAAATACCACCAATACAGATCAATCCTGTAGGCAAAATCATCCAGCCAGTTTCTGGTGATGTAGTAACTTATCGGCAATGCGATCATTACCGCGACCAAAACCATTTTGGTAAAATCGGCAGATAACAACCGCACAATGCCAAATTCCCCGGCGCCCAATATTTTCCTGATCCCAATTTCTTTGGTCCTTCTTTCGGCAGAAAAGGCCGCCAGCCCAAAAAGTCCCAGACAGGAAATAAGAATGGCCAATCCGGCAAAGTATTTTGAAAGAGCCGATACCCGTTGCTCTGAAGCGTACAATGCCAAATATCCCTGATCAAGAAAGCTATAGTTCATCGGGAAACCGGGATTGAAGTCCTTGTAAAATTCCTGCAGTCTGGCAATTGTTTCCTTTTCTTTGCCCGCTTCAATTTTTATCATGATGTTCCCGGCTGAATTCTGGTTGATCCATATAAAAAGGGGTTTGACTTCACTCCGGAATGAATCGAAATTAAAATCTTTCACCACTCCGATAATCTGACGATCCTCTCCCCACAATTTGACTACTTTTCCAACCGGGTCGGCGAGTCCCATAAAATTAATGGCCGTTTCGTTAAATATGATGGCCGATGTATCGGATGGATGATCCCTGGAGAATCCCCTCCCCTCGGCTATCTTCATTTTTAACAACTTTATTGCTCCGTAATCGACCGGTACGTTTTCAAATTCGGTATTATTGTCCGGATCCTTTCCAGGCCAGACAATGCCATAGGTTCCTCCGTTGTGCCCGGCCAGGTTATGGCCGATGCCGGAGGCAGCGGATACTCCCGGGATTTTCCGTATTTCATTCAGAAAACTTTCAAATTTTCCGGTTTGCTCCAGTAATCCGCTGCGGGGAATCAGCAGGATATTATCGTTGTCGTACCCTAAATTCCGGGTCTGAATAAATTCGATCTGTTTGTACACTACGAGCACCGAAACAATCAGGATCACTGAAATAATAAATTGGAATACCACAAGTCCCTTCCTGGCCCATATTTCTCCTGAAGCGGTCTTTAGCTTTCCTTTTAAGACAACAACAGGGCTAAAACCGGAAAGGTAAAGGGCCGGATAACTGCCTGCTACTATTCCGGTGAGCGTGGTAATAATGAATATCGTTATGACAAGGCTCTTATTAAAAGTAAGAGTCAGGTATTTACCGGTAAGTAAGTTAAATTCCGGTAATAGGAGAATCACCAGCAGCACCGCAACGGTTAGTGAAAGGAATGAAAGGATAAGGGACTCTCCAAGATACTGGATAATGAGAATTTTTCTGCCGGCTCCGATAGTCTTCTTTATTCCTATTTCCTTCATCCGCGTTGAAGCCCTGGCGGTGGTCATATTCATGAAATTGATACTGGCGATCAGCAGAATGAGTACGGCAATGATGGAAAACAATTTTACATATTCAATGCGTCCGCCGGATTGTACGCCATTCACATAATGACCGTGCAGGTAAAAATCAGAAAACCGGGTCGCAAAGGGGGTACGGTGGTTGGCCTCGCCACCGGTTTTTGTCTTTACTAAGTCCTTGATTTTCCGGTTAAAAGCAGTCGCATCCACTCCCGGCCGGAACAATACAAAAGTATAGGGGTAGGTGTTATACCAGGTGTTGGCAAAATCGTTTTCCGCCCTGAATCCGTCCATCGGCAGCACGAAATCAAACCGGAGAGATGACCGGACCGGAATATTTTTCATAATACCCGATACCATATAGATCTTTTTATGCTCCAGGCTTATCATCTTTCCCATGGCATCATCGGCTGAACCGAACAGGCTCTTCGACAATTTTTCCGAAATGACAATTGATTGATTATCTGTCAACGCCTTTCCTGGGTCGCCTTCAACCAGCGGAAAGGTAAACATCCTGAAGAAATCGGAATCGGCATATATGCCCGTTGACTCTATGTCTTTTTCATTTACTGACAGTACTTTGTACAATATATCTCTGCCCGGGTTAATCGTTACGGCATATTCAACTTCAGGCATCTCTTCCGCTAAAGCCTGCGACATCGGCGCTGCCGTACTCCGCCGGGTTATGATTTTTCCGTCCTGCACTACGTTTTCCATAATTTCATAGAGCCGATCCGATTTTGTGTGGAATTTGTCGACACTGAGTTCATCATGAACCCAGAGGTAGATCAACAGGGCGCAGGCCATTCCCGTCGGAAGGCCGAGCATGTTGATTAAAAATGTGGTTTTGTTACGCCGGAAATTTCGAAATGTAATGACAAAATTATGCTTGAACATGGCTATATGGTTTGTATTTGTATAGGTTGATTTTCCAATGGCAAAAGGCCTCAAATAATTGAAAACCTGGTACCAGTAATTTATTTTGGCACGGACCAGTGAAGTTTTCATCACCATATCATCGAACTGTTCCTCCAGGTCTCCCTGCACTTCTTCGGCAAGATCATCCCGGAGAAACCAGCGCAGGAACCTTTGGGCCAGATTGGGCGGTATGTTTTTCGCTTTTTTCAATCTGCCATTTTTATTCCTGTCTTAAATTATTTACCGGATTCTGGTATGCGGCCTTCAATGTTCGTGAAATCATCACACCAGAAGCGATCAATAATGTCATCAAAGCGGCTCCTATATAAGTCCCAAAGCCAACATCCACTTTATATGCAAACCGATCAAGCCAGATCGTGATAATATACCATCCCAGTGGCCATGCTATTAAATTGGCAACAAGAATTAATACCAGGGTTTCTTTCGAGAGAAGTACAAGTAATTGAGAAACAGAAGCACCCAACACTTTTCGAATACCAATTTCACGCTTCCTCTTTTCTGCTGAAAAGTATGACAAACCGTATAAACCTAGTGCTGACAGCAATATCGCTATGCAGGAAAAAATAATTGTGAATTTTTCCGCAAATACTTCACCCCTGTATTGATCCTCAAATGTTTCATCAAGGAAATGATATTCGAATGGATAGAAGGCTTCGTATTTCTTATAGGCGGTTTCAAGGGCCTGAATTGCTTTTGCCGTTTTGGATTTATCGATTTTTACGTATACGGATCCAATACCTGGCCTTAGTTTGAAAATAACCGGATCCACAGCCGTGTGGATAGACCGGCTATTAAAGTCCTTTGCGACGCCAACAATTATCCCTGGTTCCTGCCACAAGCTTATCCGTTGTCCGATTGGATTGTCAAGCTGCATTCGTCGAACAGCTTCCTGTGTGACAACATATTGATTTATACTATCCTGCACCGGGAAGCTTCTGGAAAACCCACGACCCGCCATAATCGGCAACTGAATAGTTTTGAGAAAATCATAACTGACTTCCATGGCCCTGAACTCTATGATAATGCCATCCGCTTTTCCCTGCCATACTACGGATGTAGTGGAATTGCCGACATTTACCGGGTTCTTGTTTGATGATCCCATCTCCAGAATTGCAGGATTCGACGTTAGTTCCTGCCGGAACGCCTCGAAATGGTCGCCTGCCTTGTGCGGATAAAAATAAAGCACATGATCACGGTTATATCCCATATTTTTGTGCTGTATATAAGAGATTTGACGATTTATGACCGCCGTGCATATCAACAACAGTGCAGATAGTATGAATTGAAAGGTTACAAGCCTCTTCCGTAAATTGCTATTGGCAGAGCCTCCCGAATCTTTTTTCAAAACTTTATTGGGGTTAAAAGCAGAAAGAACAAATGCCGGGTACAACCCGGCAAGCAATCCGGTGAAGACAAAAGTTGTCCCCAGAGCTATCCATAGTGCTTCGTCGTTCACATTTAATTCCAGATGAATTGACAACCATGCGTTGATGGACGGAAGGATCAAATAAAGAATTCCAACGGCCAATATGATGGAAAGCATGGCAAACAGGAACGAGTCCATAAGAAACTGGGTTATCAACTGAGATCTTTGTGCCCCGTGCACTTTACGCACCCCCACTTCCCTGCTTCGCTGTCCGGCCTGTGCCGTAAACATGTTCACAAAATTGATGCAGGCCATCACCAGGATGAAAAGAGCAGCCGCCGAGAAAAGCTTTACATATTCAATCCTGCCGCCATCGGCTTTTCCATTGACAAAACGGGTATAAAGATGTACATCCCTAAGGGGATGAAGAAACAACCACGAAGCGCCATCATCATCAGGATCGTTATTTTTCATAAGGTTTCTGAATTTGAGATCGGCGGCCTTGAAAGATTGGGCATTAAATAATTTCACATATGTGTAAAAAGAATAATTGCCCCAGGTGAGTCTCATGTTATGTTCTTTAATGTAGGCCTCAACCGGTGTGGCAAAATCAAACCTGATACTGGAATTCATCGGGATATCCTTAAAAACTGCAGTTACCATCATTCCCTTTTTATCATTCAATCGCAGGGTCTTTCCCAAGGCCGAAGTAGTTCCGAAATACTTTCTAGCCAGCGTTTCCGAGATGACAATATTATTGACCCCGGTCAAAGCCGTGCCAGGATCACCTTCAAGCAATGGAAAGGTAAAAAAATGGAAAAGGTTGGCATCGGCCGCAATGCCATTTTCCATGAATGACTGATCATCAAGGCTTATCAACACTCCATCCGTTGTCATAATCCTGCATGCCGTCTCCACTTCCGGGATTTGCTGCAGCGCTGCATTGGCAACAAGTCCCTGAGTATCATCATAGGTTATAATTGTATTATTTGTTTCCTTCAATGTGGACATGACTTCTGCCATCCTGTCTATATCCTTATTGAACAGGTCTATGCTAAGTTCATTCTCCACCCACAGGTAAATCGATAAGCTGCACAACACCCCCAGTGTAAGGCCAATAATATTGATCAGGCTATATATCTTTTCCTTTTTGACATTACGAATTGACAGGGTCACATAATGTTTAAACATACTGTAATTGGTTAAAGAATGATATGCCGGAATCGATTTTCTAATGGCAAAAGGCCTCAAATAGTTGAAAACCTGGTACCAGTAATTTATTTTGGCGCGGAACAGTGAAGTTCCCGCCAAGGTATCATCGAACTGTTCCTCCAGATCTCCCTGCACTTCTTCGCAAAGATTGTCCCGGAGAAACCAGCGCAGGAATCTTTGGGCCAGTTTGGGCGGCATCAATTTCCTGTTGTCTGTATTTGGATTGGTTGGATTCATGGATGATCTGGATTTGGAATACGTCGTTCTACCTCATAGCCACACCTTTTATCAAAGCCATTGCTCCGGGTCTTCATCGCGCAGTCGCAAATTTTGCTTTTCAGGCCATTTTTAATTTCTTCATTCATCCTGCTAATCTTTAAATCCTGCAAATCCCGATTCAGACATTTTATTCATCCTTCAGACATTCTACCGGGTTTACACGTGCCGCTTTTACCGTTTGCATCCCGACAGTAAACCAGGCTATCAATAATGCCATACACCCTGCTCCTGCAAAATACCACCATTTCAGATCGATACGATACGCAAAAACTTGCAGCCATTTGGCTGCAACAAAATACCCTATAGGCAACGCAATGAAAATGGCGACCAGCACCATTTTGGTAAAATCTTCGGATAACAGTCGGATAATGCTAAAATCTCCGGCCCCCAGGATCTTCCGGATACCGATTTCCTTTGTTCGCCTTTCGGCGGTAAATGCGGCCAAGCCAAAAAGCCCAAGGGATGAGATCAGTATGGCAATTTCGGAAAAGTACTGCGAAATCGCCGATACCCTCATTTCGGAGGCATAAAGTGCCTGATAATCATCATCGACAAACCGGTAATCGAAAGCCAAACCGGGGTACTGCTCCTGATAGAGTTGCTTAAGGCTGGCGATGGTTTCCTTTTCAGTGCCTTGTCTTATTTTCACGAGCACCCGTGGGCTCCGCGGCTCCAACTGGAAAAGGCAAGGCGTCACTTCCTGGTACAGTGACTCAAAGTTAAAATTTTTGGTTACCCCAATGATGTGTTTTTCTTTCCCCCACAGCCTGATCGTCTTGCCAATCGGGTCCTTTAATCTCATAAGCCTAATGGCGACCTCGTTAAAAATAATGGCCGATCGATCGTCGGCAAAATTTCTGGAAAAATTACGACCAGCAGCCATCTTTATGTCAAACGTCTTGATAAAATCATAACCCACCTCCAGATTGCTAAACATATTTTGTTCATCCTGGTCTCCAGCTTCCCAATCCACACCACCCAGTACGCCATGGTTGCCCGTCAAGTCATGATCAAAATTGGCCGCATTGACCACTCCGGGTATTCTGTTTACTTTTTCAAGGAATGTCTCCACACTCTGCTCAAACTTACCCCCTACAGCCAGGAAATTGGGATCGGAATTGTCCGGGATTTCCAGGTTGAAATGCAGGATATTATCCCGATTGTAACCCAGGTTTTTGGATTGTACAAAATCAATTTGCTTGTAGATGACCACAACAAATACGATTATGACGACCGATATGGTAAACTGAAATATCACCAACCCTTTGCGGGCCCAAAACTCGCCAACTGAACCTGAAACCTTTCCTTTCAGTACTTCGGCAGGGCGAAATCCGGAATGATATAATGCCGGATAACTTCCTGCGATGATCCCGGTGAGGATGGTTATTCCCAGAAGTGGTAAGATTAGTTCTGTGCTAAATTCAAGTTGTTTCCCTGTCAGTGTGTTGAACTTTGGAAGCAGTAAGAAAACGATTAGTACGGCGGTGACCATCGATAAAATTGTCATCAGCATCGATTCCTCAAAGTATTGGAAAATAAGCGCTTTTCTATTGGCACCGATTGCTTTCTTTATGCCCACTTCCTTTAGTCGTCTCGATGCCCTGGCCGTAGAGAGGTTCATGAAATTGATGCATGCAATGACCAGCACCAAAATGGCTATAACCGAAAAAAGCTTCACATATTCTATCCTGCCTCCTGTTGGCGCGCCATTTTCATATCGGCCGTACAAATACCGGTCAGAATATCGCTGCAGGAACAGTGTTTGGTGGGATTCTTTTGACCTGGATTTGACAAAGTTGTGTATTTTCTCGTTTACCTGTTTTACATCAGCACCCTCGGTTAAAATCACAAAAGTACTCGGGTCGCTGTTGCCCCACTCTTTCAACCAGGGGTGTGCGTCGAGAAATACTTCATAATTCACCAAAAGATCGTATTGATCGGTAGCATTGGCGGGAGGGCGTTTGAAAACGCCCGCTATTTTAAATAAACCCGTCGATTGTCCCATTTTCCATTCCACTACTTTCCCGATGATGTTTTCAGTCGTGTTAAACAATTTTGTGGCCAGCTTGTCGCTGATGGCAATGCTGCTTTTATCTGAAAGGGCATGTTGTTTATCCCCCTTGATAAAATCGCAGGAGAAAACGTTAAAATAACTTTCGTCGACATATTGCGCTTTCGCCCTGATGCGTTTCTCATCAAAAGTCAACACCCCTTTTTCCGAAAACCAATCCGTAGGAACTACGGAGGTTGCATATTCAACTTCCGGTATTTCATTGGCCAATGCCGACGCAAGAATACCAGGTGTTCCTGAACCTGTTTGTATGCCACCGGGAACTTCTATATTTTCCATGACCTCATAAAGCCGGTTGTCCTTCTTGTTAAATTTGTCGACACTCAATTCATCACTGACCCAGAGGTAAATGAATATGGCGCAGGCCAGGCCGGTAGACAATCCGACCATATTGATGAAGAATGATATTTTATGGCGACGAAAATTCCTGAAAGAAATAAGAAAGTTGTGTCTGAACATGGCGATATGGTTTGTATTTGAATAGGTTGATTTTCCAATGGCAAAAGGCCTCATATAGTTGAAAACCTGGTACCAGTAATTCATTTTGGCCCGGAACGGTGACATTCGTTTCAGCAAGTCCTCAAACTGTTCTTCCAGATCTCCCTGCACTTCTTCCGAAAAATCATCCCGGAGGAACCAGAGGAGGAATCTTTGGGCAAACTTTGGCGGTGCACATTGCCTGTTGTCTGAATTCGGATTTTTCGGATTCATGGATGATGGGGATTTAGGGAAAATCGTTCTACTTCAAGGTCGCTTGTTCCGTACAAGCCTTTGCTTCGACCTTTCACCTCACAACCGCAATTTTTGTTTGTCAGACCATTTTTAATTTTCTCCTTCATCCTGCTAATCTTAAAATCCTGCCAATCCCGATTCAGACATTTATTCATCTTTCAGGCTGTCTACCGGCTTAATCCTGGCTGCTTTTACTGTTTGTAATCCGATGGTAAACCAAGCGATCAATAGTGCTGTTAATCCAGCTCCGAAAAAATACCACCATGCCAGATTAATCTTGTAAGCAAAATCATTCAACCAGTTCCCGGTTATGTAGTAACTAATGGGTAGCGCTATCATCACTGCAATCAATACCATTTTGGTGAATTCAGCAGACAATAAACGGACAATGGCAAATTCACCAGCTCCGAGGATCTTTCGTATGCCAATTTCCTTTGTCCTCCGCTCAGCCGTAAACGCGGCCAGCCCAAACAGCCCCAGGCATGAGATCAATATTGCAAGTCCGGCAAAGTATTTCGAAAGTGTAGAAACCCGCTGTTCAGAAGCATATAAAGCCTGATATTCTGTATCGAGAAATCGATAATTGAAAGCAAACCCGGGGTTATAATTTTGATAGAACCGGTGAAGTTCAGCAAGTACCTGCTGCTCTTTTCCTTTCTCTATTTTCAGCATGACGATATTTGTGTTGTTTGGTTCAAACCTGAACATCAGGGGCTTGATTTCATGGTAAAGGCTTTCCACATTAAAGTCTTTCACTACTCCTACGATATGCTTGTCCCCCGAGTAGTGCGCTATTTTCTGACCTACCGGATCTTTGAGTCCCATCACATTAATCGCCGCCTCGTTGAAAATTACGGCGGTACTGTCTGAAGGAAAATCGCTGGAGAAAGACCGCCCTTCTTTCATTTTAAGCCCGAGTATTTCGATGGCGTCGTAACCTACAGATACTTCATAGAATGGAATATTGGTATCTGGGCTCTCCCCTTCCCAATCGATGCCGTAGGTGATGCCCAATTTGCCTACCTGAAAATCGGATTGTGCAGCGTTGACGACTCCCGGCAGCCTTTTCACTTCGGTTAAAAAAGTCGCCGGATTTTCAGCCACTTTACCCTCCTTCTCAATGGATATTATATTGTTTTTGTCAAAACCCAGGTTCTTCGTCCGTACATAAGCTATCTGCTTATACACGATCAGGACAGAGACGATAAGGACCACGGAAAGCACAAATTGAAATACCACTAATCCCCTGCGGGCCCAGACTTCGCCTAATTTGGCGTTTAGTTTTCCCTTGAGCACTATAGCCGGGTTAAAACCGGAAAGGTATAGCGCAGGATAGCTCCCGGCAATCAGTCCTGTTATGATACATATAGTCACAAAAGCCAAAAGGACATTCGTATTATATGCAGGGCTGAGATACTTCCCGGTTATTTCGTTGAATTGAGGCAGAAAAAGGTTCACAAATATAAAGGCAACGAGCAAAGAGAGAAATGTCAACAACATAGACTCTTCCAGATATTGAAATATTAGTGTCTTGCGTCTTGCACCGATGGCTTTCTTAATGCCGACCTCTTTAATTCTCCGTGTAGCTTTGGCTGTGGAGAGGTTCATGAAGTTTATGCAGGCAATGATGAGGATGAAAATGGCGATGATCGAAAATAACCGGACATATTCTATTCTGCCTCCTGCGTGTTTGCCATTTTCAAAATTGCCGTGGAGATAATTATCAGAATATCGTTGAACGAACAGGGTGACATTTTGCTCTCCGTTTTTGTTTTTAACAAAATCAGCGATCTTCTTATTGAATTCATCAATATTTACCCCTTTGTTTAAAACCAGGTAGGTAATTGCGTAATTGTTGTTCCAGTACGGATAGGTTACCAGTTCATCCTGGAAGTAGTCAAATGGAAGAACAAAATCAAACTGCACGGAAGAATTGTGAGGCACGTCGTCGAAAACTCCAGAAACCATGAACTGCTGCTTCTTATCGCCCATCTGCCACTCTATCGTTTTACCCATAGCATTCTCCTTATCAGTGAATAATTTATGGGCCAGTGACTGAGCGATCACGATGGAACTTTTATCTGCTAATACCTGGTCCTTATCACCCTGAATGAGATGATAAGAGAATATCTTGAAAAAATCCTCGGACGCAAATTCTCCCCTAGCCTTAATATGCTTATCATCCACACTTAAAGCAAATTGCCCAAGCCAATTAGGGTCTGTTCCCGAAACAGCGGAAATTACTCCGGGTATTTCTTCTTTTAAGGCGTCAGCCAGCAAACCGGGGGTCCCATTCCAGGTCTGAATGCCATCGGAATTTTGGTGATTGGCCATCACCTCATAAAGTTGGCTGTCCTTTTCATGGAATTTGTCCACGTGTAATTCATCGTTTACCCAAAGATAAATCAATAATGCGCACGCCAGACCGGTAGACAAACCAATCAGGTTAATGAAAAAAGATGTTTTATAACGTTTGAAATTCCTGAATGAAATAAGAAGATTGTGCCTGAACATGGTTGTAAAATTTGGATTGGGGTAATTTGATTTTGACTTTCTAATCGCAAATGGCCTCAGATAATGGAACACCTGGTACCAGTAATTCATTTTGGCCCGGAACGGTGACAATCGTGTCAGCAAGTCCTCAAACTGTTCTTCCAGATCTCCCTGCACTTCTTCCGAAAAATCATCCCGGAGAAACCAGAGGAGGAATCTTTGGGCAAGTTTTGGTGGCCTTATATATTGCTTCCTGCCAGATCCCATCAGATCTTTCCTAAATCCAGTTTGCCCGTAGCCAACGCCGGAAATTGTTGCCACAATGAAACCCTGAAATCCCGGGCATCTTTCAGCGCCCTTTGACCATAAGCCGTAATGGAATAGATCCGTTTTCGTCTGCCTCCCCTTTCGGCCGTTCCTTCACCCATTTCGGAAGTCAAAAAACCTTTTTTCCCCAGACGGTCCAGGGTGGAATGTACCGCGCCGATCGATACTGACCGGCCGGTTTGAGATTCAAATTCACGGGCTATCTTAAAAGCGTAAGCCTCATCATCAAGAATTCCTACCAGGAGCAATATCACCTCCTCAAAATCGCCTAATCGTGTTTCTATCATTATGTTTCTAATTTGTAGAACAAATATATAAAACAAATTGGGCTTTGTTCTACATTTTAGAAAGAAATTATAAAATCTAAATACTACCCTCCGTGAATGCAGATTTCGAAATGTTAGTCTGGATCACTCAACGATAAGCGAGTCTGATGTTCCCTCCGGAAGCCTGAATGCTCACCGCGATACCTCCTCCATTGGACTGACCATGAATGGATTTTTTGTCCGATTGTCCTGAAAAATTAGTCAAAGGTACAGATAGTGATTCCCCTTTTATATCCAGGTCCAGCCCCAATTGATCCGGAATGGTGATATCGACATTGCCATCACTTGTTCTGGCCATCAACTTACTTTCGAGTTTTACAAAATTTCCATAGATGTTGCCATCCGAGGTTACAGCAGTTAATGAACCGGATATATCTTCAAAGGCAATATGGCCGTCGGATGTTCTGGCGGAGATATTTCCATTTGATCTTGATATTTTAATATCTCCGTCACTGGTTACCGATTCAATATCTCCATTGATTGTATTTAAATGAATGTTGCCATCGCTGGTTGTTGATTGCACGTTCCCCGAAATATCTTCAAGGCTGATATTTCCGTCACTTGTCCTCACGTAAACCGATCCATTAATACCGTTTAAATTTACATTCCCATCGGAGGATGTCCCTGTGGTTTGTCCTTTTATTTTGGAAATGCTGATATTGCCATCACTGGTTTTACATTCCTGATTACCAGTCAATCCTTCGAGCGATATATTGCCATCAGCGGTATGGAGGATCGTAGCCGTTTGTTCAGGAACAAATATTCTGAAGCCAACATTGATCGGGTTAATGTTCATCCAGGAATTCTTTATGTTATGGCGTACACTTATATCAAGGCTATTGTCAGAATGGTTTACTTCCAATGTCACTTCCTTTTCAAGTTCTTGTCTGTCAATTTTTAGTAATTTTCCATTCTTTTTGACGATATAGAAGACTCGAATTTCATTGCCTGTTGCCGATGTCACAGTTATATTTCCATCCGAGGTTCTAATGTCCATGCTGGCTGGGGTAGACACTTTGTAATTCTCACTGAAGGAATAATCGAAATCCTGAGCAATCCCCCAGGAAATGGACATGACAAAACAAGTTAATACAGAAGCAAGGGTTTTCATGACGTTTGAAGTTTTTGAGATGAGATCATATCTATTCGATGGAAAAAAGGAACCAATAGTTGCATTTTGTTGTGGAAATTTTTGGGCAAATGTTCTTGCCTATCAATTATACTTTACTTTTCCAGCCATTTGCGTCAGATGTCTGAATGCCATTAAATGCATAAGTTATTGATTTATATGACATAAAAAATCCAGGGGTAAGATTGAAATGTCCCTCCTTCTGGCGGGTTACAAATGCATTCGAATATGGTGATAAAAATGTTGACTTACTTTTCGGTGATTTAAAAACCCCTCCAATTATTCAAATTAAAGGGGTTTTGTCGGGATGACTGGAATAGAACCTATTCCATAACCCTCTATTTTTCAATGCTTTACAATGAGCTATTTCTTGAGACTCACCGGTTAACTCACCTGCATTTTGATGCCAATTGAATTAACTTGATGGGAAAGAACTGATGGTCAAATATACACAAAAACGGGCAAACTTTATGAGGTTCTGGCACTTATTTCAAAGAAGTAATTTGTAATCAATAGTATCGGCCTTCATTGGTCTGGTTAGCTGTATAGATAATCATATAGTCTTCTTCTTCGGGGACATGTCCAGTTTGAGGTCTTCAAAGTTTCCTAAAGCATCTTCAGTCCCTTGCTGGAATCCCCCGCTTTTGTAGTTCATGTCTTTGTCGAAGAACAGGTAGTTCAGATAGGCCTTTGGAATAGTTTCATCTTTGGAATACAATTCCGTCTGTCCTGTAGCCAAAGCTTCCTCGAAGGCATTGGTCACCTGTGGTGCTTCACCTACTTCCGTCACTCCAAAGGCTGCTCACACAATAGATGCAATATTGGTCACCGTATCTTTCGAATTGGCCTTTTCCAAATACTTGGCATATATTTCCATAGATCAGAATTCCAACTTTGCAAAAACCGGATTTAAAGATCACAATATTCCACGCTTAAATGACCAGAGCCTACAATTTTGATTAACCACTCCTTTCACCAATTGTTACTACTACAAGTATATAAATTAAATTCTATAATGCCTTTCAAAAAAAATACCCTGTTTGTTGATTGAAAACGATTTATTTATGCCAATTGGCATACTATCTATTCCAGACGTAAAACACTCAGAACATCCAAGGAACAAAAAATTATTTCTATCAAAATCACAGCCGAAATTCAAAACATAATGAATGCTTTGCGTACCGAAAATTACCGCGATGATGATTATATCTTTCCCATTGTAAATAAGGAAATGACAGCCAGGGAAGCAAAAAGTCGAATCAAGCAATTCATTAAAAACACCAATAAGTGGATTCAAATAATGGCCGAAAAATTGGACATCAACCCGAAAATCACAACTTATTTTGGCAGGCATACTTATGCAACTGTATTAATGAAGCAGGGTAAACCGATATCGCTTATCCAGGAAACATTGGGACACCACAGCCCAGTCACCACCAATAATTATCTGGGCAGTTTTGGAAATGAAGAAATTGACAGAGAGAATGGGGGTTTGCTTTAAACAAAGAAAGGGAGAGATCTGAAATTTCAAGACTTCCAAATTATTTCGGTCAATTTAATCAATCCTTGAAAGGTTGTTGCCTAGCAGAGTCTGCTGTTCTTCAGATTTACAATCTTAAAATAATATATTTCTTGGATGAAAATAACCAACTATTTTTAGCACCATCCTTTTTAAATCAATGAGACCAATATTGATGGTATCTTCCGGTTTTGGTGAATGTGCAAAAGATCAACCTCCATGCCTAACAAATATCTCCCCGTCGGGTCGATCTGCCATTTATCGTAATAACCGAACCAATGTTGCCTGGGCCCATTTGTGAGCTTTGTAATTTCTACCTCTTTTGAATAGTATGCCCTGAGCATTTCAGGGGATAAACAAACTCCGGCTCCCGTTAACAAACCTTTCTTCACTAATTCCCTTCTTCTTATAGCCATGATCCTTTGAAGGCTTTAATCATTCTTTCAATTACATGTTCGCTATTTTCTGATATTTGGCTATGAATTCATTGTCCATAAAACCGGAACGCAAGCACCGTTTTTATAAAGATTAAATCAATTAATACTCCACCTTGATGACAACCGAACGTTTAAAATCCGGTAAAACAATCTCTTTAATACTTTTTGCATAACTCCAGGAATTCTGCCATGGATCATAAAATGATATATTACCGGAAATTTCATGGAGGTCTATTTTAATGTTGTGATAAATGCTTGGATCCTTCCCCTCTTCCAACTCTGAATGCCAGTTACTATTTTTATCCCGGCACCAGGCAATGAAAGTTTTACTGCCTTTTAAACCGTATATTCTCAACTGATCTGTTTCCCAATAAACCGGCTCAAATTTTTCCTCAACAGGATCGATCCCTTTAATGGCTTCAGCAAATCTTCCAAACTGCCACCAAAGATTGTTTTTTTCAACATAAAAGTACCAGTGCCAACTTTGACCAGGCCCAGCCGCTCCACTGAAAAAAGGAGCAAACAGGATATCATGAAGTAGAATACCTTGTTTATCAATTTCATACAACTTTGAGGGTCCGGAATGATGCGCCTCCACGGCGCCTACCTCCGTCAGCAGCACTGGTTTCCCTTTGGTATAAGACAATATTGTTTTCACGGCGTCTGAGGCCAAAACATCCATAGGGCCTTTGCACACCACATATTCGGCCCCAGGATCAAGATACCGATGTACCTGGGCTATGTCGTTATTTTCCAGCCGACTATATTTTTGATAAGGTTCTATTTTAGCATCATTGTCAAAACTGCCGAGGCTTTGCATAACGAGTTGATTTGGGAACATTGTACGTGCCTTTTTTAGCATTTCTGTGGTCCAATCAAAAACCACGTCGTGGTTAGCCTTCACGGCATTCACCTCATTCCACAATTCCCAGCCAAATACATTGGGGTTTTTACCATACCTATTGCAAAAAAATTCCATTCTCTGGGTAAACAAGCTTTTCCCCGCCTGGCTTCCAAAGTATTCCTCCATGCTATGAAGCGGCCCACCATCATTTACATGGTAGATTGGTTTGTCAAAAGGCACGGAACCCGGAAACCTGGAAGGGCTGTTCAATAGGTCACGAAAGTTCTCAAAACAAAATTTTACTTTGATCCCATATTTTGAGGCAAGTGCCAATATACGGTCGATGCGTTCTGCTTTTATAAAATCGTAACCGGTAGCCCTTGCATGTTCCAATTCATAAAAGGGTGCACTAAGCCATATCCTGGTATAATTCCCGCCGTTTTCAGACAAATTCCCGAAGCGTTCTTCCATCAGCTTCATGGCTTTTTCTTCATCATTTTCAAAACGCGGCCAGCATATATTGAGGCCTATGGGAATATAAGTAGTACCATCACTATACTGGAAGTATCGGGGGTCTTTCTTGTTTACCTGAATATATTTTTCGGACTTGTACAATGGAAAATCCTCATTGTAGGCGTGCGAATCCAGCATTTTTCGTTTCAATGCAGATACCACTTCCGGGTGGTCCTTTGCTATATCATTATCTTCGCCGATATCATTTTTCAGGTTATAGAGTTCAAATTTATGTTGATCTAAAAAGTAAATTCCTTTCCAGTCATTCATTCTTATAGCCTGCGTTGGCGTTCTTTCGCTAAATTCCCAGTAGAGGTAATCATGCTTTTTTTGAGGCTTACCAAGCAAAGTGGGCAAATAGGAGATGCCATCTATTCCTATTGGCGGAGCCACATCTGCCAGCTCGGCCACCGTTGGCATCAGGTCCTGAAAACCCGAAATAAGGCTGCTGGTCGTTCCCGGCTTGATCTTCCCAGGCCACCAGGCTATAAATGGCTCACGGATGCCCCCTTCGTACAAATCCCTCTTATAGCCCCTCAACGGGCCATTGCTGCTGAAGAATTCCGGATCCTGCCCATCCTCTTCATGGGGTCCATTGTCGCTGCTAAATATGACCAGGGTGTTTTTGTCCAGGTTGAGTGCTTTCAATTTGTCCATGACCATTCCCACATAAGAATCCAGCTTTGTGACGGTCTGGGCAAAATCCTTCTCCTTTTGAGGCCAGCTTTCATTTTGGTACTGTTCTACCCCTGGCGCTGGTTGCACTGGCGCATGGACTAGAAAATATGACAGATAGATAAAAAATGGCTTCTCCTTGTTCACCTCTATAAAATTCAGCGCGTCATTTGTAATAAGGTCTTCATCATACACGCCCCGCGTACCATTGTTGTTTTCTTTGATAATTACCAGCGTATCATTCCTGTATAGGTCAGGCCTGTAGCGGGGATCATTGGATTTATAAAATTTGCTGAGTGCGCCCAAATAATAATCGAATCCCCTGTCATGAGGCATAGAATGCGAATATATACCGCCCAAATGCCACTTGTCAAAAATTGCCGTCACATAATCGGATTTTTCTTTGAGCATTTCGGCTATAGTCTGGGAATAAAGAGGCAATGGGATAACACCTTCATCCATATCCCTTTTATTTCCTCTTATGGGTGCATGTCCTTGATCCAGCCCGGTCATGAGAGTGCATCGTGAAGGAGCACAGACAGTATTACCCGCATAGTGATCAGTAAATACCATGCCCTCGGTAGCCATCTTGTCAAGGCTTGGCGTCATTATTTGTTTTTGCCCATAAGGGCCTGTATCGCCATATCCCAGATCATCGGCAAGAATGAAAATGATATTTGGTTTGTCCTGGGCCTGTGAATCTATCCCTTTAAATAGTGACAGGATTAAGATTATGTATGTCAAATTAGTCTTCATCATGATTTTGGCATGTATTTATTCTAATAATGCGTCAATTCCATCCCTGGTCCATCTGTTTAACCAAGTATTGTTTCACTTTGCATTTAGCAGAATCATTTGCTGCAACCTTATTATCTACCGGATCAATCAAGTGGTCATATAGTTCATAGTCAACCTCTACTCGATTCTTCCATGCTGAATTCCGAATGTTATTGGTTTGCAACCAGGTACACTGGCTAATTTTTTTTGATATCAATAAGCAATTTCATGTGCCTATTGATCACAATCGCCAAGAACCGACACAAAGTCCTATGAAATATTATTTTCCCCTATATAGCATCCCGGCAAAACCAATATGGATCCTGCCTATCCAGGGATAAGTATTTTCGGACATTGCGTTTCCTGTCAAAATTTTCACATAAACAGTTCCAACCGGGAAAGCTGGCACCTTGTATGTGTATTTATCTATCGGGTTATCTTGATTACCTGAAATCTGGCTTGGATAACTTTCTCTGTATGTTTTTATCAGTGTCCCTTTAGGAAGAGATTTCCACGAATCGCCATTTTCAGAGCATTGTATCGTAATGCTGTCTGTTTTATCACTAAAAGAAAAGACCTCTATCCACTTTATCGCTCCTGCTTTATATACAATCTCACCTGATCTACTTCCAGTCATTCTTTCAGCCTGATAGAAATCTTCTTCAGTTTGTCTCAGTCTTGGCCACGATTCAGAATTAATCTGAAGATTCGAAGTTTTCGAATATACCAGTGAAAAATCTTTCAGATTATCCATTATCATCCTGGTCTTGGGAATTACGGGACCAATCACATTTGAGGGTGGAGAAGTTCCCGATTCATTCTTCCCTTTTACTCTGTAATAATAGGGTCTATCGAGAATTGCATTTGAATCAGTAAACATCGGGTAGAAATATAAATTATAACTAATGTCAAAATCACCACTTATATTTTCCCAGGGCCCATGCAGAGACGTGGATCTTTCCACATTGTAATATCTTGACCCGGGAGAACATCTCCATTTTAAAGCGATTGCATCACTTCTTTGACTCTCATATAAATAGGGGGCATCCGTTGGAGCGGGCAGCGGAGGAACTTTTAAGCCCCTTATTTTATACGAATACTCCCTGATTTTCATGAGATTTTCTCTCTCATTGAAATATTCTCCGCTGCTAAATCCGGGCCAGCGGCTACCCCCCCATGAGTAGGCATGAAAAAGTGCATGACCTCCAATACCTCCCCTAAATTGGGGCTTCATCAAACTCCAAAGCAATCCACCACTGGTTTCTGTGTTACAAATTTCTTCCAACACTTCAGCAAATCCTTCTTTTCTCTGGAACTCATCAATAATCATCGGTCGCTTTCCCCGGCAGACGCTCCAGAGCTCAGCTACACGATTTCCGTAGTTCGGGTATTGCCTGGTCTTTACAATATCAATATTCCGGCAATTTTCAACCACATCATCCACAATTTCATTCATTTGCCCAATCCCGTTTGCGCGACGGGGATCAGCAATCAAATGATGGTGATCAATACTTTTTAAATAATTCGCCATCTCGGCAATCCAGACTCCTTTATTATTGGGTACTTCATTGCCAAATTCCCAAGCCAAAATTGCTTTGTCATCTTTATAAGTGACACTGGTATAATAATTCTTCCTGTTCGTCATTGTTTTTAACAGGTCTTTAAAACCATCTTTTACCGCAGCGGTTTCGTAATAATCACCCCCTCCATAAATTTTGCTGAAATCCCCTGTGCTTCCCCATATTTTATTTTCTTTCACTAAGCAAAGTATTACCCTTATGTTGTACTTGTTACATAACTCAAGCATTTTGTCAATTCGGCGAAAAGCGGTTTCATTATAAGAATATGGTCCGTTTACCAGTGCTTCAAATTCGCCTGAACCATCTTCAACAGTAATGCCCCATGTACGAATTACCGTAACTCCCATCTGAACCATATCCTTGAAATATGCTTCCATTTCATAGGAGAGTTCTATGGGGTCATAAACATAACCACAATTCGGATTGGTATTCTTATAACCGTCATAAGGACCGGTAATACTTGGAGCATTGACAGCAATAAACCGAAAGACATTTTTACCGTCTTTAAGCTGGTCACCACTTCTGGTGATGAAATTATTAAACGTACTGGCATTGACAGTGGTAACCATCAAAATCAACACAAATGTCATTGCATAAATCGAATTACGGTTTTTCATTATTTGAATTTTTCATTTACGCAGTTTCGCATTTTTTTTATTTAATAAGAACGGTCGTAAAGTTCTCTGTCGATAGACACTATATATTTATATCAATATCCTCTCATAACGCAGACAATATGGATATAGCCAATTTCTTGGTATTATCAGAACTGTATATAATTCCTATTTAAATCAATTGTTATTAAATAATTTCTCAAAACCTGTAACTTCTTCTCCTAAGCTATTCTTCATCTTCCAGTATTCTGCATCTCCAGCCACATTTTTATTTTCTTCCGGATCGCTCCTATGGTCGTATAATTCATATACCGGTTCTTCCTGGTTCAGCTTCCATTCTGTAAGGCGAAAGTCATCAGTTCTTATGGAGGTGCCCATTCTACTGCCCCTGGGATAGCTACTGAATGCGGGGTAATTCCAGGTGGAAGTATCCGGATTGTAGAGCAGAGGAAGAAGACTTCGTCCATCCAGGTCAGATGGAGGGTTTAGATGACAAAGATCTGCGAGAGTCGGATATATGTCAATAAATTCTACGAGTTTGTCAATGCGTTGTCCGGATCGCATATCGGGTACCGAAATAATCAGGGGAGCGTGTGTGGAAATTTCAAAATTCGTATGTTTTTTACCCCACATATTGTGTTCACCAACCTGATATCCGTGATCACCCATCAACACAATAATAGTATTCTTGTCCAAATCCTGGCGTTTCAATTCATCTAAAACCAGGCCAATCTGGGCATCTACATAACTGATGCTTGCTAAATATCCATGTAATAATTGTTTTTTTAATTTCGTACTGAAAGTTCCAGTGTCCGGAATATTAACATAGGACCTCAATTCTTTGGAGTCCACAACGGCATAATCAGGTGCTCCAACCGGTTTATATTGATTATCCGGAAGCGTAAGAGAATCCTCGTTATAGAGGCCCCAATATTTGGCCGGAGCAGTAAAGGGAAGATGGGGATGGTAAAAACCGACGGCCATAAAGAAAGGTTTGTCCTTTAATTGACTAATATACCGAATAGCCCTTTGTGCCGTTTGGCCGTCATTCATCATGCTGTCCTTGACATCAGTTGCTTCAAATGCCAGTGAACGGGGTAAATTGTTATATCCGATCGGTCCTTTTTTTAGGTGTGCTCTATAGCTTAGCCGGAACAAACTGTCTCCAATGGTTCCATAAGATGTATGTGTAGGCAACCATAAAGGAATAGACCACGATACCGTATCGTTCAGATTACCAAATCCCCTTGGCGCGAATCCAACCAAATGGAAGACTTTGAATAAGCCAACAGATTCGTATCCGTTATTTTTAAACAGTTGAGGTAAGGTGATAGCATCAGGTATAGTACTCCTGAAATGTGTTACAATGTCCCGAACTTTTGTTTTTTCTGGCCGATAACCCGTTAAAAAGGACGTCCTGGAAGGGCCGCATAACGCCTGTTGGCAATAGGCTCTGGTAAAAATATAACCTTGTTCTGCCAGACGGTCAATATTGGGTGATTTCACCATTTTATCACCATAACAGCCCAATTGCGGACGCAAATCATCAGCAATGATGAAGAGTACATTATACTGTTTTGCCTGATCATTCCGGACACTCGTTTTACAACGAAATAATATTATTGCAGTGATGCCGAGCGCTGTTATACCAATTAACTTTGACCAAAAATATCCGGATGGACTAAAAATATTCATCTTGTTTTTACGTTAAAATTCCACGCTAACTGGTTTGGCATTCCAGGCTTCCAATGTGATCTTTTTCTGTAAAGATGTCTCTTCCCTCCACTGGATCTTTATCCATAGTTCCCTTTCTTCACTTGGGGCTAACCAGAAAAAATTATCCTCGGCCACAAAAATCCGTTTGGCGCCTTCAACATCAATTTTTGTCATAAATGCAGGAATTTTACCCCTGTTGCTGATTTTTACCTTGCAATACGCTCCGTTTTCCGTTAATTTTTTATCAATCAAATCCATTCGAAGATTGGTTTTACCTTTTGTGACTGTTGGTTTCAACCATGGACCATGATTTAATGTCGGCCACTCTACCGGTGTCGAAACGTATTTATTGTAAAAAGCACTATCTTCCATTTGCGGTATCGTACGGGGCCAATAAACGGATCTTGAAAGCAGCGAGTCGTTGTTTTCCAGTAGATCTGCGGTAATAAAAAAGTATCGGCTTTTGTACTTGTCGGGTATCCTGAAATTATCAAATAATTTTTGCAAAACCGATGGATTGAGTGCAATATCCATGTCAGCCTTCCTCTCATAAATTGGCTTGAATTGATCATCGTAAATCGTTACGCGCACTTTGCATCCATGATCTAAAGCTATTCCATTTTCAAGATTCAATACTTTGATACGGACAGGAAAAGTTTCACCGGAACGCCACAATAATCGCTCGATGTCAAGCATTACATGAACATTTTCATACGTCCGTTTTAAGAAGTAATAAGGTGCGGAAGGAAGTCCGTTCCCATCAACAAGGTGAATCGCAGCAACCACCGGCCAGGGCCGTTTAAATACCCAGGGCATTACCCCCACGGTAACCGGATAATTACTTTGAAGTTTTTCCGACATGACCTGGTAAAATTCCCCTGCCCCAATTTGACTAGCCTCTGAAATGGATTCAAGACTAGGATTGGCCATGTTGTCAATATGGGAGGCCCTGCTGAGCATCCTGGGAACACGTGCAGGATTGAATTCCACAAAATGATGAATAAATTCAGGATGATTCTTGACAAATTCATCACTGTACATATTGCCAAGGTCTTTGAATTCATTTTTATCCACTATTTCGTAGAGTCCTGCTGCCTCCGGGATAGAATGCATGCCTGTTTCTGATACAAAAGGTGCCCATGGGTAGACTTTGGTATACCAGGTCGGATCAAAATCCGGATAGGCATGAATGCCTCCATCGTCAGGGCTGGTCCTGTTAAAGGGTCTCGACGGATCAAAAATATTCAGATTGCGCTCCAAAATCCCTATTGAGGCGGCATTTCCTTCAGAATACGGATTGAACTCATTACCACCAACCCAGAAAACCAAAGAAGGCTCATTTCTTAAACGGAATATGTTTTGCACCACCTGAGCCTCCCAAACATCCTGTGGCCATTTTGGGGTGTCATAATTGGCAATTGGAAAATCCTGCCATACCATGATACCAGCCTTATTGCAGGCATTGTAAAAATCCTTTGTTTCCAATATACCCGAGCCCCAAATTCTGAAAATTTGAATCCCGGCATCTTTTGCCAGTCCGATAAGCCAGTCATATTTTTCTTTGGGAAGATCCAATAAGACATCTGCCGGCATCCAATTGGCTCCTTTTACAAAAAACTTTTCCCCATTTACTTCAAATTGCCAATTCCGCCATCGGTCATGATAACGCGGGCCCGGTGTTGGCAATAAATCAACTTTCCTGATGCCGTAATCAAAACTGATCTGATCGATAGTTCTATTGCTTCTGACCAAAGAGACAGTAACCAGATAAATATTGGGATCACCCAAACCATTCGGCCACCAAAGTTTCGGATCCCTGATATTGATTTTACCGTTGACCCAGTTTCTTGTGTTGATGACCTGAACAGGAAATTCCTGATAGTAGACAGATTTACCTTCCAATGAAAAATCAATTTTTACCTTCAATACTCCTACATCGGGAGTCGGTGTGGTTTTTGGGTAAGCATTTAACTGTTCACCTTTCCATGGATGCAACTGATAATTCAGGGATTGATCATCCACAAATACTTCCGATTCAAAATGTAGTACTGCCTGGTGTTCCTGAATTTCGTTGGTGACAATATAAGGTCGCTGCAAGTGAATTTTAGGAACAATCTCAACACGCACACCACGCCACATGCCTAATGTAAACCATGGTTCAGCTCCTGTTCCACCGGTAAACTCCCACGGTTTTACAATATTTCCCGGATCTCTTGGCCTAAAGGTATCCTGATTGTTGAAATTTGCTGATTTAACTTCAATGACCAGATGGTTTTTGCCGTTGTAGTTCAAGAGCTTACTCACTTCGGTGACAGGCCCACCAAACATCCCCTGATGGTCACCAATGAATTGACCATTTAGCCAAATCCTGGCAAAATAATCGATTCCATCGAAGTTGAGAAAAACAAAATTTCCCTGCGCCTCTTTTGGGACTTCGAAATCCTTTTTATAGTACCATATGGCAGTCTCTGCCCATTCATATTTTTTGGAATTCATTCCGACATATGGATGGGGTAATTTCCCGGCCTTGTACAATGCCCATTGCACCGAAGTCGGAGAAGAAACACCAAACCAATCATCTTTTGGTAATTGAGAAAGGTCATCCACTGGCTTTTCGGTGTAGTTTAATTGCCAGTTGTCAGACAAATCAATGTGTTGATCCCCTGACCGTTGATTAATATAAAAGGGTTGCCAAAGATGTTGTTTGTCGTTTGATTCCTGGGCACAGGATACTGACCATAAAAAGAAAAGAAGATAGATGAAATGATATCGAGCGTTCATTATATTATAATTTTCTGATAATCGGATTTAAAACAATGACTTTTACTGATAGAAAATGATCAAAATAACTTATTTCATAAAACAATGACATAATTGCAAACACCCATTTTACTCAGATAAATTTCCGAGGTAACCTTTTACCATTTCTGATAATTGTTATATCATATTTCTGGCTATGTTCCCTAAATGACAAGCCATTAACCAAGAATACATTTTTACCGACTCTTACATGATCGCTATCTCTTTTGATAAAATGGTTCACGGCACTTGCATTAAGAACGGCCAACAATCGAACATTTACACAAAGGATTTTCCCTTTCAATTTTATTCTTTTCATAGAGTATGAGTTTACTTCTTCTCCATGTTACTGTCACATGTGCCTTAATCCTCTTTACTGATATTAATTTCGTACCATATTGTTTTATACTCTGCTTTAAGCATAATCTTTGATTTACCATTGTTAGCTTCTTCAACAGGTACTTCTGCTTTCCTGTCCCCGTGTGGATCTAATGCATAACACTTTGTCTTTTCATGGTCTGATGAAATAATAATTATCGCTGGTATACCTTCAACCATAACAGGAGCACCTCCACGGTCAGAAAGTGTAATCTTATCGTCCCCCATAGGCTGGACAATTCTCCCTGCATTACCCGATTCTCCCGTAGCTGCTAGCAGTATATTTGCGGGAGAACCTTCTTCCCCAAAACCGGTCCCAAAACGCGAAACAAGGGAAACTGTTGCCCAGTTTAACCGGGTATGCCCAATTTCCAATTGCACACTTCCTAGATTAATTGTCCGCCCCTCCGGAAAACCAGTAAAGAATTTCGTATTTGGCGTATTTACGGCGAGGTATGCAGCTTTCGGTCTTTCTGTGTTCCAAGTAATTTCTTTTGTATCGCTGGTAAATATTTTTTGGTCGGCTGGAAGTTTGGGTATATCTGAGGGAGCAATACCTTTTCCGGAATAGTCAAGCGATGTTTTGTGGATCATAGAAAGTCTGTTGTCTATCCCGAGCGAACTAAGACTAAAATTCACTGTTTTGTTTTTGATCAGGGAATCTTGATAGCTGTTAAGTTCCACTGCTGCAACAACAGATTCTTTGGCCTCACTTACATCGCCTCTTATAAATATTGCTGCACAGGCCGGGAAATGCGCCAACACATCAGTACGGGCTATACAGTCAAAAAAGCACCATGGATTAGCCTGTGGCTCAAAATCATCCACGTAATGGTTATAGCTATACTGAAAAACTCCGTCCCAGCCCTGTAGCCGCCCATAAATACATAGCATGGGTTGACCTTCAGCACCATACTGGTTCGGATATGGGTGGTTATATTCACTGATAGTGTATGGCTTATTATACACACGTTGTATTGCCAACCGGTCCTTTATATTTGCCATAGTATTGACCATCGCATCATTTTCAATGGTCCAGGGTTCTGTGGCTGTCAGTGATTTCCAGCCTCCCTGGGGATGGCGCCAATAGGCATGAATATCGATATAGTCAAGTTCTTCCATGATATGTGGAGGTACATATCCCAACTGTGTTCCTGATACAAGAGGTTTTGCCTTTAAATCATGCTTCACATAATCGTACATCCCTGTCCAATACAGGTGTTCAACATTCTCTAGAAATAAAATAAAATCCCGGGATGCCTGCTGACAAAACGAATCATCTTTTTTTACTGACGGAATAGTTTCTTCAGTAAATGCCAAGGTAAGGTTCCCTGATTTTGTGCCATTAGAAAGTGTTAGTTTATCGGTTTCTGCATCCCAATTCCATGCCGATTGCAGTGACTCGGAAGAAATATATTTCTTATGAATCCAGTAGTTCCATTGATGATTAAGTTCAGAAAAATAGGGTTCCGGAAGTTGATCAAGAGTTCCATTGTAATAAAAATTGATTAGCGTATTCTCATTGCTTATTTCGATCATTGCCACACTGGGTTCATCGGTATAGGCATTACCGGTATATAAATTCACATGGGTAAGGAGTTTTAAAGCATACTCCTTCTGAAGCTCAACCATCCGTGGCTCAAAATGGTTTACACCCTTGTTGGCCCAAGGTAGTTTTTCAGTATTCTCAAAACCATCCCGTTTATCCAAAGTCCTTCCCACATGAAGGTTTAAATCAGAATAAATGCCATGCTTTTTTAAAGCAGCAATAAGATAATCAAGTTTGTCAAGCTGTTTTGAATCTAGGTTTCGTTGAGTGGTTGTATCATACGTCAAGATTCCCTGGACAGGTTCAGGCATAAAATTGGTGTACCATGTATCCATAAAATGGTGGCGTACACAGTTTATCCCAAGTCGTGCCAACCTTGAAGCTAACTTATCAGCGACCTCGTGCGTTGGAAAATTTGCAGGTCCAGTCAGGTTTGTGGCATGAAAACGTATCGGACCTGCTTCGTTAACAAAATGTCCGTCCTCAACACGTATAAAACCATGTTTACCTGCCGGAGACTCAATGATGTGTGCCATGCTAGTTGCATTATCAGGGCCGTCGTACGAGATTACGAATGAAAACAAAGGCGGGTATTTTTCTTCTAATGCTTGTTTTTTAGAGCACGATAAAAAAAACAGGCAAAGGAAATAGATAAATATTCTTTTCATAGTTGGTTTAAATTATTAATTGATTTTTACAGTCCATCGCCATCTTTTTTCAGATAGAACTCTGCGATCTGTTCTTCTCCCGCACTGTTTTTCCAGCTAATACGGTAGCGACCTTTAAAACCACGAAACCGGGCAATACTATTTTTATCAACAACCACCGTTGTACTGGTTTTCCATTCGTCATTTATTAATTTGTTTAAAGCATAATATGCCGGTTTGGGCTCCATATTACGTGTAAAAAGTCCTGATATTGTTGGTTCACCAGGGGCTCCACAATCATCGACTACATTCCACCAGGTTATCCCCATCATATTTTTAATACTAAACCATATACGGTATAAGTTTCGTGCGATTATTGCCTGTATCTCCCTTCCACGCTCATCATCACCCGGTGAAGTAATTGTTATCTCGCTGAGATGAATTGGTATTTCTGCCTTTGAAATGGTATTCATTATATCCCACACTTGTTTTGGAGATTCTATAAGTTTACCATCGGCAATATCAATACATTGCTGAGGATTAAACAAATGCATTTGCGATCCCATAACATCGATACGACATCCATGAGAAAGCAAGTCTATAACTTGATTAGCATAGTTCTCATTATTTGCATAATCGTTGATAAACAATTGCACATTTTTTGGGAAAACCTTGTCAGCCAATTTAAATGTCATGTATGTATAGTCACCAGGCATAAGACCATAAGTACTTTTGCAAACAGGATCCCCGGTTACACTTTGACCGTGGTAATCCGTGGCGCTTTCATTCACCACATCCCAACTGTCAATACGGTCGCTGTAATAATGTGCCAGTTCAACCACCCGTTTCTTATAAAGCCTGGTCATTTCTTTAAAATATACAGGTGCCAGATTTTCTATTTGCTCGGGTGTTAACTTACTTAATTCTTCTTTTGTTAATCTATTGAGGTTTGCCTTTTCTTCATCCGGACAAAACTTATCAAATATCCATTCCGGAAGTTGCCATTTTGTGTTTCCCCAAATTATATTATGTCCATGTAAATGGATACCTTTGCTTTTGCAAAACTCAACAATTGGATCAGTTGCAGGTCGCCGCCAATGGGGTTCCAATTTTGGTTTCGCTACGTTATTCCAGTATTCTTCTGTATCCCAGTATTCTTCTTTGAAACGGGGACGATTTGGTTGCATTTCAAATGTTTTCCAGTAGAATGGAATTGTTGCAGAGTTGAAAAGTGTTCCAAAAAGCTCTTTGTATTTCCGGTTGCGTTCTTCAGTCCCTAACTGATTAAAATTGAAAATATTTGCACCAAAAATAAAATCATGGGAAATTTGTTCCACTTTTATGGCTGTTCCAGCCGAAAGTCCGTCAAGTTTCAATACAGCATCTGCTTTTCGATATTTTTCAATATCCTGATCAATCTTTGACTGAACCTCTGGATTCCAAAGCTTCCAATATGCTTCGCTCATTACATTGCTTTCTTTGTTTCTTTCCTGTCCCTGCGCGGATAACAGGCTCATACAAGTAAAAAAAACAAACAGTTGTATAATTTTTGATTTCATGGTTCAGTTATTAGTGAGTTATATGTTTTATAATTGGATGATAAAATAATTATCTCCGGTTTTTCTGAGACTTACTTCTTTTTCGAATGTCTTTCCTTGATATTTCACTTCGATTTTGTACTTGCCGTAAAAGCCCCGGAATTGAATTTTTCCTCTGTTATCAGTTTGTAAAACCTTATCAGTTTTCCATTTATGATTGATTAACCCATCCAAAACTTTGTAGGCTGGTTTTGGGTTCATTTCTTCATCAAGTATCCCCCCCTTGGCTTCATTTTCCTTTCCGTAAGCTGTTCCATCGCCTAAATTCCACCATGTGATGCCTGTCATATTGGGTGTACTGAACCACAGACGGTATAAGTTTTCGACAATTTTTGCCTGTAATTCATCTCCATTTTCACCGTTACCTGCAATCGTTATCTCAGTAATGTATATAGGAAGACCTGACTGTTCCAGCTTTTTATAAACGTTAATTAGCTGATTGGGAGGGAAAATTTTTCCTTCGAGCATCGCAGGACGATTATATATATGAAACTGGATTCCCATTCCATCAACACGTACTCTGTCGTCTTTCAGCTTTTGGAATATGTCCAAATATTCGTCTGTATCATTATGTACCTGATAAGTACCGTCGTTATACAACAATTTCACGTCTTTAGGAAACAAATTATTTGCTTCCCTAAAACACCAGGTCAAATAATTATCCGGAACTTTATGCCATTCGTCAAGATGCCGTATTCTTGGCATCTCTTCATTGGCAACATCCCATACACGAAACTTATCTCCATACCGTTTGGCGATTTCTGCAATATGTTTATGTGCCTGCTCCAAAAACCTTTCCGGATTATTTTGTTCTGTCCAGGCAGGCATAAATATATTTTTCGCATACATCAGAGCATGCCCTTTCGGGATAATTTCATGAATTGTACACCATTTAAGCAGCTGATCAGGAGGAGGACGTCTCCAAATAGGCTTTGATTCTTCCTCAAATCGTGGATGTCCTTGTTGTGGTTCTAAATCACCCCAGTAAAAGGGCACTGTAGCGAAATTGAACAAATTGGTAAAGGCTGTTTCGTATCGGTAATTAAGTTCTGGGGAGCTCAACTGACCAAGTGCAAACAAGTTACAACCGAACAAAAATTCATGCGTTTGCTGTTTTACTTCAACAGTTGCATCTGAGGCCCGACTTCCGTTTTGACCAATAATTTCAATGATAGCATCCCCTTTTCGGTAATTTTCAATGTTATTCTCAATATTCTGAACAACTTCCGGATCACTCCATAAACTATCGTAGTAACTGGTTTGCGCAAAAAGTACGCCTGTTAATAAATTGAAAAACAGTAATAATAAAGTTATTTTCATTTAAGCTAAATTTATGGGTTGTTTTTTTTTGTATTCAATGTCTATATAGCACTGCGAAAGGATTATTTTGATTTTCCATCCGATGAATTTCCAATCTAACTTACTTTTCTTCACTAGGCGATAACCAGAAATAATCAATACTATTAAAATCTAAAAATACATAGTTCCCTTTCAATATATCAGGAGCAAAAAACCTTTGGCGGTCAGACAGATGTCTCAATCCAATCATACTTTTTTGAATTCATCCCTTTATAAGGATTAGGTAAGATTGCTGCTTTAAAAAAGGCCATTTTCACACTCGTTGATTTGTTAATAACCATCCAATCATTTTTTGAAGGACTTCTACATTATTCATTGGACGCAATTTGAAGATATTGGCTATTAACAACATTTTAAGTGATTAATGCTAGCAATAAAGAGATCAAAAGCCAGAATATATTCCTCTGGCTTTTAACAAACTAGACTAATACTTAATCAATAACCGGGGTTTTGATCTGCAACAGGATCAATCGCCTTATTGTAATTCGTTTCTGTAACTGGAATTGGAAACAAAAAATTCTTTTCTGCAATATCTATTCCATATACCGCTTTTATTATTTCTTTGGCTTTTCCAGTTCGAACCAACTCGTGCCAGCGTTTACATTCATAGAATGTTTCATAACCTCTTTCCTTAATGATAAGATCAAAAAAGGTATCCTGGTTATAATCTTCAATTTTAAAATCTATCGTTGATGGAGTTTCAGGATCAAGACCATAAGCCCTTCTATGTACTTTATTTAAGTATTCAACAGCTTGTGATGTGGGTCCGTTATTGGCAAAGTTAGCTGCTTCGGCATATATGTAAAGTACATCAGGATATCGATAGACCGGTATATCAGTAGCAGGACTACCTGTAGCGTCCAAATCAATATATTTCTTATACAGCAATGTATTGGGAGCTATACCAATTGACCATGGATAAAACCAAACCTGCCTTCTAAAGTCGTTTATATCCCAATTTGCTATAACCGGATTATCATCTTTTGTATAGTGACCATAGTATCCACGGTAGTTAATATAGGGTGCACCTGGATGATGGGCAAACATTCCAAAAAAGGAACCTTCATTCGAAGAGTGTTTGATATAAAATATTTCCTCTGAAGAAGTGACTACCTTTGCATCGAATAATTTATAAAAATCTTCGGGAACATCCATTTTGACTAAAGAATATTTTCCTGAAGCGATAACTTCACCAGCCAAATCTCTTGCATTTGTCCAATCTTTCAAGTTTAAATAAACATCTGCCAATAGTGTTTTCGCAGCCCATTTTGAAGGTGTTCCAATTAATCTAGGTGAATCGGGTAAATACTCTTCTGCATACTGCAAATCTTCCAATATTAATTGGTAAACATCTTGTACGGAACTTCTTGGAATTTCAATTTGATCGAATGTATCTTCTGTACGCAAAGGCACTCCACCCCAGCTTCTTACTAAAATGAAATAATTAAAAGCACGAATAAATTTCGCTTCTCCAATAAATTGTGCTTTTTCAGTTTCACTTGTCTCACTGCCATTCGGTGTATTTATTATAACTAAATTAGCATTTCTGATTGACAGATAAAGTTGACCCCATACAAGAGTTGTACGTGTTATATTGGTTTCATCCAATCCAGCAAAATTGCTGTTACTTGCCCAACTCCCACGTCCATAACCATAATCAACAACACATTCCTGATATGCCCAGTAATTTTCAAAATTGCTAGACTTGTATGGATAATACATTGCATTAGCTGCCGCTGCCACTTCATTTGAGGTATTGTAAAATGTCTCGCTTGCAATTGCCTTCGGTTCTTCTTTTAAAATGTCTTCACAAGCTATTGATACAAGAATAGTCAAGACAATAAATATTAATTTTTTAATTATATTTTTCATGGCTATATTTTTAAAATGAAAGTTTAATACCCATGGTAACTCCCTTTGCAGTAGGATAAGAATACCAATCTACTCCCTGGTCTATAGAATTACTCCCTCCCAATGTATTCACCTCGGGATCCCACCAGGGATAGCTGGTAATGGTTAACAAATTTTGACCACTTACATATATTTGCGCTTGTTTAAACCATTCTATGCCATTTAGTGGAATATTGTAATTTAATTCAATATTTCTCAATCGGAGATAAGAGCCATCGTAGACAAATCGATCGGACATTTTGGTGGGCGTATATCTACTTATTTTGGGATATTTTGCATCTGGATTTTCCGGAGTCCAGTTGTCATATAAGAGTTCTTTAAAAGTATTTAATCCTATCCCATAGTCTAGCGTTTGATTAATCATACTGAAACTCATTATATCATTCCCCTGTGATCCTTGTATAAAAAAGTTAAAACCAAAATTTTTCCATGACATTTTGGATGTTAAACCATATATAAAGTCAGGATTAGGATTTCCTATAAAAGTTTTATCAGCTGCGGTAATTCCTTCAATGCCATCATTATCTTTATACTTTGGATATCCATTTTCGTCATAACCATCTTCTTGATATCCGTAAAAGGCACCAAAAGGATGTCCCTCTCTTAAAATATTATAATTATCTATTACAACAGTAAGACCCGAAGAGGTTAACCCGAGAATATCTTGGCCCTCATAAAGTTTCTCAACTGTAGTACGGTTTAATGAAAAATTACCAGAAATATCCCACTTGAAGGTATTGTTAAATATTTTTGCATCTATTTGTAATTCAATCCCCTTGTTTCTAATTTCTCCTACATTTTTTACAGTAGTTGTATATCCTAATGAAGCAGGTAATTGAACACTATTCAGCAAATCACGAGTAAGTTTATCATAATAATCCACAGTCATCTGAATTTTGTCATCAAATAGGCCGAAATCTGCTCCAATATTTATCTGACTTGTTGTTTCCCATTTAAGATCGGCAGGTAATCGCGTGCCTGGAACAAAGTAGGTATAAAGTTCTTTCCCAAAAGTAGTTTTTCCGGAAGATAGCATTTCTAAGGTATAATATGGGCTAATAGCTGTACTGCCTGTTTCACCATAACCAACTCTAAATTTTAAATTGGATATAGAACTTATGTTTTTAAAAAAATCTTCATCAGAAACACGCCATGCTAGTGCTCCAGATGGGAAATAAGCCCATTTATTCCCCTCACTGTAACGAGAGGAACCATCAGCACGAAAAGATGCAGTAAATAAATATTTGTCTTTATATGAATAATTTATTCTGCCAAGACCAGAAAGTAATTTCCAATCAGAATAGGAAGTTGAAGGAGTTCCAATATTTACGGCTGAGCCTAAATCATAAGTTTCAGTAACATCACTAAGAAAACCATTTCCTGAAGCGCTAAGCCCTGTGGATATTGAGCTTTCATAAGTAAATCCTCCCATTATATTAAAACTGTGTACTTCATTGATATTTTTGTTATATGTAATAATATTATCACTATTCAAATGTAAATTCTGGCTCGTACTGACAGAAGCACTCCCTGATGAGGTTGGGTATTTCGTAGTTGTATAACTATCCCCACGGGAATCAATATTTGTCACATTTCCAGATATTTTTATTGATAGATCATTAATCGGTTTATAAATAAATGCGAGATTTGCATTAACCCTATTAGAATATGATTTACCTGACACTTCATTTACATAAGCGAGTGAATTCAATATTACATTTGGGCTAAATGGATAATAACCAGCGAGCATTCTATAAGATCCATCATCATTATAAGGAGTTAATGTTGGTGCATTAGAAACAATTGAACTTATCAAACTTCCGCCCCTATTACCTGATCCGGAATTCTTAGGATTGTCATCACTCCTGCTTAATATCGTATTAAATATAACATCAACTTTTCTGCTTATTTGATGATTAATATTAGCTCTAAGATTGATTCTACGATAGCCGCTATTTTTGATGATACCTGCTTGATCAAGATAACTGGTACCTACAAGAACTTGTGTTTTATCATTTCCTCCACTTATTGATAAGTTATGCTGATGTATGGGAGCCTGACGAAATATTAAATCTTGCCAATCAGTCCCTTCACCTAAATTATCAATTTCACTTTGGGTAAAATATTCTCCCTCATTATCATTCATCCGTGCTAAATTAACGAATTGGGCATATTCCTTTGCATTCATTAAATCCAGCTTTTTCCTGAGTGTTTGAATACTATAGCTCCCTTCGTAGTCAACTCTAGTAATGCCTGCTTTTCCTTTTTTAGTGGTTACAAGGATTACTCCATTTGCTCCACGGGAACCATAAATTGCAGTAGCTGATGCATCTTTAAGGATTTCAATACTTTCAACATCTTCATTATTGAGCATGTTTTGATCTCCCGGAAAGGGAAACCATCGATCATCAAAGAGGCTCATTATTCCCCATAATAGAATTAGTTCCTCTTATACGTACCTGCATTGTAGCGTCCTGGGGATCCTGTATTTTGCAATACCTGTACACCGGGTGCCCTGCCTGCGAGTGCTTGAACAACATTGCTTGTTGGAAAGGACTGTAGGTCTTCCGATTTCACTGATGAAACAGATCCTGTGAGGTCACTTTTTTTACGGTTCCATAACCAACAACGATAACTTCGTTAAGTGAGGTGACATTCGGCATTAACGTCAGATCGATTAAGGTCTGGTTTCCGACAATTATTTCTTCTTTATTAAATCCAACCGAACTAAACACCAGTACGTCTTCACTGTTGCTGACATCTATGCTATATTTACCATTGACATCGGTTACGGTCCCCGCGTAGTTCCTTTAATGAAAATATTCACTCCGGGTAATGTTGAATTATCTTCTCCAGATACCACCGTTCCAGTGACAGTGATTTGCGCAAATGCTGGTGCACATGTTCACGGAAAACCATCGAGAAGATACACCAGATTTAAAACCAAAGAATAGATATAGTTTTTTCATAATGGAGTATTTTTACAATACAAAATTATATTTTATATAACAATGTTATCACAATTCAACAATAATTTCCAAATTGACAAAATTTTATATAATTGGAATATAAATAAATTATAAGTCCAAATGTTGACATATATTTCAATAAATAAATATAATTATTGAATTATTTATTGAAAACCGTGTACGACTAACATCGAAATTTTACAATGTAAATATTTTTTCTATATAATATTTTATTTTATATTATAAAATTAATTGTTTATTTAAAAAAGATTTGTTTAGATTTGCCTTACAAGGATGAAAAATGTATTTAATATTTTTCAGTTTGAATTAACAATGAAACGTAACAAACATTTTCAATTTTATAGTGTAATAATTGGTATACTTCCTTTGATTCAAAGGTGTATGGGCAGAATGAAGGTTTTTATAACACTGGAATACCCCTGAGATCCGTCAAAGAATCGATCAGGGTATTGACCATAATCGCAAAGGATACTTTAGCTTGGAATTTACCGCTAAAAATGACAGAACAGAACAACAAATTCCTTTTACCCTGCATCAACTTTCCCATGACTTCTTATTTGGTGCCAATATTTTTATTCTGGGTGGTTTTGATAGGTCAGCCGATAATATAAAATATGAACAGACCTTTAAGAAACTCTTTAATTTTGCTTCTGCGCCATTTTACTGGAAAGATCTGGAACCTGTTCAGGGACAACTCCGATTTAACAAGGAAAGTGCTTTCATATACCGGAGACCTACACCAGATGCAGTATTGGATTTTTGTACCTGGAACAACATCAAAGTGAAGGGACATACGTTGATCTGGGATAGTCCTTCCGCGTCTATTCCGGACTGGTTACCTACAGACATAAAGTCATCGAACAACTAATCTACAAAAGGGTGAAAGAAATTGCCAATCGATACGGTGATCAGATAGAAACATGGGATGTTGCCAATGAACTGATTGCCCGTAAACCTCAGGTAATTATGCCATTGGATTATGTTTATAAAACTTTTAAAGAAGCTGAAAGGGATTTTCCAACCTCCAGTACATTTCTGATCAACGAAACACCCCAAGTCTGGTTCGATTTCAAACATGAATACGGTCTCAATTATTTATTGATTCAAAATCTACTACTCCGCGGGGCCAAAATCGATGCTATTGGTATTCAAATGCATATTTTTTCGGAAACAACTTATAACGCCATCCTTGATGGCAAACTCATGCAACCACAGCAGATGTTTGAGGTTTTGGATAACTATTCAGATTTGCTCCGCCCCATACACATCACGGAAATTACCATACCCACCATACCCGGCGACAGTTCAGGTGAGGTCATTCAAGCAACAATAGTCGAAAATTTTTATAAACTGTGGTTTAGCCATCCGAATGTGGAAGCCTTCACCTGGTGGAACATCGCCGATGGAACAGCATACGGAACAGAAGATAAATGGAAGGGCGGTTTTTTAAACAAATACCTCAGTCCCAAAGCGTCATACCACGTATTGGACCGACTCATCAACCATGAATGGAGAACCAATATTGAGCATTTTACATATACGGACAAGGTTTATTCATTCAAGGCCTTTTACGGTCAATATACCCTTACTTATAATTACAAAGGTAAATCATACTCGGAAACCCTGCATTTGGGAACCGGTAAAAAAGATTTTGTGATAGAATTGGAATGATGAAAAGAAACTTTTTTAATCTGAAACGACAAATCACACCATTCTATAAATGGGAACTGGTCATTTTGCTTTGGGTAGCATATTTCTTAAACCAGGGGGACCGGCAGATTTATAATGTTGTCATACCCCTGATTAAAGTGGATTTAAAACTGAGTGATGTTCAGCTTGGACTGGTAGCCACCGTATTTACTTTTTTATATGGAGTCCTGGTTCCTTTTGCAGGTTATGCCGGTGATGTGCTTCGGCGAAAATGGATCGTTTTTTTCAGCCTCATGATTTTCAGTGTAGGCACACTTTTTACCGGAGTAAGTCATGGCATTTTACTGCTAATATTTTTTAGAAGTATCACTACGGGAGGTGGTGAAGCTTTCTACTATCCGGCAGCTACTTCGCTATTGGGTCAGTTTCATCACAAGACTAGAGCCATGGCATTGTCCATCCATCAGACTTCACTTTATGTGGGCATTATAGCCAGCGGTTTTATTGCAGGTTATATCGGTGAACACCATGGCTGGAGGGCCGCTTTTTATATTTTTGGATTTTTCGGTATTATTTGGTCACTCATTGTGGCATTTAGAATGCACGATACTTCCCCTGTCAACGGAAATTCAGATTCAACAGTTAAGATTTCACTAAAAGAATTGGTACCTGCCGTCTTCCGGAAAAAAACGGTGTGGTCTTTATCCCTGGCTTTTGGTGCAATGGTCTATGTCAATGTGGGTTATCTAACCTGGATGCCGACCTTTTTACATGAAAAATTCCACCTTTCTCTGTCCAATTCCGGTTTTTCCTCCATGTTCTACCATCATCTTTTCGCCTTCGCAGGCGTTCTTCTGGGTGGAAAATTCTCGGATATCCTTGCGATACGGCGTAAAACAGTCAGAATGGAAGTTGAACTGATCGGATTAATGCTTGGCGCACCTTTCATTTATTTGATGGCCACAACCAACAATCTGTGGATCTGCTATATCGGACTGGCTGGTTTCGGCCTGTTCAGGGGAATTTATGATTCTAATCTCTTTGCTGCCTTATTTGATGTGATTGAACCAAAATACCGGTCTTCTTCAGTTGGGATTATGTTGTCATTTGCGTTCATTGTGGGTTCGTTAGCACCAGTTATACTGGGATGGATTAAGACCCGGTTCGGCCTTGACACTGGAATCTCGTCACTGGCGTTTTTCTATGTTTTCGGCGCATTGATAATCATGATCGGTCTTAGAAAATTTTTTTACCGGGATTTCGTGTTTGAAAAAATTGAATCAGATTGATGAATTTACATTATGATACAAGTTTTAAACAGAGCATTGGATATTATTGAATACGTGGCAAGGAACCCCAAACGGGACCATACCCTTAGTGAGATTGCTGATCACCTGGAACTTAACCATGGTACCTGTGCCAATATTATGAAGACATTGGTCCAGCGTAACTACCTTGAACAGGTGGTTAAAAAGAAAGGATACCGTCTTGGCAATATGGCTTATTATCTCACAGGTAATTATTCCTATAAAAAGGAACTTGTCGAGGCCGCCAAAATGCCCATGGAGAATCTGGCCAAAGTAACCAATGAAGGCTGTATATTATCCATCTTACGTGGAAATATCAGGGTGATCATTCATGAGGAAAAGAGTCATCAGGAATTACAGGTGATTAATTATCCGGAAAAAAACGCTTATGCCACATCGACCGGACGTATGATCCTCTCCTATATGTCTGAAGAAGAATTGAAGCAATTTGTTAAAGAATATGGACTGCCTCCAAAAGAAATTTGGAGCGAAGTAACATCGTGGGAAGATCTAATAGAAGAAACGTCCAAAATTCGCAATAAAAGGATTTCTACGCAAGAATCCAGGGCGCATGTCATTGGTATTGCGATACCCATTTGGCGTAAAGGCAAAGTCGTCGCTGCTTTAGGTATATACATGCCTGCGGTAAGGCTCCGGGAAGACATGCGGGACGAAATCTTCGAACAACTAAAAAACACAGGTGATGTCATTAATAAAAACCTGTCTGAAATGATGGATATACACAATGTAAAAACCATTGAAGTCAATGAATAACCTTAAAATGATCTTTCGCAAAATATGAAAATTATAGACTTAAAAACAAGGTGCGTCGCCATCCCCCTCAATGCACAACTCCGGCATAATACCGGTGTTCATCCGGGGTATTTTTTACGTACCATCCTGGAAATAATAACTGATGAAGGCATCATCGGCCTTGGGGAAGTTGGTGGTGGTGATCAGTGTGCCGCGTTGCAAAAACTTAAACCCAGAATAGTCGGTCTGGATCCCTTTCAACTTGAAATGATCAAACAGAAGGTGCTAAGAAGTATTTACTATTTGTCCAACGCACGAATTTATGCGGCCATTGAAATTGCCTGTCTGGATATTCAGGGCAAAGTCCTCAACCGTCCCATGTGCGATCTGCTCGGCGGTAAAATTCGTGATCGCATCCCATTTATTGCCTACCTGTTCTGGCGGTATGACCGGCCGGGAGGTGGTGATGACCGGCACGCAGAAGACATGGCAGATCTATGTCAGCAACTCCATGAAGATCTTGGTGTCAATGCCATGAAATTGAAAGCCGGAGTTATGAAACCCGAAGAAGAAGCACGGGTTCTCGAGTTGTGCAGAGAGAGGCTGGGGAATGATTTCGGATTGCGGATTGACCCGAATGGTGTTTGGTCAGTTCCCACGGCAGTGCGTATCGGTCGTCGCCTAGAGGGGCTAAATATAGAATATTTTGAGGACCCTTCCTGGGGATTGGAAGGTAACGCAGCCGTACGTAAACAAGTGCGCATCCCGATTGCCACCAATATGTATCCAAATAGTTTTGATGAACTTGGCCCCGGAATACACCTTGGTGCTGTAGATATTGTACTTACAGACCTCCATTACTGGGAAGGACCGCGTGGCGTTAAAGACCTGGCAGCGATTTGCAGAATTTTCAATCTCGCGGTAGCTATGCACAGCGGAGCTGAATTTGGTATCGAACTGGCTGCCATGATCCATACAGCAGCTACGATCCCAACCATGACGTTTGCCGGAGATGCCCATTATCACTATCTCACCGATGATATCATCGAAGGAGGATTAATGAAATATGAAAATGGATGTATCAAAGTTCCGGATGGACCAGGATTGGGTGTTTCTCTGGATGAAGAAAAAATGGATAAATACGGGCGCTATTATGATCAGGTCGGTGACTATTATGCCCGTTTTCATCAGGACCCGAAAAGACCTGATTGGTTCCCAATCATTGGCGGTATATAATGCGTATCCATGAAAGCAGAATCACTTATCCATAACCTTGAGTTTCCCGAAGGGCCTTGTTTCGATGCACAAGGAAGGTTGTGGTTTACTGAGTTAAAGGCAGGAAATTTAGTTTGTTTCGATCACGGTGCGATTCAGAAATTTCATGTAGGCATCAATGTTAACGGAGCAGCCGTTGATCAAAACGACTACATTTGGTTTACAGATTCCGGAGCTGGTTGTGTGAGTTATTTCAATACTGCACGTCACGAAATTGTTCCTGTATGTAATTCCGTAGAAGGTGAGATTTTAAAAAGACCTAATGATCTCGCCTTTGACTCCAAAGGTAACCTGATTGTCTCCTGTCACGCCGATGGAAGAACGCAACCGGTGGGTTACCTGATTTGTATTGATATGCTTGGAAATGCACGATACATTTCCAAAAACAAATACTTCACCAATGGCATTGCTTTTTCTCCAGATGGAAGTTACTTCATCTTTTCTGAAACATACAGACAATGCTTATGGAAAGCACAGTGGGACCCTGACCGTAAACAAATTATTCAGGAGGTTCCATGGGCTAAAACGGATGGGCCTCTTGGTCCTGATGGTATTGCGTTTGATGAGACGGGTCTATTATATGTTGCAATTTTCGATCAGGGAAAGATTAGTGTATTCGATGAGTCAGGAGATAAAGAAAAATGGAATTATCAGCTTTCAGCGAAAAGGCCGACAAGTTGTGCGTTCGATCCTTCTGGTCAACTTGGACTGGTAATTACTGAAGCCCAAAACGGGGAAGTACTGCATTTACCCTTGAAAAAAAAGGGACTTCCATTATTCAAAAGATCATTTTATGAAAATGTTACAAGATAAATTCAATTTGGCTGGTAAAAAAGCATTGATAACCGGTTCTGGTCAGGGTATCGGAAAAGCCATTGCACTTGGCCTTGCCGAATATGGTGCTGATGTTATGATCCATTATAACAGGGATCATTTCAAAGCCGAAAGTGTGGTCCGGCAAATCAGGGATATGGGTGTACGAACTGGAATGATTGCCGGAGATCTTTCAGAAAGAAAGTCTACTGAAATAATTTATGATGCTACCCTAAACACCATTGGAGAGCCGGATATCCTGATCCTGAACGCTTCTGTTCAGATCAGAAAATACTGGATGGATGTTACAGAAGAGGATTTACTGAAGCAAGTAAATGTTAATCTGGCCTCTACACTATGGTTGATGCAGCGTTTTGTTCCTTCTATGAAAGCTCAAAGATGGGGCAGAGTTATCACCATTGGAAGCGTCCAGCAAAATAAGCCTAACCCACAAATGGTTGTTTATGCCGCCACAAAAATGGCTTTGGTTAATGTAGTAAAGAGTCTGGCGCCGGAACTAGGGCAATTCGGAATAACCATCAATAATGTGGCCCCTGGAGTGATTGCGACCAACAGAAATGAAAATGTACTGGCAGATGCCGATTATCACAATAAAATATTATCGAAAATACCGCTGGGATTTATTGGTGAACCTGTGGATTGTGCAGGCATGGTACTCCTGCTGTGTTCAGAGGCAGGCAGATATATCACAGCAACTGATATTCTGGTGGATGGTGGCATGTCGCTACCGGTTTAATTAGATCGTTCACATTAAAAACAATAAAAATGTCTGAAGTTAAAGTCTCAATGCGTCTTGAAAAGCTGAAAAATAAGCTTGATAAAGTCGAAACTGTGGATTTACCAATTAACGATGAAGAATTGTGTAACCGCTATGAAAATCTATATACCGGCGCTGTCAATGATGTTTTGCGTGAAATGACACTGATGGATCAAGCCCTACCACATACTATTATGCCCTTAAAGATGGAAATGAAATCGGCCGGTATTGCCTATACCATCCGAAGTAATCCCGATCCAACCGTTATGGGAGAAATGGAGATCAGGGCGGACATGTTGGATGATATGCCCAAAGGATGTATTGTGGTGTGGGATGCCGGAAATGAAACTGAAGCTTCCCATTGGGGTGAAGTGATGACTGCTTCCGCTATTGCCCGTGGAGCCCGCGGTGCCGTGGTAAATGGTGGATTAAGAGATACCATGCAGGTCCTTGAGCAGGGGTTTCCGATATGGTACCGGTACAGAACGTCCAACGGTTCACTGGGAAGGACAAAGATCACTGGGTATAATATACCGCTGCGCATTGGAAAAGTTTATATCAAACCCGGTGATCTGATATTCAGTGATATCGATGGTACACTGGTGGTTCCGAGGGCAATTGCCTATAATGTTTTATTGAGAGCTGAAGAAATAAAAAATGGAGAAAAGGAAATTAAAACCTGGGTCCATGAAGGATTTTCTGCCAAAAAAGTGATTGAAAGAGGGGGTTATTTCTAATAATTCCTTTAAATCGATACCTGTTTTAACCCTTGGATTGTGCCATATTAAAATCACCAACTTGAAAAAGGGGTCCAAATACGATAAGACAATCGGTTTATTTATACCTTGCTATGTAGATCAGTTCTACCCACAGGTGGGTATTGCCACGTTGGCTCTATTAGAAAAATTTGGATTTAACGTCAATTACCCGCTTGATCAAACCTGTTGCGGTCAACCATTGTCAAATTCGGGACTTTCAATAGAAACAAGGAAAATAAGCTTAAATTTCATCAAAAATTTCTTCCCCTACGATTATATCGTCAGTCCTTCCGGAAGTTGCGTACTCCATGTCAAAGAACATTTAAATATCCAGGAAGAAAACGAAGCAGCAAGAACTGTCCGAGAAAAGATATACGAGCTTTCAGATTTTATTTCAGATTTTGTTGATATTTCCTCGCTCAAAGGATCTTTTTATTATCGCGTTGGTTTCCATCAAAGTTGTCATGGACTGCGGGGACTGAAAAATGGGAAGGCCTCAGAGCTTGCAGGAACCGAATTCTCTAAACCCATGAGCATTTTGTCTCGATTAAATGGTATCCAGTTGATCGATCTGGACCGCCAGGATGAATGCTGTGGTTTTGGAGGCACTTTCAGCATATTTGAAGAAGCTGTTTCTGTTCGAATGGGCAAGGACAGGATTCGAGACCATCTTAGACATGATGCTGAAATCATCACCAGTACCGATATGTCTTGCCTAATGCATCTCGAAGGATTAATTCGCAGAGAAAAAATACCACTTAGGGTGATGCATTTTGCCGAAATCCTCAATCAGGCAATCACATGAAACACTCCGGGAATGCCAAAATATTTTTAAAAAATGTGGATCGTGCTGAATGGCATGACAAGGCTTTATGGTTAATCAGAAAAAAGCGTGACATTGAAAGAGACCGCATTGCCGAGTGGGAACAATTGAGAAACCTTGCATCGGAAATCAAAGAACACACCTTATCTAATCTGGATAAATATCTGATCCTGTTCGAACAACAGGCAACAAAAAACGGAATAACTATACACTGGGCCGAAGATGCTCAAGCACACAACAAAATAGTATTGGACATTTTAGAAAATGCGGGCATTAAAAAATTGGTAAAAAGCAAATCTATGCTAACGGAAGAATGCCGGCTCAACACTTTTTTAGAACGAAATGGTTTGGAAGTCATAGACACGGATCTGGGCGAACGCATTGTGCAACTCGCTGATGAACCGCCAAGTCATATCGTAATGCCTGCCATCCATAAGAAGAAGTCTGATATCAGCGCCCTTTTTCATCATAAACTAGGAACTGACCCAAATAATGACGACCCTACCTATTTGACTCGTGCTGCCAGACAACATCTTCGTAAACATTTTTTTTCTGATAAAGCTGCACTCACCGGTGTAAATTTTGCCATTGCCGAAACTGGTGGATTTGTAGTCTGCACCAATGAAGGCAATGCGGACATGGGCACTCATCTGGCAGATATACACATTGCTTCCATGGGCATGGAAAAAATAATTCCAGGGAAAGAGCATTTAGGGGTTTTCCTAAGACTTCTTGCACGCAGTGCAACCGGACAGCCAATCACTGTTTACACTTCTCATTACCACAGTCCGGGGGCCAATCGGCAACTTCATCTGATTATTGTCGACAATGGCAGAAGTGATATCCTGGGTCGGTCTGTATTTTCGTCCTCCCTGAAATGTATTCGTTGTGGTGCCTGCATGAATACATGTCCCGTTTATAGACGCAGTGGCGGTTATAGTTACAGGAGTGTCATTCCAGGTCCGATCGGTTCTATTCTATCACCACATATCAACCTTGAACAATTTGGAGATCTGCCTTTTGCTTCAAGTCTTTGCGGTTCATGCAGTGACGTTTGTCCGGTTAAAATTAACATACATGAACAATTGTATGCGTGGCGTCAGATTTTTTATAAGGAAGGTAAATTTGGATTTTTCAAATCCACTTTGTTAAGATCATCCAGCAACATTTTATCCCACCCGGGATTGTATCGCCTAACGGGTAAAATCATGAGGACATTCCTTTCCTATTTGCCTAAAAAATTGATATATAATTCCATCAATGTTTGGGGCAAATCACGAGAAATGCCTACTGTCCCAAAGCAAAGTTTTAATGAATGGTATCGCCAAAACCGGTTAAGCAAATGAATAAAGAGATAATATTGGCTCGCATTAAAGCGTGCCATTTACCAAAAATTCCATGTCCGGAAATCCCGGAGTCATTTCTACAATCAAAGACTTCAATCAGTGAATTTATTGAAGCAGCCAAAAAAAGCGGTTCTGAAGTCCGGGAAATTATAGACATGTCCGAATTGCAAATTTGGATAAAAGAATATCGAGCCAATGGTTCCAAAGTTGTGGACCTGGTATTTGACACAAAATCTTTAGAAAAAGTTGATACTTCGCAACGGAAAGACCTAACCGATATCGATATTGTGATATTACAAGCCCAATGGGGCGTCAGTGAAAACGGTGCCGTTTGGGTGGACGAAAATTCTATGATCCACCGTGCGTTACCTTTTATTCCAAACCAACTCTGTATACTGATAAGCAAGGATAATATCGTTTCCAATATGCACCAAGCCTACGAACGAATCCAACTGGAAGCGTCAGGGTTTGGAGTTTTCATCGCCGGGCCTTCCAAAACAGCCGATATTGAACAGGCACTGGTCATCGGAGCCCAAGGCCCTTTGAAAAGTTCGATTTGGTTAATATAAATCTTACATAACATTCCATCAGTAAAGATTTATCCAGAAATAATCACTCAATCCTTTTTTGTTTTTTCCCTCCAAATTAAAGACTATAAAGACCAATGAGAAATTACCTTCAAATCCCCAAAATTCACCTTTTATATCAACATTATGGCTTCTTCCGTTTATTTTATGCCATTTTTTAAATAGTCTTATACTAATAGCCTTTTGAAAAATCATGTAACCAAAAGAACTTGGTTCATATTTCCGGACTGGTGATTAATATTTATCCATATTTGCGGTATCGGTCCAATACCCACTCAATGGTTACCCTGAATATTATAAAAGATTCCTTATTCAACAAAGTAGATATTGGAAATCTGGGCCGATCGATTTTATCGGTTCCAATATTTAAATCATGAATCCGGATTAAATTCTTCAGGAATTCCAGCCTCTTTTCTTCTTTATCAAAGGGCTGTTTGACTATAAGACATTGGAATTCGCTTTCCCGACATGAGTCCGGAATGCAATTTTAGGGAAGGTTACATCTGGGCAAGTGACAGCTGTAATAAAAAAAAATAAAAACTGTGCATTAACCGGATGAATTTGCCCCCGGGTAAACAGCCCCAAAGGCATCTCGTTCTTTGACCTGTTGAATCAACATCTTCAACGGCTCATTGGTACCCTTTAAGCCGAACGGGAATGGTATGCCCTGTTGTCTGCATTAATACAGCAGGTTTTCGATGAAAGACAGCCGAAACCATCAAAACGCTTTTGCTATTGCCCGTTAGAATTCCTGAAAAAACAGCCTCCGGTATTTAATCCCCTTAGTATTTTCCCCTCATCTTCAATGGTTTAGCCCAACAAGATTTAAAACTCAATTGAGCCTGATACTCAAATTACCCTGCCATTTGACTAAGCCTTTTCTTAAACTGTTCTGCCCCTCTTTTTTTGGCTCAACTGAGCCTTAAATCCTATATTGTTAGGCAACGTAATTGTTTTAATCTTTATATTTCTCAATAATATTCTTATAATAATTAAAAAATCCTTCAGCCATGCCATCTCTAAATACAACACCCTTATTTTTATTTGAATCCTGTGGGTCTCTAAATGATATGGCACATAAATAAGAATCATCCTTAAACCTACAAAAAATTCCATCAATCTTTGTAATTGGCTCTCCTCTTGGAATAACTGTCAATGTTGAACCTTTTAATATTTTAGATAAGTTTTTCTTGCAGTTTTCTATTGAATTTCGAGGACATATATCCTCACAAGTAATTCTAGTAAATAATGAACCATATCTAAATCCTCTAGCTAAATCTGATTCACCATAGATTTCAGGATTTTCATTAAAGGCGGTGGTGATTATCTCAGCATCTGCATCTGAATATATTAAACGCGCTACTTGATAATTCTCATCCGCCGATTCAGTAAAATAATACTCTGCCTCTGAATTTTTTAATAAGAATCGAAGTTTTTTTAATAGTTCATATGCTAATCCTGTTTTTTTTGGTCGTGAAGAAAAATGTATATAAAGTGCAACAATTGAAGCAATTATCACACCTCCAATACCTCCTAACATTGCATTTATCCAGTCCATTATGTAATTTTTTTATGTTTAATAAATCTGTTTCAATGTGCTAAGTGTTTGTTATTATGTTGCCTAACGGCCCTGGCTATGGCAAGTGCGGGATTTTAAAACCGATTCTTTGTCCGCCAGACCGAATGTTATTTAGTTGCAATATCTTCATTTTTAAGTAGTCAGCCCGCATTTGCTATAGCCGATGTTGTGGTGTGTACTTTTTTTTCTGTTTAATTCTCCTATTACTTTCGGTAAATAATAAAGGTTCAATCCATAGTGGAAAACCTGAAAATAAATTGCAATGATGAAAACCAATGGCAGTAACCATTCTTGTTTCAAAAGGTAAATTGGATAAAACAGAAGTGAAACTCCAAGCTCAATCATTATCTGCTTCTTAATGTTCTTTTTAATGTCCAATGTATCTGGCAGGTCTTCATATTCCTTTAAATACCTTGAAACCCGATATTGATACCACCAAGTCTCGTAAAGTTCGAAGAGTATTATGAAAACTGTTGTTGAGATTAGGAACTCTTCTGTTTTAATAGCTATCAGAATGTAGGCAACCATAAGCGCAAATCTTCCAATTGCTGGAAGCACATCTGTTTTTACCCAAATTTTGTCCCTTGTACTTGCAAAAGCCGTTTGAGTCCACCATCCGTCAATTCTACTCGTGTCAAAATTTGTGGATGCTAATTCATTAAACAGTTGTTTGGAATGGTCGTATTTTCTGTTGTGATGAAGTCCACGACCAAGTTCAAATTTAACTTCGTTTATTTTGTCCGATTGAGGGAGCTTGTTTTTTATCGGTTGATATCCCGCTTTGTATAAATAGTAAACAGCTGAATACTTTTCTCTGTCATTGAGCGATTTTGCAAGTCGATGAAGGATATTTGTTGCCGTCTCAAAGTTTGAGTCAGTAGTTTTCAGGGTTTCCAAAATTCTGGTTTGTCGGTTGTCCCAATAGCCTAAAACTTGAGCATCTGTTGTCAAGTCTTTTAAATCTGTCCATATTTTGTCAACTCTGTTCATTGTTTGTTTTGCATTCTGACTAACGTCAATTTATGTTGCAGAAAATGAATGGTTTACAAAACCCAAATCTTCTGCATGTAGATCAAATTTAGCTATATTTTTTCGCATCCGTTTTACCAAGCCGAGCTTTCTCTTTTGGTCAAGAAACAGGTATTCTTTTGGAGGCTGATAAGGGACTTTTTTTGTGATCATGGTCCAAATGATTACCGCTAGTTTACGGGCAGTGGCACTCACGGCAGCCTGTCTTCCCTTTCTGAAGGCAATTCTTTTAAAAAAATCAGACAGGTGGGTGCCTCTTAAATTCCCAATAGCATTGGCAGCTTGCCTGAGCGCTATTTTAAGTCTGTTGCTTCCTTTGGGCACTTTACTGCTAAGTACTTTTCCTCCTGAAATTTTATTGTTGGGGGCCAGCCTTAACCATGAAACAAACTCCTTTGAGGAATTAAACTTGCTGAAACCATCCGGCCCTATTTCGCTCATGATGGCGAGAACAGTGGCATGACTCAGCCCCTCAATAGCTAACAAGTCTACACCGTTAAAGTACTGGTAGGCTACTTGGTTAAAGTTTTTTATTTCCGGGGCATTTTTATTAACTCTTTTGTGGGGTTTTTCGGTGGTTTTAAGTTTAAGCTTTTCAGGAGTCTTTTGAAGATGTTCCTTAATAAAACGGGCAATCATTTTATCACAGGCTTTGAGCTGCTTCTGATAAAATTGGTAGGTTTCAAACTCTTGTTTCAAACCAAAAAGAAAGTCTTCTCTGTTGTTTCCGTGCAGAGCCTTTGCAATTTCTTCTTTCGATTTTCGGCAGTTGTAATGACGGTGTTCAGCAAGTGCATTGGGATCAAGGTTCCCTTTGCAGATTTCTTCGATGATCTTTAAGCCTGTCAGCCCGCAAACATCTTTCACTACTACATCCAACCTGAAATTCAGAAATTTCAGATACTTCTGCATTTTTCGGGAAGCTCCTGATGCCAGATGAATCAGATTAGCTCTTTGGCGGCAGTAGGTACGCAGTATTTCCGTACTTTCATCAGGCAGAAAACTACTGGTCAATAGCCCCAATGAGTGCAGTTTTTGTATCCATCGGGCGTCTTTAACATCAGTTTTTTTGCCTTTGGCATGCTTGGTGAATTTCCCATTGCAGAGTACCACATGAAAGTCATGTTTGATCAGTTCGGCAAACAAGTTTTGCCAATAGTCGCCAGTAGACTCCATGGCTACTGAAGTAATGCCATAATCTTTCAGCATGCACACAAAGAGCCTCCAGGTCTTCTGCATAAACACCAAACTCTTTGACATCTTCCAGAGATTGCCCAACTGGCAACATAATGTGAGACCTACTGCCAACATCAATCCCTGCAGCATTGGGATTAATAATGTCCATTTCCATCTTCTTTTTTCTTCCCATAATAAGAAATTTTTAGGTTATTAAAAATGACCCTAAGGAAATGTATCTTTGATATTGAAAATTATTCTGAACGGGGTCGCTGACATTATCGTCAGTGCCACCACTGAAATTATCAACAAGCCTCGGAATTACTACTTCAGGGGCTTTTACATTTCAACCAGAATGAACGCACGGACTTTTGAAGTACCATTGCAAAAAACGGCCTTACAAAGGGTCTGGGCAAATTTATAAACCACAAAGCTGATTTTACACTCGTTAGCTTAAGAAATTAATCGAGATTTCTTGATGGGGGGAATGCAGCATAATGGTTTGGCCATGAGCAGTAGCGTCCCGTAGGGCGCTATTGCTTATAGGTTTTGTTGCGTTGCCTTTTATTTTCATCCATACGGATTAAATTCTCCAAATTCTTTTAAATGACCTATTAGTTCTGGAATGAACCAAGATTCCTTATCCTTAATTTGTGATAAGTCATTAATACTCTTTTCACCAATATTATAAGCAAGTATTAATGCTGCATATTCTCTAATATTTAACGGAATTGTAGAGTCTTTAATAATTTCCTTAAGATATTCTTGGAACCTATTAATTATAGAAATAATTGCTTCAACCGATTGACCAATAGTTCCCCTTGCAATTGAATTTTCTTCATCAATAAACTCCAAGAGTTTTAAGGTTTCTTGCTTGCCAAAAGTTTTAATTATCCCTTTTCCATATTCTTGGGATTCACTTGTCATCGTTCCATTGAAATATGCGATGTCTGGATGCCAAGGTAGGTGGGCGAGTATATAGATTAAGAAATCTGGAATCTTTTCAAAGTCTGCTTTTTGGAAGTATTCAATGAATAAAGCCCAAGTTTCATTCCTATCTGCATATTTTTTGTATAATGTGTAAAGACCAAGAAAAAACTCGTCTGCTTTGCCGGACTTAAAGAGTTGCTGAGCAAAATCAAATGAAATATCTGGAACTTCCTTTAACAAATGTGGGACGAAAATTGAAAAGAATGTTGCCTTATTTATTTGATTAGTGAGCGACCTTTCATATTTGATTACAGTTTCATCTGGATTTGCTTTTAAATATTTTTTGATATCTACCCAATATGCATCGCCAAATTCAGGTATATATACTATTCCATATACAGGAAGTGGGTGTTTTGTCCAATAGTCAAAGTGATTTTTTACAGGAATTTTACAAATGTTAGATTTCTTATTAAAATATGTTTTGCCAGATTTTATTTGGGTTGCAAAAAATTTTGATGTTGGTGTTTCATCTTTTATAATTTCAATTATCGCATCAATTCCTAAATCATTTTTTGTGTCAATTTCTTGAAAGATGCAATTGTGTTTATGCACAATAGATTGTATAAAGTCAACTCCAATTTTAGAAGTTGAATTTGTTCTTTTGTATTTTAACTTTCCTCCAGCCATTATAAGAATTCTACTTCGTCTAATTTTTTATAAATATCCTTTTGATTGTGAAAGTCGCAAATACCTGTAAAGTACTTTCCTTTGATACTGTCTGTTGTGAAATGCTGATAGATATTTATGTTCTTTATAAAGATATTTAATTGTTTGCCAACTAATGTAGATAAGTCTACTTGACTGAAATCCGGTCGTACTTCAAATATCGCTGTTTGTTTAGGAACCTGCGTGATGATTTTAATTTTTTCTAAATCTGAATCAAATGAAATCTGGGTGTTTCTAACCAAAGATTTTGGGAATTGTTCTTTTACTGCATTCAATATGATTTCATCAATTAAATCTTGAGGGAATAATTCCTGTTTTGGATAATTTAAAAGTCTTAAAAATTCATTGGGTTCTGAGTCTTTCTCTAAGTAATAATCATTTTGAACTTCACGTAAATAAACAATTCTGCCTATTACAATTTCCCGGTCATACGAATTTTGAGAAATAATATGAATTTCTTTCATAATTTTCCATTCCTGAAAGTCAAGCATTTGTATCGTTTTCATTGTTCTGTGTTTTTGTTTTTTTAAGGTTCTGACTAACGTTATTTCATTTATCTAAGGATCAGATGGTTACAATCCCGAGCTCTTCATTAGTCAAACCGAATTTATCGATTTGTTTCCTTATTCTCTTTACCAATCCCAGTTTCCTTTTTTGGTCCAGGAACAAATATCCTGCGGGATTGATATATGGAATTCCTTTTACCAGCATATTCCAAACAATCATGGCCAGCTTACGGGCAGTGGCACTTATGGCCGATACACGACCCTTTCTAAAGTTGATCCTTTGAAAAAAGTCTCGCAAGGGTGTAGAGTCTTTCAAATTCCCTATGGCATTGGCCGCATTCCTGAAGGCTATTTTCAGCCTGTTGCTTCCTTTAGGCACTTTGCTGGAAAGGACTTTCCCTCCGCTTACTTTATTGTTGGGGGCCAGCCGAAGCCAGCTTGCAAAATGCTTCGCTGACGGAAATTTCCTGATACCTTCCAAACCTACCTCGCTCATCAACGCCAGTACTGTTGAATAACTCATCCCTTCAATAGCCAACAGATCAACGCCCTCAAACATCTGGTAAGACCTTAGGTTCAGATCAATATTCTTCGGGGTGTTTTTGTTGATGCGTTTATAGGATTTTGCTTCTATGGTGTGCTGCTTCTTTTCATCATCATCATTGATGATCTTTTCAAGCATCCGCTCTATTTCTACATCACACTCTTCGATCTTCTCTTGCAAGTGGTCATAGGTTTGAAGTTCCTGTTTGAGGGCAAACAGATAATCCTGCCTGCCATTGGATTGCAGTGCCTTGGCGATCTCCTGTTTACTTTTTCTGCAGTTCCCGTGACGCAATGAAGCCAGTTTTTCAGGATCCGATTCGCCAGCACATATGGCCCGGATGATGCTCAATCCGGTCAGACCACAAATATCTTTTACCACCACATCCAATCTGAAATTGAGAAGGCGCAGATATTTTTGCATCTTTTTGGCTGTCGATGGCTGCTGAATGGATCAGATTGGATCGGTGCCTGCAATAGGTACGCAACTGCTCTGTCTGTCCATCGGGCAAAAAGCTGCTGCTCAACAATCCCAGAGTATGCAGTCTTTGGATCCACTGGCAATCCTTTATATCTGTTTTCTTGCCCTTGATGTTTTTGGTGAATTTTCCATTACAGAGAATAACATGGAATCCTTTGGAAATTAATACTGCATAGAGATTTTGCCAGTACGTGCCGGTACTTTCCATGGCAATGGTTTTGACTTGCCTGTCCTTGAGCCATTGTGTCATCGCAAAAAGGTCGTCATTATATACCCCATATTCACGCACATCCTCTTTTTGCTGACCGACAGCCACCCAATGGATATTCCGGCCCATGCTGACCCCCTTAAAACCGGGCTGAAAAATAATGTCGAAGTGCATTTAAACGCAGATTTCGCATGCCATTCCGGCAGATGCTGACCCCCTGATAAGTTCGGAGAAAAGATATTCCGGAGCATACTGACCCCTCTGCGGTCGGATTCCGGAGCATACTGACTCTCCGCCAGCTGGCGGATTTTAGTTTTTTCGCGATCAATCTAAATCGCAGAGAAACGATGGCAGGTAAACCAAAATCAATGAGTCAGATAAAACAATTACTTCTACTCCACCAGCAAGGCAAAGGCAAGAAGACCATTGCCCGGATGCTGGGCATAAGCAGGACCACTGTAAAGGGGTATTTAGACAAGCTTCAATTGCTTACCTCTTCTTCGGCTAAGGGTGTTAAACCTTTGACAATAGCCGAGCTGGTAAAGCTGGAAAATCCGGTTCTGGAAGCTAAGTTTCATCCGGGAAACCCGGCTTACAAAGACGACCGCTATGAAACTTTTAAAGTCAACCTGGACTATTACCTGAAAGAGTTAAAGCGCACAGGGGTCACCAAAAGCCTTCTTTGGGAAGAATACCGGCGGCAGTATCCGGATGGTTATTCTTATACACAGTTTTGCTATCATCTTCAACAACAACAGAAAGCCTCCAGGCCTTCCATGGTTCTGGAACATAAACCCGCAGAAAAGCTCTACATAGACTTTGCCGGCAAGAAGTTCAGCTACATGGATAAAGAAACCGGTGAGTTTGTGGAATGCCAGGTATTCATCGCCTGTCTGCCGTATTCCGATTACAGTTATGCCATAGCCATAAAAGGTCAATCCACGGAAGATTTTCTTTATGCCTTATCCTGCTGTTTACAGCACCTTGGAGGAGTTCCTCAAGCCCTGGTTCCCGACAACCTCAAAGCAGCAGTAATAAAAGCTAATCGGTACGAACCTGATATCAACAGGCCTGGAGGATTTTGCCAACCACTATGGAACCACAGTAGTGCCTGCCAGAGCCAAAAAACCACAGGACAAAGCCCTGGTAGAAAACCAGGTGAAGCTGATTTACAACCGGGTTTATGCCCGCTTACGCCACATGCAGTTCTTCGATCTTTATTCCCTCAATCAGGCCATTACTGAAAGGATAAAAGTCCATAACCAAACCAGGATGCAACAAAAGCCCTGGTGCCGGGAAGAAAAGTTTCTGGCAGAAGAAAAAAAGCTGCTCGCCCCATTGCCTGCCGAAAAGTTTGAGATGAAAAGTTATAATGAACTGCTGGTGGCTAAAAACAACCATATCTATTTTTCCGGGAACAAGCACTATTACAGTGTGCCCTATAAACTGATTGGCAGCAAAGTGAAAGTGATCTATACCCGGAGCATGGTGTATATCTTTTCCAAAGGAAAACAAGTAGCCGTTCATATAAGAAGTTATCAACAGGGCGCATATACCACCGACAGCGACCACCTCTGCTCCCAACACCAGCACTACTTGGACCGGAGCCCGCAATACTACCTGCAGCAAGCAGAGAAAAAGTCAGAGGTACTCCACAAGCTTGTATCCCTGATATTTACTCAAAACCGCTACCCCGAACAACTCTACAAAACCTGTGACGGGCTTTTTGGGCTCCAAAGGAAAACGGAACCGGACCGCTTTGACAAAGCCTGCCAAATGGCTATCAACCATCAGAATTACACTTACACTTTTCTGAAGAACGTGTTGGAAAATAAAATGACAGACGGGCAAGCTGAACTCCCCGATAAGCCTCTTCCCAAACACAACAACCTTCGGGGAAAAGATTATTACCAGAAACAATTACAACTAAATTTTAAAAAACAATGAATCAGATCGAAACACAAATGAACAAGTTACGGCTGCTCGGCATGGTCAAAAGCTGGACAGCACTACAGGAAACCCGAAAACTACACGAACTCTCCCTTACCGACGGCATGGAGCTTTTGCTGCAGGCCGAAGAACAGGAAAGAGACAACCGAAGATTCAGGAGGCTGGAATACCAGGCCGGCTTCCGCTATAAAGCTTCTATGGAAGAACTCCGTACTGATCCGGCAAGAGGTGTCGACAAAACTCTGATAGCAACCCTGGCCACAGGAGACTATATCTCCAAAGGTGAATCCGTATTAATCACCGGGGCCACAGGCTGTGGAAAGAGCTTCCTGGCTTCTGCTTTAGGGCATCATGCTTGTGTACAAGGTTTTAAAGTCGCTTATTTTAACACTCAGAAACTCATGCTGAAAACCAAAATGGCCAGGATCGAAGGGACCATCTATAAGTTCTTTGAAAAACTTTCCAAGACCAATTTGCTTATACTGGATGATTTTGGTCTTACCCATCTTGAAAAACAACAGCAAATGGATTTTATGGAAATGATCGAAGACAGGCACGGAAAAGCCTCAACCATTATCGCTTCACAACTGCCAGTAGCAAGTTGGTATGATGTGATTGGAGAAGAAACCATTGCCGATGCCATTTTGGATAGATTGGTGCATTCTTCCTATAGAATTGAAATCAAAGGAGAAAGTCTGAGAAAAAAACTGTAAAATTGTCAGTCCATTGAGTTCTTTAAAAAACTGAAACCTCTAAGGGGGGTCACCATCACCGGTACAGGGGTCAGTATACTCCGGAATATCCACCCAATGCGAGCGACTGCCTACATCAATCCCCGCAGCCTGAGGGTTGACGATTTCCATTGAAATTTTTTCTTCTTCCATGTTATTTAATTAAAAAAGCTCTAAGGAGATGTGCTTTTGGCAGAGTAAATATTCTGAACGGGGTTCCCGAGTATATCGGCGACCACCACTGAAGTCATCGCAAACATCTCAACCAGGATTGCGCTCGTGCTTATAAGCAACAGTTTAAAAATCGGCCTTGCAAAGAGCTCTTCAATATTACGATTATGCCTGCTATTTTGCCACTCGTTAGCTTCAGAAATCAATGTTTTTAATATAGGGGGGATTGCCCACAACGGTGAGCGTATGATTTCGTAAGGGATTGCGGGCTGCGTCTGTATCCTTCGTTACTGATGTTGAAGCGGGAGACTATGCTTCGCATACCACTGAAACCCTTATGAATTATACACCGTGTTGAACCAAACCTAAAGGTAGCAAAATCTTCAAATTGATAAGCGGTCGTTAAAATCTTCATAATCAAAAAAACATGTATTATGAAGACAAATATCTCCAACACTGCAGAAGGTCAGCGCGTCTTGCTGAGCTTCGATCGACGACTAAGAGTGGCCAACCGGTCTGAACAAACCATCAGGAACTATGTCAGAGGCGTTCGTGCTTTGATGAACTTTCATGGCAACTTGCCCGGTGATCTGGAAATCGACCAGGTGATCGATTTTCTCAATGACCTCCGGGTAGAAAAAGAACGTAATTGGCGCACCATCAAAATCTATGTGGCTGCGCTGCGCTGGTATTATCAGCATATGACCAATCAAATTGATCTGGCTATGCAGATTCCTTATCCTAAAGAAAAACCTTCCCTCCCCCAGGTGCTCAGCAGGGAAGAACTCACGCGTTTGTTCGATGCCTGCCTGAACCCCAAACACCGGGTGATGTTCCGCCTTTTGTACTCCTCCGGACTCCGGCGGGGTGAGATCCTCAACCTCACACCCCAGGATATCCTGACCAAAGATGGCAAATGCCAGATCCGCATCAATTGCAGTAAAGGAAGTAAAGACAGATACACGGTTTTGAGTAAAAAAGTGTTGGCTGAACTTCGCCAATACTACCTTTCTTATCATCCGAAGAACTACCTGTTTAATGGCAGGCTCAAAGGCACTCCCATGACGCCAACAGGATTGCGTCACGCGCTCAACACTGCTGTGAAGCGGGCGTGTATCAACAAAGATGTCAATCTGCATATCCTGCGTCATTGTTTTGCTTCCCATGCCCTGGAAGAAGGCATGAACCTGAAAACCCTGCAATACCTGCTGGGACACAGCACCGTGCAGACCACCATGGTATATCTGCATGTCAGTGAGGTGCCACTGGCCAAAGCCTTCAGCCCGCTGGATGCCTGGGAGCAATAATGGCTACCATGGCCGAAGTGTTCAACCGCTTTGCCGATGGGTATCAAAAACATCACATCCTGAGCTTTGAACAACAAAAACTGATTCGCGACATCAGGGATTGCCGCACCCATGTCCTGGGTGGTCATGTGACCGCCTGCACCTCCTGCGGACATATAAAAATACATTATAATTCCTGCGGCAATCGCCATTGCCCGCAATGTCAGGGGGTGAACAAGGAAAAGTGGATCCTTGAGCGAGAGTATGATCTGCTGAATGTCAAGTATTTTCATGTGGTCTTTACCCTGCCCTCCGGGTTGCGATCCATCTGCTACCAGAACAAAACACTGATCTGCAACCTGCTGTTCCGCTGCGCCTGGCAAACCCTGGATGATTTTTCCAAAGATCCCGGACAACGGCTTATGGCCAGAATGGGTATGATCGCCGTACTGCACACCTGGACGCAAACCTTGCTTTACCACCCCCATATCCACTGCATTGTCCCTGCCGGTGGCCTGGATGATGACGGCAAATGGAAAACCTGCAAAAGCCAGGGGGACTTCCTGTTTCACGTTACAGCTTTAGCCCAGACATTCAGGGGCAAGTTCCTCGAGCAACTCATCAAGCTTTACAAGCACAAGAAGCTGACCCTGGAAGGGAAGATCAGCCCCCTGAAACAGTATGGCAACTTCTGGAAACTGAAGAAAAAACTCTATGAAACCAATTGGGTGGTGCATACGGAAGTGCCTTTCAAAAATCCCGGTTCTGTCATCGAGTACCTGGCGCGTTACACCCACAAGATCGCCATCTCCAATTACAGAATTAAGTCTGTCGGTCAAAACCATGTCACTTTCTCCTTCCTGGACAGGGCCAACAACAACCGGAAAGCAACCTTGGTATTGCCCGCTGAAAAGTTCATCAGTCGCTTCCTGCTCCATGTCTTGCCCAGGGGGTTCCGTAAGATCCGCCACTATGGTTTTCTTTCAACACGGGTAAAGCAGCAATGTCTGTCATTGATCAGAAAAAACCTGAATATGAAAGAAAAGGGCATAAAGCCCAACTTTACTGTCAAAGACGTATTGCGCATCACTAAGGGCATCGATCCTGACCTGTGCCCACAATGCGGTGAAGGCACCATGATATGCATCAGGGACTTACCCAGGCTTCGGGGTTCACCCAACTTCAGCATATGCTGTTAAGTCCACTATTAATATCGCCAAATATAACTCAGTATTGCAGCTCATGGCACTGCTGTGCTCAAACTAGAGATATTTACGCTGAGTATATGATTCTTAACCTTAAAAAGATAAAAACTGGGCATAACCGTATCGACAAAAACCATGTTAAGTCAAATGTTAACCATAAATGCACTCAAAAAAATCAAAGCCTTCTCAGCGCAATTGCGCATCCGGACATATCACCAAAAAATTGAAATTACACAGATAAGCCGCTGACAACATCCCCCTTTAGGTTTGTTCAACAAATGGAAAAATTAGGTGGTTCCCCCGGACCACTCTAATTTGATT
>CAVQEK010000008.1:0-17521 GCA_963711495.1 uncultured Cytophagales bacterium
TCACGATCGCCATCCAAATGAAATTACAGGATGGACTTCCGTTTATAGGTGAACTCCAAGATGAAATGATAGAAAAGTAACAGGATCGTTCATAAAAATTATTAAGTCAATGATTCATTCAGTTTCACGGTCAAGGGCAATGAATGGAACAGCTGCATTGAAACCTATAATGTTAATGATTTTTGGCACAAAATCCCGGGCCGGATTGTGGCGGGAAGTGTGATAAGATCAAATCAATAAAGTTGAATTTAACCGAAAATCAATATTCTAAATCAGTTAAATCATGAAAAAACTATCTTTCACATTGTTGTTTTTTGCAATACTTGCAGGATGCAACAAGCAGCCTCCAAAAGAAGACGCTACACAAACGCTGATAACCGGTGCAATAGACCGCACGATACTACCCATCAAGGCACCGACACGTCCAACCTATAAGGTACTGGACGTAAGAAATGCCACTCCTCCGGAGCGTTTTGTTGTCGAAGCGCCGAAAGGTGCCCCCAATATTGTAGTGGTGTTGATTGATGACATGGGATATGGTGTTGCTGATGGCTTTGGAGGACCGATCGCGATGCCAGCATTTGACCGTTTAGCTGAGAATGGTTTGCGTTACACCCGCTTTCACACGACTGCATTATGCGCACCTACACGTATGGCATTGCTTTCCGGTTATAATCATCACTCAAACAATATGGGCGTTATTACTGAAGCGGCCACCACATTTCCAGGGTATACCGGTGTACGTCCCCAAACCATCACACCAATGGCCGAAGTGTTGAGGCAGAATGGGTACAACACCGCCCAATTTGGTAAGTGCCATGAAGTACCTCCCTGGGAAATCTCAAACAACGGGCCGCAAGACCGCTGGCCTACCCATTCTGGTTTTGAGAAGTTTTATGGCTTTCTGGGTGGTGAAACCAATCAATGGGCTCCGTTGATTTACGATGGTGTTACCCTGATTGAAACACCGAAGGGCCCTAATTATCACTTCACCACCGACATGACCAACCAGGCCATCTCATGGGTGCAAACACAACATGCCCTGCAACCTGACAAGCCTTTCTTCATGTATTATGCTCCGGGTGCTACACATGCACCTCATCATGTGCCCGAGGAATGGATTGAAAAATACAAAGGAAAATTTGACGAAGGATGGGATAGAATCCGGGAAGAAACTTTAGCCCGGCAGAAAAAACTGGGCATCGTTCCGGAAAACACCCAATTGGCACCCAAACCAAAGGCCATCAAAGACCTGGGAATCATTGTCTGCTGATGAAAAGAAATTGTTTGCACGGCAGATGGAAGTATATGCCGGGTTTGCTGCACATACCGATCATGAAATTGGTCGGCTTGTTGCTACCCTTGAAGAAATGGGGGTGTCCAATAATACCATTATCATTTACATCGCCGGCGACAATGGAGGCAGTGCAGAAGGTCAGATGAACGGTATGTATCAGGAAATGACCTATTTTAATCAGTATCCTGAAACCGTACCGGAAATGTTGAAGCATTATGATGAGTGGGGTTCACCAAGCACCTATCCACACTTCGCAGCCGGTTGGGCGGTGGCCATGGATGCGCCTTTCTCCTGGACAAAACAAGTAGCTTCCGACTTTGGTGGCACGCGAAATGGTATGGTGATCCACTGGCCTGATGGTATTAAAGCAAAAGGTGAAATCCGCACCCAGTTTGGCCATGTGATTGATATTGCACCAACGATATACGAAATTACAGGAATTCCTGCACCAAAAATAGTCAATGGCATTCCACAGAATCAATAGAAGGTACTAGCCTTGCCTACTCTTTTAATGATGCCGCCAATGCTCCTGAGCAACACAAAGTGCAATACTTTGAAATGTTTGGAAATCGCGGTGTCTATCAGGACGGCTGGCTGGCCAGAACGATACATCGTCCTCCTTGGATGTTTAAAGCTGAGCATAGTTTGGATAATGATGTATGGGAATTGTACAATACCCATGAAGATTTTAGCCTGGCCCATGATTTGGCTTCAGAAAATTCCGAAAAACTGACGTCAATGCAGGCCCTTTTCATGCAAGAAGCGGAGAAATACCACGTGCTTCCGATTGACGACCGTTTGCTGGAACGAACAAATGCTGAAATGGTTGGCAGGCCTACCTTGCTGGGCAAGCGTACCTCCGCAACATATGTTGAAGGCATGAAAGGGTTGGGCGTAGATATTTTTATTGATCTGCGAAATAAGGGATACACAATGACTGCCGATTTTGAAGTAGATGACAATGGCAATGGAGTACTCGTATGCCAGGGAGGACGATTTGGAGGATTATCGTTCTATTTAAAAAATGGCAAGCCTGCTTTCACCTATAATTTCCTGGGCCTGGAAACCACCGACATTATTTCAACACAATCCTTAAAGCCTGGTAAATACACGGCGGTGTATGATTTTACCTATGATGGCGGAGGACAAGGCAAAGGTGGGACTGGCACCATCACGGTGGATGGCAAAAAAGTAGCTGAAGGTCGAATCAATCGCACACAACCCGGGATCTTCTCTGTTGATGATCTGGCTGATGTCGGTATGGATGAAGGAACATGGGTCGCAGATTATGGACCTTCCGATAAGTTTAAAGGAAAAATTGACAAGATCATCATAGCGCAAAAAGATTAATGAATATCATAAAGATTGTCTTTGAGGGCATAAAAAAAAAAAAAAAAAAAAAAAAAAAAAAAAAAAAATAATATGAACTCCTTTAAAGTTGAGGAGGAATGTATCTTAACGTTGTAAAAACTGAAATGACAGCCAAAGGATTTGTGACTTCAGATAATCCGGAAATGCTTGTAGATGTGTTCATAAAAACACAAAAGAAAGTCGACGCCACTGGCACTACATCTGGCGCAGGTTATGGCCTTTCGTGTATAATTGACTCATACTTTCAAATTGAGGTTTAATATGATCGTCAACCAGAAAGTTGGTACAACCGTTCTCATTAAATAATTATGAACAATGCCTAAGTTTACACTACCTCCAATCTCACCGCTGATCGGTACAACAGTACCCAACTATTACAGCATGCTGAAAGGCAAAAAAATATCGCCCAGGCATTACGTAAAAGTGGCACTTACATTTCTAATGATGCTGATTGGTTCACTTTCTCAATGGGTCGACCACCTATATTTCAATAAAAAAGATATCGAAATTTCGATTTAAGGAACCCCCTATTTTTATTATTGGACATTGGCGGAGTGGAACCACACTTTTGCATAATTTATTGACACGTGACCCGGTTGCTGGCTATGTAACAACTTATCACTCTGTATTTCCAAATAATTTAAAGAGTAAATGGTTATTTAAAACATTCATGAAAATTTTTATGCCCACCCACCGGCCTGGTGATCAGGTTAAATTGGAGGCCAGTTTTCCACAAGAAGACGAATACGCTTTAAGTAATTTGACCCATATGTCATTTTATCATTTTTTCTACTTCCCCACAAAGTATCAAGATTATTATAATGATTTTGTGCGCTTTGAATCGCTCCAGTTAGAGGAGATTGAGCGGTGGAAAAAATTGTATAAAAACATGGTGGTCAAAGCAGCAATCAATACCAATGGACAGAGAATGATACTCAAAAATCCGGTTAATACGGGTAGAATCGATCAACTCATTAAAATTTTCCCGGAAGCCCGATTTATTTTTATGATACGGAATCCGGTCACAGTTTACCTGTCTTCAGTTAAATTTTTTAGCCAGCTCTTCCCCACCCTCAATCTTGAAGCATTTACAAGCAATGACATTTCCGAAATGGTCCTGGATATTTATTCGAAATTATTGCACGACTATCTCGATCTCAGAGAAATAATTGATCCTGACAGATTAATTGAAATTCGTTATGAAGAATTTAAATCAAAACCGATCACGGTTTTGTCTGATCTTTATAAAAAATTATTGGTGTCCGAGAAAAAAGAGGGAGATAATTTTTCGAACTTAGGATAATACAAATTTAGGGGCGGAGTTTTGAAAAACCCCGTCCATGGCTAATGTTGTAATAACGACAAAACAACGAAGCAATGAGAAAAATAGTTTATAATGGTCACCAACCGATTCTCGGACAGCTTTTATCATTTATACCTCGAGATTTGTTCAAAAAGAGTGTACAGGAATATACCTCTGACAAATGGTATAAGCGGGTTAGGACGGGGGTCAGTTTGTTTTCATGTTTATGGCGTATCGACCGGAAGCTCAAATTTTGGGAAATATCAAGAATTTCAAGCTTATGGGCGATAAACTGGTGTACAGTGGCATATTTAGCGTACCCAAACGCAGCAGCATCTCTGATGCCAATGCCGAAGGCATTCTGAAGTTTTCGGATATCTATACCTGCTGCTATATGGCCATTACAAGAAATATTTGTCGGACAGCTTTTTGTGTTTAAAGATTAATGGCGAGGTGGACCCGAAAAAGGTCGAGGTATTCGATTCTACGACAGTGACTTTATTTAAGGAGATATTAAGGCATATGGACGATTCCCCAAAGACGGACGCAAAAAAGGAGGTATCAAGGCCTTTACCAAGATCACTTTGTCCGAACAAGATTCTAATTTTATTTGCCTGAAGGCGGCGGCCACCAACCAAAAGGTGTTCCTTTCATCCCTGGATCTTGCCAAGGGTACCATTGCCGTATTTGATAAGGGTTTTAAAAAATTGTGGCAGTATGCTGAATGGAGTAAAAACGGGGTAATTTACCTTGATCTGAATGAACAAGAATGCTACCTTTAAAATTTTCAGACGAGGGTCACTGGAAGAAAATTGCGAACACGGTGCACAAATGGATGCGGTATCGAATTGGAACACATCTCCAAAGAAACAGAAACGGTTCAACATTCAGAACCAGATGGTGGCATATAGCGATGCTGAAAGTGGAAAAAAACTGGTTTTCTCACTAATTTCATAGACCTGAAAGCATCGACCATATGCTTGCTCTATAAAAACAGGTGGACCATCGAACCGCTATTCAGGCAGATAAAGCAAAATTTTAAACTTACTTATTTCCTTTCAGATAGTCGATTGGCATCAAAACTTCGAATCTGGGTGGCCATGATACTGCAACGGATCTCCACGGTGATTCATAAAATGGCAAAGAGGCAGAAGATTTTTTACCAGGTAAGCTGGCAGCAAAAAATACGGCCAGCTGCGTAAGTTTGATAAAATTCCTGCAAATGCCTCAATTTCAAATAGCAATTCACTGAACAATCTTAGAAATATACAATTAAATCTATTTGAAAAAGAAATGGGGGCTACTTTTGAAAACTCAAGTGAAACCTCCTGAAATTGAATCGAATAGCATTTTTTAACTAATTTCAAAATTACTCGACTAGTAATAAAAAATTTGATTTTAAGAATTTTGAAGATATAAGCCTGATCTTGTACAATACCTCTTCGAACAAAAAAATCATAAAATGCATCAATACAGCATCGAAAAGACAGAACTGGACAAAGTGCTGGACAAATTTGAATTTGCAATGAATTGCTGGAATTATAAAATCCCGGAAAATCTTGATGTGATTGACAACGCACCATGGCAGCAAAAACCATGTTCGATCATCAAAGAAAGATGAAACTCATACTTTTCCAAAATCCGGTACGAATACTGTTTTGTCTACTAACAAAAAAGAACCTTCAGTGATTAAACCGATAAATACAATGGGTTTATGGTATGAAAGAATATTTTAACATTTTTCTCTCAAAAAATTATTTTAAAAAAAATGAAAAGAATTTCTACTTTTTTACTTTTTGTGGCCCTGGCTGGGTTACATCATGTATGCGCTCAAGACAATAAAGTTTATTCCACTTCTATGCTGGAAATTCAACTGTCATGGGCGAATGTGACTATGAACGGGGAAGAATTGGGTGGCCCGGTCCGTTTTCTCCTTTCTTTAATCTTTCGGATTATATTAATGTTGATCTTTCTGACAAAACCGGCTTGTTTTCCGGATTGGCTATTCGCAACGTTGGTTTTATCTATGATGTTGACAAGAATGCCCGGATCAAAGCGCGCACATATAACCTGGGTATACCGTTTGGCGTAAAAATCGGTCAATTGGACAAAGCTTTTATTTACGCAGGCTATGAAATCGAGTTCCCGATTAACTATAAGAAAAAACATTCATAAACGAACAGAAAACAAAATTCAATAAGTGGTTTTCCGAGAGAACCGTTATTCAGCATGCTTTAATGGTTGGCATCCAATTGCCTTACGGTTCAAACCTTAAATTCAAGTATTACCTTTCAAATTTTTACAAAAAAAGCTACAGCGAATCTGATGGTAATGGAGGTACCGTAAAACCGTATGAGAATATGGATGTGAATGTCATGTATATTTCACTAAATATTTATCTGTTGGGAAATACCGATTTATATTATTGAAAGATTAAGAATAGTTCGGATTAAACAGGGAAACCGTAAGGGTAGTTCAACCGGGAATGTGCCAGGAAAATAAACTGAAAATGCCTCGTATATTATTGATGCCCAACTTGCAAATTATGACAGAAAAATTAATTTCGGTTTTCCTGAAAAAATAAAGGTATTGTTCACATTTCCTGCAACCACCTTCATTGATCCGTGCTATATTGAAATGACTGCGGTCTTTTTCATCCCTGGTGTACAAGATAAATGACAGGTGATTCACTTCACTCATTTGAGCACTTCATGAAATGCTGTATTTAATTTGTCACTGAAATTTAATTCAATGAAATGGGTGTAAGATCATATTCAGGAAAGTTAACAATGGCAGATGCCTTACGGGCGTGATGTCCTGGTTGAGTTTCATGTAAACTAAATCGGAGGTGATGGCCCATGTATCGGTTTTTGCCTCCAGGTACAGCATGGCACCCATCTGTAGTTTGCCGAAAATGTCGCCAGCCGTGGCATCTACAGGCACAATGAGATTTCACCAATGCACAGTTTCGCCATTCATATAGGGAAACATGAGGTAGATGGCTGTAAGATAATGTCATTTTTTTACGCTGCTGGTGTCTTGTGCCGAATATAATGCATGCAAGTCATAAAAAACAGGACCAGTCCTAAGGAAGTGATAATAATTACACTCCTGTTTTCAAGATACATTATCATATTAATTTCTATTAATTATTAATTGAGGCTGTGTTTAACAATAAGTCTAATGATACCGTCATAATTTATATCGTCGGATTCCACTGTATTTTTCGAATCCTGGAAATTCCAAGCCATTTCAAACTGAAACTTCTGATTCAACTTATAACCCAGGAAGAGCCTTATCCAGATCCGGTTAGTAAATGTCTCCCGGATGTCCTCTTCCTCAATAAAAAATGCTTCGGCATCCAACATACCAAACCAGACATTGTCTTCTTTTATCGATGGTTTGTTGAAGGGCATCTGTGTTCCGGCGCGTAATCTGATCCGGGGCGAGTCGACCCATACCCCCGGTAGATTGTTTAAGTCCGAATCGGTACTCAAGTCGCGGGAAAAAAAATGTCTGGATCCTATTATCCGGGGTAAAATGGACACGTCCCCCGATAGCCGGACGTAACTCAAAGCTTGTAAATTTTCCGTTCTGGTCGGTAGAAAGGATTTGAAAAGCGAAAAGGACGTCGAAAAACTTGTTCAGCTTTTTTCCGGCATCAGCCGTCCTTCGAACGTGCGCCACCTGGGGACTTCAAAGTCGGTCCGGTACGATGCCCTCATGCCCAGTTTATAGTCCTTTTTAAACTTTAATCCTGGTTGATATTCAAGCCATAACTGATCAAATACCTGCGATTTCGCAGGCTTCCCAAATAACGTGCAGGTCAGCAGCACAACAGGCATGAGACAGGCGGATAGCTTCACTATATTAAAGTCTCAAAACATTTTAAATCAGGAATGATCTCTGTTTTAAATCCCATCGTCTATGTCAATATGCGGAAAGTAATGGCAATACACTTCGTCCGGTGCACGGGTTGAAGATTCGTTTGTTTTGCTTTAATTCATCGGCTGGCATCTCGTGAAATACACTTCATTCCGGTTCAATGGATCAATATTCAATCTTGCGTTTTTGATGTTGGTGACAGACAGATCCATATTTTTTGTGAATGCATTGGACATCATTGTTTATTTTGGCCTCTTTAAAAGTACTTTCCCGTCCCAATTGGATTTTACAAACAAGGCCAACAATACCTTTTAAAATCCTGAATATGAACAGGGATTGCATATATTCATTTCTTGCTGTCTTCCAATTATAGTGCCATGGAATTTCTAGAATCGATATTTTCAATAAAATGTTATTTATCAATGGTTTACGAAACATTCACTACGGCATGCTCAAATGGCATCAGCGCCTGAGATCAACTATTTTTCGTAAATTCACGAAATATCGTTATTGGAAGCGGGTGGCATTTGTCTGATTTAAACAATTTCAGGGCATCGATATGCGAAAAGAATGATATTTTGTTTCTATTTCAGAGGGCCTGCAGAATTCAGAAATGTCCGGTTTGGGAATCTTATATGAAAGCCAATGTATGGACAATGTCCTCCCCTACTTAAATATCTATTTTTATCGTTTACAGTGCAATTAGGTGGCAAACAGCCATAATCAGTGGTATATCCGGTAAGTGTCGCATTCCGGCATCGATCGATTCCATTTCATCTTTTCTTATAGAATTTGAACGTTTGAAGCAGATAATAACCAAATGAAAGTCGTTTTAGGTGGAGGTGGAAGTTTGAAATTTGGATACGGCATAAATGTTGCAAAAGGTTCTCTTACAATCTCAAATACAAAAAATAGCCCCGATTGATTACGGATTATTTTTTGAGCTGATAATCAAATGGGTAACGTAAATTGAAAATGATTGTGTTGTAAAATATTGCGCCATGAAATGGAATCTCCTATTATTTGTTTGGGTTATTACACATTCAGATCTATTATTTGCCCAGGAAAAACCAGTGACAGCAGATTCTGTTTCAAATATTTTGGTAACTGATTCCACTAAAATCGAGCAAAAAAAACAAAAACGATTTCACATTACCCCATTTTTAGCACCCTCAATTTCGCCGGAAGTAGGAATCATGCTAACCGGCGGGGGTTTGATTTCCTTTAGCATGAATAAAAGTGATAACAACGAACAACAACCGTCAACACTACCTTTTTCATTCGGATACAGTTCCAACGGATCTTCCTACCTGAACTTAAGGCCAACGCTCTTTTTTAAGGAAGATAAAAACCGTTTAACCGGCGATATCTGGCTTAAAGATATGCCAGATAATTACTGGGGTGTTGGATATGAGGCAGCCCGGGAGCCCTCTCAACCAGATTCAACAACAAGTTATCATAGAAATTGGATCCAGGTGAACCTGAAATTCTCCCATCGTTTTGGCAAAAAAATCTTTGCGGGCCTCATATTTGATTTCAACCAAACTGAAGCGTCGGATTTGAATCCTGTCATGAAAATGGACCCTGCCGTTGTGAATTATGGTACATTTATCAGAAACTGGTCTACTGGATTGTTGTTTCAATATGATACGCGCGATTTCACCGTCAATGCATATAAAGGACTCTTTTTGGAAGCCAGCACCAACATGTATATTTCGGAAGCTTTTACAAAGCCTACCTACCAGATCGTAGTACTGGATTACAGACAATACCACCAAATCAAAAGACCAGGAAGTACCCTTGCATGGCAGGTAAAGACCCGGATAGGAAATCAAAACGTGCCCTGGACGGAACTTTCTCCCCTGGGTACGCCATTTGACTTGCGGGGTTATTTATGGGGTCGTTACAGAGATAAGATTTCTTTGTTTGGCATCACTGAATATCGTCACATGTTTATGCGTAAAACACCAAGAAAAGATGGCGATATGATGTCCAGATTTGGTTTTGTAACCTGGCTGGCTACCGGCACACTCGCCGACAGTTTTACAGAAATGAAACATTGGCTTCCCAACGGTGGCGTCGGATTACGATTTGAGATTCAGAAGAGGATGAACGCCAGGTTTGATTATGGTATCGGACAGGACAGTGCGGCTTTTTATATTAGTTTTAACGAAGCTTTTTAAATACGTTGAAAGAACGCAATCAATTTTATGCCTGTCTGTATCGCTTTTTTAACAGATGGTTCACGCCTGTTGGATCAATCATCCTCAAAATTAGCGTTAGCCGTGTCCTTAAAGGTGATTCGGAGTCTTGCTGAATTTTTCGGCGCGTCAATCTTACCCACCTTCACATTTTTTATGTCTGAAATACCAAATTTTATGTTCAAATCCTTGTATAATTCTTCTCGCCGGTTCGGATGTATCAGGTCAAGATGATTATACACAATAACCTTGGTGGTATATTTATCCCTCAATAATAAATACTCCACCGCGCCTGCCAACAAAAGAATAATTCCATCAGTAACGAGAAATTTATAAAATTCAATCTGTTCTGGTGCCAGATGGTTCTTGGCTGCGATGCCGACACTTAAAAATATATAAGTCATCTCGCGCGGCGTAACCGGAAATGTTCTATACCTGATCAGGCTAAAAATTGCAAATATTCCCAATGCAAATCCAAAACTCATATCCATCCGACTAACCAACATACACAATTCTGAAATGATAGCCGCTAATAAAAGAAAAGTAAAAACATAATCCTTTTTCCCATTTCTCGGAAAGTATATAAATCGAGCCAGAATAAATACTATAGCAATGGTATAGGCAAACTTTAATATTGTTATTGTAAAAAGTCCCATAAGCATCAATCACCAAAAATTATTGAAAGATAATACTTTTTTGAAATTTTTACTATTTCAATCATTTTCAAAAGATACTTGCAAATTTGTGCCCTCCGTAATTTTTCAACCCAATGAACGCCCAAATAGACAGCCTTAATTTCCGCAGATCCAATGGTTTCATCTGAACAATCCATGGTCATAAAATTGGCCGGAATTACAATATTCAATGGCACAGAATTTGTGCGCAGGATCATAATTTTACATACGCTCAATTTCATTTTTTTAAATACATATTCCAGCCATGAAAATTATAAATGCACTCCCATTGATTGTAATTGTAGTGATAAGCCACTTCCAGGCACAGTCTCAAATACTGGATTTTGATTCCCTTTACCAACATAATCCCGCCTTCAAAGAAGCCATACTTTCGCGGCCTGATGCGGAGGATTTATTCAAGAGCGATGAAATCATGAAAGTGTCGATTGTATCCGATTTCAAAAACATGATAAAACATAAATACGAGGGGAAATATCAACCAGCCACCCTCAGATATTTTCTCAATGACACCGTAGCAGTAACCCGCCAGATTACTGTAAAACCCAGAGGAAATATGCGCAGGAAAATCTGCTATTTTCCACCACTCATGTTGAATTTTCCTAGGCAAGAAGCTGTCTTGAAACAAATCCAGGAATTTGATAAAATAAAAATGGTGATGGACTGTAAACGCAGCAAAACCTATGAGCAATACTTACTGTCCGAATATTATGCTTATAAATTGTACAACCTCATCACAGACTACAGCTTCAGGGTCAGACTGATTGAGTTGACCTATGTCGATTCCAATGACAAGTTAAAGACCTTGACAAGCTATGCATATATCATTGAAAATTTAGAACAGATGGCACAACGGCTCAATGCCATATCTTTAGAAACCAAGAGCATTCGCGACCAATATACCGATCTTACTAACCTGGGAAATTGCTATTTATTCCAATATCTTATCGGAAATACCGATTGGTCTATACCGGCATTACATAATATTAAAATTATAAAATCGAAAGATCCTACCCGGGAATCTCCATTTGCCATTCCCTATGATTTTGATTATGCCGGAATTGTCAATGCGGATTACGCGGTTCCTGATGAACGCCTAGGTATAACTACCGTACGAGAACGAGTTTACCGGGGTGTTTGTATCGACAATTCATATATCAAAAGCGCTGCTGAAAATTTTAAAAATTCCAGGGATGATATCTATAACCTGTACAATACCTCCCTACTCGATGATCGTGCAAGGAACAGCGCCATTGATTATATTGACCAATTTTTCCAGGATATTGAGAATGATAAAAGTTTGCAGCGCAATATCCTTGATCAATGCCGGTAAACAGACGTTCTCTGTTCAGATAAATCGTTTTCCTTTTTAGTGTGCTACGCATGACTCATGCTGAACCAGTCCTATATATTCGGTTTGTTCTGCGTTAGAATACAAGCATGAAAGGCAGCTTCTGTCAGATAATCATAGAACAAAAAAGATCAGAACTATCCCTTTCTGAACGTGTGTAATCGAAGATGGTGTTTGACACGAAGACCCACCTAACACCCATATCAAATTCCTATGTAATATTTACCCTTCTTCAAGTTGCAAAAATACATTCATGACGATATTTCGTGAATTTACGAAATACTGGTAAACTCATTTGACTATTTCCAGAGTCTGATAAGCGAACAATCTTTCGTAAAATCCTGATAATAAACACGATATATATAGCACTAGTCTATAAACAAAAGCGGCATACAAATTGGATTGTCTGATACAGTTATAGCTTTGCATGGGTAGACGAAAAAATGTATCAAATGGAATGCTTTCACTAGTCCACAATTATTGGTTTAGCACCGTCAAGGAAGAAGAATAACCATGCAGATGCTCTCATTGAAAATATCGATAGTCATTTTTGTGGCCGGTAACTTGATGGATATGGGGCTCCGGTTAAATCCGGAGGACGCCATCAGGGGACTGAAGAATTTCCGGTTTGTTTTACATACCCTGTTTTGGGGATTCTTAATAGGCCCTGGTGTAGCATATGTAATCACTGTGATCATTCCATTGTCAGAACCTTATGCAATCGGCTTAATTTTACTGGGATTGACACCTTGTGCGCCGTTTGTTCCATTATTCGTGAATAAGGCAAAAGGAGACGTTGGATATACTGCAGCCTTCATGCTTCTGGTGGCCATTGTTACAATTGTTATTATGCCTTTTACACTACCTTTCATGGTAAAGGGATTAAGTGTTAGTGCGTGGGCTATTGCCAGACCATTGTTTATGATGATCCTTATCCCGCTTATTATTGGTATGCTGATCCAGCGATGGTCTGTGGATTTTGCGGCCAGGATGCAGTCTGTTATCAGGAAAATAACATTCGTTTTCACACTCTTAACTACTGTTTTAATCATAATTGTCTATGGTAAAGGATTCCTCAGTGTGACTGGTAGTCTGGCTGTAGTTTCCCAGCTAATCTTTTTCTTCATATTAACAACATTCCCTTATTGGTTTGGTTTCGGTCTAAAACATGACCAGAAAATTGTGCTCAGCATAGGTAACTCAACACGCAACCTGGGAGCCGCTATAGCACCGCTTTTTTCTGTTGCTGCGATGGATCAAAAAGCTTTTATCATGGTGGTACTGGCCTTGCCCATAATGGCGCTATTTGCTCTCCTTTCAGTAAAATGGTTGGGCAGTTCTTCCATACCGGATGCTAATAGCTTAACAACCTCAAATCCAAAATAATTATAAAAAACCAGATGAATAATAATTCGAAACTTGTACCTCGCTTAAAGGATCGAAGTTTCTAAATATTGCGCACCTACCCTCCTATCCTGGAGTGGGGAACAAAATACAAGTGAAAATTCAAAAATAACACAGGAAGAAATGGAAAGAGAGCATATCATTTCCGTTCTGAAGGACTGCAACTGGAAAACAAATGGTATGAATGGTGCAGCAGAAAAACTTGCAACTCACCCTAATACCTGTGGTCCAAAATAAAGAAATAAAACATTTCAAGACCGGTATAACTCATTCATACAGAGCTACTGCCAAAAATTGAATGGAAATGGAAATCCTGTGTTTATTATTCCAGAATTTTCAGTTTTTACCCCCTTTAAAAAATTACATGCCATTTCCAAAATGGATGGATTTTTTGGGTTCATTTGTACACTATGTATCCTTATTGGCCCGAAATTAAATTTGCCTTTTGAAGTACCGAACAATTAGCTTCGTAGAATTCCCGGAAATTTTCATACGCTGCTCGATTATCGTAATTGCTAATTTACCAAATATGGCTAAGGTTGGTCCCATGTTCGGTCTTTTCGAATACCATTGCCGGAATGACATAATTCAGGGGGCGTTTCATAACGATATTTCGTGATTTCACGAAAATCTGGTTGATATTGCGTGATTTTAATCGTTAAGAATTGTGCGGCAGATTATATGGTAAATATCTGGAAACGAATACGATATATATAATTCTAAATTATAATTAAAGCTGGCACACAAATTGGAAAATTTAATGCGGTCAATTGATTATTGCGGGTTCATACGAACCGGTCGTTATGCATAAGGATAGTCATCTATATCTAGTCAAATTAAATCTTGTCCTAATGAAATACATTATGATCACTTCCAGTAAAGTTTCATTAAGTAAAAGTCGGGAATTTGAACAGACCATTCAATTTATTTTCAATCACTTGCCTCCTGGAAACGAGAAGCATTTTCTGTCTTTAGATGTCCATGATCCAAGTTTTTATCACACCGTTATTGTCTGGCAGTCGGAAGATGCTTTTAATAGCTTCAAATCCAGTAACGAGTGTCAAGTTATGAATGGAGCTTTTCAAACTTTGGGTGTTAAAAGTAAAACAATTGAAGGAAAGTGGGTGGATGTGCACGCTTTTTGATTTTAGCGATTAACAATCCCAAATTCACCAAAATAAATGGTAAATGTTTATTGAAGATGGTAATGAAATCGATAGAAAAATTGATTCAGATCAACAAGCATTTTACGATCAGGTTTGAAGCGGGGTTTTTAGGATCGCGGAATCAGGTTATGACTGGTATACAATACCGTGTCGGTCTTTAATCTGGAAATAAAACAAGGTTAAAAAAAATATAGTTGTGTCCATTATATATATTTTAAATTTCTTTATAAAACTATGTTATAATTAATTCTAAATGAGAAATGATATGAAAAAGAAGCTTGTATTTTACCTGGGTATCGTCCTCATCATGGTATCGTGTTACCCACAAGGGCCGGAGTACTATGAGGACCTCGATGTTGTTTACACCAATCATGACGATCAGTTTGATTTTGCCAGCAAAGGCACCTATGCCATGCCCAGCAAAATTGTGAAAGTCACCGGTGACCTTGCAGATGGGGGAGACTCCACAATTTGTGAAAGAGCCCTACAACACACAAATGCTGCAACAAATAGAAAGTAACATGACGGCGCTGGGCTGGACCAAATCCAACGATCCGGCCAATGCAGACCTGGTTTTATTTCCAGCTGTCTGGACAAATACCACCGTATATTACTGGTATGATTACTGGTGCTGGTATTATCCCTGGTATTGCGGTTGGGGGTTGGGGCTATCCGTCAGTTTCATCCTATACAACCGGCACATTGGTGATGACACTTGTGGCCAATGGCGCTGATTATATTGATCCGACCAGGGGATGGACTGCTGCAGCCAATGGGTTGTTGTCCGGAGCATATAATACAACCCGTGTCAACAAAGCCATTGATCAGGCTTTTGAACAGTCACCCTATCTGAATACGAAATAAGTTGAAACGAAAAACAAATCAAAAATGAAAAAAATAATAACCTCATCCATATGTTGCCTTTCTTTATTGCGATTAAAGGATACAGTCAAACCAGGGAGCTATATGTCCATACAATATGCCGTGAGTTTCGCCTCAGGGGATATGGGAGAATTCATCTCGGCCCCGAGTTTCCGTGGCGCTTTATTGGAATACGGGAAAGCCGTTACTGACAACGTGTTGGTTGGTGTGGATTTTGGCTGGAATGTTTTCGATGAAAAGAAAGATTATGCCACCTATACTTCAGGCCCCGAGGCACTTTCAGGCGTACAATACCGCTATCAAAACGAACTACCGATGTTAGTTTCTGCAGATTACATGATTGCTACCGATAAACCACTAAAGCCATATGTTGGGTTGGCAATTGGTACCATGTACTCGGAGCGAAGCACCGATATGAACCTGTAAGACTGAAAGAAAATCCATGGGATTTCGCCATCAAACCGGAAGTTGGACTGTTGTATGAAATGTCGTATGATGTCTCTTTCAAGTTAGCGGCAAAATATTACAATGGATTTCAGGCAGGGGACCTGGCTACCCAAGGGTACTTCTCGATCAGTGGTGGCTTTGCGTTCAAACTTTAAATTTTGTCAGGGAAATCCATCGAAATAGATACCATTGTTCTCTCAGCATAATTGAAAGAATGATGATGTCCCAAATCCATAAATTATTCCAAATCATAAATTGATTTAATCACCTGGTTCTAAATAACTAACCAATCAAACGAATTAAAAAGATGAAAAAGTTTTTAATCCCTTTACTTATCATTGGGGCTGTTGCCTGCAGTTCGATAAAAACAGCTTTCGATTACGATCGTCAGGCAGATTTTGCCAAGTATAAGACCTACGCTCTGGTAGGTAATAACCTTACCGAGGCCATCGGCCAGCTCAATAGCGAACGCGTTTTGAACGCCGTAGACAATGAAATGACCGCCAAAGGATTTGCCAAATCGGATGATCCCGATATGCTGGTAGATGTGTATATAAAAACACAAAAGAAAATGGATGCCACCGCCACTACAACTGGTGGGGGTTACGGCCCATGGAGATATGGCTATGCCGGTGGGTTTTCTACTACCCAGGTTAACTATAATGAATATACCGAAGGCACCATGTTTATCAGTTTCATTGACAATAGCACCAAGAAGATTGTATGGCAGGGTACGGGAACCAAGACCCTCGTAGAAAATGCCAGTGCCGATAAAAGAGAGGCAAATATCACCTATAGCGTCAAGCAGATCCTGATGAATTATCCGCCAAAGAAATAATGACATTTATCGGATTGGCTATGCCAAATCGCTGTTATCGAAAATTGAATATGATCATGAAACATTTTTTTGTCATTCTGGCCTTGCTGACAAGTACTTTCACGGCATGGGCACAGGAAAGCATGATCACCATCAGTGGTGGTTATGCCTTTGCCAACATCAAGGACCTTGATGACCAGGCCACCGGATGGAGAATTAACGCACTGTACGAATTCAATCCCCAGCAAGGTATGTTTGCCCATGGGATTGAGCTTGGATACATCAATATTAAAGCTTCCGGAAATATTCTGGAGGAAAATGTAACCAGTACGGTTTCTTCTTTTCCCATCTATTATGCACCGAAATTATTGTTTGGTGCCGGTAAAGCCAGGGCTTTTGTAAAAGGTGCCCTGGGAATGCAATTTGCCAGTTTAAAAAGAGAAGGAATTGTGGAATTAAAAGACCACGATGCCGGCTTTTATGGCGGTGGCGGAGCTGGTGTCATGATCAACCTGGGTGAAAACTTATTCATCAATGCCGAATATGAGATCGCCTGGGTTTCGAACAGTTTTTATAAGGACGGATGGCTGAATTCAGCCACGGGTGGTATTGGAATTAAATTCTACCAAATTCTATCCCGACCAAGTGGCATGTCACCGGTTTAATTTCAATTTGAATGACAACATATATATAAAAAAATTAATT
>CAVQEK010000009.1:0-517288 GCA_963711495.1 uncultured Cytophagales bacterium
ATAATGTCACGCAATAGCTTTTTGTCGGGGTTGGAATAAATCAAAACCTTTTCCCCAACATTCAAATCTTCCACTAACACAAGATACTTTTCACTACCCTGAATTTTCAAAACCGTTTTCGTAGATGGCAGTTTCATTTTGTTACTATCATTAAAAGTAATTTTATAATATTCTATCTCCTTATGCTCGTGCTTACTTGAAGCCAACGCTTCAATCAATTCATCGTAATCTGAAAATTGATAGTAGTTGTCGTTGAACTCGACTCCACTTATCTGAAATCGGTCTTGTGATGTATATTCTTTGTTCAAATCATAAATATAGGACTCAAGGTGATGCCTCCACGCTTTTTCTTCCATACTGTATAGAAGCAGTTTGTATTCTGACTTTGCTTTACCCAATCTTTCTATCAACTTTTCAACTTTTCCGCTTCCATAAATTGAAGAAATTATTTTATGCTCTTTTACATTGGAATCATCACTTTTTGAGAGTGAAAGAATCTCTGCTTGAATTCCGTTAGCTGTCAACGAATAGAAATTTCTGTTTGAGTCGCTTGAATGCTGATGAATCGACTTTTGAAGTAAGGATATATCTTGGAGTGACTTAACTTTAACACTATGAAGAGATTGCTTTGCAATTTCATTCAACTCCATTCTATTGGTATAACATAAAAATGATGGTAAAACTAACTGGTGGATTTGAGTTTTGTAGTTTTTTAATCTCTCACATTTATTGTTTGATTTAATTGAATTAATTATTTCGTCATACTTTGCAGAAAGTGGTTTTTGGTATTCTTCAAAGTTAAAATCAGAGAATATATTACCTAATGTCTCTATTAGAAGTTGCTTCAATGCAATATCAAATTCTCGTTTAATTTGATGTAATTTAACAAATGTTGATTCTTGCTTAAGATTCCAATCAAAATATAACCTTCTGATGAAGCGGTAGATGGGCTTTAAACTAATAATGTGTTTGTTTTCAATTTCTCGAATTATTTCATAAAACTCTGTGATTGCTTTTTCAAGCTCAATGTTATCTATGACAATTGGTTTATGTTGTATGTTTTTTTCTCCCTTGAAGAAATTTATTTCGGGTATAGTCCATTTCCATCGTAATGGTATTTGATTGTTTCCTAAATCAATTTTAATGTCCTTGTCTCCTATGAAAATTAGTTTATTAATTCGTCTTTGGTGAAAATAGTTCCTGATATGGTTGATTGAGTTTTCAAATTTTGTACTTCCAATAAAAATACAGGTGCTGAAATTCACATGTTCGCCATTAATCTCACGTTGCAAGTAATTGTCCAATAGATTAATGCTCTTTAAAACAGTAATCTTGGGCAAAATAATTGAGTTATATATTATTTCAGAGTCCCCGTTTTCATTTTCAGTCACAAAACATGCTGGACACTCTTTGGGTATCTTTTTAAAACAGCTTAAATTCCCAATAACTAAAAGCTTTTCATTGTTAATAAAATCATCTTGACCTTTTGCATTAAATAGATTTTGGTACTCGTCAATCCTATTTTGAATGTTACCAATTCGCTGAATATTGAAATCAGTAATGGGAATATAATTGTTTAAATTACAAACTGACTTCCTTGTATTATTTTTATCATCACTTATTAATTCTATCTCTGACGAGATATTTTGAACCTTAAAAATATATCTTGCTTGTGTGATTCTAAGTACTTTCTGACCTCTTTTGAATGTAAAAATTCCATTAGAGGCTACTTCTTTACAGATATTAAATAGCAAATCGTCAATTGCTAATTCTTTTTCGGAAATAATAAAATGAAGGTTGCTTTTATTATTATGTATTAATCGGTCAAGCGTAAGCAGACGCCTGTCCCCATATTGGATAGTTGGTTGGGGTGGTTTAGTATTGCACCATGAGAAAGACAGCATATAAAGAAGAAGAGATGCGTAAGGTTTATTCTGATTGGCAAGGGAGTGGACTTAGCAAGAAAGTCTATTGCCATGGCAAGGATCTGGCGGTCTCAACCTTTCATTATTGGGCAAAGAAGTTTCGCTCAGAGGGTACCCCATCGGAACGGGGTTTTATAGAATTAGATTTACCACACTCCCAAGGAGTTTCTCTGGTGCCGAAGGTAGAGATTGAATACCCGTCAGGAGTTAAGCTGAGGTTTTATCGGGAAGTAGAAGTGAGCTGGCTAAAAATCCTTCTATAATTATGCTATCGCTTAACTCTTCCTGCCGGTATTTTCTTTACCGGGAACCTACAGATATGCGTTGTGGCATTTATTCTTTGGCGGGTTTGGTGCGAAATTCTTTGAAGCAAAACCCACTGAGCGGTGATGTTTATATATTCATAGGAAAAGCGGGCAATCAGTTGCGGCTGTTACAGTGGGACAATGATGGTTTTGCATTATATATCAAGCGGCTTGAACGTGGTACATTTGAAAGGCCCGGCAGAGAGAAGCATGAACTTAGCGTTCGGGATCTGACGCTCATTTTGCAAGGGATAAAGCTCGGGTCAGTGCAATTAAGAAAGCGATATACAGCCGTTAAAGTAGCCTGATTACCATCCATACAAAAGAGGGAAAACAGAGGTTTTTTTGATGTAAAAAAGGGCTTTATTATGCTGCAAATCCACTTTTTTGTGGTATTTTTATTCCATGACAAACGCGCAGCCAGACTACAAAGCACTCTACGAAGAAAGCCAGAAAAGGCTGGTTGAGGTAGAAGGAAAAGTGGAAGGCCGGCTGCGGGAAGAAATAGATAAAGCCCTCCAGGCACAAGAGCAAACCTTTCAACGACAAATCCGGGAATACAAACAAAAACTGCACCTGGCCCTTCTTGAAGCCAATGCCTTAAGGGCTAAACTTTTTGGTATCAAATCCGACAACAGGGTAAAAAGGGCCAATGAAGACCAGCTTGAACTTTTTAGTTTGGGAGCCTCTGACCAGGCTGTTAAGGCGTCAGGAGAACTGTTACAACAGGAGGTTGGAGAGGTTATCAGAAAACAGGAGAAAGCTATAGGGAAGAGGGAGAGAGCCCCACGCACAGCTTCCAGGATGGTATTGCCGGCGCACCTGGAGCGGGAGGAAGTGATCATCGATCCGGAAGGCGACTTAAGTGATTATAAAGTAATCGGAGAAGAAGTAACAGAGGTATTGGTACTTGTTCCGGCCAGTTTTAAGGTAAAAAGGATTATCCGCAGGAAGTGGGCTTTAAAAAGCAACCATACCTCAGAGGGTAAAGGAGTACTGATAGCACCGATTCCTTCCAGAACAGTAAAGCGGGGATTGTTTGATGAATCTGTACTGGCCCATTTGCTTCTTAGTAAATATATTGACCATTTGCCGCTGTACCGGCAACGAAAGATCTTTGCCAGGGAGGGCATGAACATCCCCCAGTCAACCTTGAACAATAATACAGGGGCCGCCTGCCAGGTGTTAACACCTCTCTATAACGCCCTGAAGCGGGAAACGCTGTCTAACCTGTATCTACAAATGGACGAAACTACCATCCGGGTACTCCAGAGTGAGAAGAAATACGCCTGTCATAAGGGTTTTTACTGGGCCTATCATGCCCCTGTGGATGGATTGGTGTTTTTTGACTACCAGCCCACTCGCGGACACGAAGGCCCCCGGAAGTTGTTAAAAGATTTTACGGGGGTGGTGCAGTCGGACGCCTACAAAGTTTATGCGACTCTATTCAAAAATAGCAAAACGGTGAACCAACTCTTCTGTATGGCCCACATCAGGAGGAAATTTGACGAAGCGGTTTCTTATGATAAGGAAAGGGCTTCATATGCCGTGAAACAGATTGCTGAATTATATAAAATAGAAAAGGAGATCAGGGAAGCGCCGGTGCCGTTAACAGAACCGGAAATTGTGAAGAAAAGAATGGCCGAAGCCGTTCCTGTACTGCGCCATCTCAAAGCATGGATGTTGGCAGAATATCCCAAGGTACTTCCCGGAAGTCCGATAGGAAAAGCTTTTGCTTACGCCCTTCACCTGTGGGACAATATGCACTACTATACCCTGCATGGACACCTTCGGATTGATAATAATGATATCGAAAACGCCATCAGGCCAATTGCATTGGGCAGAAAAAATTACCTCTTTGCCGGAACCCACGAATCGGCACAAAATGCAGCTATTGTGTATTCCCTTTTTGCCACCTGCAAAAAACACAATGTAAACCCGCAATATTGGCTCACCGACGTACTGCAAAAATTAAACAACCCAACATTCGAAGGAAAATTCTCCGACCTGCTACCCCATAGGTGGAAAAATAAAATTAACCTAGCATAGGGGGGACAGCTGTCTGCTTACAGATAACCTATTTATTTCACCTTGATTTGTTTCCTGTTTATTTTTAAATGAGTTAAGTTCTTTATTCTTACTTTGTCTGTCTGTTGCAATTTTTTGAGCTTTTCTATTTTCAGAATTAATAAGTTCTAAAGTGCTATTATATTCTTTATAAATTGGAGCCAGATTAATTTTTTCCTTATTTTTTGTTTGAATTTCTTTAATTTCTGATTCTATTTCCTTCAGTCGGCTTTGGTGTTTTAATAAATTACTTTCAGCTTGTTTTTTCTGTCGCTCGGAAAAAGATTGTTCTTTAGCCTTTTCAAAGTTTAGCATATCCTTCCTTATACTTAAACGATTTATTGGGTAAGTTAATTCAATACCTAAAAGCATCTGAAATACTTTTTTCCCTTGGTCTCCATACATCAAGCTATTACTATCTTTTGACTCCAAAAGAATTGATTTAAAATAAGTCTTCCAACTTGCACCTGCTTCAAGTAATTCGTCTTTATCCTTTTGCGAGGATTTTTGAGTCCACTTTAAGGAATAATATGTGAATTGATTAAAGAAAAAATCATTCATTCTATCCTGATATGTGGTTTCACTATTTGCTTCAAATATTATTTCCTCTGAGTAGGTTTCCAATTCCTCAACGGAACAAATAAAACCATTAAGCAAATAAGCAGTTAAGCTTCGTTTAGATAAATCTAAATAAGCCGTGTATTTTTTATCACTAATACTGAAGTTAACGAAAGCGAAATGAATCCACTTTTTAATATTTGCTTTAAGTGAATTTGAACCTGTTAAAGCATATTTTATTACTTTGAAAATACTAGATTTTCCTTTCAAGTTATCCGCAATTAACATATTAACGCCAGATGTAAACGATAAAGAAAAATCAATTTTTGCACCTGAGTAATCCTGATTAGAAGAAATTTCCTTTTCTCCAATAATTCTGATATTATTAATTACAAGTCTTTTGCCAGTTGAAACAGGTGTATCTTTACTATACTCATCATTTAAGTTGAGTAAATCATCAACGGCTTCTTTAGTTAATGATTCTTTATACTTTTCGTATAAATCGTTCGTAAACTTTTTAAAATCAAAACTCATAATGTTTCTGAATAAAGATTGTAAAACTCAGAACTTACAATTCCATTGATGCTTCCGATATATTCATTGTATGAAGTGTTCTTATACTCATCAATTTGATATTGAGAAATACGTAATTGGCTCCCACTTAAATCTCCAAAATATTTTTTTATCAAATTACATCTATTAACGTACCATTGAATCGAAGATAAAGAATCAATTACATTTTCAAATTTGTCAATTGCATACTGTGTTATATAGTATTTTTTTTCTATAGTTGTTTTTAAATCTGCCCTCTTTTTACTTGAAAAATCAATAAAACCAATACCTTTTAAAAATGCAATTACATCATCAATATCCTCATAGGCTCCAAAGAAAAACCTTTCCATTTCCAATTTTTTGAAAATTGGTTCTTTACTAGCGAATATATCTTTTACAATTGCCTTAATTTCGGGTTGTAAACTTATGTTGGATTTAGCTTTCTCAAGTAATTCGTGACATAAGTAATCTGGATTCCGTAATAAAAAGTCTATTTTTTGTATCCTTTGCTCACTTTGAAAAATCTTTCTAACATTAGGTAATTCATTATCAGTATGCGGTTCACTGAACACATGTAGAATCAAGAAAATCCTTAATTTGTCCTTATAACTTCTTATTTTTTCGTTTTCATCCATATAGTTAGTCTATCAGTGTGCGTCGGCAAAAATTTGGCTCTTTTGCAAGCTGAAGCATCAGCTAGTGGGTTAGGGCTTGCAAATGTGCCAAATGTGCATTGGCGTTTGTTGCACTATCTTTCTTAGCATGAAACACAACGTGCGGGCGGCTAAATGTCGTATTCCTGCAAAGATACGCAGTGTCTTGAAAGGGATATGACATTTAGCCGTTTGTTCGGAGCTGTACGAAGCGCAGCGAAGTGCAGGTCTGAACAAGCGGCGGAGCCGCCCGCACGTTCAGAGCGATACGGAGCGTAGCGGAGTATTGCTCTGAACATCTGTGTATACAAAGTATTTTGTTTATTTCTCTATTGTAAAGTTTGTTTATACGCCCAAAATGGGTGGGTAAACAAACTTCTGGTTTCAAACAAGATCATCTATCGGATTTTTAAAGTTAAAATTATTCTTCGACACATGGGTGTACTGTTGTGTTGTTTTTATGCTGTTATGGCCCATCCATTCCTGAATGAAACGGATGTCAACACCCTGCTCCAGATTATGGGTGGCAAAACTGTGCCTTAATATGTGAGGATATACCCTTTTCCCGATTCCCGCTCGAACTGCAGCATTTTTAACAACCCTTAGTATAGACTCAGCACTGTATTTACCTTTTTTCGCTCCCTCAAATAGCCAGGTATGTGGTTTGTACTCCCTGTAATAATTACGTAATAAATCTAACATGACTGGTGATAATTGAACATACCGGTCTTTGTTCCCTTTGGCTCCCCTTATTTTTATCAGCATTCTTTTGGAGTCAATATCTTTCAGCTTCATATTGACTGCCTCATTCCGCCGCAAGCCACATGAGTAGATCAATGCAATGATACATTTGTGTTTCAAATTTTCCGTAGCTTTCAACATGGCCCCAATTTCTTCCTTGCTAAGCACGTCGGGCAGCTTGCGCTCTTTCCGCGGTCGCTCTATGTCATAATATTCCCTTGGCCTGTCAAGCACTTTTTCATAATAGAATTTAATGGCGTTTATTCTTTGATTTTGTTGACTGATCGATATGTTTTTCTCTTGTATTAAAGTCAGCAAGTAGTTGTTAATGTCATCTTTGGTGATACCACCCAATTTCTTTCCTTTAAAAAATTGCTGAAAATCCCGGAAGTATGAAGTATATATCTTTTTTGTGTTTTCACTGTAGCGCTTCCGCTCCAGTTTCGCAAGGTATTCTTCAGGAACAGGATCTCCATCTTGTTTCTGAATTTGACTTGACTTTCCTTTCCGGGGCGAGGGTCCTTTCTTTTGTTTTAATGCTGAATAATCAATAAAGGCTGATCCTTTCAATGTCTCAAAAAAAGAATGTAGATTAAACACGTCCTCTGGCACATACCAACTTTGTAATGTCCGGCTCCATCGTGTACCGGAGATCGTTTTCACCTGGTCTATGAGTTCCTCATCATAAGAAAATTCAAGCCTAATGATACCGGCACCTTTGTGTAAATCATGTTTTAAGACAATATTTTTCATAGTTCAGTTAAAGCTTCGCCAGGTCAGTCCCATATCAAAAAACAGACCGGCAATAAAAAAAAGTAATACAATATAAAAAATTAGCAATTCCATTTTATAATAACATGATTGTTTTTTGAATGATTCTCCTGAAATAATTCATTCCTACATCAGTAAATGATGCATAGAAAGTTGGAGGTTAAGTTTGCCATTCTGTCTGAAATATCGCTACTGGGATTGATTTGCAAATAAAATGCGATATATTATGTCAATTCAAGATATTTCACGGATCATCAAATAAATTAAAATTTTTAAAATTTGACTGATAAAGAACATGTTTCAGGATTCAGAATGGCCAGTTGCAACAAACAAAGAACTGCCAAATGTTGTACATAATGGGTACCCAACATTTTATTATAACAAAAAGAAAATACACCTTCTGTATTATGGATATAATATAATGGTTTTGCCTTCTTACAGACATAAAAGATCACCAACGATTAAACTTTTAATCAGCAAGGAATTCCCTTTCTTAATAGTCGGCAATTTGGGAGGGGATGCTTTTAACTTTATGACCTAAAATCTTTATAGACGTGGGTCCAACGGGAAATTATTCAACGGATAGTTTCCATAACCAATAGTTTGTTGCTTATTTAGAGTAACATTGAGAACATAAAAGCATATAAAGATGGATCTGAAAAAATCAAAAAGTTTGAGGGTACTATTCATTTTTTTATTGATATCAGCAGCACTGCGCGCTGAAGTACAACTCCCCTCTATTTTTGGGGACAATATGGTATTGCAGCAACAAACCGACGCCACAATTTGGGGTAAAGCATCTCCTGGTAAAACCGTAAAGTTGACGACCTCCTGGGACAAAAAAAGTTATAATGCCATAAGCAATAGTCGTGGACAATGGAAACTGAAAGTTAAAACACCGAAGGCGGGAGGCCCTTATAAGATCAGTATTTCTGATGGTACGGTCTTGACACTAAATAATGTGTTGATAGGAGAGGTCTGGTTTTGTTCCGGACAATCGAATATGTTCATGCCCATGAAAGGCTATCACAATCAGCCGGTTGGGGGATCAAATAAGGCAATTGCAACCTCAAGTAATGCAAATATCCATTTGTTTACTGTGGATAACGAAAAAAGTATAGAGCCACTTGATGATTTTTCAGGCGAATGGCTGGAATGTAGTCCGGAAAATGTTGCGGACTTCAGTGCATCAGCTTATTATTTTGGCAAAATGATCCAGCAAGTGCTGAATGTACCGGTAGGTTTGATATCCTCGAGTTGGGGTGGAACGAGAATAGAACCGTGGATCAGTGAAAGTAGCATTAAGCAATTTGATTTTGTTTCCCTCCAGGACGAAAGGAAGAACGGGGAGATTACCCAACAGACCCCTACAGTGCTTTATAATGCCATGGTCAATCCAATGGTTGGGTATGCCATAAAAGGAGCACTCTGGTATCAGGGCGAAGCCAACAGGAAGGAACCTGACCAATATGTTAAGTTATTACCTGGGTTGGTGCAAGACTGGCGGGAACAATGGGGGATCGGGGATTTCTCCTTTTATTATGCTCAAATTGCGCCCTTTGATTACCCTACCCCCGGGCTTAATTCTGCTTTCATCAGAGAAGCCCAGTTGAAGGCATCTGAAGTAATACCAAACAGTGGCATGGCATGCCTGCTCGATATTGGTGAAAAGAGTATAATCCATCCGTCTGACAAGGAAGTGACGGGAGACAGGCTGGCATACCTGGCCCTGGTCAAAACATATGGGGAAAAGGGCTTTGAATATTCCGGTCCCGTGTTAAAGGAAATGACCATAGAAGGAAGCACGGCAAAGCTGACTTTTGATCATGCCGATAATGGGCTTACCACCTTTGGACAGGAACTCAACAATTTTGAGGTTGCTGGGGAAAACAAACATTTCTACCCTGCCACAGCGGTAATAACCAGAAATGGGGTGAGCGTTTCGTCTCCTAATGTGGACAAACCGGTGGCAGTACGCTATGCATTTGAAGATTACGTGGTGGGAACACTCTATAACACCGAAGGTTTGCCGGCTTCTTCTTTTCGCACTGATGACTGGAATGAATAGTTGCATTTCATTTGGAATTAATGATGAAGAGCCTAAGAATAAGAGGTCAAGCTAAAAAGAAGTTCGATTTTTTTTGGAAACTCCAGAGACGTACTGATATGATCCGGTTTGGGAAGATGAAGACTCCTGGACGGGAAAAACAGACAGCGATGTTAAGAAACGTCTTTTCCCGATTCCACAGTCTGCTATTGATGGGGCCTCCGACAATCCGGGATACCTGGTTCAAGACGATAGCTATTAAAAGAACAGTGATGCAATAAAATATTAATGATCTGTTTTAATGGTGGGAAATTGGAAATTGTTTTATTTTCCGATTTCCCACTTTTCATTTGTATTTGAGATAAAAAATAGCAGATGACAGATGGTTATTAATCGTATTATTTCAGGAAAGTGGTTCTGAACGTTAAGTGCACAACATATGGTTTGAACTGATAACTACCAGGCAATAATGATCCGTCGCATTAAAATAGTATTCTTGTTGCTTGTCATTATTCAAGGCCTTCATTCCATAGAGGAATACACAGGACAGCTATGGGAGGTGTTTCCGTCGGCAAGGTTCCTCAGCGGTCTGATTTCAAGCAATCTTGAAAGAGGGTTTATAATCATCAATGTAAGTTTATTCCTTTTTGGCATACTATGCTGGTTTTATTGCTTCCGAAAGAATTCCCATGTCTCACCGGCGCTAATCTGGTTCTGGATAATCATTGAATTAATCAATGGCATTGGTCATCCTTTGTGGGCCCTGGCCGAAAAATCTTATACCCCCGGACTAGCCACTGCACCAATTTTATTTTTTTTGGCAATTTACTTGGCAAGCCTGTACCATAAATTGCCTGATCAACCAAAACGAAAGATATGAAAATCCCAGGGTTGCTGATCAAGCCGGAATATTTTCAGAAACCACCGACATCTTGTTGTACTTGTTGCGATACTCGATGGGGGTGAGGCCGGTGATCTTTTTGAAAACCGTTCTGAAGGATTTGGTATCCGTATATCCCACATCGAACATGACTTCATTGATATTCTTACGGCTGGATTCGAAACTTCTTTTGGCCGCCTCAATTTTAACCCGGTGGATGTATTCCAATACAGAATTGCTGGTGGCCAGTTTGAATCGTCGTTCGAAGCTGCGTCTGCCCAAAGCCACCATATCGGCCAATTCATCAATGATTATTTTTACCTGAATATTATGTTCAATAAATTCCTGCGCTGTTTTAATTGCCTCATCGCCATGATTTTTTTGACCCTGAAACATGGCAAAGGCCGATTGGCTATCGCGGTCGATATCTATGGCAAAAAATTTGGCAGCCAGGATGGCTGTGGCGCGGTCCACATATTTTTCCACCAGATGCAAAAGCAAATTCCAGTAGGAATTGGCGCCACCGCTGGAATAAATGCGATGTTCTTCAGTGATGATATTTCCATCAACCAATTCCACATCCGGGAATAAGGCCCTGAACTCATTTTGAAATCCCCAATGAGTGGAGCATTTCTTGCCGTTGAGCAATCCCGTGGATGCCAGTAAAAAAGCGCCCACACAAAGGGAAGCCACTTCAGCCCCTTTTTCGTATTGGTCAATGATCCAGGGTATCAATGCCTCATTTTTCGAAATGGCAGTTTGCATATCACCAAATAAGGCGGGTATAACCACAAGATCGGTTTTCTCGACATCGTCCGGTTGCAAATCAGGATGGATGGAAAATATACCACCATTGAGCTTAATTTCTTTAGTGGCCCCCACGAGTTGTACATTGAAGAGCGGGGCCTTTCCGGAGCTGGCCAGAAATTGATTTACTGCCGAGAAAAGATATTGAGGGTCAGCAACGGCTTGCAAGACTGACGACTCGGGAACTAAGATGCATACATTTTTCATCATGCTAAAATACTAAATTTGCTTGTCGCAAAACACCCTTAGATTGTCAAATATGCACAGCGCCTATATTATTTTCTTGTTGCATCTTTGTATAGTCACAAACATTAACTGAAAAATAGTAAAGATGGAAACTTCTGGTAAAACAACTATTACTGTTGAAACGACAGTAAATGCACCTGTACAAAAAGTTTGGGAGTTTTGGACCGGCCCGGAACACATTGTGAAATGGAACAATGCCTCGGACGACTGGCATACACCGCGGGCAGAAAATGACCTGCGGGTAGGTGGTAAATTTTGGTCGAGAATGGAAGCCAAAGACGGCTCGTTTGGTTTTGATTTCGGCGGCATTTATGATGAAGTAACAACCAATGAAGTGATTGCTTACACCATTGATGATGGCAGAAAAGTGAAAATCACATTTTCACCTTCCGGGAATGAGACCAGGATAGTCGAAACATTTGAGGCAGAAAGCATGAATTCAATAGAATTGCAGCGGACTGGCTGGCAGGCGATTCTGGATAACTTTAAAAAGTATGCAGAATCAAATTCGTGACAAGATTATAAAATACCCATGGCACAAATAAATGCTTACCTGACCTTTAGTGGCAACTGTCGTGAAGCCATGACTTTCTATCGAGCATGCCTTGGAGGAGCACTGATTTTTCAAACTGTTGGTGAATCTCCTTTGGCAGAAAAAATGCCTCAGCAAATGAAAGATTGCATATTACATGCGACATTGACAAAGGATGCACTGGTGCTATTGGGTTCCGATATGGTAGCCCCAACAGGACTGGTCAGGGGCAACGCCGTCTCCCTTTCACTCAGTTGTAATAGTGAAGAGGAAATCAAAGTTTGTTACCACAGATTATCGGCAGGAGGCAAAGTCGACCACCCTTTAGAGGACACATTTTGGGGTGCTTTGTTTGGCGACCTGACCGATAAATTTGGAAATCACTGGCTACTTAATTTCAACAGAGATCATTAAATTAACCATAAATTATTAACCATGACAACGATAATATTACTTATCTCCTCCGTTTTTATCATGCTGTTTCTGATCATCGTCTTCTTTTCCGGGAAAGCGATGAATATTGAACGAAGTATAACCATCAACAAACCGAAACAACAGGTTTTTGATTTTATCAGATATGTGAAAAATCACGACAGCTTTAGTGTGTGGGCAAAAATGGATCCGGATATGAAAAAAGAATACCGCGGAATTGACGGACAGGTTGGATTTGTGTTTGCCTGGGAAAGCTTCAAGAAAAAGAATGTTGGTACCGGAGAACAGGAAATTAAAAAAATAGAGGAAGGCATCAACATTGAACATGAGCTTCGTTTCCTTAAACCCATGCAAAGTACCGCGAAGGCTAAATTTATAACCGAACTTATATCAGAAAATCAAACGAAAGTGCTTTGGGGCTTTTATAGTACTATGAAATTCCCCATGAATGTGATGAAGCCATTGGTCAGGAACATGCTTGGCAAAAATCTGGAAACGGGATTAGCTGATTTAAAGACAGTACTTGAAAAGTAATAAATTACAGCTTATATATTCATAAACATCATATACCATGCGAAAAATAATATTGTTCATGCACACATCACTCGATGGTTTTGTCGCCGGCCCAAATGGAGAAATGGACTGGATCCATGTTGATGAAGAAATTTTTGACTATGCCGGAAAGATGACTGACCTGGCTGATACAGCTTTGTATGGAAGAGTAACCTACCAGATGATGGAAAGTTATTGGCCGACTGCCGGTGATCAGCCCAATGCTTCCAGGCACGACAAAGAACACTCCCGTTGGTATAATAATGTATCGAAGGTAGTAATATCCAACTCTATGAAAGGCAGCAAAATAGCCAACACTCAAATTATAAGTGACGACATTCCGGGAGAAATTCAACAATTAAAAAAACAGCCCGGAAAACAAATCGTAATTTTTGGCAGTCCTTCAGCTTCTCACGCTCTGATGCTTTACCAATTGATCGATGAGTACTGGTTGTTTGTCAATCCACTTTTACTTGGAGCGGGCATGCCATTATTTAAAAATATCAAAGATCAGGTCAGCCTTACACTGCTCGAAGCAAGGACTTTTAGTTCAGGAGTAACAGGGTTGCACTATGAACTTTCCCGATCATGAATCATTAATAAATGAAACAAAAAAAATATCAGAATGAAAAAGACAAAAACACTATACTGGATAATTACCGGTTTATTTGGCGCTTTCATGCTATTTTCTGCCATTCCGGACTTTTTAGTTGTTCCAGACGCGGTGACTTTCATTACACATCTGGGTTACCCCAAATATTTCATCCCGTTTATCGGACTGGCAAAAATTCTTGGCGTTATCGCCATTGTTGTTCCTGGATTTCCAAGGATTAAGGAGTGGGCCTATGCAGGACTATGCTTTGATTTAATCGGGGCCTCATATTCTGTAATTTCTACCGACGGTCTACAGCCTCAGGTTTCTTTTATGGCGTTGCCCATCACTTTTCTCTTTGTGTCCTATTACTTATATCACAAGATCCAAAAACAGAGAACGGATGTGTAGCCTTCCTGAATAAATGTTCATTTTAAAACAAAACTGTTTAATAAATTTGATTCTGTTGCAAGGTTGGGAAAAAGGCATCAAAATGGAATACGGGTATCCTGATATGAAATTCATGATATAAGATAAAGGGTCTCCAAACGGACAGGGACTTCATTTAGTGTGCAGAAAATTGGTTTTGGGCCATTCAATTTTTTTTCAATGCGCGGGTTGTATTAATCATTGTTACACCCACTGCGTTACCCTAAATTATGATTAATATGAAATGTAGATACGGCATTGTATGTTGTAAGATTTGTCATTCACTTTTTTAAATATCCAGAACATCAAAAAGTATATTTATTTTTTTAATCTGAAATATACCATCGATGTTCACCAAGGAAAAAATCATTATCAGGTTCAATCTATTGTTTAGGAGTCTGGGCTTTCATTTAGTGTTCTGGTATTGTAGTCTGGCCTTGTATGTATTCATGACCGGCAATGACCAGCTTTTTAGCCAGTACGCCACACTGCTTAAAGTGAATTCATGGTATCTTACCAATTTGTTTATTGCCTCCTCCATTGCCCTGTTGTTTACATTTACGGATGCCTTTTTCAGCGACCGGCTCGTGCGTTTCGCTGCACTGCGGATACTGGTATTTTTACCATCTTTATTGTATTTTATCCTGGGCATTTTATTGCTGGTCCTGGCGCCACTTTCTCCTAAAACATTGTTCAATACCCATAATCTCCATGACGCTATTGCTCTAATACCCCCGATGGATATCCATTTTGCGCGGTTCTTGGTTTTTTTCTATCTGGCATGTTTCTTTAACAATTTCTTCCAGCGAATGATCAAGAAAGTTGGTAAAGGTAATTTCAGAAACTGGGTCTTTGGCATATTCAATAAACCCCGGGAAGACGAACGCATTTTTATGTTTATTGATATGAAATCATCTACCAGTATAGCAGAAAAATTGTCGCATGAGAAATTCAGCCATTTGGTACAGGATGTATTTAACGATCTGGCGGTCGTTGACAATTATATGGGAGAAATATACCAATACGTTGGGGACGGCGCCATTATCTCATGGCCACTAAAAAAGGGGCTAAAAAATAACAATTTTTTGCGCGCGTTTTATGGTTTTTCCAATGTCGTCGACAAACGGGAGAGATACTATCAACGAAAATATGGCTTGACACCCAGGTTCAAAGCCGGCATCCATGTGGGTAAGGTGATGGTATTGCAGGTAGGACGAATTCGCAGGGACATTTCTTACAACGGCGATACCATCAATACGGCAGCCCGTATTGAGTCGATGTGCAACGAATACAATAAAAGCCTACTCATATCAAGTGATCTGTTTGACATGATGCATGAAAAAGAGGGTTTCTATTTTACAGAAGTCGGGAATGTAAAGTTGAAAGGTAAAAGAAGGAAAGTAGATATTTACCATGTTAGAGAAAAAAGGACGCTGGTACGCCAGCGAGCTTCGAACATGTCCATCATGCTCAATAAATTGAATTTCCATAAAAAACGGTTGTCATTGAGCAAATGATTTACGGAGACAACGCTGCTTTGTGTCGTTCTTCCCGGTTAATCCTGAGGTATTTGTGAATAGATCGTTTGCTAATGATTTATGGGTAGTTGGCCTGAAAGACCAATCCAAAATGTCTTGATAACCTGCGAGATACTTTAATTTTATAGTCTCTTTGGCTATACCGAACTCAGCTTAGCCGCAAGTTTTTTTCCATAGCATCGATTTGTTGTCTTATCTTCGCTTTCTTTTTGTCTACTCTTTTAATGATTGCCTGAAACTCCGGATTTTCATATAATCCTTCAAAAACATGATAATGCGGCATCAGAGAAAACATTCTTCCCCAATAAGGATTCAACTGTTCAAGTATTTTAATTTTTTCAAGGGCTTTTTCCTGATTACCCATGGCGGCATAAATTTCAGCCTGCTTCCAGATGTGATCGTACCTGGTTCCCTGTGATTTCTCGAATAAGTGATTCAGTAATTTGTAGCCTTCTTTGGTTTTGCCCTTCTTCAAATAAATATAAGCTATGTTGATCTGGTCGACGGTATCAGTTTCCACCACTTCATTCCCTACTTGATTGGCCTTTTCATAGTATGCCAGTGCAATGTCATAATTTCTCATAAAAGCATTGTAATAGTAAGATTTGCCTTCATCAATTCGTGCAAAGCCTTCCCGGTATTTCTCGTATCGCCATACCAGGTATAATGCTATCGGTAAATCGGGCAGGAGCATGAGCATGATGGAGGTAATGATCCAGGAAGGGACCAGAAAGTTGTTTTCTGCAATGACCATGCTTTGCAAAAACAACCAGGCAAGTAGTACATATACAAAACCGGCCCTGAAAACGTTACGCCGCTTCATTTCTTCCCAAAATCCGGTAAGTGTTTTTTGTTTTGATGATGGGTTAACGAAGTCAGGATTGACCGCTTTTTTATGGGGAAGGAGTTTTTTAATCGATTCAGAGGATTCAATTTTTTTAACCTCTCCCGGTGTTACGCCATAATAAGCCGTGAAACATTTATTGAAATAAGCAGGACTTCCAAATCCAACCCGGTAGGCAACTTCAGCCGCAGTTCCGGAATCTTTTTCCAACAATTCCATGGCGCGCTTAAGCCTGAATTGACGGATAAATTGACTAATGGATTGACCGGTGAGGGCATGCACCTTGCGCTAGACCTGAAATCTGTTAAGCTGTACTGCATCGGCCAGTTCTTCAACTCCAAATTGTTCATTGCTGAGATTGGCTTCGATCACTTCTTCCAGTATTTTCAAAAATGGTTGATCCATTAAATAATGTCAATAAGAATGATCTTAATCCTTTAAACTTAATATCTGGCAATTAACGATTTACCGAGTTTTATAGATCACCTTCACCATAAGATAGTCAATAATGGCAAGTTCTAAAAATTAAATTTTTACACTTTCAAATAAAATTGAAGCAGACAGAATTGAAGAAAAATTAAATGGGCTTATTTCTGAATGGATTGTTCGATTGGTTCAAATTTCTACTTTCAATACTGTTACTTCTGATACGGATTTATCTTGGAAGGCGGTTGACCAACATATTTCCTTCAAGATCTTCCCTGGTATTTTTCAAATTCTTAACATGCTGTTTCAAAGATTTCTTATATTCTTTTAAAATAGCCTGCACTGACTTCAGACTTGGATCATTGGTAAAGTGTCCTTTCTCCGGACAGTCATAATATCGATTTAAATAAGTTTGGCGGTAATATTTTGCATAAGTAGAAATATTGGGCACTTGATATCTTACATGACCAAATTCGTGGGCAAGGAATAAGAGCTCCCTTTTCTCATTGGTATGGGCTATTTTAACACTTACCGAATAGTCACCGTATTCGGAATGATAGATTTTGTTACTACTGTCACTTTGATTAACATTGGTTGTAGCAATTGCCCCTTTTAAACCAATTTCATCTTCATCCATTACTTTAACGTAAACATCAGTTATATTTCCTTCTTGATCTTTGATTGAATTCATTTCTCCATAGAGTTGAGGATCGATTTCTTTGAATTTTTCCAGTAAATGCCGGGTCAATAAATATTTGTGGTAAATATCCTTTTGGGTTTTTAAAAACTTGATTGCGTCTTTTTACTGCTGGTTTAATACGTTCTCTCAATGCCTTGGGACCATCTTTTACACTATAGCTTGACAAAAGGCTGTCTAAAATTTTTAAACTCTCATTGGCTAATTTCAATTTATAAGCATATCCGTTTCTGATTTCAGCAGAAACATCATCGTAAATTATGGACCCAAATAAGGTTAATAGTATGAATAATATGTGGCGCATCATCATTAGGTTTAATGTTAACATACAACTCCCGTGCGTTCCGGTAAAAGCCATTAAACTGAGCCAGCCTATATTTTGGGAACGGTCACTATAAACATTACCGGAATGATGTGTATGGAAACTTTTTGCACGTTGCTGAAAGCCTCCTTACACGAGACCGCATTCAACTTTTCCTACAGGTTAGGAAAGGGATAGGGTTGCTGGCGCTGTGACAAAAGAAGTATTGCCACCGCGCCAATCGAACCGCTACATTATTGTCAACCCAAAATTTAAGGGTCATTAATTGGCTGTTGCGTATCTAGCCAATGTCGAGAAATAAATCTTGAAGATTTATTTATAATGCTATATCAAAGTCAACCCAGCGAACTTTGTAATTAAACCATAAAGCACGCTGCGATATGAACAAACGTTCGATACAAATGTGGCTAATTAAGTGATGGTGGGCATAATAGTTATGATGCGAAAAAGTACAATTTTTTGATTACAGATGTTGCATGTTAAAATTATGATGCATATTTGTTGGATTATGGGGTATATTTTATGGTATTAATCCAACAGGAATATCGGTGAAGCAGGTGCGCGAACATGGGTACAAATTTTACATATTACATGCTTAGGCAACCTTGCTGGTGGTACACACAGGGGATCAATAGTTTCAAAATAATAATTAAGCTTACGTCCGGGAAACCATAACTGTCCAATCAAGGAATTGAATGGCAATTAGACTTACGGTATATCGGCTTTCATACCCTGTGGCTAATTGCTAAACCGTTCCCGGGTGTCAGGTTCAGCCACGCCACCTGTTACCGGATGCGGATGGTCATTATGGAGTAATGAACGCAAATGTTCCAAGATCTCGGCATATTGCGGTTCGTTCACCAGATTGTGCAGTTCATGCGGATCATTGACCTCGTTGTACAATTCTTCACCGGCTTTTCCATAGTCCCACTCGGTGTATCTCCACAGTTCGGTCCTTATACTGTGACCAGGCTGATTATTGCGTCGTTCCACTTGAGTAAATGCCGGATGGTCCCAGGTTGCCTCCGGGTTTTTGATTAGGGCCGAAAGGCTGAAGCCCTGTAAATCTTCCGGAGGAGTAAGACCGGCCAGGTCTGCAAGGGTTGGATAAATATCTAATAATTCCACGGGATGCCGGCATGTTTTTCCCTGCGTTGCTGACCCCGGCACGGATATGATCAGCGGACATTTGGCGGCTTCTTCAAAGAGACTTTGTTTGAACCAGAGTCCGTGTTCTCCCAAATGATAGCCATGGTCGCTCCAGAAGACAACAATGGTATTTTTATCCAGACCCAGCGAATCGACAGCATTCAATACCCGGCCGATTTGAGCATCCACGAAGGATATCGCGGCAAAATAAGCCAGCTTACATTCTTGTGCATGGTCTGGTGTCAAACCAAAATATGGCCACGGCTGGGTCGAGGCTAGCGCCAAAGCCGGATAATTGTTCACAGTTTCGGGAGGAAGGGGAGGAAGCTTTATTTTATCCAAATTGTATTCGTCAAAATATTTGGAAGGTGTGATCCACGGACAATGTGGCTTGTAGAATCCAACAGCAATAAAAAACGGTTTATCTTTATGTTTTGCCATCATCTGAATGGCATCGGAGGCAACCATACCATCCGTATGCTGCACATCGGTCCCCGATGAATCGGAATAGTAAGCCATGGCGGCCCCCAGCCCCTTTCTTTTAGGGGTATAATTGATTACATCAATTTCTAAGGCCGTTTTATCGAGCCCGGCGGGATTGATTCGTTCCATCCAGGATGCCTTGTCGTCCAAACCATTGGTCCCTATATCGCCGGGATTCCCATAATGAAAAATTTTCCCGATACGCGCAGTATAGTATCCGTTGTTTATAAACATTTGCGGAAGGGTCACTACATTGGGCAGGCCCTGCCTGAAATGATAATGCAAGTCAAAAACCCTGGTGGAATCCGGTCTCAATCCGGTGAGCAGCGAAGACCGGCTGGGGCTGCAAAGTGGAAACTGACAATAGGCATTGGCAAATGCAACACCCTGATCAGCCAGTCGGTCGATGTTGGGTGATTGCACCTGAGTATTACCAAAACAACCCAGGTCATTGTTCATGTCGTCCACAGCAATGAACAGCACATTCATTTTGTGATTCTGGGCGTGAATAGCGCTAACCGTTAAAAATTGGATTACAATAAACACAACAAAAACTGAGCTTTTGATTTTCATGATCATGCTTTTTGACAGCTTACTATTTCGAATTTAACTGGTTAAAGTAATAATTTCCTAGAATAAAATGAATTCTAAATCGAATGAATAAATTCTATCATTAATGAGGTGAATGACATTTTGAATTTGGGAAGTCAAAAACATGATTTTCGAATTATACTAATTGCATAATGGGCTGAAATTAGTCATTGAGTTTATGATCGATATCTGGGTTTTGATCTATTTGGGAGGTGGAACGTTGATTTTATTGATGAAAAGAAAGATTGGAGCCGACGGTTATAAACGCAACTTGCTTCCTTTGGTGGTAAGAGAATGTTGACAATAATAAAAAGGAGTTACATTTAATTTCCATGTAACTCCTTGATTATCACGTGACCCCGCAGAGGCTCGAACTCTGGACCCGCTGATTAAGAGTCAGCTGCTCTACCAACTGAGCTACGGAGTCATTAAAATACCAATCAATGCAAAATGTCAATTTTGCATTTCTGCTGCGAAGATAATAATATCCTGAAGTTTTTCCAGAGATTCCGAATTCAATTCGAATCCCAATTTAAATTCAGAGGGTTTCTTTGAGCCATTTAAAGAATTCATGCTGCCACACCAGGCCGTTTTGTGGTTTTAGGATCCAGTGGTTTTCATATGGAAAATACAGCAATTTACTTTTAATGCCCCTCAACTGTGCCGCCTGAAAAGCTGCCAGTCCCTGGCCTACTGGCACTCTATAATCGTGGCCTCCCTGGATGATCATGATGGGCGTGTCCCAATTTGAAACCAGGTTGATCGGATTAAATTCGCGGTAACTGTTTTGGGCGGCTTTATTGTCTTTTTCCCAGTAAGGGCCACCGATGTCCCAGTTGGCAAACCATAATTCTTCAGTGGTCCCATACATACTTCTCAGATCAAATACTCCGTCGTGGGCAATGAAGGTTTTAAATCTGTGGTTGTGGATGCCTTCAAGGTAATAGACCGAATATCCACCGAAACTGGCGCCGACACATCCAAGCCGGTTGTTATCCACAAATGGTTCTTTGGCCATGTCATCGATGGCAGTCAGATAATCGCGCATGGCCTGGCCTCCCCAGTCTTTACTGATCTCTTCGTTCCACTTTACGCCGAAACCTGGCATTCCACGGCGATCCGGAGCTACGATGATATAACCATTGGCGGCCATCAACTGGAAATTCCAACGAAATGAATAAAACTGTGAAAGAGCAGATTGTGGTCCTCCCTGGCAATACAATAATGTGGGATATTTCTTTTCCGGATCGAAATTTGGCGGATAAATAACCCAGGTCAGCATTTGTTTGTCGTCGGTGGTGGTAAAATACCTTTTTTCAATCTTGCCGGGTTCAATGCTTTGATAGAAGGCATCGTTGACATGGGTCAACTGTTCCATGTTTCCGTTCTTCAGATCGACACGATACAACTCACTGGCATGATTCATGTCCGTTCTTGTCACAATCAGTAAATTGTCCGATTGGCCAACAAGGTCGTTAATATCAAAAATACCATCTGTGATCTGTTTTACTGTGGGTTTTTTCTTGCCGTTTGCCGGAACATTGATTTCAAATAGCTGGATGGTCCCGTCTACCGGGGCATTGAAATAGATCTTTTTCCCATCCGCCGACCATAGAAAATGTTCCACGGTACCGTCCCAGTCCCTGGTTAGATTGATACGACCGGCACCTTTTTTGACCATGATATCATTTTTATCAGCCTCATAACCATCCGTTTTCATACTTAACCACGCCAGATCATTGTTTACAGAAAATGCAGGACTGGTATCATAGCCCATTAGTCCTTCAGTGAGATTGGCTGTTTTTCCAGTATTTAAATCATAGGCATAAATGTCGGTATTGGTACTCAGCGCATACGCTTTTCCAACTTTCTTTTTGGTCACGTAAAGGATCTGCTTACTGTCGGGACTCCAGGTAAAATCCTCGTCACCGCCAAATGGATTTTGAGGGCAGTCATATGGCTCGCCTTGCATAATATCGACTGCATTGCCAACCGATTTGCCATCCTGAAGGTTGTGTACCATCAAATGACTGAATTTACCATCTTCCCATTGGTCCCAATGGCGATACATTAAATCGGTATAGATCATTACCCTGGAACTATCGTACCGGGGATAAAAATCTTTGCCGAAGACTTTTTCTACCTTCACTTCTTCAGCGGTTATTTGATGTTCTCCGTCAGGAGCAATGTTTTTGATCTTCATATATTCATCAACATGATCAATCTCCTGAGGCATGCCACCTGCGATAGGAATGATATATTTTTTACTGATGATCTTATTGGCATCGATGTCTGGAGTGCCAACGCTGTATACCACATTTTTGCCATCCCTGGTGATACCCACAGCAGTTACCCGACCCAGTTTCCAGAGTAATTCCGGGGTCATCCGGTTTTGTGCCCAAACCGTAATTGTACTGCATGCGAAGCAAAGTAGAATTATAATTTTCTTCATAATTGATAACGGATAATCGGTCAAAAGTAATGGCTATCCTTGTAAAAGTCCAATAGCGTTTTTGCCATATCGGGAGAGGCATTGAACTTCAAATGAGAATTGATTTTGCCGGTACGTCGAATAACAGAAGATTTAATTTTACTTTGTCAGGTTATGCATAGAATGTTATTCTATTCAATAAAAATACCGAATATGAAATTTTTATGCTTTAGAACAGATTTTATTTCAAGGGGTGAATATTTATATTGACTTTTTATTAATATCGCCAGGGGTTGTCGGCTTGTGGGTTTTAGATCCGACTCAAGTGGACCTCTTACATGATAAAAGCTGTTAATTCATCAATAAAAGCATAAAAATGCCAGAAGAAAGTTCAAATGTTCAGGGATCCGCGGTGAAGCCGTACATTTCAGCCAGGGATTTCATTCCGGAGTTTACCGTCAAGGCCATTATTTTGGGGGCGATCTTTTCTATTATTTTCGGGGCTGCCTCGGTTTACCTCGGGCTGAAAGTCGGACTTACTGTTAGCGCCTCCATTCCCATTGCCGTACTGGCAATCTCGGTATTTAAGAAAATAGGGAATGCTACCATCCTGGAGAGCAATATTGTTCAGACCATAGGTTCAGCGGGGGAATCCGTAGCCTCAGGCGTAGTATTTACCATTCCGGCTTTGCTTTTTCTGGGTGGGGGCGAACAGTACTTCAGGTATTTTGAAATATTTGTGCTGGCCCTTTGCGGAGGCATCCTGGGTGTGCTTTTTATGATCCCGCTCCGGCGTTCGCTGATCGTAAAAGAACATGGTGTGCTGCCCTATCCTGAAGGAACCGCTTGTGCTGACGTGCTGGTTGCCGGGGAGCAGGGTGGATCGCTGGCTAAAAAGGTTTATTACGGTCTTGGTATTGCCTTCCTCTATAAATTGCTGATGTCCATTATCGGATTATGGAAAGATGTTCCCACGTATATTTTCTCTAAAAAATCGGCACTGCCCAATGGAACCATCACCGGGGAGATCACCCCTGAATTGCTGGGTGTCGGGTATATTATCGGGCCAAAGATCTCAGGGGTGATGGTAGCCGGGGGCATTTTGTCCTGGATCGTGCTAATACCACTCATCACCATTGTCGGAGATCATCTTACGGTACCCATACTTCCTGAAACTTCTCAATTGATCAGTGACATGACTCCTATTCAGATATGGAGTAAATATATTCGATACATTGGAGCGGGTGCAGTAACATTTGGCGGACTGATGACCTTGATCAAAACATTACCAACGATTGTCAGTGCATTTAGGGATTCCATGCAGGACCTGCGAGAAGCCAAATCAAATAATCGCCAGGAAATATTGAGGACTGAAAAAGACATGCCATTGAGTGTTGTGTTGATTGGAGGTATAATGCTTGTGGTATTTATGGCATTAATTCCAACCATTCCAGCTAATTTCATTTCAGCGTTGATGATCGTCGTGTTCGGGTTTTTCTTTGTGACCGTTTCTTCCCGCATTGTAGGACTGATCGGCACTTCATCAAATCCGGTTTCGGGCATGACCATTGCCACATTGATGGCTACTTCACTGATTTTCATTGGTATTGGTTGGACCGGGGAGTTTTATCAACCCATTGCCTTAGTGGTGGGATCCATTGTATGTATCGCTTCCGCCAATGCTGGCGCTACATCGCAGGATCTTAAAACCGGATTTTTAGTGGGCGCAACCCCCATTAAACAACAGTTTGGATTTATTATCGGCGTGTTGGTATCGGTAGTAGCGATTGGTTTTACTTTGTTACTTTTGAATGACACACTGGGGATTGGACCGGTTACGCCAGAGCACCCGAATCCGCTGCCTGCTCCACAGGCTACATTGATGGCTACGGTAATTAAAGGATTGCTTAGTCAAAATCTGCCCTGGGGTCTGGTCATTACAGGCATGGGTATCTCTGCCGTTATTGAATTGTGTGGTGTGAATTCGCTGGCTTTCGCAGTAGGGGCCTATTTACCCCTTTCTACCACTTCGCCAATTTTTGTTGGCGGGATGATCAAACATTTTGCAGACAAGATCACCAAAAATAAGGCAGAATCGGAAATCGGCCCCGGAGCGCTATTTAGCTCAGGATTGATTGCCGGTGGTGCGCTCACCGGAATTCTCATTGCTGTACTCATCGGGACATCCGTGGGAACAACACTGGATGGTAAGATCATCTCTGTGATGGACAAACTCAATACCGGCATAGGAGAATCGTTAGGTTTAATGGGAGATATACTTTCTCTGGTGATGTTCATAATATTGGCATTCGTGTTGTTTCGGTTTGCCACCTACAAGAACAAGGAACTGTGATGGTATCATGAAAAAAATCTGAGATGAAGAGGTACCAATATTTTCCTGCTGGTTTTTTAGCGTATTTTTACTTAGGAAAATCAGATAATCCGGAGTGTCAATTTAAGTTGATGGATTTTCACACCTCGTCCTTGGAACGTTCTCCAATAGTGCTGAAACATTTAAATACAATGAATAAATTATCGATACTCGCTATAATATTGATTCTGATATCGTTTTCTGCATTTGGTCAAAATAAATACGTCAAAATTAACCCAAAAATCGCTTACTGGGAATTGGGCAATAAAAAGGAAATGGTAATCGTCGTTCATGGAGGCCCTGGTGTATCACATGACTATCTAAGACCGGAATGGGATCAACTCGCCAAATATGCTACGGAAGTGTATTATGATCAGCGGGGCAATGGTGCCAGTGATACTTCCGATTGTTACTCGTGGAGAATGCATGTGTTGGATTTAAAAAGATTGATAGACTCCATTTCAAAAGACAAAAAAGTCATCCTGGCCGGATCGTCCTGGGGTTCTGTTTTGGCTGTCCTTTTTGCGTATTCTTATCCCGAGATGGTTAAGGGTATGATATTAACCGGTTTGATACCATGGCCTGGAAGAGGTCAGATGCAAAGAGACTGCAGTTTTTATAATTTTAATGAAAAGAAATTCGCAAGAATCCAAGATCAGTATAAACATTTGATGAACAATGACCAGGAAGGAAAAAATAACCAACCTGAATTACTTGGAAGCAAAGAAGATGCTTTGCTAAAAGAAAGGATTTCCAAGGGATCAACCAGGGTCCGAATGGAAACAATGAGTAGTTTAGCGGATGCGCCTAAAATTGATCAATTAAACTTGGATATGCCTACCCTCATTTTACAAGGTGAGGATTCATGTTTTTATCCCGATGTCTCAAAAATGTATTCTACCGGTGTTTTTTCGAACAGCAAAATAGATTATATTCAAGGGGCCTGTCATGATCCCTGGATCGTTCAACCAGAGATCTTTTTCAATGAATGTGGCCAATTTATTGCCAAATTTTAGTTAGGTACCTTATCACTTTATCCCCGCTTCAAACGATCTTTTAATTTGGCCAGGAGTTTCAACATAATCAACATATGATCGAATGGGCCCACGCTGGCTACAGGTTATTTTTTATTCAAACATTATCGGTTGTTCCGGCAGGTCATTTTATCCGATATTTTGATGCTTCATTTTATTGGGATTCGTTGTAAATTTGTTCCTGTTGCTTTACCTTATGTGCCTTCTTTCTCATTGATTAATCGCTTATGAAGAATTATGGGGCAGTCATTTTTTTAGTATCGATTATTCTTTTTACGTCGTGTCGTCAGAAAAATCGTGAAACGACCGGTGAAACTTCAAATCACCCCAACGTAGTCCTGATTCTGGCCGATGACCAGGGTTGGGGAGATCTTTCGTCTCATGGCAATCAGTGGGTCAATACACCCAATATTGACAATATGGCCGAAGAAGGAGCGAGCTTTGATCATTTTTATGTTAGTCCACTTTGTGCGCCAACTCGGGCCAGCTTGCTTACGGGTCGCTATTACTTGAGAACTGGTACGTCATGGGTGAGCAAGGGACTGGAAAACATGGATCCCGATGAATTGACACTGGGAGAAGTATTTAAATTAAACGGATATGTGACGGGTTGTTTTGGCAAGTGGCATAACGGGGCACATTATCCACAACATCCCAACCAACAGGGATTTGAAGAATTCATTGGTTTCTGTGCAGGTCACTGGAATAATTATTTCAATACATCTTTACAACACAATGGCGACTCGATAAAAGCGACTGGTTATATCACCGATTTTCTAACCAACCAGGCACTACGGTTTATCAAAACCAATAAGGGCCACAATTTTTTCTGTTACATACCATACAATGTTCCCCACAGCCCTTTTCAGGTTCCGGATCAATATTTTGATAAATACAAGGCAATGGGTCTCGATGATAAAAACGCCTGCGTTTACGGGATGTGTGAAGACATGGATTGGAATGTCGGACGAATTATTTCAACATTGGATTCACTGGGAATTTCTGATAATACCATCGTGATCTTTCTTTCTGACAATGGGCCGAATGGAGAACGATACAATGGAGGTATGTTGGGCATTAAAGGATCTATACATGAAGGAGGCGTGCGCGTACCCTGTTTTATACAATGGAAAGGAAAGATCACACCCAATAATGAAATCAGCCAGTTGGCTGCTCATATTGATATATTGCCAACCCTGGTCAGTTTATGTCAATTGACACCACCGGAAACCCAGCTCTTAGACGGTCGCGATTTGAGTGATATATTGCTGGGGAAAAAAGATAAAATGGAAGAGCGGTTGATTTTTTCGAAGAAATCGACGGAAAGGATTATCCCGGATGGTGCCGCCAGAAGTGATCAATACCGTTTTGAAATAGACAACGGCGATTCCTTATTATTCGATATGGTCAGCGATCCCGCACAAAAATACAATCTGGCCTCTACCCAGCATGCTGTCATGCTGGGTATGGCCAGGGCCTATAACGCGTGGTATCAGGAAATAATGCAGGATTATCAACCACAAACCGAAATCAGGATCGGATATCCCGCCGAGAGGAAAGCCTATTTACCGGCACACGAAGCCGGGTTTTCCGGTACAATTCATTACAAGGAGGGACATGGCTGGGCGCACGACTGGCTGGTCAACTGGACCCAACCAACTGATTCTATTTTCTGGGATGTGCTGATAGAAAAACCAACGGCCTTCAATTTGAGTGTTTTATACAGTTGTCCGGCCTCTGATGTGGGTACTGTATTGGAAGGAAAAGTAGGGGATGACACCGTCGCAGCACAACTTATAACGCCGCATAATCCTGATTTTATTCCAAGTCCTGACCGGGTGAAGAGACAGGAAGTGTATGAAAAAGTATGGGCCAGGTTATCTTTGGGGAAAATACAATTTCTACCAGGTCATCAAACGATCGTGTTGAGGGCGAAATCAATTCCGGATGTTCAGGTCGGTGAAATTAAAGGGCTGGTCCTGGACCGGGTGTCAGAAGAATAAATTAAGCATTAAGTCTATGAGAAAATTATCTTTCAGTTGGCAGGTGATAATATTGGTTGTCCCTGTGATTTTTACCATTCAATGTCAGTCTTCAAAAAAGGATCAGACAAGAAGTAACGAACCGGGGTCATTTGGTTATGATGTCAATTTTTTGTCGAAATACCAGAAAACGATCCTGCTTCACAGTGATGACGGGAAGGCCAGCGTTCTCGTTTGTCCGGCATATCAGGGGCGGGTGATGACCAGCAGCGCTGATGGAAACGCCGGAACAAGCTTTGGCTGGATCAATCATAAATTGATTGCTTCCAGAGAGAAACAGCAAAAGATCAACGCCTATGGCGGGGAAGATCGCTTTTGGCTGGGGCCTGAAGGCGGACAATTTTCAATCTTTTTCAAGCCGGGGTCTGAATTTATTTTTAAGGATTGGTCTACACCGGAGGTACTCGACACGCAACCTTTTGAGCTCGTCTCCAGTGATCAGAAACGGGCTGTCTTTACCAAAAGTTTCCAATTGGAAAACTATTCAAAAACCAAGCTTGACGTTCGTGTCGACCGGACCATCGCTATGCTTGATGACCATCAGATTGAACAAATGCTGGGAATGTCATTGAATAATAAATTGAAGGTGGTGGGATTTCGCACAGAAAATGAAATTACCAATACCGGCGATGAACCGTGGACCAAAGAACGCGGCGCGCTGTCAATCTGGATCCTGGGTATGTACAATCCATCGCCTGTTTCTACCATAGTGATACCTTATAAATCTGGTCCGGAAAGCGAATTAGGCCCTGTTTTAAATGACGCCTATTTCGGCAAGGTTGCAGATGACCGGCTGGTGATTGCGGACAGTGTGATATTTTTTAAAGCGGATGGAAAACAAAGAGGTAAGATCGGTATCAGTCCGTACCGGGCGATGGCGTACCTCGGCAGCTATGATGAACTGAACAAAGTACTGACCATCATACATTTCACCACCCACGAAGATACCCACGACTATGTAAATTCTATGTGGAATTTGCAGGATGAACCTTTTGCCGGCGATGTCGCGAACGCTTACAATGATGGCCCGGTTGATGGTCAGATTATGGGACCTTTTTTCGAATTGGAGAGTTCTTCACCGGCGGCATTTCTGGAACCCGGGGAACATATGAAACATGAACATACAACGGTCCATTTGCAGGGCGATACCGCTGAGTTGGATAAAATCTCCAGAGAAGTTTTGGGGGCTGGATTAAATGATATTATTGAGGCTTTTTGAGGGGAAGAACATCATTTTAAACCGCTTCTAATTTCGGTGGGGATTCAAAAATCGCACATGGTAAATATTGACCGGTACCCATGGAACCCAAATCATGATACTGGGTATTTCGGGCAGGATGAGGTAATTTCTGGTATAATGAAGTTTTGAGGTGTAAGAGCAGTTATGATTAATTTTCAAAGGACTAACAGCAGGAGCCAGCAGCTATATCCGCCAGATTCAGGCGCTTGCGGGAAATTGTGCAGACACCATGCCTTCATTTCCGACAGAGGCGCCTTCAGGTATTCCAAAGAATTAATTACAAGGTTGGCAAACATGGTTATCTCCAAATAATTCATACGAAGTACATTCCATTATTATTGGGCAACTTGATGAATTTCCTGTAATTTTGGATCATTGGCAGTTTTAAATTTTCTATAATGCAATTTGAAAGTAATATTTTTATTCATGAAAAGGAGGTTCCCTGGGAACCTTTGGAAGATGGTGTAAAACGAAAAATTCTTGGCTTCAATGATAGGATCATGCTGGTTAAAGTCACCTTTCAAAAAGGATCCATTGGAGCACTTCATCACCATGAACATAGTCAGTCGAGCTATGTGGAGGCAGGATCATTTGAAGTATCCATTGACGGGAAGCAACAAATCCTAAAAAGCGGGGATAGCTTTTATGTGCCTCCCAATAAAGAACATGGCGTTTTGGCCCTTGAGGATGGTATCCTGATTGATGCGTTTAGTCCGGTGAGAGAAGATTTTTTGCATTGAATAAGTTAAATAATTGTCAGAGAAAGTGCTGGCTCATGTCTGACATTGAATTATAAATGATATCAACAATTAAACCTCAACAAATATGAATATTCGATTTGATGATAAGGTGGTACTGGTAACAGGTGCAAGTTCCGGTATTGGTCGTGCAACCGCTCTTGAATTTGGCAAAGCCGGGGCCTCCGTAGTAGTCAATTATAACACCAATCAACAGGCAGCGCGTAAAGTGGCGGAAATCATCGAAAACGGTGGAGGGCACGCCAAAATTTTCGGTGCCGATGTGTCTAAACCTGAAGAAGTCGAGAAACTGGTTCGTTTTACAATAGATTCATACGGTACGATTGATATTCTCATCAACAATGCCGGTACACTGGTAGACCGTTGTACCATCGAAAATATGGAAGAGAACCTCTGGAATAAAGTGATGGATATCAATCTTAAAAGCGTTTTCCTGTGCAGTCATGCGGTGATTCCTGTGATGAAAGCCAAGGGTTTCGGACGAATTATCAATGTGACCTCCATTGCCGCCCGAAATGGTGGCGGCCCGGGCGCCGGACATTATTCTTCTGCAAAGGCCGGCGTACTCACTTTCACTAAAAGCCTGGCAAAGGAACTGGCTGGTGCCGGTATTTTGGTGAATGCAGTATCACCCGGTGTGATCACCACCGCGTATCATGATCAATATTCCACCCCGGAAGCCCGCAAGCGATTTGCGGATGCCACTCCGTTGAAAAGAGAAGGCAAACCAGAAGAAGTGGCCTGGCCAATACTATTTCTTGCCTCAGATTATTCTACATTCATACTGGGTGAAACCATAGAGATCAACGGTGGCATGTTACTGGATTAATTGCCGCCGAAACTTTATCACAACTCCTTCTGAATTGTCTTTGTTATCAACAGATTCCGGATGGTTCAGTTTCCTATTCCTTTGTAACCGTGTATTCAACCTAAGAAATATTTTTTATATTGAAGTGTTAAACCTTAAACACTTCAAACAATGAAAAACATCAATTTTTTTCTCTCACTGGTACTGGTTTCTACAGCCAGCCTGGTATCGGCTCAGAGTTTTAACGGCATGGATGTCGAATTATCAAACCTTTATCGATTGTCGGATGCCAAAACGAGATCCATAAGCCCTGAAAATTTTACCGGTGAAACGGGAAAAGGAGGGATGGCGACGCTGGAAGAAGGTAATGCGGCCAAAGCCGCCAGAGATCTGGGGCAAGGCTGGAAAGTCAATCCTTATATTATCATCAAAGCTGGTGAGACATTTACACTGGCAGATATCGATGGCCCCGGGGCCATCAAACACATCTGGATGACACCCACTGGGAACAGAAGGTTCAGCATTTTGCGATTTTACTGGGATGATGAGAAAGAACCATCGGTCGAGTGCCCCGTTGGTGATTTTTTCGCCAATGGCTGGGGACCGTATGCGCATGTTTCATCGCTGGCTGTTTGTGTTAATCCCGGAAGTGCATACAATTGCTACTGGGTGATGCCATTCCGGAAAAAATGTAAAATCACCATGACCAATATTTCTAATGACGATATGCATTTATATTATCAAATCGACTATACCTTGAATGATGTGCCGGAAGACGCAGCTTATTTTCATGCACAGTTCCGTCGTGTAAATCCTTTGCCCTACAAAGCCGTTTATACGATACTCGATGGTGTAAAAGGTCAGGGTCACTATGTGGGCACCTATCTTTGCTGGGGTGTACACAACAATGGATGGTGGGGAGAAGGCGAAATCAAATTTTATATGGATGGGGACTCCAAATTCCCAACCATTTGTGGTACTGGTACGGAAGACTATTTTTGTGGCTCTTATAATTTTGACGTAGGCGGTCAATATACAGAATTCAGCACCTTGTATACCGGTTTGGCTCAGGTGATACGACCCGATGGAAGTTATAAATCTCAGATGCGTTTTGGCTTATATCGCTGGCATATTCCTGATCCGGTTCGTTTTGAAAAAGATTTGCGTGTCACCATTCAGGCTTTGGGCTGGCGTGATGGCGGTAGGTATTTGCCACTTCAGGACGATATTTCATCAGTGGCTTACTGGTATCAGAAAGAACCTCATGCACCTTTTCCAAAGTTGCCTTCCAAAGATGAATTGGAGGTAAATTAACCAGTTTTGTGTTTGTGCTGCAACTAACCAACAACCGTCAGATGTTCAGTTGTCTGGAGATCTGGTAATATTAAAGTTCGATATGCAGCCATTGAAAAATACAGTTGGGCAGCAAAATTATTGACTTTATTTCAATAATTTTGACTGTTATACGAAGTCGTAAATGTGAAAGATACCAGCGTTCAAATACCCTCGGCCATCTTTATGGTCAGGCCAAAACATTTTCGCTACAATGAGCAAACAGCGGCCTCCAATGCATTTCAGGAGCAGGAAAGTAGGGCAATGGCAGGGAATGTTTCCGACAAAGCACGCAGTGAATTTGAAACCCTGGCCGAAAAACTAAAAGATGCCGGGGTGTTGGTCTATCTTTTCGATGAAGAAAAAGACACCGATACGCCAGATGCTGTTTTTCCAAATAACTGGATTTCTTTTCATCCTGATGGCCGTATAGTGCTTTATCCAATGCTGGCGCCGAACCGGCGTCTGGAGCGAAGATTGGATGTAATTGAGCGCATAGGTCAAGATTTTTCTGTTGGGGATATCATTGACCTTTCCTTTTACGAACTTGAAGGCCTGTTTCTTGAAGGCACCGGAAGTATTGTTTTTGATCATGTCCATAAAAAAGCTTATGCAAACCAGTCTCCCCGAACTTCTCCAAGGTTGTTCCGGCAATGTTGTGACCTACTGGGCTATCAACCGATTTTATTTCGGGCCAGGGACCGCCAGGGCATGGACATTTATCATACCAATGTGATGATGGCCCTGGGACAAAATGTCGCAGTGATTTGCCTGGAGGCCATGCCCAATAAAGATGTAAGGAATGTCGTACACCATCTTGAGCAAACCGGGCATGACATCTTATCTATATCCCTGGAACAAATGGAATATTTTGCCGGTAATATGATGCAATTGATAGGAACGGATGGAAATTTAATGTTAATGTCTGATAGTGCTTACCAAACGTTGACCGCGCCACAGTTACAACAATTGGAAAAAAACAACCGCATCTTGTTTTCCAATTTATCTACCATTGAACATTATGGAGGCGGCAGTGCGCGGTGCATGATTGCAGGTATTCACTTGCCAAAACTTACTTAATCTTTGGATCCATTCATGCCACAATTGATCACTTATGCTCAATCGTCATTAAATTGGTGCGGGGCACAACTTTTCCAATAACAATCAGTTATTAAAACTGACAGATTTTTTGACACATGGAGGCCAAACAGGAAAAAATTATCAACGCATACATCGATCATTTGCTGAGTCAGCAGAAAAGGCCGACTTCGGTCTTTCATTTTATGAGATCTTTAAAAATGAAAGAAGGGTTTTTTTACGATCATTTTAATTCATTTGCGGCCTTGGAAAAAAGTATTTGGCTCGAGACTTTCCATGAGACCAAAAAACGGATAGAATCAGATGAAATTTATCAAACCTATTCGATCCGGGAAAAGATGCTGGCATTTTATTATGCCTGGATTGAAGTGTTGAAGCAATACCGCAGTTTTGCTCAGTATTGTTTTGGGCAGGAAGGTTTACTGGAATTCTGGCCCGAATCGCTGGATTTATTGAAAAAAGAATTTACAGAATTTGCCATACAATTGATCGAAGAAGGTAAAACTAAAGGAGAGATCGCCAACCGATTGTATGTTTCTGACAAATATGGCCCCTGGCTCTGGCCACAAGTCATCTTTATATTGAAATTCTGGCTAAAGGATAAAAGTGAAAATTTTGAAAAAACCGATGCGGCCATAGAAAAGTCTGTAAATTTTGCTTTTGACCTGATGGTCAGCAATTCCATTGACTCATTCATAGACCTCACGAAATTTATATTTGAACGATAGAAGATGAAGGAACAGGAACGCATTCCTACCGGTAAAGTGCAACGAGCAACGAAATTCATAAAAACAGGTGCTCAGATCGGTGGTAATTATGTGAAACATTATACCAAAAAAATGTTCGATCAGAATTTCGATCGTGATGAAATCCATCGGGACAACGCCGAAGACATTTATAACTCACTGAGTCATCTCAAAGGGAGTGCCCTTAAAGTGGCACAGATGATGAGCCTGGATAAAAACCTGCTTCCACGGGCTTATCAACAAAAATTTATGATGGCCCAATATAGCGCGCCTCCATTGTCCTATCCACTGGTTGTGAAGACATTTAAAAAATATTTGGGCAAAGGCCCGGAAGAAATTTTTGATTCATTTACACATAACGCCGTAAATGCAGCCTCAATAGGCCAAGTACATCAGGCCACGTTGCGTGGTAAAAAGCTGGCGGTTAAAATCCAGTATCCCGGTGTTGCCGATAGCATTAGCTCCGATCTGAAAATAGTTAAGCCTTTTGCCAAAAAATTATTCAATATCAGCGATGCAGACTTGAACCATTATTTGGGTGAGGTAGAGTCGAAATTACTGGAAGAAACTGATTACAGCCTTGAATTGAAAAGGTCAATGGAAATATCAAAGGCTTGCAGGCATCTGTCGCATATTCACTTCCCGCACTATTATCCCGATTTGTCGGGTCCACGCATTCTGACCATGGATTGGCTGGAAGGGGAACATTTAAGTGATTTTCTGACCAGGAAGCCTTCCCGGCACGCCCGGGACCAGATCGGACAAAGTTTATGGGATTTTTATGATTTTCAGATCCACTCATTGAAACAAGTGCATGCCGATCCGCATCCGGGTAATTTTCTGTTTCACATGGATGGTACGGTGGGAATTATTGATTTTGGATGTGTGAAAGAGATACCGGAAGACTTTTATCAACAATATTTCCGCATTCACGATCCGGCGACGTCGGCAGACGAAAAGAAGCTGGAAGCCTGGCTTTATGACCTGGAATTTTTAAGTGAAAAGGATTCTCCGGCAGAGAAAATGTTGTTCAGCGGCATATTCAGTAAAATGGTGCATTTGTTGGGTAGGCCTTTTTTTGAGGGGTCTTTCGATTTCAGTGATGAATCATTTTTCGATCAAATTTATAGTCTCGGAGAGCAAATCTCAAAAATGAAGGAAGTGCGGAATTCTAGAACAGCCAGAGGTTCTAAACATGGCTTGTATATTAACAGGGCCTATTTTGGTTTATACCATTTATTGAATAGTTTGCAAGCGAAAATTTTAACACGCAGTAAATATTTCAGTCTGAAAATTGCCTGAATACCACCTGGATTTTTCTGGAAAAAATGCGATATTTTTTAATGTATATCATCTGTCCCATTGTTTTATTTTCCTGTGGCCAAAGTGGGATCAATACAAGAAAGCAATCATTCCTTCACAAGGGTAACCTGGCTGTGAAAGAAGAGATGTTTAAGGAGGCGGAGCGTTTTTATCGCGAAGCCATTGGTTTAGATTCAAATTATGCCGAGGCACACAACAACCTGGGAATTGTATTGGAAAACCAGGGTAAAAATGAAGCTGCCCTGATATCGTTTAATACAGCCATTCGTTGTGACTCAACATTTTATGATGCCTACTTCAATCGGGCAAATTTATTGGTGGATATGGGAAAAGATTCACTGGCTTTACAAGATCTGCATCGGATTGCTGGCCAGAAGGATAAAAAGGAACAGATAGCAGCGCTGGTGGGTATGGCCAATTTTCATTTAAAACAATATACCCAGTCATCTGCAGCTTTTAGGCAAACCATACAATTGGATAGTGCCAATGCAGAACATTATATCAACCTGGGAACTGTGCAATTTTATCAGGGAAAATTTGAAAATGCCAGGAGGAACATACAACACGGTATTTCCATCAATCCGGAGGAAGCCAATGGTTATAATGTACTGGGCATGATGGCAGTAAAGGAAAATGATACGGTTATGGCAAAAAAGTATCTCAACAGGGCATTGGAACTTGATGCGGAGAACCCCTATTTTCTGAATAATCGCGGATATTTGTATTTGCAGAAAGGCGAACTGGACAAAGGGTTGAAAGACATTGATGAAAGTATGGCATTGAAGCCGGAGAATCCCTGGGTATATCGAAATAAAGGGTTGTATTATCTGAAAACCAATGATTTCGAGAATGCATTGCGCGTATTTATTCAAGCGCGTGAAATGGATGCTACTTTGGAATTAATTAATTTTTACACTGGCAATACCTATGCTGCATTGGGAAATTTGCAACTCGCCTGTAAATACTGGCAACAATCTGCTGATCTCGGAGAAATGGAAGGGAAGAAGGCCTTGTTAGAACACTGTGGTCAACTTCCCCAATAAATTATTTTAATACCGAATCTGCCGGTATATATTCCAGGTTAAACGCCTCTGCGACAGCTTTATAAACTACCTGACCATCGACGACATTCAAACCCTTTTTTAATTCCTCATTGTCCCGGCATGCTTTTTTCCAACCTTTATTTGCAAGTTGCAAGGCATAGGGCAAAGTAGCATTTGTAAGGGCCACAGTTGAGGTGTATGGTACCGCTCCCGGCATATTGGCCACACAGTAATGTATGACATCATCAATGATGTAGGTCGGGTTTTCGTGCGTTGTTGGCTTGCATGTTTCGATACAGCCACCCTGGTCCACGGCGACGTCTATCAGTACAGTGCCCGGCTTCATATCTTTTAACATATCTTTGGTAATAAGATGCGGGGCTTTTGCTCCTGGTATCAAAACTGCTCCAATGATCAGGTCATGTAAAGGAATAAGTTCCCTGATGTTGTATTCGGTTGACATCAGCGTGCTGACATTGGCCGGCATGATATCTGATAAATAGCGTAGTCTGGGAAGATTGATATCCACAATGGTGACATCGGCACCTAAACCTGCCGCCATTTTAGCGGCTTGTGTACCCACAATACCGCCACCGAGTATTAATACCCTGGCCGGCATAACACCCGGGACACCACCCAGTAAAATCCCACGACCACCCATCTGTTTTTCCAGATACTTTGCGCCTTCCTGAACTGCCATTCTCCCGGCTACTTCCGACATTGGAATGAGTAAAGGAAGACTTCCATCTTTCTTTTCTACGGTTTCATAAGCCAGACAAACGGCGCCGCTGTTCACCATAGCTTTGGTTAAGGGCTCAAATGAAGCAAAATGAAAATAAGTAAAAAGCAGTTGATTTGGTTTGATGAGTTTATATTCCGATTGGATTGGCTCCTTCACCTTGATGATCATGTCCGCACTGTTATAGACAGCCCCGATATCTGGTAAAATCTTCGCCCCAACCTCTTCATACAAACCATCCATAAAACCACTGCCAAGTCCGGCATCTTTTTGAACATAGATCTCATGTCCGTGTTTACAAAATTCCTTAACACCCGCAGGTGTTACAGCCACCCTATTTTCAAATTCCTTGATTTCTTTTGGAATGCCAATAATCATTTTTGAATTTTTTTAAGATTGAATACAATACAAATATAGATACAGCGTGAACATTTACTAATGACAATTGTCAAATTTCATGGATATTTTTGTCGTTTTGAGGTGGAAATAGAAAAATTCTTTTAGCATAAATTGATTATAAGGCACCATAATCAATGATTGCTATTTTGGTAATATTTGGTGAATTTTGACATTTGTGGTTAGACCTGTGGAGAAATTATTTTTGGAAATGAATAATTCGTGGAATTCTGCCGAAAACAAAATTAAATTTCGTGATCGCGGGGAATAAAAAAGATTCCATGAAAAATAGTTTTAAAAGCCTAAAAATACGCCAAACGATGATCATTTTGGCAGGGAACTTCGGCTTTGACACCTACGTTTTTTTAGTTAGATTTGTTCACCTTCCATTAAAATGATGTTGTTGATCCGTTTTAATTAAAAAAGGAAAACTGTGAATTCATTAAAGACACTGGAGAAGATAAATATTTCAGTTGAAGAAATTTTAAAGGATTATAAACTGGCTATGGTAAGCCGACATGCCAGTTTGCTCGGAAGAAAAGAAGTTTTTTTGGGCCGTGCAAAATTTGGAATTTTTGGCGACGGCAAAGAACTGTGTCAGATTGCGATGGCCAAAGTATTCAGAAATGGTGATTTTCGCGCGGGATACTACCGAGATCAAACCTTCATGTTTGCTGCCGGTATGCTTAGTGTTCAGCAATATTTTGCTCAGTTGTACGCACATACCGATCTGTCAGCGGAACCAGCCTCCGGTGGTCGGTTGATGAACGGTCACTTTGCCACCAGAATGCTCGATGAGCATGGTCATTGGAAACCACAAACCAAAATGAAAAACAGCAGTGCTGATGTTTCACCTACTGCAGCACAAATGCCCCGTTTGATCGGTTTGGCTTTGGCATCTAAAGTTTATCGGGAAAATCCTGATTTGGATCGGGTAAAAGATTTTTCCATTCAGGGAAATGAAGTAGCATTTGGTACCATAGGTAATGCATCTACATCAGAAGGAATATTCTTTGAATCACTCAATGCAGCGGCTGTACTGCAAATTCCCCTGGTGCTATCAATTTGGGATGATGATTATGGCATATCCGTCCCGAATGAATTACATACGCCGAAAGGCGATCTGTCAAAAGTACTGGAGGGTTTCAGACGAAGTAAAGGAGAAAAAGGGATTGAGTTAATCCAGGTGAAAGGCTGGGACTATACGGCATTGATGGAAAGCTATGTAAAAGCGGCAAATATTGCCCGGGAACACCATATTCCGGTGGTTGTTCATGTCACAGAACTAACCCAACCCCAAGGACACTCTACTTCTGGTTCCCATGAACGTTACAAATCCAAAGAGCGATTACAGTGGGAAGGAGATTTTGATTGTAATAAGAAAATGCGGGAGTGGATCCTGGAAAATGAATTTGCGCATCACGGTCAGTTGGATGGCATTGAGGCTGAAGCATTGAAAGAAGCAAAAAAGGCCAAGGACCAAGCCTGGAAGGCTTATATAGCAGTAAATATTAGGGATCAGAAGGAAGCACTGAAATTGTTGGATGAACTGAACCAGGAACTGGGGACATTGGATGAGATTTCAGCATTCCGCAATGAATTGGCATCAGTCCAGAACCCGCTGAAACAAGACATGTACAAAGCGGTGAAAAAAACATTGCGATTAACCCGCAATTCAAAAGCCAAATCGAGACGAAAATTAATTCAGCTTCTTCGTGATACCGATAAAAGGAATCAGGATGATTACAGTTCGCATCTTTACAGTGGTTCTGAAGAATCAGCATTGAAGGTACAAGCTGTTGAACCCATCTACACTTCAAAATCAAAAGTGGTCGATGGGAGGGAAGTGCTTCAGGCATGTTTTGATGCGGCATTAGCCCGGGATCCCAGGATTTTTGCCTTTGGCGAAGATGTTGGTAAAATCGGAGATGTAAATCAAGCCTTTGCCGGATTGCAAGGTAAATATGGAGAAAAGCGTGTTTTCGACACGAGCATTAGGGAAACAACCATTGTTGGGCAAGGCATAGGTATGGCAATGCGCGGATTGAAACCGATTGCTGAAATTCAGTATTTGGATTATCTGATCTACACCATCCAAACCATGTCCGATGATTTATCTTGTTTGCAATATCGTACCAAAGGAGGACAAAAAGCGCCGGTGATTATTCGAACCAGAGGGCATCGGCTGGAAGGTGTTTGGCATTCAGGTTCCCCGATGGCCATGGTACTCAATAGTATCCGGGGCGTTTATGTTCTGGTTCCACGGAACATGACCCAGGCTGCTGGTTTTTATAACACCATGCTTCGATCTGATGATCCGGCATTAATCGTTGAAACACTGAATGCCTATCGTTTAAAGGAAAAGATACCGGATAATATTGGCGATTTCACAGTGCCTTTGGGTGTCCCAGAAGTGCTTCGCGAAGGTACTGATGCTACTGTGGTAACCTATGGCGCCATGTGTAAAATTGCCTTGGATGCCGCAGAACAACTGGAGGATTTTGATATTTCTATCGAAGTAATAGATGTGCAGACGTTGTTGCCTTTCGATATTCATCGCACCATTGTAGATTCCATTAGAAAAACCAACAGGGTGATATTTACCGATGAAGATGTTCCGGGAGGTGCTTCAGCCTATATGATGCAACAAGTATTGGAAGAACAAAATGCGTATCGGTATCTGGATTCCAAACCAATTACACTTACCTCTAAAGAACACCGGCCTGCCTACGCTTCCGATGGCGATTATTTTTCAAAGGTAAATGCAGAAGATGTATTTGATCGCGTTTATGCCATGATGAATGACGCTAATCCTGTGAAGTTCCCTCCTTTGTATGAGTGAAAACTCACGTTTTAGAAGCTCAGTTTCAGCTTGCCGGTCTAATGATGTCGTTGATCATAAATGGATCGGTGGTAATAATATTGCTTTTGTGCAAAGCTCTGTCCTGGATTTGAACCTGTATTTTGATCGAATCATTTCTAAATAACAACCTGAAACCGGAGACCAGTCTGTATTGTAATTCACCGCGCAGTGGACGAATGTCACCTTGGGTATTGAGGAGAAAAAATCTTCCATGATAGGGTGGGGCACAGTTGCGTTCAACGGCAGGATCATAAGCTTTATAAGTGCCGTCATCTTGTTTCACCAGAAAATAGAGATAAAAATTGTAATGATTTAAATTACGACGAACATAGATGGTGTCCGCTTTGACAACCTGAGGCACACCATTGACGATGACTTCCTTCTTAATGATTTCATAATCGATACAATTGTAAGCTGGCAAGGTATCATTGTCACCCAAACTCAATGTGTCACCGTGGTTGACAAACACATCATATAATTGGTAAGGCGGATCATTTTCATTCGATTCCAAACCAAGGTCACCATCGCCATCCTCAAAATTAATGGTTAGTACCAGGGAATCAAGTGAAATATCTTTTATGGCCTTAAAATAAAAGTCTTTAAAACCTATTGCAGGGACTATATCTAGTTCAGGTCTTTTGTAACAGGCTGAAATAGTAATAAAGATGAATAAAAACCATAGCCAGCTTTTTCTCATTTTACAGGAAAGTTAACTTTGCTTTTGAAACTGCTAATATAACGGATGCACATTTTAAATAGTTTGAAATCGGATTTTTTTAAATTGTCCAATGACAATTTCGAAGCATTTGCCTTGAAATTGTTTCAGCATCAGTCAAAATATAATCTGGTCTATCGTCAATATTTAAACCATCTGAATATAGACACAGAAAATATAAAATACGTTGAACATATCCCATTTCTTCCCATAGAATTTTTCAAAACGCATGAAGTAGTCACATCCGATTTTGAACCAGAGCTTATATTTGAAAGTAGTGGCACGACAGGAATGGACAGGAGCAGGCATTTTATTGATAATATTGAATTTTACCAGAAGGTGGCAGAAAGGATCTTTGAAAGTATCTATGGTCCACTGGAAAATTTTCATATTTTCGGTTTATTGCCATCGTATCTGGAAAGAAAAAATGTCTCACTGGCCTTTATGGTTGAACATTTTATCCATAAAAGTAAATCTCCAATGTCCGGATTCTTTCTAAATGATTATGAAAGGTTGTCCAAAATATTGGATCGTGCTTCCAGGGATCAAAGGAAGATCCTGCTTATAGGCGTGACCTTTGCACTCTTGGATTTTGCGGAAAAATATCCTGTTGATCTATCGGGACACATCGTGATGGAAACGGGAGGGATGAAAGGAAGAAGAGAAGAATTGACTCGCGAAGAAGTCCATCTGATATTATCTCGGCAATTTAATGTGTCTAATATCCATTCTGAGTACGGCATGACCGAATTGCTTTCACAAGGTTATGCGGTGGAGGGGCAACATTTTATTGCACCCCATTGGATGAGAATTCTAATCCGTGATATATATGATCCTTTTACGCAGTTAGAAAACGGAAAAACCGGTGGTATCAATGTGATCGATCTGGCCAACATGGCTTCATGCGCGTTTATTGAGACTAAGGATATTGGCAAGATTAGCGCAAACGGCGCCTTTAGTGTTTTGGGCCGAATGGACAACTCCGATTTGAGGGGGTGTAATTTGATGGTGGTTTGATAAAGCTTTGAAAGATCGATTTTTTGGTTTCACTAAAAGCAATATATTTTTATTATCTTTGTTATTGGTAAAAAGATCATTGCAATGAAAATCAAGTTACTAATTGCTTTAATATTGCTTGTTGGAGTAGTTTCCTGCACACAACGAACATGCCCAACGTATACCAAAGATTCTATAAAGAAAATCGAAAAACCGGAAAAGAAAGTCTAAACGGTGGATTTTAGGTATATTTCTTGACGTCGGCAGCGGTGATCTCTATTCCGCTCATGATGACAAGCCTTTCTGTAACATTACGAAGCTCACGAATATTACCCGTCCATTGGATTTTCTGTAATTCCGCAATGGCATCTTTTGCAACAGATTTTTTCTTAGTACCATACTCTGTGGCAATTTCTTCCAGAAAATGATTCACCAGTAATGCTATATCATCTTTTCGTTCTCTCAAAGGAGGAACATTGATAATGATCACACTGAGACGATGGTACAGATCTTCCCTGAAATTATTTTCTGAGATTTCTTTCTTGAGATCTTTGTTTGTAGCAGCCACTACCCTGACATTGACTTTAATGTCTTTATCACCTCCAACGCGGGTAATTTTATTTTCCTGAAGTGCGCGAAGTACCTTAGCCTGAGCCGATGCACTCATATCGCCGATTTCATCGAGAAAAAGAGTACCACTATTGGCCTGTTCAAATTTTCCAATACGCTGTTTGATCGCAGAGGTGAAGGACCCTTTTTCATGACCGAAAAGCTCACTTTCGATCAGTTCAGAAGGGATGGCTGCACAATTCACTTCCACAAACGGCCCTTCACTGCGTTGGCTCTTCAAATGCAGCCAACGGGCAACCAATTCTTTGCCAGTTCCATTTTCGCCGGTGATGAGCACCCGGGCTTCGGTAGGAGCTACTTTCTCAATGGTTTCTTTTACCTGATTAATCGCCTCCGATTCACCGACAATGTCATACGTTTTAGAAATTTTCTTCTTAAGAACCTTGGTTTCTGAGACCAGGTTGGATTTGTCCAAAGCATTGCGCAATGTGATGAGCAAGCGGTTAAGGTCCGGAGGTTTGGGAATGAAATCGTAAGCGCCTTTTTTAACGGCTTCGACAGCGGTTTCAATAGTTCCGTGTGCCGATATCATTATGAATTGGAGGTCCTTTCCCAAATCCAGTGCTTTTTCCAATACTTCAATGCCATCCAGTTTTGGCATTTTTACATCGCATAATACGAGATTGTAGTCCCCGGTTTCTATTTTGTCTAAGCCTTCCTGTCCGTCACTTGCTTCATCTACTTCATATTTTTCATATTCCAGTATTTCCCGCAACGTGGTGCGAATACTTTTTTCGTCGTCAATGATGAGTACTTTTGCCATGAACTATTTACGAAAATAAAAATGCAGGCCTGTAAGCCGGATTCTGTATCCCTAAAATTTTACTGCTAAAGGCAGCATAATTCGGGACTCTTATCATTTGTCTGGTCCGGTTGTCACCAACCGGATCGATCAACCTACCCATTCCACTCTCTCATCCACTCTATTGGATGGACGAGAATTAGACGAGCAGCCTTTTTCTCAAAAAGAGAAAGCAGAACCTATTTGGTCTTTCAACCCGTAAGGTTTGTCTTGCTCCCGGCATCACTGCCGGGACGGTGAGCTCTTACCTCGCCATTTCACCCTTACCCCCAAAATTCGGGGCGGTGTATTTTCTGTGACACTGTCTGTTCCTCTGAACGAACAGAGGACCTTCCCGTTAGGAAGTACGGTGCTCTTTGTTGTCCGGACTTTCCTCCCTCACCCGATAGTGATCAGGATATGGGCGATAAGACGGCCTGCACAATATTAGTATGATTTTGTTTACATTAAAAAACTCAAATCATTTTAGAGCAAACGCACTAAACATGTTTGAGTTTACTAAAAGCAACTATTTCTTTTCTTTAATTCACGTCCAATCCAGTCAGCTTCAATTCCCATTCATCGGCCAACTGGGCTACTTCCCGGATAATTTCCTTTAAACCTTCTTCCCTGATATTTTCCAAAAAAGTTGATCCTTCAACCTTCACAAAGTCATCGACAATTACAAATTTTGCGTAACAGGTCCTGGCATTCTCAATCACCAGTTTTTTACAATCGATGTTGTCTGTAAACGGACATACTTTGGAAGAGAATTCGATACCATTTTTTTTGAATTTTTCATTGTATTTCATCACGCCTAAAACAGCCTGATAACGATTGTCTTCCAAGGGGACGATAATGACTGACTTGCTTTTGTCATACTCGGAAAACTGACCACCGATTTCATCGGCAAAGCCTTCCATGAACTCATTAAAATTGAATTCCATTTTATACTAAAAATCTAAGATTCCAGGTTACCAAAAAATCATATTCGAAATTGTAAATTAACCATAAAAAGTTGAATATTAAAAACATTAATTCATATTAAGGTTAGACCATTACAAGTGAATTAACGTGGCGCCGAAACCAAAACGGCCCTTGTCAGCATCTTCGAAATATTTAATTTGATCATTTTTGCTCAGATACTTGTGGATGTAGTTTCTCAGCGCTCCGTTGCCAATGCCATGGATGATTTTCAAATTTTCCACGCCACTGGCAATGGCATGATCTATGGCTTTTTCGAATGTTTTTATTTGTGTTTCGAAAATCTCATTTTTGCTTAATTCCGCGCTATCTTCCATCAGCATTTCGATATGAAGATCGACGGTTTGCATTGTAGAACCCGTTCTTACCGGTCCATTTTTAGCAGGTCTTTCAATCCGGGGTGCATCACCCGATAAATGTGCGCGGAGCGCCTCCACATTGACGGGAACTTCTTTATTATCCAACTGCACATAAAAACCCGGTTTTTCCAGAATGGGAATATTCTTTTGTTGGATCAGTAATTTAGCTGACTGAATGCGAAAATCTATTTGCTGTGATGATTTCAAGGATGATGGAAGTAAATTATGAAAGATCAATTCGGCGTGCATTTTCGCATGTATTTCAATCCAGCTAATAAATTTTTCTCCGAGATCGAAGGCTGAGTGGGGTTCAGCTTTTCCTGAAAACAAACCCATATATTGGTTATCATCTAACGATGAGATGGAGAAAAGCACTTCAAAATCACTACTGTTGATCAGATAGACCCGGAAATTTTTATGACCGGATGACAGGTAGGCCAAGAAAATTCCTTCACTAATCGGTTTGAAGGATTTGGATTTGATATTACTTGGGGTCTCTGAAGTTCTAAACCTTTTACTTTCTTCTTCGGCAACAATAACAATTTCCTTGCGCATTACCGGTATTACAAAACCATCATCTATTTCTATTTCGACAATGTTATTGTCTTTGAATCGCAGAATGCGGCCTTCTTCAGTTCCGTGAAGCAATCTGACTTTATCACCTATGTTCATTATCTGATTATTAGAAATATAAAAAGTAAAAGCTAAATCCCTTGTTTGCAGTATATTCTAATGTTGGCATTGGGATTTTAATCATATCTACAATAAATAATAGCGTTTTAATTCCTTTTTTGTTGGTCCTTATATGACTTAAATCCACATCTGGGCTTAAATAAAATTGACGATGACTGGTAAAGCCATGGGAGGTATTTTCACCATTTCGACCATAGACCATTCCATCTGCCCCATAACCGATCGCCAAATTGAGCCATTTGGGAAAATTACTTTTTTCTGATAAAAAGCTGTAAATATCAACTGAAAACCAATAGGTATGGCCGTTGTAATCTTTGATTAATTGCTGGTTGATATTTTGACCCAATACTGAAGGCCTTAAATCAGCATAACCTGTGGTGTGGAAAGAAAACTTTGGCTTGATACGTTGCTCATGCCAAATCAATTCCTGTGTAAGAAACGCAGTGGCGCCTGTTAAATTGGCCACAATGTCACCCCATGAAAACCCGTATTCATTGGAAAATCCATCCAGAATTTCGATGGGGACCATCATGGCCTGGCTCATCACGCTTCCATAAATTGCAGCCTTTTTTGGCGGTACATCGGCCCACCGTAATAAGTTGCTCCCGATACGACTTAAATGGTAGGCTGAATAAAAATGGCCAAATTTATCTACTTGATTCCATTGAGGGACATCATTGAAAAAATGAAAAGTCGATATTCCCTGTTCTTTATACCACACCTGGTTCAGGCCTATTAGTGCCGCAGAGTACGTGGCAGTGATCCCCAAAACAAGGACCTCCAATCTTTTTGGATGAGTCACTTCCAGAGAATCATGCACTGATTGCTGAGCAAAAAGAAACTCACTGCTGAAGAAACCTGTTGTTAAACACCAAAATACCAATAAAGCCTTGAACATGAGGCCGCAAAAATACATGATTTAAGTGGCTTTACGAAACCGCCTTTTTATAGGTGTCAATGGCTAGTTGACGGGCCTTTTTGTGATCGACAACCGGATCGGGATAATCATTAGAGTCAAATTCCGGCAACCATTTTTTGATGTATTCCAATTTGGGATCAAATTTTTCGGCCTGCGACCAGGGGTTGAATATCCTGAAATATGGTTGTGCATCGGTGCCCGTCCCAGCAGCCCATTGCCAGCCTCCATTGTTAGCGGACAATTCATAATCGAGTAATTTCCTGGCAAAATATGCTTCACCCCAGCGCCAGTCTATCAACAAATGTTTAGTGAGAAAGCTGGCGCTGATCATCCTTACACGGTTGTGCATGTAGCCGGTTTGATTTAATTGATGCATTCCCGCATCTACTATAGGATAACCGGTTTGCCCCTGGCACCATCGATAAAATTCCTGTGCATCATTTCTCCAGGGAATCTGGTCATAATGTTTCTTGAAAGCGCTGTTGACAACTGCCGGAAAATTAGCCAGAATCATCATATAGAACTCGCGCCAGATTAGTTCATTGAGCCATGTTTCGTTTAAATTTTGGGCTGTGACAATGGCTTTTCGGATACTTATCGTTCCATGTCTGAGGTGAATGCCAAGTCTTGATGTTGCATCTTTGGCTGGAAAATCGCGATTTTTATCATATGAAATAATAATCGATTGCTTGATTTCATTAGCCGGAATAGCAACAAGAGATGGTTCAAATCCCATTTCCTGTAACTGGGGAATTGGTTTGGGGCTGCACTTCAGAAAATTTGCCGTCTTCAATGAGTAGTCAAAATGATTGGTCTTCGAAGTCCTTAATTGCTCTAACCATCTTTTTTTGTATGGTGTAAAGACTTTATAAGGCTCACCGGAATCGTTCAGTATTTCTTGCTTTTCAAAAATCACCTGATCCTTAAAACTGTAAAAACCGGTGCCAACATTTTTCAATTGATTCTCAATTTGATTGTCGCGTTCGATGGCGTATGGTTCATAGTCGCGATTGGTATAAACAGATTCAATTTCATATCGATCGATGAGATTTTTGAATACATCTGATATAAAACCATATTCCACATGAATCGAACTATCATAATCCTTGAGCTGTCTATGGATTTTTTTAACCGAGTCGAGAATGAATTGTACCCTCGGATCTGCCTCTTCTTCCAGGTTATCCAATATTTTCCGGTCGAAAATGAACAGTGGGAGTATGGGTGTTTTCTCCTGCAGAGCATAAAACAGACCGGCATTATCTTCCAGCCTCAGATCCCTCCTAAACCAAAATAGGACTACACGTTCTTTCTTTGACATACCAATACAAACATCTGTTGATGATTACGGTTTGCAAATAGTTTGTTTTTTGTTAGTTCAATGGTTGAACAGGCGGAATATGTTGTTCACTGATTATGCTGTCGTTAACTGGCTCGGTCTTTTGTGATGGGTTTGACAGATTATTCTGCTTGTCAAGTGCTGATTTGCGGGTCTTTTTAAACAGATCGCTCAATTGGTCAAAACTGAGGGTGTTCATCAGGCTGAAGCCGGCAGTTGTAGAAGTACTTTTCAATGTTGGGTTGAGCGTGTTGTAATTGGTTTTACTGTAAATCTTAATTCGGTATTTACCATCCTGAGTGAGTAAATAATCTACGCTCCAATCACCCAACACACTGGCCAGGTTTGCATTACTGTTCTGATTGGTAAAACCCCCATCCCTGGTTACGCGCAACCTGCCTCCCAGGAAGCTGTAGGACAAGCGAAGTTGAAAAGTATTATATGCCTCGGCATCCAGGGCGCCGAGATCCACATCTACTTCAAGGTTTTCATCAAACTGAGAAATCCAGTAGCTAATTTGATTGGATATAAATTCGCTTACACTTTTACCAATCGAACCACCCACGTTGAAGGCATCTTCTGTAGAGAAATTTTTGAGGATGATCAGGCTGAATACTTGCCGTTTTAATTCTTGTTCGTCTGTCGCCAGTTTGTTTTTGAAAGCAGCTACCTGGGTTTCGAGCGATATTCCGTTGACTATACTATTCTTTGGGTAATCGTTAATGTCGATATCAAAATTAATTTCCGGCGATTTCAGATTTCCTTTAATATCCAGGATAACATTGGCCGGATATTTTCTTTTCAGTTCCGGATTATTTTTCAATTCTTCATCTGTAACCCTTAAAATGGGTGCCAGAGAAGCCATTTGTTTGTAAATTGCTTTTATATCTAAAATGGCGCCATAAGGATCACCAATCCAGGTAATCTTGCTTTTGGGCACAATCTGGAATTCCTTATTGATAATATTATACAGCGTAAAATTATAGCCGCCCTCCTCAATTTCATATTCACCAAACATGTAAAAGTCCCCCTTGGTGTCAATCTGTAGATTTAACTTGCCATTGCCCCGACCCCGTATGATGTCTCCGGCTGTGACGTCAAAAATAATTTCACAATAGGCATCTGTGGTGAGATCAAGATCAAGGTTCATACTCACACCTTCAAGGTTAATATTGTCATTTAATTGAAAGGCTTGGTTTTCATCGGCGCTTGTCAGGCTATCCTTGGGTTGGACGAAAGTAATGAAGTCCTCTTGAGTCACTTCTGTACTTCCTTCCAGGGGGATGAATATTCTGGTGCCTTTTCCTGATCGGGCGCTGGCCGTAATATTCACATTTTTCTGTTGGCCATTCACCCGAATTTTTCCAGTGGCATAGGCTGTGCCGTAGTAGAGTTTGTTGTCGCGTAAAGTAGTATTGAGCACCTGAAGATTTGACATATCACCAGAAAAGTCAAACTTCAGCTCACGAAATCCATTGTGAGAAATATTGCCGGAAAATGCACCTTTGTTGTCAAATTCATCACGAACATCAAAACTGTTCACAGTGATTTTGTCATTGTCAAAAACCAGTTTGCTATTAAAATGATAATGGGTATTGAGATAGTTAAAAGTAAATTCGCCATTGCTGATAAACGCATCTCCTTTAACAACAGGATGTTTAAAGCGCCCTTCAACAGTCATGTCACCATCTAAATTGCCTTTTAACTGGCTGACATTTTCTTCAATAAAAGGTTCTATTATATTGAGATTGGATTGGGTAAATTTAGCACTTAGGTCAAACTGATCGGCCTGGGAATAAGGCAATAAATAACCTCCAATGTCCATGGTTTTCATGCCTTTTCGCGTCACATTAAAATTGACTTTGAATCTCCTGTTATTATTTTCGTAGTTGGACGTCGCAAGTATGTCACCGACCAGGAAAGTATTGATTTCGAATTGCTTTAAGACCAGTCGACTGGATATGTCTTTATCAGCAAAATAATTTTTCACATCGATGTAGCCGTTGATGACCCCTTTAAAGTTTTTCTCAAACAATGGATTGAGGTTTTCCATATCAAAATTTTGTATGGAGATGAAAAGATTGTCAAACGGATTAGTGGAAATTTTTCCATTTACGGCGATGTGCTGGTCGTTGTATACCAGTTGAAGATTGCGGAAGTCGTAGTTTTTATTTTTAATGATGATCTGATTATTATCAGCAAAATGCCAGATCTTTTCAATGGCTTTCAATTCACTGGGTTGCACAGATATATGGGTTTCTCCTGGATAAAAGTCTATATTTCCGGCAAGCTTGGCATAGTTGTCTTCTTCACTTTGAAAAATGTTCAGGATATATTGAATGTGGTTTTCTTTCCAATGGACGTCGAACAACAAGTTTTCCGTTTTCGGAGAATTGTCCACGTATTGTTTTTCTGATTTCACATTATATTGCCCAAATACATAAGTTGTGTCGGCACTTTTGGAACTGTTTATATGAACCGAATTATTACGAAAGGACATATTGTTATAATCCAGTCGCTTGAAATCCGAGTTCAATTCAATAATAGACATCGGGCCACCGGTAAAGCTTCCAGTGATCTCCGTATTATTTGATATATAGAAATCCGGATAAAACAGCCTTACTATAGGTGAAAAATCCTTTAGATTTACGTCATAGTCTAAATAATAATAATCGGAATAATCAGTATGCTTATTGGCATAATAATGCGTAATACTGGTGCTGTCGTTTTGGAAGATCAATCGATATTCTTTGAAGACATCCGCCGCATCGCTGAAAAATGAGGAATAATTATAATCGCCAAAAAGATGCACCTTGATGTTTGGTCCCTGAACGGTGAGCGATCTGCTCAGCGAGTCTTTTTCCGAAATGAGGGTGAGGGTATCTACATTCAATAATTGATCATTGTATTCAATATGTGTATTATTCAAGTGAATTTGCCCCAGCATGTTATCCAGTTGAAGGCCTGTCATATCCACTTTCATGCCTGAACTCACAAAAGCATATTTATTGGTAAGATGAAGGGGTTGTAAAAAGGCGGTGTCCAGACTTGCTTCTATTTTTATAATATCTCTGTTTTCCCGCAGATCGATGCTGGCATACGCCTCAAATTGCAGATTGGGGTCATCAATTTTCAAACTCCCGTTGAAAAATTGTTCCGCCATTGCAGCATCGGTGAGGATATTGTGGTATTCATAAGATTTGATGCCGATGCGTTTGATTTCAGAATTAAGATCAAATTTGGCGGTTTCCTTGGTAAATCCTTCTCCAGTGATTTTACCATCCATGTCGATTAACTGGTAATTGAGTGTGTCCTCCAGGAATTGGCCTAAATTAAAATTTTTCGTAGTGAGCCTGCCCGAATAAGTCGGTAACTCATTTTTATTGGGATTCACCTTAAGGTTGATGTCGGTTTTAACATAACCCAATTGCGTATTAAATTCAGCATTACTGACGAAATCACTGATGAATCCGGAAAATCGACCATTGAATTGTACTTCACCAAACTTGCTTATGGTGGCCATGCTGGCACTATCGAGATACGGGGCAAGGTCATTGGGGAAAAAATCAGCAGAACTAATTTTGGCATTGATGAAGGTTTCCTGGATGTTGGGTAATCCGTACAGGCTGACATAGCCTTCCAGTCGGCTATTGTTCCCAAATTCCACAGTTACATTCTTAGCATCGAAACGGTGAATGGGACCTTCCAGAAAACCTTTCACCCGGTAAAATTGGTTGTGACTATACATTCCGGGAAAAAATAAAGAGAGGTCTTTAGAGAAAAGAAGTGACTTTTTGATATTGGCTGTTATTTCCACACTGTCTTCAAATTCCCTCAGTGAGGATGGTTGTTCATATTCAAATACCATTGACTGGTTAATGTTGGAATTGCCAATCGACGCAGTCATATTCTGAAAAACCATCGAAGTTCGTGTGTATATAAACCGTGAATTCAATTGCTTCACATCCAGCATTGTGGCTGAGTCGATACATTGAAGATTGCTGACGTCAAAGGAGATGATCCCTGGTTTAACCACGAAATTTTGCAGATTAGCAATGATGTTGCTAAGGGTGAAATGGTTATAGTCAAATTGATTGTGAAGAAATTCCCGGTCTGGTCTGAACATGCGAAATTGGCTGCCATTCAGAATGATCTTGTCAACAACGAAAGCTTTGGCTTCTCCTGAGCCCCCTTCACGGGAGAATTCATCCCGGATCCTTTGAATAAAGTAATTGAGATTGAAATCATCATCTGGCGAATTTTTGATCATATCCACTTTTGCCCCAACCAGAATTGCCTTATCGAAATTGATACTGTTATTGGTGATTAGATTTCCCACATTGAAATCGAGGATAAGCTGGTTTATTTTGATCATATCATTGCCTTTGAGGTCCTTCACCACAACTCCGTTGAGCAATATGGTATCAAACCATCGGATATTGATGTAGTCGAGGTTGATTTCGTACCCGATGCTGGCAAATACTTTGTCGGTAATTTTATTGATGATGATGGTCTGAACGTAAGGGATGCTGATCACCCCGATGGTGAGTGTTAAAAATAGAATCAGCCCAACAGCTATCTTTAGTATTAGGCCTAAAATTCGTTTTTTAATAACTTGCTCCTTATTTTGCTTTTCACTCAAACTCTAATGAATATTATCATATTAGCGATCGAATCTTCCTGTGATGAAACGTCTGCCGCTATAATACATAACGGAAAGATACTTAATAATATCATAGCCACTCAGTCCGTACATCAGAAATATGGTGGTGTAGTTCCTGAATTGGCCTCCCGGGCTCACCAACAGCACATCATTCCGGTTGTGGACGAAGCAATTAATGATGCAAATATAACAAAAAGCATGCTCAGTGCAGTAGCATTTACACAAGGCCCGGGACTTTTGGGATCCTTGTTGGTGGGGGCTTCATTTGCCAAATCACTGGCCCTTGGTTTAAACATCCCTTTGATCGCCGTAAATCATATGCAAGCGCATATATTGGCGCATTTTATTGAGGATCCAAAACCACAATTTCCATTTTTATGCCTCACGGTCAGTGGTGGACACACCCAAATTGTTTTGGTAAAAAATGCTCTTGAAATGGAAATACTGGGACAAACCCTCGACGACGCTGTTGGAGAAGCTTTTGATAAAAGCGCCAAACTCCTTGGGCTGCCGTATCCAGGCGGACCGCTTATTGATGAGTATGCCCAATCGGGAGATCCCAAAGCTTTCTCTTTTCCCGAAACAAGCACACCGGGATTGGATTATTCATTTAGTGGAATTAAAACCGCCATTTTGTATTTTCTAAGAGATAAACTCAAAGAAAATCCATCGTTTATCCAGGAAAATCTTCATGATATTTGCGCCAGTATTCAATATACACTGATCAATATGTTGTTCGGTAAATTGAAAAAAGCGGCCAAAGCAAAAAAGATCAATGAAATAGCCATTGCTGGTGGGGTTTCTGCCAACAGCGAGTTGCGCCGCCGAATTAAGGAAGAGGGTTTAAAAAACAACTGGAGTATATATATTCCACGGTTTGAATATTGTACGGATAATGCCGGCATGATTGCCATGGCCGCACATTTCAAATTTCTTGCTAAAGAATTTGCTGATTTGCGTTCCATTCCTGAGCCCAGACTAAAGTTTTAATGATCTATTTCTGTTGGCGTTTCAACAAAAAAAGAGGCTGGTCCTAGGTCAGCCAGCCTCAGTATACTTATCATTTAATCAACTTTATTGCATGTCCATGTCCGGACCTCCACCGCCGTTGTCCCCATTTTTATCCCGGCTATTCTTTTTGAAATTGTTGATTTTATAACTTATCGAGAGTGTTACAACCCTGGGCTCCCTGGTAAATTCGAACCTTTCTTCAAAATTAGAGGCGTATTGGTTCATGGCATATTTCATCGTGCCAAAGATATCGCGAATGTTTAGTGTGGCGGATAATTTCTTTTTCATAAAATCTTTGCGCAATGCCGCGCTAACGACATAAAAAGACTCGCGATCGCCCTGTGTAGATACACTAGGTCCATTGTACATTCCGTCAATCTGGATTCGGAAATCTTTGGGTAAGTTGAATGTGGGATTGAATTTGAAATTATAGTTATTACTCTGCCGGTCAACATTTTCGTTATTGATGGCCCCCTTCAACTCATAATGGTACAATTCAGCGCTGGCATTAAGGTTAAACCATTTGGTAATTTCAAAATTAAGCATTGCTTCTACACCCATAGAATAATCATTGTTTAGGTTATCAGAAGTATGGATTAACACGCCATCGTCCCTAAGTGTATGTATTCTGGTGATCATGTCATGTGTGGTGCGATAGTAAGCTTCCATAGACACAAATGACACGCCAAATGTTTTTTGGTAATTCAATTCATAAGCATCTACAAATTCGGGTTTCAGATTCGGATTACCCATTCTGATATTGTACTGGTCCTCATAACTTGGAAAAGGATCCAGGTCCCAACTTCTCGGTCGATTGATCCTGCGGGTATAACTGGCCATCAATTCATGATTATGCGGAAAGGACTTTGACAGATGGAGGGTTGGAAAGAAATTGAAATTCTCATATTTATAAGGCTCATCCGATTTTACATCCTGTATATTCCTGTCCGTGTACTCACTTCTTAAACCAGCCTGATAACCGAATTTATTCCATTTTCCGGAGAACATGGCATACATACTTTGGATTTGCTGACTGTAATCCAATGCGCTGGAATACTCCTCGTTTGTTAACCAGTCATTAGTTTCATAATCGAAATTTTGGAACAGGAAATCCTGGTGATATTTTTCATAGCGCAACTGATAACCTGCTTCAAATTTCTGGTCCTGTCCGAAAGGTTTGGTATAATCAGTCTGAACGCGCAGTTCACCCCCGTCAGCGTTATCAACCGTATTAACTTTTGCAGGACTATTATCTATGATATTCCAACTACTGTCGGCGTTATATGTTGTTTGGATAGCATTAGAACCACCGCTTCTATCGGAGTAATTGATAAATCCGGTTAATTCATGACCTTTATCGTCAAATTCATGTTTCAAATTCAAATTGAGGCTATAAAAATTATATTTTCTTGGAGATGAATCATCAGTAATGGTCCTGGTTTCTGTCGTGGCAGGCATGGTAAATTCATAATTTTTCACCAATCCATCATGGTTGAAACCAAAATTCCCAATACCGCCTTCCAGGGTTAAAGTGGTGCGATCCGACAAAAAATAATCAAAGCCGCCCTTGAAATTATTTCCACTACGGTTAAAATTTCGCTCACCTTCGGATGAGAGAAAACTGGTTGTATCAGAAAGTCCATTTTTAAGATAACGTGTGCGATTACCAAAAAAAGTCTGATCGTTCCAGTCTAATGAAGTGTAGAAATTAAATTTTTTGGTTCGATAGCCCAGTTCCAGGTTGGCTTGATACTTGTCGCGAAGACCAACAGAAACAGTGGCCAGGCCAGAAAGTCCTTTTAATACATTTTTCTTTAAAATAATATTGATAATTCCGGACATGCCATCCGGATCGTATTTGGCAGAAGGGTTGGTAATGACTTCAATGTGGTCGATGGAATTGGCCGGAATCTGTTGCAGGGCATCACTGCCTTCCAAAATGCTGGGTTTTCCATCAATATATACTTTAAAATTACTGTCGCCCCGTAAGGAAACATTACCATCGATGTCAACGTTGATTCCCGGGGTATTTTCCAAAGCTTCTACAGCAGTAGCTCCCGCAGAATTGAGATCTTTGCCAACATTAATGATCTTTTTGTCAATCTGGTAATCAACCCGTGGTTTTTCCGCGGTCACTTCAACCTCTTGCAATTGCTGACTTGCCGGGCTCAGGGATATTGAACCTACATCAACGTTCCTGGTATCTGGTGATAAACGTAAATTGGAAATAATGTCTTTATCGAAACCTATGAAATGTACTTCCAAATAATAAGGGCCATATTTCACATCATTCAAGACAAAGGTGCCATCGTCTTTGGTAATAGCTCCGGTAACCAGTGACGAATCTTTTTTGTTGTACAAGGCCACATTGGCATATTCCACAGGTGTCTTACTGTCTTTTTCGATTACCTTGCCTTTAATGCTACCTGTTAATACATCTCCTGCCGGTCCTCCATACGAACCAGCCGGACGCTGCGCCCAGGCATTTGATTGAAAGATCAAAAGAAAAAATAAGGCTATAAAAAGCGGGTTAATTTTTTTCATCACTAATTTAAATAATTTGAAAACCGTTGTTTTATCACAAAAATCAATAACTCCTTACAAATAAACTTCATATCGATGAATGGGTAAAATAAATTCTACCTGATCGCAGAAAATTTCAACGAACTTGACACTTTCATCAACCAAATAAAAAGATCATTGTTCATATAGAGATGTTCATTATGATTAGGGGTATAAGAACTGACGCATCTTCAGTTTAATGCACCATATCAATCTTTAAAATTAACGTGAATCTGAACAACGTTCGAACATTTTCCGGTGATCGTAAAGAAAAGTGTTATCGACGACAAAAATTTTAACTTCAAATAGGAGTAAAAAACAGGCACTGTTAAAATATGGGCGATGGAAGATGATTATGGAAAAACAATGCGGGGCTTTCCGGCAGAATCGTAGATCACCACACTACTTACATCTTTGCCGATCTTCAATCGACCTGAACGACCAGACAAATATCCAGATCCCCGATAACATTCGAATTTCATTTTTTGGCCATTATCAAAGGTAATTTCAGCGTATACATCCGCTGTTTGAAAATGAATGATACGGTTGTAAACTTGCGGTGACTCAAAAACCTGAACAAGGTCATTATTATTGGCAGCTAAAATCAGGGCTTTTTTACCCACAATGAGGTCAGCCATCGATTTGCCGTCATGGTTATCAAAAAATCCGCTTTTGTTGGCCGGTACAATTTGAAACAGACCATTTCCTTTTCCAAGTAATAAAAGACCCAGACCGGCATCGTCCCAGCCCATGCCCACTTCTGTCGAATAGGAATTGCCGACAAGCAAGATATCCGGTAGGTGATCATTATTATAATCGTCGGTGAGCATACCAAAGACTGGTGCGATTTGAACTTCATTCGGGAATGGCAAAAGACGAAATGCATAATTGCCAAGATTTTCAATATAACAAGTTCGGAATTCATCAGCAATGAAAGTACTGGCCCGAAGCAGATCGTTTTCAGAGAAAAGATCTGAGATTTGGGCATCGGCGTAATCAGCATATGTTGGGAATCTTTTTTGCATATAATTCAACTGGCGTATTAAATTATCACGAGGGGCTATGGGCACTTCCCGTTTCTGAAGAAAATAGGTTATTACCGGGTCTGTACGTCCGTTTTTGTCGAAGTCGGCGGCATATAATTTTACGGGTTCTTCGGACGATGTTTTCAGCATTGTATTCAATCCTTGGTTTCCAACAACAAAGTCGATGTCACCATCCATGTCGAAATCGGCCCCAACAATGCTGTTCCACCAGCCTTTGCTTTTTTCCAATCCTGCTGGATTTTTCACCATGTTTAAGGCGTGACCATTGTTTTCAAACAAAGTGATGGGCATCCATTCACCGGCTAAAATCAAATCCACTTTGTGATCACCATTGAAATCAGTCCACAGTGAAGAGGTCACCATGCCAACCGAACGCATATCCGGTGACAATTGATCGGTAACATCTGTAAATTTTAATTCTCCCTTTTCACTATCATTCCTGAGCAGGTAACTTTTTGGAGTAATGGGGTAATTACTGGGAGTCACTCTTCCTCCTACAAATAGATCAAGATCACCATCGGCATCGAAATCTGCCGCAGATACACACGATCCGCTGGCTGTAATTTTCGGGAGGGCGTTGGGGTCCTGTATAAAATGACCGTGGCTATCATTGACAAAAAGGCGATCCTGTAAATACTGGGGATTCTCCATATTTTCAACCCCGCCACTCACTACATATAAATCCAGATCACCATCGTTATCAGCATCGAAAAATAAAGCGCCAAGATCTTCATAATTGTGGTCGGATTCCAGTTCTAAACTTGTGAATGCACCCTGAGCATTTTGAAGGAAAATTTTCCCGGAGTAATTTTTGGCGCCTCCGATAAAAAAATCCTCAAGTCCATCGCCATTAACATCACCCACCGTAATTCCCGGGCCATTTTGAGAAAATTTATGGGGGATTAAGGGTTGAAACTTAAAATCATTATAGTCAGCTTCATGATGGATAAAATCGATATGGTGTTTTTTGCCAACCTCGGTAAATCGTATATTATCCTGGTCGGTTGAAGTGGCCATTTCAGGGACTTTCCTAATCGTATCAGAACGAGATGGTTTTTTTTGTATTACCAATGTCTGATTGGCTGGAATATTTTTAAGGGTTTGGCGGCTGTGATCTGGCCATATGATCATTAATTCTTGGGCAATGGAATCTTTTTGCAAACCAAAATGAATGGTTGGATCCTGGGATGATAAAAAACCGCGGGTAAGATATTGTTGATGCGTTTGGTTAAATGATGAATTTTTAATGGTTACGATGCTGCCGATAGCCTGAATATTTGTGGGGTCACCTACCAATTTGATATTTAAAAAATTTGCTGAATCCGGTATCGGCTTATTTGAGACGATTGTTTGATTTTGATAGATAAAAGGTGGATCATCCAGATTGTTTATAATGATGTCCAGATCACCATCTCCTTCAATATCACACAATGCAGCACCATTTGAATAAGACGGGATATTGAACCCCCATGGCTTTGAAACATTTTTGAAAGTGAGGTCGCCCTGGTTTTCATATAAGTAATTCGGCACATAAATCCCTGGAAGTTGATGCAGGTTTTCCAGATATTGTTTTTGCCTTGCTTCAGGTGTTCCAAAAGGACTGCGGCGCAGATGGTTAACGACAAAATCGAGATTTAGGATATCGTGCTTGAATCCATTGGTTATCATCAGGTCCTTAAGCCCGTTATTATTAAGATCTCCGAATAAAACAGACCAACTCCAATCAGTGTGATCAATGCCGGCCATTTGTCCGATTTCACTGAAAACCAATTGGCCGTCAGGTAATCTGCCACTGTTGAGTTGCAGGGTGTTTCTGCTATATTGCATCTCATAACCGCGGGAATGAAAAAACTGAAACTGTTCATAGCTCGCACCCATCAACATTGATTTCAACCTTTTATTTTCTTCGGGAACCATGTCGAGCACAGCGATATCTGAATAGCCGTCATTATTGTAATCTGCAGCATCTGCTCCCATACTGGCAAAAGAAGTGTGACGAAAATAATTACCCAGGTTGTTTGAAAATGTGCCATCGCCATTGTTCATATAAAGGAGGTCATTGGATAGAAAGTCATTCGCAATATAAATATCCGGATACCCATCGAGATTAAAATCCTGGACGACCATACCCAGGGAATAACCTTCATACATTATCCCCGCTTCTTTGGAAATATCCGTAAAATGAGGATACCCGTCGAGTCCGGGCCCGTCATTTCTATACAAACGATCCGATTTTTTGCTGTAAGTCTTTTCGTTGAGCGTGGCAATATTAACCTTGCCACCATAAAGTTGGTCGGTAAAATTGACATCCATAATTACATCCAGATCGCCATCGAGGTCATAATCAAACCAGGCGGCCTGGGTAGTATAAGTTGTATTGGCAAGGCCGCACTTTTTGGCAGATTCTTTAAAATGTGGAACACCTCGCGCATCATTACCCTGGTTAATGAACAAATAATTGGCGCGTTCAGCACCTGACGCACTACCCGTAACACATAAATAAATATCAGGCCATCCATCCTGATTGATATCGGCAACGGAGATTCCTCCACACCACCGGTTTGTCCGAAATCCTGAAATTTTAGTGATGTCTTTAAACTTGATTTTATCTTGTGAAGACTGATTGAGATATATTCTACTGCTTACCTGATTGCCCGAAAATACCAGGTCGGGTAACCCATCATTGTTAAAATCACCAATTCCTACACCTCCACCTGTATAGAAATTGGTAAAACGAATCATGTTCAGCGAATCGGTTTCGTGTAGACTGTTGATGAACTCAATGCCACAATCGGACGCTGATAAAACGATAAAGCGTTTGTTTTTTTCCAGACCGGATTGGCAAGACCAATTGATCAGAATCATCAATAATGTCAACAAAGGAGATATCTTCATGTCACAATTATTAAAAAAGAATGGTTTTCGGGATAAATCCACCAATCATTTCAACATAATAAAAACCGCGAATGCGGTATTCAAATCTAATCGTTGGGAAAACAGGCATTGCTAATTTATCTTTTTAATTGCTTTCAGTCAGACGGATCTTTATATATCATTAAAAATGAGTTGATTCGCAAAAAATATTTTTCTTCATTTTGGGGGAAATTCTTAGAACTCCACTCTTTAGAATCAAAAGTACTATGCCGGGCCGATATAGCCTGCGTTTGGTAAAAATGATCAGTTTTTTCTTCAACCTGCAATGCTATTTTAGGAATGGATGTTAGGCATAATTTTATATTTCTTTGGCATTTAACTCATAGACTTTGAAAGGTTTTAATGGTAAGAACTCCAAAAAAGATTCCCGTTACCAGATTTTAAAAGAATACTGGGAAAAAGGGACAATAACTCCTGAAGCTGATCAGGAAAAAACGTTCCATCGATTGATGAATAGAATTCAGGATCAGGAAGATAGGGGCAAAACTCATCCTTTTCAGGTGATGGATTTTCGTGAGACGAATACGAACAAACGAAAAAGGTTATTCAGAATATTGATGGCAGCGGCTTCAATGGCAGTAATTCTGGTGATGGTGTACCTATTATATCATCGATTGGAATTCGATTATAATCATTTAGCCGACAAAAGTGAATGGATACAAAAGAATAATTCTGCAGGTAGAATGAGTACCATTATACTGGGTGACGGAACTAAAGTAAAGCTCAACGCTGAAAGTGAAATTTTTTATCCGAAGCGGTTTTCAGACAATCTGCGAGAAGTGCGCCTTATCGGTGAGGCCTATTTTGAAGTAAAACACAACCCCGAAAAACCATTTATAATAACGACGGGAAATCTTAAGACCAAAGTTTTAGGCACCAAATTCAACATCAGAGCTTATTCTGAAGAAGAGAAGACAACCGTCGCTCTGGAAAGTGGTAAAGTTGAAGTTGAAATACAAAACAATGCCTCTGTCGATCGGGTGCTGCTCAAACCAACGGAAATGCTGGTCTATAATAAAGGGGACCAGGAATCTTCTAAAACCAATTTCGACCCGGATGAAGTACTGGGATGGAAGGATGGCATATTATTTTTTAAAGATGCCGGTTTTGATGAGATCCAGGAAAAACTTGAACGTTGGTATGGCGTTCATGTGGTCATTAAAAATGGCAAAAACATTAAAAGAAGATTTACGGGTAGTTTCAAGAATAAATCACTTGATCTTGTTCTGCAAGGCATTGGTTTTGCCTCTCATTTTAATTCCGAAATAAAAGAAGATACAGTCTTTATAGATAATAATATGATATTATGAAACATTTGAAATACCACAACTCCAGCTAAAGTAAAGAGCCAGTCCTGTTAGACTGGCCCCTGAGGTCTTTTTTGTTCGCTCATTGTTGGCCGCAATAAGCGAATGCCAAAACCTTTTAAATGAAATGTTTAATAAAACTCCATAAAAATATGAAAGACAAACTACTTAGACAATTAATGCTTATGTCAAAATTTACTTTCATAGGCTTTGTGCTCCAATGCTTGCTTTTTTCGGTACTTTTTGCCGAAGGAAGTCTGGCCCAGCAGAAAAGTATTGAAGACATTTATTTGAGTGTATCCATCAAGGACACACAATTGAAAGATTTATTCAGGATCATCAGCAATAAAACCAAATTGTCATTTTCTTATGATAAAACGGTGATTGATGAAAATGCCGTAATATCCGCTAACATAACCGATAAATCACTCGGCGATTTATTGAGAATTCTGTCCAAAGAAGCCAATCTTAAGTTTAAACGTATCAATGAAAATATTTATGTTTCCAAGAGAAACTGGCTGTCTACAGCAGATAAAAATGTCACAGAGCAAGTGACTAAGCAAACCCGGACAGTCACTGGCAAAGTGACTTCTGCGGAGGATAATTCTGGAATTCCCGGAGTAAATGTGGTGATCCAGGATTCTTCAACGGGTACAGTCACGGATGTTGAAGGTACATACAGCATCAATGTTCCCGATGGTGCGACATTGGTATTCAGTTCAGTAGGTTATGTCAGCGAGTCAGTAGAGGTAGGTAATCGATCATTCATCAATATTTCCCTGACTCCCGATGTAACACAACTTTCGGAAATTGTCGTCATTGGTTACGGCGAAAAGAGTCGTAAATTATTGACCGAATCTATTGGTACGGTCGATTCAAAAGAAATCACCAAGGTTCCGGTAGCCAGTGTCGATGCAGCCTTGCAAGGTCGTATATCGGGTGTACAGGTAACCAGTGTAGATGGTACACCCGGATCACCAGTGGCGATCAGGATTCGCGGTGTGGGGACAGTTGGCAATACACAACCACTGTTTGTCATAGACGGTGTGCCTATCGGAAATAACGCCGGGGCAACCACCAATCCATTATCGACGATTAATCCTGCCGACATTGAAAATGTTTCGGTTCTAAAAGATGCCTCAGCAGCTGCAGTATATGGTGTGCGTGCAGCCAATGGCGTGGTGTTGATTACGACCAAAAGAGGGAAACAAGGAAAACCTTCCATCAGCTTCGATGGCTATTATGGGGTACAGAAAATTCCACCACTTTGGGATGTACTGAATACCTCTCAGTGGATTCAGATCACCCAGGAGGCGTATGATGCCTATAATCAGCAAAATGGATATAACCCAAGTGATGCTGATTATCTTACATTACATCCTGATGTCGCCCCGGGTGGAGATTACACGCCGGAAGGATTGGCCGCACAAGGACTTCATGAAGATAACTGGACAAAGGATCTTGTCAATGAAAATGCGCCCATACAAAACTACAATCTGGCTGTTTCCGGTGCCAATGATTTTGTCAATTACCACGTTTCTGCAGGATACTTCTCACAAGAAGCCGTCGTAAAAAAATGGGACCTTGAACGATACAACTTCAGGGCAAATAGCGATTATAAAGTGGGCAGTCGTTTTAAATTCGGACAAACATTAAGTATTTCTTATGAAGATGTTACCCGGGGTGTAAACGGTGGTGGAGACGGGTTCCTTTTGAATAATGCGGCCACAATGCCCCCCTTTTTCCAGATCTATGACCGGCTTAACAGGATCCCCGGCAACCGGTATGGTTATGATGGAAACCTGGATGTCGCGGGGTTGGTTGTAGGAAATCAGAATGGTATTAACGCCATTACAACAGCCTGGGACAGGAGAACCCGCATGATTGGAAGCATTTACGGGGAACTGGAAATTATTCCTGGACTCAAATATAAATCTGCAGCGAGCATCGATATAACTTTCAGCAGAAATGATGATTGGAATCCGGGATATACGGCAGCAGAGATTGGCTTCGATCGTTCCAATCAGCAGCGTGGTGACAGTCGCGGCGAAGCTTATACCCAGGTATTCACCAATACATTGAACTATGACCACAATTTTGGCGATCATAACATTAATGTATTGGTTGGTATGGAGTATCAAAAACTCCAAAGCAGAACTTTAAGTGCCAATTCTGAGAATTTTTTAAGTGCAGACCCCAATTTCTGGGTGCTGCCTAAAAATGGACAGGATAATATCCGGATAGGCGGTGGCGCTTCTGACCAGGCCTATGTTGGTTATCTGGCCAGGGCCAGTTATGATTATATGAAAAAATATTTATTGACTGCTTCAGTGAGGAAAGATGGCACCTCTAAATTTTCTCCCGTCGACAATCGCAGGTGGGGAACATTTCCTTCTGTATCAGCCGCCTGGAGAATCAGCCAGGAATCGTTTTTTAGTATTCCGATTATTTCAGAATTAAAAATTCGCGGAAGCTGGGGTCAACTGGGCAATGACAATACCGCTGCATATCCCTATGTTTTCCGGGTATCACCAACGCCCGATTACGGGTTAAATGGTGATGTTTCGGTTCAGGCGCCGGCACCTGTAAATTTTGTCAATGAAGAGGTAATTTGGGAAACCGTGGAAACCACTGATTTTGGTTTTGATGTCGGATTATTTAAAGATAAACTCACATTTCTCGCCACCTATTATGACCGCAAAACCAGAAACTTTCTCATCAGTCTTCCGATTCCGCTCATTACTGGTTTTAGCAGTACTTCTAAAAATGTTGGCCTGGTTAGCAATACCGGATTTGAGTTTGAATTGGGATATAACACCACCTTTCACAATGGACTGAACATGAATATTTCCGGTAACCTCACCACAGTTAAAAACAAACTGGTGGAACTGGCCCCCGGAGTCAATGAATTCCTGGCTACCGATGAATACAGAACCGGAGTAGGGTATCCGATCGGATATTTTTATGGGTATAAGACCGATGGCATTTATCAGAACACCAGTGAAAGTGATGCCGCGCTGGAAGATGCCTTATCTCTCAATGGACCCCGCCCAGGTGATGTACGCTTTGTAGATACCAATGGACCTGCCGGTGAAAATGCAGCGCCAGGCCAGCAGTTTTCTGGTGAGCCTGATGGAAAAATCACTCCGGAAGACAGGACTTATCTGGGTAAAACAATTCCCGATTTCTACTACGGGCTGAATTTCAATTTCAATTACAAGGGTATCGATCTCACTTTATTTTTCCAGGGGATCTCCGGTGTTCAATTGTATAATTCTTTCCGTCAGGGCGCAGAATCTGCTATGCTGAATGGCGGTGGAAGAAACGGTACCACTACGGTACTCGATCGCTGGACTGGCGAAGGAACCAGTAATTCCATGCCCAGGGCCGTGGATACAGATCCAAACAGCAACAATCGGTTCTCTGACCGCTTTGTGGAAGATGCGGGGTATTTTCGACTGAAAAACCTTCAGGTTGGATATTCTTTCCCTGCGGCGCTTTTAGGCAAATCAAAATCAATTAAAAGTGCAAGGATCTATTTTGGCGCGACCAATGTATTGACCATTACCGATTACACCGGTTTAGACCCGGAAGTCATGACATACCGTGCTAACGGAAGCCAGATCGGACAAGATCTATCCGTTGGAAATCCGCCAAGCGGAGGTTCAGGTACTGATGATGGCAGTATACCGATCCCAAGAACTTATCAACTGGGTTTCCAGTTTACCTTTTAAATCCAGTAATCCATGTTGAATGTTAAGAAATTAAAAAATATAAAAAACATGAAAAGAAAATTATTCATTTTCTTCTTAACAGCTATTACGGTTTTGTGCTATACAAAATGTGAAAATAAGCTTGATACGACGCCTTTGGGTGAATTGAATTCTGAAACATTTTATAAAAATGAAAATGATTTTGAAGCGGCATCCCTGGCCCCATATTCTACCATTCTCGATTTATATTATGATCAGTCCGGTCTGGGTTGGTTCAATAGCACCTGGTTGGTCAGTGATGATGCCAGGCAACCGCGAGGTACCAATAGCAATGCTGAATTTACCTGGTTGCCCAGCAACGGCGATTTTTCCTGGATCTGGGAAAATTGTTATAAGGGAATTATGCGAGCCAATGTGATATTGGATAGGCTTCCTGCCGCCGATGCATTTGCCGATGAGAACAATAAAAAAAGATTTGAAGGAGAAGCCAGATTTATCAGGGCATATTTCAATTTTATCCTGGCCAGGAATTGGGGCACTCCTCCGGTTGTGCCTGAATTAATAACCAAGCTGGAAGATGCCAATTTACCCAATTCACAACCGGGTGAAATCTGGGATTTAATAGAGTCTGATTTGAAATATGCTATTGCTAATTTGCCCGATGAATGGGACACAGATAACCTTGGGCGCGCTACCAGTTACGCAGCTATGGCTTTATTGGGTAAAGCCATGTTATTCAGGGCACAGTGGGAAGGAAATGATGCGAAATACGGAGAAGCGCTTCAGCAGTTTAACGCTGTTATTTCCAGTGACAAATATATGCTTCTATCCAATTTTGGAGATAATTTTAAGGAAAGCATGGAGAACAATGAGGAATCGGTTTTTGAGATTCAGATGAGCCCGGGCGATGCCAACCCCTGGTTACCAACAGATTTTGGTCTGGAGCAGAATCAAAATGTTGGTTCAGCCGGCACGGGTAGAAAAATCTATAGTGGAGCGGCCTGTGACGAAGGAAATTGCGCTCCCGGTGCCAATGCTTATGGGTACGGTGCTATATTGCCCACATCAAGTCTCCAAGATGAATTTGAGACGGATGATGCCCGGCTATATGACACCAATTATTTTGATCCCAATGAGGAGTATTCCGTCAATGGTGATTTATATAATCCGCTTTGGTCGTTTACCAAATTGAATGTAGCAAAATACATTCATCCCTTTGATCCGAGTGGTTTTCCCAACAATTATAGTGGCAACAACGAAAGGATCATACGCTATGCCGATGTACTGTTGATGGCAGCAGAATGTGAATTGCTGGGCAATGGCGATGTAACCAAGGCATCTTCGTTAATCAACCAAGTCAGGAAACGCGCCAGAGATTACTATGAAGTAGTCAACGGTACACCTGCTCCTTCTGGCACTTTACCGGACAGGCCGGACAATGTATCTGTTGATCAAATGATGCAATGGCTGATGCACGAACGAAGGGTTGAACTGGCCCACGAATGTCATCGTTATGATGATTTGGTACGCTGGCACCGGGCCGGAATTATCAATATCAAGAATGATATTGTGTTTGGCAGTCAGGTAGCCAACCAAAACTGGAGCGAGAAAAATTTAATCAAACCCATTCCTCAGAGGGAAATTGATAATAATCCCAATTTGAAGCAGAATGACGGGTATTAGTCAAAAAATCAAATTGGAAAGCCAACTGCTGCACCGGCAGTTGGCTTCTAATGGGAATCAATAGTTTAATTTTTTGTATAAAATACCTTATTGAAGGTCACTCTAATAGGATCAAGACATTAATTTTTAAAATACTAGAGCTTTTAAAGTGTTATAGGAAAAAAAATTTTGTTTATCAAAAATTAAATTTGTGTCTTTCAATTTTGAAATTAATTTATTGAACATTTCTTACCCCGACCTCGTGAGCCCAATGGTCGTATTCTGTTGTTAATGAGTCTGCTATTTCCGGATATTGGTTGTACACGTTGTTCACCTCGGTTGGATCATCTTTTAAATTGTACAATTCCCAGCGCTTGATTTGCCGGTCCATCACCAGTTTCCAGTCCCCCTTCCTTATGGCCTGGCAACCTTCGTGTTCCCAGTATAAAGTTCTGGGTATTTGGGCATTATTACCCTGGATAATTGGCATTAAACTCATTCCATGAATGGCTTTCTTACTTTTGTCCGCAATTTTATCATAACTCAATCCAGCTACATCCAGGCAGGTGGGCATAATATCAATGATTTCACCGACATTACGCTTCAGTTTTCCATCTTCACTTTGTTGAATGGTTGCTGGCCAATGAATAATTAAGGGCGTTTTGATGCCACCTTCATAGGTCCAGCTTTTATATTTTCTAAAAGGTGTATTCGACACATTGGCCCAGGGCTTATTGTAGGCAACATATGATCCTCTCAGCCCTATGGGTACATTCGGATCGTTCAGATGTCTGCCTTCAATGTTTTCATGGCAACCGCCGTTGTCCGACAAGAACATAATCAGCGTATTGTCTATTTCGCCTTTCTCTCTGAGCAGAGCGAGCACATTCCCGATGTCCTGGTCCATGCGGTCGATCATGGCGGCATAAACGGCCATCTTTCTGCTCCATATTTTTTGATCTGCCTCAGGAACATCTTTCCAGGCAGGGATGTCATCAGGTCGTTCGCTCAATACGAAGTGGTCATCGATCAGTCCCAGTTCCTTCATTTTTTCATATCGGACATTTCGCAGTGAATCCCATCCACCGTTGTATTTCCCCAGATACTTGTTGATTTCATCTTCAGGTGCATGCAAAGGCCAGTGTGGTGCAGTGAAGGCGAGATACAGGAAAAACGGTTTGTCACTATCTTTTTGATAATGTTCATTAAGAAAAGATACAGCATGGTCCGAAATGGCGTCGGTCATATAAAAACCATTCCTGGGTGGAAACCACAAAGAATCGTCCAATGCCATTTGACGTACCCGTGGCTGATCCTTTATAATTTCAAAGTAGCTGGAGGCCCCGCTGATCAAGCCGAAATATCGATCGAATCCTCTTTTGCGCGGCCAGTATTCAGGTTTTTCTCCAACATGCCACTTTCCTGACATATAGGTTTTATACCCGGCAAATTTCAAAGCTTCAGCAATAGTCAGGCAACTGTCATTGAGATAACCTTGGTACGGCCCGGGTTCGCGATTACTTGATATGCTGGAAACCATGGAACCCATACCGGCTTCGTGAGGATACAAACCCGTCAAGAGTGACGCGCGTGTTGGGCAACAGCGTGCCGCGTTATAGAAATTGGTAAAGCGGATTCCTGTTTTTGCCAGATTGTCGATATTTGGGGTGGCGATATTGCTGCCATAACAATTTACGTCGGAATAACCCATATCGTCAGCCATGATGAGTAAGATGTTGGGTTTTTTTGCAGGTGATTTTTGATCATGGTTTTGGCAGGAAATCCATAAAAAGATCAATGAAATTCCAATAAAAAGACGCTGTATGATACTGTTCATAATTGATAATTTTGGGTTAGGAGATCAAAGATCATGAGAGAAAAATTCATTTTCCGACCAGTTCCGGATGATCATCTTTCATTAAGGCCATAATATCCTCATCGAATTTGGCGAGATAGAGTGTTTTAACTTTTGACAGTTGGTCGATGGTGAGCCCTTTTACGCCCCGTAAATCTGCTTTATATAAATTGGCATTGGTAAAATCCGCTCCTGATAAATAAGCCCCTCGCAAGTCCGCTTCCATAAGAAATGCATTGGTAAAATTGGCTTTTATCAAAAAAGATTTTTCAAAATTGGCTTTAATCAGAAAAGTATCCTTAAAAATGGCGCCGTTGGCATAAGCACGTTGCAACATGGACTGGTTCATATTACAATTTTCAAAATTGGTTTGGTTGAGGCGTGCTTCCTCCAGGTTTACATCAATGAGGATAGCGTTGAACAAGTTGGCGTAATTGAGGTTGGCTCCCTGGAGTTTTACATAATTCAGATTGGTTTTAACCAGGTAACAATGTGAAAGATCAATATTATAGATTTTGTTGCGGTTAAGACGTTTTATATTTCCCACAGTCCTGAAGGCGGCCTCTTCGGATTCCCACAGTCTGAAGTCATCAATTTCATCACGGTAGGTTCTGATTCGTAAGCGTCGCTCGCCGGTCTTATTGAGCCAAAAAATAAGAATACCGATAACAGCAATATCGAAGACCATACCATGCGCTTCGGCCAGCACTTGTCCAAAAAAGCTGTGAAAATCTTCCCGGTAATAGGGATAACTCGCCGTGAGCACAATAATGGCGACAAATACTAAAACTAATGTTGAGGTGAGGATCGGCTTTTCAGATATTTCGTAAAGCTTTTTTCCCAAGTCCCTGAACCATTCCTTTGCTTTCATCAAAATCTAAGAATATCAACCTGCAAATCAGTCACACTAATTTAAGGGCTTTAATTTTATGTGCAAGGGTTTCATTTATTTTAATGTAGGATTCAACGGTCCAGCCTGCCACATGTGGTGTGAAAAGTACATTGTCCATGGTGAAAAGTTCATCCAGCATGGCCTCTTGTACAGGAGTAAGTTTTTTGAACTTTTCGTTTTCCAGTACGTCTAAGCCAGCCGAGATAATCTTACCATTTTTGAGGAATTTCACCAGCGATTTCAAAGGCAGAATTTCCCCTCTTGACGTGTTGATCAGAATGATGGGTTTCTTGAATTGTTCGAGAAACGCATCATTGACGTACAGTCGGGTTTCTTCGGTGAGAGGCACATGAAAACTCAGTATATCTGTTTCCCGAAAAATGTCTTCTGGGCCAACTTCCTGCACATATTCATCACTGAATCCTGTTTTGTATTTATCATAGGCTATTACCTTACAACCAAACGATGATAATCTTTTGGAAACGGCGGTTCCCATAAAACCATATCCGATGATCCCAACTGTTCTGCTCATTAATTCGATCCCGCGATTGCCCTCACGGTCCCAGATCTTATTTCTTACCTGTCCGTCACCCTGGCGAATTTTGTTGGTTAGGTTTAATATTAATCCCACAACATGCTCGGCTACGGCATCGCGATTACCTTCCGGGGCATTCAATACATGTATTCCTTTTTCCTGGGTATATTCTATATCTATCTGATCGACTCCGGCTCCGGCCCTGGCAATGAATTTTAAATTTTTTCCAGCTGACATCAAGGATTTGTCGATCTCGGTTTTACTCCTGACCACAATCCCCATATAATCTGGTAATTTGTTTATTATTTCTTCCCGGGTGATCTTTGGTTCATTGTCCACCTGATATCCCAGTTCCTGTAACATGGGAACCAGACTTTCATGCATCTTATCAGTAATGAGAATTTTTGGTTGCATTTTGAGGTTTTAGTTTAATGAAATAATAAAAATGCCAGCTCAATCCTTTTACAAAACATCAATCATAACTCAAGACCCAACTTAAGACCAATATTTTTCTAATTTGACTGCCAGTGCAATAAAATCTTCAATGGCTAACTGTTCAGCCCTATTACTCCAAATAGGATTGGCTCTTTCATCGATCGGCAAATTTATCGCTTTTAAGGCATTGCGCAAGGTTTTACGCCGGTTTTGAAATGCCTGCTTGACTACTTTGAAAAAGAAGGATTCATCACATGGCAGCCCATTTCTTCGATTCCGGGTCAATCGAATAACGGCAGATTCAACTTTGGGAGGTGGAAAGAATACATGAGCAGGGACTTTGAATAAAATTTTTACATCGTAAAACGCCTGAATGAGTACACTGAGAATGCCATATGTTTTGTTTCCGTGAGGAGCGCATATTCGCTCAGCCACCTCTTTTTGAATCATACAGACGACTTCAGGAATGAGATTTTTATTTTCCAATATTTTAAAAAAGATCTGACTGGAAATGTTGTATGGGAAATTGCCGATAATCCCTGCTTTTTCAGGTACGATTGCTGTAAGATCAATTTTTAGAAAATCCTTTTCGATAATTGAAAATTGATTTTGCTGATAATTTTCCTGGAGATATCGAACAGATTCCCGATCTATTTCTACTAAAAGGATTTCCTGGTGAGGCTTTGCAAGAAGAAAATTGGTTAAAATTCCAGTGCCCGGACCAATTTCGATCAGTTGTTGGTAATGTCCATGACCGATCAGGCTTTCGACAATTTTTTTTGCGATGTTTTTGTCTCGAAGAAAATGTTGTCCTAAATACTTTTTGGGCCTTACATCCATCATACTGTAAATGTCTGTAAATTTTACATTAAATTGCAGCCGTGCGTGCAAACACATGGAATTAATTAACGATTATTCAGCGGCATATGGTAATGGATTTACAATATCAACCGTTGTAAATGGTAGAATGTAACGCGAATCTCATTTAAGAATAATTTATGGACATAGTTGAAAATAATTCGAAAGGGGACAAGCCGATTATCGGTATTACACTGGGCGACATCAATGGGATCGGGCCCGAAGTCGTGATCAAGGCGCTCTCGGATCCCCGATTGTTAAATCACATCACACCGGTTGTCTACGGTTCCACCAAAGTACTCTCTTTTTATAGAAAGATGATGAATCTGGAAGATTTTCAATATAGCCAGATCAAACATACCAACGCTCTAAATTCCAAAAGGATCAATGTTGTAAACTGCTGGAATGAAATGGTGGATATCAAACCTGGTGAAGTGACTCCTGAAGCTGGAAAATGTGCTTATCTTGCCCTTGAGCAGGCCATGAAGCATCTCAAAGAAGATCAAATCGATGCCCTTGTGACAGCACCAATCAATAAAAAGAATATACAAAATGACGATTTCCAGTTTATCGGTCACACTGAATATATCACCAGGGAACTGGGCGTTCAGGACAGTCTGATGATGATGGTTGCAGAAGAAACAAGAATAGGTGTAGTTACCGCACATATCCCGCTAAAAGATGTGAATAAAACCCTGAACAAAGAACTCGTGGAAAGGAAGTTGAAAATAATGTTGAAAACCCTTAAGAATGACTATAGCATTGAAAAACCCAGGATTGCTATGCTAGGTGTGAATCCGCATGCAGGAGAAGACGGATTATTGGGTGATGAGGAAGAGCAAATCTTAGTGCCGGTTATTGCTGATTACCGGAAGAAAGGACAACTTGTTTTTGGCCCCTATCCAGCCGATGGATTTTTCGGAAACCTTCAATATCAAAAATTTGATGGAATTCTGGCCATGTACCACGATCAGGGACTGATCCCTTTTAAATTGTTATGTTTCGAAAGTGGCGTGAATTTTACGGCGGGAATTCCCAAAGTGCGTACCTCTCCCGATCATGGAACGGCTTACAGTATCGCCGGCAAAGATATGGCAAGCGCTTCCTCCATCAGAGCTGCTATTTATCTGGCGTCGAGAATCGTGAAAAACAGGGCATTTACCAAATCGGAAGTTTCTATCTGATCGACATTTGTTTTTTAATTCAAATTTTACTCACTAAATTTGCGGACTTTAAAATCAAGGGGCAGGGCATGAACACGTTGAAAGCTTATGACATCGAGATTTTCACTTTACAACAGGGCCAACATGATTTTAAATTTCAGGTCGATGACAACTTTTTCAAGGCTTTTGATTATGGGTTGCTTGAAAAGGGAAAATTGGAAGCAGGCTTAAAACTGGATAAAGAGTTAGCTTTTATGGCTTTGGAATTCCAGGTTAAGGGAAAAATAGAATTGACTTGTGACCGGAGCCTGGACAAATTTGATTATCCGGTTAAAACTGGTGAACGCATCATTCTTAAATTCGGTGATGAACCCAGGGAGATTGCTGATGACCTTGAAATAATTTCGGCAGATACATTAAGGATCAATGTTGCGAAGTACATTTATGAATTGATTACATTGGCGATACCGTTAAAAAAGCTACATCCCAGGTTCAATCAAAATGAAACAGATACGGAAGATTTGATTTATTCTACCAGGGACGACGACGAAAAACCATCGGAAGATCAAATTGATCCACGATGGGAAAAACTGAAAAATCTGAAAAACAATTAGTACTAATAAATAACTGAAAAATGGCACATCCTAAGCGTAAGACATCGAAAACGAGAAGAGATAAGAGAAGAACGCATTACAAACTGCAAGAGAGAAATTTAGTGATTTGTCCAACAACCGGAGAATTCCATTTGCCACACCGGGCCTTCTGGCATGAAGGCAAGCTCTATTACAAAGGCAAAGTAGTAATGGAGAAGGAAGTGTTGGTATAAATAATTGATGAAATTTTAAATAGTTAAGGGGGAATGTTCCCCCTTTCTTTATTCAATTGAAAAAGAGCAGGGGATTCGCGAAATCGAAAGAAATGCGTTTCCTTGCATATTGAATGTCGGATTGGAACAGTGGATATCAATATTAGTCCGAAATATTTCACTGTCACACGTAGTTTACGCTCAGTGATCAGGTTAAGGGAGGGACCGGACAATTGATTTGTCCATATTTTACCATATAATCATAAAGGAAATTCATATAATGCTGAAGAATTGGTTTATGGAAATAGTAAAACCTATGAATGTTTTCGATTGCCGGAAGGGCGGGTATCAAAGGATATAATCAAGAAAAAATACATTTTTAATATGGTGTAATTCGGGTTCGCCAAATGTTCTTTGAACCGGTGTCACCATGAATAAAGAGGATTCCGATTTTGAATTAGGCAATTCATTTTTAATTTTAAGTGAGAATTTAATATGGCTACGACTGCTGATTTTAAAAATGGTCTTTGTATTGAATTCAACAATGACTTATACACCATTGTAGAATTCCAACACGTAAAACCCGGAAAGGGAGGGGCTTTTGTCAGAACAAAACTGAAGAGCCTGACGTCCGGAAAGGTCATTGAAAACACATTTAATTCAGGGGTGAAAATTACGACAGCCCGTATAGAAAGACGGCCACACCAGTATCTTTATAAAGATGACATTGGCTATCATTTTATGGATAGTAACACATTCGAGCAAATCGCCATTCCCGAGGACCTAATTGAAGGTCATGAATATTTGAAAGAAGGCCAGGAAGTGGAAATGGTATATCATGCAGAAACTGAAAAACCACTAAGTGTCGATATTCCGCCATTTGTTGTTTTACAAGTGACCTATACCGAGCCCGGAATTAAAGGCGACACTGCGACCAATACGACTAAACCTGCCACACTGGAAACCGGTGCGGTTATTCAGGTTCCACTGTTTATCGATCAGGAGGAAGTGATCAAAGTGGATACCCGAACTGGCACATATTATGAAAGAGTAAAATAAAAAATATGAAAGCAAAAGAGATAAGGGATCTTATTGATTTTATTTCAAAATCAGGCCTGGATGAAGTAAATATTGAAACCGAAGAATTTAAAATAGCTGTAAAGAAAAATTCCGGTATTGCTTCTTCTACTATTGAGCAAAAACCGGTGACTTCTCAGACCAATGTTGAAAATAACAACGGTCCCTCATTTGCCACCAATATCAAGGAAGTCGCCTCAGCAACAACAGTCTCAGAGGCTAACGATGAAAAAAGCAAATATGTAGAGATCAAATCACCCATGATCGGGACATTTTATGGTTCACCGAACCCGGACTCTGAACCTTTTGTTCAACAAGGCGATCATGTAAAAGCGGGACAAACGGTATGTATTATTGAAGCCATGAAATTATTCAACGAAATCGAGTCAGAAGTATCAGGAAGAATTGTAAAGATGCTCGTTGAAAATTCATCACCTGTTGAATTTGACCAACCCTTATTTCTGGTAGATCCGTCATAATCTGATTTTTAATCAAAGACTGAATTAATTCTGTGTTTAAAAAAATACTTATAGCCAACCGGGGAGAAATTGCACTGAGGATCATTCGAACCTGCCGGGAAATGGACATTAAGACAGTAGCAGTTTATTCTACAGCAGACCGTCAAAGTTTGCATATCAAATTCGCTGACGAGGCAGTATGCATAGGGCCAGCACCGAGTAGTACTTCCTATCTGAATATTCCAAATATTATTGCGGCAGCTGAAATCACCAATGCCGATGCCATTCATCCGGGGTATGGATTTCTTGCCGAAAATGCTGAATTTTCCAGGGTTTGTGAAGAAAACAATATAAAATTTATCGGACCAAATCCGGAGATGATCCTGAAAATGGGCGATAAGGCCACTGCCAAAGAAACCATGCTCAAGGCGGGTGTCCCAACAATTCCCGGTTCTGACGGGCTTTTGTCTTCCGTGGAAGAAGGATTGAAGCTGGCTGGCGATTTTGGATTTCCGGTTATTTTAAAAGCAACAGCAGGTGGAGGAGGTAAAGGTATGCGTGTTGTTTCCAAAGAGTCTGAATTTAAAAAAGCATGGGATTCAGCCAGAATGGAAGCCGGGGCGGCATTTGGTAACAATGGATTATACCTCGAAAAATTCATCGAAGAACCAAGACATGTTGAGATCCAGGTTGTTGGCGACCGTTATGGAAAAGTGTGTCATTTGTCCGAAAGAGATTGCTCCATTCAGCGAAGGCACCAAAAATTGGTAGAGGAGACACCTTCCCCGGTTGTAAACGATGAATTGAGGGCCAAAATGGGTGAAGCTGCCATTAAAGGGGCTTCAGCTATAAATTACGAAGGAGCGGGAACCATAGAATTTCTTGTGGATAAAAAGGGCAATTTCTTTTTCATGGAAATGAACACCAGAATTCAGGTAGAGCACCCTATTACCGAACAAGTCACCAATTTTGACCTGATCAAAGAAATGATCAAGGTCTCTGCCGGAGAAAAGATTTCGGGGAAAAATTATTTTCCTCAATTATTTTCTATGGAGTGCCGGATCAATGCCGAAGATCCTTCAAAAGATTTCAGACCTTCCCCCGGACAGATTACATCGTTGCATATACCGGGAGGTCAGGGGGTTCGTATCGACAGTCATGTATATGCCGGCTACACGATTCCTCCGAATTATGACAGTATGATCGCGAAGTTGATTGTAACTGCCCAGAGTCGGGATGAATGCATTGTACGCATGAAAAGGGCATTGGATGAATTTATTATTGAAGGCGTAAAAACAACGATTCCTTTTCATAAGAAACTTATGGATGATCCTGTTTTCCGATCCGGAAAATTCACCACAAAATTCCTGGAATCTTTTGATTTTTCAGACTTATAAGTTTTCAATAGGAAGAAGCAATTTGTTTCAAAAAATTTATTGATTTTCATATTGTATTAATCCTCCGTCATACTGGAGGATTTCTTTTTAAATTGGAACAATGAAAAAATGGTACTTCTCAGGGATCTTTTGGTGGCTTCCTGCATACTGTATTATGGCACAATCGGGCATCGCCCATGTTGATGTAGGCGTTGGTCCGGCGGCTTATCGAGGTGACCTCAATGCAGGTTTTAGAAAATGGTCGGCCATTTACCATGTTGGCCTCACTATGGACCACAAAAAAAATTTAAACGGCTCGTTTCGGTTTTCATTTGGGACAGTAACTGGCCAGGATGCCACTTGGTCTGGTAATGAAACCGGCCAAACGCCCAACAGCTATTTTAAGACAACAATGTTTTCTTTTAATTATGATCTTCACATTAATATTGTAAAACGATCAAATCTGGCTGTTTATGTAAGCCAGGGAATAGGTTTTATGCATTATGTGCCCAAAAATGAATTTGGTGAAAACCTGATCGATCAACCGAATACAAGACCGGAAAATGAAAGTTATAGCACATTGTGTGTCCTGTTCCCAACTAAAGTGGGAGGATATTATTTATTGAGTAATAACTATGGTATGAATATCGAAGCCGGTTTGTTCAATCCCATCACTGATTTTATCGATAACATTTCTAACTGGGGGAGGAAGAAAGGGAATGACAACATTTTGATGATCAAATTCGCGCTTTTGATACCGCTTCCAGGATGAATTCATTTTAACTAACCCATCTTCAGGGCTCTATTTCAAGCAATATCCCCATCATTGGTAAATTGGGATTTCTGTTATCTTTGAAAGGCCTTTATAAATTTTATTATAACTTGGATTTTAAATCGCATTTGAGGAAGAATTTTTTTCTGGCCTACCCGGTCATGCTCAGTCAATTGGGGCAAGTTATGGTTGGAGTGGCGGACAGCATGATGGTTGGTCGACTGGGAAAAGAACCATTGGCAGCGGCATCATTTGCCAATAGTATTTTTATCGTTTTCCTGGTTTTTGGTATCGGCATCTCTTTTGCCATTACACCGCAGACTGCCCAGGCAGATGGAGAGAAAGACACATCTAAACTGGTCCAAATACTGAAACATGGCATTGGAATTAATACCATTTTCGGGATCCTGTTGTGTAGTTTTATCTTGATCAATATTCGGGGGATCTACTATCTCAACCAACCTGACCCGGTAGTAAATCTTGCAGGTCCTTACCTCAGTGTTATTGGGCTGTCGCTGGTGCCGTTTATGATTTTTCAGGCATTCCGGCAATTTGTAGAAGGATTGGGGTACACCAAACAAGCCATGTTCATCACTATTGGGGCCAACATTATTAACGTCATTTTTAATTATATCCTGATTTACGGAAAACTGGGATTTCCGCAACTTGGTCTGCTGGGGGCTGGGATTTCAACACTTTTTTCAAGGGTATTAATGGCGCTGGCCATAGCAGGTATGGTGTATGTTGATCGCCGTTTTATTAGATTTCGGTCGGGATTCCGCCCCGGAGATTATACAGTTCCATTGATAAAACATTTTCTCAAATTGGGTTTACCCATGGCTTTCCAACTTATTTTTGAAGTGACCACTTTTAGTCTGGCGGCAATCATGATGGGGTGGCTTGGTTCTACTCAATTGGCGGCACATCAGATCGCCATTAACCTTGCTTCGGTAAGCTATATGGTTGCATTGGGTATTTCAGCGGCTGCTACTATCCGGGTAGGTAATCAACTGGGGCAAAAGGACTTTGGAACAATGCGGGAAGCAGCTTTTACCAGCATGTTCATGGGGGCCATATTCATGGCTTTCACGGCATTTTTATTCATCGTCGGGCGGCATACACTTCCGTATTTGTATATTAATGATCCTTCAGTTAGGGATTTGGCGTCATCCTTGTTGATTGTGGCTGGTTTATTCCAGTTGTCCGATGGTTTTCAGGCGATCGGACTAGGGATTTTGCGGGGAATGTCGGACGTGAAGGTACCAACATTGATCACACTGGTTGCTTACTGGGTATTGGGCCTGCCTCTCGGTTATTTCATGGCGTTTCATCTGGATTTTGGGGCATTAGGGATTTGGTATGGATTGTTGATCGGTTTGACTTCCGCGGCAATCCTGCTTTTTGTGCGTTTCAATGTTGTCAGTAAACGTAGACTTTTACAATTGCAACAATTCATGCCATCCGTCAAAACGGCATAATAAAACAAAAAGCCCCGGAAAGGGCTTTTTTATATTTGTATTTGGCAACCATTCACTTCACATATTGCTGATGATTTCCTGACCGAATTCAGAGCACTTCAACAAGGTAGCACCTTCCATCTGACGGTGAAAATCGTACGTCACCCTTTTATTATAAATCGCTTTTTCCAATCCGCCATAAATGAGATCGGCAACTTTTTGCCAACCAAGATATTCAAACATCAAAGCTCCTGACAAAATAAGCGATCCCGGATTTACCTTGTCTTGTCCGGCATACTTAGGTGCTGTCCCATGCGTAGCTTCAAAAATAGCATGTCCGCTGTCATAGTTGATGTTAGCGCCCGGGGCAATGCCTATTCCGCCGACGATGGCTGCCAAAGCATCAGAAATATAATCGCCGTTAAGGTTTAGCGTGGCTATCACAGAATATTCATTAGGCCGTGTAAGAATCTGCTGCAGAAAGGCATCAGCAATGACATCCTTAATGATGATCTTATGATCCTCTTTTTCGATGATCTGCCAGGGCCCGCCTTCATAATCTTTGGCGCCGTAATCATTGATGGCCACAGAATAACCCCAGTCACGGAATGCGCCCTCTGTGAATTTCATAATGTTTCCCTTGTGCACCAAGGTCACCGAATCACGGCGATGTTGCATGGCATAATCGATGGCCGATCTTACCAAACGTTCAGTGCCTTCTACCGAAACCGGTTTAATACCAAAACCGGCGGTCTTGGGAAAACGAACTTTTTGGAATTTATCAGGAAAATTATCTTTTAAAAACTCCACAAACTTGTCCGCTTCTGCTGTGCCTTGTTTAAATTCGATGCCTGCATAGATATCTTCTGTATTTTCTCTAAAAATCACCATATCCGTTTTTCCGGGTTCTTTTACCGGAGATGGAGTTCCTTTAAACCAACGTACCGGCCTGACACAGGCAAAAAGATCGAGTTGTTGACGCAAGGCTACATTCAATGACCGGATGCCTCCCCCGACCGGAGTGGTAAGGGGCCCTTTGATGCCCACCAGATATTTCCTAAAGGAATCAAGTGTATCTTCAGGAAGCCAGCTGCCTTTTTCCTTGAAAGCCTTTTCCCCGGCCAAAACCTCTTTCCACGCTATTTTCTTGTTTCCCTGGTAAGCTTTTTCAACTGCCGCATCGAAAACATGCTTTGAAGCAGGCCAGATATCGACGCCGGTGCCGTCCCCTTCAATAAATGGAATTACCGGATTGTCCGGAACCTGCAGTTTTCCATTTTGGATGGTAATGATTTGTTCACTCATCTTATAATATTATTTATGTTTACGCTTCATGATGGCCAAAAGTAAAGATTTTAGACAGTTTTTTAAAGATAAAAAGTCATATTGGACTCAAAATGCAAATAATATTTTCGTAACCGGGAGTGTATAGAAATTTACCTGGATTTTCAGATTATTTTTATCGAAAGTGTGATTTGGTGTGTCAGGCCATGTCGCCGATGTTTTTAGGAGGTCTTACGGCAAGAGCGATCAGGTTGAAGGATATACTGGCTGAAGATTCCATAATGATGTTTGAAACTTGCCCAAATATGCAGGCCCAACGATTAGGATTATTTCAGTTTGGATAAAAAAGGATTTGGCCCAATTACAAGTTTGTGTAGGAATTATAGTGCGTCACGAAAATATCCATTTTGACCAGAAAGCTGTGTTAACCTGGCATCATGCTGATGCTTCGCTTGCCATGCGGGTGGCTATTAAATCGAATATGGTATGGCCTCGTTTGTCGGTGATAAAAAAGAAGACATTATATATTGTTGAAAGAAAAAAGGGCCTTTATGGCCCCTAATCCAAAACCAAAACAACCAACTATAATAGATTATATATTTTAATATTCTGTCGAATAAGTTTTTACTTCCAGGCCAAGCTTCTGCCAGGCTTTAAACCCACCACCGAGGTTGAATACTTTTTTGAAGCCATGATTTACCAGGATCATACTGGCCACATAACCTCTTAAGCCACGGGCACAGTAAATATATACCGGTAGCTCTTTGTCTAATTCATCCATGTGTAATCGCAGTTCATCGAGCGGAATATTGGTGGCATGAAATATTCTGCCTTCTGTTTCGAGTTCCAATGCAGTTCTCACATCGATTAATTGAAAATCTGTAGCTTTTGTCTGATTGGCCAACATATACAAATCGTCTGCACTGATTTCTTTAAAATCGTATTTTGCTTTATCTCCGCTGACCAGTCCTGCTACGATCACTGGATCTTTAGCGGGAGAGAAAGGTGGCGCATATGCCAGATCAAGATCCGGCAGATCATCCACAGTGAGCTTTCCAAGTATGGCGGTGCTCAAAACATCAATACGTTTGTCAACGCCTTTTTCGCCAAAAATTTCGCCTCCAAGCAATGTTCTGGAATCGCGATGATAATGCAGTTCCATATACATATCCTTAGGATTGGGATAAAATCCGGGTGTCGATGGGGCAATTATAAACGTAGATTCAAAAGGCAGGTTCATCATTTTAAGTGCCCTGCGGTTGAATCCTGTTCTGGCCAAAGTATATTCAAAAACCTTCACAATGGCAGTTTTGTACGCACCCTTGAACCGTTCATTTCCCCCAGCGGCATTGGCCCCGGCAGCGCGACCGCCTTTATTGGCATGGGTGCCCATGGGGAAATAATCAAATTCACCGGTCTGGATATTTTTAATACTGGCACAGTCACCGGCTGCATAGATATCTGGCAGTGAGGTTTCCATTTTCTCATTAACCTTAATGGCACCATTGCGTATATAATCGGCCCCTTTGTTGATCAATAGTTCGGAATTGGGTTTCCCGCCAATACCAACCAGGAGGTAATCGCATTTTACCTTTGTGCCATCATTCAGAAGAATATCTGTGATTTCATTATTGTCAAGAATGAGTTCCGACGCTGTAGTATTGGTAAAAATATCTATTCCTTTATCGTGCATTACGGTCTCAGCCATGTTGCCGAATTTGCTGTCCCATGCGGGTAGAATAGAAGGTGACAACTCAATAACGGTAACATTTTTTCCAATTTTATTCAGATTTTCTGCCACTTCCACTCCAATGAGTCCTGCGCCAATGATGGTAATGTTTTGCTTGTCGGTTAAAACATTATCCTGGCAAATTTTATCAAAATCTTCAATAGTTCTGCAATTAGACCAGTTGCTGGTATTTTCAATATTTTTTACGGGTGGAATAAACGGTTTAGCACCGGCAGCATATATAAGTTTCGTATAAGTGTATTTGCCAAGTGGTGTGGTTATGGTGTGACCCACCGGATCGATTACCAATACCGGTTCATTGAGGTGGACATCGATATTGAATCTTTCCCTAAGCAAGTCTGCACTCACTACCATTAATTTGTCCCGGCTTTTTATGGTTCCCGACAAACTATAAGGGATGCCGCAAGTAGCGTAGCTGATATAATCGGTTTTTTCAAAAAGAAGGATGTTAACATTTTCGTTCACTCTCCGTGCTTTCGCTGCTGCAGATGGCCCCGCAGAAAGCCCTCCAATAATAATAATCGTATCCTGCATTATTTAAATTTCAATCGTTGAATGTCGGATACAAAAATAAAACAGGCATTATAAGGGCAGTATGACAAAAGTCACACAACCGACGGCTTGCGTATATAATTGATCATAAACCAGTTGAAATTGACTGCACCACGACAACCAAGTGGGAATCGAAACGGGTGGTCCGTGAATTCGGATTTCGTTTTAAACAGATGAAAAAAAAATTATAGCCAAAAATCTTGACAGATCAATTCTGCTCATTCGCCTTGTGCAAGTGAATAGCCGCGGTCCCCATCGAAAGTGTATAAATTTTCGGTTTTAACACAATCAAAGCCAGCCTGGTTAATTTCTGAAAGTAACCTGATGAGGTCCTCACTTTTAATCATAGTTCCTGCTGTCTCAGCCATAAATCGACAACGCCAATGATCGGTACAGAAAGTTTCCTCAAATCCTTCGGGATAGACCATCACACCGCGGTTTGTGATCATTTTTAAATGAAGGCCATTGCTTTTTATTGCCTGTAACTTCTCGCCAATTTTTTTGGGATTTCGACCATCTTTATCCCAGTCGATGAACACATCAATTCCTGCCAGTTCTTTCTTCGATTTGGGTCGTGTTTTCAATTTAATACGGGCCATTCGTTCTCCGGATTTAAAGGCAACGGGTCTCAACCGGGTCGGTGCTTGCCCCAGCCGCAGGATCACCTCTTTTGCGAATTCCGAGGTCCACACTTTTCTGACAGAATCCTTATTGTAAATGTCGCTGGTATGTATACCATCTTCAATGGTTCGTATCCAGGCATTCTGGATTTTAGAAGCCACCTCAGGTTGATTGATATGAACTAACATTAAAACAGCGGCATTGAGTATTCCCGAAGGATTGGCAATATCGAGTCCGGCAATATCGGGGGCAGAACCATGAATTGCCTCAAACATGGCCACCTCGTCGCCAATGTTTGCCGAACCACCCAGCCCTACCGATCCGGTTACCTGAGCAGCAATGTCAGAAATGATATCTCCGTAAAGATTTTCGGTGACCACGACATCCAGTGAATGTGGACGATCGGCAATGATAGCCGATCCGATATCGATAATCATATGATTCGACTGAATATCCGGGTATTCCTGTGCAACTTCATTAAATATTTTGTGGAATAAGCCATCAGTCTGTTTCATAATGTTGTCCTTGGTCATACAGGTAACCTTTTTGCGGCCATAGGCTTTGGCATATTCAAAGGCAAAACGGATGATCTTTTCAGATCCCGGTCGGGAGATCAACTTAAGCACTTGCACCACCTCGTTGGTTTGCTGATGTTCAATTCCGGCATAAAGGTCTTCTTCATTTTCACGGATAATGACCAAGTCGGTCATAGGGTGATTGGTGGGAACATAGGGAAAAAAGGAACGGCACGGACGAACATTGGCAAAGAGTCCCATACTGTTGCGGACAGTCACATTCAAACTTTTGAACCCGCCTCCCTGCGGCGTTGTAATGGGGGCTTTCAGAAATACTTTGGTCCGACGCAGCGATTCCCAGGCTTCCGGGGCAATGCCGGAGCTGATGCCTTTTCGATACACTTTTTCACCAATTTCAATCACTTCGGTTTCTACATTGGCACCTGCAGCAAATAGAATGTCCAATGTCGCCTGCATGATTTCCGGGCCTATGCCATCGCCATAAGCGACGGTAATTTTTACCTTTTCTGACATACTTTAAGGATTATATTTGACCAATTATTGATGTCGTGAAATTAACCAATTTGAACGGATTTGCTAAGGAAATCCCTGTGAAGCTTTCCAAGGGAGGTAAGTATTTATTCCACGAATTTGTTTGGCCTTTCTTAAAAAATGGTAAGGTTTTGTATGAATTGATTATATTGAAACGATTTTAGCATCAATAGTGCTAATAACTCACCTAAATTTTGTGTCGCGCTGACTGGCTACAGCACGCCCCTTATCTGGGCAATAGACCATTTGTATCCATTATTTAAATATTAAAATCACTGATTAATGAGTAATCTAAAACGACGAGATTTTTTAAAAACGACTGCCGTTGCCAGTGCCGGCATATCTATGATAACCCCCAATATTCTTTTTGGTAAAGATGACCGAAAAGTACAGTTGGGTTTTATTGGTGTTGGTGGTCGCGGAAGAACACACCTGCACAATATTTTGGAACGCGATGATGTGGTCGTCAAGGCCATTTGTGACATCGATCCGAAAGCCATAGAAGAAAGCCGTAAAATGTTACGTGATGCTGGTTATAAGGATAATGATGTGGCTGCATACACAGAAGGTGAACTGGCTTTTAAGCAATTGCTGGAGCGCGATGATGTGGATGGGGTGATCATCGCCACTCCTTGGCTTTGGCATACCAGAATGGCATGTGCTGCAATGAAAGCGGGGAAATATGCCGGTGTGGAAGTTTCTGCAGCCAACACGCTTGAAGAATGCTGGGACCTGGTGAATACCCATGAACAAACCGGAGTGCCGGTGATGATCATGGAAAATGTTTGCTACCGGCGTGATGTGATGGCCATTTTAAATATGGTGCGAAAGGGACTATTTGGAGAACTTATCCATACGGAATGTGGATATCAACATAATCTCCGTGGTGTAAAATTCAACCCGGGAGTACAATTTGGACCAGACGCTATTGGGGAAGCCCGCTGGCGCACCTTTCATTCTATTCACCGCAATGGTGACGTTTACCCAACCCATGGTGCCGGACCTGTGGCCACCATGTTAAACATCAATTATGGTAACCGGTTTGTTTACCTCACGTCTACCGCATCAAAAGCCAGGGGACTACACGACTATATTGTCGAAAAAGCTGGAGAAGACAGCCCCAATGCGAAAATCAAATTTAAACTGGGCGATGTGGTGACTTCGGTGATCAAAACAGCCAATGATGAAACGATCACTGTACAACATGATACTAATTTGCCCAGGCCCTATTCACTGGGATTTCGTGTGCAAGGTACTAACGGTTTGTGGATGGATGTCAATCATTCGATCTATCTGGAAGGAAAAAGTCCCGATGACCAGTGGGAAGAGGCGGCTCCTTATCTGGAGGAATACGATCATCCGCTTTGGAAACGTTTTGCTGACCGGGCCACCGGTTCCGGACATGGCGGTATGGACTTTTTCGTTGACAATGCTTTTGTGGAAGCGATTAAAAGAAAAACCAATACGCCAATCGATGCCTACGATGCGGCCACCTGGAGTGCCATTACACCGCTATCTGAAATGTCCATCGCCAATGGAAGTGAACCCATGGAATTCCCTGATTTCACCAGAGGACAATGGATGAAGCGCACCCCATCTTTTGCACTTGGTAACGAATATTGAGTTTATTCAATTTTATAAAACGTAAAAAGGATCAGTTTCCCAATAAACGGGGGCTGATCTTTTTATGGTAAGGGTAAAGTCTGAAGTGATTTTAAAATGGGTTGGGCGAGGACAGATATATCTTCATTATAGTGATGATCTCCAGGCACCTTCACAATCTGGCAATGGATATTTGACAATTCCTGTTGGAAGGTGTCTTTTTCTTTGTCACCGAATATGCACATGATTGGTATTTTATCAATCTTTTTTAATTCCGGCAATACATGATATGCGTGTTTGGACGAATGGTCCCACCAACTGCTAATATGAAATTGAAAATCGGCGAAACTGTCCGGAGAGAGTAAGACGATTTCCTTTACACTGGATTTCATTTGATTCGGCAACCGGTTAATGACGAAAGGTATGATGTCAGCTCCAAAGGAATACCCAATAAAAACTACTTCCGATTTATTCCAGGCAGATTTATAATAATTGATCAATTTTATAATATCTGCTGTGACTTTCTCCGGGCTCGAAGGATTCCAAAAATATCGCAGCGCGTCAAGACCTGCGATGGGGGCACCTTTATCAGCCAATTGTTGGCCTAATTTGGGGTCAAGACCTTTCCAGCCCCCATCACCGGAGATGAATATGACGAGTGGCATTGTTTTGTTTTCTATCCTGGGGATTATGGTATTAATCGGCAATTTCTCCAGGGCTTTATCATCAATGACCGGTTTCATTTTTGCCGGTGCCGAATAGCTTACAACGAAGTCAAATGCCTGTTTAAACTGTGGCATCCAGTTTTTTTGAACGGAATATCCATGACCGACTTTGGGAAGATAAAATGATTTGCCGCTGGGAATTGCTTCCATAAATTTTTTTGTCGCTGACAGATCGCAAATCCCGTCTAATTCCCCCAACAGGATGGCAAAAGGCAGTTTCATCTGCATGCTGGGCAATAAATTAAAACCATTAATTTTATTATTTTTTTCAAGCTTTACGGCGTTATGCATGCAAAGTGGCTTGTCAATCTCCAGGTCGGGACAAAACCCGATGCCAACACCGCCTTTAAATGTGTTTGGCAAGGCCTGGGCAATTACACCATAAGCCAGGGTGGCACCGGAAGAATATCCCGCAACGATCGGATCGATCAATTGGGGTAACTGCTGTTTTTGCTGGACAAATTGGTTGAGCAGATCAAAGTCACTGGCGATCTCATAACAAGGATTCTGGTTTTTTTGCAGGTTTTTAAGATAGTGCAGAATGTTGATGCCTACAACCAGATAATTTCTTTTTGCCAGTGTTTTGGCCATATCGATCACACCGTACTTCCACCCAGCGTCACCGGAGATAAACAAGACTATCTGTGTTGGCAGATTGGTAGTTTTGTAAAGGTATATCCTGCCGAATTTCTTATTATCCAGGGAATCTATTTTTACCGGAGAAGCGCTATAGCTTTTGTTTTCAAGTAGACAGAATAAAACAAAGACAAGAAAAATTTTGTGCATAAAGCATGGATCTCTGGTGGAAATAAAATTTAACCAGAGATGATATGGATTTACGATAAATTAAAAATAAGGATGCAAGTGTATGGCATTAAAACTTCGGGATTATGCTTTACCAAGAATTTTCAAGCAGAACAATAGCATGATCAGGTGCCAAAGGGAATAAAAAAAGAGGTCCGTCAGAATTTGATGAGATTCATCGTTTCTGATAACTCAAAAAATCGCGAAGTTTGCGTTGGCAAAGTATCGCTTTTTCCTCATTTCCATTTTGGTGCCAGAATTTTTGGAGTTGTTGCAACGTGTAAAATTGTAAATTCAAGGTATTATCGTTGTCTGTGGAAAATGAAGGGCTATGGTCCAGTTGATCCATGGTGTCATTATAGATCCGTTGCGCCAAGGTATCGCCTTTATCATTGGATCCCAGTTGATATAGGATCTGAGCGGTTCGCAACCAACTGATATTTGATTGCAGATCCGGAAGGCTGAGTTCATTGTAAACAAAATTAGCGGCATTACTGGCTTTTAGATGATTTCCCTCCGAGAACATTACTTCGGCCAAAGTATTGTAATCATTTCTTAAAGGCTGCAGAATGCGATATTGATAATCTTCGGTATTGTAATAGACGTTGCGGTTATCCAGATCGCGATAATGTGCCTTAACCAGGAGATTTTCATACATTTTGTCAGACTCAACAGGAATATTTTTCGCCGAATGCCAGACAGGAAGTAACTGGAATAAACTGCCGGTTTGGACAACATGACTGCTCACCTCGATTCCAATAGTATTCATGGAAGTATAGTTGAAATAAATGGGTCTTTTCCAATGGTTGGTGGCGATAATGTCCAATACCATCAAGGCATTTTTTTCGAGGTAATTGCCTTTCATGCTGAATTTGAGATTTTCCGGGATCTCAGCATCGAATTCCTTTGGAACGATCTGGGTTTCTTTTATGGAATTCACATCTAAGGGTAAATAGAGCGATTTGGAAGGAACAGAATTATATGTATCGCCGGTCGACATTTGTACTTTAAGCGCTGGATGGTTTTCGCGAATCAACTGGAGAAATTTCACAAGGTTGATTGAGCCTTTAACATTCGGATTTTGCACATAAGGAAGCACATCATTGGGTCCGCCCTGCTGAAAATTTGCTTTCCGGAGTGAAAAAGGCAAAGGATAAGACTGATTGGCTTTTCTGGTCATTTGATCGATGTACCAGGAAGCATTGAAATAACTCAGTACGATTACGCGAACGTCCGTTCGAAAACCTTCTACTTCCTGGGTATACCACAAAGGAAAAGTGTCATTATCACCTCCCGTAAACAGAATGGCGTCAGGTTCGCAGGAGGCCAGGATATTACGGGCGTAATCAATCTGCAAATAAAGTCCCGAGCGGTTATGATCATCGAAATTTTGATATCCCATCCAAACTGGAATTAACAGTAACAATAGGCCGATACTGATACCCAATGCCGGTCGCCGATATAAAATGACACGGTCAATGATTGCCCAGGCCCCCAGGCCGGTCCATAGCGCAAAGGCGAGATAAGAACCAACGTAGATATAGTCGCGTTCCCTGGGTTCATTGGGAGTAGAGTTTAGATAAATAACCAGGATGACGCCCATGAAAAGAAACAATGACAGGGTGGCATAAAAAGATTTTTGGTCATTCTTCCATTGAAATAAGGTCCCCAGCAAACCGAGCAAAAACGGGAGCATAAAATAATTGTTGTGCCCACGATTGTGGATGATTTGCTTGGGTTGTGAACCGAGATCTGAAAAAGGATTTAGCCATGTGGCGTGCTGGATATCACTTTCGCGTCCTGAAAAATTCCACATAAAATAGCGCCAGTACATATGGCCAAGTTGGTAACGCACCATAAAAGTGAGATTGTCAAAAAAGGTAGGTTGCTGACCGGGTTTCAATCCTATCCAATCCTGATATGTGGCAATGTGGTCACCCTGATTGCTGTACATCCGTGGAAAGATGGTGGTACGACCTGAATCGTATACTGCTTCCGTGCGATAATCGGTTATCTTGTATTTATGACCAATTGGAGTGTAAACAGGGGCGGTTTTTTTATATTCTGTTACACGCGCATCAAAATAAGGACCGGTAAGCAATGGACGGCTTGGGTACGAATCACGATTTAGATATGCTAACAGTCCACTGACATTATCCGGATTATTTTCATCGATGGGAGGGTTGTGGTTCGAACGAATGGGCACCAGAAAATAGGTGGAAAATCCAACGAATATTAAGATCAAACCATAGGTAGCATGGATTAAATATGCTTTTTGCTGTTTTTGGCTATAACGAATCATTAAATATATCAAACCGATCAGCAATGTGATCCCCAACAAAACGCCACTATTAAATGGTAAACCAAATCTGTTGACCAGCAAAATGTCCAGCCACTTTAGAAATGCCGGAAATCCCAGCACAATCACCTGGTTAACAAGGAATAAGATAACAACGCCTGAAGCACCGGCCAGCAACAAATTTTTGAGGTTCAGTTCCCTTTTTTGTAAAACAAAGATCATGACCACTGCCGGTATAGTAAGCAAAGCCATGGGATGTGCGCCGATGGCGAGTCCATAAGCAAATGCAATCAACAGAAACCATTGACTTTTAGTTTTTTGATCACTTGCCTTGTCCCACTTAAAGGCAGCCCATACCGGTAAGATGGTAAAAAAAGTGGCTAAGGCATAGGTTTCTGCTTCTACCGCTGAGAACCAGAAAGAGTCTGATACGGCAAAAACCCCGGCGCCGATGAGACCTGAAATAATAACTGGCCACATTTGCGTTTTCTGTTTCACTTGCCGGTTGCCCTGCAACTTGAATGCCATCATTTCGAGGGTCCAGAACATGAGCATAATGGTAGCAGCACTGCTTACCGCGCTTAATGTGTTCACCCAAAAGGCCACTTGTTGTGTGCTTCCCAAAGCAAAGAGCGCAAACAACCTGCCCAGCATGGTGAATAATGGATTTCCCGGAGCGTGGGGGATCTGCAGTTTATAGGCACAGGCAATATATTCGCTGCAGTCCCAAAGGCTGGCGGTTGGCTCCAAAGTGATCAGATACAGAGTCAAAGAGGCCATAAAAATACCCCAACCGGTAATGATATGTGGATCATGAAGTTTGGTTTTTAGCCAGGCGAAAGCGTATTTTGAAGGAGCAAATATCACCAACAATTGCATAGACAATCCGAAAAGTACCATCAATGGCCCGGCGGTGAGCCCCCAGAATCCAAAGCCGTATGGTTGCTGGTCAAGTGCGATGGCGGTGAAACCAGCCGCGATCAGCAGTAACCCTAAGATGAAAAATGTCTTTTGACGACGATCCGGAAGGATCATATAATGCTTCATGGCCAAATAATTTGTACAAGTTTACATACTTGTTCTTCTGATCATAGTTAATGGTTTGTAAAAAGATGTTAATGAAATGTTAAAAAACAGATTGGCAGGGTTTTATGGTGTATATTTGTAATGGATCCGGCTAAAACTGGCGTGGGTAAATAAATAACTTGATTGTTGATCATGAAGAACAGGCATCTTCGCATTGTGGTGATTTTTGGCTCGGTCGTGATTGCCGGATTACTGGCAGTTCAGATCACCTGGTTGAAACGCGCTTTTGATATTCACGAAAGGGAATTTAACCATACGGTTCAAATCGCAATTCAACAGGTGGCCGATACCATATTGAAGCAGGACAGGCACAACAATTTGGCCCAGGTGAAACAACTTTCTTCCAAATTCTATTTTGCAGAACTCAACAGTCAAATCGATCCAAAAAAACTGGACACCTTATTGCGCAAACAATTCGCTTTACGGCAACTCGATGTGAATTTTGAATTTGGGATCTATAATGCTTTCGATGATACCCTGGTCTATGGAGCGTATGTACCTGCGACTATTCAATGGCAGATCGATCATGTAAATGATGAAATCAAGCTTCCGGTGAGCAACTTTGCAGTATATTTTCCCAACAAAACCGGATACCTGGCAGGGGAAATGAAAATCTGGATATTCACGACTGTCATATTATTGCTGGCGGTATTTTTCTTCGTTTATGCGCTCAACGTTTTACTTCGTGAGAAAAAACTTTCGGAGATTAAAGAGGATTTTATTAATAATATGACCCATGAGTTCAAGACTCCCATTGCCAATATTGAGTTGGCCAGTGAAGTGTTGAATCAAAAAAAGCATAGGCTGACTGGAGAAAAAGTTGAAAAGTACGCATCCATAATACAACAGGAAAATTTGCGGTTGAAAATGCAGGTAGACCGGATATTGACGGCCGGTGCACTGGATTCGAAAAACCTGGTATTGGACAAAAAGCTCACCGACATTCATCATTTACTCAGGGCAATCGCCGAAAGTATGGAATTGAAAGTAAAGTCACGGACGGGTCGGTTGCAGTTTGATCTCAAAGCCAAAATGACCAAGCTTTCTGTGGATGCGACTCATTTGGGAAATGCTTTTTTGAACATTATCGATAATGCCGAAAAATATTCACCGGCAACACCGGATATCACCATTTCAACCAGCAATGAAGGAAACGGCCTTCGAATATCCATTACCGACAAAGGGCGTGGCATACGAAAAGATCTGCAGCGATTTGTGTTCGACAAATTTTTTAGGGTGCCTCAGGGTGAACAACATGACACCAAAGGATTTGGCCTGGGTTTGAACTATGTCAAATCAGTGGTAGAGGCCCATCATGGGAAAGTGTATTTGAAAAGTGAATTGAATGAGGGAACGCAATTCGACATTTTGTTGCCATATGAATAATTGACTTATTTCCATGCCGGAGAATGTTTATAAAGTTTTGTTGGTGGAAGACGATGAACACTTGGGTTTCATGTTGCAGGATAACCTGGAAATGGCCGGTTACGAGGTGCAGCGCTGTATGGATGGTATGCAGGCCACTGTCTTATTCACAAAGGAGCATTTTCATTTATGCCTGCTCGATGTGATGTTGCCACAAAAAAACGGATTTATCCTGGCACAGGAAATCAGACAACAAAACAAGAAAGTACCAATCATTTTTCTTACGGCGCGAGGCTTTAAAGAAGATCGGATAAAAGGATTTAGAATGGGGGCAGATGATTATCTCACCAAACCCTTTAGCATTGAAGAACTACTGTTGCGCGTAGAAGCTATATTGAGGCGTGTATATCAAGAGGGAAAATCCGTCGACGCGCCTGGTATAATAACTATTGGAAAAACAAAACTGGATGTTTCAAACCAGCAATTATATGTAAATGGAGAGGTCATTAATCTTACCAGGAAAGAATCCCGGTTAATGGCCATATTGGCAAATCAGCAGCAGTCCATTGTTGAGCGCGAGACCATCATGAAAACCATCTGGGAAGATGAGGGATATTTTGTCGCCAGGAGCATGGATGTATTCATTTCCAGATTGCGTAAATATTTAAAGGACGATCCAAATCTCGCTATTGTCAACATCCATGGGGTAGGATATCGGCTGGAAGTAAAGCCATAAATATTTAATCCTCAACAAGGAGACAAGAAATTCCATAATTATTTTGATGGTGTAATATTTTTTATTTTACTTTGATATTCAAAGTACTTTTAATGATGAAAGAAAATTTAAAATACCTCGAAGATATCCGGCAGATCCGTTCGATCATGGAGCGGTCATCACGTTTCATTTCCCTTAGCGGGATGTCGGGTATCATGGCAGGCATATATGCGCTGATCGGCGCTTATATCGGTTATCGTATGGTTTATGTCAGCAAACCGCTATTTGTTTATCGTCAGGTGTTTGTCAATGAAAGCCAGATAATTATTAAACTGGCTATTGTGGCGGGGTTTGTTTTGATATTGGCGGTGAGCACTGGATTGTGGCTGACATCCAGGCGGGCCAAGGCATTAGGAATTTCTATGTGGGGTGAAGGATCAAAAAATTTGTTGATCAACTTGCTGATCCCATTGGTAACCGGAGGAGCTTTCGTTGTATTGCTGACCCTCAGAGGGTACTATGGTATCGTTGCTCCGGCTTTCTTATTGTTCTATGGTTTGGCATTGGTCAATGCCAGTAAATATACACTTACCGATGTACGATACCTGGGATTTTCCGAATTGCTGCTTGGATTATTGTGTACAATATTCCCAGGTTATGGCTTGGTCTTTTGGGCATTTGGATTTGGGGTGATGCATATTGTTTACGGCACATTAATGTATTTTAAATACGAGAAGTGAAGAATCTGATCGCAGGACTGAATAAAGCTTTCGACAATAAAGTCAGATTGGGCGTGATGTCTGTACTCATGGCCCGGTCTGAAGCTGACTTTAATGCACTAAAAGAAATTTTAGAAGTCACAGATGGCAATCTGGCCAGTCATTTGAAGGCCCTGGAAAAAGAGCAATATATTGATGTGCACAAGCAATTCGTGGGGCGGAAGCCTAATACCACATATGAAGTAACACAAAAAGGTAAGAGTGCCTTTAAATCACACATCGATGCATTGGAGGCCATCATAAAAAATCAAAAGCAATAATTTTTTTATCAATAAACTTTGAAATGCAAAGTACTTTCAAAAAAACAATTTAATGATGGAAACAAATAAAGGATTCTTTGAAAAGCTCAACGAGAGTTTTCGTCAATCGGCAACTGTGAAACTGATTGCCATGACCATTTTGGTGTTGTTGTTGCTCATTCCCAAGTCGATGATCAACTCGCTGATCCTGGAACGGGAAGGTCGAATGCATGAAGCCGTCCGGGAAGTAACAGAAAAGTGGTCTGAACAACAAACTATTACCGGTCCGGTGATCGTGATCCCATACAAAACTTATTACCAGAAAGAAGATGGCACCACAATAAAATCTGTTCACAACGCTTATTTTCTCCCGGAAGACCTAACGATTGATGGTGATTTGCAGCCGGAAAAGCGATATCGGGGAATCTTCGATGTGGTGGTGTATCGATCACATCTCTCCGTGCGTGGAATGTTGCCCAATTTCGATTTTTCAACATGGAATATTGATTCATCTGAAGTGATGTGGGATCACGCCACCTTAAATCTGGGAATTACAGATCTCCGTGGTGTCGAGGAAGCAATTAACCTAAAGCTTGGCAATGAAAAAATAGCCTTTGAACCAGGGGCTCACGTGCAGGACATCATCAAATCAGGAGTTCATGTCAATTTAAAAAATCATGACATGAAAAAAGAGGTATTGAATTTCCAAATTGAAATGTCATTAAAAGGAAGCGAAGGTTTATATTTCATACCGGTTGGTAAAGAGACTTTTGTGAATTTAACTTCTTACTGGCCCGATCCCAGTTTTTCCGGGGCTTTCATTCCCAAAAACCGATCTATAACGCCAGCCGGTTTTAATGCCAATTGGAAGGTATTACACTTCAACAGAAATTATCCCCAGCAGTGGACTGACCAATCATACGATATGGCAAAATCCCGTTTTGGTGTAGATCTGTTTGTTGCTGCAGATCATTATCAGAAATCCATGAGGAGTTCCAAATATGCCATTCTGGTGATCACGCTGACATTCCTGGTGTTTTTTCTGATCGAAGTGATCAATAAAATAAGAATACACCCATTTCAGTATATCCTGATTGGTCTGGCATTATGCGTGTTTTACACTTTGTTGCTTTCCATTGCTGAACAATTGGGCTTTAATACCGCCTATGGAATTGCAGCCGCTTCTGTGATCATACTCATTGCCCTGTACGTAAAGGCAATAATTTCAAACAAAAGGATCGCTATGGCTTTGGCTGCGTTGTTGGGTGTTCTATACGGATTCATCTTTGTAATTATTCAGATGGAATCATATTCGTTGCTGGTGGGCAGTATTGGTTTATTCCTGATCATCGGACTCACCATGTATTTTACCCGGAAGATCAACTGGTATACGGCATCAGAAACATCTTCCTGACCAGTGATTTATGAGAATATATAGCAAACTAAGCAATCTTTATTATGAAAGTTAAACTCATATTACCGGCATTAACTGAGGCCCAAAACCCTTTTTGGAGACCAATAAAATATTCACTGTTTCCACCGCTAGGTTTAGCTACGTTGGCGGCATATCTGTCCCCGGATGATGAAATTGACCTGCAAGACCAGCATGTGGAAGCACTTGATCTTAGCGATAGTCCTGATCTGGTAATCATTCAGGTTTATATAACCAATGCATACCGCGCCTATAAAATTGCCGACCAATACAGGCTCAAAGGCGCCTATGTGTTATTGGGTGGACTTCATGTTACCTCGTTGCCTCAGGAAGCATTACAACATGGCGATACGATTTTTTTGGGACCGGGGGAAGAAACTTTTCCGCGGTTTTTAAAGGACTTCAAAAATAGATCGCCCAAAAGGATATACAGTTCTTCGGTCAGGACGCTGGATAAAATACCGCCAATCAGGCGTGATCTCATTAAAAGAGGTCGCTATTTGGTCCCCAACTCCATTGTAGTCACCAGAGGGTGTCCGCATCATTGTGATTTTTGCTATAAAGATGCTTTTTTCGAGGGGGGCAAAACTTTTTATACACAAATGGTGGATGATGCGTTGGCTGAAATCAACCGGTTGCCAGGCAGGCATTTATATTTTTTGGATGATCATTTATTGGGTAATGCCAGATTTGCCGGTGAATTGTTTGAGGGAATGAAGGGCATGAACCGTGTCTTTCAGGGTGCAGCAACTGTTGATTCGATATTGAGGGGTGATCTGATCGAAAAGGCGGCAGAAGCCGGTTTGAGGAGCCTGTTCGTTGGCTTTGAGACTTTTTCTCCATCCAACCTGAAACAAAGCAATAAGAAACAGAATTTGAAAAGTGATTACACAGAAGCGGTCAATCGTCTTCATTCTTTGGGAATTATGATAAACGGAAGTTTTGTTTTTGGCCTGGATGATGATGACAAAGATGTATTTAAGAGAACGGTAGAATGGGGCGTAAAACATTCAATCACCACGTCGACATACCACATTTTAACGCCATATCCAGGAACAAGGCTTTATAAGAACATGGAAAGTCGAGGCCGTATTTTGACCAAAAATTGGGATTTATACGACACCAGGACCGTCGTTTATAAAACCACTAATCTGACATCAGAGGAGCTGAAAAATGGTTATGATTGGGCATATAAGGCATTTTATTCCTGGACGAATATTCTCAAAGCCAGTGTACATCATGATTTGCCAAAGCATATGCTGAAACATTTCCTGTATGCCGGTGGCTGGAAAAAATTCGAACCCCTCTGGAATTTTATCATAAAGACAAGGAATCTGAATAACATGCTTCCACTGCTTGAAGTTATCTTGTCGAAAGTAAAGGCGAAAGAAGTGGCTGTAATTAAAAGGGAGTTGAACCACAATAACACGCAACATGTCAATATAATAAATGCCAAGCCCCTCGAAAGTGAATGAAAGTAATTGATATGTATCGGCAAGGCTCACTACAAAACCTGGAAAAATGTCGCTGTCGAAACCGGCCTCATCTTTTTGGCGATGTATGTTCAAATTGACATTTTTACAGAAGCCGTAATGTTTAAAAAGGCTTCAATTAAATTTATGCTTTATTCCCTGTGACAAACACAAATTCACCAGGGACATCATAGCCATGCCCGTTTTTATACGCTTTCAGGGTATTTAAATATTCGTTGGTAACTGTTTGCCTGGTCTGTTCATCAAAATGTTTCCAGGCCAACGCCACTGGTCCGCCGATGAACATGGCATTACCAGCATCACTGGCCGTATCATGATGAATATACGTAGACAGTCGCTTTTCTTCCAGTTGGGTAAAACCGGCCTTTTCAAATGAATGGAGCAAGGTGCTTCCTGTTCCTTGCTGAAAGAATAACGGGCATACCTCGGAAGTCACTCGCCTGTCGACGATAGGAAAGACCTCCGCCCATCCACAATTTTTGCGGGCGCCCCAAACCAGTGCAGCGGCACGGCCACCGGGTTTGAGAATACGGTACATCTCCCGGACAGCCAATGGCGGATCCGTTAGATACATTAAACCCAGTGCACAGATAGCAACATCGAACACCTCCTTCTGAAATGTTAACTGTTCCGCATTCATGGGTAAAAAACTGATATTATTCAATCCCTGATTACCGGCTCGTTGTCGTGCGATTTCCAGCATTTCTTCGGAGATATCCGTGGCTGTTATCATTGTATCCGGACCAACGGCTTGGGCCATGGGGAATGTAACCAAGCCGCTGCCGCAGGCGATATCCAGCACATTTTCACTTCTTTTAACATCAATGGCATTTAAAAAAGCTTCCTGTACTGATTTCAGTTGACTTTGCCATAAATTATCGTAATAAGGGGCGGCCTTGTTCCAACCTGAGCGTTGTATTTTAAGGTGTAATGCAGAATTCATGGATTTTAATTTACGGTTGAAAGTAAATTGTCAATAAGCATTGAAAGCATCCTTCACGTTGTGTCAAACGGTCATTCACGATACCGTACTGGTGATATGTGCGTTTCGCCTGATGGAAAAGTTGTGTTCAAGATTATCACGCATCGGGCTGTGTTCATAAGCTGCATCCAATACTCTTTGAACTTCCGATTCATCTGCCGGACTCTGTATGGTCACAGAATAACCAATACCTTTCCATCTTGGCGGACTTTGATCAATGCCATAAAGTCCCCGTGAATCCCTTTCGATTTGGACTTCTATTTCCAATTTGTCTATTGGCACCCCATAACGGGCTGCCCAAAGTGCAATGGTGATTACCTGGCAACTGCCGAGTGCGGCACTCATATATATACCTGGTGCCGGAGCACTTTCCGTACCACCGGTTTTAGCAGGCATATCCGCGGAAAGCTTCCAGGGGCCACTTTCAATATCACAAGCAAGCCCATCCCGGTAAGTCACTTTGGTTGAAATGGTGCCTTTTGCAATTGCAGGTTGTTTAGTCATGGCCTGCACAATCCTTTCAAAGGCCATGCTGATGATTTCCTGATTTTTCATCCTGGTTCAGTTGGTTATTCTGCTTTATGCTGCTACTTTAACCAATAAAATAGCAAGGCTTGCTCAGCCTTGTTTACCATTTTCTCCTGTAGTAGGATCAATCATGGTTTTCACCTCAAATATGTGGGTCAAGGGAAATTCACCCCTTTTGGCATGTTCACGCAGCATCTCTTGATTGGGAGCAATGTATACACAGTGTAATTTATCACCGCTTACATAGCTTTCTAACCAATGAATGTCAGGGCCCATTTCATGTAAAACACGGTTGGACTTTAAAGAAAGGGCTTGCAGGTCTCGTGCTGACATCTTTCCGATGCCAGGCACATCGCGTTCAATTAAGTATTTTGGCATAAGTTTGTGGTTTGAAGGTTACTAAGAAAATTAAATATATGAAAATTCCTATTTAGAATCATCCCAAGCCGGAGAAGATTTTGAACCTGATTTAGTTTTAATGAATGGTATTAATTTTGGCACCTTTTCCCGGTATGCCAAATAGTTCTTGCCAAACATGCTGATCAGATCTTTTTCTTCATGATAAATACCGATCAGAATATAACCGGTCATGCCGGCAGCAAAGATGAGATGACCGAGCGTCATGACCGGGGCAAACCAAAATATCATCAAAAAGCTGAAATAAATGGGGTGGCGAACATACCGGTATAACGCTGGGGTTCGAAATGAAATATGCCCCAATTTTTCATTTCGTGTATATTGGTAAACCTGCCGTAAACCGAAAAGGTCGAAGTGATTGATCAGAAATGTGCTGATCAACAACATGCCCCAGCCAAACAGCGACAGGCCGAAAAACAGGGCACCAACATATGATTCGCTGAAATCCCAGATACCAATTTTTACTGGTTGCCAGAAATAGAACATGATCATTAAAATGATACTGGCAAACAGCACATAAGTGCTTCTTTCAATGGCTTGAGGTACTACCCTTGTCCATTTTTGCTTAAATCCCCAACGTGCCATCACACTGTGTTGCACGCCAAACAAGGCGATGAGCGCCAGATTGATGATGACGGCCAATGGTATTGACACTGCTGAAGCACCCATATCCAATGTCTTGGGGTATAACGACGCGTAAGGAGCCATAAAGGAGAACTTTGTCACATTCTCTACAAAACCAATCATGTAAAGAAAAGTACCAAAGAAAATGAGATAGCAAACTAATGCATAGATGATGAAAAGAAACTTTTTCATAGCGTTAGGTTTTGGTTTTGGTTAACAAATAAGTTTGGTTTAGGAAGACAAATGATTTCATTTCTGCTTCCTTCATGGTAGCATTCATCACTACAAATTGATCAAGTCAAACTTATTGAGGTTTTCACACTATGGATTTGCTCAGCAGGTTAAAAAATGTACTATGAAGGTCAACAGTACGGTTTTTAAGATTGGTGTAATGCTTTGGTTTTATACTGGTGCGGCGGAATGCCGAATCTGCTCTTGAAAACCCTGGTAAAATGAGAAGTATTTTCGAAGCCGCTATCGATCACCACATCATTGACATTTTTATTGGTAGATTCCAGCAAATATTTGGCGTGTTCCAGTCTTTTTTTGGTCAGCCATTTGCCTGGAGGCATGCCATAGATCTTGTTAAAATCCCGTTTAAAGGTGGAGAGACTTCTGGCCGATAATTTGGCGAATTCTTCCAATTTCAAACGATGGGCAAAATTTGACTCCATGATATTTCTGATCGATACGGTATTCTCAAGACATAACTGTTTGAAGTAACCGGCCAGGGTTTCGTTTTCATTACTCATCATGATGTTGATGATCAGCTCTGTAAATTTAATTTTCAGCAGGTCTTTGGGAGGCGTTTTGGAATGCTGGAAATAGTTGTAAACAGAATGTGAGTAGGTCGACAGGATCTCGTCGACATTAACCCTGATGATATTGTCGGTCTGATCCCGGATATTGGAATCTTCATATTCGATCTGATGCTGATGTAAAACACTCCTGATGAATTCATCTGGCACGAAAATTACCAAAGCGCAAAAATCGTCGTCGAAATATTGATGTACGATGCAGGCCCCTTTTTTAATGAAGACCGCTTCGCCTTTCGATACGTAATATTCATTTTCTATCGTTTCCCATTTCTTTGTGCCTTTCATGATGAACACAAAACAATTATTGTCACTCCATACACTCATTCGTTCTTCCTCGCCAAGGCAACGATACTCTACAAACAGCAGTTCATCGACTTTAAATTTTCGAAAGAAGTGTGTGTTGGCAATGAAGTTATGTAAATTAAGCATGTTGTTTTTTTATGAGATGATATCAACCTGGGATCCTGATAATTTCAATATTAAATGATTAGTAATCAAGTAATATAAGAAAATTTATACCGCTATTTTCCCGGATACCAGGGATTTTTTCCTTATAAATTTCCTGGTTTCATTAAAATACAAACGAACGTTCAGCATAAATAGTCTTGAAAGAATGGCATCAATGGGGCACTTAATTTTTTAAAATCATCGCATCTTTTTTTTGCATAAAATGGTATTTTTGATGCCATAAATTCATTTCTATGTTGCGCAAACTGAACAATATCAGATCGTCCAAACAGCCATTTTTTCGAATGCCCTGGCATTTCATGTTTCTGTTGATTGTTTGCTCAAACCTGCTCACCATTAGCCGTTGTTTTGCCCAGATCAGGATCAGGGTGTATTACGATATGAATTGGAAAATTACCAACGAGCGCAATGCCGCATTTTACAGCGATGCAGGTTATGACACCCTGCGGCGTTATTTTGAAGGAGAAGTAAAGGATTTCACAATCGAAGGCAAGCTTTTTATGGAAGGACATTACCATTTGGGAGAGAAAAATGGTCCGTTTACATTTTATTTTCCGGAAAGTGGGACAGTGTCGAGCGAAGGGAGCTATGAACGCAACTACCGTACAGGTGCTTGGAAGTTTTATTATGCCAATGGCCAGTTGAAACAAGTCATAAAATTTAAATATGATGTTTTTTCAGTTTTGGAATACTACAATGAAAAGGGTCATCAAAAAGTAAAGGATGGCAATGGCCGGTGGGAACAGGAAATGGATGCCGGAATAGGGAATCCGGTTGTCTTGGAGGGGGAATTTAAAAATGGCAAAAAAAATGGCATTTGGACCTATCATTTATTAAGAGGCACCATCCTGGCTGAGGAGGTATTCGACGAAGGTGTTTTCATTTCGGGGGAAAGACGTTCCAATTCTGTGTCCGAATACCGGCAGAGTTTTATTAAACCTGATATTTTCGAACCTGCATATTTTGTCATTGTCGAAAATTTTAAATACTCGGCGCAGGTTGATCAGTCTGATTATCCGTTTTTTAAATTCTTGCCACAAGACGGTAGTCTCAACAAATTTTATAGCTACATCCAGAAAAACATTCAATATCCGGAGGTGGCCCGGAAAAATAAAATTGAAGGCAAGGTAATTGTCTCATTTGAAGTATATACCGATGGATCTATAAAGAATGTAAAGATATTGAAAGGCCTTGAAATGGAGTGCAACGAAGAAGTCGTTCGGGTGATCAAGCAATTGCCACCGGATATTTTTACGGTCACCGATCAAAAAGAAATTAAGACGCTCCCCATTACTTTCCGATTACAGTAAATCGCATCTCAATTATTGTCAGCATTTTTGGCCGGATGCGATTACAGGCATATTTCTTTTAGATAAAATCTTAATCCGTGATTCACGATCCTGATCTTTTTGGATTTATTACCAAATCAACTGGATGAGCGATACGGCCTGTCTCGGCAGGTTCATTTGAACAACGGCCTTCCCATCGGTGATATTCAGCCATTGCGGTGAAGTGTACAATTGGAGTTGTCCGGCTTGCTCCAATGCTTCAATCTGTTCTTGTGTCGGGTTTTGCGGCGATCCAAATTTTTTCCATAGTGTGTAGGAATTGCTGAAATTCTGGTCGATGCGGTACTGGTTCATTAACACTTTTTCAACGGGGATACCTTCCAGGTTTATTTCTACTGGTGAAGCAGGGACTTCGAGGTTGTTATTATCATGATAATTCCAGACCATGACGGTGGCTGAATTTTTTCCAATTGAGGCAATCGCATTAATATCCGGCTTAGTTCCACGTACACTTTCATCCCGGATGGCTGTGAAATCGTAGGACAGGTCCCCACCAATTTCAACCCGGTTGCCCTGCATCATGCCAAACATCCTGAATACATTCAGTACCGGCTTGTCAACTCCATGAGTGGCCATATCGCGAAAACCGGCAAACCATGGCTGGTCTTCAAATTCAAATCCCCAGGTCACGGCTCCCCGCAAATTGACCCCAAAATGATCGGCCAGTTGATAAACACGAGCAAAAGAAGCGGCGGTATAACCGGAGTACATGGTACCATTGCGATAAGCATTCTGCGGATAGTCCGCTTCAGAACAGGCGGCACATCCTTCAGGATCGGATTCGCCGATAATTATGGGCAATTTTTTAAGTGCCGGATACGAAGCTACAATTTCAAAACCTTTGCTGATATCACGCAGTTGGGCGCCCATATTCATTTGCACCATACCATCCACCAGTTCAGGACTGCCCTTGGCATGAAATGTTATAAAATCCAGTGGCGCTCCTTGTTTGCCTGTCACGTAATTTTTGCCATTCATCACGTGGTCCAGGAATTTTTGGAGGAATTCAGCGGCTTCATTCCAGCCAGGTCCCGTTGTTTCAGGCCCGCCAATCTTTGCAGCTGGTAACGCTCGTTTCACGGCATCGGCGGTAAAGTCATAAAGTTTGACATATTCGTCAAATGTTCCCTGCCAATATCCGATGTTGGGTTCATTCCACACTTCCCAATACCAGCTTTCCACTTCATCATTACCATAACGCGCTATCGAATGTTTCACCCACTGATAAATCAATTCCGCCCATTTGTCATAATCTTTCGGTGGATAGGCCCAACCGGTATAAATGTTGTTGTATTTGGCGCCTGGGCTCCAATGATGCCGGTACGGCTCCGGTTTGGACGACAATGCTTCGGGCATAAATCCAATTTCGACCAGGGGTTTCATTCCGCGTTCGTGATAGGTGTCGAATATTTGATCGATGATCGTCCAGTCGTATATGGGCTTGCCATGTTCATCTTCGGTGTAAACATTAGTGGATCCCCATTTTAAGGCATAGGTGCCTTTGCCGGTTACCAAAAGGCTGTGCGCCCTTACATAGACGGGCACGGGACTTAATTCTGCCATTTCCGAAAGGAGTTTTTTGCCGTCTTTCATGTAGGTGTAATTGGGCTCGTCATAACCCCAGAAAGCCCAAATGGGTTTCATTGCTCCAATTTCCTTATTGAAATTCACCTTGATCCTTACCGTTTCTGCAGGATCATTTTGAGCTTGCGCTACAAAATAGAATACAACGAAAAGTGTCATAAAAACCAGGATAGGCAATTTGTAGCGGTAAGTTTTCATTATGATAGATTGATGCGTCAGGTGGAAAAATAGTCATTATTCATCAGTAAAAACAAAAATAATGATTCATTCAGTCTTATTCACATATTCTACTTTGCGAAGAGTCAGCAGAAGTATTTACTTTCCCATCGGCTTCTCCCAATAGGGAATGCAGATGTATTACGAGTATGATTTCCGGGTTTTCCATCTTTATCATTCCTCTCACAAACGCTATTCACCTGGACCAAATACGAAAAATCTGGAGAATACCTGGGATTGAACGAACATGTACGCAACAACTACACCAATCTTTTGAAACCATGAAGGCACGAATTACCTTCATCATTTTATATCGAAAGTGTTATACTCTTTTTTTATCAACCATAATCGCTTACATGATGTAAATAAGTGCTAAATTCAGATCATCAATACCTACAACTATTTACCAACATGAAAAATCTAATTACCATTTTCACATTATTGATTTCCACAAGCGCATTTTGTCAAGGACAAATGCAACAGGAAACATCAGGTTCTCTGGTTTTGACGGCTGGGAAAGTAATGCAATTGGCAGAGGCTGTTCCTGCCGAAAAATATAGCTGGACTCCACAGGAAGGTGTTCGTTCATTTGCCGAAGTATTTGCCCATATCGTTTCGGCCAATTACTTTTTTGGCAGTAAATTAGGCGCACAGGTCCCGGAAGGGGTAAATATGCAAACCGTAGAGCATGATCTTAAAAATAAAGAAGACATAAAGGCAGCCTTAAAGCAATCCTATGATTTTGCGCTTAATGCCATTAAAAATACAAAAGACGACGCGCTGGCTACTAAGGTAGAATTTCCATTTCCGGGTGAGTTCACCAAAATGACTACCATCATCATCATAATGACACATTCCAATGAACACCTGGGCCAACTTATTGCATATTCAAGGATGAATGGCATTACTCCGCCTTGGAGCCAAAATTAAGGAGAATAGGTGAATGTCGCCGGAATACCCGTCCGGTTGGCAGGACGAATGCATTTAAAATTGATTTACGATATTGCTGGAACTTTAGTCTGCAAAAAACACCTCTATTCCCTTTTGACAGGGGCGCAGGGGTATGGTCTATGTAAAAAATGGTTTTTTGCAGATTAAAATTTTTAATTGCGTTGGCCTTGGTCCGGTTGCGTTCTCATTTCATATTAGAATCTGCTATCCCCCTGCGATGGCTGCAACAATGAAAAAGGGTTCTTTTCCTGACACAACTTCATCCGGCAGGGGCGCTTCCGGTGGCTCGTGAGAGAGGTCTTCCTCACAGGCAAAAAATCGCAGAAATTGACGGCGTTTTTTTGTGGTATGGTCGCGGATTGTTCCACACAATGCCGGATATCGTGCCTCAAGGGCATCGAGGACAGATATTTGCGTGACCGCTCCTTCAACTTCAAGTTGCACCTCAGGGCCAACTTTTGCCAGGTTTCTAAGATGGAATGGAAGTCTAACTCGGATCATAGTAGTCTATTTGGTGTATTTCTTGCTCAATATTCATCGTAAATTCAACGAAGCTGGAATATTGGAATGGCAGAATACTAAAGGCTGACTGGTAACATTGGTTTTTTTCCATATTCCTAAATTCCTTTATTCCAACCTTCAGGACTTCTCTAAATGCTCATGTTCACGCTGATCTTAACCTAAAAGGGATTGCTTTACGCTATCGTTTGTACTTCGACGGATAGTACAGCGGGAAGATCATGAACGATTGTATTCCAGCTATCTCCGGCATCGGCTGAGCAGTAGACTTGTCCACCCGTCGTACCGAAATACACACCACACGAATCAAGCGAATCGATGGCCATTGCATCCCGGAGTATATTCACATAACAGTGGCTTTGCGGCAGACCTTTTGTGAGGGCTTCCCATTCATTTCCTCCCGTTCGGCTCCGGTAAACACGCAATTTTCCGTCCGGCGGGAAATGTTCTGAGTCACTTTTGATTGGGATGACGTATATGGTCTCCGGTTCGTGTGCATGCACATCGATGACAAACCCGAAATCGCTCGGCAGGTTGCCGCTTACTTCGCTCCACATTTCACCTGCATTATCGCTTCGCATAACATCCCAGTGTTTTTGCATGAAAAGCACATCCGGTCGTGAAGGGTGCAACGCGATGCGATGAACGCAATGACCAACTTCGGCATCCGGATCAGGGATGTATTCCGATTTTAAACCACGGTTGATGGGTTGCCAGGTTTCACCGCCATCATCGGTCCTGAAAGCGCCGGCGGCAGAGATGGCGATATACATCCGTTTGGAGTTTTTCGGATCGAGCAGGATCGTATGCAGGCACATTCCCCCTGCGCCCGGCTGCCACTTGGGGCCCGAAACATGGCCTCGCAGTCCGGAAAGTTCATGCCAGGTTTTTGCTCCGTTATCGGTGCGGAACAGGGCAGCATCTTCAACCCCGGCGTAAACCAGATCCGGATCTGTGAGCGAAGGCTCTAAGTGCCAGACGCGCTTGAATTCCCAGGAACGCTGGCTGCCATCGTACCATTGGTGCTTGGTGAGTGGCTTGCCCGTTTCGCCGGAGGTGTCGTAGACAAATTTATTGCTCATGCCGGCCGGCGGAGCGTACGAATCAGGCCTCTTTTCGCCACCAGGCGTTTCCCATGTTTTGCCTCCGTCACTCGACCGCTGAATGATCTGACCAAACCAACCACTGGATTGTGAAGCATATATACGGTCCGGGTCAGCGGGAGAACCTTTTAAGTGGTACATTTCCCAGCCGGCGAAATGAGGGCCGCTCACATTCCACTTTTGGCGTTTGCCATCCGATGTGAGGATGAATGCGCCTTTACGCGTACCGACCAAAACTCTTACTTTACTCATACTTATTGCATTTTTAAGGTTCAATTAAAGTAAAAAAGGATATTTCAGATGTTACTTGCATGTCTTTGAAGAATTACGCACAATAATTTCCACAGCTTTCAAATCAAACCTGATCATCGAAGGGTGTCTTAGATTCCTGAAAATTCATTTAGTTTGTCGCTTAATGCAATGTTCGCTGTGGATAAACAAATATACGTTTGAAAACTTAAGTTTCGGTGGTGCGAAGACGACTTTTTTAAGGGTTAATTGCGACAATTGTCTTTCTCCACTGTCTATCAGGAAAACATTCAAGATTTAGTATCTCATGAACGGCATCAATAAAGAATACTCTAACGTTGATTTTTATATGGTCAGGTAACGTCTGGTTGGAGTGTGGAATGTACTTAAGGACGAGATCTAATTTTGTGCCGATTTACATGGCAAAAAATAGTTGCCTCATCAAGATATTTTCGATTAAATCACTTTTCTTTCAATTCTTTTTCGAAGATCTTGCGATAATTCTCCAGTATGTTATTCTCATGACCAATACAAAAAGTAGTAAATGCATTAGCAGAGCCGCTTCTTTGGAGTGGCAAATAAAACGTAACCACATTGGAGAATAATTGATTGAGGGACTTGCCATAAACAGTCTCAAATACCAATAGGTCTCCTGACATGCAATCCCTCATTTCGCAGGCGCAATCAAATAATTGAATTTTTCCGTTGTCGGTTACCACCAAATAAAGGTCTTCCAACAATGTCCCTCTAAACCAATATACATTACTTTTATCCTCATCATTTTTTCTGGAAAGGCCTACTCTGAAAAGTATGATTTCTCCCGAATTTGCTATCATCTTCGATTGACGGTATTCCGATAAAACCTGGTCAAATTTCTCTTTTGGAGACAGACATCTTGGTTTTTAGTTGAGTGGATCCGATTCAGTAAAAGAGGAATTTTCTCCCTGGATTGAAAATTCTGCTCCGGGTTTAAGATGGATTCTTTGATTGGTGGATTTATCAATGAGGTGCCCTTTTGAAAAAATGATATTGAAGTTTTTCATGTATAGATTTTTTTATTTATTCGGCATACACATCCAATTTTTTAGCGTATCACTTTTGCATACATTTCAATCAACGATTCTTTTTTCTTCCATGCTGAGACTGAAGGCGAATCAACAGTTACGATCTCAATTTCTCGATCAAATAATTCAATCTTTGACCTTTTAGGGTTGTTGTCTTTAAGTTTAGGAAACCAGATATTGTTTAGGTTGCAATAATTCCGGAACCATGATTCGGCATTGTTTACACCTGAACTGCTCGTCAATATTAACTTACATACGCCATTATGCTTTTCAAGTAGTTTAAAAATATTGGTGAATTCAATTGGAAAAAGCATCTGATCTGAAGAACTCCTATTCTGTCGATAAACGATTTTCCCCATATCAGTAATACCAATCTTAAGTTTTTCAAGAATTTTTTTTCGCTCTTTAACTGCTTCGTTGTCTTTTTTATGTTTTATGCTGATGCCAGTAATTTCTGATAGTATAGTCCAAAATCGGTTGGTGCCATTTGGATAAAAGAATTCAAAATTTCGATTTTTCACCTGAGTAGGAAAGGTGCCAATAATTAAAGCTTTTGCATTTGGTGGAATAAATGGCGGCCAGGGATGTGGTTCTTCTTCGAAATTATTTTTAGTTATGTAATTCATATTTATACTAAAGCAGTTTATATTCCTTGCCTTCTAATAAAGCATCCAGTTGCCCATTTTCAGTTTTATATCCAATGATTAAATGATCACATAATTGTATGATTTCTCTATTTCTTATGGCGGTAGTTTCCCTGGTTACTCATTTGATGTCTTCATTGAAGGGGCTAATGACTAATAATCTATTAGCCTGGACTGCTTTTTCTATATCGGATTGAAATCTTGCTTTCATGCTTCTGGCCAGTACAAGTATCACTGGTTGCTTCCTTTTTTAGCAATATCTCTAATACATCTCTCTCTATTTGGGAATGATTACTACAAACTACTGTAATTCCTTTGCCTCTTTGTTGTCTTGCCCGATCGTAGATTTTCATGACTATTTCTGCTGGGCATCTTTTGTGGACATAAGCATCCAACACTTCTGTTCTTCAGTATGTTTCTGTTACCATAATAATTCATCCTATTCAATTACTTAAAACCTAGTCATCAGCAGCTTCTCCAATATCATGAGCCCTTTATGTGCCCTTTCTTATTGTTGTAATTGTCTGCCCATCTGCTTATTATCTTTATGCCTATAGTTCTGTCTCTAAATCATGAGCCCTTTATGAGCCCTTTATTCTATAATAAGTACCTCTACCAGTTTCTCCTACTCTTTACAGATATGTTCCTTCGGGAGTTAATGATTTTGGTCATACCTTTGCTATTATTATTATTTTTCTTCAAAGCGACAAAAATTCGCTTATTCAGACAGCAATCGAGTTGAGCTAATCTCAAACAAACAAATTGCCGGCAAGCCGATGTTGATGATTGGACACCAAATCATTATACCGAATTGAATCAGAAACAGTGAAACGGATATAGAAGTATACATCCATTAAAAGAAATCTTAACTGTGATGAAGTTTCAAGGTCAGCTCTTGATATTTTGTAGAGATAGTTCTGAATCTTTAATGCGCTTGCACTGATCACCCTTTCTATTTCCGGTGCTTACGGAATTTTAGTCTCCTTAAGTAAAATTATGTAATTGACTGTGAAATAAATATTTATAGCCAAATGAGCTTTAGGCTCAATCTGAATATTATGCGAAAAGAGTAGTTAACAAATTTGTATCAACGCGGACGGTTGATGATCACTTTCGGACGTGTTGAGGCTCAAAATAGGCTGATTTTTGTCGTTTTTCAGTTTATCGATATTTGGCAGATATATTGTAGTTGAATTATGGGATAAGACACTTTTGTTGAACTGAAAGATAAAACCTGAAAACTGGCTTACACCGTCAATACCTGATAAGGTTACTGGTATGCTTGATATTAATTGTTATCACGATTAGTGTTCCGATTACATTAAATTTTTCTTATGTTAAAAAATTTCGTTACGACGGCAATACGCAACATTTGGAGAAACAAAATCTATTTATCAATAAATGTGACCGGTCTTGGTATTGCCATTGCCTTTTGTATGACCGTTTATCTCATTTATGCCTATAACTGGGAATTTGACAGTTGTTATTCGCGCACAGAAAATATTTTCCATGTGCAAGAAATGAAACAAGGTGCCGGATTTTCAAGATTCGACTGCGCGCCCTTTGCTATGGGTCCTAGGATAGTTCATGAAATTGCCGATATTCAGGATCAGACACGGTATTTGGTGGCTGTCAATGAGAATGTTAAATTCAATGACCTCGTATTTGACGAGCGCATCGCCTATGTGGACACCAATTTTTTCGATATGTTTCCGATGGGCCTTCATTCCGGCTCCTCCAAATCCCTGAAATCGAACAGTGTTATTTACTTTACAAAGGATCTGGCTCAAAAATTATTTGGCGATTCCGACCCACTTGGAAAGTTCGTGACGGTCTATCATACAACCGGCCAGTCTACAAATCTCAATGTTGCCGGGGTATTTGACAGGATTCCTATAAACTCTACTTTTCAGTTCGGCGCACTTACCAGCATCAACAACTGCATTGATGGATATGATATTAAACCCGATGATTGGGCTGAATCGCGCCAACCAACTCTTCTGCTTAAACTGAAAGATCCGGAAGATGCTGCCAATGTGGAAAGAATGGTCAACAAATATATTGGGTTACAGAATAATGCCCGGGAAGCGTGGAAAGTGAGCCGTTTTGAACTGGTCGGATTTAGAGATGCTAATATACTAAAGGGTTCGGTAACCAATTTCTCCTATGGTAATCTACGGGTAAACACAGGATTTATGATCATATTCTCCAGCATGGCGATTTTAATATTTCTTATCGCCTGTTTCAATCTGGCCAATACGACTATGGCACTGATGGGAAAACGGCTGAAGGAAGTAGGCGTAAGGAAAGTCATGGGTGGAACTACTATTCAGATATTCCTGCAATTCATGTTCGAAATGTCACTGACCTCCCTAATTGCTATTATATTGGGCATTGCAATATTCCAGTATATGTATATAGCATTCTTTTCCTTGTGGGATGTGCATTTAATGATCCGGGATGTGGACCCATGGGGTTTGTTTTTGGCTTTCGGGATTATTTTTATTATAGCTACAGTAATTGGCGGCATTTACCCGGCATTATATTCAAAGAAATTCCAGCCCGCATCCATATTTCAAAACCGATATAAACTTCGCAGGGCAGGAACTGCTTCCGTAATATTGAATGCCCTTCAGTTTATGCTTTCAATAATGGTGCTCGCAAGTGGAATGATCTTTCTTAAGAATGAAGTTTTCATTCATTCTTTGGACCTGGGATATCAGCGTGAAAATATTATTAACATTCCGGTAAAGGATAAAACCGAATTTAATTTAATGCGGGATAGGATGAAAAATGACCCCGGTATAAAAGACTGGTGTTATACTAAGGATATCCTGGGAAAACTGGGATATGAAAATACCATTCTAATGCTGGACACAGGTGAAATGGAAATCCGTTATCTGAAAACGACCGGAGCATACCTTGCTATGATGAATGTTCATCTTAATCAGGGGAGGTTTTTTAATAAAAATGATGCCTCGGATTATAAGGATGCGGTAATCGTCAACCAGGCATTTGCGGACCAATTCAATTTAAAACATGCTGTTGGCACTATGATTAAACTTAAAGACGGCAAAAAGTATATCATCGGGGTTGCCGGCAATATTATAGGCTCCGTTTTTAAGGGGTACGAGCCTATTCCTGAAATATACCTTGAAGCTTCGGATGATGAATCTTTAAATCTGGTGGTCAAAACTGTATCTGAAAATAAAATAGCGGTTTTCATCAACCTTTCCAGCTCGTGGAAGAAATTAATACCCATGCGTCCCTTCCCGGGATTTTACCAGGATTCCATGGCATTGGGAAATGCGGAGCATACTTCGAGGAACTTTAGAACAATAATCCTGTACTTGGGAATCATAGGGGCTTTTTTGTCACTGACTGGCGTTTTTGCCCTATCAACTTTAAATGTTTCAAGCAAGTTAAAGGAAATCGGGATTCGCAGAGTAATGGGGGCAACTTCAAATACCATTTTATTTACATTGAACAGGGAGTTTATCTTATTGCTTGGCATCTCGATAATTGCCGGTATGACTTTGTCTTATTTTTTTGCCAGCTACCTGTTATCCAGGCTATATGAATACCACACGCCTGTATCATACATAATTTTATTGCTCAGCGGGTTTATCGTTTTTTTTCTGGCGATTTTTACAACTACATCAACGATTTACAAGACCGCCGTCACAAATCCTTCAAAAATTTTAAGATCTGATTGATCGGATTAGTAGATATTGTCTGGGGGTTTCAAGAAGGGATAAGAAATTATCATGAAGAGGAAAGCTAATTTTTTCTTATATCTGTTTTGCTCAAGTCAGAATTAATAAATAAATGGTATTGAAGTGTTAGTTAAAGCATCATGCAATTTCCGGGCAAACAAAATGGAAACAGCATACTCCGGCAAACAAAAGATTCAGTCGTATTTGCTTTTGGCAAGATGCGCACCAAGAATGTCAGCCCTTTGATGAGGACGATCAGCAAAGAATATTTATTCGTGCGCCTTATTTCCCTGAACTAACTCATAGTCGTTTATTGAGCCGCTAAATTATATCTTATTCTTGAAATCGTCACTTTCAATGCAGATTTAGGCAGTGCAAATGCATTAAACTGGATTTTCTAGAGTATTGAAATTTTTGTTGGCAAAAAACACCTGCAGTCTCTTTTCAAAAAGTATGAAGGAATATGTTTTATTTAGGAGATCGTTTTTTGCAGGATAAAATTCTTCAATGCAAGAGCCCTGGTGATTCAGGCGTTTTTTTCAGCTTTCGTCATTGCCGACCAGGTCAGTATCCCAAATGATACCGTCATCAGCACGGAAACGAACAAAAGCTTCCAAAATATCAGGTTGGTCCAGTCCAGTAAATGCAACAGGAATACACCCCTGGTGAAGAGAATAATTTCATTGCCGATCACGCCAACAAGCAATAATACAGTGGCAACACGAAACCATCGGAGGTTTTTGAATAATCCTTCACCAACCGAGATGCCCATTAACGTCAAGGTTACAAAGCCCAAAAGCACCAGGTGGAGATATCCAATGATGATATCATGATTGTGATAAACAAAATTCAGCATTGCCGGAAACCCTGAGATCAGCTGCATGATGCACTTGATGAAAAGTGCCAATAATCCCAGTGTGATAAGCAGGCCGCCGGAATCCATCCTATTCCATTTAAACGCCTTACGAAATTGCCAAAAAAGGCGTAAAAACCATCCAATCACTAATATCTGAACCATAGCTCCTAAGATGGAAATAACATTGACCCAGAAAGGCATCCCGAAGCTGAGCAGCGACAAACCAAAAGTAAAGATTATGGCCAAAAATAGCCACAACAGAGATTTCCTGGTTTTCGGCTCATTATAATCGACGTCCTGTTGTTCGAGTATTCCCAGCAATAACCCGATAATGGCCAGGGTAAACCAGCCATTGTATTGGAAGTGCAGATAAAAGTAAATGGCGCCATCGTACCACGGTGTATTTTTTAATCCCATAACGGCAATTGGGCCCAGGGCAATTGGCCCTATTCCGGAGATCACCATGAAAAGGAGTCCAAATTTTAGAAAGATGATGGCAGGATTGTATCGTTGCGCAGTCCATTTGAAAAGAAGGATCACAAAATAGATAGAGGAAAGCATTTGCACTGCGGAAAAAAAGATGGATCCCGGTGCGTAACCTGTAAACGGAAAAGTGAACAACATACCCAGCACTGCACCCTGAAAAATCAGGATCAGCCAACGCATTTTGGCATTGAGGGCGGGTACATCGGGAAGATGATTTTTGTAGATCAAGGCTGCCAGCACCATAAACACCCATCCCAGGAAGGCCACATGCGAATGGGCATGTACCCAGAAACGAAAACGAAAATTGTGAAACGGGAAAATCGGTTGCAAACGAAGGATGCTGCCCAATATGCCGACCACCAATAAATTCAGCAATGCCAATAATAAGGTGGTTCGAACTATGCTGTGTTTATCTCGAAGGGAAAAGATCATTTTGCCGGATCCACTATTTATTTTCCTTCCGGAAATTTAAGCCTTCTTCATGGTTTTCAAAGCCCATTCGGCCCTTTTTACCAGGATCAGTAAATTGATAAAAAAGCAGACGATCACAATAGCGTTGGCCATGCCTGATAATTTACGCAGATCTGTGACTTCCAGCAGGTCTGCGGCAATCCTGGAAAGGAGGGTGACCTGCAACAATACGCCCCAGATGAACAATGTCGGATGAAATGGCTTGATGGGCAGGCCGGCAACACCCGGAAAAATGATAGGCCCGTGGGCGAAGATCATCGAAAAGGTAAAACCGATGAAAAAGCTATGTATTATGGCATCGTACGTTAGGGTGGCAGACGGACCGACAATCATCAGGGTCCCAACAATAGCCAGCCAGCAATATCCCAGCAGAAGCAGGCTGCCGGTGTAGCGGTGCATTCCCTGGGATTTTACCGATTTTCCGGCGATATCATAGCGGAAGAGCCAAATTGCAATGGCCATTAAACCAGCCCCGGAAACGTATTTACCCGAGCCGTGAAAATTGAGGAAAAGTCCCAGAAGGAACAGGGCGAGGCCGGCGATCAAGAGGTTTTTTTTCAATTTGCTTTGCGGCAGAAATTTACCCAGCTCAATTCGCTCCGCCACCACCGTGAATAAGATAAACAGGATCCACCAGGGAACAGCTACCGGATAAATAGTGCCTTTCAGCAGAAAAATATTGCCCATTAACCAGCCGACGGCGCCAATCAGCATAATATAATAATAGTACTCACCGAACCTATTGATCAGCAAAAGATACACATAGACCAGGCCAACAGATGCGACTGTCAGCATGCCATAAGCCAATGTCTCATATCCGGCATAAAAGACCGGCAAGCTGAGGCCCGAAAGGATGGGAATGCTGTATAGCCAGGTTTTTTTCAGCGTTACAACGCGCTCCAGACAGATGAGTGTCCCGAGAAAGCTTCCTACCATCAGTGCGCCGTGATCGCCGGCGGCTTTGGAGAGCGGCAACATCCAGCCCATACGAAAAAGTCCGCCGAAAATGCCGATGATGAGAGAGGCCAGCACCAGTGGGATCACAAAAAATATTTTCTTGTTCATCGCTTTATTCGCTTTGGTCTTTGATCATGGTCAGCACCATTTTGTATGCTGTGATCGCCATGAGCGCGTGAGGTACCTGCGCCGGTAAAATGATCACCTGGCCAGCGGACAGGTTGTAAGGTTTGTTGTCGATCATCACCTCGGCTTCGCCCTCAATAATCTGGACCAGGGCGTCGAATGGAGCGGTGTGTTCGCTGAGGCCCTGCCCTTCATCAAAGGCAAAAAGGGTGATATTACCAGCTTGTGATTTCATGATCTGTTTACTGACTACGCCTCCTTCTGCATAAGAGACGGCATCATTGAGTTGATAAATGACGGCTTTTTCAAAGGTGAATTTTTTCATTTCAGAAAACATTAAGTTTTAAGTGATACTATATTAACAACCATCAAATTGAGTATTTATGATTGAGATCACAAGGTTGTGGTGAGATTGCTGGATATTTGGCCGGGTTTGGACCAGGTCATCCGATGATTTGTTGGCCCAGAAATCAGTCGAAATGCCAAATCGATTTTTCTTGAAAAAATAAATATAACGCTTAAGATTTCCATTTTGGCAGCAATTCTTTCCAAAGGTAGGGTAAGAAAAATATCGCTATTAAAATGGCGGCAATTCCTTCAGCAAGGATAGTTGAAGGGGTGCCTGCAAAATGTGACACACTCCCTATCAATAATGCGCCGAGGGGTTGCATGCCAAAGAATGCCATCGCGAAATAACTGATCACCCGTCCCCTCATTTCAATGGATGAGGTGGTTTGCAGCACGGTATTGATGAGGGTGATCTGCGACATCCTGCCAAATCCGGTTACTGTGACAAAAAATAAAGCAAGCCCTAAACTATTGGTGTGCGAAAAAGAAATCAGTCCTATTCCAAAGATCAAGGTGGCGATGATTAAAACCTTCCTCAGGTTGATGTGTGTTTTCAATGAAGCGAGGAAAAAAGCCCCGCCAATGGCGCCAATTGCCGTAAAACTGTTCAGGTAGCCATAAGTGGAGGCGCTGCCTTTTAACGTATTTTTTGCAATAACAGGAAACAAGGTCACGTATGGCAATACCAACAGACTGCTCAACGCCATCATCAAAACAATAATGCCGATGGCAGGGTTGGATTTTAAATAACGCAAACCTTCTCTCAATCCCTCCATTACTTTTTGGGTTTGTGATCTTGGGATAAAGGCTGGCAGTCTCATCATTAGTAAGGATACAATAACAGCCACAAAACTGGTGGCATTCAACATAAAGCAAATGCCTGCGCCCAGATTGTCAAGTACAATCCCGGCAATCGCAGGGCCGATCAGTCTCGCCAGGTTCGTCATGGAGGAATTGAGGGCAATGGCATTGCCCAGATCTTCTTTTTTATCAACCATAAAATGCACCAACGACTGGCGTGCGGGCACATCAAAAGCGTTAATGATACCCAGCACTGCGCTGAGGCCCAATATTTCGGCAACGGTATAATGGGTAAATACAACCACCAATGTCATAAAAACAGCCTGAACCATGGAAGCGATCTGGGTGGTGAGCAGTACCCGGTACCGGTTGTATCGATCGGCTACCGTTCCTCCGATGAGGGAAAATAAAAAAGAAGGAAATTGAACGGAAAATATTGCCACACCCACCATAAAAGCAGAATTCGTTTGCACGTAAATGATCCAGTACACGGCGGTTCGCTGCATCCACGTGCCCATGAGGGACAAAGATTGACCAAAAAAATAGAGCCTGTAATTGCGGCTATGAAGTGCTTTGAATGTTGTAATATTCATCTTGGCACCTTCGTATTAATATTCATTTATTAATAATATAACCTTGTTGTGAGATTTTTCTAAAATCTCAGGGGTCGTTTTCTGTCCGGACTAGTGGATGGAAATTGGGCAATACAAATTATTTGATGGTGTCCTCCGGTGATTCCTCTGAGACCGGAAGCAATCTCGAATCTTCCAATGCCGCTGTTCGGTGTACGGCAACTTTTAAATAACCTTCATCTCGCGCAAACTCCAGGAATTTTGAAACGGATTCATGTTTTACCAGTAAAACGGCGTCCCAGGTTTCATCCGTTAGTCCGATTAAAAAACTGCTGCATTTTCCATAAAACAATATTTCACTTCCCGCCGCTTTCAAATGGGGAAAGGCATGTTTCATATATTCATTATATGCTTCTTCTCCAGAGATCTCGTGGGCCGGTTTGATTGATTCCAGATTTGAATAATCGGCAACTTCCCTGAACTTCAAAAGATTGAGCATTATCACATTGCCTTTCATCTGGCGTTGAACGAATTCCTTTCCCGCTTCAGGTGTAGCTTCAATATAAGTTTGTTTGTTCATACTGACATTTTATTCATGAAAACAAATGGTGCGTTAATCTCAAAATTATCCGCGAGCTTGCCGGCTTTTAACCTGTTCCAATTCAAAAGCCACAGTGATTACTTGCTCATTCGGGAGAATCCGCGACAAAGTACAGCGAGGTTTTGACAGACACAAATTCTTAAAGCCATTACTGTCGTCAGAACTGGAAAATCCTGCGACGGTCCCAGGTTTAAATGGTTGTTCAAAAATCTTTTTTCCGGCTTTTAATCAGGATCACCAACAAAGGCCAAATTGCCCAAAAAACCAGGGCTCCCAAGGAAAGCATTATTCCCATGGAGGTGCCAAAAAATTTGTTGAATACTGCGCCGGTGTAACCCATCAGTGCTGAAATATCCAGTTTGAGCATGATCAGGATGCGGGAGAGATCAATGGGATTGAACATCGAGAGCGCAATGGAAAATTTTTCAAGGGGGTAGGATTCCAACAGCAATAGGGAAAGCAAAAAGATGCCGTCGTAAATGAATACCATAAACAACCAAATGATGATGGTGAGACCAAAGCCCTTGAGCCGGTTTTCATTGAACATGGCGACCATAAAGGCAAGTCCAGTGAAAATAAAAGTGAGGAATACACCGGTGATGATCAGAGAAAGTATATCTGTAAAATGGGACGAAAACAATGTGCCGAAAATCAACATAGGCAGCAACAGCCCCAGCAGAAAGCTTACGGTGAGGGAAGTGCTGATCCCGAGATACATGCCTGCAAAAATAGATTTTCTGGGAATGGGCTGGGCCAGGAGCAATTCTACAAATTCCCTGGAATTATAATAATTGATCACGCCAAAAAGGCTGCCGATCAGCGGTGTGAGAATAAGGGTGATGTTCATCAGGCTGACCACCAGTTTGGAGGCATCGTTGCTGAGATACAATAATACAGTGGTGCTGATGGCGTAAAATAAAAAATACACTACACTCCAGCGGCTTCTAAGCAGATCGAAAAAGCTGTATTTAAGTACTTTATACATGTTCCTTTTCCAGTATTTTTGCAATGGCGCGTTCCAGATTTTTTTCCTGCTGTGCCTGTTTCATTTCTTGGTGCGTACCTTTAAAATAAATGTTGCCTTCCAGTAAAAAGACCAATTCATCGGCCAGTTCTTCCACCAGACTCATGATGTGGGTTGTGATCAACAACGTTTTGCCTTGCTGCTTCAGTTTCACGATCAGGTCTTTTAACCGGATCAGCGCCACTGGGTCAAGTCCATTAGTTGGTTCATCGAGGATATACAACGGGCAGTCGAACATAAAAGTGAGTAATAAATTGATCTTCTGCCGGGTACCGCCGGAAAGCGTTCTCAGGCGTTTGCTAAGGAAAGTTTCCAACTCAAATGTTTTTATCAGGGATTCCACATCGCCCTTTTTATTTCTCAAATCTTCTACCAATGTGACCAGTTCTTTCACTTTCAGGTTTTCTGGAAAACGGGCGATCTGGGGCAGATAGCTGATTTTCTGGCGGTAAGCCCAATGGCCAATAACCGGCTGGTCAAAGAGCGTGATTTTTCCATTATCCGCGATGACCAGGCCCAGGATCGATTTGATGAGGGTGGTTTTCCCGGAGCCATTCGGACCGAGTACTGCCGTGATCTTTCCGTCTTCTATTGCCAGATTGATCCCTTTTAATACATCATTCCTGCCGAATTTTTTGCACAGGTTTTCAATGGTTATCATAATGGAATTGTTTCATTTTTGGTTTCTTCTCGATCAGGTCTTCCGGCGTCAAAACCGGAGTTACCCGTTCGGCAATATTGATGATCTCGATGAAAAAACTGCGTAGCAGGATAATGGATTCCGGAACACGGTTCTGGATAAAAGAGAATAATTTCACCGGTCGATAGGGTACATCGCCATAGCCGTCGAGGTCCAGGTCATAACCGGCATACTGATCCCAGTAATTGCCTTCGTAGGTATTGTGATTTTTCGAATTATTACTGGCGATATCGAACGTGTTGGATATAAAATTGTTTTCTCTGATCTTGTTGTCGAAGCAATTGCCGTAAATGTTCATGGCCCAGCCATTACCGGTAAAATTGTTTTGTGCAATATCGATGCGGTTGGAGCCATCAGCAAATATGGCCGTGGTATTTCGTCTGAATTCATTGCCTTTCAGTTCCCCGTCATAAATTTCTTTAAATAGCAAGGCGTATGATGCCGTGCCCCAGTTGTCGAGAAAGTGGTTATAATTCATCTTGATCTTTTTGGAAAACATTACCGCCACGCCGGTACCATTGGCGCGGAACGTATTGCCGATATACTGGTCATTGTTTGAAAACATAAAGTGAAGACCATAGCGCAGATTGTGTTCGCTGGTATTGTTGATGATCCTGGAATTGTCCACGAATTCAAAATAAATGCCGTCGCGATGGCCACGGATATGATTGCCTTCCACCAGGTTATTATTGCTGTACCAGAGATGAATACCATTTCCGGAATTCACCTCGTCCACCGCTTTTCCCGCAATGTCATTATTCCTGATGATGTTGTGATGGGCTTTTTTCAAGTAAATACCGAAGAAAGTATTGACGAGCACATTGTCTTCAATCAGGCAGTGTTGACTTTGATCCAGTTTGATGCCTGCCCAGTCGACCGTATAGCTTTTTCCCACGTTTTGGATCTGAAAACCACGGAGGGTGACACTGTCGGCCTGTATCAGGAATATTTGTGATTTTTGCTGACCATCTACTACCGGTTGATCCACACCGATCAAAGTGAGTGGTTTATCTATAACAATATCCGTCTCATCATAAATACCCTTTTCAACCAGTAACACATCGTGAGACTTTGTGTGGGCAATTGCCTCTGTAATACTTTGGAAAGCTTGGTTGCCTACCTTCAGGGTGTCTATTCGTGCAAATCCAAGGCAGGGAATTAACCCAAAGACACTGAGAAATAAAGCCGATTTAATCATTGTTAATCATTAATTGATGCAGCGCTCCCTTATCGCCGGCGCCACGCTTCATTTCGTGGGTCATCAATTCATGGCCAGGTGAACTTTCAGATCATTCCAGGTCATGATCTTACCCCCGTTTTCCTGTTGTATTTTGGTGACCTCGTCTTTATCCTTAAAAGGATTCAGGAACATACCCATCGGACTGGGCATATTTTTACTTTGCAAAAAATAACATTCATGGGCATTCTGGAAAGTATTCGGATGATCGAAAGTATTCGTCAATACCATTGCCAGATCGGCGTCGCTCAAATTGTTTTGCGCCAGATAGTTTGCCATGCATTCTACCGCATCAAATTTAAAAACTTTACCTTTTGTGGTCACAATTTCACCGGCAAATTGATGTTCTACGATTGACATTCTGCAGTATGAACATTTGTCTTGTCCGTAATTAATCGGGACCTTTTCAGGATTGCAGGCAAAAAACAGAATGACCGATATGAATGATATGATGATATTTTTCATGATTCGTTAAGTTTATCAATGAACATGTGTTTCCAACTCCATTTGACTGGAACATAATTCCTTAGAAGTGACTTCAGATATTTCCTGACCGGAATCTGATGTCTGTTCTTTCTCTTTTTTAAAATTTAAAAAATAGGCCAGAGAACACAGTGCCAGTGAAATACCTAAATATATCCCACCAATATATGGATACGATTTGGCATTAAAGTTAAGCAATTGTTTTGCTCCGAATAGCGGTGGTTGATACACCTGCCCGGGGATCTTGATGGGGGCATCACCGAGCAAATTGTGTCCGTAATCATATTCCCATAGATAAAAGTCATAAATCCCCAGTGCACCCAGGATGATCATGCCTGCCACCCAGTAAACCCACAATTTTTTAAGATTAAAGACGCCCAGCAGTACACCGATTAATAACATTGCAATGACCACCAAGGGAAAATAATTCAGTTCAGGGATCATTTCAGGAACGATCTTTTTCATACCCACATAGTGATTCAGAATGTTGATGTTTTGCAATGTTCCCGGCGTAGAGCCACCGATCTTATTGATATAAATATACATACGCACTCCGTCAGGATACTGCGGCGCATGTAAGGTGATACTCCATATAGGAGCGGTGAAAAGCAAAAGAAGAAAAAGTGATCCTGTAATAAATAAAGCTCTTGGTAAATATTTCATCTGTTTAAATTATTTATTTTCAAAAGTACAGATGGAACCGCCATTTAATCATTTCCCTGTGAGTCAACATTTTTACATGGCGGTTTCACAATTCAATTTTTTAAGAAAAAAGGCATCATCGATTTGTGATCGGCAATACCTTTTTCATGGAAACAACTATTCCAACCACACCATCCCTAACCTCATATTATTAGCATTATTCTGACGTCTCATCACCAAATGCCCATTTAATTTTGACATCGGAATTGGCCGGTGAAACGCGTACATACCCTTGCATTTCCTGGTGCAGTGCCGAACAGAAATCCGTACAGTAGAACGGGTAGATCCCTTCATGCTGCGGCTCCCACAGGAAAGTTTCAGTTTGTCCGGGCATAATCAGCAGCTCCGCATTTCTGGCCCCCATCACCGCAAAGCCGTGAGGAATATCCCAGTCCTGCTCCAGGTTGGTAACGTGGAAATAAACCTTGTCGCCTTCTTTAATACCTTCGATATTATCCGGAACAAAATGACTTCTGATTGTAGTCATATAAACATGTACTTCATTACCCTTTCGTTCTACCTTGGCATCTTCTTCTTTTTTGGTGGCATAGGGGTGCTCGTTTTCCTCCAGCGGATAGTATTTCACCTGTTGCTCAAAGATCTTTGATGCAGGTAATGCCTGTCCGTAATGGGGTTCACCTATTGTCGGAAAGTCTAATAAAAGTTTCATTTTATCGCCGGAGATATCATACAATTGCGCTGATTGCGCCAGTTCAGGACCGGTAGGCAGAAAGCGGTCTTTGGTGATCTTATTCAAAGCCACCAGGTATTTACCATCTTCCCAGGGGTGCATGGACCCGCCGCCGGGGATCATGAGGTGACCGATGGAATAAAAGCTCGGCGCCCTGTCTTTCACCTGGAAATCTTTTAGGCTCCACTTCACAATTTCGGAAGAAATAAAGAAAGAAGTGTAGGCATTGCCACGTCCGTCGAATTCGGTATGCAAGGGCCCGAGGCCCGGTTGTTTTACCACGCCGGCTACAACGGCATCGTAATTCAATACCGGTATGCCGTCGATCACTTTATCAAAGTTCTTGTCTTCGATGGCTTTCAGCATTTTTTTGAATGAATGGACGGTAAGATCGGCTGAAAGCTTACCACTGGCCACAATGAATTCTCCGGTAGGGTCGACACTTACACCATGCGGAGATTTTGGAGTAGGCAGGTAATACACTAATCCCGGACATTCCGAAGCCAACAAAACTTTTACTCCTTTTTTCAATTCAGCCGTTGCAATGTGGGTTTTTTCGTTATACACATTGTGATAATATTCGGAAGGCCATTCATGGAACTTACCTTGCGCAACATATTCCTCAGCCTTCTTCCAGTTGACTGCAGCGACATAATCCTTGTCGTATTGCGAAGCGGATCTTTCCAGCATGCTGTGTTCTTTTTCCGCATTGTAGCAGGTGAAGAACGTCCAGCCATGGGAGGGCCCTTTGCCACAATGGGCCAGGTCGTAATCAAAACCTGGTGCCAGGATCTGGAAAGCAATGTCCATTTGTCCGGGCTCCTGTCCTCCCTTGGTATAAGTGAATGTCCCTCTGAAATTCTCTTTATATGAATCGATCGGAACATCTTTCTGGGGAATAGGCACACTGAATCTTGTGGCGGCCACCAGATATTCCGTGTTCATGGTAGGGTAGGGAGAAGCATGACTGCCCGCCGAATTGGGGATTTGAATGATTTCAGTCGTTTCAAAAGTTTTCAGATCGATGCGTGCAATCCGCGGCGTATTATTGGCATTGATGAATAGGTATTTGCCGTCGTGTTCCCCGTTGGTCTGCGACAACTTTGGATGATGGGCATCATCCCAGGGAATGAAGCCATAAGTTGTCATCAGCATGGGTTTCGTTTCTTCATTATAACCGTACCCTTTTTCAGGATCCACACTGAAGACTGGAATGATCCGGAACAGCCTGCCTGAAGGCAAGCCGTAGACAGACACCTGTCCGCTAAATCCCCCTGATAAAAATGAATAATATTCATCGTATTTACCTGGTGCCACATACACGCGTTGTGCGGCATCGTTGGCGTTGAGTACTCCTGCCTCCTGAGTTTTGCCTGAATCGCCGCAACTGCTGATCGTAAAAATTGCCGCTAAAAAAACGACTGGTATAAAAAATATTTTTGTGTTCATTGGTTTTGTATTGGATACTTAAATTATAAGGAAGCTTCCTTGGTTGAACCCAGTGTTCTAAAGAATTCCAAAACCTGACGTGCCTGATCCCGGGTCAATTGCTGGTTGGCCATTTCGGTCATGTATTTAGCCAGCAAGCCATGGGCAATCGGATCATTTTTAGTCATTTCTGAAGGATTGAGTACCATATTCATGATCCATTCCGGAGTACGTCGTTCCGTAACACCAGTTAAATCAGGTCCTACTTTTACCTTACCGATTTCATGACAAGCAGAACACTTCGCAGTAAAAACCTCTTTCCCCTGATCTGCGATGTTCTTATCCAACTGACCGAGGTTAACCGTAGCGACTGGCCCGATACCTTTATTGTTTTGCCAGTCTTTTACCGCGTCTTCAAAGCTGACCGGTTCTTTTTTTGCCGGAGGGGCAAAACTCTTTTTGGTTTCATTTCCTGAGCCCCCACATGCTACAAGCAACACTAAGGGTAAAATAAATATGGCTTGTTTTACTTTTTTTAAGATCGTTGTATTATTCATGATCACGCAAATTTTGTTTATTGATGGTGCCAAGATAGATCAGGGGACCGAGCAGTGTTTATGATTTCAATCATAAGGCGTTGGATTGAGTGGAAGGGTAGATGTGTGGATGGGTAGATGTGTGAATGCGTGTAGGGTTGAAGAGGTGAATGAGAAGTGGAGGGGGAGATGCGATGGGGAGAAGAGGAAATGGGAAAATGGGGAGATGGGATAGGGATGACAAGGTGAATTATCGTGGGGAATAAATTTGAAAGGGTTGAATTCCCGGGAGTTTAAAACACGACGCCAGTGCCAGTGATAATATTGCTATTCAGGCATTTGCCAATGGATAATTCGGAACCCGAAACCGGACGCCTATTTCAGAAAGATCTTATGTGTTTTTATTTCCAGTTTACCTTCTTTTTGTAATTTCTTTACTGTTCTGATTACCGTTTCTACACGCAGGCCCGTCATGTCTGCAATTTGTTGGCGGGTGTATGGAACATGGAAAGGTTGCCCTTCCTCGTCTTTCATATTGTCTCTAAGGTAACGAAGCAGCGTCATAATGATGTGTTCAGGATAATAGGAAGAAATTTCTTTGAGGAGGATGGCTTTATATCGCAACCGGTGTGACATAATGTAATGGAACTTCATGGCTATGTCAAAATTGTCCCGAAGGAGGTCAAGAAAATTATCTTTGGGAAGTTTACAAACCGTGGAATCTTCCATGGCGATGGCATTATTGGGATAGGGGAATTCGCCAAAAATCGCAGGTTCGCCAAAACTTTGGCCGGTCTTAAAGATGCCCTGAATAAATTCCTGACCATCGGCACTATAACTCGACATTTTTACCGAACCCTCAATGACTTGTAAATAGAAATTGGCAGGTTCATCTTCATACACGATGTAGTCATCTTTTTTTACTGAATGGAAAATGCCATTGTATTTTTTGAGCAGTACTAACGGGATGATCATTATTGGTTTGGCTATGATTTTTCAGTTCCAAAAATAGAAATTATTCAGGACCCTGAAAAGATCAATTGTAATCCAGTGTGGTTTCAACGGCTGGGAAAAGCACTGAATTTTCCAGAAAGAGATGATAGTGCAGGTCATTTTCAAATCTTTGCATCTCATTATAGAGCAATGTAAAGGCCGGACAGGCATCGATGGGAGGTCGATAATTGTTGCATAATATACGTAAACGTTTCATGCTGGAGATGGTAAGCAAATGATCTTCCCGCATCCAGTTCAGGGTGAAATTGATGTCCTTGGGAGTTAGGTCAGTGCCAGCATTTCGATCGAGAAAATTGCTGATTAAGGGGAAAACAATATTTTCCTCATCGCGTAGGTGATCAAAGATTTCATCCGAAAATTCATCGAATGTTTGTTCGATGTGCAATATTTCAGGATGCAATGACAGATGTTTGATTTCTATATGATGCATTAATGACCTTAATTCCGGCAAGATACGCTTTAAGTAATTGTGATGATTGCTGGTAATAAAATTCATCAGAAGATCCGGCGGCCATTCATCGAACCTCAGGTTGATGGGACATTCTTCTGAGTGATCAATGATTTCCTGTAGCACCTTATTATTTTCGAGTTGTTTGTTTCGGCAAATGTCATCGAAGAGTGCTGATGCATGCTGGAAATAATCGAATTTATATTTCTCAAAAATAGAGATGGCTGAGGGATATTTAATAATCAGTTCCTTCAGGGTGAAGTAATTATGCGATGTTTTGGTTATGGCAATTTGCCAGTTATCGGTGTTGTGGCTAATGATGCGCCATTCGAAATTTCCTGGTCGTTCCGCTTCGAAAAGTTTTTTCAACGGTAGCGGATCATGGTCGTTATGCAAAAGTAAAGTTTCGTTTTTACCAAGTTGGTCGAAAGCGTTGAAGATAACCTTTTTCCTGATGGTAGAATCGAGTTGATTGGCCTCAATAGTAATACTTTGCTTCATGTGATGCAGGTTTTGAATTGGTAATTTTAGTATAATACGACCAATTATATTATGATCTCAGTCATAGGCCAATGTGATTGTCGGTCATTTAAAAATTATGGATATTTATTATTGGTGTTTCAACAATATTCAACTTAGGTGGTTTTTATCAAATGGTAATGGATTCCTTTTGAGAACGCCCTGATTGGACATAGAACTATGACTTCCAGCATGGATAATATGGAAATTAAACATCACTCAGGAGACCCCCGCGGTGTCTTTTATGTTGAGGAAGATGGTAAAAAATTGGCACAAATGACATACACCTGGGCGGGAACAGACCGGATTATCATCGACCACACTGAAGTAAGTGATGAACTGCGCGGGACAGGTACCGGAAAAAAGCTGGTTTTGGAAGCGGTGGCCTTCGCACGGCAAAAAGGCATCAAGATTATCCCATTATGTCCTTACGCCAACTCCGTATTTAAAAGGACCCCGGAATTGAGGGATGTTTTGTAATAGTGATTTAATCGATATGATTGAAAGGCAACATATTAGATGAAAGTGCCCAGAACAGGACTCGAACCTGCACGACCTTGCGGTCACTGGTCCCTGAAACCAGCGCGTCTACCAATTCCGCCATCTGGGCTTAATGGAGCGTGCCACGCCTTCACGTGGCGGGCACAAAGATATCATTTCATTTTAAAAATAGGAATCCGGGGTAAAGTATTTTTGTTCACCTTGCCGGCCCATTTGATGTTGTATGGTGAAAATATAAAGTGCTGTCCAATGGCTATTGTTGAATGTTCTCTAATAAAATAATGGTTTCATGCATCGGGCTAAAACATTTATACAATCAAGTTGGCAATAGACAATGGGCATTGGGCAATGGACTTGTGGTTGATTTTTACCAACACTAACTATTGATTTATTATTGCCAATTCACCATTCACCACTGCCAAGCAAACGCTACTGACAATGCTTAAGGGGTTTTGGAACCAAAATTTCAGATTCAGTCTGGAAAATGGTAGAATACCGAAAAAATGGCTTGGGCTTGTAATTCATCATTCTCGCCCATTGGCCCGCGAAAACCTATTGCAAATATCCATGGTTTGTCAACCACAGGATGATATTTTACACCTAATGTGTAATCCCAGTTTTGACTTTGCGGATCAGGTCCGCTCAATTCGGCGCCGCGTCCGGCTTCCAGTACGCCCTGCCAATGTGGTGTGATGTGATAAATGGCAGCAAAACGGGCATTGAATTCCGTATCTACATTTTCATGGTTTTGCTGGTTAGTCGGAATGCCGAAAGTGAAAAAACCGACCCATTCCCAGCGTCCTTTTTGATAGCCCCCATTCAAAAAAGGCTCGATGCTATATAAGTGATCGCTGCCGATATCATCGGTGGTACTGCCCGTAGGTAAGCCAAAATTGATGCCATATCCCAGCAACACATCATGATTGGCAAAAGCAAAATTTGCGAATTTCAGGGCTAACTCGATGTTGTCGAAATGGGAGATATTCGTATTACCAGCCGGGTGCAAGATCACATATGGCGTTTCTAACCGGATGCTAAACGCGGGGTTTGGTGAATACTCCAATTCGATGCCAAGTTCGTGAGAATAGGCCTGATCACCCATATTGGTGTAGAGGTAATCAAAACGAACTTTGGTATCCGGAGAAATAGACTCAGTGGTCAGTGGATGTGAAAAATGCAAATGACCCTCTTCTTCCTGGGCATATAGTTTGTTGTGTACAAATAGGGTAAGGATCACCAGGGCGAAAAAGCATAAAATCACCAGGTTTTTATTGTTGCGAATGATGCAGTAATGATTGAGTTTGTTGAATGAAAGCATAAGTCGGCGTTGTCGTTTTTATAAAGAATAACTTCGAAAATACAATTTTGTATTTCAATTCTGGTGATTATTCAAAACGAAGGTCCCAATCTGTTATCCGCCTTGCAATTTGTCAAATAATTAATATAATCATATGAAACCGCCAAAAAAAAGGCCTTCTCCACAGAGAAAGCCTTGTCAAAGTACCGAAGGAGGGACTCGAACCCTCACTCCCGAAGGAACACGATTTTGAGTCGTGCGCGTCTACCAGTTCCGCCACTTCGGCTTGTTGACAAACGGGACGCAATATTATTCAAATCGCCCAATTTTTAAAAATATATTTTGCAAATTCTGCTTTTTGACCCTGGGAATGGGTTTGAAAGGAATTATTATTATATTTACGGGTTTGTTATGCACACGTGAATCAAAATTTCAGCCGAATTGCAGCATTCATTTAATTAGGGCTAATTTGGCTTTTCAGTAATGTTTTATTCATGAAGCGCATTAACTTATTTGATTGTATAATAATTGTTGAATGTTCACCGTATAATTTTTGTAGTTCCATTAGGCTTCAATTTTGCTTGGTGTCTTTTCAGGAGGTTGGAAATGAAGAAATAATCTTAAAAAATAAATAAATTCAAATTGACGGAATTCAGAGGTCTTAAACTAAGTTCTGGATTTTGTTAACTGAAACATCTAAAAATTTGTGCAAATGAAAAATATCGTTAACCGAAGGAATTTTTTGAAGGCAGGTGGACTGGCCGCATCTGGTTTGGCGTTGGGTCTGCCTGGCATGTCTTGGAGTAACCCGCTGTCTAAAAACGATGTGATCAATATTGGAGTCATAGGAACGGGAAGTCGTGGCGGTGGTTTGATTCGGGTAATGAAAGATATTCCTCAGATCCGGGTGATGGCCTGTTGTGATATATTGCCGTTCCATTTGGAAAATGGGATGAAAAACGCGGATCCCAAAGCCAAGGCTTATGATAATTATATGGCACTGCTCGAGGATAAAAAACTCGATGCTGTTTTGGTTTCTGTACCCTTGTATCTCCACAGCAAAATAGCCATTGATGCACTTGACGCCGGCAAACATGTTTATTCAGAAAAAACCATGGCATATAGTGTTGATCAGGCCTTTCAAATGGTTGATAAGGTGAAGGCTTCGCCCAAACAAACATTCCAGGTCGGTCATCAATATCACAGCTCAAGATTGTATTATCAGGTAGTCGACACCATTAAAAAGGGATACATTGGTAAAATTACCGGTGTAGAGTGCCAATGGAACAGGAACGGTGACTGGAGAAGACCGGTACCAGAGCCGAAAGACAAGTATGAGCGCCTGATCAATTGGAGAATGTATCGCGATTATTCTTGTGGTTTACTGGCCGAATTATCATCACATCAAATTGATTTCGTGAATTGGTTTACGGATGCCCATCCATTGTCGGTAGTTGGTACCGGTGGCATTGATTATTGGAAGGACGGCCGTGAAACATATGACAACATACACGCAATTTTTGATTATCCCGATGGCTTAAAGGCCACATTTACCTGCCTTACAGCCAATGCCTACGAAGGCTATCAGATCAAGGTACAGGGTGATAAGGCTACTGTCGTGATCCTTCCGACGTCAGCCATGATTTATCCGGAAGAAACACTCAAAAAGGAAATGGGGCTGGTCGACGGTGTGAGTGGTGCCACCATGCCGAGTATGAGCAAAGAGGGAGGTATTCCTGTTAAAGGAGATAACGATGATCCTTCCGGACAGGCGTTGATTGATTTTGCTGATAACATCATCAACAACAAACAGCCATTGTCAAATGTGTTTACCGGAGCGAAAGCGACTTTTGCTGTGCGCATGGCGTTGACTTCCATGATGGAAAATAAAAGACAGGTATGGCAGGACAGCTATAACCTGAGTTAATATTTGTTTAACTAACGAAAAAAGTTTTAATGGAAAGAAGAGAATTTATCAAATCAGCATCTGCCGCTGGGGTAGGTCTATCAATTCTGAATTTCCCGCTATATGGCAAAAATTCTCCGAATGAAACACTGGTCGCCGGGGTTGTGGGCATTCATAGTCGTGGAGGTGCGCATATTGATGCCATCACGCAACTGGATGGCATCTCGCTGGCCTACTTGGCCGATGTAGACGAAGAGTTTTTGAACAACCGTCTGAACGACGTTGAAAAAAAACACGGCATACGGCCTAAAGGATTTACGGACTTCCGAAAGATGCTGGAGCAGAAAGACCTGGATGTCGTGTTTATTGCTACCCCGGACCACTGGCACACCCCGGCGGCCATCATGGCCTTGCGGGCTGGCAAGCACGTCTATGTTGAAAAACCCTGTGGGCACAATCCCAGGGAAGGTGAAATGCTGGTAGAAGCACAACAGAAATATGGATTGCTTGTACAAATGGGCAATCAACAGCGCTCGGCATTAGAATCCATTCAAGCCATTAAGGAAATCAAGGACGGCATTATCGGGACCCCTTATTTTGGAAAGGCCTGGTATGCCAACAACCGCGGGTCAATCGGGATAGGAAAAGTGGTTCCCGTGAAAATGGGACTCGATTTCGACCTTTGGCAAGGGCCGGCGCCCCGCACTCCGTACCGCGACAATATCCATCCCTACAATTGGCATTGGTTCTGGCGTTGGGGAACCGGGGAGATATGCAACAACGGCACCCACGAAATCGATATTTGCCGCTGGGCGCTTGGCGTAGACTATCCTACCAAAGTAAGCTCCAGCGGAGGCCGGTATGCCTATCATGACGACTGGCAGTATTATGACACTCAGGTTGCTAACTACGAATTTGACGACAACAAACTGTTGTCATGGGAAGGGAGAAGTTGTAACGATAACCTGATAAAAAACCGGGGGCGAGGTTCGGCCATTTACGGCACCGAAGGTACGGTGATAATTGACCGCAATGGTTATGAACTTTATGATAAGAAAGAGAAAATGGTGAAAGAAGTGAAAGTCGGCAATCGAAGCTCTAGTTCTACCGCTGACCTTGTGGGTGGGGGAAATATGACGACGATGCATGTTCAAAACCTGTTGGATGGAATAACAAAAGGCACGCCACTGCATTCGCCCATTGAAGAAGGGCACAAATCGGTGCTGCTATGTCATCTTGGCAATATTTCACAAAAAATGGAACGCTCGTTGATTTGCGACCCCAAAGACGGGCATATTATAAATGATAGCGAAGCCATGCAAATGTGGTGGCGGGAGTACGAACCAGGTTGGAAACCCAAAGTATGATTTATATGCTTTACGATCATAAAAGCCGAATATATTGCCATATTTGGCTTTTTTATTGTATAGAAAACCAAATATTTAAGCGTTGCAACTGATTCGTATAAAGGATTATTCAATGAAATATATCCAAACGATTGGAGAAGAGCGATGAACAACAGGCCTTAATTAATTAAATTGATTCTACTTGCTTCATTCTCTGGATTCATGGATATTTTCCAATCGATAAATATGTCGATTATTTGCTACAAGTATTGAAAAAAAGGGGATTGACATTTGAAAAAATTGTTATATTTAGTTCAATCATTTTTTTATTGATATGTTCCATTTCACTGTTTAATCCAAAGCATTTTCAAAGTATAGATCTATATATATCTAATGAAATTTTTTTCCCATATACGATGGGAGATGATAAACAAGGGGTTCTTATCCTTATAAAAGTTATTTATTTGACAATTGATAATGAGTTGTCACGAATGTAGGGGCTTCGATTTTGAAAGCATGATTATTGCCATATATAGGTATGAAGGGTTGAAAATTCTTGTATTCAGATAAATTTTTTAATATTAGAGCATCAAATTTTTTATAATTGTTTGAACAATTCAACGGTCTTTATTTAATTTTTAATCGAAATTAATATGAATTCTGATCAGAACCATTTTAAAAATCGATTGCGCAAATTGAATTTGATCATTTATGCTATGATCAGTGGTGTGACAATATTTATCATTGTCTCAGTGTTTCTGCGTTATACCGGTGTGTTTTATACCATCGATTATAAGCTCGATGAAATTTTTAAATTCTTAGTGCCCGTATTTGTTTTTGCCGGATATCTTCTGGGTAAAACACTGTTTAAAATTCAACTGAGAAAGGTCGCTCCTGACCAGGACCTCCTTATTAAATTCAATAATTATCAAATCGGAACCATTGTCCAAAGTGCATTGTTGGAAGTTCCAGGTATTTTGGCAGTAATTGCCTTTCTCTTTACCGGGCGTTCATTGTATATCGGATTTGCCATTCTTTCTATATTTGCCATGTATTTTTCACGGCCAACCATAGCAAAAGTATCTGCTGAACTGGAACTAACCGTAGGTGAAAAACAACAGTTTGAAGCGGAATAATTTATTCCGAAGTCTCAGAATTTAGGGCAAGGCAAGCGACGAACATTTTTGGGAGGTTTCCTGGGATTGCCCAAAAAGAATTCATATCGCACGGATATTTCATGTGCTCCACCGGTTTGAATCCCCAGCTTTGATATGGTATAATCATAACTGTACCCAACATTAAACCCATTGGTTGAAACACCTACCAGGAAAATTATAGACTCATTGTTGGCAAAACCATCGACAGGTTTGAAGGGTAATCCCCGATACCAAACGCCGAACACCACAGGTTCATAGGTAAAATATGTTCCCACGTCCATTTGCGAAAAATCACCCTGCATTTTATATTGTACAGTAGGGGTGACACTTACATCGCGATATCCGCCAGGAAATGAGGGATCTGTTTTGGATGGTAACGGTATTTTATACCCAGCGTGTACCGAAAATTTCCTGGGAAGGTCACTCACACCGTCGTTCAGGAATGTTTGATTTGGTTCCAACAAGTGGTGCGCTGCAAATCCTATCCAGAACTGTTTGGTGTAGGCAAGAACACCGGCGCCGATGTCAAAAAAGTTGTTTCTGAAATCAGAGTTGAAGATTTCATCAGTAATGTCTTTGTATTGTCCGTTGTAGTCGATCTGATCACCAAACACCAGCTTACTAAAATCGAGGCTTCTGAAAGTATAAGAAGCCTGCAGCCCGGGCCGGATGACCAGATTGTCGAGTACCCTGATCTGATATGAATATTGCAAGGCGACAGTATTGGATTTTAAAGCCGCCAGTCCTTCCCTGTCTGACAAGAAGAGTAATCCTACGCCACTATTGTAATCGTCAAAATAATAGTCGAAATAAGCAGAATAAGTGGCGAAAGAAGCTGGAATGGAGGGCCATTGATTCCGATAGTTGGCGCCTGCCCTGGCCAGGCCAGTTGAACCGGCAAAAGCGGGATTGAGATAAAGCGGAGCAGCGTAAAATTGAGAAAATTGCGGATCCTGGGCGCGAACAATCGCATATGCGGTGCACATTAGTATGATTATTGCGGGTAAAGTTTTACGCATACTTCAGAATTTTATAAAGTTTTTTTTAATTATTTGGGATTTAAAGATAATTATAGGTCTTTTATTAAAATAATTTAATTGGAAAAAATACTATTTCTTGCTTAACGCTAATTTTGGCCTATATGTATTTATTTCAACAAAAAAGATACTATATATTCGCTTAATTTCGTATTAATTAAAATTTGGGTTTAACATTCCGCTTTTATGAAATACACCTTTACGCAATTGAATTCGTGGGTGAGAATCCTTCTGATTCCGGTAATGTATCTCACTGCGTTTGTGGTGCGGGCGCAGGACCTTTCCAAAATCAACTGGTATTTCGGAGCATCTCAATATGGCATTAAATTCAACATTTCCGATAGCCAACCTAATTTGGTTAGTGATCAGAATGTCGGTTTTGGCATAGGCGGAGGTGCGGTTGCTACAGACAATCAGAATGGCGACTTGCTTTTTTATACAGATGGTAATTTTGTTTATGATGCAAGACATCAGCAAATGCCAAATGGATCGGGGCTGTCCGGGAACAGTTCTTCCAATCAAGCTGCTTCTATTTCGCCGAGGCCCAATAATCCAGGTCAATATTTTATTTTCACCAATGATGCCAACTATCCTGCCGGTGGCATAATCCGGTACAGTATGGTAAACATGACCCTGGATGGAAATGCAACACCTCCGGAACCACCATTGGGCGATGTAGTATCTGCCAGTAAAAATGTGGCCACCGGTATTACCGCAACTTCTCCAGGCATGTTGGTTATGGCAACGGGTAAAAACCCCTATCGCTATTGGTTTATTACTCAGAATATTACTACCGGTGAAATTACGCTTTACGCCATAACACAGGCAGGTTTAATGCCCATAAAAACAATTGCACCACCAAATGGTATTATTGCCGCAAATTTCACTTATCATCAAGGTACCGGCAAAATTGCCATTTCTCCACAAAATGTCAATCAGAACATTGTCCTGCTCAATTTCAATCTTACCGATACCTTGTCGGTAGATCGCCAGATACCCAATTCGGCTTTTAACGATGGGGCCGGTGAATCGGTTTATGATGTGGAATTTTCACCGGATGGCGGGAAATTGTTTATTTCCAGGTTCGGAGGCGCAGGCCAACCGGGAGTTTTATACCGCTATGATCTCAACAATCCATCAGCCTCGCTAGATCCGGTCAACACGCCAGCCATGTACAGAAGTTATGGTTTGCAAGTAGCGCCCGATAGTTCTATTTACCATTTATACCAGGAAACCAATGGCGGCCCGATCAGGGTAGGCCGGATCAATGACCCGGATGCCGGTGATGTGACATTAGTCAATTACCAGGCGGCAGCTTTCGGTAGTATGAATTTTAATGGACGACAATTCCCTGCATTTTCTCCACCCGGCGAAGTGATGCAGAATGCCGGACCTTTTCAGGTGATTGGAACATGTTTTGGAACACCAACTAAATTCTATCCCCAATTGGATAAACCGGCGGATACTTACAGGTGGGATTTTGGCGATCCGGCCAATCCTCCGCCTCCGGGGGTAACCAACAATCCGGCCCCTATACATAAATATACACAACCAGGTTCCTACACCGTGAGGTTGATCGTTTCTACCGACGGATCGGTTGATACATTAACACAGACCATCAATATTGTTCAAACAGATACTGTCAATTTGGGACAGGATACCGTCATTTGTCCCGGAGAAACCCTCGATCTGGATGCAGGGACCGGAGGATTGGTCTATCGCTGGAATACCGGTGAAGCCGGTCAAACGATTACCGTTGACTCTGCCGGATACTATTGGGTGGTTGTTGATTATGGGACCTGTTCGTCTTATGATGGCATCAATGTAGATGTATACGGAGAAATGAACCGCCGTGCCAATGTATGGTATTTTGGCGATCAGGCCGGTATTGATTTTAATCAGACGCCGCCAGTTGCTCTGACGGACGGTCAGACCCAGGCGCCTGCAGGCGTGGCGGGAATTAGTGATAAAAATGGTAAAAACCTGTTATATACCGATGGAAGTACGGTCTATGACCAGCAGGGTAATATTATGTTTAATGGCACCACAATTGGCGGGGATAACACTTCCACACAATCTTCCATTGTAGTCCCATTCCCGAACGATGAAACCATGTTCTATATCTTTACCACCAAAGATATCTGGAATACCAGTGGCGATCATGACTATATCTTGAGTTATTCTATTGTCGATATCAAAGAAATTGGCAATGGCACATTAGGAGAAGTGGTGGCCAAGGATGTACCGCTTTTCATGAAGTCTACGGAACGGATCGCCGCTATACAGGCAGGTGGAGGATATTGGCTATTGGCCCATGAATTTGGAAATAATACCTTCAGGGCCTACCCTATTACCCAGGATGGGATTGGACCACCAGTGCTCACATCCATCGGATCTGTACATAAAATGGGTCCAAAGGAAAATGGAGAGGGGTACATGAAATTTTCTCCGGATGGTACCAAAGTAGCGGTGGCATTTGCTGATCCGCCCAATAATTATGTGGAATTGTTTGACTTTGATGCCAATACCGGCAAGCTTTCCAATTACATTCAGATCGACATGAATGCAAACTATCCGGACAACTCAAATTATACGGTTTATGGAGTTGAGTTTGCCTCAAACAGTCAGAAATTGTTTGTGACAATGAATGACCAGACTAGTCCGGAGTCCAGACTGTTTGAAATGAAACTATATGACTATGTTCAGGATTCAATCGAACAATCGGTGGATTTAATGGAGGAGACACCAGGGGTAAATTATGGAGCCATACAAACCGGACCCGATGGACAAATGTATATCGCCATGCAGGGCCAGTCATTTATAGGTCAGTTTCAGCCCAATCTGGATACGATCCAGACCTCTTCGTTCGATTTTGTCTCGAATCGTTTTGATCTCGCCGGTAAAACTTCCCAGTTGGGTTTACCCAATTTTGTTCAGAATTTTACCAATCAACCCTCCGGCCCGGCTGCCTCCGTGACAGCAGGTTGTGTCGGGCAGCCCTCAATTTTTATGGGGACAGGTACGTCCAGCATTGACCAGTATCTGTGGACATTTGGAGACGGAGGTTCCGAAGCCATCGACCAAACTCAACATACATATGCTGCAGAAGGTACTTATACCACTTCGTTCAATGTCACCAATCGATGTGGACTTGATACAACTTTAGTCCAGGATGTGACCATTTCCGGATATCCAAATGAACCAACAATACCTCAGGTGGGCGTAATTTGTGATGGCGCCCTGGTGCTTGATGCGGATACCACAAACACACCGGGATTGTCATTTTTGTGGAACACTGGAGAAACAACCAAAACAATTCAGGTATTGCAACCGGCTGATTATTCGGTCATGGTGGTCAATGCTGCCGGCTGTCAGTCTCAGGATACGGTCCAGGTGTATGATGGAAGGCCGCAATTTGATCTCGGCCCAAACTTAACGATTTGTCAGAATGACTCACTCATGTTGAATACAGGACTTCCCGTTGGGAATCCGGCGAATACCTTTATGTGGACAGTAAATGGATCACCCATAACCAACAACAGAGGATATCTTGCCGTGAATACAAGTACACCGGGAGTATTCCAATACAAGGTTAGCGTTATTGATGGTCTTACAGCCTGCCGTGCTGAGGATTCTGTGACGGTTACCATTAATCCTGTTCCGACGGCAACCTACGTGGTAACCAAAAGCAATTGCGGAAATTCGGATGGTAAGATCAATATTACCAGCTCATTGACGGATCTCAGTGTAAACTGGATGGATACGGGAGGCGCCTCACTGGGTACGGCAGATTCTCTGACCATGATCCCTGCTGGTGTTTATGGTTTGACGGTCACCAATAATATCAGCGCCTGTTTCAGCAACTATTCCATTAATGTAATAGATAGCAGTCCACAATATACAATCAATGTAGATAGTGTTCATAAAGATTGTAATGGTGCTGCCATATACGTCACATTAAATTCCACAGGGCCGAATTTTAGTGGAGGGAATTTTACGCTTACGGATGAAAACACCAATCAACAGGTAGCCAGTGGTGCTATTAGTCCGATTAGCGGCAATGGTAATGCCACGGTTCGATTTTTTGTAAGCCCGGTTGATCCTGGCCAATACACGCTTTTTATGGATGCATTTGGTTGTTCTAATCAACAAGCAGGAATTATTGTGAATGGACTGCCAACTGCTAATGTGACCGTAGATCCAATATTTGCATTGTGCTCAAACAATGCTGAAGTAACAGCAACTTCCAGTACTCCTGGTGCTAATTATACATGGCGGGACAAAGATGGATTTGTAATAGGCAATACAGCAACAACAGAGGTGCTCCAAAGCGGTGCCTATTCTGTCACCATTAATGCCACAGGGTATTGTGATACCACAGCCAGCGCCCAGGTAACCATTAGCGATTCTCCGGATGCCACGGTTAATCCGTTGAATAATGGCTGCGATGGCACGCGGCAGGTCGGTGTGGATGTCAATCCCGCTGGAAATTATACCTATTTATGGTCCACAGGTCAGACCGGACCGGTCATTCAAATTAGCCAAAGCAATGATTATGGGGTAATTGTTCGTAGTCAGACCACGGGTTGCCAGGACGCTGATACGGCATTTGTGGAAGTGTTTTCACCGTTTTCTGTGAATGTTACAGTGGATCAGATTGCCTGTAAAAATGGGAATTTGGTTACATTGACAGCAACGCCAACACCTGCCCCGCAACCTGTTTCGTATCAATGGTTCCTGAATGATGTCAAACTGAGGGATACTACCGCTACACTTCAAACTTTCAATGAAGGTCAATATCGCGCGGTTGTTTCGTCCCAAGGCTGTAGTTTTTCCGGTGAATTGGGTATCAACCGGGCTCCGGTGACACCAAGTGACATTGATCCGGAATATATCATTTGTCCGGAACCTCCGGCTGAGGAAACAGCGGTAATTGAACCCGGAGATTTTGTGGTTTATCAGGCATTTAATCTTGAAACTGGTGAAGAGGTATTCGAAACAACACCCGGGGTGTTTGAGATCGATACGGAAGGACATTATCATTTTATCCTTCAGAATTCATTCGGTTGTGTGACGCAGGACACCACTTTTGTCAATGTTGATTGTATCCCGAAGATCTATGCGCCAAATGCTTTTAGTCCAAGCGCTACCAATCCTGTGAATCAGACATTCAAACTCTATCCAACTTATGTTGGGCAATTCGAGATCTTTATCTATAACCGGTGGGGTGAATTGGTTTACCATACGGATGACCTGGCTTTTATGGAGAATGAAGGTTGGGATGGCCGGCTGAATGGAAAACTGCTTCCTTCGGGCACTTATGCGTATGTCATCAAATTTAAGAGCATTACCGAACCTGAACGCGGCATAATAGAACAACCGGGAGGGGTCTTCTTGTTGAGGTAATTACTTCTTCTCTTCTTAAGAAAAAAACAAAAAACCCAGACAAGACTGAAGCCTGGGTTTTTTGTATATGCTCATACTGGATTTTGATTATTAATTCTGACTGGGTAAAAAGGAATATTCTTTTCCATATTCCAGCATTTGTTGCAGGAAGTTGTCAGGGTATTCTACGTTCACATCGGTAATTTCATCTCCATTTTTAACAGCAATAAGCCGGGGTTGGATAAATCCGGCATAGGGCGCTGCATGGAGATTTGCATAACGCGCCTGAACCTCTTTTAACATATTTTGATCGACATTAACACCATATTCTTCTATTAGTTTCTTCCCAGCTTCAAAGTCACCTTCGGATTTGATACGCTGGATTTCACGCAATAATTTTCCGAATAGGTGGCGAAGTTTGTCATAATCGTTGATGACGAAATAAGTTTTTCCATCCTTTTCTATTTTTTCGATCACGTTGTCTGGTTTGCCTTTTTCATAAACCCACGAGGCCACCAATTGCCTGTTCCGCAGGTGTGCTTCTTCAATATTGTCACCCGGCTGAATACGCCTCAGCTGTAATTGTAATCCATTTTTAATATAAATATCGTACTCTGCTTTCCCGACATCTGTGGTTGGAATAATGCCCATTTCTACCAGCTTTGGATCGATGATGAAATACAAGGCGACCAGATCGGCCCTGGCTTCTTCCAGTGCCGATGCATAATTTTTGAGTGTTTCGCTTGGGGAACCTACACCAGGATTGATCCTGCCCGAAGCATGTCCGATCACTTCGTGTAGCGCGGTGTGGATTTTATCAGCGATAACTTTATATTTATTCGCCCTGGCTTTTGCTGAATCCCTCAGGTAAAATTCATCGGTTACCCCACTGCTGGAGGCCAGGTTATAAGCATCAACAATATTACCCAGCGAAACGGATTTCGATCCGTATTCAGCCCTTATCCAATTGGAATTGGGCAGGTTGATCCCAATAGGTGTGTTGGGAGCGGTGCGGCCAGCCTCAACGATCACCGTGATCACTTTATAGGAAACGCCTTTGACATGTGGCTTTTTATTTTCTGGTAAAATCGGGGAATTGTCCTCAAACCATTGCGCATTTTTGGCCAATACCGCCATTCGCTTACTTGCCACCTGGTCTTTCATCGACACTACTGCTTCATAAGAACCTTTAAAACCCAGCGGATCATCGTATGTTTCGATAAATCCATTCACATTGTCGATTATGGATGTTGTATCCTTGATCCAGTCAATGTTATATTGATCGAAGGTTTTCAGGTTTCCGGTTTGGTAAAAACTGATCAGATCGTCTAAAGCTTTTTTTTGATTTTCATCCTCTGCTATTTCCGAGGCTTTCTTCAACCAGTAAACGATTTTTTCAATCGCTCCACTGTACAAACCATTCACGGAATAAACTTCTTCCACAAGCTTTCCGGCTTTTTTCACCAGTTTCGAATTCAGACCATACATAGGCGGCGTATTGTCTTGTGGATCTTTCATCGATTTGTAGAAGTGCTCTGCCTCGTTTTCACTCACATTTTCATATAGGTTGGTGGCCGAGGTTTTTAATAAATCCATATTTGCCGCTTTGTTGACACTTTTTGGTGCGATAGATGGATCAAAAATGATTGGCGTGATATTGCCGATGAACATCGCTTTGGTTTGTCCTGTAGCCAGTGGTAAATATGCCTTATCGACTGCATTGACCAACGTATCGAAATATGCTTTGGTGAAGGCTGGCTGAATTTTTTTTCGGGAGTGTGGATGATGGATTCCAGAGGAAACAAATACCATTTTGGCATACAATTCGAATTGTTTGAAAGCTTCCGTATTCCGGTCACCGGTATAGTTATTCAGGATTCCTTCCAGCGTCCGCCTGATCAACAGGTTATATTTATAATTCTGATCCCAGTAAATATCCCTTCCTGCCAGGGCCGCTTCATAGAGATAATAGGCGAGCTTTTTTTTGTTCAAATCCAACTGATCGAATCCATTTATTTTGTACCTCAGGATCTGAAAGTCAGCGAACCTGTCAGCTTCAACTTTAAAAGTATCTGCAGAATTGCGAGTCTCCTGATTTTCCTGTTTTGGTGGGTTGCATGAAAACATCAACCACCAGGTGAGGCCAATGGCAATTGAAAGATAAATTCTATTCATATTGATCGTTTGTTTATTATTGAATAAAAAAAATGGGGTTAGATTGCTTGGTGTTTGGCTGTGCAAGATAAATAATTCTAACAAAAACCGGAAGCAGTGTCCAGGCTTGTCGTAATTGCAGCAACAAGGGAAAGGCATATTTTCAGACTAATGGATCGTATTTGGTTTATGCTTGATTTTAAGTATGAATGATCAATATTTGTTCTTTCACCATGCGTCAATCATTCAAATTCTTTTTGAACCAATGATGGCTTGCAACGTTGAAAAAAATGGGAGCAATGTGGAATTAGAATCAACGGATATGGCATAGCATGCTCTTGACAACCACGAACAATTTCTGTAAATTAAAATAGATTTTCATCGACAAATTTTTTTGATATTATGGAAATCAAAACCCTTCTTGAAAAATTCATCGGTGGCTATGATGAATTGAAAAACTACCTGGCCGACGTACCCGAAGAAGCCATGAAGTTCAAACCCGCGCCTGATAAATGGAGTATCCATGAAATTGTTGTTCACCTTGCCGATGCCGAGGCCAATGCCTTTGTGCGGGGTAAAAAAATAATTGCAGAAAATGGTTCTGCTATCTCCGAATATGATCAGGATGCCTGGGCTGATAGCATGCACTATCATGATCTGGATTATCAGGAAGCGCTGGAATTATTTCGATTATTACGGCAAAATATGTATCATGTTTTGATGAAGTTACCGCTGGAAACATGGCACAACCATATTATCCATCCGGAATCAGGACGCATCAACCTGATGGATTGGATAGAATTGTATATTGATCACGTCGAGATCCATCTGCAGCAAATGAACAGGAACCTTTACGACTGGAATAAGAAAATATCCAATGGCCAAGCCATTACTGGCTAAATAACCGGAACTGTCAGCATCTGACAAGTTCCGTAATCATTTAATGAAGAATACATAGATTATTCATGCAAACCAAGAAACTGGAAACGGATGTGGTCATTATCGGTGGTGGACTTGCGGGTATCGTTTGTGCTCTTGAGCTTCTGGATCACGACATTAAGGTCATGATATTTGATCGGGACAAACCAGAAAAACTGGGTGGCTTGGCCAAGGAGTCATTTGGCGGGATATTTTTCGTCAATTCACCATTGCAAAAAAGGATGGGTATCCGTGATAGTGCCGAACTTGCTCACAGTGATTGGTATAATTCTGCTAAATTTGAATCATCGGATATTTGGCCAAAAAAATGGGCAGATCAGTTTATAGAAAATTGCACAGATAACATCTATTACTACCTGCATGAAAAAGGGATCCGGTTTTTTCCGATGGTACATTGGGTAGAGCGCGGATGGCATCAACCTGGTAATTCTGTTCCAAGGTTTCATATGGTTTGGGGTACTGGTTTTGAGTTGATCAGGGTTTTAAATAATCATCTGTACAATCATGGGAATCGTAAAAACCTTCAGATTTTTTATCAGCATAAAGTAGAAGGGTTTCTTCGCGCGGCAGGCGAAGTGACCGGGATTCACGGAGTGGATGAGCAGGATAATCAATCATTCGAAGTGAATGCAGGAAATGTCGTCATCGCTGCCGGAGGCATTGGTGGCAATATTGACAGAGTTAAAAAGATTTGGCCAAAGCATTTGGGGGGTGTTCCTGAAAAAATTTTAAATGGTTCCCATCAATTTGCGTTGGGTGATATGCACGATGAGGCGGATGCCATCAATGCTCATGTCACCCATTTGGAAAATATGTGGAATTATGCTGCCGGGATACATCACCCTTTCCCGAATAAAAGGGACCATGGGCTCAGTTTGGTCCCGCCAAAATCAGCGATATGGGTAAATTATCAGGGGCAACGAATTGGACCGGAACCTTTGGTAGCTGGCTATGATACACTTTTTTTGGTGAAAAGCATTTGTTCACAGACGGAAAAATATTCCTGGCAAATCATGAATAAAAAAATTGCCGTTAAAGAGTTGGCAATTTCCGGGGCCGAATTCAACGATTCGATCCGCAAAAAACAATGGCTTAGATTTTTGATGGATGTTTACTTTGGAAAGAAAGAAATGGTGAATCAATTGATCAATGGATGTGTTGATATTGTAATTGGTAATTCTATTGAGGAATTGGCAGAGAAAATGAATGCACTGAACGGAGACGATAGGGTAGATTTAAATGTATTACGCGAATCTATTTTCAGCTATGATGAACAACTTCGTCGTGGGAAATCTTTTTTCAATGACGAACAGCTACGGCGGTTGGTCCATCTTAAACAATATCGTGGAGATCGTGTACGGATGGCTGGATTTCGACCAATAGTTACGAAGGGATCTATGCCATTATTGGCAATCAGAGAATTTATACTTTCCCGAAAAAGTTTGGGAGGGATCCAAACAGATGTGAATTGCCATGTCTTGACTAAACCTAACAATGGGGATCAGAAAGTAATCAGCGGTTTGTATGCCATTGGGGAGGCGGCTGGTTTTGGTGGTGGTGGCATACACGGCAAGCGATCATTGGAGGGGACTTTTTTGGGAGGTTGTGTGTTTACTGGCAGAATTGCCGCCAAATCCATAATAAATAAAACATAGTGAAAAGAACTGGAGCAAACCTTTTGGTTTATGCACTGGAGCAACTTGGAATCCGGTATACTTTCGGTATTCCGGGAGTGCATAATACGGAGATCTATGATGAGCTGAACAGTTCTGAAAAAATCACTCCAATATTGGTTACACACGAAGGTTGCGGGGCTTTTATGGCCGATGCGGTCTCGCGTACTTCAAATGGCATTGGGACACTGGTAATTGTGCCTGCGGCCGGAACAACGCATGCCCTCAGCGGTATAGGGGAGGCATTTCTGGATGGTATTCCAATGTTGATCATTTCCGGTGGAACCAGAAGGGATACGGGTAAATCCTATCAGTTGCATGAATTTGATCAGCAAAAAATTTTGTTGGGGATTGTAAAAAAATACACGCTGATTGAGCGTCATGATCAGATTATACCCACGATTTATGAGGCTTATCGCATAGCCACCAGTGGCGAACCAGGGCCTGTTTTTGTGGAGATACCTGTTGAAATTCAACTGTTCAGCGGGGAGATACAACAACTTCCCCCATTCATTCCACTGCAGGAAAATGAAATTGATGCACAAACCGGATCCCTAGAGCAGGCGATTGAATTACTAACGCAGGCAAAACATCCGGGTATTTATCTGGGTTGGGGCGCAGTCGATGCCGTTGACCTCACCCAGGAATTGGCCAATAAACTGGTGGCCCCCGTGGCTACGACTTTACAGGGTTTAAGCGCCTTTCCGGCGAGTCATCCGTTGCATACCGGGGTTGGGTTTGGAAAATCTGCGGTACCGGCAGGGCAAAAGGCATTTAAACAATGTGATTGTCTGTTGGCCGTGGGCGTGAGATTTGGGGAGCTGGCGACTGGTAGTTATGGCATGGATGTTCCGGAAAATCTCATTCACATTGATATCAATCCGGAAGTTTTTCACAAAAACTATCCCGCAAAAGTTACAATAGAAGGTGATTCACGTAAGATGCTGGTGAAATTGTTGAATGCGCTGAATGGATCGCAATGGGAATCGCCATTAATTTTGGATGATTTGAGTCGCGAAATAGCTCAATTGAAAAGTTCATATTCCAAGGAGTGGACCAGAAAGAAAACTGAAAAACATGTTTCTCCTGGTTTCTTTTTTGAATCACTTAGGAAAAAAGTACCCGATGATACGTTTGTGATTACCGATGATGGCAAACATACTTTTCTAACCGCTGAATTGTTTCCGAATTATTTACCAAGGCATTTCATTTCTCCAACCGATTTTAATTGCATGGGATATGGTGTCCCGGCTTCTATAGCTACCAAACTGGCGAACAGGGCCAAAACAGTGGTTGGTATCGTAGGAGATGGTGCATTTTTGATGACCGGACTGGAGTTGCTTACGGCAGCCACCTATGGATTGGGGGTGATTATTTTTGTATTTAATGACGGGGAATTGGGGCAGATATCCCAGTTTCAAAAAGTCCCTTTGAATCGTAAAACCTGTACTACGCTTGGAAAATTACGAATAGAGGGCATTGCAACTGCCACGGGTGTTCATTTTTTACCCCTAAAGAATGATTATGAAATAGAAAAAGTTATCGACGATGCACTGCATTTTGCAGAGGCTGGGCATCCGGTATTAGTAGATGTTCAAATCGATTATTCCAAAAAGACCTACCTTACCAAAGGGGTTATAAAAACCAACCTTGGTCGTTTTCCTTTCAGTGAAAAGGTACGGTTTTTAAGCCGGGCATTGCGCCGTCATATTACCGGATGATCCAATCACTGTTCATAAGCACTGGCAAAGCGCGGATCCGGATTGAAGTCCTTAAATATTTTTTTAATATTCTTATCTGATGCCTTTCTGGGATTTTCCCATGACGCGTCCAGTTCGATGTTTGAAATCTCCTTTAAGTTCATGTTGATGGCAAGGCTTCTGAGCTCTGTGTGAAAGCTGTTATCACGGCGGCTTAATGGTAAGGCAAATTTCGTGGCAAAGACATTTCCATAAACAATAAGGTCACTTCTCTTCTGCGTCACGTAAGAGAGGTCTTTCATGATATCAGAAGGCGATTCGCCGATCACATTACTTGCTTCCAATGTGCTGATCGTTGCGGTGGCGGTTCCACCCAAACCGGCAGTAACCTTTTGTCCTTGCGAATTATCCATAAACATAACGGGAGAAAGTCCAGTGACAGCCCCAAGTGAGGCTGTGACTATAGCCCGGTTCTTTTTACCTTTTTTAGCCGTTTTATATTTTTTGTTCAGCTCCTTTTCTTTGTTGTTCAGTTGCTGGATGAGGTCCCAGGCTCTCTCCAGCGCCGTACGATACTGATCGTACAAAATCCGGTCTTTTTCCAGTAGATTTTCCGTATCGGTAACTTTTACCGTAATGTGTTTTTCTGTACGATTACTTTCTTCGTCGATGGCAAAAAAATTGATGCTGAATTTTTCTGAGGCGCCCTCTTCTTTGATGAAATCATAACCTGGCTTCCACGAAAATTCATATTGAGCGTCCTCTTTTTTGGTCAAGGCATTTTCGGGAATGCTGCTATTTTCAGATACAAAATTGAAAGCCAGAATGTCATCTTCGCCATTTGGATCGGTAATGAAGAAATTCAAATGTAATTCTTCATTTTCCTTAATGTCAAATTCATTAGAATTGGGGATCATAGTCACCAATGGTGGCAGATCTTCCTGGGAAACTTCAATTTTCAATTGTCCGATTGATTTGGCTTCAGATGGATAATCTTCAACTGTAAAGTTGAGATAAATGGGATTGTCCCTCAAATAATTGAACTGGCGAACCGATGGTTTCCAGATCACTTCACCACCGGCGGTGATTTTCATCCCCTGAGGCAATTCCTTCAGTGCGGTAGAAAATATAATGGAATCGCCGTCAGGATCATAAACGAATCCATTTTTATTCAGTGTATACTTGTTTTCTTTGTCGTATTGAATGTAAAATGTCGGTAACTCATTGACAACCGGCGGCCGGTTATTGTTAACTACCGTCAAAAGCATGATGGCAGTTGTGTCGTGACCTGCATTGTCGCTCAATCTGACATTTACCCAGAATTGCTTGCTGCCTTCTGCCGTACTGACCACATTGAAATCGGGCTTCCAGTGGAAATTGCCATATCGATCAAGTTTTTCCATCAAATTGGAAGGCTGGACTACTTCAAAACCATATTCTCCGCTTCCGCCGGTGCCTGACAGTTGGAATGAAAAATCACTGCCTTCTTTTTTTTCGTTCCAGTGGTCTGCATTGGGAAAAATTAGTTTCAACGGTTTATAATTATTTAAACCCGCACTATCAGAAGGGTTGACTTTGGTAACGGCATTATTCACATGCTCATCTTTAGGGGGATTTTCAAGCGTGGAATTTGGCAAAATCGCTTCATTGAGTTCTCCTTCTGCAACCATTCTGATTTCTCCTGCAACAACTGTTTTAGTACTTTGTTCTTGACCATTGAAAGTAATTCGTTTGGCTTTTCTTTGGAGATCTTTGAATTGATCGGCAGATGGGCTCCAGGTTAATATTCCTTTCTCAGAGAAAACACAACCGGGAGGCAGAGAATCTGTTGTAATAAATTTAAAATCGTTTTCTTTTCCTTTGAAATAAGGGTGATTGTAAATATCTAGAACATTCACTTTTCCGTGGTGAACAAAAAACATCAATGAGAGATTTTCTACGGTGTCCTGTTTGGTCTGGTAGTTTTCCGAAAGCGCCAATGCTTTACCTGTAAATAGAACGCCACATATTGTGATCGCACAAATTATTATAATGAAAACAATGGAAATAAATGAATAACCGGTTTTTAGCATAAACACAAGGAGTTAAAAATCCATACCTGTTTACAGGAATAGTTCGTGTCGCAAAAATAATAAGAGATTTATAAAGGCCTTTGAGACCAGAGATTTATTTTTATTGAATTAATTACCAAATAATTACATTTCCCAGAGTACAACGTGTGTACGGGAATAATCATATATTCAAATCCTGATTTTAGGAGTTTTTTTGGCGAAAAGATAAAAGGTGATTAAAGGATGGTATAATTAAGAAAGTCAGTACTGCATCTGGAGGTTAAATTTTTATAAGGAATTGTAATATTCCACTACTTGTTTCAGTTGGGTCTGGAAGCCCGGGTCAATATTTTGTTCTTTAATAAATTTCTTAATTTCCTCTTCATGATCGGGAAATGCGTTGATGAGTCCTTTTCTGCTGGTCTTTAATTTCGACATTGTCCCATCTTTCCACTGGAGGTAATAGATTGATGATTTCTGGAATTCATCATACGGCCGATCCTGACTATAAGCCCCCTGGAAATCAGCTTTGATTAATGTAATGTGAAATTCTTCCAGGAGTGTCGCTTTTCCAACAGCAACTTCCTGATAATACTGGTTTTTTTGTTGATTCTCGCTGTCGGTAGCAAGAATAAACTTCAACCATTCGGCCGATTTCGGATCTTTCATATAAAAAACGCGTGCAAAGTTTTTTTCCAGGTAAAAAGAACCTCGGGACTGGACATTGACCAATATTTCATGTTGATAGGCATCATATTTAATACTGAGATTTTGATATTCAGTACCTTTGGCATCCATGATTCGTCCTTCCGTCCACACATCGAACAGGAATGGTGTTCCCTTGATACCTTCATAACGATTGTCAAACTGGGTAGACATATAATTATTGCTAATGATATCTTCGTACCGGCGGATATCACTTCCCAACTGGGTTTGTGCAACAACGATCGTTGACTGGTGAATCAACATCAAAAAGATCCACAATATTTTTTTGTGTAACATGATTTAAATCTGACCTTGAATGGATCTCAAAATATACGGAGGTGATTTTAAAGTTCAAACGGAAGTCTATGGATTCTCGTTGATGTTAAAATTTGTAATTGTACCATCAAATAATAATGTTAAAATTTATTTTTAATACACAGATTATCTAAATTTGAATGAATAGGAAAATTGAAACAAGAAGAAGCACACAATGAAAAAGAGATTTTGTTGGGTGCTTTTTTTATGAAAAATTTGTGTTAAACAAATAAGACTGCAAGTAATATTTTTATTTGCCAAAAATAATTTGGCATTTTTATAAAATCAAAGAAGGTAATTCTACAGTTTGTGCCGATTGAAATATTACATATGGACCAGGTTCACTGGGAGGCTGTTCGTGAGATCTTCCATCAGGGCATTGACACCGGGAATGCTACTTTTGAAAAATATATCCCGGATTGGGATTCCTGGGAAAAGGATCATTTACCCAACAGCAGATTGGTAGCCACACATGAAGATATCGTTATCGGTTGGGCGGCCTTGAGTCATGTCTCCCGGAGACAAGTTTATGGTGGAGTTGCTGAAGTGAGCCTTTATATCGAAAATGAATTTAAGGGCCATGGAATTGGCGGGCTATTGCTTTCGCATTTGATTGATCAGTCGGAACAGCATGGGTTTTGGACTTTGCAAGCAGGGATTTTTCCGGAAAATGCGGTTAGTATTGCGTTGTTCGAAAAAAATGGTTTCAGAAAAATTGGAGTGAGGGAAAAAATTGGCAAAATGAATGATGTTTGGAGAGATGTTGTTTTATTGGAACGTCGAAGTGCCAAAATCTGGTGAGTTTTAAAATGAGCGAAAATACCAATTTTCATCAAACCCTAAATTCATATCAATGGAAAGGTGACAAGCCGTGGAATGATTACGCCTCATTTCTGAAGCATAAATTTGGAGGAAAAATCCAGAAAATATCAATCGATGCGGGTTTTACCTGTCCCAATCGGGATGGCACCAAAAGTCGTAAAGGTTGTACTTATTGCAACAATGCATCGTTTAGCCCCGCATACTGCAAGCCGGAAAAAAGCATTGTAGACCAAATTGAGGAAGGATGCCGGTTTTTTGGCAGAAAATATTCCGGCATGCAATTTCTCGCGTACTTTCAAACTTTTTCCAACACCTATGCATCCCTGGATATTTTGAAATCAACCTATGAGGAGGCTTTGGATCATCCTAAAATTGCCGGCATAATTTTAGGCACAAGGCCTGATTGTATAGGCGATGATGTACTGAAATTGCTGAAGACCCTTTCAGAAAGAAAATACGTAGCCGTGGAAATTGGGGTGGAATCAACCAATGACCAGACCTTGGAACGCATCAACAGGCATCATTCGTTTGAAGAGGCGCGTTCCATGATATTGAAAATGCATCATTTTGGGATCGACGCTGGCGTACACCTCATACTCGGTCTTCCGGGAGAAACCAACAGCGATTATCTGGACCATGCTGATATTATTTCAAAATTACCCGTTCACAGTTTGAAATTACATCAATTACAAATTTTAAACGGGACTCATATCGCCAGGCAATATCGCTTGCATCCTGAACAATATCAGTTGTTTGAAATTGATGCATACATTGATCTGGTGATCGAATTTTTATTGCGATTGAATCCTTCTATCATGCTCGACCGGTTTGTGAGCCAGTCTCCATCAGATTTGTTGATTGCACCCAAATGGAATGTTAAAAATTTCGAATTTGTACATAAGTTGCAAAAGAAGATGAAGGAACTGGATGTTTTTCAGGGCATGAATTATATCCATTACTGAGGTTAAAGTTGTTCCCCTTTGTTATGCTAATTTCTCAAGACTACATCTTTGCCAAGCGCGCGTTTCTCCCAAAAACAGTACTGGCACGCTAATTACAACATTTTCATCATTTAATAAATAAGTTTAATTGATCTAAAGTCAGTATTTTGTATATTGATTTGAATGAACATTCGGTACAATGGAGAAGAAACAAAAAATCCTTAACACCACCATAAGATTAATTACAGAGCAAGGGTTTCACGCCACACCCATGTCTCAAATCGCTCGGGAAGCCGAAGTGGCTGCAGGTACAATTTATCATTATTTTTCCAGTAAAGAGGAATTGATCCAGGTGATTTATGAGCAATTGGCAGAAGAAATTGATGCGGTAATCCAGGAGGTGGACGATCCGGAAATGACTGTTGAGCAAAGATTTTATGAGATATGGCTCAATGTTTTTCGTTATTTCATCGGCAACCAGGAAAAATTTTTATTTCTGGAACAATTTAATCATTCACCTTTTCAGCAAGAAACTGCAGGAAGATTTCATGGTCGATTATTACAAAATATGCGTGACTGGTATCAAAAAGCCAACACTGACAGCGTTTTGATTGATTTACCAGAAAATTTGATATCCGCTTTAATGTACAGCCAGCTCTCAGCATTAGTACATGTGCATATTTTTCAGGAAGTCGACCTTGATGGCACACTGATTGAAAAAGCCATGCGATGCTCCTGGAGAAGTATCAGTGCATAGTCTTCATTAATATAACTTGGCTTTGATAAAAGCAAGAATTATGCATTACAGTAATTTCAATTTCAAACAAAAAGACCGTGCTTCCACGGCCTCTTTATCAAATTTAATGTTTGTTTAATATCTTTCTTTTAACCACCATATGCCGCATGGAAAGCGACGTAGTTTACCATATTGGTGGTGAAGTACACATTTCTCAGATCAGCAAACAATGTGGCCATATCTCCCAGGGTATTTCCCAGAAGGTCTGAAATGGTGGTCGTTGTGCCGTCATCAAAAGTGATCTGAATATCTTTGTGATGGAAAATGGAATGATCATCTGTGGAATCGTTCTGTGTATAGATCACATCGATGCTGGCGTTGGTTTGAAGCGTATTATCCAGGTATACTTGTACAGAATCGGTGGTTGAATTCCTTTTGATCATGACATTACCGATGGTGAGTGAATAATTTACAGCAGGATGATGTGCATTTTCCTGCGTCATTATATCATACGCTTCCATGAACAATGTTTGATCATTTTGCATGAGTGTATAACTCACCTTGGTAGTATCACCGCTTTCTGCCGATACGCCAAGTTTATAGTCATTGCCAAAATCGTAGGTCGATTCATAACTGTAATCTGCTTTTGAATTACTTACAGAATTGATCATAATGGAACCGGCTGGAGTATCGTCTACGTCAATATCCGAGTTGAGCATATATTGATATGACCACCATCCTTTCAACAAATATTTAAATGCGGAAGTGGTTACAACGAAATTGTTGGCGTAAGTAGAATCACTGTTTTTGTCAAAATTAAAATGCCATGGATGAGTCGCCAATGCTTCTGGCATTTTAATGATAAACTGGTCGTTATCTCCGGTTTTCATGAAATGTGAATAAAACGGCATGTGCCAGTGACGCTTGGTAGTGTCTTTCATATATTCATAAACACCTTTGATCATATCCATATTGATACTCAATAATGTATCAACTGTGCCAACAGTCCTTCCTCCCGTTGTTGGACTGCCGTCATTGATGGAAAGTACCTGGTAACCCTTTGAACTTTTAATTTGTCCAATGGCTGTTTTCACCTGATCCACCCCGGAATTCAGGGATTGTTTCAAAGTCATTTGCTGCGCCGGTGTTGTATCCGGTGAATTACATCCGTAAAAGAGCACGGCAATACCTACTGTGATGGTTGAAATTAAAGTTATTCCTCTCATGGTTCTGTAATTAAGGTTGAAGATGCTTAATACAAAATTTACTTTATATAACGACGGGCATTGCAACATAGTGGGTGACACAAAAGATTTTTTTTTCATTGAAGTACGAAAAAATAGAAACGCATCGATTGATGAAATGGGCGAAACTTAAAATTGGATATAAGCTATTCCTAGGTATGTCCGGAACATTTTAATGACTTTCACTTTCAAAATAGCTACGTTTCCTGAAGATGGTTTTGATACGATTGTATTCAAAAAGAGCCAGTTGACCGTTTTCCAATACCCCAAGCATCATATCGTTTTGGGGTGATTTTGGATAGAAAGTAATTTGATGATTTTTTTTATGATTGATGTCCTCGATGGACAACAGGGCAAATGGGACGGTCTGTTGCAAGCTGTCGTACTCCTTTTTTTGTTCATCAGGTACAAAACGGTCAGCCTGGAAATATTGATACTGTTGCAGGTAATTCATCATTTTAGCGGTATCCAGTTTGGCCATACCCGGAATTTTAAGAAAATCAAAATCAAATTGAATGATAAAGCCGTCGTCAGGATATGCAGGATATTTCATGGTCAAATTTTGAATGGAACGCCAGCTACTCGAAAAGATGAGTCGATCGCGCCAATCGATTTCGGGGATCTCGAAGAGGCCGGAAATATAACTGTCATATCCTGGTAAATTTACTACATAAGGTTTTGCGTTTTGCCCCTGGGCTTCCATGAAATAAGCCGTGGTTTTTGTGGCATTGCCCCCGGAATAAAAGGATTCTATTAATTGGTTACCATTATAAATTTCAATTTTATTGCCCTGTTCTTTCAGTTGTTTTACAATATTTTCAAGTTGTGATTTTGATGCTCCCCGGCTGATGCTCACACGATGCAGCACGGAAAGCAAGACCTTCATGATTTGAGGATCAGCTTTGAATTTATTGTTGACAACCCAGCCACTGTCCGATTTGCTCAGCACATTGGTTTGTTTCTGTTGGTTTATGATAATTTTATTCACCGATGCCGTATCGGCGATAGCAAAACTGATATCTGGCGTAATGGTGCTTTTTCGATTCCTCAACACAAAATGCAAAAGCACAGAAAGGACGATCAGTACAATCAGGGTTATAAAACGCCGTTTATTTTTGCTACGCTGAGTCATTTGAAATTTGCAAATTTCTTTTTACGCACCATGTTTTTTAGTATTCCTAAAATCAATACCAACACAATGGGCAACAACAAATTGACCAATTGCCACCATACCCGCTGTTCAGAAATCTTCACTTTATCCAGGGGCCGGATCTTGAATTCTTTGGCCCGGGTATTGATAATTCCATTTTCATCGAGCAGGTATTCCATACTATTCACCAGAAAGTCGCCATTAGCATATTTGGTCTGTGTGAATTGATCATAACCCAGTTCCAATGGCTGTCCTGTTTTAGGATTCACCTCATTTTTGGCGACATCACCATCTGCCAACAAAATTATCTTTGTGGGAGATCCGTCCGGTATAAATTTCGATTTATCGGCCTCCTCAGGTAAAAATCTGTTTTTATAAAGTGAAGTGAATTTACCTTCATAAAGCCAGGCGATGGCTTGCGGACCGGAATTGAAGAATTCAGGCTTCATTTCATCTTTGAGGTCGTTGATACTGACCCGCACCGGAGCTGGCAATACTTTGGAATATTTGGAAGTATATACCAAAGGTGTTTTCATAACACCATTTGATTTTACTGTATCAATTGTACTGACAAACTGACAATAAATAGCATCCAGATTACGAACAATCGGTTGTTGGCTGAAATTGTTTGCCAAAGGGAAAAATGGCCAGGGAATCAATTGGATTTGTGGTTTTTCACCCATATTTCCCACCACCACCGGATAAGGGGCGGCATTGATATCAATCACCAGATTTTTATTGATCCGAAAGCCATATCGAAAGAACAGATCATCCAGATTGAGGTCGAGAGGCAATGCAAAAGTGCCCGGGCCACTGGCGCTGTCCATATCCACGGTCATCTGATCGATGAGGAACATTGCCTTGCCTCCCCGCATCAGAAACTGGTCAATTTTGTATTTATCAAATTCAGAAAATAGACGTTGAGGTTTAGCCAAAATAATGGCGTCATAATGCGTAAGGTCCTGATGCTGGGTAAGATCAATCCTGTAAACCCTGAAAAAATCGCTAAGAGCGTCAGCCATTCCTGCGCTGTGCAAGGTATCAAGTTCGCCATGACCCTCCAAAATGGCAATTTTTTTGGTCTGGGTTTCGGTTATTTTTTTAATGGCATTGGTGAGGTTGTATTCAATACCTTCTATGGATTGGTTGATTTTTTCTTCGGCACTGGCAGCCTGGTTGTATTTCAACAACATTACACCAGTTTCTTTGGTGCCATAAGAAATAACTGCCCCGGGAAAGATCAGATTTTGCACCTGTTTGCCGTTGACATTGTCGTAAAGATTGGTTGGTTGAATACCTTTTTGTGCCAGGCTTTTGTAGAATTCACTTCTTGCTTTTTGCCCGGTAGCGGTGGATGGATTGATAAAACGGTATTCGAGATTGTCGCCGGCATATACTTTAAACTCTTCCAATGTTTCGCGGATACTCTTTTGTAAACGCTTGAAAGCGGCTGGAAAATCTCCTTCCAGATAGACATCGACATAAACAACGTCATTGAGGTTTTTTAACACTTCCCGGGTAGCTGGAGAAATCGTGTATCGTTTTTCTTCGGTAAGGTCTGCACGAAAAAAATAGTGCGTAAAAAGTTGGTTGAGTATGACAACGACCGTCACACCAATGGCAAAATTCAGCCAGGACCCTAATTTTCTGTTGCCGGTGTTCACCATTTTCTGCTCTCTAAAATGACTTTTGTTAGCAATAGCATGATGCCAATAACACTCAGGAAATAAATTAAATCCCGCGAATCAATCAGTCCTTTGCTCATTGAATTATAATGATACAAGATTCCGAGTTGTTCAATAAAATAGGCATGTTTCCCCCAGAGGCCCATTCCTGCCATTGAATTGAATCCACTATAAATGATAAAACAAAGGAAAACGGCCACAATAAATGCAATCACCTGATTTTCTGTGAATGAGGAGGAAAAAACACCGATGGCGGTAAAAACGGCCCCTAAAAGTATAAGGCCAATGTAGGATCCCATAGTTCCGGCACTATCGATATTGCCGGGAGGATTGCCCAGATAACGGATGGTGAAATAATAGATTAAAGTGGGCAAAACAGCAAAAATAACCAGTAAGAGACCGGCGAAATATTTACCCAGAATAATATCGGCATCTTTTATGGGTTTGGTGAGCAGGAGTTCCAGAGTACCGCCTTTTTTTTCTTCGGAAAACATGCGCATGGTGATGGCAGGAATGAGGAACATAAATACATAGGGGCCCAGTGAAAAAAGGGTGCTCATGTCAGCATAGCCATAATTGAGCACATTCGTTTCAGGAAATACCCACATCAGTAACCCGATGCCCGTGAGAAAGACAGCAATGATGATATAGGCTATAAGGGAATTAAGAAAGACGTTGATCTCTTTTTTTAATACCTGGAGCATCAGCTATTTTTTTGGGTTAACTGCCTGAAGATATCTTCCATGGAACTTTCTTCCTGATTCAGCTTTACAAGTGTGAGATTTTGAAAGGTTGCAAATTTAAAAATCAATGGTCTGATGTCTTTTTCTTTAGAAGCGGTCAATTTAAATGAATTACTTCCTAAATCATCAACATGTAGCACACCATCAATATTCATTAACAATTTCTGTTCGGTATGCTCTTTAAATTCTATGGTGATATGCACGACTTCCTGGCTCAGGTTTTTGAGATTGGCCGGGATATCATTGGCAACTATTTCTCCTTTATTGATGATGATCACCCGGTCGCACAAAGCCTGAACTTCCTGCATAATGTGGGTGGAAAAGATCACTGTCTTATCCTTACCCAGGTTACGGATCAAATCCCTGATCTCTATAATTTGGTTTGGATCCAGGCCTGTGGTGGGTTCGTCGAGAATCAATACATCCGGATCATGGAGTAATGCCTGGGCGAGTCCTACACGTTGCCGGTAACCTTTTGACAATGCCCCAATCAGTTTATTTTGTTCTACGGTGAGGCCGCAAATGTCAATCATAGCGCGCACGCGCGATTTCAAAGTATGGTTATTTTTGATGTGGAATGAACCGGCAAAACGCAGGTATTCATGAACATACATGTCCAGATACAACGGGTTGTGCTCTGGTAAATAACCAATCTTTTGGCGTACCTTAATGGGATCTTCTTCCACATCATAACCACAAACCGTCACCTTTCCTTCGCTGGGGGGGAGTAAGCAGGTGACCACTTTCATGGTGGTGGATTTGCCCGCGCCGTTCGGTCCTAAAAATCCAACGATCTCGCCGTTTTTAGCAGAAAAACTTACCTGATTAACTGCCTTTTGTGTTCCGAAAATTTTTGTTAATTCTTGTACTGCTACAGACATTAGGTTTTTAGCGATCGCGATCTATCGGAATTAAATTTAGCCAAAATTAAAAATTCACCAGTAATAAAACGAAAATGACTTATTTTATTTTGTGTGCTTTATATTCACGAAGGCCAGGTTGCTTAAAGTAGTTGACCTGGAGTTCTGGATTTCATGAAATATTTGGAAACTACCATCAAGGCAATCTCATTTTGCCAGCGTTCCGGACCGTATGATAAATTGCCCGCCCACGGAATGGAAAATTCTGCAGGTCATCCATATTTTTAAAGAACGCCACCTGGATTTTTAATTGCCACATCCAAAAGCTATTTTTAAAAAATTTTGTTTTATGAAGAAAAACTACTTTGACCTCAACGGAAAACTCGCATTAATCACCGGAGGAGGCACAGGCATTGGTTTTGGAATAGCACAAACTTTTATTGAAGCTGGCGCGGAAGTGGTGATTACAGGCCGGCGTGAAAACATTTTAAAAGAGGCAAAACGACAATTAGGTGAAAAGTGCAATATCATTGTGAATGATGTTGCTGATTTGAAAAGCATTCCTGTTTTGGTGAAAGATATTGAAGAAAAGATTGGGGTCATTGATGTTTTGGTGAACAATGCCGGCATCAATATGAAAAAAACAATGACAGAAACTACTGATGATGATCTGAAACGTATTCTGGGAACTAATTTAATCAGTGTATTCAGCCTTTCCCGTACATGTGCTGAACGGATGAAAGAACGCCGAAGTGGATCTATTATAATGATCAGTTCGATGACCGCAGTGATGGGCATTGAAAAAGTATCTGCCTACACGGTAGCCAAAACCGGTGTGGTTGGTCTGATGCGGGCGATGGCTTCCGAATATGCACGTTATGGAATCCGTATAAATACCATCGCACCTGGCTGGATCGATACACCGATGTCGAGAAAAGCTTTCGATGGTGATCCAAAAAGGAAACAAAAAGCGCTTGATAGAATTGCTGCCGGACGATTTGGAAGTCCCGGGGAAATAGGTGCTGTTGCACTTTTTCTTGCCAGTGATGCTTCAGCTTATGTAAATATGGTGCATTTGCCGGTTGATGGAGGAGGCGCTTATCATTTTTAAAGATTTACTGATATGTTTAAGATCGAATTCAAAAAATTAATGTCACTGTTATTGGCTATCATAACTTTTATCCAATTAGCCCAGGCACAAAAGTTCACTGCAAAGAAAAATTCAGACGGTCTTTTGATTTTAGAAGGCAAGGACTCCGTCTTATTTTACCAGTCATCGACCAAATCATTAAATGGCCAATTCCCCAGGGCTGATTATATACATCCATTGTGGAATGTAGATGGATCGGTTATTACAGAGGATTTTCCAAAGGATCACCTGCACCATCGTGGTGTATTTTGGGCCTGGCATCAGGTTTATGTGGGTGATCAGCGCATTGGTGACGCCTGGATGTGTGACGATTTTATTTGGGATGTAAAGCAAGTTAGGACAATTAAAAATGATGATCACCAAATCATTTTTGAATCTATCGTGGATTGGGAATCTCCACAATGGCAGGATAAAAGACCGGTTTTACAGGAACGAGATATCTTCACCGTGTTTGCCGAGGAAAAAAATTACCGTATCCTAGATTTCAATATCGTATTAAAAACCCTTGTACCGGGTGTTCGTATTGGCGGATCTGAGGATGTGAAAGGATATGGTGGATTTTCTGTGAGAATGAAACTGCCGGAAGACATTCAGTTTTTAAGCAAAAATGGTGAAGTTACACCGGAAACGACTCAAGTTACTGCTGGTCCATGGATGAAGATATCAGGCAGTATTGCAAAAAATAATGAATACGGCGGAGTGGTGATTATCGATCATCCGGAAAATCCGATGTTTCCGCAAACATGGATATTAAGGAAGAAAGGCAGTATGCAAAACCCGGTTTTTCCAGGTACCACTCCAGTGGCTATTCCAATGAATCAACCAGTCAAACTGCTATATCGAGTAATCATTTATACAGATCATTTATCTTCGGAAGATCTGCAAAAGGCAGTTGCCTCATTTCAGTGAAATAAAAATATGATATGAGGCCAACAATTATTGTTGAAGATTAAAAGACAGACCGATTTGTTTTTTTTGCATATCTAAAATTTCTGATTATTTGAAAATGTTATTTTCAATTCGTAATATTGGGTATTGCCCTTATTACTATGCGTAGGCTATTTGCCATATTATTACTTTCAACTTTCCTGATCCATAGTTACGGATTCTACGGTGTTTATTGGTTTCTCCATTTGAAACTCAATAATGAATGGGCATCCAAATTAAGTGGCGAAAATCAGGAACAAATTAAATATTTCCAGTCAGCATTTCCCATTTCCCTTCCTTATCAACCTGACCAGGATAGCTTTCAAAATACCAGTGGTACTTTTGAGATATATGGCGTCTATTACCGCATTATAAAGCAACGCTATGCCAAAGATACACTTTATGTTGTGTACACACCTGACCTGACCAAGGGGCAACTCGAAAAGACCTTACAAAGTTATCTGAGGGCAATCAATGGATTCGCTACTTCTGGTCTGGAATTATTTTCGAGTTTGAAAACTATGATCAGAGATTTTATTCCAACAGCAAAATATAATATATTACCGCATATTGTCGATATGGTTAAAACGCAATTCGCCAATAATGGACTTGCATACTATATCGCTTACTTAATAGTCCCCACACCCCCGCCCAAAAATCTGTAAACCTTCGTAAACCGATCTTTATTCATTTGGCGCCGGGTCAACCGGTGCATTGTATTGGGTTTGTAGGATATAATTTTCATCGTTCAATTGTTTATTCCCACAAATGTTGTATTCCATAAACAATGCATTCGGATATGTCCAAGGTGTTTGTCAGAGAAGCTTATATAAAAAATGGTAGTTTACCAGTGACATGTTTCTGGTAGATACTTTTGGATTACTGAGTATAAAATCGGGAACATAAAATTGGTGGGACTGATTTTACCTGACAAAGACAAATGAATTGCCGAAAGATCAACTGGCAAAAATTCAATAATTATAATTTCTCAAAATTCACAGAAACGATCTAATAAACGCATAAAGCAATAAAATAATATTAATTTTGGGTTTAAGAAGTATAGATTAGGAGGCCTTACCATGGCCTCCTTTTTTTATAGGCCAGTTCTGTGAATATTCAAAGGGAGTAGTAGTGTTCAATTTAACACTTCTGCCAAGGAATGGAGCAACATATGCTTAATACCATCTTCCATTTTATTATCGTTGGCATATTTTTGATTTACCTCCAATTCTATGCCCAGATAATGAGCAGGGAAAGTTTGCCTTAACGTCGTCGTGAGGCCATCTGCTGTTCCCAGGTAGGGATAATTGAATCGAATCTTAATGTTTGGGGTATTGGCGATCATAGCCGATTTCCACTGTTTGCAAAATACCTTTTCTTCCGGTCGCCGGGGATCATACAATAGGCCTATATCACAATTTCTCACCTGATCGCCCAACATCGGTGTGAACGAATGAATGCCAATGTGAATCACCTGGTGATGATGTTTAATCAGGTTTTTGATCTCCTGAATGATTGAATTTCGATATGGAAAATAATATTCATTTAAAATAGCTTGCCTGGTTTTGAGGGGAAGATTCCTCGTAAAGATTGAAAACAACTTGGGATGATGCAATGAACGGTTTAGTTCCACCAACAATCTGCTGGTGGAAGAAGAGGCAGAAAAATCGGCATATTTTTCTTCCAATACATGGAACAGATCCAATGCTCCGATATCGTAAGCTAAATGGGTTTGTAAGTCGGGGGCGTCATTGAAAATCTCCCTGAATTCATCGGGGATGTCATGACCTCCGTGCTCACATGTAATAACGATGCTTTTCATTGATATTGACGATCTTGCTCAAGACAATGTGCTAATTCACGGTAAACTTGCAATAGCTGATGATGCTCAACATGTCCCCCGAATTTTTGCTTAATCCTGCTGGAAAGTGTGCCTTTTTCCAGTATGAAAATGATGAATTTTTTTTCTTCACGGGTCAACTTGTCTTGATGTTGATTGAGTAAATGTTGCCAGATATCACCGGCACTCATCCTTGCTGAATTGATGCCGAAAAGCTCCAAATAAGATTTCTGTTCAAGGATGGCCTTTTCCCCTTCTTGGATCACCTGATAGAAAATCTTAAATAATTCATGTTCCGACCAGGATTTTTGGGTATCGAGGTCAGACCACCGTTGCCAAGTCAGTGACCTGAGTGTTTCTATAATGATTTTCGCGATGGCCAGGTCTGCGGAAGAACATTCCTGGATGTCAATCACCCTGATCTCAATGGCACCGCGGTCGAAGCGTGCAATAGCTCCACGGGAATTCAGGAAATGCTGATCCATAATTTTCTCGTGATCATAAGGGGCAATGGCCAGTTTGATCGGGTCAAAGATATTCAGTTGATAATCGGCATACGAAAATACACCTTCAGGAATAAGCCGTCCCATAAGAATTGGCATTCGCTCCTGATTGTGCAGATAAGCTTCCATACGCGCATCAGTGAATGAGGAAATTTGACTGCTCAGTATTGGAGAACTTGCGCAAAGGCCCGGAATAATTGGTAACAGTATACGTATGGCAGCATGCAACTTTGCAAATTCTTCGTCACCCTGGAAAGGCAAATTGATGTGGGTACTCTGCAGGTTGCTCCAGCCATGGCCCCTGCAATCGAATATCCTGTTGTAAAGGCTGTAAATTTCATTGTATTCATGGGGCCAGAGCATGGTTTCGGTGAATGGATCCATGAAAGGATGTGCTGCTGTGGGCAGCAACATGGCATTTTCCTGTTCCAGCAATCGGTTGATTTCCGAAATGTTTTGACGAAACAGTGTTGGCAACATTGTTAGGTCTTTCGCCGGTCCGTTGGTTTTGAGTTCGATCACATGGTTCACCAACTCATTGGACCACGCAATTGCCCCGTTTTCAACGTCAGAAATATATTGACCGGTCTTATCAAATATCAGTTGGTCTGCAATCGGTTTTATTTTCAGGGTATCCCGATCAACGATCATATATTCCAGTTCGATACCGGTTACCTCGAATAATTTATACGGATGATTATTTACCACTTTTAACTCCTATTTTTTCTTCTATTCTTCTTTTTAAGGCTTCAATGACCGCTACGTATAATTCGTCCTTGAGTACAAGATCCTCTACACCCAGGTCAATATTCGGATTGTCATTGATCTCAATGACCAGTGCTTTGCCATCAATCTCTTTTATATCTACCCCAAACAACCCTTTCCCAACCAGTGCCGTAGCTTTCAAAGCGGTTTCAATGATTTTTGGCGGTGCTTTGTCAATGGGAACACATTCGAAATCGCCTGAGATGTCCCGTTTCACTTTGGATTTCCAATTGTAGATTTGCCAGTGTCCACGGGCCATGAAATACTTGCAGGCAAATAAAGCCACTCCATCCAAAACACCGATGCGCCAATCAAATTCAGTGTAGGAATATTCCTGGGCAATGACCAGGTCAGAGGAATTCAAAATAATTTTGAGTTGGTCGTGTAATTCTTCTTTGGTATCAGCACGTTTTACACCGAACGAAAATGATGAATCCGGCAATTTCAATACACATGGCAGCCCGATTTCAGACAACACATTTTTACGGTTTTCACTTTGCACGATCATGGTTTTCGGGGTAGGGATTTTCCCGGCCTGCAGCATTTCCGTTAAATAGACTTTGTTGCCACATTTCAATATGGACTCCGGTGAATCAATGACAGCAAGCCCCTCATTTTCGGCACGCCGCGCAAACCGATATGTGATATTGTTGACATGCGTCGTTTCACGTATAAACAATGCATCGAAAGCAGGCAGACGGTGAAAATCTTCACGACTTATGGTCTCTGCATTGAAACCCATTTTTTCGGCAACAGAGATGAACTTTTCTATCGCTTGCTTATTGGAAGGAGGCGCTGGATCTTTTGTGTTCACTAGTATGGCCAAATAGTATTGTGACTTGTCCGATCGGGCCTTGTGGTATCTTTTCTTGGTAAAATATTCCTGCGCAAATGTATTGACATATTCCAGGTGTTCTTCTGGGATCTCGCTAAAAGCAATGGTTTTAATGCTTTGAAGAATCCATTTTTTGTTGAATATAAATCGTGCTCTGAGAAATGGTGCCTGGAAAAGGCGATGTAGCTCCGCACCAAGGTGATCGTATTGTCGGGCGACGTTCTTCCCAAAATAAAGACTCAGGATAAATTCCGTCGATTTTAATTTCCTGAAACTCCTTTGGATGATCTCATCGAGGTCTTCAGAGACTACCCTTACCAGCGCGGGGGCTTTAAGATCGAGAATGTTTTTAACATCAGGGAGTGGTTTATGGCCACGTGCGTCGGCCAGAAGTGAAACATAATATCCTTTTGACTGGTATTGGTATTCGTTGCACAAATTAAAAATTCTAACATTTTTCTCATTGAGATATTGAGGATTGACCAGGTAATCCCTGGCAGCAATCACTTCCACATCAGGCACCTCGAGGTGCCATTTTTGAGGGTTGTTCACAACAATAATTTTTCTCATTGTGATTGGTTCTTGGTTCTTGTTTTAATATTTAATAAATGATCAAAAGGTTGGCATCATAGGTTACGATACCCAACATAATAGCATTGATAAGCCTGGTGTATTCTACTTCATAATAGTTGTTGCTGGATATAGGATTTCCTTTGTATGGATCGGCGACGCTGATTTTGTTGATATCTTCAGAATCGTACAACACCACAAAATGTCCCATGGGTTCACCTTTCATGTCGTCGTATGCCAAATTGTTCTTAAGAGAAAATTCTCTCTTAGAATTATAAAGAAAAGTAGCGCTGAGTCCGGCGAGAACCGGCAGCTTCCGGTCAAAATATTTTCTCAACAAATTAATATCGAGGTTGTCGAACAATATTTTACCGCCGGCTTCGAGGAATTGAATATAGGCATTGGTGGCTTCTGTAAATTTTTTGCCCGTTTTAAAAGCCAGTTGTTTTCTCAGTTTGTCAATCAATGCTTTATTGTCCAGTTCATGCCAGCTGGGATCAAATATTCTTAAATTATAAGAATAAACGTTTGACTGAAATCCTCGTTGCAAGGCATCCAGACCCAGCGACACGGCCAACGTTCCTCCTTCTTTCAAATAATTGATATTCCGAACAACTTCATCCAGAGAAATATTGTAATTCAGATAGTTGTATACAGCATGGAGACTGGTTGGGCCGCAAGTATTGTCATCTGGCTGGTCTAGTATTCTTATTTTCATTTTATAAATTCTATGAGATCAATATACCCTGAATTCAACATGATTTTTCCCGGAAAAGTTTTAATATTGGATTACGTGTTGATGTATACGGTTTACTGATGTCCACGAAGTATCGCAGTTATACATTACAAAAAGGCAGATCAAAATCGGCGCAATTTCATTAAAAATTTCGGAGAATTTCAATAATGAGAATTAAAAATTGTGACGTTGTCAACTATTGAGATTTTCAAATAAATGGATATACTTCGACGCACTTGTTTTTAAGTCAAATAAATGACGGAATGCTAAATTTACATCTTTACCGATGAGTATTATGAAACGATGATCAGGAAAATTGATATATACGAATTGCCAGATAATTCTCAGGAACTGGCCTTCAACCTCTTTGAAGTTAAAGGGAAGAATATATCCAATACGGAATACCCTCATAAAACCGACCAGCCGCACCGGCATACCTATTATGAGATCTGTGTGTTTGTTAATGGGGCCGGGCGTCACGAAATTGATTTTAAAACTTTCGATATTCTTTCACACAGCATTCATTTCCTCACGCCAGGCCGGGTGCATCTGATTTCCAGAGAAAAACATTATCACGGCTATCTGATGGTTTTTTCAAGGGATTTTTATGATCTGGGCACCATGGATCAGGATCTTTTGTCTGACTTTCCTTTCTTCAACAACAACACCCCGGAACCGATACTTAACCTCCACGAAGAAGAATTCGACCAATTGCTGACTCTTGTAAATATGATTAAGTCTGAACAAGTTAAAAATGGCTATTTTACCAGGGAACTATTGAGGAGTTACCTGCACCTGTTTTTACTAAAGTGTAAAGAGTTTTATTATCACAACTTTACCGACAAAGCGAAATGGCTTGGTCCCCGGTTTGAAATGGTCAAGCGATTTAAAAATCTGGTTGAAGAAAATTTTCAAAAGTACCATTATGTGAAAAACTATGCCGCGCTCATGAATGTTACCCCGGCAACATTGAATAAAGAGATTAAGGCCATGACGGACGAAAATGCCAGTGATTTTATTCATAATCGTATTTCCCTGGAAATTAAGCGATTATTGATGCATACAGACCTATCCAATAAAGAAATCGCCTATCGCCTAAATTTTGGAGACCCGTCTTATTTCAACCGGTTTTTTAGGAAAAGAACAAGTATGACGCCGTCAGTATTCAGATCCAAAATGAAAAAAAAGTACCAGAATTGAATGGAAAAATCCATTTCATCAGGGGCCTTAAATAAGTAGATTTGTCTGAAGACAATCAAAGCACTTTGATATTTATTAATCATTGACTGCATGATCGATATCGATTACAACCTTACACCCGGCGACCTCCGAAAGGCACTTCAACGTTTTTGGCAGTTATCCGGCGAGAAAATTTTACGCATTGACCGGGAATATGACGAGAACCATGGCGCTCCTGTTTACACCGTTGCTGGTAAATATTCTACAAGGGGATGGACTGAATGGACCCAGGGTTTTCAATTTGGTTCTGCCATACTTCAGTTCGATGCCACTGGCGAAAGTACATTTTTGGAATTGGGACGGCAGAAAACGGTGGAGCGGATGGCGCCACACCTCAGCCACATCGGTGTGCACGACCACGGATTCAATAATATCAGCACATATGGCAATTTGTTGCGCCTGATGCAGGAAGGCAAAATTGCCCGGAATCCCTGGGAAAAAAATTTCTATGAACTGGCTTTGAAAATAAGCGGTGCCGTACAGGCCAGCCGATGGACAAAAACACTGGATGGCGGATACATTTATTCGTTTAATGGCCCGCATTCTTTATTTGTCGATACCATACGCTCGTGTCGCATCCTGATGCTGAGTCATGCACTCGGGCACGTATTGAAAGGGGAGCATGATTCGACGATCAATTTGCTGGAGCGGTCATTGCAACACATGCTGGCTACGGCGAAATATTGTGTGTATTATGGCGAGAAAAGGGATATTTATGATGTGTGGGGCCGAACGGTGCATGAAAGCATTTTCAATGTTAACGACGGCCGGTATCGCTGTCCTAATGCCCAGCAAGGCTACACCGGCCGATCTACCTGGACCAGGGGTTTGGCCTGGGCGATGTGTGGCTTTGCAGAACAACTTGAGTTTCTGGAAACACTCGACGACAAGGAATTAGCACAGTTTGGTGATCGCCATGCTCTGCAGCAAACTTTTCTGAGGGCCGCTCAGGCAACCTGCGATTTTTACATTGAAAACACGCCTGTCGATGGCATTCCGTATTGGGATACCGGGGCGCCTAATCTTTACAAATTAGGCGATTATTTGTCAAAGCCAGCAGATTCCTTTAATGATCATGAACCGGTCGATAGTTCGGCGGCAACCATCGCGGTGCAGGGGTTGTTGAGATTGGGAAGATATTTGCAAACAAAAGGAAATGAGAAGGAAGGGCGCAAATATTGGCAGGCTGGATTAACAACGATAAACACGCTGCTTGATGAACCTTATTTAAGTGTGGAAAGCGAACATCACGGATTGATATTGCATTCCATCTATCATCAGCCCAATGGCTGGGATTACGTGCCCAAAAACCATAAAATACCCAGTGGAGAATCCAGTATGTGGGGAGATTACCATGCCAGGGAAGCGGCGATTTATCTTGGCAGGATCATCAGTGGGGATCGTTATTATACCTTTTTTAATTGTCTTCACCATGAATAGTGCCATAAACGATCTCTCAAAATTGTGCATTCACACAATCACCACTAAACCATGGTCGATTGAAGAAGCGGCCGATCGCTATGCTGCTGCTGGTGTAAAAGGTGTTTCGGTTTGGCGTCAGTACCTGGAGGGGCGGGATATTGCAAAAACAGGAGATATGCTCCGGAATCACGGATTGGAAGTGGTTTCTTTGGTGAGGGGAGGCTTTTTCCCTTCGGTTAACCAGCAGAAGCGAGCAGCGGCTCTTGTAGAGAATAAAAAGGCATTGGAGGAAGCCGCAGCCCTTGGCGTCCCATTGGTTGTTTTGGTATGCGGGGCAGATCCCGGCCAGTCGTTATCCATATCGCGAGATCAGATCAGGTACGGTATCGAAGCGCTCTTGCCGATTGCCGAAACACTTAAAGTGAAATTGGCGATTGAGCCACTACATCCTATGTATGCAGATACGAGGTCGGCTTTAAATACTTTGCGCCAGGCGAATGAAATGGTGGAGCAAATAGACTCGGAATGGGTGGGGGTGGCCGTGGACGTTTACCATCTTTGGTGGGATGCGCATCTGGAATCAGAGATAAAAAGATGTGGGAAAAATGGAAATTTGCTGGCGTTTCATATCTGCGATTGGAGCAGTCCGACTGTGGATATGCTCAATGACCGGGGTTTGATGGGAGAAGGCTGTATTCCGATCAGGCAAATTCGCCAATGGGTTGAATCGGCAGGTTTTAAAGGATTTAACGAAGTCGAAATATTCTCCAATAAATACTGGGCAATGGACCAGCAGCAGTTTCTGGATAACATTATTAATGCATACCTGAATCATTCATAAATTATTGAATAAAATGGCAAAGAATCATAAACTAGGGATCATCATGAATGGCGTTACCGGTCGCATGGGTACCAATCAGCACCTGATGCGGTCGATTGTGGAGATCATAAAGCAAGGCGGTGTGGCGATATCTGAAGAGGAATTTATTATGCCCGACCCCATTCTGGTGGGCAGGAACATGGCCAAATTGGACAAATTGAAGGCAATGTCCGGCGTTGAGAAAGCCACCACCAATCTCGATGAAGCGTTGGCAGATCCCAACAATATCATATATTTCGATGCGCAAACTACCGGAAGACGGGCAGGAGCCATTAAAAAGGCCGTAGCCGCGGGCAAGCATATTTATTGCGAAAAGCCCGTGTCCACCAATTTAGCCACCGCATTGGATCTCTTTCATATTTGCCGGGATGCCGGCATTAAACATGGCGTCGTGCAAGACAAACTTTGGTTGCCGGGCCTTCTCAAATTAAAACGGTTGATCCAAAATGGATTTTTCGGGGAGATCTTTGCCGTGCGTGGTGAATTTGGCTATTGGGTTTTTGAAGGACACACTGTGCCGGCCCAACGGCCATCCTGGAATTACCGGAAAGAAGACGACGGAGGAATCATTATAGACATGCTGTGTCACTGGCGCTATGTGCTGGATAATATTTTTGGTAAAGTGAAATCAGTGTCCTGTCTTGGTGCAACACATATTAAAGAACGGGTAGATGAACATGGAAAAAAATATCGGTGTACTGCCGATGATGCGGCATACGCCACTTTTGAATTGGAAAATGGCGTCATCGCGCATTTCAATTCTTCCTGGTGTGTGCGGGTCAGACGCGACGATCTGTTGACTATTCAGGTGGATGGCACAAAAGGATCGGCAGTGGCAGGTTTACGGGAGTGTTACATTCAACATTATGGCAATACGCCCAAACCGGTGTGGAACCCGGACATTCCGCAGCCTATCAATTTCTATGAGGGATGGGCCAAAGTTCCCGAGCAGGAATTTTTCGATAATGCTTTTAAAGTACAATGGGAACTCTTCCTGAAGCATGTGGTGAAAGATGATCCATTTCCCTGGGATATGAAAGAGGGAGCCAAAGGCGTACAGCTGGCAGAGGCTGGTCTGCAAAGCTGGACAAAACGCGCCTGGGTGGATGTGCCGGAATTGAATTAAATTGGAATGGAGTTGCTGAGAAATGACAATATTAAACAATTAATTCTATGAAAAAGGCAGCCTTAATTACTGGAGGTTCCAGGGGTATTGGTTATGGCATTGCCCAGTCATTGGCAGAAGAAGGGTTTGATCTGGCGATCAATGGCATGCGGCCGGAGCCCCAGGTAAAAACGGCCATAGAAAATTTGAAATCACTGGATGCGGATGTAATTTATTGCCAGGGTGATGTGAGCAGGAGTGAGGTCCGACATTCGATAATTGAAACTGTAAAAGCACACTTTGGCGGGCTCAATGTGCTGGTTAATAATGCCGGTGTAGCGCCCAAAGAACGGCGGGATATACTCGATGCTACGGAAGAAAGCTTCGAACATGTGCTCAAGACCAATCTTCAGGGGGCCTATTTTTTGACGCAATCAGCAGCCAACTGGATGATAGAACAAAAGAAAGCACAACCGGATTTCCAGGGGTGCATCATCAATATTTCATCGATTTCTGCTACGGTAGCCTCAGTCAACCGGGGAGAATACTGTGTGGCCAAATCGGGTCTTAGCATGGCCACGCAACTTTTTGCGGTACGGCTTGGCCAATACGATATTCCGGTATACGAAATCCGTCCTGGTATTATTATGACCGATATGACGGCCGGTGTTAAGGAAAAATATGACCAAATGTTGTCACAGGGATTATGCTTGCAGAAACGTTGGGGATTACCCCATGATGTGGGAAAAGCCGCCGCCGCTTTGGTCAGGGGAGACTTCTCTTATTCCACCGGGCAGGTGGTGATGGTGGATGGCGGTATGACACTCGGAAGACTTTGAACAATAAAACATAAACACCTGAAAGCATGGATATCATCCGAAAAAAAAAGTATTGGAGATGGAGTTGTATAGCAGCCATATTGCTCTGCATCATTTCATTCACTCCTTTGATCATTCCAAGTGGAACTTATAAACCGATGTTGTTTGGCATCCCTTATTCCCTGTGGTCCAGCTTTTTGATCACCGTTGCGTTAGTGGTCTTGACCTTTATTGGCACAAAAGTGCATCCTGATATGAAAGATGAGGAGGTGAACCCATGACATTTTGGATCTGGATATTAGGGGCAATTTATGCCTCGATGCTGGTGATTGCCTCACTAAGGTCTTACAAAAAAGGCCGGACTGCAGAGGATTTTATGCTGGCTGGCTCCAACGTGGGGATGATCCTGGGCGTGCTCACCTATGCGGCGGCATTGTTCAGTACATTTACCTTTCTGGGGATGCCCGATTTTTTCAGGGTTAATGGCGTCGGTGCCTGGATTTTTCTGGCGCTGTCAGATGGCGCCATGGTCTTTTTTATCCTGTGGTTTGGCTACCACATACGCACCAAAGTAAAGCACCTGGGTTTTCGTGGTGTAGCCGGACTGTTAGCCAACTGCTACGGTAACCGCTGGGCCGGATATGTGATTTTTTTGAGTGCCTTTTTATTTTTGATCCCTTACGTGGGCATACAGATCCAGGGCATAGCTATTTTCATGAAGGCGGCATTTCCCGATTCGCTACCCGCCTGGGGATGGTCCGCCGCTATTGTGATCGTGATGTTGATCTACAGCGAGATTGGCGGGTTCAAAGCGATCATTTACAGTGATGCCATTCAGGGCCTGCTTTTGCTGGTCGTGATCTGGATTATTGGTGCGGCCTGCCTCAGCCATTTTGGAGGTATCAAGGAAATGTTTGCTACCATTCAGGGAACTGATGAAAAATTGCTTTCCACTCCTGGACCCAATGGTTTGTTCACCCCACAGTTTTTGCTGGCATCACTCATTGTGATCGTGATGATACCGGTGACGCAGCCTCAATTTACCACACGTATTGTGGTCATGAAAAGTATGAAGTCGATGCACTTAATGTCGGTGGCCGTTGGTGTTTTTGCCATTATGGTGATCATGCCCACGATCTTTATCGGCATGTATGGTGCGGAAAAATATAGCGACGTGGGCAGAGACGCCTTTTTTGCCAGTGCGTTCTTGTACGACCAACCCGATTTTGTGGCGGCCCTGGCAGTAATCGGACTGATCGCCGCCGGGCTTTCTACCACCAATGCCCAGATATTTGCCCTGGGATCCGAATTGCGCGGTTTGATGCATGGTGATGAAAGAAAAGTGATGATCAAAACCAAGGTTGGTATATTTGTTTTTTCCATCATCGCACTGGTATTTTCAGTAATTATTAGTGATCAGTTGGCTTTGTTGGCAAGGGTGAGTTTCACTGGCACAGGCATCATGGGACCTATGATCATCCTGGGTATCTTGAGCGATCGCAAGATTTCAACGCTGATGATCTGGTCTTCATTTATCGCATTGTTGGTATTCCTGCTTTCCTTGGCGGGTTATATGCCGGAAATGGTTGCAGGGTTACGGCTTGATCTATTGCTTTTTGTGTCGCTGAGCCTACTGGCGGTGATATTTTACACTACCGGAAAAAAGCAAAGTTGAGTTCCAACCCTTTCCTGATTTAATGGCAATACGATTACAAACTTTGATAGTCGGCAATTTCCCAGGACAATCATATTTAAAATAAATTTTAAATTCATAAATGAATGTTAAACGGCAAGAAACCCCTCTATTCTCCTTTTGAAAGGTGTGAGGGGGTGTGTTCTATATAAAAGGTGGTTTTTTGCAGGATAAAATTCTTGTGAGTTTGCCCCAGGAAATATCCTGGTTATTTGGTAAAAGGGGGCGTTTTTAGGTTATTTTAAGGGTAATTGTTTTTGCATTTCAATTCCTGTATATATTTTTTATCCATGCATGTAAACTTTTTCATAAACCATTATCTCCGCTCGTGGACACGCTGGGCAACATTGCTATTTTTTGTGAGCTGGATATTTGGCTGCTTTTTGCTTGCCGGATGCAACCGGGAAAAAGGATATCAATGGGTGTTTTTCTGCTCCCCTGATAATGATCTCTATAAGATATTTATTCAATCGGGGATACAGACACGACAATTTGAAGATCCGGTTATGGCTATTAATAAAGCACGCCCGGGTGCTGTGGTTATGTTGCTTTCCGAAATCGGATCCGAAGCATCTGTTTCATTTCCCATTGAAATGATCGATTTAGTCAGGAAAAAGCGATTATCGGTTTATATTGAAAAACCAGACACCTTGCCAGGGATATCCATGACCGGCATTAAGTTGCTGAATAAAGAGCGATTGGTGATCAATTCCAATAAACTGGCGCTCGGACTTGATAGCCTGCAGATCTTATCTTTGTGTGGTAAATCGGCCGACCTTTACGGAACAGTCAGGGAACCTTTAATAGTTGCAGCCAAAGTTGCCGGATTTGATATGGCGGACTATGGCTTGACCGGCTCAGATCCTGTGCCTGTACTTTTCAAACTGAAGAATGATCAGATATTTGTGGCCACCACCAATCTCAGTCAATTTCTAACCACGCGCTCGGCGCCGTTCTCGTCATGGAAAACCTTGTGGTTGGGCATTTTGCATTTATTGAAGCCTGAATGGCAATTTTCAGATCTGGCAATTTCGCCCACAGTTTCGCCCGCTTATAATAAAGAACAGCAATTGCCCAATGACGCAGAATTGCGGACCATTAGAAAATGTAGCGGTTGGGTTATAAAATCACCATTACTGATCCACCCTGAATGGCTGGTGTGGTATACAGATTCCGCAAGTCAATGGCATGACCGGGTAGGCCCAATGGTTTCAGCGGATGCCCCACGTGGAAATGGCAACAATGGCATACTTGAAGGCTTCAGTTCAACCATCGATCAAAATGGTAATCAGCCAGTACGCTGGTGGAGGAGGGCCGATTGTCAGGGAGAAATGGCTGGCGCCATGGCCATTTGTGGGGAATTATTGCATAATTACCAGCTCACGGAGACTGCTGGTAATTTAAAGCGTTTCCTACTCGACAGTTCTATTATGACCAATGGAAAGCGCAAAGATCCCAAGGACCCTGCCTTTGGCTTGATCGGTTGGAATGATGTATCGCATTATTCGGGCAATCAAAATGGTTATGGGGTTTACTATGCCGATGACAACGCCCGCACTATTTTGGGGATTCTTTTGGCAGATGCTGCCTTGGGAGACCAAGGGTCAGATCAAAGGGCATTGCTCGCCATTATGGCCAATTATCGATTGTCGGGGAAAAATGGTTTTATACCCAATCGCATCGATGAAGCCGATTTGGAAACATCAGGATGGCGGTACTATCACAAGGCAACATTGATTTCGCTCTCGCCTCATTTTCAGGCATACATACTGGCCTGTTATTTATGGGCCTATCATCAAACTGGATTTCAAGGATTTTATGATAAAGCCGAAAAGGCCATTCGCACTTTAATGACCAACTATCCAAACGAATGGGTTTGGACCAATGGCCTGCAACAAGAGCGGGCGCGCATGCTGTTGCCACTGGCCTGGTTAGTGCGACTATCGCCAACCCCGGAGCATCAATCATGGCTGACCACGATGACCAAAGATCTGCTCGCTTACCAGGATGAATCAGGGGCCATCAGGGAAGTACTCGGCGAACAAGGAAAAGGAAAATATGGTCCGCCAGCTTCTAATGAGGCATATGGCACATCAGAAGCGCCGCTGATCCAGACCAATCACAATCGCGTTGCCGATCTGTTATATACCAATAATTTTGCTTTTCTCGGATTACATGAAGCTGCTACCGCTACTGGTGATACCACATTGGTGGATGCCGAAAAAAGGCTTGCCGGATTTTTATGCCGGATTCAGGTGGAAAGTAATACACACCCGGAACTCTCCGGAGCTTGGTTTCGGGCGTTTGATCTTGAAAATTGGGAATATTGGGCTTCCAATGCCGATGCCGGCTGGGGTGCCTGGTCCATTGAAACCGGCTGGACGCAATCCTGGATAATGGCTGTTATGGCGATGAGGCAGCAAAATATGTCACTTTGGGAACTGATCCGGAATCCGGAAATTCAGGACGACTTTAATACTTTGAAAGCGCAAATGCCCTTACCACAATAATGATTTCTAAAAAGTTTATTGAGGAGAAGGAGGAGAAGATTATTGGTGAATGAATTGTTCCCCGCTGTTGTTTAAATATGAATGAGGTATTGGACATTTTGCTTGGCGGAATTCGGGAAACGATTTTCTCGTCTGACAGCGATGGAAATCATCAAAAATGGTCAACATTTAATTCGTCACGGGGCAATTTAATTATGGTCCAAAGCGGGAATTTATCCAAACATAATGGATCAATTCAATCTTACAGTTTATCTTTCTAAATGGGTTAAATGGTAATATAATGAAAACAGAAAAGGAAAAAATGCTTCAGGGTGAATTGTACCTGGCCCACGATCCGGAATTGACACACGAACGCAGAAAAGCCAGGACATTGATCAAACAATTGAATGATTCACGCCCGGAAGAAGAAGATCTGCGCAGAGATATCCTGAAAAAACTGATTGGGAAATGCGGCGAGCATACCTGGATTGAACCACCTTTCTTCTGTGACTATGGGGCTAATATTACCATTGGTGATCACACATTTTTTAATTTCAACTGCACCATTCTGGATGTCACACCGGTAACCATTGGTCATCATGTATTGGTTGGCCCGAATGTTCAGATCTATGCGGCGACTCATCCGATGGAATGGAAAATCCGTTCGTCAGGCAAGGAATTTGGAAAACCAGTTACAATAGGTTCTCACGTGTGGATTGGTGGTGGTGCGATTATTTGTCCCGGCGTTCACATTGGTAATGGCGCCGTAATTGGGGCGGGTAGTGTGGTTACAAGAGACATTCCGGACAATGTCTTTGCGGCGGGCAATCCATGCCGGGAGATACGACTACTGGAAAAATAGCCATTATTCCATCTTATCAATTAACTGCATAACGATTTCAGCAAAATAATGACCATTCCCTGGCCCTGTCCAATTCATGATCCCTTCTTCCTCACTTTTGCTCGTATCGTAAAATCGATCGTCGGAAATGTAACCAATATATTTGCTGTTGAAACTGGTGATCAGCAGATCCAGATCGTGTTTATTCGCGCGTTGATCAAATCCATATTTCACATTCAAATCTCCTGAAAAATCACAGGGCATGCCCATTAACAAAATATTGCCAACTTTCAACAGTTGAATATTGGCATCTAGCGGGCCGAGTATTTTTCTAAATACCCAATCGCGTAAACGCAAATTTTTAGTGAGTCTTAGTTGTGATGGAGCAAGGAAAACCTTAAAGGTACCAAAAGCCAAACTGCTATCTGAATAGACATTGATGTGGTCATAATGGTCCAAAATGCTGCCGGCAAGACCAAAGGCCACTTTTTTAACCCTGGTGAAATCTCTGGTGATATTCCATGGCGTGCGATGACTGCCCACCATACCGGCCACAAACAAGGCAAAATCAATGTCTTGTCTGGATTCAAGCGTATCCACGAGATAGCCGGGATAATCACGGCTTAGCACTTTGAATTGATCGCCGATATTGGTGGGATGAGCACTATAGCTGACTAGCACCGCCTGACTACGATCATCGCGCACGATTTTTATCACGCGAATAAAAGGATCGACCAATCCGCTATCGCGATCCACAAAATTGGCTACGAATTGCGGATCGCTCATTTTATCAAATCCTACTTTCGCCGGCTTTTTATGGCGGTCCGCCACTTTTAGTTGATCGAAAATGGCGTTTGCCAAATTATTTACCAAAGCGGAATCATAATCTCCAAACAAGATTTGCCCGCCAAAAGAGGGCTCCCAATTACCGAATCCGGTATGAGTGTGTGTGGCCGTAAAATAGAAATAGTCAAAAGGGTGTTCCAGTCCTTTGTTTTTTTTGTTTAATTTCTCCACGACCATTCTGGGAAACATGATGAGATCTACATCGATGAGCCCGATTTTTGATGTACTATTGTCAAAAACCAGTACCCTGGCGTAAAGTGAATCATGGACCGAGGTATAATTGTACCGGCGGCCATAACCAGCCAGTCGCTTAAGGTGCTTGGGCGTGATATTGATTTTTGACCAGCCCACTTTTAATGGGCCAGCAGCCTCTCCTCCTCTTGCTGCGAAATGCTGCAGTTCAGTTTGGGTCTGGTCATATTCCGATTTTTGATTAACAGGCGTACGGTCGATGGGTCCGACAATTGAAAATACCATGGACAGTAAAAAAACCAGGATTAATCCGGCGATTATCAATATTTTAGCTAACTTTTTCAATGTAAAATGAAGTTGACACAAATTAACGGAGAAATCGATGATATGTTGGCATTGGATATTTCATTCTTCATTTAAAAAGAATTTGAGGAGTATTTATTATTCTGAAATACCATTGATCTTCAAACATGTTCAATCGAATGAAAGAAAATTGCCACGGGCATTTGATTGATTTCCTGCTAAAAAGATTAATAACTTTGGGTCATACATCAATACTGAAATCGTAATTTTAAGTATTGTAAGAAATGATTTGTCTCAAATTCAACAAATTGTTGCAAATCTCTAATTATGTTATGAAGATGGAATATAAGACTTTAGCCCTGATAACATTGCTTTTTGCTGGCATCAATTCGATGGCGCAAAAGCAAATGGTGACAGTGCCTACAGATAAAGGTCAGCTTGGGGTCGCCGGTCAATGGGGCGGTACCGATGTAGGAAGTGGATTGACCTATACCTGGGTGCAGGATGCTTTTTCTAAGGATTTCGGTGAAACAAATGGAATGACCTGGGAAGATAAAAATGGCCAAACCATATATAAGCAGACTGACATTCCTGCAGAATATATTGGCGGTATGGAAGCATTAAATGAATTCATTAATAAAAATTTAGAAATCCCAAAAGATGTCGAGATCGGAACCGTTTATGTTGCCTTTGTGGTCAATGCTGATGGGAGTCTGCAGGATGCCAGAATTGTGCGTGGTGTAAAAGATAGCATGGACCAAGAAGTTTTGAAATTGATTAAAAATATGCCGAAATGGGATCCGGCCATTCAGGATGGCAAGCCGGTGAATGCGGTATTTGGCTTACCGGTACAATTTAAATTATGATTAAAACCTGGAAATTGCAGGCTATTTCCCACCAATTACTTCATGCCCATTTTAGGATGCTGGATTTTATAAGGATTTTGATGAGAATGAATGGGGTTAGACGGATAAGTGTTTCAATAATTGTTCTGATTCTTTTTTCCGGATGCGATCATTTGAATTTTAAAGATCTGTTAGGTCATCGTACACGCTTTGAGATCAAACCACCAAAATCAACCGGCATCACTTTTCGCAATGATATTACAGAATCCCACCAGTACAATGTTATCACCTATCCAGATTTTTACAGTGGGGGAGGGGTAAGCATTGGCGATATCAACAACGATGGACTTCCCGATATTTTCTTCACCGCTAATATGGTTCAAAACCGGCTTTATCTGAACGAGGGTCATTTTAAATTTAAAGATATTACTGCGGAGGCTGGCTTACTCGAAAAAGATCATGGATGGTGTGCCGGAACTACCATGGTTGACATCAACCACGATGGCTACCTTGATATTTATGTCTGCAAATCGGGTGTTTACAAACCAGAACGTCGCAGAAATGAATTATTCATCAATAACGGTAATGGGACTTTTACAGAAAAAGCGCATGAATACGGAATTGATCATCCTGGTTTTGCCGTGAATGCGGCTTTTTTTGATTATGACCGGGATGGTGATCTCGATATGTATCTGGTGAACCAGGGGCCGACTAAAATCGGTATACAGGAAGGTAAGACCCTGCGTGATAGCGTGGATTTTTACAGTGGGGATAAATTGTACGAAAATGTCGGAAACCGGTTTATCGATGTTACCAGTAAAGCCGGTCTTTATAGCTCGATCATAGGATTTGGACATGGTGTAGCCATCGGCGATTTTAACAATGATGGATGGGACGATCTTTACGTAAGCAATGATTTCTTTGAACACGATTACCTGTATTTCAACAATGGCAACAAAACGTTCAGGGAATCGATGAAAACATCTACCAGGCACTCGTCCAACTCTTCCATGGGTAATGATGCTGCAGACATTAACAATGACGGATTGCTTGACATTATGGTGCTCGATATGGTGGCAGAAGATAACCGGCGACTTAAAATGAACCTGGAGGGAATGAGCGAGGGCCTTTCAAACTATGCGGTGAAAAATGGGTATTTGCACCAGTATATGTTTAACACCGTACAACTGAATCGCGGGCATGAAAAGTTTAGTGAAATTGGAGAACTGGCTGGTGTGACCAATACAGACTGGAGTTGGGGTAATCTATTTGCTGATTTTGATGACGACGGATGGTTTGATTTGTTTGTAGCCAATGGCATGCGCAGGGATATCAGAAATATCGATTGGGGTATATTTTATACCAACTCATTAAAATTGAGTTATGGAAAGAATAATTTTTCTGATGCCCAATGGGATAATTTGCTGTCTTCTATGCCGGTAGAGCCATTGCCAAACTATATGTATCAAAATCGGGGAGACCTCACTTTCCGGAAAGTAACCAAAGATTGGGGAACGGCACAACCCTCTTTTTCCGGTGGCGCTGCATATGCCGACCTCGACAATGACGGAGATCTCGACCTGGTGGTCAATAACATTGACGATTTTGCTTTTGTCTATGAAAATCGTTCGGAAAAATTGGATAACAATCATTTTTTAAATATCCGGTTTCATGGTTCAGCGAATAATCCGATGGGCTTAGGAGCCAAGGTCAGCCTGAAACACGAAGGTCATTTTCAATTCCAGCAATATTATCTTACACGCGGGTATCGTTCGAGTATGGAACCTTTAATGCACTTTGGGTTGGGAACGGATTCTATAGTGAACGAATTAAAAGTAACATGGCCGGATGGCAGAATCCAGAAACTAGCCGACCTTCCGGTAAATGAAACACTGGATCTTTACTATAAAAATGCAGCGATTCAGGCAGTTCCGCCCGTAGCCGGCCATACGACAATATTCGCAGATGATACCAAAAAGATAGGACTGGATCTCGAACACCACGAAAACCAGTTTAATGATTTTGGGAGGGAGATAATGCTGCCGCACCGAATGTCAGATCTCGGACCTGCGATTGCAGTGGCCGATGTAAACGGGGATGGCCTGGAGGATTTTTATCTCACCGGGTCCTTCCGGTGGCGCGGTTACTTGTATTTGCAGCAGGCAGATGGCACTTTTACAGATTCTGGTGAGGAGCCTTGGCAAAATGAACGGTTACACGAAGAGGTGGGCGCGACATTTCTCGATGTCGATAATGATGGGGACGAAGACCTTTATGTGGTGTGTGGCGGCAATGAATTTGATGAGGACAATGAGCTGGTTCAGGACCTGTTATATTTAAATGATGGTAAAGGTCATTTTACCCTTTCCAGTGGATTGATCCCCAGGATGCCGACCAGTGGTTCCAGGGCTATTCCTTGCGATTTTAATAAAGATGGATTTATGGATCTGCTTGTTTTGGGCAGGCAGGTACCGGGTCATTATCCTGAACCGGCAGACAGTTATTTGTTGCAAAATACGGGTGGGAAATTTCAGAATGTAACCAGCGAGATCGCACCGGAACTATGTAAACCGGGCATGGTTACTGATGCGGTTTTTACTGATTATGATGGCGATGGCGATCAGGATATAATTCTTGTCGGGGAATGGATGCCCATTACGGTTTTTAAAAATCAATCCGGGAAATATACCAGGCAAAAAACGGTTGCGGGTTTGGAAAATTCCCAGGGCTGGTGGTGGACTGTTGTAGCCGGTGATTTTGATGGCGATGGCGATCAGGATCTTTTGGCTGGCAATTGGGGGCTCAACTCGCGATACAAAGCAACACCCTCTGAGCCATTTGAATTGTATTACGCTGATTTCGACAACAACAAAAAGAAAGATATTGTACTGGGTTATTATAGTGATCACACGCTGTTTCCCTTCAACAGCCTGCAATATTCTTCAGTTCAGATTCCCTCCATTGCAGTGAAATATACCACCAACAATGCTTTTGCACTGGCAACCCTGGCTGACGTTTATGGCAAGGAAAAGCTCGATTCGGCAGATCATTATCAGGTGAAGACCTTTGCGAATAGTTATATTGAAAATGTTGATACTGGAAAATTTAAAATCCATCCGTTGCCCAATACCGCTCAGTTGTCCTGCATCAACAGTATACTCCTGGATGATTTCAATGCCGACGGTCATCAGGATGTCGTAATGGCGGGTAATTTTTATGGTACTGAAGTACAAACCATGCGCAATGATGCGGGCATGGGCGTGTTCATGCAGGGCGATGGCCGGGGTAATTTTAACATTATTCCCAATCGGAAAAGTGGGTTGTATGTAGACGGCGATGTCCGGGATATGAAGTTCATCACCATAAAAGGCAGAAAATATATATTGGTGGCCAGGAATGACGACACGGTAATGATCATTGGATATGACCATCAGCCCAGATCAAATCAATTGGTCAGGAAATGAAAAAATGGGTCAACATCAGGAAACATTATTAATCCCTCTTCATGATATCTGAATTTTATTAGATTTTCAACCGCTCTTTTAACGCAGTCAATAATTCGACGTCTTTCGATCTTATTTTTCCATTCCGGTTTGGGGGGCTATTGAGTATCAATATATTGTCCTGGTCGGTAGCGATTTCATATAAATGTGCAAGTTCATCGATCGATTTATAAACCGTATCTGTTGTATTATAAAACCATCGCTGACTAATACATACTGTTGATTCCCAAGGCATATAATATTCTTTGCCGTCATGGGTAAATATTTTCGGATCACTTTTGGCAGGCAAATAAGGATCTCCCAACCGGAAATCACTGGGAAAATACCGGATAGGATAACCCTCTTTCTGGTCCTGAGGATATACAGGATGATAGTCCGGATTTTCAGGAAGACCAATGGACCAGTTCACACCTATTTGACAATCGGGAAACCTGGATTTTACAGTTTGGTAAATTTCCTGTATCGGCCATCGATCATTTTCCTTTACCCAGCCACCGTCGAGCCAAAGTTCGACTACATTAGAGTGTTTTTGGGAAATATCCATTAATTCGTTCAATTGATTGATCATATAGGAATTGTAAGCGGCATCAAGCGTCGAATCTTTTACATTGCTGTTTTTATTTCTGTCCCATAATGAATAATACAAACCAAAGCCGATGTCAAATATCTGACAAGCCTTTGCTACAGCCTCTACGACATTCGTGGTATTTCCTGAATTTGCCACATCATAACCGGTAAATTTGCTATCCCATAAACAAAAACCATCGTGATGCTTGGATACCAAAATAACGTACTTCATGCCTGCTTTTTTTGCCGTTTCAATCCATTGATTGGCATCAATCACAGTTGGATTATACGATTCTGCCGACATTGTACCATCAGTCCACTCCAAATCATGAAAGGTGTTCATCCCAAAATGGATAAACATTCCATATTTGCGTTCAATCTGTTTTAATTGCGCCGTGCTGGCCGTGTAGGATGGAATAGGAAGGATTTTTTGAGTGGTTGAACAATTGTTACAAGCTCCGACTGAGAGCAGAATAAACAGGTATAAAAATTCTGGTTTCATTTTCTATTCTAAAAAAGTTTAAAAAAATTAATAGCCATGATCAGGTTCTGAAATTTACAAGATTAAAGTGCTAAAATAAATTAAAATTACCATTCACCCATTTTTATCACATTACATGAAATATTTGAACAATTTATGGTTACCGAGAATCGCAAGTGAACTGTCATCAAAGCTGCTAAAATCTTAAGCAGTAATCCACTTTCAAGTCAAGTGCCTTCCCCGGCAATTATCCGTTTAACTTTAACTTTTTTTCCTTTTAAAATATTCCCGTTTTAAAAGATCCCGGTTGATTGCGGTGCCGTGACCGGGAATGTATATCCTGCATTTCGTGTCCAGCAATTTGCCCCAGCTATTGATCATTTGTACGATATCGTCTGCAAAGGGCGGAAAGACTGATCCTTTGAATACGCCAAACATGGCGTCACCCACAATGGCTATTTCGTCGTCCACAATCACACTAACAGAACCCGGAGAATGCCCGGGTGTGTGCATGATATAGGCATTACAACCAGTAGATTTCAGATCATAAATTGATGAATCAATCAGTATATCATAAGGACAAGGACCATAATTTAACTTTTCTGAGAATATTTTGCCCACACGAACAAAGAACCGGGTGAAAACATTGGTGCCCAGTGGAATGATATTTTTGCCGTTTTCCAGAAATTCGGCCTCGCTGCTATGCACGATCAACAGGGCTTTAAATTGCTTTTTTAATCGCGAGGAATTGGCGGCGTGATCAAAGTGGGTATGCGTTAATAGGATGTAATCGAGGGAATGAATTTTTAATTCCTGTAGCTTTTTATTCAATTTTTTCCAGTTGCCTTTTGTGCCCGTATCGATCAATATATTTTTTTCGCCATTGGACAAAAGGAAAACATTGCTTCTGCGCGACAATAATTGGGTGATGTGAAGACCACTTTTCGTATTCCAGGTTTTCATTTTACTTGTATTTTCCCATTGATTTGGTCGATTTGGTTAGAACTGTTTTGTTGACATGAGGTAACTATTATTGTCTTTGCACAAAGTTTTTTGCAGTCACAATTTAGCTTTAAGGTTCCGGGAAAGGGTCCAGTACCATTTTTTGGCTGCAGCAAAAATCTGATGATTCCCTCCATAAAAGTTCATGTTTTTCATAAAAACGGATGTATCTTTCCAGAGCCAATGTTTCCCAGGCTAAGTTTAGGTATTTTAACCATATTATTTTAAACAAGTGCTCATCAATATGAAAAAACCAGTAATCATATCGCTCGTATTGCTCACAGGTCTGGTTTTGGTCCATCCCGCCATATCTCAGACCATCGATCTTTTTAACGGAAAAAATCTGGATGGCTGGCATGTAGATGTTCCTGCCATGGACACAGTCCCCACAGCACAGAATCCTTTTATTGTCCGCAATGGCATGCTGGTAAGTCTTGGCACACCTCCAGGACACCTGATCACCGATAAGGTGTATAAAAACTACAGACTGGCAGTGGAATACCGTTTTGCGGGAAAACCTGGTAACTGCGGAGTGCTGGTGAATGCATCAACCCCAAGAGCATTATACAAAATGTTCCCGAAATCCATTGAAGTCCAGATGCTTCATGAAAATGCCGGCGACTTTTGGTGTATCGTTGAGGATATCACTGTTCCCGACATGGAACGCAGAAGAGGTCCCAAAGAAGAATGGGGGATCACCGAGGGCAAAAAACGACGCATACTCAATTTAACGGATGGTTCTGAAAAGCCGGTGGGAGAATGGAATACCATGATCATCCAATGCCTGAACAATTCCATTAAAGTCTGGGTCAATGGTGATTTGGTAAATTATGGCTACGATTGCACAGCGGATCACGGCCAGATTGCCATTCAGGCTGAAGGTTCGGAAGTGGAATTCAGAAAATTGCAGTTAACTCCGATCACAAAATTGAGCGATTAATTAAATTGATTTCATCAACTGGTTTTTTAATAAATTTTACTTCCGGGAATCAACCTTTAATTCTTAGCCAACAGTGTGGTATTTGATCATTCGGTAATTGATGATTTCAACACTATTGATCCGATTCTTATTTTCTTTAACTACGTTAAATCCATTCGCTTCAAAGAAAGGTTTAGCTGTTTTGCTGACATCGGATGTTATATATTCAGATCCCAGCCTTAAGGATTCCTTCTCCAATTCTCGATAAAGTTTATTAGCGATTCCTTGTCTTAAAAAGTTTTTGTGGACATATAAAAAATCCAGATAATCTCCGTTTTCCAAAGAACCAAATCCCACAATTTTATGATTGATGAGCGCGATTAAAAAGTACTGTTTGACCAGCGCATCAAGCCATCCTGCCTGATTGCCCATTGTTGAAGCCCAGGCATTGATTTGATTTTGATCATAATCATTCCGGCAGGTGCTTCTGATGGTGTCAACATAAAGTGTTTGCAATTCAGGCAAGTCATCGATTGCTGCCGGTCTTATTTTTAAATCTGTTAGATTTTTGGCCATTATATTTTGATTGATTTATGATGGAGATCGATAAAGATGTCGACAAGCACTGCCATATAAATTTTGGATTGGATATGGGGGCAATTTAATACAAAAGATCCGGCCTTGTGGTAAAAGCCGGATCTTAAAGTCTGATTATATTTTAATAATATTACTACAGAACAACTACGATTTTACCTTCCGTCTTTCCGGTTTCTATTTCCTGATGGGCTTTCGGGAGATCGTTGAAACGAAACTTTTTGGAAATGTGAGAATGGATACTTCCGTCTTCCAGTAATTCAGCAATTTGTTTCATGTCCTCCCCATTGGATCGCACCATCATTCGTTGGGTAAATAGGCTCTTTTCTTTGGCTTTGTCGGCAATTTCACCCTCGAATGACGCTTTAATGCTGATCACCCGTCCGCCTTTCATGACGGCGACTAAAGAGCGCAGCAAATGATCACCGGGAATGGAATCAAATACGATGTCGGCATCGTTTACTTTATCTTCAAATTTCTCTTTGGTGTAATCAATAAATTCATCGGCGCCCAGTTTCTGCACAAAATCCCGCTTTGATGATGAACCGGTGCCAATTACGTGGGCGCCAAAATGTTTGGCTATTTGCACAGCATAGTGGCCTACACCCCCTCCGGCAGCATGAATGAGTACTTTGTCACCTTTTTTTATGTTGGCATAGGTGACCAATCCCTGCCATGCGGTTAAGGCAGCAAGGGTGGCGGCGGCGGCTTCTTCGTGAGAAATATTGTTGGGTTTCAATGCAAGATGGGCAGCCGGTGCGGCCACATATTCGGCATATGCTTTCCCCTGTCCGGAGAAATTGACCATCCCAAATACATCATCTCCTTCTTTAAATTCACTGACATCAGATCCGGTTTCAGTTATCGTACCGGAAATGTCCCAGCCTAATATGAAAGTATCTTCCCCATTTTTCGGGTTTAAAATAGATCTTAGCGCGCCTTCATTTTTGCGGACTGCGGTATCCACCGGATTGATCGATATCGCCTTAACTTTTACCAAAACTTCATTGGATTGGATTTTTGGTATGGGAATTTCCGAGATCATTAAATTTTCAATTCCACCAGGATTTTTTAGCGTAATTGCTTTCATCTTTATTCATTTTAGAATGACTTGAATACCAGGTATACTTGTAAAGGGAATTAGTACATTTTTGTTTTACCAGATTGGCAAAATTTAATTGTTTGGTCAGACGACAACGGTCAAATCATTGTTATGGAGATCAAGTCTATGTGATAAAATTAATAATGTAAATGCCAATCAAATATCCAATAGTTGTTTATATACTGCATGAAGCGCATCAAAAATACTATGGAATCCAGTGATTTATACTTAAATTACGAGTTGGTTGATCTGCAATTATGTTGAGAAAACTGTTGATATCGGTAGTTTCATTATTCATTTCATCGGGGATTTTTGCACAATCATCCAAAATTGACAGCTTGGAGGGTGTGCTGAATGTGGCAAAGGATACGCTGCGTGTAAATATCCTGGCGGCACTTTCCGAAGACTATGCCTATTACGATCTGGATCATGCCGACAGCATTGCTCAGGAAGCGCTTGCACTTTCAAGTCGCCTGGGATATCAGGAGGGAATAATAAAAAGCTATAACAGTCTTTCATACATTAAAAGCTCAAAAGGTGGTTATGAAAAGGGGTATGACCTCAGCCAGAAGGCTTTGCAGTTGAGTGAAAAACTCGGGAATAAAGCTTTGATCGCGCAAAGTTATCACTTTCTGTTTGTAGCACTTTTTAAGAAAGGGGAGTATAAACAAGCATTGGCAGCGGCGGAAAAATCCATCGCGATTGCCAGGGAAATCAATTCCATCAGATCAATAGCCCAGGAAAATGACGACATCGGTATAATAAAAGGCATCAACGGCCAGCATACCGAAGCCATCAAATACTTCATGAAATCACTCAATCTTTATGATTCGCTGGATGACCAATCCAAAATTGCCACCTCTTTGATGCATCTGGGACATACATTTGAATTGGCGGGCAGCCTGGATGAAGCATTGAAGTATTTGAAGCGATCACTCGAAGTCAATCATCGTGTTGGGAATAAATATAACGAGGGCTGGGCGCTGGTGAATATCGGTGTTGTCTATTCAAGAATGAGCCGCTTTGATACCGCCATCTCTTATTATGAGCGATCGTTAAAGATTGGCGAAAGCATTAAAGATCAACGACTGATCCTGACCAATCTTGATAATATTGGCGGCAAATACTCAATCAGGAAAGATTTTAAAAAATCGAATTATTACCTGCGCAAAGCGTATGACCTGTCTCAAAGATCAGGCATCAATTCCAGGACGGTCTACATTACCGGCAATTTGGCTGAAAACTACCTTTACATGGGCAAGTTCGATTCTGCAAAAATTTTTGGTGAGCAGCAATTGGGACTTGCCATTAATAGCGATTTGGTCTCCGAGCAGCAAACTGCTTATTCCGTCCTGGCCCAGATATACGATAGTTTAGGGGATCATGTCAGCGCCAGTAAAGCTTTGCAGAATTACATTGCCGTCAATGATACCATCTTCAACAGGCAAAAATCAGAACAGATCGAGCAATTGCGGGAGAAGTATGAAGCCGATAGAAAAGAACAAGCCATTGCCAGCCTGGAAAAAGAACAGCAAGCTCAGCGGTTTCGTAAGAATGCCTTTGCCGGAGCAGCATTATTGATCCTTTTGATCGGTGGTTTATTGTACAATAACCAGCGGATCAAAAACCGGAAGAATAAAGAAATGCTTAAAAAGGAACTGGAGGTCGATCAGTTGAAATCCAAGTTCTTTGCCAATATCACCCATGAATTCAGAACGCCGCTCACCCTGATCCTGGGACCTATAGAAATGATGAAATCAGAAGCTGTTAATCCAAAAGTTCACCAGCATCTGGATGTTATGAAAATGAATGCTTCGCGGTTGTTGGATCTCATCAATCAGTTGCTGGAATTATCGAAACTGGAGTCCGGCTCGTTGAAGCTGAAAGCATCGCGTGGAAACATTGTGCCAGTAGTCAAGGGCGTTGTGATGGCATTTGAATCGATAGCCCAAAAAAAGGAGATTGTTTTAACTACAAAATCAGCAAAAGAAGATATCCAGGTCTGTTATGATCGTGAGAAATTGGAAAAAGTCCTTATCAATTTGCTCTCGAATGCCCTGAAATTCACCCCTGAAAAAGGGAAAATTCACGTAGAGATCTCCAACACAGATCAGGAGCTTGAAATTCATATCACCGATACCGGCAGCGGTATTCCGGCCAGGGACGTGGGATCTGTTTTTAACCGTTTTTATCAATCGGATAGTGCCGGAAAGTCAACAGGGACAGGTATCGGACTGGCATTGGCAAAGGAACTGACCGAACTACATCATGGATCAATCAGCGTGAAAAGTGAGGAAGGTATTGGATCGGAATTCATCATTCAATTACCAATGGGAGATGCGCATCTTTCCGAATCGGAAAAGGCGGGAATGGAGGTCTCCGAAATCCAACCTGATTCTCATTCTTCAGGACTTGATTCTTATGGTACAACGAAGGAAGGAAACAAGGTAATAGTGGAAGATAACGGGAAACCGTTATTGCTTTTGGTTGAAGACAACACAGACGTAAGAACTTATATTGAGGAAATTCTTGGAACTTCTTATCAGCTTTTGATGGCCAAAGATGGGGAAGAGGGCATTGAAATGGGAATAGAAGCCATTCCGGATATCATCGTCAGTGATGTGATGATGCCGAAAAAGGATGGCTATGAAGTTTGTGCCACATTAAAACAAAATGAAAAAACCAGTCATATCCCGATTATTTTATTAACAGCCAAGGTAGCTGTCGAAGATAAAATCCAAGGTCTGGAAAACCAGGCAGACGACTATGTCACCAAACCTTTTGTGCCCCGTGAATTGCTGGCACGTCTTCAGAACTTAATTGACTCCAGGAAGAAATTAAGGGAAAAATTCCAGCGGGAGTTGGTCCTCAAACCGAGTGAGATTGCGGTAAATTCCGTCGACGAACAGTTCATTCAAAAGTTGTTAAAAATAATCGAAGCGCATATTGGTGATGAAAAGTTTGGTGTTGAACAACTCGCTGATGAAGTGGGGATGAGCCGTTCTCAAATTCATCGCAAAATGATGGCCCTCACCAATCAGGCACCAAATCAGTTCATAAGAACATTCAGGCTGACACGTGCCATGGAATTATTAAAAAAAGATGCTGCCACTGCCTCGGAAATTGCTTACCAGGTAGGTTTCAGCAGCCCGTCTTATTTCACCAAGTGTTTTCGTGATGAATATGGATACCCTCCGGGAGAGGTGCATTCACATGTATAATATTCGAGGCCAAAGACCCAAGATTCAAGTTTAAAGATTCAAGTTTCAAAATTCAAAAAGTGGAAACACCAGACAGCTTCTATGGACCGGGTGAATCATGTTTGGCTTGCGGTTTGTAATTCGTCCTTTTTGTTTGAATTCATGCTCATCACAAAAATACTGATCAACCGGTTGTCTTCATCAGGCTTGTCAAGCTTTAGCATAGTTCTTTTCAATTCAAAGATGTCTTTTTATGATCAAATCGCGAATCGCATATCGAAATTCGAAAATTATGCTGCTGCAGCCAACTTTAAAAAAACACCCCTTGTTCCCCTCACGCGACGAATTTGATAGTCCTTGCGACAAATTTGATAAGTAGTGCCTTCATAATTGTGCGTGCTTTGGAAGAAAATAAGTTCCATTAAAACATTACGATCATGAAGACCTTATTAACCAGACAGAATTTGTATGCTTTCATTATAATCTTAATGATTGCTTTTGCATGCAATAAGCAAAATGAAAATCCATCGGGCAATCCGAATGCAGTGGACATTAACAATGTACTGAGCCAATTACCGGATTGGAAAACGGATACCGTAAAACAGAAAGATCCTGTATTTAAAGAAGATGTAATGGTTTCGACTGGTGGTGGTCCCTATCAGTGTCAGACTTATGAAAAAAACCTTGTGAGGACTTTTCAGGATATCACTTCGGTAGAAACTAATTTTGGGGTCATCTGGCCGGGAGCGCTTATCCAGGGGAACACGCTTAAGGGCGGTGAGTTGAAAACCATCAATGCAAAACGTGCTCCGATAACGATCCAAACCAATTTGCCCCTCAGCGAAAGTTCCAAGCAAGTGGACGTGCCCAATAGCATTAATGTGCAACAGGCTATTTCAGATTTTCAGATTGCTGCGGGCCAGATGCCAGATGGATCGCAGGCAGGAGCAGGCTTGATGAACTTCCAGGTAGACGAAGCATCTTCTTTTGAGCAGTCGATGCTGGCCATGGGGATCAGTGGCGGGTTTACCGATCCGGAATCGCAAGTAGGCCTGGACGCCAGCGCCAATGTGAGTGTGGAAAGGTCTTATAAGGAACATACCGTAGTTGCCAGGTTTGTGCAGGAAATGTTCACCGTTAGGTTTGCCGATGACCTGCTGCCGGAACCCGCTGATTTCTTTGCCCAGGATGTTACCGCCGATGATGTTAAAGGTTTACAAACCAAGGGTGAAATCGGTGCGGACAATATCCCGCTCTATATCGAATCGGTGACTTATGGACGGATAATGATTTTCACCATGAAATCCACCAACGTCTCTTCAGGGAGCGAACTTTCAGATGCGTTGAATGCATCCATGGCAGACTATGTAAATGCTGGGGCATCATTGAGTGACGAGCAAAAGCAAATCCTAGAAAACAGCACGACCACGATTTTTTCCGCCGGAGGCACCAAGGATGCGGCCAATGCGGCTATAGCGAACCTCAATTGGAGCAAGTTTTTTGCCGCAGCGCCTGCTACCACCGCGGTGCCGATATCTTTTGTGGCCAAAACGTTGAATGGCAAAAAGATCGTGAAGATTACAGGCAATGTGAACTATGAACAGCGGGACAACTGCCAAGCGCCGAGTTCGTACGATGTTATGGTTACATGGACTAATAATGATTTTACCGGAGTTTGCAATAATGTTACCTGCACAAATCAGGCAACGGTTAAACTTACAACATCTCTGTTAGCTACTCAAATTAACAAAACTGAATTCTTACCAGTATAAGATGCATTTTACAAAGGATGACATGCAGACACAAACCGGAAGGCAATTTTCAATAAGATCTTCCGTTGAATTGCCTATTCCAGGTCTTATTGGCTATCCCGGTGTGTTGTTAGCACAAAAACAAAAACAACAACTCATGATGTTTCATCGCTGAATAATGGTAATACCAACGTTCAACATACACTGTCTAATGCATTAGGAAGCGTGACACTTGACTTTACAATCAATAAAGTCACACATTATGATGATTGAGATCGAATTAATCTGTTCTGTATATTGTTAGGTCTCGTAATCCAAAGGGTTCAATATAATGGCCCTTTGGATTTTTTTAATTTATTGCTTCTCAAAGAAGAGATCATTAACTTGAATAAGTTATATTTTTTTGATTCACCAGCTATAAATCGAAAACCAGTTATGAAAAATGTTAAGAATATCAAACGCCGGGAATTTATCAGTACCACCGCGCTAACTGCCGCTACCATCTCTATCGTTCCCAGTCATGTTATTGCTGGATTGGGCAAAACTCCGCCATCCGACCGGATCAATGTAGCCAATATTGGCTGTGGCACACAAGGCCTGCGCGAACTGGGAGACATGCTGCAGCATCCGGAGATACAGGTGGTTGCCGTTTGTGACGCCAATAAGTACACCACCAATTACCTCGACTGGTCAGCCAATGGCTTACGCGATGATATTCGCAAGGTCTTGGGAGACCCGGCGTGGGGAGCAAATGTGAAGGGAATTGCCGGTGGCAGGGATGTGGGTAAGGAGTATGTAGAAAAATACTACGGCAAAAATAAATCGTCCGGCAAGTACAAAGGCTGTGTGGCCTACGAAGATTTCCGGGAGTTGCTGGAGAAAGAGCAAGGCGTGGATGCCGTCAAGGTCATGACCCCGGATCATTTACATGCTACCATTTCCATTGCCGCCATGAAAAAAGGGAAACATGCCATCAGTCATAAACCGATTGCCAACCGGATTGCCGAGGGTCGCCTGGTGATTGAAACGGCTCGCCAAACAGGTCTAAAAACACACCTGCTGGCCTGGAGCCCGAGGCCGGAGTATGAAATGGTCCTGTCCTGGATCAAGGATGGTGTCATCGGCAATTTGAAAGAGATCCACAACTGGTCTTATCGACCGGTTTGGCCCCAATGGACTTCAAACCCTACAGACACACCACCGGTTCCGGCAGGCTTCAATTGGGACCTTTGGCTAGGCCCGGTACCTCATCGCCCCTACAATCCGAATTACACCTTCAATATATTTCGCGGCTGGTACGATTTCGGCGGAGGAAGTATTGCCGATATGGGCCATTATAGCCTGTTTCCGCTATTCCTGATCTTTGGAATCGACAGGCCGCCGGTCAGTGCCAAGGCTTATGGCACTACAACAAGAAAAGTTGAGGATAATGTGTGCCAATGGGTGGACAATAATGTGGCTTTTCCTTATTCCAGTATCATCCAGCTAAAATTTCCCGAACAGCGGTTGCTGCCGGCATTCGACCTTTATTGGTATGATGGTGGCATGAAGCCATTTGCGCCGGAAGAACTCGAACAGGATAACCAGGAAATTGATACGGAAGGAATGATGTTCGTTGGGGACAAAGGAAAAATTTTGGCGGGATTCCGGGGAGAAAAACCGCGAATAATACCGGAAGCAAAAATGAAGGCTTATACCGGGAAAAAAGATCTCGGAGAAGTAGAAACAGAATCTCACGAAGATACCTGGGTAAGGGCGATAAAAAATGATGAAGATTCACCCGGTAGCTTTCTGAAGGCTGGTTGTGTCACCGATGCCATAAACCTTGCGGCAGTGGCACTACGCGCCGGGAAGAGCGTGGAATTTGATGCATCGGCCATGAAGATAACCAATAATGAAGCGGCAAATCAATATCTGACCCGCGAATACCGCAAGGGCTGGGAACTTAATGATCACATTTAATACACAAAAAGATGACCTCGGAAAATGAACATACCCACACGAGAAGAGGATTCATTGAAAAATCCCTGCTTTTCAGCGGAGCTGCAATATTATCACCATCTCTATTCAAACTATCGGAAGCTATGAGTCAACAACGCATTACAAAAAATGATATCTCACTGGCAGAATGGGCCCTTGTCGATGAGATAAGAGCGGGCAAATGGAAAAACCTTGATTTCCCCAGGATCGCCAGGGAAGATTTCGGACTGAACGGAATTGAATTTGTGAATACTTTGTTTGAAGTCCCGACCGTCGATTATTTGAATCAACTCAAAAAAAATGCCGCAGATCAGGGGGTGACCATGGTACTGGTGATGTGCGATGCGGAAGGAGATGGTTGTGAACCCACGGCTGAACTGAGGAAGCAGTTTGTGATCAATCACAGGAAATGGGTTGATATTGCCCACTACCTGGGCTGCCACGCCATACGCACCAATTGCCGTGGACCTAAGGATGTCGATAAGAACGAAGCGCTTAAATGGGCTACTGAATCGTATCACATGCTGCTAGACTATGCCAAACAGGCGAATATCAGCGTGGTGATTGAGAACCACGGCGGCGTATCCAATGATCCCGACTGGATGGTGAAGCTGGTGCACGAATTGAATGATCCGTATTTTGGCACCTATCCCGACTGGCGTCAGCCGGGGGCCGATTTCGACAATTATGAATACCTGCAAAAAACTGTTCCTTTTGCACTGGGCATGTCCTACCGCAATCAGCCGGACGACGAACTGACGGTCAAGATGATCGAAATGTGCAAATCATCCGGGTATGCCGGTTGGTATGGCATAGAATCCAGTGGACGGGAAGCCATTCACAAAGGAGTAGAGATGTTGAAAAAATATTTGTTGGGGTGAAATGATATTTTTAGTTGGCGGAAGCAGTTATGTGATTTGACATTTCTTATAGGGATTTTCATAATAACGAATGTTACCCCAAATCACATCATTCCTCTAAATGCCATGTTCGCATGGCCAGATCCTGGATGGCGGGGAGATCATCTTTTGGGCTGTCGAGGTAGAAATAGGCTACTGCCGACACATCATCGGAACGGTAGAAATTAGTCCAGGCATCGTCTCCGGGTAGCTGCAGGCTTTCAAGGTTGACCACGCTGTCTTTCTTATAAATCGGGACCGGCCTGGAATCATTGCCGTTAATGGTCACGGGGATGAGTTTGACGCCGTTTTTCTGCATGGCAATCACGTTCTTTTTTGATGTTCCGCCCATTTGTTGAATGGTCACCCGGCAGTCCTGGCCAAAATAGATCGGATCAATAATGTGAAATCGATAAAATGACCACAGCCTGTCGGCGGCGTCAGCTACTGAGCATCCGGTGTATTTGTTGAAGAAGACACCTTGTCCCCATCCGGTACCGATATAATCCTCGGTTCCCGTTCCTGTCAGGCTCGGATTTTCTGTGTCACCATCGAGGTACATTTTAACTTCGCCTTCTCCCCACCAGTAATTTTTATAATCCGGATTGGGCATTACGCTAACGTTGGTCCCCAGAAACCGGCCTTTTCCAGTCACATGAGGAAGTATATTGAAATCCTTACCGGGTGTTGTGGCCGTATCGCGATGCCAGTATGCGTGAAAATACATGAAGTCGTCGTCCCAGTGTTTGAGGTGCTGGAAGTCCACATCAAAAAATACCAGGAATATATCGAAATCCATTTCGTTAACAATTTCGATTTTGGCGGCTTTTTCGAAAGGCATTTGTACAAAGCTATTGAAAGACCATCCTTCCGGATTGGCAAATAATGCATTTTCAAATGCAACAGTCTTTCCCACACCAACCCCAAAAAAGTCTCCGAATGGAACTGAAACGGCGGGTTTTTCTTCGTTGTCCCAATATATGTTGATAACCAGCCCGCGCAACACGTGCGGTGACCGATTGAGGATGGTCACCCAGATGCGGTTCACTATTCCCGGGCCGGTAGTGTTCAGCAAAACGCAATGCTCTCCGGCTTTGATGTTGTCGGACGGATGCCCCTTCGCCCCATTATTTTCCCTGCCGCCCATGCCTTTTTCGCCGTTCAGATTTTCAAAACTCGACCAGTGTGGTTCGAGGTTATCGGAATATTCGAAGACCTGCTGCGGATAGATTTTCTCTGCCCTGTTGTTCTGAACCTTGCTGTTGTCACAACTGAAAAAGATGATCAGTGAAAAGAAAAGTATTGTTGGAAGATGTTTCATGACAATGAATAATTTTATTGTTAGGCAGCTAAGTTATTGGTGCAATTAAAGTTAGGAATGCCTTTGCAGTTTTCATATTTCTCCATTTACGAAGTTACGTTAATTCAATTCAATATAGCCTAAATCGGCGATATATCATTGTTTTGAGAAGATAAGGCGTGATATTAATACTGCATTGACTAGTCAAAAACTTATCTTATTTACCATGAAATTAATCCTAAGATGATTATGTTTTTTTTGTTGGTGTGAAAATATGTTAAGTAACTCTTATAGAATTAAGAAGAAATTTCAATTGGATATTCTGTAACCTGTCAAATTTATTGGTGTGTAAAGACTTTTTTTCATGACAAGAGTGACTTAAATATTTTGAGTAATCGCAAATCTTTTTATCCCCTGGTTTTGCTGCGCTTTGCCGCATCTTTCACCAATTTTTTGTCCAGGTTTTCTTTTACCCGGAACTTAACGATCTCTGATATGAGTTTGACGGGCAACGGTTTTTCAATTGGAAACCGAATGGTTCCTTTGCTTAATTCATAAGGGGCAAGCTGATCTTTGAAGACTTGCAATACCGTGGACGTAGGATAGAACCCACAGTGATTTTTATACCCGGCAAACCATACCAACATTCCGTGCAATTTATAGCCCGGCATTTGATAACTGATCACTTCTTCCGCATCCGGTGCAGCTTTCTTAATGATCTGCCTGAGTTCGTATAGCTTAGACCTCACATTGTACGGTTGAGAGGTCAGATATTCATCGACATTTTTGAAAGTTAATTTCGATTTTGTTTCCATATCAACTTATTTCATGCTTGATAATATGCCTGTTTTAATTTTTCAATATCAAATTTCTTCATTTGTAGAAAAGCCCGGGTAACGCTTTGTGTTTTTTTAGTATCCGAACCACTTAACAATACAGGCAGAATTGCCGGAACGATCTGCCATGAAACACCAAATTTGTCCTTTAGCCAGCCACATTGACCTTCTTCACCTCCGGCAGTCAGTTTTTTCCAAAAATGATCAATTTCCTCCTGCGATTCACAACTTACCTGAAATGATATGGCTTCGGTAAAATTAAATTGCGGTCCGCCGTTTAATGCGATAAATTCCCAGCCTTCCAGTTGGAATGAAACGGTCATTACCGTACCTGCTTGCTGTCCATGAATCTCTTTACCTTCTTCTCCGTAGCGCGATATATGTTTAATCTTTGCGTTTTTAAAGATGGAGGTGTATAAATTCGCAGCTTCTTCGGCCTGGGTATCGAACCAAAGACAGGGGGTGATCGTTTTGATTTTGTTTTTAACTTGATTCATGGTACTGGAATTGATTTGATTTTCTATTCAAATATACCCATTGAAATCCAGTAAAATGCTGTGCGAAGACGACAATCAGCGGGTGATTTGCGGCTTAATCTGGTATTTAAAAGCTTTCAGTGATCTGAAATAAAGATATTGTACACTCAGGAATCGTGTTTGAGCAGGAAAATATCGACTGTACCTATTGGTTTTTTATCTCAAGCGAATTTTGGTTTATGGGTATGGAGTTGTAAATTTTTTTGGGTAGTCAGCACCTTCAGTATTTGTTAATCCAACTATCCAAATATTTTACCGCGTTTCTATTAAAATCCTGGAGATTGCATCGTTTCGAGAAAAGTTGTTGGTGTCGTTTTATCAGTCTGTTCTTTTCTACTTACTATTTAGATTTCATTTTCGTTTTTCTATGGTGTAAGAGGCTCAAAACGGCTGATCCGTGGCAATAAATGCTGTGAAATCCGGTTACAAATACATTCAGAAAAGAATAAATTTTTAATTTTCTGTTTGAAAGGAGCAAGTACTTCAAGTAATACTTGAAATACTAATCTGTTAAAATTGAGATTATTAGTATTAATTCATTCATATTTTAGAAATATTTTAAATTTTTAATAAAAATTACATATTTCTTTAAAATTTAATAAATAGCTGATATTTGTATTGGCATTTTAATGAATAAAACTTCCATTTACATATTGCTGGCATTCTGCCTGTATGCTTTCTTTGCCTGTCAACAGCGAATGATTTGTCCGGCATATACCAGTTCGTTCATTCTCGATAACCAGGCTAGACAAAAGCAATTTTCATTGTTTGGTGCTGATTCATTGCCGAGAGACGTTTGGGAAGTGGATAAAAAAAAGGTTGGCATAGCTGATGAGCCTTCTTATCAAAAAAAGTTGACCGAAATGCGGACCATACCAATGGAATCCGTCTATAAAAAACTGGAGGACCCTTTTACCGCCTATAGTAACCAACATCCCCGAACCGATTCCACAAGTGCTGTAGATACAGCGGCTGTTGTGGCCAGTTATCGGGAAGAAAACACCTATAATGTTGATGAGTTGATCTATTTATATCACTTTGGGAAATATTTTCCAAAACCAAAGATTGTAGAGGGAGACGTAAAACAGGACTTGGAGACTGAAGAAAAACCACTTATTCAGGAAGAAGATCAAACGAACACCGAACAGGGAAAAACCGGCAAAAAGTGGTGGCCTTTCGGCAAGGGTAAGAAGAAAGAGAAAAACAAGGACAAAAAAATTGAGGAACAGGAGAATGCCGATCAATAACCCCATTGGTCAAAATAAATTATAGCATGGAGTTATTCGTGTTGGAGTTTGCGAACCTTTCGATTTGATACCACTTTATTGTTGCTATTAACTTCTTGAATGGTTTAATTTTGCCAATTAGCACAGTTTTCTTCAAAGATGCCCATCATTCATAATTCATCATATCGAGCGCCTTTCTATTTATTCAACCGGCATGTGGAAACCATCGTTCCCGGAGTATTCAGAAATATGCAACCCATCGAATATAGCCGGGAACGCATTGAAACTTCTGACGGGGATTTTCTTGATTTAGACTGGGCCCGGGACCATTCTGACAAACTGGTGATTCTTTCGCATGGTTTGGAAGGCAATTCTCATCGCAAATACATCTATGGTATGGGGCGACTTTTTTTATTCAATGGATGGGATGTGCTTGCCTGGAATTGCCGCAGTTGTAGTGGTGAATTAAATCGGAAATTTAAATTATACCATCACGGTGCCACTGAAGATCTGCATGATATAATTCATCATGTTTTAGAAAACCAAATTTATAAATCGATTTTCCTGATCGGGTTTAGTATGGGAGGCAGCCTATCTATGAAATATTTGGGAGAACATGCTCAAGCATTACCATGCCAAATCAAGGGAGGTGTGGCTTATTCCGTTCCGTGTGATTTGGGGGCTTCTGCCAAAATGCTTTCTAAGCCGGGAAATATAATTTATCGCCGGAGATTTATACAAAAATTAAAAAATAAAATCAGGAGAAAGGCACTTCAATTTCCCGGATCATTGGATCTCAGTGGTCTGGATAAAATCAGACATTTTGAGCAATTTGATGGTCAATTTACAGCGCCCATGAATGGATTTTCCAGTGCAGCGGAATTTTATAAATACGCCAGTGCAGGAAAATACGCCGATGCGATTGGGGTGCCATTTTTATTGGTGAATGCCAAAAATGATCCCATGTTACCGCCTTCTTGTTATCCCTTAAAAATCGCCCGTGCAAGCGATTATCTTTTTCTTGAACTCCCTGAGCATGGCGGTCATGTGGGTTTCTCGATGAATGGAGATGTTTTTAATTGGGCAGAGTGGCGTGCATTGGAATTTGCGAACAGCGTAATAGGAAGGTAATGGATCAATAAATGTTAATGTCTCAGTCTGGCAAAATAAAAGTCGTGGTTCAATTGATCACCAGTCGACTGACTTTGACACAATTTTCTCCCTGAAACATTATTAGGTAGGTTCCTGGTTTTATAGAAGGTAATGTCAAAACCACTTCGGAGCCTAAACCTGTCAGTGCCTTTTCCCAGACAAAAATGCCTTCAATGTTTAACAGACTCAAAGTGCCTGACGATGCGTTGTTGGGCAACCTGATGGTTAGCAGGTCATGGGTTGGATTGGGGTAAATTTTGAATGAATTTAAATCTGACGGATCTTCCAAATCCGTTACTTCAACAGCGGTTTTTTCTGCCGTGGCGTAACAGAAGCCTCCATATGAAATGATCTTGTATGTATTGGGGTAAGAAACGACCAGGGTGTTGCTTTCCTTCAAAAAGTTATCATTATCATCATACCAGCGATAGGTGGCATGTTCAACATTTTGCAATTGGGCACTGAAGGTCACTTGATCATGGAGATACAAAATGCTGTCACCACTTATGGTGAGTGGACAACTTGTATAAATCTTGGTGGATTGGGATACCCTGCAGGTTCCATTATCGGCATTGACAGTATAAATTCCGGCGGCATTCAAGGTCTGTTCGGCCTGAGAGCCCAATATGTTTCTGGAAGAATCCATCCAGGTATACATCGCATTGCCACTGGCGATGGATGCTGACATTGTCAGATGATCACCGATCAACACAGAGTCTCCACTGATATTTATTTGGCAATATGTATTAAAATCAGAATTGGCATAGGAATATATTTTCATATTTCCGGAAACCAAGGTGGATTTATTGTAGGCTTTGTGGATTTCGCGGATTAGGTAATTGTCAGCGTCATACTCATAGATGAGAGAATCGATAGGAATCCAATTGCTGTTCAACCAGCCAAGATTGGTTTTGGTTAAAAGTAAAGCGCTGCTATTATATTGCCAGGTGGTTTTATCCAGCGGGAGCCAGTCATTGGTGTCCCAGGTATAATTTTCATAATTTATTTTATTGCCGTTCTCGTCATAATCATTGATATAACGACTTTTATTTTCCATTAAATCGGTAGTGGTATTTCTTTTCTTTTGAAGGTATTCAGTAAGTTGATCCTGTTCATTATATGATTTTGTTGTTTCCGTTTGCAAGGTCCAGTCTATTCCATCTGTGCCATCATGATCACCGGAATTAAATTGTTTTTTCGAAGTCTCAAAACCGTCCGGATTAAACACTGATTCTTCTTTATAGCCCCCACTATTGAAGTTCCAGTATTCGTAATAAATTCTTTTTCCGTTATTGTCAAAATTGCTGATGGTCCGCAATCGTGGTGACCAGTCAATTCCATTCTGGTAATTAATATCATTGGTTTCCGAATAAATCTGTGTAGTCCAGTTTTTATTATCTATACCGTCGTAGGCATACTCAAATTTGTAACCCCATCCAACGGCATAGTATTGATTTAAAATGACATTATTATTGGCATCATAGTCATATTTCCACCAATAACTCAATGCCCAATCGAGGCCATCAGAAGGATCTTTATCAGCCGTTTCGTAATATTTTTGGTCCAGCAATTTTCCTTCATCATTATAAATGAATTCAGACTTATTATTGGTGGCGCCATAAATACTAAAATCTTCGAAATAGGTGATCAACGTATCCTGGTTGTAGACATCAATATTATATTGAATTAAATCAAAATTGGTGTTGTCCATATTCCCCTCATAATAGGCGTAATAGGTAGTTAATTGGGAATTTCCCAGGTATTTGGTGGTGTCAGTATTAGATTTTACCCACTTACTGCCGTCATGGTGTAATTCGAGATAATATTTTTCTTTATTGCCGAGATTATCAGTTTGATTCACGGTTATAAATTTATCATGGTCAATCCACTCCTGTTTATTCGAATCCCAGAGTCTAACCAATATTTGTTGTGAATTTGGGGGGTACGTGTAAATTCCTGAAGAATCATTCAGCCAAATGGAATTGTTGTTATCCCACTGATCAACATACGCTTCGCGGAGTGCGTCATCTTCAATTATATTTCGATACCGTTTCGTATATTCCAATTGATCTCCCCTCAATCGCTCTTTCTTTTGTTCAATCAAATTTCCCTTATCGTCGTATTTCAACGAATCACGGGAATTGGTAATCCACTGGCTTACATTCAAGTCGAAGTATTGATGATATGAAACTGTAAGCTGAGCATTGTTGTTATAGACAAAATTGTCTGAAGAACCAGTTGTAATGTTCCCGTCATCGTCATAATTGATGTTTTGGGTGAGTGTGGGATCGCCATTCGTGTTCTTGAGGCTGGTTTGCTCAAGCTTTTTCACCCATGTTTGCGTCAACTTAATATATTTTTCATGGATGTAATGGCTTTGTTCTCCCTTTAAATCGTATTCATATATATCCTTGTAACCCTGATTGATCACGCCGGAACTGTCATATAACTCGTAGTGCTCCAGAAGCATATTGGATTGCCCATCAAATTCGTATTTGTACTGATATTGAGTTATCCATTTACCCGCATTATCATCATAAATCAAAAATGCATCGAGTGTTTTATTGCCATTGCTATCAAAAGCATACAATTCCCGGCTCGAATCGATATAATTACCGTCCATGTCAAATTGCAAATAACTGTCCAATGTTTTATGGCCCTGAGCGTCAAAGGTGTATTCGTAGATTAAAGTTGGAATCCAGCTTTGTGTGTTCTGGTCATAATTTTCCTGAATGCTCGAGATCATCCTGTTATTCAAATCATACTGATTCAGTAATTTCATGCCCGAACTCAGTGGTCCATCGGTTTCGTAATATATATTGGTATATTCAATCTGATTTTCCCGATCATCGTATCTTTCAAGGGTTGAATTGCTCAAATAATTCAAATGACTTACCGAATCATAGTATATTGAAGCAGAATAAACTAATTTGTAGAATTGGTGAAGTTGATTGTTGCCGTCATAAAATGAAACCAGGTCCTTCATCTGCCTGGTCTTTACCAACCGACCGTTTAAATCTTCAAAGTACTCATAAGCCAAATTCACATTATTTACGGGATCATAATCTTTGTATTCAATTGAAAGCGTATCTCCAATATTTCTGGCTTCGTCGAGTTTGAATTCATAGATATAAGTCGTGTTGGCTGTTGTATAGGTAAATTTAAAAATGGAGCTATTGGTGAATTTACCCAAGTTTGGGTCATAGTCTTTCTGCAGGATTTCTTTGAGCAGTTTTGGGGTAGCTACCGCAGTTCTTGCATTGCTTTGACTTTTATTGCTTAATTTGAATTTATCCAAAAAAATCTTTGAGAATGTTTTTTCACCGCTGGAAAGAGCACTTATTTCATCGGAGGTCAGTGGAATTGCATTTAAAGCGCGCTGGTCAAAACCGGAGATTGAGGTAGCCGGGCGGTTGTCTTGAGACCTTGCAATCTCGTTGGTGAAATCCGGATGTTGATGTTGCAGCTTAAGATCAATACCCGCCATTTGTAACTGACGTTTTTCCAAATCACGCTGAATTAATTGCTTTCGGAGCGCACTTTTTTTCTGCTGGAGAATCAAATGTTCTTGGGCAGTGGCTTTTCCACTTTTCAGGGTAGTTGATGAGGCGGCGGAAATGGTTTGATTGATATTAATATTTGTAATATCAATTTGGGCAAAACCCAACTGGTTAAACAGAAATAGTGATATTAAGGCTGAGTAAATTTGTTTCATTCCGACCAGGAAAGTAGAACCAGAATACAAGTTATATATTAGTATGATTTAACCAATGAAAAGTAACCCAGAAAATCACATTTATTTATTATAATAATACAAAAATGATCAAAGACTCAGATTCACCCTCACAATTTTGACAATTTTCATTTAGGCCTTGTCATTGCACATTGTGTCAAAAAAGCATAAAAGTGGTTGAAATTCACAAAAAACGATGTTTTTCCAGAAACGTGATTTTAAATGAAATAAATTCATTATTTAAACTTATACTTTATTGAAATATAAATTATCTACTGTATATCAGTATTATATAATTTATTGAAACATAATATGATTTCTGAAATGGATAAAAAATGTTTCATTTGGCATTTGGATATTACATTGTTTATTCAACGTCGAATAAATTGATAAGACAGGAGAAAAATGAAAAAGCACGTTTTCATTTTTGTTTGAGAGACTCATAGATGCTTACGGTCATCAGCAAAAGAAGGAGGAGATAGGCTGTATCTTCTATAGGAATCGTAAACAGTCTGACAGAGAGGTTTTCCTGGTTGTTGTACCGGACCACCGGCTCAGCCAGAAGGCTTCCGGTGAGGAGACCATTTACCATGATAAAAGGGAACAGCGATACCAGATAAGCGAGATAAAACCGGCCAAGATAAGCACCTTTGATCATGAAAGCCTGAATCAGCAACATGGTGGCTGTCAAAATAAAAGTGACAGAAGTATATAATTTATCCAGATTAAAAAGACCGGTCACCAATAATATCAGTGCAACGCCAAGACTGGCAGGTATAGCTATGCTGCCAAGAATATCTTGTTTGACGAAATAATTCAGGACTTCGTAGATGAACATGCAGGCGAAAGGAACAGCAATAAAAAATAACCATTCTTCCACTGGTAAATTAATGATTTTTAGTCCCGTAAGATAGCGCTCGTTAAAACTCCAGACACCGATATCTGTAAAAATAACGTCCCACACCAGGAAAAAACCTCCACTGATGCCAATGGCAATGAATAAAGGCTTCCACCTGGAATAGAAATGAATTTTAGGTTCAAAGCTTCTGGCCAGGGGGAAGGAAATGGTGAGAATATCGAGCAGCAGATAGAGTGATTTCAAAGGATAAGCATGATTAAATCGATCATTGTGAAAAACAACAATTGAATAATAAACACCAATGGGGCCAATCGGTTTTGTTTTTTGAATGGAATTTTATCGAAAATGGCGAAAAATACCAGGGAAACCAGAAACCAGCCTATATAATTCATCAATGGAATATGTCCATTTTCCCAGTGCCAGAAATCAAATGCAATCGCTACTGGCTCCATCAGTAAATCAAAAATCACCAATATAATAGCACCTGTTATTATTTTAGTGGCGGAGGGCCACCTGGTTTTTTCCAGCCAGGTTCCCACCGAATAGATGAGGATAAGCCAGTTGATGCCAATGATCACTGGTATGCCAAACAGTTTGGGGCCAAGGGTACTTCCATATCTATAATTTCCAAAAAGGATTCCCGTGTGTACACCGAGAAACTCCACCAGGTAACCCAAAACAAAGATTGTAATGCATAAGGTGATCAATGATCTACTGAAATGCTGCTGATTTGTCAATAAGGCGATGGCGGTGAGTAAAAGATTAACCGGGGTTAAAGCAATAAAATAGCCCTTAAAACCAGTATTGAGTCCTATCAGCCCCACCATATAAATAATGATGAGCAGCCATTTTGAAATACGATGATAGTTTCTGTGCAGTCCTGGGATCATGATGATTTTTTGATCATAGAATCAACAATTTTGGCCGACAATAAACATAGTGGTATTCCACCACCCGGATGTACACTTCCGCCACAGAAATATAAGTTTTTGATTTTGCGGTGAAAATTGCGATGACGCAGAAAAGCAGCGAATTTACTATTAGAACTGTTGCCATATAAAGCGCCTTGGCAGGAAGAGGTTTTTGCTTCAATACGCTGTGGATCGAGTATGTCTTCTGCTTCAATCAACGATTCGACATCTGTTTTCAACATTCGATTTAATTTATCCAGCACATTCCTTCTGGTCTCCTTGTTGATTTTCTTCCAATCCTGGCCTGAATTATATGGGGCGTTCACCATTACAAACCAATTTTCGGATCCGGTTGGAGCGTCCATGGCATTGTTTTTCGAACTTATATAAACATACACTGTGGGGTCCGACGCGATTTGCCTTTCCGTAAACAGCGTGTCAAATTCTATTTTGTAATCTTTACTGAAAAAGATATTGTGCAGGCCCAATTGAGGGAAAATCCTTTTTATTCCCCAATAAAATACCAAAGCCGAACTCGATCGTTCCTGGTTCAAAATTGAATCCGGAGCTTTTAATTTAGGCATTAATTTTTTGTAGGTGGGATATATATCCATATTGCTTACCACCAAATCCGCAGCAAAAGTTCTTTTGGTTGTTTCAATGCTTTCGGCTTTTCCATTTTTGATCTTTATCCAGTGAACTGGTTCCTGAAACCAGAATTCAACACCCAATTCTTTTGCCAGGCGTACCAGACTTCGCGTGATGGTGTACATACCGCCGATTGGAAAGGACGCACCACCAATATGTTCCAGGCTTGGAATTACATTTAAAATACCCGGAGCCGAATAAGGATTGGAACCGTTGTAGGTGGCATAGCGATCAAAAAGCTGCACAAGCTTGGGATGTTTTAATCGCCGTTTATTTACCCGGTGCATGGTCCGAAAGATATCCATTCGTGGCAGGTGTAGGATTGAACCGATGATCTGACGATTCAGATATGTATCGAGACGATGTAATGACTTGCGCAGGAACACGTTTTCGGTATATCGCCTGATCATGTCACTGTGACCGAGATAACGTTGGATGGTTGATGGTTTTACATCGAACGTTTCCTGAATGTCCCGGCTGAATTGGTTTGGGTCGGCATGGGCCTGAAGTGTGGTGCCATCTTCCCAAAAATAATTGTTAATGATATCCAGAGGTTGATATTGAAAATAATCTTCAGGATTTTTTCCGGCCAGGAGAAATAGTTCGTCTACCAATTCCGGCATGGTGAAAAGGCTTGGTCCAAAATCGAATCGGTATGGACCGAGATAAAATTCGTTGAGTTTGCCGCCGGGTTTTTCTTGCGCATCAAAGACAGTAACGGCAAAACCTTTTATTGCCAGCCGGATGCTCATGGCAATTCCCCCGATTCCCGAACCTATAACTACTGCTTTTTGTGACACAAAAAAAATTTTGAGTTTAAACCTGGAAAATGAGTAATTGTTTGAGTGTTGAATAAAAAAAAATGATCATGAAACCAGTATTTCGATTACTTTATCCGTGGATTCCACTTCACCCAGTCGTAGTAATTTCAAAAATAAGCCGGGTACAATACCGGGGTTAAGTATTTTGTGGCCCAGTTTGGTGATCTTTTCATCCTGGGTTTTTATAAATAATTCGCGTTCATTTTTGTTGAGGGCAGACAAATTCATGGCAGAATTCCAGGCTTCTTTTCGTGCCAGCCTCATGCTGAAAGCGGCAAGTTTTTCGTCATTTTTGCCAAAAAGTTTATCGAAATACCTGAAAAACGGCCAGATAGAACTCAGTTCATTTTCGATCGTATCGATCTGGCTTGACAGGATATCATTGATCCGGTTAAAATCTTGTTTCAACAAAGGCAGGGTTTCACTGGTTGCCAAACTGGCAGTGGCAATGCCAAGGTCCAGGTTAATGTGAGCATTCATAGCCAGCAATAAGTGCTGTAGAACCAGTGGCCAGAAGTCAGTGGTGCTCGCGAAGGTCAGTTTCCAACATTCCGTACAGTTATTTTCATTTTGATGTTGGGCGAATGCTTCGAAATATCGGTTGGCAAATATTAAATCGAGTTGTTCCATTCTTGGGCCATCATCGAAAATTCCATTTTCGATGCCTTCTTTCACCTGCATGGTTACCCGCCGATATAAAGCCGGAAAATAGCCCATCCGGCTTTTCTTTGCCAGTGCTTCATTGATGATGTCATTGAGAATGATGATGACTTCGTCAATACTTTGCGCTGTTTGCGGTATTTTATCAATCAGCGCGTGGTGTCTTCCCATAATTCAATTGGATTCATTTCCGGGTCAGTGATCCATGCAAATTTCCCTTCGGGATATATTTCAGGACCTTTAACTTCAATTTGATGCTGCTTCAGGTGATTGATCAATTTATCCAGATTGTTGACCCGGTAATTAATGCAAAAGACATTGCCGTGAATTTCCGGCCGGTCTTTATTTTCCAGGATGGACCAGGTGGTATAGGCCTTTTTCCCACTGGTCATGTCCTTGTAAAAAAATGACGCATAATATGCATTGTATTCGCTGCTGTGTTTATAATCAATTCCAAGATATTTCTTATACCAGGCGGCCAGTTTCGCAGGATCCTTAGCATAAATAAATGTTCCGCCGATCTGCGCAACGTTAGGAATTTTTGACTGCGACATGGCTTGATATGGATTGTTTTATTGAATTTAGCAATTTCGATAACCTGGTAAAAGCCAGAACAGTAAATTTTGCAATATTTATTGTCATTTAGCTTCAAATGAAATTATAGTATTCAAGGATCAGATCTGATGGAAAGAAATTTTTTTTTAAAAAAAGATAAAACAAAAAAACAATTTTAATTGTTGTACGTACAATTATGGTAATGAGAGTTATGAATAAAGTGGTTAGTTGTTCAATCATTAAATCCAGGTGGAGAACGTGAACAAGATCATTTTTTTTGTTCAATTATTTGTATATACAAATAATGTTTAAGCAATAATGCTCGAAACACATATTTTACAAAACAAATTTAAAACATCTTTAATCCTTAAAATTTAGAAATCATGGGAAAAACAAAATGGACCATCGACAAAGCACACACCGACATTCAGTTCAAAGCCAAACATTTGATGATCACCAATGTGAAAGGGGGATTCAGAAATTTTGACGCGGTAGTGGAATCCGACAGGGATAATTTTCTCAATGCCGATGTGCTTTTTACGGCCGACGTAGCTTCGGTATTTACTGGTAACGAACAACGTGATGAACACCTCAGGTCTGCAGATTTCTTTGATTCGGAAAAATTTCCACAGATCAAATTCAAATCATTAAAGTATGAAAAGAATGGGTCCGATTCTACCTATAATCTCATTGGAGATCTGACCATTAAAGACGTCACCAAGCCGGTTGTGCTCAATGTAGAATTTGGGGGTGTCGTAAAAGACCCGTGGGGTAATACCAAAGCCGGATTGCAATTTTCAGGGAAAATAAACAGGAAAGATTTCGGACTCAATTTTCATGTAGTGAATGAGGCCGGAAATTTACTGGTGAGTGATGAAATAAAATTAGTGGGAGATATCCAATTGTCAGCCAATTGATTTTACCGTTGATATCCACTAAGAATCGCCAAAATTAAAATGAAAAAACCTGCCAAAGTCTTTTTGCAGGTTTTTTCATTAAAGAAGATTTGATGAAAGAATTTAATTATCCTTCTTCATAATTAAGCATCAAAAAAGTCAATCAATAAAATCATTCGCTTTACACCAAGCATAAAAATCCTGAAAACTTATGTTTAAGTTGGATTGTGCGAATGAAAATCTCTACTCGATTTCCTTGAAGCCCACCAGGCAGTTATGATGGCAGTAAGCATGGCCACGGTATAAAACCATCCTGGTTTGCATTTCATGCCCACGTCAGCCAAGTTGGCATTGATGTACAAACACATCACCGGTATGAGTAAAATGCCCACAATTCCAATAATACATAAACCGATATAATATTTTTTCATCGCTTTGAATCTTTAATTGTTGTCTACTTAAAAATACTGTTCTGGTCGTATCTATGTTGTTGAATTTCGATCTATGGGATTAATAGGAGGATTGAGATAAATCAAGGCATCTATTGAGCAAAAACGCCTTTTTTTGTGTAACTTTAATAACATTTTGGAAATGGAACAGTATTTTTTTATCAGCCATGATTTCGGCCACGGATCCCAGCGATAATTGCCTGACTTGCCTTGTCCATTCGGCTTGTTTCAACAAATTGATGCAGTTCGAATTGGAATACATCAATCAGCATAAAACGCAGATCAATTATAACAAAGGCGAGATTATTTGTAAACAGGGGGCATTTGCAAATTATGTGATGTATGTCGCAGATGGCTTAGCAAAGACCTATCTCGAAAGCGTAGACAATAAGGTCATTAATTTGAAGATTATAAGACCATCGGAATTCGTAGGGTTCTCCTCATTATGTGGAGAAAAGGCCTACAACTATTCCTCCATAGCGCTCACAAAGACCAAGGTTTGTCTCATTGATAATATGAGTTTCAGGCATTTATTATCAACCAACAACCAATTCACCATCGAGGTGATGCGCCTGTATTGTGCCAGTGAGGCCCATACCTTTGAAAAATTGAGAAGCATTGGCCATAAACACATGATCGGAAGGCTGGGGGATGTGCTGCTTTACCTCTGTGATGATAAATTTAAAGATGTGAAGGTGTTCGATTATATCTCACGAAAAGATATCGCCGACTTCGCATGTCTGTCCACTGAAAGCACCGTGCGGTTGTTGACAGATCTTGCTAACAATGGTATAATTAAAACCGATGGACGTTACATTGAAGTGCTGAATAGAAAATCATTGGAATCGATCAGTAAAAGAGGTTAAGCCAATCGATATTTAGATCCTCAATAAGTACAAAAAAATTAGGCCGGTTCCATCCTGCAAATTATTTTTGGTCCCTGGTTTTAAATCGTCCTTACAATGTCATGGAATAAACCGGCATTCATGCTTTTGGGGTTGTTGTTATTAATGGCTGTTAAGTCACAGTCTCAGATGCTTTTACCAAGAAATATTGGGCAGGCATATCAAAAAAACACAAGATCTCCATCAGGAACACCTGGTGAGCATTACTGGCAAAACAAGGCATCTTATCGCATCGATGTTAATTTTATCCCCGCAACCAGGTTATTGTCAGGGACGGAAGCCATTACCTATTTCAACAATAGTCCGGATACCCTTCATGAGATCTGGTTTAAATTGTATCCTAATGTGTATGAAAAAGGTTCGGAAAGAGATCAGATTTTCGAACCACGCGATATTACGAATGGTGTTCATTTGGAAAAACTGGTAATAAATGGGATAGATCAAAATGTGGGAAATATTGAGATTGCCGGTACCAATATGATTGTTCCAATTAAGTCCTTAACCCCACATGATAGCCTCAAATTCAAAATTAACTTTGTTTATACGTTGAATGCCACCTCTCATATGCGTACCGGCGAGATCGATGAAGGCGCTTATTTTGTAGCTTATTTTTTCCCCAGAATAGCCGTATATGATGACATTGATGGCTGGAACGAATACGCGTATACAGGGCGTCAGGAATTTTATAATGATTTTTGTGATTTTGATGTCTCTATCACTGCACCTGGTGACTATGTGGTCTGGGCCAGTGGTGATTTGATCAATGCGAAGACAGTTTTTCAACCCGGGATATTACAAAAAATAGCGTTAGCTGAAACCTCTGATCAAATTACCACCATCATTGATAGCACTGACCTGGTCCGAAATACCGCAACCCGGAAAGGGCCAACTAATATCTGGAATTTCAGGGCAATAAATGTCACCGATTTTGTATTTGCGACCAGCAACCATTATATCTGGAAATCCTCCAGTTTGGTAGTAGATCCGAATACCGGACGGAGGACCAGGGTAGATGCGGTTTTTAATCCGAATCATCAGGATTATGATGAAGTGATCGATTTTGCCAGGAAAACGGTGCAATTGATGAGTTACAATTTTCCAAAATGGCCGTATCCTTATCCGCATGAAACCGTATTCGACGGGCTGGACCAAATGGAATATCCGATGATGGTCAATGACAATCCAATGGAAGACCGGGCTCAGACCATTGAACTCACGGACCATGAGATCTTTCATACGATGTTTCCATTTTATATGGGAATCAATGAGACGAAATATGGCTGGATGGATGAGGGCTGGGCTACACTGGGTGAGTGGTTGCTTTCGCCTATGGTCGATACCACCATTGTCGATGAATACGGCATGGCACGATACAATGAATCGGCTGGTATGGAAGTCGATCAACCCATCATCACCCTGAGTAAAGAGTTGGATGGAACAAGCTATTTTCTCAACTGCTATCCCAAAGCAGCATTGGGCTATTTGTACCTGAAAGATTTACTGGGTGACGAACGTTTTTTTAAAGGCTTGCATTACTACATAAAAACCTGGCAGGGCAAGCATCCCATGCCATACGACTTTTTCAACTGCATGAATGAAGGATCGGGTGAAAATCTGAACTGGTTTTGGCATCGATGGTTTATCGAACCGGGTTTTCCTGATTTAGCCATCACCAGGGTCACAAAAAAATCCGACAATTATAAAATTGAAGTGACTTCAGTGGGTAACAAACCGGTACCGATTAACTTAAAAATCTATTTCACCGACCATTCCATCAGGGAATTGCACCGGGATATTTCTTGCTGGGAAAAAGGCGAAAATTCCACGATGCTATCTTTTTCTGCAGCCAAAAAAGTGGAGAAGATAGTGCTTGGTAATACCTATGATGCTGATGTCGATAAAACTAATAATTTATACTTCATGAAGTGAAGAGAGGGCCAAGGAGGCCAGGAATTTACAATACCTGTTGAAACGGCCGTTGAGCAACATTTTTATTAAATGTCTTATGTCAGTAAAAGGCTGGCATCAAAGTTTAAATTAAAGGTGGGCAGAGAAATTTTATCCCCAAAACTGAAGATCTCGATTTTTTTATAAACATTGATAGCAGGGGCACGGTATATTTCTATTTCATTTTTATCGAGATCAAAAAGCCAAAATTCCGGGACACCGGCAGAGGCGTAAAGTGGTAATTTAATTTCACGATCGTAGTTTAATGCAGTGTCTGAAACCTCTATGACCAAATAAATATCATTGGGAGAAGGATGTTTTTCAGCATAATAATCATCTCTGAATTTTAATATGGAAATATCCGGTTCCGGTTCATTTAGGCTATCAATCCTGATCGAATTTTGGACACTAACAATTGCATTATCGCCAATTAAACCTTTTAGTACATTGGAAATTTTGTTGACCATAGCAGCATGTTTACTTCCTATGGGACTTATTTTAATAATTTCTCCGTGGATGAATTCAACACGATCTTTTTCGGTGAGTATTCCTGCCTTAGCCATACGATAATATTCATCCACAGTGATAAGTCTTTTCGATGGTTGTAAATACATGGCAGATTTAATTTTAATATAAAAAACCTATTAAAGATGAATATAAAAAAACACATTGATGGATGTGAATGTTATTGGCTTCACCATTATTTTTGATCTTGCTTTGAGGGATTTAACCTCATATACCTCAGAAATGTAGGAAAAACAATCAACAACAGTGGCAATGCCACAATCAAGCCGCCAATGACCGCTATAGCCAACGGCTGGTGCAGTTGAGCGCCGGCGCCAATTCCCAAAGCCAGGGGCAACAAGGCCGTAATCGCACCCAGCGCAGTCATCAGTTTTGGCCTGAGTCTCGCGGCGATGGCAAAGTTGATGGCTGTATTGCGGTCATGTGTTTTAAGTGCCGTGATAAATTGCTGAAAGGTGAAAATGGCATTTTCAGCGATTATCCCAACAATCATGATAATCCCGGTATAACTGCCAACATTGAGCGGCGTACCCGTCACGTAGAGCGCAATCACCGATCCGCCAACGCCAAGCAGTGAATTGAAAAGGATAACAAATCCAACGAAAATGTTGTGAAATAGCACCATTTGCACCAGCAAAACGAGTAATGAGGCCAGAATAAGGATGGTGAGCAGTTCTTTAAAAGATTGCTGTTGTTCGGAGTAAGACCCACCATACAATACCCCGTATCCTCTGTCAAAATGGATCTTTGTTTTGATGGCTTGCTGAATATCATTCATCACACTGCCCAGGTCGCGACCCTCCAGGCGGGCAGTTACGGCTACGATGGGTTGCAGGTTTTCCCGTTCCTGTTCGGCAACACCATCCTGAACTTCCACCGTTGCGACACTTTTTAATGTAGTATGTTTCCCCTGCGACAATAGAATGGGGAGATTTTCGAAGTTATCGTACGTTTGCGTTGGACCAGTGCCGTATATCATCCGGATATCGGTCAATTGTTGTTTTTCCATAACATTACCCACCACCAAACCATGCAAAGCCGTTTCCACCTGAAATTGAAGATCGTCAGGGGTAAGGCCAAAATGTGACAAAGCGGTATAATTGGGTTTAATGGTAATATTGGGTCCGGCAATGACAATGCCATCAAAGACGTCGGCGGTACCTGGAATATTTTCCATCAATCCGGCAATTTGCTCAGCATAGGACTTAATCTTATTGCGATCCGGTCCAAACACCTTCAATTCCAGCGGTTGGACAGAAGTCATTAGATCACCCAGCATGTCTCCGATCACCTGACCGAAATCTACCGTTAAAGCGGGCACTTGGCTTTCCACCCGGTGGCGTATATCGGCAATAACTTCCTCTGTGGTTCTATTGCGGTTTTTCTTCAATTCAATTAAATAATCGCCACGGTTAGGCTCAGTAATGAAAAATCCCATCTGAGTGCCTGTTCGTCTGGAATAAGAAACCACTTCCGGCGTATTGAGTATAATTTCATCCACTTTTTTCAACATGACGTCTGTTTCCTCGATGGATGTACCGGGTGGTGAATTGAAATCGAGCACAATAGATCCCTCATCCATTTCTGGTAAAAATCCTTTTTTAAGCTTTGGTATGGTAACAATGACTGCGGTGATCAAGATCAATGTAAAAAGGCCGGAAAACCAGGGCCGATGGATCAGAAAATCCACCCATCTTTTCTTTTCCGTGTGATGGATGGCTTTGGTTTTATCAGGAAATTTGTTGACCAGCCAGCCATAGAAAGATGGTAAACCGATCACCATCACAAAAAAGGAACACGTCAATGTGATGATCATGGTAAAGGCCAGAATTTTAAAATAGGCGCCCGCTACGCCGGTCATCAGTGAAAAGGGCAGAAAAATTACGATGGTACTGAGTGATGATCCCACCATGGAAGGCAGCAGGTACAATAATGCCTTTTTTACCAGACTGAAAATATTGGTCTCCGGATGTTCTTCGCGGGTGCGGTGCATTTGTTCGATCACCACCACGGCGTCATCAATGACCAATCCAATGGCGGCGGCAATTCCTCCTATGGTCATGATGTTCAGCGTATAACCAAAACTAAGCATGATCATCAGAGAAAAAGATAAAGTGATGGGAAGCGTAAATAAGATGGCCACACTGGCCTGGCCGGAACGCAAAAATAGTATAGCTACCACAATCGCCAGGAAAAGACCGATAAGCAATGCATCCCGGATACTTTTAATGCTATCGTTGACGAAATCGGATTGTTTGTAAAACGGCTTAAGGGTAACGCCAGCCGGCAGTATACTGCCAATATCACGTATCTTCTGGTCCATGGCGTCAGTCATTTGGATCAGGTTGGCGTTGGGTTGTTTTAAAATATTGATCAATACTCCCTCATGACCGTTAGCATTGATCTTCACATATTCGATTTTGTCTTCAATATTTACCTTACCGATATCCTTTACGGTGACCTGTTTGTTGGTTCCGGAAAGCAGGGGTATCTTTTCAATATCACCGATCGTATACAGGGCAGCATCGGTAAGATTGAGGTATAAACGGCGATAACTGTTCATGAACCCATTCGATCGTATAAAATCTGTTTTTGCCAATGCATTACTGACGTCCAAAGGAGTGAGATTGTAATGCGACAATTTCAGCGGATCCAGTTGTATCCAGAATTCTTTGGTTTTCCCACCTTGCACCCTCACGGCAGATACGCCTTCTACCTGGGATAAATAAGGTTTTATGGTGTATTCCGCCAACAGTTTTAGCTCCATCAGGCTTTCATTGGTGCTTTCAAGGGAATACCCCATCACCGGCAGAATGGATGGATTCATCCTTTCTACGGTGATTTGCGTGGTAGCCGGCAGATCATTTCGGATGGCTGAAATGCGCGATTCAATAAGTTGCTGGCTGGTATAAACGTCGGCATCCCAGTCAAGGTATGCCGATATTTCACAGGACCCGCGGCTGGTTATGGTGCGAATATCCTTTAGATCAGGAATAAGTTTTATGGCATCTTCCAACGGGCGGGTCACCGTGATCATCATTTTGTCGACCGGTTGTTCTCCATTGTCGGCGATCACTTTTATTTTTGGAAAAGTAATTTCCGGGAAAAGGGAAACCTGGATTTGCCGGTAGGCATAAACCCCGCCGATCAACAGCACCAGCATTCCAAAAATAACCGGACTTCTATTTTGGTGAAAAAATGATTCTTTCATGGCATTAATGCTACGCGGGCGGTATCGGGCAGGCCATAGCTGCCTTCGGTCAATATCCTGGTCCCGGGTGAAAATTCCGGATTTATGATCGCCATGGAATCCGCTTGGGTAATTCCTGGCATTACCGGTATTTTGATGGCAGTGGAGTCATTTTTCAGTACCATTACCCAAAATTCGCTCAACCGTTCATTACTCAATACCGCTTCTTTTGGTAAAACCTGAGCATTTTTGTTTTGAGCAATTGGAATTAATACCTGAAGATTCAGACCTTCCGGCAAAAGCTCGCGGTCATATGGTTTAAAAAGTACCCTCAGCATTTGTGAAGCAGGATCTACCTGGTTCATATTTTTCATCAGGGTTGCCTTGATCCGCTGCTGGTCTGGCAGTAATAAATCTACCCGCTGATGCACATTCAAAGCCTGCCGTAACCGCATCGGTATATACGCTTCGATAAGCACATGATCAGACCGTACGAACGTACAAAGTCCGGTGCCTTCCTGGACAAAATCGTCTTTTTGGTGCAATGCATTGGTGATATATCCGCGAGTAGTGGGCCTTTACGGAAAATAAACCATAACTGGCGATATTGTCATTGCGCAGGGAAGGATCCTTGTTGATGGCCCGGTGTTCCTTGGTTTCCAATTCGAACAACAACTGGCCCGCCTCTACCCAATCACCCGTTTGAACGTTCACTTTGGTCAGGAAGCCGGTGACAGGGGCAGTAAGGTCACTTTTATCAAAATAAATGACGGTTGCCGGAATTTTTTCGAAGGTCTCCAGGTCTCGAATAGAAATGGTTGTGAATTTCACTTTGGGAACTGCTTCTGCTGTGTCCGTATTTTCCTCAGTTGACTGACCGCAGGACCCGAGGAATATCAGGATCATGATTGGCACAGTAAAACGGATGGTTTTACCAGTTCCAGTAATTGTAGGCGTTGATAGCACTATATTTCTGTTTTTGTTGATCAATTAAATTTTGTTTTTCCTGAATGTAAGTCCTAAGCGTCACCAGATAATCATTGACAGAGATATCGCCTTGGGCGAGTTCTTGCTGATAGACAACAATCAGTTTGTCATAATCGCTTAATTCCTTATTAATTTGTGTCATGCGTTTATCGGCCAGTTCTACCTGCTTTTTGAGGTTGAGCAGATTTTGTTGTCGCTGGTTTTTGAACTGTTTTTGATAAGAAGAGATGGTATTTAACTTCAAATCTGTTTGATCCCGGACCACCTGTTTCTGGTTTCCATCAAAAAGATTCATGCTGAAATTTAGCCCAATACTAAAGCCAAAATAATTTTGCAGGTTCGAAGGACTGGTAGCGTTCAATCCGGCATCCGCATAAGCTGAAAGATGCGGCTTGTATTTGAGATTGAATAAATCCATTTGGTTGCGTGCATTCATGCTGTCCAGTGCAAATTGCAACTGATATTGACTACTGACAATGACGCTATCAGTTATGGACAATGGCGGTAATGCAAATTGCACAGCACTGGTATCCACAATGCCGCAGAGTTTGTTGAGCGCTGCCTGGTCATTGAGCAATTGTGATTGCCAATTGGCTCCCATAGTAGTAAGCTTTTGTATTTCTATTTGCAACAAGAGCACATCAGTGCCCTTCAAATCGCCAGTTTGGGCCAGGGTCGCGGCAATTTTGATTTGACGTTCCAGGAGATGTTTTTGCTCGCTTATGTTTTGGATGTTATCCTGATCGGTCAGACACAGAAGATACCCTTCCGTAATTTGCATTTTCAGGTCACGCCAGGAAGTACGCTGATTCCAAAAAGCATATTGCTGCTGCAGGTTATTTTGTTGCTGCTCCGTATTCACGAAATTTCCTGTTAACAATGGCAACTGTGCGCCAATCACCGCACTGTACAGGCCGCCGTTGGTAATGGCTTCGTCGTAGCCAACTTTATTGATCAACGGAGATTCCATCCAGTTGGCAGTGGTGTAAAGGCCCGGAATGCGATAGTTGGCTTTTACTTTTTTATTTTCCATTTGTGCAATCGAAGCCTGGTTTTGGTAATCCTTCAATAACGGACTATTGGCACTGGCTTCTTCTAAATATTGGTCCAGGCTTTGTACGTTTTGGGCATCGGCATTACCCGAACAAAAATTTAAAACCACGACAATCGCAAAAATATATTTCATTCAGCCAAGAACATTAGTGAATAACCAAACTTCCAAAAAATCCCAACAGAAAAAAAGTACTCAGGTCACTTTCGCGCAAAACAACAATTTGGGCACAAAACCGGAAATTCTTTAAGCGCAAATTTATCAATAGGCTTCTATTCAGCATTTTGGGTTTAATCCTTATCTTCATCTTCTTTATCGATGGCATTTTTACTGATGATTTCGCCATTGCCATTCCATAGTATTTCCAGGGTTTCATCGCCTTTCTTTAATTCGGTTTCAAAAAGGCCTGATTGACCTGGTTTTTCGATTTGAGCAGATTCTTTCATGGTATATCCATTAAAGTCGGCTTCGATATTGTGCCGAACGGTTTCCGGCAAATCCGCTGGCTTTATATCCGTTTCAGTTTCAGTCCAGGTGCCATCCTCCTGATAATTGGCAGACATGGATTTACCATCCATTTTAAATTCGGCTTCGAATTCCGTTGCATTTTCTTTATCCCATTTCACTGATTTGGCGTTGGGAAATTGTTTGTTGAACGCATTTTGGGCGGCTTCAGGCGCTTTCACCTGGGCGCAAGCGGTTAACACAATGAAAATGGCAATTGCGGTACTGCTTATATTTTTCATGATCATATGATTTTTATGGTTAAACATTTCCGCAAGTTAGAACCTGAATCTTAAGCAAATCTAAACATGGAATGTGACTTTTATGGTATGTTTGGAATGTTCAAATTGATAGGATATGTGCCAGCCATGATAGATGGTAATTTCCCGGACAATGGCCAGGCCCAATCCGGAAGATTTACTGGAATTTTGGCCTTTTTTGAACCGGTCGAATAATTGGTCGGCAGGTACCCCGGGATCGGTTCCGGAATTTTCAATGACCAATACGCTGGCCTCTAAATGTATTTTTATCCAGCCTTCACCTAAATTATGCCGGAATGCATTGGACATTAAATTGGAAACCATTTTTTCCAATAAAACCGGGTTGGCGGATATCAAAAAGGCTTCTGGAATTTCCGGTTGTATTTTAAAATTTTTGATTTCGAACAACTCCTCAAAAAGCTGGAGTTGCGCGGTGAGGATGGATGCCAAATCGACATTTGGTTCGATGGAGAATTGGTGATTTTCTATCTTGGCGAGCAACAGGGTGTCTTTGGTGAGCCGGCTGATGCGATCGGTGGCATAACGTATGGATTCCAATTTTTCAGCCTGCTCTGGGGTCAGTTGTTGATGTTGCATTAAAGCATCCAGCTTGGTGAGGATAATACTGACCGGCGTCTGGAATTCATGGGATGCATTTTCAGTAAATTCCTTCAGTGAAATGTAATCTTTGGAAACCTGGGCTGTCAATAATTCAAGGGCTTTTTTGAGTTCCTGGAATTCATCAATGTTGGAGGACCTCAGCTCAAGTTCTTTTGGCTTTTTCACAGAAAATTGATTTAATGAATTTAGATTCTGGAAAAATGGGACCAAAATATGATGTGATAGTCGTTTGTTCAGCCAATAACTCGCCAGGATGCTGAGTAACATTGCCGCGATAAATATCACACTCAAAACCATGATCAATTCCTGCCATTCAATTTCGGAGCTCCATACCTTAATTCTGAAAGCATTTTCATTAATGTTGACGGTGGAGATCAGCTCCCTGAAAAGCTCATTTTCTCCTTCCTGAGGATTGTAAATAACAGTGTCAGCAAAATACTCAGACGCTTCCCGGTTACCTGAAAGTTTTTCAACGGAGGTAAATGGGTCATTGGGAAAAATATCGTTTTGGATTATGTGTGATGCCACAAGGGCCTTTTGAGCAAGTTGTTCGTCCAATTCTTCTTCGATCACCGTTTTTAAAATGAAAAAGATAAGGACCAGCATGACCAGTAAGGTTGTGCCAGTGCTCAGTAAATAAATCCTGTTTGTTCGGCGTAGTAATTTCATATGGTAAACCGGTAACCCAATCCATAAACTGTTTTGATATGGTCCTGCGCCCCTGCTTCAATAAGTTTTTTGCGCAGGTTGTTTATGTGCACGTACAGGAAATCGTAATGGTCCGCTTCGAAATCATCGCCCCACAGATGTTCGGCAATGGATTGTTTGCTGAGCACACGATTTTTATTGATTACCATGTATAACAGCAATTCAAATTCTTTGGGTGTAAAAATTACAGATTTCCCGGAAACTAAAACCGACTTGGCATGGGGATTAATAATAATTTGACCAGCCGTCAAGCTAAAATCTCCCTGTTGAAATTTTCTTCTGAACACGGCGTTGATGCGGGCGTTGAGCTCTGACAGGTGAAAAGGTTTTGTGATGTAGTCATCAGCGCCAATATTCAAACCCAGAAGTTTGTCATCGAGAGAATTTTTTGCCGAAATAATGATGGTTCCGGTCTCCGGATTCTTTTGCTTGAGAATTTGTAACAGATCCAGTCCGTTTCCTCCGGGCAAGGTAATATCCAACACAACCATATCGTAATCAAAAAGCGCTAATTTATCTTCAGCGTCGCAGAAAGTTTCCGCGCATTCGCAAAGGTGCCCGGCATCCCGAAGAAAATTTGCTGCTTCTTCCAGCAGACTGATTTCGTCCTCGATGATCAATATCTTCATACACGTTAAAATTACAATGGCAATCTAAAGCGATTCTAAAGGCAATCAATTTAATTGAAAAAAAAGTAAACTGATGCCAGGCTTGAAATGGAAAAAGCATGCTATAATTTGGTTTGTGCGAAATTGGGGTATTGGTGATGAGGATTTATTGTTTTGTAATTTGGCAATAGATCAGGGTGTTTGAATGGCTTTCAATTTCCGGGGCGTTGATGACCCGCGCACGATCAGATTGGTCTTTAAAATGATGGTTTCTGACTTCACCAGTTCATTGTGTGTGCGCTGCTTCAATACTTGCTGTGCCGCAATTCTTCCCATTTCAATGGCAGGTTGGGCCACGGTTGTCAACGGGGGATCGATAATAGTAGCCAATGGATCATCATTAAAACCCACCACGGCGATATCCTCGGGAATTTTGAGGCCTCTGTTTTTGACGCATTGAATAACGCCCAGGGCGGAGTTGTCATTGGCGCAGAAAACCGCTTGCGGAGGAGGGTATTCTTTCAACAGTTTTTCCATGCTTTGGCATCCTTCTTTATAGCTAAGTCCACTGTATATAATATACTTTTTATTGATCTCGATGTTATTTTCCCGGAGCGCGGCGAGATAACCTTCCTGGCGCTCTTTATATATTTTGCGGTGTTGGGCACCCGCCAGATGTGCAATACGGGTCAGGCCCTGGTCAATGAGATGTTTTGTGGCCGTATGACCTGCTTCAAAATTATCAATGAATATGCGATCTGTATCCAGTTCCATACACACCCGATCCACAAACACCACCGGGATATCTTCTTTTAGGAAAGCAGAAAAATGATCATAACGGACTGTCTCCATGGCCAGAGATACGATCAGTCCATCCACTCGGCTGCCCAGCAAGGTTTGTGCATTGGCCACTTCTTTTTGATAGGAATCGCATGACTGGGAAATAATCACATTATATCCGGCATCATTGGCTACTTCTTCTATTCCACTGATCACGGAAGATATGAAAGGCCGGTTTATCCAGGAGGTGATGATGCCAATAGTTTTGGTTTTCCTGGTCCTCAGACCGGAAGCCATCAAGTTTGGCCGGTATCCCATTTTGAGGGCCATCTCCTGTACGGCCCTGGTGGTTTTAGCACCAATGCTCTTGTGGTTCTTCAGGGCACGGGAAACCGTGGCGGGCGAAACGCTCAAAGATTTGGCAATATCATAAATGGTCACTTCTTTTTTTGACCTGTTCATAATTCCGGGTAAGGTTTTAAGCAAACAATATAAAAACTTCATTTTAAATCTACTAAATAATTACGTAATCGATTGCGTGAAAATATTTTTTTATTTACTTTTCGCTACTGTTGAAACGACATCAGTTACCTTATATACAATAAATTCCACGATTCATAATAGTTAATAGTATTTGGTAATGAATTGTTGATCAACGGATTGTTTAAATCAAGTTTAATCATTTAACACCTAAAATTATGTCCTATGTCTACGAGAGGTTTTAATCACTATGTACTATCCCCAATTAATATCAGTCTGCCTGATAATATTTGCCGCTGGGATAGGAAATGCAAACACACTTGGTTTTCAGGGTATCACTGTTTCAGGGAAGATCATTTCTTCCGATGATAACAGTGCCATGCCAGGTGTTAACATCATCGAAAAAGGTACCACCAATGGCACCATTTCCGATGTCGATGGAAAGTATTCATTAAAGGTGGGCGACAATGCTACTTTGGTGCTCAGTTCCGTGGGGTACACCACCCAGGAAATCCCGGTAAATGGAAGAGCGATTATCGATGTTACCATGGCCCCGGATGTTCAGGCACTGAGCGAAGTGGTGGTGATCGGTTATGGTACGATTGAGAAAAAAGACTTTACCGGTGCCGTTTCACACCTTAACACGGATAAACTGGAAACGGAATCCACCTCAAACATGACCGACGTACTGCGTGGCGCGGTGCCTGGTTTGAATGTCGGTTTCTCGACAAGTGCTAAAGGTATTAGCGACACCAGGGATATGTTGATCAGGGGGCAGACTTCCATGCGAGCGAATGACAGCAATGGAACTGATATTCCTGCCAGAGAAGCCAATGCCCCGTTGGTGGTATTGGATGGAATGATCTACTATGGAGACCTCGCCGATATCAATCCGGCGGACATTGCTACTTTTGACGTGTTGAAAGATGCTTCGTCAGCAGCCATTTATGGCGCCAGGGCCTCGAACGGGGTTATTTTGATCACGACCAAAAAAGGGAAGAAAGGGAAACCGGTCATTAATGTATCAAGCAGTATCGGGTTGGTAAAGCTTTCCGGTCAACAACTTCATATTATGAATGGGCAGCAATTTATTGACTGGCGTATTGCCGGATTTGAAAGCAACGAACGCCATCAAATAGATATCGGACCTGGTTATTATGATAGTTACAATAATCTTCCTGCCGGTGTTACCGTGGACCAGTGGAAAGCATATGATGGTTCATCGTCGGCAACTGATCTAGATGCCATATGGCTTGAATCGTATTGGTTTTTCCCCAATAGAAATTACGAATTACAAAGCAGGACAAACCACCAATTTCGAGGATTATCAGTTTCAATCCGGCGTCACCCAGGATTATAATGTCAGCATATCCGGCAGTTCTGATAAGGTAAGTTATTATTGGTCGCTGGGTTATACGGACAATGAAGGGATCAGATACAATGAGGAATACAATGCCATCCGTTCACGGTTGAATCTGGAAGCATCGGTAACCGATTGGTTGAAAGTAGGCACCAACACCAATTTTACGGTACGGGATGAAAGTCCGATTTTGGCCAGTGACAACGTTGTCAATAATACGCCATATGCTTCTTTCTATGAAGAAGATGGCACAACCATCACCTTTGCTCCGACAGGTAATGTATCCAATTCCAGGAATCCCTGGCTGGATCTGGTATATCGCGACCGCTATCTGAAATACAATACCATGTTGAGTAAGATCTATGGCACACTGACGTTGCCCTATGGATTTACCTTTACTTCCGAATATATCACCCGTTTCAATTGGAACCGTGATTATAACAGCTACAATTCAGGACATCTCGATTGGGGTAAACAAGGAGGCCGGGCTTCAAGAGAAAATACAACCATTTTTGAATATCAGGTGAATAACATTTTGAAGTGGAACAAGTCCTATGGTGATCATACCTTTGATTTTACATTTGTACAGAATGCTGAAAAATACCAGTATTGGGAAGATTATACAGAAAGACAACAATTCCAGCCCAGTGATGTGCTGGGATATCACAGAATGCAAGCTGCAACAGAAGACGTGGATATCAGGAGTAATGACGAAGTTAGTACTGGGGATGCATTATTGGCACGATTGAATTACACCTACAAATCAAAGTATCTGTTAACCGGGTCATTCCGGCGTGATGGTTATTCTGCCTTTGGACAAAAAAATCCCCGGGCCAATTTTGGTTCGGTGGCTGCAGGTTGGACCATCAGTGAAGAACCATTTTACAACATCAGTTGGATGGATATGTTGAAGTTAAGGGCATCGTATGGAACGAATGGTAACCGTGGTGTTGGTATTTATGATGCATTGGCCAATTTGAACACTGGTAAGTTTGTATTGATAGAAAATGGTACTCCCGGATATGTATCTCAATTGTATACCAGCCGGATGGCCAATGAGGACCTGCGATGGGAACGCACCAGTGCCTTCAATTTTGGTTTGGATTTCTCATTTTTGCAAGGAAGGATAACAGGTGATGTAGAGGTTTATTTAATGAAAACTACCGATTTGCTGATCCCCAGACAATTACCAGAAATTACTGGATTTAGCAGTGTTTTCTCTAACCTGGGTGAGGTCGATAATAATGGTGTAGAATTGAATATAAACTCCACCAATATCGATAAAGGTAATTTCAGATGGACTTCGACCTTCTCTTTTGCGCACAACAAGAATAAGATTGTACACCTCTTTGGGGATATGGTCACCGATGCGAATGGTAATGTAAAAGAAGCCGATGATATTCTCAACCAGTGGTTTATCGGACATTCCATCGATCAGATTTGGGATTACCAACTTGATGGCATCTGGCAACAATCGGAGGCAGAACAAGCAGCTAATTATTCTCGGGACCCGGGTGACTTCAAACAGGTTGATATCAATGGTGATGGATATTATACACAATGATGATAAAGTTTTCCAGGGACAACAAACACCTAAATACAGGTTGAATTTGCGCAATGATTTTACCTATAAGAATTGGGATTTTAGCATCAAAATGTATTCTTACCTGGGTTATTTCTCCCCCAACAATCATAAAAAGAATAATGATGTATTTTATGACAGGGGAAATTCATTGGTGGCACCTTACTGGACACCGGACAATCCAAGCAATGACTGGGCCCGTGTTGAAAGCTACGAATCCGGCTTCACAGTTTGGGAAAATAATTCATTTGTCAGGATTGACAACATTGCGTTGACATACAACGTGCCCCATACTATCCTGGATAAATACCATATAAATGGTTGCCGTTTGTCAATTGTGGCCCAGAATCCCTGGGTTTGGGCCCCTTATTGGTCTTGGGGTGATCCTGAAGTGAAGAATGATAATGGTGATACACCATCAACTGGGTATGCACCATCTTACTATTCTTTCAAATTAAATCTGACACTTTAAAAGATGAAAATGATGAAAAGATATAATATATTTCTGGTAACCATACTGTTAATGTTGTTGGGGTCCAGTTGCGGAAAAGATTGGCTGGAACCAAAGCCATTGTCATTTTATGCTCCGGAGAATACATTTGTGGATGAAGCAGGGCTGAATGCGGCGCTGGTGGCTTGCCTGAGAAATTCCCGGCATGAATTTTACGGGGACGGCATGCCGGAAATCACCGAAAATACTTTTTCTGATATTTCGGTGGAAGGAACCACGGACAAGACCGGACCAGCCATGGACTTGCCTGCACAAATCTTGCCTGATGAAAATCTAAACAGTGCCGATTACAACCGTATTGGCTGGTATTGGACCGAAGGGTACAACCGGATTAAATATGCCAATACGGTGATATCCCGGATTGATCAGCCTGAATGGGAAAGTGATGCACAGCGGAACAACATCTTGGGTAAAGCATATTTCCATCGCGCCAGGGTTTATTATCGACTTAACACAACAATTCGGTGATGTGCCTCTCCTTCTGGAAGAAATTACTTCTCCCAAAATTGGAGTTTTATTCGTGTACAAGGGAAAGTATCCTGCAAAAATGCAAGAAAGACTTGACATTTGCCGCCCAATGGGTGAAAGACGGAAGCGGATGGTGTGCCTATCGGTGATATCAACAAAGCAGCGGTCAATCATCTGCTGACCAAAGTGAATCTGGCTTTACTGGATTTTGATGGCGCAATTGCTTCGGCCAGTGCCGTGATCAATGATGGATATCATTATTTGATGACCGATCGTTTTGGAGTTGACAAAGACGACCCCACCCATGATGTGATCTGGGATTTGGGTCAAAACGCCAATAAAGTGCTGGCAGAAAACCATGAACGCATTTATGTATTTGTAGGCAGTGAATCATTGACGGAAGACGGCGCCAGTGAAAAGATTACCATCATGCGTCAGACCGTGCCATTTTGGGGAGGCGCTGGTAAGATCAAGACGCCTTCCGGTTTGGCCGGAATGTCAGACCAGCCAGCTGGTATATAGTTGGTGGTGGACCGGTGGAGATCGACCAGGTCACCAAATATGGAAGGGGTATAGGGCGTTGCCGTCCAACACCATATCATCAATTTGACATTTGGGAAAACGATCCCGGGGATATGCGACATACGTTTCCGAATTGGATGACCATGGAAGACCTGGTATACAATCATCCCGACCTCAGGGTATCAGGTGACCCATACTATGGTAAGCATATTCAAAAACGCGATGCAAGTGGTGGTATCCTGTGTACCGATACCATCCGGTCGTGGTACAACTGGCCTTATTACAAATTGTACGTTCCTGATCCAACGGACGTAACACCTGATGGCGGCTTTGGGAACTGGTATTGCTATCGTCTGGCTGAAACCTATTTATTGCGGGCAGAAGCGTATTTCTGGAAAGGGGATCTTGCCAGTGCAGCAGCAGACATCAATGCCGTTCGGGAACGTGCCGGGGCTGCCCCTATCAGTCCTTCTGATGTTAACATCGGTACCATACTGGATGAACGTGCCCGCGAACTATTCTTCGAAGAACCACGCAAAACCGAAATTACCCGTATGGCATTTATTCTGGCTGAAACCGGAAAAACCTGCTATAATGGCAAAACCTATAATATGGATAATTTCTCGGAGGACAATTTCTGGTATGACCGGGTGATCGAAAAGAACGTTTTTTATAGAAACAATATTGTCGCTCCGCACTATACTTACAGGGCTGCTCCCTGGCTTATATTGTGGCCGATACCGGCATCCACCATCAATGCCAATCTTGGTCACATTAACCAAAATAAAGGTTATCCTGGGGCAGGAGATTATAAGCCGCCCTATCATTGGGTCGATGGAGAAGGAGAAGGTGAAGTAGTGCCTTAAATATAAGTTAAGATAATTTTGATTCAAGCCTGTTTGTTATTCAGACAGGTTTGGATCAGGAAATATCAACAATATGCGGATATAACTATGTGTGCGGAGATCAGAAATAAAGCGCTGATATTCACAGTAATTCCGCCAGAAGAAGAATGATTTATAAAAATATCAAAGGCAACATTCTGATTTTGGATGTTGCCTTTTTTAATTGCATTATATAATGGAATATTGGAGGATCATTATTTCCAGTGCTTAACTTGATATTTATTTCCATGCTAAAAACAAACATTTTTTAACCATGAGAAAAACACCCCTTCTAATTCTTTTCATGTTGTTGGCCCAAGGCCTTTGGGCACAGGAGAAGCCCATTGCTGATATTGTGGTTGAGAGTGGTGACCGGGCCAGGATGAACACACCCATTTTCGTTTCTTTGGAGGGATTGGCACTGCATTCCGAATCTTCGGATCTGGCATTGTTCGAGATCAATGGGAAAACCAAAGTCAGGAAAACTACTCAGGTGGAACCGGGCGTTCCATACAAACTATGGTGGATACTCGACGGCACAACCGAAGCTGGGAAGAAGCGTAAATTCCAGCTATTTCTGGTCCCGAAAGATACCATCGGACATCCGGCTGTCGTGAAGGCTGATAAAAAAGATGGAGGTTTGGTTTTTTCCATTGGAAACAGGAATGTGCTCAATTACCAGTATAAACCCATTCCGGCACCTCCGGGTACTTCGGAGCTTTTTACCCGCGGTGGATTTATTCATCCCCTGTGGAGTCCTGAAGGCGAGATCTTAACCCGCGTTCAACCGCCTGACCATCATCATCATGTGGGTATTTGGAATCCCTGGACGGAAACGGAATTTCAGGGGCGTGAACTGGATTTTTGGAACTTAATCAAAGGACAAGGTACGGTAAAGTTTAAGACCTTCACTGAAATAGTGAGCGATGACGTCTTTGGAGAATTTAAGGCAGTACAAGACCATGTAGATCTGACAGCGCCTACGCCTACGGGTTCTGAAGTCGCGCTAAAAGAAACCTGGGATGTGCGCGTTTATAATCTGGGAGAACAACCGGAAAAATTTTGGATGATCGATTTCATTTCGGCATTGAATTGTGCTACAGATAGCGCGTTTACCATAAAGAAATATCGCTATGAAGGATTTGGCTTCCGGGCTACCGCCAAATGGAATGACAGCAATTGTCATCTGCTCACTTCGGAAGGCAAAGATAAATCAAATGGCAATGCTACACGGGCCCGATGGTGCGATGTGCGCGGACCATCAATTGCGGGGACAAGTGGAATATTGTTCATGACCAATCCCAGTAATTTTAACTATCCGGAACAACTGCGTATCTGGCCCACAGGCACCAATGGAGGCAAGGAAAATGTTTTCTTTAATTTTAATCCGACCCAGGACCGCGACTGGAAGCTGGAGCCTGGAAAACCTTATATGTTGCAGTATCGGATGTTTGTCTATGACGGGTCGATATCAACAGACAAAGCAGAACAACTCTGGTATGATTTTGCTTTTCCGCCAAGGGCTGAATTGACACCGATTTGGAAATGATTTTTTTTTAAACTTCTATGAATATGACAACAATGAAAAAACTACTTGTGATTGCCCTGTTGGGATTATTTATCACCAATATCCCGGCAATGGCTGCAAAGCGATTCAAGATTTTGGTGTATACCAAAAATGGTAAAGGCTACGTCCACGACAATATTCAGAAGAGCGTGGAAACCATACAAAAACTGGGCAAAGAAAATGGATTTGATGTGGATGTTTCGGACGATGCGTCGGTAATGACAGATGAAAACCTAAAGCAGTATAAAGTACTGGTTTTTAGCAATTCCAATAATGAAGGCTTTGACAATGATACACAGAGGCTGGCTTTTCAACGCTATATTGAAGCAGGCGGGGGTTTTGTTGGGATACATTCCGCGTGTGGGTCGGAAAGGGAATGGCCCTGGTTCTGGCAAATGCTCGGTGGAAAATTCAAAAGGCATCCGCCATTACAACCTTTTGATCTTAAAGTTATTGATCCGAATCATCCCACCACAAGTTTTTTACCGGCGGTGTGGCATTGGGAAGACGAATGTTATTATCTCAATAATCTGAATCCCGACATTCACGTTTTACTGGCAGCGGATTTAAGTACGGTAAAAGACGAAAAAAAGGATGAATATCCGGGAGAGGTTTTTGGGCATTACTTCCCATCAACCTGGTGCCACGAATTTGACGGGGGCCGGGAATGGTATACAGCCATCGGGCATAAAATCGAATATTATGATAACCCGACATTTCAACAATTGATATTAAAAGGGATCCAGTGGGCAGCAAGTGGAACGAAAAAACTCGATTATTCCAAGTCAACAAATCAATTGATCAAGGAGAAAAAATAAAGAAAAGCGCTCACATAAATCTTTCGAATCGTAAAGACAATTTATTTTAATGAAACCCAAAATCGACATGAAAAAAGGAAGAAGAAAATTTTTAAAAAGTTCATTGGCAGGCATGGCCGGTGCCTTTATTGTGCCCACCATCGTGCCTTCTACCGTATTTGGAAAAAGTGCGCCCAGTAATAAGATCAACATCGGTCAGATCGGCTGTGGCCGCATCGCACGCGGGCATGATTTGGCAGAGACCCTCAAATATGACATCGCCCGGGTAATTGCTGCAAGCGACCTGGACAGTAAGCGAATGCAATTGGGCAAAGAATTCATAGAAAAGCATTATGCCGATGCCAAGGGGTCAAAAAATTATGTGGAAGTGAAAATGTATGGCGATTTTCGGGAGATGCTGGAAAATCCGGAAATCGATGCCGTGATCATCAGTACGCCTGACCATTGGCATGCGCAACCGGCCATGCAGGCAGTGCTTGCTGGCAAGGATGTTTATTGTCAAAAGCCGGCTTCACTGACCATTGCCGAGGGGCGTCAGATGAGTAATACCGTGAATCAGACAGGAAGAATTTTTCAGATAGGAAGTCAGCAGCGGTCTATCGATCCGTGGCCTCAATTTAAGCGCGCTTGCGAACTGGTACGAAATGGCCGGATCGGTAAGATACATACCGTTAAAATAGGGTTACCGGGTGATCCGTCAGGGGATGAGGAACCGGAAATGCCCATACCACCAAATTTGAATTATGAAATGTGGCTGGGTTCAACGCCATATGTTTATTATACCGAAAAACGGGTACATCCTCAGGATGGATTTGACCGGCCGGGATGGTTGCGATGTGAGCAGTTTGGCGCGGGAATGATCACCGGCTGGGGAGCGCACCATGTGGACACTGCACATTGGGGGATGGGAACAGAATACACGGGACCAATCGAAGTTGAAGCGACTGCAGAGTTTCCAAAAAGCGGTTTATGGGATGTTCACGGCGATTTCCATGTCACCGCAAAATACGCTAATGGGGCAACCATGCTGATCAGTGGTGATTATCCCAACGGGGTACGATTTGAAGGTGAAGACGGGTGGATCTTCGTAGCGCGCGGTAAACCGGTGACTTCCAGTGATCCGGTATCGGCCAATGAAAGTAATAAATCCCTGGATGCAAGCAATCCCAAAATTCTTGATTCCGTGATCGGTCCGGACGAAATTCATTTGTATGAAAGCCCGGAGCAACATCTGAACTGGCTGCAGTGCATTCAAACCAGGAAGCCGACTGTCGCTCCCGCGGAGGTGGCTCATCGTTCTTGCAGTGCTTGTCTGGTAAGTCATATCGCCATGAAATTGCCACGGAAATTGTATTGGGACCCGCAACGTGAGCGCTTCAATAATGACGACGAGGCGAATGCCATGATTTCCCGGCCGCAGCGCTATCCATGGGGAACGAATTATGTGCTATAATTAATAGAGGATTATATAATTGAATAAACCCTGCTAACGGCGGGGTTTTTGTTTTGGAACTTATCCAAAGTCAGTACTCATGCTAATCAAATTGCCACAGCTTATTCCTGTGCTAAAAGCATCCTGGTTATATCGCAATTTTCAGCTTCAGCCTCTGATCGTTATCACATCCTCGCATCCTCGCAACATCGCATCATCACATTTTCGTTTTTGTGAAACAAATTATTTTAGTTACTTAACAGATAATTCGTGATATTTTCTTTCCTGTATCATACAAAGATGTGCTTGAAATGGGTAACCTTTTTAAGCCATTAACAACTAATCAATGAAAGAAGAACTTTCTCAGTATGAACTGTTAACCGGCATAAAGAACCGGGATCGAGAAGTTCTTCATTATTTATATGATCATTATTATGCCATGATCCGGAATTTTGTACTCAAAAATTCGGGTACCAATAACGATGCCAGGGACTTGTTCCAGGAGGGCCTGATCGTCGTATTTGAAAATACACATCAGGAAGACCTGAAATTGAAGAGTTCACTTAGGACCTATTTTTATGCGGTGTGTCGTAATAAATGGTTGATGGTGTTGAGAAAAAGAAAGAATAGTCCGCAAATGGTAGTGGATACTGAAAATATGAAACTTCCAGTGGATGATGACCAGGCCCAATGGCTGCTGCACGAACGGTATCAGTTGATGAGGGCTCATTTTAAAAAGTTGGGTGATGACTGCCAGAGAATATTGAAACTGTTCCTGGAAGGTAACCCACTTAAGGAAATCGCGAAGCTTATAGGATTTTCCGAAAAGTACGCCAAAAAAAGAAAGTTTGTTTGTCAGCAACGCCTGATTGAATCAATTGAAAAAGATGCGATGTATAATGAATTACTGCATAATTAGCTGAAGTGGAAAAAGATCTGGAATTAATCGAAAAATACCTGGGAGACCAGTTGTCTGAACCTGAGAAGGAAGAGATCGAGGAACGGCTGCGAACAGATCAGGTATTTGCCGGACGATTGGAACTTATCAGGGAGATGAAGCCGGCCCTTTTATCGGATGTTGAAGGTTTTAAAGCTGATCTGGAAGATATCATTCGTGAAAAAGAGTTGGAAGGTTCGAATCAATTTGAAGTGCCTTTCCAAAAGAAAAGGTTTTATCTGATTGCTGCATCCGTCAGTATAATAGCCGTCTGTTTGATCTTATACAAAATGCTTTCGCCCGGTCAGAATTTGCAGGATTTGTATGCGGAAAACTTTTCAGTGCCGCAGGAAAACATAAGCGTGAGGAATGATGAACAGTTAAGCCCGAATACCCAAAATGCCATTGAAGCGTATGATCAGCAGCAATATGATAAAGCGCTTGGCTATTTTAAATCGATGCTGGAGGAAAATCCCGGCAATGAGGCGGCTGTTTTTTACAGTGGCATTTGCTACATGATGCTGGATCAACCCCGGCGTGCCATTGCCATGTTTGATCAAATATTGTCCAATCAATCCTCTGCCTATTACTCAAGCGCTGCATGGTACAAAGGTTTGTCCCTGTTGAAAACAAATGATGCCGGTCCGGCAAAAAAAGTGTTTAAAGCGTTGTCTGCCAATACTGCCAGCAGTTATGCCCAAAAAGCTGAAGCCATCCTGGACCATTTGTGATTTAGTGCAGTCATCATCTCTGGTTGCTTTTGGCATTTATGTAAAAAATGTTTCGGGTACATCTCAAGATAAATTTCCAACTGTCAGCGATTCTACTGTTCAAAAATTAGGTTATTCCCCAAAAGGAAGGTATCTTTTTAAGATAGCTTACGCGGAAATATGAACCGGTTAATCATTCTTTCTGTTCTTCTGCTCTTGCAAGTATTCCCGGTATTGGGTCAGCAAGCTTCACTGGATACAGCCTTGTATCATCAATTTAAAGACATAACTGATCGGTTTTCCCGGGACCACAAATATGACAGCGCCGTGTTTTACTACAATCGCATGATTGAACTTGCCGATCACAAGGATACGCTGTTCACACTGGCCATTCGCGGAAAGGCGGATGCTTTCATGGACATGGAACGGTTTGAAGATGCGCTGAAACTACTGCACAAGATTGAAAAAGATTCACTGCCCAAAAGCAAAGCGATACAGTTTGTAATTTTGGTAGATCTCGGTGATTGCTATATGCTTTACGGAGATGTTGAGCAGTCTGGTGCCTATTATGAAAAAGCGCTTGACTTTTCTAAAAAATGGTTTGGTGAAGATAGTAAAAGAACCGCCACGGTTTATTCCAATATGGGAGCGTTGCAAAACCTGCTGCACAATAGCGAGAAAGCACGGGAATATTTAAATAAATCCTTATCCATTTATTCTGAAACCCTGAAGGATGACGATGACATTGTATTGAAACTCCACAACAACCTGGGTATCACCTACTACGATCTTAAAGATTATGACCAGGCATTGTATTATTTTCAAAAGAACCTCGCTGTTCGCATTGAGAAATTTGGCCCCGGTCATCCGCAACTGGCGGGCACCTATAACAATTTAGGCTTCCTCGAAATGAGTAAAGGTGATGGGCCGGCGGCATTTGACTACTATCAAAAAGGGATAGCGTGCTTTATCGATACTCCCGACACGCTTAGCTCTCTGATGGCATTGTTGGTCATCAACACCGGCCAGTACTATATGTTTGATGGGAAATATGATACGGCCATCGAATATTTTAAAAAAGGCTTGAGCATACGCAGGCAACTTTTTGGCCCGGAGAACTATTTGACATTGCTGTCGTATATGGGGGTCGGGGAAGGGTACCGAACGGCCGGAAGGCTGCATGAGGCGCTGAAATATTTTCAGATTGCCGCTAAGCTGCGGGAAGAGCATCCTGAAAACCAGATTACGAGAACTGCCCTGTTATACACCGGCATAGGTAAGGTCTATCGCGACTTAGGAGAGTACGACAAAGCTTTGGTGAATTTCCAGAAATACCTCATGGCTGCCAATGATAATTTCGAAGACCCCGATCCGGCGTCCAATCCAACCATCGCTTCCAATTTGGGCGAAAGCCAGCTTTCCGGGATGACGGCTAAGTCCCGGACATTTTATTTGAAGTACCTGAACGAAACGCACGATGATAAGGACTTAGGTCTGGCATTGAGCACATATACCTATACCGCGAAGATGATCGAGTTTATGAAAAAGGATATGCTGAATGAAGGTTCCGTTTTGTCATTAATGGAGGATGCCCGGCCTGTTTATCAAGGTTACCTGGACGCGATCGGTGAAGCCTGGCGGAAGACGAATGATTCATCGTACATCGATCTGGCTTTTAAAATCATGGAAAAAGGCCGGGCCGTGGTGCTATCCAAGTCCTTGCAGGAATCGGAGGCTAAAAAATTTGCCGGAGTGCCGGATGCGCTGACCAAAGCAGAGAACGAAATAAAAAGCTACCTGTCGCTGTATAACAACAAATTATACCTGGAACGGAAAAAGACGGATCAGGATACGGCGAAAGTGGCGCAGTATGAGAAATTAACATTCAAATATAAGCTTGAGTATGATTCCCTGGTGAAGAAAATGGAGCGTGACTATCCGGAATATTATCAACTGAAATACAAGCCTCCGGCCATTTCCATAAGCGACGTTCAAAACAATCTGCTAAAAGAAAATGAAGTACTGCTGGCCTATACGCTCACCGATGATCATATCCATATCATGACCATCGGCAATGGCAATAGATCTTTGGTCAGCATGAAATCTGACAGCACTTTTCAGGAAAAGCTGAAGGATTTCAGGACAGCTATCACGAGCAGTTCGACCACCGTCGTTCAATTCACGGCCCTTTCCAATTACCTGTATGGTAAGCTTATTACACCCGTAGAAAACACGATCGACGGTAAAGATCTGGTGATCATTCCCGATGGTATGTTGAGCTATGTGCCGTTTGGGTTGCTGGTAAAAAAACAAGATGGTCAAACGACATCCTTTCGGAACTTACCGTATTTAATGCTTCACCACAACCTTTCCTACACCTATTCGGCAGCACTTTTAAGTGAGGAGCAGAAGAGCGAAAAGACCCAACCTAATTCCAACTACTTGGCATTTGCTCCGGATTTTAATTCGAGAAAAGCACCGGATGATAGTACGCCTGCTTTACTGGCATCAAATGATGTGGTAAGAGGATCTTTGGTAGAATTGGAAGGAACGGAAAGAGAGATCGACGCGATAAAGTCCCACAACTCCGGTTCCTATTTCGAGGGACTTCAGGCGAGTGAAGCGAATTTTAAGAAGCTGGCCCCCAAATACGGTATCATTCACCTGGCCACCCATGCCATACTGGACGACAAAAATCCCATGAATTCCAGACTGTTATTCACCATTGGCAAGGATTCAGCAGAAGATGGCAATCTGCATGCCTGGGAACTTTATAACATGAAGCTCAATGCACAAATGGTTGTCTTGTCGGCCTGCAACACGGGATTTGGCAAGATCCAGGATGGAGAAGGCGTCATGAGTCTTGGCCATGCGTTTGCTTATGCCGGATGCCCGAGTATTATCATGAGCTTGTGGCCCGCCCAAGACCAGGCGACAGCAGATCTGATGATCTATTTTTATGATGGCCTTTCCAACGGACTAGCAAAAGACAAGGCCCTTCATGATGCCAAGCTGCGGTACCTGAAAACTGCCGGTGACCTTTTCACACCGCCCTTTTATTGGGCTGGATTCGTCGTTGAGGGAGATGCCAGGCCGTTGGTTAGTGAAGACAAGATCAACTATTGGCTTGTCGCTGGCGTTTTGGCAATAATGCTAGGCTTGGGTGCCTGGTTATTTAGAAAAAGGCTTGTTTCTTAGGTGAATACCAGCTTTCCCTCTCTCCCGATTCGTCCATATATTCATTTTCGATACAGGTGCTTAGCCTAAAACACTCACTAACCCGTTGTCATAAATCAGGTTGATGGTTGGCAAGCTGCATCCTTGCCAACTGCTCATTGCCCATTTCGCCAGACGACCACTGCTCTGCCCGGAAAATATCGAACCTTTTAGTAGTATACGATAAAATTTTGCTCCACCGCGGGTAACCTTTTTCTGACGGCTGCAACAAACAGGCATTAACAATCAATATTTAGTATCACCAAAACCGTTAAAACCATGAATAAAATTAACAGTAAATTATTTGAAGCCACCAATTGCGTGATGTTCAGGACGCATCAGTTCTTTTCAGTCAACCGGGTTTCAGCGTATCAAACTACGCTATTAAAAACCTTTCTGATCCTGGTTATTCTCGTGATGACCGTCGCCTGTAGCGAGGATATGTCGAAATGTGAATCAAACAACACCGGAACGATTGTTTTCACCAATAATCACTCCAAAGGATATGTGAACGTATTTTTCGACAAAACAGACCCAAGACCCAACAATTATGACATGCAGGTGGGTCCGGGCGAAACACAAAGAATGGATCTTCCGGCAGGAAATATCAATGTAAAGTATTACATCGTCATTGTTACCTGCAACAATAACCGGTGCCTGAGCGATCCGGGTAGTCTGCAGGAAAGAGACGTCAATCTTGCCGCCTGCCGGGAAAACACCATCGTATACTGAGCAGCATTTTCCACCGTTATTGTCGTCCCTGCTCATTTGTGATTCTGACGTCCCGTTCTGGTCCGTGCCACAGGCCAGGGAACCAACCATGAAAAGAATTAAAGGAGATTCGGAAATACAAGAACCCGTGGTGTAGCGCTCAGAAAGAGTGGAATACCATTAAGAAGACACCTCAAGATAGCGATCTACGAAATGGCAAACCAGACCCTGAAAGGGTCAAATGTTGATAGAAAATTAGCATACAAAAGCATTCGACCCCATCGGGGTCGCATTAATCCTTACTATTGGCGTTTTTCTATAAACTTGGAATCCCTTCGGGATTAGATTGCTCGACGGAATGGTGGAAAAAATAGATTTTTTTAGGAACGTCTAAAAACCCGTTCGCGACGGGTTTTTACCCGTCTGAAAGGACTAAAAAGTAGTCGGCAACAGGTTATAAATTCATCTTTAACAGGTAAAAACCCCTTCGAAACAGATTTTTACCAGTCAGCAACGGGTTTTAGGCTGTCCCGAATGGATTATTGGTCCTGACGGACGTCTTTTTTGTGGTCGTGTAGATGTTTTTATTCGTTCGGAAAGGTAAAAAGTACTTGATTACGGGTATTAAACTTATTTTTAAGGAACGAAAACCTTCTTGAAGCGAGGATTTTCTCCAACCGGAGGCGCTTTTTCTCTAATCCTTGGAGCTTTTTCTCCAATCGCAGGAGAAAAAAGTAGTCAGCGATGGGATTTAAACTCAATATTGACCACCAAAAAACCCATAAAAATGATTTTTTAGTAGCCGGCTCCAGATTTTTACCCGTAGACGTACGACCTTTTAGTCGTCTGATTGGAGATTTTAGTCGTCTGATTGGAGATTTTGCCCGGTCCGGACGGGTTTTCTGATTTTACGACTACGGACAGGTCTTTTTCCAAATTATTGCCGCATCAGATCCCGGATCGGCGTTTGTTTTGAAAAAATAATAATCTTGCTTTCGCTAATTAACTGCCGAATTTCATGAAGTTATCCGCTGGTTGATTTATATAATTTTTTAAATTGGAATACTTTTTACCTGGTCAGCATTTTTTCGATGGGACCGACATGGAGAAGCTTCGAGTGGCGTGTGGAAGTTGCGGGTTAAAGGTTTGTTGCCAAAAGCTCAGAGAAATTAAAGAATAACATATTGGGTAGACAGAATAAAACGATGATAGGCAAAAGGTTCGAAACCGGATTAACGGCCACAAAACAAATGATCGCCGAATTGAATAACTTATCGATATAACAGTCGCCGTGGGTCGTGTCCTCACGGCCTGCAAACGTGTCTCAATGAGGTTCGTGACGCAGGAACCTTGGCGGAGTGTAAAACATCATGGAGAAATGTCTCTAAAAGGCAATAAATAGACTTCTTTTTAGATTTTGGAAATGAATTTTTTTAAAAGAAACAAATTTCTAACAGTTGGAATCTCAATATTGATTTTGGCGTATTTAATGTTCTATCCTTCTGTGTTGAGGAAAGACATTTTAACTTCCATAAAATTTCGTGGTCAATTTCTAAATTACCTAAAGGCAAAAGACAAACTTTATATTAAAACAATTAGGCCCTTAACTGGAGATACAATCTTTTTTTATCTCGATATTTCAATAGCCGATGACATTTTCCAAGATGTGGCTAAAATTAACACTAACGACACCGTGGTCTTAAACATAGATTATTTTCAGTGGAGGCATGCCGAAAAAGTAGATTTTAAGAATATTCAGGTTATGGCTTATTCATTTGGGATCACGAAAAGTGAAATTCTTGCCTATACAGAATATAAAGAGAAATTAAAAACACTTAATAGGTTGTCATATTTGAAAATATTCTTGCTAGCTTTTATAGGTTTGGTTATTCTTGATATGATCCGAAATAATCTGGAACATATCCTTGAGGTAATGGAAGGACGCTTACTGACATTTGAGAAATTTCTGAATAAACATTTCAATCCAGTCTCATCGTATCCATCGGAAGTTCAATTGTATATTAGATACTTGAAGAATAATGAAGGTATTTTCGAATCTTATCAGTATAGATTGACTCAAATGAAGCCAAATTCAAGGTATAAATCAGAGTATGAAATCCCATCGCAATTGATGATCAAAGAGAGTAATTTTTCTGCATTTGTGTTTATTGCATTGTGCATAATCGAAGCCATAATATTTATACCTAGATTAAAACCCGAGAACAATAAGTGGATTTGGGTAATTGCGGCCTTTGGTATTCTAATTATTCTTTATTCTTTCTTATTCGTTCGTCAGTCAAAACGATTTATCACTCTGGATGGTGAGGGAATTTCGACGTATAATTTAGAAAAAATCAAATGGGAAAATATCGAAATGACCTTAATCAGATACTCCGATAACGTCAAAGAATTGGTTATAAAGAAAGAAAATTCTGATGATCCTATTACTGTAAACTTATTTGGTTTCAAGAAATCCACAAGTCAGATTGGACATCTTATTGAATTGTATAAAATAAAGAGCAAAATTTAGGTGAGCTTCGGTCTCCAGGTCAACATATTTCTCCCAAGATACGTTCATTAGCCTGATCACCCCCGCTCTGGTTCGTGTCCTCACGAACCATTGTTTCAATGAATGATTTTCTTTTGTACTCGAAAGTGGTTTTATCCATCAGGCGAAGCGTGTTTCGACTGCTAAAAAAAGTAGCCATTTGAGATGATCATAAAAGTGAATTCGGACGAATCGGAAGTGGTTCGTGGGGACACGAACCAGGGCGACAGGTTTGCATGGCAGGAGGGTTACGGCACTTTCTCTTATTCCAAAAGCAGCTTGCCCGACGTGATCTGTTATATTCAAGATCAGGAGAAACACCATCGAAAGCGAACTTTCATCGATGAATACAAGGCATTTCTGAAGGCATTCGAAATTGACTATGATGAGCGGTTCATCTTCAAGGGACCTTCTTGACATATATTTTCACCAAACGTTCCTACGGAACGAATTTGACGCTTTGGATTTTTTGCTACCCACAAGACGTTCCTATCGGAACGAAAGCAGATTGGGTTAGAAAGTAATTCAATCCTTAAGTCAATGACTATCGGGGAGCACGAACCTTTGCAGCAGAACCTGCAAAGATTAAGAAAGCAATAATTGCAAAATGGTAAAACGGTCGCCGTGGGTCGTGCCCTCACGGCCCATAATCGCGCGTCAATGGCAGGAGTTCATTCCCATGAATAAAACAATCCTTTTTTCTACGCTATTTATTTTGTTTACTTCTTGTCATCATAGCCAAAAAGTAATCGGAAAGCCTTTTGACGTAAATCATAAGATAAGGTGTGAGGACTTGGTCGACCAGGGTTATCGATGGATGCCAGAGACCGATGCCATCTTATTCGACAAAATATCGGGTGATACCTTAGATTACTATGATCTGGACTATGATATTGAATACGATGAAACCGAACTCCCTGAGGTTGAGAATGATATAACTGATTTGGAAACAGAAGAAGCCGGCACAAATAATTCAGTCAATTCAAGGGAATTGGAAAGAAAGACGGATTCAATTTTTAAAGGGGTCTATTTTGAGCCATTGGACAATAAAGCAATGATTTGCAGAGGCGCTGCGCCCACCTGGAGATACTTCAAAGTACTGATCGCGCCCAAGGATACCGCAGATATTAATCGTTTCATCAGCCAAAAATATATGGACGTAATCGAGATTGAGGACGATCTTGACTATTATATCTACAAATCAAAAGTAATAAACCGGATTACGAACGACACCTTCAATTGTCAGATAGTCAAAGAGAACGGGCGATATTTCTTGTCGACTTCTGTTTATTTAAAGAGATGAAAACATATCAATCGTGTGTCAATAAGATGTGTGCGGCACGAAACTTGGCGGAGATTATGGATTGGGTAATAATTATGCTATAACTTCTATTTAATCAAATAAAAGGATTTTTAAAGCGATTTCGATAAATTTGGAAGTAAATAAAATTCTATGATTACTGATTCACAAAGAAGAAACCAAATATTAAGGCGCATTAGCAAAATCCCCTCTGATAAACTGCGGGACTTGGACGAGTACTTGTCAAAGCTTGAACATAGTACGGACAAAAATAAAATCGCTTCTTACGCAGGTGCCTGGAAAGATTTAGAGGATTCAGTATTTGAGGATTTAACAACCAATCTGATTGCTAACCGCAGCAAAAATCGCCAAAGGATAGATGAATAGGGTACTCATTGATACGGATATCTTATCCTATTATCTTAAAGGCTATGAGACCGTTGTTGGTAATTTCAATAAATATTTGCAACAATACGATCTGATTGAAATAAGCATAATTACATATTATGAAATTGTTGGCGGGCTGATGGCTAAGAACGCCGTTAAACAGTTGACTGTGTTTGAGAATTTCGTTTCAGACAATTTGGTTGTTCCCTTAACTGAACAGTCTGCAAAGATTTCGGCAGAACTTTTCTCAACGCTTAGACAAAGTGGCAATATTGTTGATGACATTGATCTGCTGATTGCTGGTATTGCGATTGAAAACGAAATGACACTGGTGACCAATAATGAAAAACATTTTGAGAGTATCCCGAGATTAAAAATAGAGAATTGGAATAAGCATATATGATAGCGCGGCATGTCAAAGCCATTGCAAATTTAGCATACTTAAGGGAACAAACTCTGAAATCTTGAACCTGCAAAGATTAAGAAACGAATAATTGCAAAATGGTAAAACGGTCGCCGTGGGTCGTGTCCTCACGGCCTGCAATTGTGTGTAAATGAAAAGAAGGAATACATTACCAAGGGGGTTTAAATATTTGTTCACAAAAAAAGAAGTGAAATCAATTGAAGAGGAATTGAACCTTAAATTTTTCTCCATTTCCTATGGCCACGTAACCAATGCTGGGTTCTTTCAAAGTGGAAATTGTCTTAACAGCGATTTTAATCCTGTTAGCATATCTGCAAAAAGAACGGAATCGGGATGGGAATTTATGATCTACCAGTCCGGATTTAGAGGTGAATTACTTCCGAACAAATATGAAAAGGAAATAAAGCGAAGAACTAAAATTGAGATTATCACATATATTGACAAAATCAGCAATTCATTAGAAACGGATTTTCACAATTATCCGCAGTTGTGGGTGCATTCAAAAATAGTGAACGAACAACCATTTATTGAAGTAAAAGAAATAAAATAAGCTTTGCTTGGTAGGTCAAACAAAGTGATCTTACAGCCTAAAAAACTGGAGGTCGTATCCAGGCAAAAGTTTTATCCCGCCTCAGAAGCATCATTTATTTTGTCACCTTCTTCGATATGCAATCCATAATACAGCGAATTCAGGTAGGTGATCTCGATCACGAGGATGACAATGACCCCCAGCAAATAATACATCTTGTCCAAATTAATATGGACCACTGTCGAGATAAGAAATACCAATGCGGTAATTAACAAAGAAATTTGAACCGGTCGTTTGATCGTGCGGAACTCAGTCGGTAACACCAGTAATCCCAGCATCAGAGCGATGCCGGTTAAAAAAGTCGTCACTGCATATCCGAACATTTGATGTATTGAGTGCGTGCCATCCTGTGTATCAAAGAAAGACGAGAAGCTGACCGCGATCAGACCGAGCGATATCAAAGCTGGAATAAACAGCAATTCCAAAAGGGTGGCATTAACAAAACCTCGCTTTACTTCTCTGTTCGATACCAATGTGAAAAATATCCACCACAACGCAAAGACAATAGAAAGCGCCAGCACGAAATTCAGCCAGGCAGAGAAATCCGACATATGTGTTGCACTGATCCCGTTCACTACGCCGAGCACCAGTTCCCCGAAAACAATAATCGTAAACAAGCCCAATCGTTCGAACATGCTGGAAGACAGATCAAGATCCAGCGAGGAACGGCGCAGCAAAGTGTAGGCAATGAATGGAGGGGAATAGTTACAAATAAGAATTAAAGGGAAAACCAACTTCAGCCATGATTGCGGCACAGCAAGGCTAAGTCCCATTAAGGCCAGTGCACAAAGATACAGGATGGTGTAGGGCTTGTTGTACCGGCGATGGGACCGGTCATAAAAACCAACCGCCCACCACTGGTAAGTGATGAAGAGCTGCATAATCATGAACACGATCGTAACATCAAAATAACGCTTGACTGGTGACTGATCGATGGTGATGGCCAGGGAAGCAATGATCATCATTTGCCAGAGCGTCATCAACCGGGTTCTTAAGCCCTGGTTGCCATGCAGGTCGTGATACATGCTGCCGTTGAGCCAACCCCAGAAAATAAGGGCAAACAAACAACCATATTCGAGAAAACCTCCTAAACTTATATGCAGGGAAAAATGATGTGTGATCCGGGTAATGGCAATCACATAAACAAGATCATAAAAAAGCTCCAGCCAACTGACCCTCCGATCGCTGTCCGGCATATCAAATTTTTTGGGGGCACCCCACCATGATGGACTATTGAGGATTGGCATAAACTCGATGTTTTGGGATGAATTTAAAATGGATCTTGTGGCAAAAGTACTAAATATAAGATGTTAAAGCTGAGCTTTCGTCATTCGACAAATTTTCAGTGCCAGGGTTTAAAGTTTCCCGTTCACAGTGTAAATTCAACCGTTATGGATTTATTACCAATATTTCTAATGGCTGAGGCAGGTTTTTAAGGATTCAGGAAAATAACTTTATAATTGATGGGTCGGCAAGCAACGAATCTGCAACGACAACATACAATTTCCAGTTATACTTATTATCAAGAAATACTGATAAAAAATTTAATGAAATGAGATTAGAAGACCTTGGTTACAACGATGATCTTGAAAAATTCAGGATTGAAAATAATCTTATCGACTTTGAGATTGGAAGGGTCATTGCGGAACATAAGGAACGATATATTGTCAAAACAGAAAGAGGAGAATTGGAAGCAGAGATCACCGGAAACATGCGTTTTTCGGCGGAATGCCGGGAAGATTTTCCTGCGGTAGGCGATTGGGTAGCATTGACAATTTATGATTCCAATTTTTCGCTGATCCATAAAATGCTGCCAAGATCTTCAATGATTGCAAGACAGGCGGTAGGCCAATTTGGCGAGGTACAAATTATCGCAGCCAATATCGACTATGCTTTTCTGGTCCAGGCTGTAGACAGGGACTTCAATATCAACAGAACGGAACGCTACCTCACGATGTGTCACTCATCGAACGTGAGCCCGATCATTGTTCTGACAAAAACGGATTTGATCGATGAACAGCGGATTGCCGAAATTTCGGACAGCATAAAACAGCGGATAAAGGATATTCTGGTTATTGCAATTAGCAATGAAACCCTGGATGGGTACGAGTCCCTGAAGCAAATCATTAAAAGCGGAAAAACGTATTGCATGCTGGGTTCGTCGGGTGTGGGGAAATCCACTTTATTAAATAATCTTTCCGGGCAATCCTTTATGAAGACGGACGCAATAAGTCAGCATTCGAACCGGGGACGCCATATTACAAGCCACCGGGAATTAGTTGTTCTTGACGGGGGTGGCATATTGATCGACAATCCGGGAATGCGGGAAGTTGGTATCGCAGATACAACCGGTGGATTAGAAAACACATTTGAAAGAATTATCAGCCTGTCCCAAAATTGTAAATTTAAAGATTGTACCCACATCAGTGAGACAGGTTGCGCAGTTCTTAAAGCCGTTGAAATAGGAGAGATTGACAAGAACGTCTATGAGAATTACCTGAAAATGGAAAGAGAGAAAGCACATTTTGAATCAACGGTAGCGGAAAGGCGAAAAAAAGACAAGCATTTTGGGAAAATAATGAAGAACTATAAAAAATACTTGAATAAAAATAAATGAGGTGCAAGCCACCTTATGGCATAACAATTAGGTACTGTGTTGAATAAGAGCGTGTTATATATATTTTTTTTGCTCACCGTTTCAGTTAATGCTTTCGCTCAGGTAAATGATATCGGAATCGCTGGCAGTTATCATTCAATAAAAAATGGGTTTGAAAGGAGGTCGATAATGACAATCAACCGCGATAGTACATTTTTATATTATTATAGTGTTGGTGGTTGCCAGGCTAAAATTACAGGAAGGTGGAGGATTAAAGATAAATTATTGAAGCTTTCCAATGATTATGTATTTACAACCGATTACGCACCTAGCCTGGATTCAACAATTCAAATAAATGATACTCTTACTATAAATATCCCAGTGGCGGGCTATCCTGATTTGAGTAAGGTAAATTGGAAGATTGGGAAAAATTATCTCAAACCTTTGGGAATAATAGACACCGGATGTCTAAAGGAAAAATGGAAACATGTTAAAATTCAAAACTCCGAATGATGAGTGACGAATAAGCAATAGTATAGTCAACGCAATCAAGCAAGAAAGCTACAAGTTAAATATTTCTCTGGTATGCGAGGTCGTTCTTGCCATTCATATGGAAAATCCAGCATTTTATTTTAAGTTAGTAGGTACTGGAAGTACTGGAACCGGAGGTAGTGATCCCATTGATAATTGAAATTGGCGTCAAAGTAATTAGTGAGTTAATGCTCAGACCAATTGATGCTGACTTTTATAATTTTGGATTATCCTGCGATTCTTTATAAACTACTCTATTTTTTTGATAAATAGTTGATCGTAGACAGATAAACATGAAAAAATTAATCATTTTTCTTTTTCTAATTCTTAGTTCATGCATGTCCAGGCAACAGGATAATTCGATAAAAATTGTAAATATTCCAGATACCAAAGTTGAAAATTCAAATTACACATCGACCCGGGAACCATTAACACAATATCCCCTTATTCAATTGCCATTAGGCAGTGTTAAGCCGGAAGGATGGCTAAAGACTGAACTTGACTTGATGGTGGATGGTTACACCGGTCATTTATATGAAATCAGTTCATTTCTTCAGGAAGATAGCGGATGGCTGGGCGGTGAAGAACGTGGCTGGGAAGAGGCGCCTTACTGGTTAAGGGGATTCTATGATCTGTCGGTATTGACTGATAATTCCCGAATTAAAAAGGTCGCCAGTAAGTGGATTGAAGCGGTAATAAAATCTCAGGATGAAGACGGTTATTATGGCGCTGCTTATAATAAACTTGTGATATCCAGCGATCAGAAAAAGAAAATGGTTGACGTGTGGCCTCAAATGGTAATGAACGATGCTTTGATCAGTTATTACGAAGCCACCAATGATAAGCGGATCATACCCATGCTTACCCGGTTCTTTAAATTCTGTAATAATTTGCCAGACAGTTTGTTTTTGCCTGAAATAACAGTGGGACAGATTTGAAAATTTCAGGAAATATTTCGGGGACTGGAAACCCAGAATTCAATTGAAACGAGCCGGTGATTTTATTCCCCAGATATACTGGGTATATAATCAAACCGGTGAAAAATGGTTGCTGGATTTAGCCTGGAGGATTTATCATAAAACCCTGCCGGAGAGAAATCAATGGATGGATGATCACGGAGTTCATTTCATGCAACGATTTCGGTATGCCGCCCAAATGTTTCCCATGGCGAAAGATTCATTTTACCTGAATAAAACCAATTATTATTATGAACAATTCCTGAATACCTGGGGGCAGATGCCAAGGGGAGGCATTGCCGCTGACGAAAGGATTCGCAATGGGAAAGTTGATCCCCGTCAGGGAATTGAAACATGCGCTATGGTGGAGGCAAACAAAAGTTTTTATATTTTAGGTAATATAACAGGCAATGTAAAATATGCAGATAAAGTGGAAGATATGACTTTCAACTGGCTTCCGGCTTCTCACACACCTGATTTGAAAGGTCTGCGATATATTACGGCAGCAAATATGCCCATATCGGTTCCTCATATGGATTTTCACAACCAGGGAATGGACCCGGTTTTTGCAGCCAGCATGCATCGTTGTTGCCAGCATAACAGCGCCATGGGCTGGCCCTGGTTTATAAAAAATATGTGGAAAGCATCACCCGGCAATGGATTGGTGGCATGGTTGTACGGACCATGTCAAATAACGGCCAAAGCCGGTTCGAAAGGAAAGGATGTACATATAATTTCTGAAACAAATTATCCGTTCTCCGATGTCATTTCCTTAAAATTCACCATGGACGATGCCAATGATTTTCCTTTGTATTTAAGGATTCCAGGCTGGGCAAATAATGTTGAACTTAAAATTAATGGTAAAAATCAGGAGGAGTTTAAAAATAAAAGCGGCAGTTTTATCCGGATAGAAAGATTGTGGAACAGCGGTGATGAAGTGCAACTGAAATTTAATCCACAAGTAAAATTAAGAAACTGGCCCAGGACCCACAGTGTTACTGTAGAAAGGGGTCCTTTGAGCTATTCAGTACGCATAAAAGAAAACTGGGTAAAAATGAAAACAGATCATTTTGGCTGGGATATTTGGGAAGTTTTACCGGCTTCTGACTGGAACTACGGGTTTGATGTTGATCAATTTAAAAACGGGGAAAATATTTCGGTCGATATGCAGCAGAAAATTACCGGTCAGCCATGGGAGGAAGAAAATGCGCCGATTGTTTTAACCGTTCCAGTAAAGAAAATAACGGATTGGAAAACAGGTGTTTTAAATACGGTGGACCCATTGCGGGAAGGTCCTGTTCGATCTGATGAACCGGTGCAGGAAATAGAAATGATACCCATGGGCGCGGCACATTTACGGATGACATGTCTTCCAGTGATAAGCGATGGCAACAATGCCCGTTATTGGAAAGACATACCTGATCCGAATAAATTTATGGTGCAGTGATGATCATTCACTAATTTATTGCCGGCTCGAACTTTTTAAGTTTAGTATGAAAAAATTGATATTTTTTACATTGGCATTTTTTTGGTTCAGCGTCTCATTTGAACAGGGAATAAATCCGAAATACGGAACTGAACTTCCTCAAAATGATCAAGAGGGAGACAAACAGGAAAAATCTAATTTAATCGTGGAACAGCCTGAGCCAAAAGGCGGTATGGCGGGTATGTATAATTTTATTCAACGTAAAATGAAATACCCGGAAGACGCAAGGTTGAATAAAATTGAAGGTAAAGTTTATGTCGGATTTATAGTCGACGAAGAGGGAAAAATACCATCGGAAAATATCAAAATTGAAAAGGGGTTGTACCCATCGTTGGATGAAGAAGCAATGCGTTTGGTATCGATTTTGCCAAAATGAAAACCCGGAAAAGACATAAATGGTGATCCCGTAAAAGTAAGAACGATTATATCGATAATATTTAAATTATAAGAATAAGACAGTAAACCAAAACCTGGACAGAGTTCAGTTTAAACTTACAGATTAGTTTCACTTTGCTTTTCCATGGCTTTGCATTTAACTTCCTTATTAAATGAGTTATCATCAATAAATGGTCACATTGCTGTAAATTAATCATTTCTTCATAAAACCAACTCACCATTTATTTCTTAGAATGCCAATAGCATAACTCCCTCCGTTTAGTTCCTGCCCCTGCACATTGGTTTTTCCCGTCATTTCAACTTACTTGCGGCATCAATTGACGACAGCTAAAGGAGTATTGTATATGGACGCAAATCGCGGGTTATTTATCTTATTTTTTCTTTCATTACTACTTTTCAACCACCTTTCTCCGGCACAAACGATACGGCAGGGTATTGATAAAAACTGGCAATTCCGCCAGGTCGGCAAGGAGGATTGGCTGCCTGCCAGCGTTCCGGGAACAGTGCACACCGACTTGCTGGCCAACAATAAAATCGCCGACCCGTTTTACCGTACTAATGAAAAAGATGAGCAGTGGATCGAAAATGAGGATTGGGAATACAAAACCAGTTTTGAAGTCAACGGCATTGTTTTTGCCATGGACCGGGTGGAGCTTCTATTTAATGGTCTCGATACATACGCCGATATTTATTTGAATGGCAAGTTGATCTATCAGGCCGACAACATGTTTCGAAGCTGGCATGTGCCGGTCGATCATTACCTGCGGGAAGGCGAAAATGAACTGCGGGTGGTTTTTCATTCACCCATAAAAGCGGGCTCCGCGCTTTATGACCGGCTTACCTACACGCTCCCGGTGAGTTCCAACGACCAGGCAGACAAAAAAGTAAGTATATTTACACGCAAGGCGCCTTACCATTACGGTTGGGATTGGGGACCTCGCTTGGTAACCAGTGGCATCTGGCGACCGGTAGAACTGGTGGCCTGGAAAAATGCCCGTATTGCTGATGTTTTTGCACTGCAAAAGGAAGTCGAAGCAGACAAGGCGCTTTATCAGTTGGAGACCGATATTGAAGCCACCAGGACTTTTTTTGGTGATCTGAAGATATACGTTGATGACAATCTGGTTCGGACCGATAAGGTTGATTTAAGTTATGGGAAAAATGCCAATTCCGTCAGGTTCGAGATCAGGCAACCGGAGCTTTGGTGGCCCAATGGCTATGGAAAGCAAAAATTGTATACCGTTCGGGTGGATTTGGTGAAAGAAGATGAAGTCATCGATTCATTTACCCGGAAAATTGGGGTGCGTACCGTAGAATTGATACAACAGCCAGATAAAACCGGGACAAGTTTCTATTTTAAGGTGAATGGTGTTCCGATGTTTATGAAAGGTGCCAATTATATTCCCCAGGACAATTTTTTGCCAAGGGTTACTCCCCAGCGTTACGAGCACATTTTACAGTCTGCCGCTGATGCCCACATGAACATGATCCGAGTCTGGGGAGGAGGTATTTATGAGAATGATCTGTTTTACCAGCTTTGTGATGAGAAAGGTCTGTTGGTGTGGCAGGACTTTATGTTCTCCTGTGCCATGTATCCCGGGTTGGACGATTTTCTGGATAACGTGCAGGCTGAAGCCGCCGAAAACGTTCGCCGGCTTCGCAATCATCCCTGCATGGCTCTCTGGTGTGGGAACAACGAAGTGCTGATGAAATGGCAGGGCTGGCGCCATAATGCCAACAAAGAAGGCCACCAGGAACCGCTGTGGAGTGATCCATCTGATTCCATTCGGATCGTTGATGCTTACCACCAGATCTTTGAGGTGATCTTGCCCGCTGCAGTGCGTCAATATGACGCTGGCGCTCCTTATTGGGAATCTTCCCCTTCTTCAACCGGAGGCGATTATGAAGACTGGAAGAGCGGTGATTCCCACTATTGGGGTGTGTGGTGGGGGCAGGAACCGTTTTCTGCTTACCGCGATCACATCGGGCGATTTATGACGGAATACGGCTTTCAGTCATTTCCGGAATTAAAGACCGTAAAAGCCTACACCATACCTGAAGATTGGGACATATATTCAGACGTGATGAAAGCCCACCAGCGGTCATCCATCGGAAACGGCACCATTGAAAAATACATGAACAACAACTTCCGGAAGCCGAAGGATTTTCAACATTTTCTATACGTGGGTCAATTGCTGCAGGCAGAAGGGGTGAAGGTAGCCATGGAAGCGCATCGTATTGCAAAGCCGTCGAATATGGGAAGTTTGTTCTGGCAACTCGATGATTGCTGGCCGGTAGCGTCCTGGTCATCGATTGATTATTTCGGGCGATGGAAGGCATTGCATTATTATGCAAAGCGGGCGTTTTCCGATGTGTTGGTTGCCCCGGAATTCAAAAATGAACAAGTTGAGATCCACGTGGTATCGGACCGATTGAAAGCTTTCACAGGGAAGCTGATATTGGCGGTTTATGACTTTTCCGGTAAAGAGCTTTATACTCATTCGCAAAATGTAAAAATCCCGGCAAATTCCAGTGAGGTGTATTTGAAGTTGAAGGAGAATGAATTTAACAAAAACTTCAAAGCGGAAAGTGCTTATCTGAAAGTGGCGCTACTGGAACACAATCAAATTATTTCCGATAACCGGTTGTTTTTTAAACCTTTCAAAGACCTTTTACTTGAAGATCCCGGATTGGATTATGACGTACATGAAGAAAATGGCCAAAAGTTTGTGACGATAGTGGCCAAAAATTTAGCCATTGGGATTTATCTGTCAGCGCTGGATGATTTGAAAGTAAATTTTTCAGATAATTATTTTGACCTCGATCCAGGAACAGTATGCAAAATAAAGCTCACCACCAATGCAAATATCCAGGAATTGACCAATAAAATTCAGGTGATTTCCCTGTATGACTCCTATGAGCATGGGAACCGGCAATAGTGTGCTTCATAATCTCATACAATTGCATTTATCGAATGTACTTCTGAATATTCTTATAATATCAATGGGCAATTAAACATTCATTGGTATTTTCGCATAAGAAAATTATTCACTCAATTATTAATTGATAATAAATCATGAAATCCAAATTTTTTAAGCCAACTATTGCATTGGCATTATTCTTTACGGGAGTAGTCTTGGCTTCTTTCGGCCAGAAAGTCAATGACTGGGAAAACCCGGCGGTTTTCGGTATCAACAAAGAAAAGCCGCATGTCACCTATATGACCTATCCGAATGAGGAATTGGCCAGGAAAGATGATTGGTCCAGTTCACCGTATTACAAACTGCTTAATGGTTTATGGAAATTTCATTGGGTAAAGAAACCTGCAGATCGTCCGGTGGATTTTTATAAAGTGGATTACGACGTGAGCAAATGGGATGAGATCCCGGTGCCTTCAGACTGGGAATTGCAAGGTTACGGCACACCGATATACACCAACATCAAATATCCATTTAATCCCAATAATCCTGATCCTCCGCATATTCCACATGATTGGGATCCTGTTGGGTCTTACCGCACCACATTTACAGTTCCGAAGAATTGGGACGGCCGGGAAGTGTTTATTTGCTTCGGTGCGGTGCGCAGTGCTTTTTATATCTGGGTCAATGGCCAGAAAGTTGGATACAGTCAGAATTGCAAAGGCCCGGCAGAATTTGACCTCACCAAATATCTGCAACCTGGTGAAAACATGCTGGCTGTGGAAGTATATCGCTGGAGTGATGGCAGCTATCTGGAAGATCAGGATTTCTGGCGTTTAAGTGGCATCGACCGTGATGTGTATTTGTATGCTACACCAAAAATACAGATCAGGGACTTTTTTGTTCATGCCGATCTTGATCAGAATTATGAAGATGGCCAGTTGAAAATCGATGTGGATTTAAGAAACCACAATTCCCAAAAGGTAAAAAATTATAAGATCGACTATCATTTGTTAAAGGAAAATGGCGATGTTGTATGGCAATCTGAAACCCGGGAAGTCGCCATTCAGGGACATGGAGAAAGTACCTATAATGTGGGATCCACTGTGCCCCGTCCCGACAAATGGAGTGAAGAAACGCCCAATTTATACACCCTGGTAATTTCTCTAAAGAATGAAAATGGTGATGTTATTGAAGCGACAAGTTGTAAAGCAGGCTTCAGAAAAGTAGAAATAAAGGATGGACAATTGATGGTGAATGGAAAACCCGTCACCATCACGGGAGTGGACCTTCACGAACACCATCCTATTTACGGCCACGCCATGACCCACGATATGCGTGTTAAGGACATCACTACGATGAAACGCCATAACATCAATGCCGTGCGCACCAGCCATTATCCACAAGATCCCGACTGGTATAAACTGTGCGATCAATATGGTTTGTACCTGGTCGATGAAGCCAATATTGAATCGCACGGAATGGGATATAATCCGGAACGTACCCTGGCCAACAAACCCGAATGGCAGGCTGCGCATCTCGACCGCATTCACGCCCTGGTAGAAAGAGATAAAAATCACCCAAGTGTCATCATCTGGTCGATGGGAAATGAAGCTGGTGATGGCATCAATTTCGAGGTGGCTTATGCCTGGATGAAACAACGCGATACCAGTAGGCCGGTACAATATGAAAGGGCCGGACAAAGTCAACATACCGACATCGTTTGTCCCATGTATCCATCAACAAAGTATATGAGAGAATACGGCTCGAAACCGCAAAGCCGACCATACATTATGTGCGAATACGCTCATGCCATGGGCAACAGTTCGGGAGATTTCCAGGACCTTTGGAATATTATTGATTCATCCAAATACCTGCAGGGTGGCTTCATCTGGGACTGGGTTGACCAAGGTATTCAGTACACGAATGATCAGGGTAAAAAGTGCTGGGGTTATGGCGGTGATTTTGGGGCAGGCAATCTTCAGAACGATGAGAATTTTTGCCTCAATGGTTTGGTAACTCCGGAAAGGAAGCCCCATCCCGGGTTGTTTGAAGTGAGGAAAGTATACCAGAAAGTACAGTTCAGACCTTCGGACCTCGAGCATGGCAAAGTACTGGTGCTCAACAGGTATGACTTCAAAAATATGGATAACGTGGAGATCATTTGGCATTTGAATGAAGGAGCCAATGAAATCGCCAGTGGAGCATTGCCGGCACTTGATATTCCACCACATGGGAATAAAGAAGTGTCCATCCCGTTTGGAAATATTAATCCCGATCCGAACAAAGAATATTTTTTAAATTTTTCTGTCAATATTATAAAACCGGAGCCACTATTGCCCGCCGGATTTAATATTGGGAGTGAACAATTCGAGTTGCCGTGGGGCCAGTACCCAGCGCCCAAATTCACCATGAATTCCGATGGTAAACCCAGCTTGCGTCAAAGTAGTCAGTCAGTGGATATTTTAGGAAAGGACATCAATATTTCCATCGATAAGTCAACCGGGTTGATCACCAAATATGAATTCAAGGGTTATAAGTTGGTGCAGGAAGGCCCTCATCCAAACTTCTGGAGGGCGCCGAATGACAATGACTTTGGCAATGGGATGCCCAAAAGGTGCGAACCGTGGAAGAAAGCGAGCAGCAACCGGGTTGTGAGCGACGTAAAGGCTGAAACTAATGCCGACGGGCATGTGGTGATCACTGTGAATTATGACTTACCCGATGTACAGTCTGCTTATCAGATGCAATATGAAATTGCGCCTACCGGAGAGATCCGCATTTCAGGTGATCTGAAACCTGGCGATAGCAAATTGCCCGAGATTCCCCGAATGGGTATGCAACTCACGATGCCGGAGACTTTTGATCAGGTTACATGGTATGGCCGCGGACCCCAGGAGAATTATTGGGACCGGCACACTGCGGCTTTTGTGGGTCTCTACAAAAGTGACGTGGCCGATCTTTATTATCCATACATTCGCCCGCAGGAAAATGGATACCGAACGGATGTCAGATGGGTGGGCTTTACAAATCATGATGGAGTAGGGCTGGCGGCTTACGGTAACCCGTTGATCTGTTTCAGCGCCCATCATCAAATCACAAGCGACTTTGACCCGGGATTGCACAAAGCCCAGCGTCATAGCTGTGAAGTGCCATCGCGCGATTTGGTTACCGTCAATATCGATTACAAACAGATGGGTGTGGGAGGTGATAATAGCTGGGGTGCCTGGCCACATAAAGAATATTTGATGTTCCCCGACAAAACATATCATTATGAATTTATCCTGAAACCATTTGATGATCGTGGAAGGTCATTGATGGGTCAGTAGAAGCTGAAAAATATAAAATGTACTGTAATAAAAGCCTGCGCGGTGAGCATTCCGCTCAGGCTTTTTTGTAAATATTTTGTTTTTTCCCGGGAAATAAACCGGTGTCTTTTGTTATCATTCGTAAACAGGAATTTTTATGATAACGCAATGATCATCAGAAGTACACTGGTGTTTTTACTAATTTTATCAATTTCAGAAATTGCTTGCGCACAGTCAGAATGGCAAAAGATAAGGGATTCTGATGGTATCGTTGTGTTTACCAGGAAAGTAGGAGATTCCAAAACAAGTGAATTCCGGGTTGAAACCACCATGCCTGGAAACCTGGTACAATACCGGGAAATTCTATCTCAAATTGACCAATATCAAGACTGGCTCCCTTCCTGTAAGGAATCGACCATTCTGAACACCATATCGGGTAATGAAATCATTTATTATGTGGTATTGAATATGCCTTTCCCCTTTACAGATCGCGACATGATCCAACATATCCAATTTCACAGCAAGAAGGATTCTTTGATGGTCAGGATCTCAAATGAACCGAATTACAAGCCTGAAGTTGAAAACCGGGTAAGAATGATAAATGCTCGGGGAAAGTGGCTGATACGACAGATAGATTCCAACAAAATTTCAGTTGTTTTTCAATACCTGGCTGATCCGGACGGAGGACTGCCTGCCTGGTTGGTCAATGCATTTATTGCTGAAAATCCATACAAAACCATATACAACCTGCGGGAGCTTATGCGACGTAAAAATTGATCCTGGCAGAAAATAAATATAGATCAGACTTCTTTGAGCAATACGACTTTTCAAAATCGTTCTTCCCTGGTGTTATCTCTTATTCTTCATAATTCTTTTCCGATCATTAATCCGGATTTAATTATCAGAATACTTTTATTATAATCGTTTATCTTGTTATTTTCAGGCATCTCATCAACGGAGAGATAGATATCTGGCAAAATTATCAAGTAGTATCGACATGTCCCGGAGTACATTGGTAAGGTATGGTTTTTTTGTTGATCAATTTTTAGTATTGCTGGCTTATATACTGGCTTTTGCGGTGGCCTGGTATGTCGTTATTTATTTTCCGGGCACCAACCTGGTAAAAATTGCAGTGGCTGATGTCGCTGCCACTGTCGTAATATTTATTTTCAGCGTGACTTTCAGAAATTCCAGTTTTTATGACCCTTACTGGAGTGTCGCTCCAATTATCATTGCTTTTTACTGGTTCTTCAGTGGAGATGACGTAGGGGAAGTACTTCGCCAAATACTGATCCTCATTGCCGTATCAATTTGGGGAATTCGCCTTACCCTCAATTGGTGGCGCGGATGGGGCGGTCTCCATCACGAGGATTGGCGCTATCGAGATCTTGCAGCTAAAACCGGAAATTTTTATTGGGTCGTCAGCTTTCTGGGTATTCACCTGTTTCCAACGATCATTGTTTTTTTAGGATGCCTGCCAATGATGCCGGCCATGAAATCCAATGCCCCGGTGAATTACTGGGATTTTGTGGCTTTTTTTATTGCAGTGACGGCTGCCCTGCTGGAATTCATGGCTGATGAACAGATGAAGATTTTTAAAAGCCAAAAAACAACTGACAGTTCGATTTGTAATATTGGTTTATGGCGATATTCCCGCCATCCAAATTATTTAGGCGAGATCTTGTTTTGGATGGGAATCATGATATTTGCCTTGGGAATCAATGTAAATGAATATCTTTGGACGGGAATTGGATTCATTGTGATGATTTTGCTTTTTTTGGGGATCAGCATTCCGATGATGGAAAAAAGATTGAAAACGAGGGCCGGGTATAAAGATTATCAGCAACATGTTTCCGTATTGGTCCCATGGCCTGGGAAAATTAAGAAATGAGATATTTAAAACCATTTTCCACGACTTTTTTGATAATACCACCCACAGTTGGAAGATGGATGATGCTGTTGATCCTGCAAATCGGAGGTTTGTGTGTGCACGCCCAGGAAAATAAAACATTGGAAAATTACCTGCATTATGCCCTGGAACACAGCCCAAAGATCATGTCGACGCATTTCGACCGGCGGGAACGCCAAATTATTTTCAGAGAACAGGGTTCGGCGCTTTTACCACAAGTAGATGCCTTCCTCGATTATAACCAATATTTCAGTGATTTACCCACCTATATTTTTCCTCCGGCTGAAGGCAACGTCATTTCTTCAGGCTCATCGAATGGGTTCTATCCTATACCCCTGGGTTTACCATATAATTTGAATGCCGGCATTACCCTAACCCAGCAGGTGTTTAATATGAACATGTTCGGCATCGGAAAAATAAAGTCAAATTACCAGGCCCTAGATGAATTAAAGTTGAACCAAGCCCAGGAAGAGGTCATTTATCAGGTTGCGCTCAATTATTATCAATTGGCCAGCAATCAGGAAAAGGAGAAGATTATTCAATATAACCTTAGCCGGTTGTCAAAAATCAAAGGTCTTTTGTCTGTGCAGGTGCAACAGGGTTTTGCCAAGGAAACAGATCTTCAGAAATTGGTGGTGAAAACAGCCAATCTTAATACCAACGATCAGAAATTGCAGGCGGGCATTCAGCAGCAATCGGGTTATCTCAAATTGCTCATTGGATTTTCATCAACAGACTCATTGCGTTTGGAATCTGATATCACGTTGTCCGATTCAGTGGTGCGCGAAGATATGGATCAGAAAATCAACTCGACAGAAAGGGAAATACTGGAGCGGCAGCAGCAGTTGAATGCCTTGAATGAACGTCATCTTAGGGCCGATTATTATCCCAAATTACAGGCGTTTGCCAATATGTGGTTTCAGGCCCAACGGGAAAGTTTTGATTTTCTCCAGTCAGGTGGAAATTGGTATAATCTACACCAATGGGGACTTCGCCTGGCTGTCCCAATTATGCATGGATTTAAAAAGCAGACACAATTGCAACTGGCAGAGCTGACCAATCAGAAATTGGAATACGGCTTGCAGCAAAAGTTGGCTCAGGAAAATGTCGTATTGAAGAATGCAGAAGCTCAGTTAAAAATCAGCATGGACAATTATAAAGCACAGAAAGCCAATGTTGACCTGGCTGAAAAACTATATCACCAGGCATCGGTCGGTTATGAACAGGGCACTTTACTCCTGAGCGATTATCTCGATGCCGAGGCGACATGGAGGGAATCAAAAATGCTTTATATCACCAGTATTTATGATTATAAAATTGCCCGGCTAAATTATCTCAAAGCCAGTGGGAATTTGATGAAATTGTTGGAAAAATAATGATAGCCGGACGATGAAACGCTACCTGAATATTATTATGATCGTGCTCATCCTGGTGTTGATTGTCTTGGTACTGCGCAATAACAAACAGGAGATCAATGCTGAAATCGCGTATGCCGAGCAGGAAGTCGATGCCTTGCCAGTGCGGGTAGAGGAAGTAAAACTTTCTACGCTGGACAGGACATTGCGTCTTCCCGGTGTTCTGCAAGCAAACAAAGAATTGCTGTTAATGTCACAAACGCAGGGACAGGTTATCAGGGTGTTTAAATCGGTTGGGGACCGGGTGAAAAAAGGGGAAGTGATTGCCAAAGTGGACGATGAAATCCTGAATGCCCAGGCACAATTGACAGCGGCAATTTATGATAAGGCGCAGAAAGATTTGGAGCGGGCAGAAAAACTCAAGGATGCAGGCGCCTTAACAGCGCAACAATTCGAAGGGCTGCAACTTAAGGCAAAGGAAGCCGGTGCTACTTATATCACCACCAATAAGAGACTGGAAGATACCGCGATAAAAGCCCCCTTCGGAGGAATTGTCAACCAAATATTTGCGAAAGAAGGCGGCGTGCTTGGACCGGGCGTCCCCGTATGCGAGTTGGTGGATGTCCATAAATTGACCATGCAGGTGAAAGTTGATGAGAATGCAATATTGGCAGTCATCCCGGGGGAGAAGGTCCGGATCAGGACTGATCTGGAACCGGAAATAACATACCTGGGTTTGGTGGCCAGCGTAGCCGTAAAACCGGATCCGGGATTGCAATATCCGGTGACTGTCGAAATGGAGAACGATGCCGGCAAACAGTTAAAAGCCGGAATGATGGCCATGGCAATATTTTCATTTACCGATTCAATAGAATCACCGGTGATTGACAGAACTGCCATCGTGGGAAGTTTAAAAACCGCCAGTGTATATGTGATAGAAGACGGCCACGCAATACAAAAATCTGTGACCATTGGGTATGCCGATGCGAAAAAGGTAAAGATAGCCGAAGGTTTGACAGCAGGGGAGATGTTGGTTGTTAGCGGGCAATCTACGCTGCGAAATGGTCAAAAAGTAAAGATTTTGAAGTAATGCATGCATAGAACGGGAAACGGATGAACATCACTAAAATATCCATTGAAAAACCGAAGCTGATTGTTGTCATCTTCACATTGATCATTTTCCTTGGAATTCTCAGCTATACTTATCTTACTTACGAACTCGTTCCAAAGTTCACCCCACCGGTGCTCACGGTGTATACCATTTATCCGGGAGCTGCTCCTGAAGAAGTGGAAAATAAGGTTTCCAAACCGATAGAAGACGCCCTGGCTTCTCTGGAAAATATCGACCAGATCACGACCATTTCCCGGGAGAATTTTTCCCTGGTGCGGCTGGAACTGATACCGGGTTCCGATATCGACCGCATCCTTCAGGAAGCCGATCGCAAGTTAAAAGCTGTTGTTGATTTATTGCCCGAAAATGCCCAGCGTCCCACATTGGGGCGTTTTGATTTTAATGACCTTCCGGTTATGCGGCTCGGGGCTTTTTCTAACCTGTCTGCTGAACAATTTAATGTTTTTGCCAGGGAACAGATCCAACCGGCGCTGGCTCAGGTACCTGGTGTTGCAGAAGTGCGTTTGCTTGGAGGGGTTGAAAGAGAGATCAGGGTAAATATTGATCCCGGCAAATTGGCAATCCATCACCTGTCAATCATGCAGATTGTCCAGGCCATACGCATGGCCAATTTGGAAGTACCTGCAGGGAAGCTGAAAAATGATATCAGTCAGATCTACATCCGATTAAGCGGGCGATTTTCTGATCTTGATCAACTGGCCAATCTGGTGGTTTTTGAAAACAGCCAATATGGTATCAAGGTTCGGCTCAAGGACCTCGCAATCATTGATGACTCTTACAAGGAACCACAAGTAATCAGCCGAATCAATGGTAATAATGCCCTTGGTATCGATATCAAAAAACAGAGTGACGCCAATGCTGTGGAAATGAGCAACATGGTGCGCAAGAAACTTAAAAATCTCCAGGAAGCCAACCGGGATATCAACCTCAATTTTGAAATTGCCCAGGATACCTCTGAATTTACCGTTGAAGCTGCCGATGCAGTCATGCGGGACCTTTTTTATGCTGTAATACTGGTTTCCCTAATCATGCTCGTTTTCCTGCACAGCATACGCAATTCACTCTTTGTGCTGGTTTCCATTCCGACTTCGATCATTGCCACGTTTATCGTGATGTACCTCATGGGGTTTACGTTAAACCTTCTGACGCTGCTTGCCTTGTCGCTGTCTATTGGCATTTTGGTGGATGATTCCATTGTAGTGATAGAAAATATTTACCGCCATATAGAAATGGGTAAAGGTAAAGTGCGGGCCGCTTTTGATGGTCGAATGGAAATCGGATTCACCGCAGTTTCCATTACGCTCATCGACGTAGTGGTCTTTCTCCCGATTATCTTTGCCTCTGGTTTGGTCGCAGATCTGCTCAGGCAATTTTCTGTGGTGATGGTTACGGCTACAATGGTGAGCTTGTTTGTGTCGTTTACCCTCGTTCCATTGTTGGCTTCCCGGTATGCAAAACATGAAGCATTGAACACAAAAAAGTTGTTTGGCAGTTTTCTGAGCTGGTTTGAAAAAGGAGTCACCCAACTGATAAATTTTATTATTTACTGGTTAGAGTGGGCTTTTGGTCATAAGTTGTTGACTTTATTTTTAACCCTGATACTGTTTGTTGGCGCCATTTCATTGGTATTGATGGGATTTATTGGTATTGAATTCACCAAAGCCGGCGACCGTTCTGAGTTTGTGGTGGAATTGCAGTTGCCCAAGGATGCAACACTGGAATATACAAACCGTGTAGCAGCGGAAGCAGAAGCCTATATCGAAAGTTTACCAGGCGTGGTTGACGTATTTTCGAATGTGGGCATTACCAGTACCGGTATTGTGGAATCCAACACCAATAACCTGGTAGAAATAAGTGTGAGTTTGGTGGATAAAACCAAGCGCAAATTTTCCACTTCGCACCTGGCCAGAAAAGTGAAACTTGAACTTGAAAGCCAGATACCAGATCTGAAAGTACGGCCAATAGAAATAAACCTCATCGGACTGCGGGACGATGATGCCGTGCTGGTAACCTTCACAGGTGAGGACCGGGACACCTTGGCAGCACTTTCTGATCGTGTGAAACAGATCATGGCCGCGATACCTGGAATTGTGGAGACTCAATCTTCCCTTACCGATCGCAGTAACGAGCTTCACGTTCAAATCAATCGTGATAAGATGGAACTTTTAGGGATTGATATGGCACAGGTGGCAGGAACGTTGCGCACCGCCTTTCACGGCAATGCCGACGCTAAATATTCAGATAATGGCCAGGATTATGACATTAATGTGATTTTAGATCCATTCGACCGGCGCAGCAGAAATGACATCAACGACCTCACCGTAGTCAACAAGGACGGCAAAGTCATTCGCCTTGACCAGTTTGTCAATATCGTAGAAAAACCAGGACCTGCTGAGTTAGAACGTACTGACCGGGCAACTTCGGTTACCCTGAAGTCACAGGTGATTGGACGTCCCGCAGGATCCGCCGCCAATGATCTGAAAGAGAAACTGGCTAAATTGAAGATGCCGGTTGGTGTCAAATATGTATTTGGCGGCCAGACCAAGCGCACCACCGATAGCATTAATACCATGATTATCGCTTTTGGCATTTCTGTGGTTTTGGTATACCTTATCCTTGTTGCGCTGTATGATTCCTATTACTACCCGTTTGTAGTTTTGTTTTCCATTCCACTTGCGGTGATCGGTGCGTTGCTGGCGCTGGCGCTTTCCATGCAGTCTCTGAGTGTGTTTTCTATTTTGGGACTGGTCATATTGGTGGGTCTGGTGGGGAAAAACGCCATTTTGGTAGTCGACTTCACCAATAACCTGCGCAACAAGGGCATGGAGTTAAAAGAAGCGCTAATCAGCGCCACACGTTTGCGCTTTCGGCCGGTGTTGATGACCAATATTGCCATGGTAATTGGTGTAATGCCCATCGCCTTTGCGCGAGGTGCGGGATCGGAGTGGAAAAACGGCCTGGCCTGGGCATTGATCGGAGGGCTGAGCAGTTCGATGTTCCTCACATTAATTATTGTGCCAGTCGTTTACTACAGCATTGAACGCACACTCGATAAATATGGCCTCAAGTGGAGTAAAAAGGTGAAAGTGCCGGAAAATTAGTCTCGTAACCATAGCTCTTGGTTAAAATATTCATTTCTCTGGTTCTGTGTGATTTAGTGTGGATTTAGGGCAGGCTCACAAGAGGCTTTCCACACCTTGACATGACTTTCCCAATGCGTTATAAAGCACCAGAATCTCACCTTCCAATTTGAAGCTTGGGAAAACATCGTAGATGTTTTATTATTGTAGAAATAATATTCACAATTAATAAATGATCCTAGTAGAGGATCAACAAACGATATCATGAAACCCGGTGTGTTTTCCCAGTTATATATCCATCTGGTATTTGCAGTAAAGCATAGAGAAAGATTATTGAGAAAAGAAATCAGAAGCGAAGTCTTCAAATATATAAGCGGAATCATAACAAACCGGAGGCATAAATCAATAATTATAAATGGGATGCCGGATCACATACATATATTATTTGGCGCAAATCCGAATGATAAAATATCGGATTTAGTGGGGTGTATTAAGAAGGAATCATCCAAACTTATAAATGGTAATGGTTGGTCCAATGGGAAATTTCATTGGCAGGATGGATATGGGGCATTTTCATATAGCAGATCACAATTGGATAATGTATATAATTATATTCTTAATCAGGAACGGCATCATAAAAAGAGAAATTTCAGAGAAGAATATACAACGTTATTGAAAAAATTTTCAATACAATATGAGGAAAGATTTTTGTTTGAATTTTTTGATGATATTTAAAGTTCAGATCAAAATAAATCCTCTACGAGGATTTAGCTCATGGGCAGACACCTTGTTACAATAATACAACCTCTACGAGGTTTGTTCTGAATGTATCCGGTATTTCAACCTATATGAGATTTTGTATGGAAAGACTGTTTAAAGCGCCGCCGATGGCGAGGTTATCAACATGTTCACCTTTTAAGGAAGTTTGTCCACTGAATTTCATACTGAACCATTTCTTTTAATACTTTCAAGTTGAAAGAGGATTGGGGCTCATTTTGTGTTGGCTATATAGTTAATCATTATGTTGAAGATCTGTATAAATACCAATAGCAAATTGGTCACATCCTAAATTGCAAGTCAAAAAAAACGATACGAGATTAATTGAAAATCAGAATGCACGATGATGAAAAATACACGAATATTTATTGTTGGATTATTGTTGATTTTGAGTTCCTGTGTTCAACATCATGCCAGCCCGTTTGAGCAATTTTTCACGGACAATACCTTGCGAATCGATTACTTTCACACCGGAGATGCCAAAAAAGAGACCGTTGACCTCGATCAGGTGTACAGGTATACGGGTTGGGCCGGGAGCCTTAAAAACCTGAGAGATCAATTGAACTATGGGACGTATTATTACAAAATTTATGATCAGGCTTCGGGAAAACTTATTTACTCCAAAGGGTTTGACAGTTTCTTTAAGGAGTATCGGACCAGTACACCGGCATTGGAAGGGGCCATAAAAAAATTTCAGGAATCGGCAATCATCCCATTCCCAAAATCCACCATACGTTTTGCGCTGGAAAAAAGAGATACAACCGGAATGATGCAGGAGATCTTTAATACGACGATTGATCCGAAATCAGCCAACAGCGCACCCAAAGATCCTGACATTCGTGTTTATACCAGTCTTGATAGCGGCGACCCCCACGACAAAGCCGATATTGCCGTCATTGCAGAAGGATATACGGCTGAAGAGGAAGAAAAATTCCAGTCAGATTTAAAACGATTTACGGAAATCTTTTTCAGGGCAGAACCTTGTAGATCCAACAAAGACAAATTCAACTTTCGTGGCGTCTTTAAAGCTTCTGAGGATAGTGGAATTGATGAGCCCAGGGCAGGTATTGACAAGCATACAGCCGTAAACGCCTCTTTCAACACCCTGGGATCTGAACGGTATGTGTTAACGGAAGATAACAAATCACTTCGGGATATTGCCGGCCACGTGCCTTACGATGCACTGTATATTATGGTGAATCACAGCCGCTATGGCGGGGGAGGTATTTATAACTTCTATTGCGTATTCACCTCCGACAATGTCAACAGTGACTATCTGATGATCCATGAATTCGGGCATTCCTTTTTTGGCCTGGCAGATGAATATTATACTTCCTCCACGGCTTATAATGACTTCTATTCACCGAATTATGAACCATCGGAACCGAATATCACGGCATTGAAAGATCCCAAAAACATAAAATGGAAACACTTGCTCAGCGAAGACATCGATATACCGACACCCTGGCCAAAGCAGGAATTCGACAGTTTGGATTTAATATGGCAGGCCCACCGCACTGAATTGAATGATCACATTTTTAGCCTGCAGAAAAATGGGGCCGGTAAGGATGAAATTGACCAGGCAAAAGCGGACTATGACCGGCAAAGTTTGCAAAGAGAAAGAGAAGTGCAGGCGTTTCTGGAAAACACAGGCCTTGTCGGCAAGGTTGGCGCTTTCGAAGGGGCGGGGTACATGTCGACCGGACTCTTCCGCCCATCGATCAATTGCATTATGTTTACCAGAACCGATTATTTCTGTCCTGTTTGCCAGGATGCGATGCTCAAAGTGTTGAAGTTGTATTCGGAATAAAGGCAGTGAACAAGGGGAAATCAGAAGCAAAAAATACAAGTGCATAAAATACCCAATGCGTGAAATTGTTCTGATTACCAATAAATATTTCCGGAAAACACCAGGTTTAGCGCATTCGAAAATAGGTCATTTCATCCATGGGAAAGACTGCAGTTTAGATAGGATAATTAGGCGAAAAATTTTATCATCAATTAGCATATGCAGACGATTTTTATGCCAACTTTATAGAGATTCTCCAGACAAAAAAAATATACCATTTAAAACGCAAAAACCGGTAAATTGCGGATAGCTATTGGTTGAGCAACAGCTTAGAAAAGACAGACACCTATGGCAACAGAGATAAAAACTTGGGAAATAATTGATGGTGAATTGACAGAAATCAATACAACGCTTGCCCAAAATGGACGTAAAGAAAAAGATGATTTGGAAAAATGGCTGAAAACAAATCCGAAAATACTTGGAGACAATATTTTAGTTTTTGGAGAGCAAGTTTGGACAAAATCTGGACCACTTGACTATTTGGGAATTGACAATAACGGAAACTTAGTTATTGTTGAATTAAAACGTGATAAACTAGCAAGAGATGTTTTAGCCCAAGTAATAGATTACGCTTCAGATGTCGCAAACTGGGATATTGAAAAGTTAAATGAAATATGTTTGACATTTTCTGCCTATTCACTTGAAGACTATATCACTGACCACTTTGAAAATATAGAACTTGATGATTTAGTCATTAATAAAGCGCAAAGACTTTTGTTGGTTGGCTTTTCAATAGACGAAGCCTTAAGCAGAATGATTGAATGGTTGTCATCAAAATATGATGTTGGAATAAACGCAATTATTCTAAACTACGTTAAGACTTCTTCGGGTAACGAATTGCTTTCACGGACAGTAATTATTCCAGAAGAAATTGAGAAGGAAAAAACGAATAAGAAAAAATTTACAATTCCAATGTCAGACGAACCTGGCACATATGAACTTGAAAGGCTAAAAGAATTACTTAAAATTTATTTCAACAATAAACAGTTGTCGTCTAAACGACTTAAGACTATATTATTGCCAGTTCTGCTTAAAAAGGATAAAATAACTAGAGAACAACTAAAGAAAGAATTTGTAAAAGAGGGAGAGGCAACCGACGAAAATAAGGCGGGATACTTTATTGCCTTAATGTCAAACCAACTTGGTCAGACAAAGAATGACTTTTTAAGACAAATAATTCATTATGAATACCCTAAATATCCCTGGGAGAAAGACAATTTTAGTATAAGACCTGAATACAAAGAATTAGTAAAAGAGATTTTAGAAACCGAAGAATGAAAGAAAGCCGTTACATAAAAGACGATATATTTTATTGCCGAGAAAGTGCGGATTTCAGCGTTTCTGTATCTAATAAACTTTCGTGTAGCTTGACAGAACATTGCTTCGAAATCGGCAACAAAAACATACCGCCGGGCCGTTAGTCGGAAGACTGGGGCTGACGTGCAAAGGAAGCAATCTTTCGGATTGAAAATACATTATCTTTGTATTAGGACATTAAAACATGAAGAAAAGATACTACATAGACACCTCTGTTTTTGGAGGATATTTCGATGAGGAATTTGCTGATACAACAAAAGAGTTGTTTTCTGAGATACAAAAAAAGGATACGATTATCTTGTACTCAGAGATGACCGAGAATGAATTGAGTGAAGCTCCTGAATCAGTTAAAAACTTTGTAAAAGGTTTACCTTCAAAAAACATTGAATTTCTTGAGATTAACCCAGAAACAATTGATCTTGCCGACAAATATATTGAAGAAAATGTAGTCGGGAAGACAAGCAGAGAGGACTGCATTCATATTGCGCTCGCGACAATTTTTCGGGCTGATGTCCTTATAAGTTGGAACTTCAAACATATCGTAAACTTGCGGCGGATTCAAGGATACAACTCTGTCAACTTGAGATATGGCTATCCAACCATAGAGATTCGTTCACCAAAAGAAATGATTGATTATGAAGACTAAAGTTAAAAAGGACTTTGATGCAGTAAAATTTATGCGTCAAACCAGAGATAAGATTAGCAAAGATATTGCCGACATGGATTACGCGGAGATTAAAGAATATTTTGCCAAAAAGAGAGGTAAAAACAGAATAAAGCCCAGCCACTAACAATATAGGATTTAAGGCTCAGTTGAGCCAAAAAAAGAGGCGGTGAATATTGGTAATAAAATGTGTTGGTAAATATCCAAGGGTTTTTCAACATCATGCCAGCCCGTTTGAGCAATTTTTCACGGACAATACCTTGCGAATCGATTACTTTCACACCGGAGATGCCAAAAAAGAGACCGTTGACCTCGATCAGGTGTACTATACGAGTTGGGCCGGGAGCCTTAAAAACCTAATAGATCAATTGAACTATGGGATCTCATTTACTAAAAGCGCTGAAAATAATTATAACGTAATTTAGAATTACCTGCAGGAAGAGTGGGGAGAAACAGCTACTGAAGCTTTTAAACAAAAGGTAATAGATTTTTTGGACATACTTAAAGAATTTCCGGAAATGGGAGGTATTGAACTCCCGGAAAAATGAATCCGGGGATTTCAACTTACCAAACAGACAAGAATTCTGTATAGAATAAAAAACCAAAACATCATAATATTATCGTTTTTTGATGTGAGGCAGAATCCTGATAAGAAATGTTAGCAATGAAAAATACGAGCCACTTTGTACAAAAATAAAAGGTGAAATAGTAGTAAATTAGAAGTATTGCAGTCCCCCTTCTCGAATCCTGAAAAGATTGAAGCCTGCAGTCTGTTACTATTCTCATAATTAAACCGTTAACGATCAAAAAACACTACACCGTCGTTTTCATCACCACTGCCCGGCATAAGTCAGTTTTTCTCCCGATGTTGTTTCCAGGTATTGATGCTTAAGCCGGGTGATCTGTCGAATGTGAAGATAATCGTGCTCCAGCCAGTTGGCCAAAATGAAATTTCCACTCATCGGTCCCAATGTCGGGTGCTGGTAAGTATTGTCCCAGGATGGAGATTGCAGAGATCTCAGCCAGTCGATGGAATGTTTTCGTTCTTCAAGCCATTTTGGCAACACAGCATTATAATTCTGTTCAAGGTATTTGTGTTCTGTCACCCACTTGATGGGATCGATAGGTGGAAATGGTTTTTGGGGATTATCAAGGACGCTTTTGAGCCGCGTTCTGAAATCGCCTCTTTCCTCGTCGTACAAGTGGCATAGTACTTCCAGCAGGCACCATTTTTCCTGCGCTGGTTTCCAGAGACATTCTTCATGGGTGAGGCCGGCAAACAGATGATAAAATACCTGCCTGTTGCTTTCCATAGTTCGAATGATGATTTCGTAATTCATGGGATACAATTTTGAATGGTTGGGATTTTTATGGTTTATATTTCTTCTTTACTTCGTCGATCACATTGAGCAAACCATGTAAGGGAAGGTCATTGGCCAGTTGCCAGAACATGATACCACCGAGGCCTTTGTCGATCACATATTCGGTTTTCAAGGCGATGGACAGGGAGTCATCATAGGTAGCAAATAATTGCTGTTCTTTGTTGTAACTATACGGCGCCTGTGCAACAGAGTCCCAAAAATCCTTAAAGCCGGGATGCCGGTAGAAATATTCTTCAAATTTGTTATAGCCTACCGATTGCTTGAATTTCCCAGCCTGATACAATCCCTCCTGGATATTTTGCACATTTTCCCAGACACGGCCGTAGAATGCAGCACCGATGATAATCTTTTTGCGTGGAATGTGGAGTGAATCGAAAAACTGTATGGCGTTGTCGATGGATTCAATCTCTGAAGGCGTAGAATAAAGCGGCGTGTGATGGCCGGTAACGGGGCTGTTTCCATTCACCAGATCGTAAGACATCAAATTTACGCGATCGACAATTGGCATCACTTTTTCCCATTCAATGGATTCTTTCAGAAATTTCTCAAAACCTCCGGCGGCAAAACTGATCTGGTACTGGTCACCAAGCGTTTTTCGGAGTTCTTTAACGAGCATGGTGAAATTTTCTTTGTCTTCCGGCATGTACGGGTGATCGGGGCATCCCTCAATGGCCGGGTATTCCCAGTCAAGGTCGATGCCGTCGGTGTCAAACCGTTGCATCAGGTCCTTCACCGATTGGGCAAATTCATCTCTTCCTTCAGCAGTCGAAAACACGTCGGAGCACGTCCGGCATCCGCACCAGCCTCCCAGGGAAAGTAGTATTTTCAAATCGGGAAATTTGTTTTTAAGCGATACCAGGTGTGCGATGGTGACACTGTCATGGGCGTCGTCAATATCCATTCTATTGCCGTGAAGGTGCACAAAACTATAAATGATCTGGTCGAGTTGACTGATGTTGTAGTTGTCGATGAGCGAAGGATCACCACCGTAATATGCAATAACATCCATATGGTGATTGGGTTCCTGAGTGGTTTTTGGCTTTTCCTTACAGGATGATAGCTGGAACAATACCAGGGCCAGCAGCGATGAGTAAAAATATGTTGTTTTCATGGAGTTTGTTAAATTTAAATCAGAGGATAAAAGACCATTAAACAAAATTTTGAAATTCAATATAAAAAAATTTATGGTACAAAGAATTTTTGTGAACACGTGAACGTTATTGGATTGAGAATTTGTTTTGACCCCAGCGGTCGATTCAAAGGATTTACGCATAGTAATTTAATTTAGGGTGAAAGAAGGGGCGACAGCCCCTTCTTTTTTTATTAAATCCAAATTTATCAATAGACTTCGTGATGAAATTTCTACGTTGTTGTGCATGAGGTGCGCTCACAGGATTTTGTCACGGGAACAATGAAAGATATTGGTGAATACAAAAATCCGGGAAAGTGCCTGAAGTGCAATAAATTAAGACTTGGAATAGATTTCTATTGAGAATTTCGGGTTAAAAATCATAATTTTAGTTTTATAATCTTCAGCAAAAAATTAAAATGATTTATCAGTCATGAAAAACATACTATTTATTGTTACCGGTCTCACATTATTGATTGCCTGCACTTCACAAAAGAAAAACGCGCTGAAAGAATGGGAATTAGGGCCATTTGTCAAAGTCGATTCGCTCAATCCGATCCTCGGTCCTGACAATGCCCGTTTTTTTGATCCGATTCGCGAGGACACGGTGGCCTGGGAAATCAAAGATGTTTTTAATCCTTGTGCTGTGGTAAAAGATAATAAAGTGTACATGTTGTATCGCGCGGAAGATTCTGTAGGCCGCTACAATGGCACATCGAGAATAGGACTGGCAGTAAGCAATGATGGTTTGCATTTCCAGCGTTATCCGGTCCCGGTGTTTTATCCGGACCAGGACCAGTATCAATCGATGGAATGGGAAGGCGGCGTGGAAGACCCCCGGATTGCAGAAGATGATGATGGGACCTATTACATGACGTACACCGCTTATAATGGCAAAAAAACCAGACTGTGTATCGCCACATCGCAAGACCTGGTGGTTTGGCGTAAACATGGTATTGTATTTAAAGCGGTGGACCCAAAGCTGGAAGATTCTTTCAGCTTTAAATCAGGACTAATAGTTACGCGCCTGGTTGGTGACCGCCTGGTCGCCACTAAAATTAATGGCAAATACTGGATGTTTTGGGATGTGGGTGAATTGTATCTGGCAACGTCTGATGATCTCATTCACTGGGAACCGGTTAAAAATGACGACGGAAGCTATAAACCGGCGTTGCAGCCACGCCAGGACAAAGTTCATGTGGATAATGTTGCCTGTGAGCCTGGTCCTGCTGCCATTCTCACCAATAATGGGATATTGGTATTTTATAATGGCATTTCCAACGGCGGCACCAATGCTAAAACGGGTGAAACCAATGAAGGCTTGACGTGGGCTGGTGTTCAGGTGCTTTTCGACAAACATGATCCATTCAAAGAAATCGCCAGGGCTGAAGATGCCTTCATCCGGCCCGAGAAAGCCTATGAAAAAACCGGGCAGGTCAACAATGTGACATTCATTGAGGGTCTGGTACATTTCAGGGACCAGTGGTTGATGTATTATGGAACGGCAGATTCCTACATTGCTACGGCGGTCGACACGAACCCGAGGAGTGATCTTTTTGATATTGGTGAAGTTGAAAATGTAGAGGAAAAGCCCGGATTATAAAATTTTATCCATCACCATACAATAATGGTTGAGTGCGCAGAACATCGCCCGGGGATATTTATCGCTGAATATTGGCAATTCACCGTGAATATTCAAATTTCGCATCAATGGATACATCGGTTGACACACTCAAAAGATATCAACGGTATTTTGGCAGGTTATTAAAACTGGAGCGAGAAGAAGAAATCAATTTCCATTGGAATGAGATCCGATCGCTTTCAGGTCTCCAGCGTCAAAACAAAGGACGGGCCGTTTTAGATCTTTCCGGCAGGGAAGCTGGCCGTGGTCTGGGTGGTATTTTTCTGGTAAAGCTCAGTAAATCAAAAGGACTGCCGGACACCGAGATTGGTATTGGAGATCTGGTGATTGTCAGTTCAGGGTTTCCCAACGGCAATGAAGCTCAGGCTACATTGGTGGAAAAATCCAATTATTCCATTACAGTGGCTTACAACAATACGCCGCCTTCCTATGTTTTCGGCAATCAGTTGCGTCTTGACTTGTTCGCCAATGATGTTTCTTTTCAGCGAATGATGGAAGCCTTACATCTGTTGAAGGAGCATCAGGTGATTTCTGATTTATTATTGATCCAACGCCAGCCGCGTTTCAGTGAGGAGCGATCAAATCCTGTGGTCAATCAACAACTCAATGAAAGCCAGCAAAATGCCGTGAGAAAATCTTTGGATGCCAGCGATATATTTCTCATTCACGGCCCGCCGGGTACTGGTAAAACTACCACCTTAGTGGAATCGGTACTACAACACATTCAATTGGTAAATAAAGTACTGGTGAGTGCAGATTCCAATATTGCCGTTGATAATTTGGTGGAAAAGTTAGTCGCCAGGAAGTGTCATGTTATCAGACTTGGCAACCCGGCAAGGTTGAATCCGGACTTGGCCGGTTATTCACTCGATCATTTGATCCTGGAAATTGATGAATATCAGCAGGCTGCAGCCATGCGCGATCAAATTGGTTTGCTGCGCGAAAAACAAAAAGATTTTGTTGTGCCCACCGGTCCCAACCGGCGGGGTCTGAGCGATGATGAGATCATTAAACTGGCTAAACGGGGAAGTACGAGCAGGGGAGTATCTTTGCCGCATATACGAAAAATGGCAGAATGGCTGATCCTCCAGAGGCAAATCGGTAAAATGATGGGTAAGATCAACCAGTTGGAAGAAAAGGCGGTCAGGCAATTAATCAAATCTGCGGATGCGGTATGCGCCACCAATGTCACCGCCGGCAGTGAAGTGTTGCGTGATTTCAAATTTGACGTGGCTTTTATCGATGAGGCCACGCAATCCATGGAACCTTCCTGTATCATCCCCATGGTGAAAGCACAAAAGTGGGTAATGGCCGGCGATCACAAACAACTTCCGCCCACAGTACTCAGTCAGGATGCCGGGGCTTTGAATAATACCCTCTTCGAACGATGGATTAATGGTTTCGGCAAGCAGGTGAGCGCCATGCTAACCATTCAATATCGTATGAACAAACAGATCATGGCGTTTTCAAATCATGCATTTTATGATGGTAAACTTAAGGCGTCTTCTAAAGTCAACAATCATCATATTGGCCAGCTCAGTGGTTACCGGATTCCCGATCATTTGAGTAATGTTATGAGAAGCATCATCACGCCTGAATACCCGGTTTGCTTTGTGCAAGTAAAAGCCAGTATGGAAGATCAACTCAGCAGCTCGTTTTCTTATTTTAATAAAGCCGAAGTTGCCGTGGTGAAAAAAGTGATAGAAACACTGGTGCATTGCAGACTTTTCCCGGGTGATATCGGTGTGATCTCACCCTATGAGCAGCAGGTGAATTTGTTGCGCATTGCGCTTCAGGATTTTGGTGTTGAAATAAAAACAGTCGATGGGTATCAGGGCAGGGAAAAGGAAGTGATTGTGCTGTCGCTGGTGCGGGCCAATGAGCAGGGGAATCTTGGTTTCCTGACCGATTACCGGCGGTTGAATGTAGCCATGACCAGGGCCAGGAGAAAGCTGATCATCATTGGCCATAAAAATACCTTGCAGACGAATACGGTATACACAGCCTTGTTGGAAACTATTCCATGCCAGGTAGAAATGTGATCATGACGCGACAGGTGTTTTTATGATAAACCTGTGTGTTCCCGCATGCAATATTCAACTCGGTTCTCCATGCATTGGCAACACATAAAGAAGGTTTATTAACAGGATCGAAGATATGTTCACTTTCATGGATGCGGCTTTGAATTTATATGCATGACCCGCACCTTTGACGCACATTAATTGTTCATTTAATAGCCGGAATTTTTTATATTGACAAAACACTGGCAGTAATCACACACACAACCTCTATCTGCAATATTATGAAAAATACTATCCTGATTTCAGCAGTCACTTTTATGATGTTGTCAAATCAATTATTAAAGGCCCAGATGCCCGAATTTTACAAAAAAGTAGACCACATGGTCTGGGTAGTGAATGATTTGTCTTCAGTCATGCTTGAATGGAAATCCTTGGGTTTTCATCAAATTTATAAACTGGGCAATGTGACCATAGATGACGGTATGTTGAAACAAGCGGCAAAGGCAGCCACAGCCGATCTGGGAGGAACTCATGTGCTCTGGATACAACCCCTGGAAAATGCCGGTATTTTGGGTGAATTTCGAAAATCTCATGGGGAAGGTGTTTATAGTCTGGTCCATCGGGCAGGTGAAAAGAATGCTATCATGACAGAAATTGACCGATTAAAGTCGGAAAACATGGGAGAATATCGCGAAGTGACGATACGAGGAAAGGCTGGCGAAATGCACTATTTTTTTATGAATACAATGGACCAGGGGAAATATGCCCTGGGATTGATCGAAGCCACTGAACAATCATTTTTTAACCGGAAATACGATGGAGAAAATAAGCTCGATATGCAGTTTAGCCAGTATGCCTTCGCCATCAAGTCAGCAAAGTCCGTTTCGGATTTTTGGGCATCCTTTGGTTTACCGGCAATGAGCATGACCCATCCTGATATTTTTGACAAGCAATACTATGGGCAAACTGCCGATTTTGATATGGACCTGGGCTGGCAACGACATGGTACCATCGTCTATGAATGGTGCATCCCCAAAAAGGGGCCTAATGTTTATGCCGATTTTATCAATACATATGGTGAAGGTGTTCAGCATTTGGGCTTTCAGGTTGATGACATGGATAAAACCATTGAGGTGATGCAATCGAAAGGTTTACGCGTTTCGCAATCCGGTGGCTGGGGAGAAAAAGGCAAGGCCGGATCCGGAAGATTTGCCTACATCGACACGGAAGCATACGGTGGCCTGACCATTGAATTGTTGTGGAATTATAAGGAGTGAAAGGAATGTTTATGGTTTGATAAAGAAAAAATAATCTGGCTGCAATTTTCCATTCTGGCCGGTGACTTTTATTTTTTTTATGCTCCCATCTCGTGGAATGTTTTCCTTTGGATGCAGCTTGATGGTGGTTTTCCAATGAATGTGACAGGCTTTCCCGCAGATAATTCAACAGGATTTCCAGAAGAAATATTAACTTGGACGTTTAATTTTTAAACCAGTCAAAATGAGGATTTCAGCGATTTTTTATTTCACACTAATAGTGATTTTCTGGGGTTGCCATGCTGATCAACAGGTAATGCAAAGCAATTCAAAATCACCGGTAGATTATGTCGACCCGAATATCGGTGGGGTAGGCCACTTATTGCAACCCACCCGGCCAACCGTGCAGGTACCCAACCAGATGATACGAATGTATCCGGTGCGGAAGGATTATCTGGATGACCATTTGCAGTTTTTCCCGCTCACCCTGATTTCGCATCGTCAGGGTGAATTATTTGGTATTTTCCCAATTACCGGAATTGTGGATGAAGATAGTTGGTCGAAAACATCCATATACGACCACGACCAGGAGACCACGACACCGTTCTATTATCAGGTGTTGCTGGAAGACTTCGATATCAATGTGGAATTTGCCCCCGGGACGAAAACGGGTATTTATCGATTTACATTTCCTAAGGAAGGTCAGAAAGAAGTTTTACTGGCATTGCGCCATGGCGGCAAGTTGCAAGTTAGTGATGGATTATGGCAAGGTTATGAATCATTCAACGATATGAAAGCCTGGGTTTATGGTGAATTTTCAACGGCAGGCGAAGGCCGTACTTTGCAAGACAATACATTATCTGATCAGACTGCTGTTGACGGCAAAAATTCAAAAGGCTGGGTGTCTTTCCCGGAGAACGCTCCTAAAACCATCGAATTTCGATATGGTATTTCATTCATAAGCCAGGAGCAGGCAAAAGCGAATTTTAATGAGGAAATCAAAGGTCAAAGTCTGGAATCCATGAAATCAAAAGCCCGGGAAGCCTGGGAGAACCAGCTTTCCAAAATACGGGTAAAAGGGGGCACCGAAGATCAGAAGCGGACTTTTTATACGGCACTCTACCGGTGTTTCGAACGTATGATCAACATTACGGAAGACGGACAATATTACAGTTCATACGACCACCAGGTACACAAAGCCGATCGTGATTTCTATGTCGACGACTGGATCTGGGACACTCATCTGGCATTGCACCCGTTGCAGATCATACTCAATCCAAAGGCGGAAGCAGATAAAATCCAGTCTTATGTGCGTATGTATGAGCAAGGTGGCTGGATGCCTTCTTTTCCGGTATTGTGGGGCGATTTTGCCGCGATGAACAGCAATCATGCAGCAGCGATGGTGGCCGATGCCTGGTTCAAGGGCATCCGGGATTTTGATATCGATAAAGCCTATGAAGGGATCCGAAAAAACAGCACCCAAGCAACGTTCCTCCCGTGGAGAAACGGGCCGATGTGTTCATTGGACACGTTCTATCTGGAACACGGATATTATCCGGCATTACATCCCGGAGAAAAAGAAACTGTTTCCCAGGTGCATCCTTTTGAAAAGAGACAAGCCGTTGCCGCGACGCTTGGGTTCAGTTTTGACGACTGGAATATTGCCCGTCTTGCTAAGGATTTAGGCAAAAATGATGATTATGAATATTTCCTGGGCCGGGCTGGCAATTACAGGAATGTTTATAATTCTGAAAAGGGATTTATGTGGCCGAAAGATGCACAAGGTAACTGGATTGAAGGAATTGACCCGGCATTTTCCGGTGGCCCGGGCGGTCGTGATTATTACGATGAATGTAATGCGTATACCTACAATTGGCTGGTGCAACAAGATATTGATGGGCTGATTGGCCTGATGGGCGGAAAAGAGGCTTTTACCACAAAACTGGATGAACTTTTTACCACTGGTTTGGGTATGTCTAAATACGCTTTTTGGGCTAAATTCCCAGATGCGACGGGATTGGTTGGGCAATATGTGATGGGTAATGAGCCTGATTTTCACATTCCTTATTTATATAATTATGCCGGTATACCGTGGGAAACCCAGAAGCGCATCAGGATGTTGCTAAAAACCTGGTTTCCTGATAATATTTTTGGGATCCCAGGGGATGAAGATGGCGGTGGCATGTCGGCTTTCGTTGTTTTTTCCATGATGGGATTTTATCCGGTTACGCCGGGCCTTCCGGTCTATACGATTGGCAGTCCTGTTTTTGAGGAAATTTCCATTCAGCTCGATAATGGCAAGACGTTCACCGTCAAGGCGGATCAATGCTCCGAAAAGAATAAATATATCCAGTCGGCAACACTCGATGGTAAGCCATTGAATACACCCTGGTTTACCCATCAGGCATTGATGAATGGCGGTAGCCTTGAACTGAAAATGGGTGAAAGACCAAACAAAAACTGGGGCACGGACAAACCCTGGGATTTCAGCCGGAATACCAGCCTGGGCATGGAGAAATGATCAACTTGTCATTTTTTGGCAATGCTCAAGAACAGGTTCTGGAAAGACGTAAAAATTTAATTCCTGAAATTTGAATAATTGTTTTCATTAAAATGTCAGAATGAATGAAGTGAAGAACAACTTAGTATTTGAACCATGGATACCATTGATCTTTTTGACTTTCCTTTTATTCGATTCGAAATTCGCTTCCAATCCTTACAAAAAGGAGACAAAAAAGGCCGTCAATCAATTGCAGCAATGGTACAATCCGGAAACTGGTTTGTGGGAAACAACAGGTTGGTGGAATTCAGCCAATGCACTAACGACGCTCGCCCGTTATGCCAGGATTACAGGTACCGATCAATTTAATCGTATTTTTTCCAATACTTATGAACATGGTGTTCACCGTGTGATCAAATCCGATGATAAACATCCTGAAGTCGTATTGGACCAATTCATCAACGACTACTACGATGATGAAGCTTGGTGGGCCCTTGGCTGGATTGAGGTTTTTGACGTCACTGGCGAATCGAGGCACCTGGAAACGGCTAAAATTATATTCGATGATTTGACCAACGGTTGGGATGAGCGCTGTAATGGTGGGATATACTGGAAAAAAGGCAAATTATACAAGTCATCCGTGTCCAACGAATTATTCATGTTGTTGGGCACCCGGCTTGCAGCACACATGACTGATCCTGGGCAAAAAGCCTATTTTCTTCAATGGTCATTGAAAGAATGGAATTGGTTTCATGATTCTGGTGTGATCAGCGACATATGGCTGGTCCATGATGGTATTTCCGATCAGTGCATGGTGGTTGGCCCGCACTATACCTACAATCAGGGCATAATTCTCGCGGCCCTGGCAGAATTGTATAAACTGACCGATGATCGGCAATATCTGGAAATTGCGGAAAAAATTGCTGATGCCACAATCCAAAATCTTACTACTCCGCAAGGCATACTGAAGGAAATTAATGAACCGGACTTAGGGGCAGATGGTGTTCAGTTTAAAGGGATATTTATCCGTCATCTTGCTTTTTTGTATCGGGTTACGGGTCTGGAACGATATCGGGTATTTATTCAAAAAAATGCAAATTCGATCATTCATAACGCAAAGAACGGGAAAACATGGGAACTGGGCGGCTTGTGGTATGGCCCTTTCGATCGAGCCGACGCAGGGCGACAAACCGCCGCTATTGATGCCCTGGTGTCAGCTTATGAAGTCACGAAGTGAATGCAGTAGTTTGATTTTTTTGCGGAGGGGATACTTAAAAACAACCAATAGGAATTATGATCAAAATATCCTTACCTTAGGATTGTGAATATTTGTCAATTTTTTATCGAATCATTGTAGCCATGTTAAAACATCTTCTGGCGATTTTATGCTTTTTAACGGCAACCGGTATCAGCGTTGGTCAGACAGTTATTCCACTGCCGGAAGCGCATGCGCACAACGATTATGAACACACCAGACCGTTGCTTGATGCACTGGATCACGGATTTACCAGCGTTGAGGCCGACATACAATTGATTGATGGCAAGCTCTATGTTGGCCATGACATGCCCAGGGGGAAAAATAATTTACCGACACTTCAAAAGGCTTACCTGGATCCGTTGAGGAATTGGATCAATGATCATCAAGGACAGGTATATCCCGGTTATTCCGATCCGGTTTATTTAATGATTGACATTAAGACGGATGCGGAGGCAACCTATGCTGTATTGAAAAAAATATTGTCAAAATACCAGGATATGTTCACCAGTTGGGACGGAGCCGTACAACATGACAGGCAAATTTTGGTATTTCTTTCTGGTAACAGACCCATTGATACTATCCTTGGAGAAAATAAGCGCTTAGTGGCTTTGGATGGCCGTCCGGAAGATTTGGGGAAGGGAATCCCATCTGTTTTCATGCCAGTCATCAGTGAAAACTATTTTAAGATAATTCAATGGAATGGAAAGGATGAATTGTCAAAAACTGACTTCGCAACATTGAAGGAACTGGCAAAAAGCGTTCATGCAGAAGGCAAAAAATTACGGTTGTGGGCCACGCCTGAAACGGAGACCACCTGGTTTATCCTCAGGAAGGCAGGGATAGATTTGCTCAATACCGACCAGCTTGCCAGACTTCAGCAATTTCTTCAACCGGTTTCGAAATATGTGGATCTCTTTATCGGTACAGCAGGAGACAATGGACAGCTCGATCCTGCTGCTCAGGTGCCATTTGGCATGGTAAAGCTGGGGCCTGATACTGATCCGGTCAATCATAGCGGATATGATTATAATGCCCTGAAAATATCGGGATTTTCCCACAATCGCATCAGTGGCGTAGGTTGTAAAGGCGTCGGTGGAAATATCAGGATTTTGCCAGGGATTGGTATGGTTTCTGATGCCGGCCAGCTTTATGAAAAAGCCTCGGAAAAGGCCAGTCCTGGTTATTATACGGTTTCTTTGGGTGATCATAGGATTTCGGTTGAACTTACGGCCACTAACGAAGCTGGATTTCACCGGTATCATTTTCCAAAATCCGACAGCGCTTACCTGGTGATCGATTCCCGTTCTTCTTTTGATCAATTGATTTCCAGTGATTACAAAATAAATTCAAATCGGGAAATTAGTGGCATGGTGGTCGCGAAAAACGTTTGTGGCGCCGGCAAATATACTATGTATTACGATCTCCAATGTGACCACTCATTTTTGAGCATGACAGAAAGAGATGGAAAGATCTTTGCCCATATCGATACCAGGATAGATTCTGTTGTTAACCTGAGGGTGGTTCTTTCACCAATTAGTGTCGAACGTGCTCGGAAAAGACAGCGGCAAATTGAAAATATAGGATTTGAACATGCCAGGGAAAAAGCTGCCCATCAATGGGAAGTGCTGCTTTCCGGCATTAAAGTGGAGGGCGATTCGGAATACAAACGTTTGTTTTATACCCACCTCTATCACAGTTATCTAACCCCAGTGAATTCCACTACTGAAGATGGCACGTTCTTGGGAACCGATGGCCGGTTGCACCGGGCTGCCGGTTACACCCATTACGACAGTTGGTCGCTGTGGGATACATTCAGGACCAAATTTCCGCTCTTCACCTTGACTATACCGGATAAAATGCGTGATTTTGCCCAATCGTTGACGGATCTGTACAAATATGGAATTGGTCTTTGGGCCACGGACAACGAACCGGTTCCTACCGTTCGAACAGAACATGCCCAACTGATATTGCTCGATGCCTATCGCAAAGGCATTACCGATTTTGAAATGAAGAAGGCCTACCAGGGTCTGCTGAATCAGGAGGATTCGTTACCTTATAAATCCCCGGATAATGTGCTGGAAACATCGTATGATTTCTGGGGAATTGCCCAATTTGCCAACCTGTTAGGCGATCAGTCAAACTACAGATTATTTATGAGCAAGGCGATGGACTACAAAAAAGTCTGGCGCTCAAAATTTATGATCATGGATGAAAATTCCGATATCATGCATGGTGACGGATTGTATGAAGGGACACTGTGGCAATATCGATGGGCTGCCCCTTTTGACGTCGAAGGTATGATCGATATGCTGGGCGGTAAGCAAAAATTTGTGGAGCAATTATCCTATTTTTTCGATCATCATTTATACAATCATGGGAATGAACCGGATATCCACGTGCCTTATCTTTTCAACTATGGGGATGCGCCGTGGTTAACGCAATACTGGGTGAATCAATTTTTAACCAAACCAGTAGAACAGGATTATGGGACCCACAAAAAGTGGGATAAACCGTACTATGGAAAAATATATAAAGACAGCCCGGAAGGATTTATTCCTGAAATGGATGATGATGATGGAACCATGGCTGCCTGGTATGTGTGGAGTGCAATGGGAATGTATCCGGTCTGTGTGGGAAGACCGGAATATCAGATTGCTGCCCCAATTTTTGACCAGATTGATATTTATTTACTGAACGGAAAAAAATTTACGATTGTGACCAAAAATACCGGGGAAAATAATTTTTACATCAATTCTGCCCGGTTAAATGGTGAAAATTTCGATCAAAGCTTTATTTTACATCAACAAATTTTGGAAGGTGGTAATCTTCAGTTTGAATTATCAGATCGACCCAATAAATCATGGGGGCTGTCTGGCAAAACGGAGAAACAGCCAGATAAATGATATATATACGAATTTTCGGGAATGTGGACATTCTGCCAGCGATAGACAGATACTTGAATCATTCAATAAAAATTATTCAATTGAATCAACTAAATAAAAAATCTAATGAAAAATATATTTTTCCTCTTTTTGTGTGGTGTGTTTTTTTTAAGTTGTTCAACCACCAATCATGAGTCTGAAGTGAAATCAGAAAAGCAAGCATTTATTTCCTATGTCAATCCTTTGATGGGTACCGATTCAAAGTTTTCGTTATCCAATGGCAACACCTACCCGGCCATAGCCATGCCGTGGGGCATGAATTTCTGGACACCTCAAACGAATAAGATGGGGAATGGCTGGGGGTATATGTATGATGATAATAAAATCCGCGGTATTAAACAAACCCATCAACCCAGCCCATGGATCAACGATTATGCAGCATTCTCGCTGTTTGCAGAAACAGGCAATTTAATTGTTAACGAAGATAAAAGAGCTTCCTGGTTTTCGCATAAAGCTGAAGTGGCTGAGCCCAATTATTATCGTGTGTATCTGGCTGATTATGACGTAGTGGCCGAAGTAACCCCCACAGAGAGAGCGGCTGTTTTCCAATTTACGTTTCCGGAAAGCCAGTCTTCCTATATTTTACTCGATGCGTTTAATATGGGTTCTATGGTAAAGATCATTCCGGAAGAGCGGAAGATTATTGGTTATTGCCGCAATAATCATGGCGGCGTACCGATGAATTTCCACAATTATTTTGTGGCAGAGTTTGACAAGGATTTTGAAATATCCCATACCTGGCAAGACAGCACTGTCAGCAAAAATGGACTCATGGCTGAAGCAGACCATGTCGGGGCCGTTATCGGGTTTAAAACACATAAGGGGGAAAAAGTCCATGTAAAAGTCGCTTCATCATTCATTAGTCCAGAGCAGGCAGCATTGAACCTGAGGCAGGAAATTGGCGATAAGAAATTTGACGAGGTACGGGCAGAAGGAGCAAAAATATGGAATGATGAATTAGGTAAAATTGATGTAGAGGGCGGATCAGAAGAACAAACCAGAACATTTTATTCTTGCCTGTATCGAACTATGCTTTTCCCAAGGAAATTTTATGAAATAGACGGTGAAGGAAATGTGGTCCACTATAGTCCTTATAATGGCGAAGTACTGCCGGGTTACATGTTTACCGACAATGGGTTTTGGGACACTTTCAGGGCGGTATTCCCGTTTTTTACCCTGATGTATCCGGACTTGAACAGCCATATGATGGAAGGACTGGTCAATGCTTATAAAGAAAGTGGGTGGTTGCCGGAGTGGGCGAGTCCCGGCCACCGCAATTGCATGATCGGTTCAAATTCAGCGTCTATCATTGCCGATTCCTATATCAAAGGTATTCGAGGTTATGACATCAACACATTATATGATGCCATTATTAAAAACACCAAAAGTGCTGGTCCGGTAAGTTCTGTGGGTCGATTTGGCGCCGAATATTACAACGAACTGGGCTATGTGCCCTACGATGTCGGGATCAATGAAAATGCGGCGAGAACATTGGAATATGCATACGCTGATTTCGCCATCACACAACTGGCCAAAGCATTAAATAAACCGCAAACGGAAATTGATCTTTACACAAAACGTTCTCAAAATTACCGTTACTTGTTCGACCCCGAAACAAAATTGATGCGCGGCAAGAACCAGGATGGAACTTTTGAGTCGCCGTTCAATCCATTTAAGTGGGGTGACGCTTTTACCGAAGGGAATAGCTGGCATTATACATGGTCTGTTTTTCAGGATATTCAGGGGCTCATCAATTTAATGGGCGGTCGTAAAGATTTTGTACACATGCTGGATTCTGTATTCATTATGCCCCCGAAATATGATGATTCCTATTATGGTTTCACCATCCATGAAATCCGGGAAATGCAAATTGTGAACATGGGACAATACGCCCATGGGAATCAGCCAATTCAGCATATGATCTATCTGTATGATTATGCCGGAGAACCATGGAAAACCCAGCAACATATCCGCGATGTGTTGAATAAATTATACAATCCGAACCCGGATGGTTATTGCGGAGATGAAGATAACGGACAAACTTCGGCATGGTATGTATTTTCGGCTTTGGGATTTTACCCTGCTTGTCCAGGCAGGCCATCTTACGAATTGGGTAGTCCGCTATTTAATAAAGCGACATTATCACTGCCGAACGGCAATCAGTTCGTGATTGACGCCGGGGATAATGGACCTGGACGCCCCTATATTCGGAGTGCCTCGTTAAACGGCGCAACGTACGATAAGAATTTCATCCTGCACAGTGATATTTTAAAAGGGGGTACTTTGAAGTTTGAAATGGGTGATCAGCCCAATAAAGAGCGCGGTACAAAACCAGAGGATTTTCCCCCTTCAATGACACCGGTTTCACAGTAGGTAAATACCGGTTAGGATTTAACTGCCACCTCAAAAATGTTCATTGTACCAACGCGGGTTTTCCGGTGCAATGGACATTTACCCTTTTAATGTAATAAGTCAAAAAGTGAAAAATTGTGACTTTTGAGTAAGTCGCTATCTGATGGGAATTCTGTTTTCAACATATATTATTAAAATCAAAGGACATGTTGATCATTTTATTCACCAATAATTGCTACATTTAAAATTAGCCATACTTTTTAAACCCAAAATTTACCTTAGCATTTTCTTTTCACTATAAATACAAAAAGTTATGGCTTACATTAAACTTAAGAACGAATCATTACCCGGAATTGTCGGATTGCTGGATTACTGCCCGGAAACGGCAAAACCTTTATCAGAATTGGCAGAAGTTCTGTTGAGGGCACCTTCAACCCTCAGCAGTGGAGAACGCGAAATTATCGCTTCCTCGGTTTCTTATTGGAACGATTGCCATTTTTGTCACACTTCTCACGGCGCTTCAGCAGCAGCGCATTTAAAAAGTGAATTGAGCTTGCTTGATGAAATCGAATGTGGTTTTGAACATCAGGAGATTACCCCGAAATTGAGGGCTTTGCTCAACATAGCCCACAAAGTGCAACAAGGAGGTAAGCATGTCGCAGACTCAGATATTCAAAAAGCCCGTGATGCGCAAGCGACCGACCGTGAAATACACGATACCGTTTTAATTGCAGCGGCTTTTTGCATGTACAATCGTTATGTCGATGGTTTGGGGACCTGGTCGCCTGTTGAGCGTGCTCCATATAAAGAAATGGGTGAGCAATTAGCATTTCAAGGGTATATGAACGCCTGACAATTTTTTGGGGTTAGATCGAAATATTTTCGGGTTAACCCCTTTATTTCTTGAATCAGGTGCTATTCTTATTTAATTTTTTTAACCATCCGGCCATTTTTTGATCAATAATAGTTAGGTTTGCCGAATTATCAGCGGTTATCATAAAATAACCCCTTTTGAGATTCTTATCCCTATGAAACTCATTTTCACCATATTATTGTGCATAACCCAATTGAACATGGCCGATTTAAATCAAATCGATAAGCAAGTCGATCAAAAATATATTCAAGTTAAACAGTGTGATGATTTTGAGATTGATGGCAAAGGAACCAACAAAGCCTGGGAAAGTGTGGCCTGGAATGAACTTCAATTTCTCGATCCGACAGAATTGCCATTGCAGAGCCGGTTTAAGATCATGTATTCTGCTACTGGAATTTATGTGTTTTTTGATGGAGAGGATGAAAAAATCACCACTAATTTTAGTAAAGATCAGGGTGATCTCTATGAAGGGGATGTGTTCGAGGTATTTTTTCACACTGACACGCGCTATCCACTTTATTTTGAATATGAGATCAATCAACTGGGTAAGGAACTGGTATTGTTGGTGCCGAATATAGATGGCGTATATCACGGCTGGCAGCCTTGGCATTACGAAGGCGACCGGGTAGTCCAAAAGAAAGTTCACGTAAGCGGCGGAGAACCAAAACCGGGAACAATCATCACTGGATGGAGTGCTGAACTATTTTTCCCCTATGAACTCCTGGAGCCATTGGCAAACGTACCGCCAAAGCATGGGACCAGTTGGAGGGCTAACTTTTACCGCATGGATTACGATCGCGGGAAACGCATTAAATGGAGTTGGAGACCCATCGAGAATAATTTTCATGAATATAAAAAATTTGGAGAGCTGGTTTTTGAATGAATTTCGGGGTAATTCAGTGATGCCGGATAAAAGTATGATCTTTATGTGTGGTAGTTACGACTTAATCTGACAGTTAGGGATTAAATTTAAATGAGGAATTTAATCATTAACCCCATAAACTGTCAGAAATGAATACAGAGACAAAAGTAATCAAAACTAAGTTAGGACTACTCAACTTAGCCGAACAATTAGGCAATGTATCCCAAGCCTGTAAAATATTTGGATATAGTCGAGATAGCTTTTACCGCTACAAAGAGTTGTACGATCAAGGCGGAGAGATGGCATTGGCTGAACTTAGCCGCCGCCAACCGAATCACAAAAATCGCATTGAGCCAGCCATAGAAGAACGTGTCGTATCCATTGCATATGAATATCCTGCATATGGCCAATTAAGAGCCTCCAATGAACTTAAGAAAGAAGGGGTATTCATATCTCCCTGTGGTGTGCGCTGTGTTTGGCTGCGACATGATCTGGAGACCTTCAGAAAGCGACTCAAAGCTCTGGAGGCTAAAGTTGCCCAAGAAGGATTGATACTGACTGAATCTCAAATTACCGCTTTATGTCCTCCATACACGTCAGATTGATGTCTCTTCTTTGTTTTCCTCGAACGCACTCCATCGACCTTCCGAGACTTTCAGCTTTCTTAACATGGGTGTTTTCTTTTGATGATGATCCTGCATTCGGATGAGAATGTTTTGCAGTAAGGTAACAGTTTCTACCAGGTAAGGGCCTTTATTCAGCATGACACATTCTGCCCTGGAACTCATTGCCGCATCTGTAACCTCTCCCCGTGTTGGCATGCCGGTCTTGTTCATCTGTTCCAGCACCTGGGTCGCCCAAATCACCGGAACATGAGCCGATTCACACAACCACAGTATTTGTTCCTGTACTTCTGCCATACGCTCGAATCCAAGTTCAACACCCAGGTCACCACGTGCTACCATCACACCGAGTGGTGGTTTTTTAAGTCCGGTCATCAACAGGCTGGGGAGATTTTCAAAAGCCATTCTGTTTTCTATTTTCAGCACTATACCTAACTCTTTTTCAGTTCGCCTGGAAAGTGCCTTGTGAAGAATTTTCACGTCATTGGCGTTTCGCACAAAGGAGTATCCTATAATATCCGTATGCTCAACGGCAAAATCCAGGCAACGTAAATCGTATTCAGATAATGCCGGTAATTTCAAATTACTATCAGGCAAATTAATGCCCTTATCACCACGCAGCCTTACTCCTTTATCCCGGGCTCGTGTGATCCGAACAGTCAATCCCTTTGAATTTACGGTTTCGATGATTCCGGCTATTTTGCCGTCATCAAAAAATATGCGTTCTCCAATATTAAGATCTTTGAAAACTTCAGGTAGGGTACACGGAATGCTGGCAGGTTCCAGGATATGGCCATTGGAGTCAACTCGCGATGGCTTTCCTGGAATCTCAGGACCGGTTACTTTGAGCAGTTCATCTTGTTTTAACAACAGAAAAGTATCCTGTTCAGGCAACTGGGCTACATGTCCTGTGGCAAGTGTTACGTTCTCCCTTTGAAGTTCTAATAACATACCCGATTCCAGATAGATAGATTTCCAGGCTTCGGCTAACCAGTTACTGCCAATCTGTTCAGTGATATTCAGATGACGTAATCTGCCTGGTTTATCACGCAAAACAATTTGATCACCAATCCGGATTTGTTTTTTTAACATATCGTCTATTGGTATTACAGTCTCATTGCGATGTGGTGAATTGGTATAGTTTGATTCAGATACGATCATTACCCTGGCAGGATTTGGAATTAAGCCGTAGTCATTTCTTACCGGATTGATGTGAATGATTTTGGGTCCCGCGGCCAAGGCCCCTGTCCGCAATTTCGGGCCACTCAAATCCATCATTAGTCTGCATTCTCGCTGAAGCGCCTTGCTGGCTTTTTGTACATTTTTCACCATTTTGAGCCAGGTTCCGGGATCATCGTGGGCTGAGTTGATCCGGGCTATATCCATTCCATAGGCAACAAGGTTTTTGACCAATACCGGATCAACAGCCGCTTCGATAGGCAGGGTGACCATGATGCGCACATTTCGGTTTTTGGGAATTTGCCCCATAAGTTTTTCTACCTGTTGTGCCAGTTGTCGGTCTCCTTCCTTGAAATGCAGCGCATCAATTTTTTTTACGGTAGGTTGTAAAGGTCTATCAGACATTTTTTGTAAAGCTGCCAGTACAGAATCGAGGCCGGCCAATACATGAGCTTCCAAACGACCGAGTGAACTCAGTCCCAAATAGCCCAACTGTACTTGCAGACTTCTTATGTCGTGGCGGCGTAATGCAATATAATGTAACAGGTTTTTTACGCTCTCCCGGTATTCCGGTGGTGCTGCGTAAATCTCTTTTCTATAGTTTTTTTCGATCAAGATGGCATCATTGCGTAAGGAAGCAATTTGTTCATAACATTTTTGTAATACTTCATGTGTAAATCTGAGCGCCATACTCAACCTGGTTTTAGAATAACTTTTCCTGATCAAAGATATGCGTTAATAATTTTTGGAGATCATTTCAGGCTATAAATATTGAACACATTATCAATATTAAAAAATCTATTATTGGAAGTATTTGAGAAGAATAACAGATTTTAGAATTTTCTATTCACTTCTCAAACTATCTACAGGATTGGCTACTGCTGCTTTAATTGACTGAAAGCTTACGGTGAGTAACGCGATAAATAACGCCAAGGTGCCCGCGGCAACAAATAGCCACCAATAAATATCAACACGATAAGCAAAATTTTGTAACCAAAGATGCATGGTGTACCAGGATACTGGAAAGGCAATCAAGGCTGAGATCAATATCAGTTTCAAAAAATCTTTTGAGAGCAATGTCGTGATATTAAAAATTGTGGCCCCCATTACTTTTCGGATCCCGATTTCTTTCGTGCGTCTTGAGGCCATATAGGCGGCCAAACCAAATAGCCCAAGACAAGATATAATAATAGCCAGGGCAGCAAACACCCGTGATAATTTTCCAATGAGCATTTCACTTTTAAATAATTCATTAAACTGATCATCGAGAAAGTGGTAGTCGAAAGGATAGCCGGGATTGTCTGCGTTAATGACTTTTTTTATTTGGTTGAGGGCTTGTTCTGTCTCTACATCCTGCTTTAACCGAATATACATAAATTGTGCCGATGATTGTTCACAAAAAAATATCACGGGATCAGGTTCACCATACATGTCGCTAAAGACAAAATTCTTTACCACGCCGATCACCTGGTAATGATCAGCATCATGGCTTATCGTCATTCCAACAGCCCGGTCGCTTCCTATCACTTTGGCCAACGTTTCATTGATAAGCACATTGCCACTTTTTTCATTCTCGCTCGATTCAAAATTACGTCCATCTGCCAAGGGCATACCCAGGGTTGACAAGTATTCCGGACTCACTTGGTCCATCGTGATCAGAACATCCTTGGTGGGATCTTTCCCTTTCCAGGTAAAGCTTCCGCTGCTGCTACCCATGTACAATACATCATGACTGGCAAGTGCCGCATTTTCCACAACATTGGTAGCCAACAGATCTTGTTTAATGGCTTCAAAATGTTCTCGCATTGACCCTTGCAATGAAGTGATCAGCAGGTTGTTTTTATTATAACCTAACTGTCTGGATTTAACGTGTTGTATTTGTTCGTAAATGACCAATGTGCAAATGATCAAAGCGGTAGAAACGGCAAACTGAACAACCACCAGGCTTTTTCTGATAAATGACGCACTGCCAGTTGACTTTATTTTCATGCCTTTGAATACTTTCACCGGATTGAAAGAGGACAGGTATAATGCCGGATAGCTGCCGGCAAGGAGTCCGCATATTATTGTGATGATCAGCAAACCGGTAAGGTGCAAAGGATCTGAAAAATCAAGGAGGAGATGCTCATCGACCAGGGTATTGAATTGAGGTAAAAGAGCATAAATTATTCCAATTGCGAGCAATGTGGCTGCCAGAGATAAAAAGAACGATTCACTCATAAATTGTCCAATCAAGTTTCTTTTGATGGCACCAAGGGCTTTTCTGACGCCCACTTCCCTGGCACGTTGTTCCGATCGCGCTGTGGCAAGATTCATAAAATTAATGCAGGCAATGAACAGGATGATCCAGGCGATGATGGTAAACAAACGAACAAATTCAATCCTTCCACCGGTCTGTTCACCACCTTCGAAATGATTATAGAGATGCCATTGATCCATTGGAAATAGAAAAGGCTCAGCAGCGGCATCTTCTGCTTTTGTTTTGATGTAACCCTTAAATTTTTTGTTGAAGGTTGAGAGATTAGCATTGGGATTCATTTCCACGAAAGTTTGTATGCCATTATTGCCCCAGGATTGCAACCAGTTATTTTTATTGTAATAAATTTTGTAAGGAGCCAACCAACTAAATTGAAGGGTGGAATTTTCCGGAATATCTTTCATTACGCCCTCTACAATGTAGTCATCGGTATTGTCTACTTTCAGGGTTTTTCCGACCGGATTTTCATTTCCAAAAAACTTTTTGGCCATCTTTTCCGTGATGACCAAACTATGTAATTCACTTAGAGCTCTTTGTGTATTACCATATTTGAAGGGGAAAGTGAATAAGCTGAAAAATGTTGAATCGACATAGTAACCTTGCTCATAAATACTGTTCTTTTCCAGTGAAAATAAAGAAGATTGGGGCCAGGAAACTTTACACGTGTTGGCAACTTCCGAAAAATCATCGATCATCCCCTCAGCCAGAGGTCCCGGGGTCGCGGCAAAAGTATAGACTTTGCCATCATATGATTGATTCTCCATCACTTCATACAGACAATCCTTTTTTACATGTTGATGATCATAGGTCAATTCATTCTGTGTCCACAGAAAAATGAAAACAGCACAGGCAATACCGACCGCCAATCCACCAATATTCAGGAATCCGTATATTTTATTTTTCCAAAGACTTCTAAAGGCGGTTTTTATATAATTTTTGAGCATAAACTAATGAATTGATATTGAAATATTTTTGTCGTGGTATCAGAATTTTCGGGAGTCAGTCACATCCATGCTAAACACACTTCAAGCCCAGTGCCAATTATTAAATAACAGTTTTTCAGTTGTTTATGAATTGGTGGATGCGCAGGTACTGTACGGAGGCAGACAATACCGTCCGAAAAAGAACAGCGAAAAAGTCAAATAAAAGTGAATCGGATTCTAATGGTGGTTTATATTGTCAGCCGGATTTTGGCTGGCAAGTGTCACATCCGTTGGTTTTAATGCGTTCACCCATGCCAGCATTTTATCGTAGTGGCTTCCTTTCCAATACACCTTGCGGCAGCCCCGGCATTGAAAGAATTCATTAAAATGAGTTTTAGTATCTGGATGGAGCAAATGTTCTATTTTTTCTTTTGGAACTGGGAATATGCGGCTATTGCATGATAAACAATAGGTGAAAGGTTGTATATGCTCAAATAAGTCAAATCGCCTGAGTATTTCATGAACCTGTTCCCTTGGTTTTTCACTTCTCAGCCAATAACCTTTAATAACCTCTGATCTTTTCAGAATTCCTTTGTCGCGCGTAAGGAGAATACGCTTTTCAATATATGACTGCACCGCTATTTCTTCATCATTATACAAGTTGCTGTAAACAGTATCGAAACCCAGCAGTCTTAAATACCTGGCAAGTTTGCCCAAATGCACATCTAATATAAACCGGGGATCCCGCAGTGGTTTTTCCCGCAATTTTGTAACAGTACTGATATCTAAACTTTCAAACATCGGGTAGACTGAAATGTGGTCGTTATTTTTTACTATATAATTGAAATTTACGGATTCTCCATTGACCAAAATCAGGTCAACCTCCGAGTGGGGGACACCCTGTGCTTCAATCAGATCTTTTACGGTGCGTTTTCCCAGATCTTTGACGGCATATTCCTTTTTTTGAATGATTCTTGGCAAAAAATCATTTAGTTCCTCGTAGAATCTCAAGTATATCATTATATGCGGGTTTTGTTGTAATGAATCCCGCATAAGATAATAATTTATGACATTAATGCCAATAGTAAAATTAAAAAAAAATGGATTAACGTGTGCAGGTCAATACCAAAGGAAATATTCGGTCTTCAACCAATTTTATTTTTCGTTTGTCAATCAGGAATGGAATAATTGCATCCCGGGAAAATACCTGGCCAGCACAACTTGTAAAGTAAGTATCACAACCAAATCGTTCCTCAATTGCCTCAATGAATTCGGTGGTATTCAGTGATTCTTTCCACGTACTGAGCATATCAAGTACTTCGTGGATATGGACCAACCTTTCAGAAAAAATTTCCATAATAAATCTTTTTACAATAATCAAAAATGCATTGCAATAAGCAGATAAATTATGATCTGAATCATATCTGACAGATAATGATAGTTGACGGTTAAAATATATGGCCTACAATTTTTTCGTTAATTGCCAGTTGGCAGGTGGTTGGGATCCAGTCGTTTTCCGAGGTGTGTAACCGCAGAGACATTGAAGAAGCCAACTGCTTTTTCACTACTAGTTTCCGGATCTTCCGTTATGTTACTTGGGACATTGGCCAGGGGTTGGGCAAACAATTCTCCGAAACCGCCTTCTCGATTGGTTTGGATTGCCACTTCGTTGAGAAAATCAAAAGCGTCGTTGGTAATGGAATATATTTCCACATAGACAGAATCACCAGGACTGTAGGGTGAGAGAAAATTGTCATTTTCATCCTGGTCAAAAGGGTTGATGCCATCCCGTACCGGTTGAATAAAGGTGATGCCGTCGACATTGCCACCACGTGTAAAACCGGCATCAAAAGCCAGGTTAATCTCACTGGGCTTGTCAAGGAACTGACCATTTTTATAGGCCTTGATCCAGTAAGTGTCCCCCTCACCCAAAAAATCATTTGCGTAAAACTGAGCAAAATAACTGTCAGGTAAAAAACTGTTGCCTTTTTCAAAGCGATAGGTAATACTATCGATAACCGGCACACGGTTCATAGTTGATTCCGCCTGGTAGTTGGAAGCGCCAATTTGAACATGGAGTTTGTATTGGTTACCGATCTTTCCAAAATGAGGTGTATTGTTATTTGGTTTCCAGACATATACGCCGTCATCACTGCTTTCAACAAATTGAAAAATGTTGTTGTCATTGTCACTGATTGACACATTTGCTCCTTTTACACCAGGTGGGTAGGTGTTATCAAAATAAGGTTGCGTTCTGGTAATTTTGATAATTTGATCTTCCGGTTTATCATTAACCCAGGCGTCGATCACCACAATAGGATCCGCCTTGGGTAGTTCAGGATAGATCTGGTCTTCACACGACCACAGCAGGAGGGCAATTGGAATTAATATGGGGTATTTTCTGAATATTATATTGGTCTTCATGTTGATCAAAAATTAAAATTATAAGAAACAGAAGGCAGAATAGTGCCTATGATCGCCACCCGTGTTGCACTGGTATCTATGGGCTGGTCTGGTGCGGGCCGGTCAGTGCCCTGTGAGAAATAAATGGAAAATGGATTTCTTCGGGCATAGACATTATAAATGCTAAATACCCAGTAATCCCGGTTCTTTCTCAAAATCCCTTTCTTATTGTATTTTTTACCATAAAGTGTTGCGGCAACGTCCAGGCGGTGAAAATCAGGGATTCTGATATTATTGCGATTGTTGTTCGCATTGTAAGGGATCAGGTAGTCCTGAATCTGATATCGGGATGTGGGAAATGTAGTAGGCGTACCGGTGAGATACGTGAAGTTGGCCGAAAAGGTCCACCGATCATTGAGATCATAGAAGGCGGCTATTTTCAGGTTATGTGTTTGATCAAAGCGTGCCGGATACCAGTTGTTATTGTTGATGCCATCTACCTTTAATTCGGATCTGCCAAGGGTATAACTGATCCAGCCATTCAACTTACCAAGATTTTTTTTCACATAAAATTCCAATCCGTACGCCCGGCCAATACCATTGAGCAAATCAGCTTCAAGTAGTTCATTAATTAAAAGGTCGGCCCCATCAATGTATTCTATCTGGTTTTTGGTGTTTTTATAATAACCTTCAACGGAGGTTTCATATTTATTTTCCGGACCGAAATTTTTGAAATATCCAAGGGTATACTGATCTCCCTGTTCAGGTTTTATATTGTTGGTACTTGGTGTCCAAACATCCAGTGGATTCGAAGCGGTTGTATTGGAAATTAGGTGTATATATTGGTTCATCCGGTTATAGCTGGCTTTCACGGAACTATGGGGCCCGGTTTGCCATTTGACCGAAAGTCTGGGTTCAAGATTAAAATATGACTGGATCGTCTGGCCTTTTTCCGCGTGCTTGACTGAAACTACTGTTTTGCGTTCTCCCGGTGTGGTGGTCTGGAATTCGTATACATTGCCAGGGCCGAAATATTGAAAGGTAGAACCTCTTAATCCGTATTGCATTGAAAATCTGTCACCGATATTTTGCTCATTTCCAAAATAGACAGCAGATTCAAGGGTGAATTTCTGGTCGAGGCTTATATTATTGGAAACGCCATTGCTTACGCCCACAGCATTAGCTGGATTGAAAGTATAATACAGTACCTCACCACCGAAAGTGAGTTGATTGCTGGAATTCAGGAAATAGGTGAATTCCGGTTTGAAATTCAACGTCCTGATCCTGGATTTCCACTCAAATTTGTCGAGGTCATTTTCACCAAATGCCAGGGCGTAATCATAGTCGCTATAAAAGGCGGTAAAATTGGAAAATAACCGGTCATTGAAAAGATGGTTCCAGCGCAATGTCGCTGTTTTGTTGCCCCAGCTAAAACCCTGCCTTTTGTCAAATTTAAAAATATCCCTGCCCAGATATCCGGACAGATACAAGGTGTTTTTGTTATTAAAAGAATAATTGGTCTTTAAGGTGAGATCATAAAAATTCAATGCCGCCCCACCATTTAACAAATCAGTAAAAGCTTTTGCGAAGACATCCCCGTAAGAACGTCTGCCGGCAACGATGAACGATCCTTTGTCTTTAAAGGTCGGGCCTTCAACAGCCAATCTGCTAAAAATCGATCCGATTCCACCGGTTGCACCAAAATTTTTGGAATTACCTTCTTTCATCCTGATGTCCAGAATAGATGCCAGCCGACCTCCATACCTTGCCGGAATCCCTCCTTTATACAATTTTACATCTTTAACCGCGTCGGGATTGAAAACGGAGAAAAATCCCAAAAGGTGAGAAGAATTGTAAACTGGCGCCTCATCAAGTAAGACCAGGTTTTGTCCGACACTTCCTCCACGAACATTGAATCCAGAAGCGCCTTCCCCGACAGTACTGACGCCAGGCAATAGCTGAATACTTTTGATCACATCCACCTCGCCAAGGAAAGAGGGGATTTTTTCAATTGTTTTGATGTCCAACTCATTCACACTCATTTGCACACTGGTCACATTTTCATCTTCAGGCTTGCCATTGATGACAACTTCATTCAGGCGTACATCTTCTGGAGAAAGTTCAATATCAATGTGTTCGTTTTGTTGCAGGCTGATCTTTTTTCCTATCGTCTTATAGCCCAGATAGCGATATTCCAATGAATATTGGCCTGGAGAAAGCGTAATAGAATAAAAGCCATATACATTGGTTTGGGCACCAGTGGCTAATTCTTTAACATATACAGTAGCGCCAATCAGGCTTTCACCATTGGAGGCGTCCTTGATATACCCGCTGATCGTGTATTTTATATCCCCGTCGTCATGGGAAATAGCAGGAAAATGGATACAAAACAAAAAGGCAAGGATCACAAATGATCGTACAATCATAACGATTAATCAAATTTTGAACATTAACACTTTAAACGATGAAGACTTAATCTTGTTTAGCATATATAAAAAAAGATTAAACAAAATTAATTCCTGGATAATTGCTGATTTGATTTGTTGAAAGGGAATTTAGGTTGAAATCAGGAATGCAAAATTATCTTATTTTTTGGTTTTGGCCACTGATCATAATTGATTTATTCGTCAACATGAAACAATTGTCATTGAAATGGTTTTTTAAATTATACATCCCCGCATGGATGAAATTGCAGAAGGTGAGATAATTGATATTCTTTTCCTATTATTGTCGTGAAACATTGATTATTGGATTTTTGATATATTTTTAACCACAACAAGTACTGACTATCATGAAGTTTAAAGGAATATTGTTCCTGTCGCTGACCATGTTTTTAGCCCCGTTGCTTCATGCCCAGGATACCATTGTTTATGAAGTCTCTTTTCCAAATGCCATCCATCACGAAGCTGAAATATCGGTAACCTACCATCAACTGGATTCCCGGCCTTTATCGATGAGAATGAGTGTATCATCACCGGGCAGGTACGCCCTGCACCAATTTGCGAAAAATGTGTATGAAGTGTCAGCAAGTGATGATGAAGGTAAAAATATTAAAATTGAAAAGACAGAATCTTCAGAGTGGACTGTGAAAGAACATTCTGCCGATGTCACAATACATTACACCCTGTTTGGTGATCATGCAGATGGAACCTATGCCGGAATTGACCGATTTTATGCCCATTTAAATATGCCGGCAGTTTTTATGTGGGCGAAAGGGAAAGACCTTTGGCCCATCAAGGTTATTTTTGACACACCGGTGGAATCTGACTGGAAAATTGCTACTCAGTTAAAGCCTGATGGAGCGGTCAATACTTTCTCAGCTCCGAATTTTCAGTATTTCATGGACAGTCCGGTGATCTTAGGAAATCTGATGATCAAAGATTTTGATGTAGCAGAAGAAAATGACATTGTGAAACATTTCAGAATAGCCATTAATCCTGCTGTCTCTGAAAATGTAGCACAGCACTACACCGATATGATAGAAAAAGTGGTGCGGGAAGAGCGGGGTGTTTATGGCGTGCTGCCAAATTATGATTATGGAACTTACACCTTTTTGTGCAGCTATGGACCAGAGTTTATCGGCGATGGCATGGAACACCGAAATTCAACCATGATCACATCGAGGTTACCCCTGGCAGGTAATGAAAATGAACTGATCGGCACAGTTGCCCATGAATTTTTTCACTGCTGGAATGTGGAACGGATCAGGCCCAAATCGCTGGAACCATTTAATTTTGAGAAAACCAATATGAGCGGGGAACTTTGGTTTGCAGAAGGTTTTACCTCTTATTATGAAACACTGGTACTCAGGAGATGCGGTTTCACCACCAATGACCAATTTGCGGATGAACTGGGCAGAAACCTCAATTATGTAATCAATGCTCCGGGTACAGCCACCGGAAATCCGGTAACAATGAGTGAAATGGCGCCTTTTGCTGATGCCGCAGTTTCAATCGATAAAACAAATTTAGCCAATCGGTTTACGAGTTATTATTCATATGGATTGACTATAGGTTTGGCGCTGGACCTGGAGATTCGCGCGCAATTTCCGGGTAAATCGCTGGACGATCTCATGCGGGCGATGTGGAACAGATATGGTAAAACAGAGATCTCATATACCATTGATGACATCCGCAATGCGCTGGCTGAAGTTTGTGGAAGCCATGATTTCGCCGATGACTTCTTCGCAAAATACATTGAGGGTCAAGAACTGCCTGACTATGCGCAATTGATATCGAAAGTGGGATTTAAATTGGAAAAGACCCACCCTGGAGAAGCATCCTTGGGCAAGGCAACTTTTAAATACTTGGGCGATACGGCTATTGTTGTTTCCGGGCCGGTTAAAGGTTCATCATTGTATGAAGCGGGCTTGAACCAGGGCGATCTGGTCCTCGATGTAAACGGTAAACCCCTGAACAGCGACAGCACCCTGGTTGATTTGCTCTCAGGCCACATTCCGGGAGATACGGTGCCCATAACCTTTGTCCACTACGGTCATATGCTCAATGCTTCTGCGAAATTGATGGAAGACCCGACATTGACTTTGTCAACGTATGAATCGCTTTCCCTTCCGCTCAATAGCGATATGATCGTGACGCGCAATAATTGGCTGGAATCCAAAGCCCTGAAATAGTGTTGATTTTCTGAATTGTCCACAATTATGCAGGCGGCATGATATATTTAAAAAATCGGTGTTTTATTGAATAGAGGTTTTTTCTTTTTGGGTGCAGGCAGAAAGAATCATACCGAAGCAGGTTAGTAAGAGGAGGATTTGGCTTTTCATAGTTTCTCAATCTTGCATTTTATTTTTTTGGTGTAATATTTTTGCTGACTATTTGATAATAAGAATACTTCCCGAAATTAGTAAGCACCGGTAAGTTAAACATTTCCCCTAAAACTTGCTTGGGGGCAAATAATCCCGGTCATCTTACTGTCAATCACGGCACTCTTCCGTCGGCAAACCTCATTTTCCGCATGGATTAAGCGCATATTTCCATGGTCAGAGACGATATTTCGGTCGAAAGAGCAGGCATTTCGTTTCCCTAATTCATAATATCTGAAATAAGAATAACCAGCAAAGTCCTTGAATGCTGCTCAGAGTCTCTTTTGGATGACGCTGAGCGGGCGTAACAATGAGCGTTGGCTTTCGTCAGACGGCTCCATAAAATTGCTGGCTTAAGGCAGTGAATCATCAGCCGTCCGACGGATAATTGGCAGGTGAGTACTAATCTCCCGAATACCCGCCGGACCGTCCCTTTCGCGCAGGCTTATTAACGGTCAGACGGGTTACCTTGACCCGTAACCTTTAGCCATAATTGACGGTGTCAACAACCCGTCGGACCGCTGCCTTTGCACGAGCTTACTCGCGGTTTGACAGGGGATAACAGCAAACTGACAGCCTGCAACTGGCCATTTTTTCATTTTATCATCAACCTATCAGCAAATCATCTCGTCTGCTACCACTTGTTTCTATTTATTTCAAACTGCTTCCATCTATTTCTCCAACACCCACAAACCCGCAACCCACAACCCGCAACCCACAACCCCAACCCGCAACCCGCAACCTGCAACCCACAACCCGCAACCCACAACCCGCAACCCACAACCCGCAACCCACAACCCGCAACCCACAACCCGCAACCCACAACCCGCAACCCACAACTGGCAACCCACAACTGGCAACCCACAACTGGCAACCCACAACTGGCAACCCACAACTGGCAACCCACAACTGGCAACCCACAACTGGCAACCACAACTGGCAACCGGCAACTCGAAACCGGCAACTCGAAACCGGCAACTCGAAACCGGCAACTCGAAACCGGCAACTCGAAACCCGCAACTCGACCCAAGACTTTACCCCTTTAATTTCTTTTTCCAATAAGCCTTTCCTAAATTCGGGAGTCGCCCATTTTAAGTATTGGAGGCGGCTCTTGGCAACTTAACGGATAGCTTACCAGCCAAACATATTGTATGTATATCAAAAAAATCAATGAAAATGGGAAAAATGGATCCTAAAACCAATCAATTTAACAGACGCACATTTTTGCAAAAGGCAGGACTTTCGGGTCTAATTGTTCCAATGGCCGGCTGGTCTTTTTTTGAAAAGCAAAGCAGGTTCGATCCGTTTCTATCAAAGGATCAATCAGCGCTAAAAGCTCTTCCAAAGCAGACGAAAACACGGAAAATATGTGTTTTTTCCAAGGCTTTGCAATGGACTTCCATCGAACAGATGGCAGAAATGGTTGCTGAGGCTGGATTTGATGGTATAGATCTTACCGTTCGCCCTGGTGGCCATGTGGAGCCGGACAGAGTAACCGACGATTTGCCCATGATCGATGAAGCCATGAAGAAGGCAGGAAAAGAGATCGTAATGATCACCACTGCCATCGACAATGCAGATGAACCTGTTTCAGAAACCATTTTAAATACAGCAGGCAAGCTGGGCATACAATATTACCGGATGAACTGGTATAAATATGATCATTCGAAAAGCATTGATGACAATCTGAAAATATACTGGCAATGGATGAAAGGGCTTTCTGTTTTAAACCAGTCCAACAATATAAAAGCGGGTTATCAAAATCATGCCGGACTTGGTGTTGGAGCTCCTGTGTGGGACCTGGCCATGTTGCTCAGGGCCGTTGATTCTCCCTGGGTGGGCAATCAATATGACATCCGGCATGCTACCGTGGAAGGCGCCAATTCCTGGCCGTTGGGATTTGAGTATATTTCCCCACACATCAATACCCTGGTCATCAAAGATTTTTTATGGTCCAAAGATGGTTTGGAATGGAAAGAGAAAAATGTGCCGTTGGGCCAGGGCATGGTCGATTTTGAGACCTACTTTGAAAAGGTGAAAACGCTCTCCGGAGATATTCCAATTACGGTGCATATGGAATATGATCTTGGTGGTGCAGAAAGCGGAAGCCGCCAGGTGAATATTACCCGGGAAGTTATGACCAAAGCGATGAAGGGCGACCGCGATTTTTTGAGAAAATTCGTGGGATAATTTTTTCGGAATAATCACATTACCGAAGTTGAGGTTGGATTAGCGATGGATAAAATTATTATTTTCAGCGCATTTAGCTACCTGTCTAAATCTGTAGCCTAATTTTTCTTTTTATCCACAACCGGTCTGCCAATCCAACTGTTGTGTTCGGTTAGTTCCAGGTCGATAATCCTTCGGTTGATGTCTGTATTTACAATTTTTACTTTCACATCATCGCCGAGCGTTATGAATTTGTTGGTGCGTTGTCCGACAACCCGGTAGTTTTCTTCGTCAAAATAATAATAGTCATCATCCAGGTCGGAAAGGCGCACCATGCCTTCACACTTGGTTTCGGTCATTTCAACAAATACGCCCCACTCGGTAACACCCGATACGATGCCTTCCAATTCCTGACCTAACATAGTTTGCATAAATTCTACCTGTTTGAATTTGATGGAGGCTCTTTCGGCGTCGGCTGCCCGTTTCTCCATTTCACTGGCATGCTGACATTTCTTTTCATATAAATCCGGATTTACTGAATTGCCTTTTTCCAGGTAATGGAATAAAAGACGATGAACCATCACATCGGGGTAGCGCCTGATGGGAGAGGTGAAATGCGTATAATGTGGAAAAGCCAGCCCAAAATGGCCTTTACTTTCAGTGGTATACCGGGCCTTGGCCATGGATCTGATGGCCAGCGTTTGCAATACATTTTGCTCAGGTTTTCCCTCGATATCTTCGATGAGATTATTCAGCGATTTGGAAATGGCCGCTTCACCGACGTGCAGTTCATGGCCGAATTTTTTGGCAAAGATTGAAAATGCATTCAGTTTTTCAGGATCGGGAAAATCATGGGTTCGATATACAAATGTATTTCTCTGACGGCCTTTTTTCATATTGTAGACATACTCTGCCACGCGTTTATTGGCTAAAAGCATAAATTCTTCCACCAGTTTATGGGCATCTTTTCGTATTTTAGGTTTGATGCCCAGGGGTTTACCATTTTCGTCGAGCGCAAATTTTACTTCAATGGTTTCAAAATTGATGGCACCTCGCATAAAACGTTCAACTCGGAGTTTCAATGCCAGTTCATTGAGAATCGTGAGTTCTTTGGCGTAATCACCGGCGACTTTTTCGATGCGTTCCTGGGCTTCTTCATAGGTAAATCTCCGATTTGAGTGAATGATCGTTCGACCCAACCATTCATTGATTATCCGCGCGTTCCGGTCGAGTTCGAAAACTGCAGAAAAGGTAAGCTTATTTTCATTGGGCCGGAGCGAACACAATTCATTGGAAAGGCGTTCCGGTAGCATAGGGATAGTGCGGTCGACCAGGTACACAGACGTACCGCGTTCCTTAGCTTCTTTGTCAATAATGGTATCATTTTTCACATAGTGTGTAACATCGGCAATGTGTATACCGACTTCGTAATTACCATTTTTCAGTTTCTTCAGTGAAAGGGCATCATCAAAATCTTTGGCATCCTCCGGGTCGATGGTAAAGGTGGTAACACTGCGAAAATCCCTTCTTTTTTGGATATCGTCTTCAGTGATATCATCATTGATGCGCTTTGATTGGCGAAGTACATTATCTGGAAACTTGAAGGGCAACCCGAATTCTGCCATGATGGAATTAATTTCCGCTTCATTTTCGCCACTCGGTCCCAATACACGGGTAACTTCTCCTTCGGGATTTTTGTTGCGGCTTGGCCATTTGGTGATTTTTACAATAACCTTGTCATCGGGTTTTGCGCTGCCAAGTTTGGAGGGAGCAACGAAAACATCGTAATGCATTTTCCGGAAATCAGGGATGACAAAAGCAAATTTCTCAGAAATTTGAACACGTCCAACAAATTCATTTCGGTACCTGTCGAGGATTTCTACGACTTTACCCTCGGGTCTTTGACCCTTCTTTGCGGTACGAAAAATCGTAATTTTTACAGTATCATCGTCTAAGGCATACAGCAGATTTTCTGCTTTAATATAGACATCTTGCTCCAGGTCTTCACAAATGATATAAGCGAACCGTGGATTTACGTAGTCGACTTTACCAATGTAAAATTGATTGCCTGAAATTTCTTTTTTCTGCGGCGTCTTTTGCCGGCTTTTATTCAAATCTATCAATATCGACTTTACGGCCCTTTTGGTTTTTTTGTCTTTTATGCCGAGTTTTTTGATGACCTGTTTGAAGGAAATATCTTTTTTGAAGTTGTTCTCAAGGAATTTAATGACCAGTTGTTTAAGGTCACGATATTTCACTTTGCCTTCTTTGGCTTTAATCTTTTTACTCATAATTATTTGGTTGGGAATAATGATTTTTTTGCATACACCAGCCTTCTGCGCAATTGGGCTTTTCTGATGTCTTCAATATCACCCTTTGGTATGGCATTAATTAATTTCCGGGTATATTCTTCTTTAGGGCGATCAAACAATGCATCGGGGTAGCCTATTTCAACCAGTTTTCCATTGTTCATTACGAAAATCCGATCGGCCATAAACCGTATTACGGACAGATCGTGTGATATAAAGATATAGGTAAATTTAAACTCATCCTTAAGTCCGTTCAATAAATTGAGCACCTGGGCCTGCACAGAAACGTCGAGTGCGGAAACCGACTCATCACAAATGATGAATTTGGGATTTAGTGACAATGCTCTTGCAATAGATACTCGCTGACGTTGACCACCGGAAAATTCGTGTGGAAACCGATTGAAGAAATCAGCTTTCAGATCAACTTTTTCCAACAATTCCAATGCTCTGGCTTTTCGGTCATTTCTATCAGGAAAAATATGGTGGATGAGCATGGGTTCCATAATGGCTTCTCCAACGGTAAGACGCGGGTTTAAAGATGAGTACGGATCTTGAAAGATGATCTGCATTTCTTTACGCAATTTCCGAAGTGCTTCCCCGGAAAGATTATGAATTTCCTGATCGTCAAACTCAATTTCTCCAAAAGTCGGATCCAGCAGCCTGATGATGGTGCGGCCCAAGGTGGTCTTCCCACAACCTGATTCACCAACCAAACCTACGGTTTCTCCGGGATACACATCGAAAGTAACATCGTCAACTGCTTTTATATAATCAGTCACTTTTCCAAAGAGTCCTATTTTTACTGGAAAATAAGTACCGAGATTCCTTACCCGTAACAGTGGTTTTCGTTTGATAACCCGTAGTCTTTTTTCAATCGTTTCATCCTTGGTTTCTGCATTGAGCAAAAGGGCCTGACCAATGGATACATACCGATTTTGGGACTTTCCTGACTCATCCTCATGGAAGGGGTCAGTTTCCATAAAATCAGATACCGTAGGCAATTTTTTGAGCTTGATATCCATGCGGGGCCTGCAGGCTAGTAAACCTTTGGTATAGGGGTGTTGTGGATGTGTAAAAATTTCAAACACGGACCCTTGTTCAACTATTTCGCCTTTGTACATTACCAGAACCCGATCAGCAATTTCAGCAATCACACCCAGATCATGTGTGATAAAAATTATGGAGGTATCATGATCTTCCCGGAGCTTTTCCATCATTCGCAAAATGTTGGCCTGCACGGTGACATCCAATGCAGTGGTGGGTTCATCAGCTATGAGAATACTTGGGTTGCAAGCCATGGCCATGGCAATCATCACCCGTTGTTTTTGACCACCCGATATTTCGTGGGGGTAGGTCTGGATTATCTTTTCCGGTTTCGAAAGCTGGACTTCCCGGAATAATTTGATGGTTTTTTCTTGGGCCTTTTCTTTATTGATCTTTTGATGGATCATTAAAGATTCTGTCACCTGATTTCCGCAAGTATAAACAGGATTAAGGGAGGTCATCGGTTCCTGGAATATCATGGAGATTTCATTGCCACGAATATTTCTCAGCATTTTCAGTGGTGTGCGATTCAAATCTAATTCACCATATTCTCTGGATTTGAAATGAATTTTACCCTGGGAGATCAATGCCGGGGGACTTTGTAACAAGTGCATGATGCTTAAGGCAGTCACAGACTTACCAGATCCTGATTCCCCAACCATGCCGATAGTTTCACCCTTGTGTAGATTAAACGTCACATCATTGACAGCCTTGGTGATCAATCCTGAACTCTTGAATTCAACACTGAGGCCTTCAATATGCAACAACACGGCAGGATCAGTAATGGCGTCTGGCATTGATATAATTCTGAATGATTAAACGATCTGAATATTAGGCGATTTGACATTAGTCAGACCATTTAGTTTGAGTAACAACTGGGCCGTAACGACAACATCCTTTTTGCAATAGGCGGCAATTTTTTCCAGATCCTGTTCCACATAATAAACTTCATTTACCTCACTGCCATCGATTTGGTCTTTGCTGGATTCGATATCGAATAAAGCGGCTAACAGATCGAGGGAAGTAAAGCTTTTCTTATCACCAAATTTCCACATTTCCATGGTGTCGATATGTTGTACTTCCCAGGGCTTTTTGCCACTTAGCTGAAGAGCCTCCGGAATAGGGATGCTATTGACCAGCATTCTTCGACAAAGATATGGGAAATCGAATTCTCTGCCATTGTGCGCGGCTAATCTCAAATTTTGTTGATCAAATTTTTCTTCCAATAATATTTTGAATTCATTCAATAATTGTTGTTCATCATCGGAAGCCAGTGCCTTCACGCGAAGGACAGCTTCATCGGTTTCGTTTTTGGTGAAAAAACCAATAGCAATACATATTATCTTCCCAAATTCAGCGTAAATCGCGGCCTTCTTAAAAAAGAGTTCCTCACTGGTCAAGTTTTCATCATTTTTGATCAACTGTGCCTTTTTATCCCAAAGATGCTGCATTCGCTCGGATAAAGCATCATAGCTGGACACACTGGATACGGTTTCAATATCGATAACGAGCAGGTTTTTAAAAATAGATTCGTATTTAATATTCATTGGAAAAAATGTTCAATGATTTGTGTTGGATTCATCAAAGATTTCAATACTAAGAACACGAGGAAATCCGAAGATATCAAAATAAAATTTTGAGAACAACTTCCGAAAGTGAAGAAATAGTGAGCGCCCAAAAAACCGCACTGATCAACATATACAGTAATACCTTATTTCTTTTGCCCCCCAAAGTAGTTACCAGCAATGTACCGATGACTGGAGAAAAAATGACTGGTGTGAAAAACGAAACGCCAAAAACGCCATATGTTCGCCAAATGGTTACCATACGTCGGTTTCGTTTGGTGAATTTTTTTCGATTTACATTATATTTTTTCATGATCCATAGTCGTAGCTTTATCCCAAAAAAAGAGATCACTACGACTGTAGTCATCATGCCAAGAACAGTAAGCAGTATGGTTTCAAATAAATTCATCCCATAAGCGGCACCCAAAGCCGGACCACCTATGAATTTGAACATACTGATTAGATAAACTGTAATATACTTTATCAAAGTATTTGGCATTTAATCAAACGACCACAGTGTAAATATAAATCAAATAAATCGCTAAGAGAATAATTCCGTCTGTTCTTCCTACTTCCTTTCTGATGATCATCAATGGCAAAACCATTAATGTCACCAAAAGCATCCAGATAATATCATTATCCAAAATCGCATCACTGATATGGATTCTTGTAATAAGACTGGTGATGCCCAATATCGATAGAATATTGAAGATGTTTGATCCCATCAAATTTCCCAGTGCCAGATCAGTTTGTCCCTTATAGGAGGCAACTGCTGAAGTCACCATTTCAGGGACACTGGTACCAATGGCAACAACCGTCAATCCAACTACGCGCTCACTTACACCAATTTTAATTGCAAGTTCCTTGGCGCTGCCAACAAACCATTCGGAACCATAGTACAATCCAACGCAGCCCAACAAGATGAAAACCAGGTCTTTCTTTATTTGTTTGCTTGGGGCGTCAGGAATATCTGTTTCCATTTTCAAGGTATTGCTGATTTTTATGTCTTTTCTTGATTTACGGATAATAAATATGAGATAAATGACCAGTATTGCAATAAAAAGTAAACCTTCATAAAAGTCCAAATATCCTTCACGTACCAGCAAATACATCAGAATAGAAGCACCCATCGTCATAGGCCAATCAATCCGCACGCTATCAGGTTGTACTTTTACCGGGTTTATCACCGCGGTCAAACCGAGTACCAACGCGAGATTACAAATGTTGGAGCCAATCACATTGCCCATGGCCAAATCAGGACTACCTTTGAGCGCTGACTGAACACTAATGAGCAATTCTGGTGCTGATGTGCCAAAAGCTACAATGGTGAGTCCTACTACCAACGGAGATATCCTGAGTCTCAGTGCGATACTCGAAGAACCCTTCACCAAATAATCCCCTCCTACAATGAGAATCACAAGTCCGGTAATGAGTAAGATGATGGTTGTTAACATAAAAGTTTTGGGTCATTTCCCGGTGAAATTTTTTTTATTCATTTTTTTTAAGGTCTGGGCCTGCTTGATAGTAAACCGGAGAAATATTGTATAAACAAAAATATCGTAAGATACTGCATCAGAGCGTTGAGGTCACTATAATTCAAGGAAGAAACAAAATTTATGTGATACACCCGACCGGAATTATTATCCAAATATAATCTTATTTTTGCTTAAAATATTGCCAAATTTATATTTTAATTGACTATTGAATAGAAAATTTCACCGGTATATTTATTTCTATTGTCTAAGAATTCATTTTCATGGAAAATCGATGAGTTTAACAATTGATTAGATGTACACAGGCAGATGAGTATATCGGGGCAATCTTTCCTAAATTAACGGTATGTACGAATTGTTGAAAGATCTTTGTGCCATTCATTCACCATCCGGTGATGAATATAATATGGCCACATTTTTATTGCGATACATCAATAGTCATAAAAAGCAATGGCACAAAACGCCGGAGATATTTGCGGGAGAAGGTTTTCAGGATTGCATTGTACTGCGATTCGGCAATCCACGAACCGCAGCGTTTGCCCACATCGATACCACTGGTTTTACCGTACGCTATCAAAATCAGTTGGTCCCCATCGGAAGTCCTGATGTAAGTTCAGGTGATATTTTACGGGGTGAGGATATGCTGGGACCTGTAGAATGTAGTGTAGAATTATCGGAAGATCATCATCCCTACTATCGGTTTGGAAGGGCCATACAATCGGGAACGGGTCTCAGCTACAAACCAAATTTTAGGGTAGGAAAGGACTATTTATACTCCAGTTATCTGGACAACCGGATTGGCATCTATAATCTGTTGAAGTTAGCCGAGAATCTTGAAGATGGTTTGCTGATCTTTAGCTGTTGGGAAGAACATGGAGGTGGGACTGTGCCTTTTTTGGTCAAGTTTATGGTGGAAGAATTTGGTGTGACTCAGGCGCTTGTATCGGATATCACCTGGATTACGGAGGGCGTACATTTTGGTGAAGGTGTTGTGATTTCTATGCGGGACCGCAATATTCCTCGTCGGAAGTATATCAAAAAGATTGTTTCTATTGCCAGTGACAGTGGTATTCCTTATCAAATTGAAGTGGAAGGTTCCGGTTCGAGCGATGGAAGGGAAATTCAGTTATCGCCATATCCGGTAGATTGGTGTTTCGTCGGAGCGGCAGAAGAAAACCCTCATTCATCACTGGAAAAAATGCATAAATTTGATATGGATTGCATGATACAGCTTTATGAAATTTTGTTCAGAGCGCTTTAGTCACGATGTATTGTGCTATAAGTTTTTTATTTCCTTACTCCGGCTTTTAGACGTATATTTGCTGCGCCGAGGTCAGAGGGTTATTTTTTTATTTTTTAATTGTCTGCATCAATGATCATCCGGGATAAATCATTTAAGTTATTTCTCAGGGAACATGAAATCCAAAACAAGATCAATGATCTGGCGAAAAAGATTAATGTTGATTATGAGAACAAAATGCCATTGTTTTTACCCATATTAAACGGGGCATTTATTTTTGCAGCCGATCTGATCAGGGCCATATCTATCCAGGCAGAGATTTCGTTTATTCGACTTTCTTCGTATAAAAAAGCCCAGACCACCGGAAAGATTAAAGAATTGCTTGGACTCCAGGAAAATATTTTTAACCGACATCTGATTATCGTTGAGGATATAGTAGATACCGGAACTACCCTCAGCCATGTACTGAAAGCTTTCGAAGACCTCGGGGCTGCTTCAATAGAGGTGGTTTCGCTGCTCTACAAGCCAGAATCGGACCACGGGGATATCAATTTAAAATATGTGGGCTTTACGATACCAAATAAATTCGTAGTTGGATATGGATTAGACTATGACGGTTTGGGTCGGAATTTAAAGGATATTTATCAATTAAATTGAAATTTTTTAATATGAAGATGCTGAATATTGTTTTGTTTGGTCCTCCGGGAGCAGGAAAGGGGACTCAAAGTGAAAGAATGATGGAAAAATATAATCTTACCCATATTTCAACGGGAGATTTATTTCGGAAACATATAACCGAAGGCACGGAGTTGGGAAAACTTGCCCATGTTTTTATAGATAATGGGAATCTTGTTCCGGATGAAATTGTGATCAGGATGGTAGAGATGAAAATTAACTCCAATACCAATTCGAGAGGCTTTATTTTTGATGGTTTTCCTAGAACCGTTGCGCAGGCGAAAGCATTGGATGAAATGCTGGAGAATAATCAAACACCAATAAGTGTAATGATAGCGCTTGAAGTGGATGACGAAGAGTTAAAAGATCGCATAAGGTTGAGGGGAAAGACTTCAGGTAGAACGGATGATCAGGACGAAGAAAAAATCAATAATCGGATCAAAGTATACAAGGAAGAAACATTACCCGTTGCACATTATTATGACCAGTTCAATAAATTACACCTCGTAAATGGTGTTGGAAGTGTTGATGAAATTTTTCATCAAATTTGTGAGGTTGTAGATTCACTCATCTTAAAAACAAGTTAATATTGTCTTCTCCCAACTTCATTGACCATGTTCGTTTCTGTTCCAGATCCGGTGCGGGAGGTCAGGGTTCAGCCCATTTTAGAAGAGAAAAATTCGTACCAAAAGGCGGACCAGATGGCGGGGATGGTGGTCGGGGCGGACATATCATATTGAAGGGAAATAAGCAGTTGTGGACGTTGCTTCACCTTAGATATCGCAAACATGTCATTGCTGATAAAGGAAATCCTGGAGAAGGAGGGAAACGTCATGGTGCTGATGGCCAGGATGTTATATTAGAAGTTCCACTAGGCACAGTGGCCAGAGATGCAGAAACGGGTGCCATTAGATTGGAAATTACAGAAGATGGGCAGGAGGAAATTCTTACTCCCGGAGGCCGTGGAGGTCTCGGTAATGATCATTTTAAATCTTCTACCAATCAGGCACCACGATACGCCCAACCCGGGGAGCCTGGTATTGAAGAATGGATTATCCTGGAGTTAAAACTTCTGGCTGATGTGGGATTAGTCGGATTTCCCAATGCCGGTAAATCAACACTGCTGTCGGTGGTATCAGCCGCTAGACCAGAAATTGCCGATTATCCCTTTACTACCCTGGTGCCAAACCTTGGTGTGGTAAAATATCACTCCTATAAATCTTTTGTGATGGCAGATATTCCAGGATTGATAGAGGGTGCTGCTGAAGGTAAAGGGCTTGGACACCGCTTCCTGAGACATATTGAACGGAACGCCAGCTTACTTTTTATGATTCCGGCAGATACTACCGATATTGAAAAGGAGTATAGTATACTTTTGAATGAACTCAGAAAATATAATCCACAATTGCTGGACAAGAAAAGAATTTTGGCAATAACCAAATCTGATCTATTGGACGAAGAATTGATGAAAGAAATGAACGATTCTCTACCACAAGGCATCCAGTCTGTATTTATTTCATCCATAACCAATCAGGGGATCAATAAACTCAAAGACCTGATCTGGAAGTCTCTGAATGATTGACACAATAGAATGTGTCAATTTGGCATACTTTTAGGGTTTGGCAAAAAAATTGACTGAATAAGTTGATCTTAAAAAGTGTGGAATAACTATGTCAAAACATATGGATCATAAAAAAGATCAAAGTGACGCCCAAGAAGCGACGAATCAAAGCAATACGAAATTAAATGAAGAAAATACATTGAAAGAAGATCAGGAAACCCAAAATCAAAGCGGGGAACATGAAGAATTGACTGTCGCTGATCAGGAATCTGAAGAAAAGGCAGAACGAGAAGTTTCAGAAGCAGCGAAGGAGTCGGAGGAAATTTCCGAAATAGATCAAATGAAAAAGGATTTGGAGGAGTCAAGAGACAAATATTTGAGGCTTTACTCTGAATTCGAAAATTTCAGAAGAAGAAATGCCCGTGAGAGATTGGAGTTGATAAAAACAGCCAATGAAGATCTCGTAGAGTCTTTATTGCCGGTGTTGGATGATTTCGAAAGAGCCAGAAATGCTATTGAAAATGGTGGTGATTTGAATGCATTGAAGGAAGGTGTGGATTTGATATATAATAAAATGAGGAATGTATTGGAACAGAAAGGCTTGAAGCCGATGGACAATACAGTTGGTTCCGAATTCAATGCGGAATACCATGAAGCAATCACCCAGATTCCGGCTCCATCGAAAGAATTGCAAGGAAAAATTGTCGATGTTATCGAAAAAGGGTATTATCTAAATGATAAGGTTGTCAGATTTGCTAAAGTTGTGATAGGAGCATAATTATTTATGGCTAAAAGAGATTTTTACGATATTTTAGGAGTAAGTCGTTCCGCAACTCAGGACGAAATAAAAAAAGCATACCGCAAAATAGCCATCAAATTTCATCCGGATAAAAATCCTGATGACCCTACGGCTGAGGAAAAGTTTAAAGAGGCAGCCGAAGCCTATGAGATATTGAGTGATGCAGATAAACGGGCAAAATATGATCGCTTTGGCCACGATGGGCTCAGAGGTTCCGGTGGATTTGGAGGTGGCGGAATGTCTATGGATGATATTTTTTCGCAATTTGGCGATATTTTTGGCGGGCATAATCCTTTCGAAAGTTTTTTTGGAGGCGGAGGAGGGGGCTCGTCATTCCGGTCAGGTGGAAGAAGAGGTTCTAATTTAAGGATTAAAATCAAACTTAATCTGGAAGAAATCTCTCATGGTGCTGAAAAAAAGATCAAGGTAAATCGGTTGGTCACGGCTGATGGCGTAACCTATAAGGGATGTCCAACTTGTGGTGGATCCGGGCAGATCAGAAAAGTTGTAAATACGATGTTGGGGCAGATGGTTTCTTCCACCACATGTCATACTTGTCATGGTACTGGTAAAATTATCGACCACCGACCACCAGGAGTGGATAATTCGGGGTTGGTTTCAAAAGAAGAAATTATTTCTATAAAAATACCTTCCGGAGTTGCAGAAGGTATGCAACTTTCAATGTCGGGCAAAGGCAATTATGGTCCAAACGGCGGGCCTCCGGGTGACTTGCTCATCTTGATTGAGGAACAGGGCGATGAACAATTGAAGCGTGATGGAAATAATATTATATATGATCTCTATTTAAATTTTGCTGACGCTGCACTTGGTACATCTGTAGAAGTTCCTACCATAGACGGCGTGGTTAAAATTAAAATAGATCCCGGAACTCAGGGAGGAAAAATCCTAAGACTCCGTGGAAAAGGGATCAAGGATGTGAATGGTTATGGGGTTGGTGATCAGTTGATTCATATTAATATCTGGACTCCAAAGAACATAACAAGGGAAGAACGTGATATCCTGGAGAAATTTAGAGAGTCGCCTAATTTTGTCCCCAATCCTGGTAAACATGATCGTTCGTTTTTCGAGCGGATGCGTGAATTTTTCTAGATTGCCTCAAATAAAAAGTTATTTGAACATTTAATTTTCCCGCTGGCATATCCTGGTGAAACCTTTGTTTCGGCTTCACGTTCTTTTATTGTATGTTGAAAGGGGGACTAACCTGCGTGATAGGAATTTTGTCTTTGGTTGCCAAGGCACAGGATTCCGATCATTTTATCATTCGAAATCAAACAGATTTCGAAAAAGTATCATTCTCACTCAATACTTCTAAGGTCAATTGTTATATTGAACCATCATCGAATGATGACATTATAAATTTCTATAGCGTTAAGCACAATCCACCTCCTCAACTTAAAGAAAAAACCGTAGATGGTGTAAAGATGATTAATGTTCTCCTGGGAGAGCATCAAATAGATTATTTGACCAGTACCATATCGAATAAAATATTTAACAGTGAGGACCATTCAAATGATTATAATTGTAAGGTTCTGTTCTCCAATGAAAAACCACTGGATCTTTATTTGAATTATGCTGTAGGTGCGGCAAATATAGATCTCTCCGGATTGCCGATTGAACATTTGGCCATCAATACGGGTAGCGCAGATGTACATATTAATTATAATGATAACCTGCCTAATACGGTAGTGATGGATTCGATGCTGATTAACGTTGATTGGGGCACCATAACTACCAACAATTTATTTTTAGCCAGAGCAAAACACATTATAGCCGAAGTAGGATTTGGCAATATGTCGATGGATTTCCAATCTGCTTTAAATTACCACGGGAATGTTACTGCGTCAGTCGGGGCAGGCAGGTTAGAAATTTTACTGCCACAACTTGAATTGCCAATAATTGTGCACCTCAATGATTCTCCACTTTGTCATGTCGCGTTGCCGGAAAATTTCAGAAAAGCTGGAAAAAACGTCTATATAAGTTCAAATTATAGGGAAGGTGACAATAATGCCATAAACTTTAATCTTGATGTAGCATTAGGGAAGATAATTTTCGTAGCGAATCCTTAAACCTGCGCTCATTCGAATATTTTTTTTAATTTGTAACCATCATTGAATCAAAATCAATGCCTCAATTGATTATATTCATTCATTCATTCGTTCTTGTAAAATATTTTACTTGAATGGGCAATATATATCGAAGTTGCAAATGCAATGATTGCTGAATTTTTTTCTTTATTAGAGAAACTTTGATTATATCCCAGGGTGTTTTATCTTAACTCGCAATACTGGCTTTGAATTTTAGTTACTGCATATTCAATCATTTTGGACTTACTTAAGGTTGAGCATATCTCAAAGAAATACAGCAATCATCAGGCTTTGACCGATGTTAGCATTGCTGTTCCCAATCAGTCAATATTTGGTCTGTTGGGTCCCAATGGGGCTGGCAAAACAACTTTGATCCGTATTATCACTCAAATTATTGCCGCTGACAATGGAACCGTTTTAATGAATGGCAGATCAATGGATCGCCGGGATATAATTAAGATAGGCTACCTGCCAGAAGAGCGGGGACTTTACAAAAAAATGAAAGTTGGAGAACATCTGTTATATTTGGCGCAATTAAAGGGTCTGTCAAAGCAAGAAGCTACCAATAAACTGAGACAGTGGGGTAAAAAATTTGAGGTGGATACATGGTGGGGAAAGAAGGTTGAGGATCTATCCAAGGGTATGCAGCAAAAGATCCAGTTTATCGCCACAGTTTTACACGAACCTAACCTGATCATTCTGGATGAACCTTTTTCCGGGTTTGATCCTATCAATGTTAACCTCATAAAAGATGAGATTTTAAATCTTCGGGAAAAGGGCAGCACCGTCATTTTTTCGACACACCGTATGGAATCTGTTGAAGAATTGTGTGACCATATTGCCTTAATCAATAAATCAAAAAAAATTCTGGAAGGGCCGAAGAAAGCTATTAAAGATGCTTTTAAAACCAATACCTTTATTATCGATCATAACCATCCCCTGAATCATTTCAATGGTGATTTTACGGTTTTGGGCACGAAAGTTATTCATGGTGATTTGCATCAAACCACAATACAACTGAAAGCAGGAATCAGTACGAATTTACTGTTAAAAAAACTGATCGAGAATGTTGAAGTTCAGGGATTTATAGAAAAAATTCCCACCATGAATGAAATTTTCATTGCTAAAGTAAATGAGAAGACCGATGAATAAAATTTTACTCATTATCTCCAGAGAATACATCACCAGAGTGCGCAAGCGATCATTTGTTATCATGAGTTTGCTTGGGCCTTTACTTTTTGGGGCAATGTTCATTATACCGGTTTGGCTTGCTTCTCGTGAAGGTGAACAAAAAGTTGTAGAAGTATTGGATGAAAGTGGGCTTTTCAGGGATAAGTTGCAGAGTGGTGAAAATATTCAGTTTGTTTATATTAATCAACCTTTGGATTCCGCCAAAAGGCAGTTGAAAGATGGAGGCCTTTATGGGCTTTTGTATATACCCCAACTAGATCTGAAAAAGCCGGCGGGAATCACTTTCTTTGCCCGCAATAATCCGAGCTTTGATGTGCAGATGAATCTGGAAAATTCGATAGAAAGACAAATCGAGGATATTAAATTAAAAGAATCAGGTTTTGATCGGGAAAAACTTGAAAGTATTAAGACCAATGTCAATATAAATACCATCAACATTACTCCGGAAGGAGAAAAGAAAGGCGATACGGCAGTGGCCACTATAATTGGATATCTCTTTAGCCTGTTAATTTACTTCTTCATTTTTCTCTATGGAGTTCAAACACTCCGGGGAGTTATTGAAGAAAAAACAAACCGGATTGTTGAAGTGATCATTTCTTCAGTCAGGCCGTTTCAACTGATGATGGGTAAAATTATAGGAATTTGTGCTGTGGGGCTCACTCAATTTTTATTGTGGATCGTACTTACCGGATCTATTTATGCAGGCGTAAGAACCTATTTTAATATTAATCAGGTTCCAGCGCAACAAATGCAAATGATGAACAATCCTGAAATGACTCAAGTGGGTGCTCATGCCCAGGAAATATTCAGCAGGATTGAAAATATTAATTTTCCGCTAATTCTTGGTTCTTTCATATTTTATTTCCTGGGAGCATATTTATTTTATGGAGCATTGTTTGCGGCTATCGGGTCAGCAGTTGACAGTGATTCAGATGCCCAGCAATTTCAATTGCCTATCACCTTACCCCTAATTTTTTCGATCATCATTTTGGCGGCGGTCCTCAAAGATCCACAGGGAAATTTGGCATTTTGGACATCAATCATTCCATTCACTTCACCGATTGTCATGATGATGAGAATGCCTTTTGTTCCACCGCTTTGGCAAATCGGATTGTCGATGATGTTATTGATTTTGGGTATTGTCTTTAATGTCTGGCTTGCCAGCCGTATCTATCGCGTGGGTATTTTGATGCATGGTACCAAGGTAAATTATAAAACCCTGGCAAAGTGGTTTATCATGAAGAACTGACATTAATAACGAAAAAGTCAGGACGATTTAACTCCTTTCTAGCGTAATTCCAGCCTCAGTTGACTGCTATAAAAATGATTTTTGTCATATTTTTAATATCCTATTATTAATAAGTTTGATAAGATTTTGAGTAGGTGAATTTTTTGCTCAATATTTCCGGGGATCTTATTTCATGCCTGGCAAGTAATTCTCAACACAATAGTGGATTTGAAAGATGATAATGTAGTAATCATCTTTAATTATAATTGAATTTTTTAAAACGTAACCTAAATAATGAGTTATGCAATCACTGAGTTATTCTAAAACGCAATTAAATCTTCTGGTAATATTGCGAGTGCTGATAGGCTGGCACTTTTTATATGAAGGAGTAATCAAACTGATGAAGCCAGATTGGACATCCATTGGTTTTTTGATGGATTCTGCCGGATGGTTCGCAGGAATGTTCAAATCAATGGCCGCAAGCCCTGCGATTGTAAGTGTTGTGGATTTTCTGAATGTTTGGGGCCTCATTCTAATCGGACTGGGTTTGATGCTTGGTATTTTTTCGAAATGGGCCAAAATCGGAGGTATTGTTATCCTCGCATTGTATTATCTTTCTCATCCACCATTCATTGGTGTTGAGTATGCAGCTCCCGGTGAAGGGACTTATTTGCTGGTGAATAAAAATTTGATTGAGTTATTCACCCTGGCCGTATTGATGGCATTTCCTACCAGCCAAATCATTGGGCTTGATCGGTTTTTTTATATCAAAAAATATAAATCCGATCCTGATGCACAAGTGGCTTAGAAAATTTAGTAAAACAACAAAATCAATATAAATTATGGCAGAAGAAAATCAAAACCCCCAAAATAGTCAGCCAAAAAAAGGGATGAGCAGAAGAGATGCCTTGAAAGGTTTGGCAACTGTGCCCATCGTTGGTGGCTTATTATATGGCGCTGCAGTAAAAGCAGGAAGTGACCGCACCGATAAAGCGGTTCGGGGAGAAATATTAAAGGAACTCGATATTGATGTAGGCGTATCGACGCCACGCATGTCTTTTCAGCCAAAGAATAAATTGGGCGGACAAAAAATTCGCCTCGGCATCATTGGATTTGGAATTCGTGGCCCACAATTGGTGCGTGCTTCTGGCTTCGCAACCAAGCAATGGATCCAGGACATGGAAAAACAAGGCAAGAATAATGCAAGACTGAAAGAATTCTATGATCAGGAAGACTTGAATATTGAATATCATGGAGTTTGTGATGTTTTTACCGTGAGAGCAGAAGAAGCACAAGATACCGTTGGCAAACAAGCAAAAATTTATGAAAACTGGCAAGATCTGATCAATGCTCCTGATATTGATGCAGTGATCATTGCTGCACCGGATCATTGGCATGCTCCTATTGCAATTGCTGCTGCTAGAGCCGGGAAACATGTTTATGTGGAAAAACCAATGACGCATCAGATAGATGAAACTCATGAATTATACCGTACAGTAAAAGAAACAGGTATAAAATTACAAGTAGGGCATCAACATCGTCAGACCGATAGTTATTTCAAAGCTAAAGAATTGATCAGAAAAGGTGTTCTGGGACCAGTGTCGATGATCATTACCAATACCAATCGTAATTCACCTAACGGTGCATGGGTATATCCGATTCATGAAAAAGCCAGTCCGGAAACTATAGATTGGGAAATGTTCCTGGGTAATGCACCCAAGATCCCGTTTAATAAAGATCGGTTTTTCCGATGGAGAAAATATTGGGATTATGGAACTGGATTGAATGGTGACTTGATGACTCATGAATATGATGCCATCAACCAGATTATGGGTTTGGGTATCCCTAGAACGGCAGTATGTTCAGGAGGAATTTACTTTTTCAAAGACGGACGTGAGGTTCCTGATGTAATGAACGTTTCACTGGAATTTCCTGATCGGGATTATACATTTGTGTACAGTGCTACACTCGCCAATGAGTATAGCCGGACAAACGTTATTATGGGGCATGATGCAACCATGGAAATCGGCAGTGGTCTTGTGATCAAACCAGATCGGAGATCGACTAAATATGCAGAGAAGCTGGAAAAAGGTTTAATTCAAGCAGATGAACCTTTGTTCACCTATTCGCCAGGTAGCGAAACAGTAGATGCTGTAACATCCGCAACGGAAAGGTATTTTGCAAGCAAAGGTTTGCTTTATACTTATCGCAATGGTTTCCAGGTCGATTCTGGCCACCTGCATATCAAAGAGTGGTTGGAATCAATCCGTGGAAATGCAGAACCCAGTTGTGATATAGAAGCGGGATTTGAAGAAGCCATAACCTCTCATATGGCAACAATTTCACAGAAAATGGGTATCAAAACCTATTGGGATGCTGAAACAAAAGAAATAAAAGATGTTTCAGGGAAGGTAATAACAGCCATTCCAATGAGCGACTCAGTATCACAGATCGTATAGTTTATCGATTATAATTGAATTCAGGAGAGGCGGCTTAACAGGCAGCCTCTTTTTTTGTCCATCACCACATGAGTTTTTATATCATGGGTATAATATGAATTTAAAATTCATATTGAGAAAACTACCCGATAGATGGGGTGAATTTTATTAATATTTTGTCATTGAATGCCGTCGTGAGCATTTTTTTATTGTTTTGAAATGATGGTAAATTCATGATAAATGAGTCATATGGGTTAGATAAAAGTTTGCCGGTTTAATATCATTTATCTAATAAGTACTGATAACTTTACAAATACATGGCGATCAATTGATCATTTTGCAACACAAAAAGGAAATTAAAAATAGAGGTGAGTACAGTTCTGAAAAGTGGCAATTGATCACGATGTTAATTTCACATACCAGACATGGACAAAATACCTCGGAAAGCACAGGTTACCGTTATTGGGGATGCGGAAGCTAATCCGGAAGAATATGATGAAGCCTTGAAGATTGGAGAGTTGTTGGCTGAATTAAATGTAGTTGTTATTACAGGTGGACGGGGAGGAGTGATGGAAGCGGTGGGCAAGGGCGCCATTTCACGAAACGCGGTTGTAGTTGGGATCTTGCCATCGGAGGAAATTTCTCAGGCGAATGAGTTTTGTACGGTGGTAATTCCTACAGGAATGGGACATGCAAGGAATGTGGTCACGGCGTTGGCTGGCGATATTATTATTGCTATTGGAGGCGGTGCTGGCACTTTGAGTGAATTGGCTTTCAGTTGGATTCAAAATAAGCCCATAATTGCTTATAAGGCCTTTGAAGGGTGGAGTAAAAAACTGGCAGGTTTTTCAATTGATTCGAGAAGGCGTGATGTTGTCTTTGGTGTGAACAACATTTATGATCTGAAAAAAGCATTGATCCGGAATTTGAAAAAGCTTGGATTCGGTTAACTAATTTCAACTGACTGTAAATGGTATGTTGAATGATATGCTAACAAATCGTAACGATGGACCGCACATGGCTTTTTAAACCAGGGTTGAGACTGTTTATATTTTTGGAATTGAAAATGAAATTAAATGGGGTGTATACCAGTGATATACTACTATTTTTGTGTCGTTCAAAGGGGTGGGATTCAATTTGATCCAGATTGGATTGAAATGCACAATTTTCTTTATATTAACCTGTAAATCATGGATCCAAAAATAAAATACAAATTAAGGTTAAATATGCTTTTTTGCTACATGGTCGAGGAACATGACTATGATGATGTGTATTTAAAAATGAAAGGCGACAAGATATGGCCATTGAACCGTAAAAATCAGCCCATGCAAATGGATTCTTCTGCCGAACTTAATGTGGAAATAAATGAAATTGAGGAGGGACAAGTAGTAAATATAGAATTGTGGGATTGGGATTTTATTTCAAAGGATGACCTTTTAGGTATTTTCACTATGATTGTTGAAGAAACAGGAGGTCCTTTTTCTACCGATATGGTTCAAAATACCAAAGAGACGAACACGGCCAAATACACACTTACCTGGGAGGTTTATTAAGGTCTGGGAAATTTGATATTTTTTGGACTGGGAATATTGCTTTTTTATATTATCTTGCGCCAAAAAAGTAGAGATCATGCTAAATTCACCAATAGGCACGGGAGCTGATGTTTTTCTTACCATTGTGATTATACTTCTGGCATTCGGTGCTGGATTAACTGCGGTAGATTATTACCAGAAAAAACGGAAAACCGGCAAATCGGAATCCGAAAAATAAATCCCTTCTCCTTATTTTCTTTCTAATAAATCCGATGTTCCTTACGGCATATGATTTTTGTTCTCTAACAGACTGACATTTTTACAGTCTGATTATCTGGCCGGATTATTGAAGTTTCCCATGGAAAGCTAAAGGAGGTTTCATGGACACTTACTCGCAAACTGTCATTTCGGCTGTGGAGAGAAATGCAGGAGCAGTTGTAAAAATAGATATCATCAAATATAATGGAACACGCAAAATTACTGCAGGTTCCGGTTCCGGATTTATTATATCTTCTGATGGACTCATTTTCACCAACAGTCATGTAATTGACCGGGCCGATGAAATAATAGTCATATTACCAGATGGACGCCGGGAAGTAGCTGACATTTTAGGTAAGGACCCTGATTCTGATTTCGCAATAATTAAAATTTTCTCAACCGGATTTGATTTGGTTACCCTCGGAAATTCGGATGAACTAAAAATTGGACAACTGGTCATTGCAATTGGCAACCCATACGGATACCAGCATACGGTAACTACTGGTGTGATCAGTGCACTGGGAAGAACCTTGCGATCTCAAACGGGGCGGATCATCGAAAATGTGATTCAATCAGATGCATCCTTGAACCCCGGGAATTCCGGCGGGCCTATGATTGATGGGCAAGGGGAGGTGGTAGGATTAAACACGGCAGTGATTCGAGGGGCACAAGGGTTGAGTTTTTCAGTTTCGATTAATACAGTCAAAGAAATCGCTGGAATATTGATCAAAGAAGGAAGAGTAATTCGGGCGTATCTTGGATTGATGATCCAGGAGATCAATTTACACCCTCGCCTAATTAATTTCTTTAAATTGGAATCTTTGCGTGGGTTGTTGATTACACAGGTAGAAAAAAGCAGTCCGGCTTCAAAGGTTGGCATTCGGAATGGTGACATCCTGGTACAACTCAATGGAAGAGATATAATGAGTGCCAATGACCTCTACAAATATCTGAATCGTGATTCTGTTGGAAAAATACTGGTATTATCTTTAATCAGATCCGGAACGATGGTCAAACTGGAAGTTATCCCGGAAATTAAAAAAAGCCCTGTTTAGAACAGGGCTTTTAGAGTAGGCTGTGGTTAAATTCAATTTAACCTATTTTGAACAGCAAGTTCCTCTCCAAAAACACGATACTGATCGAAAATAGATCGAACCGCCCATTTGATGTATTTGTCATTATTATAGGGATTTCCAAACATGGTGGTAGCGTAGCCTTGCCAGACAACGCTTCTTTTCTTACGATCCCATAATATGACAATTATAGTGCCTTCATACATATTGTAGGTAACAGGATCATATTCTTCGTCCTGATTTTCGTATACAAGCCAGTTTTCAAAATCCGGTTGGTTATATCCGAAAAAATTAAAATCTCCATAAAACATTTTATAAGACACCAACAAGTCAGGTTTGTTTTGTGTAAAGCGATATCCCTGCAGTTCCATTCTTCTTTCTACTGCGTCTTGTATCACCGCTCTCTGACGAACGGAATCTTTTCCGGAACCGATTTCCGTCATAAAATCAAACGTTTTGTACTTCTTAAACGTACCTCCATAGCTATAATCGGATTCAACCTTATACTCGTTTCTCATGCAACCAGCAAATACAAAAACGACCAAAATGACAGGGATTGCGTAACTTTTCATACCATTTACATTATATCTATTCTAAATATAATAATATTTTATCTTTATGTAATTATTTAAGTCAATAATTTGTTTGAGACAACTCAACAAAATATTGATCTGTTTTGTTGGGTTTTTTCCAATTTTTATTGCACAAGCAATAAACAAAGGCAGGATACCTTGTATTTTATATAAATATAATAATTTGTATTGTCTTCCCTAAGACTATTGGATATGAATTAATAGTAGCTGTATCAGGCCAATAAAAAAACCCAGTATTCCACCCAGTATTTCAATGAATTTGAATTCCTTTTTCATTATGGAAAAAAGGATGTTTTCCAGTTTTTCCGAAGAAAAAGCCGCCACTTTTTGAAATACAATATTTTCTACGTCGATATCTTTTTCCAGTTTGTCGGTATATTTTGCTAATATTTCAGGCAGGATGTTTCGAAATTCCTCGTGGAGCGTATTTTTAATTTTATTCTTGAGATCATTGTTCAAAAACATCTTAAGCATGGGCATGGTGGCTTTCAATTTATTTTCCATGAAATCCTCCAGCTTTTCATCCAGTACTTTATTGATTTCAGTGGCAGTGGCTGTACTGGTAAAGTGTTCTTTGATATCTTTGAATGAGAATAATTCGCGCGAAACAATTTGACCTAATCTTTCGGCTAATACTTGTTGTCTTTTTGGGAAAATACCCTGGATTGAAAAAAAAAGCACATTTATTTTTTTCCTGGGATGGAATAGCATTTTAATAGCCAGATAATTGGTGATCCATCCAGTCAATGCTGCAATGAGCGGTAAAGTATAAATCATGTACACGTGCTTCAGCTTTTTTAACAGGCCCAAAGTAACCTCAAATAAAAAAATTATGCAAGACATGGCCTTCCATTGGTTTTTCCTATATTTTTAGGCTGAGATTGTTAAAGATTGGCCATTAATATTTTGAAGCGATGGGTAAGATTTCAGGATTAGGAATGCTCATTTTATTGGGGATGTTTTCAATTAAAACTTTCGGTGGTGAAGAAGGAATCAGGTATCTTGATTATGAAGGTTCTTCAGTAAAAACCACCTATATCGTTGATCATAAATTTATCGGGAAATACAAGGGATCGAAACAGGGATATTTATTGTTAAATGCCGATGGTACCGGACAATATCGATACGACTACTTTGGATTTGCAGCGGATAATTGTAAAGATGGACCTATTGAGATGGAATGGGGATTTTTACTCGACGAAAACAATCAGATTGTGAAATTTAAGAGAGATTATGGATTCTCTTATCCGGTTATTTACTATAGTACCAGTCAGAATTTTTTCAAGGGGTGTACTAAAATTGCAATGCTGGATTATATTTTAGAATATAACGACGGAACAATTACTGTTTCATCGTCCGACGACTGGGTAAGGATCAATAATAATTAAGCCTTTTTGAGTTCTATAATGGTGATCTCTGGTAAAATGCCAATTCTTCCGGGATAACCTAAGAAACCAAATCCTCTATTTACATAAATATACTGCAGATCTTTTTGGTATAAACCGGCCCATTGGTCATATATGTATTGACTGGGACTCCACTTGAAGTCACCGATTTCAATTCCAAATTGAAAACCATGGGTATGCCCGGCAAAAGTGACATCGATGTCTGGAAAATCAGGCCTGATCTGGGCGTCCCAATGGCTGGGATCATGGGAAAGCAATAATTTAACAGGAGCGTCTTCCGAACCAGCATATGCTTTGGCCAAATCACCATATTTTGAAAATCGACCTTTTCCCCAGTTTTCGACACCTATAATGGCAATTTCTTCTCCTTCAATTCGTAGTCTTCGATTTTCATTCAGCAGGATGTTCCAGCCCATATGTTTGTGAACATTGATGAGGTCCATAAGATTTTTTCTCTTGGCATCAACACTTGGCCAACTCCTGTAATCGCCATAATCGTGATTACCCAATGTTGAAAACACACCCAACGGCGCTTTTATTTTGGAGAATAATTCAACATAACTATTCACTTCGTCAGTTTGGTTATTGACTAGATCGCCGGTGAAGAAAATGACATCAGGGCTTTGGGCTAATAATAAATCTACGCCTTTTCTGACGCCACTTCTGCTGAAAAAACTTCCCGAATGTATATCCGATATCTGTCCAATTCTGATACCATCAAATGCATCGGGCAGATCAGGTAAATGGATGGTCTTTTTTCTTACTCTGTAGTCGTGTGCACCTGAAACAATGCCATAGGTCATCGTAACCATCGGCAAAGACGCAGCAACTAAAGTTGTTTTTGCCAGAAATTCTGATCGCGAAATGCCGCCGCTTTTTGTCGCTTCTATGGCAGGACCACTTTGAAATTGCAGCGCAATCCATTTTACAATCCGCAGAAGGTCATCAAAGATCAAGACCAGAGCCCCAAATATTTTTGAAAAGTAATTGATGGATAAACCCACAATTATGACACTACGGAAGTGGCGCGGTACAATTTGAGGGATGGCAAAATTATAAATAATAAGTGCAGTCAGACTGAGGCCGGTAAGTGACCAGTACAAGGTGTACAACAACTTTCTGGTGAATGGATTGAATTGTTGGAATACCAGCCTGACGGCTTGAAAAACATAAATGTCTATCAGAATGAATATAATGGCAAAAATGCCAGTAACTACAATTTTGGTCATGGTCACAAAATAAAATCAGAATTCCGGCATTTTGTTATTCCGGAATTCTGAAAGTTTTTATTTATGTTTTACGCCTTTAGCGCGTAAGCTGTATTTATCGGCCAGAAAATACATCACAGGTACAATTACTAAAGTCAAGAACGTTGCGAACGTCAAGCCAAAGATAACTGTCCAGGCCATTGGTCCCCAGAATGTGGCGCTGTCTCCACCAAAATAGAATTCCGGATCAAATTTACTGAACAAAGTCAGGTAATTGATATTGGTTCCGGTAGCCATGGGGACTAAACCCAGTACCGTTGTAATCGCGGTTAGTAATACCGGGCGAAGGCGGGTTTTACCGGCAATATGAATACTTTCCACCAGGTCTTCAAATGAAAGGTATTCCTCATCTTTCAACCCGAGTTCGGCACGTCGTCGTTTCCTGACCAAATTGGTATAGTCAATGAGCACTATCGCATTATTCACCACCACTCCCGCCAGGGAAATGATGCCAATTCCAGTCATGATAATGATAAAATCCATGTGAAATATTACCAAGCCCAGGAATACACCAATTGTGCTGAAGAGTACTGATGCCATAATGATAAATGGTGTCATAATGGAATTAAACTGGGCCACAATGATAAGGAAAATGGAAAAGATGGCAATCATAAGCGCCTTGAAAAGGAACTCGCTGGATTTTTGCTGTTCTTCCTGCTCTCCGGTGAATTTCATCTGATAACCTTCTGGCATTTCGAAATTACTAAGTAAGGTCTTTAATTGTGCCACGATTTCATTGGCGTTATACCCATCAATTACGTTCGAATAAATGGATATAACACGGTCAAGGTCCTTCCTTTTCACCGAACCAAAGGTCGAAGTATATTTCACATCGGCGACAGATGAAATTGGGATTTGTTTCAAGGTTCCCTTATTATCACGAAATGTGATTTTCTGATTCATCAACGCATCCACATCGTATCGATATTTATCCATTAAACGGAGCTCGATGGGATATTCATCTTCTCCTTCTTTGTATTTCGATACTTCCGAACCGAATAGGGCAGTCCTCAATTCCATGGCAATTGTTCTGGTAGAAAGTCCAAATCTTCTGGCTTTGTCCCTATCTATATCAACCAACAATTCAGGTTTTCCGGTTTCCAGGTCTGATTTTAATTCCTGAATACCCGGCACATTGGCTTGTTCAATCCGGTTCATCAGACTTTGTGTAATGCTTATTAATTTATCATAATTTTCGCCACTCACTTCTATATTGATAGGTTTTCCAACCGGTGGTCCCATAGCGTCCTTATCGATTGTAATCTGAACGCCCGGATATTTTGCCATAGCCTGCCGGATCTTTTCCATAATTTCCTGTGTGCTGATGCCATGTCGTTTTTCATATTCATGAAATGATACAGTGATCATGGCTTTGTTGGGTGTTGCCTGTTCACCAGACATAGAGTTGGGATCACTGGCTCCCTGGCCTACCTGAGCAATAAACGATTCAACTGCCTGATGATATGGCTTAATAATCTCTACGATTTCTTTTTCTATCTTTTTTGTGAACGCATTGGTTTGTTCAATATCGTAACCAATGGGTTCCTCAATGAAAATATTGATATAGTTGGGTTCACTGTTGGGGAATAAACTCACCTGAGGTTCTCTGGAGATAAACAACCCTATGGAGAAAAATAACAGTAATCCAGTGCCGAAGAAGAAATAATATGGTTTTCGCCCGTGAAGTGCATATCTAATGGTGGCGGAATAGCCATGTTCAAGCGCAGGGATGAATTTATCCTGAAACCATTTAACGCCTGGATTTAAGACAAAAACCTGAAATGGCGCTCCTAGGGCGATAAACATCATTATATTGGCCACTGCCAGATAACCACTCATATAAAATGGTATAGAAACCAGTGCAAAGGCTCCGGCTATGATGAAAAGTTTAATTCTTTTTACCTTTTCTTCTTCCACTTTCATATACATGGAAGTAAGCACAGGGTTAATTACCAGGGCCACAAAAAGAGATGATGAAAGAACAATGATCAAGGTAATGGGCAGATACTTCATGAATTGACCCATTATACCGGTCCAGAAAGCCAGCGGTAGAAATGCCGCCAACGTGGTGGCTGTGGAGGTGATGATAGGCCATGCGACTTCACCAACACCTTCTTTAGCGGCTCTTATTGGACTGTAACCTTCTTGCATAAGACGGAAAATATTTTCTACCACAACAATTCCATTGTCCACCAGCATGCCCAGAGCAAGTATCAATCCGAACAACACCATCATATTGGCGCTGTATCCGATGAATGACAAAATCATGAATGCCATGAACATCGACAAGGGTATGGCAATACCTACAAAAAGTGCATTTCGCAATCCCATGAAAAACATCAATACCAATACCACCAGAATAACACCGGTGATTATGCTGTTTTCCAGGTTGCTGACCATACTGTCGGTGAATTTGGACTGGTCATTGGTGATGGTGATATCAAGATCACTTGGGAAACGTTCGGCCTGGGCTTTGGCAATGATATCTTTGATTTCTGCTGCCGTGATCAACAGATTTTCTCCACTTCTTTTTACGACATCGACCGTAACAACCGGCAGTTGACTACTACGAGAGTAACTTTTACGTTCTTCGTATGAATCGGAAACATTGGCGACATCTTTTACATAGACGATCCGGTTGTCCTCATCTTTAACAATCACATTTTCAATATCCTTTACAGCTTTGAATTCGCCATCCACTCGGAGCGATCTTCTGAAATCTCCGGCCAAAATATTGCCTCCTGACATGGTCACATTCTCTGCGGCAATAGCGTCGCGAATATCTGTGAAACTCACATCCCGCGCTTCCATTTTATAAATATCCGCGTCGACTCTTATTTCCCGATCGCGGGCGCCTTTAATATCGCATTTGGAAACTTCTGGTAATTTTTCAATTTCATCCTGCAGATAATCCGCAAAAGTTTTTAGTTCGTTGATGCTGTAATTTCCGGAGATGTTTATGTACATGATGGGTAACTCCGTGAGGTCGATATCCTGTACATTGGGATCAGTATCAAGATCTGTTGGCAAGTCACTTTTTGATTTGTCAACTGCATCCTTGACATCCTGCAAGGCCTTATTGATATCTACTTCCGGGTTAAATTCTACCACAATGCTGGAATAGTCCTGAACGGAAGTTGATTTGATATCTTTGATACCTGAAATCGACTTGATTTCTTTTTCAATCGGCCGCGTGATCAAATTTTCCATATCGATTGGAGAATTCCCGGGATAAGCTGTTCCCACATAGATGGTGGGAATTACTACTTCGGGAAAACTTTCCTTGGGTATGGTGATGTAGGAATATACACCCATGATCACAACGATCAAGGTTAGTATGATCACACTGGTTCGGTTATCAACTGATGCCGAACTGATGCCAAATTCCCTTATTACTTCTTTGTTCGTGTGTTTTTCCTGGTTTTCCATTGATTATTTTCCATTATTTACATCACGTTCTCTACTATTTTAACTTTGTTGCCATCGGTAACTTCGCGGAAACCTTCATCCACCAACAATTCATTGCCTTGGAGTCCTGATTCCACCATGGTGTTGTTCTTGTAAGTCACTCCACGTCCTATATGAACTTTTTGGGCGACCTGCAGTTGCCCTGTATCAGAGACAACATACACAAAATCTCCCTTGTTATCTTGTTGTATGAGGTTGGTCGGGACTACCGGGGCATTGTCCGCTTCAAAATCTTTTATTTTAAGAATAGCCAGTAAATTGGGTTTCACCACGAAGTCCAGTTCGGGCAGTTTGGCTTCTATTTCAAAGGTTCTGTTTTTTTGCTGGATTACTTGGCCAATGGCTGAAATTCTTGTCTCGATACTTTTATTATAAGCCGGGAAAAAGATGGTGACCGGATCACCCTGTTTAAATTTACTGATGTAAGTCTCTGATAGATCGGCCTGCACATACATCGATTTGTGATTGACAATTCGAACCAGTGGCGAACCAACTGGCGCCATTTCACCTTCCTTTACCGGAATGTCGTCGATGGTGCCATCAAAAGGAGCACGGACTTGCGATTTTTGAATTTGTGTTTTGACATTGGCGATTTGGTCTTCCAATGATTCTTTGCGATTCTTGGCTTCGAGATACTGGACTTGAGTACCGATATTTTTATCCCAAAGATTTTTCTGCTTTTCATACATGGTTTTGGCAAGGTCATATTGTGTCTGCAATTGAGCCAGGCCTTTTTGTAAAAGATCGGTATCCTGGGTGAGTATTAATTGGCCTTTTTTGACGATATCGCCTTCGGAAACCAAAATATTTTGTATGTTACCCATGTTTTCTGCGCTGAGGAGCACATTTTTCTTGGATTGGACGGAACCGCTCACCTCTACATAGTGTACAAATTTTTCTTTTTTTACCGGCAAGGCCGTGATCAGTGTTGCCTTTCTGTTCATTTTGGCAAACTCCGGATCTTCCAGGGCAATTTGTTTTTCCAGATCATCGATTTTATCCCGTAAATCCTGAAGTTGCGTTTTGTATTTAGTCAGCTTCTCTTTTTTGACTTGCAGGGGATCTTTTTTCTTATTACAGGCACTGAATGACACGATCAATGCGATGAATAACAATACTGCTGTCTTTTTCATTTTTATTTTGATTAACATGGTTTATTTGCTCAGTAAAATTCCCAATGATTTTTCGTAATCCACTTTAGTGATCAGTGCATCATAAAGTGCATTAAAATAATTGGTTTGCGATTGTTTGTAGGCATTGGCAGCCTCAATTACTTCTAAGTTGGAGCCGACGCCTTCCTGATATTTTATTTTTGTATGACTATAAACTTCCTCGGCCAGTTGCATGTTGGCTTTTTGATCTTCGAATTGATTGATGCTGTTCAATAAATTGTTACGTGTTTCCTGGGTTTCAACTTTGATGCTGTTCTTGAGTTTTTGTGATTGATACATTAGCTCTTCCAGATCAATGCGATTTTGTTGAACGATATGACTCTTTTTAAGACCGTCAAAAATGGGGAGATTTAGTCGGATGCCTGCCATTTGATAATCAAACCAATAGTTGCTATTGCCGAATTTTAAAAGATCACCTGTGGAAGCCACGCCTGCATTTTGCCCCCAGGAAAAGTAAACATCCATGGTTGGAAGATATTTTACCTGGTTGTTTCTCAAATTGATCTGAGCTAAATTCTGACGAGTTTGAATAATATCATATTCAATCCGATTGTTATAATTAGCTTCCATGGCCAATTCTTTTTCATAATCCAATTTCAGATCCTGGAGCGATTCTGCAATTTTCAGGTCTTCTTCTATCGGCATTCCTATCTGGAATTTTAATAATTCAATGCTGATAACATAGGCCCTGTTACTGTTTTGGAGGGTTGTTTTGGCATTGTTAAATTCTACCCGTGTCCGGTTTACATCTATTTTCTCTGCAAATCCATTTTCGTTCATTATGACAGTTTCATTCAACAAAGAATCAAGTCTGTTGAAATTTGATTGTGCCTGCCCAAGGGCCTCCTGATTCACCAAAACAGTATAATATGCTTTCGATACGGTTGAAGTTATATCTATCTTATTTTGAATATGTTCCTTGGAAGTGAGTTCCTGATAGGTTCGGGAAGCTTTTAACCCTACGAAAAAAGAACCGTCAAATATCATTTGAGAAACCGATAATCCAATGTCTCCATCGTATGGGGTGCCAAATCGCACTTCGATTTTATCGTCGGGGCCAGCACTAGGATCGAAGAATTGAGCGGGAATAAATGTTGTCCTCAATTTCAAATTTTTATTCAGTGCAGCGGAAGCATTCACTTGAGGTAATCCTTGTGATGTAAATTCACCTACACTTGCCTTAGATCTTTTAACTTCGAGTTGTGAAACCAAAAGGTCCTGGTTGTGTTCATAAGCATAATTCAGGCATTGCTCTAACGTGAACACATGCTGAGTGTTTTCCTGAGCCCAGACATGCTGATCCTTTAAGATAAAAATACACAAAAAGAAAATGGCTGTTAAAAACTTATTCATTGATTGAACTATTTTGGTGATATTGATTTAATAATTTGGTTCCTTCTTCTGATAAAACACCATAAACAAAATGGTTGAAAAACTGATCTTGAATATCTGCCACATTATATTCACCTTCTGGGAATATTTCTTTGTCAAAAGATAATTGAATCTCTTCCAGCCTGAGTTTGGCGAGGATTGCTGGTTTTATGGTCTTTCGGAAATGACCTTGCGCCATGCCTTCTTCAAGCGTAGTGATCAATGAATGGTAGAAAACCTCATTTTTATACTGAAGGTATAGTTCCCAGGCTTTCGGATAGTATTTTTCCAAATCGTACAATACATTTAAATTCATATTTTTGAATTTATCCCGAAGGCAAATCGAAAGTTGATAAAGTTGTGCAATGGCATTTTCAGTATTGTCTTTAATGGAGATCATTTCGTTTTTCTCTTTCTCAAAATGCATTCTTGTTGCAAGCAGTATGACTTCTTCTTTATCTTTAAAAAATTGATAGATCGTTTTTTTTGAGATGGACAAATGTTTGGCAATATCATCCATGGTCACACTTCGCACTCCGTATGAGAGAAAAAGTTTGATAGATTCCGTAATGATTTTTTCCTTTAATGCTTCTTTTTCCATATGCGGGCAAAACTAAGGAAACTATTAAGTTTTTCTAAGTTTCCGGCTTCCTTTTTAAACTGGATAAAGACAGAAAAGGTTAGGAGAAGTGTGTTAATTTTAAGTAAAAAATGGAGAACGGTAAATACCAGGATTAAATGGAAGAAGAATTATTTAACCGGTAAAGCACAAAATTCTCGTGAGAAACCTTAAGATTTCTAATAAATACGCACTTTTGAATTGTAAAGTTTACGGAAATGGGTCAAAAAATATTTTGGCTTTCCATGGATTTGGTCAGGACGGATCAATTTTTAAAATATTAGCTGACCGGTATCCCGATACGTCGGTTTTTTCTTTTGATCTTTTCTTTCATGGTGAAAGTGTTTTGGCTGAAGGTGAGTCGCCAATCGCAACCGACAGTTGGTTAGATCTGATACGCTCGTTTTTCAAGCAAACCGATATTGATCAATGCGAATTGGTGGGGTTTAGTTTTGGCGCTAAGCTTGCCTTGATGATCCTTGAATTTTTTCCTGAAAAAATTAATAAACTCGTATTATTGGCACCGGATGGTGTCGAAGAAGCAAGGTGGTATAAACTGGCAACGGGCAATTGGTTAGCACGACAATATTTTCATTGGATTGTCAGTCACCCGGTTTCTTATTTTTATGGAATTAATTGGTTGAGACGGCTCGGTTTCATAAGCAGACAAATTGAACGATTTGCCAAGGCAGAGATGGGAGATTTTCCCGGCAGAATGAGGGTGTATAAAATGTGGGTGGGGTTACGGAAAATAAAACCTAATTTACAAAATGTATTGCTGGCCCTGGAAAAACATAAAATCCCGACAGAAATCTATCTTGGGAAATATGATAAAGTGATCACCAGGAAAAGGATTGAAAAATTATTGAAGTACGAAAAATCGAATTTGATTACTTTAAATTGTGGGCATACACATTTGGTAGAACAGTGGTTAAAACAACTTTGATACAGCGCTATTTCAATTTGTTTTTATCAATATAATTTGTTGGCTTAATCTTCAGTTTGTGCTGTTTTATTTTTTTGAGATATTTGTCCAAATCTTCTTTTTTTTCATTGGTCCAATCCATAAGATCAGAAACTTCAGAATGCATCAATTCTATTTTTTCCTTCGCATGTCGCAAATTAATGCCTTCAACCCATTCCAAAAAAACTTCACCATCCAGGCGATACGAAAGATAGAACCTATGCAATTGACGTTCTAACATTAAATCAGTATAAAAATTATGTTAATAGTTGATGATCCGTTAATATAACCATCATAAATATAAAGTCTACGAGGCATAAAACATGGGTATCCCGAAAATAATTTTATCCACAAGTAATCCACAAAACCGGCTGAACAGTTGTAAACTTTCATTTTTACAGTGCTTTTTTACCCTTTGCATCATGGTCCCCATACAGGTTTTTGGTCAACAATCCATTGTCACGCACTATTCAGATGGTACTATTAAAGAAAAAGGTGAAAAAAAGGAGGGATTAAAAGAGGGATTATGGATATATTATTATCCGAACGGGACAATAAGTGCCGGGGAATCATATGATAATGGCAAGCTGTCGGGTATGGTATTTTATTATGATGAGAATGGCAATTTAACGGGCAAAGAACATTGGGAAAATGATGTTCAAACAGACAGTTCCATCTATTATTACCCCAACGGTCAAATCGAAAAGCTGGGCATATTTAAAAATGGATTGTATCAAGGTACCTGGAAATTTTATTATGAGAATAGCCAGATTAAAAGAATTGGACACTATAAAGATGGATTACCTTCAGGGCGCTGGAAATTTTACAATGAATCCGGAAATTTGATACAGGAGGGTGATTTCGAATCAGGCAAGGAAAACGGATTATGGAAATTTTATGATGATCAGGGAAGATTGCGATATGAAGGGCACTACGATGAAGGTAAAAAAATAGGCCAATGGTATCAATACAATAGAAGAGGGAAAAAAAGGCCAATGAAATATTAAGATCTGTTAATTTGTAATAGCTCCGACTTGATCTGACAGTTCAAGGTGTTGGTTTTGAGTTTTCTTTAGGTATACCACTCCCAAAATGGTGATAAGCAAGGGGCAAATAAAGCCCCTCGCCATTTCGGTCGGCAAGGTTATTCCTGGCAGGTTGGTCTCCACCAGAGCCTGCTTCCGCTTCACCTTGCGGTAATAAAGGTACGAAATTTTCATTCTGCCGATCCAACAATTTTTCTTTCGCCAGATGTAAGGATTCTTCCCAGGTTTGTATTGGTGTTTTCCCAAAGCAGTATTTGCCTGAATGGGGCCGGTCATGGTTGTATTGATCAATCCAAACATCCAGATCCTGCTGAAGTTCTTCAATATTGTGGTAGATCTTCTTTCTAAAAGCCACCGCATAGAATTCGTCTTGTATGGTACGATGGAAGCGCTCACAAATGCCGTTGGTTTGAGGACTTTTGGCTTTTGTCTTACTATGGTCTATATCCTCAATGGCCAAATAAAGCTGATATTCATGATGCTCCCTGGAGCCACAATATTCAGTGCCTCGATCAGTTAAAATTCGAAGTAACGGGATGTCATATTTTTCATAGAAAGGGATCACCCGATCGTTCAGTATATCTGCCGCTACTAATGCATTTTTCCTGTCATACAACTTAACATGGGCTGTTTTGGCATATGTATCGATAAATGTCTGCTGATAAATCCTGCCAACGCCCTTAATGGTTCCAACATAATAGGTGTCCTGGGCACCCAGGTAGCCCGGATGAAGTGTCTCTATCTCGCCCTGAGCCCGCTTCTCTTCCTTAGCCTTTTCCATGGCGGTAATTTGAGATTCAGTCAGTATCAATCCTTCTTGGGCAACTTTAGCCTCCAGAGCTTTGAGTCGCTTTCTGAAGGTCTCCAGATCATGTCGCAGCCAAACACAGCGCACACCACAGGGAGATATGAATACCCCTTCTTTCTTAAGTTCATTGGAGGCTCTTAATTGGCCATATGCAGGATATTCATATGCAATGGATACGACACGTTCTTCTATGGCTGGCTCAATGCGATTTTTGTGATTCGGTTGGCGGCGGCTAAGTTCAGCCAATGCCATCTCTCCGCCTTGATCGTACAACTCTTTGTAGCGGTAAAAGCTATCTCGACTATATCCAAATATTTTACAGGCTTGGGATACATTGCCTAATTGTTCGGCTAAGTTGAGTAGTCCTAACTTAGTTTTGATTACTTTTGTCTCTGTATTCATTTCTGACAGTTTATGGGGTTAATGATTAAATTCCTCATTTAAATTTAATCCCTAACTGTCAGATTAAGTCGTAACTACCACAGTTAATTGAATTTAACCATCATTCACTAAAAACATATAAAGTCTTATTTATAAAACAGCTTAAAATCAGCCTTTTGGTACGTTAAAGCCAGAGAACTTGCGTGATAATCTCATGGTTTCCATGTATCAATGGACCTTGAATGCTGTGCTGTCTTTATTGGAATCGATAGAAAAATTAGCCTTCATTAATTAGTACTTTTTTGGAATGATCGGTTTTAACCGCTGACATCTTGATCAGTTTCATTTCATTAATCAGGTTGGTGGCCCCTGCATATTTGTCAATTATAAATAATACATAGCGGATATCGACATTGATACACCGTTGTACCGCTGGTTCAAAAGCAACATCACTACTCATAGCTTCCCAATTGCCATCGAAAGCCACACCGATAAGTTCTCCTTTAGAATTTAAGACCGGACTTCCACTATTTCCTCCAGCGATATCGTTGTTGGTTATGAATGCTACATGCATCCGGCCATTTTCACCATATTGACCATAATTTTTATCCTCATACAATTCTTTCAATTTATTAGGAACAATAAATTCCGGATCTGAAGGATCTTCTTTTTCCATGACACCTTTCAGTGTGGTAAAATATTCATATTGAACCGCATCACGTGGGCTATAACTCAATACTCGGCCATAAGTAAGACGCATTGTGGAATTTGCATCGGGGTAAAAATCTTTATCGGGTTGCATTTCACGAAGTCCGCCAATGAACAGACGTCTGCCTTGGTCCAGTTTTTCCAGTGCAAGTCCTCTTTCAATGGAAATACTGCGGTATGCATCGTAGACCGAACTCGCAAACAGATAACCAGGATCATTCTCTAATACGGTTTTTTCAGGATTCGTCAGGAAAGTGTTCAATTTATTGGCATCCACGAGTATGGAGTTGTTGTAAATATAATTGGCCAATGACTGGAAATCCCCCTGTTTATCTACCTGAAAATCTTTGAAAAAGCGATCGTTAGGACCATGTGTGATTTCCACAGCGTCAAAAGCTTTAGGCTGAAATTCTTTCGGCACATCATGATAAAACATACTCAACAATGCCGCAAATTCCTTTTTGTCTGTATCAGGATTGTAATCCTTGAAAAAATCCTTGGCTACCTGGCGGCGATAGTCTAATTCTATTCCCAATTCATCCCAATTCACCTTTTGAGCAGAAAGCAATTGCAATATCGATCTGAAACGATAACCAAATTTGATCATTTCAATCCCAAACCCCGCCTCAAGAAGATAATAATAGGGAATGGAATACTTTTCAACATCCGGATAAGCAGAAGCAATCATGGCCACCGGATCTCCAAATTTATTTTCCCGGCTCTTTTTTGCTTTTAACCAGTCGGTGAATTTATCTTCCAGATTTTTTCTCTGATCGTATATATCAAATTTTTGTAATCCGTTAGAAAGGCCGATATAATATTTCCAATAATTACTCACTGCTGCATATTTTGCGGCGTAATCCAAACGTATTTTTTTGCTGGCGTCCATATCTTCTTTCATAATCTCGAGCCTTTTTTGACGTATTTTTACGCGCGTGGGATTGGATTTCTCCAAGGCAAGTTTCACGCCATAAGATGTGAGGTAGCGGTTGGTTGATCCTGGATATCCCAAAACCATTGCAAAATCTTTTTCCTGAACTCCTTCCAATGAGATGGGCAAAAAATATTTAGGTTTAAGCGGAATATTATCAGGCGAATATTTGGCTGGTTTGCCGTCAGGGCCTGTATATACCCTGAAAAGACTAAAATCCCCATTGTGACGAGGCCACATCCAATTATCTGTTTCACCTCCAAATTTACCGATCGATTCCGGTGGAGCTCCTACCAGTCGGACGTCATAGTAGGTTTCGTAGACAAACATATAATATTCATTTCCTTCAAAAAATGGTTTTATCTCTATATCATAATCCGAATTGATTTTTGTGTCAGCGATAATGTCATCAATTGTACGACCAATGACGTGCTGTCTTTCTGTTTCAGACATGTCGTCGCGCACATTTTTCAATACTTTTTTGGTGACATCATCCATACGAATTAAAAACTGCACATACAGTCCGGGATTGGCCAATTCCTGGTCTTTGGTGAATGACCAGAAGCCATTGGTGAGAAGGTCATTATTTTCAGTACTGTGACTTTGAATGTAGTCATAACCACAATGGTGATTGGTCAACAACAAACCTTCTTTGGAAATTATTTCACCGGTACAAAAACCACCTCCCATACTGACAATGGCATCTTTTAGTGAGGAATGATTAACACTGTATATTTCTTCAGGGGTGAGTTGCAATCCACAATGCTCCATGTCTGTGTAGTTTAATCTGTCGATAAGGAGTGGGAGCCACATCCCTTCATCGGCCAGACACCTGGATGTCATACTCCACATCACCAGTACTACAATCGCCCATCTTTTCATAAATTACTTTTTAATTTCCCCACAGATAACCTTTGAATAGAAATAACAAAACTAAAAAATACGGCTTAAAATGCCGCTTTGATATTTAAATAAAGTGCTTTTTCACCAGCTATGTTAATTGAATATTCCCATCTCATAACGAAATCATAAAAAGAAATTATATCCACACCAATGCCACCGCCAACAATATATTTATCGGTGAATCGCCGGTTTGTTGTATAATTTTCATAATTCGCAATATAGCCTTGATCAAAATTTAATGTTAAATATCCCGATATCGGAATGGTGTTAAACTGTTTTAACGGCATCATGGTGCCAAAATCATATTTCCAGGAAAAGAGTCTTTTTTTGAGGCTGTTGTTATTGATGATGTAGTGCTGGCCTTCAATCACATATATTTCATATCCGCGAATGAAATCGTCGCTATATCCTACTCCATTGTAATTTCTATAGGGTTGTTTTTTGGGGGATGAGACCATGCCGGCCAGGTTGGTGGAAAAATAGAACTTTTTCCCAAGGTCGAAGTACTTGGAATAATGTACGGTTAATTTTAAGATGTTTACATCATTGTAAAAGCCCAATCCAGTTTGGGTGAGTCCGATTTTAAAATAATATCCAGACAACGGGTAATTCACATAATCGCGATGATCGTTGGTGAAAGCATAATAAAATCCAAAATATCGCTGCTGATCTTTTCCGTCCAGAAAATAATTGGGATTGATTTGTACGATGGTATCTTTAACAAAAGTTGAAGACTGAAATAATCCGAACTGATGATAAGTATAAAATGAAGGCCGATAAGTTAGATAAGCACCATAACGAAATCTTTCTCTCAGTAAGTTGTCAGAATCTATAAAATTGAGTCTGTGTTCAATGGTTTGATAAGCAATGTTTTTATTTGTGCTGTAGTCACCATAAAACATCAGTCCTATTTTTTGCTTCCGATCAATATAAGGTATTTGGTAAGAAAGTTGAAGTAATTTAGTATAACCGAATTGTGCCGTCAAACTCACCGTTTCATTGCGGCCTCTAAAATTAAATTGTTTCAGTTTGATGCCGTATTCTACCCGGCTCAGGTCCCTTTTTTGGTTAACCCACCATTCAGTAAAATTTCTGTCAGCCAAGCTGAATATCGGTACGGGAAAGAAATACCAACGCTCATTCACCCTAATGATGACATCCACCATGTCTTGGGAAAGATCGACTACTTCGATATCGGCCGTTAGAAATAAGCGGGTGTTGAGTATTTTTTTTCGGTCCGATTCCAACATTCCATCGAGGCGACTTCGGTCTAATTTCGCACCTTCGCTGATGTCCAGTTCCCGACGGATAATCCTTTCTTTAGTTTTGCGATTTCCAACGATAAAAATGCGGTCAATCGTTACGTAAGAAACAGGAACAGTATCGGATTCTGATGATTTAGGTGGTTTATTAGTTCGATCATTTTTTGTCTGGGAGAAAGCCAAAAAAGGTATGCATTGAGATAGCATGTAGCATATGAAGAAATATATGAAGCCCGTCCTTTTCACACAATAGCCTTCTTTAAAGATTAAAGCCTTCAGTTTATCCGGTAGATATAACCATCTTGCAGATTGGTATTAAAATAAATAATTTATTCCATAATAGGATCATCGGCATATGTTTTAAGTCCTGACTTCATTTTTTGGGTTGGAACTTCTTTAAATTCAGCAATACATAAATACCGATTAAAATGAGTGGTATGCTTAGCCATTGTCCCATGTTTAATGGTATTTTATTTTCGAATGGGACCTGGTTTTCTTTAACAAATTCATATATAAAACGCAAAGTAAAAATGGCGATCAGGAAAATCCCGAACAGTTTTCCTTCCATTAATTCACCCTTTTTCCCGGACCACAAATAAAAAAGGAGGAAAAATATCAGCAAAGAAGAAATGGACTCATAGAGTTGGGCAGGGTGCCGTGGAATAGCCTTGGTTTGAATTACGGCTTCTAAATTCCCATTACTTTGTTTGTTGATTTTATATTGAATAGGATGATCCACAGGTTCATCAATATGCAGCCGAACATATTCATAACCGCTTAAAATAGTCTTAATATTTGATTTTACAATGGTTGATGCCATGTTTTCATCACGAACTTTATTACTGAAATCGACTATGATGTTAACAGGGACATGACCTTGTTCATCAACTTTTTCCGGAGGGTCCTTGGTTACGCTAACGTGATTTACTTCATTCATATATTCCAACCGTTCTACCACATCACGTGCAAATACGACACCTTTGCCATTGTGGGTCGGAATGCCAATAATCTCAGAATTCACAAAATTTCCAAATCGGATCAGGCAACCCGTCAGCGCCACACAAATCACAATACGATCTACCACATACAAGAAACTCTGACCTTCACGTTTTCTTTTTTTCCATACAAAATGCCATTTGAAAAGATTGATATCAATGAGATAATTGGAATATAACCAAATCCCCGTGAGTATACCAATGGCTGCACCATGACTGGCCAGTCCGCCTTGCCAGGTCTCCAGTATGGTGATGGGGTCTTTTAGATATCGCAAGGGTTCATAAAATAACACATGGCCTAATCTGGCGCCGATTATGGTGGCAATGATCATATAAAGTGTAAGAGAATCCACATCTTTGACCGGTTTGCTTTCTGTCCGGTAGATTTTATACATAATCTGCTGACTTATTACAAATCCAAGGGCAAACAGTAATCCATACCACCTGACAGGAATCCAGTTAATACCGGGAAAGATTTCTGGGTTGGGTGACCAAATGATGAAATTTATGAGATGCATTTCCAAAAATTTTTGGGCAAATATAAGTTTTTATCCAATAAACGATAGCCGATTATTTTTTATTTACTCGTCCAGCATGGCAAGTTCATCCTGATATCCACTGGAAAGTATTGGGAAACGACACCATGTTCTGGGATCCACGTTGAAGTCATCCAGATGAAATGCCGGTGCGGTCCGTTCCCTTTTCCACTGATTACGACACCATAGCGAGAAGAATTTTTTGATATGGGCTTTAAGAATCAGGTCATCTTCAAGATTTTTTTCTTTTAGCTTATGGTAAATCTCCAACGGAGAATGCCGGTCCCTAATGGCGAGTTTCTCTATTTCAACAATTACCCTGTAGGGCATCAAATCTGTTTCATCAGTTTGTCGTTTATCTGGTGGCCGCAATTCAGCGGTTGGACTCAATGCATTTACAAGGCTGAGACTGCGATACTTAAGTTTTTTTTCTGCCCATTTAAGCCAATTGATAATAAAAAATTTATCCACAGCCGCAATGGGAGCAATACTGCCACTGGTATCACCATCCATAGTGGCATAGCCCACATCTCCTTCACTACGGTTTGAAGTGACCAAAAGTAATGCATTCCGTATATTAGCCAGCATCCAAATGATGGGCGCTCTGGATCTGGACTGGATATTTTGCATGGCGAGATCATCAGTATTCCAATCCAACTTACGACCAAGTGCTTTTTCAATTTTTGAGGAATAATTGTTCACTTCATCATCTATTAACCAATGATAAAATTGCGCACCAATATCATCAGCCAGTTGTTTGGCAGATTGAAATGTTTCTTCGGACGAGTTGATCGTGCCCTGGTAGGCACAGGTCAAAAGTTTATGGGTCAGACTTTTGGCCAACCCGGATGGTTGAATTTTACTTAATTCATCAAACCAATTTGGGAAATGTATTAATTCCAATACTGATTGTAATCCCAATTCATGCAGGCTTCGCCTGACCATTTCTGAAACAAGAAGCGCACATGTCGAGGAATCTGCGCCTCCACTCAATGAAACCACAAAGCCTTTACTATGACTTTTCCTCAAATAATCGAAAAGGGCCAGGGCTTCCGCCTGCGTGAAAATCTCGTTTTTATCCTCTTCTGGCACTGGTTTGCTTTTTAATGATACCGGCTCGCCGTCAAAATCTATTTCTTGTTCTACAATGTTGAAATTCTTAAAAGAAAGCTTTCCATTGATGTTCAATACTTTTCCATGACCTGCGATCAATATTTCGCCATCGTAGATCATTCTACCCGCTTCATTACCCAATAAGTTGGCATACAGATAATAACAAGAAAATTTCTCAGAAGCTTCAAGCGCTATATTTTCTCTTATTTTGGACTTGCCAAAAGCAAAATGGCTGGCACTGGGATTCAGTATTAGTTCGACTCCTCTTTCATTCAGCCGATATGCTGGTCGATTAGGCCGCCATGCGTCCTCACAAATCTCAAAGCCTGTTTTCACCCCATATAAATCGTATGTGACATCACCAAATGGCACCGTAAAATCACCAATCTTTAGAATAACCTCACCGTTGGATTGCCACGGTGTAAACCATCTTGGTTCATAGTGTACACCATCATTCGCTAAAAATTGCTTGGCAGAGATGCCAATGATCTTTTCATCCTGAACAACGGCGGCACAATTATAAATGGTGTTGTCCAATTTCATGGGAAGTCCAATGGCTACAGTAATGTCCTTACACGCAGGGAGCAAGGTCAATAAAACATCTTTTGCTTTTTCAGGAAGCCAGGCACTTAGAAAAAGATCCTCACAGCCATAACCGGTAATACAAAGCTCTGGCAGACAAAGTATTTTAATATGTCTTTTTCGGGCTTCTTCAATGGCTTCAATGATGTTGGAAGTGTTGTTTTTCCAGTCGATGGGAATCTGGTTGAGGGCTGCTCCTGCTATTTTGAGTTTTCTCATTCAATGAAGGGGGTCAAAAACTGAAGTGCCAAATATACTATTCAATCTCCAGTTTTTCACAAGATTTTTGAGCGGCATCCTGTTCCGCTTTCTTTTTGCTAAATCCCATTCCTTTGGCGATCGTATCTCCCTCGACAACAAGTTCGGCCATAAATTCCCGATTATGGCTGTTTCCCCGAATTTCCGTGATCTCAAATCGAATATCTTTGTTTTGCCGATGCGCCCATTCAATAATTTTGCTTTTATGGTTGGGATTGGTCTTAATGATCTCCATGAGATCATAATGCTGCTTAATCAGTTTCTGGCGGATGAATCTTTTGGTTTTTGCATGCCCTTTGTCAAGGTATAATGCACCGATGAGCGCTTCAAGGGTATCGCCATAAATCGATTTATAGGAAAGTTTATTCTTTTTATTAACGGTAAACTCGACGATATCGGGTATGCCCATTTTTCTGGCTACGTTGTTTAACATATCGCGATTAACTATTCGACTTCTGATTTCCGTCAGGAAACCTTCATCTTTGAGTGGGAATTTTTTGAAAAGATATTCTGCCACTACTACACCCAGTACGGCATCACCCAGATACTCCAGTCGTTCGTTTGATTCTTTAAATCCTTTGTCATTTTGCCGGGCAATCGATCGGTGCTGGGTTGCCAAATGATACAGGATAATATTGGAGGGAGTAATTCCCGTGATATTTTTGATGGATTTTTTGAAAGTGCTGATTTCCTTTGGCCGAAATCCAATGTTGTGCAATATCCCGTGAAGGATAGTTTCCACTATGCTTCTGGTTTTCTGAAAATCACAGAGAAGTTGTGCCCGCCAAAGCCAAATGTATTACTTAAAGCACTATTGACTGTCCTTTTTTGTGCTTTGTTGAAGGTAAAATTAAGTTTATTGTCTATTTGATCATCATCCGTAAAATGATTGATTGTGGGAGGGACAACTTGATAATGTATAGCCAAAATAGAAGCCAAAGCTTCAACAGCACCGGCAGCGCCCAACAAATGGCCGGTCATCGACTTTGTGGAGCTAATGTTCAACTTATAAGCGTGCTCACCAAAAAGTGATGCAATAGCCTTGGATTCACTGATATCACCAAGAGGGGTGGAAGTACCGTGAACATTGATATAATCAATCTCTTCAGGTTTCATCCTGGCATCTTCCAGCGCATTAGTCATAACTTGCTTAGCACCTAATCCATCCGGATGTGGGGCAGTGATGTGGTAGGCATCTGCAGTAGCCCCACCACCTGCCAGTTCGGCATATATTTTAGCGCCTCTTCTTTTGGCATGCTCATATTCCTCCAAAATAATAGATGCAGCACCTTCTCCAAGCACAAAACCATCACGATCTTTATCGAAAGGCCTTGAAGCAGTTTCCGGGGAATCATTTCTTTCGGAAAGGGCTTTCATTGCATTAAAACCACCCAGGCCAGCCTCAGTAATTGCAGCTTCCGAACCTCCGGTAATCATCACGTCTGCTTTGCCAAGCCTAATGTAATTTGATGCTTCTACTAAAGCATTGGTAGCTGATGCACAAGCGGAAACGGTGGCAAAATTCGGCCCCCTAAATTGATATTTGATAGATATATACCCGGCACTTATATCAGCGATCATTTTGGGAATAAAAAAAGGACTAAACCGAGGTGTGCCATCTCCGGTAGCAAAGCCACTAACTTCATCCTGAAAAGCTTTCAGTCCCCCAATACCGGATCCCCAAATTACACCAGCACGAAACGGGTTTATTTTTTCAATTTCAATGCCAGAGTCTCTGTATGCTTCACCTGCTGTAACCAGGGCGTAAATAGTACAATTATCAAGTTTACGGACATCTTTTTTATCCAGAAAATCAGTAGGCTCAAAATTTTTTACCTCACAGGCAAACCTTGTTCTGAATTTTTCGGCATCAAATTTTGTAATAGGGGCAGCTCCGCTTATGCCATTTGTCAAACCGTTCCAATATTCAGAGACGTTATTGCCAACTGGCGTAAGCGCGCCAAGCCCCGTAATGACTACTCTTTTCAAATTCATAAATGAATTTTATCAAAAAAGGAGATTAGTTTTTAACATTTTCCTCGAGATAGGAAATAGCCTGTCCTACAGTGGAGATGTTTTCTGCCTGATCGTCTGGAATGGAAATATTAAATTCTTTTTCAAATTCCATAATCAGCTCTACAGTATCAAGAGAATCAGCTCCGAGATCATTAGTGAAGCTGGCCTCAGGAGTAACTTCGGATTCTTCAACCCCGAGTTTATCAATAATGATACTTTTAACTTTTTGTGCAATCTCTGACATTTTCTTGTTGATTTTGTTAAAACTCAGTGCAAAGAAATGCATTTCAAGTATTAATGTCAAACTATTTTTTTAAACTTCCTCTTTATTTGAAAATCACGATTTTACGCCCGAATTTTGCCTTAAGTGCATTATTAATACACCAGGTTTATATGAAGAAAAATAAGCTGGACGTTTCTTTCCATTTTGACTTTGATCTTCTTGGTATTATTTCTACCGTGAAGGAGTATAAACTTGCCTGGCATATCAACAGGGTAATGGGCATTCATCTGATCAAAAGCGATGATTTGGAGATTGAATTTCTAAACCAGCAAACATTGATAATTTCCAACTTTGTCTATGAAACGGAGATCAGTCAGATCAGACTTTTGAAAAATAAATCGGTAAGATCCGGTGATCAAACGAATTATCTAATACCCGAACTTCATAAATTTGATTTTCTTTTGACTATTTTTGGCTTCGATGATACTTTCCCCAGAAAATCACTCATTACCACTCTCAAAGGAATTCAACAGGTACAGTTCATTCAACAATTGCCCATCGACCAGTTAAAATCAAGGGAAAACCTGATTTTCTGAACTGTTAATGGTTTTTGATCAAATCGATCAGGATTGTGGTTTTACCAGGATAACTTTCTCCTTCTCAATAGCTACTTCTCCTGGGCGGGCCCCTTTTGGTTTTCTGACATATTTTTTGAAGGTATAACTCACCGGGCATACCGTTTCCTGTTTTCGTTTAGAAAAATAGGCTGCCAATTCTGCCGCTTTTTCGATAACAGATTCCGGAAATTTTCGACCGGGAAGCTGCTTGACAACGACATGGGAGCCTGTAGCATCTTTCACGTGTAACCAAAGGTCATCTTTGGTTGCAAACTTAAAGGTGAGCAGATCATTTTTTGAAGCATTTTTGCCAACGCAGATGGTGTATCCCGCATAGACAAACTTATGATAAGGGAGGGTTTTGTCCAGGTCTTCGGATGGAATGCCTTTCTGGTGCTGCAGGAGCGCGCGCAGATCTTTTATGTTTTCCGCTTTGTCAATATCATGGATCAGACGACGTGCGGCGGTTTCGTTTTTTTTCTTTATTTCAATATTATTCGAGAGGGTTTGGATTTCAATTTTTTGGTTTTTAGCTTTTCTATAATATTGCTCGGCCAGTTTTTGTGGAGTTTGGTGTGGCTTTAACTGTACTTGTATGGTACCACCGTTGTAAAAATTATGCAGGGTTATTTTTTCGGTTCCAGTTTTGAACTGATTTAAATTCGCCATAATAATATTGGCCAGTTGATCATAATGGGTCTCATTTTTTAATTGTTCAAGTTTACTCTCGGCTTTTTGGATATAGCTTTCAGTTTTTTTTAAGGTTTTTTCAAGCGGCTGGAGAGCATCATTTTTTTCCTTTTTAAGGGAATATTTTTTTATGAATAAACCATAGAAATCATTGATCGCCGCAATAGGATCCCTGGTTTTAAACAGTGTTTTTTGATGGCAGGGTATTAATCGAAATGTGGGTATGCCATTATTTTCACAACAATAAAAAACAGGCTTTTCAAGCGTTTGAATCAGCCCCTGAACGATTTGCCATTGGCTTTCCAATGATTTTCCCTGATAATCATGCTGGTCGAAAAAAGTATTGAAAGATTTTCCCAAAACAGGTAAAAAAGCACGGAGATTTCCTGCGACTTCTAAAAAGCGTTCTTTTGTGATGGATAAATGACGCTCTAATGAGGACACCGTGATTTTCCGGTCGGCTTTCATATTATTTTTAAAAAGGCCAACACATTCTCCGTAATGCATAAGAAGAACATTCGAACGGTTTCCATGCATTTTAAACAACAGTTGATAGTTAGATTCTAAATCGATGTGGAATGAACGATCAAAAACCACAGACTGAATGCTGATTATTTCAAGTCCTTTTATTTCCGGAAATATTTCAGCACTATTTTTTTTCGCCCTTTGAAAGTTTTCCGGAAATGACAGGCAGCTGAAATCGGGCACCAATGACGCTTTGATATAAAAAAAACCGGAATGCTGATCGACTTCAATGATTAGTTCATCTTTATTCTGAGAGAAAAGACCGGTAATTTGGGAGCCGTGCACTTTTTCATGCAAAGAAGCCGCAAGTCTGCGTAAAAAATAATAATTATTGTGCACTTTAAATTTCTATTTTCAGGCCGTCGTACGCCACATTTACAGAAGCAGGCAGTTCTTTGGAAACTTCCCGATGCAATCCCATATTATGACTAAGATGGGTGAGATATGCTTTTTTTGGATGAACATCTTCGATGACCGATAAAGCTTCGTTGAGATTGAAATGAGAAATATGGTTTCGGCGCTGCAGGGCATTGATAACCAAAACCTCCGTTCCAATTATTTTATCAAATTCTTTTTTAGGAATGTAATTCGCATCAGTGATATAGGTAAAATTTTTGATCCTGAAACCGAAAACAGCCAATTTATGGTGCATCACTTTAATCGGTTGAAACCGGATGCCTTTTACTTCAAATACTTCATTTTTTATTTCATGCAGTTCCAATTGGGGGATTCCCGGATAATTGTTATTGAACACATAATGAAATTCCTTTTTCAATTGATCCATTACGCGGGCATTGCCGTACACTGGCATATCTTTTTGCTGTTTGAAATTGTAACTTCTGACATCGTCGAGGCCAGCGATATGATCGCGGTGTTCATGGGTAAAAATAATAGCATCTACCGTTTCGATCTGTTCTCTCAACATTTGCTGTCTGAAATCCGGGCCAGTGTCGATTACAAAACTTTTATCTTCAATGCTGATGTGAACAGATGTTCTAAGTCGCTTGTCCCTGAAATCATCAGACGTGCAAACCTTACAATGGCATGCTATGACGGGAATTCCCTGGGATGTTCCTGTTCCTAAAAATTTGACAATCAAAGGTTAATTTCTGTTTCGGAGAGTTCTCTAAATAGCGTTTGGTTTTTGGGGCTCAGGCGTTCAGGATCGATATCTATTTCCTTAATGATTTCAATAAGACAGTTGATCTTGCCTTCGAGGGAATAAAACTTATTTACGACAGCCACTTTATTTTCATTGAGTATACAATAACCGGATTTGAAATTGCCTTTTTCGTATCGCAATGCGTAGGCTGATTCAGAAAAGAGGTCTTCCAGTTTATTGAGAAAATGCTGCGTATATTTTATTTCCATCAGGAGGTCAATTTTTTTACGGTTTCCACCAAGGTATCAAAATTGAGGGGTTTTTGAAGATATTCATTGATGCCGGCTTTTTTAAAATCATCCATTGAATAATTTTTGGCATTACCGGTAATGGCAATGATGGGTACACTGGATTTTTTATCATTTTTGATGGCCCGTATTTGCCTGGCGCATTCCATACCATCCATTATTGGCATGTTGATGTCCATAAGAATGACGTCATAGTCATCTTTGTTCAGCATATCTAAAACCTGGTTACCATTTTTTGCTGAGAATATTTCATAATTTTGAATAGATAATATTTTTTTTGTGAGGTTTTGTATGACAGAACTGTCTTCGGCAATCAAAACTTTTTTAGCACTTTCCATGGTTAAGCATTTAAAAATGTTGGGTAAAAGTTACGAAATTCTTCGAAACTTGCCCTCAATGATTCTAGTTGAGCCGGTAATTCTTTGTAAACGGATTTTTTCTGTTTGACTTCCGCCTCGATTTCGATGGATAATTTATGGACCTTTTCGATGCCAAGGGTACCTGAATTACCTTTTAGCGTGTGCAAATTAATCAAAATATTTTCGAAGTTACCATCTTTTAAATCCATAAAACAACCTTCTATTTGTTCTTTACCTTCATTGACGAAATCATCAAAAACATTGGCGAGCATTTCATCGCCACCATATTTTCGCAACTGGTCGATTACCTCCTCATTGATGATTTGATCTTCGTCCTCTACTTCTTCAATTTCTACACTTTTGCTGGGTTTTCCCAGATGCATCAATTGCCTGATTTTATTTAAAAGTTCATTGGCTTTTATTGGTTTTGAAATATAATCGTCCAGACCGGAACGGATGAAGCGTTCCTTATCCTCCTTCATGGAATAGGCTGTCATGGCCACAACGGGTCCCAATGTTGATTTACCCAGAGATTTAATTTTTCTGGTGGCGGTAATTCCATCCATATCAGGCATTTGAATATCCATAAAAATAATATCGTAATCATTTTTGGATGCTTTGTTAATGGCATCCTGCCCATTGACTGCCAAATCAACCCTGCAACCAGATTTTTTCAGTATTTCTCCCGCAACTTGCCGATTGACCATATTATCATCAACAATGAGTATCCTCGGCACCATGTCGTTGAAGAAATTGCTGATCCGCACATTTTTTCTGAGCAAATCGTCTTCATTGATGACTTCTTCGTCAGTATCTTCGGCTTCAAAAGTGAACCAGAAAGAACTACCCAAACCCAGGGCAGAATAAACACCAATATCGCCACCCATTAATTTGCACATTTGTTTTGAAATGGCCAGCCCCAGTCCGGTACCTCCAAAGGATTTGGTGGAGGTATTGTCAACCTGACTAAAACTTGAAAACAATTTCTTGATATTTTCCTGGCTTATTCCAATGCCTGAATCACTCACCACAACTTTGATCAGATTCTTAGTGCCAGAGCGAACCGCAGTTTTGAGACTGATATTAATGGAGCCGCCGCCATCGGTAAATTTAATGGCATTGGAGGTGAGATTGGAAAGCACTTGCAGCAATCGCGTCTCGTCGACTAAAACTTTTTCAGGCAGATTGTCATCGAGATGATAATACATATTAATTTCTTTTGCCTGGGCTTGCTGAGAGAACAATGCATAGAGTTTTTCCATGGTGTTGGCCAGCTTCACTGGAATCTTTCGCAGTTCCATTTTACCCGCTTCAATTTTTGACAGGTCAAGGATATCGTTGAGGATGGTCAGCAAAGTTTCAGAAGATTTCTTTATGGTCTGAACATATTTTAGTTGCTCATCGTCAAGTTCCGTATTTCCGATTAAATCAATAGTGCCAATGATCCCATTCATTGGTGTTCTGATCTCATGACTCATATTGGCAAGGAAGTTTTCTTTCACTTTCAGTGATCTTTCTGCTACATCTTTTGCCAATTGCAATTCCTGTCTTGCTTCCTGGAGTTTTGTAATATCTCGAGCAATTCCCTCAAGAAAAACATATTTATCTCCCTTGTAAATCAACCGGATATTACACAGCATCTGTTGAATCTTGCCATTCTTGTTTTCAATCGGAGCTTCGTAGTTTCTGATGCTACTGTCGTGAAGTAATTGTCGCAATAATTTTCTGATATTTTTTTTGTCCGGATAGAATTCTCGGATATTTCGGTTGATAATATCGTCTGGTTCATAGCCCATCAATTCTTTGACGGAGGGACTTACCATGATAATCCTACCGGTGCGATCACAACGGAAATAAACATCCTGGAAAGATTCGAATATGTTCCTGAATTTTTCTTCACTTTCAGTGAGGGCGATCTCTGATAATTTCTTCTCTGTAATGTCGTGTGCTATACCGGAAACTTCTTGTATGGTACCGTCTTCCTGATAAATTGGATTCAGATAGATTTCTTTCCAGCTTTCTTTTCGGGTTTGTTTATTGATCAGAATGGTTTCGAAATGCAAGTACTGACCTTCAAATACTTTTTTATATTTTTCTTTCCAAAAGGCCAGGTTCTCTGCTTTAGGACCGTGGTCATTTTCCTGATTTCGGTCGATGGGATCAAGGTTGAGAAAATCTTTATTGGCCTGGAAATAATTTTGATTGAAAGAAGTAAAATTTAGTTTTTTGTCAACCGACCAGATTAAGTGGCTGCCGCTTTCGAAAATAGCCTTTAATCGCGCCGATTGTTCATAGATCTTGTGTTCTTTTTGTTTACGCTCTATGGCCAGGGCAATCTGACTGGAAATAAAATCCAATAATTCCAGATCTTTGTAATTGTAGGTGTATTTGTCATTGTAACATTGAAGGGAGATAATGCCGATGACTCGGTTCGATATTTTAAGCGGTACCCCAAGCCATATCTTGGGAATTTTGCCTTTTACCACAATCCGGCCATGATATTGGAGATTGATAATATCCTTTTCAAAGAGGAATAATGGTTTGTTGGAATTCATGGCATATTCGGTGATGCCATTGCTGAGTTTTCTGTCAAATTTATTACCGGGAACGGAAGTGTTTTCATCAATGAAATAAGGGAAATTTAATTTTTTGTTTTCGAGATCGATGAGTGCGACATAGAAATTGTCGGCTTCGATTATGTTCCTGAGCTCATTATGTATATTGGCAAACAACGATTCCAGATTGGAACTGTTGATGGTCATATTGGCAATTTTATAATACAACGCCTGAGCTTTTTCTGCCCTGATACGTTCGGTGATATCGTGAAAAATGCCCTTAAATTCGATGGCCCGGCCATCTTTAAAGGTACAGTTTACACCGCCCGTGAGGTATAATTTCTTGCCATCTTTAGCAATAAAAACAGTATCGAGCTTATCCACCACCTTACCTTCCAGAATAAGGTCAAGGGCGATAGATGTTTTGCTGATGTAGTCCGGATGGATGACATCTTTTAACCTTAATTTATTAATTTCTTCTTCGCTGTAGCCAAGTTTTTCCCTCCATATTTTATTTACAAAAATCAATCTGCCATCCAAAGAGAATATTTGAATAAGGTCATTGGCATTATCAAATAATTCTTTTAGCTGTTCATTACTCTTTTCGAGCTCTTCTGTGATCCGTTTTTTTTCTGTAATGTTCTCTCCAACGAGCGTAGCTCCGGCAATCTGTCCTTTGGTATTGTATAAAATGACTGAACTTAACTTCAAAGAAAGTGCTGAATTGTTCATGCCATTGATCCGGCATTCGAAAGTATCGGCATAGCCACTGTTTTGGATGAGGGACTGCAATAAATCCCGGGCTTGATTTTTATCTCCAATAGAAAAAAGTACTTCACCAAAATCATTGCCAAGCAATTCTTCTTTGGTTTTGCCGGTCAATTCAATAAGTGCATTGTTACAAAAAGTAATCAATCCTTTTTTATCGATGGAAAAAGCCACTAAATGCGAATTTTCCAGTGAGTTGTGCAGTTTTCGTTCAGATTCCTGAAGCGCCTGCTGCATGCTTTTTTCATCTTCTTCCAGCTTTCGATTGGTGATATCAATGGTTGCGGAGATGTAACCGGAAAAAATTCCGGAGGATTCATACAACGGTATACCGGCTTCGTGCATCCAGCGCATTTCCTGATCCTTGTTGAACATTCGATAGGTGAGGCTGTATTTTTTGCGGTATTCTGTGGCGTTTTTTATGGTTGATTTTACGGTTGCGAGGTCTTCGTGATAAATATTGGCATACCAGCCGCCTTTAAGTTGTTGCTTGAGGCTTTTGCCAGAATATTTCAACCATTGATTACTGAAATAATAAAATTCGCCATGCTGATTAGACATCTTAAATAACACAGGAGCCGTCTCAACTACTTTCCTGATTTTACTGTCATCCTGATCGAAGACTTTGTGCGGCATCTTAAAATCGGATATATCCAGTATTACAGCAGCGTACCCATTAAATATGCCAGCTTCATTGAATATGGGTATGCCATTTTCAAAGACAAACATATAGGTCTCATTCTTGCTGAGAAGCCTGTAGGTAATCCTGTATTTTCTTTTGTAATAATACGCCTTGTTTAAGTTTCTAAGGAAGTCTTCTCTGTCCAGGGGATGAATACTATCGAGCCATTTGCTATCCTGCTGATCTTTGGGAGAAGAACCGGTAAAATCGTAATAATTGGAATTGAAATAATAAGCATTATTTTCTGCATCAGTGCAGCGAAACATCAGCGGGCCTTCGCCAAAAAGTTGCTCAATCGTTTTTCTGTCTTCAAAGTTGATGGGCAGCGCCTTGGAATGCAGGTCGTATTTATTTTTTTTAATGGTTAGATAAAAAGTGTTGGCTTCATTGAAACGATAGAAAACTACTTCGGCGGGAATGAGTTTACCGTTATTGTTTTTTAGTTGCAGTTGTTTGCGTTTTGGTACTCCCGCCTGACAATTATTGATACAATCCTCCAGCACTTCCGAAGTCAGTTTGCCATCGGGTTGCAATTCGGGAAATATCACTATAAGCTGTTTGCCTACAAAGTGTTCTTCGGTACATTTTAAAAACCTGGAAGCCCTTTCATTGATGGCACTGATGATGCCTTTTTCCACCTTTATTACACAAAGTGTAGCTTCATTTTCATCTTTTTTGCTGTCAGATGTTAAAGTGGAATCAAGTAAATTCGTGCTTTTTTGAGGTATTTTTAATGATTCATTCACTTCCATACGTCAATTCTTAGGAACAAACTCCATAAAGTTAAACAAAATATAAGTTTTTTTCTATTTTTCCTTTCTGATGAAACACTACTTTTGTAAACCAGTCATACAACGATAAATACATCAAGTGATTGAATAGTAACAAATTTTTGATTGTTCTGGTTGGGCCTACTGCTGTTGGTAAAACGACGCTTGGCGTTTCACTGGCAAAAACACTCGATTGCGAGATCATATCTGCGGATTCGAGACAATTTTTTAAAGAATTGAGTATTGGCACTGCAAAGCCTTCAAAATGGGAAATGGCTGGAGTAAAGCACCATTTTATTGACTTTTTATCAATTCAGGAAGAGTTTAGCGCAGGCAGGTTTGAATTGGCTGTACTGGAACTGTTACAAAAAATTTATTCAAAAAAGCATCTTGCCCTGATGGTGGGTGGTTCCGGATTATATGTTCAGGCAGTTTGCCAGGGCATGAATGATATTCCCCAAATACCAGAGAATTTCCGGCAGAATCTGTACCGGGAATATCAACGGGATGGGATACAGCCTTTGTTGGAAGAATTACGTTTTGCCGACCCGGATTATTATAATAAGGTTGATAAAAATAATCAACAACGGGTGATCAGGGCATTAGAGATATACAGGGCTACCGGCAAACCCTATTCATCTTTTCGACAGGATAAAATAGTGCAACGTGATTTTCAAATAATTAAAATTGGATTAGAACTGGAACGTGAGGCCCTTTTTGAACGAATCAATCAGCGTATGGACCGTATGATTGAAGCGGGCCTTTTTGAGGAAGCGGAAAAATGGTATCCGATGCGTCACATGAATGCGTTGAAGACGGTTGGTTATTCTGAAATTTTTGATTATCTCGGTGGTCAATATGATAAACAGGAAGCCATCAGGTTGTTGAAAAGAAACTCCAGGCGATATGCCAAGCGGCAATTGACCTGGTTTAAAAAGGATCCGGACATCACCTGGTTCTATCCTGATGAATTCGACAAAATTCTGCTCTATATTAAAAAGAAAATGCAAACCTTCAAATTTTAACTTGATGGCGAAAAAATACCGGGTATCATCCATTTCTATTTATCCAGTGAAGTCGTTGGGAGGGCTGGCAGTAGATCAGGCGGTGGCTTTGGAACGTGGTTTTCAATATGACCGGCGCTGGATGATTGTGGATAAAGACGGTCGATTTATTAGCCAAAGACAATATTCCAAGATGGCTTTAATTGGGACGTCTATTGAACAAGAAAAAATTGTGCTGCAAAACAAAGGCAGCGAATCAGGGAAGGCAGAATTACCGCCAATATGTTGTATCCGGTGAATGGATAATGGTTGATATTTGGAAAGATCGGGTCGTGGCCATTTGGCCAGATTTGCCAGCCGATCGATGGATAAGCCGTATTCTGGGGCATCCATGTCGGTTCGTCTATTTACCGGAAAATGGGTCACGCATTGCCGATAATCGATACACAGCCTTCGAGGTTAATGTGAGTTTTGCCGATGCTTTTCCTTATTTGCTTATAGGACAAAGTTCATTGGATGATTTAAACAATCGACTTAGCACCAATCTCTCAATGAAACGTTTTCGACCCAATATTGTGATCGATGGTTCGGAAGCTTTCGACGAAGACCATTGGAAAAAGATCCGGATCGGTAATTCGGTTTTCCAACTTGTTAAACAATGTGACCGCTGTGTTGTGCCATCCATTGATCCGGAAACGGGATTAAAAGGGAAAGAACCTTTGAAAACATTGGCAAAATACCGAAAATTGGGCGACAAGATTTATTTTGGTCAAAACATGATCATAGAGGGTTGCGGACCGGTTTTTATTGATGATGAAGTAGAAATCTTGGAAAGAACATGAACAAGAAAACGTTTTTACCCAACATTGAGAAAAGAGAAACTATTTTGGCCAACAAATGGTATTAATTCCTGATTAACCACATAAATCATGCTGCTAATCCTAAAAAGTTTACATATCATATTTGTGGTCACCTGGTTTGCTATATTATTCTATATGCCGAGAATTTTTATGTATCAAACTGAAGCGCATGAAAAAGGTGAACCTGATCGCTCTATTCTCACTAATCAATTTAAGATTATGGCCAAAAAGCTGTGGGTCACCGTTGGATGGCCCTCCGCCGGCCTGGTAATTCTTTTTGGATTGGGCATGGCCCACCCTTATTTTTCCGATTTGTGGTTCTGGATAAAAATGGTATTGGTGGCCGGGTTGCTGGTCTATCATCACGTCATTCATTTTACCTATAAAAAGTTGCAAAAGGACGTTTACAAATATACAACTCATCAACTGCGTACGATGAATGAAATTGTGGCAATTTTTTTGGTAGCCATAGTTTTTATTGCAGTTTTTAAAAGTCATATCAATTATATCATACTTGGAATTGGGATCGTTGCGTTATTGGTTTTAATATATGTAATCATCAGGGCCTATCGTAAAAAGAGAGCTCAAAAAGCAGTAAAATCAGCATGAACAAGAGAAAAAGTATTCCTTTGCTACTGGTAATTTTATTTATCGTATTGTCTTGCAGTAATGAAAAGTATGAAAATCGATTGCCTTACCTGGGCAGAAAAGAAATTAAAAATGTAGACTTTGATGGTGGCGTAAAGGCGGATACAATTTATCATACGGTAGCCGATTTCAAGTTCGTCGATCAGGACAGTAATTTGGTGACCAATGACACTTTCAAGGGAAAAATTTATGTTGCCGACTTCTTTTTTACGACATGTCCGACCATTTGTCCGGTGATGCAGTCGCATATGTTAGAGGTATATAAACAGTATCAGGATAATCCGGAGGTGGCTTTTATTTCATACACAATTGATCCCAATTACGACACGGTGCCGGTTTTAAAAGAATATGCAGACAGGTTGGGAATTGACAGTAAGAAGTGGCATCTGGTTACCGGGGATCAAGACAAAATATATGATCTCGGCCAGAATAGTTATATGGTCACAGCACAGCAGGACCCCAATGAACTCGGAGGTTATCTTCACTCAGGGGCTTTATTGCTGGTCGATAAAGAACGTCATATCCGGGGTATATATGATGGCACCAAAGAAGATGATGTGAAACTATTGGAAGAGGATATAAAGCGACTTTTGAGTGAATATCAATAATATATATGGTTTTGAAACATATTTTGTTTGCCGCAATTGCGGCATTCTTTTTTTGTCTGGCCTGTGAAAGTAAAAGTGAAAAAGACAAAAAATTCGATCAGCTCGATGAAAGGACAAAAATCCGGTTGATGCAATATATGGCCGAGGGCCGGAGACTTTACGGTTTGCACTGTAGTAATTGTCATCAGGTGGATGGAAAAGGCCTTGCCCGCTTGTACCCGCCTTTAAAAAATTCCGATTATCTTAAAAACAACTTTGTCAAGGTGGTATGTGGCATTCGATATGGTCAGAATCACCGTATCATAGTGAATGGCATAGATTTTCATCAACCGATGCCCGCTAATCCAAGACTGACAGATTTGGAAATAGCTGAAATATCAACATTCGTTTACAACGAATTCGCTGATTCTGTGGTGATCATTACCATGAATCATGTTCGGAATTCCATGAATCAATGTGTACAGGATTCCACAAATCAGTCATCATTGTGAAAGATTCTTGATTTGTTTACTTCCCGGCCGTTTTCCAGGGTCACCTCCATATCGATTTTCATGTAATCCTTTCTGATCTGGATTTTCATCTTATCAACATTTTCCACCCTGGAGTGATATTTACGTTCGATGTCGCGGATCATATCGTCTACTTCATCACCATCCTTGGCATTGAAGTGAACATCATCTAAAGTGGAGGGATCCACATCACTCAGTTCTATATTCATGTGTGTAACAGCTTCTTCTACAGTTTTTGCAATTGATTCAGCAAAATCTTCAATGTCAAACCTCAGGTTATTAATGGAAATATTGAGGTCATCTTCATCCAGATCTACATTGATCCTGGTATTGCCATCAAAAAGATCTTCTATTTTATGGCCAAATTCCTCTCCCCAATTTTCAAAATAGGCCTCAATGTCCTGTTCTTTTCCATTGACTTTGATCGTAACCACCACATCATCCCTGTTGTGGTCATGTTTTTTTTGTGCCAATACTGGTGAACACAACATTACGGACACCAAAAATGCAAGTGTAAAGATCTTTTCCATGTTACTTGTAATTTGTTGAAAAGTTGGATTACCAGAGCTTACACTAGAAAATTTGGGGCCAATAAGGTCTAATTACGAATAATTAGCAGTAAATCAGTTGATTAAGTAATTTTGGGGAAATGATTCATCTGGAAATTTGTCATATTTCCAAACAGTTGATCGTTCAGTTGTGAACAAGGTATTTGGCATATAAACTCAATTTTCATTCAATTCTTATACCGATATGCGCCGAAAAGGTTACACTGTATTTAATTATTTCAGGTATCGTATTCAGTAGCTGGGGAAAAAACATTCATTGTTGCCTGAGGAAGTTTTCATTTTACGATAAGAATTGCAACAGAAATTTTGCGAAAGGCAGTCTATAAAGAAGCTGGTGCACACTTTATTTTTCAAAACTTTAGTGGGTCCTAAATCTGAGTTAAATGTTATCACACGTGCTAAATGTGCTAATTCCCATCTTTTGAGGGCATTTTTTTCTCAATGCGAAATTTCCACGAAGAGTCTATTTATTCTTTTAGGGCATCCTGGGCTTCTTTGATGGCTGCATCTGCCATTTCTCCTGCTTTCTGAATTTTTTCTTTCTGGTTTTCCAAATATTTCATGACTACTTCATGTACCTGGCCTTCGAAATTATTGTTGAATTGATGCATCCAATCCATCATGGCATCATTGGAATTGGTAAGATCATGCTGGATAGCCTCCAATTTGCGTATTTTTTCAACATTGGTGCTGTCGGCAGAAGATTTCATGGTTTCAATTTTTTTTCCGATTTGCTTCTTGAGTTTCATCAGGTCATCCATTTTGGGCATGACCTCATCATGCACAGCCATGACTTGTTTATAGAGCTTATTTTCCGATTCCTTTTGTTTATCTGAGCAAGAAGAAATTACCAAAATTCCAAAAAGTGCTATAATGATATTTTTCATGTGCGATGATTTTATTCAACAAATGTACCCGCTTTCTGGCTATTCCCAAAGGGGATATTTTTCAAGATACACTTCTTCGCCAAAAAATAATTTGGTCAGTACTTCGAAGGAGCGCGTATAGTCAGAAACCAGAAATTTATAAACCGGATTTTTTTGTGTTTTGTTCAGTAAATGATATTCCAGGTATGATTTGAGAGATGCCGCCACGATTTCGGAAGAATCGAGTACATGGACATCACCACTATAAAATTGGTCGATTTGCTTTTTAATCAGTGGATAATGTGTGCAACCGAGAATGAGGGCATCTATACCTGCAAGTATTGGATTTTTTAGATATTCATTGATGATATCCTGACTAATCTTGCCATCAATATAGCCTTCTTCAATCATCGGAACCAGTAATGGTGTGGCCAGTGAATGAAGCATCACATTATTCTTAAGATCGTTGATTTTTTTTTCATAAACATTGGAACCCACAGTTTGTTTGGTGCCAATCAATCCAATGGTGGCTTCCTGGTATTTTTCCCGAATATAATTGATCACCGGATCGATCACATTGAATACCTTAGCTTTGGAACCTACATATTCACGCACCAGATCATTGGCCGCAGCACTGGCAGAATTACACGCGATCAGGATCACTTTACAGCCTGCTTTTAAAAAAATATCACAGATCTTTATAGAATAGGCCTGGATGGCTGCAGTAGATTTATCGCCGTAAGGTAAATGGGCCGTATCTCCAAAATAAATGATGTCTTCACCAGGCAAAACATTTTTTACGGCTCTGGCCACGGTCATCCCTCCAATGCCACTGTCAAAAATACCGATAGGTTCTGCTGCTCTCGACATCGATTATTTTATAGAAAAAGCTGGCCCAAAAGCCATTGTCTTGCAATATTAATGACTTTTAGGCCAGCCTTGTACATAAATGACCGTTTTTTGATGTCAATCAAATATATTGATTAATGATGTTCTCGTAGAGTTCCTGTCTGCCACTTATCTGATCGGGCTCTCCACTTTCTAAAGCATGACTTCGCAAATCTTCCAATGTAAGTTTGCCTTGTTCAAAATCGGCGCCTTTTCCGCCATCAAAAGAAGCATATCGCGCAGTTCTCCATTTTCGATAATCGGAATGCTCCAGAATATCGCTGGCAATAAGGACAGATCGGGCAAAAGTGTCCATTCCACCAATGTGGGCATGAAAGATATCTTCGAGGTCCGTAGAATTTCTTCTGGTCTTTGCATCGAAATTCACACCGCCGGTGGTGAAGCCACCTGCTTCTAAAATCACCAGCATTGCCTCTGTCAATTCGAAAAGGTCTACTGGAAATTGGTCAGTGTCCCATCCATTCTGATAGTCACCGCGGTTGGCATCAATACTGCCGAGTAAACCAGCATCGGATGCTACCTGTAATTCATGCTGGAATGTATGGCCGGCCAGAGTGGCGTGATTAACTTCGATGTTCAATTTGAAATCTTTATCCAGGCCAAACTCCTTTAAAAATCCTATTACAGCAGCTACATCGTAATCGTACTGGTGCTTGGTAGGTTCCATAGGTTTTGGCTCAATGAGAAAAGTGCCTTTAAATCCATTCTTTCTACCATAATCACGAGCCATGGAAAGAAACCTTGCCAGGTGCTCTTTCTCTCGTTTCATATTTGTATTCAGCAAGGTCATGTAACCCTCACGGCCACCCCAGAAAACATAGTTTTGACCGCCAAGGGCAATGGTAGCGTCGATGGCATTTTTGATTTGTGTGCCTGCCCAGGCAACAACATTAAAATCAGGATTGGTAGAAGCGCCATTCATGTAGCGTGGATTGGAAAAAACATTGGCGGTTCCCCACAGCAATTTTACTCCGGTTTCCGACTGTTTTTGCCTGGCATAGTCTACCATGGTCTGCAGGCGTTTTTCAGATTCGTGGATTGTACTCCCTTCTTCAATGAGGTCAAAATCATGGAAACAATAAAAAGGTGCACCGATCTTTGTGATGAATTCAAATGCGGCGTCCATTTTATCTTTACCACGCTGAATGGCATCGGATGAACTATTCCAGGGAAATATTTTAGTTCCGGGTCCAAAAGGATCGTTGCCCGTACCACAGAAAGTATGCCAGTAGGCGACGGCAAAACGAAAGTGATCTTTCATAGATTTACCTGCCACAATACGATTTTCATCATAATATTTAAAGGCGAAAGGATTTTTTGATTCTTTGCCTTCATATTTGATTTTGTTGACGGTTGGAAAGAATGTTTTACTCATTTTTTGAAATGTTTAAGAAATTAAATATTTGAGCCATTGATTGTAAGCATCGTCGTAAGCGCCCAAAAGTGAAAGATTTGGTTCGATGGTCTGAATAGTTTTCAATCCTTTGAAAGCCTCATTAAAATTGTTATAAACACCAGCGCCCACACCTGCGCCACGGGCAGCCCCTTGAGCGCCATCGGTATTGTACAACTCTACCCTTGCCCCGGTAATATTGCAAAAGGCCTCCCTAAAAGTAGGGCTAAGGAACATATTGGCATGACCAGCCCGCACGGTTTTTAATTCCATGCCCATTTCTTTCATTATGTTGAATCCGTAATTCAAGGCATATACTATACCCTCCTGTGCGGCACGTATCAAATGGCTTTGGTTGTGCCGGTTAAAATTGAGTCCGTGGAGGGAGGCTTTTATATCGTCGTTTTGCAGGATCCGTTCTGCTCCATTCCCGAAAGGTAAAAATACCAGACCATCTGAACCGATAGGCGCCTGGGCGGCAATCTCGTTCATTTCTTCATAGTCAATTTTGCCCAACCCCATATTTTTTTGAAGCCAACTATTGAGTATACCTGTGCCATTCACACAGAGCAGGACACCATATTTTTCTGTTTTTTCACTATAGTTTACGTGAACGAAAGTATTGACACGGGATTTTGTGTCAAAAGCCGGGCTTTCAATGATTCCATAAACAACTCCGGAGGTGCCGGCAGTGGCAGCTACTTCCCCTGCGTTTAGCACGTTGAGAGAAAACGCATTGTTCGGTTGATCACCGGCACGATAAGCCACTTTGGTGCCTGGCTGTAGCCCTAATTCGCTGGCAGCTTTTTCTGTTACCTGTCCCTGGTTTGAAAAAGTGGGGACAATATCCGGGATCATTTGATCGGAAAAACCGTAATACTTCAGCAACCGGCTGGCAATATTTTTTTCTTTGAAATTCCAGAAGATGCCCTCCGAAAGGCCGGATATGGTTGTATTGATCTCTCCGGTCATTTTCATGGCGATATAATCACCAGGCAGCATGACTTTGTGAACCTGTTCATAAATTTCAGGCTCATGGTCTTTTACCCATTTCAATTTGGAGGCCGTAAAATTACCTGGGGAATTCAACAAATTGGAAAGGCAATAGTCTTCTCCAAGCTCCTGAAATGCTTTATTCCCGATTGCTACAGCCCTGCTGTCACACCAGATGATGGAAGGTCTCAAAACCTTTTGTGCTTTATCCACGAGAACCAGTCCGTGCATTTGGTAGGAAATACCAATGGCCTCAATTTCATTTTTTGAAGCCCTGCTTTTGGCAAGTACTTCAGAAGTAGCATTTTTAAGATTGCTCCACCAGGTTTCCGGCTCTTGTTCCGCCCATCCTGTTTTTTTGGAGATCATTGCCATTTCCTGTTTCGGATAAGTAGCCGTTGCGATCAATTCTCCGGTTTCCGGGCGTAACAGACTGGCTTTTATGGAAGAACTACCGACATCAAATCCTAAGAGCATAATTTCAGGTTTACGGGTTCAGTATTTTTGTGAACAAGTGTAACTAAAGTATTACATTTCAAAGACTGCAAGGAAATCCAAAACTTATAGTCACAATGACTACAAGTTATGTTATTTTTTATTATATTCAAACATTAAACCATTAAAATTTAACCGGAACCCTTTGAGTACAAATCAGGCGCAAAGAGACATTTTTCCAGATCACATCATAGATGAACTTTCCATTGACTGTGTGATCTTCGGATTTCAGCGATCACAACTGCAAATACTGTTGGTGCAGCATGGCGAAGGAATAATAAAGGGCCAATGGGCATTGCCCGGAGGTTGGGTCAATTATAATGAAAACATTGATGATGCCGCTTACCGGTTGTTGAAAGATCTCACTGGCATGTCGAATATTTATCTTGAACAATTGCGGGCTTTTGGTGATGTCGATCGTTATCCTGACAAACGGGTGATTACCATCGCCTATTTTGCCCTGATAAAATCAGAGGATTATCAGTTGATTCCAGGATTTACGGCATCCGATGTGCGTTGGGTTAATATCCATGACGTTGATGATCTTCCTTATGACCATATGGAAATTCTTCAATTCGGATTTCATCAACTCAAACGTAAATTGAAATACGAACCAGTCGGATTTAATTTGTTGCCTGAAAAATTCACATTAGGCCAATTGCAGGAATTATATGAGGCTATTTTGGAAATCAAACTCGACAAACCCAATTTCAGGCGTAAAATGAAAAAAATGAATTTGTTGATCCATTGTGAAGAAAAACAAACCGGTGTTTCGCATCGAGCCGCGCAACTTTACCGATTCGACTTAAAAGTGTATGACCGTTTGAAAAGAGAAGGATTTATTTTTGAATTTTGATTGTGCGACGCCGCGAATGCGTTTGATTAAATTTTTTAAGCGACACTCATTTCTGTTTTCTATAGTGTATTTCCGATAGTTCCTTCAACCGGGCAGCGCTCAATTCAGGGGTGATATCGCGTTGGGGTTCTGCAAGCATTTCGTATCCAACCATGAATTTCCTGACGGTGGCAGAACGTAACAATGGCGGATAAAAACACATATGGAAATGCCATTCTTCATGCTTTTGGCCGTCTGTCGGACTTTGGTGTAAGCCGGCAGAATACGGAAAGGAGATTTGAAAGAGGTTGTCGTAGCGCGTTGTCAATTTTTTATAAATGTCTGCAAGGCCGTCTTTTTCCACTTCAGTTAATTGCTGTAAATTTTGTATGTGTCGACGACTAATGACCATGGTTTCAAAAGGCCAAATAGCCCAGAAAGGCACAAGGGCCACAAAGTGATCATTTACAATAACAATTCTTTCTTGGTTGTTCAATTCTTCCTGCAGATAATCTCCAAGCATGCTCCGATGGTGTTTTTTCCAATAAGCAGCCTGATTTTCTGTTTTTCTCGCGGGCTCTTGCGGAATCGTGCTTTGTGACCAGATTTGTCCGTGGGGGTGAGGATTGCTGCAACCCATTAGGGAGCCTTTATTTTCAAAGATCTGAACGTAATTGATGAATTCTTTTGATCCGAGTTCAGTAAATTCCTTAACCCACAAATCAACAACCTGACGAATAGCGGAGATTTCCATTTCAGGAACCGTAAGATCATGCCTGGGTGAAAAACAAATGACACGGCAAATTCCCTGCTGACTGTCCGCCTTCATCAGTTCCGATTGTTCAAAGTGACCGGCGGGCACTTCTTCCAGCAAAGCAGAAAAATCATTGGTGAATGAATAGGTGGTGGTGTAATTCGGATTGCGTGCTCCACCGGCCCGTTCATTGCCGGGGCATAAATAGCATGCAGCATCATATGGTGGCTGTTGAAGTTCTTCTGTCTTTTCCACCTGGCCCTGCCAGGGACGTTTTGATCGATGTGGCGAAACCAAAACCCAGGTATCGGTAAGGGGGTTGTATCTGCGGTGCGGATGCTCTTTAAAATCGAATTTACTCATGAGAGAAATTATATTTTGCCGGTACCGTTTTCGATTTTTACGATATAACAAAGCAGGTCAAGACCCAATTCATTTTTGTATGCTTTGGTCATTGTGTTTACAAAATGATCCAAATGGTCAATTTTCACAAGATTGATTGTACAACCACCAAAACCACCGCCCATCATCCGGGCACCAATGATATCTCCTGTTGTTTTAGCTTCCCCGACCAGAAAATCGAGTTCTTTGCAACTCACTTCGTATTTTTTACTCAGGCCTTCATGAGAGCGGAACATGTTTTCTCCAAATCCCGGGAGATCACCTTTATTCAGTTTTTCACAGGAATCCAGCACACGATCATTTTCTTCAACTACATACGAACACCGTTGGAACACTATTGGATCAAATTCATTTTTATGGGCTTCCAGTTGATCTAATTTCACATCACGCAACGACTGAACCTCAGGAAAGTGTTTCTGCAGGATCTCAACACCTGTTTCACATTCTTTTCTTCGCGTATTGTATTCAGAAGATGCGAGGGAGTGTTTTACGTGAGTGTCGCATAATACAACGCGATATTCAGTCAGATCGAAATTGAAATATTCAAAATCCAGCGACCGGCAATCGAGCCGCATTACTTTGTCAGTTTTGCCAAATACGCTGGCAAACTGGTCCATGATGCCACATTTTACACCTACAAATTCATTTTCCGCCTTTTGAGACAGTTTAACTAATTCGAACTTTTCAAGTCCGCAATCGAACAAGATGTTGAAACTGTAGGCAAAGGCACATTCCATGGCGGCAGAAGAAGATAACCCGGCTCCCAGAGGAATATCGCCACCAAAAACGCAATCAAAACCTTTTATGTCATGTCCTGATTTTTGGAACTGTTCCACAACACCCATAATATAATTTGGCCAGCCTTGTTCAGCCTTCTTCAGATCGTGCAGGCTGAAATCATATTCTTCATTCAGATCATAAGAAACGATGCGACAGGTATTTTTATAATTGGCACTAATGGCACAAATAATTTCTTTGTCAATGGCGGCAGGTAAAACAAACCCATTGTTATAATCGGTATGTTCTCCAATAAGATTGATCCTTCCCGGCGAACGCACCACTAACGGTGTTTTGTTGAAAACCGCTTTAAATTTTTTTGCGATTTTGTCTGAAAGCATATTTAAAAAATATTGAATGATTAATCATAATTAAGGCTTTTACCAAAAGACAGTATATAAAACAGCCAGTATTATTAATATGGCAAATGCGCCGACATTAAATGCCGGACCTGTTTTAAACAACTCCCTGGTGATTTTTATTCCTTTCGGATCGTTTTGTCCGTGTTTTTCCCGATAACTCAAAAACATGATCACAATTGAGGTCAGCAGGAATGTATATCCCATCTGGTTCATAAATGGGATTTTTGGGAAAAGTCCCGATAGTGCACTGTCTGCCATCCAGCCTTTGCTGCCAATTTTCAGGTACATTGCAATGGGAATGGAAGTTAATGCACCAATAATTGCTCCCCGATTGGTGGTCTTTTTCCAGAATAGTCCCAGCATAAAAATGGCCAAAATCCCAGGACTCACCAATCCGGTATATTCCTGAATAAATTGAAATGCCTGTTTGATTCCTCCCAATAAAGGTGCCAAAATACAACCAATAAGCAGAGCAATCGCGGCTGAAGACCTGCCGATCTTCACCATGGAACTTTCGGAAGCCCTGGGATTTATGATTGGTTTATAAAGGTCCATTGTAAAGATTGTCGCAGTTGAATTAAGCATTGAGGCTAATGATGACACAATTGCTGCAGTAAGCGCCGCCAGCACCAAACCTTTCATTCCAATAGGAATGAACTTATCGATCAACCAGGGAAAAGCCTTGTCATTGTCAACAATGCCGCTGGCATTTAAAAATGCCGGATCGACTGAATGCGAAGTAACCTGACCGGTGGGGTCGGCATTGAGATAAAAGGCAATGATGCCTGGAATCACTACGATTAAAGGAATGATCAATTTCAGGAAAGCGGCCAACACGATGCCACGCTGGGATTCTCTCAGGCTCTTTGCTGCAAGTGTCCTCTGGATGATATATTGGTTAAAACCCCAATAATAAAGGTTCGCCACCCACAAGCCACCGACTAAGACAGAAAGTCCCGGCAGGTCCCAGTAGGGGTCATCGCCGTTCGGCGTGGTAAGTTCACCCTTGTGCACGATCATGCTAAATTTTTCAGGAACTTTTACCAGGAGTGATTTAAAACCTGTAAGAATATTGCCGTCAGGAGATATGTGGAGCAGTGCAATATAGGTTGTGAGCAGACCGCCTATGATCAGAATCATTACCTGCACCACATCAGTCCAGGCCACAGCTTTTAAGCCACCCCACAAACTATAGGCTGCTGCAAACAATGCCAGTCCAATGATGCTCGGAATGATAAGGCTGCCGTCGCCAGTACCCACGATAGTATCCAACGCCTTGGAGCCCAGGTAAAGTACCGAAGTGAGATTTACGAAGACAAACAAAGCGATCCAGAATACTGCCAGAATGGATTTGAGGCTTGTACTGTATCTTTGCTCCAGGAATTCGGGTATGGTATATAGTTTTTTCTCAATAAATATGGGAAGGAAAAATTTACCTACGATCAACAAGGTCGCTGCGGACATCCATTCGTAGGAAGCGATTGCTAATCCGATGGCAAAACCTGATCCTGACATGCCGATAAACTGTTCCGCTGAAATGTTGGCAGCGATCAGGGAAGCACCAATGGCCCACCAGGGGAGCGCATTACTGGCTAAAAAGTAATCTTTTGAATCTTTGATATGGCCTTTTTTTTCACGGGACACAAATAGTCCCAGGGCCACAATCAGCAGGCAGTAAGCCGCAAATATTACAAAATCCAGCGTAGAAAATTTCATTGGGAATCAGGTTGAATGACAAAAAAACGAGTGCGAATATAAAAATTAATATGTGTATGGCTAAATCTCATTTGAAAAACTTAGTTACCCGCGCTAATACCAAATTTACCAGTAATCTTTTCACCTGGGTTGAGCACTTTTAACCCCATATGATTATTAAAGGCGTCAATACAACACGTCATTGGCTCGATAGCTATTGATCGTCTGCCGGGCGGTGTAAAGATTTGCAGGAATTGAAATTTATCATGACTGTTTTCCTGCCAGACTTTCAGGATAAAATCTTTTTCTTTTGATATGAGTTTTGTTTCAACCCGTTCGGCAGATTCATCAATTTGAAAACAATGATCGAAATTTGAGTTGCCCACAGGTTGAGGTTTGTTAAAAATATTAAAAGGTTTTTTATCACCGGTGGGAATGTTGAACCGGTCAACGACAATTTCAGTGCACTGTGGAGTGATGACCAGGACATCGCCGATATCGTGGCCGAAGCTAAAGTATGGATGCCAGCCTATGCCGATCGGAAGCTTTTGGGTGGTGGTGTTTTTAGCTTCAATTCGTATGGTCAATCCATCCTGATCGGACAATAAAATTTCAATGGTGGTTTCGAAAGGAAATGGGTAACCCTCATAGTCCCCCAAATAAAAATTCTTCAACGTTACGATGGCAAAATCTGAAGCTAATTTTTCAGCGGTCACATCAAATTTTCTTTGACAAATAAAACCGTGCAGGGCATTGTTTAATGCCGGTTCATTCACAGGTAATTGATATGTTTTACCTTCAAAAGAATATTTGCCGTGTTTTACGCGATTGGGGAAGGGGAGTAAAAAAGTACTTTTATAAAAAGTATTGGTATCCAGTTCGTGCGCTTCTGGGCCATCAATAACTGAAAAGTGCTTTTCTCCATTACTTAATTGAAGCTTATAAATATTAGCACCGAGTTCCGGGATAATTGAGAAAGCATTTCCGGTTTCGCTGTTTTCAAAGTGTATTGCCTGATGCGAACCATATTTTGAAGATCTCCTGGTATACATAAAGTTGATTTTATTTTGACTTAAAACTAAAAATATTAAGTCTGGCATCAATGGAATAATACTGAATAAATTGGCAAATTCATTTCAAAAAGATGTTTATGCGTAATTACATGATGGCAAGAAAGGAAGGCAAAACCCAGCGTTCGTCTTTCGATGAAAAATAGAAACGCAAAATATGTTTGTGTCTATTTCTGTTTATATTCGTTTATTTGTCTGTCAGCAAGATAATTGCTGTTTCAAAAATTGAGAGAACGCAGCTTTTATACCAGCAAACCGTACAATAATTTTAGGGGCTGAATATTATTACCAGATAACCAGCAAGAATATGGATCGCGGCACTGCTATTTCAATGAAAAATTTACACATTCCCAAAAACATGCACTTAAATGAACAGGACCAAAGTCTTGAATTTAATTATAGCTGGTTTAAATACAAATATTTGGTTGCAGCCATCCTGACCCCATTATTTGCCTATTTTCTCATAGACTCCGATTATGTGCAGGGAAGTTTCTCCGAGTTGACATTGCCCGTAATGATGATTGCAGGAGTGTCAGTAATCGTCGAATACTATGGGCTGGCCAAAATATTCAATTCCACCAGGATTTTCGTTTCACTCAATCATATTGAAGTCAAATCGAGGCCATTGCCTTTTAACAAAAATTTATCCCTCGACAGAAAAAATGTTGCACAATTATATGTCGCCAAACATCGCATTGGCGACCGGAATTATCTCTATTCCACCACCTATCAGATTAATGTTATTTTGGTGAATCAGGAAATAATCACTTTAGTGAAAGGTTTGGAAACAGTTGAACAGGGCAGATTTATTGAACAGAAAATCGAAATTTTCTTTGGCATTAAAGATGTGTCTGTTGAAGGTGAAGTGGAAAAAAATGATGATTATCGACCATAAATTATTTTTTCAATTTGCCTGAAGGGTAGGAATCTTTTCCGGTCAATTTGTAAAATATGTTGAATTCCGGAAGCATTAGAAGTGAAAACAGCATTAGCATTCAAAAGTTCTTCCGGTTGCCAAAAGCCTTCCTGAACTGGTATCTTCAACGTTGGCAGCACCTCTAAAATAAATCTTCTCATTATTCCATCAATACATCCGGTTGACACATCGGATGTAAAACATTGATCGTCGCGTATCCAAAATATATTGCTTGCCAGACATTCAGAGATATATCCATTCACATCGAGGATGATGATATCATCCAGTGACCTTTTTTTCATTTCAACACCAGCCAAAACATATTTCAGAGCGCTCATGGATTTAAAAGCAGAAATAGTACTGAAATGATTCCGGATGTTCTTTGAAAATGAAACTTTGTTTCTGATTGAAGGACTTGAAAAGTCTCCTGATTGACAAGTAATTAAATAGTTGGCGTGTGAACTTTGTGGCTGGTATAAACCACCCGCGTTTCTCCAGACTTGTATTTTTATTCGCAGGTCACCGGGATAACTATTGGCAGAGATTATTGTTGTGATGGTATTTTTTACCACCGGCCAGGATAGATTTTTGGGAAGGTCAATATCCAGAACAGAGAGACCCTTCGACAATCTTTCTATATGCCATTGGAGATATCTTGGCACACCGTTCACCAATGCAATGGTTTCAAATAATCCATCACCATATTGGAAAGCACGATCTTCCAGTGGAACCGTAAAATCGGTCATGTTTAAAATCTGATCATTAAAAAGAGCTTTCATGTAATCATTTTACCATTTATAAATAAATTATTCAAAGGCTCCGATTTATTGGCTATTCTTGAATGTTAATGAAGTCACTTACAGATACCGACAGGATTTTTTTATTTCAACCAAAATAAAACTGGTTTATGAAGCACACCAAAGACACCATTGTTTTAACAGTCTATCAATTTCATGTGGTGAAACTCCATTATTGATAAAATTAATCATTCAGCGGAGTAAACCGATCTATTTAAAATTAATATTGAAGAAGAAGGATATCTATGATTTTAGACAATGAAGGTTTCTTCAGACAAAGAACAATGAAAATTTAAGCAAATGAAACAATTGAAGATTCTCTTGGCAATAATGGCACTTTTTCTCAGCGAATTTGTTGTTGCTCAAAATGACAGCACCTGGACCCTGGAGAAATGTGTGAAGTATGCATTGGAAAATAACCTCGACGTCCAGCGATCAGCATTGAGTGTGCAGAATGAGGAAGCTTTATTAAAGCAGGATCGGTTAACCCGTTTACCAACATTCAACGGTGGTTTACAGAATAGTTGGCGATGGGGGCGGTCAATTGACCCCACCACGAACGTGTTTACGACAGATAGAATTAATTCCAATGGTGTCAATGCGAGCAGTTCAGTAACACTATACAATGGTAACCGACAAGTTAACAGCATACGTCAGAGTGAAAAACTGGTTGAAGCCGGTCATTATGATTTAGAGAAATCCAAAAATGATGTTGCACTGAATGTTGCTGGCGCTTATTTGAATGTCTTATTTGCTCAGGAACAACTGGTCAACGCCAAAACACAACTTAATACCACAAAAGCACAATTGGATATGACTCAAAAGAAGGTGGATGCCGGGGCATTACCCATAACTAATTTATTGGATCTGGAGGCACAACAGTCAAGTAATGAGGTGGAATTGATCAATCAGCAAAATAGTGTTGATATTGCTTTGTTACAACTCAAACAATACCTTCAAATCCCAGCCACTGAATCATTTCAAATTGAAGTCCCCGAAATCGACATTACCGAATATAAATTACAGGCAGGATCATCAGAACAGGTTTATCAAAAGGCCCTGTCAACTCAGCCGGAAATCAGAAGTGTAGACCTAAACAGAGAAAGTGCCGATCTTGGCGTAAAAATTGCGAAGGGGGCTCGGATTCCAATATTATCTGCCAATGGTCAGTACTATACGAATTATTCGAGTACGCAGGATTATGATGGCCGGCGCGTGCCAAACGGTCAAAAGGAATTGATTACAAACCAGACAATCGGATATTTAGCCAGCGATCCCACACAACAAGTAGTGGCCATCCCATATGAAGCCAATGGTTATGATGTGAAAGACGGGTATACAATACCGGAGCAATGGGCAGACAACCGCAGTTGGTCGTTGGGGTTTAATCTTTCAATTCCAATATTCAATGGTTATCAAATCAGCACAGCAGTTCAGCGCGCCAAGATCCAGCAGGATCTTTCAAAAATAAATGCCAAGGAAACCAGGAATGTTTTAAGGCAAAATGTGGAAAGGGCGTACACGGATGCAAGGGCTGCAGCCAAAGTTCTGGATGCCGCAGAAAAACAGGTTGGCGCACTGGAAGAATCATTCCGCGCTACAGAAAAAAGTTATAATCTCGGAGCGGTTAATTTTGTTGATTACCAGGTTTCGAGCAACAATTTGTTCAAAGCGAAATCAGATCTGGTCCGCGCCAAATACGACTTTATTTTTAAGATAAAAGTATTGGACTTCTATTTGGGAAATCCTATAACCTTATAACCTGAATCATGGAAAAAAAGCGAAAATCCAATAAAGTACTCTATATACTTATTAGTCTGGTGGTCGTACTCATTATTGTGGCGGTCATTGGAAAGAAGGCCGGCTGGATCGGCAAAACCAAGGAACTTGAGGTGGAATTAGCGCAGGCCAAGAAAACGCGCATTGTTGAAAAGGTGAGTGCTTCAGGCATGATACAACCGGTTTATGAAGTGAAAATTTCCCCTGATGTATCTGGGGAAATTATAGAATTGCATGTAGAAGAAGGTGATTCCGTGCAGAAAGGTGAGCTACTTATCAAAATCCGACCGGATATTTATCAGTCTTCATTGGAGCGGGCCAAGGCCAATTTGAATCAACAAAAGGCCAATCTTGCCGAAGCCTCGGCCAGGGAATCACAGATGGAAGCCCAGTTGATCAAGGCTACTACTGATTTTGAAAGAAATAAGCAATTATTCCAGGACAAGGTGGTTTCCGAAGCTGATTATGAAGTTAGTCAGGCCAATTACAAAGTGGCCCAAAGCAATCTCCAATCAGCAAAGGAAAGTGTGAAAGCGGCACAATTTATCGTTGAAAGTGCTAAAGCTACTGTGAAGGAAGCCAATGAAAACCTGCAGTTCACCATCATTACTGCACCGGTAACGGGTATTGTCTCAAAACTTAATGTCGAACTCGGTGAACGCGTGGTCGGTACAGCACAAATGGCAGGAACGGAATTGCTGAGAATTGCCGATCTCACCAAAATGGAGGCGAGGGTTGATGTGAATGAAAATGATATTATTCGTGTGAGCAACGGTGACACCGCCATAATCGATGTTGACGCCTATTCCCATACGGGCAGGAAATTCAAAGGGGTGGTGACCAACATTGCCAATACGGCCAATGACAAAACTTCCCCCGATGCCGTAACCGAATTTGAAGTGCGTATCAGGGTACTTAATGATTCCTACAAAGGTTTATTGGGGGACCAGCAGGTGATATCTCCTTTTAGGCCAGGCATGACCGCCAGTGTTGACATCATCACTGAAATTAAAGACGATGTTTTATCAGTTCCATTGGCAGCAGTTACCACCCGTAAGCCTGAAGATCAAAAGAAAGAAACCGGAACCGAAAATAATGGTTCTCAGAATGCTCAAAATACCAGTCAGTCGGATCAAAATAAAAAAGTGAGCAAGGCAGAAGAAGAACCCCCGAAAGAGGTCGTTTTTCTCTACAATGACGGAACTGCAAAGATGGTAGAGGTAAAAACAGGCATCAGCGACTTTGATAATATAGAAATCTTATCAGGTGTTGAGGATGGTCAGAAGATTGTGACCGGACCTTTTATCATCGTTTCCAAGCGATTGAAAGACGGCGATCTGTTGAAAGTAAAAGAAACCGACAATAAAGAAAAAAAAGAGGCAGACAATAGTTAGCAAGCTGACTTGGGATCGGAATATAGGCTATATAATTGAAAGCCGTGAGGGTGGATTTAGAGCAAACCGGGAGCCGTTTGCATTAATCAAACAAAAGATTTCGATGCCTGCTTTTCAAGGGACTGTTATTCAGTGAAATCCATGATTAAATTATTCTGATAAGGATTTGGAACTGATCTGAAGAAGAAAAATCGTTTCCAATTGATCGATCATTTTGTCTAAGGTAAAATTTTGAGAGACCCTTTTGAGGGCTTGTTGTTCGAGTTTTGTTTTCAGTTGGTCGTCCGTTAGTACTTCTTTAATACCGGCAAAAAGCACTTCCGGGTTTTCCCAATCCACTAAGATTCCTGATTTGTTATGCTCGATCAATTCAGCGGCGCCATTTACCCTGGTAACGACACAGGCTTTTCCCAAAGACATGGCTTCGAGCACCACATTGGGCATGCCTTCGTAGCGTGACGGGAGGACAAAAACATCGGCGGATTTAATAAATCCTTCGATATCGTCATAAAAGCCGATGAGTTTAAATCTTTCTTCCACTTTCATTTCTTTTGCCAATGTGTCCAGTTTATTTTTCAATTTACCCTGGCCGGCGACGAGAAAATACCAATTTAGTCCAAGTCTTTTGGATTTTTCAGCAACGGTGATCAATAGATCAAATCCTTTTTGATAATCTAATCTGCCGGCACTTGCAATAACACTGGCTTCTGGTGGGATACCGAATTTGTCCCTAAGATTAATCTGTTGGGTATTTGCAGTAATTTTCACACCGTTGTACACCACATGAATAAAGTTATCGGGAAACCAGCCAAAGGATTCATATGTTGATTTAATCGACGCTGTATTTGTGATGATCCCGTCAATATATTGCGTAAAGGGTTTTACATACCGTTGTTTATTGGAGAGGTTTTGTACGCCCTGACGAGCGAATATTGCTGGTGTCCCGATCATTCTGGCTGCCTTGCCACCTATTTTTACATCTTTGTTCTGACAGCAGACGAGCACATTGATGGTGTGATTTTTTAAAATTTTTTGCAACCCCGTGATTTTATGAAAGTCGAGATCCGTAAAGAAAGAAAAATGAATAATTTCTAATCCCCTGATCTTTGCTTTTTGTTCTATCAACGACCCTTTCCTGGTTGCAATGAAAACCTTGTGCCCGCGCATGGCAAGTCCGGAGGCTGCATTGATCATCCATTTTTCTCCACCGCCCCATTTTTTGCGGCCTAAAGAATTTAAAAAAAGAATATTCAAACCAGATTTACTTTTTTGTCGATTTGATGATATAGCAGCATGAATCTTTAAACTGTATTAATTTACCAACAGGATTTATGATGTAATTGTGATTGTTTTTTTCCAGGGCATCGAGGATCGTTGAAAGGGGGTTGTCTTTAAAAGAAAGGTTGTAATGGTATTCCATAATCACGTTGTCTGCATTGGCTAACAGCGGGCCAAGTTCAGAGATCACCTGACTTTCGAAACCTTCTATGTCGAGTTTTAAAAGAGCAACTTTTTCTTTTAAATAGGGTGACAACGTCTTGCATGATACTTCAGTTTCAAGAATCTTGCCTTTATGCGCATGGTGATGCTCCACATGTGTTTTTGAAGAACTTGCACCCACATCTGCCGAAGGCATATCACTCGCGAGGTAAAATGGAATTATTTTTTCTTCAGCGCCCAAAGCAGCGTTTATAATATTGACATCACTCAGGTGATTCTGCTCAACATTTTTTTTCAAAAGGCTGAAACTTTCCGGATTTGGTTCGAATGCAATTATCCGGGCCTGGGGGCGAATGTGTTTAAAATAAAGTACGGCAAGTCCAATATTGGCCCCTCCATCAATGATCACTGGACGACTTTCAAAATCACATTGATAATGCTTTTTAATAAAGATTTCTTTATAGAGCTGTTTTAAATGTTTGATGTTTCCGAAATATACCTTGAAACCAGCCAACTTCACTTTTCTTATCCCGGGAAAATTTAACAGCGTCAGAATGCGCAGTTTCCAGTAATCCAGTTCAATAAGCATTTGTATTATTTAAATAGACAAAAAAAAGGTTAACTATTCAATAATCTTTGGCTAAACTAGATTTTATTTCCGTAATAAAAATGAATTTCCGAAAATATAGATTGTCATGAAAAGACATTTTCATTCATGAGGAATTGCATAAAGATTTCGCAATCGTATTTTTGGAATTGGTAACATTAAATTCAACTGTTGAGCCACATGGATATTTTAGTACGCATGCCAGCGAAATTTGGAGATACGATCTTGGGCATGTCATTTATACAAGCGTTAAACAATGAATATCCAACAGGACATATCGATATCATTGTCCAGGAAGAGTTTGGGGACCTGGCATTTTTCATGCCTGTGGTCCGCATAGTTTACCATTTCAGTAAAAAAAAGCATAAAGGATTACTTGGGAAATATCATTTTGCCCGGAATATCCGATCTAATCACCAATATGATTTATTCTTTTGCCTGCCCTATTCGTTTTCCGCAGCTTTGCTGGGTTATTTTGCAGGATGCCGGCAACGTGTGGGATTGTCGGTAGAAAACAGGGGGTATTTATTTACACATGCATTTAAAAAACCTCCTGGAACCCATTTTGCCGAGGAATTTGTTTATTTGCTGGCCCGGTATTGCAAGAAAAATATAACGGCCAATCCATACCGCTTTCATGGAAATCTTGCTCAATTTGACGATATGCCAGTAGGCAAAAGTATCGTGTTGAATCTGTATTCTGGCGATCAATCCAGGACTTTTCCTCCTGGGAAATCCATATCATTAATTGGGTCTATCCGATCCTATTTTAAATGTAATGTCATACTGGTTGGCGGAAGCGCTGATGTCAAGCATAGTGAAGAAGTACTCGCCCAACTGAAAGATAAAAGTGAAATATATAATTTTACCGGAAAGACAAGTTTAATCCAACTGGCCTCGATCATCAAACATTCTTTGGGCGTGATTTCAACGGATTCCGGGTGTGCTCATTTGGCCAATTTGCTTAATAAACCTTTGGTTGTGCTTTTTGGCGCTGCCGACCCTGATCACACCAAACCCTTTAATCCTGAAAATAGAGTAATATTAAGACTCACAGAATTGGAATGTTTACCATGCATGACCGGGAATTGTAAATTCGGAGAGCCATTATGCCTGAAGAACATTGACAATACAGAAATTTTAAATTCATTGGATACACTCATAAATAAGCAAAGTGAAATAGAAAGTTGAGGAGTGTGTTAAAAGTCTGAACCATGTGCCTTGCTTCCCAATTCAAAATGAACCCTGATTTTTTAGGGATTTTCAAGAATTCCGGAAATATATCCCAAGCTCAGGTCCCCGCGTGACTAATGATCACTGTGAGCGACATTAAAATCTTGACAGTTCATCATAGAGTCGGTGAGTTGGCATTCCCATCACATTGAAATAGGACCCTTCTAATTTGGTGACACCGATCATACCAATCCATTCCTGAATGCCATAGGCGCCTGCCTTATCGAAAGGTTCAAAATTTTTAATATAGTAGGCAATTTCCTTGTCAGTGAGGGTTTTAAAATAGACACGGGTAATATCATCAAATGATACCACCTTGTTTCTGCTTTTGAGACAAACACCTGTGATCACATAATGCATTCTTCCAGACAACGAACTCAACATGATCGCGGCCTCTTCAGCATCGACTGGCTTTCCAATGATAGTATCGTTGACTACTACGGTGGTATCTGCGGTGATCACAATTTCTTTTTCCTTCAGAAAAGGAAATTGCTTCGCTTTTTTTTCAGCCAGATATTTTGCCACAGACAGTGCCGATATATTGTCGTGGTACATTTCTGAGATATCCACCGGTCTCACATCAAATTCAAATCCTGCCTCTGTCAGGAGCATTTGTCTTCGTGGAGATCGAGAAGCGAGAATCAGTTTCCTGTCAGGAAATAACATTACTCATCTATTTTTCCGAAATATAATATCTTTATAAACACGAATGCCATATTTTATCTTTACTATTTTTGTCAGCCAAAGCCCATTGAAGTATTAAAAAAGTAAAGCAATTTTGAAACAGGAGTTGATGAGAGAATTCACAACGCGTATCAAGGAGGAATTATTAAAACCTCTTCCAGGCGAGCCTGCTCAAAAATTGATGTCGCCTACAGTCCGAAATATTAGGCCCTACAGCCAGGATGAATTCATTGATCCAATTCCGAGTGGCGTATTGGTCCTTTTATATCAGCAGGGTGATGACCAGGTAAAATTCCCATTGATACAAAGGCCTGTCTATAATGGAGCGCATAGTGGTCAAATTGCGTTGCCGGGAGGCAAAATGGAAAAGCGTGACGCATCGGTGATTGAAACCGCATTGCGTGAAACACAGGAGGAAATTGGGATAAACCCAAAGCATGTTGAGATCCTTGGAAAACTATCTGAACTTTATATCTGGGCCAGTAACCATACCGTGACACCAGTAGTAGGGTGGTTACATGAGATTCCGTCATTCAAACCAGACCCGCTGGAAGTAGCAGGGATATTATCGGCGGATCTGAATGTACTTAATCCTGTCAACCCCGTTCAAACCGCTGAGCTTTTGGTAAGAAATTCATTTAAAATCCAGGCACCATATTATTCCGTTGAAGGGCAAGTTGTTTGGGGAGCCACAGCTATGATGTTAAGTGAGTTTTCTGTATTATTAAGGCAAGCTGGTATTTTTGAAGTCTGACGAAATCCAGAATGACCTGGAGAGCTATTAAATCACGTGATTTTCCCATTTTAATCAATTAAGCATTTTTATAAAAATGAATATCGATATTGGTCTGGAACGATTGTATCATTATCAGTACTTAATTTGAAAATATAACGCAAGTATGAAATCAACATCAGCGCTTATCCATAACGATACAGTTCTCTTAGGAATCTTATTGGCGTTGCTTGCCTTCATTTTTAGTACAGCATCGAGTAAGTCACCTTTTTGGCAAAAATTTTACAAGGTGGTGCCTATGTTGCTGCTGTGTTATTTTCTACCTTCCTTACTCACCACCTTTGGAATTGCCGATGCTGATCATTCCCAATTGTATTTTATGGCATCCCGGTATTTACTGCCCACGGCATTGGTATTGCTGACATTAAGCATTGATTTGAAGGAAGTTTTGAAACTGGGGCCAAAGGCCTTGATCATGTTTGGGACGGCGACCCTGGGTGTTATCATAGGAGGTCCACTGGCATTACTGGTGGCTTCAGCCATTTCTCCTTCCACAGTGGGTGGGGTAGGGCCCGATGCCGTATGGAAAGGAATGACGACCATCGCGGGAAGCTGGATTGGGGGCGCAGCCAATCAGGCCGCAATGTACGAGATTTTTAAACCCAGTAATCGCCTGTACGCCATCATGATCACCGTTGACATAGTAGTGGCCAACACCTGGATGGCCTTCTTACTCGTCGGTGCTGGAAAATCCGAACAACTGGATAATTTTTTCAAGGCCGATGCTTCCGCGATTAATCATCTTAAAAACAAAATGCAGGATTTTAGTCAGCGTATAGCCCGAATACCAACGCTTGGCGAATTATTTATGATCCTCGGGGTTGGGTTTGGTGCTACGGGGCTGTCACATTTTTTGGCCAATGGCATTGCACCGCTGATCAAAAAATGGGCTCCATACCTTGATAACTTTAGTCTTACCTCGGAATTTTTCTGGCTCATTGTACTGGCCACTACCATAGGTTTACTTTTGTCATTTACACGACTAAGGGACCTGGAAGGTGCAGGTGCTTCTAAAATCGGCAGCGTTTTTATTTATATTTTGGTGGCGACTATTGGAATGAAAATGAATATTCTAAAGGTATTTGATAACCCCGGGCTATTTTTAGTGGGCGGCTTGTGGATTTTGATCCATGTGTCTTTGTTGTTGTTGATCGCAAAAATAATCAAAGCGCCATTCTTTTTTGTAGCAGTGGGGAGCCAGGCCAATATAGGTGGCGCTGCCAGTGCGCCTATAGTTGCTGCCGCTTTTCATCCGTCATTAGCCCCGGTAGGGGTATTGCTGGCCGTTTTAGGGTATTCGCTGGGAACATACGGCGCCTGGATTTGCGGCATTTTGATGCAATACGTTGCCAAATAAAAATGCCACCTTGTGAGTGACATTTCAAGCTGAATTAATGGTATAATTTTTTATGTATTCATCATAGAACCAGCGGAGGAGCTATGGATACTGGTTTCCAACTTGCCTATTTCCTGGTCAATTGTCCAAAGGCCAATGCCTTCTTCACCAATAATTTTAAACAGATCGAGGATCCTTCGGGCCATGGTTTCCTCTTCCCGCTGTTCTGTTACATACCACTGGAGAAAATTGAATGTGGTGAAGTCCTTTATGCCGAAGCAGTGATCGACCAGATTATGAATGGATTTAGTAACTGCAATTTCATGTTCCAGGATCTTTTCGAAGATGCCCCTCAAAGTCTTGTATAGATGTTTGATGCCCTTTATTTCAGGTTGTAAGGCGTGGCCGCCGGCTTCATTGACATAGTGGAATAGCTTGAGCATATGCATCTTTTCTTCCTCGGAATGATGGTATAGAAATCGCGCAGAGTTTTCGTATCCATTCACTTCACTCCATGATGCCATGGCGAGATAAAGTGCTGATGAAAAACCTTCCATAGCAATCTGCTTGTTTAACAGATCTTCTGTTTCTTTGATCAGGGATTTTTGTTTGGTAATTACGTCTTTCATGGTATTATTTCTGGTTTGTGTGTATTCCTAAAAACGGGTCAGGAGACTTGAAGTTAATAAAGACCAGTATATTCCAACAACAGAATGTATATAATTTTAAAAATACCAGACCTGGTATCGACAATCCGAACAGAAATAAACATTTGTTTATCGAGGTAACACTGTAAACAATCCTTTTTATTCAATATTCAATTTTGGGTAGGAGAAGACGATCTGATGATAGTATATCCTGACTGAAAAAGAATTGCAAATACTTCGTTCATTGAGGGCATTACTCGATGGGTGATTTTTCAAAATCTGTCGGATTGACCCACCCGGCATGCATCTTTTCTCCTGCCATGTATCGCTCATAAAAATTCCTTGAAGCCGCTTCGCTATATTCATATTCATCAAAAATATGACCGTTTCCAAACATGCGCGGGTCGCCTTGTTCTTCCAGTTCGTTGATCATCTGGTTTTTAAGGTTATTTTTAATACCCAGATATTCGGGATCAAGGATTAGATTGTTCATGCAGGCGGGATCCTCACTGATCCTGTAAAGTTCCTCATCTGCGCGTTTACCAAATGACCATTGCCAGTAAACTGAATTCCCGTCATTATTTCTTCGGTCATTGAGGATAACGGTTTTCGTTGGACTGCCATCACAATTGAGATACCCGGTTTCAGGATTGCCCGCTGGCCAGCGATCCGGTTCAAAATTTCTGATGTATAAATAGCCGTTTTTGATGATCCCTCGTATGGGATAACCCCAATCGTGAGGTCTGCCCACATCATGGCGTTCCTTTCCGATCAAAGCATGATCGCGGAAAGGAGCGTTGATTACATTTTTATCAGCATCGAAAATGGGGATCAGGCTGCTGCCCTGAATGGGTTGCATACCGGATTCATCCTGTTTTACACCAGCCAATTCCAGAAACGTTGGAGCAAAATCTATAAAATTTACAAATTCATTGACCGATCTCCCTGAATTTTTAATCCCTTTTTTCCACATGATGGCTAATGGCAGATGATTGGAATATTCATATTCCTGACCTTTCACCCGTGGAAAAGGCATGCCATTATCAGCCGTTACGACTACCACGGTATTATCCAGTTCGCCGGCGCTGTCCAGCATCTGTAGCATTTTAGTTACATGAGAATCAAAATATTCCAGTTCATAGGCATAATCCAGCATATCGGTACGAACTGAGTCATTGTCGGGCCAGAAAGCAGGTACATGGTCAATGTCTGTAATACGCATACCGCCTTTATGAATGCCTGCGCCATATTCATAAGCCCGGTGTGGCTCGGTTGAACCATACCAAAAACAGAATGGATGATCTGCTGGTTTAGACTGTAAAAATTTTTTGAAATTGGCTGAATAATCTATTTTATTAATGAATTTGGTCGGTGGATTGGTTTTGATATCATCGAAAGGTGTGCCGGCGGGTTGCCGCTTTTTCCCGTTAATTTTACCGGGATCACCTGGAGCCCAACCTTTGGCTGTATAACCCACAAAATATCCATTTTCTTCAAGGACCTCTGCATACGTTTTGAATTTGGCAGGAAAGTAAGCCACGTGATTGGCGGCTGCTTCCAGTTGCCATGAATTACGTCCGGTAAGTATACAGGAGCGTGATGGGGCGCATTTGGCGTTAGGTGTGTAGGCATTATTGAATAACAGTCCTTCCTGCGATATCCGGTCGAATGCTGGCGTATGGATCCATGAACAACCGTAGGCACTCATAAAAGGGTATGAGGCATCGTCTGCAATGCAAAACAAAATATTGGGTTTCTTGTCAATAACTTTTTTCTGACAACCGGACATTAATATTAAAAGCGTGCCAAGTGCTAAAAAAAACTGCAGTGTAGTTGATCGCATATCGAAAAGTTTTATGCATTTATCTCAGAGGTCACAATTTGTAAATTTAAAAATTAATATGGAATTGATCTTAAACTGTTGGCGGTTTGGAAATGTGTAATAAATACGCAGGCCAATAATGTCAGCAGGTAATTTAAATGATGAGCAATTATGACAAGTGCGGCAACAAAAAAAAGGCCCGGTAACCAGCCGGGCCAAAAAATAAATGCATGACACTTTACTTAGACAGGTCACTCAAAGTATATGAATTTGAATTATCGCCAATAGTTACCATGAAATTAGTATCACAATCACCGCTTCCATAATCCACGTATATTGCCGGAGCATTGGGGTGGTCGGTCAGCGTTATGGTCTTTTTGCCTTGTGCCGGAAAATAGATGGTATTGGACTGGCGGCATTCTGATTTAAACAGAACCGGTTCAGTAATGACCGATGAGTACGCCACGCCTTCGGCAGTAACTCCATTGGCAGAACCTTCCACTTCTAGCTGAATGTCATTCAGATCTGATCCAAAATGCCACTTTGTGGTGCGATTAACTTCCCTGGTGGCAAAAGCATCATTGGACCAGGTGATCTTTCCGCCGGTAATTACATCCTGGAATGTCAGCACACTGTTTTCCAAACCAAGATTGGTAAGTTCCCTTGTTCCTGCCACCTTTATTCCATCAACAGAAAAATTATCCAGGGTTGTGGTGATCTTTGTTCCTTGCACAAGCCAGTTTCCGGTATATTCCACCACCACAATTCCGGTCCGCAATTTACCATCGGGGCCTTCACAACCGGTTTCGCCAAAATCGATGGTTAGTTTTCCGCTTGGTTTATTATTCACAAAGGTGATGCTGGCACAAGCGAGTTCTGTGTTTTCAGCTATACGACCTCCGTTGTTCGAAGCGTAATTCAAACCGGCTTCTGTGATGGATTCCACCACATCAAAAGTATTCTCGATGGTTTCTTCCGTGGTGAATGCATCATTGGATTGGTTGTCAAATGCGGCATTGTTTTCATTATCCTTATTGCATCCGAAAAATGTCAGAAAAGCGGCAACAGCTATGGACAATGACCATTTTGCATAAAAAATTTTCCCTCTCATGTTCGCTCCTTATTATTGGTTTGTTGAAAAATGCTTTCCCATAAATACGGGTGTGGAGAAGTGGGTAACTGAAAATCGGATGCGGTTATGATTGGTTCTGTACCTGTGTAAGATTCAGGATTGAAAGACAGTTAGTGCCATTAAATTTGTAAGGATTTGTTGATCAATTTATGTGACATTGCAAGATCTGAAAGACCTGGTTACAGCTATTGATTTGTTATGAGCGTGGAGGCTGCAATGGATGTTTTCACTTAAAGTTCTTTGAAGTGTTCTTTAATTTCTATTTGAAATTCATTGATATTGTCAAGATATATCGGAAATGTAAACTGATCAACTAGATTTTGTGGGCAGATAAAGATCTGAATCTTTTGATTTTTGGTCCCAATTCATCCACAGGAACAATTTTTTTTCTTATGTTGTGGAAGATAGACAATGCATAAAAAATTAATTCATTGAATAAATTACGTATTTCCAAGAAAAATTTCGGGACAGCCCCCGTATTTCTTACAGCCATTTCCACCATCCTTGGGGCTATCATGTTTTTGCGATTTGGCTATGCCGTGGGGAGTGTCAGTTTTTACGGGACCATACTTATCATCATCATTGGCCATATGGTAACCATACCAACAGCCATGGCCATTGCGGAGATTGCCACCAATCAAAAAGTGGAAGGTGGAGGTGAATATTATATTATTTCCAGGTCTTTCGGAATTAATATCGGCGCTTCCATTGGCACAGCACTCTATTTATCCCAGGCCATCAGTGTTGCTTTTTATATCATTGCTTTTGCCGAATCATTCAGGCCGATCTTTGATTTTCTCAATCACCAATATGGATGGAATATCACCGATATGCGTATTGTAAGTGTACCGGCTGTTCTTGGGCTTATTATTTTGATGCTAACTAAAGGCACCAATATAGGTGTAAAAGCGCTCTATGTGGTAATCGCCATTTTAGCGATTTCACTGATCATGTTCTTTGCAGGCGATACCGGTTATGCCACGCAGAGTTCATATCATTACATTAATAAAACCGTTTCGAATCCGGATAATTTTTTCTATGTATTCGCCATTGTTTTTCCTGCGTTCACCGGAATGACTGCTGGAGTAGGCCTATCTGGCGACCTTAAAAATCCCAAAAAATCTATCCCCATCGGTACCCTTTCCGCCACCATAGTTGGCATGGTCATTTATTTCTTCGTCACTTTTAAACTGGCCGTATCCGCGAGTTCCGACGACCTGGTCAACGATCAGTTGATCATGAGTAAGATTGCCGTTTGGGGGCCTATCATTCCAATTGGTTTAGCATGCGCCACAGTGTCTTCAGCACTTGGTTCTATAATGGTGGCCCCGCGCACATTACAGGCACTGGCTGGCGATGATGTTTTTCAGGTGAAGAAGGTGAATGATTATCTAAAGAAAAGTAAACTGGAATCAGCAGAGCCATTCAATGCTACGATAGTTACCAGCGTCATTGCACTATTATTTGTTATGATGGGCGATGTCAACGTGGTTGCAAAAATCATCTCTATGTTTTTTATGGTCACATATGGATCCATCTGCAGCATTTCGTTTTTACAACACTTTGCCGGAGATCCCAGCTATAGGCCGGCATTTCGTTCGCGATGGTACATTTCTTTGCTAGGCGCCCTCGCCTGCATTTACCTGATGTTCAAAATGAATACCACCTATGCATTTATATCAATTGGGGTCATGACTTTATTGTATATTGTCATTACCAACCAGAGCACAAAAAGTCAGGGATTAGCAAAGATCTTTCAGGGCGTGATTTTTCAGTTGAGCAGGAAAATACAGATCTTTTTACAAACCACGGAGAAAGAAGACGCTGAAGACTGGCGACCGTCTTTGATCTGTATTTCAGAAATTTTCTTTAAAAGACCTTCCGCTTTTAATATGGTGCGTTGGATCAGTCATAAATATGGGTTTGGCACTTATTTGCATTATATCAAAGGGTATGTTTCAAAGGAAACCATTGAAAATTCTGATAATGATTTTGAAGAGATTTTGAAATTGAGCAGTGATACCAACAGCAATGTGTACATCGATACCATGATCTCTCCTTCCTATACCAGTGCTATTGCCCAGGCTATGCAAATGCCCAGTGTCTCTGGCAAAGAGATCAACACCATCCTTTTCGAATATTACAAAGATGACGACGAAGATCACCTCAAGATCATTATAGATAATTTTGCCTTGGTGAAAGTGGCAAATTTTGACGTATGTATACTCGCTACCTCAGAGCGGGATTTTGGATTCAAGAGAAAGATCGACATTTGGATTACCCAGAATGATTATGAGAACAGTACACTGATGATATTGTTGGGTTACGTGCTACTGGGGCATCCGGAATGGCGTCATGCCCAGATCAATATATTGGCTATTTTTCCATCGGAAGATATTGAAAAAGAAAAAGACAAACTAACCGGTCTGATTCGCGAAGGAAGGTTGCCCATCTCAGCCAATAATATCGAATTGATCCAGAAAGACCATAAGGTGAATGTCAAAGATATCATCAATGAGAAATCTAAAAATGCCGACCTCACCATCATAGGTTTCCGTTCGGAAATGTTGAAACAATATGAAGAAGAATTGTTCAGAGGCTACGATGAAATTGGTAATATTTTGTTCATCAATGCTTCAAAATCCAAATTGATTCTGTAATAAAATGATACATTTCGCTGGAAAAATCAATAAAATTTTTTACATTACTCTGAAAAATGTTCGTCAATACCTAAAAGTATTATAGAGTTGCTCACCCAGAACATTTTGATTTAGGTTAAAATTTGTAAACCACATTGAACGATTGATACTCCTGTTGGATGGATTTACGAATTAATAATTTGATTTATAGAATTTTATAAATGTAATGTATGTTAAAACGTAAAGAACGCCAGTTACTCCTTTTATTTCTGATTACTGTATGTTAGAAGGCTTATTTCTGAATGGCTGGTATTTCGTCGTTTTACCTTTGATAAGGCCCACTGTTTAACTTTGTTAGAACAGGCATTTAAAATGATCGTTTTCATCAATTTTTAAAATTTATTAATTTGACTAAAACCTTTACGAACTAATAATCGAATAATAATCTATCAATGTGGCTTTATAGAGGAGACATTCGCGTTTTACCCAAGTGCAGAATGACTCTTCTGAAACTTCCCTTTGGTTTATCATTTAAGTAGATCTGAAGCCACATGCTTCAATGAACACCTGTTCTCTGGTATCATTTTAGAATATCGGAGAGAACTATTTCAATCAGATCAACACGTTGATTCTTGATATGAATGCATTCCGATAAAATGGATACATTAATTAGGGAAATCAAATGAACGAAAATAAAGACAAGCATGAAAAAAAGATTGTTCCAGTGAACAATCAATCAGACAAGAATGAATATAAATCGCTAAAGGGACAAGGCGCTGAAGAACCTGTTTTGGATTTTGCCTTGAAGATTCATCAGTTAAAAGATGGATTAATTGTGCATATACCAATTTCTGATGTGCGAACCCGCGACATCAGCGTGTATGCCAAGGGTCATGAACTGACGATCAGTGGAACCCAAAGAATTAAAAATATGATAGCCAATTCAAATTTTGTAGAATATAGCTATCAGCATTTTTTCAAAACATATACTTTGCCTTTTTCGACTGATGGATATGTGATGAGACATTATTATAAATCAGGTGAAATACGGATAACATTTATTGTAAGTCATGCTGTATTAAATTATATCCAGACCGAACAAAACCGCATTGCGGATCATAGAAAAAATGGATTGTTGGTTCAGATTTTTGGTGGATTGAAGAAATCCGGGACGTCGTGGAAATCTAAAGGTTGAATCAATTGATGCAGGCTTTTAATGCAGTTTGCAAAGGACATATTTTAAACCGGTGTTGATTGGTTTAGTAGCCGTAAAAGAAGAAGGTTTGAATTTTGGCGGAATAAGTATTTTATTTTCCACCAATGCATTGATGGTGGTCATATATTTCACAGTTGTTTTGACAATCAATAAATTGTTTAGCGAAACACTTTCATTGTACAATTTGAGAATTGTCTTAAAACCATGAGATTAATAAAATTGGCTCACGAGTGGTACTGCAATTGACAATCTTATCAAGGTCGAAATAGGGTGCAATAAAACTAGAAATGCAATCACTAAATCAGCCCTCATTGAAGATATTTACTTAAGCCTCACTTGGACTAATTTTCTGAATTTACTCAACACAGGCTTTGGACGACGATGTAGTCCTTTTTTTGATTACGCATATACGCTGTCAATTTTGTCATCAACTGACATTATTTGGGGTGATCTGAATATTCAGCGGGCTATTGATTAACGATGATTTATGCCAATTTGACAGCATGATATGAAAGTTAAATTTGGCATATAAATAGATAGGTCGATTTCTTCGATCTAAATTTTTGATAGGCATGACACTTTTGGATATTTATACACTGGCAGACAGGGGTTTGGTTGAACCATTGTCCATAGCAATTAACCAAAGGAGGGATAATAATTCCGGATACCGCCAAAGAAAGCCTTCAAGGGGCAAAGTTGTCGCCGTTGGCAAAGGAACCAAAGATGATCCTACCACAGTTAAGATTGGCGATGGACTCATTTATGGCAAATATGCAAGGGCATAAATTAAAATTGATGGAAAAGATTATCTATTCATGAAAGAAACCGAGATATTTGTTGTTCTAGAATATTAAATCTATAAAAGACATGGCAAAAGGATTTTTGTTTGATATTGAGTCTGCCAATGCTTTACGTAAAGGCGTTGATACATTGGCCAATGCAGTTAAAGTTACGTTGGGCCCCAAAGGCAGGAATGTTATTCTTTCTAAGAGTTTTGGCGCTCCACGAGTAACTAAAGATGGCGTGACTGTAGCGAAAGAAATTGAGTTGAAAGATGCCGTGGCCAACATGGGTGCGCAAATGATGAAAGAAATTGCATCAAAGACCTCCAAAGTGGCCGGTGATGGCACCACTACTGCAACAGTGCTTGCACAGGCGATCATCAATGCCGGCATAAAGAGCCTGGCCACAGGTGCTAACCCAATAGAACTCAAACGTGGTATAGACAAAGGCTTGGGTGAAGTATTAAAAAATTTGAAGGGCCAATCTTTTCAGGTCAATGATGACTATGAGAAGATAGAACAAGTGGCTATGGTGTCTGCCAACAATGATGCAACAATCGGAAAGCTCATCGCAGATGCTATGAAAAAAGTCAAAAAGGAAGGTGTGATCACTGTTGATGATGCAAAAACCATGGATACCTATGTGGATTTTGTGGAAGGCATGCAGTTTGATCGCGGTTACCTCTCTCCGTATTTCATGACCAACAGCGAAAAAATGCTCGCCGAACTGGAGGATCCTTATATACTGCTGTTTGAAAAGAAATTATCACAGATGAAAGACCTGTTGCCGATTCTTGAAAAGGTCGTTCAAACCGGCAAACCAATGATGATTATTTCGGAGGATCTGGAAGGAGAAGCGCTGGCAACATTGGTGGTCAATAAATTGAGGGGTACCATCAAAGTAGCAGCGGTGAAAGCACCGGGATTTGGCGACCGCCGCAAAGCTATGCTTGATGATATTGCCAGCCTTACTGGCGGCCAGGTGATTGCTGAAGAAAAAGGGATGAACCTCGAGAACACGACCATCGATATGCTTGGCCGTGCTGAAAAAGTGATTATTGACAAAGAAAACACCACCATCATTAATGGTGCTGGAGATAAGAAAGAAATCGAACACAGAATTGGTCAAATAAGGGCACAAATCGAAAAGACCACTTCCGATTACGATCGGGAAAAACTCGAAGAACGATTGGCAAAACTTGCCGGAGGCGTTGCGGTGATTTATGTAGGAGCGGCTTCTGAAGTCGAACAAAAGGAGAAAAAGGATAGGATTGAAGATGCTTTGGCAGCCACAAGGGCTGCTGTTGAAGAAGGTATTGTGACGGGAGGTGGAGTAGCTCTCATTCGGGCCATGGCGGCGCTTGATCATTTTAAAGTGGACAGTGACGATCAAAATATTGGCATTGGCATTTTGAAAAAAGCGTTGGAAGGACCATTGCGTCAGATCGCTGAAAATTGTGGAAAAGATAGTTCGGTTGTATTCAATGCAGTAAAGGCAGGAAAAGATGACTATGGCTATAATGCACGATATGATAGATTTGAGCATTTGACCAAAGCAGGTGTGATTGATCCGACAAAAGTGGTACGCGTGGCGCTTGAAAATGCCGCTTCCATTGCAGGTATGTTGTTAACCACCGATTGCGTGGTTTATGAACTGCCGGAAAAGAAGAAAAATACACCAGCACCGCCAATGGGCGATGACATGTATTAATGGTGCATTGCACTCAATATAAAAAGACTGCCATACGGCAGTCTTTTTTTTTATAGGAACAAAGCAGGAAATACGGAAATTCTTAATATAAACTTAACATAACTGCCGGAACAAGTTATATAATCAGATTTGTTATAACATAAACCTAATACGGACATTAAATCCTGACTCATGAAAAGATTTAAAGTTGATGTTACGGTGGTAATATTGTTAGCTGGCGCAATTTGTGCCTTGCTCTTAGGAATAGTTGTGACAAGTCCTTTACCTTAGTTCATAAGATATATTCCTTGATCTCTAGTAAGTCCCCTTTCCCAACCCATTTATCAACTTTGCCGTCAGACAAAAATTGAGTTGTCACTCGAACATAAGATGGAGAAATTGATCTAAAACCAGTGCCTGCGTTTCATTACTATGAACATAGAAACTCCGATAACCACCATCAATCCCAGTATTACAAAATAGCCATAATGCCAATTAAGTTCGGGCATATTGGAGAAATTCATGCCGTAAATGCCTGCGAGAAAAGTGAGTGGAATAAAAATGGTTGAAACCAGGGTAAGGGTTTTCATTACTTCATTCATTTTATTATTAACCGTAGACATGTATAAATCTATGAAACCGGAATACATTTCACGGAGAATATAAAATGATTCAATGATGCTTTGCAGATGGTCGAATATATCATTGAAATTGTGGGCATTGGAATCCAAAAGTAGATCGGTATCTTCGGTTTGTAGTTTTCGGAGGGCATCACGAAGCGGAACGATCACCCTTTGCATTAATATGAGTTGCTTTTTTTCGTGAATGATCTTGTTGATCAATTGTTTTTCAGGATCTTCAATAAGTTCTAATTCAAGTTCATTGGCACTGTTGTTTAAGGCTTCTATGAGCAGGTAATAATGGTCAACAATGGTATCAATAAGTAAATAGAAAAGATAGTCGACATTTTTTTTGCGCACTTTTCCATTACCAGTTTTAATCCTTTCCAGGATATTATCGAATAGGCCGTGTTCCCGTTCTTGAAAAGAAATCAAAAAGTTGTTGCCTAGAACAAAACTGATATGATCCTGTTCCACGATATCCCGTTCTTCATCATAAGACAGCCCTTTAAGGGTGAAGAAAAAAAAGTCCTCGAAGTCTTCTGCTTTGGGAAGTTGTGCCGCGTTAAGAATATCTTCCTGTGCCAATGGGTGAATTCCGAATTGTTGACCAATGGCTTCAATCATTGTTGTATCCACCAGCCCTCTCACTTTTATCCAGTTTATGCCTTCTGAGTTTAAGTTTGAAATTATATGGTCCAGGTCACATTTTCCATAGTCCTCAACATTGGTTTCATCATAACTCACAAAATATAAGGCGGTTTCTACAGATTCTTCAGTTCCTGTATAAACCAGCGTTCCGGGTGGTTTGCCTATCTTATTTCTTAAACCTTTGATGGGTTTCAAAGCAATGCGACTCATACCTGAAATTTTGCTTTTTATAGACATAGCGGAGAAATGTTTACTTGTTGTGCTAAAAATTTTTAAAAGTTTAAGGTTTTATTCGATAGAATACAAACTTAAACTATTGCATTGGGGGTTTTTGGAAATGAAATTTAATCAGATCCAATTGATTCCAAATTATAGTGAATACACGTATACCGTGTTTTATTCAAGAGAAGGGTGTAATATAAATATTAACCGAAATGAATGAATACAAAAAAAGCCCATAATACTGTATATGGGCCTGTTACGACTTTTCTCTAACCCAAAATTCTTAATAGAAATCTATTCCAAATCCTTATTTATTGCACCTCAGGCACTTTCTCGGATTTTGGAACTCACCAATATGCTATATTGCTTTCGTGCTACAATCCTGTGAGCGCACCTGATACACAACTTAGAACTTTCATCACGAAGTCTATAGATAAATTTGGGTTTAATTGTGTGAACCCGGGCTTACCCCTAGTTGTTCAATCAGTGCCATCCGGTCAAAGTACATCCAGTAATGTACGATTTTGTCATCCTTAATTCGATAAATGACCGCGAATTCAACATTAACGCCTTTATTGGTCGGAATGATCCTATTGAATTCGCCCTTGTGAATTCCACTGCATCTGGCCCTGACAACGATTTTATCTCCCTCAGAGATGATGTCTTCCGGAATAATCTCGTATTTGGGGAAAGCCTTTTCAAAGCGGTCGATGTGTTCGATCAGGGAAGGATCTTTTACGAATTTATGCAAAATGTGATGAGGTTTGTCTTTGCCACTAATGGCATCAAAATACTCCTGAATGAATTTTTTATTATCAATAGCAAGCATTTTTTTGTGAATTATTGGTTGCACAATATTCAGTGAATACAAAAAACAAGACTGCTTTTTAAGCAGAAAGTGTACTAATTAATATACGAAATTTACTGCGGGGACAGATGTAAATCAAAGTCATATTTACAGGAAATTGTGCAGGAACCAGGCTGCTTTGCGTTGAACACCTTTTGTAGAAAATGGATGAGTCCGGGTGGTATTATATCCTGGGGAAAATGCAATTATTCCCGCACATAACACCTGTCATTGTCGAAAAACATATTTTTACTTCAGCAAACGCAAAATGAATTACTGCTTCAAAATATAGTTGGAAATCCAGTCGCCCACTCCGGAAGTTTTATGTGCTTTTTCGGTAGCGATATCTTCAGTGACAACACCTTTTTCCAATGAAGCATCTACAGCACGCCTGATTGTTTCAGCCTCTTTGGTCAGATTCAATGATACTTCCAGCAACATGGCAGCCGAAAGAATGGTAGCCAGCGGATTGGCGATGTCTTTTCCCGCAGCCTGAGGATAGGATCCATGGATTGGCTCAAATACGGAGGTATGGATGCCAACCGAGGCTGAAGGCAGTAGCCCAAGTGAACCTGTGATTACACTGGCTTCGTCACTTAATATATCGCCAAACATATTTTCTGTCACGATCACGTCGAATCTTTTTGGCCATTGAATGATTTGCATGGCCGCATTATCTACAAACATATATTCAACTTCTATATCGGGCCAGTCCTTAGCCATTTCCTGCACAGTCTCTCTCCATAAACGGGAAGTTGCCAATACATTGGCTTTGTCTACCGCCGTGAGCTTTTTCCTTCTTTTAGCAGCATATTCGAGGGCGAGTTTGGTGATACGATGGATCTCTTCTCTGGTGTAAATACATGTGTCAAAGGCTTTGTTCTGGTCCTCACTTCGTCCCCTTGGTTCTCCGAAATAAATGCCGCCGGTCAGTTCGCGTACAACGACAAAGTCGGCTCCATCAATAAGGTTCGCCCTGAGTGGTGATTTGTGGATCAGGGATTTGAATGTGGATACCGGTCTGATGTTGGCGTAAAGCCCAAGTTTTTTTCGCATAGCCAGGAGACCCTGTTCAGGACGAATTTTGGCCTTCGGATCATTGTCGTACTTGGGATCGCCAATAGCTCCGAACATTACGGCGTCGGAATGCAAGCATGCCTGATAGGTTGTTTCCGGAAAAGGATCACCTGCTTCATCAATAGCGCAAGCTCCGACCAGGGCGTGTTCATAATGAAATTCATGATTAAACTTTTCTCCTATAGCATTGATTACTTTTATGGCCTGATCGACAATTTCAGGCCCAATACCGTCTCCAGGTAAAACAGCAATTTTAAAACTCATGCGATTATGGCTTAATTTTTCATGGATTCTATGATATTCAACATTTTTGTGGTGGCTTTGATGGCTGCTATAGTCTGGTCAGAATCAAGACCCCTGGTTTTGAAGTTCTTATTGTAAAAATTCCAGGTAATTACTGATTCTACCAAGGCATCGGTTTTGCCACCGGGTGGAATTGTGACGTAATAATCGGATAATAAGGGATGTTTCTTGCCCAATTTATCATAAATACGCCAGAGGGCTCTCATAAAGGCGTCATACTGACCGTCGCCACTGGCTGTCTCTTCGAATACTTTTCCTTTTATTTCGATGCTCAAGGTTGCCATGGAGCGCAACCCAGCGGCTACAGAAAGCGAATAATTTCTTATTTTGATCTTTTCTTCGATCGCTTCGCTTTTAAGCACGTCGGCAATGATATAGGGGAGATCCTCTTTGGTGACCATTTCTTTTTTATCACCCAATTCTATCACCCTTTCCGTCACTTTTTTCATCTCGGCAACATCGAGATCAATGCCCATTTCTTCCAGATTTTTAATAATACTGGCTTTTCCAGACATCTTGCCCAACGCATATTGTCGCTTGCGTCCAAAGCGTTCCGGAATTAAATCGTTGTGATACAGGTTATCTTTAAAGTCCCCATCGGCATGAATGCCACTGGTTTGAGTAAATACATTTTCACCAATCAATGGTTTATTTGGCGGTATCCGTATTCCGGAAAAGGATTCGATCAGTTTGGAAACAAAGAAGAGTTTCTTTTCATTCACCGACATATCGAAGTGAAAGTGATCTTTCACGACGCCGATCACACTGGAAAGTGGCACATTCCCTGCTCTTTCTCCTAAGCCATTGAGCGTCGTGTGAATACCCTTGATACCTGCTTTCAGGGCAGCAAATACATTTGCGGTAGCCAGGTCATAATCGTTATGTGCATGAAAATCAAAATTAAGGTTAGGAAAGTGTTCGATCATCTCCCTGCAGAATTTGTAGGATTCATCGTGATTGAGAATGCCCAGCGTGTCAGGTAGCATAAAATGGTCGATTGGCTCATCTTTCAATTTATCTACCATATTCAGCACATATTCCGGAGAATTTCTCATTCCATTTGACCAATCCTCGAAATATATATTGGTACTGATACCCATTTTTTGAGCCGCAGCCACTAATTTTTTAATATCACCGATATGTTGCTCCGGTGTTTTTTTTAATTGTTGTGTGCAATGTTTGAGGGAACCTTTTGTGAGCAGGTTGATGACATTCCCACCGGCCTTTTTGATCCAGTTGAGTGATTCATGACCATCAACGAAACCCAATACTTCCACTCGATCCCCAAATCCATATTTGTTGGCCCAGTCAAAGATCATTTTTGCTCCCTTATATTCGCCTTGGGATACGCGGGCTGACGCTACTTCAATCCTGTCTATGCGCAGATCTTCCAGCAGCAGTTTGGCAATGTTTAGTTTTTCTGTTTCAGTAAATGACACCCCTGAAGTTTGTTCTCCATCCCGGAGTGTGGTGTCCATTATGGTAATTTTCATTCAACGCCTCCTTTTAAGGTCTGCTTTTTTCAAATGCTCCAATTTTATCTTTGATATTAAGCAGGTAATCGATGTCATCAAAGCCATTCAGCAAGCATTCCTTTTTATAAGGATTGATATCAAAATGTTCATTTTCTCCAGTGATCGGAATGCTGATTTCCTGATTGATCAGGTCAACTTTAATTCTGGTTTTGGGTTCTTTTTCGATTTGATTAAATAGTTTGGCCAGAAAATCTTCGCTTACCTGCACCGGTAAAAGGCCATTGTTTAATGCATTATTTTTAAATATATCGGCAAAAAAACTGGATACGACGACTTTAAATCCATAATCATAAATAGCCCAGGCGGCGTGTTCACGGCTGGATCCACTCCCAAAATTTTTGGCGGCTACCAGAATTGTCCCCTGATAAATAGGATCATTGAGGACAAAATCTGCTATGGGTTGGTTATTTTTGTTATATCTCCAATCCCGGAACAGGTTATCGCCAAAACCTTCACGCGTGGTGGCCTTTAGGAATCGTGCCGGAATGATTTGGTCGGTATCTACATTTTCAACCGGCAGCGGAACGGCGGTTGATTCTATGGTTTTAAATTTTTCTATTGCCATCTTAAGAATAATTAAACATAAAAACTAAAGCGGTACTGACCACTATAATTGATTTAAAAGTTTTCTGGGGTCAGTGATTTTTCCGGTTACAGCAACGGCAGCTGCTGTAAGAGGACTGGCTAACATGGTTCTGGCACCAGGTCCTTGCCGGCCTTCGAAATTCCTGTTTGATGTAGATACTGCCAATTTTCCTTCCGGAATTTTATCGTCGTTCATGGCCAGGCAGGCAGAACAGCCAGGTTGTCGAAGTTTGAAACCTGCTTCCTCAAAAATGGTGGTTAACCCTTCTTTTATAGCCTGTTTTTCCACTTGTTTTGAACCCGGAACGATCCATGCCGTAATATTTTCAGCCTTTCTTTTCCCCTGAACAAATTTCGCCACTTCCCGCAAATCTTCGATACGACCATTGGTGCAACTGCCAACAAATACATAATCAACTGGTTTACCAATTATTTCTTCTCCGGGAAGGAATCCCATATATTTCAGTGACTTTTCATATGATTTTTGGTTACTTGCACTGATTTCTTCAATACGCGGGATATGACTGGTGATTTTTGTTCCCATACCAGGATTGGTGCCATAAGTGATCATAGGTTCGATATCAGCCGCATCAAAATGCAATTCTCTATCGAAAACTGCGTCATCATCACTGACTAATGTCTTCCAATGTGACACGGCTTGTTCAAAGTCGGCCCCTTTTGGAGCAAATTCCCGTCCTTTGATATAATCAAAGGTTGTTTCATCCGGTGCAATCAAACCGCCTCGGGCGCCCATTTCAATACTCATATTACAAACAGTCATCCGTCCTTCCATAGAAAGACTTTTGATGGCAGAACCAGCGTATTCAACAAAATATCCCGTACCTCCACTGGCTGTCACTTTAGCAATGACATAAAGTATCAGATCTTTGGCGGTCACTCCCGGTGCCAGATCACCATTTATTGAGATCCTCATTTTTTTTGGTTTTGGTTGCAAGATGCATTGGGTTGCCAGTACCATTTCCACTTCACTGGTACCGATCCCAAATGCAACACTGCCAAATGCCCCGTGAGTAGAAGTATGGCTATCGCCGCATACAATTGTCATCCCGGGTTGTGTAAGCCCTAATTGGGGCCCGATAACATGTACAATGCCCTGATAAGGATGATTGAGGCCATATAATGTAATGCCATGTTTCTTACAGTTTTCGGTCAGTTTATTAACCTGAAAGCGAGAAAGTTCATCTTTAATTGTTAAATGCTGATCGATGGTTGGAACATTGTGGTCGGGAGTAGCCACTGTTTTTTCCGGTCTAAATACCGAAATACCACGCTTGTCGATCCCTGCGAATGCCTGGGGGCTCGTCACTTCATGGATTAAATGCTTGTCAATATACAATACACTGGGGCCATCTTCAATTTGCTCGACAACGTGTGCATCCCAGATCTTATCAAATAATGTTTTACCAGACAATGTTTTAACTTTTATAATTTTTTAAAATTAACGAATATCCGTATTGAATATTAATTTTTCAGGGATCGATAAATTCATATAATCAGGTATTCTGTTTACCATTTGCAGAAATAATGAATCCAACGTTTTAAATATTGCCCTGAAAATTTCCTTCAGAATTTCTGCTGAAAAATCGTTTATCGGGACGCAAAGGTAAGAAACTTTTCTAAAATTTGGACAATGAATTATGCTACGAAATCTTGTACTGTCAATTTGGCTCACCGGGAAATTTCATTGAACTGCCATTGGTTAAAATTCAGGCGAAAAAAAAGCGGACTTTGAATCCGCTTTTTTTACTTGAATAAATCGTCTTAATATCTTCGATTGAAACTATTTCCTCGGCCATTGTTGGCATTTCTGGGTTTTGCTTTTTTTACAACAATTACATTACCATCCAATTCTGATTCATTCAGTGCTTCGATAGCTTCGTAGGCTGCATCCTGGTCAGCCATTTCGACAAAACCAAAACCTTTGGAATTGCCGGTTTCATAATCCATAATAACTTTGGAGGAGGTTACTTCCCCGAATTCTGAAAACGCTCTCTTAAGATCTTCACTTGAAGTCCTGCCATTGAGCTTAGCAACGAAAATGTTCATGATAAATTAAATAATTAAGAATAAAATAAATGATGAAATGGATAATGGTAGGTCTGGAATATTTCAGTAATCTTTTAAATATAGGCGCTAAAATACAATCAGGCACTACGAATGCCCATTTTTAAGATCGAAAGGTAAATAATTTTTTAAATAATATATCGATTAAATAAAAAAAATTATCAATTGAACCATTGATCAAAACGCGGGTCAACTATTTCATCATCAGTTACCTAAGCGTGTTTTAATGGCTAAATCGAGGCAAGTTTGAAATTTTTTTTAACGGTTTTAAACGTCGTATTTTGTATTCAAATTTTAATAGAAATTTTTGGGACGATCATTTTTATCAATCAGTTTTTTTAATTAGTATCGTCCATTGGATAACTACTATGAAAGCAATAATTATATACATTGGATTTTTATGCTTATTCCTGATGTGGACTACTTCTCCACTCACGGCACAAGATAATAAGGAAGTCCCCTTGTCTATCCAAAGAAAAAATGTGATCAAATATAACCCAACGCCATATATATTATTGGGGGCTACATCGATGGTTTTCGGTTACGAAAGAATCGTAAAACAGAATCAGTCATTTTCCATCAACATGGGATACTTAGGTTTTCCAGGTTCCAGTAAAACGATTTCCGATTCCATTAATGTGTCGCGGTATAAAAGCAAATATGGATGGAGTTTCGTTGGGGACTACCGGTTTTATTTAAAAAAGGAAAATAAGTTTCTGGCACCTCACGGCCTGTATATTGGGCCATATTATGCCTGGTACAATTTAAATTTGAACAACACCATTCAGCAGGTCGATGAAAATGGCACTATTTCAAATAAGGCAAATATGAAGACCCGTGTTGATATCCACAGTCTTGGATTTGAAATGGGTTATCAGTTCGTGTTATTCAAGCGAATGACGCTAGATTTAATATTGATAGGCCCTTCTATTTCTAATTACAGGCTTCGCATGAAATTTGACGAAAGTATCGATCTCTCTCCTGATGAGGAAAACGAATATTATGAAGCTATGAAAGCCATCCTGCTCAAAAGATTTCCACTTTTGGAAGGATTGTTTAAAGATGAGGAGATAGATATTAAGGGTAATTTGGATAGATGGCTCTTAGGTTATCGTTATGTTATTCAAATTGGTTATAATTTTTGATTGAGTGTCAAGTTTCAGAATTTGTACCCGATTGAGGTAACAATGCCATAGTCCGTTGTGGATTCTCCCCCTTCCGGTGGTTTATTATCCAAATTATGATAAAATGTCAGTCCCAGAAAGAAGTCGTTGAACAATTCATAGCGGAGGTTTGTATTGAAATCTGAACGTAATCTTCCCGGTATGCTAAGACTGGGGAACAAACTTAAATAGGTTACCCAATCAATTTCCGGGTCTTTATATCTAAATTGACGGTATTCAATATGAATTAAAGATTCCTGATTTACCTTGATTTCGTTTTCTGTTATTGATTTTTCCTGGTTAACCACATATCCAACATTGGTTATAAAACTTCTGGAATTACTCTTTATCCAGTTTTTTCCAAACGCAGTACCCAAAGATAATCGACGATCAAGATTTAATTCTGTATTTTGTTCAACCTTACTCATTGCCAGAATTGACCAGTTCTTTCCTAAATATTTGTTGTAATTCAGGCTGTAATCTTGCTTTTTGACAATTTCTTTTTCAGGCTGGTTGGTAATGATGGAATTAGCAATAACATTAAATTCGTATCGTTCTGCCTGAAAAATTATATTGCTACCAAGACTAAACTGCGTAACCTGGCTACCTTTTGTATAACTGTACCCCAAATCCAAATTTCCGTCGAATTTCGCCCAAAATAGATCTTTAATTGGAATGATTTCTACGATACTAAACAGATTTACGGGAATTGAATCATGATCATTATAGATAATGACTTTAAATTTAACATCTGTTGTATCGAGTGAACCATGGTAAACCAACCCTTGACCCATTCGGATCTCAAATGTTTTGTCAGATTTTATTTTCCATATGTCTTCCCATTTTATATAAATGGTTCCCGCAGCATCAGTTTTGAAATTTAATTTGCCATAATCGAGATTTTTAACTTCTCCGGTAATCCAATCTCCATTCGTAAGTAATACCTTATCGGTTTTTTGGGCTAAACCATGACTAAAAAATACCACGGAGAAAAATAAAAGGAAAGCAATTTTTTTTATTGGCTGATGCATCTGAAAATTAATTTACAAAACTACCGTAAAATGCATAAATAATCTGTTGGTCAATATAAACTTTATTGGGAATGCACGCCAAAAATTGATATCGATGACATTTTGTTTATTCAGAAATGGCTTACCAAATACAGGGAATTTAAATATTAATAAAAAATGGGAAGACTACATTTTCCAATCAACAATAAGCAATTATTGATCTTCAATTGTAATTTAAAAAAAGATTGAATGAATTCTTCAACTAATTCATATATTAGAACAAATAATAAACAGAACTTCTTTAAACTACGGTCATGAAATATTTTATATCAACTTTCCCCATCATTATTTTACTGGCTTCGGCGCATGTTTTCGGCCAAGGTAAGATTGGTGGATGGGATCCTGAAAAGGAGAAAAAGGAAATGGCGGCGGTAGATACTGCTCTACAAAATTTTAAAGAAAAAGATCCCAGCATGCAGAAATTTTTTGATAAAGCATATGGTTATGTGATTTTTCCCAGCATTGGAAAGGGCGCTTTTCTGGTGGGTGGTGCGCATGGGAATGGCAAAGTGTTCGAAGGGGGTAAAGTGATTGGAAATGCTGAACTTACACAAGCCACTGTTGGGTTACAGATGGGCGGACAATCTTACAGTGAAATAATTTTTTTCGAAGATGAAAAAGCAATGAATGCTTTCAAAGCCAATAAATTGGCATTCTCCGCCCAAGTGTCCGCAATTGTCGCGGATGCAGGCGCTTCTGCTGATGTAGCATACAATAAAGGTGTTGCTGTCTTCACCCTTCCAAAAGGCGGCTTGATGTATGAAGCATCGGTTGGAGGGCAGAAATTTAAATTTAAGCCTTTAACAGAGAAATAGCGCATCAAAATTATTCCATATCGCTTTCTTGTTCCAATTGAATATAAACAACTGACCTTTAACGTAATTCTGTTAAAATTAATTCGTCAACCTTGTCAATGGATTCTTTTCGTTGGTGTGTATTATTGAGTCATCACGATTCCATAAAAGAATCAAAATCCAGCTTTTGATTCTTTTCAGTGTTTAGTTAAAGTATGTAAGGATGAGGGCGGAATAATCAATTTTAGAATCAACATTTTAAAGAAGTGGGTGAGCAAAAGTCTTAGAAAGATTCTTTGGTGCGGTTTTCATTTTCAAAAAAACCGCATTTAAAAATACTGTTGATATTAATTCCCAATTATTCTCAGGTAAGTTTTTAGTGTTGAATGCAGGAAATTAATATTGAAATATTTTCATTCAAAGCACAGGAAAATATATCTTGCATTAAATTAAATATGGTCAAAATTAGGTAATTGAGTATATTTAGTATATTTTTTGATCTTTTTTCATACTTGTCTAAAGTGGATTTTTTTAAGAATGCTGTGGGTTGAATGTTTGGTAAATAATGGGAATGTATTTGTTGAGAAATTGCCGGGTTTATAAAATGCCGGCAAAGAACTTTTATAATATTGACAATATTTGGCCGGTGCTGAGATCCTCCACATAGCCTTTAATTTTTAAAGGTACTTATGAACCGGCCAAATTTTTTTTACATCATTAACTTCAATCCAATCTAACTTTAGAGGTTTACCCGAAATCTTTGTAATTGATGAAAAAATTTAAAATTGATTAATACCTGAATCCTTCCTCCTTCTTAAATAAAAATGTGTGTGGTTCGCATACAACACTTAACTTTCGGAAAATTTAAAAGCCTTTAATTTACAAACATTCACCATGTCTTTACATACAATACTTGGCCAATTGGGCATTGACCCGGAAATTTTTCGTTGGGTCATTTTACCTCTGTTAATATTTTTCGCCAGAATCACGGACGTTTCCATCAATACGGTAAGGGTAATATTCATGCTTGGTGGACGAAAACTGATATCCACTGTATTGGGTTTTTTTGAATCTTTTGTTTGGCTGATGGCCATTAGTCAGATCTTGCAGCACCTCGACAATTTTGTTTCCTATTTTGCTTACGCTGGCGGATTTGCAACCGGAATTTTTGTAGGAATGCTCATTGAGGATAAACTGGCAATAGGCAATGTAATTGTCCGGATTATAACCCAGAAATACGCCAGTGAACTGATCCATAATCTAAGAATTGAAGATTTCAGGTTAACCGTGGTTTCTGCTGAAGGTAATAAAGGTCCCGTCAGTATATTGTTTCTTATTTTAAAGCGTCAGGAACTTGATCGTCTGACCAATATTGTAGAAAAAACCAATCCTCAGGCCATACTAACTGTGGAAGGCATCAAAAGTGTAAAGGACCTCACCATCAGCATTCCTGAGCCCAAAGTCACCTGGTATGAATTTCTAAAAACAGTGGTAAGGAAATAAATACAAGAAGGATCGATCGGTCCCGATATTTTGAGCATAATTAAAAATGCCGGTGCCTGGTAGCACTGGCATTTGTTCTATTTAAAGGTTTTAACAAAATTTATCTTATCCGAAATTAATATTCTTTTTTTAGATGATAATAGAAATCATTCCATTGCAACTCTTTCTTGATTTCGCGGATACTGGTATTTTTATCGATAATCACCAATTCCAGGTCAAGCATATCCGCAAAGTCTTCCAGGTATTCAGTCGTGATATTCTGACTGAAACAAGTGTGATGTGCTCCGCCGGATAAGATCCAGGCTGCTGCCGCTGTTTTTAAGTCAGGAAGAGGTTTCCATAAAGCACGAGCCACCGGCAATTTTGGCAGGGGCTCTTTTACCTCAATGGCCTCTACTTCATTTACCAACAAACGGAAATGATCTCCAAGATCAATAATCGATGCATTTAATGCAGGACCTGCCGGAGCATCGAAAACCAGCCTTACCGGATCTTCTTTGCCTCCTATGGAAAGCGGATGAATTTCACAACGTGGTCGCCCTTTGGCTATGGTAGGACAAATTTCGAGCATATGTGCGCCGAGAACCAGCATATTATCCGGTTCGAAGTGATAAGTATAATCTTCCATGAAGGAATTTCCTCCTGGCATTCCCGTGGCCATCACCTTCATGGCACGAACTAAAGCGGCCGTTTTCCAGTCTCCTTCAGCACCAAATCCATAACCTTCTGCCATCAAGCGTTGCGCAGCGATACCTGGTAGCTGTTTCAAACCGTGAAGGTTTTCGAAAGTGTCGGTATAGCCCTTAAATCCACCATCTTCAAGAAATGCGCGCATTCCGATTTCTATACGAGCGGCATCTTGAAGTGAAATCCGGCGAATCCCATCATATTGCAAAGTTTTAGAAAGGTCGTATTGTTCTTCGCATTCTTTTATGAGCCTGTTGATCTCAGCATCACTGACTTGGTTGACAAAAATGGCCAGATCTCCCAGGCCATATCCATTCACAGAAATGCCAAATTTAATTTCTGCAGATACCTTGTCACCTTCTGTGACGGCTACCTGACGCATGTTATCACCAAAACGGGCAAATCGCGCACCTTGCATATCATGCCGGGCACAGGCAACTCGCAGGAAAATATTGAGACGTTCCTGAACTTCTTCATCCTGCCAATGGCCAACAATCACCTTTCGTTTAATGCGCATGCGGGCATTGATGAAACCAAATTCACGCCCTCCGTGTGCCGATTGATTCAAATTCATGAAATCCATATCAATAGTTGACCAGGGTATATCCCGATTGTATTGCGTATGTAGATGAGCGAATGGTTTTTGCAATACTCTTAAACCTGAAATCCACATTTTGGCAGGCGAGAAAGTATGCATCCAGGCAATGAGTCCCACACAATTTTTCGCATTATTGGCTTCCAGACAAAGATTGTAGATCGATTCCGGTGTGGTGAGCACTGGTTTGAACACTAATTTGACCGGGATTTTATTGGAGTCATTAAGCGCAGTTGCAATTTTTTGGGAGTGATCTGCTACCTGTTTTAGCGTTTCTTCTCCATAAAGGTGCTGGCTGCCAGTGATAAACCAGGCTTCATATTGTTTGAGGTTTGTTGTCATAATGAAAATATTTTAGATATGGTGCATTCAGGCTCAAAGCCTGATTATTTTGTTAATGTTTTAAAAATTACTTCACGGTACTTTCGATAAATTCTCCGAAAGCCACATATTGCCTAAACAATTTTGCATATTGAATTGCATTGTCTCTGTCGGGGAGGTATTCGGCGTCAAACCCACTTCCCATGGCTACTTTGGCATCTTCTACCTTCGGGAATATGCCGGCTGCCGTTGCGGCATACATGGCGGCACCCAACGCGGGAGTCTGTTCCGATTTTGCTACCTTGATGGGCATATTGAGGACATCTGCCATCACCTGCATCACAAAAGGAGATTTTTTAGCCACCCCGCCCAATGCAACCACTTGTTTGATGGGTATTCCTTCTTCGAGAAAACGATCTGTGATTTTCTTGGAACCAAAGCAGGTAGCTTCCACCAATGCCCGAAAAATTCGTGGCGCGTCACTGCCCAGATTTAAACCGAGGATAGCGCCTTTCAAAGCCTGGTTGGCATCTGGTGTTCGCCGTCCGTTCATCCAGTCGAGGGCGATGATGCCTGATTCGGCAATCGGAATTTTAGCCGCTGCTTCGGAAAGCCTGGTTATGATCTGATCGCTCATCTCTTCGATCAATTTCGTTTTTGTTTCAGCATCAATCAGGCTGGTTTTTTGAAGAATTTCTTCTGCGGGCCACATCAATATCTTTTTAAACCAGGCGTAAATATCACCAAAAGCCGACTGGCCTGCTTCAAGCCCCAACATGCCAGGAACGATGGAACCGTCAACCTGGCCGCAAATGCCTTTTACCAATTTGTCCCCGGCTTCTTCCATTGGCGCCACCAACATATCGCAGGTAGAAGTACCCATTACTTTGCTCAAGGTGTATGCTTCAATTTCACCACCTACCGCTCCGGCATGCGCATCGAACGTACCCACGCTCACCATCACATTTTCATGTAACCCTAACTTATCGGCCCATTCCTTGTTCAACCTACCGGCCGGTTCATCGGCCGTGTAGGTGTTTTTATACAGCCTTTCCCGTAATCCTTTCAACCGCGGTTCCAGGGCAGTCAGGAATTTCTCCTCCGGTAACCCGCCAAAATCGGTATGCCACATGGCTTTGTGTCCCGCGGCACAGCGACTGCGTTTCATGGTGTGTGGATTGGTGTTTCCGGTCAATATTGCTGGTATCCAGTCACAATGTTCCACCCAACTGTAAGTCATTTGAAAGACCCGTTCATCCGTACGGTAAATGTGCATGATTTTGGCCCAAAACCACTCCGAAGAATAAATTCCACCTTCGTATTTTGTAAAATCAACACCGCCCCTTGTTCTGGCTTTTTCATTGATTTCTTCAGCTTCATTTACTGAGGTGTGATCTTTCCATAATATGAACATGGCATTAGGATTTTCTTCAAATCCGGGAACCATGGCCAGCGGTAAACCAAGATCATTCACCGCTACGGGAGTAGAACCGGTGGTGTCAACGCCTATTCCTTTCACTGATTCCGGCTGAATACCCGCCTTTTTCAGGGCACCCTTTACCGAAAATTCGAGCCCTTCCAGATAATCAAGCGGATGTTGACGGAATTGGTTTTTGGATGGATCACAATATTTACCGGTTTTCCAGCGCTGGTAATGGTGCACCTCACCGGCAATTTCATCACCATTTTCGGTGTCGACTATAATTGATCTGACCGAGTCTGTGCCGTAATCGATTCCAATAACATATTGTCTGCTCATAGTTTGGGATTTTGTGATTTTAAAAAATTTCAATTGGACTTAAGTTCCACATTGTATATTTTAAATTCCGGATTTTTCTTTATCGTCTTTATATCTCAGACCCGGAGCCTGGAATTTTAATGCTTTTTTAACGGCATTATTGACCGTAATAGGCGTCTTTGCCATGTTTTCTCAAATAATGTTTATCGAGCAATGATTTTTCAATGGCCATCACCTTGTTCAACTGCAAGGTGTGATACGCCATTTTTGCCACTTCTTCCAGCACTACTGCATTGTGTACGGCATTGCGCACATCCTTGCCCCAGGCAAATGGGCCATGGTTATTGACCAAAACACCAGGGACATCATCGGGATTTATTTTATTAAACGTTTCCACAATCACTTTGCCGGTTTCGGCTTCATAAGCGCCCTCAATTTCTGTACTCTTCATCTTCCTGGTACATGGTATATCACCATAGAAATAATCGGCATGGGTTGTGCCCAGGGCGGGTATGGGTAACCCCGCCTGGGCCCAAATTGTCGCCCACTGGGAATGTGTATGGACAATACCAGCAATATTTTTGAAATGACGATACAGTGTTAAATGGGTAGGCGTATCTGAAGATGGCTTCAGATCACCTTCCAAAATATTTCCATCCATGTCCAGCACGACCATGTCTTCGGGTTTCATGTCGTCGTAACTTATTCCACTGGGCTTGATCACTATTTTTTCACTTTTGCTGTCAATTCCGCTGACATTTCCCCAGGTGAAGATGACAAGTCCGTATTTCACCAGATCGAGATTGGCATTGCAAACTTCTTTCTTTAACTTTTTTAGCATCGGCGGTGTGTTTTGATCATTTGTTTAAATTTCAATTATGGATAATTCCCATTCATTGTGAATTACAATTCAAACAGAAAACCATCCCTCACCAGCTTCTCATATTTGTTCTGGTCAAACTGATAATAAAAAGCCCCTTTTTTAGAGAATTCTTTTTCCTTTTCATTCAGTTTTTTCAGGATCTTCATGCTCAGTACTTTTTTTCGAAAGTTGGCGTTGTCCAATTTCTCCTGAAACACCGCTTCGTACAATCTTTGAAGTTGAGGAATGGTAAATTTTTCGGGCAATAATTCAAATCCAATTGGCTCAAACCGGCTTTTGTGGCGAATGAATGACAAAGCAGATTGTACCATTTGATCATGATCAAAGATCAATTTGGGAATTTTATCAATATCAATCCAGGCTGCGCCATGAGTATTGGTGAGGTCCTTGTCGGAATCATCTATCTTAAGCAGGGCATAATAGGCCACAGAGATGACCCGCTCGCCAGGATCACGATGGAGTTCACTGAAAGTATGCAACTGCTCCAGAAATACATTTTTAAGTCCAGTGAGATTGCACAAAATGCGCTGTGCAGCCTGATCGAGATTTTCATTGTCTTTGAGAAATCCTCCCATCAGTGACCAGTTTCCCTGCTGCGGTTCAAAATTACGTTTTATTAATAGTAATTTCAGTACATCGTGGTCAAATCCAAAGATCACACAGTCGACAGCGAGAAGGTGTGGATGATGTTGTGAATAATATTGCGTCATTTCCAATTTAAACTACCAGAATAAGAAATAAAGCAGGGTAAAAATGGCTACAATGCCAATAGCGCCCAGGTTGAATGCCGGCCCCGTCTTAAATATTTTAGAATCCACGATAATCGCCTTCTTATCTGCAACATGCATTTTTACATTGGTAACCAGAATAATACCTACCCAGGCCAAAAGGGTTGCAATCATAAAAATGGATGAGAACCCCAGATTTTCCAGTGGCTTTGAAAAGAAAATTCCGAGAATCACACAGATACCACTTAGTACAAACAACAAGTAACCGCTGAAAACAGCAGATTTACCCATATAACTCTCAGGAGCTACTGCGGCAACTTTTTTTCCTTTTTCAAGAAAACTGATCGAAGAGGCTATCGCTACTAACAAAATAAACACATAACCCATCCTCATTTGGAAAGGAAGATCAGGCATTAGGACCTTGAAAACGATACCAATGGGCAGTGTAAATATTGCTGTCCACAACGCGGCATTGGGCGTGGCCTGTCGCCAAAACAGGCCCATGAAAAATACCACACACACTCCGGGATAGATGAAACCGGTGTATTCCTGGATGTATTGAAAAGCCTGGTCCAGCGAACCGAGTAAGGGTTGTGCCGCAAATGATGCGATAAACAAAGCAATAAAAGCCACCCAACGGCCAACCCGTACCTGTTGCTTATTGGTGGCCTCTTTGTTGATATAATTTTTATAAATGTCTACAGTGAATATGGTCGAAGTACTGTTAATCATCGAAGCCAGGGAGGAAACGATGGCAGCCACCAAAGCTGCAAATGCCAACCCGCGGATCCCGGCAGGCACGAAATTCTTTAACAACCAGGGATATGCACCATCCGATTTGGTAATATGCCCGACAGCTTCAACCGGTATCCCGATCATCGCTGATAGCTCCTGTGGTGTATGATTGTTAATGAGGACATAAGCTGTTATTCCAGGGATGATCACCAGGAGAGGAACCAATATTTTCAAATATCCGGCAAAGACAAGCCCACGTTTGGCTTCATTGAATGTCTTGGCTGCCAGTCCCTTTTGAATGATATATTGGTTAAAACCCCAATAACCAAAATTGGTGAGCCACATGGCACCAAATAATACGGCTAAACCAGGCAGGTCCTGAAAGGCGTCTTTGGTGGTTAGCACTTTCCCTGTGGCTTCGTCAACGGTATCGGGAATGATCATTTGACCGGTTTTAAGGATCATATGAAAATGATCACTGGCTTTTTCATAAATGGTGGCAAAACCATGCCACACACTGCCATTTCCCACGGCATTTAAAGCGAGAAAAGTAGTGACCAAACCTCCGCCGATTAAAAAGATCACCTGGATCACATCGGTCCATGCAACAGCTTTTAATCCTCCATAAATAGAATAGATTCCCGAAACGAATCCAAGTCCAAGAATTCCGTATATAATTGGAATTCCGAGAATTTTTTGCATGGCCAGCGCGCCTAAATAGCTTACCGTAGTGAGGTTGACAAAAACATAAACCAATAGCCAAAAAATGGCAAAAGCAGTGCTTACGCCTTTGTTAAACCGCATTTGTATAAACTGCGGCATGGTATAAATCTTTCTTTCCAGGAAAATGGGCAGGAAATATTTCCCCACAACAATCAAAGCGAGCGCAGCTACCCATTCATAGGCAGCAATGCCCAGTCCGATGGCGAATCCGGAACCTGACATGGCAATGAAATGTTCTGCTGAAATATTAGCGGCAATGAGTGATGCTCCGATGGCCCACCAGGGAAGCGCCTTGCTGGCAAGAAAATAGTCATCAACGGTTTTTTCTTCTCCCTTTTTGGTCCTGGAGATCCATAATCCAAAACCAATGATCAGCAGACCATAGCATATAAAAACAATATAGTCCAGTACAACGAAATGTTCTTTCATAAAAGTGCGGTCTTAGTCGTGAATAATGTGGTGTTAAGTTTATTAAAGGTAAAAATAACCTTTAATTCCGAAAGACAAAATTATTTTCGGTTAAAAAAACAAGCAGCATAAAAATATCACTAAAGAATGGTGCGATAATTTGAAATTCATAATTGAAACTGGAACTTCCAGGTGAATTTATCATTTTTTATATTTGATCACAATTAGGAGAACAGATCATGTATAAAATATTAATCAGTAGTTTTTTACTTAGCATTTTTCACGCTCTCATTCCCAATCACTGGATGCCGATCATTGCAGTGGGAAAAGCACAAAATTGGTCAGCGAGATATGTGCTGTGGAGTACTATTTTAGTTGGTTCGGCACATGTATTATCGACCATTCTCATCGGCATATTGATAGGTTGGTTGGGTTTGAGTATTGCCCGGCAGTGGTCCTGGTCGATGCATTATCTGGCTCCGTCTCTATTGATCGCGCTGGGAGGAATTTATTTGATCAATCATATTCGCAACAAGAGTCATCACCATCATCAGGCTTCTGTTAGCAATGCAACAAACCGGGCCATTTTGTTTTCTCTTGCACTGGTCATGTTTTTTTCACCCTGTATCGAATTGGAAGCTTACTATTTTACGGCCGGCATGGCTGGATGGGGCGCCATCTTGCTGGTTTCATTGGTATATTTACTGGTCACAGTTTGTATGATGACTCTTTTGGTCTATGTGGGTTGGCGTGGTTTGCGCCTGATAAAAGTACACTGGCTGGAACACCATGAATCTTTTGTTACGGGTATTGTCTTGATCCTGGTTGGTTTGCTGGCATTTAAATTTTTTTAGGATTAGACCCGCTTATAAAACAGGCCTGGTTTTAGGGTATTTATTCATTTGCATCATCTTTAATGAAGGTTGCAAAAATTTACGGCCGTCATAAACCAAAACCATTCCTTTATTTATCAATTATTGTGGTAAAACATTTTGACATGAGAAAGTTCAACCATCTTATCTGCTCATTAATCATTTTATTAACATTTTTATCGCCAACAAAAGTTCAAAGTCAGGTATATGGAAATTTTATTGGAATCGGGCTGGAAGGGATAGGGGGTAACGCCCTGGAATTTGTCGATGTTTTGAAAACAAGCAGGGGGTTTGAAAAGGTCAATAGCACTGATCCCGTAAATGTCGATGTCAACGGCTGGCCAACCGGGGATTTTAAGGTAGTACTATTCGATAAACGACCTTGTTGTCCCTGGATCGGTTCAGTGGATGATCCACACAGCAAAATTCCTTCGGATGTCACGGGAACTTATCGGATAATATTCAAAGGAAAAGCCGATATCAGTAGAGGTAGCGGCACCACATTGAACTTGCAAAACCAGGTATATGACGAGCCAACAAATACTACCACAGCAGATCTTGTTGTCACCAGCGATAATTTGCTCCAAATTCCTGTATTTTACAATACCCAACGCACGGGAAGTAGCCCGACCAATACCGGGATCACCGGCCTCAAGGTCTTACGGCCAGGTTACCACAATCGCCCGGAGGACTTGTTTACCCGGGAATTTATCAATGCAGTTTCGCATTTTCCCGTACTGCGTTTTATGGATTTTTTATCCACCAATAATACCAATGTAGATTTTCCGCAGCAAATTTCATGGTCAGACAGGGTGTCTCCGGGTGACCCTATGCTCAACAAGCGTGGAGTGCCCTGGGAATATGTGGTCACCTTGGCAAATATTACCGGCAAAGATATCTGGATCAACATCCCGATTGATGCCGATGAAGAATATATTCAACAACTGGCTCAGTTGATGAAAAATAGCCTGACGAACCAGGATTTAAAAATTTACCTTGAACTGAGCAATGAAGTCTGGAATCCGGGTTTTACCCAGCAACAATACAACAAGCAGGCGGCAATTGCTGAAGTGAATGCGGGTGGTTCTAACTTAAATATGCAAACTACCCAATGTGACCCGAATGATGAAAATCTTTGGCGTGGCAGAAGATACGTTCGTGAGTTGAAGAAAATAGCAGACATTTTCATAGAAACTTTCAGCCCTGGTTCCAGGACAGCTTTTGGAAGTAAAATAAGGCCGGTATTCTGTTGGCAGATCGGGGGTTGGGTGCCGTATTATAGTTGCATCCTGGAGTGGTTTGAGGCTATTTATGGATCGGGAAGCGCAAAAGACAATTTTTATGGGATAGCCGGTGCCAGTTATGTGAATGCCAATGGGGCTGCATCCAACGCCTCACCAGAAAAGATCATTGAAGTGATGATGGATAACAGCGACGCCGCTTTAGGTTCGAAGCGGGACAGTCCGGATGCCTGGACTACCGGTTCCGGAGAAATAGGATTGGCACAGATTGCCGATTTGTTTGGATTGAAAGTAATGCAATACGAAACAGGACTAGACAATGGCGGCGGTGATCCCACCAATATCGCCAACCGCATTCAGGCCAACCGCAGCGCGGGGATGAAGGAACTGCTGATCCATGATCTCAAAGACAACTGGTTTGATCTTGCCGATATCAGCGGTAACCTGGTGATGTATTTTACTTTATCAAGCGGATACACACGGTATGGTTGCTGGGGTGCCACGGAAGATCTGTTGGACATGCACACCCCAAAATTAAAAGCGCTATATACACTGATGGGAATTGATGAAGCGCTGAAAGGGCCGGATTATCCGGTAAATGTCATTTCGGAGAGACAGAATAGCAGCGATGTGAAAGTGCATTGGGAAGCCCCACAGGATTTTCAACATATTATGCATTACAAGATCATTGACGATTCCGGACCATTGGCTACGGTAAAATCAGATGAGCCATTGGAGGTTGTTTTACACAACTATTCCAAAGCAGGTCTGTCAAAGATCCAGGTAATTGCCCTGGATGCTTTTAACAATATATCCGGGTCAAATTATGTCACCGGATTTCATGAGGTAATCCGCAGGCATGGCTTGGAAATTTATCCCAATCCTGCAAAAAAATGGTTGAAGATCTGCTGGGGTTCTGCCCCGCTTCATGATATGAATATTTCAATTTTTTCCATGAATGGACAAAATGTGTTGAACCAAAAACTCGTCACCCATGGAGAGGAAGTTACTGCATTGGATATCGGACAATTACACCGGGGTTTGTATATGATAAAAATGTCGACGAGTAAGTGGTGCGATACGATAAAATTATACAAGGAATAATCCGCTTTAATGGACATCTTTTCAATGTAAATTGACGACATTATGCTACAATTTATTGGACAAGAAATTTGCAATTTTGAAGTGCTGTTCTTTAAAGGAAGAAGGGTGGTGACTTTTCCTTTCTAACAAGTAGTCACAAAAAAATTCAAATGATCAAAGCGATGTTTATTCCGAAACAGTAATTTTACAATGACATTAAGGGAAAGCGACAAAATTTCGGTCCTTTAATCGAATGATTTTTTAATATCAATACCCATCATTATGAGAACTTTCACTAAAAGATTCAAACACTTTTTATTACTGATACTGCTCGTTTCCGGATGCCGATCACAAACTGAAAAACCAGAATTAAAACTAAACGAGCAGGAATATCTTGCTATGCCTGGTCTGAATGTGATGCTGGCCCAGGATTATTACCCGGAAGGCCATCAGGGCGGAGTGAGTATTATACAAAATGGAGTTCGTGTAGCTTCCAATGGTGATATCAGGTTGGAACCAACACCCGGGCAATGGTCACCGATCCCAAAGGTAGGCGAACGTCAGATCGATCAGGAAATGCAGGAGATCAGCGTAAAAATGACATTCCCGGATTCAGCCGGAATAGAAAGGGTTTTAATCCCATCATCTACCCTGATCTGTATTTTCAATATACGGTGCGTGTTCGGCCGGAGGGGCAATCATTCAGGATCATTGTCGATCTGGATAAACCTTTGCCTTTGGAATGGATTGGAAAAGTTGGTTTTAACCTGGAATTTTTTCCAGGGGATCTTTTTGGGAAAACGTGGTATATGGATGATCAGGAAGGTATTTTTCCCAGGCAGGCCGACGGCCCGATGATTGAGGATGGCCAGGGCATTGAACAGATCAAACCTATTGCTATTGGAAAAAAGCTCGTCATTGCGCCGGAGAGCGATTCGCAGCGAATCACCATCGAAAATGAACTGGGAGATCTCAAACTGATCGATGGCCGTGGCAAACACAACAATGGCTGGTTTATCGTACGTTCTTTGGTAGCCGAAGGCGCTGCCAAAGGGGCCATCGAATGGTATGTCGCCCCATACGCCATCCCTGATTTTGAATATAAACCAGTCGTGCAAACCTCACAGGTCGGTTATCATCCCAATCAACAAAAGATTGCAGTAATTGAACTGGACCAAAAAACGACAAAATACCAGCCTGTTATTTTGTACCGCATCAATGAAGAGGGCGGGTTAGAGGAAGTGAAGCGCACCGAACCGAAGTCATGGGGCAAATTTCTGCGATACCAGTATATGCAATTCGATTTCACAGAGGTTGAAAAACCGGGGATGTATATGGTGAAATATGGAGATGCTGAATCCGCTCCATTTCAAATCAGTAAGGATATTTATCAACGATATGTGTGGCAGCCTACCCTGGAATATTTCCTTCCTGTGCAAATGTGTCACATGCGCGTCAACGACCGCTATCGCGTGTGGCATGGCCTGTGCCATATGGATGATGCGTTAATGGCACCCGTTGATACCAACCATTTTGACGGGTACAAGCAGGGCCCTTCCACATTGACAAAATATAAATCTTTAGAACCAGTACCCGGACTCAATCAGGGAGGGTGGCATGATGCCGGTGACTACGATTTGAGGGTGGAATCGCAGGCTGGAACTGTTTACATACTTTCCCTGACGTACGAGGCCTTTCACATCAATTATGATAATACCACCATTGATGAACAAAATCATGTGGTTGAATTGCTCACTCCGGATGGGAAACCGGATATTATCCAGCAAATAGAGCACGGTGTCCTCACGGTTGCCAATGGATATGAATCGCTGGGCAGGCTATACCGGGGAATCATTTGTCCAACACTTCGACAATATACCTTGTTGGGCGATCCGGTAAATATGACAGACAATTTGGTGTATGATGCTCGCCTTAAAGAAAATCAACATACCTCCGACCGATCTGGCAAAATGGATGATCGTTGGGTCTTCACGGAAGAGAACCCTTACCGCGAGCTTCAAGTGGCAGCATCCCTGGCGGCAGCATCGCGTGTATTAAAAGATTTTAACGCTCCAATGTCCACTGAGTGCCTCGGGATCGCTAAAAAATTGTATGCATCCAATGTAAATTCCCCGGCTATGATAAAAGTAAAGGCAGCCACTGAGCTTTATCTTACAACCGGAGATCAACAATATTTGCAGGTGATCAGCAATAATGTGGATGACATCAGTAAGAACATTAAAAGAGCAGGCTGGATTATCGGTCGGCTTATGCCTTCCATTTCAGATGAAAATGTGAAAAGTAAAATACTGGATGCCATCCGGCAGTATCGGATTGAAATTGATGAACAGGAAAAGGAAACGCCCTATGGTGTGCCATACAAGCCAAACATTTGGGGCGCAGGCTGGGGAATTCAGGAATTTGGTTTCGAACAATATTTTCTGAGCACGGGCTATCCCGATATTTTCTCCGATCAATATATGTTACAGGCATTGAATTTTGTACTCGGCTGTCATCCGGGAGAAAACAACGCCTCCTTTGCTTCTGGCGTCGGGGCAAAGTCCCTCACTGTCGCTTATGGATTTAATAGGGCAGACTGGTCTTACATTCCCGGTGGAGTCGGTTCCGGTACCGCCCTCATTCGTCCGGATTTACCGGAGTTAAAAAAATGGCCTTACTTCTGGCAACAGACCGAATATGTAATGGGTGGCGGAGGAACTAATTTTATGTTTTTGGTACTGGCTGCCGATCAATTGTTGAGTAAGTAGGGTTGAATATCTGATCCAGGATTTGCTGGCGATAAGTAAAAATATCCTTGATCCGCTGGTGAATAAACCGTTGACCCAGGAATTGACCAAACATACCGTCGGTAGGGCATAATCAAGTACGTCCTCCATGAAGACGCCATTGTCTTTGGGTGTGAACCGGTGAAGATGGTGCCAAAACCGATATGGCCCAATACGCTGCTCATCGACGAAGTATTCCAATTCCCGCAGGTGGGTAATTTCAGTGACCCAATGCATGGGAATATTAAAAATGGGTTTGATGCGATAGGTGATGATCTGACCTTCAAAGGCCCGTTGGCCAGCGCCGGTCAATATTTTGAATTCCATATCCGGCGGGGTGATCTTGTCCAGGTTTTCAGTAGTCGAAAAGAAATCCCAGGCGGTCTCTATGCTGCCCGGTAATTGCTGTTGTTGGATTAATCGGAATAATTTCATGATGATTATGGCATAGAAATGTATCACAAACTAAATGTACAGTGTAAAGTTTTGATATAGTCCGGGTAAAATTCATCAACGTACTGCGGTGATATATTTTCGGATGTCGGAAATATTTTTTATTTTAATAGCATATTCTCAACCTGATCTGAAAAACACGTCTTACGGAATTCATTATTGTTGACCAGTCCATGGGGCAGACTCCAGGTTTTTAGTTAAAAAATACAGTTTAAAACCAGTAGGGTAAACTTGTAAACCATCTCAATATGAAACGCAGAACATTCATTCAAAACTCATTGGGTGCGGCCGGCATGGCATTTTCTATGGCCAATTTTCCTTATCATCTCTTAGCCTCGGATCAAAAGAAATTTGCCAGTGATACTATCACGCTCGGTAAAACAGGCATCAAGGTTTCACGACTTGCCATGGGTACCGGCACACATGGCGTGAATAAAAATTCAGATCAAACCAGGAAACTCGGCATACAAGGTCTAGCGGATCTGCTGGAGGCCGCATTTGATGAAGGGCATTTATTTCTGGGATTCTGCCGACCAGTATGGCACCCACCCGCATTTGAAAGAAGCCTTAAAAAGAGTTCCCAGAGAAAAAGTAGTCATACTCACCAAAACCCACGCATCAACCGAAGAAGAAATGAAGTCCGATCTCGATCGGTTTAAGAATGAATTGGGCACGGATTATATCGACATCATGCTATTGCACTGCATGATGGACCCCAACTGGCCCACTGTGAAGCAAGGTGCCATGGATGTTTTATCACAGGCCAGGGAAGACGGCGTGATTAGAACGCATGGCGTTTCCTGTCATACATTGGGTGCGCTGAAAGCTGCGGCGGAATCTGACTGGGTACAGGTAGATCTGGCACGAGTGAATCCTTATGGCGCCATTATGGATTCTGATGTGGATACGGTAGTTGGTGTGTTGAAGAAAATGAAGGAACAGGGAAAAGGTCTTATAGGCATGAAAATATTCGGCGCAGGTCAACTGGTGGATAAAGTGGATAAATGCTTGCAATATACATTGGGTCAGGAATTGGTGGATTGTTTTACAATCGGCCAGGAAAGCCAGGACCAGATGCGGGATTTGGTGAAACGCATACCTAAGGCGGCTGTTCGGGGTTGATGTTTTATATGAAAAATCAGCATAATACCAGACCAGCCGGGTATTTGTTTTGGTATCATCACGGATTAAACCACCACATTAATGATCTTTTTTGGAACGACGATGATCTTTTTGGGTGGTTTGCCTTCCAGCCACTTTTGAACAACTTCATTCTCCATTACTGATTTTTCAATTATCGTATTCGATTCGTCCAGGGGAAATTCAATCTTGGTCCTGAGCTTACCGTTGATCATGATCGGATACTCGTGGTTGTTTTCTTTCAGGTATTCCGGATTGAATTCCGGATAGCTGGAAAAAACGATACTCTTTTGATTGCCGAGAAGATGCCACAATTCTTCAGCAATATGCGGAGCGAATGGCGATAACACAATCGTTAATGGTTCCAGGATCTCGCGTTTGTTGCATTTGAGTTGGGAGAGGGCATTCACACAGATCATGAACTCACTCACGGATGTATTAAAGGACAAATTGTTAATATCCTCCTTAACCTTTTTAATTGTTTTATGCAACGCTTTCAATTCCTCACCGCTGGGTTTATCATGGGAAATGGCAAAATTTCCATTTTCATCATGGAAAAGATTCCAAAACCTTCTGAGGAATTTAAAAACGCCATCGATGCCGTGTGTATTCCAGGGTTTCGACATTTCCAGTGGTCCCAGGAACATTTCGTACATGCGCAGTGTATCCGCACCGAATTTCCCGGCGATATCGTCGGGATTTACTACGTTGTACCAGCGTTTTGACATTTTTTCGATTGCCACGCCACAAACGAATTTATCATCCTCAAGAATAAATTCTGCCTCTTTGTATTCGGGCATCCACTTTTTGAATTGTTCAATATCCAGCGTATCGTTATCAACGATGTTCACGTCTACATGCAACTCAATGGTATCAAACTTATCTTTCAAGCCTAAAGAGACAAATTTATTTTCGTTTTTTAATTTGTAAATCAGGTTCGATCTACCCTGGATCATGCCCTGATTTACCAGTTTTTCAAATGGTTCTTCATGAAAAATATATCCACGATCGTACAGGAAATTATTCCAGAAACGCGAATACAGAAGATGCCCGGTGGCATGTTCGGTGCCACCAATATATAAATCAACAGAATTCCAGTATTTGACTGCCTTCGGGTCGACGAGCATTTTATCGTTGCGGGCATCCATATACCGTAAGAAATACCAGCTTGAACCAGCCCATCCTGGCATGGTGGTGAGTTCGTAATCGTACTTTCCTTTGTATTTCCAGTCAGTAGCCCTGGCCAACGGTGGTTCACCGGTTTCGGTCGGTTTGTATTCATCGATCGATGGCAATTCTAATGGCAATTCGTTTTCATCGATGAGGTGTGGAATATCATCTTCGAAATAAACCGGAACTGGTTCTCCCCAATAACGTTGTCTGCTGAAAACAGCATCGCGCATTTTATAATTCACCTTTGCTTTGCCATAGCCATGTTTTTCTGCATCCTCGATGACCGCCTGAATGGCCGCTGTGCTATCCATGCCGTTAATAAAACCGGAATTGATCATATTGCCATGTTTGATCTCCGTTGGATCATTCAAAGATTCCGTACCTTCGATCACGCATCGAATGGGCAAATGGTAGTGTTTGGCAAATCGAAAATCGCGATCATCCGATGATGGAACCGCCATCACTACTCCAGTGCCGTATCCTGCCAACACATAATCGGCGACCCAAAGTTGCACCTTTTCATTATTGACCGGATTGACCACGTAAGAACCGGTGAATACGCCGGAGACTGTTTTCACTTCTGCCATTCGTTCCCGTTCCGACCGGTTGATGGCCAACTTCACGTATTCATCAACTTTTTGTTTTTGATCAGTGGTGGTCAGTTGCTCGATCAATTCATGTTCCGGAGCAATAACAACATAGGTAACGCCAAAAACTGTGTCCGGTCTGGTGGTAAACGCGGTGAGCGTAATATCCTGATCGGCAACCTTAAAATCCAGTTCACAGCCGAATGATTTCCCAATCCAGTTGGTTTGCATTTCTTTCATTGCCACAGACCAGTCTAATTTGTCCAGATTATCCAGCAAACGGTCAGCATAGGCGGTAATGCGCATCATCCATTGGCGCATTTTTTTTCTTTCTACCGGGTAACCACCCCTTTCTGAAAATCCATCTTTCACCTCATCATTGGCGAGCACAGTACCCAGGGCCGGACACCAGTTCACTATGGCATCGGCGGGATAGGTAAGCCGATATTTCAGCAATATTCCAGCTTTTTCATGATCTGAAAATCTTTCCCATGCATTTGCAGTAAATTGAGGTGTATCTTCATCGCAGGCTGCATTCACTTTTTGATTTCCGTCCTTTTCGAAATGCTGGATGAGTGTTTCAATAGGTTGGGCTTTGTTGATTTCTTTATTAAACCAGCTTTTGAATAATTGCATGAAGATCCACTGGGTCCATTTATAATAGCCCGGATCACAGGTTTGCACTTCTTTGTCCCAATCGAATGAGAAACCCATGTTCAGCAATTGTTCTTTGTAGCGCTTTATATTTTGTGCCGTTGTAATGGCAGGGTGCTGACCTGTCTGGATGGCGTATTGTTCGGCAGGAAGCCCGAAAGCATCGAAACCCATTGGATGAAGCACATTGTATCCTTCCAGCTTTTTGAAGCGTGCTACAATATCCGAAGCAATGTATCCCAGGGGATGTCCGACGTGTAATCCGGCCCCTGATGGATATGGAAACATATCGAGAACATAGAATTTAGGTTTTGAATAATCAATTTCAGCCTTGAAAATTTTATGTTTTGACCAGTATATCTGCCACTTCTTTTCGATATCCTGCGGTTTGTATTCTGCCATGACTAATATTTGTTCAATGGTTTTTTGGGGTGCAAAATTATGGAATTCCTGAGTTTATTAATGATGAATAACGGATTTTCTTGAGCCGGATTGGAATTAGTTTTTATGTGAAGAGATCATTTCACGCAATTTGTTGATCAACTGAAAAAACAAATGATTCAAATCGGGAGAAAAACCGGAACTGATCACCACAATGGCGTATAGTGTTACCGCAATGATACTGCGGACTGCGATATCGACAATGAAATTGTTTATTTCAGGAATAAGGCTTATCAGTCCAAATATGACCAGTGCGGTAAGCGCCAAAACGAGGTATTTATAATTGTACGGCTGGAATTTAAATTTTCTAAGGATAAAAATATATTTCATCAGGGCATGGAGGAGAACAGCGAGAAAAGAAGCAAAAGCTGCCCCGGGTATGCCAAAAATGGGTATAAAGATGTAATTGAAACCAACAATGAGAAGGAGAAGAACAATCAGGAGAAACGAAGTAAACTTATAGTATTTGGAGTAGGCGATCACCGAATCGCTCAAACCTGCAGCCATCTTTACCAGATTGGTCAGGCCAATCAGCAGCACAACATATTTTCCGATCTCATAGCTTTTGGGAATGATCTTAAAAATGTTTCCGAAATTGATGGCCAGACCAACCAACACCAATAGGCCAATGATATAAAGGTTAAGACAACTTTTTTTGTAAATGTCCAGAACGGTTTCGCGATCATTTTTTTTGTAAGCATCGGCAATTAGGGTAGGAGCAATTTTATTAAGTGCCCTGGCCGGCATCAAGACCAGCGTGCCAAAATTAAATAACGTGAAATAGATTCCCGCAGCGGCGTCATCAATAAAATGATTTACCATAATGGTATCAAAACGCAGGATAGCGATGTTGCTGAAACTATTCAGAAAACCAAATGCACTGACACTTAGCATACCTTTGTACAATCCGTTCTTCAAAAATTCAAAATTAGGTTTCAGGTTAAAATCACCTTGATGGATCAGATAAAAAACAATGATGATAGTCGGGACACAAATTGCTGTAGTGTAGAGAAAAACATAGGTGTCAAAACCAAAAACATGAGTGACCAGCATCAATAAGAAGATCATAACCAGGAAACGCTGTACGAAATCTCTCAAAAATATACCCAAGGCGGCATTATACAGCGTCGTGTTGTAAATGTCGAGCAACATGAAAAAGATCTGGAAAAATGTTAAAGGCACGATCAGGAAAAAGTACTGAGCAAATAGCGGTGATTTTTCTATGTTGCTGGCTATAAACAGTGGCTTTACCGGATAGTATATCAAAAGAAAAAGGAGAAATCCGACCATACCAACGAGCATTGAAAGGAACAGGAATCCATTGTGTTTTTTGGCTTTATCCCTGAAATACGGGAAATAGCGTATTGTAGCGGTGGTGAATCCCAGCACACCAAAACTGGTAAACAAACCAGAATAGGATGTGAGCAGGCCCAGGGCTCCGATCTGGCTTTTGGTTAAAAAATTGGGCGCCAATATACCGACAGTCACAAAACCGATCAGTACGCCAATGTATAGAAATACCGCTGACTGAATTGCCTGTTTTTTGATTATGCCCAACCTGTCATTTGTTTAATTTTGGCTAAAATTATGAAAAAGCCTTAAATATCATAGGGCACTATGTATGCTTCCTCATCGAAAAATATTATGAGTTCCAATGTCTCTCTGGAAATTACTTACAATAAAAAGCAAAACTATATCTGAATATGCCAAACACTGACGAAATTTTAGCAGTGGACATATTGAATGATCAACGAACCAAATAATTTGTGGTGTATGTTTTAAATTTAAAGAACAGATAAGGAGGTTTTTTATAGCATAGACTGGATAATAATCAACACTCAACCGGGCAAAAAGGAGTATTTTGTTTTTCTGATTTTTTAATTCTTATATTTTTTAGGGGGAACTGGAAGTATGTTTTGTGCGGTAAAAATTAGAAATGATAATTATTGTCCTGATGGCCAGGTGATAATTATTCAGAACGAATTAACCCTGATATAAAACGGATCAAACGCTGGCCCGCCTGACCATCAATTTTATAGGCATATTCGCTTATATATCTATCATATACACCCGCATTGAGTGACAATTGATTGCTCAATATCCCCGTGAGGCATTCTTGTAATTCCTTGGCGTTGGTCGTCTGGAATGCCACACCTTCTTTCACATAGTTCAAGATGTCCTCTCTTAAATGATCGAGTATTACCAATGGTTTTCTAAAGTAGACCGTTTCAGTGCCAACGGTGGAAAAGCAGGTGATCACAATATCAGCCATATCGAGAAGCAGGTAGAGGTCAGGATCCTGAACAATTTTGTAGTTTCTGGCGCCGGTTCTTTGGGCGATATCTTTATAAAATTCGGGGTCGTTTTCCAGTGGATGCATTTTAATTATGAGTAGAACGTCCGGGAGGTCTTTGGTCGCTTCCATTACATCCAGGCCGGCCTGGTATCTCAGGTCGTGGTCTCGTTGCGGTTGCGACGCGAACAACACCATTTTTTTGTTTTGTAAATCAGATTCAATGCCGTTCCGCACCCGATGCTCAGTATGTTGTAAATTAAAGATGACATCCGTTCTCACCTGCCCAATTACTTCTACCATATCCGGACGGAAATTGCCTGGGTGTAACAGCAATTTTTTCCAGCGTTCGCCCCAAACCAATGTATGGTCGGGCATTGGCTGGAATTTGAGATCTTTTTCGTGGTACATATACGATGGATGTATATTGTGAATATTACCATGTTGATAACCCACCGTAATAACCTGCGCAGATTTGGCGGCATCGAGGATCAATTTAAAATTAGGACTATTTTCATCGCAGGTGGCTACAACTTTAATATTACGATGCTGGAAAAACCGCCTGTAAGCGAGGTATTTTGCCAAATAAAATAATGAGGAGCCAACGAGTGTACTGAAATATTTAAAGATTATTTTCTCCAGGCCCTGAAGTTGAAGTGACTGGTTGCAAGTGTGCAGACGCGAGTTTAATATTTTACGCCATTCTATAAAAGTTCTCAATTCTTTTAAACCGAATCCCTTAAACAGGATATATTCCTCATACCATCTTGGTCTTTTATTGGTATTTTTCCAGTAAGATGCATTCAGGGGAAACTGATGATTAAATTTAGGCAATATCAAGAGATCAATGAGTGTAAACCTTTGATCAAAATATTGAAAGGCATACCCGATGAAAGCATTTTCATAATTAAATCCTGAACAATCTGAGCGAAGCATTTTTCGATATTGGCCGCGGCTATCAATGATTGCCAATTTTTTTTTGTCTTGACCACGAGCGTTGATAATTCCCCAAAAAAATCTCAACATAAAAATGATAAAGTAGTTGATTACAGCACTGAATTTTAGTGGTTGTTTCTTTGGAGTGGAAAAGATCAGTGAGATTCGATCCGTATCAAAATCAAGCATACTCAGGTCTTTAAAGCCGGAATATACCAGAACCAAATCGAAACGTGATGACAGGCTTTTGATTATCGCTGATTCATAAGCCAGGTCCCTTGTATTAAAAAAAATCCTGTATTTATGGTAAAACCACAATTGGGCCTTTCCGAAAGTAAAATATTCATAGAAGGTTTGCCCATTCACCGGCTTTTGAGCAAAATGTTTAAAAAGGTCAAAGATTTCGGTATTGATCTTTCTTTTGGCCTCTGGTTCTAGATCAATTTTTTTGGCTTGGAGTGTTAGGTTCTGACCAGAAGATTGTGTGGTAAAAACGGAAATATCTTTATCATTTTCTGCCTTTTGCGATATTTCGTTTTGTTCAGACTGCGATAGCTTCCTGGTAATTAAAAATGCAGTTTTCATTCAAAAATACTATTATAGCACAGACACATATTGATCGATTTTGCGTTCAACATCCAAGTTTTGTATTTGTGTCCAAAGGATCTTCATTGTGCTATGGTTCAATGGATAACTCTTAGTTTTAGATTATTGCTAAAAGTGTTGCACTTCTTTATAATATAATCCACGGGATTGTAATGGTCGTAGAATTGAACAAATTTGGTGAATGTTGTCCCGCGTTCCGCACTTTTGTTGCCTTTGCTTTGTGAATTTTTTAGATCATTTTTGATGGGAAGTTTCAGGTATTGGGCGATTTCCCTGGTACAAATCAAAAAGTTATTGTTAGAACTTTTGGTAATTTCTGATACTGGTTTCGGTGGATTTTTCTCATCAATATCAAAAAACAGATAGCCACAATCACCGAGTAATTCCATTATCCGCGCCCCATTTTCTTCAATACGAATTTCTGCCAGGATCGTAGGTTTCATGGATTTAATATATTCACCCATACCCTCGAATACTGGCACTTCATATCCCTCCACATCAATTTTGATCAGATCAATGCGCTTGAAATCATTTTTTTTTATAAAGGTGTCCAGCCTTATCGTTTCGACATCTTCTACATTGGCTTCTACATGACGTTCTTCTGCAATATGTTTATTTAATGTGGATATGGTAGAAACATCAGTTTTCGGCTGATAAATGTTGGTGTGACCGTCTGTATTGGAAATGGCGGCATCAATGATGGCAATATTATGAAATTGGTTAAGGGCACAGTTGATCTTTAGTTTTTCCACATTTCTTTTGATGGGTTCAAAGGCAAAGATCTGTGACTGAGGATTGACCAAATTGGCCAGCAATGAATATAAACCGGTATTTGCTCCAATATCAATAATAGTATTGGATTTTTCCGCCAACTTTGTCCATAATCCTCTGGATATTTTTTCGAAATTGCTTTTATCATATCCTTTCCAGTAAAATTCATTTTCGATATAGAAATGAAAACCCGGATGCTGGATTGTAAGTTTTTTGTTTCCCACAAAAATATTGAATGGCTTTCGGTGTACCATGAATCGATAAAATGATCGCTGTGGAATATAAATGAGTTTTAAAAGGTCAAAAAATGGTTTCTTGAGAGGAATTAAGTAATATATTTCCTTTATAATTGATTTCAGTTTTTCAGGCATTAAACAGATAGTTTATATTTTTTAATGGAGACTCGCTGAGCTTCACTAAATGGATAAGATACATTGATTATTAAAACGTGTAATATGATTACAGATAAAATTGTTTCCTCCATTCAGTTTAGATTGTTGAATAGATTTTCATTCTTCAATCCATTGTTGAAAATTCGAAACGAATTATTTTCCCTCTACACAAAAAACGACGTGAATATATGTTATAATAAATATATTCGAAAAACTTATGATCCCCAAAAACAAAACATTCTGGTGGCCATAGAATCCCCGGCCATGATTGAGTATTACCGCTGGATAGATGCCAACATGAAGTTTGTTGCTGAAATATCTTTTAGTAATTATTTCAAATTAAATCAATATCTCTGTCCCAGAACACTTTATGTCAATAATGACAATTTTGTTGAAATGAATGAATTCAAACCAAATGCAGAGAAACCCGAATTGGTTTCCATGATATATTCTGACAAGAGTTTCCTCTATGGTCATCAATTCCGGCACAGGATCTCCAAAGAATATAAGGATAAAATACACTTGTATGGGAGCGGAACGGGAAGGCATCTGAAAAGAAAATCCGATTCACTGGGGCCTTACAAATTTCAGATCGTCATTGAAAATGGTAAATATCCAGAGTATGTCACCGAGAAATTTTACGACTGTTTAAAAACCAATACCATTCCCATTTACTGGGGTGGGGAAGAAGCAATACACAAAATGGGATTTGATCAAAACGGGATACTTTTTTTCGATAAATTGGAAGATTTGGAAGAAATTTTGAACGAAAAGGTGCACCGAGATTACTATTTCGAAAAACGGACATCAGTAGAATTTAACAGGAACCGGTTGATAGAAATCCGGAACGAAGATAAGTTACTGCTGGCGTTGAATGCAATGAAATTAGGCTATCACCACACCACCAAAAGTTATAGCAGTTTTCACAAAGGCCTTCTAAATTTAAAGTTTGAAGACAACTTATAGTTCATTCAGTAACTTCGCCAATTTCACGGTCAGATTTTTCCGTGAAAATACTTCGGGCAATTTGAGTGGTTCCAGCTTTTTCCCCAGTCGAAAAGCCTCAAACGATTGAGTCACGCAGGCGTTAATTTCGACTGCATTTTCGGGGTCACAAAATGGAAGTTGACTGTAATCTCGAACAAGTTTTGCTAAATCGCTTTCATGTTGTCCCAATGCCATGACCGGAATTCCGGTACCCAGATATTCAAAGAATTTACCGGGAAGATGTCCTTTTGACATATTCGATTTATTTTGGATTAACAGTAAAACCGAGGCTTTTTTATATTCCATCATCAATTTACTATGATTGAGGTATCCCAGATATTCAAAATGATCTTTCAACAGGGCGTAAGTTTTAATTTCGTTGATGATGGCGCTGCTTACATTGCCGGCAAAAACAAGTTTAAAGCTGTTTCTAAAATTCGAATTATTTGACAATATATTTTCTAATACTTGCCACAATGCCGGAGGATTTCTGAGGTCATTGAGCAGTCCTGCGTGCAAAATCCTGAATTCCTTTTTGTGAGGTTGATCAACATTTGGCAGATCATCTTCATCGTAACCATTGGTAACTACATCAATTTCTTTTGAATATCGGGTTCTGAAAATTTCAGCCCAGGATTCACTTACGGTGATAATCTTATCGGCTGTCGTCACCACATCCTTTTCCATCCTGCCGTGGACTTCACGTGATTTTTTGGTTAAATGAAATTTATCGAGAATGTCCCAGTCAGTCCATGGATCTCTGAAATCCGCAATCCATTTTACATGATTAAACTTTTTCTTGAGGTTATATCCAATTAAATGCATACTATGGGGTGGTCCGGTGGTGATTATCCCTTCGATATGTTCACTTTCGAGCCATTGACTAAGAAATTGGACCGAAGGTTTTACCCAACTCACCCTGGGATCGGGAATAAAAATATTACCGCGGATCCAGGAAGCCAAATAATTACTGACTGTGTTACTGGCTTTATCGTCGACCACACCTTGCTTCAAGGTTCTATTTGATCTAAAAAAGAATTTTTTGAAAAGATTGTAAGGTTCCTTTATAGGGGTTTTGATGATACGGGTGGATTCACCAATTTCCTTCAATAAGGAACTATCCTTGTTTTCGAATTGTGGATTTTCCGGAGTGTAAATAATAGGTTCCCAACCAAATTCAGGCAGGTATTTGGCAAATTTTAACCAACGTTGTACTCCGCCACCCCCACTTGGCGGCCAGTAATACGTAATGATCAGCAACTTTTTCATTTTCTTCAATAGCCCATTTTCATGCTTCTGTTGATGAAGCATTCTTTTTGTAGGCAATGAAAATTCCAGCGAGTATCAACACGATGTAAACGCCGGTGGCTGCGGCAGTAATTTTATTACCGACATAATATGATTTTGGCTTAAAGCTGAATTCAATGGTATGATCTCCTGCCGGGATATGGAGCGCCCGCAACACATAATTTGCCCGCAAAATATTGGCAGGCTTGTCGTCGATGGTGGCTTTCCAACCCACCGGATAATAGATCTCAGAAAATACGGCCAGCCCATCTTTTTGATTGTGGGATTCATAGGTGAGTTGGTTGGTATTGTACTTAATTAATCGTATTTCTGCCGTAGAATCAGCCGTGATGCCGGGAACTTTGAATTTGGATTGATCCATCACTGCCGTTGTTGCCGGATTGATTTCACCCAATGATTGATATTCTTCATCCGGAGAATTCACTGCTTTAATATCATGGACAAACCAGGCATTTCCCAAGGCATAGGGATTTCTCAATATTGCATTTTTTTGTGTTCCGGCCAGCAAATATTTGGTATTTAACATACTGATGATCTTTGAATTATCGCGGGTAATCCCCTTATCTTTGATGATCTGCTGCATTTCCGGGCTGAGATAGCCTTCGATCAGGTCCTGGTATCTCCTGATTTTTGCGCCGTGATATCCTCCAATGGAAAAATGAAAATTGGAAGTTCGTGCTTCATTAAATGGATTCTGAAGATTCAAAACGCGGTAATCCAATGATTTATCCTGATTGATCACTTTATCTGCTTCAGTTTCGGTGAAAAAGTCATTATGACCTTTTTTTATGAAACTGTTTTCATTCAGATAGCGGGTATCAACAAACCCAATGTCAATGGCAATAAGCAGGGCCATTAATGAAAAAGTAAGCCAATTTGAAATTTTCCCTTTCAGATAAAAATAGATAATAGCCAGTGCTGCGGCGATAAAAAAGATTGACCTAAATGCGTCGGCACGTATAATGCTTTTACGGTCATCATAGACAGCGTTGGTAAACCAGTCTGGAATTTGAGATCCCTGTGGAACATCGAGCCTGGGCGGGGTTGCAAACAAGGCGATCAATAAAGCAATACCACCGGTAATGCCTGCAGCATACAGTAAATATTTGAGGTTTTGTTTGGTCAACCCTTCTTTGATTAGTTTTTCCAGGGAGAGAAATCCCATCAACGGTATACAAAGCAGGGCGATCACCACAGTCATAGTCACTGCCCTGAATTTATTGTATCCCGGTAAGTGATCAAAAATGAAATAGTTAAAATCGGAAAAGTTTTTGCCCCACGATAGTATAATTGAAAACACTATGGCGAGGACCAGCCACCATTTTTGCTTTGGCTCTAACATAAAGAATCCAAGAACGAACAAAAAACAAATAATGGCACCAATGTAAACCGGACCGGCAGTCCCTGGCTGATCACCCCAATAACCCAGGGTTCCAGCTACATATTGTTCAATCTGGTTTTGAGGTACATTATTGCGGCGGAGTGTGTTGGCAAGCTCTGAATTCTTAATTTCTGCTTTACCACTGGCACCGCCATAAAGATCCGGCACCAGCATCGTCATCGATTCCCACTTACCACTACTCCATGAGAAAGCGTAATCACGGTCCAGACCGGAACTGGTGTTTTCAACGTTTTTTGTTAATTCTGATTTACCGCGAATAGAATATGGGCCGTATTCCAGCGTAGTCCAGATCCTGCCGATATTGATTGATACTGCCAAAAGAGCACCCACAGCCAGGATGCCTGTTTTTTTTAGGAAATCGGGCAATTCATTTTGTTTGACGGCAAATACAAACTGTGTAATACCATAAATCGCCACCAGGATCAGTAAATAATAAGTGATCTGCAGATGGTTTGCATTGATCTCCAAAGCCAGTGCAAAGGCGGTAATGATAAGTCCGAGCCAGAATTTTCGCTTAAAAACCAGGTGTATTCCTGCGAGTACCAACGGCATGTAGGCAATGGCCCTGACTTTCCACATGTGTCCGGCTTCAATACTCACCACATAAAATGTATTCAGCCCAAAACCAATGGCACCAGCCAGGGCAAGGTAGGGCCGGACACCAAAAGCCAATAACAGAATATAAAAAGTAACAAAAGCCATAAAATTTTCACGGATAATACCCGGCAAAAACATCGTCACCACCTGCTGGAGTTTATTCAGAAAATCTGAACCGATCCAATGCAGGCTGATCATGTAGGTGGGCATTCCACTAAACATGGAATTGGTCCAAAGGGCCTGCTTACCGGTTTCCTGTCGATAGTGCATGATTTCAGAAGATGCTCCTGCTCCCTGGTTAATGTCATTTTGATTGATGGTTTTAGACTCGAAAACCAACGGGTGATATAGCATGATGCAAATGACTAAAAAAGCAACAACCGCCACAATGTGCGGCAGAATGTGTTTTCTGAAATCAATGTTTTTCATAAGGCACGGAGCAATGATGGTAAGAGGGCAAAACTAAATAAAAATATCGACAGGAATTGAAATGCTGAAAAAATATCCGGCCGGGGTAGTTTATAATTTTTTCGGGTGAAACAACTTCTCAAACGACAAAACTTCAGACAGACTTTTAACGCCTTCTGAACAACTTTCGTCCGTCAGGGAAGCCGAAGCGGAACAGATCCCAATTTTCAGACATTGATCCATGGCTTGGTTTTCATGAAGACCCAATAAAACGCCGGCTGCAAAAGCATCTCCCGCCCCGGCGCTGCCTTTGATATATTCCTGGGGCAGATCAAACGCTGGTACTATGGTGATTTTTTCAAAGCGGTCAATGGCCAGCGCACCTGTTGGAAAATGAAGGATGACACTTTCCCTTACTCCCATACGCTTTATTTTTTGCGCCATCGCTTTCAATTCATCCAGATCCAAATTGGTTTCCAGATCGATGGCTGCTTCACAAAGTTTCGATGCTTCCAGTTCATTGAGGAAGAGATAATTGATGAAGGGCAACGCAGACTGCACTATGCTGGAAAAGGAGGAATTGTTTACCGTGACTAAATCCGTACAGGTAATAAATCCCAGTTTTTGCGCTTCTTCGAAAACATAAGATGCCTGACTGCGTCCATGTTCATTCATACGATCCATTTCATCGAGCAATAGTGGATAGGCGAGCAGAAAAAATCGGGCTTCCGAATTTTGAAGGACGATGTCTTTGGCAGCTAAAAGTGCATTGGCCCCGCGGTTATGGAAAAATGTCCTTCGTCCTGTTGCGGCCACTGTCATTACGTCGGTATAGGAAGTGGGCGCCAGGTTGGTCTTATGGATCTGGCTGATGTCGATGCAGTGGTCACAGCAATCATTGATGATGTGCTGGCCAAGGTCATCATCACCAACCAGTCCACATGCTTCCAGCGGAAAGGGTGCATTCAATTTGCTCAGGTCTTTCAAAATGTTGTAGGGTGAACCGCCATTGTTCACCTTACGATCATCCATAATATTTGCCAGTCCATCCTGATGTGGAAATTCATCAATAATCTTCACCACATCGATGATCCAATTGCCTGCTGCTAAAATACCCTTTCGATTCATGTTTTAAATTTCAATACAATTTTGACCGGCCAGTTGGTCCGGCCAGTCCGTTTTGTCATCAATCAATCGCTTACCAATTTTACAAGTGCCGGTTCATCTTCATCAATTTCTGAAAATCTGCCGACTTCCGGATTGGCGAAATAATTGTCCGCATTATCATCATTGTGCGTAGAAACTTCCCCAATGATGCATTCTTCCGACTCCGGATAAAATTCATGGTAAATACCAGGGGTGAGGGTTATGCGTTCTCCGGATTGTAATGTGACTATTTCACCAGATTGAATTTTTTGAAATACCCCGTTAATCTTTATATCGATTTTTGAATTATGCTGACCTTGCTCGGGGTGGCTATCCCAAAGCTGAATAGCCAACACACCATTGCGGCAGATAATATCTTCTTTCTTTTTTTTGTGTGTATGGGCAGGGGTGATTTGCTTGTAACGGGCATACATTAGTTTTTCACAATATTCTTTTTCTTCAGCGAGATTAATCAGTGTGAGACCGTATGCCATAAAATTGCCCAATCCGAAATCGGTAATATCCCAGCGGGGCTGGGGAGGAAGATTCCATCCATTTTGCTGAAAGCATTTGGTCGAACTGCGAACCGCTTCATTAATTTCCGAACGTTTCATGATGTTTTATATTCATGCAGAAAATTAAATATAGAGTTTTTATTGGTTGACTGCAATATGGGGTAACCTGGGTACATCGTGATTGTTACATGAACTTACCATCCGGATTGATTATCCATTCGAGAGACGCGAGCTCAAAACAGATAAATTCCTGAAAGCAAAGATTTTTTTAAAAAGGACAAGAAAAATCCTTATTTTACTCCACAATGAAATCAACTTGAAAAATCATGCGAAAAATACTTTTTTTTATACTGGGAATTTTTGTGATAGCCCTAATGGGAGTCATCGTTTTTATCGCTGTAAACGTGAAGGAGCGGCATCCGTCCTATGAGGTAAATCTTGATGTTAAAGCAGATCAGCCAAGTCAACTGAAGGTTGGTTTTGCGGCAGTTAGCATTACGCCCGAAATCCCTGACCGATGGACGGATGTAAACCAGGATGCAAAATATAATCCTAAGGATGGGGATACTTTTGAAGATGGCAATGGCAATGGCCGGTTTGATCCGGTTTGGATTGCCGGATTTGGAAATCGGCGGGCAGCGAATGGTGTACATGATAAACTGTGGGCACGTACGATGGTGATTGATGACGGGACGACCAGATTAGCCATCGTGGTTTTGGATGCAATAGGCTTTATGCACGATGATGTCATTGATGTCAGGAATATAATATCGAAAGAATCACATATTACCTATACCGTCATTTCGTCTACCCACGATCATGAAGCTCCGGATCTACTGGGCTTGTGGGGTTCAAGTTATCTGCGATCTGGTGTCAATGAAGATTATTTGGATTTTATGAAAAAACAAACCGCAAAATCAGTAGAAATAGCCACAGCCCGTTTGCGGCCTGCAATTTTGAAGGTGAGTGTGAATGAAGATAGCTTACAACATTTATTAGTAGATACACGGCCTCCTGAAGTATTTGACCCCGGATTAAGATGTATTGAAGCGATTGATGCAGAACGGGACAGCACACTGGGGACGCTGATTGCATGGGCAGATCACGCCGAAACACTGTGGAGTAAAAACCTTTTAATCACCTCTGATTTCCCGCATTACGTGCGGGAAGGGGTTGAAAACGGAATTTTTGTTGGTGACAGCCTGGTGAAAAGAGGTATCGGTGGAATTGCAGTTTATGTAAATGGCGCAATAGGTGGCCTCATGACTACTCACCCCAGATTAACAGTCCGGGACCAATACACCGGCGCAAGTTATAAAGAGCCAACATTTGAAAAAGCAAAGGCAGAAGGCGATCAGATTGCTTCCCTGGCAATCGACCTGTTGCAAAACGCCACAGATACCATAAAAGAGGGTTCTATTGCACTTCGTGCTGAAACCATCCTTTTGCCGTTACATAATCCACTTTTCAAGTTGGGGGCTATGTTGGGTGTCATCCATCGTGGCATGGATGGCTGGATGAAAATGAAGTCTGAAGTCAGCGCATTTCAAATCGGATCATTGTCGTTTCTGACCGTACCTGGAGAAATTTATCCCGAAATTGTCAACGGCGGTATTGAGAGTCCTGCCGGACAGGATTTTGCCATTTCACCAGTAGAGGTTCCAGCATTAAGAACATTGATGCCAGGTAAGTATAAATTTCTATTCGGCCTGGCCAATGATGAAATTGGCTACATCATTCCCAAAAGTGAATGGGATGACAAAAAACCTAATCTCTATGAACAGAAAAGCTCGACTTATGGAGAAGGTAATTCCCTCGGACCGGAAACAGCTCCAATTGTGTACAAAGAAGCCGGTAAAATACTTTCCGGTTTTTGATGAGGAGGAATTATTATTTTAAAGATTGATGGTCAGTGAACTTCCTGGTCTGATTTCAAATTTCCGGATGACGGTAAACTTACTTCCTTTGGCCTTTTCTGATCGGAAAACAACCTTATACGATCCTGGTTGTATGGCCATAGTATTGATCCGTTTTTCACCATTCAGGTTATAAATCCATTGTTGTGAACCATCCGGTAACAACTCATAAAGACTGCCGATCCCGTTGACTGTAGTGGTGATGTTGATCACGCCAGGCTGCTGGAGTTTTAATGATTTTACAATACTTTGTTCGATGGCACAATCATGGAAAATCTTTCGCGGCAAAGTGAGGTATTCAATGTCGTATTGACCTACAAGCAATTTGGTTTCTCCGGGCACATCAATTGCCGTTAAGACCTGGTTTTCACCTGATTTTCTGACCAATGCTTTCACGCCATTTTCATATTCGGAGGAGCCCGGTTGTTCCAGTTGAAGTGTGCCTTGTGGTGTTTTAAGGCGGATCACATTGTGTTTGCCGGCTTCAAATTGAACATTTTGTCTGGTGACGGACGGAATGGTGTTGGCAACAATATCATAGGAAAGCACCGGGTCAATCTCGACGGAATCCGGTTTTCCGTTCTCATCACGGTAGTGCACGAATTCGAAGCTTGAGATCTTGGTAAAGCTGTTGATAAAGGAAATATTCACATTGGTCTCCGTGGGTTGATTGTTGATGCCAAGCAATTCCACTGAAACGGTGGTTTTACCAAGCGTTTGAAACATTGCTGTATTGAGCGCTTTTTTGAATTCATGAATATTGCTGGCATCGAAAAAAGTCCCCATACATCCAAAGTTTTCAACAAACTTTTTATCCATACCAATGCCAATGATAAAGGGTTTGAGGAATATGCCTTTTTTCTGCAATTCCAGCGAAACTGCGCAAGGATCACCGTCACAGGATTCCAGGCCGTCGGTGATCACAATAATGATGTTTCTGGCATCATGATCCGATGGAAAATCATGTGCCGCCTGTTCCAGTGAATAGGCAATTGGGGTTGTGCCTTTCGGAACAATGATCTTCAACCGGTCTATAATGGTTTGGTAATTGTTTTTGCCAAAGGGCACTTCCAGTTTTGAATCATCACATCGCCGGAGTCTGCGATCATATTGATGGCCATAAACACGCAGGGCGAGTTCAATATTTGGATTTACTTTTAGGGAATCCACCAGGTCGGAAAGCAATTTTTTGGCGGCTACGATTCGATATGTATTTTCCCAGGGCGCCAGCATAGAACCGGACCCATCAAGCAGAAATAAGATCCTGGTTTTATTGGGCAAATTTTGTTCTGGAACCTGGGCGAATGCTACGTGAAAGAGGCAAAATATGGTAAAAAATAAAAAAATTATGGAGCGCGTTATTCGGGATAAGTTCATCGCCTTTTTATCCTAAAGTTAATAAAAAAGCCGGTTTAAAACCGGCCCCACATTCATATGAGAATTTGTGCGGTGTGATCCTTGGTTTTTACCTTTTCGATGATGTTTTCAATTTTACCGTGTTGGTCGATCAAAAATGTAACCCGGGCTGTGCCCATGTACTTCCGTCCATACATCGATTTCTCTACCCATGTGCCATATTTTTCGTGGATCTTTTTATCCTCATCAACCAGCAGGGTAAAAGGCAACTCATATTTATTTATAAAATTCTGATGAGATTTTTCGCTGTCCGTGCTTATGCCGATCACCTCATAACAGGCAGATTGCAAATCATGGTAGTTGTCTCTCAAATTACACGCTTCAGCGGTGCAACCCGGTGTGTTGTCTTTGGGGTAAAAATACAAAACCACTTTTTTACCTTTAAAATCAGATAATTTCACTGTTTTCCCAGTCTGATCTTTGGCTACGAAATCAGGCGCCTGGTCTCCAATTTTTAATTTCATGGTCAATTTATTTTTGCGCTGTAAATTTTTTCATTATTAACATTATCGACCACTTTTAGTTCGAGATCTCCCTGAAAAGGTTTGGTTTCATCGAGCTTTTCCGACCAGAAATAATCACGTTTGGGATCATAATTCAACAATACCCATTCACCACCTATGGTAAGTCGATAATCCTTGATCCCGGAATGTTTGTCTGTGATATAACAGCGGAAGTGATTGCGATCTTGTTCCACAACATGAATATGTGGCGGTATGGTGTCTTCGAGCAGCGTATACTTCCCAAAGGTATTGGTGGAAAACTCAAAGTCGTCCCCTTTCCAGTTTCCTCCACTATAGGAAAAGTTGCGAAGATCTGTGGTATAGTATGCCGAAACTTTCGAAGGTTGATCATAGTGCAACAAAGGCTTTAGAATAACAGTCATGGAGTGGTTGAGCGGGACGATGGGATCACTGATCTCAAAATATTCCCGATCATCATCCAGTTCATTCAAATAGTCTGTTTTTAAATAGAGGGTGTCAAACAAGCTGTTTTTATGAAAGATAAGATCCAGACGGGGTTGGTAGTATTTGAATTCAGAAGCGGATGGCACCATCATTTCAATTTTCGGATAGATCTTTGTGCCGCAGATATCAATGGAATCCGGCAGTCCTTTGCGCAAGTCCCAAAGGTATACGGCGTAATTGTTGACATGGTAACTCGTCGAAAGTTCGTGCACCATTCGGTTGGCATATACCGTTGCGAAATAGCCGTTGTTTTCTTCCCGGTGTCCCATGAATTCCAGCGTATTGTCAATGACTTTGTTCTGATTGGGATGAAATGACTTCGATCCGGAAATTACCGTTGCTGTGGGCTTTTGACCTTTTAACCGGAGATCCAGTACTGTCGTGTTGTTATAGGCATCTTTGAGCGTGATCTCCACCTGGTGAATCAGTGTATCGGTAATATTGATCTTGCCGCGATTGATTGCCCGGGGATAAATCTGCAGATCGTTACCATCGTCGATGTACAATTTTTGGAAGGTTTCATTTGACGATTGTTTTATTTCATAATCGTAATAGTCGAATATATAGCGGTTTTTATTGAATGGAATTTTATCGATATCAATTTGAAGAATTTCTTTCTGATCCAGTTTCACGGATATATGAGGTATGCCATTTTGATTTGGCACGCCGTTCAGCCGGTCATAGCCCCGGAGCATGATCCCAATTTCCCCGTATACATCGATGGGTGTGGAAATGGAATATTTTCCTCCGGATTGTGTCGGATTAAATTCCAACACGCCAAACTGATTTTCCACCCTCGAGTTAATATTGAGCGTTTTTATGGCGATGTCCTGGATTGCAGGAGGGATGTTATCTTTGATTTCATCAAAATGCTGGTCTAACGGATTGAGTGGCCGCTGGTTGCTGTCGCGAATTTCGAAATGAAGATGTGGCCCGGAAGAACCCCCTGTATTACCAGAATACGCAATTTGTTCGCCTTTCGATACTTTGAACTGGTCTTTTGCCGGAAATACTTCCACTTCGAAGGATTTACGACGGTATTGTTCCTGCCGTACGAAATCGGCAATTTCCCCCTTAAATCTTTGTAAATGCCCATAGACTGTGGTGGTCCCTTTTTGAGGATGTGCAATATAAAGCGCATTGCCATAACCCACACCGGACACCTTGATACGACTAATGTAGCCGTCTTCTGCCGCATAAACCGGCAGTCCTTCTACGCCGCTGGTTTTAATATCGATTCCGCCATGAAAATGAGCGTTTCGCAATTCACCCATGGTTCCGGCCAGGTAATTTTGATCATCTGGCCGAACGGGGAAATAGTAAGAATTTTCCTGTGCTTGCAGATGATCACCACAGTAAAAAACAATGAGAATGAGTAATATGAGTGTTCGGGAAATGTCTTTATTTAATTTCAAATTCGAGCAACTTTTCATTTTCTATAAAACCCTCCAGTATGTCGCCGACTTTCACCGGTCCGACCCCCTTTGGGGTCCCAGTAAAAATGATGTCGCCTTTTTTAAGCATAATAAATTTTGAGATGTAGGATATGATAAAATCGATATCAAAAAGCATCAGGCTGGTATTGCCGTTTTGTTTTTCCATGCCGTTGACCTTTAAACTGAAATTGATGTTTTTAAGGTCTTTAAAATTTGATTTAGGCTGAAATTTTGAAATGGGCGCCGAACCGTTGAATCCTTTGGCGAGATCCCACGGCAGTCCTTTTTCCCGGGCTTTGTTTTGCAAATCGCGGGCAGTAAAATCAATACCAAGACCAATCTCATCATAATACCGGGATGCAAATCGTGGATCAATATATTTACCCAGTTTATTGATTTTAACCAGTATTTCCACTTCATGATGAATGTCTTTGGAAAAATCAGGATAGTAAAAAGGGGCATTGTTTTGAAGTAACGCTGTTTCCGGTTTAGTAAAAATGACTGGTTCCTGAGGCCGTTCGTTCTTGAGTTCTTCAATATGTTCGGCATAATTCCTGCCTACACAAATAATTTTCATGGGTTTGAAATTAAAAAGTCATGAATACAAATATGTCTGAATGTGTGAAAGTAATCATAAACTTTGGCGATTGATCTTAACATTCAATTATTGCTATTTTTCCAGAAGCCGAAATTAAAAAGCCCATGATATCTTTAAAATAAAATAAACGATAAATTTTGGTGGATTGGACAAATGGTAAGATTTTTGAATAAAAACGTAAAAATGTAAGTGTAATTATGAAAATCTTTGCAATCAAACCAATGAATTATATGAAACGAATAGTCTTTTTTCTTATCACGACACTATTGATTTTCAGGTGTGCCACGGTTCCCATTACCGGGCGCAAGCAACTTTCGATCATTCCGAATTCGGAAATCCTTCCGATGAGCTTTGATAATTACAAAAATGTACTCGATACCAGTAAACTTTCCAGCAATCAGTCACAAGTGGAAATGGTGAAAAGCGTTGGGCATCGGATTGAAAAAGCTGTGGAAGACTATATGGCGCAGAACAATTTATCAGACATGCTCGACGGCTATAAATGGGAATTTCATCTTATCGATTCAGATGTGGCCAATGCCTGGTGTATGCCTGGAGGAAAAGTTGCCTTTTATTCCGGTATTATGCCTATATGCCAGGATGAAGCCGGCGTGGCGGTGGTAATGGGTCATGAAGTAGCCCATGCCATTGCCAATCACGGGCGGGAAAGAATGAGTCAGGGGCTTTTACAGCAATTGGGCGGCGTGGCATTGTCGGTGGCTTTGTCCGAAAAACCAGCCGAGACCCAGCAACTTTTTGGCACCGCATATGGCGTAGCAACGACTTACGGGGCCATATTGCCTTTCAGCAGATTACAGGAATCGGAAGCAGATAAAATGGGATTGATATTTATGGCTATGGCCGGCTACGATCCACACGAGGCCCCGAAATTCTGGGAACGTATGGTGGCAAATAGCAAAGGCGCTCAACCTCCCGAATTCTTGTCCACCCACCCTGCACATGAAACCAGGATCAAGGATTTGGAAAATGAAATTCCCGAGGCCATGAAATACTACCGGAAGCAAAATTAACGCATTGGATAATTTTGAATTTACCTCCTACAACAAAGATCCCGTCATGCGGCGGGATTATTTGTTGTCCAGAAGTCGTTTTAAAAAATGCCGGACTTCCTTAAAAGAGGCAGCGTTGAATTTGGCCGCCGATGACGTGCTGCCCACTTTCAGAGTGAAAGCGCTTTTGGGCATCACCCTAAAGGTATCTTCATCCGTCCAGTCATCACCAAGCGCCAAAGTGAATTCATGTGAAAATTTATCCAGCCACTTCAAGGCTGCACGGCCTTTGTTTACTTCGGCATTTTTGATTTCTACTACTTTATCACCCTCCAGCACGTTCAGGGTTTTATGGGTGGTGAGGTATTTTAAGTGACTGGTCAATTCCCGGGATCGCAATTCACCCAGCCCATTTTCAACCCGGCGAAAATGCCAGACCAGGGAAAAATCCTTTTCTTCAATGAAGGAACCGGGTGTCCGGCTCACATACAATTCCAGTACCGAACGCAGTTCATTTTTCCAGGTATTGGAAAGTGACTCAATGGTGGTCCATTTTTTATGTCTTTCCTTCAGCCATACGCCGTGTTCGGCGATAATGTCTATGGGCAAATGACTAAGCCATTTATCGAGTGTGCCTTTGTCGCGGCCACTGATAATGACTACCCGGTTTTTCTGGTCGGCGGCTAATTTTTCCAATAAATCAATCAAATCATCATCGGGCCCTGCAAGTTGAGGATCCGGATAAAATCCAATCAATGATCCGTCATAGTCAAGAAACAGCAGCCGGGATTTCGATTTTTTGTATTCAGCTTTGACGTGTTTGATCGCCGATTCATCCAGTTTTTTCGTTGCCATTGATTCTTGCAAGTCTTTAATATAGGCCAGGCGTTCCATAAATATTTTCACCCAGTGATTAATATTATATCTTTTCAGCGTTTCCTGCATCAAGCGAATGTGCATCATTTGCTCTTCCTCATTCATATTCAAAGCTTCATATAAAGCTTCCACCATACGGTTGATATCGTTGGGATTGATGAGAATGGCATCGGACAATTCCTTGGAGGCCCCGGCCATTTCGCTCAATATCAATACCCCGGTTTTATCAAGTTTGCTGGCAATAAATTCTTTACACACCAGGTTCATGCCATCACGCATTGGTGTGACAAGTGCAACGTGGGCCATCCTGTAAAAAGCAGACAATGGCTCAATGGCAAAAGATCGATAAAAATAATGCACGGGAGTCCAGTTGATTTTTCCATACTTCCCGTTGATCCTTCCAACAAGCAAATCAACATCCTCTTTAAGTTTTTTGTAACGGCCAACATTGCTTCTTGAGGGCACAACAATCAGGATGAGGGACACTTTCTCCTGGAAATACGGGTATTTTTCCAGAAACATCTCAAATGCCAGCAATCGTTGGGGAATACCTTTGGAATAGTCGAGCCGGTCAATAGAAAGGATCAGTTTTTGATCGCCCAGCGAACTGCGGAATTTAATTTCAAAATCTATGGTTTTAGGAGAAGAAGCCGTGAGCGCGAATTTATTATAGTCGATTCCCATTGGAAATGAATCCACCTCAATAATCCGTTCGGCAGTTTCAATCCGACCGCGAACATTTGGCAATCCAACCAGGCGGCTTACCGAGGAGAGAAAGTGCCGGTTATCATCGTAGGTGTGAAAACCAATCAGGTCGGCGCCTAACATACCCAGCAATATTTCCTTTCTCCAGGGCATCATGCGAAATACCTCATAAGATGGAAATGGTATGTGGAGGAAAAAACCAATACTTACATTGGGAAGTTTGTCGCGTACCATTTGCGGAAGCAGCAATAATTGATAGTCGTGTATCCAGATGGTATCAGCAGGTTCCGCGATTTTTAATAATTCATTGCAAAATTTACGGTTGGCTTCTACGTACGCCTTGAAAAGATTTTGATTAAAGTTGGCATACTGTATAAAATAATGAAAGATTGGCCAGATGGTCTCGTTGCTGAAGCCCTCATAAAATTCCCTGATCAGTTTTTCAGTGAGGAAAACAGGAATCATATTTTCACCCCGCAGATCCTTGGTGATTTCGTCCTTATCGTCCTGTTTTTTAATGTAAAGACCAGGCCATCCAATCCAAACATTGTTATTTTGACGATAAATAGAACTCAAACCGGTAGCCAGTCCGCCTTCACTTGGCAGGTAGTAAATGGCATCTTCCTCTTTTATGATCTTAATGGGAAGTCGATTTGATATGATGATGGTTTTGGCCATGCCAGTATTTTGAGCTCTATTCGGATAAAATTGTTTCCAAAATAGACTTTAAAAAAGAGAATTTAAAATGAACGGCGTAAATCTTAAACGGGTAAAAAAACCTTTAAATGATCAATCAATGATTTGATTAATTCCTATTGTTTATTGAAATCACGCAGTTTTATTTCTGTTAACCGGCGTTTGGTGTCGAGTGGAAAATCACCATTGATCATCCAGTCATAATAGGAGGGCTCTTTTTTCAGTACGACGGAAACGGGTTTGGTCTTGTGTTTACCGAAATTGAATATTTCCACGCCATCATCATTGTAGACCATTCTCCCTGCCAAATCCACCATTTTTTTGAGCGTCAGGTTGTGCAATGCTTCCATATCATTTTCGATTTTTCCGATATTGTTTCCGGTGTTATCTTCCACATTCATGCCTTGGTACAACTCTATTTGTTTTTTCAGGATTTCGAAAGTCGCCAGGGTGTCTGCCTCGGCGCTGTGGGCGTTATCCAGATTTTTCTGACAATAGAATTTATACGCTGCCGAAAGATTGCGCTTTTCCATCAGGTGGAAGATCTTTTGTGAATCGATAAGTTTTCTTTTGGAGACATCAAAATTCACATCAGCCCTCAAAAACTCCTCCACCAACATGGGAACATCAAAACGGATGATATTGAAGCCGGAAAGATCGCATCCTTCCAGAAATTTGGCGAGAATTTTCGCCATGTCTTTAAAGGTAGGAGCGCTTTTAACATCATTATCATGAATACCATGGATCAAACTCGATTCTACAGGTATCGGAATGCCCGGATTGATCTTTTCGGTGAGAGCCTGTTGTTCTCCGTTTGGCATAACTTTCAAAATGGAGATCTCAACAATTCTGTCATGAGAAATATTCATGCCTGTTGTTTCCAGATCAAAAAATGCCAGTGGGGTCTTCAAATTTAAATTCATAGTATTCAATGCTTATATTATCAAAAGGTTCAATATAGGCTTTATAAAGGGTTATTAATAAAAAGCAAGCGGTAAACACAAGAAAGTTGTCATCAATGCACAATCTTCCTGGCGAGTGATTTTAGATCCATGTGCCCGAAGTTACCCGATGACATCATTAAAAGATTGTGATTTTCCCAATTCTGAGACAATAACTGTCGCTCTAGTTCATTTGTACTGGTTATCACCTGGAGATGCTCAAAATTGAATGCTTTTTCTACATCTTCAATTTCCAGTTTGTTGTGGTCTTCCTGTTTTGAACTTTCCGGGTTGAAATATATGATGGCATGATCTGCATCCTTCAGGGTGTCCTGGTAATTGTTGATAAATTTTTTGTTTAAACTGCTAAACGTATGCAATTCCAGACAGGCGGTGAGCTTTCTTTTTCTGTACTTTTCTTTGATGGCTGCGGTAGTAGCTTCCACTTTGGAAGGCGCGTGCGCAAAATCGAGAAATACTGCGGTATTGCTATTTTCCTGAATGAGTTGGAGCCTTTTGGAAGCCCCTTCAAAAGAAGGAATGGCATCATAAAAAGTATTTTCCTGAATTCCTATACGCTGCAGCACCATTTTGGCTCCGTTGAGGTTGAGCATATTATGTTTCCCAAATATTTTCAGCGGTATCTTTTTATCAAAAGTGATCAGGTAAGTAATACCGTCAACCACTTCATAAGGGTGAGCATTATAAAAAAATTGGTTCACATCCTGTCTTTCATTGCTGGCGATCATCATGGCGAGGTCATCATCTTCACAAAAGATCAAGGTGCCTGCTTTGGGGGTGGCATTGGCGAATATTTCAAACTGTTTGACGTATTCGTCGACGGTTTCATAGGCGTTGATGTGGTCCCAGGAGATGCCGCTGATCAGTCCGATGTGGTGTTCATATTTCAGAAATTTCGGGGTACGGTCAAGTGCTGAAGAGAAATATTCATCACCTTCCATGATCACAATCGGGGCATCTGTCAGTTTAACGATATTTTCAAATCCATCCAGATAAGCACCTACAACATAATCAAAATCACGCTGAGCATATTTCAAAACATGCATGATAATGGCCGTAATGGTAGTTTTACCATGACTGCCGGCAACGACGATACGTTGCTTGTCGTCAGAAAGCTTTCGAATATATTCCGGGAAAGAATATATATTCAAACCAAGATTACGTGCTTTAACCAACTCAGGATTGTTGCTGCGCGCGTGCATACCCAAAATCACAGCATCCAGATCAGTGGTGATATGATCAGGATTCCAGCCCATTTCGTGCGGCATTAAATCATATTTTCCCAATCTGGACCGTGACGGTTCATATATTTCATCATCAGAACCAGATACATCGAAGCCTTTGGTCTTCAAAGCAATAGCCAGGCTGTGCATAACACTTCCTCCAATTGCAATAAAATGAACCCGTTCTTTATTCTCCTTGGCCATTACACTATTATTTCTGTTAAGCGGATCAAAAATAAAACAAATCTCCAAGGCCTCAAATTTAATAATTGAACAATTGTTTATAGTGCTGTTGATAAATGAAAAAAATGTGGACAAACCCGGTTTTTTGCTGTGGATAATTTTAATATAACTAAATGGGTATTTTTTTTTTTAGGCAGACAGAAACAATATGTTTGTAAAAATAAGGATTAACTTTATCAGGTCGTAATCACAGTCTTTTATTACTATGGAAATGGGCAAATCTTCTCCCGTCAGGTTAGGCTATAAAACACGCAATCTTCTGGGAAGTGAAATCCAGAACAGTCTGGGTAAAATGCCCCCGCAGGCCGTTGATCTGGAGGAAGCAGTGCTTGGTGCTTTGATGCTTGAAAGGGACGCACTGACGACTGTCATTGACATTTTAAAGCCAGAAAGTTTTTATCGCGAAAGTCATCAGGAAATTTTTCAGGCCATCGTTGAATTGTTCAACAATTCCGAACCGGTTGATATTCTCACGGTAACCAATCAACTGCGCAAACGCGGGAAACTGGAATTCGCCGGCGGCGCCTATTACATCACGGAATTGACCACCAAGGTGAACTCTGCTGCCAATGTGGAATACCACGCCCGTATCATTACCGAGAAGGCGATAAAAAGGGAATTGATCCGTATTGCCTCAGAAATCCACAAAGAAGCTTATGAAGATACTACCGATGTTTTTGCGCTGCTCGACAAAACAGAACAATCGCTGTTTGAAGTTTCTGAGGTAAACATCAGGAAAAATTATGCGGACATGCGTTCTATAATGCATGAAGCCATCACGGAGCTTGAGGCAAGAAAATTGCACAGTGATGGATTGACCGGTGTGCCCAGCGGCTTCACGGCGCTCGACAGGGTTACTTCGGGCTGGCAGCGATCTGATCTGGTGATTATTGCAGCGCGGCCTGGGATGGGGAAAACAGCTTTTGTGGTATCTGCAATGCGTAATGCTGCGGTAGATTTTAATCGGCCTGTGGCTATTTTCTCCCTGGAAATGTCCAGCATTCAACTGGTAAATCGATTGATTTCTGCTGAGGCGGAACTTGACAGTGAAAAAATCAAAAAAGGAAATCTTGAGGATTATGAATGGGAGCAATTGGTACATAAAACAGCCAAATTGTCCGAATCACCTATATTCATTGATGATACGCCAGCGCTGTCCATACTCGAATTGAGGGCGAAGGCCCGGAAGCTGGTTTCACAGCATAATGTTGAATTGATTATCGTAGATTACCTGCAACTTATGAGTGGAGATTCCTCAAAAACCGGTGGTGGGCCAGGTAATCGGGAGCAGGAGATCGCTTCTATTTCACGATCATTAAAAAATATTGCAAAGGAATTGAATATTCCCATCATTGCCTTGTCGCAATTAAGTCGGGCAGTGGAAGTACGTGGCGGAGACAAACGGCCTCAACTTTCAGACCTCAGGGAATCCGGTTCAATTGAGCAGGATGCCGATATGGTTATATTCCTCTACCGGCCGGAATATTACGGCATTACCGCCGATGAAGAAGGCAATAATATCCAGGGTGTAGGTGAGGTGATCATCGCCAAACATCGTAACGGATCTCTTGATACGGCAAAACTTAAATTTGTCGGAAAATTCACCAAATTTCTCGATCTGGATATGGGGGGCAATTATGGTAGTTTTCCATCGTCGGGCTACGGGCAATTTGATTCATCCACCAATACCATTACATTCCAGAGTAAAGCCAACGGTCCGGGCGGACAAGGACAAGGGCCCCAGCCGGGAGGTTTAAATCCGGATGAAGAAGCGCCATTTTAATGATCAAACCCTATAATGTTTCAATAGCCAGTTTTGCTTTCTTTGAAATGCTTCCTTCATAGGGATAATCTTTGTAATTGAAGACCTTCTCAAAAAATCGTTTAGCTTCGATATTACGGCGCTGCTGTCTGTAGATCAAACCCAGTTGTAAACAACTGTTGGGTGCGAAATACCAGGAACGTGTGCCCTGAAAGTCGATAACTTTTAGATAGTCGCTCTGTGATCTTTCGATTTCATTGGTGCGGTGTTCGAGTCGGGCAAGTCTATAAAAATACTCGGTGGTGTCATAGTGATTGGCGAGTGTTAAATAAGCAACATTTGACAGTATCGAATCGGCCTTGTCATAATAACCTCCATCAGTAAAATATCTGGCTTTTAACAATTGTTGGTTGGGAAGCCTTTTTTCACCGGCCATATATGCTGCATACTGATCGGCTTCGGTTTCTTCATGTCCGACAAGTCGCGCACCGTCCAGACAGTGTTCAGCCATTTTGTTGTTACCCTGAAGCCAGTAACAAATGGCCGATTTAAACCATGCATCTTTAATCAGATTTTTGCCAGGTTTAGCCTTAAGGAATTGGGTATAGTAATGTCTGGAATTTTGATAATCTCCACATTGCAGATATACTTCTCCTCTGAGGTAATTCATTACCGGAAATTCAATATATCCTGATGCCGGTGATAAGATTTCAGATATCACTTCTATGGCTTTGGCACCCTGGGCATCTTTCAACAATACATTCGCATAAACAAATTGGACCAAAAGATTGTCTTGATTTTGAACCCACATTTGTGCCATCATACTTGTAGCTTTTTGTTCATTTTCCAGCAGATAACTATTAGAAAGCGCTGTAATTAATCCGCATTCCAGTGAAAAGAGATGATGGGCATTAAATAACGCTTCAAGTTTTGCGGCACCATCAGCGACATTGCCATCCATTCCAAAAAGGCTTAGTATCCATTGATATTTGGATGGGACACTCCCCAGGATAATATTCAACTCGGCGGAAGTTTTTTGCAATGGCTCAAAATCAGGCGATGCTTCCATGGCGTCACTATTAATCTGGTAAGCTTTTCTGAGACTCCAGAAGGCTGAGAAATAATTCCCGAATTTCATTTTCACAAAAGCCCACTGCAATTTTACTTCACTGGCGAGAAATCCTTTCCACGGATCGTCATCAGGAAGGTTGTCAACATTTTCCAAAATGATCTTTTCCTGGTTTTTGCATTGTTCAAAGTCTTTGGTCGTGCCCGCAATGAGCAGTTTGCCAACATGAGCGAGATTGTTGACATAAATACTAAAAGGATGCTTCAGTGCTCGATCTGCCAGAAAATTTAACTGATATTGAGTGGAATCAATTTTAAGTTTGAGTAAATCCTGATAGGCATTTTGAAGGCTGTATGGAATGGGTTGACCCTGGCCTGCCGAAGCATTGAGGGTCATTAATGTCAGCAATGAAAAAAAGTGAGTTATGAGGCCCACCTTTAAAAAATATTTTTTTATGAAGTAAAACAAGGAGAACTATTTTCTGGTCCTTCTTGTCTTTTTGTCTTCTTCTTGCACAACATCCTCTACATCGGCGAAAATCCGGCCGCAATGTTCACATACGATAATTTTCTTTTTTTCCCGAACTTCCGCCTGACGCTGGGGAGGCACAATGTTGAAACAACCACCACAAGCATTCCGGGTTACAGAAACCACTGCCAGTCCGTTCTGGGCGTTATTCCGTATTTTGTTATAAGATTTCAGCAATCGTTCTTCCACTTTATTGGCTGCCGATTCCCGCTCATTTCTCAACTTTTTTTCTTCATCTTCACTTTCGGAAACGATCACCATTAGTTCTTTGCGCTTACTTTCCAGGTCTTTTTGCCGTTCATCCATCAGCTCACGGGTAGAAGCAATCTCCTCTTTTTTCCCTTCTATTTTAGCGTTGGCTTCATTAATTCGTTTTTCGCAAATCTGGATTTCAAGATTTTGGAGTTCGATTTCCTTGGTGAGTGCGTCGTATTCCCGGTTATTTCTGACATTCATTTGCTGATCGCCATATTTTTTTATCAGCTTTTGAGCATCAGCAATCGCAGATTTATTATTGGATATTTCAGTTTCCTGGTCGGCGATATCTGCATTATATTTTTCGATCCTTGTTTCATATCCGGCAATCTCGTCTTCCAGATCTCCAACTTCTTCCGGTAAAGCGCCTCTTATTTTTTTTAAATCATCAAGTTGTGAATCGAGCTCCTGTAGTTTTTTGAGTGATTCGAGTTTTTGTGCTACTGTACTTTCCATTAATTACACGTAAAATATTGGATTCGTGACCACTTTAGATAAATGGAGTGCAATATTAGGAAAAATTTCAGTTAAATTCTCATAAATTAAATCTTTTGTAAATTGTTCGCTCTCGTAATGACCAATGTCAGCAATCATGATTTTATCGTCGGCATCGAAGTATTCGTGATATTTAAAATCCGAAGAAACAAAGACATCAGCGTTTTGAGAGATGGCTGCTTTTAACAGGAAACTGCCGGCGCCTCCACACAAAGCAACTCTACTGATGGGATTTGGAAGTGGTTTGGTATGTTTGATAATCTTTAGCGCCATGACACGCTTGAGGTGGGACAAAAAAGCTGCAGAATCCAGGGGAGAAGAGAGATCGCCAATCATCCCGGCACCCACTTGCGTGTTGATGTTGGCCAGATCATGTAAATAATAGGCGACTTCCTCATATGGATGGGCATTTTGGAGTGCTGCCAGGATTTGATTTTTTTTAAAGGAAGGAAAGATCACCTCTATTCTGTTTTCGGAAACTTCTTCCCTGGTATATTTTTGACCAGTATGTGGATTCGCCGCTTCTTCTGGTATAAATGCTCCGGTACCCTTTAATAAAAAACTGCAATGACTGTAATTTCCGATGATACCTGCCCCGGCATTGTGCAATGCCTCCAGCACATCACTGGTGTTTTCTTCTGGCACAAAAGTGGTGAGTTTTGACTGGTTTTGTGTAGAAGGCAATAAAATGTTAAAGTTCTTTAAACCGATCTTTTCTGCAATTTTCAGATTTACACCATTCGAGACATTGTCGAGATTGGTATGTATGGCATAAATCGCCAGATCTTTTCTGATGGCCTTGACGACGGTTCGCTCCACATAATTGGTTCCCGTGAGTTTTTTGATGCCCTTAAAAATAATCGGATGGTGGGCAATGATAAGGTTGCAATGTTTCCGAACTGCTTCGTTGATAACCCCTTCGGTGACATCCAGTGTGATCAATATACCGGTTACTTCTTTCTCACGTTCTCCGATTAATAACCCGGAATTGTCATAAGATTCCTGATAATAGGGTGGTGCCCAGCCCTCTAAATGTTGGATAATATCTTTTATTTTTGTCATAATTATTGAACTTTGCGCTGGCTCAAAATACGAAATTTGTCCACAGAATCTCAAGATGCCAATACTTAGGTTTATTTTATTCCCTTTTTCCTTTTTATATAAACTCATTACTGATTTCAGAAATCACCTGTACAATATCGGCTATAAGCCATCCATTCATTTCGATCGTTTTGTGATCAACGTGGGGAACATCACCGTTGGTGGCACTGGAAAAACACCTATGGTCGAATACCTGATTGAATTATTATCCCCAAAATATCATTTGTCAACATTGAGTCGCGGATATAAAAGAAAGACTTCCGGATTTCGATTGGCGAATGACAAGGATGATGCACAAACCCTCGGTGATGAGCCTTTCCAGTTTTATTTGAAATACAGCGACAAGATCAGGGTAGCCGTGGGGGAGGAACGCGCATTGGCTATTCCTGAAATTTTATTTCGAGATGAGGAGGTGAAGGTAATTATTCTCGATGACGCATATCAGCACCGTGCGGTAGCCCCGGATTTGAACATTCTGCTATCGGATTATAACAGGCCGTTTTTCAAGGACTATGTCTTGCCAGCCGGGATGTTGCGGGAATCAAGGAAAAATGCCCAACGGGCAGACATCGTGGTGGTGACCAAATGTCCTGAGGATTTGCCAGAACGTGAGCAACAGGCTATATGCGCCAGGATTAGCAAATATACCGCAGAAAACGCACCCGTATTTTTTACCAGGGTTCAATACCTGGAACCGGTAAGCATTGGCGATCATGAAGATTTTACACAAAATGTATTTCTTTTTACGGGGATTGCCAGTGGCCTGAGACTGGAAGAATATATACGTCGCAGATTTAACCTTTTGGGTGTAAAACATTTTTCGGACCATTATTTTTTCAATGAAAAAGATCTAGAAAAACAAGTATTAAAACCTTTCTTGCAAATAGAGCAGAAAGATAAGAGCATCGTGACCACCGAAAAGGATGCAGTAAGAATAAAAAGCATGAAAAACCTGCTCCGGAAATTTCAGGATATTCCATTTTTTTACGTTCCTATAAAAACCTGTTTTTTAAAGGACGGTGGATTGTTTGATGATTTGGTTTTACGGAAAGCAGATGACGGCATTACCAATTAATTCGTTAAAATTGCAGCAGCAATCAATATGCTGAAAAAATTATGGATCATAGGGCTTTTTTTGTTTCCGGGTATACGATTGTTTGCCCAGAGTAGTATCATTGACGATTCTACGAAACAGGTCTACGGCCCGTACACCACATTTTATGAAACCTTCGATGATATAAAATACAATCGGGATAATCTCAGGAAAATCGATACGCTGATCACGAATTTTCACCGGTTTAATTTTGTTGATGCCAGCGATCATAAACTACAGGATCTGGGGAATATTGGAACGGCCATGAGACCTGTTTTTTATGCCCCACCGGAAAATATTGGAGTACGTTCAGGATTTGATGCCTATCGACCTTATTATATTACCGCCGACCAGATTGAATTTTTTGACACGAAATCACCATATACGCTTGTTGATGCAGCTTTTGGAGGAAAGGGCAGGGCAATCACGCGTGTGATGCATAACAGGAATATTACACCTTATTGGGATGTTGGTATCGAATTCAGAAGAATTTCTGCATTGCAACAAGTCAACTCCAAGGGAAGAGGTGACCGGCAGGTTCTTTCTACCAACTATTATCTTCACAGCGATTATCAATCGAAGAATGACAAGTATCTGGGTTTGATGAGTATTTGCCGGTTTAATCAAAAAGTGAATGAATCCGGTGGCGTTAAAGTATCAGAAGGAGCAGCCTACAGTGACTATTTTAGTGATGCAGCCACCAATTGGTTGGAAAATGCACAAAGCCAGAATTTCAGGTTTGATGTACATGTCTATAATCAATATAAATTGCGTAAGGAATTTCAACTCTATCATTCTTTTGAATTCATCGACAACCGGTATTTTTTCCGCGATAACCCTTTGACACCGGATGAATTAAATTATTATAATCAGATTTTAATAAGTCAGGATTCTACGTCGAATCAGGCAAAATTCAACCAAACCATTAATGAATTTGGACTGAAGGGTGATCTGGCAAACCTGTTTTATAACTTTTATGCAAAATTCAGGAACTGGAAATATATTCATCACTTTTTGCCTTATGACCAGCAAAATGTTGAAAGTTCCGGTGGATTCAATCTTCGGTATGATATCGACTCATTGCGCCACATAGAAGCGAGCGGGGAATATTTACTGGGGGGTAACTACAGGATTGGCGGAAAATACAATTTGAAATTCTTAACAACCGAGTACTGGCGCACCAACTATAAACCTTCCATCATTGAACAGACATATTTCGGCAATCATCATGAATGGTATAACAATTTCAAACCCACCTCATCGGACTATCTGAAGGGGAGTATCATTTTGAATTCTAAAGTGATCACTTTCGCCCCAAGCCTCACTTTAACCAACATTAAGAATAATATTACTTACGGGTACAACCAGGAACCAATACAGACTCCCGGCAATGTCCAAATCCTTAGCCCGGGCCTGACTTTAAATCTTACATTATTTGATAAATTTCACCTGGATAATGAGATCATTTATACCTTGATCAGCGGGGACTCAGCTGCTGCGAATACCATCAGGATACCAGATGTGTTTGTCAACTCAAAAATTTATTTCGGAGGTTATCTCTTCAATAAAAATATTTACGTCCAAACCGGTTTGGATATGCATTACAAAAGTGACTATTTCGCTCCAGCTTATGACCCAACCATCCAGCAATTTTATCTGCAAGACAACTTTGTAGTGCCTTCCTATTTAATCGCAGATTTATTTTTGGATTTTCAGATTGAGCAAGTGACCGTATTCATCAAGTTCACCCATATCAATCAAAAGGTAAACGACGGATATTTTACTTTTCCCGATTTCACCGGTCAGAAAAAAGTGCTCGACGTTGGACTGCGTTGGTTGTTTTTTGATTGAAGTGCGTAGATTTGTTGATGATTAAATCAAAGCGGCGAAAATATATCTTCAAAAGCCAGATAGACTTTGTGGCCTTCATTAAATGAATATTTCAATGATTAAACGATAACCACCATGTTAGGACTTAAACTCCCAACCGATCCACGATGGATGAACCTGGCGGAAAAGACCATCGAGGAGATCCTGGTTGATCATGCCTTTTGTGAACAAAAAGCCGCCTCATCGTGCATATCGATGATCGTTCAATTTCCTGAGTATGAAAAAATTGTAGAAGTGCTCACCCCGGTGGTGGCCGAAGAGTGGAGTCATTTTGAACGAGTACTGAGGGAATTGAAAAAAAGAGGATATCGACTTGGAAAACAGCGCACCGACCGCTATGTGGTGGAATTGTTGAAGCATGAACGAAAAGGGGGGAGTCGTGAGCAGCAACTCATGGAAAAATGTCTGATCAATGCCCTGATCGAGGCACGCAGTTGCGAGCGGTTTAAAATATTGTCCGAAGGCCTTGATGATGAACGATTGAAAAAATTTTATCATGATCTGATGATTTCCGAAGCCAATCATTATGTAAATTTTATAGAATTGGCCAAAACTTATAATCCTGAAGAAAAAGTGAAGAAACGCTGGGAAGAATACCTGGAAATTGAAGCGGAAATAATCAGGAAATTGGAAGTACGGGGCGACCGCATGCATTGATGTCACAGAAATCAGAATACATCGATCAATCTGAATTTCGATCGACTCAAATAATGCTAAATCAAAAATGGAAGAATGTCAACTGCCCCAAAAAATTAACAGAACACCAATAAAAATGCCAACAAGCACCAGTCCCTTCAGCCCGATATTCTTTTCTCTAAAGATCAAACCGCCTAAAAGGAATGAAACCACCACGCTGCCACGTCGGAGTGGTGCTATAATACCGATCTTGGCGCCGTGAAATGACAGGGCATAGAAATAAGTAAAATCCGCAATAATAAGAAATAAACCAATCAACACAATTGACCAACGCCATTGAAAAGGCGTGGTTTTGTTCCGCCTCGGAAACCAAAAAATCAATACGGGTAAATAAAAGATGACCAGGTAAAATGAAAACCAAGCCTGCATGGCCAGCCGGTCATAATGGTTTACCAAATATTTGTCTTACAAACTGCTTGCTGCCCCTAAAATGGTCGCGAGAAAAACCAGGACGATCCATTTATTGTTTTTGAAAACAATACCTTCTTTTAAACTGGCAAGCGAAAAAAGATAGTATGAACCGAGTGTGATCATGATGCCTGACCACTGCCAAAGATTGAACCGTTCACCATAAATGAACAAAGCACCGAGCAAGGTCCAAAGTGGTGCGGAAGCCCGAATGGGGGTAACGATGGTGATCGGGTGATTTTTTAATGCAAAGTAGGCCAATATCCAGGAGGTTCCCACCAACAGCGATTTGGCCAGAAATAATAGATGGGCATGCATCGATTGAGGTGGAAGGTACCACATTTGCTGACTCGAAAAATCAGGAAAAGACCAGGACATAACCACTAATGGGAGAAAAATGACGGCGCCTGATAACGTGGCGATAAACAAGACCGGTATCACAGCATTGTCATTGAGCGACCATTTTTTAAAGATATCGTAGGAGCCAAGAAACAGCGATGAAATAATGCCCAGCGTGATCCACATACATTTGCGAAGTGTTTTAGCGCGCGAAAGTAAGCATTAAATATTGAAGTTGTACCAACGATATCACCACTTTTTTGTTGTGGGTTATGTTCATTTGAAGTTTTCAAACCACTTGTTAGATTGCATTGAAAGCCTTCGGTTTTAAGGGATTTGTTTTGACTTGATACAGGCTTGGGCGAATGTTCACTTGTTGAGACAGATACTTTAAAACGGGGGGATTTTAGCAGCCTTAACACTATACATTATCGTATAATTGTATAGAATGAATGGAAAATATACCCAATAATCTGGAAAACTGGCTCAACCCTGAGGACATTCTCATTTACGGAGGATTCTGGTTATTATTATTTGTCATCTTTGCAGAATCCGGATTATTTTTTGGTTTTTTTCTCCCGGGTGATTCTCTGTTATTTACCGCCGGGGTATTTTGTGGCACCCGTTATCTGCCCTTTTCTCTTGTAGAATTATTTTGTTACATATCCCTCGTTGCTGTAGTTGGATATGTGGCAGGATACCTGGTGGGAAGACTGTTTTCGAATTGGCTTATGCACAAACAGGACAGCTTTGTCTTTAAACGACGTTTTCTGGAAAGAACCATGAATTATTATGAAGAAAAACATGAGATGGCGATTATACTGGGACGATTTTTGCCAATCATTCGCTCTTTCATACCTGTATTGGCCGGAATAATCCCCATCAAATTCAGCCGGTTTATGGTATTAAATGTTTTAGGTACAGAAGTGTGGGTATTTCTATATGTATTTTCGGGATACTTTTTAAGCAGATTATTCCCTCAAATTTACCTCTACTATGATTTTGTGATTATTGGTATGATACTGATTACTACGATTCCGGCATTGTTTGCCATTCATTTGCACCAAAAGTCAACCTAAGTTAATTGTCACGGTTGCAGTGCATGTTCAATGTGCCTCTTTTCAATGGATCATCGATCCAAGGGTTTAAATAAAAGATCACGTAGCAATTCGCAGTTGAGATCCTTCACTTCATAAAAAGTTTTGGTAAGGACCGACTTGAGATTTACCTGCTCTTAATAATGTTCAGGATTTGCCAACAGGGCACCTTAACGAAATATAAAACATAGATTTTAGCCGTTGACAATGCTTAAATACACTTGCCTTACTCTGTAACACCCGTCACAGAATGGTTGCGATGACTGTCCTAATTTTGCACCTCGAAAATTTAACTATAAGTAATGATACACAATGTTGGAAAAATCGATCGCATCGTCAGGATAATTTTGGGAGTGGTGCTGATGGCATTCTATTTTACACACTTTTTGGGGGCACGTTACGACACATTTTTTTTGGTTGGAGGTATGCTGATGTTCATTACTTCCTTGCGTCGTTGTTGTCCGCTATATGCTATACTTGGAATGGGCACCTGTGAAATAAGAAAGCCCGAAGGCGAAGCCAAAATTAAAGCCAAGAAACTGGATCTTTAGTAATTTTTTAAGACAAATACGGAAAACTCATTCAGGGTTTTCGACAGCTTGACTTTAGTATCTATGCAATTGGTTAAGGCCAATTTATTCATCGTGACTTTCTTCAGCATGTTCTTCTTCATGCTCTGCATATTTTTTCGACCAGGTTTGATATTCTTCCGGTGACATTTTACCCAGTTTTTTTGTCAGAAAAGCGGTGATAGCCCATATTTTTTCATTGGGATGGGTCGGTCCGAACGCCGGCATGCTGGTCATTTTGATGCCATTTTTGACGACCCAAAAAACTTCTTTTGGTTCCAGCCGATCGGCAAATTTATACAGTCGTGGGGGCTTTGGATACAAGCCTTCAGCCAATTCATCAGGAGATTTACCAGGGGCTCCATGACATGTAACACACATTTCATTGAAATGTCCAAAACCATCAATGATCATTGTTGAATCTTCAAGATTTGGGACTTCTATATTGGATAGTCTTGACTCGATGGAATGCTCGGTCGTGGTATGTATAATCCATTTAGTCAGGGCGTTGTGCGGCGTCAGTTGACTGATGTCATAACTTCCGGAATAAATGTAAATCAGGAATCCGCCGATAAGAATTATAAGCGTAAAAATGATGGACAAGAAGATCTTTTTCATTGCAAGTAAGTTTTTGGTTTAGAATAAGTCTGATACTTCACGCGCCGTAAAGTACTGCTCTGTCAGATCCCCTGAATTAGATATACCTGTTTAACGTTGAGGCTGATAGGTTGTTTGGAAGATAGCTAATATTCTTGTGGAGAGCGGCATAATTCAATAAGCAATCCGGAATGAATTGATCAATCTTGTGGTTGAAGGACTTTATTCCGGATAACTGGGTCGGTTATACCTTGTTGGCATTTTCGATCATTTTTTCCCAAACCTGCCGCTGTTCCATCATGGCTTTTACTTTATCAGGTGGATCGGTACGGCATTCCAACAATATCCAGCCATCATAATCCATTTTTACGAAAAGGTTCATCAGTTCCTGGTAAGGATAATCACCGATATTCATCTCGCGAACATGCACTGTTTTTCCCAACCGATCTTTGACCAGGTTGAAGTTGTATTCCAGTCCTTGTCCGTCCAGGTCCTGTTCATTGCAATTCCAGCAGACACCTACATTTCGATTGGGGGCAGCATCCATGATCATCTTAATGTTTGGTAATTCCTGGGTTTCCTTTCCATGCACTTCCAGTCTTATAGCCTGACCATAATCTTTGGCATAAATAGCCAGATGGTTTAGTGCGTTGCCGATCTGTTCCAGCGTTTTTTCTTTAGGGATTCCCTCATCGGTATGTAATTCGTTTGGTTTCACTTTCACGCCGGAACCACCGATATCATGGCTTAGCCTGATATATTCTTTGGTGCGTTCTATCGAAGCTTTCAATTTGTCCTGGTCCGGATAATCATATTGTTGATTAGTGCCCATTCCAAGTATGTTTACTTTACTGTCTTTGAACCTTTTTTTGACTTCTTTTCTGGCTTCAGCAGACATTTCCGGGGTTACGCCATGCCTGTGTTCTACGCGTAACTCCACGCCCAGAATATTGGTTTTTTCACAATTTGTAATAATGGTTGGAATATCCCAGTCTTTGGCCCAAAGATAGGTCACCAGTCCCAGCTTCATTTTAGTTTTTGGCTTATAATGAAACATGTTTTCCGCCCAGGAGAGCCCTGGCAAGGCAAGGACGCTTGTACCGGCAGCCGCATATTTTAAAAAGTTCCTTCGAGAGTAAAAAAATTGGTCTTTCATCGTTTTATTTTTATGGTTTATGACTATAATTTCAAGGTTTTCAGATCTTTGTAGCTGATTAATTTAATTCCTCTTTTCTTAATGATCGCTTTCACGCGCTCATCTGTAAAAGCCGCCGTTACCCCTGCACGATCCTGAGCGACATTTTCGTATCCCACATGACTCACTGCTTCGAGTTCCTGTGTATCATATCCCGGATGCTCGACAAACAACCAGATGCCGGGTGTAAGACCTTCCAGGATTTCAATGAGTTTATTGACCTTTTCTTCGGAGGTTGTTTTTGATCCGCCAAAACCGGGAGCTTGTTTTACGCCATATTCTTTCGGTTCGATATCGATGTCGTATTCCTCTGCCAGTCGTTTCACCAATTCCTGCACCTTCGGGTCCATATGGTCAACGCCCATGTGACCGCTAAAGTGAGATAGTTGGGGCAATTGCCGTTTTGCCAATTCTATTTGCGCCCTGAGTTCGGCTTCAACTTCATCAAATTTCCAATTATTTTCCAACAAGAAAGTTGCCCCCGGGACATCGTTTTTCCAAATGAAAGGATGGAAATAACCATTTTCATCTGTCAGGCTGGGTGCTTTTGTTAGCGGACGCCATTTGAGGTATGTCCATTCACTGGTGAGGTCCAGGTGGATGCCGACATCGTATTCAGGATGTTCATTGAGCATTTTTACTGCTTCTTCAAACCAAGGGGCTGCTGCCATAATTTCAACCGATCGTGCAATTCCTTTGGTATAACTATCAATGCAGGCTGTATTTACCGTGTGGGTAAATCCAATATCATCAGCCCGGACGATCAAATAGATGTCCTTGTTTTGACCACAAGCCTGGAAAGCTATTGCAATACAGAGGGATAAAAATATGAGCCATTGGGTTTTCATAACCGGTATTTTTTAAAAGTGGATTAATCTAAACAAAATACCTTTTTTACCCAATAAAATAGGGTAAGTTTATTGATGCGGCGTGATTGTTTGCGCTGTAGCCTTGAAGTAAAATGTGTTATAAACCTGGTGTGAAATAAATCCCGAAGGAGATCTCTCCGGGATTATTCTGGCAGCGAATGCTGAATTAAACCAACAAAACAACAATACAGATAAGTTAACATTTTTTATGGGACAAGCGATTGATGTTATGTTCGGACTGGATAGAATACGAAAAACTTCAGCGACTTTTTGAAGCATCAGGTCAATGGCGATAATTTATTTTTATGTAACAGGTAGTCTCAAATTATAATATCGATCAGTTCAAAATTGTCATCGCAATGACATCGAGTGAGAAATTTATTTGATTTGCAATATTCAAGGAATATTTAGTGATGATCAGGATATTATATGGATCTGGCGTCTATATCGGATCCTGAATTTTTTTACTTTTGTTTTACTTAACATTAATTTAAAGGCCAATGAATTTTAACCTGCTACATCCCAGGGAGCAGATCGTAAAAACGATGCAACGAATTTACGATTTCGGTATGACTACAACCTCAGGAGGGAACATTTCTGTTATCGATGAATACGGTGACATTTGGATTTCTCCAAGCGCCGTTGATAAAGGCACACTAAAACCTGAGGATATCGTGATGGTGGACAAAAACGGCCAGTCATTCGGTCTGCACAAACCATCTTCCGAATATCCATTTCATCAGGCCATTTATAAACAGCGCCCGGACATTAAAGCCATTGTACATGCGCATCCTCCGGCACTGGTGTCGTTTAGTATTGTTCGGCAGGTTCCGGATACTACAGTCATACCGCAAGCCAATCATGTTTGTGGGAAAGTTGGTTATGCCAAATATAAATTGCCTGGCAGTGAAGCATTGGGAAAGAGTATTGCCAACACATTCAAAGAAGGTTATAACTGTGTACTGATGGAAAATCATGGTACGGTAGTAGGTGGTGAAGATCTTTCCCATGCTTTTCAGAAGTTTGAGACTCTCGAGTTTTGCGCACGCAGCATTATGGAGGGCTTTGCCATTGGTAACATTAAAACATTGAATACCCAAAAATTAGAAATGTTCAGCAAACCCCGGATTGATATGAAGGATTTTCGGGCTACAGGGATGAACATCAGGGAAAAGGAGTTGAGGGGCATTTTATGCGACATCATTAAAAGGGCGTATCGGCAGCGGTTAATTATCAGTACCTACGGAACATTTTCTACCAGGCTTTCCGCTAATGATTTTGTGATTACCCCTTACGGAAAGGATCGATATTATCTGGAGCGAGAAGACCTGGTTGTCGTGAGGAATGGCCAATATGAAAAAGGGAAAACACCCAGTCGATCGGTGGTGTTGCATCAGAATATTTATAAAAGCCATCCCGGAATCAATTGTGTTATCACGGCTCAATCACCGTTTGCTATGGCTTACGCCATCACTGGCCGGACTTTCGACACGCGCACCATTCCGGAAAGTTATATTTTACTTCGGGAGATACCTCTGATTCCTTATGGTGACCAGTTCGCTACTGGACAGTTAATTTCGTCAACCTTGGGAAAGGATACACCCATCCTTCTTATTGAAAATGACTCCATCCTGGTCACGGGAAAATCAGTGCTGGAAACCTTTGACCGTTTGGAAGTAGCCGAATTCAGTGCCCGGTCATTGACGCAAAGTGTAACCATTGGAAAAATGGTTCCTATTGAAGATCAGGAGATTGAAGATATCAAGAAAAAATTCATCCAATAATGGCCTGTATTATTGTTTAGGAATTGATTTCAGCATTCCCTTTGTTGATATTTATTTTATAACTTGGGGCCTCTAACAAGAGGATCTCAATTTTTTTACTTAGTTTTTTTAACTCAATAATTATGGCAAATTCTAAAGTTCACGGTAATCGATTACGTGGAGCACTCCCTGCAATTGGTATACGACCTGTTATCGATGGCCGACTGGGAGGAGTACGGGAATCACTGGAAAATCAAACCATGGAAATGGCCCGGAAAGTGGCAAATTTCCTGATGGTAAATATGAGGCACCCGGATGGCAGCAAAATACAATGTGTCATTGCAGATTCTACCATCGGCAGGGTAGCAGAAACTGCGATGTGTGATGAGAAATTTGAAAGAGAAAATGTGGGACTGACCATTACTGTTACACCCTGTTGGTGCTATGGCAGTGAAACTATCGACATGCATCCAACCCGTCCTAAGGCAATTTGGGGATTCAATGGCACCGAAAGACCAGGTGCTGTATATCTCGCGGCAGCTTTGGCCGGACATAATCAAAAAGGTCTTCCGGCCTTCAGCATTTACGGACATGACGTGATGGAATTGGATGAGAAGGATATTCCTGCCGATGTGCGCACAAAAATATTAAGTTTTGCAAAGGCAGGTCTTGCAGTAGCCACAATGCGTAACAAATCTTATCTTTCGATAGGTTCTGTTTCAATGGGTATTGCCGGATCAATCATGAATCCTGATTTCTTTGAAGATTATTTGGGCATGCGATGTGAAAGTGCTGATATGTCGGAAATCGCACGTCGTGTTGATCGAAATATTTTTGACAAGGATGAATTTCAACAAGCGCTGGCTTGGGTAAAAAAACATTGTAAGGAAGGAAAGGATTACAACCCTCCCGAAAATCAACACGACCAGGCACAGAAAGAAAAGGAATGGGAATATGTGGTGAAGATGACATTGATTGTTCGGGACCTGATGGTCGGCAATCCTAAATTAAAAGAACTGGGATTCGGAGAAGAAGCGTTGGGACACAATGCCTTGGTCTCCGGTTTTCAGGGACAGCGCCAATGGACAGACCATCTACCCAATGGAGATTTCATGGAAGCTATACTCAATTCCTCTTTCGATTGGAACGGCATTCGACAACCCTATATGGTGGCTACTGAAAATGACAGCCTCAATGGGGTGAGCATGGTTTTCGGCCATTTGCTTACCGGACAGGCACAGATATTTTCTGATGTGCGTACGTATTGGAGTCCGCTTGCCGTTGAACGCGTGACCAACTGGCGACCTGAAGGACTTTGTAAAAATGGCTTTATCCACCTGATCAACTCCGGATCTTCAGCATTGGATGGAACAGGAGAACAGGAAATTGAAGGTAATGCCGTGATGAAACCCTACTGGGAAATTACAGATGACGAGGTGGACAAATGCCTGAAAGCTACCCAATGGCCGGCCGCAGTATATGAATATTTCCGGGGAGGTGGATTTTCATCAAACTTCAAAACACGTGGAGGTATGCCAGTTACCATGTGCAGAATAAATCTGGTAAAAGGTGTAGGCCCTGTGATGCAAATTGCCGAAGGCTGGACTATTTCGTTGCCTGAGGATGTACATAAAAAGCTTGATGAAAGAACAAATCCAACCTGGCCAACCACCTGGTTTGTTCCAAGATTAACTGGAAATGGACCGTTTAAAGATGTTTATTCAGTTATGGCCAATTGGGGTGCAAATCACGGCGCCTTCAGCTATGGCCACTACGGAGCAGAGTTGATTACGTTATGTTCCATGCTCAGGATTCCGGTCAATATGCACAATGTTCAGACCGACCGGTTATTCCGTCCGAGTACCTGGAATATGCTGGGTATGGACCCGGAAGGATCCGATTTCAGGGCTTGCGCCAATTTCGGACCATTGTATGGGAAGACGAAATAAAGTCATAAAGAGAAGCAGGTTTAACCTGCTTCTTTCGTTATAATACATTATTTACTAAATCACGATTTTGTTATGATCAGAAGAGAATTTACCAGGGCGCTACCGCTGCTGGGTCTGGGCCCGTTTTTAAGTTTTAATAGCCTGGCAGCTTCAAATCGCAAATCAAAAAATGAAAGCGATCGGGAATATTGGGTAAACACCATGACCAAAATTGCCACCCCGGTGCTGGAATCTCTTAGTAAAGGAAAATTACGGAAAGATATGCCGGTAGAAACCGGAAGTGACGTGCGTGATCGCCGAAAATACACCCACTTGGAGGCATTTGGCAGGTTATTGGCAGGAATGGCACCCTGGATCGCTTTAGGAAAAGACGGGACCAGGGAAGGTAAGCAACGATCGCACTTTTTTGATCTGGCATTGAAGTCATTAGAAGTAGGTGTCGATCCAAAATCCCCCGATTTTTTGAATTTTAATGAAGGTGGACAACCGGTTGTCGATGCAGCATTTCTGGCGCATGGAATTTTGAGGGCACCGGCACTTTGGGATAATTCTGATCAAAAAACACAGTCGAATCTTATAGAAGCCTTAAAATCCAGCCGGGTGATTAAACCAGGTTATAACAATTGGCTTTTGTTTAGTGCGATGGTAGAAGCATTCTTACTTCAATTTACCGGTGAATATGATCCTATGCGGGTAGATTATGCCATAAGGAAACATTTGGAGTGGTATAAGGGCGATGGTGTATATGGAGATGGCGAGCATTTTCACTGGGATTATTACAATAGTTATGTTATCCAACCCATGATGCTCGATGTTTTAAAAGTAATGATATCACATCATCAGGGGTATGAGCGAGATTATAATCTTGTGTTGGAACGCGCCAGGCGTTACGCCGCTATTCAGGAGAGGCTGATCTCTCCTGAGGGAACATTTCCGGCGATCGGACGATCGCTTCCATATCGTTTCGGGGCATTTCAGTTATTAGGCCAAATTGCATTAATGCAACAATTGCCAGAAGGTGTGACCCCGGCACAGGTAAGATCGGCCCTGACCCTTGTGATCAAAAATATGATTGAAGCAAAAGGCACCTTCGATAAAGATGGCTGGTTGCAGATTGGATTTGTGGGTCATCAGCCGGCCATTGCCGAATCCTATATATCGACCGGTAGCTTGTACCTCTGCTCTGTTGGCTTGTTGCCGTTGGGATTGCCCCCGGACCATGAATTCTGGACGGCCCCGGGAGCAGAATGGACAGAAAAAAAAATCTGGAATGGCGAAAATGTTCAAAATGATCACGCCATTCGAGATTGATTATATTCCCAGAACAAATATAAATTACATTGGCGTAGTTTGCGACTTGTTTTGTTCTGAAGGATAAAATGGCCAATTGGGATCATCAATCCGGCCGTATTTCATGATCTTATCGATCTCACCTGCAATTTCAGGATGTTCTTTTGCTACTTCGTGGTTTTCACCAAGGTCATCATTGAGGTTGTAAAGTTCAATGGGACTTTCAGGATCAGATTCAATATTCAGACGTATGCCTTTCCAGGGACCTAGTCTCACCGCCTGTTTTTTGCCTTGTTCGTGAAATTCCCAGTAAAGATAATCATGTTGATGGTTTTGAGTTTTTCCCAGTAAAGTGGGAAGAAATGAAATGCCATCAGTAAGGTCCGGTTCCGGAGCGCCGGAAACTTCACAGAGCGTTGGCATTACATCCCAAAATGCTCCGACAAAACCGGAAGTAGTGTCAGCTTTTATTTTTCCTGGCCAATAAGCAATCATGGGTACCCTAATGCCGCCTTCATAAAGATCTCTTTTTGTGCCTCTCAATGGTCCGTTGCTGTTGAAAAAGTCAGCATGATGTCCACCCTCCTGGTGCGGGCCATTATCTGATGTGAAGATAACCAGCGTATTTTTATCCAGCCCATTCTTTTTTAGCGTTTTCATGATCTCTCCAACGGAGTCATCGAGCCTGGTCACCATTGCAGCAAAGCCTTTTTCATTGTCCGGCCAATGCTCATTTTTGTAAATTCCAAAATTGGGGACTTCCATGCCATGGTCGCCACCTTCGTTGTTTGCATGAGGGAGGGTTGCCGCATAATACAGAAAGAATCGTTTATTTTTGTTCTTTTTGATGAATCCTACTGCTTCGTCATTGAAAAGATCGGCACTGTATTCCACCTTTTTTATGGCAACACCGGCACCATCTTCACGTTTTGGTTCGGGCATTGTATTTTTAAGTGGAATACGCTGATCATTTCTAAACAGGAACTCCGGATAATAGTTGTGTGCATGCCGCTGACCCAGGTATCCGAAAAAATAGTCAAAACCCTGCTTATTGGGAGTGCCGGTAGAGCCAGGTCCACCCAATCCCCATTTTCCGATCAGACCTGTGGTGTAACCGGCTTTTTGGAGCAATTCAGGAAGTGTGGTGGTGCTTTCGGGAAGTGGAAATTGACCCATCGGTTTCATTTCTTTATTACCCCGAACTACCGTATGGCCTGTATGCATGCCGGTCATCAATGAACATCGGGAAGGTGCGCATACCGTGCTTCCGGCATAGAACTGTGTAAATCGCATTCCCTCGTTTGCCATCTTGTCTATATTCGGAGTTCTTATTTGCGTTTGGTCATAACATCCCAAATCACCATATCCAAGATCATCAGCAAGAATAAAAATGATATTTGGGCCATCACTATTTATGGATTGATCTTTGCCCAAAGCCTCTTCCGGTTTTTTTTTGCTGTTGCATGTCAAAAAGAGTACCGGAATCAGTAAAAACAATAGATTCTTCATTGTAAAATTGTTTGCTCCAAAATAACCTTAAAAAAGAAAAAAGGAAACTTTTTAAGAAAGAGGAATTGGTTGGAATACTAAAAAGTTAATTGTTCAGATCGATGCTGCAGACCGAAAATGTAATATGTATTTAATTAGACTGATTATGAATTTTCTATTGACGGAAGTTTAAAGCATGAATTATAAAGAAATCATTAAATTTGTACTGTGAACAAGCGGTTCCGGCAAATCTGTTGAAGGGCGGAATTGCCGGGATGCAGCCGGGCTCCAACACTGTTGGGGCAGCAGGTAAAAGCCCTGCGGGACACTTGAAAAAGTTCCCGCGGGGCTTTTTTCATTTGGACAGTGAAGCTTTTTTTAGCAATGAAAATTCGTCAAAAACAATTTCAACTCAGGTTCTCCATTCTATGTGGTGTCAGTTTGCTGGTGGCCTTCCTTTTGGAATTTGTTGCCATTGTTCCCCATCTGGCCAGCTATATCCTTTATATCATTTCCTATTTTTTCGGGAGTTATTTCATGTTTCATGAACTTATCAAAGCCTTGAAGGACAGGGAATTTAACATTGACTTGCTCATGTTTGTAGCAGCAATAGGCGCCGCGTTTCTCGGACAGTTTGCCGAAGGGGCTTTGTTGCTTTTTCTGTTTAGTATGGGGCATTCTCTGGAAAGTTATGCGCTGGAAAAGGCCAATAAATCCATTGCCGGACTGGCTGCATTAGCACCCAAGACTGCCCTGGTGAAAGATCAGGATGGCACCAAAGAGGTACCGATTGAGGATTTGAAAGTTGGCGATATCGTGATTATCAAGCCCAATTCAAAAATTGCGGCTGATGGATTGATTGTTAAGGGAGAAAGCACGGTTGACCAAAGTTCTCTAACGGGGGAGAGTATACCCGTATATAAAAAATTTCTACTCAATTACCGTTTTGCCAATATGCAACGTATCAAAGATGAAAACAGGGTTTATTCCGGAACTACCAATGGAATGGGATACCTGGAAGTAACGGTAATTAAAGAATCGTCAGATTCAACTTTGTCGAGGCTGGTCCGCATGGTTGAATCAGCTAAAAAACAACAGGCGCATGCACAGCAATTCACAGAAAAGTTTGAAAAATTTTTTGTGCCGGTGGTGTTGGTTGGAGTGTTCTTTTTGAATTTTGCCTTTCTGATAATCAATGAACCGTTTTCAGCGAGTTTTTATCGAGCCATGGCTGTGTTGGTCGTGTCCAGTCCTTGTGCACTGGTCATTTCCACACCGAGTGCCGTACTATGTGGCATAGCCAGGGCAGCCAGAATGGGTGTATTGATTAAAGGAGGAAAGCCCCTGGTGGATCTGGGTAAGTTAAGAGCTTTTGCTTTCGACAAAACCGGGACACTCACAGCAGGAGATCCAAAACTTACCGACATTATAACTTTCAATGGTGCCAAAGAATCAGAATTATTGCCAAGGATCATTGCCGTGGAGCAAATGAGCGACCATCCCCTGGCAAAAGCGCTGGTACGCGATGGATTGACTAGAATAGATGGAATGCAACTTCCGGAAGTGGAATCTTTTCAATCTTTTGTAGGCAGTGGTGTAAAAGCGGTCATTGATGGCAAACAATTGGCTATTGGAAATACAGAATTATTTATTGGGGAATCAGGATCGCCACTACCTCCTGAAATTCTGAGAACCATCAGCGATTTTCAACGTTCTGGGAAAACCACCATATTGATGAAAGAGGATAAAGAATTTAAGGCGATCATAGGATTGATGGATTTACCGAGAAAGGAAAATATTGAAGTAATCAGTCGACTCCGTACTATGGGTATCCGGCGTATTACGATGTTGTCCGGTGATCATCAGGCAGTTGCTAATTCCATTGCCAAACAGGTGGGTATTTCGGAAGCTTGGGGCAATTTGATGCCGGAAGACAAAGTTTCAGCGATTAAAGAACTTGTAGAAAAGGAGCAAATGGTCGCCATGGTGGGAGATGGGGTGAATGATGCGCCAGCCATGGCACACAGCACGGTTGGAGTTGCCATGGGAGCCGCCGGCTCAGATATTGCATTGGAAACTGCCGATGTGGCGCTGATGTCTGAAAAACTGGATAAATTGCCGGAAGCCATCATGCTTAGCAGGAAGACCGATCACATCATCCGGCAAAACATTACTATTAGCCTGGGTGTAATTGCCATTATGATCCCGGTGACGTTGCTTGGCCTTGCAACCATTGGACCTGCCGTGGTGATTCATGAAGGTTCTACTGTGATGGTAGTACTGAATGCGTTGCGGTTATTAAGGTAATGTGTTAGTTATTCCTACTCAACGTACAATCGGGCATTTTACACAATTCTGCTTGTGACATTTGTATTTTCCAGTTCCGAGTTATGAATTACGGGCATATTCACTACAAATAAATGATGCGTCATCCAAAAGCGGTTCACATCACTTACAATGAAGCTGAAAGTAAGTGCTTAAAGAACTGTGAAGAGCAAAAACAATCTGTAAACCATCAGGTCTTTTGTTTTTTCTTCTTGGCTGCAGGGAATAAAATATTGTTAAGAATAAGCCGGTAACCAGGAGAATTGGGATGTAATTTCAGATCGGTTGGATCTTCCCCTACCACATGCTGGTAATCTTCAGGGTCATGACCACCGTAAAAAGTCCAGAAGCCTTTTCCATAAACACCATGAATGTATTTGGCTTCATCGATGCCGTTGGTTTCTCCCATGATCACCACATCTGATTTGATAAGCTCCTTTTTAAATCCGGTGGTTTGTCCCATAAATCCTTTGATGATCCTTTCGTGGTCCTGGGTGAGCATGGTAGGAATGGGGTCCCATTTGGCAGAAAATTGGAACAGTGTAAAAAAATCATTGCTTTCCGTCAATCCACGCTCGCTGGGTTCATTATCAATATTGGAGTATTCATAATAATAAGGGTCCATCACCAATTTGAAGTCCTTAAAAGCAAAGGTGTTGTTGTAGTTCAATTTTTTCTGTGCTTCAGGGTCCGGTGGGTCCCCGTCGTACACCGGTGCGCAAATATCCACGCCATCGGCGGCCAGGGCAATGTCGTAGGTGTCGGTTGCTGAACACATCGCAAACATAAAACCCCCACCAGCAACATAATCCCTGATTTTCTTCACTACCGCCAGTTTGAGTTGTGAAACTTTTGAAAATCCGTGTTTTCTGGCTGTTTCCCTTAATTCATTTTTTTGCTGAATATACCACGGAAAATCGCGATAACTTTTCTCAAATTTTCCAAATTGTCCAGTGAAATCTTCGTGATGCAGATGAAGCCAGTCATAGCGTGGTAATTCGTCGTAAAGAATTTCATCGTCAAAAATCACGTCGTATGGTATCTCGGCGTAAGTAAGAACCAGTGTTACGGCATCGTCCCACGGCTGAGCAGTTTTAGGAGAGTACACTGCTATTTTTGGTGCTTTTTCCAATCGCATAGCATCGGTGTTAGATGACGGACTGGCGATTTCATTTAAAATATTGTTGGCCTGTGCATCAGAGATCACCTGATAACTCACCCCGCGGATGATCAGCTCATTTTCAACTTTCTGGTTGTATTTTGTCATAAAGCTGCCTCCCCTGTAATTAAGAAGCCAATCAACCTCAGTACCCTGGCTCAACACCCAGTATGTAATGCCATATGCTTTCAGGTGATTGGTTTGAGTCTTGTCCATGGGAATAAACAGACTGTTTGACATAGCGTTGATAGAAAAGAAAATCAACAAAATAAAGAGTACCCTGCGCATCTTATAATCCAATTAAACCGATAATGTACATATAACGAATTTAAAATAATTATAGTTAGTAAGCCCGGGTCTTTGTTGTAAATTTAAATTTCATAAAAAAATATGGATCTCAAGGAAAATATCCGGGAAGGTTTCAGATCAGTTAAGGCCAATATGTTGCGCGCCATACTTACGGCTACCATCATTGCCATTGGGATCACTTCGCTGGTAGGTATTCTCACTGCAATTGATGGTATAAAAGCATCGATCAATTCCAGTTTTTCAAGCCTGGGGGCCAATACTTTCGATATCCACAGAATATATCCGGATCGCAGGACTCAGGAAGGTAAAGAGGAAAAGCAATATCCACTCCTGCAAAAAGATGAAGTACTCCAATTCAAAGATATGTTTTATGAAGGGACGACAACCCTTCATCTATATGTAACTGGAAATGCTGAGATAAAACACCTCTCCAAAAAGACCACGCCGAATTATACCATCAGGGGTGTAGATGCCAATTACATGGTGATCAGAAATTACAATATCGTCAATGGTCGCAATTTCAATGAAATGGATGAAAACAACGGTTCGAATTTTGCCATCATCGGCAATGAGGTGGTCAACAACCTTTTCGATAAGGAAGATCCTGTAAACAAGGATATTACCTTGTATGGAAGTAAGTACCGCATTATTGGCGTATTGGAGAAAAAAGGAGGTTTTGGCGGCGATACCTACGCCGACCGCACCGTATTTATACCCTTCAAAAATTCAATTCGACTTGCCAACCGCGGCTATCTCGATTATCAGATAACGGTGGTGGTAAATGATCCCACCAGAATGGAACATGTCATCGGTGAAGCAACCAGTTTAATGCGCAGGATTAGAAAAGATCCTATTGGGGAAGATGACTCATTTGAAATCGAAAAAAATAAAACCCTCGAAGAAGAACTTGATGAACTCGGGGGATATCTGAAAATCGGCGGTTTTGCGATTGGCTTCATCACTTTATTGGGGGCGTCCATAGGTTTGATGAACATTATGCTGGTTTCTGTCACGGAGCGTACGCGTGAAATTGGCATCAGAAAAGCGATTGGTGCCACACCCAAAAAAATCAGACAACAATTTTTGATTGAAGCCATTATCATCTGCATGATGGGCGGGGCAGGTGGCGTTGTCCTTGGCATTGCGGTTGGCAATGTCATTGCCAATATCATTAAAGCCGGAACATTTGTGGCTCCATGGCAATGGGTTTTTATGGGACTGGTGGTTTGTCTGATCGTTGGCCTTATTTCTGGTTTTTACCCGGCTTTCAAAGCATCGAGACTCGATCCCATCGATGCTCTTCGTTATGAGTAGGATATGACCAAGTGGGTTATTAATTGGTTAATTGTTTACACTTCAATCGGGCTCCTGATTTTTTTCAGATATTCGAACAAAGAGGTAAATATTAAAATAATAATCAAAAATCCAGATTCTTTGATGTTGAGCGTTAATCGCCATCTCGTAAGAGAAATACATTGCTCACCAATTCTATTTTTTCAATTCTATCTCTGCCATTCAATTTAAATTCATGTTTCTTTGCAAATTGGAAATATGAACCGGAAGCAAAATATTTCACTCTTTTTTATAACCGCCATATTCTACAGCAATAGTGTGTGGGCCGACATTCTCAATCCGGCTCAAATCAGCCAATACGATGTGCTGTTACAACTTAATATTTCAGATTCTACCATTACGGAAGAACTTTTTTGCAGCAATGGTTTTTTCCGGATTTTAATGCTTTCAGCAGATAGTATATCACCTGATCATCCTGATTCGTTGGAATTTTTTCAATACTTACTTCCGCGATTGATTGAATTGGAAGCTGACCATAAAATATTATCCGGTCCTCATAGCAGCTTCCATTTTGAAGCGAAGATTGGACAGCTTCCCGGCACAAGCACCTATGATACGCTATTTCAGAAAAAATTCAGGAAAAAATTCATTATAACCATTTCATTGCCCACGCAATTAACGGAAATCTCTGTTCGGCCCGGATCACATTATATAAATGACAATGGATTGAAGGTTGGGATTGTAGTTTTTCATCAGGGCATTCCAATCAACGATTTAGGAAATTTACCCAGAAGGGCCACAATAGAACTCAACTGGCATGATCCATGGGCGTCTCATGTTAGCGGAGACCAATTAAAACGCCATCACAAATACCCGGTAATGTCATTTCTTTATATTGAACCCTATCAGGTGCGGCATGAAATAATCATCAGATTGCGAGAATTGGAGACGTGGCTTGGCTATCACTACAATTTCAGAAGTCGTTTGGGTACAGCCGTACAGGATAGTCTTAAAGAGAAGGTAGTCGATTTTTTGGCCACCAGGAACATGTTGACAATACGTGGACAAAAGAAATTGCCCGAAATTGGTCAGGTTGATTTTGTTGATTTTCAATTGTCCGGAATACAGTCTATCCAGGATCAGCGGGAAATACCATATTATGCGGCATTTATTGGAGTAAATCTGATTTATCCTGACCCGGATTTGCCAGATGAAGTGGAATTGAACTGGGACCTTTTCAGCCAAAATATCAAGCAGGTACAAGTGATTACTTATGGGCCAGCAGGTCCCTGGCCATACACTTTGACTCCCGAAAACCACCATTTGATCTGGAGGAATTTTTTATCCCATTATAAAATTTCCACTATCAATGCCGTGAAAATTGCTCCGGTTAAAATCAGCATACCCTGGGTTTCAGTTCTCTGCTTGTTGGCGTTGATAATTTTCGGTTTTACTATTCGATTTCGATGGCTTGAATTCAAAAATATACTGATGGCTGTTGCCCTTATAGCATCTTCGCTGGTTTTTTGGCAATCTAAATGGGTCATTGAATTGCCGTTGTTTTCCAGACACCAGATGAGTAACACCACGGCAAAAGCAATCTTAAGCCAGTTGTTGAGAAATGCATATCGTGCCTTTGATTTCAAACAGGAAAGCGCGATTTATGATCAATTATCACTAAGTGTCAGTGGAGATTTACTTTCAGATATTTATCTTCAGACCCGTAAAAATCTGGAATTCGGGGAACAGGGCGGGCTGCGTTCCCATGTTGATGAGGTAAACGTAATGAACATAGCGCAAAAGAAAGCAATGGGTGATCCAGTATTTTATTGCAAATGGCGGGTTCGGGATACCATCGATCACTGGGGGCACCGGCATGTTCGTCAGAATGAATATCAGGCCAATATATCGTTGAAAGCAGTCGATGGATATTGGAAAATATCCAATATTGAAATGATTGATCAGCAGAGATTATGAAACAAAGTTCAGCAAGAAATTATTGTCAAAGGTCACGAAAAAAGTGATGATCGATTTGAACAACATATTATTTCACTATCCCGGATCAGATTATCAACTCGCGTTGCAAAAGCTAACAATCAATCGAGGGGAAAGGATTGCATTTGTTGGACCAAGCGGCATAGGAAAAACAACATTATTACAAATTATTGCCGGAATATTATTGCCGAATCAGGGGGCCGTGCGTATTGACGATCACAATATTTGTCAATGGTCCGACACCATGCGTCGTCAATACCGGATATCCAATATGGGATTTATTTTTCAGGATTTTAAATTGCTGGAATATCTTACAGTCAAAGACAATATTTTGCTGCCATTTAGAATTAACCGTAAACCAGCCATAGATAATAAGGCAAGAAGAAATGCTGATAAATTGGCTGGAAAGTTCGGAATAACCCAAAAAATGAATCGTTATCCAGGTGCTCTATCACATGGCGAGCGTCAGCGTGTGGCCATAGTCCGCGCTTTGATCAATGATCCCACTTTCATTTTGGCCGATGAACCTACCGGCAACCTTGATCCGGTCAACAAAAAAAAAATCATGGAGACTATTTTCGGGGAAAGTGAACAGAGAAATGGGACACTGCTGGTTGTAACCCATGATCATCAATTGTTGGATAAATTTGACCGATGCATTGATCTAACAACTTTGATTCAACAATAATATGAAATCGAGTCTTTATCTGGCATTTCAATATATTTGGTATCACAAGGTTCGGACTGCTTTACTGGTTTTTGCTTTATCTATCATTTTATTTCTTCCTTTTGGTTTGAAAAAGCTCATTAAAACCAGCGAAATGAGGATGCTGGAACGCGCCAGCAGCACACCGCTTATCATTGGCGCCAATGCCAGCAGTACTGATTTGGTGATCAATACCTTGTACTTTCCATCCAAAGAAATTCCTGTGATCCATTATGGCATGATAGCATCATTGGATAGCTCCGGTTTCGGACTAGCGATACCATTGTTGGTGAAATATCAATCCGGCCGTTTTCCTATTGTGGGGACCTCGCTGGAATATTTTCAATTTCGAAATTTGAAATTCTCTTTAGGGCATCAATTTGGCATTTTGGGTGATTGTGTGGTAGGCGCTCATGTTGCAGAAATTTTGAATTTGGTTCCTGGCGATAGCCTCATTTCTTCTACCGGGAATTTCTTTGACATCACCGGTAGTTATCCACTCAAGATGCATATCACCGGGATCCTGGAGGCGACCAATTCTCCGGATGATGATGCCATTTTTACGGATGTGAAAACGGTTTGGGTTATTATGGGACTTGGGCATGGACATGAAGATTTAACCAGTGACAATAAGAATGCCGCCATCATGAGCAGGGGCAAAGGCAATGTTGAGGCCAATGCAAGCCTGCGCCTGTATCAGGAAATCACCGCTTCAAATCTGTCAAGTTTTCATTTTCATGGAAACATGCTGGAATATCCGCTGACAGCCATTATTTTTTGGCCTAAAAACACGAAATCCTCGACGCTCTTGCGTGGAAGATTTGAAGATGGCAAATATCCGGGTCAGATCCTCGTTCCTAAAGCTGTGGTGGCTGATTTACTGAATACCATGTTTCGGATTAAAAGTATTTTTAATGGTTTTTATGTTTTTGTAGCCATTGCGGCGGTGGTGATTTTATTCCTGGAGGTTGGTTTGACCATCCGGCTACGAAAAGATGAGATTAGGACGATGTATTATATTGGCAGTGGAAAAACCAAAATAGGGGAAATGATTTGTTTTGAAGTTTTAATCATGCTGTTTTCAAGTGGCATTATCGGATTAATATTTTATGTTGTCGTTGGCTTTTTCACCCGGAATTTAATCCATTACCTTATTAACAATTAATATTTTATGATGAGATTATATCAAACATCTGTCAGGATCCTGGGACTTTTTTCGATCATTTTGATCAGTTTGTTGTATTCGACGTGTAGCGGGAAAAAGCATGGAAAAACCAACAATTCCCACGATAAGCAACTACAGGTGGCAGTTGTCAATTATCCTCTGTACTATTTTACGAGAAGAATAGGTGGAGAAACTTTGGATGTGTTTTTCCCGGAAATCGATGGAGACCCAGCTTTCTGGCATCCCGATATTCGGGCGATCATGCGACTTCAGGAAGTGGATCTGATATTTTTGAACGGGGCTGATTACGCGCACTGGCTTCCTCAGGTCACCCTTCCGGAATCGAGAATTGTGAATACTTCGGGATTATTTAAAAACCGGTATATTTTGAGTAAAACGGTGATTACACACAGTCATGGTCCGGAAGGCATTCATTCTCACCAGGGACTGGTTTTTACCACCTGGCTCGATTTTAATCAGGCCGTTGAGCAGGCAGAAGCGATAAAAAACACCCTGATATCCAAAGTTCCTGAAGAGGCCCCGGTTTTTGAAAACAACTTTTCAGAACTAAAAAAAGACCTCCAACAATTGGACGGTGCCATGATGAATGTAGGAAAATCATTAAAAAACCAGAACGTATATGTTTCTCATCCGGTTTATGACTATTGGGCCAGAAGATATGGAATTCATATTATCAGTGAACATTGGGAACCCGATCAGGTGCCGGATGAAATGCAATGGAAACATTTCCAACATCAACTGGATTCGGCTAAAAGCACGATTATGATTTGGGAAAGTGATCCCCAGGACTCTGTGAAATCACGATTGAGCGCATTGGGGGTTAAAACTTACGTGTTCGATCCCTGTGCCAATACACCAAAGGAGGGAGATTTTCTGGGAGAAATGAAAAAAAATATTGTTAATTTGCGGCGGGCTGCAGGTGTACAATAAATCCTGAAATTGCCAGCAAGATGTTTTTAATTTGATCGTTAACTTTGTCTCATTGAGTTCCTTTTTTTTATTTTCGATCTTGTGACAAGATCCTAAAGGTTTAACCGGTAGCCATTTGATCAGAATAATTTCCATCGGATTTATATTGATTTTTTTTGTGCGCTTTAGTTTGATGGCGCAACAGGAAACAACTTTAACTGGTGAGTATCAGGGAAAGAACCTCTATGTCCAAAATCCGCTTTCACCTGATAAAATAAATTTCTGTACCCAGGAGGTTTATTTAAACGAAAAATTGGTGATTTCCCATCCGAAAACCTCGGCCTTTGAAATTGATCTGTCGGACCTTAAAATTGGAGAACCGGTGTTCGTAAAAATCACCTACAATGAAGGTTGTGTGCCGAAAGTGATCAATCCACAGGTAGTGCGCAGTAAGAGTAAATTTCAGTTTTCCAATACATTGGCAGATGCAATTTCAATCAACTGGAATACACAGGGAGAATTGCCTCACGGGAATTTTTTTGTGGAACACTATAAAAATAATAAGTGGGAAATGGAAGATACCGTTGCAGGCAAAGGGTCGTTTGACAGCAACCAATACGCGGTAGGACCATCTTATCATACGGGTGATAACAAATATCGTATCCGATATGAGCAGAATGACGGCAGAATTTTCTTTTCGAAGATCATTGATTTTTACAATGATGTGGAACCTGTGAGTTTTCATCCTACGCTGGTCACGGATAAAATATTTTTATCCAGAGCTACTCCATATGAAGTGGTGGATTCTTATGGCAACGAGGTGGCTAAAGGAAACGGCAAGGAGATCAATCTCAGAAACCTGAAAGCGGGATTGTATTTTTTACATGTTGACAACAGGGAGGAAAAATTTGTCAAAAAATAAGTTTACCCGATTTTTGCCAATTCAGTAACCTCACTGGTTTCTACGTGTCCTTCCGGGTTGATCTGCTCCAATTTTAATCTTTTAATTTCATTGACAAGCATTGGATCATAAGCCGTGGCCACCCGAATGTAATTGTCGGTAAAACCGTGAATTTTGCCATCTTCCACATCATCTTCAAACAAAATTCTTGCTTTCTTGCCCAGATGCTGCTCATAAAAATGCCTGCGTTTTTTAACCGATAATGTACGCAGCATTTTTGATCGTTTGTTGCGAATTTTCATCGGAACGATGTCATCCATATCAATAGCGCTGGTATTTTCACGCTCGGAATAGGTGAAAACATGGAGATAAGAAATATCTAATTCATTCAAAAATTGATAAGTCTCCAGAAAATCGGCTTCTGTTTCTCCCGGGAAACCGACAATAACATCTACCCCAATGCAGCAGTCCGGCATTTTCTCGAGAATGGTATCTACACGGTCTTCATAAAGTTCCCGCAAATAGCGACGCCGCATGAGTTTCAGTATTTTATTGCTGCCGGATTGGAGTGGGATATGAAAATGCGGCACAAATTTTTTTGATTTGGCCACAAAATCAATGATCTCGTTGGTCAGCAGATTTGGCTCAATCGAAGAGATCCGGAATCGCGCTATTCCTTCCACCATATCTAATGCCTTAATGAGGTCAATAAAACGATTTTCTCGTTGGCCATTTCGAATGCCAAAGTCTCCGGTGTTGACCCCTGTTAACACGATTTCTTTGACGCCTTTGGAAGCGATGTCCCTGGCCTGAGCTACAATATTTTCAATGGTATCACTGCGACTATTTCCTCGGGCCAACGGTATCGTGCAAAAAGAACAGGAATAATCACAGCCATCCTGTACCTTCAAAAAAGTTCTGGTGCGGTCATTCAGGGAATAAGCAGTATGATACATGTTTACCTCTTCGATTTCGCTGGTGAGGACCTTTGGAAAGTGTTCCTTTTTGAAACCATCCAACAATTCCAATAATTTGAATTTCTCAGCAGCGCCCAGTACGGCGTTCACACCTGGTATTTCGGCAATTTCCCGGGGTTTTAGTTGAGCGTAACAACCAATGATGACGATATATGGATCTTTGGATATTTTCCTTGCGTCACGTACAATTTTCCTGCATTTCCTGTCAGCATTTTCTGTGACTGAACATGTGTTGATAACGAATATGTCCGGTGCATCATCAAAATTCACTTTGGTAAAGCCGTGATCCTCAAACATCCTGGAAATAGATGATGTTTCTGAAAAATTCAACTTGCAACCAAGGGTATAAAATGCAACAGTCATTGGGAAAATAGCGCTTTCTTTTGGAGATTATTGATCATTTGGAAACCATAACGACAATGCGACAGACCACATTGCCACTTTTTCATTCTTATCGCAAATATAGGAATTTAATTTAAACAGAAAGGATTCCATATGGGATGTAAAAACATGGGTCAGGCAGGAGTAACCTCACTTCGATAATTCCATTTAAACAATGTGAGCAGGCCGCTGATCACAGCGAACACCACGAATAAATAAAATAAACTATTCCAGCCGTAATGACTGGAAAAAAACGCCACAATAAAGGGGGAGACAAGTTGACCGCAAGAACCGAACCCATTGATCAGGCCCGCAGCAGTAGCTGAGCCTTTTTTCCCGCCAATGTCCATTGCGGTAGCGCCGGAGATGATGGAATCCGGACCAAAAATCATGATCCCGGTAATACCAATGCTGACACTGTTGGCAAACATGCCCCAGGTAGAAACGGTAGGCTGTATAAAGCACATAATAGCCAAACCAAACAACATAATGCCGCTGATGGGGAATCTCTTGGAATGAAATAATTTGTCGGATACATAGCCGGCGATCAGTACACCCAGGAAACCTGCCAGTTCAAATACAGAAGAAACATAACCCGCCGTATCGTTGGTATAGTGTAGTGCCTCGATCATATACATCGGCAGCCAAAAAAGAAACGCGTATCGGGTAAGTTTGAGCAAAAAATAAATGATCGCCGCAATCCAAATGGTGGGATTTTTCATTAGATTCTTCAGGATTTCGAATTTGGAGACAACATCTTTCTCAGCGTCAATTTTACTTTCTTCATCTTTTACGATCATTGGCAAACCAACATCGGGAGGGCGGTTTCTGGTGAGCCAAATATAAAGTATGGCAATGATGAGCAGTACGAATGCCGGAGCCCAGAAGCCTCTTTTCCATCCTAAATCCGGTAATATAGTTGTGTTGGTTGCCCAGTAAGTAGCAAATATCGTAGCGAGAAATGCACCGACCACATAGTTGGTGGTCCACCACGACATCACCACACCTCTTTCGGAATGTCGAAACCAGGTGGCCATATTTTTGATCAATCCCGACCAACCGGTGGATTGACCCAGTCCATTCATTCCCATTAAAAAAGCAAAAATTCCAAGCACCCCTGAAATTCCCATGAAAGCATTGGCAAAAACGGATATGAGCAATCCAATACCGACGATCAGTCGGGGCCCGTATTTGTCGGATAGGTATCCATTCAAAAATTGCCCAAGCATATAAAGTAGGCTGTAAATGCCGATGACGATCGCGAAATCTTCTTTGGTATATCCGAGATCTTTGGCGATCATGGGCATAGTCACGCTAAAATTCTTCCGGCAAAAATAGAAACCTGCATATCCCAGCCAGGTCACAGCAAAGATCCTTCTACGCCACTGGTTTTGTTCCTTTGTTAATTGTTGAACCATGCTTTTACGATAACCGTGTTTATTTTGGGAAAATCCTTATTTTGTGGCCAGGTAAAGCAAGGATAAATCTACCATAATGCTATACTGGTTGACGAACCATTTTCAGAATGTATAACTGATATCCGAATATTCCGGAAAACTAAAAGTATAAAAATTTCATATATATAAAAAAATCAAATTAAAAATTTAATATTTGTCAATAATCAAATACTTTTAAATTTCAAATCAAATAATTCAGATATTTGTCCAATACTTAAAAAATTATGAACATAAACGACCTACCGGATAATCCCTATTTTTTATTGACACCGGGTCCATTAAGCACTTCAAAAACGGTTAAAGCCACCATGCTGCGCGACTGGTGCACCTGGGATGATGATTACAACAGCCTGGTACAGGAAATCAGGCACAAGCTGGTGAATCTGGCTACTGACTCCGATGGCTATACTTCAGTGCTAATGCAGGGAAGTGGTACATTCAGTGTTGAAGCTACGCTGGGAAGTGTGATCCCGCCCAAAGGCAAGTTACTTGTTGTGACTAATGGCGCTTACGGTCAGCGTATAAAGCAAATTGCCGACAGACTTTGCATTGAAAATGAGGTGCTTGATAGTGGAGAAATAGCCAGGCCAGACTTGGATACAATAGATAAAACCTTATCCGCGGATAAAAATATTACGCATATAGCGGTGGTGCATTGTGAAACCACCACGGGGATGCTCAACCCAATTGATGAGATTGGGAAAATTGTCAAAAACCATGGTCGAATATTTATTGTAGATGCCATGAGTAGTTTCGGGGGCATTCCCATGGATATTCATGAACTTGGTATTGATTTTATTATCAGCAGTGCCAACAAATGCATTCAGGGCGTCCCGGGCTTTGGATTTGTCATCGCTTCCCGGGAGATCTTGGCTTCCTGTAAAGGATATGCCCGATCTTTGTCTTTGGACCTGTATGATCAGTGGAATATGATGGAAGTTGCGCATGGCAAGTGGCGCTATACTTCACCGACACATACCGTGAGGGCTTTTCTTCAGGCCTTAAAGGAATTGGATGAAGAAGGGGGCGTGGAAAAACGAAATAACAGGTATCTGGAAAATCATCGCATTTTAGTGAAGGGTATGAATGATACCGGATTTGAATGCCTGTTACCCGTAGCTTTTCAATCACCGATAATCACATCATTTCTCAATCCAAAGAATTCCAATTATGAGTTTATGAAATTCTACAACAGGCTTAAAGCCCGGAATTATGTTATTTATCCAGGCAAAGTGTCTGGCGCCGACACTTTTCGAATTGGGAATATTGGACATGTTTTTCCGAAAGATATGCACCAATTGATTGAGAAAGTAAAAGAATCAATTTACTGGTAATACATTTTTCGACTCTTTTTTGTGAAATAAGAAAATTCAAAATATGGATATCGACCGATTAAAATCAGAAGGAGACGTCAACATTACACCGGCCAGGTCAGCATATAATGCACAAAACATTGACGATGAGACGCAGTACTGGCTTGATGAGGATGCAAAATATTTTATACACCAGTCCTTATCTACGCCTTGTCTGAATGTGATGGAACAATGCGGAGGATCCAAATTCACTGATCTGGCCGGGCGATCATATTACGATTTTCACGGCAATAATGTACACCAGGTAGGTTTTAGCAACCCAAAAGTAATTGTGGCCATCACCGAACAGATGCGTGAATTATCTTTTTGCACCCGTCGTTACACCAACAAACCGGCAATTCAACTGGCCAAAAAGCTTACCGAACTGGCCCCGGGAGATCTCAATAAAGTATTGTTTGCTCCAGGCGGCAGTCTGGCTATGGGCATGGCATTGAAATTGGCCAGAGCGGCTACCGGAAGATTTAAGACCATTTCCATGTGGGATTCATTTCACGGGGCCTCTTTAGATGCGATTTCAATAGGTGGGGAGGCCATTTTTCGCAATAATATCGGACCATTATTACCAGGGACAGAACATGTACCGCCCGCTGATCCACAGAATTGCCCGTTTGGATGTGGTACCAGTTGCAACTTAAAATGTGCTGATTATATAGAATATGTATTGGAAAAAGAAGGAGATGTGGCGGCTGTTGTTGGCGAGACCATTCGTTCCACACCGTTTATTCCACCCAAAGATTATTGGAAAAAGGTCAGGGCCGCCTGTGACCGGCATGGCGCCTTGCTAATTCTCGATGAAATACCGCATTGCCTGGGTCGTACCGGTAAAATGTTTACTTGTGAACATTACGAGGTAGTCCCGGATATGTTGGTGATTGGAAAAGGTCTTGGTGGTGGGATCTTCCCGTTGGCAGCGCTGATCGTGAAAGATGGTTTGGATGTGATGAAAGAAAAGGCATTGGGACATTATACCCATGAGAAAAATCCGGTAGCTGCTGCTGCTGCATTAGCGGCTATTCGTTGTTTGGAAGAGGACAATGTTCTGGCTGCTGTTCAACAAAAGGGAGCAGTCTTCAGAACAGGAATGGAGGAATTGAAAAAGGATTTTCCTATTATCGGTGATATACGGGGCATCGGATTGTTTTTCGGCATCGAACTTCGGCATGAAGATGGCCGTAAAGCATCAAATGAAGCAGAACAAATCATGTATCGCGCACTGGAAAAAGGAATGAATTTTAAAATCACCATGGGTAATATCATCACCCTTACACCTGCGCTTACCATCAATGAAGAAGAATTAAAAGAGGCATTACAAATTCTGAGGGAGTGTTTTCAAGCTTTATAATTATAAGCGAAGTTCTGGACAATTCGGGATTCAAAATTCAGTGACTGTCGACTAACTGAAATTTCAGTTATATCGAATTAAGTATGAAAACGAATCAGATAGATCTTAAAAAGGACCGCCTCAGTTTTCAGGTTATTTTTAACGGAATGGGGCACACTGCCATCAAAAAATAGCGTATCTCCTTTTCCCAAAGTGACAATTTCATCATGCAGACCGTAAGAAACAGAACCATCCAGCACATAAATCAGTTCTTTGCCATCGGTGGCAATCGGCTCGCGATACACCTTGCCCTTTATACGCACGATATTGACACGCAGGTTGAAATCAGCAATATCCTGGTGAATTAATGATTCGTATACCAAACCAATGGAATCCTCGCGTTCTTCGATTTCTCCTGCATTTCTTCGAACAATGATGTAATCTTTCTCGGCGCCATTTTCGTGACCGTCAACATTTTCGACCAGTTCGGACATATTTACTTCCAGCGCCCTTGATATATTGAGCAAAACAGATAGGGAAGGTACCGCACGAAAGTTCTCGATTTTAGAAAGCAGACCTGCCGTTACTTCACTGATTTCAGCGACCTGCTGCAAACTCATGTTGCGTTTTTTTCTTTCTGTTTTGATTCTTTTTCCAATTTCACTAAGCTTGTCATCTTTCATGAAAAATCTCCTTTAAAACTTGACCTTAATAATCGCGAAATATAATGCATTTCAATTGATCCCATTCAAAAAGTTCATATCCATCTGATACTTTTTTAATAATTTTAACAATATTAACATTTTTATCACTATTTTTGACATATATTATAATTTTTAAATCACACACAATTTACGTAAAGCGATGATCGAAATCAATGGCAGGCAATACCTCGGACAAACCAAACCTGTCGTAGGCATTTGTATGGATGGAACTTCCTTTGACTATTATGAGGCTGCAACTCACGTGATGCCGAATATTCAACGTTTTCTGAAAACAGGGTCCTGGGGTATGGTAAACAGTGTGATTCCTTCTTTTACGAATCCCAACAACATGGCCATTGTAACGGGAGTAACACCAGATAAAAATGGTATATGTGGCAACTATTATTATGATAAAGTGCTGGATGAAGAGGTCATGATGAATGATCCGAAATACTTGGCTGTGCCCACCATCATGAGCGCTTTCAGCAAATCAGGTAAAAAGGTAGCCGTCGTTACAGCCAAGGATAAATTGAGGAAAATGTTGAATAAAGGCCTTCTCGGGATTTGTTTTTCCGTAGAATTTGCTGACCAGGTGAACGATACTGAAAACGGCATTTCGGATGTGGTTCATGCTTTAATGAAAAAGGATAATCCGGGGATTTACGATCCCAATATCAGTGTATATTGTATTGAGGCAGGAGTGCGACTTCTGGAACGCGAACATTTTGATCTGATGTACCTAACTACCACAGATTTTGTGCAACATAAATATGCTCCCGGGCATCCGGTTGCCAACGAATTTCTGGCAAACATCGATCATTGGATTGGAGAACTGGATAAGCTCGGAGCCATTGTGGGTGTGACGGCCGATCACGGTATGAATGCCAAAACCAAAGCGGATGGCAGTCCGAACGTTCGGTATATCGAAACGATTTTGAAAAAGGAAAAGGGGATTTCTTCCAGGGTTATCTTACCCATAACGGATCCTTACGTAGTTCATCACGGAGCATTAGGTTCTTATGGAACCATATATCTGGACGAAAAAGATATTGATAGCGCCAGGGAAGTAATCCGTAATATTCCAGGCATTGAATTTACGCTTACGCGTAATGAAGCGGTAAAACAATTTAATCTCCCTTCAGACAGAATTGGTGATTTGGTGGTTTTGTCGGATCAGGATACTGTTATCGGACGCTCCGAAGAATGGCATGATCTGGAAAAGGTAAAAACGGGCCTGAGATCACACGGAGGATTGCATGAAAGTAAGGTGCCGCTAATATTCAATAAAAAATTGAATAAAGATTATACTGCAAAACTCGAAACCGGCACTGCCAGAAATTTTGATTTATTTGATTTTTTGCACAATGGCATTCAGTCTGAAAATTAAATTTGAGCGTACCGGATAGTTGGAAAATATTGTTGTATGGACTATAAAAATTGTATTTCTGGATTCAAAAGTCAGTACAGATATATTAATGAAATAGTGCTGGCGTTGATGATGATTGGCAATAGTTCTCGTCCTGGGAAAAACCACAATCATTTTTGATTGGATCTGAAATTGAATCGATTTTACCTTGTCAAGGTAGTCTTGGATAGAAATAATTAACATAAGGCAACCACAACATGATTGAAGTAAATAATTAAGCGATGAAACAGGAAAACAGCGTCGATTTAGAATTTAATAAAAAAACGGAACGCACTGCTGCACTCAGGCAATATGGCAGCATCATTGGTGGCAAGGAAATTTTTTCGGGTCAATGGATCGATGTATTCAATCCTTACAGTGGTGTTAATGTCGGACGTGTGTCTTCATTGCAAGTTGAACAATTGGAAAAAGCCATCCAGGAGACCCATAATGTTAAAATTAGTCTGAGCCGATATGAAAGAAATCATATTCTCAATCGGATGGCTGATAAATTGGATCAAAGAATTGATGAGGTGAGCCGGCTGATTACCGATGAATCCGGACTGTGTCTGAAAGACACCAAATATGAGGTGAGCCGTGTGGCTGATGTGTTGCGTTTTGCGGCCATAAAATCTTATGATGATGATTCCAGGGAATTTCCCTGCGATATTTCAAAAAATGGAAGAAGTCGGAAAATTTATACCATGCGTCAGCCATTGGGATTGATTGCGGCCATCACGCCTTTTAATCATCCAATGAATCAGGTAGCGCATAAAATAGCGCCAGCCATTGCAACCAACAACACGGTCATCCTCAAGCCGTCGGAAAAAACGCCATTGTCGGCTTATTATCTGGCCTCCCTGGCGCTGGAGTGTGGATTGCCACCGTATGCATTAAATGTTGTAAATGGCCCGCTGGATGGTACTGCTGATATGTTAGTCAAACATCATTTGGTAAACCTGGTCACTTTTACCGGTAGCAGTAAAATCGGAAAATTAATTGCATCAAATGCCGGATACAAAAAGTTGATACTGGAGTTAGGCGGTAGTTCGGCTTTGTTGGTTCTGCGTGATGCCGATATTGATGAAGCCGTTAACATAACAATACAAGGGACCTTTAAAAATTCCGGTCAGCGATGTACAGCAATCCGAAGAATATTAGTGGATCAGTCCATCGCCGATGATTATGCAAAAAAATTGGCCGTAAAGGTTGAAGCAATTAACTATGGTGATCCGTATGACCCGAAAGTCGATATGGGAACTGTTATTTCAGAACAGGCCGCTATTGATATGGAAAAACGCATTAACCTGGCCATAAAGAGTGGCGCAACCTGTCTGGTTGGCAATCAAAGAAAAGGAGCGGTTTTGGCACCCACTGTGTTGGACCATGTGCAAAATGATTTTGAACTGGTCGCCCAGGAAACATTTGGACCAGTAGCTCCAATCATCCGGTTTAAAGATCTTCAGGAAGCCATCGACATTGCTAATGATACCGAATATGGTTTGTCGGGAGGGGTGGTCAGTAACCATTGGCCATCCATCCAAAAAGTGATTACCGAACTTGAAACAGGCACCGTCAATGTCAATGAGGCCCCAAGTTACAGGCTGGAATGGTCTCCATTTGGAGGTGTAAAAGCTTCTGGTTTGGGATATAAAGAAGGCGTAATTGAGACCATGAAAGAATATACCTATCTAAAAACCTATTCATTGCCCTGGGATACTTTGTAATATCATAAAAACTTTCTTGTTGGACATGCAATTGTTTTGAAGGATTTGCAGCAACCTTGTTTGGGTTAGTTCGCCTGGTATTATGGTTTTGTTAATCATTTTATTTGAATATTATTCAATTTTATAAATAATCTTAAAATATTTTCCTATTGTAAGTTAGTATTGTCAGAAGTGAAAATTGAACCTATATCCAGGTTAGGCACATTTCTGGATTGTATCGCTGGTAAATAAATTGTTCAGGTGCTATACAATGCTGATTAAAGCATTCCCCTTATTTAAATTCGCCGCACCATGGAAGGCCGATATTTGGTTTTTTCGCCATATTTATATAAAATATTTTCAATATTCGCCGATTTGAAAAGCTAATTTAAAATTATTATTGTATTAAATAGAACCACTGCATTTTAACATAAATATAATTTGATCTGCTCAATTCTCACTATAATCGTCAACATATTTGAAGTGTAATTTTGAATGGCAGTTAAATGATTTTGGCTCAATTTTGATATATATTATAAAAATATTTTTTACTAATATGAAAATTTCATTAGCTTTAGAAAAGCTTCTGGTCTTTGAATTCAAATTAAAGCATAACTAACACACATACTAATTACTAAATCATGCAAATATGACAATTCTTTACACTTTCAAATCAGTCATATCAAAATATTCCAGGTCAGTTATGCTGATCATTGCAATGGTTTTGATGGCTGATATCAATTCATTTGCCCAGCAAGTCATCAAGGGCAAAGTGACAGATGCTGAGGATGGTTCACCGCTTCCAGGTGTAAACATCCTTATTAAAGGATCTACAAAAGGTGCCGTAACGGATGCCGGTGGTGATTACTCCCTGGATATTTCCGATGGAAATGCCGTATTGATCTTTTCATTTATTGGTTATGTGCAGCAGGAAATTGCCGTAAACAATCGAACATTGCTCGATGTTGAATTGGCTCCCGATGTCCAGCAAATGCAGGAAGTGGTGGTAACAGCTCTGGGTATTAAAAGAGAAACACAATCTTTAGGGTATTCAGTGCAGGAACTTCAGGGAAGTACCATTGACGAAAGCAAAGTCTCCAATTTCACCAATGCGCTGGCAGGGAAAGTAGCCGGCCTGGAGATTCGGTCTAACGCCGGTGTGGGCAGTTCTACCAGGGTGATATTGCGCGGGGAATCTATTCTTTCCCAGAATAACAACCAACCACTCTTTGTGGTGGATGGCATGCCCATTAGCAACAGTATTACCAATACTTCCAGCGCGGATTATGGGAACGGGGCGGCAGATATCAATCCCGCTGATATCGAAAGCGTGAATGTATTGAAGGGACCGGCTGCTGCGGCATTGTATGGATCAAGAGCGGCAAAGGGTGCCATCATCATCACCACCAAATCTGGCAAAAAGACCAAGGGTATTGGCGTTTCTGTCAATTCCTCTGTAACGTTTGAAGATATTCTGATCATGCCCAAATGGCAGAATGAATTTGGTCAGGGATCGAGTGGATTATTTGAAGGGTCGAATTTCGGTTATCAGGGAAATCTTGATCTTTATCCCAATGGTATCCAGGATGGATTTGATGAGAGTTGGGGACCGCGTTTAAATTATGGTCCCAACCGGGCACAGTTTGATTCTCCGACCACCAACGGTTTTAGAGGAGCTGATGTTTTCATTCCCAACCGTGGTGATATTATTCCTACACCATGGATTTCACATCCTGAAAATGTTAATGACTTTTTTGAATTAGGGAAAACCTTTACCAATACAGTTGCAGTTACCGGTGGTAACGATAAGGGAAATATCCGGGTAGCTTATACCAATTTTGATCAAAAAGGCATTGTGCCGAATAATGATCTCGACCGGCATACCATTTCGCTGAATACCGGATACAACATTACGGACAAGTTCAGGGCCGATGTAAAGATGAACTATATTAAGACAGAAAGTACCAACAGACCCGACCAGGGTTACGGACGTAATACACCCATGTATTTTATGCTGTGGATGGGTCGTCAGGTAAATATGAATAGCTTGAGAGACTACTGGCAACCTGGTTTGGAAGGTATTCAGCAGTTCCAATATAACTATGGTGAAAATCACAATAATCCATTTTTTTACCAATATGAAAACACCAGCGCCCAATCCAAGGACAGACTCATAGGAAACATTCAGCTTACTTACAATTTCGATGAACATTGGAGCCTGATGTTAAGAACCGGCACGGACTACTATTATGATCATCGACCGATCAAACATGCTGTAAGTACGGTGAATAATGAACAAGGGAGTTATCAGGTAGTAGACCTTAACTTTGAAGAAAGGAATTCGGATTTTCTGTTGAAGTATGACCTGAAAAGCAAGGGCAAGATCGGTATGGTGCTTTCAGCCGGGGGTAACCGTCTTGATACACATGGAAGAAATGTTTCAACAACTGCTCCCCAATTGAATTTCCCCGGCATATACAACCTGGAGAATTATGCATCGCCGCTGCAGATCAGCGAAAATATGTATAAAAAACGTGTTAATAGTCTTTACGGTCTGGCCCAGTTTGATTATAATAATTATTTGTTTCTCGATATTACAGGTAGAAATGACTGGTCCAGTACACTTCCTGCGGCAAATAATTCCTATTTCTATCCAGCAGTCTCTATGAGTGCTTTATTGGATCAGATCCTAAAGCTGCCGGATTTCGTGACACTGGCTAAACTGAGATTAGGAGTGGCACAGGTCGGAAATGATACCAATCCTTACAGTTTATCCAATACTTTTGGATTTGAACAACCCTGGGGTCAGGAACTGGCGGTGACTGAATCCAGTGGTTTGAAAAATCCACAATTAAAACCGGAATCGGTTACGACCTATGAAGCTGGTTTCAACCTGAGATTCTTGCAGGACAGGTTAGGTATCGATTTCACCTACTATGATATCAGAACAAGAGACCAGATCATTCCAATCCCAATTACAGAAACATCCGGTTACACATCCAGGATCATCAATGCCGGTGAAATAAAAAATCAGGGTATTGAGATTATTTTGAATGCTACACCAGTTAAACTGTCGAATGGTTTTCGCTGGGATCTGACCTTAAATTATGCTAAAAACAATAATAAGGTTGTGGAACTTGCTGAAGGCATCACTTCAGTCGTTGTTTCCAGCCCGGGTGAAGAAGCAACCATTGAAGCCAGAGTTGGCGGGAGAATGGGCGATATCTACGGACCTGGTTTTGAACGTGTCAAATCCGGGCCGATGGCTGGCCAGATTATCATTGCTTCCAATGGATTACCCATTAAAACCACCACACCTATTTATTTAGGCAACTATAATCCTGATTGGACAGCAGGCCTCTATAATTCATTTACGTATAAAGGGGCCTTTGTAAATGTATTGTTTGACATTCGGCAGGGTGGTAAGTTTATTTCCAGAATGTTCAATAAAGGAATGGGCGCAGGCCAGTTGGCTGAGTCGGCTGTTGAACGTGCTGCGCGCGCTCCTGGAACGGAATACGATGGCTTGTATTATCGCGCTGGCGCTGCGGATATGGGAAACGGAGAATACCAGCAGAATTTAACCAGCACGGACGGAACAGTAAGCGAGGGAATTTATGGCACACAAGCCAGAAATTATTACAAAGCTTACTATGATCACAATTCCGAATCCCAATTGTTTGATGCTTCTTTTGTCAAATTAAGGGAAATATCGATAGGATATAATCTTCCCGGAAAGCTACTCACCAGGTCTCCTATCAAGGATATCCAGGTTTCATTTGTTGGACGAAACCTCAAACTATGGACAGACAATCAACACTTTGATCCGGAAGCTGCCATGGCAACTACCGGAGGAGGTTTGGCTCCTGGTTTTGAAAACATGAGTTTACCATCAACCAAAAGTTGGGGATTTAACCTGAGCTTCAAGCTGTAAAACCTTAAATGAAATTCAACAATGAAAAATATATTAAACAGAATCATAATCTTTTCGGTGTTCTTCAGCTTCATCACTGTGCGTTGTACACAGGATTTTGAAGAGATAAACCGAAATCCAAATGAGCCGGATGAACTCACCAATGCCGGTCTGCTATTGCCAACGATCATCAGGGGCAGCATGGAAGATTATTATACCGGTTCCTGGAGGCGAGGCAACGTCGTTGCGGATTATCAGGCCAATCAGTTCGTGAGTGCTTTTGACTGGTCACCAGCCGATGCCAATGAATACTTCGTGTGGAGCTTTTACGGGCACATGAGGAATGTGAATACATTATATCAGATTGCCGTAAAGCAAGATCATAAAAATTTTCAGGGTGTTGCGCTGGTACTCAAGTCGTTTATGTTTCAAAATCTAACAGATGTATATGGTGATATACCTTATTCTGAAGCGACCAAGGCCAAGGAAAATATCAATTTCCCGGTTTACGACACCCAGGAATCCATTTATAGTGGTATTTTGGCAGATCTCGCCGAAGCGAACGATTTACTCGGACCTAACAATGGCAATATTAGTGGCGATATACTTTACGGCGGTGATTACCTGAAATGGAAAAAATTTGCCAATTCACTCAGAATGCGCTGTTTATTGCGAATTTCTGATCGACGGGATCCCAGTGCAGATATGGCGGCCATTGTTGGAGACCCACAGAAATACCCTTTATTCGAAAGTTATAAGGATCAGGCTGCGCTGCAATATCTGGATCAGTTGGGCAATGAATTTCCAAGATATCGGGCCACCAATTATGCCAGTGGTACCCATGCTTCACTATCATTGGTTGAGAGGTTAACTGCAATGAATGATCCCAGATTATATGTTTTTGCCCAACCAACTCCTGCCACAGCCGGTGGCAGCAACCCGGAATATGCAGGTGTTCCAAATGGCATTGACAATGAGGATACCTACAATGGAGGAGCCATGAATCAATCGCCTCCAGGCTTGTTATGGGCTTCAATTTCCTGGGATGAAGAACTGGCATCACCCACTGCTGCACAAAGTTTACTGATGACTTATTCCGAATTGCAGTTTATATTGGCTGAAGCCATCGAAAAAGGATGGATATCCGGAAATGCAGAGGAGCATTATATGAATGGCATCAAAGATCAATTTGATTATTACGCCAGTAGAATACCCGATAACTATACTTTTCCAACCGCAGCAGATGTGATCCCTGATCCATCATATTATACACAGGATGCGGTAGCTTATACCGGAACCACTGATGAAAAGCTACAAAAGATATGGATGCAGAAATGGTTGGCACTGTTCAATTGTGGATTTGAAGGATGGTCGGAATGGAAAAGGACAGGTTATCCTGAGATTGTTGCGGGACCGAACAGTTTGGGTTATGTACCGGTCCGGTTTCTCTATCCTTTAACGGAACAAAATCTGAATACGGACAATTATGATGCCGCGGTTCAGCAGCAGGGTCCGGACAACACTCAAACTCATGTATGGTGGGATGTCAATTGATATCCTCACCTGTTTATTTTCTAACAAGAAAAGACAAGTAAAATGAAGATAAAAAAATTACTATTTCTGGGCTGGGCATTCTTAATGGTACAAGGAGCACTCGCTCAAGGTCCTGTCGTTTATTTGCCACTTGATGACAATCTTAATGATTATAGTGGCAATGGATTGAATGCCACTGACGCTGGTTCTGAAAGCACAGAATTTGTCTCTGATGCTGATAGGGGCCAGGTTGCCAAGTTCCCAATCGATGCACATGCACAACTTCCGTTAGATCCGAAATTGAATTTTGGAACGGGTGACTTCAGTATCGCTTTCTGGATAAAAGTCGACCCCACCGTACCGCCCACAAGTGACCCCGCCATTATCAGCAACAAGGATTGGGGCAGTGGTGGAAACCCCGGATTCTTAATTGCCCTGGATGGCGCGGACGACCCGGCCAACAACCACATGTGGACTTCTAACATTGCCGATGGTACCGGTCGTCTTGACTGGGATGCAGATGATAATAATGCACCAAATCTGGTAGATGGTCAATGGCATTTTGTGGCTGTGGCGTATGACCGTTCGGCCACCATGAATGTTTATGTTGACGGCGTTCTCAAGCAATCAGACCCGGCTCAGGATTCCAAAGATTTGACGCTGGTACCAGGTGATATTAGTGCAGCAAACCTGCCCATTACCATCATGCAGGATGGAACGGGAGCATATGGTCACGATTTCGAAGCCATGCTTGATGAGATCTACATATACGATCGCGTTTTGGATGAAGATGAAGTGATGAATTTGAAAAATTATGGGCTAAACCCAGTGGAGGATGCAGTAATGGGGGCGGATGTATATCTGCCCCTTGATACTGACCTCACTGATGCCAGTGGTAATAAACTTGATGCTGTCGATGCCGGTACTGAACCTACGGAATTCGTGAATGATCCTGAGCGTGGTCAGGTGGCGAGTTTTCCAATAGACGCCCATGCTCAGTTGCCATTGGATCCCAAACTGAATTTTGGTACGGGAAATTTCAGCCTGGCATTCTGGATAAAAGTAGATCCAACAGTGCCACCTACCGGCGATCCTTCCATTATTAGCAATAAAGACTGGGGAAGCGGTGATAATCCGGGGTTTTTAATTGCCCTGGACGGTGCCGATGATCCGGCCAATAATCACATGTGGACTTCCAACATTGCTGACGGTACAGGTCGGCTGGATTGGGATGCTGATGACAATGGCACGCCAACGCTGGTTGATGGCCAATGGCATTATGTGGCAGTCACTTATGACCGCACAGCTACTATGAATGTCTATTTCGATGGTGAGTTGAAACAAACGGACCCTGCCCAGGATTCAAAGGACATGTCGTTGGTTCCGGGAGATGTTAGCGCTGCTAATTTGCCCATTACACTTATGCAGGATGGCACCGGAGCTTATAATCACGATTTTGCCGGAATGCTGGACGAAGTGCGAATATGGAAAGGAAAAGTACTCAGCGACAGTGAGGTGAAAAAAACGATGAATTATAAACCAGGCGTAGATAAAACATATTCAGCTACAGTCTATCTGCCATTGGATACCGATCTGAATGATGCCAGTGGAAATAACCTGAATGCGACGGATGCAGGTACGGAAAGTACGGAATTTATTACTGACGATGAACGTGGCCAAGTGGCTAAATTTCCTTTGGCCGCCCATGCGCAACTGCCACTGGATCCTAAATTAAATTTCGGGACTGATGATTTCAGCCTGGCATTCTGGATTAAAGTAGATCCGACTATTCCACCAACCAGCGACCCCTCGATCATTAGCAATAAGGACTGGGGTAGTGGAGGCAACCCTGGATTTTTAGTTGCCTTGGACGGTGCTGATGATCCGGCTAACAATCACATGTGGACCTCCAATATTGCAGATGGCACTGCCCGGCTTGATTGGGATGCCGATAATAACGGGGCAGCGAATTTGGTGGACGGTAAGTGGCATTTTGTAGCGGTGACCTATAATCGATCAGCTACCATGAATGTGTATTTGGATGGGGAATTAAAACAAACAGATCCGGCAGCTGATTCAAAAGATCTGACACTGGTTCCGGGAGATATCAGCGCTGCAAATCTACCGATCACGATCATGCAGGATGGAACGGGGAGTTATGGACATGATTTTGAGGCTACGCTCGACGATATAAGAATTTGGAGTGGCACTGTTGTATCACCTGGAGAGATACTCAACATGTATAAATATGTTGAAAAACAATCCAGTGACCTGTCTTTTGGGGCCGATATATATCTACCATTAGATGCCGATCTTAAGGATAAAAGTGGCAATGGTGTTGATGCTACGGACAAAGGCACTGAAGAGGTACAATTTGTTGAAGATATGCAAAGAGGCCAGGTTGCCGAGTTTTCCACGGCTGCCTATGCTCAGTTTGCCGACAACAGTCTCCTTGATTTTGGCACCGATAATTTTACGGTTTCGTTCTGGGTAAAGATTGATGCCAATATTGGGGTAGCTGGTGATCCGGTAATTATGGGAAATAAAGATTGGGACAGTGGAGGCAATCCGGGTTTTCAGATAGGACTGGATGGAGCCGACGATCCTTCAGCGCACCATTGGACTGTTAATGTTGCAGATGGTATCGGCGGCCGCTTGGATTGGGATGCCGATGATAACAACACCCCAAACCTCAAGGACGGAAACTGGCATTTCGTCGTTGCGGCTTTCGATCGGCAGTCAACATTGAATGTTTATTTCGATGGTGTTCTGCGACAATCTGATCCGGCGCAGGATTCCAAGGATCTCACTTTATTGACTGGCAGTTTGAGCGATACAGGATACCCGCTGACCCTCATGCAGGATGGTACAGGGGCCTACCCCAGTGATTTTGCAGCAAGATTAGACGATATCAGGATATGGAAAGGCAAATCCCTTTCCAATAAAGAAGTGGCGGAGATCTATCATCCTGAAGACAAATCTTATGATGCTGTCGTTTTTCTGCCTTTGAACAACAGTTTGCTCGACTACAGCGGAAATAATCTCCATGCCATAGATGCTGGCGCCAAAAATACTGATTTTGTAAAGGATCCGGACCGTGGTGATGTAGCCAGTTTTGCAGTGGAAGCCGATGCACAATTGCCTTTGGATCCAAAGCTCGACTTTGGAACGGAAGATTTTAGTGTTGGCTTTTGGATCAGAATCAATCCGAATTTTCCCACACCTGGTGATCCGGCAATTTTCAGCAATAAAAACTGGGACAGTGGAGGAAATCCCGGGATTTTGGTTGGGCTTGATGGCGCCGATGATGCGGCCAGCCACCATTGGACTGTCAATGTTGCAGATGGCACCGGTCGCCTGGATTGGGATGCTGATGATAACGGTGCGCCAAATTTGAAAGATGGGAACTGGCATTTTGTGGCGGTGGCATTTGATAGGGCTGCCACGATGAATGTATATTTCGATGGTGCGCGGTACCAGACTGATGAAGCCCAGGATTCAAAAGATATGACACTGGTTACGGGAAGTCTGACAGCGGCTGGTTTACCTTTTACCCTGATGCAGGATGGTACAGGTCAATACAGCAGTGATTTTGCGGCATTACTGGATAATGTGCGGGTCTGGGATTATGCCATTTCTGATGCTGAAGCAGCCAAAATTTTTGATGAAGATAAAGGCAGCGGTATCGGCGGGGCAACAGAAATTGTATTGGGTACGGATCCGGTGAAGGAATTTAAATCCAGAATCGTGGTTTATCCCAACCCTGTTACTGGAAATACATCATATATCCAATATTCCCTCCAACGGGCTTCAAGTGTAAACGTGTCGATTTTTGATAGTCTTGGTAATCTGGTGGAAGTTTTAACCAATGATTTGGAAGGTGCAGGTGAACACACCCTTCAATGGAACACTTCCAATTACCGGTCTGGTCTCTATATCTACCGTATTCAGGGTATCGATGGCATAAAATCCGGTAAGGTGATTCTACAAAAGTGATATACTGCTTAATTTGAAAACTTTAATTTGATATGAAAATGAAATTCTTAAAATATATATCCCTGGGCGCCACACTGGTTGTACTATTTACGCTTACATCGTGTGATAAGCATGGTGATCCACAGCCCCCTATAGATCTGAATGACACCCAGAAGGCTTCGATTTCAATGCGGGGAGTTTGGGGACAGGCATCGGATGCCTCGTTGCCGTTTGGAACGACAGAAGGGGTCCTTGATCAGTTGATCCTGGAATTCAGGATCGGGGATGATTATTATCCCACTACTTTTACCGCCAAGAATGCTGATTATTTCTTTGGATCTGAAGAACAAGGAACATGGGATTGGGTGGAAGGTTCTCTGGAACAGATAGATCTGGTCAATGTATCGCCCATTACCAGTATTACGGTGATGAAAGAAGCATCTCAAATAAGGGTTACATTTTATTATGATGGCCCCAGTGGTGGCAGGGTGAGTGGTATTGGTGAGTATTCGGTGACCCTCAACAAAATAGCACCTTAATTTCAATAATTTGATTCAAGATGATAAACCGCTAGGATCGAAGTCAATTCGATTTTAGTGGTTTGTTGTTATTTTAAACTGACCATATTTTATCCAAATCAAATCCGTCATGAAAATCTTTTTTTATCCATTTATCATCCTGTGTCTTTTCATTTCATGCACTTCATCCAATCATGATACCCTTATTCGCAGGGCCGGCCATGTGATTGTGATCGGGGTAGATGGCATGAGCCCCAATGGCGTTATTAATGCAAAAACACCAGTAATGGACGATCTAATGGCAAATGGCTCCTACACACTCAACGGCAGGGGTGTATTGCCCACCAGCAGCAGTCCCAACTGGGCCTCGATGGTGTCAGGAGCGGGCCCGGAGCAACATGGCGTTACTTCCAATAGCTGGGAAAGAGATGATCGCCCGTATCCACCAGTGACAACCGGAGTTGAGGATATTTTTCCTACTATTTTCAGTGTTATTCATGTGCAGAACCCCAACATGAAAATGGCGGCCATATATCATTGGGAGGGATTTGGCCGGCTCATTGAACGGAGTGTTCTTGATTACGATAAATCAGGAAAAGATGAAAATGAAACAGAACAATTGGCAGAAGATTATATTAAAGATTCCAAGCCTGATTTTTTGTTTATTCATTTCGATCATGTAGATCATGCGGGTCACACCTATGGTCATAAAACGGAAAAATATTATGAAGCCGTAACTCATGCCGATGAGTTGATCGGCAAAATTATTCAGGCCACTAAAGATGCCGGAATTTTTGATCAGACAGTTTTTATAGTTACAGCAGACCATGGTGGTATTGGATTTGGGCATGGCGGAGAGACTTTGGATGAACTGGAAATTCCGTTTATTCTTTACGGAAAAGGCGTTAAAAAAAATCACCTCATCAAACATCCGGTATATACCTATGACAATGCGGCAACCGTGGCTTTCGTGTTTGGCCTCAAGCAGCCTTATGCCTGGATTGGGAAGCCTGTAAAAAGCGCTTTTGAAGGATTCCCTGAACCGGAGAGCATGTTTGAAGAGAAGGTTGCAATTGCGCCACCAACTATTTATCCAAAAGCCAATTTATATAATCCACCGGGAGGTTTATATATCGATACTACAGCCGTGATGAAGATCGTTCCGCCCAAGAGTGATTATGAAGTGTATTATACCCTTGATGGAACCACGCCCACCAAAAATTCACAATTATACCAGGGACCTGTGCAAATTGATAAGAGTTGCGTGGTGTTGGCGCGATCTTTTGCCGGTAATAATGAGGAAAGTGTTCCGGTGAAAGCTTATTTCAGATTGGTGAAAAGCGACGGCAACAACGGTGTGCATTATCAATATTACGAAGGCAGTAACTGGCATTATCTACCGGTATTTGCGACATTGAAACCGAAGAAAAGCAGTAAAAAATATGAAATCAGAATTGGGGATATTAATGAGCGGGAAGACCAGTTTGCCATCAAATTCACCTCTTACCTGAAAATTCAAAATGCCGGACAATATCGGTTTTACACCACCTCAGATGATGGCAGTAGACTTTATATCAATGGTGAAACCGTGGTTGATAATGATGGAGGTCATGGCGCCATCGAAAGATCGGGGGATATCACACTTAAAGCAGGGATGGTAAAAATTGAAGTGGAATATTTCAACGAAGCTGGTGGCGCCTGGCTGGATGTTTATTACAAAGGACCTGGTATTCCAAAGCAAATTATTCCAGCAGATCAATTATTTTTAAATCCATAAGTGATCCGTGGTGTTAAATTGAATCATTCATGAAAGAGTTCCATTGGCATAGTTATCTTGTTTTATTCATTGCAATATCTTTATCATTAAATCTGTCTGATCTTGTTTTGGCTCAGCAGATCGGACAACCGGTACCATCCTGGAAGCCGGGAATGTTGGATATTTACCAGTTGAATACCGGAAAAGGAGATTGCGCCTTTTTCATCTTGCCCGATGGTACAACCATGGTTTTTGACGCGGGAGAAATGAACATGTCCAGTCCCAGGACCACGGGACCACGGACTGCTGCGGTAAAACCCAACGACACTAAACTACCTGGTGAATGGCTTGCTTTTTACATGAGCAAATTGTTGGAACAAACCCCGGAACACATTATAAATTACGCGATAATCTCCCATTTTCACGACGATCATATGGGAGCGCCTTCTGATCTTTCGCCAATGTCGTCCAATGGAAAATATAAGTTGACGGGAATAACGGCCGTCGGTGACAAGATTCCGATCAGGACAATGATTGATCGGGGCTGGCCAAATTATGATTATCCGGAACCGGTAAAAAATCCCATGGTCAACAATTATCGGGCTTTTACCGATTGGCAAATGGAACATAACGGCATGTCCGTTCAACAATTTGAAGCGGGAAAACATGATCAGATCAGGTTGGTGTATCATCCGGAGGAATATCCGGGTTTTATTATTCAAAATATTTCTGTCAATGGTGAGGTATGGACTGGGGTATCGGATATCGTCAGGGCGCAATTTCCATTGGTAACAGATCTCCAAAAGGCTGGACAGGCTTTGCCCGGAGAAAACCCATGTAGCATTTCGCTAAGATTGAGTTACGGAAAATTTGACTATTATACCGGGGGAGACCTACCCGGAGTTCTTGATCCCGGAGAACCATTGTGGAGTGATGTGGAGACTCAGGTAGCAAAAGCAGTTGGGCCGGTGGAAGTGAATGTGTTAAATCACCACGGGAATCGCGATTCTGAAAATGCTTTTTTTGTTGGCACACTAAGGCCGCAGGTTGATATTATTCCTGTTTGGTCTTCGGACCATCCCGGACCCGGAGTATTACAGCGACTTTTGTCCACCTATATTTATCCTGGACCCAGGGATATTTTTGCCACGAATATGCTGGAATCCAACTATCTGGTGATAGGGGAACGGTTAAAACAATTGAAAAGTGCCCAGGGTCATATTCTGGTGCGTGTTGACCCCGGAGGTGCAATCTATCATGTGATTATTTTGGATGACTCCAACACTGCCTTGAATGTGAAATCGGTATTTGGCCCTTACCGGACAAGATGATACATTAGCTGCTGGTAAAATTTGACTTGAAATGAATGGTGAGCATGATATCAGGCGTTATAAGATAATCAGGACCAATTACAGGGTTTTGTTCATAATTATCCTGGCAACAATGCTTTGTGATAATGCCAGCGCCCAGCAAAAAGCCCCCAAAGTACTCATTATCGGAATTGATGGTTGCAGACCCGACGCCCTGATTCAAGCCAGTACGCCGCACATTGACGCGTTAAATTCTACGGGAGCATTTACTCCCATTGCCCAAACGCGACCGGTTACATCCAGCGGCCCGGGATGGTCGAATATGCTGACGGGTGTCTGGCAAAATAAGCATGGAGTTGTGGACAATAGCTTTAATGGTTCTCACTTTGATCTATACCCGCATTTTTTCGACAGGATTAAGGCCAATGATCCAACGATCTATTGTGCTTCGGTTGTTCGCTGGTCTCCAATACAAAGTGAGATTCCTAAAAATGCAGATATCGATATCAGTATTACGTCTTCTGACCAGGTAGTTACCGATGAAGCATCGGATTTATTAAAAAATTATGCCGATCTGGATGTGTTGTTTGTGCATTTGGATGATGTGGATCATGCGGGACATACTTATGGATTTAGTCCTTTGGTTCCTCAATACATAGAGGCAATAGAAGAGAAAGATGCACAAGTTGGTCAAATGGTGGATGCGTTGAGAAGTAGGAAAAATTACGCCAATGAAGATTGGCTCATTATGGTATCAACCGATCATGGAGGGCTCGGTACTACACATGGCGGCCCATCGGAGGAAGAGCGGACTATTTTTATTGTGGTGAACGGAGAACGGGTAAAACATCAGGTAATTACTGCCTCAAAACAACTTACTGGTCAAAGGGACATGAAAACTGCATTGTCTCTGGATGGCGATGGGTATGGTCAGATTCCTGTCAATCAATTGAATGTTGGCACGATGCAAGATTTTACTATAGAACTCAAAGTGAAAAGTGAAGGGTGGCAGGGAGATCCGGCAATCATATCGAACAAAGATTGGGATAGTGGGTATAATAAGGGATTTGTGATCGCAGGTACTTCTGATGGCAAGTCATGGAAATTCAATATGGGCGATGGTGAAGATCGTCTGGATTTGAATGGCAATTCCATCGCCGACGGTCAATGGCATCAGATTGTGGTGAGTTACGCGCGAAATGGTCTTAAAACATTGTATCAGGATGGACAGTTGGTGGATTCATCAGAAAAAATTTTCAATACGCACTCAAATTCCGGCATGCCCATCGGTTTGGGGCAGGATGGCACATTGAACTACAATTATTTTTTTCAGGGAGATGTTGATGAGATAAGAATTTGGGACCAGGCTTTGGATACGGAGATTCTCCAAAATCAAGTTTGCCAAGGCATTGATGAGTACGCCAATAGTGATCACTTGCTGGCTTATTGGGATTTTGAACATTCTTTAGAGAATGGATTGAATGGCAACATTTCATTTGATATGACGGGTGGCTATCACTATTTGGACGGACCCAATCTCATGAAATGTTATGATTATACCAGGGTTCCACAAATCGTAGATGTGGCAGTAACAGCATTGACATATATGCGAATTCCCATTGATCCGCATTGGAACCTTGACGGCCACCCTTTTGGATTAGAAGATCAACCGCCAATTGCCACTGAAGAAAATCCAATCGTTATTTATCCAAATCCGAATAATGGAAAATTTGAGATTTCCATGTACAGTCGGGAAGAGGGCAATTTTTATGTACATATCACCGATATACAAGGCAAACCGATATGGAATGCCGTTTATTATAAAGGAGGACAAAAAGCCATAGACCTTTCAACCCTGGCCAGTGGCGTATATCTGGTCGTTGTTGAAAACCTGGGCATTACCTGGAAGCGAAAACTGCTGATCACCAATTAATTTTCAAATAATTTCTATGATGAATAAGGAAAAAAAACCAACCATAACCAGTGAACAATATAATCTTAGAGAACAGGGAGACATTAATACCACAGAAAACCGGAAAAAATTTTGGGCACGAAACATTGATTCCACTACAAATGATTGGCTGGAGGAAGACAGTAAATATTTTTTGCACCAGAGCCTGTCAACACCCGTAATAAATGTGTTGAAAAGCGCTGAGGGGACCAGTATTTATGATCTGAATGGCAAAGGTTATATCGATATGCATGGCAATGGTGTACACAATGCCGGATTTAACAATCCATTTATACTCGAGGCTGTACGTAAGGCAATTGACGAAAAAATGACCTTTTGCCCCAGAAGATATACCAATATTCCAGCCATTCAGTTGGCAAAAAAATTATCAGAAATTACCCCCGATGGATTAACCCGTTCACTTTTTTGTCCGGGGGGGTCAGAAGCCATAGAAATGGCGTTGGTACTGGCCAGGCAGGTCACTGGTAAATATAAAACCATTTCATATTGGGATTCATTTCATGGCGCCGGCTTTGGTGCTTCAGGTATTGGGGGAGAAGAACATTTTAAGGGTGGATACGGACCCCTGGTGCCCGGAACATTGCACGTCGAATTTCCAAATTATTATCGGAATCCCTGGGGATTTAACAATGAATCAGACGTGGATGCAGAGTGTCTCCGCCAAATCGAAGTTATTTTGAAAAGGGAACCGGATGTTTCAGCAATCATTGGAGAACCAATTTCTGCTACTCCCGTGGTGCCGAGTAAGAAGTATTGGGAAGGAGTACGCAGTTTGTGTGATCAATATGGCATGTTACTGATATTTGATGAGATTATCGAGGGTTTTGGGCGGACCGGAAAAATGTTTGCCAGCGAGCATTTCATCGCTCCCGATGTGTTGGTTTTGGGTAAATCACTCGGTGGAGGTTTGGTGCCTTTTGCCGGAATTGTGACCAGGGAAACATATAACATCCTTCAGCACCGATCTATTGGCCATTTTACCCATGAGAAAAATGCACTGTGCGCTACAGCGGGCCTGGCTGAAATAACATACATTGAACAGTATGGTTTGGTTGATCATGCTGCTCAACTTGGCGAATACGCTATTCAGCAATTGAATGAAATGAAAGAACGGCATCCCCTGATCGGCAATATTGCCGGCACCGCATTTCATCTGGGTATTGACCTCGTAAAAGATAAAAAAACCAAAGAAAGGGCGGTTGAGGAGGCAGAAATGATCATGTTTAAATGTTTTGAAAAGGGGCTGGTATTTAAGATTATTGAGGGCAATATCATTACGCTGCGTCCGGCATTGACACTAACGCAAGAAGAATTGGACTGGTCGTTGGATACTATAGAACAGGCCATTGAAGAAATTGAAAATGGCCTCTATTATTGATTGATGATGAATATATTTGAACAGTTACAAAAGCTTTAGATCCAGAAGATCATGCAAAATGCGGTTCAATCATTTTCGCAATTTAATTTGACCTGGATCCACTTTTAAATTTACCAGATTTCGGCAGTCTTTCCCGGGGCTATTTTATAAATATCCTTGGGGCGAATGCACAGAACAGCATGGCCATCCATTATGGCGATTGGCGCTTTCACCATACACGGATTCTTTTGCAAAATATTTAGCCAGCTAGCATCATCATAATCATGTCTGGCAAATTCGGCCTGATATTTCGGATTTGATTTATCGAACAATTCTTTTGGCGACATACTGAGCATTTGTAATATGTCGATCCACATGTATTTACTGATTCGGCTGTCTTTGAAGGAAAATTCATTGACATGTCCGGTGATGCTATAAGCCAAGGCTCTTGTTTTTTTATGGGCAGACGAATTACAATCGAAAAACAACCATAATTCATTGGGATGGAGTTTCATGACCGTTTATGTTTAAGTAGAACGAAATTCAAATTCTTCCTACTTCAAAACATTGATTTGGGTCAATTAATTTCCATTTTAAGAATATAGAGAATTAAAAAACGGACATGATTTGATGAAGAAGAACCGGGAATAAGGACTGGGTTACTTGCTAATTAATTTTCTTATCTACTATTTAGCAGGAGCAATTTTTGATTAATTATAACCGATGAGTTTAGTTTTCTAATAATTATCCAGATCTATGAAAAAAATAATACCCCTCTGCATCGGATTGTTTATAGCATTCAATATGCATGGTCAGAGTATCATAAATCCAGGTGATGGGATTGGTCCCTTACATATTGGACAGACTTACCAACAAGTCACTTCAATTCTGGGGTTTAATGGAAAATTGAAAACTTACGATGATTATGTGGCTGACGAATTATTCAATATAGATCCAAAAAAATCATTGGAATGTGCCATCGGTTTTGACTATTACGTCAAGTATGAATATTTACTGACAATGCCGGTTTCATATGTCTTTTTTAAGGATAATAAAGTAAACCAGATCAGGGTTACAAGCATACCGGAGTATTATGTGTCATTGGCAAGGGATGTGAGAACTACTGATGGATTGGAATTCTGGGCAGATCCTCAGCGTGTTTACACTGTTTATGGGAAACCTGATTTTACCTTTAACTATGATGCTTTCATTTTAAAAAGCGATTTTTATTTTAGTAAAGGCATTACCATTAGCATACGTGATGACTATTACCGCGTGGCGCATATTTACAGCCCTATGTCAAATGATATGGTAAAGAAGTTTGAAAGCAACCTGAAATAACAATTAACTGACCGGAAGTGTCTTGATTTTTGAGGGCTGACTGATTTTTTGGATATTGATTTGCGATTTATCATGCGGCAGTTTCATGGTAAATTTACAACCTTCGTCAAACACGGTATGCACAGTAATTTCACCACCTAACTTTTCAACGGTCTCTTTCACGATATATAAACCAAGACCGGCCCCTTTTGACTTCTCACTGCCACGGAAAAACATTTGAAATATTTTGTCCTTTAACTCCGGCTTGACTCCTTCTCCATTATCGGTAACTGAGAACACAAAATCATTTTCTTTCAACGCAGCATCAAGACGTATGAATGGGTCTTTTTTATACGGACTGTGATATCGAAAGGCATTACTGATTAGATTTTTGATAATGATTTTAAGTCGTACTTTATCGGATATTAGCATAAAATCTTCATCAAAATTGTAGCGTATTTTTATTTTTTGATCTTTGTCCATGAAACTCAGTTCGTCGACGATCTCCTCGATAAAATGTTTCAGCTTAATTTCTTCATTTAGCACATCCAATCTTGAGTTTTTAGAGAAGTCTATAATATCCGATATGAATTCGTCCAGTTTGAAGATGCGCGTTTTCATAAGACTAAGGCAATAAAGTATTTCCGGGAGATCTCCTGATTTCTCGGCAATATTGATTAAGCCCAGTACAGACAATAATGGTGAACGAAGATCGTGAGAAGTGCTGTACACGAAGTAATCCAGTTCGGAATTGGTTTTCTCCAATATTTGGTTTTGGCTTTTGATCTTTTCTTCTGCCATTTTTCTTTCATGAATGTCCACCAGTGAACCGACCATTCTGATGGCAATACCATTGGAATCCCAATGAGCCTGGCCGGCATCTATAAACCATCTATAAAACCCTTGTTTGGTACGCAATCTCACTTCTTCAGAATACCTCGTGCCTTCTTCTGTATGATTGGTAAGCTTCCGGGTTATAGTCGTCAGATCATCCGGATGGACCATAGCAAAGAAATCAGATATGGAATACACTTCCAGTTCTTCAGCCTCATACCCCAACATGCGTTTCCACATCGGAGAATGGTATATCGAATTGTTTTTTATGTCCCAGTCATAAATGCCGGCATTAGAGCCACTTATGGCCAATTCAAATCTCTTGTTGCTGGTTTCCAGTTCTTTGGCTACCCGGTTCAGGTTATTTTCATTTTTCAGCAGGTTGGTCTCTATTTGGTGGTTCAGTTTTATCAGGAACACAATAATAAGGAGGGAAGCGCAGATTGAAAACAAAAAGTGCAGAAGGAAATTGAGATGGTTGGTGGTTAATGCCACCAATGTATCGTGGATATTGATAAATTCAAAAACATAAATGACTATGAAAACACCAATGGATAAAACAGTAAATAAAACGCCATAGTACCACCGGCGAAAATCAAAGAGGGCAAATGCACCTATTACTACAGGGAATAAATTGAAATAATTACCCGAATCAGTTGGTTCTGTAATGCCAAAAAGCGTAATGATTAACAATGTTGAACACAGCAACAGGATTTTGGCCAGGTTGAAGTAGCCGGATCTGTTGAGTGCGAAGGCCCCACCTGCCAAAAGGAACATGATCAAATAATAGTGAAGTGCATCGAGAATATTGAAAATGACATCAAACAACAAGTATCCAAATGTAATGCCTACCACCATAATGCTGAGATAACCCGTCAGCATGGCACGTTTGAAGACACTTGTGGAGCTTATGAACTGGTTCTTTCCTAAAATGAGCTTTCTAAAAAAATGCTCAGGGTTGTGGTACTCCATTAATATCAAAACTTGTTACTGCAAAAAAATGAAATTTTTGTAGATATTCAATATTTTCTTTAACAAAACGACTAAAAGGTAGAACAATTGGGACTCATTTACAACAATGTAGATGAAATAAATGTCGGTCGAGAACAAGGCGGAACAAGTATTACAACAATAGATCAAATCATTTTAAAATTGGTAATTTCTTTTAATTAGTCCGGGTGAATATGATAAATTTATATATTTGCAACGCCCAAAGGGTTTTGGAATCTGATATAATGACGACTAACCCTGGGATATAAATTTATTGAACATCTGTAAGTACTAAGCAGATCAATAAAAACTAAATAATTCGGGATGTAGCGCAGTCCGGTAGCGCACTTCGTTCGGGACGAAGGGGTCGCTGGTTCGAATCCAGTCATCCCGACTGAACACACATCAGTTGGAAACAAAACCCTCTAAATTTGACGTTTAGAGGGTTTTTTACTTTATAGTCCCTCCAAATTATTCAATAAAAATCAATGTCGTGGTGAGTTATCCGGTGAGTCTTTTTATATTTGCAAAAGACTCACCAGAACCGATGTAAGTTTCTGATTTTCAGTAATTTAAATTGGTTTTATTTGAGGCTCTTTGCATGGGGAACTGCTAAAATTTAACAGTTCAAAGTGAGTCATTTAAAATTAATTCCCATGGAAAAGAGAACCACCTACAGTACTGCTTTCATACTGAGAGCCTCGAAGAACAACAAACATGAAGCCCTGGTCTACTGCCGGATTACGGTAGATATGCAACGGGCAGAATTCTCCATCAAGAAAAAAATCAGAAGAGAGATCTGGGACAATGGCTGGGCCAAGACCAATAGCGAAGAAGGTAAAGCCATTAATGCTTATCTGAAACAGATTGAATCGGAAGTCTTTCACTATTACCGGGAGGCCCTGGCCAGCAGGAAGATGATCACCGCAGAAGGATTGAAGAATTCCTATTTGGGCATTCAATCCAGGGAACATTCCCTGATGAGTCTGGTAGAGTATCACAATACACAAATGAAAGATACATTGGCCTGGGGTACTATGAAGAATTACTTCACTACCCAAAAATATATTAAACGCTTTCTGAAAGACCGTCATCGCAAAAACGACATATATCTTATTGAGCTTAACTATAAGTTCATAGTCGACTTTGAGCACTTCTTGCGAAATTGGAAACCCGTTGATCATCACAGGCCATTAGGCAATAATGGCGTGATGAAACATATTGAACGTTTCCGGAAGATGATCAACATGGCCATTCGGATGGAATGGCTGGACAAAGATCCATTTGCCAAATACAAACAAAAGTTCGAAAAAGTGGAAAGAGGATTTTTAACCTGTGAAGAATTAAAGGCCATTGAGGACAAAGAGCTTAAAATCGGTCGTTTGCAATGGGTACGGGACCTTTTCATTTTTAGTTGCTATACCGGTTTGGCTTATATTGATGTAATGCGGCTAACCCCATCAAACATTTCAATTGGTATTGATGGGAAGCAATGGCTGATCACTAACCGGCAAAAGACCAGTAATCCTGTGCGTGTACCCTTATTGCCTCAGGCACTAGAGATCATTGATAAATATAAAGGCCATCCAAAAGCCTTATATGAAGGGACATTATTTCCCACCATTTCTAATCAAAAGCTCAACAGCTATTTGAAGGAAATCGCAGATCTCTGCGGCATTGAAAAAGACCTGACTTTTCACATAGCCAGGCATACGTTTGCGACTACGGTTACTCTGACTAATGGTGTACCTATTGAATCTGTCAGCAAAATGTTGGGACACACTAAAATATCCACCACACAGGTCTATGCAAAGGTGATTGAAAAGAAGCTGGGCGAGGACATGGATATGCTGAGACATAAACTTGTACACAATGAGCACAAAATCAGGCGGGCAGAATAGGCAAAACCAATGAACTTTCAGGAAAAACAGTAAAAGATTGACCGGACTGCGTCATACAGCGAAAGTATGATGTTGGCATTGGTCAACCTTGTAAGGAGCAATGTAAAAAAATATGGCAGCAAATATTATAACCCCTGACGACTTGCAAAAATTTAAACGCGAGCTGTTAGACGAAATCGAACGTCTTATCAAAAACCTTAATGGGCAACCCTCTAAGAAGTGGCTAAAATCTGCTGATGTCCGGAAGATGCTGGGCATCTCACCGGGTACGCTTCAAAACATGCGCGTGAATGGGACGTTGCCTTATACCAAAATTGGCGGGGTGGTTTATTACGATTACGATGACATTAAAAAGATGCTTGCTGAAAACCGGGTTCATCATCATCTAAGATCCAGATTTTGAAATTCTAAAGAAATCAGGCAAGTTCCCCCGTGAGTCCTGATAGTGAGTCTGTCTATGTTCTGGAACCTGAGAGGGTTCCAGAACTTTTATTTATAAATACTACAGAGTTAAACTCATTAGTATGACTACTTTCAATAATCAGAATAAGCCTGTTCTTCGACAAAGACGCGAACTACAAGAGCGGAGGGTTCCAGCAAGTGACCGAAGATGCCCATGAAAACTTTGAAGCACTCACACTAGACTACGTCCCAGAAGAAGAGGGCTATATGATGATCTACACGGCCAACTTTTCTGATATAATTCAAAAAAATAATGATCACCCCGGTTTCCATCATCAATTTTAAGCATAAAGCCAGTTGCGGAATCGACAAGTCCATCTTGAATTTGAAATCTCCTTGAACCACTGTAGAGATTGAGGAATTGAAAAGCTTTTGTCCACTGTCTAAACAATTAAGTTCATCTTATACCCACTCCGACAGTTGTTCCTGGAATGATCTAGCTTTGGGATGTCAAGCGAATCCGGGCTTTACCTTGATCTGCTCATCAAGCTTAAAAAGATTTCTATTTATTACCTCAGATAAGTGCCATGTGGGTATTTAGTGAATGGAATAACATTTATACAAAAAATAATCTGTTTTTTCACTAACTTTAGTTCTGGTGTCCTGGTCCTTTTTTCAAAATTTAATAAATTCTTACTCATTCTTATGATTAAAGCCAACGGGAATCATAAAAAAATTGTGGTTGATATAATCTCCAGCTCTTTTGACGACAACAAGAGTATCAATTGGATTATCAAAAACGACAAAAAAAGAAAAGAACGAATAAGATTTCTCGCCGGATACTCCTTTGACATTTGTATGCAATCTGGAGTTGTATATCTCTCCGATGATCAAAAAGGCTGTGTATTGTTACAATTTCCTGAAAGAAAAAAAACAAATCTGAAAACAATATGGCTGGATGTTAAACTGGCAGTAAAGGCTATAGGGATCGATAGGGCATTAAAGATCATGAACCGGGAATCTAAGATAAACGCTTTTCATCCAAAAGGTCATTTTCTGTATCTGTGGTTCATAGGCGTGGCTCCGGAACATCAGGGGAAAGGCTGCGGCGCTCAACTTCTACAGGAAGTCATCAAGTCCTACCCGGCTGAAATATACCTGGAAACATCTACTGTCCGTAACGTTCCATGGTACCAGAAATTTGGTTTTGATATTTATCATGAACTAGATGATTTTGGCTATAAAATTTTTATGATGAAAAGAGCATCGTCGTGAGCAATAGTTCGGCCATTTTATTTGGTGTGGAGATTCACCTTATAGCTTTTGTGGTCCTGATCATCGAAACTATCTTTTTATGTTTTCAGCTTATTTATTTCTTTTATCGTCCAGCCGATAGAAGCCGAATTTGGTTTCTTTGGCTATTGGCTTTCCTGCTATACTACAATATCATTACGATATTCTTTCCTGGTCAAAGCTCTGCTTCGATTGGCTACAAAGTGCAGATAATCATTGCCTATTCCGCAGGTGTTCCACTAAGCATGTTTTTTGCCTATTACCTTTACAAAATATTCGACTTGAAGAACCTGCAGTTTTTGTCTACCCGTGGTCCCTTCTTCTTCATTTTACTACCATTCATTTTCTTTTTTATTCCGCTATTCCTTGCCTCCGGAAATTTGTCTCTCTCCGTGAATATGCTATTGATCGTTCCTTCGGTTTATATCGTTGCCTATCTATTCATACTTATAAAATCAATATATTTCAAGCTTAAAACCCTTTCGCGACAAGATAGAAAGATATATGTGTCTAAAGTAGTACCTGTTGGATTTGCCTTAATACTTTGGACCACACTGCCCATATGGACATTATTAGGGCCTAAATATGAAGACATTGAATTGGTTTTCACTAATACCGGGTTTGTGGTTATGGCATTTGGTTACGTTCGAACCACCATCATAGCTTCAAAAAGCGAGCACCTGAAACTATTAAAATCAGAAGCGGCCCTAAGAGATGCGAATGAAAAACTGGCTGAAAAAGTCAAGGAACGTACGGAAAAGCTGGAGCAGGTCAATGAACGGATACTTAACACCTTCATTAATCTTGCCCATGAAGCTAAGACTCCTTTAACACTGGTCAACAATTACCTGGAAGATCTTGTGTTGGATGAAGAAATTACAAAAAAAGAAGAACTACACGTCATTAAAACCAATATTGAAGCATTAACAACCGGCATTAATAATTTTTTCGACCTTGAAAGGTTTAAGAAGGGATTCTTTGTGTACGATCATGAACAAAGCGCCAACTTGTCGAAAATAATAAAACAGGCCGCTGCGGTATTTACTCCCTTGGCAGAAAGGCAGCAAATATCATTAACCTTAATTTTGGAAGATGGTATTTTTATACAAGCCGATCCGGAATCCATCAACCGGGTGATTAATAACCTGATCGACAATGCGATCAAGTTTAGCACTCCCCATGGCACAGTGGAAATCAATTTAACCACAATTAAAGATCAGGTCTATGTTACTATAAAGGACCATGGAGTTGGGATTCCCGCAGATCAATTACAGAATATTTTTGAACCATACTATCAACTTGGTCAGAAAAAGAAGAATAGTAAGGGGATGGGACTGGGCTTATCGATTGTAAAAAAAATTATGGAGAGCCTGAATGCTCAGATTTTCGTTAACAGTTCATCAGGATCCGGGACAGAATTTAAATTGACTTTTCCAAGATATGACAAGGCTGGTTCGCAAGCAGATTATGAGACTAAGCCGTTGACTTATCTTGTTCCGGAAATCAAGGATGTAATACAAGACGAGGTAAGACCCACCATTTTAATTATCGAAGACAGCGCACCGCTTTTGCACTATATGATCGCAAAGCTAAAAACACGGTTTAATATTTACGCAGCCGCCAACGGCACACAGGCGCTCAAAAAATTGAAAAAGTTAAAAAAGCTGGATCTCATCCTTTCAGATATAATGATGGATGTGATCAACGGATATGAGTTGCTACGTTTAATCCATGAAGATCAAAAGTTTGCACACATACCATTTATCTTTATTACCGCTAGATCTGACAGTGAAAAATCGGCGGCTTTGTTTCTTGGTGCAGTGGATTATATTCAGAAACCTTTTAAGATTGGAGAATTGACCAATAAAATAGAAGCATTATTGAAAATGCTGCAAAGGCAAAGGCAGGCGGTTATCAGCCAAGCCTATAAAAATCTTTTATCAGTGGACAATAACAGGCTTCAACATAATTTCGGTCAATTTAATCTCACCAACAGGGAGAAAGAGATCATTCAAAAAATCAAAGATGGGGCGTCTTACAAAGATATTAGTCAATCGTTATTTATCTCAGAAAAAACAGTGGCAAAACATATCCAGAATATTTATCAGAAACTTGGTGTCTCTTCAAAAACAGAAATGATAAATAAAATTTACGCCTGAAAAGAAATCATTCTCGGCTACTACCCAGTCATCATAATATTTAGAACATGTACTTTAACATTAAGTATAAATATACTTATTAAAATAAGCATTTCGCCTTATTTACATATTCTCCCTTTTTAATCAAGTTTGTAAAGAAGCAGTCCATCGGAAAAAGCGGAATTTTCTTAACAAAATGGGGAATAAAAAGGAAAAAAATCAATAACAGCACATCGGTGAGCATTATTCGGAAAGCAGGAGTTCGGAAGGCCTTATATTTATCAAAAATGATTTTTTAACGCCAAAACCCGTTACCAATGAAAACCAGGGGGATTCAAGTCAAGCCATATAACTTAAAGGAGTTAGCAAACCTGTACCAGGTCAGCGATAAAACGATTAAAAGATGGCTGGATCATTTCAGCGATGAATTGGGCGAAAAATATGGGAATTACTATACTATTCCGCAAGTGAGAATTATATTTGATAAGCTGGGGGTTCCCGGTTATATTGAGGACGGGTTTGTTTGATGCAATATACTTTACTATAGCGGTATTATTCAAAGCCGCACGTTTTCCACTCCGTGCAATCGGAACAACCTATCCATCGGATATTTTAACACGCCTATTACTAGTCCAATAAGTTGACAACTCCCAATTGTACAATTCATGTTACATTAAACCAAAGGTAATTACGCCCTTTTTTGTATCCAAATCCGTATGTTTGTAAAGTACGTTTGTATCTTTTGTATAATACAAAGTCATCAATTAATATCCTCAAAAACCTTATTTTTATAGTATGGAAACAAGTAAAACCGGAAACCGGCATAGGGGCAAACAAGTAAAACGCTTCCGTGAATCCATTGGGATGAAACAAGAAGTGCTGGCCAAAGAATTGGGCACCACCCAGCAAAACATCTCTCACTACGAAAAGCAGGAGGAGCTTGATGATGAACTATTTGCTCAACTAGCAAAAGGCTTAGGAGTAGCCCCAGAAATCTTAAAGGATTTTAATGCAGAGGCTTCTATTTTTAGCATTCAGGAAATGAAAGATAGCTCTCAAGCAATATACAACTTCAATCCTATAGATAAAATCATGGAGCAGGCCTCAAAGATTGAAGAGTTATATAAAGAACTTTTAAAGAGCGAGAGAGATAAAATTGAGGTCCTTATCAATGCGAATAAAGCGGTAATGGATTTGGCCGGGCAGGTGAAGAAGCTGGTGGAGGGGGAGAAATAGATTTGAAAAATATTAATCCACCTAATTATAATAGAATCAAAGCTGTACTGGCAGAATAGGAAAAGACTAATTTGGAATTGGCCAGACATTTTACATTTAAATGTTTACCCACAAACTGTCTCCAAGTGGTGTACCAATATAAAACAACCTTCGATAGAACGGCTTTTTGAAATTGCTAAATTTTTGGGTGTTGAAGCTTCCGAATTAATTTCTCCGATGAAGAATTTGTAGATGAAAGTAATTATCACTGTCTTTATTTTTTGGAATCATTAATCACAACATCCAAATCGACTTCCAAAAATCCTTTTCCATTTTTTCATTGCAAATAAATGATTAGATGAAATTATTGCTTCGGTAGCTATTGAAACCAGCTTTTTTAGTTCATTGTAAAAGAAATCTTTCTGAGAGCCAGATAACTTATCAAGAACATTATCAAAAGGTTCTACCGGCATTTTAGCATTCCAGGAAAAGCGAAAATTATCCTTTAAATACTTAAGTATACCAGAGCAAGTTTTAAGAAAGGCAACATCGTCTCTATAATCACATTCATAATGTTCAATAGCCCAGATTGTTAAAGCTAATCCGCTGGGCATTTTTCTTCCCGTCTTTTTTCTAATATTATCTACCCAAGCCTTTAAATACCGCACTATCCTCACTAATTGTGGTTCATAACGTGTTTCATTCTTGAACCACTCAATAAAAGCTTTAGGATCAGATTTTTCCCAATAGTAACCGCGAGCACCAAAATAGACCTTTCCGGAATGCTCGTCAACATAATAAATGGGAAGATCAATATGAAAATCACTGACATAGTTTACCCGAACACAATTTGTTTTAATGGTAACTCCATTTCTGGTATGTCCATCCAATGCTCTTTTGAGATTTTGTTGTACGGTTTCTATCTCAATAAATGGCTTATATGGGAAGAACACTCCTAAATCGACATCGCATTTGGAATTGATATTCTGGATAAGTGTTTTGGTTTTATAAGAGCCTTGAATGAAAAAGGTTGGTATCGGCAAGTTTGTAAAATTCAAAATATAGTATTTTATCTTATCTCGTATTGTGTTATGCGCTCTTTTTAGTTTTACGATTTTATCGGTATCTATTTCTATTGCTGCGTTAAATGACTTAAAAAGGTTATCACAATCAGATTCTTCCGTAATTTCAAATCTATTGCTGGATTTGAAAAACTCTGCACTGGCTAAGCTGATTATTCCTAAGGCAATAAGACGTAATATCCAGGGTGGCATAACTAAATTAATTACAGTATAAGTCAAAAATTTTGGTGGCATTATTATGAAACTCAAGACATGCTTTTTCTGCTAATCTTTTAAGTTTATCCTCACTTGTTTCATCCATTTCCACCTTAAGTGTATCATTCAGTTCAGTAGTTATTCTATTATAAATGAATTTTGGATTGGTTTCTCGTTCTCTATCAATTCCATTCTGCATTAAGCTTATTAAGTTTTCCACCAATTGGGATTGCCCTTGCATAAACAGATCAATTATTCTTCTTTTCTTATTTTTCAGCATCCAATAGTGGATGCCCCACTTTTTATGATTTCCTGCATCTGTAAACTTTTGGTAACCTGTTCCCAATGAAAGAACCCGGAGATTTGATAAATCCTGGTAAAATGCTTCTTGAGCCTCAATAATTCCAATTAAAGTAGGATTGTTGGCCACTACACCGCCATCAACTTTATTGTTAAAAGGTACTTTACCTCCATGCAAATCCACATATTCGGTACAATAAGGATCAAAATAAGTGGGAGCGGCAGATGTAGCCAGAGCCGCATGATAAGCGGGGATATGATAGTCTCGTGTAAATTTTGGATGATGATCTTTTTTTAAAACAGAAGGTGTGCCCTGTAATAAGTCATAAATTGGAATACAAATATTTGTTTTGCAGTCTTTTAGAATAAGGTCATTCCCTCCATTAACTTCCTTGAATTTATTACGGATTAAATTTTCAAGCGCTTTTCTATCATGTGAGGAGTATTTGAATTGTCCAAAGAAGAGTTTCTTTTTCTTACCAAAAATTTCTTTAGCCTTTTCTAAATATAGGTTATATAATTCCTGGGCTGGAATGCCTAATGCGAGCGCAATTGCCAAAATACCTCCGGTAGAAGTACCGCAGATCAAGTCAAAATGATGGTAAACCTGCCAGTTGTTGTAACCCTTGTTCCTTAAATTCGCTTCAAACTTGCTCAGAAACATAGCAGGAAATACGCCTCTGATTCCGCCGCCGTCAATGGACAGAATTTTGAAAGGTTTCTCTTCAGACATATTTTAGTGTCTTTTGTCTTTTGGAGGATGTGGATCTTTTCCATAGCTATTAGGATTTTGAATTTTTCCATCATTGCCATGTGGTATCAATTCAGAACCCTCTTGCTTAGCTTTTTCACGGCTCCAATCCATAGCGTCTTTTTTGATCTCAAAGTGCTTAGATGCTCGTTCAGCATTTGCTTTTTTTGAGTCCCAGCCTCCTTGAGGATTGGGCACTACGTGTCTTTCTTTTCTTGACATATTAATTTAATATTTAATAGTAAACTCATTTTTAATTAAAAGGAACTTGTTTTTCTGCTTCGGATTCGTGATCAATTCCACCTCCATGCCAAATACCTGTGCCTACCCATAATTCATAATGACACAACCATTCACAGGCCCAAGGGATTAACGTATGCACATAATACATACCTGTATTCCATTCTCTTTCTTTTGGATAATACAGACAAAGCTGTTGTTTTGGCGTACTATACACATGCGGCAACTTTTTTCTCCCTTTAGCCAATTTCAAAGGTTTAGGTTCTGCAACATATACATTCACACCCTCACTATAGCTGTAGTGCATATTTAAGGTATAAGTAGCGCTAAGTGGTGATGGTGTAACAATCCCTATCCATTTCAGTTCCATTTCACCTTTTCGTGTTATTTTGCTATCAGGGAAATAAGATTTAAGTGCGCCAGCTTGGTGTATTAGCGATAATCTACTCATTTCTTCCGTAGGGTTTATGCTGCCGTACCGTCGTCCTACCAGCATTGCTTAATATGCCTGTTCCGGCGGCCATTTTCATAGCATCACTCTCTCGTTGCTTCAGCAATTTATTACCATAGCTGCTAAATACCTTCGTGATCACATCCTCACCGAATGGGTTTTCCAGTGCTTCCTGGATATTCTGCAAACCCCTTTTGCCGATAGCATTATTTATATCCTCTTTTACCTGATTCAGCCATTTGTAAAAGTTGTCCTGTTTCTTGGGGTCATCCGGCCACTTGTCGGCAAAATTCTCGTCATCAGTTACCGGGTTAGGAATCCATTTAATCCATTTGCCGTGTTTCTCCGACCAACGCTCCTCGATATAGTGTGGCATTTTGGCAACCACATTCATTAAAGCTTCAATAATGTTAGTTTCCTTATTGTAAGCTCTGGCGACAAGAGTGGTAATGATTATCGAAATAGGCATGTCTTCATCGCCATTGAACATCATGTCTCTGTGACGTTTCAGGATCTGCACTACACGCTGAAGAGGTAACTTTTCCTCTTGGTATGCAGGAACAGGTTTGACGGATTCTGTAAGCAGAAATGCCTTTCTTATTTCATCAATAGCAGCTTGATTGTAAAACCACGTGCCATAGCCGAATGGATTGCTTTTCATCCACTTTTTATGATCCTGCTCGTCGTAGTAACTATTTTCTTGCTTATCAGTAATACGTATTGTAAGCTGGTTGATGTCTTCCAATTTCCGAGTAGAAAAAGCCTTTTCCAAAACCATACGATAACCGGAATCTACGATAGAGGGTAAAATATCCATATGGTATTTTTCCCTTGTATTGTTAGATTCGCGTCTGTAAAGTAAAGTCCAACACCGCCTGCCTTCTTTATCCAGCATGTCCTCATAGGTTTTATCAGCTTTCAATCTGTCGCCGACTTTTTGTTTTACGTTATATTGTGTCCAACTCGGATGCTTGCCTTTTAGCTGACAGACGAGATCGATATCCAGATCGTCATTTTCATTAATGGGTTGAATCATTGTACCCAACATGAAAGAACCTTGGGGCAATATTTCGGGATCGTAAGGCGCCAGTTCCGAATCTTCTCGAGACAAGTGGTTTCCTACCGCTTGATAACTCTCTACTGCCGCCTTGTACTGTGTTTCTGAAATGTCAAGGGTCTTCCCCAACTCTTCCAAGATTTCGCTGAATTGTTTTTGTTGTTCGACAGAAAGCATTTTACAAGAATTTCAATTTAAGTAATGGTTGACGAATAAACAATATTTATACCAAGTCGTCAATCGAATTGTATCTACGTTGTTTAACCAATTGATGGATTGAAAAATGACAAATTGTCACTTTATTTATAGTAATAAGCAGAAATGTGTCAGTGACAGGTTGTCGTATTTAATTGACAAATTATTTTATGATTGATTGATTTGTAAACAAATTGACTATATTTGGCGTTATTCAGGTAAGTGGAGGATTAAAAATAGAAACTATGAGATATTTTGGCGAACGTCTTAAGTCTGCCCGTTTGATGAACGGTCTGTCATTACAAGACTTGGCTGATAAAATTGACAACCGTGTAACTAAGCAGGCCTTAAGCAAATATGAACAAGGTAAAATAACCCCGGATAGCGAGATGATAGGGATTTTAGCGGAGGCGTTGAAAATCCGCCCCGATTATTTTTATACTGACACCGAGGTTGAGTTTGGCGAAATAGAATTTCGCAAACTCAAAAAATATCCGACCAAAGAGAAAGCCAAGGTTGTTGAGTTGGCCAAGGATTCACTTAGACGCTATATTGAATTAGAGGAGATTTTAGGGGTGGAATACAAATTTGAAAACCCGCTAAAGGATCGTAAAATAGAATCTCATGAAAATGTTGAAGAAGCGGCGGAACATCTTCGGGAAAAATGGAGCTTAGGAACAGATCCCATATTTAACGTGATTGAATTACTTGAAGATCATCATATAAAAGTGTTGGAACTTCCTGCCTCGCCAGATTTTGACGGCTTTTCTACTATAGTTAATGAAAAAATTCCATTGATTGTATTAAATAAGGATAAACTGGAAAATGCTCTTGACCGTAAAAGGCTTACTGCTTTGCATGAGTTAGCCCATTTGCTTCTTGATCTGGAACAGTTCACTGAGAAAGAGAAGGAAAGACTTTGCCATTATTTTGCGGCTGCCATGCTTATTCCGAAAGCTACTCTTTTAAAAGAACTTGGAGCAAGAAGGAACAGACTATCCATTAAAGAATTGGCGGCATTAAAACAGCAATATGGAATTTCCATGCAAGCGCTGGCATACAGGGCAAAAAACCTTGGCATCATATCGGAGAATTATTTAAAACAATTTTTCTTTATGTTCACTCAATTGGGCTTCAGAGTGGAAGAACCGGTATCTTATGAAGGTTTCGAGCGCTCCAACCGGTTTTCTCAACTACTTTTCCGGGCGCTGGCAGAAGAGTTTATCTCAATGAGCAAAGCTGCTTCATTAAATAACCAAAAACTTGCTGAGTTTAGAAAGGAAAATTTGATGATCTAAATTTGAAAGTTCATGCCTCTGGCAAAAGTCGCAGTCACCGATGCTTGTATTTTCATAGACTTGATGGAATTAAAGATCATCTCGAATTTTTTCGATTTGGATCTTGAAATACATACGACAGTTGATGTATTGATGGAATTATATCCGGAACAACGGGAAATCCTGAAAGCTTATCAAACAGGGGATAAACTAACCATTCATAATTTGAATGACGATCAAATTAAAGAAATAAAGGCTCTCCCTTTTCCAAAAGGCTTGTCTCCGGAAGATAGGTCTGTGCTGTTTATAGCTTCGAAACTAAAAGATGCATTGGTTTTGAGCAGCGATGGCCTGGTAAGAAATTTCGCCGGAGAACTGTCAGTTGAGTATCACGGCATTTTTTGGATATTTGACCAGCTAGTACATCAAGATATTATGTCAAAGAAAACAGGAGTTTCTAAACTGAGAGAACTGCTTGAAATGAATATCATGTACCGGCATTCTAAAACTAAAAAGGAAGCGGAAAAGAGGATAAAGGAATGGGGTAAATGAGCCCTGCATTTGAATAGTCATCAGATTTCGTCATTTTTTAATCCTTGGGTAATTTTTTCCCATGATTTATCAAATTCATTTTGAATGCGAAACAAGGGTTCAAGAATCTTGTCAATGGCTAGGGATTTACCAGAGCTACTTATACCGACTGGTACGGCCCATATGGGTAAATACATAAAATCCCGACGATTGGTAGTCACGACGAATGATGTCCCTATAGAAGTACTATAGGCACTTAATAGAGCAAGTCCAATATAACCTCGAGGAATGTCGTAGTGATGGTTAAGCGCCTGAATAAAGGGTTTGATTTTAGGATGAAACACATCGAGTGGGAACAAATTGGGGCTGCTTTCCCGGATATTTAATTCCCTTTTAAGTGACTCAATATCGGTAGCAGATATTTCGGAGGAGGAATTCCTTATATAATCAGAGAACGACATTATATACTATTTAATAATTCGGATATTTTTCGATCGATCAATTGATCATCAAAGTCATCAGTCAGATAAATTTTTTGGATAGCGTCAACCAGTTTTTGAATAAGTGATTGGTGCTTGAGGCAGATATCAGCTAGGCGGTTCAAGTGTTCCATGCACGATTCAAGCTGACATAATTTTTGGACTTGTTCTATTTTCTTGGGGATATAAGACACCAGATCCTGGACGGCCGAGCATTCTTCAGTGTAATCCGTGCTTTCTAAATATTTTGAAACTTGAATTACGCTTTCAAACAAGTCGAATTGAACATTTTCGATATATTGTTTGATCTCGTAAATTTCAGCGGCCTTTGTAAACTCGCTTCTACTTCGACCTGTAATATATATTTGGTCTAATACAGCCAATACTTTTGACCGGATATCCATTTCAAGCAAAATAATAGCATGATACCGGATATGATTGGTACTGCCAATTCGAAGGGTATAGCCGGTCAACAGAAAGGCATAATTTATAGTATACCATTCTTGAAGCTTTCTGGTGGCAGTAACCAGATCAATTGGAATGGTGGGATACATTTTTTCCAGCACTGACCATATTATTTTATGATCAGCACCAGGATAACTCCCGAAGTTTTTTTGAGACAAAATATTGGCAACCAGGGCAAATTTGTTTTCCAATATCACTTCCCCTATAATGAGTGCTTCGAGATTCCTTTTATTGGTAGGTATTGATTGATTACTTTCCATGGGGCCTCCTATTCCTTTTGGAGTTGAGTAAATCATCAACCTCGTCGTCCAGTTCAATTTTGGTTTTCACCCGGCCACTTTTGACCCATTCAATCAAATCGTTTCTGGAAAAGTAGAGCTTGCTACCTTTTTTGAAATAACATATAAAATTTTGGGAGGTCCACTTATAAAGTGTAGCCGGTTTGACCTTCAAAAACTGACAGGCTGAGTTGAAATCCAGAATGTCTTCATCTTCGGTTGATTTGAACTTTGCTTGAAGAATTTTGACCGCCTCACCAATGCGATTGGCTTTTGCATTTATTTCGATGAGGTGGTCTATAATTGATTGGAATGAGTTCTCCACTGTATCCGTTTTTTATTTAATTGAATACAATGGTATTTATTTGAAGCCAGAACCGTAAATATTTTACTGACTTTGACCCTGAGACTCAGGGTCACACTCAGGGTATTTTAAATCTTCATCAACCATTGAAGGTAGAGATCTCAAATATTCCCTAAATCCTTTTTTAAGATCTATAGCAAATTGATATTGGTGGTATCCATTTTTTCTTGCTTCCCAAATAGAATTGCTAAGTGAATTATCCTTGTCCCTATAAGTCAAATTGAAAAAATTTAGAATTTTTCCGCTGATTTCAGTTATTCTCCCCTCTCCATTATTGATTTGCCCACTTTTATAGGCAGCGTAAATAATTTTAAGCAAATCTGTTTTATCGCCAGTCCATCGAATGTCAACCGAGTCAATATTTTCAACACCTTTGAAATCTTGACTACTGGTTGCAAATCGATTCAAATAATCCTGGTAAACGCAGTATTCCGCCACAATTTCAATCAATTGCTTATTTGACTTAGTTTGAATACTCTTTTTTATTTCTTTTCTTAAGGGGTTTGGATTTTTGTTTTCGAACCTTGACAATATTTCGATTTTTATTTCTTCCAAATCATTTTTTATGAAATTAATAACTTTATTGGCTTTATACTTTTCAGTAATTGATGTTTTCGAGTATTCGGCATAAAATGATCTACACACTTCTTCCAGGTAATAATTGGGATTTGAAAATGTCAGATCTCTATCCTTTATGGTTAGATTAAATAATCGATGTAGCTTTTCACTTAATTGATCGGTAAGTTTCGTTCTTAGAAAATCCTCTGTCCAGTCAGGGTTATCATTTTGTAATTCATTGACATTTGCAATTATTTCAGAATTTCTTTGCTTGAATTTCTTTTCAAATAATTTTTCGTATTCAGTGTCTATCATGATTTAATTCTCTAAATATTATAACCATAAGAAACCTCAAATTATGATGATTGCCAGAATTTCAAAAACTTTTACAGGATAAAGCTCGAATCAACACTAGAGCAGACCATATTAACCGACTTTCTTTAAGACGAAAGTAATAGACTATCTTACTCACCACCATTTTTGCCATTCAACTGGTCCATAATGGGCTTGAAGTTGTCTAAACCGGCTTCCATGTTCTCTACGATCTCATTGGCCAGGATGTCGGGATCGGGGAGATTGTCGAGGTCTGCCAGGCTTTTTTCTTTGAGCCAGAACATATCCAGGTTGGTTTTGTCGCGGACTGCGATCCCTTCATACCTGAATTTTTGCCAGCGGCCTTCCGGGCCAACATTTAATTCAGGATAGGTTTCCTCAGCCCATGTTTCCTTTCGTTCATGGCGATTGGCGGGAAGATAACAATCGATGAATTCTTTCAGGTCCTCTAATCGGAGCGGAGATTTTTTTAAGGTATGGTACACATTGGTGCGATAGTCATAGATCCAGACTTCCTTGGCCCAGGGGTCTTTGGCTGCCGGTTTATTGTCAAAGAACAATACATTGGCTTTCACGCCATGGGCATAGAAAATCCCGGTAGGAAGTCGTAAGACCGTATGCAGGTCGGTGCTTTCCAACATTTTAGTGCACGGTTTCGCCTACTCATCCTTCAAAGAGCACATTTTCCGGCCCTACTACAGCGGCTTTACCGTCTGATTCCAGAATGGTGTGGATGTACTGGACAAAATTCAATTGTTTATCCTCCTTGGTAAATGCCGTACCTTTAATAAACGGGCGATCAATATTTGGGCTATAGACCTTTCCTGCACCATCAGAAATTTCATTTTCAAAATGTTTGATTGTTCCTGAATTTTTGTCGAAATTTCTTATACTGATATGCGACTTTCTTGTGAGTTTTATGGATTTGTTGGCACCATTAATGTTTTTACCTACAGATAGTTGCGATTTACAATACCTTAATTTTGACAAAAGACAACTCCCCCTACAGTTCAAATAATAAAGATACCAGAGCCATATAATTCCTTTTTGCCAAAACCTTCATATAAACGATTAAACAAGATCAACCATGACAACCCTAGAATTCGACAAAGGGCCTACAAAAGAAATCGCAAGAATATTTGCGAGTATACCCAATTATTCGCCTCATAAAGCCTGCTTTTGGTACGACTGGGGCCCAGTATTTTACCGTGGCCGGCTCAATAAAAGTGCAAAAGTGCTTTGTGTTGCATCAGACCCGGGTCCTACCGAAAGGATTGGATGTCGCAGCCTAATTGGAAATGCCGGCCAAAGGGTACAGGGTTTTCTCGCCAAGCTTGGAATAACAAAATCTTATCTTTGTCTAAATGCTTTCGCTTATGCGTTGCATCCAAGTCATCTCGGTGACGCTAAAAAAATAATTCAGGAACCTGAACAGACAAAATGGAGAAATAAACTCTTCAGGAAAGTTACTGGCGCGGAGCTGCAGGCCATAATTGCTTTTGGCATCAATGCTGAAGAAGCCGTTGAATTATGGGACGAAAAAGGAGACATTCCTGTTTTTAATACCTATCATCCGAGCTATCATAACTCAACTAAATTAATAAACGCCTGGCGGGATCTCATCACACAACTTAGGGGTATTGTAACCCCGGACGAAGACGGAAATCTCAATTTACCGAATTACAGCGCAAAGTTTTCTGAAGATGATTACGCACCCATCCCTAAAAGGGATTTGCCCTTTGGTTTTCCCGATTGGTTTGGCGATGATAAATGGGGGAGAACGGGTCATCCGAAACACAATAATTGCGTATCCAGACCCACTCCGGATGATCGTCATACACTAACCTGGATTGCACCACAAACTTAGAATAGCTAACTAACGACAGAACAGACGATGGCAAATCAACCAATCGACCCCTTATCCGGTCCAAAATATATTCTGAACGGAAAGATTGTCACGATGGATAAGGATCGTTCCATTGTGAATAATGGCAATGTTTGTATTAAAAAGGGTGAAATAAAATTTGTATTGAAAAAAAATGAACCTTTACCGGAAGATTTTAAAAATGCACCCTTAATAAAAACCGGAGGAACAATTTATCCTGGTTTAATTGAGCTGCACAACCATCTTAGTTATAATATTTTACCGTTGTGGAACGTTCCAAAAACCTATGGAAATCGGGATGAATGGGGGAGGATTCCGGAATACAGAAAGCTCATCAGCGGGCCAATGCAGGTTTTGGGAAAAACTCCCGGTTATGTGGAAGCTATTGTCAGGTATGTGGAAGCCAAATGTTTGCTTGGCGGAACCACTACCTCCCAGGGAATCGCTTTATACAGTAACAATGGCATACAAAAATATTATAAAGGAATAGTACGAAATGTGGAACAAACCGATGATCCTGATCTTCCGGAAGCGCTCACCAAAATTTCGGATGTGGAGGCAACTGATGCAAATAAATTTTTGGATAGGCTTAAAAAGGCAAGTTGTTTGATCCTTCATTTAAGTGAAGGCAAGGACTCAAAAGCTCATGAACATTTCGACGCGTTAAAACTAGCGAACGAAGAATGGGCGATTTGGAACTCCCTTGCTGGAATCCATTGTGTAGCATTAACCAAGGAAGATTATGTAATTCTAAAGAAATTTGGGGCCTCAGTAGTCTGGTCTCCTTTAAGTAATTTGCTTTTGTATGGCGAAACGGCAAAAATAAAAGACGCGAAAGACAGCGGAGTATTAATTGGACTCGGTTCCGATTGGTCTCCGTCCGGAAGTAAAAATGTTTTTGGCGAAGTAAAAGTTGCCAAATTATATTCAAAATTCAACGGCGATATTTTTACAGACCGGGAATTACTGGAGTTGGTCACCATAAACGCCGCAAAAATACTGAAATGGGATAAAGTCATCGGTTCTATTGAACCTGGGAAAAGGGCTGATCTTTTGGTACTAAATTGGATGAAAGGGGATCCCTATGAAAGATTCATTCAAAGCTCAGAGAAAGCCATAAGTCTGGTAGTGATTAATGGCGTCCCACGTTTTGGATATGTCAGTTTAATGAAACATTTTGGAAAGGGATCTGAAAATTGGGAAATAGGCAGATCCCAGCGGATTTTAAACTTAAACCAGGAAACACTTGATCCGGCTGTTGGCGCTATCTCTTTAAGAGACTCCAGGACCAAATTAAAGGACGGTTTGAAAAACTTACCCCACCTTTCAAAAGAATTGGAGACAAATGCCTTTCCCTTTATGGAAAATAATAAACCCGAAAGCACAAATTGGTTTTTAGTGTTGGACCACAATGAATTGGATGGAGAATCTCAAAGGCCACATTTGCCTCTTGGTGACAGCAATAATTTTACAGCTCAATTTTCAGCTCCTTTAGCTGCATTAGCATTATCAGAAATAGTTGAACCCATTGTATTAGACCCTCTAACTGCGACCGATGACAAATATTTTTTTAATAAACTTCAGAATCAATTAAACCTTCCCGGATACATAAAGACGGAGCTAAAAAAATTGGTAACCTAGAAAAACCAGCGCTGAATTTTATCACCTTCAAGGTGTAGATTTCAAGACCGCCATTTACCGGATAAAGGATGGTTAAATATGATTTTAGTCGATTGAAGAAAATCAAAAACCGCTTAAACTTTATATTTAAGCGATTTTGGCAGTTTTTCAGCCCGGTTGTTGATCAATCACATAGCGGATCCCATATTGAAGAAATTCATTTTCTTTGGAGCCATCATGCTGGATAAAAATGATGGGCTTATCTGCATCACGGAAAATTTGGATCAGTGCATTGACTCTCTTCACCACCCCGTCTTTGTCGAATCTGGGTGTTTTGGCTGTAAATGAGCCTTTTTGCATGTCAATGATCAAAAGTGCTTTTATATGCATAAATCTTCACGTTTAAGCTAATTTATTGTTCGTTTCAAGCGTATTTTCAGACGGTTTCCAAAGACTATCTCCAAGACCACATAAAAAGACTACCTCATTCCTTATCCTCTTTCCCATTCAACTGGTCCATAATGGTCCTGAAGTTGTCTAAACCGGCTTCTATGTTCTCAATGATCTCACTGGCCAGGATGTCGGGATCGGGGAGATTGTCGAGGTCGGCCAGGCTTTTGTCTTTGAGCCAGAAGATATCCAGGTTGGTTTTATCACGGGCGGCGATCTCTTCATAAGTGAATTTTCGCCAGCGGCCTTCCGGCCCAACATTCAATTCGACATTGGCTTCCTCAGCCCAGGTTTCCTTTCGAGCATGGCGATTGGCGGGATTGTAGCAATCGGTGAATTCTTTCAGGTCCTCAAACCGGAGCGGAGATTTCTTTAACGTATGATGCACGTTGGTGCGATAGTCATAGATCCAGACTTCTTTGGTCCAGGGGTCTTTGGCTGCTGGTTTATTGTCAAAAAACAGCACATTGGCTTTCACGCCGTGGGCATAGAAAATTCCTGTAGGCAGTCTTAAGACCGTATGCAGGTCGGTGCTTTCCAGCAGCTTCTTTCGCACGGTTTCGCCCGCCCCGCCCTCGAAAAGCACATTATCCGGCACCACCACCGCGGCCTTACCGTCTGATTTTAGAATGGTGTGAATGTGCTGGACGAAATTCAATTGTTTGTTGCTGGTGGTGGCCCAAAAGTCCTGACGGTTGTAGACCAGGTCTTCTTTTTCCAGTTCGCCTTCTTCGTTGGTGAAAGTCATGCTGCTCTTTTTACCAAAGGGCGGGTTGGTCAGGATGATGTCGTAGCGGGTTCCCGGATCGGCGACCAGGGCATCGGTACCGGAAATGGGCGCTTCACCGTCGATCTCGCCGATGTTGTGCAGGAACATGTTCATCAGGCAGAGGCGACGGGTGTTGGCGACGATCTCATTCCCACCAAAAGTCTGGTGTTTCAGGAATTCCTTTTGTGCTTTGTCCAGCGCATATTGACCGGTGAGAAAATCATAAGAAGCCAGGAAGAAGCCTCCTGTGCCACAAGCGGGGTCCCCGATGGTTTGCAAGGGCTCAGGGCGAATGCACTCCACCATGGCCTTTATAAGCGCCCTGGGCGTAAAATACTGACCAGCGCCGCTTTTGGTATCTTCGGCATTCTTTTCCAGCAGACCTTCATAAATATTGCCTTTTACATCGGCGCCCATCATTACCCAGCCTTCTTTGTCGATCATGTCGATGACTTTGTAGAGCATGGCCGGATCCTGGATCTTATTCTGGGCTTTCAGGAATATTTGCCCCAACATGCCTTTCTTGTTTCCCAGTTCGCGCAGCAATTGGGTATAGTGCAATTCCAGTTCGGCGCCGCGCTGATTTTTGAGATTTTCCCAGGCGTACTCGGCCGGAATATCCAGACTTCGGTTGTAGGGAGGTTTGGCATATTCATCGGCCATTTTCAAAAAGATGAGGTAGGTGAGCTGTTCCAGGTAATCGCCATAGCTCACGCCGCCATCACGCAGCACATTGCAAAAAGACCAGACTTTGGATATGATGGAAGATTCTGTCATGCTTATTTTTTTAATTTATCCCGCATGTATTGTGTCAATTCATTCCCTCTTGATTTTGGTGCACCTATGAATGCTATTAATCCCAGGTCTCTTAATTGTTTGATATATCTTTCAACGTTCCTGTCCGGTTCATTTACCTGATCGGCATAAAAAGGGATCCTTCTCTTCTCATTTTCTGCAATAACAATCAATACCTTGATGAGTTTTTCCTTTACTCCTTCCGTTACTCCCTCAATT
>CAVQEK010000010.1:0-304129 GCA_963711495.1 uncultured Cytophagales bacterium
GACACCAAAATGGGTAAATCGACCATTTCATTGGAAAAATCAGTATTCCCAATGACCACAGCATGATATATTTTATTAATCAGTCTGCTCTCGAATTGGTGGGAAGCCAAACGATATGCTTCATCATTTTTTGCCAACAATAATACACCTGAAGTATCTTTATCGAGCCTGTGACAAATTTTTATTTGATCCATTTGTTGCCTGGCTTCTTTTAAAATATTAATTTTCGAAATCCGATCGTTTAATGATGAAATTTTTTCAGGTTTATTCAATACGAGGTAATCTTTATCCTCAAATATTATTGAATTATTGATGTTAAATTTTTTCATTCCGCGTAAACGATCACTTCAAAAGCCAAACAACATTTTATTAATTCACAGTAAGTTATGGAATTTTATATTTCACAAAACTTACATTGTATAGTTGAATAAAGAAACTAAAAGAACACTGAACTAATTAAGTTGCATATTTACACAAAAAGTTGGCATATGTTATTTCTATTGACTTCATTTTTCGTAATAGCCCTGACCACAGCAATCGGAATTGGATACACAATTTCACTGTACATAGACAGGCTGTTCAGGGATAATTGATTGAAAACAACAGCAATCAATTTTTATTTTCCGATATACGGGTTGCTAATTTCTATTGAGAGAGCTTTTCATGAGCCGTTTCAACGGATAGTTCGGAAGGCATGTCCTTACCCCGTTTCAATTTAAATCGAAATTCGGAACCTTCTCCCAATCGACTTTGCACCTGGATGGTGGTATTATGCGCTTCGAGGATGTGTTTCACAATCGATAATCCAAGACCTGTGCCCCCTTTATCTTTGGATCGGCTTTTATCAACTCGATAAAATCGTTCGAATATTCTGCTAATATGCTCCTGAGGTATGCCGACACCATTATCTTTGATGCTGATTTCAACCTCTGAAACCGTCTCTGGTTTTAAATCAACTATCACAAGTCCCTCACCTTCACTCTTATATTTCATGGCATTTGATACGAGATTTAAAAGCACCTGATAAATTTTTTGTCGATCGGCATAAACGCTGATGTTGTTGGGAATTCCAAGTTTAAATGTCAGTTTTAAATCCTTTTTTTCCGCTTTGCTCTCAAACTGATCAAATACTTCCTGGATTAGATCATAAATGTTGAAGTTTTCATATTCCATCTTCACTTCCCCCGTTTCCATCTTTGATATGGTCAAAAGATCCTGAACCAACCGGTCTAAACCATCAAGGCTTTTGGCGGCTTTTTTGAGAAATTTATTTCTAACATTTTTATCTTTAACCGCGCCGTCGAGCAGTGTATGAACAAATCCCTGCGCGGCAAATATAGGTGTCTTTAATTCATGTGAAATATCTGCTATGAATTCCCGACGAAAAGCCTCAGCCTTTTTTAATTCTTCTATTTCTTTTTGTTTTTTTTCGGCATATCTAAAGATCTCTTCATTAATTCGTTTCAATGGATTTTTCGATGGCCGCTCTATGGTTTGCTCCACGAAGGAAAAATCATCCTCTTTCAGCTTACTGAGCCGGCCGTAAATTCGCTGGATCTGTCCAAAAATAAAATATTCAATAGTAAAATAGGTGAGAATGTAAGAAGATGAAAACGATAAAATCAGTGTGACAACGAGTGCGGCCGTGCTGACACCGTTTATTAATGAAAGAAAGGAAGTGGTAATGACAGATACTGAAATGGCTATGATCAGCGCTGCATTTCTAGCATTTGATAGCATTTCTCATTTTTAATTCGTTTCGAATTTATAACCTACACCTTTTACTGTTTTGATAAATCCTTCACCAATCTTTTCCCGTACTTTCCGTATATGCACATCTACTGTTCTGGCTAAAACATATACGTCAGATCCCCAGATGTTTTGCAAAAGATCGTCTCTGCTAAAGACTTTGTTTGGATTTTGCGCCAAAAAATACAAGAGTTCAAACTCTTTCTTGGGCAATGTAATTTGTTCTCCGTCATTGTTTATGGTATAGCTCGAACGATCAATGGTCAGATTACCGATGGATATTAAATTGTTGTCCTTTTGCTTTTGTTCACCACGACGAAAAATGGCGCTGATCCTGCTCATTAATGCCCTGGGTTTTATGGGCTTTGTGATGTAGTCGTCTGCGCCGATATCAAAAGCAGCCACTTCCGAATATTCTTCAGAACGTGCCGTTAAAAACACGATATAAGTCGTATTCATATCTGGAATTTCCCTCAATTGACGACAGGTCTCCACCCCGTCCTGATTGGGCATCATGATGTCAAGTAATACCAGATCCGGCAAAAACCCCCTGGCAAGTTCAACAGCTTCGGCGCCATCCGAAACTGCTTTGACATCATATCCTTCCTTTTTCAAATTGTATTTGAGAAGCTCGAGTATATCGGCTTCATCGTCTACAACAAGGATTCGTTTGCTTTTTTTGTTACTCATCGCTTACGCAAAGATTGATTTTAATAGAACTCATCTTCTGCGGGTTGAATTTACTAACATTAAAAAGAATTATTAAAGAAACCAAGCATCTAGTACAAAACGGTAACATTGGGATAACTTTCCCTTTATTTTGGCTTTATTTATCGCCTCTTTTGTAATCCTTAATATCAAATTCTACTGATCCCACCAGCATTTCAGCTTTTATTTTCAATGGTATCCTCAATTTATCATCTGACAACCAGGCCTTTATGGGATTATCCCCCCTAAACATCTGATTTTTTGGCATGATGGGCGACATTACCAACGCGTCAAATTCCCCTAATTTAGTATTGATTTTCTCCCTGCCGAGAAAATGAACTTTTACGTGATACGTGGTGTCGTCAAAAAAACCGGTAACCTGAAAAATATCGTCCGGATCCAGGGTATCATAATTAAATGTTCTCATATAGTAATAGCCACTTACAATATCCTGAATATTATCAGGAACTGGAAATTGTACTTTACTTTTTAATGCCCCGGTATTTTTATCTAAACGATGGGCGATGGCTATATTTTCTTCCTGGTTAAAATCAATGATTTCCTTTTTGCGGTAGCCACCCTCTTCGATGGTCTGATAAAATCTTTGTGATACGATTGCGCCTGTATCGAGATACGAACCCCAATTATCCCGAATCCTTAAAACCAAATCAAAAAAACCAGTGGTCCTGCCGAAAATATCCAGTTTATAACAGGGTCTGTTATTGAAAACATGGATTTTCTCATCGGTGTGCATGATGGCTTCGCCGGCATTGATAAAACCATAATGTATCCTATACTGAATTTGCTCTCCGGGCCGTATACTTTCCTGTCGGATATGCCGGTATTTCTCCGGACTACCCATAAAAGATGTCAGGATCAGGAATAAAAAGAAGAATTTAATCGCTGCCTTCATGCTCAGCAAGGAATTCTTAAATTTTGGTGGTTATCAAACAAACTCTGGTCCTCAATAAAAAAACGATCACAAAGAAGGATATTTCTTTTTATAATCGGAAAGCATGGCCACAATGTTGCGATGATATTCAATATTATATTCCATTTCTAGTTTTTCAAAATCTCCGCGATATCTCAAAAAAGACATAAAGTAGGTATTGTTCGGTTTCAATGTATCATAATATTGTTCATATTCCTGTTTCCTATATAAGTGTAAAGTATCAGTTTCCTCAATGATCTTGCCTATCGCTGCCGTTTTTGCATTTAACTTCTGCACTTTGGTCATAGAATGATTGAAAGTGTGATAAAGACTATCCAGAAAATACGCGCCTCGAAGCATGTGACTTGCAACTGTTCTCCGATCAATCCAGGCATGCACGTAGGATTTAAACTCACTGGAATTTTTTCCGTAATGATGGGCCAGAAACATTTCTGCGCCTTTTGATCCCACAAAACTAGCCAGATTTTCATTAAAGCGGAGGCTGTCTTTCACAAAGAGGGTACCATGGGTGAGTTCATGTATAATTAATTCAGCCAAATGACCGGGATCATTATCCAGCATATCCGACAAAATCGGGTCTCTAAACCAGCCTAAAGTAGACCAGCCACTGGCATTCCGGATATTGGTATCATATCCTTCTGTTTTCAATTCATGCTCCAGGTCTGTAGCGCGTTGCTGATTGAAAAACCCTTTATAGGAAAAAGTACCAATTAACGGAAACGACCATTCTTTGGGTTTTAACATAAAAGGATCACATGCCGTCACCACCCAAAGCAATTCCTTGCCATGTTGATCATAAAAAGTGGTATAGTTCTTCGTTCGTTTAATTCCGAGTGAATCGAACGCATATTGTCGAATTTCCTGGATCAACTCAAGTTGTTTCTTGAACTCAGGACTGATATTAGGGTCATTCAGGCATTCTACTACCGGTCTCGCTCCCCAAACAATTTTCAACTGACCGCGTGCCTGACTTATTGCGTATGAAACAAGATTGAAATTGGCAAATAATAAGATCACTACTACAGCCAAAAATCCAAGCAAAATTCTTTTAATCATTTTCTTATTCTTACGACCTGAAAACTGTTGTGTAAACCGAGAAACACAACAAATATTGCGTGCAGAAAATTAGGATTTAATTTTTAGATTTTCTTTGATATAGACAACAATCATTGGATTATTGATAAAAGTGCTTGGAATTTAAACAATTAACCAGGCTTGTGTATTGAGATTTGATGTCGTAATTTCACCACCTAAAATTATTCTCAATAATCCGATATGAGTGAAAAAAGCGAAAAATTAAAGGCCCTTCAACTAACCATTGACAAACTGGAAAAAACCTACGGAAAAGGTACAGTAATGAAATTGAGTGATGATCGTGTGGTGGATATTCCGGCAATTTCGACCGGCTCTTTGGGTTTGGACATTGCCCTTGGAATCGGCGGAATACCGCGAGGCAGAGTCATTGAAGTGTATGGACCCGAATCCTCGGGTAAAACCACGCTGGCGATGCACTGCATAGCTGAAGCTCAGAAAAATGGTGGCCTTGCCGCCTTCATCGACGCCGAACATGCCTTTGATAAAGGTTACGCTGCAAAATTAGGCATTGACACTGAAAATTTATTGATTTCCCAGCCGGATAACGGTGAACAGGCCCTGGAAATCGCAGAACATTTGATCCGTTCCGGGGCCATTGATATTATTGTTATTGACTCAGTAGCAGCACTGGTCCCCAAAGGAGAATTGGAAGGTGAAATGGGAGACAGTAAAATGGGACTTCAGGCCAGACTGATGTCGCAGGCATTAAGAAAGCTCACCGGAACGATCAGCAAAACCGGCTGTTCCTGCGTTTTTATTAATCAACTCAGGGAAAAGATTGGAGTGATGTTTGGTAATCCCGAAACCACAACTGGCGGCAATGCCCTGAAATTTTATGCGTCAGTTCGTCTCGATATTCGAAGGATCGGACAAATCAAAGAAAGTGCGGACAATATTCTTGGTAATCGCACCAGGGTGAAAGTGGTAAAGAATAAGGTGGCTCCTCCCTTTAAAGTGGTAGAATTTGATATCATTTATGGCCAGGGAATTTCTAAGATCGGGGAAATTATCGATCTTGGCGCAGAACTCAACATTCTCCAAAAATCCGGCTCCTGGTATTCATATGACGAAAATAAACTTGGACAAGGTCGCGATGCTGTTAAAAGTATATTGGAAGACAATCCGGAACTTACTGAAGAAATTGAAAAGAAAATACGTGCTCAGGTAAGTGGTAAAATTATTGAGGAAAAGCCCCTTAAAGAAAAAAGCACCGAAGAAAAATAAAATCTATTCAACGACAAAGGCATTATTTTGATATTCCGGGCGTTGTGAGTTTTCCAACTCCTTTTTTAGTTGGCCCTGATGGCTACTACAGGGTCAAGACGCGCAGCCATGGCAGCAGGGATAATTCCGGAAAGTATTCCAACAATAGTCGAAATACCAAGACCCAGCACAATATTTTTGAACATTAGCGTAAGCACAAAATTTCCTAAAGGAATATAAGTTCCCGAGTAAACGAGCAATAATCCTAATGTTCCTCCAATTAAACTCAAAAACACTGCCTCAAAAAGAAACTGGAATAAAATAAAATAATTCTTGGCACCAAGTGATTTTTGGATCCCAATAACGCCAGTGCGCTCATTCACCGAAACAAACATGATGTTTGCAATGCCAAAAGCACCCACTAGAATTGAAAAAATGCCAATAAACCAGCCAGCCATGGTAAGTACATCAAAAACCCCTTGCAGCGCATTCGTGATAGCTTCAGGCCGGTTGATAGCAAAACTATCGTCATCCGCCGGCCGTAGTCCCCGATAGCGTCGCATCAATCCCCTGATCTCATTTTCCAAATCTACCAACCCCACATCGGTGTCCCTACCTTTAACACTAATTAATGCATAGCCGCCCCTGCGTTCACCGGTATAATACAACTTTTTGAATGAGCCAAAGGGGATATACACGCTTTCATCAGAACTTGGAGTGTTCAAAAGGGTCTCACCCGATTCTTTCATCACGCCAATTACTGTATATTTCAACCCCTTTATGTTTATTTCTTTTCCCACAGCATTGCTGTTTGGGAATAATGTATTCGCAACTTTAAAACCAATGAGTGCTACATTCCGGGCAAAACTCATTTCACCGGGTGAAAAATATCGGCCTTTGTCAATCTGCACATCATAAACATCTGAATGTCCGTAAGTAACACCCATTAAATTAATGCCACCCATGCTGTTGTTCTGGTGTTTCATTGTTACGCCACCCCTGACCACAAAAATGCAAATGGCCGTGCTACTTTTCAGGTTGGCTTCAAGAAACTTATATTCATTATAAGTGACCATTGGTCTTTTCATATAAACCCACCAGGGTTCATTGGGTGAAAAAATATAAGGCCATTTTTCTACATAAAGCACATTAGTTCCCAAAAAGGAAAGGCTCTTTTTTATGTTGTCCTTTAGTGAATCTACCACGGTTAAAGCCGCAATTATGGCAAAAATTCCAATTGTGACACCGGCGAGCGACAATATAGTTCTCAATGGATTGTGCGTAAGTGCATTCCAGGCAAATCGAAAACTTTCGTATATCAGTCGTATAAAAATCACCGTTGTCTCTTTATAATTTTAAAAGACTTGTTAATTCACTAAAAAAAGTAAAACTAATTACTAAATTTGCAGCCTTTTAAAAAACATATTACAAATCAGTATTTAGTACCGTAATATTAAATATGAAATTATCTGAATTCAAGTTTGATTTGCCGGCTGGTTTAATTGCTTTATATCCGGCCGAAAACAGGGATGAATCCCGACTGATGTTAGTCCATAAATCCACTGGAAAAATAGAGCATAAAATCTTTAAAGATGTTATCGACTATTTTGACGATGGGGATGTATTTGTCATCAATAACACCAAGGTTTTCCCGGCCAGACTATATGGTAATAAGGAAAAGACGGGCGCAAAAATTGAGGTATTTTTATTGCGTGAATTGAACAAAGACATGCGTTTATGGGATGTTTTGGTCGATCCCGCAAGGAAAATCCGGGTTGGAAATAAGCTCTATTTTGGCGATGGCGACCTGGTAGCCGAAGTGATCGACAATACGACGTCCAGGGGCAGAACCATACGCTTCCTGTATGATGGTGACGATATTGAATTCAGGAAATTAATTGATTCCTTAGGCGAAACACCCTTACCACGTTATATTAAAAGAAAAACGGAACCGGAAGATCGAGAACGTTTTCAAACCATCTATGCCGAGCATATCGGTGCCGTAGCCGCCCCAACTGCCGGTTTACATTTTACAAGGCAGTTGTTAAAGCGTCTGGAAATAAAAGGCATTCATTATACCCCAATAACGCTTCATATTGGTTTGGGAAGTTTTAGGCCTGTAGACGTTGAGGACCTCACCAAGCACAAAATGGATTCCGAAAATTTTCAGGTTGGCACCAAGACAGTTGAACTGGTCAATAATTCGCTTGATAGTAAGAAAAGGGTTTGTGCGGTAGGTACAACTTCGATGCGTGCATTAGAATCTTCAGTCTCGGCCAATGGTCGGCTGAAAGAGCGTGAAGGCTGGACGGATAAATTTATTTTCCCCCCGTATGAATTTAAGATCTGTAATGCATTGATCACCAATTTTCATATGCCTGAATCAACCCTTCTTATGATGGCTTGTGCTTTCGGTGGATATGATCTCGTTATGAAAGCCTACGAAACTGCCATTAAAGATAAGTATCGCTTCTTTAGCTATGGTGATGCCATGCTCATCGTTTAATCGATAATAAAGAAAAGAACTTAAGCTTCGAAATTGAATTCGAAGCTTTTTTTATTTTACATCACCTGAATTTCTTAAATTATCATCATTAAATATGGCTTGTATATGAATGAATATGGGATAATCGTTGCGGGCGGAAATGGACAGAGGATGGGAACTGATATGCCAAAACAATTTCTCAATCTCGCAGGAAGGCCCATTTTAATGCATACACTTGACGCATTCTATCAATATGCACAGTCAATTTCACTCATCGTTGTTTTGCCCCAAAATCAAATACAATTTTGGAATGATCTTGTTAGAAAAAATCAATTCGAGGTTCCACACCAAATAGTTTCCGGTGGAATAACAAGGTTTGGTTCAGTGCGAAACGGGCTACGACTAATTGATGAAAAAGAATGCCTTGTGGCCATCCATGATGGTGTGCGACCTTTGGTCCAGAAAGAAATCATTAGCGCTTCATTCCGACTGGCGGAAATTCATGGCAGTGCCATTGCCGCCGTACGGTTAAAAGAAAGCATCCGAATAGTAAATCAGAATTCGACTCGCTCGGTTGATCGCTCATCTTATCGACTTATACAAACGCCACAGACTTTTAGATTTTCTATGATTAGAGATGCCTATGAAATAGAAGAAACTCCGGATATAACTGATGACGCCGGTGTGGCCGAAAAGTCTGGTGTTAAAATTTCTCTTTTCGAGGGCAGTTATGAAAATATCAAAATTACGACCCCGGAAGACTTGTTCTTAGCAGAAGCAATTTTTCAGTATAGAAATAAAAAAAAGTGAACATCGTTTTGCCCACCTCACCGATTTGTTAACAAAATGTCAATATTCATCTTCGTTGAAAAAGAAATCTTCTTTAGTAGGATAGTCTGGCCAAATTTCTTCAATATTTTCATATGGCTGGCCGTCATCTTCCAATTCCTGTAAATTTTCTACCACTTCCAAAGGAGCACCTGATCGAATTGAAAAATCAATCAATTCATCTTTAGTTGCCGGCCACGGCGCATCTTCGAGGTACGAAGCTAATTCTAAAGTCCAATACATAGGTCTTCCGTTTTTCTAATAATCGTGCAAAAATAAAATTAAATTTTAAATTTCAAACAGGTCATTTTCATATAGAGAACATTATTCAAATCAATTCTTATATCTATATTCATAAAAAAAGGTTTCATAATTTCGTTTTTTTTTAACTAATCCATCCTTACGGCCACAGATTATTTTCACTTGCAGTTTTTCATTGTATCATTATTAATAATTATTCCAAGTCAATGTTCCATATTTTTTTCCGATTTTAATTTTCATTTGACGGCTATATTTTAACAATAATAAATAATACATTCATTTTTTAAAATTATTATCAAAATCCAGGAGAAGATTTAAATATCATCTAAATCATCAATTGTTCAAGTGTTCCAAAATTTATTATTCAATACTTAAAAAAGTTATTGAATATTTGACATTTTTTAAAAATATTTGCTGAATGAATTTTATTTTTAATAAATTGATAATTTGAGGTACAAAGTGAGAATTATGAAATTCTTAAATCAATTATTTTGGTTTGGCTCATTCATTCTGACTATCAAATTAAAAACCACTAACCAGGAAACGTAATGGGAAAGGAAATTTAGTCAATGACCTTTTTCATTCTAATACAAAATACATATACATCATTTTGAATCTATTCAAGGAATGAACAAAATTTAATTTTTTATATAGATTAATTGCTTATCCATTAAAAAAATCATAATTGAAAGAATTGTTATGAACAAGAACTATGATATTGACAATGTTGACTTAAAAATATTGGCGTTGTTAACGGAGGATGCCAAAATGCCATATACGGAAGTCGCAAAAAAAGTATTCGTTTCGGGTGGAACTGTACATGTCAGAATGCGCAAAATGGAAGAAATGGGTATCGTAAAAGGCACGACCTTAAAAATGGATTATTCCAAAATGGGCTACGACATCACAGCATTTTTAGGTATCTATTTGGAGAAAAGCTCTCTCTATGATGAAGTAATCAAAAAACTGAATCTTATTTCCGAAGTCGTTAAGATTCATTACACCACTGGAAATTATAATATTTTTGTAAAGCTGCATTGCAAAGATACACGCCATCTCAAAGATGTGCTTCACGATAAAATACAACAAATAGAAGGAATTGAAAGGACAGAAACGATTATTTCTCTTGAAGAAAGTCTTAATCGCCACATCCAGTTCACCGATAAATAAGCCAGTTCACTACCGGAAAATACTAACAGCGCACCCTCAATTGACGAATATTGGTATTTTCCGGTGTTTCCTTTCTATTATTTTCACTTTTCAAGAAAAAAAACCTTACCCCAAACATTATATTTAGATTTGTGTTTTATTTTTGCATCTAGTTTATAATAAATCTAAATAACAATTATTCATGGGCAAGGACAATCAGGTACTGGAGGAATTAACATCATCGGATTATAAATATGGTTTTGAAACCAAATTGGATAACGATGCTGCACCAAAAGGTCTCAATGAAGAAATTATCCGATTGATTTCTGCCAAGAAAAATGAACCGGAATGGTTGTTGGAATGGCGACTGAAGGCTTTCCGGCATTGGTTGACACTTAAAGAACCCACCTGGCCCAATGTTCATTACCCGCCCATCAATTATCAGGATATTATTTATTATTCCGCCCCAAAAAGGAAGAAGGAATTGAAAAGCCTGGATGATGTTGATCCTGAATTGTTAGAGACATTCAAAAAATTGGGCATTTCGCTGGAGGAACAAAAAAGATTATCAGGAGTGGCTGTAGACGCCGTTATTGATAGTGTTTCGGTCAAAACGACATTTAGAGAAAAACTGGCGGAGTTGGGCGTTGTATTTTGCTCATTCAACGAAGCTGTTCTCCATCATCCTGAATTGGTAAAAAAATATCTTGGTTCCGTAGTTCCGGTAAATGACAATTACTTTGCCACACTCAATTCAGCAGTCTTTAGCGATGGTTCTTTTTGCTATATACCCAAGGGGGTGCGATGCCCCATGGAACTATCGACTTATTTCAGAATCAATGCTTCGGGAACCGGACAGTTTGAGCGGACTTTGATTATCGCTGATGAAGGCGCCTACGTCAGTTATTTGGAAGGCTGTACCGCTCCTATGAGAGATGAAAATCAGCTGCATGCGGCAGTGGTAGAAATTTATGTAGAGAAAAATGCGGAAGTAAAATATTCAACAGTTCAGAATTGGTATCCCGGTGATAAAAATGGTAAAGGTGGCGTTTATAATTTTGTGACCAAGCGAGGCCTTTGCAAAGGCGACAATGCTAAACTTTCCTGGACCCAGGTAGAAACCGGATCGGCCATCACCTGGAAATATCCCAGTTGCATCCTTAAAGGTGAGAATTCAAGTGGGGAATTCTATTCAGTAGCGGTCACCAATAATTTCCAGCAAGCCGACACCGGAACCAAAATGATCCATATAGGTAAAAACACCAAAAGCAGAATAGTGTCTAAAGGTGTTTCTGCGGGAAAAAGTCAAAACAGCTATCGTGGGTTGGTACAGGTCATGAAAAGGGCTGAAAATGCCAGAAATTTCTCGCAATGTGACTCCTTGCTTATGGGCAATAAATGTGGCGCCCATACTTTTCCATATATAGAAATTAAAAATCCAACAGCTCAGGTGGAGCATGAAGCCACCACATCCAAGATCGGTGAGGACCAGATATTTTACTGCAACCAGCGGGGTATTGGCACCGAAGATGCCGTGGCGTTGATTGTCAACGGCTATTGTAAAGAAGTTCTAAGTCAATTGCCCATGGAATTTGCTGTAGAAGCACAGAAGTTACTGGCGTTAACACTGGAAGGAAGCGTGGGTTAGAAAATTAATTGTTATTGAATATGCTTAAAATAGAAAATTTACATGCCTCTGTGGAGGGGCTGGAAATCCTGAAAGGAATTAACCTTGAGGTCAAAACAGGGGAAATACATGCCATTATGGGACCTAATGGTTCTGGCAAAAGTACCCTGGCTTCGGTGCTCGCAGGCAGGGAAGAATATGAAGTGACAAAAGGCAAAGTAATGTTTAACGATAAAAACCTTTTGGAATTGGCACCTGAAGATCGGGCGCGCGAAGGTTTATTTATGGCTTTTCAATATCCAGTGGAAATTCCAGGTGTAAGTTCTACCAATTTTCTAAGAACAGCCCTCAACCAAATCCGGGAATATCGCGGTTTGAAGCCATTGGATGCCGTAAATTTCCTCAAGTTGATGCGTGAAAAAATGCAACTGGTCGAAATGAACCAGTCATTGATCAACCGCGCATTGAATGAAGGATTTTCGGGGGGAGAGAAAAAGAGGAATGAAATTTTTCAAATGGCCATGCTTGATCCAAAATTATCTATTTTGGATGAAACAGACTCCGGTCTGGATATCGATGCCTTGCGCATCGTGGCCAATGGTGTAAATAAATTGAAAAATAACCAGAACGCCACCATTGTGGTGACACATTATCAGCGATTGCTGAATTACATAGTTCCCGATTATGTCCATGTTTTATTCCGGGGTAAAATTGTCAAATCAGGCTCCAAAGAGTTGGCCCTCGAATTGGAAGAAAAAGGATATGATTGGATTAAAGATGAAATAGAATCAGTTATCTGATTTTAACGAATCAAATATGAATAGAGAATCAGGCACGGAGTTGAAAGAAATCTTGTTAAAGAATTTTGAACGATTTGAAGGTAAAATAAACGGCGAAAGTATTGCATCCATGCAGACAAAACGCCAGCAAGCCATGGACACGTTCAGCGAAATTGGCTTGCCAGGTCCCAGGGAAGAAGAATATAAATACACCCACATATCCAGAATCCTCGCTAAAAAATTTGATTTCAATCGTATTGCCAGCGACACTGAGATCGCGGTAAGTAAAATTAAGCTGCCATTCAAAGATGAGGATATCACTAAGATTCTTTTGCTGAATGGAAAACTTATGGAATCATCCTCGGATCTCAATAATTTACAGGAAGGTGTACAGATAACTTCGATTAGGGAGGCATTTAATAATTATCCGGAACTCATCGAAAAAAAATTCGGGCATTACGGAGATTTAAACAAAGATGCATTTCTGGCACTAAATACAGCTTTTACGTCAGACGGACTTTTTTTATTGGTCCAAAAAAATACAGTCGTAAAGAGGCCCATTGTTGTATACAATTTCGTGGTTGCTGAAGAACAACCTGTCATTGCGCAACCACGTCTATTATTGGTATTTGAAGAAAATACTGAGGCCAACCTGGTAGAGGTCTTTCAGCAAATTGGCAACAATGAATGTTTCCTTAATAATGCCACTGAAGTTTGGGTAAACACAGAAAGCCGCATCAATTATTATAAACTTCAGGATCAAACTGAAAAAACATACCAGGTTGATAATACTAAGATAAGGCAGGCTGGAAAAAGCCTTTTTAATGCGTTTACTTTCACTTTTGAAGGGGCCATTATTCGCAATAATCTGAGTATCACTTTGGATGACGAATTTTGTGAATCTCATATGTACGGTTTGTATTTAACCAAAGGGAAATCACTTGTTGACAATCATACCGTTGTAGATCATGCTAAACCCAATTGTTTTAGCAATGAAATTTATAAAGGGATTATGAACGATGAGTCCACTGGGGTCTTTAATGGAAAAATATATGTGAGACCCAATGCGCAAAAGACCAATGCTTTCCAGTCCAACAAAAACATCTTATTGACGGAAACGGCCTCAGTGAATTCAAAACCTCAACTTGAAATATGGGCTGATGATGTGAAATGCAGTCATGGATGTACTACCGGTCAATTGGATGATGAGCAAATGTTTTATCTGAGGTCCCGTGGCATTTCCCAAAAGTCAGCCAAAGCCATGCTTTTACAAGCCTTTGCCAGTGATGTACTTGAAAATGCAAAAGTGAATTTCTTAAAAGATTACGTAAACAATGTCATCCATCAAAGACTTCACGACTAGATGAAAGATCAAACTTTGAACAAAACTTTGAATACAATCAATGCAGAGGACCTGCGCAGAGATTTTCCCATACTAAAAGAAAATGTCAATGGCAACCCTTTGATTTATTTCGATAATGCTGCCACTACCCAAAAACCTAAATCCGTAATCGATGCATTGTTAAACTACTATGATCATTACAATGCGAATATACACCGGGGAATTCATTCTCTGGCAGAAAAAGCTACCTCTGCATTTGAAGATACCAGAAATACGGTGAAACAATTCATCAACGCTGATGAATCTGAGGAAATTATTTTTACCTATGGCACCACGGATGGAATAAATCTGGTAGCGTCAAGTTATGGCAGGGCGAATATACAAGCTGGTGACGAAATCATTATTTCAGCCATGGAACACCACTCCAATATCGTTCCATGGCAAATCTTATGTGAAGAAAAAGGCGCCAAATTAAAAATTATCCCAATTGATGAGCATGGTGAACTGAAGTATGATGAATATGAAAAACTATTCAATGAAAAAACCAAATTAGTTTCGATTGTTCATGTTTCGAATTCATTAGGAACAATTAATGACATTGCCAGAATCATTGAAATTGCGCATAATCATAAGGCATTAGTACTGGTTGATGGAGCACAGGCAGCAGCTCACATGGAAATCGACGTCAGAAAATTAAAGTGTGATTTCTATGTGTTTTCGGCACACAAGATATTTGGCCCAACAGGAGTTGGTATATTATATGGCAAAAGAAGACTACTGGAAAACATGCCCCCATATCGAGGCGGTGGAGAAATGATCAAAGAAGTTACATTCGAAAAAACAACCTATAATGATATTCCATATAAATTTGAAGCAGGGACTCCAAACATTGCAGATGTTGTGGCCTTAAAGGCAGCCATAGAATATTTAAACCACTATAAAAAAAGTGATGTTTTAGACCATGAACAACAATTGCTTGATTATGCCACAAACAAAATCAAACAAATACCAGAGATTCGTATTATAGGAAGTGCAAAAGATAAAATAGGCGTTTTGTCCTTTGTGGTTGAAAACATGCATCATTTCGATATCGGAATGATGCTGGATGCGCGTGGTATTGCCGTGAGGACCGGGCATCATTGCACCCAGCCACTTATGGATTTTTTCAAGATCGAAGGGACTATCAGGGCTTCGTTTTCAATATACAACACGATAGCCGAAGTTGACTATTTTGTGGAGATTTTGAAGCAAATTATTAACAGATGGAAATAGCAACAAACAAACCTAAACCAATAAAAGAATTACAAGAAGAAATTATTGATGAATTTTCCATCCTGGGGAATGACCGTGAGAGTACGATTTTTTATATCATGGAACTGGGACAAAAACTTGATCCTTTGGATGAAAAATTCAAAACGGAAGAAAATATCATCAAGGGTTGCCAATCGAAAGTTTGGCTTACCACACAATTAAAAGGTGAGCGGATTTACTATTTTGCCGATAGCAATACTGAAATTACCAAAGGATTGATCTCTCTGTTAATACGAGTATTTTCAGGACACCAATTAGATGAGATTATTGATGCAGATCTGTTTTTTATTGAAAAGATAGGCATGGGACAGATCATAGGATCTCAACGTTCCAATGGTTTAACCGCTATGATCAAACAGATGAAATTATATGCATTAGCCTATAAAAGTAAAATAGGAAAATGATGATGGAAAAAGAAGAGACACAGGAAAATCTAAGGGATCAGGTAGTTGAAGCCTTAAAATCAGTATATGATCCGGAAATACCGGTTGATGTATGGGAGCTTGGTTTAATCTACGAAATACAGGTTTTCCCTGTTAATAATATTTATATTAAAATGACACTTACCTCTCCGGCATGTCCGGCAGCCGAAACAATTCCTGGTGAGGTAGAAGCTAAATTGAGACGCATAGATGGAGTCAATGATGTCCAGGTGGAAATAACTTTTGATCCGCCCTACAGTCCTGATATGATGTCTGAAACAGCTAAATTGGAATTGGGATTTTTGTAAAAGTATTTCAATAAATAGTAATTGTTATGTATCCAGAAGAACTTGTTCGTCCTATGCGGGCGGAATTAACAGACATAGGATTCGAAGAACTGAAATCTGTAGATGAAGTTGAAAAACATCTGAAGGACCACAAAGGAACTTCATTATTGGTGATCAATTCGGTTTGTGGTTGTGCTGCTGGCGCAGCCAGACCAGGTGTGCGTATGGCTATCAAAAACAGTACGAAGAAACCGAACCATCTTACTACTGTATTTGCGGGAGTGGATAAGGAAGCAACGGCAAAAGCCAGGGAATTTACCATCCCCTATCCCCCGTCTTCTCCTTCTATCGCGCTATTCAAAGATGGTCAACTTGTCCATTTTTTGGAAAGACACCATATTGAAGGCCGGCCGGCGGAAATTATTGGTCAGCATTTAATTGAAGTTTTTGAAGAGTATTGTTAATCAGTCATTAGAAATCAATAAAAGCCAGGAATTGTTACCTGGCTTTTATTTTTAACAGCGGCTAACAAATATTTTTTAATGTGTGATGTCAAATGAATGATAGAACTTTGGTGCTGATTCGGAAATATCCACATGTCGCACCCTTGCCCAGCCTGGCCCTTTATTACACCATTGTACAAATTCATCTAAAGTATTGTCTTCTCCTTCTGCTTCAATAAATACTGTGCCATCCATTCTGTTTTTCACAGAACCTTTCACATTGAGCGATCTAGCCTTGTCCCGCGCAGAAGCCCTGAAGCCGACTCCTTGAACCCTTCCGGAAATTATAATATTCAAATGTTTTAAACTCATAGATTAGCTGGTGGTCAAAACTTCCTTCATGATAGATACACCTGAAGAGACCCCCAAACGATCAGCCCCGGCATCAATCATAGCAATAGCAGTTTCGAGATTGCGTATTCCTCCGGATGCCTTTACGCCAACATTACTATTAATTACCGATTTGATTAATTTTATATGCTCCACTTTAGCTCCGGCAGGTGCAAACCCGGTAGAGGTTTTTACAAAGTCAGTACCTGCATCCTGACACATTTTAGAAGCCGTAACAATTTCATCTTCCGTCAGAAATGCAGTTTCTATGATCACCTTCATTAAACAGTCATTTTCATGAATTAGACTGGCACACTTAGCCAATTCAGTTTTTACCCAAGGCATGTCTGATTTAAACGCCGAAATATTCATGACAATATCCAATTCATTCGCTCCATTGTCTATGGCCATTTTAATCTCAAACAATTTGCTTTCTGTCATTTGGTAGCCCAATGGAAAACCAATCACAGTTACCAATTGAACGCCAATATTTCGAATCTCCCTGCTGGCTTTTTTTACCCAAAATGGCGGAACGCAAATACCAAGGAACTGATATTCATTGGCTTCCTCAATCAGTTGATCTATATCCTTATCGGTTAAATCCGGCCTCAGAATAGTTTGTTCAATAAACCTATTGATATTCACCATAAATTTCAGGATAAAATAAATGAAAACTTAAAACTGATGATCGGTACTTGATACTGAGACAACTATCAATCCTAGATCCGAATTTAAAAATTAGTAGTCAGAATTGAAAAATAAAATAGCCCCTTCAGGAAATTTATTGTGGTTCCAGTATTAATGCCACATGCCACATACTTTACAGAATTTCTTTTTTCCAGGCGGCCTTTTTTTTGGTGGATGCTTATGACCAAAATAGGTGGGATCTGAGTACTGGGGTTTTTTCATTTCCTTCTCCATTTTTGCGTACTTTTTTTGGTTCTCCTGCATTCTCGCATAGTACTCATCTACTTTTTTATCAAATTCATTGTATGAACCTCTTTTTTTTCGACCTTTTATACTCTTTTTGCTCTCTTTGGAAAATGTGATCTCAGGATATAATTGATCGCCTTTTGAATTATATCTGGCATTTTTGTCGGTTTGCTGGCTTTTGTTGTGGTTTGATTGAGCATATGCCAATGTACTACAAGCAGCCAAAATGATGAAAAGGAAATATTTCATAAACACACACCTGTTTTTTCTAAAAATACTGATCAATAAAGTAACTTGGGAATCCCAATATTTATTGTTCTTTTTAGCTTATTATACTACCATTTGCCATTTCGATTTCTGGCGTTATAAACACTAAATTACCATTATGATCTTCCGCAAGTAATATCATACCCTGAGATTCTATTCCCATAATTTTACGCGGTGCTAGATTGACCAGCATGGTTACTTGCTTACCGATGACTTCTTCCGGAGAAAAATATTTAGCAATGCCGCTTACCACTGACCGTACATCAAATCCTGTATCAACTGAAAGTTTAAGCAATTTTTCTGATTTTTCAATCTTTTCTGCTCCCACAATTTTTACAATGCGAATATCTTGTGCCACGAAATCTTTGAAATCAATAATTTCCTTTTGAGGCGTAATATCAGATTTATCTCCGATTTTGTTCAGATTTTCTTCCCTTGTCTGCATTAATTTTTGGATCTGGGTATTTATAACTTCATCTTCAATTTTCTCAAACAATAATTCAAAGTCGTGTATTTTTTGACCTGCTTTCAATAATTCAATGCTCCCCGCTTTCTGCCAGGCAAATTGCTCCACGTCCAGCATTTTCTTTAATTTTTCAGATGTAAAAGGCAAAAATGGAGCCGCAAGACAAGACAGGTTAGCCACAATTTGTAAACTCAAATTTAAAATTGTAGAAACCCTTTCTTGATCTGTTTTAATTATTTTCCAGGGCTCTGTGTCTGCCAGATATTTATTTCCCAACCGGGCAACGTCCATTAATAACCCAAGTGCCTCGCGAAATTTAAATTGTTCCAGGGCTGCGGCTATTTTGTTGGGAGCGCGCTTCAGATCTTGAACCATCCTTTCATCAATCTTATTCATGGTATTTCTGACAGGTACTTTGCCGTCAAAGTACTTTTGAGAAAGCACTATAGCTCTGTTCACAAAATTACCCAAAATGGCAACCAACTCATTATTATTCTTAGCCTGGAAGTCTTTCCAGGTAAAATCGTTATCCTTTGCTTCTGGCGCATTCGCGCACAAAGTATATCTTAAAACATCCTCTTTACCAGGAAAATCTTTTAAGTATTCGTGCAACCAGACGGCCCAATTGCGTGAAGTTGAAATTTTATTACTTTCCAGATTTAAAAACTCGTTAGCAGGTACATTGTCGGGTAAAATGAATTCCCCATGAGCTTTCAACATCGAAGGAAAAATGATGCAATGAAAAACAATATTGTCCTTTCCTATAAAATGGATCAATCTCGTGTCCTCAGATTTCCAATAAGGTTCCCAATCCTTATTATATTTTTTGGCCCAATCTTTTGTTGCTGAGATGTAACCGATTGGCGCATCAAACCACACATAGAGGACTTTCCCTTCAGTATTAGGCAAAGGTACGGGAACACCCCAGTTTAAATCCCTCGTCACAGCCCTCGGTTGTAAACCATTATCTATCCAGGATTTGCACTGACCATAGACATTACTTTTCCATTCCTTATGGTCTTCCAGAATCCACTGACGCAACCAAGGCTCAAATTCATCCAATGGAATGTACCAATGTTTTGTTTCTTTCAAAATAGGCGCCGACCCACTCAACATTGATTTGGGATTAATAAGCTCAGACGGACTTAATGTGGACCCGCAACGTTCACATTGATCGCCATAAGCTTCCTCATAACCACAATTTGGACAGGTACCTTTAATATAGCGATCAGCGAGAAATTCCTGGGTTTCAACATCATAATATTGTTCGGATATTATCTCTCTGAAAATTCCTTTTTCATATAATACTTTGAAGAAATCCGAGGCCGTTTTATGGTGGGTGGCATTGGATGTTCTTGAATAAATATCAAAACTGATACCAAAATCCTCAAATGATTTTTTGATCAGACCATTGTAAGTGTCTGCGATTTCCTGTGGTGTTTTACCTTCTTTTCTGGCTCTAATGGTTATTGGTACACCATGTTCGTCTGAACCACAAACGAAAACAATGTCTTTATTTTGAAGTCTTAGGAATCTTGCAAAAATATCAGCTGGCACATAAACGCCTGCCAAATGTCCAATGTGTATTGGTCCATTGGCATAAGGCAAAGCTGCAGTAATCGTATATCTCTTATATTCTTTTTGATGCATTATCAAATAAATTTCGGCAAAGATAAAAATATATGCACTCCGAAATCATGGAATGTGAGTTTTTTGGCCCAACTCATTAACTTGATTAAGCATACTGCTCAAACCAGAGACAGTGGCGGCAACAGAATTTCGAAAATAGTATTATTAGCAGGCTTTAATAAAGAAAGGGTCCCACCCAATTTTTCTGCAGCAATCTTGGTGGTATATATTTCAAGACCAGTGCCTCCTGGTTTTGGTGAACCTTTAAAGAATATATTAAACACTTTTTCTTCATCACCAGGCTGGATTCCAAAACCATTGTCTTCTACCGTAATTTTTAGTTCTTTGTTTTGATAATTCGATTGAATTTTAATGATTGCCTTTGGTTTGTCGGAATATAAAAAGGCATTTCGCAACAAGTTTTCTATAATTACACTAAATAATAATTTGTCGCTCACCCATTTACCGTTGGCTTGAAGATCAGTGATAACCGTAACAAATGGATCATTGGTGAATTTTGTAATCTTATCGGTTGTTGTTTTAATTTCTTTTGCAGGATCCAGCACTTCCAACACAGGGAGTTTCTGATATGTCTCATGCACATCAATCAATCGAGTGAGCACATTATTTAAATTTAATGAAACCTTATTTAAGGTCTGAAAGTAGTACAAGGATTTTTGATCAACTGCTTCAAGAGAACCCAGGTTGATAATGCCTTGCATGGTGGCAATTGGTCCACGTAAATCATGTGAAGTTTTATAAATAAACTGATCCAGGTCGTGAACAGCCTTTTCCAGATGGATATTAGATTTCTCCAATTCCAAAGTCCGTTCCTTTACTTTTTCTTCCAGTTCAATATTTACATTCTTTAGTATTTCGTTTTGTGCATTGATGGTTTTTTGAGCTTTAGCCAACTGTTTGTTTTTCTTCTCAAGGTCTTCCTTTTGTTTTTCTATTTCAGATTTACTTTCGTTCAATTTTTTATTAATACGGTGGGTATTCCTGTAATTCCTGAATATCACGATGATGAGCGTCAAACTGAGACCTAGTATCGATAAAAGGAAAAAGCTAAATTGGCGGTTTTTGGTGATTTTTTGTTCCTGGGCATTTATTATCCTTTTGTTTTGTTCTTCCTGAAGATCGATCTGAATATTGGCCAGGTTTTTGGCCAATTTTTCATTAAAGATGCTGTCCTCCAGTAAAGAATATTCTTTCTGATAATGATAAGCACTATCAAATTCGTCCCTTAACTCATAAATTTCAGCGAGGAGCTTGAGATTGTTTTTCAATAATAATTTATCCCGGGAATTTTTTGCTAAGTTCTGCCCACGATGTAAATATTGGATAGCTTGCCGGTATTCCCCTTTTTGGGTATAAAGTTTGGCAAATTGAAAGCAGTTGATTGCTTTAAGTTTGGAATTATCGCTTTTTTCAACGAGTTGCAAGGCAAGTTTTAGGAAATAGCTCGCAGAATCAAAATTATTGAGTTTAGTATAAACATTTCCCAATCCATTATACATCACGCCTACATACTTGATCTCGTGATATTTATTTTCAATTTCTAATCCTTTATAAAAATTTCTTAATGCTTCCCGGTCATTGCCGGTTTCAATATGTACCAGACCAATATTACCATATGTTGAAGCAGTTCCTACCGTATCACCACTTGCTAATTTTAATTTTAATGCCTTTTGAAAATATTCCAGCGCCCTTTCCGAATCATCTATTTTATAGAATATCAAGCCAATATTATTGTAGGTTACAGCCAAATCATTATTATCATGGTGTTCTTCTTTTAGCTTCAAAGCTAAATGGTTGTATTCCAAAGCTTTGTCATATATATTAAGATTCCAATATAAAGTTGCCAATCCTGTATAGCATCTGATTTTTGTGATGTATAGATTTTTACGTTCTGAGATATCTTTAGCGCGATTGAGATAATTGAGTGCAATTTGATAATTGTTCTGATTTTGGTATATATCACTTAGCACTATTAACACAGCTGAAACCCAAAGGCTATCCTGCATTGCCAATGATTCCTCCAACGCAAGCCTACCGTAGTACAAAGCTTCATCTTTATTTGACAGGGTCAAGTCATAGGCTAAATGGTACAAAGATTTTACACGGTCCAGTTTATTCTGGTAGCGGATTACATTTTTAAGACTATCTATATTTGACTGACAAATTGCATTTTGCCAAGTCGTAAATAATAAAAATATTATTAATAAATATTTAAAATATCCAATTTTAACCAAGCACTCCCCAACATATCTCATTTTACTATAAGGCTAGTTTTCCGTTATCCATATATCAAAAAAAGAAAAAAAACCGCTGTTGAAAAAATATAATTAAATAATTCTTATAGTCTTCAACAATAGTCATAGTTTCCAGTTAATAAAACATATTTCAGTCTACTATTCGTTTCTAATTAATATATAATTTATCTAACATATAACATGTATTACAAAATGCATTCATAAAAGATTTTATTGCATTTTTCAAATTATTTTTATAATTATTTTGATATATCAATTTCACGTTGTATATTTGATTCAACAATAAGGGATTGCCAAAGCCCTTTGAGTAGGCTAAACTAAAACTAAACTAAAATGAAAGCTAAACTTTTAACACTCGCACTTTTTGGAATTATGACTTTGTCTTTTGTATCATGCAATGAAGACAGTGTAACACCGGCAAAACAAACAACCGTTAAAAGCGATGCCACTTGTGAATGCAATGGTGGTATACCAGATCGTGAAAAACCCATTAATCCTTGATTTGTCTACAGTGGTTGTGAGTTAATCAAATCTAATTGAAAAAGTACCATTATGAAACCAGTATTGCCGAGTAATCATTTGTTGTAATATTAAGATTCGGAATTGCCTCATTTATTTTTATATATAAAATCTAAATGGGTACTGTTAAAAGATATTGAGGTGGTACTGAGAGCGCAAAAGTGGTATAATAGTGAGGGAAAAACAATTTTGACTAAATTTCAATTCTTACAAGCCTGGTATTACTTACCGGGCTTTTTTATGAATTATTATGTAATAAAATATTTGGAATCAACAAATATTTTCCAAATTCGCGCACAATGCCTTTCAGTCTTACCTGTCAATTTCCTGTCAAAAATTAATAATTCATCGAAATTTTCAATTACATCCAGCTAATTCCCTATAATTTTTAGTGTAATTGTACGTTTAATACAACTAAGAGACTTCTGACTCTTTTTAATAAGTTTTCACAGGTTTATCCCATTCTTGTTCAAGTTTCAATTAAAAGGTATTATATTAACTCTTGCATAATCAGGAACCTATTTTTAAAAATCCGGTGAGTTTCTACAGAATATTTCTTTTGATATCCTCTTTGCTTTACATCATTCAACCTGTTTGCTTGAAGGCTCAGTCAGGAAAGATAAAATTTGAAAGTTTTACCGTTGACCAGGGTCTTTCACAAAGCAACATCAATTGCATTTTACAAGATAAAAAAGGATTTATTTGGTTCGGGACCAATGGCGGCCTCAACAGATTCGATGGTAGTGAATTTAAAATATTCGTCCACAACGCTGAAAATTCCAATTCGATTTCCAATAACATTATCAATCATTTATTTGAAGACAAAGATGGTCTGCTTTGGATCAGTACTCAAAATGGTTTAAATGTCTATAATAAGACCTTAGAAAAATTCAGTGTATTCAAACCGGAAAAAAATAATCCCAATAGTCTCAGCAATAATCACATAACCTGTACCGTCCAGGATAATTTTGGTAATTATTGGATTGGCACATTCGGTGGCGGTTTGAATAAATTTAATATAAAAGACAGTTCCTTTACTAACTATCAACATTTAACACAAAATCCAGAGAGCATCAGTAGCAATTATATTACTTGTTTAACCAAAGATAAATACGGCTTCATTTGGGTAGGCACCGCTGAAGAAGGATTAAATATGCTTGATCCCGAAACCGGCAAATTTCTGAGGTACACTGAAAATGACGAAAATGAATCCGCAAGGATTAGTAGTAACAAAATCAACATCATTTATGAGGACAATGATGGCGATTTGTGGGTAGGCACATCCCATGGATTGAACTTAATAAAGCCAACTCCAGTGGTAAGGAATATGGAACACAAAGATAATATTGTTAAATACATTGAAGAGGTAAACAACAATACAGCTTACCAGGATAATAACGTAATGTGTATTTACCAGGGCGTTTCCGGCCTTGTCTGGTTTGGGACCAATAGCGGTGGATTGGGATGTTTAAATAAATACACCGGATATCTTCGATTTTATGAATTTGACCCAAATGATGAGCATTCACTACTCAGTAATAACATTAAATCTGTTTTTGACGATCGTTCTGGTATCTTGTGGATTGGCACTAACGCCGGAATAAATCTAATTGATTTACAAGGCGATCGTTTCACATTATATAAGCGTAAAACAGGTGTTGGCAACACCATCAGCAGCAACAATGTTACTGCAATCTACAAAGAGATGAACGGCACAACCTGGATCGGCACCTACGATAAAGGGCTCAATAAATATGAACCTCAAGCAGATGTTTATACCACCTACTTAGAAAATGATGTCATAGAAAATGGTGAAAGTTTAGTGGAGCGAACAAAAATCCTCAGGAAGTTTGACAGCAAAATACAAGATAATACTAAATCTAAAATTCAATTTCTGAGCAACAATCGCATTTTGAGTTTGTACAGGGACCTTCAAAAGACCTTATGGATCGGAACAGGAAAAGGGTTGAATAAATTAAATATTAGCTCTGGTAAAATTACATCTTTTCTTGCTAACAAGGAAGACCCTAAAAGCCTGAGTGGTAATGTCATTCATAGCATTTTGGAAGATCAACAAGGAAATTTATGGTTAGGTACCGAGGATGGCGGACTTAATAAATATGATGGAAAAATATTCACTCACTATGTCAATGATGTCAACGATATATTCAGTATCAGCAGCAATGATGTGCGTACCTTGGCACTAAGCAATGATGGTACTATTTGGGTTGGAACTTTTGGGGGTGGCTTGAATAAATTCAATCCCAAAAATGAAAAGTTCACCAGATTTACACATTCCGAAAACAATAAAAAGAGTCTTGGCAGCAACACGATCTACTATTTACACCTCGACGATTCAAGCAGACTCTGGATTGGCACGGCAGATGGACTCGACATGCTTCCTTCAGGCACAAATAAATTTCATCATTATTCAATAACAGAAGGGCTGCCTTCCAATTTCATCTATAGCATATTGAATGATCAGGAGGGGAATATTTGGCTCAGTTCGAATAAAGGCATTTCAAAATTAGATGTCAATAAAAACCAGTTCAAAAATTATGACACTAAAGATGACTTGCAAGGTAATGAGTTCAACCCCGGAGCCGCTTTTGTTAGCAAAAACAATGAAATGTTTTTTGGGGGCATTAATGGCTACAATTCATTTTTTCCGGATCAGATCGTTGACAATACCTACATTCCAGATGTAGTTATTACCGATTTCAAAATATTAAATGAAAGAGTAGAAATTGGAGTACCGGGTTCCCCCCTATCGAAACACATTTCAGAAACCGACACCCTCATTATCAGCTATAAAGATAAAGCCATTTCATTTGATTTTGTTGCGCTCAATTTTACGGATTCTGAGAAAAATGAATATGAATATATCCTGGACGGATTTGAAAAAGATTGGAACAAAGTCGGAAATCGACATTATGCCAACTATACTAATCTTGCGCCAGGCACCTACGTATTCAGGGTACGAGGATCAAATAATGATGGAGTTTGGAATGAAGAAGGCGCCGCCATAACGATCATAGTTAAGCCCCCATTTTGGAAAACCTACTGGTTTTTTATAATAGTTAGTCTCACAATAATATTCTTAGTCTATTTAATCATACAGGTACGAACCAAATCACTTCAAAGGTCTAAAATCCGTTTAGAGGAAAAAGTGAAACATCGCACCCGGCAGTTAGAACAAGAAAAAACCAGAGTACTTACTGCCAATGAAGAAATAACACTTCAAAAAAATGAGATTGAAAAACAACGGGATTTACTCGTTACTAAAAACGAAGAAGTTTCCAGAGCAAAATACGAATTAGACCAGATCAATGAAAAGCTGAAAACGATCAATTCGAATCTTGAAGAAATTGTATCAGAAAGAACCTCTAAACTTCGGAAAACAAATGAAGACCTGAAAAAAGCCAATGCTGAACTCGACCTGTTTATTTATCGTTCATCACACGATTTACAGGGACCCTTAGCGCGATTACTCGGCCTCACCCAAGTTGCCAAACTGGATAAAAATAGCAATAAGAACGAATATATAGATATCATGGAAAAAGGTGCCATTGACATGAATCGTGTTTTGAACAAATTAATCAATATTCATTTGATCAATAAAGAGGAAGTGCATGTTGAAAAGATTGATTTCATGAAAATGGTTTACGAAACCGCCAATAAAGTTACCGGCCCAATTGAAAAAGAAATGATGAATATTACCATCGACAAGCACTCCGAAACCACACTGCATTCCGATCCCACTTTGATCCGAATAATCCTGGAAAATTTGCTGGAAAATTCTCTGGCATACCGTAAAACCGATAAAGCAAATGTAACCATTTCACTTGTTGCTTGCGAAGAACAATTCAAACTGAATATCATAGATGATGGCATCGGTATTTCCAATGACCATAAAAACAAAATTTTTAATATGTTCTACAAGGGGACAGAACGATCAAAAGGTAATGGCCTTGGCCTTTATCTTGTTAAAAAAGCCGTAAATAAACTGAAAGGCCAAATATTTATGGAAAGTGCAGAGGGTATGAATACGAGCTTCACCATACAGTTGCCTAAAAAAATTCCGGATACAAAAAATTCGCTTGCTGAGGCTTAATTCACATCAATGAACATTTCGCGAAGACAATTTTTTCGTATCAGCGCCTACACTTCTATATTAGCTGGTTTTAGCGGTTTTCATTTGACAATAGGTAATGAATTGCCTTCGGTCACATTAATTGGAGATTCTATACGCATAGGTTACCAAAACATCGTAACACGTGAATTGACCAATAAAGCCCAATTGTGGTTTCCTGACGAAAATTGCCTCGATACTGTTAATATACTCAGAAACGCTCACAGTTGGTTTGCAAAACGAAAAACTACAATATTTCACATCAATTCCGGGCTTCATGACCTAAAAACCACCTATTTTGGTGGCACAGAAAATGTAGTGCCCTTGGATTTTTATAAGATAAATATTGAACGCATTATAAAACTGATCTTTAGGTTTCAACCTGCCGTCAAAATAATTTGGGCCACCACCACCCCAATTATTGAAGAACAGGCCAATAAGGCCCATCAAATAGATCAGGATTTTAGCCGACACAATGAAGATGTTATTCAATACAATAGTGCCGCCAGGGAGGTTTGTAATCGCCTTGGTGTCGGCATAGATGACTTATATGATTTGATCATGAAAAGTGGTGCAGACAGGCTTTTCACGGAAGATGGTGTACATTTTTCGGATTTGGGTTATGAATACCTTGGACAACAAGTTGCGGCGAGTATAGAACTTCTCCTCAAATCATGAGGCGCGCAGTTTAATTCCTATTAACACAATAATTGACCGATTTTTTACCTTGATTTGTTTCGACTTGACAGGAGTAGCTTCTTTTAAGTCCAGGAAATCTTTTGGAGCGGAAGCGTAGGTATTGATGATTTGCGCCCATGCCCACCCTTGGTGTAAATCAGGAATTTCAAAATTGAGATCTTCCCAAAAAGTATTCACCATCGCATGAATATATTCGTCATAATCCGGATGCTTCAGCGTAAATGACAAGGTATGGGAGTGTTCACTCCAATCTGGCTCATTCACTTTAATTCCGTGCCACTTGATGTGTGGAAGTCTTGATTCTCTTGGAGTAGCAAGGATATTGTCAAGTTTAAACAATTCATGGTTTTGTGCAAAGCTGATCAATCGCTGGGTAAACCGATAAATGTCACTATTCCTTTCCAACAGTGCCCAGTCAAACCAACTGATGTCATTATCCTGACAATAAGCATTGTTATTGCCTTTTTGGGTTCTGCGAACTTCATCGCCCATCAATATCATGGGAGTTCCTTGTGAAATAAAGGTGATCACCAAAAAATTTTTGATTTGACGCGTCCGCACTTTTTTAATTTCAGGATCGTCTGTTTCACCCTCGACCCCACAATTCCAACTAAAATTGTGATCGGAACCATCCCGATTGTTTTCCAGGTTATCGGTATTGTGCTTTTGGTTGTAACTTACCAGGTCGTTCAAGGTTAAACCATCATGACATGTAACAAAGTGGATGCTCCGGTTTGCCTGGCGATTGGGGTTGGTATAAATATCCGGGCTGGCGATCAATTTGGCGGCAAATTTAGACACCATGCCATCGTCTCCCTTTATGAACCGGCGGACATGATCTCGATATTTACCATTCCATTCCGCCCAGCGATCTCCGATAAATGAACCCACCTGATAAAGTCCGGCTGCATCCCATGCTTCGGCTATTATTTTAGTGCCGGACAGAACAGGATCCGATTCGATTTCCCAGAGTACTGGTGGATTTTTAAGCGGTTCACCATTTTCATCACGTGATAATACCGAGGCCAAATCAAATCGAAATCCATCCACATGAAATTCCGTGACCCAACTCCTGAGACAATCCATAATCATACGCCGAACAATGGAATGATTGGCATTTAATGTGTTGCCACAGCCTGTATAATCGAGATAGGCAGATTTCTCTTGTCCCAGTATATAATATGCCTTATTTTCCAGACCCCTAAAGGAAAAAGTCGGGCCATCTACACCAGCTTCAGCAGTATGATTAAAAACCACATCCAATATTACTTCAATGCCTGCCTGGTGCAATTTTTTCACCATTTCACGAAATTCATTCACACTTTCTTGCGGGTCTTTGCAACAACTGTAACCATTGTGCGGAGCAAAAAAAGCAATGGGGCTATATCCCCAATAATTAGTGAGAGAAGGTCGTGCATCCTGAGGATCAAATTGCTGAACAGGCATCAATTCCACAGCAGTGATACCCAAGTCCCGGAGATACGGAATCTTTTCAATCACACCCCGATACTTGCCACGACATCCTTCTTCGACACCGGAACTGGGATGCTTTGTAAATCCCCCGACGTGCATTTCGTAAATAACTGTTTCCGAGTATGGTCGTTGAATTGGAGAATCATCCTCCCAATCGAATTCTGTAGGATTTATTACCACAGATTTCATGGCCTTAGCCAAATTGTCTTCTTTTCCAATTGCCGCCAACCTGGAATAATGTCCATTCATAACGATAGAACGGGCATAAGGATCAATCAACAGTTTAGATGAGTCATACAAATGACCATTTTCCGGATCATACGGACCATAAACTTTAAATCCATATAACTGGCCCGATTTCAACCCAGGGACAAAAATGTGCCAATAATAAAAAGTCCGGTTCCTTTCAGGATCTAATTCAAAAACATGTGAAGGCTCAGCGTCATCAGGATGGTTGAACAAGAGTAATTCAACCTTTTCAGCATTTTTTGAAAATACACTAAAATTTACCCCTTCGCTGTAACAAGTGGCTCCCAATGGATGGCTGTGCCCATCCGGAATTCTGATATAATCTATCATACATGTATCTTGATACCAAGATCACGAATCTAATAAAATAAAATTATATCAAAGCAGGTTCATAAATTTTTGATAATAAAGCGAGAGTCCGGTCAACGCCGGATGATCAACAGGAATTTTTTCGATGTGAATCTTATCTCCCATATCCCGGAGTGGCATACCTTCAGCAGCCGATTTACCAAGCATTGCTGCGCCAAAAGCCGTGGCTTCTTTTAAATTCGTTAATGATACAGTTGATTTTGGGTAAAATGCAGCGACCAGCGCGTTATAACCAGTATTTCTGCTAAACCCTCCTTCGGTAAATAATGGAAGTCCATCAATCATATCAGCGCGATCCAAGGCTACTTTTGTCTGAACTGCCAGCGACAGGTTAAGCACTGCACAGGCGAGATCAAATTCCCTGAAAAATCCAGGTATTGATTTTCCGTTTTCAATATCTTCCAATGAAAAAACTTTGTCCCCTTCCACTATTCGAGGAGAAGAATCCGGAAACTGTCCAATGCCTTTTGCAACACTGGGTAAAATGAACAATTTTTTATCTGAAATTATTTTTTGATAAAGCTGTAGATCAAATCCCGGAGCAGGCAAATTACCGTTAATCTTCTTCAGGATGTTGGTATAATATTCATATTCCATGCCTCCCAGAAATATGGCTGTTTTGATCGGCTTTGAAAAGGCACTTAAATTATAAAATACCACTTTACCCAATTCATCTTCAGCAAAGGCCACTTTCTCCTTTTCATGCATGATCACACACCAGGTGCCCGTAGAATTGAGCACAAAATCTTTTTCCTGAGATACAAGGTAGGGTAGCATGGAAGAATTGGAATCATGAATACCTACCGTCACCAGGGTGTCATTTTTCAATCCGGTATATTCTGCAACCGCCGGTTTTATTTTGCCCAAAACCTCCCATGGTTTCAGGAAACTTTTAGGCAACAATTGCCTGATGCCCAATGAATCTGTGACCGAAGACCAATCATTTTTATGATAGTTCCAAAGGTAAGAATGATTGCCGGTATAGGTCGGATCAGCGGCTGCATTGCCGGTGAGCATAAAACCGAAGTATTGTGGATAGTGTAAAATGTATTTAACCTTTTTGAATGCTTCCGGAAATTTCTTTTGTACAAAATAAATTCCTTTCCCAATATTCAGCAATGCATTAAAATCTGGCGTTCCGGTAGATTTTTGCAACTCAATACGGTCTCCACATTTTTTAAAAAAATCAACATGGAATTTCTCTCCGGGATCGGTTGTGTAGGAGATTTCTGGCAGCGCAATTTGATCAAATTCATCCACGGTCACGAAAGTGGCACCATGAGCACTTACTGATATCACACGAATATTGTACTGCGATGAAAGTTCTTTTAAAGTATCCAGCATCCACTTTTTCAATCCATCAACATCATCGTGAATAATCCCATCTTTGGTAAACTCTTCAAACTTCCGGAATCGTTCATCAATTATTTTGAGATCCGGATCGAAAACCAGTATCTTTTTGTTGGTCTTGCCGACATCGACTACTGCAATATGATAATTTTCCATAGAATTGATCTTTTTACCAGGGAACAATCCGTCCTGCATTCTGGCCACTCCGACATTCAACCCTGAAATACATTAAAAAATACAGAATATAAAGAATATAATTGGTGCTGGCTTGACGTCGGTTTTTTACTGGTTCTAGTTAATTGAAAATTTGTAATCTGTCAACCTGTCGCAAAGAATTTAATACAATCAAGACATAAAATACAACTTTGCCAGTCTTCCTGAAAAAAGAAGCCTGTTTTATGCTATGATAAGGCTAGCTGGAATTTTTCCGCATTTTCCAATAAAAATGCTTCGGCCTCTATTGACCATAAACCATCACTTTTTTGACAAATTTGATGCAATGTTCGAAACATAGGATTGGATTTACCTTTTTCTTCAAAATCACTGATCGCAGTAAGTTCCATATTGAGGTGGGTATACATCAGTTTTTTCCCACCTGGAATATTAGGTAAATTTAAGGTAGTATCCGGTACCGCATTCAGTCCTCCAATGTGCGTAACCAAAATAGCCGGCTTAATTAAACCTTTTGACATCATTTGCAGCGATTCGACCATATCGTCTGTATTTCCACCACTGGTTCCTACAATATGGGTAAACTGATAATGCGCATTGTAGAAATTAAATTCGGCTTTAAAATTTGGATCAGAAGGGCCTGCAAAAAAGTTGAGGCAACCATCGAATCCTAAAATAGCATCTGCCTGCTCAACAACCGGTTTAACCGGTGCAAATACCAAAACGTCATCAAATCCTTTCCCCTGGGTGTAACTGCGCAATTCTGCCACCGGATCTTTCATGTCGGCAGTATTGATGTAATGCAATTCTATTCCATTTTTGGCAGCTTCTTCAACAGGCAAGATTACATGGGCACGATCCAGGCGTTCATCACTGATGTCGGTCACCACCACCAAACCCGGTTTTCTATCACAATGCAAAATATAATCGATAGCGGCCAATCCCATTGGACCGGCGCCAGCCAAAACAGCCATATTGCCATCTTCCACGATCCCCATCTGATGTACATAGGATCCATATTTGGTGTGATAATGCGCATGAAAGGTCCCGGCCACACAGGAATACGGTTCAGACAAAGATGCCGGAAAATACCCTTTGCCGGTGTATTCCAGCAAACAATTCATCTCCATAACTTCATTGGGTATAATGATGTAAGTGGCATCACCCCCAATATATTGATAGGAATATCCGGGCGCATCCAAACTGCCTTTATAATTCAATGCCGGCTGAATTGAAAATTTATTTCCAGCCTTAAACTTATGTTGCCATTTCTTGCCAACTTCCATAATTTCACCAGCAAATTCATGTCCGATCATTACAGGGTTTTTTGCCACATGATCGGGTATTCGCTTATGATCAGCTCCTTGCTTGGCGGCTTTATACGAAGACATGCACAAACTATCACTCACTACTTTGGCCAGAATTTCGTCATCTTTCATGGGTGGCAGGTCAAATTCTTCCAATCGGAGATCATTTTTTCCGTATAATCTTACTGCTTTGGTTTTCATGTTTGGTTTCTTGTTTTAAAATAACGAATGTTTAGGTTCAACGAAACTCCGGTACTCTCACTGCTTTGAGATATTAGTTCAACATTACCTGGCCACCGGCAACCGGAATAGCCTGGCCGGTTTCATATTCCTGATCGCAAATATACAGGATCGATTTTACTACATCTTCAGGATAGCATCCTCGTTTCATAGGAACTTTGGCTTCATAGAATTTTTTAACATCGGCTATATTCTGGGCCCCAGGCACTTTTCTGGCATTCAAATACTGTGCAAAAAGTCCTTTTCCCGGATCAGACCACAATGGCCCTTCAAAATAATTTCCCGGGCAAATGGCATTGACTTTAATATTAAATGGCACCAATTCCAGTGCAAATGACTGTGTCAGGCCGATTCCTCCAAATTTTCCGCCTGCATAAGCAAAATTCTTGTTGCTTCCCTGCAAACCAGATTTGGAATTGATCTGGATGATATCCATAAACATTTTTTGGTTGAATTCATACTGAAGTTTCATCGGCTCACTGAAATACTTTGTACACAAATAAAAACCTTTATAATTGACGTTGGTTACCAGATCGAAATCTTTTTCATCCAATTCCGTCAAGCTTCCAGCTCTGAGCACCCCGGCATTGCTGATGAGTACATCCACGCCGCCAAAAAAACGTACCGTCTCAAAAACTGCTGCCTGAAGATCTTCAGCGTTTGTGATGTTGGCTTTAATGAAAGCTGCCTGGTTTTTTTGTGCTTTTTGATTCAACTCATCCACTGCTTGCTGACCAATTTCTGCGTTGACATCCACAACCACAACATTGGCACCTTCCTGCATCAATCCTTCAGCGATGCCTTTGCCGAACCCTTGCCCACCACCCGTAATCACAATCACTTTGTTTTCTGCACGTTTTCGATTTCCTTTGGCCAGAAGGCTTTTCCGATAAGCCTCTACCTCCCAATTCTCAATAAATCGGATGGCATCTTCCGACATCGGCCTTGGCCCACTGTAATTTTCCGCCAACAATGCTATTTTCATCACGTCCTCAAAAACATCCAGCGTCACTTCTGTAGCGCTACTGCTTTCTCCAATCCCAACCATACCGAGGTTCTTTATCAAAATGACTTTGGGGTCAAAGCCATGATTTTTTCTGTAATTATCCAGGGCGGCCACAAAAGTTTTTAAAATGTCTTGCTCCAACCCATCATGGTCTACAAATAGTGGTTCGGCATTGCAGTAAACGATTCCATCCGGGGTAAATGGCTGAGCAATTTTACTGAAGTCTTCCTGGCTTGATGTGTATTTTTGAATGAGATTATTGTTCCTGAACCGTGCAATTTTCAACATATCATGCGATAAAATCGATCTTACGGCAGGAAGTATTCTGGTAATTTTATGGTCAACTGGCGATAACATAATTTCCGGTTTTATACTCGCAGAGATCTTCAATTTCGCCATAATTTCATCGTACAGATCGCGAACCTCTTCCGTTGTTTCTGCACCAACAAAGATACCGTGATTCCCCAGGAAAAAGACCTTGGGAAATTCTCCGAACTTCTTGTGGTAAATATCGTTTTGTCGCTCTATTTCTTTGAAAAGGATATAACCAGGTGTGATATAATCGATATAGACCATCTGATTTCCAAATAATTGATGGCAAGCCTTTTTGGAATCTTGCGAACACATTAAACCATTCACAAATGTCGGATGCATATGCACCACAAATTTGTGTTTAATAGCATCATGAACCGAAGCCTCAACTGAAGGTCGCTGGTTTTTTTCAGGAAATATGCGGCTTTTCAATAAATCAGATTTTACCTGTTGCTCCCTGATACCGGCATCTTTGCTATATGACTTAAGTGATATCTCACTCAATATCTTCCGGTCAAGTGCAACAAACCCTTCAGCATCGATCGTACCCAGGGCATATCCACTGGCTTTAACATACATTACCTGATCATTCTTCACAGACGTATTACCACCACCTGCAATGGTAAAATCAAGTTTTGAACCGTAATTTCCAGATATCTCTATCAGTTGTTGTAAAGCTTCTTCCATATTAAGCATTAAAATAAAAGTTAAATATAGCGTTACCCAATTTTCGGAAATATTCCATATCCTCTCGTCGAGCCCTGCCCAATTGATCAATATAACCGTGTCGACTTTTGACCCTCAGATATTGATGGGCTGCGATTACGCTGGCCCCTTCATAATTTACGCGTTTCAATTCATCATCCAGCGGCACATGACCACGACAATCTATGGTGAGCGGGATCAGATCCGGTGTATTGTGCTCTGTGCCCAACGTGATCACAAAATTTTCCTTCCGGAAAAACCGTACAAATTCTTTCAATTTGTCTTTGTCATTCCTGCCCGGTATTAATTCAATGCAAAAAATATTTTTGGAAACCAGAGCATCCAGCAGTTTTTGATAATCCGATTCGAATTCTGTCAGATTTCCCTTACTATCGTCCAATAACACGGGATAGCATGGAATTCCACCCAGATCGAGGATGATTTCAATGACTTTGTTCAATTTTAAAAATGCCTGTTCGTCTTCTTCCACAAAGGCTTCCCCCCCTTTTTTTAACAGCCGGCTGCGGATCTCATTTTCTAAAGCCGAAATATTTTCCAATGAAGATTCCAAAGAACGGCCAAAGATTTTTGACAACACTTCCCTCCGTTCCTCTTCATGTTGGTATCCTTCAAAGACCTTCATTCTCAGCGCCTTGGCTATATGACGTTCCCGGACTAAATCCTTGGCCAGTGTACTTTTAATCTCTTCAAATGTCAATTGAAATGGGATTTGCTTCCTGACCAGGTGTGAAGATAATTTTTCCACCATTTCGGCCGTCTGGCTATTACTTTCTGCCTTTACTTTATGTAATATCTTCCGGGTTTCATCTGTTGGATGTGTTGGAAAATCCAGTCCTTTGCCACTAAAATAGATCCTTCCCGGGTTGCTGGGATCGTTTATGCGAATGCCTGCAGCTTTTTCTTCTGGCAACAATCCCATAAACTCAATATTAAACAATGGAAAAACTTTGTTTTGAATTCCCAGGTGATGAAATTCCTCATAACCGTCGGTGACGATGAAATCATTAATGCCAACGGCTTTAATCCCTTCTTTTTTAGCAAGATCAAATACCTGGGCTATACTTTCGAAAGCGCTGAAAGAATAGGGTGTGTGAATATGACCATCAAGATCGAAAACGTTAACACCGGTATATGTTTCCAACAATACTTTTTCTTCTGGAAAATCCGTTAAAAAATTCATGAAATTTGATTAATAGCGATATTTAATTAATGATCAATAAATTGGTAGGTACTTCTGATCTCTTCTTCCAGTTGTCTGGCTTTTTGATGAATAAAAGGAAAATCCGTCTTATTTAACCGACATACTTTGGTGAGCATATAGGAGACGCCGGTCTTAAAATCCTCAGCAAACTGTTTGTCGCCTTCAAATATATTGCCCTGTTCATCCGTAGCCCTAAAATGCATAGCACAAATGATCACGTATAAAATACGATCGAACGGCATCATTAAATGTTGTCCCATACGCAGGGCTCCCACCAGTCGATCATCAGGTCCCAATTTCCGGTTTATATCTTTCCCCACACGATATATGGTATCGCCCAGTGCTTTGTTTTTAAACCGGTGGAGTAAATCATCAATATGCTCAGTCAGTTCTTCTTTGGTAAATTCACCCTGGTATTTCCGCATTAATATTTTTGCAGATTCCAGCATGGTTTCCCTTGCTCTTTTGTGAATTTCCGGCACCTCCAATGCCTGATAGAGATAAACAAAATCAGGATTGTAAACAAATCCCAGGTAAGCCACGCTGGCATGGCCCAGGTTGTGGATGAAAGATTTACGATCGACCCAGGCTTTCATATTTTCCTTGGCCATAATTCCCTCTACCTGAGGTATATCATTTCTAAAACCCTTTCTATCCACAATCAAGGTGTTGTAGGACTCGGCAAAAATCTGTAGTGGATCTTCCGTCATATCTTTTTTTGACATCAATGGTACCATTTTACCGATACTGGTTTCTACCAGTCCAACCAGGTTTTTCAAGGGATAATTTTCCGGTAAATAAGGTCGCAGACCTTCACGTATCTGATTGGCCGAATCACGCAAATTTTCTGCTATCAGTATATCCAGTGATTTTTCGCCCCGTATCCTTCGGCGTTGCAATAGCCCTTTGGCCAATAATGGCAGTGTTTTTTTAATAGCGGCATTACCTACCGATATCGCAGCTAAATCAGCCTGGGTAAGTTCGTTCAATACCGATTTTTCATCAGAAGCCAGTAATCCACGCACATTTTCCACCCAAATCACATCATCTCCGGATTCCTTTTTTATGACAAGTTTATAACGATTTTTCTCGTTCAAAGCCTTGACCAGGTTTTTATCGATATCGACGAAAACCACATCATAGCCCGAACGACCAAATAACTGACCGATAAACGAACGACCAACCTTTCCGGCTCCAAATATTACGATTCGTTTCACACGCCTTGTTTGTTTAATCTAATCTGTTCTTTATTGGTATAATTCATGGTAACAGCATGATCTTTTAAAGGTAATATCTTTTCGTGAATGGCATCGATGATCCATTCCTTTTGGGGGAAGAAATATTTTTCCATTTCATAAGCCGGTGTTATCCAATTGCGCGATCCAACCACAACAGGGGGAGCATCCAGGTAATCAAACGCTGTCTCACTGATTTTCTGTGCCATTTGATTGAGGACTGATCCTCTCTCACATGCATCGCTGGCCAGCACGATGCGGCCCGTCTTTTTCAGTGATTCAATCACAGGTTCATAATTGAATGGCACGATGCTACGCGCATCCATCACCTCGGCTGAAATTCCATATTTTTCCTGCAGCACATCGGCAGCCTCAATGGCTGTATACAAGGTGGAACCGATGGTTAGAATGGTAACATCAGTGCCTGGTCTTTTCACATCAGGATCTCCAATGGTAATTTCATAATATTCTTCAGGTACTCCTCCTTCATGAAAAAGTTCACCTTTATCATAGAGGCGCTGGCTTTCAAAGACCACTACCGGATCAGAACCATGGAGTGCCGAATTGAGCAATCCTTTCGCATCGTATGGTGTGGATGGAAAAATCACCTTAAGTCCTGGAATATGTGCTGTCAGGGAAGTCCAATCTTGCGAGTGTTGCGCCCCATATTTTGAGCCTACAGAAACACGAAGTACCACTGGCATTTTCAATAAACCACCACTCATTCCCTGCCATTTAGCCAATTGATTGAACACCTCATCACCGCATCTTCCAAGAAAATCACAATACATGATTTCCGGAATGACGCGACCACCACAAAGTGCATAACCAACTGCGGTACCAACGATGGCCCCTTCGGAAATTGAAGAATTGAAAAGCCGATGATAAGGTAAAGCCTCGGTTAGTCCTCGATAAACAGCAAAAGCACCTCCCCAATCGCGATTTTCTTCACCATAGGCAATACAGGTAGGATCTTTGTAAAACCGGTCGATGATCGCCTCAAATAATCCATCTCTAATATTATAAGCTTTTACTTTAGAAACTTCCTTCCCATCAATGATCCCAAACCTCTCCTTCTTTTTAATTTGTTGCACCCTTGGATTATCCTCCAATGGCATCAAAACTTCCGGCGCCCGATTATCAAATTGTTCTATTTTTTCATTGGTGAACATGGCATTTCCAATGGCATCCGGATTGGCAACCATATCAATTCTTGGAGAGATCTCTGAATCACCGGCAAGTCTCAAAGCTTTTGTTACTTTTTCCCTGGCTGAATCTTTAATATTTTCCAACTCGGTGGTTGTACAAATTCCGGCCTTCACCAGTTTATTGCCATAATCGATGATGCTGTCCACATTCTGCCAGGCTTCGACTTCCTCCTTCGTCCGATAAGAAGAAGCATCCGAAGGTGAATGGCCGCTAAAGCGATAAGTCAGGGTATCGAGTAATACCGGACCTTTTTTGTCCTTAAGAATTTCGATCTTTCTTCGATAGGCATCAATCACAGCCAAAGGATTATAACCATCGATTCTTTCGGCATGCATTTGGTAAGGAGCAAAAGCAGAACCTACTCGTGCCAGCACGTCATATCCCATGGTTTCGCCCCTTGTTTGTCCACCCATACCATACTGGTTGTTCATGAAATTAAAAATAATAGGCAAGCCACCTTTAAATTCATCTTCCCAAAGTAATCTGAACTGGTCCATAGAGGCAAAACACATCGCCTCCCAGACCGGTCCACAACCCATTGAAGCATCACCAATATTGGCGATAACAATACCATTTTTTTGATTCACTTTCTTGAACAAGGCAGCGCCAACTGAAATATCAGCCGAACCTCCTACGATGGCATTGTTTGGATATACTCCAAAAGGCGTAAAAAAAGCGTGCATTGATCCTCCAAGACCCTTATTAAATCCGTTTTCTTTCCCAAAAATCTCTGCCAAAGTACCATACAACAGGAAGTCGATTGCCAAATCCTTCACGGCACCCTGGTGGTCTTTTTCTACTGGACGCAAAGTGGCGCCATCCCAATAATTTTTCATGGTTTGCACCAGACGTTCATCATTCCACTTTTCTATGACAGAAAGTCCCTTTGCCAATATTTCTCCATGACTGCGATGTGAACCAAAAATATAATCCTCATCGTTGAGTAAGTAGGCCATTCCAACTGATGATGCTTCCTGACCAATGGAAAGATGTGCCGGGCCAGGATGGTTATAAGCTACACCATTGTATTCGCCACTGATCTTGATCTCATTCAGCATGCTTTCAAATTCGCGGATGATGACCATGTCGCGATAGATGCGGATAAGATCTTCATGTTTGTAATTGAGTTTTTCGTCCTCAATGGTTTTATTATATTGATTGACAGGAACTGGATCTATTTTAATTTCACTTGCCTGCCGTTCTTTTGCCGGGTCAATAAATTCGATTTTTGGCATTTTAATATTATTTAAACTAAAAATTGATTGCTAATAACGCTATTTGCCGGCATACTTCCTGCAGGAACGCTGCCGCTGGCGCCCCGTCTACTGCCCGATGATCAAAAGTCAGGGACAGCCCTATTTTCGGGACAAATCCAAAAACACCACCCCCAAGATCCGCCGTTTGGGAAGTAATGGTGTTAATACCCAAAATACCGGTTTGTGGTGGATTAAGAACCGGTGTAAACATCTCCACACCGAACGATCCCAAATTGGTCAGGGTAAAAGTTGCCCCTTGCAAGACTTCGGGATTTACATTCCCTTGCTGACATGAGGAGGCCAAAGTTTTCATAGTAGCAGAAAGTCCTTCTATAGTAAGATGATTGGCATTTTTTACGGTGGGCACCATGAGACCGCGTGGTGTATCCACGGCAAAACCCAAGTGAACATTGGAGAAAACGCGAAGACTGTCTCCCAAAAAATGTGCATTCATAGAGGCGTGTTTCAGCAACGCTTTGATTACGGCGTAGCTTACCAAATCGTTAATGGTAATATTGTAAGAGTAACCTTCCTTTTGACGAGACTTTACTTCCTGGCGAATGGCCAATATATTTCTGGCGTCAGCGCTGCTATGCAAGGTGAGTTGAGCTGTATTGGCCAGCGACTCATACATATTCTGTGCGATGATTTTCCGGATATTGGAGACTTTTCTGTCTTCGTAATCATCAGACAGCGTAATCGATGGCATCTGTTTCACATCGGCAGCAACTACTTTTCCGCCGATCCCCGAACCGCGTCTGGGCAATTCCCGATTTTCCTGCACCGCAATCGCTTTCGCCAAAGGTGTAGCCTTGGGTTTTTCTGATATTTCACCTTTGATGTCCCGTTCTATCAACCTGCCATAAGGACCACTACCGGAAATGCCTTTAACATCCAATTGATGTTTTTCTGCCAGTCTTTTGGCTCTCGGCGAAATTTTAGTTTGGTCTGACGTTTCTGGTATTTGATTTTCAACGTCATGACCGATCGTTTTTTCTTCAGGCACTGTAGTCTCATCTGCCTTTGTCACCTTATGATCCAACTCTTGTGTTATCCCATTTTCCGAACTGAAGGATTCAATAGATTCTCCCTCCCTTCCGATCACACCAATTACATGCAATACAGGAACTTCATCGCCATCATTCACAAAGGTTTCCAATAAGATACCGTCGGCTGTCGCTTCCTGCTCGAAGGCAGCTTTGTCGGTTTCGTAAGAAAACAGCAGCTCTCCTTTTTTTACCTTTTCACCTTTTCTCTTAAACCATTCAGAGAAAATACAGGTCTCTACCGATTGCCCCTGACGAGGCATGATTACCGCTTCAGCCATATCTTAAAAAATTATGTCAAAATTTGTATGACCGGTATACTCCGATCATTGCAGTAAAATTAAATAAAACCACTTGTTATTACAAGTTGTAGGGAGATTTTTCAAAATTATTTATTTTTTTAATTAATTTTGATGAAATCAAATTATTCTATCATTAAATTTCAGAACTTGTTTTTACAAGTGAGTACAACTTCAGGCAATTAGGAAATGATCGAGATTCAGGATAAAATTCCTCATCATAAAAAATTATACGAAATTTTACGCCGTCATATTGTGGACGGTCTGTACCCTGAAGGCAGTTTGTTACCTTCTGAAAATGAACTTTGCTCAATCCACAATGTAACCCGGCCCACAGTTCGTCAAGCACTATCGCGATTGGTGCACGAAGGATACATCATAAAACATCAGGGGAAGGGAAGCATTGTCAAAGCTGTGCCAAAAGGGATTGGCATTCTTTCCATACAAGGCACTACCACAAGCATAGGCAAACACAATCTCCAGACGATCCCAACGGAAAAACCCTATTTAGCTTCATGGCCCCGCCCATTCTTGTTTGAGCTGAGCGATAAAGAACAGGAATCGGGTTGTATCATTCTAGAACGTCGTCGAATTGTGGATGATAAACCCATTTTATACGATATCAGCTATATCCCAAATATTAACATTCCCCGATTTACAAAAAAGTCATTTGCCAACAGATCCCTTTTTGACGTTTTCAGAAGGTTTTATCAGATCGAGATTCGTGGAGGGCAACAGAAGATCCGTGCCTTAAAAGCCAACGCCCACGTTGCCACTTACCTCGATCTTAAGGTTGGCGAACCTGTTTTACAACTGGAACGCCGCATGGACACCAACCGTCCCGGATTTAGCTTTTACTCGTTGATTTATTGCAACACCAATGAATTTTTCCTGGAAGGCACTTTTTAATAAATCTCGTGGCATGTCACATTTTTGAAGATTTACATCGCAGGAACCAGTCGCATTAAAATCCGAAAAACACCATACAAAGCGAAATTCTAATTTTTTCAACTCTTCTCTCTCCGAACCACTGTGATACGGAAAAGGTGGTCAACATTACACATTTCAACAATGTTTCATCCACAAAAGGGGCCTGCTAAAAAAGTACCAAAGTCTATTCTTTCTGCTTGCGATATGTTCTGAATGCTTCGTGCATTGCTCTTGCAATATCGGCAGCATCCTGCTGGTTCATTGCCGGAGGATGCGTATTGAAATAAATAATAAACTTGTCAAATTCATTGCGATTGAGGCCATACATATCCATAAATTGATTTCGAAGCGAGTCGGAATTAACCGTGTGAACATAAACTTTATTGACTTGTTCTTTGGCATAATTTCGCATCAAAATTCTTTTTTCTTTGGCCTCTTTTGAAAAATAACTTAGAGGGCCATAGTCTAAACTGCCTACAGGTACATCTACATCCGGGCCTTTGTTTTGTGATTCAAAAGCCTTCAACTGTATTGGCTTGTGGCGCATGAGGTATTCAACCTGAGGATAACTATCTTCGATGGTGATATCCGGCAGTTGAATAACTGACTCCCTCATTGGAACTACGATATCTGCCGGATCATCTGTAAAATCCGCCACGGACAGATGAATGGTTTCATACCCCACATAACTGAAGATCAATGTATCAGACTTCAAAACCGTCAATTCGAAATATCCCTTGTTATTGGATACCCTCCCTACCCTGGATCTTTTTGAATAAACATTTACACCGGATAATGACGCCCCATCTTCCATGGCGATAACAACGCCCTTTATTTTTATTTTGTCTTCACTGGCTTGCTGGGCAAAAATGACATGCCCGAACAATACACAGCAGCACAAAAAAATGTAAAATTTCCCAGTAAACACTTCGATTCTCTCTGAAGGCCTCAATCTTTAAATTTAAAATTCGTCGAAATAGTCAGTTTCAAATTTCGTCTTTAATTGTGGTACTTATGAGTATTCACTTGTTAAAAGTTGTTAATATTCCCGTTTAATATTGTATAAGAGCATAAGTATTCAATACAGTAATTCGAATGCCATAAAATCAATTACGGTCCAATTGTGATATTATTATTGGCCCGAATGGCAATATTTCAATTCGAACATCCCGTCTAAACACACTCATTTAACATATGTGGAGGTGCGTTGCTTGTCTGGAATAAAAATTTACATCCCTGAGAAAAACAATATGATCCTTTCGATATTGCTGTGGTTCATTTATTATTGATTGATTATCTTCGGTTATAAAAATTAATATTCCAAAATTCATCATTTCTTTTTCCGTTAATTCATAAAAATTTATGTCTGCAAGGCCTTGGCATTTGGTTGCTTTTTTACTCTTGAACTCCATTCTTACCAATGCCCAAAACCTGACTGTTGCCGACACAGTGACAGCAAACCGGTTATTTATCCAGGCAGACTCCTTAAAAAACGCAGGTGAATTCGATGCCTCCGTAAACTACTTCATGCGGGCTGCCCTTATTTATCAAAAAAACAAATTGTGGCCACGGTATCTGCGCTGCATCAATAAAGTATCTGAGAATTACTGGCGGCAGGGAAAATTTGACTCGTCTGCGGTAAAAGCCACACTAGCCTTACAGGAAAGCATGGCCAGGATGGGTCACGGAAATATTGAGCAGGCTTCTGCATATGTAAACCTGGGAGTGATCAACGACGAAAAAGGTAACTCACAGAAAGCCCTGCAATATTATCAGAAAGCGCTGGCCATCCAACTTGAAAAAGTTGGAGCATTTCATCCTGTTGTTGCCAATACCTATAATAATCTTGCCATCCTGATGAATAATATGGGCAATGACCAGGAAGCATTCAAATATTATCAGAAATGCATGACCATCTATCTGAAACTATATGGTGAAATAAGCATTAAGACAGCAAATACCCTTAACAATATTGGGAGTCTCTATTTGAAAAAGAGCGATTACAACAAAGCACTGGCATATTTCAAAAATTCACTGGAGATAAAGCGGAAAATACCCGGCGATCACCGCTTGGTAACGGCTGACAGCTACAACAATTTGGGTATCGTCTATTCCAATACTGGTGATTACAAGGAATCTCTGGAAAACTTTGAAAAAGCATTGTACATCAAAAAAGAAATATTGGGAAGCGACCATTATATGGTCGCCAATACCTATTCAAGTATGGGTGTAGTTTATTATCATTTGGGTGATTACGATAAGGTACTGGAAAATTATAAAAAAGCCTTAAATATTGAAAAACAAGTATTTGGGATAAACTCTTCGGCTGTTTCACTGGAGTATATGCGCATGGGCATCGTTTACGTCGATCAAGGAGCTTTTGATCTCGGACTGGAATATTATCAACAGGCACTCGATATTAGCGAACATCCGGGCGAAGGACATCAGGACGATGTTTCAAGAATTTATAGTAATATGGGTGTGGCTTGGTTATATAAAAAAGGTTATTCCCGTGCACTCGATTATTTTGAGAAGGCATTGACCATTCAAATTGAAACAAGTGGAAATGTAAGTACAGATGTTGCTATTACTTACAACAATCTCGGTGAAGTCTATTTAGCCAAAGAAGATTATGCCACTGCCCTGCATTTTTTCAGGCAATCATTATTTATAAAAAAACAGATCTACGGCGAAAAAAATTACCTTGTGGCCAATACATATGCCAATATGGCCAGGGTATTTCAGGCAATGAATGAATTCCCCCAATCTTTGAAATACTATCAGAAAGCCATACGAATAGATCAGAATCTGTATGGAGAAAAGAACCCCGGCCTGGCCAATATTTTCACTGATCTCGCCAAAACCTATCTGGAACAAAAAGATTTTTCTGACGGGTTAGCCGTCTGTCAGCAAGCAATTATCGCCAATGTGATCAACTTCAACGATACTTTTGTCTGTGTCAATCCAAAATTGCAGGATTACATGAACGGTTACTATTTGCTGTCTTCATTAAAATTGAAAGGGGAATTATGGGTTCGGCAATATGAAAATACCAGGAAATTGGAGAATATTCAACTGGCCTTAACTACTTTCCAACTTTGTGATTCATTGTTCAATAAAATCCGCGATGAACAACAAAAGAATGAAGATAAGATTTCATTAAGCGCTGTTAGTGCTTCCATATACCAAAATGCTGTAAAATCCTGCTATATTTTATATTCTAACACTGGCAATATATCCTTTTTGAAAAAGGCATTCTATTTTTCGGAACAAAGTAAATCGGCCGTACTAAAACAGGCAGTTGCAAATAATTCTGCCAGGAATTTAGGCGGTATTCCTGACAGTCTGCAGTCTTTGGAAAAAGAATTAAAACTTGATCGGGCCTATTATCAGTCCCGGGTTCTGTCAGAAGAAGTTAAAAATCCGGAGGTTAAGCAGGAAAAATTAGATGAATTACAGTCAAAGTTATTTCGAATAAACCGAAAATATGATTCCCTGATCAGTTCTTTCGAACAAAACTACCCGAAGTATTACCAATTGAAATATAAAAATAATGTAAGCTCAGTGGCGTCTCTGCAAAATGGATTATCTGACACTTCCGCAGCATTGGCTGAATATTTTATATCTGATAGCACGGCCTATATTTTTATGATTACCAAGGATCAGTTCAATGTAATATCCACTTCCCTGGACGAAAACTTTGGTCAATCCATACGGACATTCCGGAAACAACTTGATGCTGGTGCCTTATTAAACAATCCAAAACAGGCCTACCTGGAGTTCACTACAACTTCCCAACAACTTTACCGACAATTGTTTGTCCCACTTCAAAGCCAATTAACAAATAAAATCACCCGATTGATCATCATCCCGCATGGTATTCTGTCTTATATACCTTTCGGAATCCTGGCTCCTGATGGCCCTGGGAAAAATATAGATTACAAAGACCTCCATTATCTTCTTAAGGATTTTGACATTAATTATGCATACACTGCCACGCTTTGGCAACAGGCTAATTTTCAGTCAAAATCCCAAGGATGGGATGAAGAATTTGCCGGATTTGCACCCTCCTATCCGACCGATCTACTTACCAAATCGCCAGTACTCCGGGAATATGGCAAGTACCGGGACAATATTACTGACCTTGCCTCAACCCATGCAGAAATACAAAATGCTCTAAAATTTTTCCCGGGCCAATTATTTGCCGGCGAAAAAGCAACAGAAACCGCATTTAAGAAACAGGCGCCTCGTGACCGCATAGTGCACCTGGCCATGCATGCCATTGTCGATGAGAAAAATCCACTTGAATCGAAGCTTATTTTTTACAATAACGGAGACTCAACAAATGATGGATTTTTGAATGCATATGAACTATATAATATGGATTTAAATGCCGACATGGCCGTTTTAAGTGCCTGTAATACAGGATATGGCCGGTTGGCGCAAGGTGAAGGTGTGATGAGTTTGTCGAGGGCATTTTCCTATGCCGGTTGTCGTAGCCTGGTGATGAGTCTTTGGGAGGCCAATGACAAATCCACAGCAGAAATTATGCGCCTGTTTTACAAAAATCTATATGATGGCAATACAAAAGATGAAGCACTCCGTAAAGCTAAATTAAGCTTCCTCAACCAGGCTGACCCACTTACAGCGCATCCCCTTTTCTGGGGTGGTTTTATCGTCAATGGCGATGTTAGTCCGATTAATACCATGCACACCTGGCTGTCAACCAAACATTGGATTATGAGTATTTCAACTTTTTTGGTATTTATATTTTTCGTCCAAATTATCTATAGAAACCTAAAAAAGCGGACCCGCAGGAATTCAGGCGCCTATCCGGACTGAGCTGAACTCCGCCATACGGCATAGAAACGCACGGATAAGTATTGCCGTCGACACCGGTCACAATAAAGGGATTAACCAATTGACGCAGATATCGATCATGAGTAATCCGGCTACAGATAACCAACAGATTCATGACACCAATAAATGCCAGTATCATTTTGTAACGTTTCATCTGATGGCGATTTTGGGGTTAATGAAACAGGTCTCCGACTGAAACTTCCTGTTTTTTCACCCCTGGTCCTTCCCAGGTAAGGTGAAGACTTTTGGCCAGTCCCTGCTGAAAATAATCCACATTGATCGGGTGCCAGCCTTTTTTCAAGCCGATTTTCGAGTCAAGCACCTGTTCGCGGTGGCCGCCGTCGTTGTCAATAATCAGCTTGCCGTTCAGGTATAAAACCGCGCCGTCGTTAGCTTCGAGCCAGAACGTGTAAACGCCGGTTTCAGGAACTTTGAGATATCCGGACAGGTTATAGCCAAACGGCCGGTCATCTTTAATGGCGTCCACATTAAAGGTGCTCAATATTCCGGTATCCAATACCGGTGCCGCTTTTTGGTCTTTGGCGCTCATCACGCCGACTCCTTCGCGGTAAAGGTATTTCACACCGGGTTGCAGTCCCCATTTGCTCAATGCACTAAGCATGGCAATTTTCCGGAAATGTATCGTGATCGGGTAACTCGGATAAATTCCACCCACAAAACTCCGGGTTTTTAGCACTGTTGGTTTTGTGATGATGATGGGTTTGGTGTAAGGGGTAGATTTTTCTGAGGGCTCCGAACCATCGAGCGTGTAATAAATCTTTGCACCAGGTTCAGTTGAAAAAAGTTTTACTTCCCGGTTTTTCAAAAAAAGGATGTCCGAAAAATCGAGTTTTGGTGATTGTGCGTAGTTGAATTTTCTTTCCGGAGGATCGGGTCGGTCTTCTTGTTTTGAACCCCAATCCTCATTTGGTGCGTCACTCATTTCAAAGACCAGTTTGCCACCTGTCATAATGTCTTCGTGCTTTAAATAGCTTTTCGAATAGGGGTTTCCGTTCAGGCTGGCCGACTGGATATACAAATTCTTTTCACTGTTGTTCTTGGCAACGATCTCAAATTTCTTTCCGTTTTCCAGGTTGATGGTGACTTTATTAAAAAGCGGGCTGCCAATCACGTAGTAATCCATACCGGGCGTTACGGCATAAATGCCCATAGCGCTCATCACGAACCAGGCCGACATTTGCCCACAATCTTCGTTGCCCGCAATTCCGTTTTGTTTGATCGAATACATCGTCGAAAGAATTTGCCGCACCATTTTCTGGGTTTTCCACGGAACGCCGGCGTAGTCATACAAATAAGCGATATGATGACTGGGCTCGTTTCCGTGCGCATACTGGCCAATTAATCCCGTTACATCGCGCAGGTTGATCTTCGAAAGATCGGTTTTTACCATAAAACACGAATCGAGCCAGGTTTCGAAAACCTTGTCGCAGCCCATCATTTTGATCAGGCCGTCGATATCCTGCGGCACAAACGTCGTATATTGATAAGCATTGGCCTCGGTGTAATGATTGATGGTTTCCATTGGATCGAACTTGCTGACAAACTGGAAATTGCTCTTGCGCCCCCGCATGAAATTGACTTCCGTAGAAAATACATTTTGGTAGAAGTCAGCCCGCTCATTGAAATACAGATCTTCCTCCTGATTGAAATCCTGCGCCAGCCGCGTAATGCACCAGTCGTCGTAACTGAATTCCAGCGTCCTTGAAACAGACTGGCCTTTCAGATCGGAAGGAATAAAGCCGTAATCGAGATACAATTTTTTCGTAGGACGAATGGAATCGTTGGCCAGTTTCACTGCAGCTGTGTATGCTTTTTTTAGATCATAATCGCGTATCCCCTTGACATATGCATCCGCCAAGACCGAAACCGAGTGATAGCCGATCATTGGAGGAGTATCCCCTTCCTGACCGTCAAATTCCATGATCAGCATCCGGCCATTGTGGTCGTATCGTTCCAGAAACGTGCGGATAAACTGCGAAGTCCGATTCTGGTTGATGATGGTATAAAGCGGATGCAATGCACGAAAAGTGTCCCACAACGAAAAATTAGTGTAATTATCGAAATCGGTAGCCGTATAGACTTGTCCGTTGGTGCTGCGAAATTTGCGGTCAGTGTCCATGTATAAATTCGGATGGATCAAGGCATGATACAGCGAGGTGTAAAAAATGACCTGATCGGTTTTTGTACCACCTTCCACCTGAATTTTATTCAACTCATTGTTCCAGGCATCACGTGCATTTTCTTTCACCTGATCGAAATTCCAGTCCGGCATTTCGGTTTCGAGATTGCCGCGGGCTCCACTGACACTCACCATAGAAATGGCCACTTTCAGCAAAATGGGTTCGCCGGCTTTGGCGTCAAACCTGAAAAAGCCTTTAATATTTCCGGATTTCACCGTGTCTGGATGTTCAACTAATTCATCGTTTACCGCCAGATGGCAGCTCTTAAATGGTTTTGAAAAATGGGCAACAAAATACACACGGCCATTGTTGCATCCCGAAATCTCGTTTTCTTTCACCGTTACAAAACCATTGCTTAACTTTAAAAACACCCCGGCATCTTTTGATTCAGGAAAAGTATAACGATGCAGGCCAACTCGAGTTGTGGTAGTTAATTCTACCGTAATATCCGAATCGTCCAGTTTCACCTTATAATAACCGGGTGAGGCTGTTTCGTTGCTGTGCTGAAATCCCGAAGAATATTCTTTCGAAAGCACCAGGGCAAAAGGCATATTTTCCAGAACAGGCATAAACAAAATGTCTCCGGGAGCCGTGTCACCACCACCGGCCATGCCACTGAGGTGGGTTTGGCTAAACCCATAAATTTTCCCCGAATTCATATCATCAGTATACTTCAGGTACGGCCCGGGTTGAATCATTCCATAAGGCCACACCGGACCCTGAAAGGTATTTCCACCACCAATGGTTCCAATAAATGGATTGACCAGGGCAGCATAATCTTTTAATTTTAAATTCGAATCTGAACAATGGCCAAGTATCACACTAAAAAGCAATAGACATATGATTTTAAAAAGTTTCATGACTTAAAGCATGTGCTCATTATTCACTGATCGTTATTTTGATTTTAAAGAATCTTATGGTCATTGGAATAAACTAATCCCCAAGGATTGCGGATTTTATCCATAATTTCCATGATCTGTACCGACTCATCAAGTGGCATAAGCGGTGATTCTTTTAATCCGGCATTCAGGCATCGCATCACTTCTTCCGCTTCGTAATTCAGGGCATTCCCAATAATCGGTTCTTCAATGACTTCCACTTCTTCTTTGTCGATATACAGGGCGGCTTTCGTCGGAACGGCAAAAACATCGCTAATTTTGATATATCCTTCCGTGCCCAAAATATAGGCTTCGTTTACAGCAGCAGTGCCTAGGGCAAAAGACAAATCGGCAATTTCTCCCTGATCATATTTTAAGATTGCAACTCCTTGTTCATCTGACCCCCAATCGCCGATATGTCCCAAACCAACAGCTTCTATAGGTGGTTTTTTAAATATCATGGAAGCAAAAGAGATGACATATACCCCAACATCAAGGAGGCTTCCTCCACCTAATGCCGGATTTAACTGACGGGCTCCCGGTTTAAAAGTTCCGCGTGCACAGCGGGAAGCTTTAACCATGCGCACCTCCCCGATCCGGCCATCCTCAATCCACCTTAAAACCTTTTCCATCAAAGGAACATGACGCGTGATCATGGCCTCCATGAGAAAAACATTTTTTTCGCGCGCAACCCGAACCATTTCTCTGGCTTCAGCGGCATTAATTGAAAATGCCTTCTCGCACAAAACGGCCTTCCCTTTTTGCATACACATCACGCTATTTTCGAAATGAAAGGTGTGCGGCGTTCCAATGTAGACCACTTCAACATCCGGATCTTTGGCCAATTCCTCATAACTGGCATATGCTTTCGGTATCTTATACTTTGCTGCAAACTTGCGGGCACGATCCAGGTCTCTGGATGCTACAGCGGTAAGATCAGCTTCGGGCAATAAAGCCAAAGCATTGGCAAACTTGCCAGAAATGTGCCCGGTGCTAATGATTCCCCATTGGATTTTTTTACCCATACGATTGCTCCTTCTATTTCGTATTATTCAAAATTCTGATTTAATGCCCGGATAATTTTTTAGATGAATCCTATATTCCGGAAAAGATCAATTTTATTTTTAACCTATTTCTCTCTATCCTTTATTACTGCAAAATCCCTGTATTTGACCATTCATTTGCGTTGAAAATCCATTTTCAAACTTTTTACAATAATGCAACATCAAAACATCCGATTGTTGCTGACAGAATAACAATGGCAGGTATTTTTCCAATTTAGCTTTTAAGCCGATCAGGAATTATCCGATGGGTCAATCGCATTTCCGGGATGTCCTTAATGCCCTGATAAATATAAACATATTAAGTTCTTTCAACGCTAGAATTGGTTTTGACTTTTGTGGCACATAAAGAATATGAAACCATTTGCTTTAGAAAAAAAACTCCATCCGACATCTGCAATACCATCATTTCAAATCATTTCCAATCACGCTTGGTATTCTTGCTTTACCTACAGAATACTTATTTGCAGGCGATGAATTAAATTTATTCGTCGGCATTATTTTTCATAAAATCTTCGCGGGCATCATCTTCATCATCCATTGCAGGTCCCTGTTCTATCTTAGTCCAGTCGATAGTTTTATGGTATTTTTTCATTGACAGTTCTGCATCATATATCCTGCCGTCGTGATGTTCTAATGTATAGGGTGTAAAATCAGGTTTATCGGTAAAAAAGTCCTGCAACAAGGAACCGGTGAGATCGAAATGATTCACATAAGGTACATTCAATATATTGTATATAGTCTTAAGTATCGCTCCAAAGTTGGCGTGGGTGTGCGAAACATATCCATGTTTTACATAAGGACCAGCCATCATCAAAATAGAACGGTGTGCATCTACATGATCGACACCTCCCTGAGGATCATCTTCCGTAATAATAACAAGCATATCTTTCCAGTATTTTGTCCTGGATAAAAAGTGCAAAACACGTCCCACAGCAAGGTCATTGTCAACCATGTACGATTGCCTGTAGGGATATCCCTGTTCCGGATCGGGGCTGGTGCCGTGATCATTTGGAATCATCATGGTAACCAAAGGCGGCATCTCATCGTTACTATCAATCCACAATTTTGTAAATTCCTTTTCAAACTGGTCCATTCTGTACTGGTCCGGAATATTCATATTGAAACCGGCATAGTCGTGACTGGTTCTGTAAAACAAGGCTTTTTGCATGGGTATCATAACGCCGTGAGCAGCGCCGGTATTGGTGTCATACCATTCTTCGCGTTCATGGCCGCTTTCATTCGCCTGTCCAAAATTATAAAAGTCAACATGTTGTCGATCCAATGCCTCCCAAAGTCCGCCTATTTCGGCATAATCTTCCGGATCTACGCTACCAATTGTGCAGGGAAACCGACGTCCTTCCGCTTTGGAAAAAGGCATCGCCGTTTTGCTTGTGGAGGCATTTGATTCCACCCATTCGTTCGGAATAACACCTACCAGCCAATGGTGGCCGTGCACTGAGGCATCGCTGTCGCAATAGAAATTGTCCGAATAGGCAAATTGTTTGGCTGCTTTTATATGGTTTGGTGAGATTCTTAAGTGTGGAAAACTTTCTTGCATGGAGTCAGGTAAAGTATAGGTGTTATTGATGCCGTATCTGGCCAGCGTACTATCACCACGCCCACCTTTCAACTGCCCCAAAACCTCATCATAGGTCCGGTTTTCTTTCGTGATGTAAACAATATGTTTGATCGGGCTTTGGCGTAATCCCGGCAATGGGGGAAGTGGATTTTTCCCATCGTCTTCAACCGTAGTTTCAATAAATGTATTTTCGATAGATTGTTTGGTATATTTTGCCAGTTCCTCTTCGGTTGGCATTTTCACCTTTTGAAAACTCCCCAACTGAATACTGTTGACGGAATTACCCTGCACCGGAATAACAAATCCAACGCCACCATTTGGTCCCGCCCCCCAACCTCTGCACGTAATTATGTAAATATATTTTTCGTCATTTGATAATTCCACCCTTGTCGGTCCCCAGCCCGAAGGAATCAATCCTTTGGTAGCTCCGGTGGGTATATCGATTACAGCCACTGCATTAAATCCCAAAAGGGCCACGTACAAGGTCTTTTCATCTTTACTCATGGTTATTCCAAATGGCAATAATCCCCGAACTTTATCGATGCGTTTATCCACCTGAATGGGGATATGCCCAACAATCTTTTGCGTTTTATAATCGATGATTGCGATATTGTCGTTGGTTGCATTGGTTACATAGGCAAACTCTTTTCCTACGGCAATGGAATTCGGGCTTGCTCCTCCCACAACCTCTGCATCTTCCACTGTTTCGCCAATTAAATAGCCTGTTTTGAATTTACTGATCACCTCATTTTTCTCCAGATCAATGGTAAATACACTCATGGCATCCGGATTGTTCGGACTTCCCAACCCCGGGATTTGTTTGCCTTCAACCAATGTTCCGTTTCTGGATTCAGGTGTATTTTCGCCATAGGGATGATGCGAAATCATTAAATCATCGAAGTTTTCAGGTGTGGCACCCTTAATAACCGGGTAAGAATATACACCTACATTGGCGACAAAAGCCTGTTTTTTATCAGCGCTCAAAGCCACACCAAAAGGTTGTCGTCCTACTTTAATGGAAGCTGTAATTTTTTTTGTAGCTAAATCCACACGAACTAATCTAAAATTACCCCTGTCAAGTACGAGCAATTCATTCTTGTCCGGATTGAACATCAAATCCGATGTAAAACTATCCTGATAATCTTCTCCATTGACTTTGCCGTTAAGCGAAATGGAATCTACTTTTTTCAGTTCTTCGGTATCATAAATCACTACATCGCCTTTGTCACCACCACTGAGGTAAACATATTTTGAGTTGGTTGAAAAGGCTACGCCCAAAAACGAACCTTTGGTTAAAGGTGATGGGATTTTTTTGTCGTAACCCGGTATTCTTTGGGCAGTTAAATCCGTCAGATTTATAATGGTAATTACTCCATTATGCAAGGTTACTGCTTTTTTCCCATCGGGTGAAATGGCCATTCCATAGGGATCGTTGGTAATTGGAATCACTTCACCGGCCATCGTAACATAACGACCACTTGGAAGCACCGTAACTCCATTCTTATCAATTTTACAAAATTGATCTTTCCCGGGTACCTCTAAAACTTTCACTGTATTTAAAGAATCTTTGCAACTCAAAAAGATTACAATAAAAATAAGGGCTGAAAAAAAATTCGACTTCATGCTGTTATTATAAGAATGTAAAAATCATTTTAGACTTAAGGCATATTGTGCATTTCAAGTTTACCATTTTATTCTAAAATCTTATAGGAAAACAGCATAATATCCCGGCGAAGCTTTATCACTTGCCTGATTAATTCCGGAACGATAGCCTGCATCGGGAACATTTTCGGCGCCGGGCTTAATTTTACCATTCCAAACGGCAGCATGGTCTGGGGAAGAGCATCCACAGGCAACTGAAAGTTCCGATAAAAGGATCGACATGATCCACCGGCTGTTTTTCTTTCAAAAACGGGTTACTACTATACCGCATTGCAGAAAAAAACCAGTGTTGTGATTATTCTAATCATCCCATCGAAATTTCTGTTTTTGTCCAAATGAAGTTGTGAAAAGATTCATTCAATTATCCTGCAAGAAATAATTTCCAAACCCAGTCGACCAGCGTGTGTGTAATTATGGCTGCCAATAAATTGTTTCCACTTTTTTTGTACGCCCAGGCATAACCAAGCCCTGCGATAGTGGCTAATGAAACATAGGTAATTTGCGTAGTTAAGTCATTAACATTATTCCAGTGCATCAATCCAAAAGCCATTGAGGATACGATCATCGGCACCCATTTTTTTGAAGTTACTTTTTCAAGACCCCTCAAAAGCAAGCCCCGGAAAAATAGTTCTTCAGGCAAGGCAACCGTTATAAAAAGCCCGATAAAGTGCGCTGCCAGTTTTGGTATATCGAAGGATTCAGGAATAGCAAAAGTCAGGAACCTGGAAATAATTCCCGGCGGAACAACCAGCACCATGATACCCAATAATGCTATAAGTGCGATATATAAATCTTTGAATTTGGGGACAAGACGATAACCTATTTCAGCATTGCGATAACCGTACCAACCAATGACAGCCACAACAGAAATGGCTATTGACCACCAGGTATAATCAAGTAGCGGATGCATTTCCATAAACCAGCGAAGGTCGAAAGGGATCCAAAGGATGATCCAAAGGGAAATATCTGTCCAGCCCAGAGTAAAAGTTTCACTGTTTATCTGTTTTAGTGTACCAAATACGGCAAAAACAATAAAAGCAAAAATCGTGGTGTAATACGGATTAAAAGTATTTGTCAATATTCCAGGAATAGCAAATAACAGCGTTATCCCACCGGCAGTATAATAAATCGAGGTATTATCCTTCTGCAACCAGACTTTAAATTGTTGCAAAGCTTTTGGAGCACCTAAAGCAAGCATTAATCCTAACAAAGGAGAAATGCTTATTACCAGTGAAATAGTTGGCATTAATGTCTGCTTAGAATCGAGACTCAATACTCCGTAGACTAAAGCAGCTCCCAGAAAAGTCCAAATGATCCAAAGGATAAAAAATCTGTTCTTCATGATGTATATTTTAAATTACAACGCTCTTTTTCCAACTTTCTCCAATTTTGTATTTTCAACTCCCTTCACTTGATGGGTTGAGAAACCAGATACATTTTTCAAGATGAATAGTGGCGCCCCCTCTCCTTTTTGCGCATCCACCTGATAAAAATCGGCGTTGTGCACATCATCCAGAACAAAAGCGGGGCGCTCATCGCGGTTTATATATCGCAACACTACATTGTTCACTTTCAATCCTCTAACGTAGCGAAAATAAATACCATACGCTGGCAAAGAATGCCACCGGTAAGGATCCGGATACATATCGATGTTTTGAGGCACCTCCTTGTTTATGGCTTCCTTGGAAGTCCCTCCCCTGAAATAAATACGAATATTACTCATCGTTAAATCTTCGATATAATGGCCTGGAATTCCCATTACCATTCCTGCCCCCAATTCCGGAAAACTCGGCCTTCCACCTGCGTCGTAGACATTGATATTGCTGAGTGTGATCCGCCGGCAAACACCCACTGGCACACCTTCCGGGCCGCGCATCCGGGCATTTAACCGGATAAACGTTCAGTATATGCAAAGTAGGCGGTTGCTGGCATCAAACTTATCAAACCGTTACGATTTTGAAGCGGGCTGCGGCCCCTGAAATTACTTCTATCACGCCTATTTTGTATATACATTGTTGGCGGTTCGTTGTTCTTTAAATTATTCATTTTTTTCGGCAAACGAAAATCCATTGGATGCCATATTTGTCGTAGAACTGTCCATACGTCCCCATTGGCAAATCGTGTAATTCCTGCAACCTTGTGTTGTTTGTTCCGTCCTTAAGCTCGTCAAAAATCTTTTTCATTTCATTATAATCGTCTCCTGTAATAAATAGGGCGAACGTGTTTCCTTGTACCGGGTCAAATTCCGGAGAGGCCATCCAGTCAGTAGCTGAAATCTCAATAGCGCTACTCGTTAGGTGCGCATTGATGATTCTGTCGTGTTTCTCTGGCGGTAACTGAGCTTTCAACGGACTATCGCCAAGCTTGGTTAGCATTAATTCACCACCAAGACATTTGTTGTAAAAAGTCATGGCTTCGGCACAATTGCCATCGAATAAAAGAAATGGTGTGCATTGTAACATATTATCTCCTTATTTTATTTATAAATAAATATTTGTTGGAACAAATTTACCATGTCACCTTTAGAGTTTTGAAGGCTAAAAACGACAATACCAATGGGCAATTACGTCATTCCAATCTTTCATATGTTTCGATTCATCAATGACCGTCAAAAACGGTGTATCGGTAATATCTTGCATGGTAATGTTATCCATTACGACATCTTCGATCAATCCGCCATCAGTGGTTTCGATTGCCAGCCCCCGTGAATGCTCAAACACACAATTGGAAACCGCGATATTGCGAAAGCCACCGTTCGATTCTGTTCCCAGTTTTAACCGGCCAGTATTGAAGTGATTGGCATTGGGCTGTTCATCTTTGAATTCAGTTTTGAAGGTCCCGTCCATCAAAGTGCCCTGGTCGTAACCAAATACCTGGCAATTGGTGATGGTTACATGTTCCGTGACTCGTGCATATCCCAATGCAAACGATGATTTCAAACAAAGTCCGTCGTCAGTGGGGGAATTGATGGTACAATTGGAAATATGCACATTCTTGCAACAGTCAATATCAAAGGCATCACGGTCGGCATCAGCCCGCACATTATCGAGGGTAAGATTATCCACACCCGTGGCCAGTATGCAGAAATGTCCGCCATGCAAAATCGAGATGTCTCTTTTGGTTACATTCAAACAATTCTTCAAACCAATGACTTTGTTTCCCGAACCTTGAATATCGGGTTTGTCAGAGGTGGATAAACCTTTTCCCCAAATCATCCCCTGACCTGTAATCGTAACATCGTGTAAACTATCACCATAAATAAGACTGTTTTTCCAGTAATTGTGTCCAAAATCCAGAAATTCTTTGTACCAGGCATCTTTCCCTGGCAGGACGTAACCTTTACTGTTTGCCTCTTTATCTCCAATTAACACAGCGCCCTGGCCCAGATACAAGGTGATCTTACTTTTTAAATGAATGGTAAAAGAAAGAAATTCGCCGGCTGGAAAGAAAATCGTTCCCCCACCGTTTTTTGAAGCGGCTTCTATAGCCGCATTAATGGCCCGGGTATTATTTGTTTTGTTATCGTCTTTGGCTCCAAAATCGAGTACATTGTAAAATATCTCTTTCGATATGGCCAAATTTGCCATTAAAGTCATCAGCAAGCCCAAAAATATGAGTGATCTACATTTCATTTTAACAGATTATTTACTGTTTCTGCTTAATTCCTTCATGGCAAAATTAGGATACAATACATCATGCACTTTTTCCACCATAATATCATTGGGCAAATTAAATGTGGCTGTCAAACGAATATCTTTGGCAGAAGCTCCAATCCGCACCTCGTAATCACCCTTGTCAGCCACCCAGGCGCTAATCCCACTTCTGAATGAAGCAAGCAAACGCGCATCCAGTTCAAATGAAAGTTTTTGACTTTCATCTGGCTGCAAAAGTTTGGTTTTACCAAATCCTTTCAATTCTTCAGCGGGTTTCTCCATTTCAAGAGTCGGCGCCGACACATAAAGCTGAACGACTTCTTTACCTTCGACATTCCCGGAATTTTTAACAGTTACACTTACCTCCAATTTGCCTGAAAATTGAGTACTGCTCAACTGCAGATCGGAATATTCAAATGTTGTATATGAAAGGCCATATCCAAACTCATAAGCCACAGGAACATTGAAAGAATTATAATAACGGTACCCCACATAAATCCCTTCAGTATAAAAAGAATTTACCGGATCTTCAGGTGGGACTCCCGGAAAGGTGGAAGCAGAAGGCACATCTTCATATTTCAAGGGGAAAGAATCAGGTAACTTCCCTGATGGGTTTACTTTTCCAGTCAGGATATCTGCCACTGCACGACCACCTTCCTGTCCGGGTTGCCAGGCCATAAGAATGGCATCAGGAAAATCCCTCCAACTTGCCATTTCCCAAACACCGCCCACATTAAGAACCACCACCACCTTTTTCCCCGCTGCATGGTAGATTTCGCATACATTTTTCACCAAATCAAGCTCAACCTGAGTGATAGGAAGATACCCATTTTCATAGCTTTCACCCCCACTTCTACCCAATGTAATTACAGCAACATCGGATTTGGCTTCATATTTTTCAACAGCCTCTTTCGATAGTGGCTGTTCTTTGCTAAAAGCAACTAATCTTTTTTTGAAATGGGGTGGGGCCTGATTACCTGTTATACCATTGTCGGCACGCATTTTAGGATTATTAAAATAATCAGGGACCAAGTTTTCCCTCTTGATTTTTTCGATATAATCAAGGTAATTTTTCTCCATTTCAGGCAAGATGCTAAACCCGGCTTCTTTCAAGCCGTCATTCACCGAGATGGCATATTTGTTACTCCTGATTCCTCCACTCCCTGTTCCTGCCTCAATCAAATGATAACTAATCTTACCAAAAATAGCTACTGTATTTTTTACTTTTAATGGAAGGGTATTATTTTCATTTTTAAGCAATACCATTCCTTCAGCAGCTGCTTCCCTGGCAATCTTGGCATGTGCTTCCAAATCAGGTTCCATAGTAGGAACGTAACCCTTTGCATGGGGAGAATCTTGCTTAAGCTGCATATTATACACGAGGTTTTTATCGAGCGTGCTTTCATCCAGTGTTTTATCTTTCAAAGCGGCGTTCAACTCATTTACCTCATCTATATTTCCTCCCATCAACATATTGTTGCCGGCCCTGACCTTTGCTACCGCGCTTCCGTAACCGTCGAAATCTGTCATAAAAAGCCCATTATAGCCCCATTCCTGTCGCACAATATCTTTTAACAATTCGGGGTTTTCAGCAGTATAGAAGCCATTTACTTTATTGTAAGAAGTCATTATTGCCTCGGGATGCCCTTCCTTTACCGCAATTTCAAAACCACGAAGATAGATCTCGCGCAACGCACGCTGGCTGATAACAGCATTGTACGTTCGGCGGTTTGTTTCCTGGTTATTTCCAACAAAATGCTTTAAAGTAGAACCAATTCCTTTGGATTGCAGTCCGCGGACCATGGAAGCCGCCAATTTTCCAGAGAGTAACGGATCTTCCGAATAGTACTCAAAATTACGGCCACACTTGGGATTCCGGTGTATATTCATGGCAGGCATCAACACCACATCATAACCATATTCCAGCACTTCATCGCCAAATGCTTCACCTACTTTTTCTGCCATCTCTGTATTCCAGTTTGCGGCAATACAGGTTGAAGTTGGAAAAGCAGTGGTATAAGTGTAGTGTGTGGCTCCTTCAGGGTGCGGATCCCGATTTATCCCGGAAGGTCCGTCGGTAAGTACGGTTTTTCTAACTGATAGTCGCGGAATGATCACATTCGCCTCCTGATTGGCAATGATCACCCCTGTTCCCTGTTCTATTTTTTCAGGCTTTTCCTGAGGAAGAAATTTACCATCCCCTACGGTCATACCAACTTTTTCTTCCGTTGTCATGGCTGCAATTACCTGTTCTATACTGTCTTTCCCCTGGTGTGATGTAAGGGTTTGATCTCTATGGCATCCCTGTAAAATAAACTGGAGGCCAACAAACAGAAGACCTCCAATAAATATTTTTTTTAACTCCATAATGAAAAAATTAAATATGTTAAAAAAAAGTTAACCATTTAAAACATGAATTTAATGCTGGCTAAGCTTATATCTCTGCTTCATTCGGGATTTTATTTTTGAATATAAAATCCGACTCAGGACAACATCGGAAACCGCAAAAAGTTAGGCTCAATATATTGCCCGCATTTAGGCTGAACCGGGGGAGTTTAAAACCTTAAGAATTCATTACTCCACCACTACGGGATAAAGATGAAATAGAAGAACCAAGTCGGAATTTAATTGAAGCAGCAGGAAATAAAGTATCCGTCATCGGTTGATCGCAAATATCCCGCCAGCCCATCAAAGCACTTGGTCAGGTACCGCCAAAAGCTTTGATGCCGAAGGTGGCTATCGCCAAGCTTTCATGATATTTTATTCCTATGGTAATTAATCCTTTTGAATGAGAATTATTTAAAGCCCTTAGTTTTTTCTTTGTGGCTACTCCGTTAAATGCTTAGTTTTTAAAGTATTGGTCATCGGATGGCATCATAAAAATATTACCAATGCTGAACAACTGGAAATTTAAAGATTTCGCATTGATCGTATTATAATCGGTTTCAATTGGCAAATGATATCAAACCCATTTCCAGGCAGGAATAAGTGGAAGGCCATCCAAATTGTCTTCCTGATTATAGGTCACGATGGTACCAACCGTGACACCTGTTTCTTGCATAGCATTTTTTAATCCCCGGATTTCCCTGTTCATGTCTTCGCTGTCCAATGTCCAGCATACCTGAACAGCCATGATTACCTGTTCATTTTGTTTGACAAGAAAATCACATTCTGAATTCCGGTTTTTGTAGTAATGAATTTCTCTAAAATCACGCCGGAGTTTGTTGTACACAAAATTTTCTAAACGGCGCCCCAAATCCTTGCTGAATGATAAACTGTTTGACTTGGCAAATGCGGGATCAATACTGTATGCTTTTTTTGGATTAGCCAATTGTTTTTTAATGGAAGTTGAATAGAGTGTAATAAAGTCGACCAAGTAACTTTCATTGAGGTAATCACAGAAATCAATGACCGTCCTCACCGATTTGAACTCGAGTAATTTGGAAATGTTGTTATAGCTGAATTCTTTACCGACATTACTCAGAAGGTGGACCGCAAGTCGAATTAACTGATTTTCATTCACAATATTTCTGCGCACGGCAATATCCCGGGTAACAATATCCCTGAGCAAGGTTCTATGATAATTATCGTCCTGTTCTTCCAGGAATTCGGGAAATCCTCCCAATTCAAAATACTGGTCAAAACTTTCCGGATTTTTCTTCAACTGAAAGTAATCGAGGAACTCATCAAAGCTGAAAGGGAAAAGTTCGATCTGGTTGTATCTTCCTGTTAGCTTAGTTCCCATTTCTCTGCTCAGCATACTTGCGTTAGAGCCTGTAATGTATAAAGGAATACTTTTTTCATTGGCAGCCCTGCCGTATAGCTCCCATTTGTCGATATTCTGAACTTCGTCTAAAATGATATGGGTTTTACTGGATTCTTCCATGATCTCGTCCAGTTTGGAAAAATCTTCGACGGTGAAGTTTATCAGCCGGGTATCCTCAAAATTCACATAGATTGCATGACCTGTTCGTAAGAGTTTTTGTCGGATCAATGTGCTTTTTCCGCAGTGCCTGACCCCTGATATGATAATAATTCTGTTGGTGTTAAGCGGAATTTCTTTGTTCCGCTCAATCCATTTTTTTCTTAAGAAACTCTTCTGTTGATCTTCTATAATTTCGCCGAGGAGGGATTTGGTGATCATTGTTTTGACTAATTTTATACAAATGTAAAAACTTGTATTCTAAATACAAGATATTTTGTATTTTGAATACTAAAAGCGTTCGCAGGGTCCTTGTTGTGTTGATTTTCAAATGGGAGGCAAACTTTCTGCCGAGTTTGTAATCAATGATATAATTATTCGTCCTAAAGGTCTCTTTTTCTATCCTCCAGGGTCTCCCCAAATATGGACACACTCTCGCTCCCGCGGCTATCCATGAATTCTTCCTTTGCCACATCCGCGAGGGTGGAAACCTGCTCAAGTGACGATTTTATCTTGTCATATGGCTGGGTGACAAGTAGAATGGATATTTCCTTTTCATCCATGTACCGGTCATCGGGTAAATTCAATGTTGCCGTTTTCATGGTTTGGTGATGATTGCGTAAATGGGGCTTTCAATGATCTTTGTGATACTCTGGCCCTGCTTGGCCAGAACAGGGAAGAAATACTATCAATCATGGCACTATTCTTAAGTAAAACATTCCAAAAAATATGCTAAAAAAACTGCCTTTGAAGCCAATCAGCACATGATTGGTTAACAATTTTGTGAATTTTTTTGTTAACCGAATGGTTCACTTAATATATGAAAATTATTGTCAAAAATGACGGAGTCTTAAAAGCAAAAACCCTCTAAAAATTGATTTTAGGGGGTATGATGTATTTTGTGACCTAAAAAGTGATCCCGCTGGGATACAAACTTCACTACAGAAACAAACATTAAAGTACATTAAAAGCACTTTTAAGCCACTTTTTAAACACTAAAAAACAAAGAAAAACAGTAAAAACCGTTGCATATCCGTTGCACTTTTGTATTTTTACATAAGCATTGTGTTTGTATCTAAAGAATCATACGAGAATTGTATCTAAAAAGCATTATATCTAAAGATTCACAAATTTAAACCTATGGCAACGACGACGGTATTTTTAAGAAAGCTGCAACGGTCTGCAATGGTATATGTCATTTACAGGCATGGAGACAAAAGCAAAATGTTTTCAACAGGTGTCAAAACAGATCCAAAACATTGGATTGCTTCTAAGGAAAAAATTGACCTTACGATTGGCATAAAACCAACTAAAGTAAATGAATCATTACTAGCGGATCTTAAAAAAGAATCCACTGCTTTAAATGCTAAAATCAGTTCTGTCAAATCACGGATAAATGATATTGCAACCCGCCTTGAATTAGATACCATTAACCCCACGCCCGAAAGAGTAAGCATTGAATATTTTGGAGAAAGTAAAACCAAGAAAACAGATTTTGAATCCTTGAAAAAGGAATATTTAAAAAACTGCCAGCTCAACAAAACGCCTGGAACATATAGGCAGATCAAAACAGGATTGAAAACGTTTGTCGATTTTACCAGAGAAAACAAGTATAATTTATCATTCGAAGTATTCACCCTAAAACTATATGATGATTATACGGCCTACCTGTTCGCAAAAGATTTAAACAGTAATACTGTAGGTACCAGAATCAAAGTTTTAAAAACTTTTCTGAACTGGCTTAAAAATCACGGCTACCCTGTTAATCCTGAATTCGAAAAATACAAGGTATATAAAGAAAATCCGCAAATTGTCTACTTGAATCAAAAGGAATTGGAAATCCTTAAAAACACAATTTTCTCAAAAAAGCACTTAGCCAGAACACGGGATTTATTTTTATTTCAGTGCAATACAGGGCTTTGAGTAAGCGATTTGATGCGGCTTGATAAAGAACATATACAAGAGGGAATCATTCAAATGAGAGCCTTTAAAACTACCAATAAGGTATATATCCCATTAAATCCCATAGCGCAAGGTATTTTAAAAAAATATAAGGGGAAATTACCCAAACTGGCAGACCAAGTTTACAATAGGCAATTAAAGGACATGGCCAAAGCTGCCAAACTTGACAGAATTGTTGAAATAACCGAGTTTAAAGCGGGCAAGAAGATATTTAAAAAAGTTCCATTAAAGGAAATTATCAAAAGCTATTTAGCGCGAAAAACTTTTATATCAATTTGTGTGGAAAAAGGAATACAGCCAAAAGTGGTAAGTGAAATGACCGGAACCAGCGTAAAGGTTTTGATTGATCACTATTATGGAACGGATAAGGAAAATATTATTCGAGAAATGCAAAAAGCTTTCGGGTTGGGCAATATAAACATGAAGGTATCATGAAAAAAAGATTATTATCAAGTGACTATAAAAATATAGTATTGGAATCGTTCAAAATTCCTCAAAATGATCATCTAAAATATTATTCAAATATCATCGATGAACATATTCAGAACAATCCAGACATTTTCCAGGAATTGCAATCAGAAATACATAATTGGTTTTTATGGCATGATCGAGAAACATCCGATTTCTCAATTCGGTTTCCAAGATTATCAAAGGAGTATGCCATCAATCCAGATGAAATTTCTATTCCTATTAATAGACCTGATTTTTCAATACAATTAAATAAAGCGTATTTAAATAATCAATTGAATATTATTAACCAATTACATGATAAACATAAAGTACCACAACCAAGGACACCCAAAGAATCAGATACTTCAAAGGTTGAAAAGAAGCTAGAATATATTGAGAATGAATATAATGAAGGCAGGCAGTACAATGACATTTATAAGGAACTAGAAAAAGAAATTGGCGTACACTGGGAAACAATAAAAGCCCTCCGATATAAACTAATCAAAAATAGACTGCTCAAAAGTCGAAAATAAAGTAACATTCAAAGTAACATGTTACCTAGTGTTACCCCTTAAGGGTTGCGTAAAATTGCATATGACGTTAACACGCAACAAAAATAGGTAACATGAAAATTAATCAATCTAAAATTTCTCGTAAGCAATTAATGAATGCTTATGATTTTTCAAAAGCTACTGTATTAAAACTTGAAAAGCAGGGCAAATTAACGCCGTTTTATTATGACGAGGCCCGAAGGAAGCCATACTACGACATCAAAGAAATTGAAAGTGCCTTTGAACCGGCTCAATAACTAAACATAGGATGTAAACAAAGATTTATTGGGCAATGGGAAATGCGGTTTTAAAAAATTCATTAGAAGGCGTCACAAATTCAAGCAAGATTTTACAAAAGGCTGGTTTATACGTCCAAGCTTTTGAAAGTTCCGGGATTGACATAACGACCGGTTATGATGAATGGTTATCCATTGGCTTTGCCCTGTTAGCCTGGGCGAGTCAGGCCGGGATCTGTACGATAGGGTTAGCCAATTCCACCGGATTATGACCACACGGATTGTGATAAGAAGTTTGATAATTTTCTGCAAACGGGTAACGGATCTGTCACATTGGGAACTTTTTTCCAGAAATGCCACGATCAAGGAATTAAGCCCCAAATTAACGGAAATAGTAAAATTAGGAATTCAATAAATCATACTCCCCGGAATATTCCAAAGAACGAACCCAAGAAGGATGAAAAATGGCTTTACACCGTTAATGACGTATTAAATGCGCCGCCCCAAGAAACTTTGTGGTCTTTCATTACGAAGGGGGTAAATAACGCCCTTGTCGCCTCCTCAGAAGCGGGAAAATCAACTTTATTACTCAATTTGGCAATAGCTATTGCACGAGAGGAAGAAAGCTTCCTGAACTGGCCGCTTGGCACTACAAAGGGGCGTAGTGTTTATGTCTCAACTGAGGATGGGATAGGACAATTAAAAACCCGATTGACTGCAATGTTAAAAGACGGTGAATCGATACCAGACGATTCGATATTATTTATTTTGGACGGGCGAGACCTCCCCCAAAGACTTAACAGGTTCTGTCTGAGACTCCGGCAGACCTCGTTATGATCGACACCTGGATATCTCGTCGGGGGAAGTATGATGCGGATTCACCCGCAAAACGATGTCCGAAATTCGGGAGGTCTGCATAAAATACTATGGTACATTGCTTTATATCCATCACACGAACAAATTGTTCGAAAATATTCCTGAGAAAGCTAGTATAAAAGGTGCCGGGGATTTCGACAGGCCTGCAGGGTTGTTATGATGCTCTCTATCTACCAAGACCACCGCTGGCATTTGTGTAAAAGGAAACCCATTTGCGGACGATTTAAAACAGAAATGCTACGAACTAAGCTACTTTCCGGACCGTCAACAGTTCGGAAGGACAGGCTGTGAAATGTCTCGAATCGAAATTGTCCGGGAATTGCGTTCTGAAAATTTAGGCCGTCCAAGTACTGAAATAGACTTTGTTAGCCTCTTAGATGACCAACACCTTAATAATAAATCCTTGTGTGAAAAAGTGATTGAGGTTTACGTGTTTCCGATCGGGGGCACAAAGTAAGATTAGCAAGGGTTTTAAAGATTGAATTATTCAAAAGATGAAAATGGCCTTTACCATGCAATTTGAGCAGTCTAAAAAGTCTATAACCATAGTAGTTGGACTAATTGGACTAATATCCAGAAAGTTCAGAAAGTCCAGAAAAGCTTAAAGTCCAGAAAGTCCAGATATTGAGGGGGTATGATGTTTAGTTATTTCAAGGCACCTATAATTAATAAGATTCCATACAAGGATATTACTCTGCAACAATGCTATGATGTTATAAAAAATAATCACTTTAAAAAGCAAACGAACCTGAGAAGCCTCAATGATGCTAAGACATAAAACAAGAAAAAACCCGCCTTCTGGATTACGTGACCTTTGCAGGGACATTCACAAAAAGGGAAACAGACACCTGAAAAACCTATCCGGTATATGTGCCTGGACCTTGATTATATAACAAATTTGAAAGCAAAGAAAAAAAAATTCATTGCAGATCCCCTATTAAAAGTGCAAATGATGTTTGTTTCTCCTGGGGCTATGGGCTAAAAGTTATCATCCTAACCCGCACAATACAGGGAACTATTCAAGCGACACAAACAAGTTGAAAAATACATCTTTGAGAGGTACGGACTGAAAATTGATAAAACACGGACGCGGCACGAGATAGTTTTTGTGCTATGATCAGGAGTGTGGATTGCAGATTATTTGCAACGGGATAACATTGAAATTGCCAAATGTGTTTTTGGAAATTCAAACTTAAATTGAGCCCTTAATCACACCGATTACGGTTAGCGGTATTGATCGCTGCTGGAAGTAAAAACCCCAATGAAGCGCAAAAGGACCATCGGATATCAAAAGGACTGGACCTAATAGAAGGTCTGTACTGGTTTCGTAAGTAGAGCCTGCAGCGTCAGGATCCCCTTGAGATTGCAAAGTACTTACGTACAAATGGACCGATGAGGAAATATCTAACGATATTGAGAGACTAAATAATGAGCCAATAATTATGAATACTGATTGACTGGCTAGAAAATAGGCCAACATTATGAAAAAATGGGTTTCAAGAATTTACCGGAATCTACAGGAAAGATTGAACGACTAAAAAGATATAACGATGCCAAGAACAAAGAACACACGGCCAGCGCAACGACCAGGCTGAAAGAACTGATTAGCAAAGATATTGAAACGTGATCTATACCCGGCGCTCGATAAACTGACTATCGGAGTAAAAGAAACAGCGGGAGAAAGAACTACATCCAATGACTGAATATGAAAGCTTCCTCACAGATGTTTCTGTATTAATCAGTCTTTAGGTATTTCAACAACAAAGATGTGTCGAACGATAGAGCTGAAGTTCTCAATTAGCCATATCTGTTTTAAATCACTTAACGCTTTGAAACAACAAACGTTTTGATCTACAGCGCAAGTTCACGCATATCATGAATCGAGACCGTAATTCATATCTTAGATTTTATCAACAGAGTAGTAGATAACATCAGACAGAATGTTCATTTATAAATTACGTATAATGTTGATTGTCAATAAATTACACCCCCCGGTTGTTTGGTCAAAATTAGCTATTTTCTTTGAAATCGTTTTTGAAGTTCTTTTTCTCTCTCCAAAAAAATCGAGAGGGGGGGTATCAAAAATTGATGATTATAAACTAAAATATAAAAAGATGGATGACAAAAAAATGAAATCTCGGCTTACAGTGGCCAAAAAAACGGTTGAAGAAATTAAGCATAACGCCCACAAAGAGAGTCAAAATCGAAATCTTAAAAGAACATTATGATTTTTTTAAGGAGGCCGCCGAAGGGCTTAAATGGACCTGGGCGATTATTTGATTTATTTTTTCTACCGAAAAGCAGAGGAGGCAGGTTTAAAAATTCAAAGGGAAGGAAAAGATTATAGCGCGGAATAACTAAACTTTTAGTTGGATGGATGGAGAGAGAAAGAAAACATAATAACTTATGAGACCAGCATTATGCGAAATGAAAAGCGAGAGCTTTTGTGATGATTTATTATGAATTGATTTCAGAATACGGTTTGACCGGAGCATACGAAAAGCTTGAAAATGAACATGAAAAAGTTTTCGGAAAAAGAAAATATTCCGGTTATAACTCGTTTCACAGGTGACGGAAAAGACACCTTGAAAAAGGCAACATTGTTACACAAAAAGCACCTATTAAATACGTAAAATTAGAGTAAATCTAAAGATTAAAAACAATGACAATTAAAGAAAAAGAATTGCGCGAAAATGTTGGGGAGGTTATTAATCAAATGGAGAAAATATTGAACAAAGCCGACGATGATGACCGGGAATTGACAACGTCGGAAAACGCTGAATATTTAGACCTTCAAAAAAAGTATCAAGGTGAGGAAGCTAAACTGAAAGCCTTTTTGAGCGGTAAGGAGCAAAAAGATGATAGTGATATGCTGTCTAAAATAATTTCAGGCGCGCTGGGCAACCCCGGGCAGTCAAAACCTAAAAACGTTGAAGTTTGGGAGAGGGTTGATGATGGCGGTAAGGGAGAAAAAATAAAAGTATTTTCAAATAAAGCCAGCCTTTCACAAGAATTAGGTTTCAACCAATCCAGCGGGTATGATTGGAGAGGTTATATGAAAGACAGGATTGCAGGATTCACGGCCAAACCTGGTTTCAAAAATGACGCAATGTCAACCACTGGCGATAGTTCAATGGTGCCCGCCCCACTGGCAGGCCAGGTGATTGATTTAGCGCGTAATAAATCCGTCGTATTCCGTGCGGGAGCTTTGACAGTTCCCATGATCTAAGACGTTGACAATAGCCAGGGTAACGAGCGATCCATCGTTAACCTGGAAGGCTGAAAATGCCGTACATACCCCCCTGCAGTGGCACCGAAGCCGTAACACTAACGGCAAAAACTGGTAGGCAGTGTTAAGATGTCAGTAGAACTCCGAAGACGCACCCAATGCCAGCGATGTGATAGCGAATAGTTAGCGCAGCGATAGCCGATAGACCGCGCGGCCCTTCTGGTAGCAGGTCAAGTTCAGACCACCGGAATATAAGACCGGCACCGGCGTGCAAACGAACGTGAATGAAATTGATCTGGGACGATGGAACATACCTTACTAATTCGATTATCAGCCAGGCATACAGGGAAATCTTAGAAAACAACGGTGAACCAAACGCCGCTATATTGCACCCCGAACATGGTAGTCATAGATACTCTAAGGACACCACATATCAACCACTTAGGCCAGAGCTTCAGAATCTACAAAAGTTAGTACTAACCAGGTGCCCATCGATATACAAAAGGGGGTCAGATGACGCCTCTTGGCACCTGGGGACTCACAAAGATGTAATCGGTACGTACCAGTCTAAAACTGAAGTTACCCGCGTTGGTAGTCATCTGATGGCTCAGGTAGTTGGGATAGTCGGCCAGGAAACCCCAAGTTGATACGCTACTTCGGGCAGACATACAATTGGCACAGCCTACGCATTTAGTGTGATAAATGGCATTATCCGCAACCCGTAGGAACTTAAAGAGGAAGACTAAGACTAAATCCCCAACGACAAGAAAATGGAAGTGGGACCCCTGGCAATCATATGAATAAATTAAGGAGCATAAAAGTAGAAATTGCTTGAACCTATGGACCAAATAGCTTGATTATAAGAGATGTAAAACGTTGCAATTCTGTATACAAAAAAAATAACTCACGAAAATAAACGAGTACTCACTAAAAAGTGATCCCGCTGGGGCTCGAACCCAGGACCCTCTCCTTAAAAGGGAGATGCTCTACCTGCTGAGCTACGGAATCTAATGAAATTTAATTTGGTTTTTTACGGCCAGTCCCCGTAATTGGACTGCAAATTTAGGCGCTTATGTTTAAAAGCCAAACCACAAAACATAAAATCTTCGCAATATTTTTGTTTCAGTATCTATTCATCTCAATATCAGGATATTGCAGCCCATTAAAGGAAAGTCTGTCCATCGCTGATTCATTATTTAATGAAAAAAAATATACACAGGCTTTCGAAATTTACGATGATATTCTCACCAGTTCACATGAAGTTACTCCTTCCATGTTGTTAAAAATGGCTTTTATCAAAGAAGGGCTGGAAGATTACACCGATGCCTTGTATTACCTGAATATTTACTATGACAAGACTTCAGACAAAAGGGCTTTGTTGAAAATGCAGGACATGGCTAAAAAACACAATCTGGAAGGTTACGATTATAGCGATACACAATTCTTTCTCAATATTTTTCACCGGTATTACAGTGAGATTACCTTTGCTATTTTGGCGATAACCTTGTTTGTGTTTAGTATTATGATCTATCGTGCCAGAGTAACCAAAAAACGACCCATATTTTCCGGATCAGTTTTTATCCTTTTTTTAACCTTTCTGTTTTATCTCAATAATTTTGGTCGTGAAAATCCCAAGGCTATTATTTTTAATAACCAGGTCTACCTCATGAAGGGACCTTCTGCCGGAGCAGACGTCATTGAAATTGTTAAAAAAGGTCACCGCGTAGAAGTACTGGGACACGAAGATGTCTGGACAAAAATTGAATGGGACAATCAGATTGCCTATGTCAAATCCGACAATCTGAAAACTATTAAACTTTAATATTTCTGAGACGCTTAAAATTCTCGCCTATTTAAAAGGTGAATCTGGTTCTTTAGCCATATGATTGTAAACAATATTGTCCATCATTCCTGGAAAAAATTTATTTAACCACACGACAAGTTTTCCTTGAGTAGTCAATACCAGGTCGCGTTTTTTATTTTTCCAGGCTTTCAAAGTTGCACGGGCAACCGCTTCCGGCGTCATCATTTTTCCTTCATCACGCGGAGATTCTCCCTGCGCCGAGCCATCCGCCATGAGCGCATTTTCGCGGATATTGGTACCCGTAAATCCCGGACTTACGACCAGAATTTGGAGGTTGCGTTTCATTACTTCGGTTCGCAATGATTCAAAAAATCCTTCCATGGCATATTTGGATGCCGTATAAGCCGTTCTCGCCGGTGTACCCCGGTGACCATTGATGGACGATATCGCAATAATACCACCTTTGCTTTTAAGCAGGTAAGGGAGTGCATATTTTGTGGCGTAAACGGCCCCATAAAAATTAACATCCATAACCTGTTTGAACACGTCCATTTGCAGATCTTCAAACATTGCCCGCATCGATATGCCCGCATTAATGATCAGAATATCTATTTTACCGTACCATTCAATCGCTGCCTGGATCATCCTATGATTATCTTCTTCTATTGCTGCATCCGCTTTCACGACGATGTGATCAATTGATTTTTGCTTCAGGAAATCAGATAGCCTTTTTAATTTTTCTTCGCTTCTTCCCATGGCAACAATTTTAGCTCCTTGTGCGCCATAAATTTCTGCATAAGCTTTGCCAATTCCGGAAGTAGCGCCAGTAACAATAATGACTTTGTCTTTCATGTTTTTCTATTATGAAATTCTCATGGAACAATATTCCCGAATTCTGACAAAAGAACAAAAAAGCTAGTATCTTTTGTGCCTCAAAAATTAAAACAAATAGAAACCCAATCATGCGAGATCAATTACCTGTCTCTGAAATCGTCAACCATTTAGGGGAAGAACGAGACCTGTATTTTAATGCGGCAGTACCCCCTATTGTGCAAGCTTCCAATTTTTGTTTTAAGGATGTCTCGGAAATGCGCTATGCGCTGCAGCATGAAAGCGAAATACCTTTTTACACCAGGGGAAGCAACCCTACCATTGATATTTTGCGAAAAAAAATAGCTGGCCTCGAGCACACCGAAGACGCCCTGATCTTTGCCAGCGGAAGCGCTGCTATTGCCGCAGCCATCATGAATCAGGTAAAAAGTGGCGATCATGTGGTATGCATTCAAAATCCTTATAGCTGGACTAAAAAGCTTTTAAGCAATCTGTTGTCGCAATATGGCGTTACGGTAACTTATGTAGATGGTAGCACTACTGAGGTATTTATCAGGGCAATTCAGACAAATACCAAAGTCATTTTTCTCGAAAGCCCTAATTCGTGGACGTATGAAATGCAGGATATCGAATCCGTGACTGAACTGGCAAAAAAGCATCAAATCACCACGATGATAGACAACAGCTATGCCTCCCCGATCAACATGAATCCGGCGGATTTCGGTGTCGATATTATCCTGCACTCCGCCACCAAATACATTAGCGGACACAGCGATACAGTAGCAGGTGTGCTCTGCGCTTCAAAAGAAATTGTATCCGGAATATTTACTTCGGAATTTATGACCATCGGTGGCATCATCTCTCCGTTCAATGCCTGGTTGTTGCTGAGAGGTTTGCGCACATTGGAAATCAGGATGCAGCGCGTAGCGGAAAGCGCTGGAAAAATTGTGCATTTTCTGGAAAATCATCCGGCTGTAGTACAGGTTTTCTATCCGCATTCAGCCACTTATAAACAACCGGCATTGGCCAACAAATATTTAAAAAAAGGGGCCGGTCAATTCACCATTCTGCTAAAGAGTCAAGACGCCCATAAAATCGAGCAGTTCTGCAATTCCTTGCGATATTTCTTACTGGGATGTTCTTGGGGAGGACACGAATCCCTCATATTTCCAGCCATCACTTTGCATACCTCTGAAAATTACAGCACCAGTGCATTTCCCATTAATATGATCCGGTTTTATATCGGGCTCGAAGAACCAGCGCTGTTAATCGACGATCTGAAAGTGGCGCTGGAAAAATTGGAATAAATTGAATTGAATATCTCATTTGTTCATCACAATGTTTTGTTTCTTTTTTTATTTACTTTGTTTTGAAAACTACCAAATATTCAGTGGTCCAGTATGAATGAATATCTTTTAAAAGCAATCACCCGCCTTTTTGCCATTGTTGCCAAAGAACATGTATCTGATAATGAGCGGGAGAAAATAAAAGAATTCATATTCCGCCAGGTAAACAGTGAAGAAGCGGAAGAATATCTCAAAATCTTTGATGAATTCAGTAAAACCTCTGAAGAAAGACTGGAGGAAGGTTTTGCGGAAAGGGAAGATTCCGAAATGGATCGTGAAACCGAAGAATTTGTCGAAGAGTGGGCCAACATTATTTTGATTTGTAAAAGGATCAACAAGGAACTCACCCAATATTTGAAAGTTTTATTGGTCCTTCGTTTGGTTGAATTAATTCAATCGGAAAGCCATCTCACTGAAAGACAGGAAAATCTGCTCTATTATATCTGTAAAAGCATCAATGTCGACAACGAGATTCTCAAAATCATAAAAAAATATGTTTTTGGCCAGGACATCAATGAGTTGCTCCATGAAAATATTCTTATTGTGGATGACGGTTCGGCGGAAGATTACAGTGATTGCAAACACATAGAGCGACCAAACCTTACTGGATTTATTGCCATTTTATATTTACCTGAATTGGAAACCTACTTCATGAAATATATTGGCATATCATCCATACGGTTAAATGGTATTTCCATTCGCAGCAGAACCATTGAAGCTTTCCCGGCGGGCAGCAATATCCGTGGTGATAAAGTAAGACCTATTTACTACAGTGATGTGGTCAGCCGGTTCAAAGTGACGGAAGAAACTTCCATGATCTCCTTAGTGGCAGACAACATCAGCTTGAAATTCAAGCAGGGACGTATTGGTTTGAGGAACATATTCATCAATGAAGAGTCAGGAAAACTGGTGGGCATTATGGGGGCCAGCGGTTCCGGAAAATCGACCTTGCTTGAAGTTATGAATGGAAAGATCAAACCGTTCAAAGGCAAGGTCACCATTAATGGCATCGATGTGCATGCTGTTCCCGAGAAACTTGAAGGTTTGATTGGCTACGTGCCGCAAGACGATTTGCTGATGGAAGATTTAACTGTTTTTCAGAATTTATATTATGCTGCCAAGCTTTGTCTTGCCAACTATTCCGAAGAAGAGACTTTTAATATAGTTAATCAGACATTGTATGCTTTGGGTTTATTTGATATTAAAGACCTGATAGTCGGTAATCCACTTCAAAAAATTATTAGCGGAGGCCAACGTAAAAGACTGAATATCGCACTGGAATTGCTTCGGGAACCAGCCATATTGTTTATTGATGAACCTACTTCGGGATTGTCATCGCGCGATTCTGAAATTTTAATGGACATACTCAAAGACCTGGCCCTTAAAGGCAAGCTTATTTTCGTCACCATCCATCAGCCTTCCTCAGATATTTTTAAGATGTTCGACAGCCTGATCATACTCGATGTCGGTGGATTTCAAATTTACTACGGCAATCCGGTGGATGCTGTGGTATATTTTAGAGATGTTGTGAATATGGTACAACGAGACCAGGGAGCCTGTCCGGTGTGTGGTAATGTGAAAATTGAACAGATTTTCAGCATCATAGAAACCCGGGTGGTCAATGAATACGGTCAATTAACCAATAAAAGAAAAATCTCTCCATCGGAATGGAGTGGTTATTTCCAGAAAAATTTCAAACCCAAAACGCATATTAAGTATTACCAACTTCCCCTGACTACTTTTAAAATTCCTTCACGTCTTGATCAATTTAAGATATTTTCCATCAGGGATATCCTGTCAAAATGGAAAAATACCCAGTATATGATCATTAATTTTCTGGAGGCCCCATTGCTGGCACTCATTATTGGATACTTCGTGCGATATTATAATACCTTCAATCATGACCAGACAAGTTATACCTTTGGCGATAATCCGAATATCCCTACTTATTTTTTCATGAGCATCATTGTGGCGCTTTTTATGGGACTTACGGTTAGTGGCGAAGAAATTATTAAAGACCGTAAAGTTCTGGCCAGAGAAAAATTCCTTAACCTCAGCCGGGGTAGTTACCTATCTTCGAAGATGATCATCATGTTTGTGATCTCGGCTTTCCAAATGTTGTCATTTGTTATCGTTGCCAACTGGTTGCTACAATTCAAAGGCATGTATTTTGCCGATTGGGCCATGTTATTTTCGGCTGCCTGCTTTGCCAATATAATTGGTTTGAACATCTCTTCTGCTTTCAACTCAGTGATTACCGTGTATATTTTGGTGCCCATTATTCTCATCCCTCAACTGATGTTTAATGGAGTGGCCATAGATTTTGACAAACTGAATCCAAAAATCACGGACGTTGACAAAGTGCCAATGTTGGGCGAACTGATGACCAGCAAATGGGCCTATGAATCAATCATGGTGCACCAGTTTAAAAATAATGATTTTGAAAAGAACTTTTATGCGTTTGACAAACGAATGGCTAATGCACAGTACAAGTATGCTTATTATATTCCCAGTTTGTTGTCCAACTTGCAAATGTGTCAATCCGTCTTACAAAAAGAAAAACCACCAAGCCAAATTGAGGACCCCATTCTTCTGTTACGTCACGAAATTTCAAAGGAATTGGCAATTTTTGGCGATGACAAATTTCCTGATTTCAACAGACTAAATATTTCAGATTTTGACTCCACAGTATATGAGCATACAGAAAATTTTCTGAGTACGTTGAAAAAAGTTTATATCAACCGTTATAAAAAAGCACAGGAAGAAAAAGACGCCTATATCGCAAAACTTATTAAAAACAAAACGGATCAACAGCATTTTCAGAAAATTGAAGCTGCCTATAAAAATGAAAAACTTTCTGAGATAGTACGGAATATTTCCTCCCCGGTCCGGATTATTGAATTTGGACATCGATTAATAAGAAAAATAGATCCGATCTATGCTGATCCTTCCGTACCTGAAAACCCGTTGAATTTCAGAACGCATTACTATGCTCCACAAAAGTACTTTGCCGGACGGTTTTTTGACACTTTTTGGTTTAATCTATGCGTGATCTGGGCCATGACTGTGATTGGCATGATTGCGCTTTATTTTGAATGGCTTAAAAAATTAATCTACATATTTGAATGGTTGAGCGATTTCAGTTTGCAATATTATGTCAGAAAAAATCAGGTTATCTTCAAAAAGCGTATGGGAATCTGAAGTAGGTTACTCACGTGTTGTACGAATGGGGTCTGTGGTAGAAGTTTCCGGTACCACCGCTGTGGACGAAGAGGGCACATTAGTTGGAAAAAACGATCCATACCTCCAGGCACATTATATCTTTTCTAAAATTGAAAAGTATCTCAAAATGACTGGGACTTCTATGAACGATGTGATAAAAACCCGTATGTATGTTATTAATATTGAACATTGGCAGGAAGTTGGACGCGCACACGCCGAATTTTTCGGTGAAATTAAACCCGCCGCAACGATGGTGGAAGTGAGCCGGTTGATTGATCCCGATCTGTTAGTAGAAATAGAAGTTACTGCCATAATCAATAATGAGTTATAAAAAATCGAATAATGCCATATACCTATAATTATCCCAGACCAGCCGTTACCACTGATTGCATTGTGGTTTATCAAGATCAACACTCCTCGGAATTACTTTTAATCCAGCGAAAAAAAGACCCTTTTCAAAATATGTGGGCTTTACCGGGAGGTTTTGTGGAAATTGATGAACCCCTGGAAGCTGCGGCAAAACGCGAATTGAAAGAAGAAACAAATTTGGACCAAATCGAAATCGTACAATTTAAGACATATGGTGATCCGCATCGCGATCCGAGGGGCCGAACGATTTCTGTCGTATTTTATGGATTGATTCATGAAAAATCGCCTAAAATCCAGGCAGGAGATGATGCGGGAGATGTCGGCTGGTTTCCTTTGAATAAATTACCAGCACTAGCTTTCGACCACGCCGCAATAATTCAGGAGGCAAAAGAAACGATTTTAGCTAAAGTTTCAGAATAGCCTAAGGGCAATACCACTACAACTGAAATATATTGTTTCGGCAGATAAATACCACGTCATTAGAGCAATGATATCACGCAAAATCGAATGTTATATTTTGTTTCGAGAAACATAAAACCCTTAGGATCTCCCAATAATTCCCGGTTTTCACGATTTCGGTTAAAACATACTGTTCGTTATCGAACGATGATTGTACATCACTGACGCAATACCGGCATTCGCTCAGTCCTGAAAAATGGTCTGAACAGCAGGAAATGCGCTTTTTGAAATATGGCATTTGTTTTGGAATGTTTTGTGCAAATCCACCACGATGATTGACTTACAAATCATGCCTAAAATATTATACAGAAGAATTGTTAACATTTTATCATTAATCGCTTTTTGGTTCCTTATAGATTGCCTGTCTGTTTCTGCCGAAGCCGGGTCTGGTAATTCAGCCAATATCTACTATTCAGAAGCATCACAGCCCGAACCAAAATTGTTTGATGAAGATATACCGCTAAATCTGATCATTGAATTTGATTTTAGCACTGTGTTGAATGATCGCAGCGATGATCCTGATTACACCGGGGGAAGCCTCACCATTGTCGATGACGACAAAAACAAAACCTTGTTTAATATTAAGATTCGGGCTCGCGGAAATTCACGGCGATTATATGGCATTTGTTCGTTTCCCCCTTTGAAAATCGATTTCAAGAAATCTGAAACAGTCAATACTATTTTTGATGGACAGAATAAATTGAAATTGGTCACCCATTGCAGTAATTTGAGTGATTATGAAGATTATATGCTGGAAGAATACCTGATCTATAAAACGTACAATCTATTAACAGACAATAGCTTCAGAGTACGTCTGGTAAAAATCACCTATAAGGATCTCAAACATCAATTTCCGGCAGAAAATCATTATGCCTTTTTATTGGAAGATGACGATGATATGGCTGCCCGAAATAATAGCCACATCACAGATGTCAAAATATTGCATCCCGACAGTTGCAATCAAAATGCGGTGGATCTGGTCACTTTATTTCAGTATATGATCGGCAACACCGATTGGTGGATTACAACACGACATAATGTCGTCATAATGCAACCCAATAACCAACAACTGCCAATACCTATACCTTACGATTTTGATTATTCAGGATGTATCGATGCCATTTACGCTAAACCCAGCCCGCAGTTGAACATCAATTCCGTAACTGAGCACTATTTCCGCGGTTATTGCCGGACACCTGAAGATTATAAAAATATTATTGAACAATTCAATTCAAAGAAAAATGAGATATTCGGACTTTATGAGAACTTTGATTATCTGGGTAAAAGAAAAATTAACAAGATGTTGAAATTTTTTAATGCGTTTTATGATATCATCAATAATCCTGATGCACTGAAAAATGAAATTGACAAAACCTGTATAACCACCCCCAGCGACAGTAATGTGGATAACCCGTCAGATGACAGTCGCTAATAACACAATTGACCAATAAATTTTGTCATCAAATCTATACCATAGTACCGACCGCTATTCCCGGTGATTCCAAGGATATATATCCTGATAATCTAAAAATGATATGCGATTCCGAATTGCGTCAACTTTTTCCTCAATTTCTGAAAATTGTTATTTACATCTTGATCATTGCAATAGGATGTGAACTATTAACCCTTTTCAAATATTATTCACTGCGCAGAGTAATAGCCGGATTGATCAGAGACGCCTTGATACTTTCATAGGCAATGGTTAACAGGGATATTGTTAATACAATGATTCCTGAGCCGATAAATACCAATAAGCCTATTGTATCGTGATAAGCAAAAGAATTTAGCCAATGATTCATTATTAAAAAAGAGACTGGTACGGCTATAATCAATGCTATAAAAATCAATTTTGTGACCCCTTTGGTCAACATCAAAACTATCTGGAAGATCGTGGACCCCAATACTTTTCTGATGCCGATTTCTTTGGTCCGTTGTTCAGTGGTGTAGGAAGAAAGCCCAAATAAACCTAAACAGGCAATCAATAGTGCCAGCATCGAAAAATAGGTGATCAGTTTACCCAAGTTGGCTTCCTTGTCATATTGTTGGTCAAATTTTTCATTTAAAAGCGAATATTGGAAGGGATAACCAGGGATGTAGAAAGACCATTCTTTTTGCAAGAATTGCAAAATATCCTGTTGGAATTTTTTATTGAATTTCACCAATACGGCATCGGTTCTTCCTTTGCTTATTACAAATACGATTGGCGCTATCTTCTGATGTAACGATTCGAAATTAAAATCCCCGACTACACCAATGATCCTGCCTTTTCTTGACCCATAATTCATTTTTTTATCAATTGCTTTTTCATTTGACGCATAGCCAATAGCTCTAACTGCCGCTTCATTCAGAATGAACGCTTCGCTTGAATCACTTGCCCTTTGGACATTAAAATTGCGGCCCGCCTTTATTGTGGCATTCAAGGTATTGAGAAAATCGTGATCAACATGTACATCGGCTAGTCGAAAACTTAATGGGACCATATCTTTTCCCACTTCAACATTACCTCCCTGGGAATCAAGCAATCGACCGGAAGGAACCCTGCTGCTCATCGTAACATTGATGACTCCGGGTTGACGGAGGATTTGCTGTTTAATATTATCAAAATGGCGATAAATACTATCATTCTCCGGCAAGACTAAAATGTTGTGCTGGTCGAAACCCAGAGATTTGGATTTTACATAGTTCAACTGCTTAAAAATCACCCAAACACCAATGATTAATGTTAGTGAGATCGTAAACTGAGCAACAACAAGCGATGATCTGAGAACGGATTTGGAAGATCCCAATTTCACAGCTCCTTTCAATACCGTTGCAGGTTTGAATGAAGACAGGAAAAAAGCCGGATAACTGCCGGCAACTACTCCGACAAACATTGCGATCACAACAATTGCCCCTGGCAAAAACAAATCATTGGTGAATTGAATGGTCAGATGTTTATCGGTAAATCCATTAAACCAGGGCAAAAGAACCATCAGTAGAAAGAGGGCAAATGCTGAAGAAAAGATTGCCAAAATCAATGTTTCAGTTAAAAATTGTTTGATAAGCATTCCACGGTTCGCGCCCATCACTTTTCTCAAACCAACTTCCCTGGCCCGCTTAACCGATTTTGCTGTAGCAAGGTTGATAAAATTAAAACAGGCAATGAACAATATGAATAAGGCCACGACACTATAAATATATACTAACTCTATTTTTCCATTGGATTCGATTTCACTGTCGAGATTGGAATGTAAGTGAATACTTGTAATTGGCCATAGATTCAATTGATTATAGTGGGAAGCTGGTTTTCCATTCCAATCGCCAAGATGCTTATCCAAAAAAGCCGGCAATTGCCGGGAAAATGTATTTGGATCATAACCTTTCGGAAGTAAAATGTACGTGTAAAAATTGTTGCTGCCCCAATTCGACATCATTTCAGCCTGTCCTCCAAAATAAGGTTCGACAGTTTTCATGGAAACAAGCATATTAAAACGGAAATGGGAATTATGCGGAGGATCTTCCACCACCCCTGTTACTTTAAAATCAGCCAAATTTTCGTAACGGATGGTTTTTCCAATAGGATCCTCTGTGCCAAAGTATTTTCTGGCCAGGGTTTTGTTTAACACGACCGAATTGGGTTCTGATAAAACTTTGGAGGGGCTCCCTTCAAGCAGATGAAATGTAAAAAGATTAAAAAAATCTGCATCGGCAAAGAAAATATTGTCTTCCACAATGCTTTTATCATTTAAGGAAATCAAGGCATTTCCTGCGGGTAAAATACGCACTTCCTCCAGCACAACTCCATCAAAATCATTTTTTAACAATGGCCCGAACGGTGGGGCCAAAGCACCCAGATGTAAATTTGTTTTTCCGTCATCATTGAACCATTCCCGGCTAATTCGATAAATGCGATCGGCATTTTTATGAAACTTATCATAACTCAATTCGTCCCTTACATACAACGTAATCAAAAGAAATGCAGTAATGCCACAAGTAAGACCAAAGATATTGATGAATGTGGAGGTCCAATGATTTGTCAGATTTCGAATGGCGATTTTGAAGTAGTTTTTTAACATGATGCATTAAGATTGATATTGTCGATTTTCGGTGAGTGGTTTCATTAAACTTAAAAAATACCAAAAACAATACCAATGGGTAAATGATGGTTTTTGAAGGGAATTATACTGTGGAATTGTGCGGTTTTGTACTGCATTGTGCGTTAACGAACACACAATTGATAAAGGTAATACTGTATAATTTATAAAATTGATGATCTCAATGCTCAAATACCATGTGTTTATTTTTTCGTTGCGAATCAATAATCGATAAATTTCGCAATGCCTTTTCTAAAGATTTAAAATAGCTTATCCGCGATGCCTCATCAAATAATACCTCGTATTCTTCTTTGAACTGAGTACTTTGCGAATCGAAATTAGCAATCGGATATGTGGCAAAAATTTTGTCTTTCATGATAAAATTTTTCTATAAAGACAAGTGACTATTATAAAAGGTTTACAAAACAAATATAATCTTTGAAAGTTTTTTAATATTTAGATGAATTTATTTAAAAATCATCCTTCTCCTCATAACGTATTTATTTTGAAAATGATTTTCTTTTATTCAGAAAAATCAAATTCGTTTCAATATGTTGGTGAATTGACAATCAACAACAATCCTGCCAAAACAAAGAAATGGATTTTAAACTTAGAAGCGCTATCTTAAAAGTGCAATGGTCCCTTTAAAAATACGGTCAGTAAAATGGAGTGCGTAAAAATATGTGCCTGGGGAAAGATCCTCTCCGCTCCATTTAAAATTTCGATCATTTGAACTGAAAACTTCTTTTCCCCATCTATTGCATATAATGATTTCTTCAAACCTGCTTCTGCAATTATCAGCAGGCATGTTGTCAATATAGTAATATTCATTCCACTTGTCATGATTGGGCGTAAAGACATTTGGAGGTAAAAAACTGTAGTCAACCGGTAAATCACGAATAGCTATTTTCAGGGTCATAGTGTCAGATTGTGGAACCAGGCATTTAAAATCCTTTAGCGTAAAAGTGAAAGTATATACTGAATCACTATTGCTGGCGCCCAGTAAAGTGCAGTCCGTCTGCCAGTTGAGTGGAGTTGACAAATTCCCCACACCACTGGCAGGTTCAAAATGCACCCCAAGGCGATCAACAAATTCGTTTCCTTTGATGATCCCAATTGCTATGGAGTCCTGGTTGGGATCAAATCCCAAAAATTTAAAATCGACTAAATCACCGGCATCTACGACTATTGTGTCCGCATCGTCTGAGCGGGGATCCGATTCCAAAGACAATTGTGGCGGATCATTCAAAGGCGGAAGAACCGTGATGAGTGTTTCCAGCGTATCTGCATTGTTCACTTTGCATTTATCGCCATCTTCCGCAATAAAATACACCAAAAAATCCTTTTTGAGACCCAAATTTACTGAAGAACACAGGACATCCCAGTTGAAAGTTCCTGTAATGGATGAGTTACCTGTCATATCAGAAAAAGACATCCCATATTTTCCCGGGTTATAGTCTGGAAAAACTGCCTTTAAATAGAGCTGATCTGTAGCATCTGCATCGGTGGCACTGACCTGGAAATTTAACATATCTTCTATACGTACAGTGTCTTTTTGGTCCTCACTAATACCATTTATTGTCACAATCGGTGGATTATTTTCAGGAAGGTTAATTTTAATATTGTAAATCACACTATCGCGATTGTCCAGCCCGCATTGGTCATCATCGTCGACATAGAATTTCAACTGGAAAATGTTTTTTAATCCGAATGGATATTTTTGACAGTCTGTGTCCCAGTTTACATGCAAATTGACTGAACCATCGGCATTATACATTGTATCAACGGTAATGCCAAAAGTATCCAAACCGAAGCCCACCCCTTCAATATCAAGCAACAAACTGTCCAGATCCGGATCAACAGCCTTTAAATCAAAATTTATGATGCTACCTTCCTGATAAGTGGCTGTAATCACTTTCTGACCGGGTTGCACGAAATGAGGTGGCTGGTTTGGTGGTGGTTCTACTGCAATTGACAGCCTTAGTGTATCTGCCAATGGTAGCGGGCATGAATTATCCCTGGCTATCACGTCGATCATAAATGGTACGTTTTGCAAGTATGGACAATCTGGCAGACATAACTGAACTTTTAATGAATCATCCGGACTACTAATACTACCTGATTTTACTGACAGAATACTCCCTAAATTTTCCTGGAAATTCACAGGTTGCGCTATTAGGGATATTAATTCATTGCTATCGCGATCTTTGACAATGAAATCAAAACATTTACTATCGGTATTTTTAAGTTTTACCAGCCCTATTGAAGATTGGTATTCATTTGATCCAGGAGCTTTCACCATAATTTCAGGAGGCGTGCCCGGATCGGGACAATCAATAACCAACAACTGGAAATCTCGCCTGACCTCTCCTATTTTTACACCATCCCTGTATTCTTCACATTTAACAGAAAAGACAAATAATCCCTCTTCTGAAGGTGTGACTGTCAGGAAACCTTTGGAATCTACCTGTAAAGTTGGATTGCCCGGAATTTGGTAATTGTCGGAGATACCCGCAACCCATACGACAGGAGGATGGGGCACTGGTGTAGGATCTGGCAAAGCGGTAAATTCATGCGTATTAAGCGGAGTTGTTAAACTATATACCAAGGAATCTCCATCCGGATCATATCCCCTGAAATCCACATAATAAAAACGATTGACGCAGGCATAATCACTTAAGGGTGGAAATAGTTGAGGAGACGAATCGATAAATTCTTTTCCGTCTTTCCTGATGGCAGGAAATTCTATATAGAAAGTCTGTCCGGTTTCGTCCGGTTTCACAATATTGGTAATGGTCACGTTGCGGCAGCAACGCTCCCAAACCATATAATAACCTTGAGGGTCGGAAAATAAATCCGGATCCAGTGTAACTTGTGAAGAATAAACCAGTCGAAGGGTTACTAGCCTGTCGTTGGTACACGCGGGATTGGTATATGGCACCAGACCTTCTTCCCGCAAAGGCATCGTCACCGAACGGACAAATAAATTGTCACGCTTTCTGAAAATAGAAGCCCTTATTTCCTGGTCTTTAGCCCCCGGACTACCATTTACTTTATCAAAATATTGAATTTGACGAAATTGATAGGTGTCCCCATTCAGATGAGTAATTTCAAATTCACCTCCCACAATATGCGTTGCATTGGATGCAAATGCAACACAAACCAACAAAAACAGTAATGTAATCTTCAAATGCATGTGTATGGATTCCAAACACTAAAAATAATAAAAATAAATCCTTCACCTATCGATATTATTTAACTTTGTGCACAATTATGGAAAGGAAAAAAAGAATTGTTCAGGATGTGCTAATAGAAACAGTTGCTGCGGAGGGTAAGGCATTGGCTAAAATCGATGGAATAGCCACTTTTGTGGAAGGCGCGGCACCTGGAGACATTGTGGACCTGAGAATCACCAAAAAAAAACAGAACTATCAGGAAGGTCGGGTAATACGTTTTCAGCAATTTGCTTCATCAAGGGTAGAACCATTCTGCAAGCACTATGGAATATGCGGGGGTTGCAAATGGCAACATTTGGCTTATGACGATCAACTGAAATACAAACAAAAGCAAGTCGTTGACAATCTGGAAAGAATTGGCAAATTGTCCTTTCCGGAAATAAGAAATATCATTTCTGCGACTCAAACCACATTTTACCGCAATAAATTGGAATTCACTTTCTCCAACAAAAAATGGCTTACTGCCCAGGAAATTAAAACTAACGAACTTTTTGAAAGGCGAGGAGTGGGTTTTCATGTACCTAATAGCTTTGACAAGGTAGTTGATATCGACTATTGTCATTTGCAACAGGACCCTTCAAATCAAATCAGAAATTCATTACGGGAATTTGCCATAGACCATAACCTGTCATTTTACGACATTGTCAATAATCGAGGTTTACTCAGGAATTTGATCATTCGAACGACCTCTATTGGAGAAACAATGGTAATCGTACAGTTTGGAAAACAAGATGGACCATCAATAGACAAAGTCATGAACCATCTTGAAGAAAATTTCCCCCAAATCACCAGCGCCTATGCCGTTGTCAACCCAAAAAAAAATGAGACTTTTTATGATCTTGAACCTATTCATTTTTTTGGCGAACTATTCATAAGCGATAAAATTGGCCATTTATCCTGCAAAATTAGCCCGAAATCATTTTTTCAAACCAACACTGCTCAGGCAGAAATATTATATCAAAAAGTGCATGAATTTGCAGCGTTAACCGGTTCGGAAACCATTTATGATTTATATACCGGAACCGGAACGATAGCCAATTACGTTGCGAAATTTTCCAAAAAAGTTGTAGGTATTGAAAGTATTGAAGAAGCAATATCTGATGCCCGGCTCAACAGCATCTTTAATCAAATCGATAATACAATGTTTGTTGCCGGTGACACCCGGGAAGTGTTGAATGACCAGTTTGTAGAACAATTTGGCAAACCAGATGTGATTATTACCGATCCGCCCAGGGCGGGTATGCATGTCGATGTGATCAAAGCTATTTTAAAAGTAAATCCAAATAGGATCATATATGTGAGCTGTAATCCTGCCACGCAAGCTCGCGACCTGGCAATACTTGCTGAAAAATTCCGCATTACCCAGGTACAACCTGTTGACATGTTCCCCCATACGCATCATGTAGAAAATATTGTGGCATTAAAAAACATAATAGATGATGAATAACGATCCGGAATTGAATGGCAAATATTTAGGGATCATTTCAACTGATTTTGTAAAAGTAGCAGATGCGATTAAAGAAGCATCTTACCAAATCAGAATCCGTGGATTTAGTGATTTCCCCATCTTCCCTATTTCCAGGACAGAAATGCCCATCGGTCAACTACTCATTGGCAAAACCGAAATGCACAATCAATGGAACTATTATGTCACCTATATTGATGAGTTTATCCAAAGAAAGTTGATCAAACAGGATAAAGTTGATGAGTTTAAATCAGTATTTAAAAATCCTGATGAATTTTGTTGCCTTTTTGTTGTAGATGGTGATTTTTCAAATTTTTTATTCATTCCATTTCCAGTAGACTGATTGCTGGAAAAAAGACTATTATTTGTCATAAATGGTCAAAAGGGTGGAACTTCACGAGTGGTGTTATTTCAGGATCATCAATTTCCTGGTTACGTAAACTTTCTTTTCATCGGTGATCATGAACATATAAACCCCATCTATCAAGTCACTGATATTCAATTCAAATTTGTCATCTCCCTTATCAAATTGTCCGTGCATTAATTGTACTCCGCGCTGATCAACAATTTTCCATTTATAATCCGAATTTAATTTGTCACCAAATGAAACCGTGAAATATTTTTTAGTGGGGTTGGGATACAATGAAATATTCTTTCCGGAAATACTGATCAATTCATCATCCAAACCGGTTATAGGCGCCGGATTTTTCTCAGGCAATTTGGCATAAGCTGCCTGGAATATTCTGTTATTGAGGGTATTATTCGGTGCATTGCCGGGGACCAGATCTTTTGGGTTTTGCACAAAGACCACGACGCCAAGTTTCTTGCCATCGTAAATATTCAGTCCATTCAGGTTCCATAGCTCTGTAAACGACTCCTCATCTCCGATATTCCATGTCCTTCTGATAACGGTCCCACCAGGAGACGGCAACATATCTTTGACAATATTTCTCAATAATGGTCCGGAGCCCAGTTTTATAGAGTCCTCTGTCATGGCCATGTGAACAATGATATCGTGATCAACCACTTTGTTGGCTTTTACAAAGACATTGACCCGAACGGTATTGCTTTGTTGTGTGGGATCGATCTCAAGCCGGATGCTAAATTCATTGTCCCGCATTGCCTGATTCACCACCTCAGAAGATTGCAGTGGTTTTTTATTATCAAAAGAGAGATATCCATTGAGAAAGGTCTTCGGAACTTGAGTGAGGTTATAAACCGATGACCTTGTATTGGGTACTGCCGGATTATCGTTGTAAATGTCATCAGGGCTGTAACTGGTGTGATATTGTAGTGTCAACAAATCAAGCTTGCTGGCATCTGCCAGATTATTTATAGTAATAATATCCGATCCATTTAAATTGATGCTGGTAAAATGTTCGGCAAGCACCGTTCTTTTTCGCTCTCCCACCCATAGATCATCAAATGCAAACCCGTCAAGGTCATCCTGAGCATTATTAGCATCGCTGCTAAAAGCCACCCTGAACCTTACAGCTGATTGTCCCTTGAGTTGATCGAGCGGGAATCTCACCAATCTCCAATTATCATCACGACCCGTCCACCCGTATGCACCTTCGTTGAAATCCGTAGCAGGATTTTCAACGCCAGGATTGCTGATCAAACCTTTATCGTCGTACCAATGGTTAACCGTCGAATCATTACTGGCAGGATAAATATTGATACCCAATTTCTCGTTGAGGTCATTTAATGTATACCACATCTGACCACCATCCGTGCTATATTGCAAGGCCGCACCATCTCGTTGACTCTCTGCATTAGACCAGATTGCCAAGGAGATCATTGGCTTCAAAAGACTTGTTAAATCAAAAGAAGGAAGATTAATATAAGAAATTTCGTTTGAATTGTAAGTTGAATTCAGACTCGTTATCCAAGAATTTACGCCTGAATACGCACCTTTTATGAAATAGCCATTTGGAGTACCAATTTGCCAACTTGAATTTTGTCCACCAACAACACCAATATTGTTCGTCCCGGATGAAGATTCAAAATCCGCAAAATAAGGATAAGTTTTTATGGTTTGTAAAATTGGTATTTTAATCGTTGTATCTGCGAAACATCCTAAATCAGTCTTAACTTCTAAATTAACCAGATAATCTTGTGCGGCACCAAATTGGTGATAAACTGTATTATAACTATCTGCTGGTCCCGAAGAATAAATTCCATCATCAAAATTCCAATAAACAGAGTCAAGTTTAAAAGTAGGATCATTGACATCAATAGGTACTTTGGTCGTAATTTTAAATTCAGTATTGTCTCCAAATGCTACATTTTCGAACCACAAAATTGGCTTCAGGAACTGCCCCAATTTTGATGCTTTTCGCCAATGGTGGTTTATTATAAGCGTTCGTACATTTGTTTTTTGTCGTCACTGTCAGACTTACAACTTTGTTTCCATAGTTTAAGAACTTATGTTTTGGATTCTGGTAATCGTAAGTCACATTTCCTTCCGAAGTACTGATGTTCCATTCCCATTGTGTAATACCATCACCTGGCAAACCGTTCAACAAGGTGGATTTATCCTGGAATTGAATGGTATCACTGATGCAATTGTTCAAGGCAACGAAATCTGCCACCGGGCTTGCGTTAACGACCATAGTAACATCTTTGATCACTGTCACCCCATTATCATCAGTAAACCGATATTGAATGACATGACTACCAACGCCGGCTCCTTTAGCATTATAATAATAAGCTGTGTCACCAGAGATATCCTCGTAAGAAACGTTGGGGCCTGACCATTTATCAATAGCCGAAGGATCAGTCGGCAATAACCGCTTATCCTGATTATCACATAAATATTGTGGCACGTCCGGATTAACAATCGGCAGTGCATAAACAATTGTTTGTTTTGAATAGGAATCCGAACAACTGTTTGCATTTGTATAGGTATATGTGATTGTATGTATGCCATCACCAGAAATTGATGGATCGAAAGAATTACCTGAAATTCCCGGTCCGCTAAAAATTCCTCCTAAAGGAACTCCTGTTAATGCAGATGGAGGATCATCGATCTGATAAGCATTGTCCAAACCAAAGAATGTAGGATCGGGTAATGCATGGACAACTATCGATGTATTTTCTACATCAACTGGGCAAGGTCCTGAAGGATCATCGGTAATGAGGCTCAAAGTGACTGTTTTGCCCTCCTCATTGGCTGCCGGAACATAAACAGCATCCAACTGCATCGGATTAATAAAAGTTCCACTTCCTCCTACCCAGTAGGCTGAGGTAGCAGATCCGGTAATTTGTCCACTTAGATAAATGGAATCTTTGAAACAAATGGGAGAATATGAACCCGGAATTGATATTGCCTGCTGATTGATGCTTAATTCCATATCATCGGAAACCGCAGTACAAGGCCCGGATGGATCATTCGTGGTTAAAGTTAATGTCACTAAACCACTGGCTTTGTCGTTTGGTCCCGGAGTGTAGGTAGCATTCAAATCGCCATTAAAACTAAAAGCGCCATCCCCGGTGGTTGTCCAGGTAGCAGAAGTAGCGGATCCTCCAATTACACCATTAAGCGCAACCGTCGAAGTTTCACAAATAACCCGATCTGCTCCTGCATTAACAGTAGGCACACGGTTTATAATGATATTCACTTGATCTGTTACAGCACTACAGGGCCCAATGGGATCATCACTGGTAATGGTAAGGGTAACTGTTGTTCCAATTTCGGAGGCCGCCGGAATATATTGAGGATTTAAAGTATTGACATTTGGAAGGAAAGTACCTAATCCCCCACTCCAGGTAACCGTGTTCACTGATCCACCTTGAGTAGCGTCACTCAAATTGATTATATCGCCTTCGCAAATTGTTTTATCGACACCGGCAAATATAACAGGGGCTTGATTCACAGCAATCAAAACAGTATCTGCCACTGCAGCGCATGGTCCGACAGGATCATTGGTAGTTAGCCACAATTTTACAATACTACCTATTTCACTGACATCAGGGGCATAAATCGTATTAAGCGTGGTCGCATTTGGCGTGAACGTTCCGCTCCCTCCTGACCAGGTTACCGCTGTGGCTGAACCTCCAATGGTCGCGTCGGCCATCAACACCGTTGATCCCTCACATGTTACTTTATCTGCTCCAGCCAATACTTCCGGCGCTTTATTGATCGTCACCTTCACCGTACTGCTAACAGGCACACAAGGCCCTGAAGGATCGTCACTGGTCAATGTCAATATGATGGTAGTCCCGATTTCGGATGGCGCCGGTTTGTAATAGGCATTCAGGGTATTTGCATTGGGTGAAAAACTGCCAGATCCTCCACTCCAGGTTACCGAAATGGTTGAGCCTCCCATGGTCGCATCGCCAAGATCTGCCGAGTCCCCTTCACAGATCACCTTGTCAACTCCTGCGTATACTGTCGGCGCCTGATTTACGGTCAATAACATCGTGTCTGCTACGGCAACACACGGCCCAACCGGATCGTTCGTAGTAAGCCAAAGTTTTACCACATTGCTGGTTTCACTGGCATTTGGTGTATAAATTGTATTCAGCGTGGTCGCATTTGGCGTGAACGTGCCAGCCCCTCCGGACCAGGTTACCGCTGTGGCTGAACCTCCAATGGTCGCGTCGGCCATCAACACCGTTGATCCCTCACAACTGATCTTGTCGGTTCCGGCATTGGCTTCCGGCGCTTTATTGATCGTCACCTTCACCGTACTGCTAACAGGCACACAAGGCCCTGAAGGATCATCACTGGTCAATGTCAATATGATGGTAGTCCCGATTTCGGATGGCGCCGGTTTGTAATAGGCATTCAGGGTAGTTGCATTGGGTGAAAAACTGCCTGATCCTCCACTCCAGGTTACCGAAATGGTTGAGCCTCCCATGGTCGCATCGCCAAGATCTGCCGAGTCCCCTTCACAGATCACCTTGTCAACTCCTGCGTATACTGTCGGCGCCTGGTTTACCGTCAATAACATCGTATCTGCTACGGCAACACACGGCCCAACCGGATCGTTCGTGGTAAGCCACAGTTTTACCACATTGCTGGTTTCACTGGCATTTGGTGTATAAATTGTATTCAGCGTGGTCGCATTTGGCGTGAACGTGCCGCCCCTCCTGGACCAGGTTACCGCTGTGGCTGAACCTCCAATGGTCGCATCGGCCATCAACACGGTAGATCCCTCACAGCTAATCTTGTCAACGCCGGCGTTGGCTTCAGGAGCTTTATTAATCGTTACCTTCACTGTGCTGCTCACTGGAAGACAAGGTCCGGCAGGATCATCACTAGTCAGTGTCAATATTATGGTAGTCCCGATTTCGGATGGCACCGGTTTGTAATAGGCATTCAGGGTATTTGCATTGGGTGAAAAACTGCCAGATCCTCCACTCCAGGTTACCGAAATGGTTGAGCCTCCCATGGTCGCATCGCCAAGATCTGCCGAGTCCCCCTCACAGATCACCTTGTCAACTCCTGCATATACCGTCGGCGCCTGATTTACTGTCAATAACATCGTGTCTGCAACTGCTACACAAGGGCCTACCGGATCATTGGTCGTCAGCCACAGTTTCACCACACTGCTCGTTTCACTGGCATCCGGTGTATAAATCGTATTCAAGGTGGCCGCATTCGGTGTGAACGTTCCGGTCCCTCCCGACCAGGTTACTGATGTCGCTGAACCTCCAATGGTCGCGTCGGCCATCAACACCGTTGATCCCTCACAACTGATCTTGTCGGTTCCGGCGTTTGCTTCCGGCGCTTTGTTTATTGTTACGTGTACGATGCTGCTTGTTGGGCCGCAAGGACCAGCAGGATCATCACTGGTTAAGGTTAATGTCACAGTTGTACCAATCTCGCTGACTGCAGGAACATAATATGCATTTAATGTTGTATTATTGGGATAAAAATATCCATTTCCACCAGTCCATTGAATTGAATTTGTGCCTCCACTAAAAGTTGCATCATCTAATAAAGTACTATCTCCCTCACAAATTATTTTATCTGTTCCTGCATTCACTATAGGCGAAAGATTTATATGAACAGTTACAAAATCTTCTACCGGACCGCAAGGTGAACCTGTCACAGGAAATCCTTGCATACGCAGTACTACATCATGTCCATACTCGCTGGGATCAGGTTGATAAATGGCATTAACGGTATAATTGTTTGGTAAAAAACTTCCTGATCCACCAGTCCAGGCAACCGAATCTGTACCACCTGTAATGAAGGCATCAACCATCGAAACAGACTCACCTTCACATATTATTTTATCGATTCCGGCATTAACAAAAGCTTCTCTATTTATCACTAAATCTACATAATCAACTACATCAGGGCATACGCTGGCATCAGCTGCCGTCAATTTCAATGTTATTGTACCAATTTCCCCAACAGCAGGGGTATAGGTAGGATTGATAATATCGGTTTGATCTAAACTTCCGCTACCATTAATTATAGACCAATGTGAAGGAGGAAAAGATGCACCACCTCCAATGGAGGCATCACCAATCAATATACTTCCTGTACCTTCACATGTAACCTGGTCTGCGCCGGCATAAACAAGATTACCAGGATTAACTATTTGTTTTACATCAACGGAATCCCCCTTACAACCCAATGCAGTTGTATTGATCCTATATATCATTGAATCTACAATCGTATTGGTATTGGTCAATAATTGAACAATATGATCACCAGTTCCGTCTGAGGCACCTATGATATTTGGACCATTGAAAATGACATGCCAATTAAAGGTTGTAAATGGAACATTATTTGGATTAAAAATTTGTATATCCGTGTTACTTCCACTGCACACATCCGGGGCATTAACAGATATCGTTGGTAACGGGTTCACCACCACGTCCACATTCTGTACCGACACACCGCAGCCGTTGCCACTTGCCGTGAACGTGTAGGTCACCGTCTGCGGCGTCGCATTCGTGTTGGTCAGCGTCTCGCTGATCGTCCCCGTGCTCCCGATGCTCTGGCCCGTGTAGTTCACACTCCCCGTCACTCCCGACGGGTATGCCGCCGTCAGCGTGATGTCACCGTTCTCCGTAGCCGTGCTGTAATCAATGTCTGTCGCCGTCCCGCTGCACAGCGTCCCGTCGTTGTTTGCTATCGTTTCTTTTACACCCGGGTTTACCGTCACCGTGTAGTCCCCGACCGCCCCGGCACAAAACTCCGGCCCCGGTCCCTGGGTTGTCACCGTATAGGTTACCGTCTCTATGTTGTCTCCCGTGTTGGTCAGGATGTCGTCGATCGTGCCCGTACCGTTCGTGTTCCCCGTGATGTTCCCGCTTGTCGTACTGGTCCAGTTGAAGATCACTCCCCCTACACTGCTCACCGGCGTGAAACTCAGTTGCGCTCCGCTGCAGATCGTCGTGTTCCCCGGCAGGTTGGTCAGGTCCGGCGACGGGTTCACCACCACGTCCACATTCTGTACCGACACACCGCAGCCGTTGCCACTTGCCGTGAACGTGTAGGTCACCGTCTGCGGCGTAGCATTCGTGTTGGTCAGCGTCTCGCTGATCGTCCCCGTGCTCCCGATGCTCTGGCCCGTGTAGTTCACACTCCCCGTCACTCCCGCCGGGTATGCCGCCGTCAGCGTGATGTCACCGTTCTCCGTAGCCGTGCTGTAATCAATGTCTGTCGCCGTCCCGCTGCACAGCGTCCCGTCGTTGTTTGCTATCGTTTCTTTTACACCCGGGTTTACCGTCACCGTGTAGTCCCCGACCGCCCCGGCACAAAACTCCGGCCCCGGTCCCTGGGTTGTCACCGTATAGGTTACCGTCTCTATGTTGTCTCCCGTGTTGGTCAGGATGTCGTCGATCGTGCCCGTACCGTTCGTGTTCCCCGTGATGTTCCCGCTTGTCGAACTGGTCCAGTTGAAGATCACTCCCCCTACACTGCTCACCGGCGTGAAACTCAGTTGCGCTCCGCTGCAGATCGTCGTGTTCCCCGGCAGGTTGGTCAGGTCCGGCGACGGGTTCACCACCACGTCCACATTCTGTACCGACACACCGCAGCCGTTGCCACTTGCCGTGAACGTGTAGGTCACCGTCTGCGGCGTAGCATTCGTGTTGGTCAGCGTCTCGCTGATCGTCCCCGTGCTCCCGATGCTCTGGCCCGTGTAGTTCACACTCCCCGTCACTCCCGCCGGGTATGCCGCCGTCAGCGTGATGTCACCGTTCTCCGTAGCCGTGCTGTAATCAATGTCTGTCGCCGTCCCGCTGCACAGCGTCCCGTCGTTGTTGGCTATCGTTTCTTTTACACCCGGGTTTACCGTAATATTTATATCCAAAGTATTTCCCACACATCCAGCACCACTCGTTGGAGATACTCTATAGGTTAGTATTTGAATATTATCTGAAGAGTTGGTTAAATATTGATTAATACTATTCCCAGAACCAGAACTTGCACCAACTATGCCACCCGGATTACTTTGGACGACCCAAGTATAACTTACAGGATTCACACCATTTGGTGTACTCAAAGAAACATTAGTAGTTGATAACGAACAGATTGTTTCTGAAGCAGGAGTTGCTAATAAGTCGGGTAACGGGCTTGAACTAATATCAACCTGATCCTGAACTGAGCATAAGCCATAATTTGGATCATTGTCGGTAACAGTTACTGTGAAAGTCACATTACCGGAAGATGATGCAGTATAAGTCGCATTTGCATCATTGTCATTTGTTAAATCAGCATTTGGTATCCAACTATACAAATAAGAACCACTTCCACCAGTGGCATTAGCTATTAAAGTTGTGTTCGACCCAACACAAATGGTATTATCACTTGAGGAAGCTACCACGCTCAGCGCGTTGTTTACATTCACCACCGCCGTCTGGGTCAGCTGCCGGCTGCATCCGGTCGTCCCGTTGCCCGCCACCACATTGAAGGTCGCCGTCGCTGTTAATGACCCTGTCGGTAAATTGATCGTTCCCCCTGTTCCCGCTACCGGGCTCCCTACATTCGATGTGCCGCTCCGCAACTGGTAGCTCACCCCTGACTCACTGCCCTGTACCTGGATGTTCGTGCTCCCGTTGTAACATACATAGTCGCTCACCGCGCTCACCGTTAACCCGTTGTCCGGCAAGGCGTTCACCTGGACGTCTACCTGGTCCTGCGCCGTGCAACTGCTGTAATTTCCATTGGCGTCCGTGATCGTTACCGTGAAGGTCACCGGGCCCGTGCCGCTTGGCGTATAGGTCGGCCCTGAGGTCCCCGCTCCGGACAGGTCTCCGTTTGGCAGCCAACTGTAACTGTAACTCCCGCTGCCTCCCACCGCCGCCGCGTTCAGTACCGTGCTCCCACCCTCGCAGATCACATTCTGCACTGCACTGGCTACCACGCTCAGCGCGTTGTTTACATTCACCACCGCCGTCTGGGTCAGCTGCCGGCTGCATCCGGTCGTCCCGTTGCCCGCCACCACATTGAAGGTCGCCGTCGCTGTTAATGACCCTGTCGGTAAATTGATCGTTCCCCCTGTTCCCGCTACCGGGCTCCCTACATTCGATGTGCCGCTCCGCAACTGGTAGCTCACCCCTGACTCACTGCCCTGTACCTGGATGTTCGTGCTCCCGTTGTAACATACATAGTCGCTCACCGCGCTCACCGTTAACCCGTTGTCCGGCAAGGCGTTCACCTGGACGTCTACCTGGTCCTGCGCCGTGCAACTGCTGTAATTTCCATTGGCGTCCGTGATCGTTACCGTGAAGGTCACCGGGCCCGTGCCGCTTGGCGTATAGGTCGGCCCTGAGGTCCCCGCTCCGGACAGGTCTCCGTTTGGCAGCCAACTGTAACTGTAACTCCCGCTGCCTCCCACCGCCGCTGCGTTCAGTACCGTGCTCCCACCCTCGCAGATCACATTCTGCACTGCACTGGCTACCACGCTCAGCGCGTTGTTTACATTCACCACCGCCGTCTGGGTCAGCTGCCGGCTGCATCCGGTCGTCCCGTTGCCCGCCACCACATTGAAGGTCGCCGTCGCTGTTAATGCCCCTGTCGGTAAATTGATCGTTCCCCCTGTTCCCGCTACCGGGCTCCCTACATTCGATGTGCCGCTCCGCAACTGGTAGCTCACCCCTGACTCACTGCCCTGTACCTGGATGTTCGTGCTCCCGTTGTAACATACATAGTCGCTCACCGCGCTCACCGTTAACCCGTTGTCCGGCAAGGCGTTCACCTGGACGTCTACCTGGTCCTGCGCCGTGCAACTGCTGTAATTTCCATTGGCGTCCGTGATCGTTACCGTGAAGGTCACCGGGCCCGTGCCGCTTGGCGTATAGGTCGGCCCTGAGGTCCCCGCTCCGGACAGGTCTCCGTTTGGCAGCCAACTGTAACTGTAACTCCCGCTGCCTCCCACCGCCGCTGCGTTCAGTACCGTGCTCCCACCCTCGCAGATCACATTCTGCACTGCACTGGCTACCACGCTCAGCGCGTTGTTTACATTCACTACCGCCGTCTGGGTCAGCTGCCGGCTGCATCCGGTCGTCCCGTTGCCCGCCACCACATTGAAGGTCGCCGTCGCTGTTAATGCCCCTGTCGGTAAATTGATCGTTCCCCCTGTTCCCGCTACCGGGCTCCCTACATTCGATGTGCCGCTCCGCAACTGGTAGCTCACCCCTGACTCACTGCCCTGTACCTGGATGTTCGTGCTCCCGTTGTAACATACATAGTCGCTCACCGCGCTCACCGTTAACCCGTTGTCCGGCAAGGCGTTCACCTGGACGTCTACCTGGTCCTGCGCCGTGCAACTGCTGTAATTTCCATTGGCGTCCGTGATCGTTACCGTGAAGGTCACCGGGCCCGTGCCGCTTGGCGTATAGGTCGGCCCTGAGGTCCCCGCTCCGGACAGGTCTCCGTTTGGCAGCCAACTGTAACTGTAACTCCCGCTGCCTCCCACCGCCGCTGCGTTCAGTACCGTGCTCCCACCCTCGCAGATCACATTCTGCACTGCACTGGCTACCACGCTCAGCGCGTTGTTTACATTCACTACCGCCGTCTGGGTCAGCTGCCGGCTGCATCCGGTCGTCCCGTTGCCCGCCACCACATTGAAGGTCGCCGTCGCTGTTAATGCCCCTGTCGGTAAATTGATCGTTCCCCCTGTTCCCGCTACCGGGCTCCCTACATTCGATGTGCCGCTCCGCAACTGGTAGCTCACCCCTGACTCACTGCCCTGTACCTGGATGTTCGTGCTCCCGTTGTAACATACATAGTCGCTCACCGCGCTCACCGTTAACCCGTTGTCCGGCAAGGCGTTCACCTGGACGTCTACCTGGTCCTGCGCCGTGCAACTGCTGTAATTTCCATTGGCGTCCGTGATCGTTACCGTGAAGGTCACCGGGCCCGTGCCGCTTGGCGTATAGGTCGGCCCTGAGGTCCCCGCTCCGGACAGGTCTCCGTTTGGCAGCCAACTGTAACTGTAACTCCCGCTGCCTCCCACCGCCGCTGCGTTCAGTACCGTGCTCCCACCCTCGCAGATCACATTCTGCACTGCACTGGCTACCACGCTCAGCGCGTTGTTTACATTCACCACCGCCGTCTGGGTCAGCTGCCGGCTGCATCCGGTCGTCCCGTTGCCCGCCACCACATTGAAGGTCGCCGTCGCTGTTAATGACCCTGTCGGTAAATTGATCGTTCCCCCTGTTCCCGCTACCGGGCTCCCTACATTCGATGTGCCGCTCCGCAACTGGTAGCTCACCCCTGACTCACTGCCCTGTACCTGGATGTTCGTGCTCCCGTTGTAACATACATAGTCGCTCACCGCGCTCACCGTTAACCCGTTGTCCGGCAAGGCGTTCACGGTCAAGGTTGCATAGATAGAATTAGTCGAACAACCGGCAGAACCTGTAACAACACATCTGTACTTATAATTATTTAGTCCTGTAACATCTGAAATGTTCAGCGTATTTGAATTAAATCCACCATAAACACCTCCATCCAACGAGCCGTCAACATCACCAAATCCACCCCCATTATCCCGCTGCCATTGATACGTAACAGAGGATCCATCATCAAGAATGTTAAAGTTGGTAACTGTACCACTGCAAACAGAAACATCACTTGGCCCTGACAGGATGGAGAAACTTGACAATGATGCACAGTCAGTGCCATCATTAAAACCCGCAATAATTGCAGTGCCTCCATTACGTTGAATGGTTCCTGAAGATGACGCCGTTGATCTTATATTTAAACCACTGATAGTAATTTGATCAAGCATGACTGAACCATCTGTCGAGAATGTAACAGCTATCGAATTGAGCGATACGACCATCGAAACGCTAGTGACACCACCAACATTAGTTGAGATTGTTCCAATTCCTGGTTGAAATTCAAAATCACCCACTGAAGGTGTTAGTGTAAATGTCTGATTTGCAATGTTGGGCTGAAAATCCCCATCTATACCCTCGGCAATTACAATATCACCCAAAGATGAATAACTACCACTTACACAAATATCATTTAAAGATGGACTAGTAATACTTACACTAGCATAGGAACTGATGTGGAAAACCAACAGGAATACCAGAAAAAAGACGGCAATAGTCTTCCACAATTTTGAGCTATTTGAAAAATGAAAATTCATCAATGATATGATATTCCTAAAAGTGTGTAAATATTCTATTCAATAGATAATTATTTTCAGGTTTTTGTAACCTCAGTGATAAACCCTAACTTTTATATATATAATTTATGGTATCAATTCTCCATTTTTATTGACTTTCATCAAGCACATTTTAGATACTGAATTGGGTTCATTTATTTTGAAAGCCACCGTTCCAATCATTACAAAACTTCCATTTTGTAATTCAACTACTTTCCTTGCTTTATCGAAATCTGAGCTGCCAAATGCATGCCTCCACTTTACACTTGGTGTGCCCGTTTCATTAATGCTTAATTTGACCAGTTCGAAATCGTCTTTATTGCCAATATCGGTCATTAAAGTATTCAAAACAATAAAATCACCCCCCATAGTTCGTATAACAGATTCTGCCTGTGTACTTTCCTGACTATCATCTGTCCATTGCCAATCGTCCGCAATATCATTCCCATGAATATAAAATTTGGAAATAAAAGTGGTTGGTCTATTTCCCGATAACGTGTAACCTGCCGCTAAAAAACTCTCTCCAAATGCCGTTGCAAATGACAATCCATAATCATCGACATTTTCCTGTCCAATTCTTTTCAGATTTTTTACCACGCGCCCCTGTGCATCATAGATCATGATTAAAAAATCAGTGTCTTTCCTGCTAATTGACCCCACCACCTGATTGGTAGTCCCAAAACAATAATAGGTATCATTGCCCATAGCAATGGATTCCGCACTTAAATTGATTGAACCTTGCAGTCCCTGCAAACTTGAACTTTGTTCCTCCAGGTTATCATCAGTTTTAATGAGATAAAATTGTGCGGTATCCAGTGTTCCCGTAATAAAATATCCCCCTTCTGGAGCATCAATGATATTCGTTCCAAATTCGTCCCCTTCTCTAACTCCATATCGTTGTGATGTTAATAAATTTCCTTGCGAATCTGTTTTCAAAGCATAAACATCCCTTTTCTGTTCATTGTTGATGGTGTCTGTGACGGTCCATCCACATATGGTAAAACCATGGTCAGGATTAAGAATAATGGACACACCTACGTCATCACTGCCGTCTCCGAAATGCTGGCTCCAAATCTGATTTCCCAATGAATCGGTACGCACCAGGTAAACATCACGATCGCCATGTCCATATGATGTGGTTGAACCCACCAGAATGAAACCGCCATCATCAAGCGCTTTGAGGTCATAACCTTCCTCAGAACCAGATCCTCCAAAAAGTTTTATAAATACTTTCCCCTGATATGGTTTCACTGAATCAGGAGTATCGCATTGGGTCATCAACAAGATTACTGACAATGCCAGTAGAATCAGTGAAAAACCTGAAGACCAATCAAAAAATTTACTTGGATATTTTTTTAACCTCACTGTCAATTCAATGAATTAATTTTTAGATTTAATTTTCCTGGGATTATAAAGCGGCTTAATATAACTTATCATAATTGAAAGCTGATTAATCCTATAGTCATCATCAACATAGACACTGGGATAAAACTTTAAGTCCCTACCATTCGCCAAATCCAGTCGCCAACGATCTGCTTCTTTTACAGCATTAAACATTCCGATATTATAGCGAGCTTCACAAATCAGATAATTAATTCCGATTTTATATTGCACACCAAAACCAGCCATTAGACTGTAGTTGAATTGACGCCTGAAAGCACTCACATTGGTAGATGCTACCGGTCGAATAAGTTGCTCGTCTTCTGCGGTCCGTGTATAACTACCCTGTAAATCCTGCATACTAGCATCAATGAGAGAATTTGGACTGATCCCACCTAAAACAAAAGGGCTCCACTTTTTCCACCAAAGCACGTATTTCGCATAAATGGGTATTTCCCATTCCTGGCGAACATTCTTTATCTGTGGTTTATAGAACATTTCTTCCAACAGTTTATCTTCCACTTCAAATCGCATTTTGGTGTATAGAAAATCAATTCCCACGTGCAAATTGTTGGTAATAGTGATCTCAGAGCCAAAACCAAGCTGAAAACTTAATAGTGGAGAAATTTTTTTAACATCCATTGCTGAATTTGACAGGCTATAATGAGCCAATATGGATGGTCTGGTTAAATTCAGCCCTGTTTTGAACACAAATGATATATTTGGCCTGGTGGTAAATTGCAGATGATGATTAATATACTCAGCTGGTTCATTAGAAATACTGGGATCATATTCAGGAGATAACCGCAATAATTTCAAATAAACGGAATCCGCTTTGTCCTGATAATCCAGATATAAATAGGCCAGTGTCAGAAGCCTGTAAGCCCTTATTTTTTCTTCTTTGCTAAACCCATTTTTCAAACAACTTTCCAAAATGGCGGGTATTTCATAAAAATGTCCCAATTCCAGTCGGTCTTCAGCTTCATTTAATGATCTGCTGCAAACGTCTTGTCCCCAGGTATGATGAATGACAAAAATGTTAAAAAGTAAAAAAAAGCTACAAAAAATACGCTTCATAAATTTGTGAATTTTTTCATTCTCCAGGTTTACCAGCGCCTCCTACTGTTTGGCATGTTTTCTCAAATTTTATGTCTTCACCTACATATCGTTCCCATTCTTTTGCGGTCATATCACGTAATAAATATTTACAAATATCATCAGCCATCAAACCGGGTCTTGTTGGCCATACTTTCAACTCTCCATCTTTTGTCCCTGCCAACAGGTAGTTGCCGTCTGGTGTATATTTAATTGACCAAACATAATCCTTATGATCCTTGAAAGCCAACGGCAACATTTTATCCATGCGGTCCATTACCCACATTTGAATTGTTCCGTCAAGGCTGGCTGTGGCGAGCAAATCCCCATCCCGGCTAAATTCGATTTTATTTATTCTGGAATTTTGTCCCCTTAATGCTGTATTGACCTGAATTTCATGATTTCGAACATTACACATATAAACTACACCGTCCTCATTTCCAATAGCCACTTTATCGCCCTTTGGATTAAACTGGATCGCATAAATTGGTCGATCCGTAATATTCGTAATTTTCTTTTCGTTATCCAGGTTTTTCGAGTCCCATTCAAAAACTTCCCCTTTTTCATTACCTCCGAGTAGCATATTACCATCCGGACTCATAGCAAGTGCCGTAATTCTGGAATCAAACTTTTTCATGACGCTGCTATTGGCAAAATCATTGATACGCAGGGTACTATCATTTATTCCCAGTGAGAGATAATAATCAGAATTGGGCAGGAACAATATTTCAGTAACTGGTCCCTGATGACCTGGTAATTTGACTGTTTCCAGATTCTCCAGATTAATTTCCAGTATATACGGGGCATCGCCACCAATGATCAGCCATTTTTCGTCCGGACTTAATCTCATGACATAATTGACGTAGTGCCCTGCAGGTTGCCAAAGTACCTGGTATTTATATGTTTTTAAATCCCATTTCAATACTTTACCATCACTTCCGGTCGTAAATAAGGTGTTTCCTTTCTTGTTCACCACCATAGACCTGATCATATCAGAATGTCCACGGAAAACATTGAATTCCTTTCCTGTAGTGGCATTTACTTTATCCCGCTTGGCATAATACAGTCCATCATAAATGAAATTGTCGTAAACCTTGCCACCATACTGTTCATTGAATAAATATGCCTGGTAAGCCAATAATGTTTTCAAATCCAGATCTGGTACCGTGAGTGATTTTACTGCCATTGATTGAGCGATGGAAAGCATTCTCAATCTGAATGCGTTATCTCTTTCAGTCATGGCAATCTTACCCTGCTGTACAGCTATAATCCTGAGAGAATCGGCCCTGACCTTTTCAGTCTCGGCGACAAATCGTTGTTCGTTGGCATAGTTCGTTTGGGTTTCTGCAATATTTTTTTGTTTTAAAGCTTCGTCTTCACTTTGGATAGCTCTGTTTTTTTGCAAAATTGCCTCTTGTTGCTGCTGAATGGCATAAAGTTTTTGTTGTTCGGCTTCTTTGCGTTTTTCCTCTGCAATGGCCGCATTCTTTTCTGCTTCTTCCTTGTTTAACTCAGCTATTTCTCGTTGTCTGTCAGCATCAACTTTTTTGATCCATCCGAATACAAAAAACAGAATTGCTATCACTGCGAGTATACCAAGAATTATCGCCACATACCTGGTGCGATTGAGCATTCTTTTCTGGAGCAATTCTTTACTCCTTTGTTCATTCTCATATGCACCTTTGCTGGTTTCCAAAAAGACGATCGCACGCTCGAAAGCCGGATTATACCGTTTTGCCCAAGTTCGAGTGGGTTTCTGCTTCATCTGCCAGTTCAATGCCAACTGGAGGTCCGGAGGACGCCAAAGCCCGGTTTTACCAACCTGATACATTGCTGCCGCATCAGAAAGTCTTCTGTACATATTGGCCGATTCAGCTTCCTCGTCAACCCAGTTTTTCAATCTTTGCCAAATTCTCATCAAACTTTCATGAGAAATCTCAATGATGGAATTCGAATTGAGATGAACATTGGCAGCAGGCATCAAGAGTGATCTTCCCGGTTCACGGAACTTATCGATCACATTGATAACATCATCTTCACTTACTTCCGCTATCTCCGCGATATCTTTTAAACTTTTATTCCGACGGACACCCTGATTATCAGCACCCTTTTCAGTAAGGCCTTTAAAAAGGACCTCGCAAATTACCTTTTCATTTTTAGTAAGTTCGGAATAGGCTTCATTGGCATGTTGAGAAAGCGCTTCGCTGATCTTTCCAACCGCTATGTAATGTCTTAAGTCGATGGGTTCATCGACCTCCCGGTTTTTTACCCAATAATCCCACGTCCTCATTAACGCGTGCTGCATAACGGGAAGCTGGTCGGGATTGTTTCCAACATCATTTAAAACCTGTTGAACAAGTCTTTTGGAAATTTTTGCTCCCCCCACAGCAATCGGACCTTCAATAGCCAGTCTTTGTTGTTCCCTGGTCATTTGGGGTATCAAATAGTGGCTTTTATTGATAATATGGGTTAATTCAGGAAACTGGGAACATTCACCGATAAAATCGGAACGCATCGTTAGTGCGATATATATAGGGACTTCTGTCTGGGAAACTGACTTAATAAGCAAGTTGACAAAGGCTGCTGCTTCATTGACCGCCTCGGATTCCTGTTTTTCCCGCCCCGCTTTCATATACCGGAAAAGCTCTTCAAACTGGTCGATTAACAGAAAGACATTCCTTTTGGCAGACTTCGTCATTTGTTTGACAGCATCCACCAAGCCCATCGAACTGCTCCGTAATATGGTAGAAGTTATGGTCCGGCCTATGGATTGTTCTTCCTCACTGGAATTGAGATAAGTTTCGTCTTGATTTAGAATTTCTTGTGCTAAATTTTCGATTGGATTTAATCCTGGTCTGGCAACAAATACATTCCAGTCAGAACCAGCGCTGGTCATAAATCCGCCATATAGTATCGGAATCAGACCGCAATTCATTAAAGAAGACTTCCCACTACCAGACGCTCCGATGACCGCCGTGAACCGATGTTTCGCCAAATTAAGCAATACTTCATCACTTTGACCTTCACGTCCAAAGAATAGATGACTCTCTTCAAAACTGAAGGGTCTTAGTCCCGGAAATGGATTTATAAAATCAATCTTACCGGAAAATCTGGCTTCTATCGTTTCTAATTCTTTGTTGATCATGCACGTTCATCAAGCTTGGAAAGAAAAGGTTCAATGATTTTGGGTGAAAAATCACCGGTATTTTTTAGTATCAACGCCTCTTTATCTATCCCTAAACTTTCGTCTAATTGTCTTTCGTCTTCAATCAAGATCGCCTGCGGACTAATTGGCTTATCACGACCCATCCCAAGTACTTTCAGCAAATCCTTTAATTTGCTCTTCATCCAATCTTCATTGGTTTTGCCATAATATATAAGAGTAGCGTCACATCGTTTCAGGTAGTCATTGTGAACATTTCTTATAGAATCCGGATCACCTTCAAAAATTGAAGTGAGCACTTCATATCCGTGTTTCTCCAGATAGCTCACAATTTTCTTACATTTTTTATTTTCTGTTTTATCATAGATGAGATAGATGATCTTGCCTTTTGGATGTGTGGGTGTAAGTCCCAATGTCTCTTTTCCTTTTTCCAGTTTATTAATGGTAAATGCTTTCAATTCCTCTATGGTTGTTTCCAATAAATCCGTATTACGCAATGATTCCGGATCTTTGCGTATATTTTCAATAAAGAGCCGTTGTTTAACACTAATATTGGATAGTTCAGACGAAATCCAGATGATTCTCCCAAAATTTAAAGATTCATGTCTTTCCATTTTATCCATATCCCGGAAATGCTCATTGGCCATTCGATTTTGTAAATCAATGGATGAAACATTGGAATCTTTTATCTTGCCATAGTCTGCACCAATTAGGTGTACCGACATTTTACACTTCGCCAAATCCCTTTTGATCATTTTAACACAAGTCTCAAGATCATCCGGGTAATTGCTCTCTGGCAACACCTTATAACCATTTCGCAACAGTTCGCGTTTTAGCGTATCCCTTTTGGAAATAAGATCTTGCCCTACAGTGGCCAAATAGACTGTTATTGAATTGATTTCCTGATTGATGGAGGCTATTTCGTCCAGGGACTCATCGATCTTTTCAGCAATTTTGAAAACATCATAAGCTAAATCGTATAATCTCATCCAAAAAGTTTTCTCCGATTGTGGCCCCGTAAAATCATCATAAACCACTACCTGGTCATAGGTCGCATCGATATGGTAAAAATTATAATTGACAGAATTATTCAGGTAATCAAGTAAATAGTGCTCTTTTTGAGGGTGTTTAAGCACTTTAAAAATTCTGGAATTCCAACTGATATTATTATGTTCTTTGTTGATGGCATTCTCATGGAATTTCTTGATCTCCTCATTAAAATTAGTGGAACGGAGTAAGCCCGGTGTAACCAAAGGAATAAGTAGGGTAGTTGTACTGTAAATCGCATCAATGTCCAATTGTTGATCTTCAATCATATTGACGGTGATTTTCTGGCCAGCTAATCGGGAAAGCAAAAGTTCTAAAAACCTTTTAAAATTAAAGGCCCAGCTTTTTACATCGCCAGGGTCATCATCTTTTCGGCAATAGACGATATATATATCTTCTCCTATATTCATGTAAAAGTTTAGTCAAATTGTGATTTAATTTAGTTAAAAACACAAAAAGTAATTTGCTCAACCCGATTCAAATATAATGATTTCTGACAATTAAAATACATAAATTATCACTTAAAACAAACATGTGTATATTATTATATTTCAGACAGTTATATATTTTCAAATTCTTCCTCTACTAAATTATCACCCTGCATACTTTTTTTTCTTCTATTTTTTTCGAAAGACTGTACTAATTTCAGGGTCACATCATAATCATCAGAAACCAGGTCGAAAAATTTGTTTTTATTGATCTTAAACATTACAACATCTTCCTCCACCAGCAAATAGCGCTGGTTATCAATTAATTCAATTAATATTTGTTCAGACAGGAATGCGCCTTCTTTGTATTGTTTTATAAACTGATCATCTTTATCCATTAAATTAAGACTTCCTGTATAAATCAGATAAAAAGACTCGAGATCGCTGGTTTTATCATCAATCCGGACACTGGATTCCAAAAATATCTCTTCCATAAAATCAACGAGACTTGCCACAATATAGCTGGGCAGGTTGCGCAGTACCGATTCTTTTTTAATGTAGTCAATCATTTCATATCTCATATGGGGACGCAGCTTCGATTCATTGCTGTATTTTTGTCCAAGAATGATATTGTTCAAATGATCCTTAACAGCCCGATCGAGCCGATTTACGTTTTCCTCATAAATTTCCGCGCTATATTCATGAAGCGCCCAGCCAGATATTTCACAAAGCAATTCATCGGGATTAAATAAATTAGATATCAATTCCATTAGGTATTCTTCCGTTTCATGTTTTTGGACTACACAATAAATGGCAACTGCTTTGGACCATCGGCTTGACTGGCTGAATTCCCTGTTGATTATTTGACGCAATACCGAAACGCTATCAATGCCCCATTGCGGGTAAAACATTTCCATTCTTCTAACTTTATCAATATCCTCGATGTCTTCCAGTAATGGTATTATCTTGAGTTTATGATCTTCACTCAGGAAGACATCCAACATTTCGAGTGCATAAGAAATGCCTTCATTCGTACCACTTTCAATATTCTCCTTGACCAGATGGATTGATTTGCGATCATAAATCATGGATATAAGCATGTATATATGATTGTAATACAAGTCGGTTTCTTCTCTAAGGGTATGTACAAGTTTATCATACAAAGCATCATTCTCAGATTTCAGCTTATGGATAGCTATAAAATTATAAAGGATATTGCTGATATCCGATTCAATGGCCAATTTGAGTTGGGAAATTTGTTCTGGCTGAGCAGTAAATTCACAATGACTTAAAGCCAGCAAAACCTCAGAAACCACCGTTCTATCCGGATAATTGATTTTATTCCAGAGATATTCCAATGCAAGATCACCCCCTACTTTACCATAAATTTTTATTATTTTCAGCTTGATTTCTACATGTTGATCCGTGCTGAAAAACAGTGATTCTAAACTTTGAAAAGCTTCTTCGCCATAATTCATTAAAGCCTCAGTAGTGGCATCAATCAGATTTTTTTTGTGTAGATTATCGAGTATGAATGGTAGCAATTCTGTTTTTTTCAAAAAACTTGCCGATGCCATTGCTGCTTTGACCACTCCGAGATCCTGATCATTTAACAATTCTATTAGAGTTGAGATACTTTCCTCGTAATCCTTTACTCCAACCAGTTCGGCAGCCCTTTTCCTATCATGAGGATTTGTTGAAAATTTCAGTGTTTCGATTTCTGCAATAATTTTCTTGTGATTGATATGATCATCATCCTGGGATTTTGAGTCTTTTTTAATTTCTTCAGGAGTAAATTCAACCAGGTTTGATACCTGCATAAAAGAATAATCATTTTCCAGCTTTTTCATTAAAAAATGTCCACGATCTTTGTCTTTCTCGTTTTGGATCATATCAATGGTTTTGCTAAAAGTGTCGTGTGTAATTTTTGCTAATAATTTTAGTGAAAATAGAGAGCGTCCGTATTTGTCTTTTTTGGCAGAAGATACCAGTTTTGTGATCAGCAAGTCACGTCCCTTTTTCTCCAGTTTGTCAGCTTCCTCCTTTTGCCGCTGAAGTTTCAGTCTAATGTTAACTTTGTACGCCCCATAAATTTTGAAGGCGAGAAATACCCAACCTACAATCACTAAAAGTAGAATGATTGAATAATGGATTAAATGAAAAAACGGTATATAACCGAGTAATAAAATAATAGCGCCACCAATGGCCCGTGAAAATTCATTAACCATTCCTTCAATTCGGGCCTGGATGTCAAATCTTATCTTGTTATCAAGAGGCATGAAAAATAATTTGAAAACCGGATTTTCAATTGAATCGCGCAATGACCTCGTAAACAGACTACTCAATGCTATAAACAGGAAGAACCAAATGAAACTTGGATTGGTAATATCGATTCCATAATAATAGCCGCTGAAGATCGCAAGGCCGGTGAAAGCCGTAAGAATGACCGGAAGTACCAGCAAAGACGTCAACAGGCCATACATTTTAATGAGTTTGTCATTTACAAAAGTTTGAACCAACAAACTCAAAATCATAATAGAACCCTCAAAAACACCTAAAAAACTGGCAAGTTGTCTTTCGTCCGGATATTGTTTTTCCGTGACAGTCCAAAAAGAATAATCTACAAAGGTACTGGCCATCATGGAGAAAAACAGGAACAAAGCCAGAAATATGACGTATTTATTGCTCAGAATATTCTTAATCCGTGATTCTCTGGGTCTTTCATCACGTGTATGATGATAAGAGTTAATATTAAAATTAATTATAATGAGTATGACAAATGCCAGGGATATCATTAAACTCAAATCGCCGATTACCAAAAAATTAGTGATGTTTGTGATGAAATTGGTAAGGAAAGGGATGGTATAAAATGCAATAATCGTAGCAATCAACTGACCTGAATCTATTCCCCCAATAATGCGCTTGGACTGGCGCAGATCGAACAACCTTAAGAAAACCCCCCAAAAACCAAGCACCATTATGGATGTGATGGGGCCCAGCATAACAAACAATGTGAATATGAGCCAGTCAGATGATTCATAAATAAAAGCCATTCTGGCCAGGGCAATAAAACTAAAAATAAATATGTAGTTGAAAATGGCCAGCTTTGAGTAGTGAATCCTATTTTGAATATAGGCATACAAACCGGTTGATATTACGCCCAGTACACCGGATATAAAAATAGCTTCCCGCAAATGCGTCTCCAGGTGGTCGAGGAAGAGCGTAGTTGCTACAACTTTATAAGTAGCGAGAAACACCCCCATGAAAAATCCTTTGCCGAGCAACAACAAGGCAGGTTTCTCTTCTCCCTCTACTACGTTGATAATACTGAGTAAACTTTTAACCATTTAAAGTTTTTAAAATTCCAGGCGGTATTCGATCATCCGTAAATGAAAGATATTCAATAAATACTAAAAATTGTAAAGAAAACCCCCGTCTCCTTTAAATCTGAAAAAATACAATGCAATATTTCCACGCAAAACAAATCAATTTATTGGTATCAAAATCATTTTATTCCTGCTTTATTACAGTTATTTCAATGTAAGATTGATATGTTCATCAAGAATTTCCAAAGTTGGATTCCCGGCGAATGATATCACATCAAAACCAGCGGCAGTTGTCGGCAGAAGCTGTAGAATACTTTCACTGGCAATTAACAATTTTTTTACAATCGGCTTGGCCCTTCCAAGTCCCGGAGCTTTTAAAATTTCAAGAATTTTAATGTTCAACCAATTCAAATTTGTTTGGACTGCAAGAATAATGGCCACATCAAATCGACGCAAACTTTCCTGATGAATATGACGAACAGCCATTAAATCCGAATCAAATATGGTGGTGAATACAGAAAATCCCCGGTTGCGTAAGTGTTTCACAAAGACCTGTGCTGTCTGTTCATCAGGTTTATCAAACAAAATAAAAAATTTCAACGTTTCTGTTCCTTTAATATAGGTTTGTTGCAACTCCGCTTCAGGTGATGGTTTTCGTATTATCCGACTTTTTACATAATTTTTGAATTCTTCGAAAGGTGTCTTGACGATTTCCACCTCATTGACCTGTTGTAACCTGGCAAACATATCTTTCCTGTTTTTATCTGACAAGCCATATATCTCAAACTTATCAGACCAGATGAATATTCTGAATTCATCATCATCGTTCACTGCAATTCCATTGTGAGCTCGTGCGTATTGAACAGCCAAATCTATTTGCAATGTCTCTTTTGTTTTGACGATTTCATCGCTGTCAGTAAACGATCCATTCACCAGGTGGATAGAATACTCAGACTGGCTTAAATATTTACTGATTTGGTTGGAAAACTCAATTTCATCCAGTACTTGAGTATGATCCGGAAATACAACAAATCCCCAGTTCTCCAAATCTCTCTTGAGGTTTCTCCGTTCAGTAGAGAGCCCTTCGGTGGATTCAGCCAAAAAAATTCCTGGCTTTTCTGATATGTTTATTTTATTGAAAGCGGCTTTTCGACTGACTAAAGCATGAATATCATAGGCAAGATCAGCCAAATTAAGCCAAAAGCCGTCATTGGTCGTCCTATTCGTAGAATCACCATTTTTTTGAGTGGCAGGCCTGTTCAAATGATAATTTCTGAATCGCGACAATATATCTCCTTCAACTGCTTGCTTTACCACCACAAAGGTGCGGTTAACTAACAATTCATCTTGCATCAATTGTTTGGCAACAGCAACCAGATTTTCTTCCTCAAGAAATTTTTTTGAAAGAATAGGTATAAAAATATTTTTTTCATCCCTGGTTAATTCTTCGATAGCAGATAAACGTTGCATTTTGATTTCAGATCCCAGGATTTGTTCCAGCATGATCCGAAAAAATTTAATGAAACTGTCCACCCACAAATTATTTTCTATTGCAGGAGAAGGTACATTATCCAGATGAGAATAAATAATATTTATTCTTAGATCATAGGTCATGTTGCACTGGCAGCTTAATTCAAAGAATGGATGAATTAAACAATCCGTTATCTTAAAGTATTCTGGGAAAAATTTACTTTATTCCAACCAAAGCGCCAAAAAAATCAAGAAATAAAAAAATTAGTGCTCGATCTAAAACATCTGAAGAAACTGAAATAATAAAAATTTGATACCGTTCTTTACTGAGATATTCAAATTTCACACAATGTTTTAAAGTCAGCACCAGAAGTAAAATACGATGAGCCGGAAGAATGATAACGAAAATATGAACAGTCCAGACTTCAATAGGTACTCTTTGTTCTATTAAATTTTCGATAGTGGGATTCTCAAAAATATCTTCTCCGAATATCGAACATCCTTTCGTTGTACGAATCCACTATAATTGGCTATCTTAGAAAATCATTGAAGATAATCCAGGTGCTTTTTCCCACTATATCATTTTCTAAAATCTACCCAATGAGGTTGTTTTCAATTAAACCGGAACTTAAAGCAATTCATTGATATTTTATAAAATTCAACATTTACCCGGAAAGGAGTAAAAATGAGGCGTATGATAAAATTGAATTTTATGGATTACCCCCCAATTTTTATTTATTCATGGTTTCGATGGATTGATTTACAAGGTTGATATCCACTTCACCATTCATTGCATCCATAAATAGCAAACGCTGTACGTTGGTGGTACTTCCAATTTTACCAGTATATCTGACGAACTTGTTTTTTTCATCGATATATTGTTTCTGCAGATTCTTAATTAATCCAGTAGCTCTTAGATTCTCTTCTTTGGCGGTTAGGTCAACGGAAAAATTGGATGGTTTGCCAATATGAATATTGTAATCCGTAGATTTCCCATAAAAAGTGATGTTGTCAAAATTGGGTTCAATGTACGCTATCTCAAGTTCTCCGTAATTTTGACTGATCTTGCAACTATTCAAAAGCTTATGGATCCTGATCTCGGAAAAATTCGCATTTCCAGTGAGTTGAGCAATTTCGTCAATTTGAATTTTATCATTCGTAGAACTTAGCGTTAAGTTGTCAATGCTTCCAACCGTTATCTCGGATGAACCGCAATTCACATCGCCGTTATTGATTTCATCCACTTCAATGTCCATTCCTTTGAGATCCATCTTGGTGTCCGCCAAAGATTTTATATGGGCATCTCCATAGTTAAGATTGAGTTCGGAGAACCCGGAAAGTTCATTTGCCTTCAAATTTCCGTGTGATAAGGTGATGAATGATCTTCCAGCAAATTCGTTTAAAAAAACATCCCCGAATTTATTATCGAGTTTTATAGAACCTGCATTTACCGGGATCGACACATCATAATTAACCATTAATTTGCTTTTGCTGAGAATGGTCTTGGAATAATCGCCAATAGAATTGAACAATTCCTTAATAAAACTCGAATTGCGATCAAATACCGACTCAATGGTGAGAAAGTTGCCACTTTGGTGAAAATCAAATTCTACCCTGTCCATGATATGTTCAGCATCATCTTCATCTTTGCCGAAAGCCGTAATTTCTATTTTTACCTGGATTTTATTTTCATCCCAGGTATTCACAACAATATTGCCGTATTTATTGGTAACATCCAGGCTTACACCAGCAGCTACGTTAAATGTACGGTCAATGGATTTAGTGAGCCGTATCTCCTGGGCAGAACATAATTCTGAGAACATCAACATCACCAGGATACCGCTAAATAGAAACCGTTTTATTGTTTTCAGTTTTATCATCATTATTCTTTAATTCTTCCAGTATTTGTTCCAGCATCTTCAATTTCAGGCGGTAATAATCGATCATGGCATCAATCACTTCCTGGTTGTCAGCATTGTCTTTCAAATCTTTCTTAAGACTCGAATAGTCGGAATCCATCAATTTTATCTGGGCCAGTACATTGCTATCCAAATGACCTTCCAATGATTTTATCCTTGCCAATTTGTCATCAATCTGTGCGGAATAGAAAGCTTCAGTATCGGCCAATTCAGGAGATAACCGACCCATTGAAATGCCATTTTCATTCAGTTTGTGATCAAAACCCTGAACATAAATATAAAATCCCACTGTGCCGATAATGAATAAAACGGCAGCTAACCTCAGCAGTACCGGCAAAAGTCCTCTGACTTTATTCTCTCTTTTATCGAGCGCATTTTCAATGTTTCGCCAAAGCGAATGAATATCTTGTTCATCGATCTCGAATGATTCGCGCTGACTGTCGACAAATTTTTTTAATTTATCACTCATATTTTTAATTTCCTGGCATTAAGATTTTCCTGATTTTCGTCTTGGCTTTGCTGTATTGAGCCTTTGAACCCGATTCTGAGATGGATAATATCTGTGCAATTTCCTTGTGATCATAACCTTCAAACAGATACAGGTTTAAAACCACCTTGCATCCATCAGATATTTGGTCAATGGCAGTCAACACCTTTTTAACCTCATATTCAACCTGATCATCCCGAGCATCAAGGTCATCTGCAATATCGACGCCATCGTCAATATCCACCATTTGAAATTTCTTCTTTTTCAATGCATTAATACAATGGTTAATCACAATACGTTTGATCCACGCAGGAAAAGTCTCTGGATTTTTAAGCATTTTAATGGTCGTAAATGCATTGATAAATGCATCCTGTAACACATCTTTGGCATCATCTTCATCTCCCATCATTCTCCGGCAAATATTGTACATTGCTCCAGCATACAGTTTATAAAGCTCATTCTGAGCCCTCCTGTCCCCTTCCTGACTTTTGTTGATCAGGTAATTCTGAATAGACTGCTGACTGGATTGCAAACGTGTCCGGCTATTTTTTTGTTAATGACAATGAAAAAAAGAAAAGGTTTCCATGAACGAAAAATATTTCACAGAAACCCTATATAATCCTGTTTACTCAATTGGAATAATCCCTATTCGAAATGTGAGCGATATGTCTCCATAATTTCCTTTAGATAGGTATAAAATGGACGCGCAAAATCTTTTCTTCTGAATGCGTATTCCACAATGGTTTTTAAATAGTCCATTTTATTTCCTATATCATATCTTTTGCCTTCTATCGTATTGGCAATGACCTGTTCTCTTTTGGACAATACCTCCAAAGCATCAGTAAGTTGTAATTCATTATTTTTTCCTTTGCTGGTTTGTTCCAGGGCTTTGAAAATTTCCGGTGTCAGGATGTAACGGCCGGCGATAGCCAAATTAGATGGAGCTGCATCTACGGCTGGTTTTTCAACAAATTTTGTTATCTCCATGATATGATCGCTGATCTTGTTGCCGCCAACAATGCCATATCTTGAAACCTTATCTTCCGGGACCACTTCCACTGCCACGATGGAAGTCTTAAATTGTTCGTACACATCAATTAACTGCTGTGTTACCGGAATGACCGAATTGACGATGGTATCACCCAGTAACACGGCAAACGGTTCATTGCCAGTGTGGAATCGGGCCTGATAAATGGCGTCACCCAATCCGGAGATCTCTTTCTGCCGGATGTAATGGATATTGGCCATATCTGCAATATGACGGATCTCGTTAAACAAGGTTTCCTTTTCTTCTTTGGTGAGTTTCTCTTCAAGCTCAGAATTGCGATCAAAATGATCCTCGATAGCCCGCTTATTTCTTCCCGAGATGATCAAAATATCCTCTATACCGGAATCAACAGCTTCCTGGACAACGAATTGAATGGTTGGCGTGTCGATAATCGGCAACATTTCCTTAGGTTGGGCTTTGGTTGCCGGCAAAAATCTTGTTCCCAAACCGGCAGCGGGAATTACAGCTTTTTTAATCATAGATCTAAAATTAAACAATAAATGGTTTTATAATTCGAGCTTTTATCTTACGCATTTCAATCACCAGGCTTCGCAATACTTCGTCATTTTCATATATTCCTATGATAGCCCCACCGGATCCCGGGAATTTTGCGCTGGCCCCACAGTTTCTGGCGGTATTTACCAATTCCAGGTTACTTTGACTGATATTCATAATCCTGGACCGTAGATCAAAATTTCTATTCATCAATTCAGCCAGCTTTCGGGTATTTTTACTGAGTATTGCCTCTTTTCCCTCAGCGGCGAGCTGGGCAATTTCCTGTAAAGTTTCAATTACCGATGTATCTCCTTTATCAAATTTCGTGCGCACATCATTGAGAACAGCACCACTCACCTTACTCAGATCTTCCTTATACGCGATGTACAAATTAGATAACAGTGCCGGATCTATTCTCTCATAATTCCCATGCCCCTGGCGTTCCATGATTTCCCGGTCAAAATCCATATATACACAACCCTCGTATGTTTGTATCACGCGGTCCTGAAGACCTGCATTGATTCCCAGCTCATCTACTTCTGCAGAAAGCACAAGATTTGGCAATATCTCGATGGGAATTTTCACCTTATAAAACTGCATCAATGCCCGCATAGTTGCGGTAATGATGGCACTGGAACCTGCCAACCCCACCTGCCTCGGAATGGATGTGCGATACCGAACAGTAAAATTCTTATTGGTCAACTTAATATTTTTTTCGTCACAATAGTGACAAAACTTTTTGATAGCAGCTTTTACCAAACGGTCTCCGCCATAATAACCGGTATGGCTCACCGACTCGATGAAATGATATATATTTCTAAAAATGTTGCGATCTTCATCCTGCTCTTCAATGCGCAATTCTGGTGATTCATACAAAGAAATGTGCGCACCAAAATTTCTAACTACAATGGAGATCGTCTTACCAAAATAACCGTCAGATGGATTACCCAAAAGTCCGGCCCTGGCATATGCACGTGATTCGATAATCATAACAATAATAAATCAGTCATAAAAAACGGGCACCGCGCTATCTGTCCCTGCACGCTTACCCAGATTCCGAAATTTAATACTAAAAAAATAACTAAGGAGCGGCTTTATATGGGTATTTGGAAAAAATCTGTTTAATGGCTTCTAAAATCTTGCCGGCTACCTCTGCTTGTTTTTTACCCAACACACCCGTACCAACACCTTCCCAAACCAATTTATCGGTCTTCGTGTCGATCATGTCGATAATAATGGTCGTTTCCTTTTTAGAAATATCCTGGTATTCATTGTAATAAAATGGATCGTAAGCATAGTAACCGCCATAATTAGGCATATAATTGTTGTAGCTGTCATGTTTAACTTCCTGCGTGCTTTTTGTGCCCCCCTGAACTTTTATGATCAAATCCGCATCCTGGACACTGGAATATCCAAGGTTTTTCATCTCATTGGCTATGGCGTCAAAAATTATTTTTTGATTTTCTTCGCTAAAAGAAAAATTTGACCCAGGCATATTTTTGGGGTTAAAAAACTTGAATGTTTTGTATTTGGAAAAATTTCCAGTGTTTGGCGTATCCGTTTGCACCTTGAAGGAGGCCGCACAGGAAGTTAGGATTTCTGCAACGAAAATTACCATCCCAAATCTAAAAATCATCGCTCTATTAAATAAGGCTATCATTCGAATCATAAACGACCTCAAAAAATTTTTATTCAAAAATAAAATTTTCTTTAGTATGCAGACTTTTTGTTGCTTAAAACCTATGGCTCATAATCAATTAAAAAAGTTAGGCCTGATTGCCGGAAAAATATAATCGCGCAGCATGTTATACATATCTGTTTCGAGACTATTGGAGTTGCCGGCTGTGGTCACGACGACCATATGAATATCGGGTACCACAAAAATAAATTGACCCCCTTCACCCCAGGCAAAAAAAACATTTTTCTCCTGCAATGTACGCAGAACATCCGCATTACTGCTGAAACGCCACCACTGGTAGGCAAAGTCATAGTAACCAGTGATTGTTGCACGCCGTCTGGTTGAAATGTTGATCCAGGATTCCGGGAAAATTTGTTGACCATTCCATTTCCCACCAGACACAAAAAGATTTCCGATCTTCGCCATGTCGATGGCCTTTAACCTTAGCCCCCAGGAAGCATTTGGATATCCCCCGGGAATTTTTTCCCAATACCATTCTGTAATATTCAAAGGATGAAATAACTGTTTGGCAGCATATTCTTCCAGATTTTCCGAAGTCAGTTTTTCAATGATCGGTGCCATCAAAATGGCATTTCCACTGTTGAAATTAAATTCAAAACCCGGTTCGCGGATCATGGGAGTACTTAACACCTGCTCAATCCAATTGTCGCTAATTGACATGACGTAAGCATCGTTGTCGGTACTGCCAAATGGCGCAGTCCACTCATCCCACCACAAACCACTGGTGTTAGATAACAGATGGGCTATTTCTATTTTATCCTTCTGAGGGATATCCTCAAAGTACTGACTGTATTCTGGAAAAAGATCAATTATTTTGGTGTGAAGATTGACAGAATCTTTCACCATATAAATAGTTCCTAAAATCGCGGAAACCACACTCATTGTTGCCGCGCCCAATGCGTGCAGCTCGTTGCGGCTGTGGTTATTGTAATACTGTTCAAAAATAATCTTACCTTCCTTCAAAATGATCAAACTATGTACATCGCCGAATTTGGATGATTTTATATCCTTATCGAGTTGCAGCAAATTTTCTTCATACATATTTTCCGCTCCCGGACGGCTGTATTCAAAATCACCATTTGAGGGATCAGGATTTTCCTGAATGCAGGAAACCATTCCAAATATTAAAATAAAACTAAGTATTACGTGCAGATAACTTTTCATTGTTTCTCAAAATTACCTACTAATACCGAAAACCAAATGTTGAAATTATCAAAATCAGAGTTTTGAACACCCACAAGCGATAAATCAAAAATCTTCTGATATCCCAGATTACACTGAAGTTTAACATATTGACCCATCGAATAGGAAACGCCTACATGTGGCGTAACAAAATAAACGGCGTCAATGAATTTATCAGTCGCATTTTCATTGGAAGTCCATGACATCTGACCGTAACTTCCCTTCAGACCGGTCTGGATATGAAATCTATTGCCAACAGGATACCAGAAACTGGCCGCTACCCCGCCATGTACCAAACTGAAAGTATACACTCCTGGAAAAATAACCCTTTTTTGGTAATCATTAAGAAGCGCCCTGCCAAACAGGGAAAATTCAATTCTATTACGCCAAAGTACACCTACCGATAAACCTGCATTCGACGAAAAACGCTCAAAGAAGTAGGAATATTCAAACTCCGGGGCAATGAAAAAAACGAGTCTTGGGAGAGGAATTTCCTTGTTTTCAAGAGAATCTTCTGGCACTTTTTCATGACCCAGGTGCTGGCTTTTTACAGTCAGACTCCAGAACAATAACAAAAGCATCACAGTCAGTCTCATAGAAGTCTTTTTATCTAAATTTAAATTTAACTTTTGACTTTAAGAAATGAATACTCCAAATATTGAATTCTGCTATTACAAAGTTACCAGCAACGGACATAGTACGGATAAACAATTTAGTAGAAGAAAATATTTACAGATGTCGTTGAACAGACACAGAGATTTTAAAACTCAATATTACATCGGCTAAAATTAATCACATTTAAGTGCGTTCAATGTCTAAATTTTGAAATCATCTCAAAAACATTAAATAGACAATACCGTGCAGACAAATTATATCATTGTTTCAATTAATTATACACATAATTATACACATGATGTTTCTTAAGCTAATTCTTAGCCATATTTGTACCGGAAAGAATTAATTTTGTTTTATGAAAAATTTGATCCTATTCTTTGTTCTTTTGCTGTTCGCAACCGCTGTTTTTTCGGGTTGTAAAGCGAAATATTCTTTTAAGAGTTACGAGGGAAAGAAAAAGCTGGATTATTACAATTCGATTCAATATGGCGGTGGTGCCACACCCAACTACGACAAAGGCAACAAAAAGAAAAAACATTAGTGGCATCCAATCCACTTTTTACATTTCTTTGCGACTAATCAAAAATCCCTTCAATGAAAATTGTATTCCTTGACGCCAGTACTGTAGGTGGCGTACCCAATATTTCACGACTTGATGATTTTGGGGAATTCATTCAATATGCCACCACCAGTCCTAATGAACGCCTGCAGCACATTGGCAATGCTGATATCATCATCACCAATAAAGTGGTCATTGACGAAGAAATCATGTCTAAGTCAAGTAATTTGAAACTCATATGCGTAGCGGCAACAGGAATGAATAATGTTGATTTAGAGTTCGCCAAGGCACATCATATTGCTGTCAAAAATGCCGCGGGCTATTCTTCGACAAGTGTGGCCCAAAGCACTTTTGCAATGATATTGTATCTGATCAATCGGGTGGATTATTATGACCAATATGTAAAAAGTGGTGAGTATATTAAAAGCAACATTTTTACGCATTATGGACCAGAGTTCTGGGAAATATCGGGTAAAACATTCGGGATCATTGGCTTGGGCAACATCGGGGGTGCTGTGGCAAAAATCGCAGAAGCATTTGGTGCTCAGGTGATTTATTATTCTACTTCCGGTAAAAATACAGATCAACCCTATCCTTGCGTCACTTTGGAAGAATTGCTTCGGCGGTCTGATATTGTATCCATCCATGCTCCTTTAAATGAAAACACCAAAAATTTGATCCGGTTGGAACAAATTAAAATAATGAAACCACATGCCATTATCGTCAATTCAGGACGTGGAGGTATTATTAATGAAAATGATCTGGCAAAAGCCCTCGACAAAAAAATAATTGGAGGAGCCGGGATCGATGTTTTTGAACGGGAACCCATCGATGCTCAAAATCCCTTACTAAAGATAAAATATCCGGAACACCTTGTAATGCAGCCCCATATTGCCTGGGCCAGCAAGGAATCAAGGGTAAAATTAATGGATATAGTTGCTGAAAATATTGCTGATTTCCTTAAAAGCCAACCGGACATTTAGGATTGCGCTTTCGTATCATACGCCCATTTCAGATAGATGGAGCCCCAGGTAAAACCACCGCCAAACGCGGCGAGGATCAGGTTGTCCCCCTTCTTGAATTTATCTTCCCACTCCCAGAGACACAATGGTATGGTAGCGGCAGTGGTATTGCCATATTTTTGAATATTCAACGTGACTTTTTCGGGTCCGATGTTCATCCGGCTTGCCGTCGCATCTATAATCCTTTTGTTGGCTTGATGCGGCACAAGATAAGCAATATCGTCACCGGTAAGGTTATGGCGTTTCATGATCTCTTCAGCCACATCTGCCATATAGGTAACAGCATACTTAAATACACTTCGGCCATCCTGATAAAAATGATGCAATCCCTGATCTACGGTCTGATGAGAAGGGGGGTTTACCGATCCTCCACCTTTGAGATAAATCAATTCTTTCCCAACGGCATCACTCCTCAATATGGAATCTATAATGCCATTTTCATCGTCACTTGGCTCCAGCAATACTCCTGCAGCAGCATCACCAAAAAGTATACATGAATTTCTATCCTGATAATTGGTGATCGAAGACATTTTATCTGCTCCAATTACTGCAACATATTTGTAATTTCCGGATCGTATGAAATTAGCCCCGGTCTCCAAAGCATATAAAAAGCCAGAACATGCCGCTGACATATCAAAACTCAATGCATTTTTCGCGCCTGCTTCATAAGCCACCAGGTTGGCCGTAGTAGGAAAAAAATAGTCAGGAGTGATGGTGGCTATAATAACCGCATTCAAATCTGCTGGAGAAATACCCCGTTTTTTTAACAGATCTTTCAATACTTCAGTGGCCATCACAGAAGTACCCTGCCCTTCTCCCTTTAAAATTCGTCGTTCTTTAATCCCTGTCCTGGTCTGGATCCACTCGTCGTTGGTATCAACCATTTGCTCCAGTTCTTCATTGGTGAGAACATAATCAGGCACGTAACCTGCTACTGTTGTTATCGTGGCTCTAATGGATTGCATGAGAAAATGAAAAGTTTATTAAGTAAAGACATCTTCGGAAATTCGACGCCAAATATGACCTTTATTCATTTAAAATGCCAATAATTCCAATGATTAAATCCTTTATCAAATTGATATATCTGCCCTATCCAGCGCTCAAAGTCATTTCAGGAGGACCTTAAACGTCTTGAACCTATTGTCCTTCAAAATTTTAAACAAATAAATCCCCGGCTTGTTTTTGCCCAGATCTACTACTGTTCCCTTGTGCAAATATTTGAATTGCTGCAATTGACGACCGAGTAAATCAAAAACAAAACCTTCTGAAAACTGACCTTCAATATGGAATAATCCATTGGAAGGATTTGGGAAAACCGACACATCTTTGAATATCAGTTCGTCTTCCAATCCAACCGCTTTCCGAAACCCAAAAACCGGCCTGATCATCAGGCTGCCGGTGACTTTCGTATTCTTTTGCCATACTCCTCCTGTATTGATAAAAATTTGATCACCTGAATCGGTATTCTTGTCCAGGCCGACAGGGAAAAAGCCTTCTATATTTTGCTCAAACCCGATATAAAAAGTATCTGCTACCGCTACCGGCCTTCCGAAAGTATAGGTATTAAATTGATTCAGGCCGCTCGATGGTTGTAAAATATGATCTTCCACCAGTAGCCTCCCTTCGACCCCGGAAGTCAGGTGATCCCAAACGATAATCGTGAAACTCTGCCCGGACAGCCCGGCATTGAATTCTGGCAAATACATTTTTATTCCGGTAATGGCATCCGGCTTATTTAAAATAAAGCGATAGGCGATTTGTCCGCCACTTTGCGACAATCCTGCTGCCCATTCTGCCGAACCATCATCATAAGCCAATTCCTTATCGAGTAAAACAACGGAGGTGGTGGTATCATTGACGCGGTAATCGATCTTGCCATATTTTATTGAATCCCCTGAATTGATATAAAAAACAGTTTCGATGCGCATGGCAAGTGTGTCATTCAATGGATCAAAGACGCCGGGATCAATTGGTTGTGATACAATTGTTCTTCGTTCAAATCCCTGCGGGTTTGGGTCCAGAACGGTTCCGCTATTCATCTGATCCAAGATTCCCGTTGTATCACGTATCAGAGAAGAATACTCGATGGGCTGGACCTGGGCATCCATATTATAAAATCCAACCTGAACCGGTTGAAGGTTTGAAGACAGATTCTGCACAAACTGCCGGTATGGCATGGCAGTATATCTTTTTAAAAAAGTGGACGGGGTCGTGGTCAAAGCTCGATCTTCGTAGGCCAGGTCATTGGGACTACGGTTATAGTTCAAATAAATATAATCAACCAGCCAACTGTCATATCCACCGGAAAGTCTTCCGAAAGATTGAAATCGAAACTGGAAATATGGATGAAAAAAGCGCGGAGAATCAATTTGTATTATTTCCTGTACAAATTTGTCAGTCTCCTGGATTTGAGCTCCGTTGACCGACCATCTGGTAATCCAGTGATTTTCTTCGTCTTTGAACTGTAACCTTATGGAATCATTCGGATCAGGCAATTCTCCCAGTCCCTGTTTTTCCCAAAAAAAACTGAGGTAAACAGATTGTTTTTGCGCTGTGGTAAGCGCGGTCATATCAATAAACCGACTCACCAGACTATCACCGGCACCTTCCACCGATTCCGAAGTGCTGTAAGGATAACCAAGATTGTTCCAGCCATCGAAAACTGCCACATTCAATGTCGGGGGATCAATACCCGCCCCAGCACTGATATTGGTAGTGCCAACATCAATAAACCACCGACCGGTATCGGGAAGATTATCATGCGCAGAAAAGTCATCCCAAAAAGGTAATGTCAATTGAGTGCTGTCACGCTCTCCTTCCGCCACCCTCAAATTTTTCGGAGAATAATCAGTAGATTGTTGTATAGGCAATAGCTGTATTTGCGCTGAAGTTTTTAAAGCGAAAAATATAACGATTAATATTAGACTGGTAAATGTTCTTATGATATTACTGGTCATTGTCCGGTTCATCAAGACCTTGCGTATTTCTGCGCCGCCATTCGTCCACGATGCGCAAACTGTCCTGTTCATCATTACTGACAACCCAAAGGTCCACTTGCTCCCCAAGTCTGATTTCTTTTCCAATCTCAGGATTTTGCCTGAATATATGTCCTGACTGAATGATTGTGGCCGTGTCGATTCCTATTTCCTTGGCCTGATCAACAAGACCTTGCTTTTGTTCCTCATTCAGAACCCTCACGATCACACTTCCTGTCCTCAACCCACTGCCAACAATGGAGAAGTCTGCTTCCTCGAGTTCAAGACCCAGAAAATCAGGTGTATCGAAGGTTCTATTGCCCAAGCCATCTCCTACCACCATATCAATAGCAGATCCTTTTGGAACTGCTGTTCCGGGTTTTATCGGAGAGCCGTTATACCACAGTTCCAAAATTGCGTTGGCGGCAAGGTCGGGTTTATATTTTATTTCGCCCCGTTTCAGTCCATAACTCCTCAAAACAAGTTCAGCATTTTTCAGTGATCCATCAATAAGATCATTGGGGATTTTCACTTTTTGAGGCTCTTTTGCTTTAACGGTGAGGTAAATCTTACGATTTTCTTTCACGTATGTACCAGGTCTTGGATATTGCTTCAAAATGGTCAGCGGAGGATAAACGGAGGAATAACCCGAATCGGAAACTTCATACCGGAAATTGCGTTTACCCAAAAAATTATCCATATCTGACAGTGACATACCTTCTAAATTTGGCACTGTAACCGTTTCTCCATGATGGGTCACACCCGGAAGGTAGGCAAAAAAGAAAACAGCAATAAAAATAAGTACAATAATGATGATAAGACCTACATTAATCAGCAAACCTCGCAATGTCTTTTCTTTGATAAGTGCAAAAAAATTCTTGATCATGGAGTGAAAAATGGGCTTTTATAATATTTTCAGACAAAGAAAATCAAAATTTTTTAATAGCAACGACAAAAGTAAGAGTTTCATTTTAATTTGAATTTAAAATTTCGTGTTGCCATCCAACTGTGAATTCACCTTTTTCTTAATTGGAATTTGATTTCACAAAGTTGGTATTTATTCGTTTAGCGGCTTCATATCGGTTCAGGGCATGGTCGATGAGGGTGGTGATCAATTCAGTATAACTGATGCCATGGTGCTGCCAAAGCATTGGAAACATACTGGCATTTGTGAATCCGGGAATGGTGTTAATTTCATTGATGATAACATCACCATTTGTTTTTAAGAACAGGTCGACACGGGCATAATCTTCACAGCGTAATGCCTGGTAAGCCATGACGGCATGGCTTTTAATTTTGTCAGAGGTCTCTTTGCTGACGGTGGCCGGTATATCTATACGAATCGCTGCTTCATCCAGATATTTAGCGGTGTAGGTGTAAAAGTCATATGATTTGACCATGACGATCTCACCAGGATCCGAAGCTCTTGGCACTGCATTACCGATAACTGCACATTCCATTTCCCTGCCTTCAATAAATTCTTCCGCAATAATATTGTTGTCGTATTGAAAACTGTCTACAAGCGCTTCCTCAAATGCTGCTTTGGAGCGCACTTTCGAGATCCCAACAGAAGATCCAAGTGCCCCTGATTTAATCATAAACGGGACACCTATTTCAGCTTCAATGGCCTCATAACTAATGGAAGCTCGATTATGTATATTGAACCACATGTACCGCGCTACCGGTACACCTGATTCTTTCAGTATTTTTTTAGAAATGATCTTATCCATTGAAATCGCTGAACCTAACACACCGGAACCCACTATTGGAATATCCAGGGCTTTGAGCATACCTTGTATACTACCGTCTTCACCGTCGGTGCCATGCAATACAGGAAATACTACATCGGGCACAATGCGCATTTCACCGGAACTATTCTGTAGCGCAGGAGTTGAAGGATCAAGGTTCAGATTTGCTATTTCGCCATTTTCTGCTTCGGGTGATACATTATTGGCAAAATGCCAGCGTCCGGATTTATCAATGGCAATAAGACTAACGTCGAATTTATTCTTGTCGATATTCGTATAAACATTTTTGGCCGAACGGATCGATATTTCGTGTTCAACAGACTTGCCACCATATAATATGACAACTTGTTTCCGATTATTACTCATATGCTCAGATTTGAAACATCAAAAATAGGAGTTCCAAACAAAGGAAGGAAAATATTCCAAAGAATAATTAAAGCAGAGAATCAATAAATTACCAGCTTTTTGGATCGAACAAAGTCAGGGCCAACGATCTTCAGGAAATATAAACCTGCAGCTTCACCTGGTAACTCTAATTGATATGTTTGGTTTAAGGCATCATGCAGTACCTTTTCAAAGATTTTTTTACCTGTCCGGTCGTACATTAAAATGTTCAAATCTTCCCGTTGGGCAGTGTACACGGCCAAATTAACATTGAATCCATGGGCAGGATTTGGGAAGAGAACAAAACTATTGTTGGCAACATCAATCACATTGTCCTTGTTGGTTTTATAAAATTCTACATCATCGATGTACATATTATTACCAAAACCGTTGATTGATACAAATGCCAGCCGTACATCACTCATGCCTGCATATTGACTTAAATCTACCGATAAAGTCTTCCAATCATTTCTTCCGCTTGGCGACCAATTGGTTGAGCTACTGGTTGTCTCAAGATCCATGGCACGGAAAATGGCTGCCTGATTAAAATGATTTCCACAATCTGAAGAGACCATGACCTGCAATTGATCATCATATCCAGGATTCGAGGCATAAGAGACCTTAAAGAATACACTGGCAGCACCTGCATCGGAAAAATCAAGCACCGGACTCACCAGCCAGTCTCGTTGGGTTTGTCTGTCGTATTGGAACAAATTGATATATGCGGCCCGGTTGGTCTGTTGACCATTGTCCGCATTGGCAATGTTCCAGGTAATATCGGCATCAGGATTCAGTACTGTCCAGGAAGTACTGGCGATATCAGATGCTTCAAACTGCTCCCTTAATGGTATAAAATCGGTATTGTCATTAACAGCAAAATAAGAACTTTTTGCATTGTTGGCTACATCAATGTCCACCTGATTCTCTGTTATTTCCAATGAGGAAGCAAATTGGTAGCTGCCATTTTGCAATTCTTCTGTGGGCAAATTCACTGTTACAGCTTCTCCCGGTAATATCGAATCTCCAGAATATGTATATTCTCCGGAAGTAAGATCGGTGAAGTCGTATTGTAATTTGAAGGTGCCTGCGGAAATAGTTCCATTATTCAAAACCACTACTTGTGGATTTATAATATGATCACAAGTTATATTGATGGGTGACTGAATGGATTGTATGGAAAGATCATAATACTTTTCACCGGGAGGAATTGCCCCGACGGAAGAAAGCAATGATAATCTGCGCGGGGCGTTTTCTAAAACCACAAACATCCGCTCCACCTGTTGCCTCGTAAACGTATTCATGCAGGCATCGGCGGTGTAATACATATAATTCTCATACATATCCTGACTGCCACAGGTATAAACGGTACCAGGACAAAGTCCATTGTAATCTGTTGAAGAGATTGGTGTATCTGCTACGTAATCATCACCGCAATTTCCATTGGCATCGCCCCAAACATGTCGCAAACCAAAATAATGACCCAGTTCGTGGGTACAGGTTCTGCCGAGATCATAGGTAGACCGGATGTTTGATCCCGGTGTTTTTGCAACTGATCCAAATACTTCATAATCAATATACACGCCATCGGTCAGGCGGTTGGTTTTATCTTCATTCTCCAAACCGGGCAGATTGATATCCGGATATTGAGCCACACCCAGATAATCACCACTAAAATTCACCACCCAGATGTTCAGATAGTCTTCTGCCGGCCAGTAACTCAACGCGGCAATTTTATCACGCTCAAAAATACTGTAGCTGGTTTGCAATCCTTGAACACGCACAATACCATTGGTTGGATTTCCATTCGGATCTCGTTTTGCCAGCACAAACTGCACATTCATTTTGCCGGTGACTGACAAAAATTCCGGTTCAGTCTTGGTGGTATCACTATTCAACCGTTTAAAATCTTCATTAATTACTGTAATCTGGTCGATTACCTGTTGATCGGAAATATTGGTTCCTTGTCCAATAGATTCACCATTATGAATGACGTGCACCACTACCGGAATAATGGATGGTTGTTCCTTGGTTCCTTCGGTCCCCAACAATTGTGGTCGATTTCGGTGTTCCTGAATCTTATTCGCAATCCACTGCTCAAATTGCTCTTTGGTAGGTACCCCTGAATGATGACGTTGTCTGAAAGCCTCAGCAATTTCCGTAGCGCAGCGTTTTTGAGCGATCAGAGGAAGACTCGATATAAGGCTCAGAAGTGCAATAAAGATTAGAATTTGAGCCGATTTTCCCATTTGATTTATTCCGAACTACAATAGCCCGTAAAATTATCTCTTTTCTGTTAAAAATGTATTAAAGGCTTTTGCCATATTCAACCAACAAATCAATAAACGATACTCGTTGGGAAAAAATGCTTTATTAAGCTTTCAATTTTCAATATTTAAAAAATAAATTCAGGTCCGAATATTATTAGCAATACCTGTTACATGAAATTTTCCGGCAGTCTTGCATTCGGATCATCCTGGGCAGTGATGTTGATGGCTTCCACCGCAGTGATTTCGGGAATAGCTCTCTTAAGTGCTTCTTCTACACCCGCTTTCAAAGTCATTGTTGACATCGGACAAGAACCACACGCACCCAGCAATTCGAGACGTACTACATTTGTTGGTGTAATTTCCAGAATTTTTACATTTCCACCGTCAGCTTCAAGATATGGCCGAATGGCATTCAAAGCATTTTCAACCTTACCATACAAACTCTTCACTTCAACCGTGTTTTTCATTTTATTGATTAAGCCTTTATTTCAACCACTTTCGTTTTTTCCTGACTGGCATTGCGAATGGCTACCTGTTGAGCTAGACTTTCTGCCAATCTTCGGAAGGCGACAGCCGTAGGGCCTTCTTTCATGGCTGCCGGGTATCCGTTATCACCACTTTCCCTAATGCTTTGGACCAATGGTATTTGTCCTAAAAAGGGTACATTCTGTTTCTCTGCCAACTGTTTGCCACCCTCTTTACCGAAAATATAATACTTATGGTCCGGAAGTTCTTCAGGTGTAAAATACGCCATATTTTCAACAATACCCAGAACCGGAACATTGATTTGTGGTTGTCTGAACATTGCTAATCCTTTTATGGCATCTGCCAGTGCAACTTTCTGGGGCGTGGTAACGATCACCGCACCGGTAACCGGAATAGTCTGGACCAGGGTTAAATGTATATCACTTGTGCCTGGTGGCAGGTCAAACAGCAAATAATCCAGTTCTCCCCAATCGGTATCGCTGATGAACTGCTTCAATGCCGAACTGGCCATGGGACCCCGCCATACAATGGCATTATCAGCCGGTGCCAAAAAGCCAATCGAAATCAGTTTAACACCATATTGCTCAATCGGTACAATCCAGTTTTTTTCACCTTCTTTTTTTACCGTCGGTTGTTCGTTTTCACAATTGAACATGGTGGGCATGGAAGGTCCGAAGATATCAGCATCAATCAACCCTACTTTTGCACCGGCTTTGGCCAATGAAACAGCCAAATTAGCGGTCACGGTAGATTTGCCCACCCCTCCTTTTCCGGAAGCTACCGCGATCAGATTTTTAATATTGGGCAGAAGTGGTAAATTTTCACCCCTCCCTGAAGTTACATTGGATGTGATCTCTATCTCAACTTCTAAATCCGAAAAACCTAATCCAGCAATGGCATCCAGACAGTCTTGTTTTATTTTTTCTTTGAGCGGACATGCCGGGGTCGTTAATTCAACCCTGAAAAAAACCTTACTCCCTTCAATAATGATTTTATCGATCATGCCCAAACTCACCAGGTCTTTCCCAAGATCAGGATCTTTTACGGTCGATAACGCTTTGAGTATATCTTCTTTTTTTACAGCCATTTAACCTTAAAATTCATTTACCTTTAAAACTATAAATAACAATTTTGGTTGCGATTAATTATAATTAGTCCAAATTAAAAGCAAATATCGGAAATTTTCATTGGTTTAATATGAAATTGCAATTCATTTCATCAATCTCCCAAGAGTACGCATTTTATCACCTGTTCAAAACAACATCAATTGTATGTCAATCAACGTTCAACGTCATGGTGCAATCGTACTTTTGATCTAAAGGAATATGGACTTATTTGATACGATTAAAATTGCATTAATTATTCTGGTTGTGCATAAAACCTATTAATTTTGATGCCCATCTTAAATAAATTCCATGAGGCTGAGTAACGAAACCATTGATGAAATAAAAAACCGCATTGACATTGTTGATGTGGTCAGTGAATTTGTAAAACTCAAGCGTGTAGGACAAAATTACCGGGGCCACAGCCCATTTACTGATGAAAAGTCTCCCTCATTTTTCGTGTTTCCCAAAAATGAAAATTTTAAGGATTTTAGTTCCGGTAAGCAAGGCGACGCCATTAAATTCATCATGGAGTATGATGGCCTGAGTTATGTGGATGCCCTCTTATTTCTTGCCAAAAAATATGGAGTAGAAATTCGGGAGGTGGACCAGACCCAGGAAGAAATACAGGAACAAAATGTAAGGGACAGCCTTCATATTGTTCTTAATTTCGCCAAAGAATATTATAAAAATACACTCTGGACCTCGGAGAAGGGCAAAAGTATCGGTTTATCCTATTTTAAAGAACGAGGGTTTTCCAAAGAAACCATCGAAAAATTCGAGTTGGGTTACAGCATGGATCAGTGGGACGCCCTGGAAAAAGAAGCTAATTCCAAGGGTTACAATCTGGAACTGTTGGAAAAAGCCGGTTTGATCGTGCGCAAGGATGACAAACATTATGACCGGTTCAGAGGACGCGTAATTTTTCCCATTCACAATTCCACTGGCAAAACCATTGCCTTTGGAGCCAGGATCCTCAAGAAAAGTGAAAACCAGCCAAAATATCTCAATTCACCAGAGACAGAGGTTTATCACAAAAGCAACATCCTTTACGGTATATTTCAAGCCAGAAAAGCCATCAGAGCACAAGATAATTGTTACCTGGTGGAGGGTTACACCGATGTCATCTCCATGCACCAGGCTGGTGTGCATAATGTGGTTGCTTCTTCCGGAACCTCATTAACCGAACCGCAGATCAAACTGATAAAAAGGCATACCGAAAACATTACCGTACTTTTCGATGGTGATCCTGCCGGCATCAGGGCATCGCTGCGCGGCATAGATATGATCCTGGAACAAGGAATGAATGTGCGGGCGCTTGTCTTCCCCGATAATGAGGACCCCGACAGCTACTCCCAAAAACTGGGAACCCTGGGTTTTCAGGAATATCTCAAAGACCACAACCAGGACTTTATCAGTTTCAAGACTAAATTATTGTCTGCGGACCAGTCCGATGATCCGATAAAAAAAGCCAACACCATCAACCAAATTATTTCCAGTATTTCGCTGATCCCAGATCCCGTAAAGCGGGCCGTTTACATGCAACAAACCGGCAATCTGCTGGAGATGGACGAACAGGTGTTATATGGTGAACTAAACAAAATCCTTATTGGCAAAAGACAGGAAAAAAGGAAGCAACCGGACAGCGAACCCGGGCCGGACATCATCCTGGAGAAAATACCTGAAAAACCAAAAACCGCCATTGATTCGGTCATGTTGCAGGAACAGGAGACCATACGTCTGCTTATTAATTATGGATTTAATGAAATAGAAGAAAAATACAGCCTGTTTGATCATTACCAGGATGAGTTGAGTGATGTCAGTTTCTCCACGCCTGTTTTTGAGGAGATCCTTCAGATTTTCAAAAAAAATCTGACGGTGGGTAAAATCATTGATGCAGAATACCTGATCAAAAATGCCCCTGACCATATTAGGGAAATAGTAATTGAACTGGTGAGTTCCCCTTATGAAATCAGCAAAAACTGGGAACGATACAAGATCTTTATTCCCAAAGAAATTGACATTCTCCATAACTCGGTATACACCAATATCTTGAGATTGAAATTCCATAAGATCAAAAAACTTATTGCCTTTAACCTAGAGTCAATGAAATCTGAAAATGATCCTGCAGCGATCACTGAACTCCAAAAAATAAGTATGGAATTAAAAAAAGCGGAAGCGGAATTTGCCAAACCCCTAGGCATCGTAGTTTCCTAATTGAAGTAAGTCTCACCCTTTCTAAATTCTGTATATTTAACATTTTTTATTCGACCTGTTCTCCAAAAACATTAAATCACAGTGATTCTTTCATTTTGAACGATCATGATTTAAATTGATGGCCAAAACTTTTTAAACATGAAAAACACCCGTAGAGACTTTATTAAAAATTCTTCCGCCATATTGGCTGGTGCCACCATTGCCCCTGCAACGGTATTTGCTGAAAAAGCAAGAAATAAAAAATCCGTTGCACCCAGCGATCAAATTAAAGTGGGTTTGGTGGGATGTAATGGCATGGGATTTTCAGATCTTCACAGATTTGTCGCTCAGCCAGGCGTTGAGTGTATTGCAATGTGTGATGTAGACCAGAACGTGCTGAACAGAAGGTCTGAAGACCTGGAAAAACTCGCTGGAAATAAGGCAAAATTACATGGTGATTATCGAAAATTGCTGGATAACAAAGATATCGATGTGGTTGTTGTCGGCACCCCAGATCACTGGCATTGTCTCATTTTATCTGATGCCTGCGAAGCTGGCAAAGATGTGTATTGTGAAAAACCGCTGGCCAACTCCATTCATGAATGTGATCTGATGGTGAACGTTGCCCGAAAAAATAACCGGATTGTCCAGGTTGGCCAATGGCAGCGCAGCGGACCTCATTGGAAAAATGCCATCGACTACGTTTACTCCGGTAAACTGGGCAAAATCAGAACCGTAAAGACCTGGGCTTACCAGGGTTGGATGAAGCCAATACCCGTAAAACCAGATCAACCTGCCCCCGAAGGAGTAGATTATGATTTTTGGCTCGGTCCGGCACCCAAAAGACCATTTAACCCCAATCGTTTTCATTTCAATTTCCGCTGGTTTTGGGATTATGCCGGAGGGTTGATGACTGACTGGGGCGTGCATATCATCGATTTTGGTTTGTACGGCATGAAAGCTCAATTGCCCAAATCTGTGATGGCTTCCGGTGGTAAATTTGCTTATCCCGATGATGCTTCTGAAACACCGGATACCTTGCAGGCTATTTATGAATTTGATGATTTCACCATGATCTGGGAACATGCTACGGGTATAGATGGTGGCCCCTATGGCAGAAATCACGGAGTGGCCTTCATCGGAAACAACGGGACCCTGGTGGTTGACCGCGGTGGCTGGGAAGTGATACCGGAAACTGAAGGGGATCATTATAAACTGGAAGCATTTCCACCTCAAAGCCAGCACGGCGATGATCTGGAATTGCACGTCAAAAATTTCCTCGAATGTATTAAAACGAGGACATTACCCAATTGTGACATAGCCATTGCCGCGAATACAGCCAAAGTAGCCCATATGGGTAATATTGCGTATCGAACGGGTCACAAGATTTTCTGGGACAAAAGCAGCAATCAATTTGTGAACGATTCCGATGCAAATGGCTATTTGTCGAAAGATTATCGTAAACCGTGGAAAATACCCAAAGCATAGTCAATATCAAAACTTAAAATATTCGAATAATGCAGGCCAAAAACCTGCATTTTTTGTGGAACCAAAATGACAATCAATTAATCAGGTCTTATAATATTGAGTTTAAGGTAAAAAACGTGGTTTTCGACTCTTATCCCACTAATCAATACTTCATTAAAACCAGTCATTGTTTGACTGAATTTTTTATTTACTCAGTATTATTATTCAAATACTATTTAATTTCATATATTGAATTAGAAAATTTTAGTTCGCCTAAATATTTTTTATATTATATACAATGGGAAGAACATAGAATTGAAAAGTTAAAAGAATGGGAAGATAAGTATAAAACAAGGTTAATGAGCCTATTTCTTAGGTGATCGGCCAGGAATGGAGACAAAAATTGGTAATGATATTTATTCTTTGTTTTATGATATTTTAGGAAGTTTTGAACCTAAGTTGGAAAAAGAAAATAAAGTTGATTTGATTTGTTCTTGCATAGTCGCTGGAGGAGTTACAATAGCTGGATTTTCTATTGCCAATTTATTAAAAGAGTATGTAAATAATTTTAATGTAATTATACCATATAAAGCTTATTCAGCTGGAACATTATTAGCATTAGGGGCTCAAGAAATTATCATGAGTAAGTTGGAACAGTTAACTCCAATTGACCCTTCTGTTAATTCTCCCTATAATCCCGTGGCCCAAGTCCACCCGGGGTGGTAGCGTCCACCAAATTTTCTTTCTGTATCCGTTGAGGATTGTATAGGCTATATTAAACTTGCAAAAAAAGAGGCTGGATTAGAAAAGGATTTAAAAGATGTTTTCTTAGCCCTAAGTCAAAATGTAAGACCAATGGCTTTGGGATCAGTATATAGAGCTCGAGAACAAATTAAATTATTAGCTAATAAGCTATTAAACCATCACATTGAAGACAGTGATCGAAAAGAAAGAATAATCAATGCCTTAACGGAGGAATTATTATCTCATGATTATTTTATATCCAAAACTGAGGCAAAACAGATTGGTCTGAATATTGTTGACTGTGATGATGAAAGAGAACGTCTTATGTGGGATATATATAGTCTTTATGCTGATGATTTAAAAATTAATGATAGATATAATCCAGAAAAGGAAATTGGTGGTCAAAATAGTGTTAATATTACGACTGAAAGGGCGTATATTGAAAATGTTAAGGTATCCTATAGTTTTATGTCAAAAAAAATATTGGAGCGTGTAAATATAACTCGTCCGGGTGGAATACCGGAAACAGCAATAAGAGAGAGAATATTATTTGAAGGTTGGGAAAAAAATTAAAATTATGGATAATTCAAAATATTATTATCAAAATCTTTTCTACAATTCGTCAGGCATTGAATTAAATAAGATATGGGATAATTCAAAGGCTGATAAGAATTATAGTAACAATGTATTAATTATCACATCACAAATTGTATCAACACCAAAACTTGAAGACAGTAGTGATAAAAAATAAAAGTGAGCATATTTGTCGATTCAGGTATACTAATATCATTATTTGATGAAAAAAATAGAAGTAATGTGAATTATGATAGGGATACTATTAAATCCCTATTTGATACTTTTAAGGAAGAAGATAACATATACACCACCAATTACATTATTGCCGAAACTCTGAATAGAATAACTCAATTAATAAATAAGTATAATTATACATTCGACGATTTAAATAAATTTTGGACTGATATAATTAATTACTTATATATTATACATTTAGAGGAAGACTATATATCAAGTGCAGTTGATTTATTGATATCGGATAATTTCAAGGACTATAAATATTCATTTATTGACGCTACTTCTTTGTTATTTATTCAAAAGGAAGATAATAATTACGATAAATCATATAAAATCCTCACTACGGATACCGAATGGAACTCTTTTTGGTGGATGAAAGGACACACTACGAAAATTCTTGATATTATTAATTTGGATGTATTTTAGATATCTACAAACTATGTAACCAAGACACAGATGATTAAAATTGTGATAAGAAGGAGTTAAAACGCCACTTGGCAAATTTTTTAATCAGAAAAAATTATTTTACCAGAATAGAATTCGCTTATTTCAATTAACGTAGCAAAGAAAAATAGTCTTTGCGACGGAATCTCAAGAGTCATTTTCTTATGTTTTTTCCTGGCAATAGAATAAACTTCTAAAATACTATCGATCTCCTTTCTTAACTGTGTATCATAGAAAATTCTATTTATCTCAACTAAAAGTTTTCTATCACTATCATAGAGTTCCGTTTTTATCATTCTATTCAATACCAATAACATAAGTTTAAATGATCTATGAAAATTTGTAAAAATTAAATCACTATTACTCAGATTAGTGAAATCTGTTTGGTAGGATCGACCGTTTGGATATTTGATGTAATAATCAGTAATACTTTCAAATTCTGTCGCAAACACTTTTAGAATACCAATACCAATTCTTAAAAATTCATCTTGGTAATCCTTTGTTAACTCATATTCCTCAAAACGGCCATGTAGTTGCTACAAATGAGGTAATTGGCGGGTCATTTCGCCAAAAGCCTTCACTTCCTCGAAAGTTTCTTTGGCAAGGGGTCCCTGGTTCCATTGTAGGTCAATAGGCTGATTGTTCTGCTGGTCTAATATTTCGTGCAACATCATACGCCTGTCCCACTCTTTGAGTTTGTCTGGCACTTCAGACTGTATTCCTTTGCTCCTCCAATTCTTCTCGATGTATTTTACCAGCCACAATGTTAGAAAGTTGAGGTAAATATGCGATCTGATCCTGTTTGCCTTTCTGTGGCGGATAGGACGTATATCCAAATCAGATTTAAACGTACGAAAGCATCGTTCAGCTTTGATCAGGCTTTTATAATATTGCTGTGCTTCCTGGGCGGTCAATTCTTTTCCGGAGAGATCGGTTTGCAACAGGTAATTATGGCCTATGATGTTTTGGGCTTTGAACTGTTGCCTGTCCAGTCGGAAAATGAATCGGTAACGGTCATCCCCTTTTTTATCTTGAAAGGCTTGATAAGAAAGTTTCCAACATTTGGTTTGATTATATTTTTCAAGTGCTTTCATGGCTCGGTGGTAGAGCTTCTCCTTATTAGAATTTTGCGGTGAGGCCTGTATTTTCTTTAATGTCTCATAAGTCTTCCTCAAATTACGGTGGTTCCGTATTTCTCTTCTATATCCTTTCTGATGGTGCCGGCACAAGATATACCGGTGGTTGCTCTCGGTAAATTCGGTCAGGGGTTGGTCGAAAAGTTCCGGGCAATCCTCGTGGATTTGTCCGAGCAGTGCCAGTTGGCTGGCTGCAGGCAACCCGGTAATGTAAGACAAGCCCATATCGTGTACTTTCTCTAAGGTGCCTTCATCACTCATCGAACGGTCAGCCACCCAGATCGCATTTGAAGTGTGATACTTTTCTTTCCAATCAGCAAAAGTCTTTGCCACCGTCTGAACATCGGCAGTGCCTCCTTTCCATACTTTTATATCCAGCGGAAGGTCGTCTTCCCGGGTTACCAATCCATAACTGACGATATAGCGGTCGTGCCTTTTCTCCTTGCTATCACCATAACCGCCTAATTCTACTTGAGTGCCGCAGAAGTAACTATTACTCAAGTCGTAAAGCAATAACCTGCCTGAGGGAGGGTGGTCCGCATTCAGGGTGTTCCGTATGTCTTCAAATTTTTCTTCCAGTGCATCTATGGCCCGATAGGACACATCCTCATTATATGTCTGCTTACCGTCCAACACATAGTTGATCGTATTTTGCCTTTTCTTCACATAAGACAGTTTGCTACCCGTGTTTAATAGCTGCAAGGTGATCATATCACGAAGGACTGCTCCGGCTTTGTTTCCAAGATGTTTTTTTAGTAGCTGTTCAAGCCCGGTTTTCCTGAAGTATTGAAGCAACACCCAGTTGCCTGCGCCACGAAATGAATCTCCTATATAAGTTGGTCGGTCAGGTTGGGTAAAATCTCCGGCATCGACTAAAGCCTTCCATTCATCGGTGTCAAGGTACTTCTGTCCCCCGTGTTTAAGCATGAGGCGGCTCCTTTCCAGAATGGGAAGCTTTTCCAGCTTTTGAACTGTACGGTTGCGGGGTTGGCCCGTTTTAGGATCTCGAAAAGATTCCACCAGCTTACGGTTGCGGCCGTTCTTTCCTTTTCGCTTTACTGTGCTGCATTGTACATACATAAACAAATGTAGCAACTACAACCCGCTTATGCAAGCTCTGAACCACTTTATGCGGAACTTGAGTTAAGGCAAAAAGTGTACTGAAATTATCCCGAAAATTATTCCGTTTTTTCTCCTCTTCTAAAGCATCTCGCTGAATTTCATTCGCCCGAATTTGAGCTCTAAAGGAAATATAAATTAAAAACGCTCCAAGCAAACCAACAATAGGGCCTGTTATACCACCAATTGTGTCTCCAATTTGTCCTGTCTGTGAAAAATCAACAAGGTTCCAATTTCTTGTAAAGAGGTAGGGCGAAAATATTGTAACGATGAGCCCCACTAATAAGATGATGTGTGCATAGTTTGTGAGAAATTCTTCCCATGTATTTGACCTATTGTTTTCCATAAAAAGTTGAGTTTAATAAGATACCAACCTCAAGATAACCAAAAGTAGAATGTCTCACCATCATTTAATGGGCTGATCAATCTGACTGAATGGAACTCTCGTCCCAGAATCGAGATTAATTAGTTCAAAGAATGTTTTCGTATTTTAAAAATACAGCAACGTAAAAGCCATATGTCTGCGGAATCTTCAACTATTTGCCAAATTAATTACATTTTCCTCAACGATCGCCAAGCAAGGTCGTTTATTCGATTGATTTTAAGTACATAAAATTTCAACCGACGACAAGAAACCACAACAGACGGACGATATGGCAGATTAGACGACTTCTCGGATGGTCAGGCTCAAATGGCTGCGCGAATTGGAATTTCAGACGTCCAGCTATCGAATTGAGAAAATGGGAAAGCATATCCGCGCAAATCAAATCGGGAGAGATTTGAGGATGAAGTAAAAATGATATCTAAATCTGTTGGCGTGGTCTGGGACAATAATTTATAAACAATAAATAAATAAGTCATGAAATCTTTCAACGGAAATCAATTTCACACATTAGGAGTAACAGGCTGGATCGGAAATATGATTGATCAGCCAGATCAGGGCCCAAGTCAGGAAGAATTTTCAGATGTTGAAAAGAAAGCAATGATTGGCCTGTGCTGAACGCGAATTACGTGATTAACTATGAATCCTATGAAATGAAATTTGACGCCACGGGGCAGAAAAATGAAGCGGATGCCGAGGAACTTAATCGTATATTGGAACCAAAATCACAAACAAAATGTCTAAAAAAGTAAACATTGCAGTACAGATTATTCCTAAGACACAACCGGAAAAAATGTACGCCATCATTGATGAAGCAATTCGTGTAATTCAGGTATCAGGTTTTAAATATCGGGTTTGTCCTTTTGAAACTGTGATCGAGGGTGAATATGACAAATTGATGAAGGTGATAAACGACGCTCAGCATGCATGCTTTGATGCAGGCGCTGAAGAGGTAATAGTAAACCTGAAGATCCAGCGAAGTCTTACGCGGGATATTACCATGGAGGAAAAAACAGGAAAATACGATTAGTGCCTGTGATTATTTGCTGATGTTCAAACAATGAATTGCCGAAGTGTTATTTGACGACACAAAGCTGAAATTTCAAAATCGAGTTGGAATAAAACAAATCGATGGAAATAATTTGAATAGAATATCACTTTTGATTGATGACAACATAATGTCATTGATTGCGAACATCAAAAATAAAGAACAATGAAGCATTCGATTAATTGCACGTGGGAAGGAAATATGGTTTTTGAGGCTGATATATCCGGTCATAAAGTGAAAATGGATGCCAGTACTGATCATGGAGGATCCGATGCTGCACCCAGACCAAAGCCTTTAATTTTAACCTCGTTAGCGGGATGCACAGGCATGGATGTGGTTTCACTTTTGCGTAAAATGCGTGTTGAAATTGACGATCTCAATATTGAAGTCTCTGGCGAATTGACCGAAGAGCACCCGAAATACTACAAAAACATTCACGTCGTTTATTATTTCAAAGGCCAGAATCTTGACAAATCCAAGATCGAAAAGGCCGTCAATCTATCTCAGGATAAATATTGTGGGGTAAGCGCCATGTTGGAAAAGTCATCAAAATTGACCTTTGAAATTAAATATGTATAAATCGTATGGGGAAATAAATGATCGATTTCCAAACAAATATTTTTTAATAGAGTATATAGAAAAGACATTATCACTCATTACAAAAAATTATGAATAAAAAAGACTTATTGAATTTGATCGAGGTGCTGGATAATGTGGAAAAAATTTTGGATCAATTGATTGAAAAAGTTTTAGACGCCAGCAAAAGCAAAAATCAATTAATACCGAAGCCAATACCTGTGAAATCAAATAGAAAATTTTCGTTATAACCGCAGATTATATAGTTACCGAAATTAGGTTTTACCAACAGAGGCTTTTAGCCTCTGTTTTTATTTTATTATATTCACAACATTATTTCGTTAAAATTTCTCTCTGTTTGCACTAACGTCCCGCCAAAAGCGGGACTTTTTAGTGTCTGATTTCGGACACCCCTTTCCCGATTCCGAACAACTTAATGCCATGTCTTTTTGCAAAATAGCGCTTAAAAAGCATGAAAGTCCAATTTTATATTGGCATACTCTTTGGCTTTACTTGTGAAAAATTTATTGATATGATAAGCCTGAGAAATATTGACAAGTTCTACGAAAACCGATATCAAAGAACATTCATCCTAAAGAATGTCGATCTTGAAATTCAACAGGGAGAGTTTGTGACCATTATGGGACCAAGTGGTGCCGGAAAATCAACTTTATTGAATATAATCGGTATGTTAGATGAACCTTCAGCCGGTGAATATTATTTTCTCGACGAGCCGGTCCATCATCTTCGGGAACGCAAAAAATCAGAGATACACAAACATCACATCGGATTTGTATTTCAGGCATATCATCTCATCGACGAACTCACGGTATATGAAAATATCGAGACACCCCTGCTTTATAAAGGCGTCAAATCCAAAGAACGAAAAAGTCTGGTGGCTGAAATGCTCGACAGGTTTCAAATCGTTGCCAAAAAGGACCTTTTCCCGGATCAACTTTCCGGAGGACAACAACAACTTGTCGGTGTAGCCAGAGCCATTGTCGGTAAGCCTAAATTATTGCTGGCCGACGAACCCACCGGAAACTTGCATTCAGAACAGGGTGATGAGATCATGCAACTCTTCAAAAAACTGAATGAAGAAGGCATGTCCATCATTCAGGTGACGCACTCTGAAAAAAATGCCCAATATGGAAGTCGTATTATCCGGTTGGTTGACGGAATCGTGCGCAGTGATACTCAGAAAGAAATGACCACTACAAAAAATTAAAATAGACCCATATAGCGATCTGTGATGAGGAAATTTATCTTTTTACCAGTTACATTGTTCATTTGTATCATAGTTCAGGCGCAAGAAAAAACCCTTACTTTTGAAGAAGCCGTGCAAATTGCCCTGAATCAAAATATTAACCTGAAGACCCAGGAAAACGAATTAACGGTTATCAAAGCGGAAAAAGCCCAGAGTGTAGCCGGCATTGCTCCCAACGTTTCGTTTGGGGCTCAGGCTTTTCGATCTTCTGGAAATACTTTTCTCCAACAGAGGGCCGAGACCATCAACACCGTAAGCAACAACTTTAATGCAGGTTTTGGAGCAGACATGAACCTTTTCAGTGGTTTTCAAAGAATCAATTCCATTAAAAAGGCAAATGCCGATCTGGAAGTTCAGTACCAACTGTTACATCGCACAAGTCAGGATGTGGTCTATGAAGTGACCAAAAACTACCTGCAAGTGCTGCTGGATGTGGAATTGCTTAAAATTGCCAATGACAATTTTAAAACGCAACAAGTGCTGTTGGAACAAATTTCCGCCATGGTCGAATCCGGCAATAAAGCCAAATCAGACTTGTATGATCAACAAGCTACTGTAAAACGGATGGAATTGCTGGCTATTCGGGCGAGGAATGACCTTAGCACTGACAAGGGAAAATTGGCCATCAGCCTGCAGTTGGATCCTACGATTGAGTTAGACGTCGTTAAGCCAGACTGGGACCTGGATGTGATCCGGTCAGAAGATTACAGCATAGACGAACTGAATAAACTGGCACTGGCAAACCGGTCCGATCTGAAAGAATACAAATTCCTCGAACGCTCCGCCGAAAATACCAAAGCAATAGCAAAAGGTAATTTCATGCCTTCGGTAGGACTTTATTACAATTATTATTCGAGATTCAATAACCAGTCAGACCGAACCTTCTCCGATCAACTTATCAATGACAATGCTTACAACGAAATAGGTCTTAGCCTAAGTATACCTATATTCTCCGGGCTAAGTAAAAGAACCACCTATATAAGCAGCAAAATGCAGTTAGCCAATGCCCGGTTAAATACGGAAAACCTCAGGAAAAAAATCCTGACCGATGTAAAAACTGCCTATCAGAATTTTAATGACGTATCAACTGCTTACGACGTGAGCATAGCCCAGGTGGAAGCCGCGCAACAGGCGCTTGACGTTCAGAAAGAAAAATACCGCCTGGGTATAGGCAATCTCATCGAATTGACCAATGCCAACAATAATTACATACAAGCGGCAGCAAGCCAGGCACAGGCAGAAATGAGTTTGTTATTCCAGAAGGTCATCCTTGATTACCACACCGGCATCCTGCAAATGCCCCTGTCCAGCGCAAAATAAACCGTTGCTGCTTTATTTTTCATAGCTTCATAGTATATTCATCACAAATTAAGTTGAGTGATGAAAAAAATATTCAATGCCTACCAGCTTGTTGTTGGCAATTTGATCATTTTAGCATTGGTGGCTTCCTTTGTTGTCCTTATCCTTATGCTCTACAATGTGCGGAAAACGGTAAGACATATGACAAAATCGGGCATTGAAAAGACCCTCACCAAAGCCAATAAAGGGCTCACTCAATTTTTCAATCAACTTCAGTATATAGCTTTCGTTACCAGAGACCAGGGGAAAATGGGACTGTTTGATAATTTTTCACCTGAAACATTCAATAAATTTTTCATTCCGTACATTGAAAACTCCCCGGTCATTTCATCATGCATCATTGCCACAGAAGATGGCGATGAATATATGTTAATAAAAAAAGACCATGAATGGTTTAGTCGAATAACCAGTAAAAATAGTGAATCTCAATCCCCTGATGTCATCGTCTGGCGAATGGATCCTTCAGGAAAACTTGTTAAAGTCAGGTCCGAGTCATTGGAAAAACAATATCAACCCAAATCCAGGCCTTGGTTTCGGGGAGCCTTACAGGTCCTTGACTCAAACTTTGTGTTTTGGACAGATCCCTATATTTTTTTCACCACAGAAAATCCCGGCATCACTATTTCCACCGGCTGGAAAAACCAAGAAACAAATAAGAAATACATTGTAGCATTTGACATTCAATTGTTGGACATCTCCAATCTCACCCAACAATTCCCGGAACATCCACACGAGAAGCTCTTTATCCTTACGGAAGATTCAAAATTACTCGGTTTACCCAAAGAAGACAGGTTCACCAACCCTGAATCGATGAAACCATTCATTTTAAAAGTACCAAATACCTTGGGCGATCCGGTTATTGACATGGCCATTCAAATACATCATCAAAATGCCAATAATGAAATATTCAGTTTTGATTACGGTGATGACCAATGGTGGGCTGGAAACGGTATTTTTCATTATGGCAAGAATAATCGATTGATATACACCGCCATTATACCTGAGTCAGACATGTATGCCGATATCGGCCGTTCCAGACAATTGATCGTGGGAGGTTTAGTATTTATTTTCGTGTTTTTTGGGATCATAGCCTTTACTTATATCCATAAAAAAAGAGATGCCAGAATCATTCAGGCCGAACGCGATAAAAACGAAAAACTACTTTTAAATACCTTACCATTAAAAGTGGTTAACGATCTGAAAATATACAATTCATCGCCACCCGAAAATTTCGAGATGGTAACCGTACTTTTTTCGGATCTGGTAGGATTCACCAAGATTTCAAGTACCCTTCATCCCAAAATCCTGATCAATGAACTCAATGATATTTTCACAACCTTCGATGAAATTATTGAAAGAAATGGTTGTGAACGCATAAAGACAATCGGGGATGCTTATCTGGCAGTATGTGGAATGCCCCAAAAAGACCCTCAACACGCATTGAAAATATTGAAATCGGCGGTTGAAATAATGCGGTATGTGAAATTACGAAGCCAAACGGCAGAAATTAACTGGAAAATCCGGATTGGAATTCATTCCGGTTCGGTGGTAGGCGCCATGGTGGGCGTTAAAAAGTACATTTATGATGTTTTCGGAGATACCATCAATACAGCGTCACGGATGGAATCACTATCAGATCCAATGAAAATAAACCTTTCAGAATCTATCTATCAATTAGTGAGAGGTAAAGGTTATGTGTCGGATGAAAAATTGATCTTTCAAAAACGCCCTCCAATGGAGGTAAAAGGGAAAGGTGTTATGGACATGTATTTCCTGGAGGTTTGAAAAAACGCTGCCGATTAACACGTCTAAAATTGTCTCTCCTCCAATAATTCTTTCAGACAAACTTATTGATGAATAATTTTTTACTACCTTTGCAGTCCGTTTAAGTAAACGGATCCGGAAATCACATCCGGATATTGTTATACAACAAATTCGACAGTTTATGCTCCGGGGCTGTCGTGTAAAAATCAGGGGCTTTATTTATTATGAGTAATTCACAAGAAGAGACAAAAAAAGAAGAAATTCAGGCTGAGGAAATTAAGGATACTACTCAGGAAGAAAAAACTGAATCGACATCAGTAGCCGAAGAAGAAAAGGAAACAACTGAATCGGCGGAACAACCTGAGGCCAAAAAGGCGTCTGAAGAGGAGACTCCGGTTGAATCACCTCGAGAAGAAGTAAAAGCAGAGACTGAAGAGGAGACCCTCGTTGAATCATCTGAGGAGAAAGAAGTAAAGGCTGAGACTGAAGAAGTGGTGGCAGAAGATACAGAAGATAAAACCGTAGAAGAAGCGCCAAAAAGCGAAACTGAACCAAAAACAGACTCCAAAGGCAGTCAAAATTCTACCAAGAAAGAAACGAAGACAGAAGAAGCCCCTGCTGCTGAATCCATCGAATGGGACGAAAGTGAAACAAAAGATTTTGGCGTAGACTATTCACAGTCGGAACGAGAAAGGCTCGAAAAAATGTACGAGCAAACGCTAACCACGGTAACAGAAAAAGAAGTGGTAACCGGTACCGTGGTAGGCATTACCGATCGTGATGTTATTTTAAATATTGGTTTCAAATCCGATGGACTAGTGCCATTGAATGAATTCAGGGATATGCCCGACCTTAAAATCGGTGATAAGGTTGAAGTTTATCTCGAAGAACAGGAAAATGCTCAGGGGCAACTCGTACTTTCAAGGAGAAAGGCCAAAATTGTTAAAGCCTGGGAAAATATACAATCTGCGCTTGATAATGATGAAGTAATTGAGGGTTTTGTTAAAAGAAGAACGAAAGGTGGCTTGATTGTGGATATATTCGGCGTAGAAGCCTTCCTTCCCGGTTCACAAATTGATGTGAAACCAATCAGGGACTTCGACATGTTTGTGAACAAGAAAATGGAGGTTAAAGTGGTGAAGATCAATTACTCCAACGATAATGTGGTAGTGTCCCACAAGGTACTCATCGAAAAAGACCTTGAACAACAAAAAGCAGAAATCCTCAATAACCTGGAAAAAGGCCAGGTATTGGAAGGGGTGATCAAAAATATGACCAACTTTGGTGTATTTATTGACCTCGGTGGCGTAGATGGTCTGCTGCATATCACCGACATTTCCTGGGGAAGAATCAACCATCCGGAAGAGGTGCTCAACCTGGACCAAAAGGTGAATGTCGTGGTACTTGACTTTGATGATGATAAGAAAAGGATTTCACTGGGTATGAAACAACTTACCCCGCATCCATGGGATTCATTGTCTGAGGATATGCAAATTGGATCTAAGGTGAAGGGCAAAATTGTGAATGTTGCTGATTATGGCGCATTCCTCGAAATCATGCCGGGCGTCGAAGGTTTGATCCACGTTTCTGAAATGTCGTGGTCTCAACACCTCAGAAATCCTTCTGATTTTATCAATATTGGCGATGAACTGGAAGCGGTTGTCCTCACCCTGGACCGTGAAGATCGAAAAATGTCTTTGGGTATTAAACAATTAACGGAAGATCCATGGACCAAACAAGACGTTCTCACCAAGTATGCTGTTGGTACACGTCATACCGGTATTGTCAGAAATCTTACAAACTTTGGATTATTCATTGAACTTGAAGAAGGTATCGATGGCCTTGTGCACGTATCCGATCTCAGTTGGACCAAGAAGATCAAACATCCTTCGGAATTTGTGAAAGTTGGTGACGAACTGGAAGTTCAGGTTTTGGAGCTCGATGTTGAAAACAGAAGGCTGGCCCTCGGACACAAACAACTTGAGGAAAATCCATGGGATACATTCGAAACTATTTTTACCAGAGGATCAGTGCATAAATGTACCGTTATCAGTAAAAATGATAAGGGTGCCTTGCTCGAACTCCCATACGGTATAGAAGGATTTGCCACAACCAAGAATCTATCCAAGGAAGACGGTGGTCAGGCTGAGGTGGGTGAAACACTCGATTTCAAAGTCACGGAATTCTCCAAAGAAGACAAACGCATCGTACTTTCTCATACAGCAATCTATATGGCTGAAGAGAAGACGGCCAGACCGGCCAAGAAAAAAGGTGGCACAAAGAACGCAATCACCAAAATTAATAAGGAGGTAGAACGCGATACTTTGGGTGATCTTGAGGCCCTTTCTGCACTGAAAGAACAAATGGAAGAGGATAAAAAGTCTGAAGGTGGTAAAAAGGCCAAGCCGGCTGCCAAAAAAGAAAAAACTGACGAAAAGGAAATAGTAGCAGAGCCTGAGGCGGAAGTAAAACCAAAAGAGAAAACTACCCAGGAAGAGAAAGCAGAAAAGCCTGTAGCTGAAGCCAAATCGGAAGCGAAACCTGACAAGACAGAAAAATCCGAAGAACCGGTTGCCGAAACCAAAACAACGGATAAACCTGCCAAGGAGGAAAAAGCAAAACCGGTAGCAGAAGCAAAATCGGAAGATAAGAAGGCCGAAAAGGAAGAAAAACCCAAAAAGGCAAAAACAGCGCCAAAAGCTTCCAAGGAAAAAAGCGAAGAGCCGGAAGAAAGTGAAGAAAAATCGGAAGACGATAAATAATACTTTTCCTGGTTGAACAAGAATAAAAAAAGGCATCCGGTTGGGTGCCGTTTTTACATTTTATCCACAATTAATTATTATTAATATTTGAACTGAGGGGCATTATTTCTTATTTTTGCCTGCTCATTTTAAGGTCTCGTGGCCGAGTGGCTAGGCAGAGGTCTGCAAAACCTTTTACGGCGGTTCGAATCCGCCCGAGACCTCAGGAACCAACAACAGACTGCTCCTTGCGAGTGGTCTTTTTTTATTTTATTTAATCGACAAATCACGTTTTGTTAAATTTAAAATATTGGTTGAGACACAAATATTTTTTCAATGAATGTCCTGCAATTTCATGGTCTGCGGCATGCACTTCGAAAAGTTTATTGATAAATTGGTTTCACTCAAAATTAATTCTTCCTTGAATCACCAATGAAAATTGCATTAAAAACCGTCGATCATTATTTACGGGACCAACTGGTAAAATTCGAACAAAATTACCGGATCGCCATTGCCGACTATAATGGTGACGCCATCCACGATTTGAGGGTGGCCATCAAACGAACACGATTTGTGTTAAGTTTTCTCCATGAAATGGAATTGTTCAACAAACAAAGTGCATCGTACGCCCAAAATCTTGAGCTGGTTTTCAAGCCCTTTGGAACACTGCGTGATGTGCAGATCAAAGAAAACCTGCTCAAAAAGATGAAACTTTTCAATCTCAGGCAAATGGCCCCCTTTAGATTATATCTTGAAAATCGCGCCTCGAAAAGTAAATTGAAGATAAAAGATACTTTTAAAAATTTTAGCTTCTACGATTTTGAGGAATTCAAAAATACCAATCATTTCAGAAAATCATCCGGCGGAAAGGTCCTGACTGTTGGTGAAGTGGACAAATATCTCCATAGAAAAATTCATGAAATACGTCATTTATCAGAATTGCCGGATCTGGGACAGCATCTTCACGAAATAAGAAAGAGACTGAAAGAAATCTATTATCTATTGGAAATGGCTGAGAAACCGGCCTATGCCGTGAATGGCATAATATTGAATCTCGAACAAATACGATTAGTAGAGGATCAAATTGGAAACTGGCACGATCATGAACTTCTGCTGAAGAAAATTCAACAAAAACTTTTTGGGCCAGACAATACAAAAATAAAAACCGGGCAACTCCAAATTAAAATGGAAAATCACATTCAGGAAATATATGTTGTCGCGTTGGAAGGGGTAAAAAAGATTCTGCAACCAGGGCAATCAGCTAATTAATCATTACCTTTTTGATCTGATTCATCGGGTTTCTGCCGCTGAATACGTCTCCTTTTGGGTTTATCAGGATCACTATTAAACTGATCATCGCGATTTGGATTGTGTCCATGAGAACTGTCCTGATTGCGGTTGCCATAGGGTGGTTTATCACCATAGGGTCTGTTGCCATAGGGTTTATCTCCACCATAAGGACGGTCCCCATACGGTCTGTCATTATATGGCCTGTTTTCTCCCCCTTGCGGACGGTTGCCATAAGGTTTATCTCCTTGTGACCGGTTATCATAGGGTTTATCTCCATAGGACCGGTTACCATAGGGTCTTTCGTTATTCGACCTATTCTCCCCTCCTTGAGGACGGTTGCCATAGGGTTTATTTCCAGACGGCCTATTTCCATATGGTCTGTTCCCCTGGGATTGGTTCCCGTATCTATTTCCTCCAGATTGATAATTCCGTCGTCCTTGATTTCCACCTTGGAATCTTCTGTTCGGCTGCCCAAATCCGGAATTTCTGGTCCTTGGCTGCAGATTATTAGCTTTTCGATGATCTTCAATGCAAGCCATGATCAAAGGCTCAAATTCCACCGGGAAAGCATTGACCGTAAAATATTTGCTGAATTCCCGTTGTTCTATTTTGGTGGGTTTGAATTTGGGATTGTGTTTCCTGAGTTCACCCATGAAAGTTTGCCCTACTGCATTGGTATCATTCCTGGTGAAGTCTAATCCGGATTTTAAAAAGCATTTAAAAACGGTCGTCAGGTTCTGGTTATCCACGATATTCAATTTTATCCAAAAGTTTGAAAACAATCAATTTATGTCAAAAAAACTTCCCTTTAAATCTTAATACCCCAATTTGTTTGAAACCAACTAACATAATCATTGGTCGGTACAGAATAATGCTTCAAGAAACAAAAGTATTATAATTTGTAATATAAATTAATGGAATTGCCTACCAATTTTGCACAAAGTTTTTATCAGCCTATAAATTATTCCATTTTACCCATTCGCCGAAATAACGAAAACAGGATGAGGTTAGTCTTAACCTAGCCGTACAATACAGTTATATTCTATAATTATCTTACGTTAGGTATCATCTATATTATGAAGAGTACTCACTGCGGGTCAGGGCAAACGCATTCAAGAATTTTATCCAGCAAAAAACGATCTTTCACATAGAACATACCCCTTCACCCATTTCAAAAGAGGAATATAAGTGTTTTTTCAGGATATAATTCCTAGAGCATCGTAATTCTATTTTAAATGCGTTTTTCCTGCGTCACACGTCCGATACGATATAGATGCAATACTGTTTTTATGACTTTAAACCAATTGCCGGTAAGTCAATGTTGTTTAGTCAGACGGTGGCATTCTATTGTTCACGAATAAAATCCCTGGTTTTTCCACCATTAAAATCAACTAAAACCTGACCTGAATTGGTTTCTGAAATGCGCATGTTTAATAGAAGTTAATTCCTCCGTGAATAAAATAAAAAAACAAATTGTCCATTGGCACTGGTTTAGAATTGCATCGAACATAGTCCTTAAAACTGACAACTAAGGTATCGCCATTATATACGCCACTATCCAGTCTAAAATTCGCTGACCATTCCTGCTCTCCCTGTACATTCATTGGTTGCGTGACCTTCAACCACTGGCCGGACTGTTCGTGGAGCAATTCAAAATTAACTGGCTTACCATTGCGCTTTATTTTCAAACCCACCGGATTGACTTCCATTTCTTCCGTGGCAGAAATTTTTTGCACAAGAAAAAATTTCGTGTTGCCCTGACCTTTGAGTTGATCAACCATCATTCCGCAAGGCAGATGATACTGATGATTGAGATATTCGCCATTCTCCCGCACAATATAGGTGACCTGACAAGATGTCAAAAAACCAGATACAATAATTATTATCATGGATACCATGGCAAAATTCAGTGGTTTTGACAATATATCACATGATTTCATTTGGTCAGATCAATTGTTTACAGATGGAGTTGTTCCTTTTTTACCTTCCGAAGCATTATCGAAGAAACGCTGTGTGGGATAGGCAAAATCAATGTCATCTTCTTTACCGAAAGCTTCCAACACTGATTCCCAGATCTTTTCCTGATAACTGCGTCGCATCCTGGGGTTACACAAAAACCGCATGGTGAGCATAACGCCAGAATCTTTTACATCAGTATAAACAATGGGTGTGAGTTTATTATAGAAGATCATATATTTCTTGGAAGCAGCTTTGATCTTCCGCTCCATGTCGTTGGTGAATTGTTCTGTATTGTTATTGACTATGTCTTTTAAAATATTTTTGGCTTTCTTCCAGTCGCTTTCAAATGTGACCAGCACGCCGATTTCATGCCAGATATAATTGAAACCTGTGTTGTAATTGGCCAAAGTTTCACGGAATACGATAGAATTCGGAATATGCATGATTCTTCCGGTACTTTGGTCAGCATCCACCCAATTGCCAATCTCAATTATGGTGAACTGAAAAATCCTGAGGTCAATCACATCGCCGGCATGCTGACCAATCTGAATGCGGTCGCCCACATCAAATGGTTTACGCCAAAGAATAAACATCCAGCCGGCCAAATCAGTGACCGGGTCTTTCAAGGCAATAGCAAGCCCGGCAGAAAGCAGCCCAAGGATGGTGGCGACGGATTTGAATTCCTTAATCCAGATCTGAGTAATGATAAAGACTCCAATAAAAAAAATAATATAACTCTGGCTTTTACTCCAGCGATAGCGATAAACAATATTCTCACTCCGTTTAAAAATAATTCTGCGGATGATTTTATTTACAAGCCATAAAACCAGGATTGTGATAACAGATTTTAAAAATTTCTCCTGGATATCTGTTGAAATACCGGTTATTTCATGGAGCCAATTATACAGGTCTGAAAATGGTGCCATCGTTGCGGTACGCTTAGTTACAAAATTGTAATATTAATTAAAAAAAATACCCTTTTATATGAAAATAAAAGGGTCGTGAAAATCAATGCTTGTTGATTTCAAGTCAAATGGAATTACTCCACATGTTGCGTATTGATCGTGACTACCGGTTTTTTGGAAAAATTAACAACATCTTCGGCAATGCTATGCTCAAAGATCCTTGACAATCCGGTCCTTCCTGCCGTCGTCATGATGATCATATTCATTTTAAAGTCCTCAGTAAAACCTACTATTCCTTCTTCTTCATGCTGATGGCTGTAGATGTGTTTCTGATATCGCTGAAAACCATTTTCTTCAGCAAAGGCCGTTATGGTTTTTAGTATTTCCCGCTGATTTACAAAATGGCTGGGAGTATTGATGTAAACCAAATGGATTTCTGCCTCGAAGAAATCCTGTAATCGTTTGATCACCGGAATATAATTTGGGAGTTTCTCTTTAAAATCAGATGCAAATACAATGGTTTTAATATCGTTGAGATGTACCGGACTCCGCAACGTTAACACCGGACAAGCTGCATGACGAACCACTTTTTCTGCCAAAGAACCAATCAGGCTTTCTTCCCAGTTGCTCACCCCGGTTGTGCCCATGATTATAAGGTCTGCATTCTGTTCTGCAATTTCTTCAGCAATAGCATGGTATGGAGATCCGAGCATGATCTTATCGTTCAATTTCACTCCCTTATATTTCGGGTCCCCCAGTACTTCTGCCATCTGGGATTTTCTGCGTTTAAAAAGTTCGATAAAGTATATATCATCCATCTCAATCCCCGTGGTTAGAGATCCCATGGTATTCATAGAAGAGCTGCCTAGAAATGTCGTTTGTTTTTTGGCATATTCGATAACATGCATTAACGTCACCTGAGAATCCGCCTTTTTACCGATTTCACAGGCAAAATCTAATGCAAATCCCGCCTGTTGCGAAAAATCTGTGGGAACGATTATTTTTTTCATGGATATTCTTTTAAAAATTAGTATTTAGTTAAACTGGAAAAGTTTTTTGTCTGTTGAGGAATTGACGATCAAAGTCTTTTCATATTATATTATAAATATTGAAAGGAATCATTGGATTTACAAGATAACGCTTCAAGTTGTAGTATTTTTACCAAAATTTCGTGATAAGTTCTGACACTTTCCAATAAAGGTAAGAAAGTGATTCAAAATGAGTCTCAGATTTGGGTAAGCCAACTAAAGCTGTTGCTGCTTGAAGAAACTGCCGGTTACATGCAATTGGCAGCCAACAGTCCAATCATTTTACAATTTAATTCAACTAATCTGAATCGGTCGTTTAATAATAGAATATCTTCTAATGGGTATTCTTTATGTAAAAACAACATTGAATACTGACTCACTAAAAATATGACCAATTTCCAGGTATAAATGAAATAATTTTAAAAATCTTTATTTGCATTTGAAACTTTTTCAGCAAAAAAGCATATTTTTGATCGAACACGTAATATTAGAGATCAATTATTAACGCAAACATTATTTTTAGGATTTTAATCTTATCTGCATGTTGAATAAAGCCAGATCTGTGAACCGTGAACCATTATGGTATAAAGATGCAATTATATATGAGCTACATATTAAAGCCTTCAAAGACAATAACAGTGATGGCATTGGCGATTTTGAAGGGCTGCTGGAAAAACTCGATTACATAGAAGACCTCGGTGTAACCACCATCTGGTTGCTGCCATTTTATCCCTCCCCTTTCCGTGACGATGGCTATGACATTTCTGACTACTTCAACATCAACCAAAATTATGGTGATATTCCAACCTTTAAAAAATTTATGAAGGAGGCCCACAAACGAAACCTCAAAGTGGTGATAGAATTGGTGATGAACCATACCTCCGATCAGCACGAATGGTTTCAGCGGGCAAGAAGAGCGCCCAAAGGTTCTCCCGAGAGGGAATTTTACATATGGTCTGATCATTCTGAAAAATATAAGGAGGCCCGGGTCATCTTCCCGGATTATGAAGCATCCAACTGGACATGGGACCCTGTCGCCAAACAATATTACTGGCATCGTTTCTTTCATCATCAACCTGACCTTAACTATTACAATCCGGGCGTACAAAAAGAAATGTTTCGTGCCATAGACTACTGGCTTGATATGGGTGTGGATGGTTTTCGGCTTGACGCCATTCCTTATTTGTTCGAAGAGGAAGGAACAAGTTGTGACAACCTTCCTGAAACTCATGGATTCCTGAAGAAACTTCGTGCGTATATCGATAAAAAATACAGCAATATCATGTTGCTGGCAGAGGCCAATTTGTGGCCCGAAGATGCCGCAGCATATTTTGGTCAGGGAGATGAATGCCACATGAATTTCCATTTCCCTCTAATGCCACGCATGTTTATGGCCGTGAATATGGAAAATCGATTTCCCATTTCCGATATCATCGAACAAACACCGGAAATTCCAGAGAGCTGTCAGTGGGCTACTTTTCTGCGTAATCACGACGAACTCACACTGGAAATGGTCACCGAAGAAGAGCGTGATTATATGTATAAAGTGTATACCAAAGACCCGTTGGCGCGAATTAATCTGGGAATTCGTAAAAGACTGGCGCCTTTGCTTGACAATGACAGGCGCAAAATGGAACTCATCAACATTTTGCTGATGTCATTGCCCGGAACTCCCGTGATCTATTATGGCGATGAAATAGGCATGGGTGACAATTATTATCTGGGTGACCGTAATGGCGTACGTACGCCTATGCAATGGGAACCTGGCAAAAATGCGGGTTTTTCCGATGCCAACCCCCACAAATTGTATCTGCCACTTATCATTGACCCGGAATACAAATACGAAAATATCAATGTTGAAAATCAATTGCGCAATCCCAATTCCTTATTGTGGTGGATGCGTCGATTGATCAAGATGCGTAAAAGATTCAAGGCCTTCGGCCGTGGTACCATTCAATTTCTTGAACCCTCCAACAACAAAGTGCTTGCTTTTGTAAGGGAATATGAAAATGAGAGCATCCTGGTGGTGGTTAATCTTTCACGCTACGCCCAGGCTGCCACGGTAGAAATGAAAGAATACAAAGACATTATACCGGTAGAAATATTCAGCCAGAATAAATTTCCTGAAATCACCAACCAACCCTACACTTTCACCCTCAATCCCTACGGATATTATTGGTTTAGACTGATCAGGGAAGAGGAAGATGTGAATGAAATTGTGCCTGTAAATTTTGAGGCACTCATTGCCATCAGACGCTGGGAAGAATTATCGGATACGGCCAATAAAGAAATCCTGGAAAACAAAGTACTTCCGCCCTATTTGGAACTGCGGCAATGGTTTAACCCTCAAAATCGAAAGATTGAATCAATCAAGATTTTTGATATTATTCCGGTATCATCCAGGAAATTTGAATTTGAAGGGATCACGGTGATCATAGAAGTCAATTTCTTCGAAGGTTTATATGAGAAATATCGGCTGGTGCTAAGTTTTGCCACCGCCAAAGAGGAACGTTTTCTGATTGAAAATCATCCCGAAGGCATCATTTCGAGAATGTCGTTTGACGACAAAAAGGGCGTGTTGTTCGATGCTTCCTATAGTAAAAAATACCGCAAAACCATGCTCAACCAGTTTAGAAAGCAACAAAAAATAAATACTGAAACAGCCGTGGTCAATTTTCATGTGACGCATGACTTGAAAATGATGCTCGAAGATAAAAACCTGGAAATCGAAAATAAACTGGTGGAATTGCGATACCGGCACGTGGTGATCCAGTATAATAAAAAATTCATACTTAAACTCTATCGGAAAATTGACCGGGGTACCGACCGGGATGTAGAATTATGCCGCTTCCTCTGTGAGAATAAAGGATTTAAATTTGTTCCTAAATACCTCGGCTCAATCGAATATTCCAAACATGGCGATATAAAAAGAACGCTGGCCATGGTCCAGGAATTCATCCCCAATTATGGCGACACCTGGCATTATATGTCCGATGCGCTGAATCGATTTTACGAAAGGGTGGAGATGCAAGGCGGAAAGTTAAAACTACCGGAACTAAAGGGAAATTTTGAGCAGCCAATGCGATTCCTGGAAATGGATCAGAAAACCCAGCATCTGCTCGGTGGTGCATACATAGAACATATACGGTTACTGGCACAACGTACCGCAGAAATGCATTTGGCGCTGGGCAATGAAAAAGAACACAAGGATTTTGTGCCGGAAGAATTTTCAATTCACTATCAGCGTTCATTGTATTCTGCCTGGAAATCGCTGGTGAGAAACGCCCTGGATCTTTTAAAACAAAATCTGGAAAAATTCCCTGCCAGACATCAAAAGGAAATGAAAAAATTCCTGGAGAGAAAAGGAGAAATATTGAATAATCTCCAGCGGGTGTATGACCGTAAGATAGAAGCCACCAGGATCAGGCCTCATGGAAATTATAACCTTTCTTCCATCCTGTTTAAGGACAAGGATTTCGTTATCATAAACTTCGAAGGTGATTCTTCCTTTTCACTCACCGAAAGAAGATTGCGCAAATCAGCCATTGCGGATATTGCCAGTATCCTCAGTAGTTTTCATGCTGTGGCCTATTCTGCGCTTTATCAAAATGCCCCCTCTGGTCAGTTGGCTGAACATTGGTTCCATAATATTAGCCAGATATTCCTGGTGAACTATCTCGATCATGTCCCTGAAGCTGCTTTCATTCCGGAAAAGAAAGATTTTAACATGTTGCTCGAAGTATTTCTAATAGAAAAGTACCTCACAGAAATGGAATTGGAACTGACGAAAAAAGATCCGGGCAAAGCCATTATTCCTGTTCGCGGTATCTTGAAGATCCTGGATGCGGCCCAATCAACTTAAAAACTGCAAAGGCTTTTTGGTCACTTGGATTTACATTCAATCTATCACATGGATGAAAATTTTAACATAGCATTGATCGAGCTATTAACCGCTTCTTATTATAGCTAAAAATCCATGTTTTTACCAGATATGTACTCTAATGCTGTCGGGACGATACATACCATCTCCTGGTTCTACATTGTAGGCGGCATAAAATCCGTCCGTATTAGAATCCGGACCATCGACCCTGAATTTTGCCGGTGAATGCGGATCACTCAAAACCAGCGTCCTTAATATTTGGTCCCGGAATTTCATGCGGTATACTTGAGCTTGTGACATAAAAAACCGTTGATCCGGGGTTAACCCGCCAATTTTCTCTCCTGCTTTGGCCTGGTCGGTCTTTTGAAAAGCGGCATAGGCAATCGCCATACCACCAATGTCAGCAATATTTTCACCCAGCGTCAATTTCCCGTTGACATGCAAACTATCCAAAACCATATATTGATCATATTGATCGATGACAAGTTGGGCTTTTTGTTTAAATTTTTTGGCGTCTTCAGCAGTCCACCAGTTACGAAGATTACCCACTGCGTCATATTGACTTCCCTGATCATCAAACCCGTGGGTCATTTCGTGGCCGATTATAGAGCCTATGGAGCCGTAATTCAGGGCATCGTCTCCATTGGGATAGAAAATGGGTGGTTGCAGAATCCCTGCCGGGAAATTGATATTATTGGCGCTTGGATTATAATAGGCATTTACGGTTGGCGGCGTCATGAACCATTCGGAACGGTCAACGGGTTTGCCTATTTTATCCACTGTTCGGTTATATTCATAACTGCCACAGTGCAAAATGTTGGCAATCAACGAATCTTTGGATATACGGACCGAAGAATAATCCTTCCATTTGTCCGGATATCCTATTTTCTTCACCATCGCATGCATTTTTTCAAGCGCTTTTTGCTTGGTAGAATCCCCCATCCAATCAAGATTTTGAATTCTCTCCGCGTAGGTCTGTATTAAGTTGTCTACCAATTTTTCCATCCGCTTTTTTGATTCAGGGGGGAAAAATTTCTCCACATAAAGTTGCCCCAATGCATCGCCCAACTGATCATCCACCAGGCTTGCCATTCTTTTCCATCGCGGTTTTAAAACCTGTCTTCCGGTCAGGAAGCGGTTAAATTCAAATTGTGTCTGAACAAAATCATTGCTCAAATAAGGCGCAAATGCGTCAACCCAATGAAATATCAGGTAGTTTTTCCAATCTTCTATTGATCGACCGGCGAGCAGTTTACCTAAATTTTCATAGAACTTTGGTTGCCCGACCAATATCGTATCCTGGTCAATTTTCATATTGCCGAGCAACATGCTCCACTTAATAGTTGGCATTTCATCGTCCAATTGAGTTACCAATTTCTTATGGTAATTTTCATTGGGATCGCGCAATTCAACAGGATTTTTTGATGCTTCTGCCAAAGCTGTCTCCAGCTTCATCACTCCTGCTGATTTTTGGTTTGCCACCTGCTGCGGATCTCCCAAAAGGCTAAAGATATTCGCAATATATTGTTGATAGGCCAGTCTGATCTTTTGAATAGATGAATCTTGTTTGAAATAATAATCCCGGTTAGGAAGCCCCAACCCACCCTGATCGAAATGGGCTACTTCCCAGGAACTGTTTTTATCATCAGGGGCTGCATAGAAACTAAACAATGCAGGAACACCCAAATGATATTCAAGCACCACCTCATTCAATATCCCCTGTGCATTGCTAATATCAGCGATTCGATCGAGATCTTTTTTAATGGGTAAACCACCTAATTTTTCAATGGTCACCGTATCCATGGCGCTGGCAAACAGGTCACCAACTTTCTGACCTGCACTACCGGGTGAAACATGCTGGTCATTGGAAACCGAATCGAGAATTGATTTGATGTTTTTCAGGTTGTTATCCCGCAGCTCATAAACTTCACCCCAGGCAGCTTCTGAAGCTGGAATTTTGGTCTCTTCTATCCATTTACCGTTGGCGAATTGGAAAAAGTCATCCTGGGGCCTTACCGTGGAATCCATGGCAGAAGTATTGAAAAATATTGGTATTTCTCCGGATGACTTCCTGTTCTGACAAGAACTAAAAACCATTATTGAAAAAATCCCGCACAATATTGTGACCAATACGAAGTCTCTCATTTTCATTATGATCTAATTTAAATGGTTAAAAAGGACCAGTAGTATAAACATTTATTTTTAATAATTCTGCCAACAACCTTATATCATCACCTATTCGTGCAAAATTATATCAAACCTGCGGCATATGATACCATTACTTCCAATTTCTCATTTGTTATACATCTCCGGTGCACTACAAATCCTGACCTCTCTGATAAAAATGGAAATAACATTAAATTACTATTTTAAAAAATTACTGCCGTTTCCCATTTTGTTTAATAAAATCTTGAAGCGCAACATGTATATCATGTAGCCAAGTTTTAATATCATTCATTCCCGATATTTTAAGGAATGTGTATTTGATAGCCATACTTAAATGCAATGTTCACATTGTAAATTCCTGAGAAAACACACAACATCATGGATCGCCAAATACGTTATCATTGTATATCAGTGGGCATAAAAAAATAATAAAAATGGAAAATTTGAATAAAATAGCATTGTTGATCGCGGTGATTGGTTTTATTTCAAATGCCGCTGCAGCACAACATACACCTCCGCAAAATCACCTCAGGGCCCTCAGCCCTGAATATAAACAAAAACTGGAAAATCGATTTAACGAAGGTCTCCGGATTAAACCCGACTCACTTCAAGCATTGCCACCCCATTTAAATTCTGATTTCTATCAATATTATCACAGCCGTATCCCTGGGATGGAAAATATGCCCAATTATAATCCTGCTCCGCTAAGTCAATGGCGCATGCCGTCTATTAAAATAGACAGTACCACCCATTATCATATTGAAAAGAAGATGATCCCAAGATATCGGGAAAATCCACCCGACTTTCAGTATAAAGGCAAAGAAATACCTCAAAAATCAAATCCTGAACAAAGAAATTAGAATATCTGAAAACCCAGGCCTGGCAGATCCATTTGTTTTCAGGATTTTGACATGCCTGGATTTTTAGCAATTTTTATTGCACTTCATCCTGCACCACCTGTATCCACATACCTGCAGTGCGGGCATTGATGGAATTGTCATACATGGCCGAACAACTGACCGGGGGCAAATAAAATTTGCCGGCATACGAAGCATTCACCATCAACACAAATGTTTTTCGTTCATTGGCCTTGAGGTCGAAATAAGTATAAACCCTGTCATCCCGTATATCCTGATATGCAGGTGTGCTTTTCTGTTCCATTTGCAAGGTTTTGTCTATACGTGCATTAAGAATTTCCCATCCCGAAGGAAATATCTGCGTGAGTGCCAATTGCTGATAATCTCCCCTGATTCCCGGATTGGTTACGGTTACCTCAACTTTCAAGGAGTTGCTCTGACCCACTGTTTGGGGTTCAACGATATTGCCTTCCATATCGAAATACCGGACCGTGACGCTCAGATCGTTGGCGACTTCCTGCAAATCTTCTTTCAAAGGCTTTCCACTGTTTAGCAATCTGATAAAAACAATCCCCTGACCATTGTTTTGCAGTGATACTGAATTCTGCTCATTCACATCGAAGTCTTTTGTTGCGATCGGATAATCGGTCTTGATATTGGTTTTTTTAGCATTATTGTAGCTCAGTGAACAATCAATTGGTTTGCCACCCTTATCAATGGCCGCGAACTTGCCCACAACCATCAAACTATAAGCAGTGGTTTGTGTGCTCATCCAAAGATTGTTGTTACTCAGATCAGCGGCTATTTTTTTAAGCAAATCAAAACCTTTGGATTTTTTATCCAATAAAATTAATGTTTCGAGGATCATGGCTTCATCACGGGTTTGCGAACCATAGGTGTATGCCATTTCACGATATGGTTTCACTTCATAGGAAAGGTTGTCGATCAATTGATTAGCGACATCTTTCAGGCCGGCCAATGCAAAAGCTGAAGCAAGCCTCCATTTGGCCGGTACACTAATATTTTTTTCCTCCACCATTCTGTTCATTGCTCCCCGCGGTGCATCACCGGCCAAAGCCAATGTATATAATCGGTAGGCTTGAATAAGATCATTCCTGTATATATCTTTATGTAAAGTCCAGCGATTTGCCTTGGTCTGCTGGTAATTTTTCCATTTTCTCAACATTTCAGCCGGTACATTATATCCTTTTTTCCGGGCTTCAAGCAAAAAATTACCTGCGTAACTGGTGGCCCAGGGATCAGGTTCTTCCATGCCGGGCCAATAGGCAAAGCCACCATCACTCATTTGAAAATTCGCCAACCTGGCGATGGCCGTTTTAATGTTTTGTTCAAATTCCTGCAGTTTGGCTGCTGGTAATTCTACAAAATCCCCGAGGTATAGTTGTGGAAATACCGCAGAAGTTACCTGTTCTACACATCCGTGCGGATAATCCATGAGGTATCGCAGGCGTTTGTCCAGATTGACAGGAGGCAAAGACGAAATTTCTAAAGAAGCTTCATTTGTACCTGTCATTCCCAAGGCTGCAAATGATTTATCCCAGGATTGGCCGGGATCGAGCATGGCTTCATAAACATCGGTGACCATCGGGTTGGGATTCCTGACGGCAATATCGATCGATTCATGCGCCTTGTTTTTTCCCGCTGAAGCGAATATTTCTACCCTGCCCACGCCGATATCCGGTTTTACCTGCAATTCAAAATTAACAACTTCATCGCCTTCCTCCGCGAAATTTAAATTATGAGCCCTGCTTCCAATAATTTCAAACATATCATTGGGTTTTATCGATACATTCACGGCGCCAATATTTTTTTCCATGGCAAACACATTCACCGGCAAACTCACCTTTTCCCCAGGCCCCAGTACTCGTGGCAATGTAGATAGTAACATCAGGGGCTTTTTTACTGGCGTAGTCTTATCGACATGTCCGTAACGCCCCTCGTCAGCAGCGACAACCATGGTACGTACAGAACCAACGTATTCCGGCATGATAAATTCATGGGTGGCTGTGGCGCCTTTTTCAAGATAAAATGGACCAAGATATTTCACCACCGGCTTAAATCGATTCACTTTGGCGTTTTGTTTTACACCGATCATTTCATCTCCTCCGACGGCGAGTAATCGTTCTATCTTACCGCCGTATGCTCCAAGAACATCATCAAAAAGGTCCCAGGTCTTAACACCCAACGCTTCCCGGGCGTAAAAAGAAGCATGTGGAACGGGGGTTTTAAATCTAGTGAGGTCGAGCAACCCTTCGTCCACCATGGCAATGGTATAGGCCATGGGCTTTCCGTCTTGTTCAGAGACTTTTAGTTTTACTGGTCCTCCAGGCTCTAATACATCGGCCATGTTAAGTTGCGGATGTAAATAAGTTTCCGGATCTTCAACATTGATTGAAACAACACCATACATTCTGATGGGCAGGTCATTCACGGTCTTATCATGTGGTTGAATCAACGTAATAAATACATACACATTCGGAGTCATTCCGGGCGTTGTTTTGAAATCAAAAGTATTCTCCCCGGTTTTCGTATCTATCCACCAGTGTTCCAGAATGCGGCTGCCATTTTCCACACTGATTAACGCCCTGCCTCCTTCCGCACCCGGGATTGACAAATGCACATCTTCACCCACATTGTAAGCTTCCTTATCTGCAGAAAATGCCAGCATTGTTGCTCCACCGGGCACATCTCTCTTGCCACGTCCGGCCCAGCCCGGCCAATCCATATAAAAAACCTTTCCCGCACTATGGCCGGAAACGGGATCTGTGATGCGAATAAAATACCTCCCCCAATCCGGATAATTGATGCGAAACGATGCCCGTCCTCTTCCATTCACCGTATTCAATTTGCCTTTTTTTACCAGTTGCTGATGCATACGGGCCACATAATTTGACACCACATTGGAAGATTGGTCCCACCACCATCTCCAGTCCAATTTATAGATCTCCAGGTCCAGTCCTTCCCGCGAAATGAGATTACCATCTGCCGTCAAGGTAACAACGTCAACGAATTGTGTAGTATCAGTAAGCAGCATACCGCGTTTGTCCCCTTCAGGGAGCCTGAGTCCCACGAACGATCGATAGGGATAATAAGGAATTGAAAATTGATCGACACTAAAATCACCTCCCGCTTCAAATACCTTCTCACTAAAATATGCACTAAGCGCTCCAGGTGCGTCAATATTCTTGTTTAGATCCAGATTGATTGTAGCCTCACCCTGGTTATTAATATTACCCTGGAATATTTGCTCTTTTTCCGGTTCGAAACTTTTGGATGGATCGTCAAAAGTATGGTTGGGAAATTGGTCAAATTTCGTTCTGATTGGGGAAAGCATGACCTCCACTTCCGCTTTAAGGTTTTTGGCAATTGCGCCATGCAGCCAATGCACTTTCAATGTGCCCGTTATTTGATCGTCACTGGCGGTTAATTTGTCCGTATTAAAATCCAGATTGATCTTAAGCCGGTTGGGTTTTACAGTTTCAATTTTGAGCTTTTTCTTAAAAATTGCATTGCCAACATGTATGCGGGCATACCAGTTACCGGTGATGGCGTCTTCAGATGTGCTGGTCCCAAAATAGTATATCCCATTCACTGAACTGGTCCTTACTATCTTCCGGTCGATTTGTTCTTTTGGATTTATCAATTCAAAGATTACGGGATGGTTTTTTGGTAAAATATGTTGTTTATCTTCCAATATAAAGGCGATATGCAATGAATCCCCGGGACGCCAGACTCCCCTTTCGCCATATACAAAACCTTTGATACCGGATTGAACTTCTTCGCCGGCTGTATTAAAATTACTCAGGGAAAGCGATGACCCATTATCGAGTTTAAGATATCCTTTTTGATTATTGTATTCAGCCACCAGTAAAAACGGCTTCCTGCCCACCTTAATCACTGCTGTACCCTCAGCATCTGTTACTTCAGAATTAAGCAATTGCTGCTGATAATCATAAATCTCAATTTCAGCTGACATTACCGGCTTGGTGTTTCTCAGATCGGTCACGGCGACAAACAGTTGATCGTCCTTGCCGGATTTTACCAAAATTCCCAGGTCTGATGCCAGTATATTTCTGGAAACCGTTCTCTCTGATGTATAGTAGGATGTACTGCATGGATTATCACGTTCACGCCAATCATAATTTGGTCCGTAGTAATAGTCGTCATAAGAGTCCCAATAGCTAGATTCACCATTTTCACCATCCCAATCCTCTTCACTCGGTGAGAAAACCAATGGTTGTTCGGTGGCCGGAGCATTGTCGCAGTAGTAGGTCGAATATTCCTTTTTAATGGACAGTTTCACCTGGTATATGGCACCCGGCTCAGCATTGATCAATTGGGCCAAATCCAGGGTATAACGGTTCCAACGTCCAAGCTCCATACTTCCTGACGTGTTGAGTGGAATAACTTTCTTCAAGACCGGATAACCAACCCGCCTCAGTTCTTCATTGCCCGACAGGTCATTGCGTTGTAAGAATTGCGCAATGTTATTTTCATATATTTTAATAATGGTGAGGTCGACAGCCCGTAGATTTACCGCTTCAAAAGGAAATATCAACCCATCAGTAGAAGGCAATATCACCCCCTTGCTCACCAGTCGAACGGCCGGTTTGATTTGTTCAAAAACCAGATCTCTGGTGGTCGAGTTTGCTAATTTATACCCCTGAATATTCTTAATGCCTCGATTCACCGTAATGGTTTTATTGCCGGCTTGTCTGACATTAGGATATACCTTCAATTCATTATTTTCAGCCACATACCTTAGATCGGAGAGATCATCAATTTGTATCATGCCGGTAAAATCCTGCGTAGATAACAAAGGATCTGAAAACAAGATTGACAAATACTGTGTCGGGGTTTGCACGATATGCATCTGCATCACCTGAAAATCGCCAAGTGCTGGAATTTCAACTTCTTCTTTCTGTTTTCTATCAACTCCAATTGGAGCCCCGTCAATTGTCAGGCTGAGCTTCCCTTTTTGGTCAGTTCGAACAACATCATTCACTGTAAACTGGTGCGTATTTTGGTCATTTTGGTGAACCCATTGTATAGGAAGGTCTGTGTTTTGCTGGAAAGCTTTCATCATTTTTTCCACTGTACCATCATCAGCAAAGTCGGCTGTGACGATTTCACCGGTTAATTGCTGGTTTTTAAGGTCGCTCACATCGGCAGCTTGCAAGCCTGCAATCCTCAACTCATAATCCTGCTTAATCACCTGAAAACTATATTTGAAATCACCTAAGCGCTGGGGCAGGGTCATTATTTTGTCCAGCGCAACAGTCACATTGTACATTTGGCCAGATATCAGATCCTCTGCAGGCTTAAATTCTATGGTTCTGGCATTTATCCAGTATGCCGTGCCTTTAATATTTGGGGTGAAGATGAAAAGTCTTTCTTCCACTGGTTTGCCAAAGGCGGATGAATCCTTCAAACTTTGGGTAAACTCCAGCGTCAACGAGGATTTCTTTGACAAAATGCCGGCAGAATATTCGGAAATATATGCTGAAAATGCCTGATCTACCGACTGACTAGCATTTCTTGCCGCACTCGATGGTTCACGAAAATAAAATATTCCGGCTATGATCACGGATGTTCCAAGCACCAGGCCTACCAAAATGCGGGCTTTCTTATTTAGGGAAAATTTATTGGGGATATACATAAATTAAAAAATATGGTGGCTAATCAATGAATAAAATTAATAAAGCCAGCGTTTAATTCTATCCTAAATGCGTTGTTTTTATTAAAAAATCCATAAGGGATTTTTCAGAAAAAAAAGACTTAATATTTTGTCCAAAAATATGGCGTGAATAAAATCATGACTGTAAAAATTTCGAGCCGCCCCAACAACATGATAAAACTGAGCAGCCATTTTCCAACCGGATTAATGCTGGCAAAATTATCCATAGGACCTACGGCCCCAATACCCGGACCGATATTACCCAAACAAGTGGCCACAGCTCCAATAGAAGTCAAAAAATCGTGTCCCAAAGCAGCCAAAACAATCGAACCGCCAGCAAAGATCATTAAATAAATTATCATAAAGGCCATTACATTGAAGGTAATCCCCGCCGACACCGCCTTTTTATTTAATCGTACCGGCAGGATTGCCGATGGGTGTAATTGTCTTCTCAACTCCAAAAGACTGTTTTTGAGCAAGATCACATGCCGCACTACTTTCACACCACCAGCAGTTGATCCTGCCGAGGCCCCGATAAACATGAGCATAAAAAATACGATGGTCAGAAAGAAGGTCCATTGGGTATAGTCGGCGGTTACATACCCTGTGGTCGTCACAATAGAAACCAATTGAAATAGTGCATCCCTGAAGGACTTTTCAAGGTCATCATTGGACACAAAAAACACCACTGATGCAATTAATACAGCCAGAACCAGCGTGAATTTTAAATAATACCGGAATTCTTCATTTTCCCAGACCTTGCGTAACTTACCATGCAATGCAAAGTAAGTAAGGGTGAAATTCGTGCCTGCCAGGAACATAAAAATAATGATCACATACTGGACAAATGGTGAGGAAAAATATGCGATACTGGCCTGCTTAGTGGAAAATCCTCCGGTAGCCATAGTAGTTAACGAATGATTGATCGCATCAAAATACGACATGCCCCCTAGCCTGAGCAAAATGGCTTCAAGACCCGTCAATCCGAGATAGATCAGCCAGAGACGTTTTGCGGTATCGGTGATCCTGGGTTTGAGTTTGTCCGGTGTGACACCCGGGGCCTCAGCCACAAAAAGCTCCATGCCACCAATGCCCAAAATAGGTAAAATCGCCACCGTAAGCACAATGATACCCATACCGCCGATCCACTGTGTCAGACTGCGCCAGAATAAAATGCCTTCGCCTATTTTTTCAATATCGTTGAGGATGGAAGCACCAGTAGTCGTATAGCCGGAAATGGTTTCAAAAAATGCATCTGTGAGACTTGGAATCTCACTGCTAAATATATAAGGCAAGGATCCGCACAGTGACATACTCAGCCAACCCAACGTAACGATCAGATACCCGTCCCTTTTTTTTAGTTGTCCGCTTTTTTTGCTCCTGGTGAGTATCCAGGCGGTGAAACCAACACCTAGTGTAAGTATTCCACTGATGAAAAGTGCCTTCCACTGCCCGTCGTGATAATACCATGAAACGGGGAGGCACAAGAGCATAAACCCACCATTCAACATCCACAGGAGTCCAAGTATTGAAATGATGGTTTTGAAATTAAATCTCATTTAAAGTATAATTCCACCTCCCTGATCGCCTCAGGTAAACTCATGACCACAACACGGTCTTTTGGCTGAAAAACGAAATCACCAAACGTGGTATAACCCACACCTTTGCGCACTACGCCGCCAACGATGGCCTCTTTGGGAAAATTAAGGTTTTTCAATTTTTTGTTGACGATCTGAGAGTTTTCCTTCACTTCAAATTCCAAAACTTCTGCATCCACACCATGAATACCGGTCAACGAGATGACATCCCCCTTACGGATATACCTCGAAATGAAATTGGCAGCGATCAGTTTTTTATTGATCATGGTGTCCACGCCAATATTTTGTGAAAGATGGATATAATCCATATTCTCAACCAGGGCGATTGTTTTGGCTACACCACTATTTTTTGCCACCAAACACGAAATAATATTGGTCTCGGAATTGTTGGTGACAGCTACAAAAGCATCCATTTCTTCAATGCCTTCATCTTTCAACAATTCGACATCCGAACCATCCCCATTGATCACCAGCGTATCCTTCAACTCGTCGGCCAATTCAAAGCAACGCTCTTTATCGGTTTCTATTAATTTGATTTTGTACTTTTTGCTCAAACGGCGCGCTGCATGGTATCCAACTTTGCTTCCTCCAAGGATCATTATATTTTTGATGGCCACCCGTTCTCTGCTCGTCAATTCCAATACCTTCTGAACGCCCTCGGGCTGCGCAATGAAATAGGCGTGGTCATTGGGCAAAAAGCGAGTATCACCGTGTGGGATAATGGTCTCATTGCCACGCAGTATGGCCACGGTTATAAAATTATGATCGCGATTAAGATGGGTGGTTTCGCGTAGAAGTTTGTTGGCCAGGAAACCATGTTTATCGATATAAATACCTACCAGCGTCAACATACCATTGTCAAATTCGAAGGTATCGGTGAGGGCGGCTTCCCGCAATAGTCGTTTAATTTCCCGGGCAGCAAGGCTTTCCGGTGAGATCAGTTCATCAATTCCGATATCCTTGAGATTCAACACATCCTTTTCAATCAAAAATTCAGTATTGTCTATCCTGGCAATGGTTTTTTTTGCGCCGAGTTTTTTGGCGATCACACATGTCGCCAGATTCGTCTCTTCAGAGGAAGTTACAGAAATCAACAGGTCAGCTTTGGAGACATTGGCTTCTTCGAGTATTTTAAAACTCGTAGAACTCCCTTTTACCGTGTTAACATCAAGATGACCCGCCACGTAGCTCAACCTGTCTTGCGACAGATCAATAATGACCAATTCCTGACGTTCAAAAGTCAATAATTTGGCCAAATGAAATCCCACTTCTCCTGCTCCTGCAATAATTATTCTCATCGAGTATTAAAGCCTTTTAGTGATAAAAATTAAACAAAGATATAACCCGTCCACATATTAACTAAGCAAATCGCCGATAAAATAGAGGTGACAGGTACCCGTCATTTTATAACCTGAAATCTTCATTTATTTTGAGTGTCTGCAATATTTTTAAATAACACGACTTTGGAAAAATTCCGATAAGGATCACCGATCTGTCCAAGGTCCGAACGGCCAGGACCGGAGACATCTGCTACAATGTATTGGCGGTTTTCATAACTGTAATACGTATCGTATGGTTTAGGAATTCCATTGATCGCCACCAGCAAATGCCCGGTTTCATACAGAAACAACACTTCGTTACGGTCAATACTCAGGCTTGTCGTAGCAAAGATCAAGGCTTTGGAATCGCAATCTCCCCAACCGTTGATGAACACCTGAGGGGGTGGCACTAAACCAGCCGTATATTTATTGTTAAAATTATTGGGTGGCACACCATAGGGAATATCCTCGCAAAATTTTACGAGCAGTTCCAACCGTGCTCTCCTCGAAATATATTCATCTTTTGCTTGATTCAGGGCCAACCGGATGGGGGTAAGAAAAACACTATAATACCGGATCATGGCCAAAACATCGGGTACAATGTAGTCGCCCTCTCTTCTAAACATGGCGGAAACCAGCATGGCCTTTCTCGATCTCAATGCTGAGTCAGTCGCAATATAAACTTCAAACAAACTATTGGGAACTCCATATTTTAGAATTGCGGCATCGGTGGAAGGCACATCATAACTCCAGTGCCACGATTTAAGTCTGTTTTCCTGATCTTTGAACTGGAACCGAATATCATATCGATCGGCCATCCGGTTGCATTCATAGACCACATGCTTGTTTTTATAGTAATCTTTGGGGCCTTCTGAAAAGACCACAGAAGGGCTGTCATATTGATGAATTACAAAATGTGATGCTGTTAATCGGTGCATCACTACAACCAAATAAACGCATAAAATGATTCCCAACAGAGATAATACTATGGATATAGAACGCATTTATTTGACTTCCATTGGTTTAAGTGGAACAACCATATTGGTACTATCCTGGGGAGCAGATGCCCCGAAGTCAGACTTCCCGGCATTCTCAAACTGTTCATAATGGACCAAACTGGCGACAAACCGATTGAGCGCCGGCCTGACAAAAAGTGCTATTCCCAGAATGACCATGGAAGTGATCACGGAAACAGCAATATTTTTATTTCTGATCTCCAGCATTTCATCGACATGGATGGTCGCCCGGAAAAACACCCCCAAAGCAGACAGCAGGATCAGGATACTGAAAAATATGGTGATCGCGTAGTACAGCAAAAAATAAAAAAAACTGATTAACACCGTATTGAATGAAATTTCGTCCCTGGCCAGTACAATCACTCTCAGGGTGTCAACTGCCGGTAAAATACTCGAATTTACCAGAATGAGTACACTGATTATGATGGCCCCCACAAATAAAGTCATGGCCAGGTTGTCTTTGTAATCTCCGTAATTGCTGGAACGGCCAATGATCATTTTGTCAATGATACGCTTGGTAATAAAAATCGTGAGCAGGCTGAAAATAATCGAAATGGTCATTTCGTAACTGGCAAAAAAGAATATCTTCCAATCCATATCGTCTAAATGTTAATTTTCGTAATGTACCAAAATACCCTGGCAATTTGAGCATATTACTATTCCTTCAGCGGTTGTTCGAGCAGCAGCCGGTTATAGTTGATCCAGAACTGCGGATCATTGGAAGCATTTTGCTGATACAGCGGTTTTTCCAAATCAATCATTTGATCCTTATTGATGTGCGCGTCATCTCCGGTATGGATATCATTGACAAAGAATTCACGATAAACCGAAAGATCGGCTATTTCCGTGGTGGTTAACAATTTAAAATAATTCATAAAAGACATGTACTTCAGATACATGCGGCCGTCGTGTTCACGATATTCTTCATTGATCTCAAACCATTTCTTGGTTTCCAGCCTTTTGGTGACGAAGTAGGCATAGCTAAATTTAACAATGGCAAAATTGTCAGTCCGGATGTAGAGCGTGCCCTCAATTGAAACATGGGTAAATCGAAAATTTTTACTGGGCGCAATACTGATCACCACCACCTCTTTGCCATCGATCTGGGTATAATAACTGATCTCAAAATCATAATTGCGGTCGGCAAAGGAATCAAAAACACCGACAAAAGGGACACTCTTGTCGTGATTGCGAATTGGATTGTGATACACCATATTCGAAAATTCATTTCCCTTCACCCTGGGTGACACGCCATGAATGAGTTTTTTGGTGCTGTCGTTGGCATAGTCCTGTATGTATTCGTCAAAATATTTCACATAGTCTTTGCTATGGCGCAGTTGCTTGATGGCGATTTGTGTTTCATCACTGGATTTCCTGTAGCCCGGATCATACACCGAGAGAGCCGCTTCCAGAAAACTGATATATTCATTGTTTTTCTTCAGATAATCCCGGTAGTACCCATCGAGTACATATGGTTTTACAGGAAAATTTTTTCTGATATGGTTGATGGCCTTTCGAATAAAGCGCCTTGCCGTCTCCTTTTCATCGCGAATGACCACTTCATTCAGAACGCTGGTTTGCGCCTTCATCCGGATATTAAACGTCTTTTTCCCTTTCAGATCGGCTATGCTATATTTAAATGTTTCATATCCAATAGCAGAAGCGCACAGCGTGTCGTTTTCAAGATAGGCCGGAATGTTAAAAATATATGCTCCATTGTCATTGGCCACCGTTCCGATGCTTTTTTCACAAATGCCAACTTCGGCAAAACTGACCGGTTGGCCGCTTTTGGCATCGGTTACGGTACCACGGATTGATATGGTCTGGGCCCACGTGGCAAGTGACACGATTCCCATAAGCAGTGATAAATGTATCCTCTTCATCAAAAATAAATCACGCAAAAATAATGCTTAAATCAAAAACACCTTCATCCCGTTTTTGATAACTGTCTTTATTTCCACTAATTTTCATTTTCCTTAATCAGATATAAAAACAAAGGTGTTTTTTTGAACAAACCATCAGACATATTAAAACAATACTGGGGCTATTCGACTTTTCGCCCACGACAGGAAGCGATCATTCAAGCCGTACTTGATGGGAAAGATGCGGTGGCCCTGTTGCCTACCGGCGGCGGAAAATCGGTGTGCTACCAGGTTCCGGCTTTGTGCCGTGACGGCATCTGCATCGTGGTCTCTCCACTGATTGCCCTGATGAAAGACCAGGTAGACCAACTCAAAAAATTGAACATTAAAGCCACAGCGCTCTATACCGGGCTTACCCGCCGTGAAATAGACATCACCCTGGACAACTGCATTTATGGCGATTACAAATTATTGTATGTCTCGCCGGAAAGGCTGAAAACAGAAATTTTTGTGGAACGTGTCGGTAAAATGAAGGTGAACCTCCTGGCCATCGATGAAGCCCATTGCATTTCTCAGTGGGGTTATGATTTCAGGCCATCTTATCTGGATATCGCCGGATTCAAAAGCATCATCCTATCCGTAAATACGGTAGCGTTAACAGCGTCTGCCACACCAAAGGTCCTGGAAGATATCTGTAGCCTGCTGGAGTTAAAACAGCCGGAGATTATTAAAGCCAGCTTTGCCCGGGAAAAATTATCCTACTCAGTCCGTAAAGTCGAAGATAAAGACCGCAAACTGGTGGAAGTGCTCAACAATGTTCCGGGAAGCGCCATTGTGTATGTTCGCAGTCGTAAGAGCGCCAGGGACATTAGCTCTTTGCTGATGCGCAATCGCCTTTCATCGGATTTCTACCACGCCGGCCTCAGCAATGCCACCAGGGCTAAAAGACAGGAAATGTGGCAAAAAAACCAGATACGTGTGATGGTGGCCACCAATGCCTTCGGCATGGGCATTGATAAGAGTAATGTGCGGCTGGTGGTGCATTACAACATACCCGATAATCCGGAATCTTACTATCAGGAGGCAGGCCGGGCAGGACGCGATGGTAATATGGCCTACGCGGTGATTGTTTACCAGGAAAAAGATATCCATCTCCTGCGCAAATTTTTCGAACAGTCTTTCCCTCCGATCGACTTCATCAGAAAAGTCTATCAGGCCCTGGCTAATTATTACAAAATCGCAGTGGGAAGCAGTTACCTGTCCAATTTCGATTTCGATATCCAGGAATTCTGTGAGAATTTCAACTTTCAGCCAGCGGATGCGTATCAGGCGTTGAAAAAACTCGAAGAAGATGGATTTATCAATTTGAATGAAAGTTTTTATCACCCCAGCAAAGTGTTCTTCAATATTGCCAAAGAAAAATTATATGAATTCCAGATTGCCAATGTCAAATTTGACCCGATTATAAAAGCCTTGCTGAGAATCTATGGCGGAGAAATGTTTACCAATTTTTTATCCATCTCGGAAACACAACTGGCACGGGTTCTCAATATTTCCTCCTACGCTGTGACCAATCTACTCGACAACCTCGATAAATTGAATGTAATCCAGTACGACAAAATCAAGGATAAGCCACAGCTTTCATTGCTCACACCGCGTTATGATGCCTCTAAACTCCCCATCAATACCCGCAGGATCCAGGAAAGAAAAGCAGTAAAAAGTGAGAAGCTGGAAGCGATGATACAGTATGTCACCAGCGTCAACATATGCAGGACACGGCAGTTGCTGGAATATTTTGGAGAAAAGACCACCGATGACTGCGGCATATGCGATGTATGCATCAGTCAAAAAAAACACTGGGAAAAAGTCGATTATCAGCATTATCACCACCAAATCCTAAAACTTTTGGAATCAGCCAATCAATCTGTCGATGAAATCGCCAACCATTTCAAGCCCACCGAACAAACAGAATTTGAAAAGACGTTGAAATTAATGCTGGATTCCGGGGAAATTATCTACGATGAATTAGGGAGGTTGATGGTAAAATGATGTCTTTCGGTTAAAGACAAATATTTACTCTTTTATGAATAACCCTGAAAGATCCGCCTTTTTTATGAATAATTCGTTCCAAGCGATCGCCAGAAACAGACCACTTTTCCTGTACAGCCAGGAGCCTGAACAAGTCTCGTTGCAGATGTAAACCAGGCAGAACAAACCTCTGCTACTTTGGCAGAGACAATTATTACCAAAGTTTAATATTTGCCCGGACTTCTAATTGTGTTCCTCGCAAAAAATAATCGGCATCAATGGTCTGTACTCATTTCTCTTTTGCTCTTTGTTGCTGAAAAAACTGGATCAGTAAATTCAGACAAAAGCTGTCTCTCTTTCATTATTTACACCAGGCAACAGATCTTCGATTGTTGGAAGATTGGAATAACGCGAATGTTGTGTGCATGGGGTAAAATGCCAGGGAATAAATTAAATATTGAGTTATTCACTGGGCATCAATTATTGGTTGATTTTATTAACTTGATAACCTGAAATAAATGAAACCAATCACCGATATCATGGAAAATAAAGATACTTCCAGAAGAACATTTTTAAAAAAATCCGCCGGTGCTTCCGCCGCTTTAATTGTCGGCAGCACGCTGCCGGGTTACAGTGCGCTGAGTTATAGCCGGATAGTCGGAGCCAATGAAAAGATCAGGGTGTCTGCCATTGGGGTGAATTCCAGGGGCTATGCACTTGCCCGGAATTTCGCCAGTCAGCCAAATTGCGAGGTGGCCCATGTTTGTGATGTTGACAGCCGCGCCATTGAGAAATGTTTAAACGGCATAGCAGAACGCCAGGAATTAAAAGCAAAAGGCTTCGGAGATTTCCGCAAGTCGCTGGAGTCGAAGGATATTGATGCTGTGTTTGTTGCCACTCCCGACCATTGGCATGCTCCCGCTTCCATGCTTGCCATGCAGGCTGGAAAACATGTGTATGTGGAGAAGCCGTGCAGTCATAATCCCCATGAAGGTGAAATGTTGGTTGAGGCGGCCAAAAAATATAACAAAGTTGTGCAAATGGGCAGCCAAAGGCGTTCCTGGCCCAATGTTATGAAAGCCATTGAAGCGTTAAAGAACGGGGTGATCGGCCGCGCATATTTCGGCAAAAGCTGGTACACCAACAATCGCGGCCCTATTGGTGAGGGCAAGGCGGTAGCGGTACCGGAGTGGCTCAATTGGGACCTGTGGCAAGGCCCGGCGCCAAGGGAAACATATCGAGACAATATTGTCCATTACAACTGGCACTGGTTCTGGAACTGGGGGACCGGTGAGGCGTTGAACAACGGCACCCACATGATCGACCTGCTGCGCTGGGGCCTGAATGTCGATTATCCTGTGCGGGTGAGCTCCAACGGCGGGCGATACCGGTACGATGATGATTGGGAAACACCCGACACCCAGGTGATCAGCCTCGACTTCGACAAAGACATTACCATGACCTGGGAAGGAAGAAGCTGCAATGGTAAGCCCATAGAAGGGAGTTCCGTTGGTGTCCTGTTTTTCGGCGAAAAAGGAAGTCTGTTGATCCCCGCCGGAAACAGCTACACCATCTTCGATCTGGATGGCAAGGTTGTGGAAGAGGTGAAAGATGATTTTACAGTAGACGCCAGAAATAAAGCCGATCCCGCTCAGAATCTCGATGCCCTGCACATTCAGAATTTTTTCAGCGCCATTTCCAAAGGAGCAACCTTGAATGCCGATATTGCCACGGGATATAAAAGTACTTTGCTGGTCCAGTTGGGAAATATTGCGCAGCGTGCCGGAAATTCTATTAATATTGACCCGAAAACGGGACATATTCTAAACGATAAAACGGCAGAAAGTTTTTGGTCGAGAAGTTATGAACAAGGCTGGGAAATGAAACTGTAATTGAAAAAAGAAGCGAAAATGGAACCAACACCCGAAGATCTTATAGAAAAAAGCATTAAAGGAATACTGGAAGCAATCATTAAAAGTGCCGGGGATTTTTTTGCGGGACGTAAAGCCAATAAGAAGAAAAAGTTGCATTTTCTCTCGGAAGACCTGACCAGGATTGCCGATCTACTCGATAAAGCCAGGGCCAAATTCCAGAAAAAGGAAATCCCAAAAGACGAGGCCGTACGCCTTGATATTATTATTGACTACGCCGATAAGCTGGCCGCGCCATTTAAAAAAAAGTATCCTAAACTCGCCGAAGTATTCGATGTGCTTTTACCGGACGTGGCCAGTCAAATGCAGCTTGCAGACTATGTTATAGATGGAAAGCCGAGAGGAGATGCGCTGCTCAGTGACGACAAGAAAAGTATCCGGCTTCACTTCACCCCGGAAGATCAAATCGATAAAGCCTACAAGGAATTGGGAAATGCTTCAAGCATTATCAAAGAGCATAGCAGAAAGTTCGAGCAGTTGAGCGAATAGATCAGCATCTAAGATGATTTTTAGCCGGTTGGTAACCGATATTTTGTTGAATGATCAATTATGTCTTAATTTTCTTATCTTGATTAAATTATCTAATCCTAATCAAATAAAATCATGAAACAATTAAGACTTGCCTATTCAGGTATTTTTATCGCTATGCTGTTTATTGGATGCCAACCTAAACAGGATAATTCTGCAAAAGAAGCATTTGAAAAAAATTCTAAAACCGTGCTCTCCTATCTGGATGCATTTCAGAATGAAAATGTCGATTATTCATCTTTTTATTCAGATGATGTGATCTTGCGTGGAACCGGTTTTGGAGATAAGGACACCATAAATTTAGACGGGATCAAGGCCAATGACCAAAGGCTCTGGAAAGCATATGATTTGAAATTGGTCGATGATCCGGTGCAATTATTGCCTGGTGTAAATCAGGATACTAAATTACCCGATGGTTCCGTACGTTATTATGGTAACTGGAAAGTTACGCTGCCCGCCACAGATTCTACAGAAGCAAAATCAGGGATCTTAAAATTGTACGAATCTTTTGATTTCGATAAAGATGGTAAAATATTATATCAGCAATATTATGGTGATTTTGGCGGGCTATTTGGCTATTTAAATAGCACCGAATAATCCTTTGCAACATTATTGAAAATTTAAAAGCCTTTATAAACATTTATAAGGGCTTTTTCATAAATTCTGATTTGCTCATTTGAAGACGAATGTCGAACAATTCGCTCCCTACGTGGCCAACGAATATCGATACAGCGAACTTGGCAAGCCTCATCATTGCTATTTAAACAAAGTACTTGCTGGTGCCGTCGAGAATGGCCTCTCCCTCTATTGCAGCCATCCCCTTGTGATTTCCCTTAAGTCTGCAAATTGCATTCTGTTCCCCCGAAAATCTTAATTTTATCAATTTGTGGCTGGAAAATTCCTCAACGTTCGGGGCGAATTATTTATTTAGTGATGAAAGCATAAAAGGGAAGAGATGTTATTTTTATGAATTATTGTTAGCAGCAGGTGTAAAAAGACAGCATTACAATGAAACGAATTGTATTAATATCTTGTGTTTCCAGAAAAGGCGATAAAAAAGCGAAAGCGAAGGATTTATATTAGGGTCCGCTTTTTACAAACAGCTTGGCTTTTGGAAAGACACTAAATCCGGATAAAATTTTTATTCTTTCAGCCTTACATCATTTAGTCGACCTTGACCAAGAAATCGAACCTTATGACGTTACTTTAAGCTAGGTGCCCCCTGACAAGAAGGTTAAGAATCCAAAATTGAGAGTTTTATCTAAGGAAGAAGCAAAATTATGGGGACAAAAAGTACTTGAACAATTAGAAAAAGTGGCAGACCTCAAAAATGATGAGTTTATCATATTGGCAGGACAGTCATATGTCAAGCCGATTATAAAAGATATAACAAATATTAAAGAGCCATTGAAAGGACTAAAACAAGGAGAAAGAGTTAAATTTTTAGCAAGTAAACTATCATGACATCACTGGCTTCCAGACTTCATATTTTATTCAACGGACAAAGGCGATTCTCATTTCCGTTTAAACAACAGGAAAATGAAATTCCAGAAAATGGTATATCTATAATTTTTGAGAATGGAGAAAAATTCGGCGATTTGGATAGGATTGTTCGGGTTGGTACTCACACAGGAGATAAACAATTACGTTCCCGTCTGAATCAACATTTTATAAAAGAAAATAAAAACAGGAGTATTTTTAGAAAAAACATTGGTCGTTGCCTTTTAAACAAGGAAAAAGATTCTTATTTGTCTTTGTGGGAACTTGACACGACATCAAAGGCAGACAAAGAAAAATATTTAAAACTGCTTGACCTTGACTTTGAAAAACAAATCGAAAAAAGGATTAGTGATTATATCCAAACGAATTTATCATTTTGCATTTTTCAAGTTGACACAAAAGAACAAAGACTTTTTTGGAAAAGTAAGATTATTTCGACACTTGCAAAATCAGGAGAATTAAAGCCATCAAAAAATTGGTTGGGTAATAACTCAACAAAAGACAAAATAAAAACAATCGGACTTTGGCAGATAAATGAGTTGTTTAATGAATCTTTGACAGAACAAGAATTTGAAATATTAAAAAATCAGATATTAAGAAAAAAAACCTCTATCGCAAGCGTCCGCTTGTGATTTTTCTTAACTCTACAAACGGCAATCCATTCCTCTAAAAATCTCAAATTTATCATTTGGTGCCTGATAAATTTCTCAATGTTCAAGCCAAATGATTAACTTAGTGATATAAGCAGACGAATGGAATAGTTATTATTTTTATGAAGTGGTGGGCAGTAATTCAAAAAAAACCATGAACACAAATCAACCTATGACCAAAACCAATAATAACTTCGGGATCTATCACGATTTGATCATAAACGCGCCGGTCCAAAAGGTGTTTCAGGCAGTCTCCGAACCAAAAAATTTGATTCATTGGTGGCCTCAAAGATGTAGTGGAAACCCAAAAATTGGACAGGAATACAATTTCCACTGCACAACGGAATATGACTGGTACAGACAAGTAATTACATTCATACCTAACCGGAGTTTCCACGTAAAAATGACTAAGTCGGACCCGCACTGGGATGCAACTACATTTGGGTTCGATATTGAAGAGCACAACGGAAATACAATGCTTCATTTCATTCATTTGAATTGGCCGGAATGTAATTCGCACTACCGGATAGCATCATTTTGCTGGGCAATGTTGCTCAAAGGACTCGAGGACTATGTCGAATAAGGAATAATTGTACCTTTTGAAGCGCGGAGTTAAACATGCTGTAAACTTTATATGAAACTTGCAACTCATGGAGGATAACTGACATTAAATTGTCAATGGCAATTCCGTGAGCAGGTCGATATATTATTCAAAACAATAATAACTATCAAGATTATGGTATCCGGTATTCAAAAAGAAAAAGCTGAAAAGTTCCTGAAATTTCACCAGGACAAAGAAATTTTGGTGTTGTTAAACTCCTGGGACATCGGGAGTTCCAAATTAATAGAAGCCTGTGGCTATAGAGCAATCGCAACAACAAGTATGGGCATTGCTGCCTCCCTGGGTTATCCCGACTGCCAGGTAATAACATTGTCAGAAATGATTGATGTGATGACGGGGATCGTAAATGCTGTCACGGTACCGGTAACTGTGGATATAGAAGCCGGATATGGAAATAATTTAAATGAAATCATTGAGTCGGTTAAAAAGATCATCGCCACAGGAATTGTGGGAATAAACATCGAAGACAGCATTGATCTAAGTCCGGTATTAATTGACGAGATGGAATTTTGTGAAAGAATTGCCGCCATTCGCGCATTATCCGATTCGCTGGGCTTTCATCTGGTAATCAATGCAAGGACCGATTCATTTTATACTTCGTCGGGTTCGCCACAACAAAAACTATCGGAATCAATAAGGCGCGGCAACAAATACCGGGAAGCAGGTGCAGACTGCATATTTGTTCAGCCTGTATGGGAAAAAGAAACGATTTCAACACTGGTTAAAGAAATTAACGCCCCAATTAATATTCTTTCAAATCCATCAATTGGGGCAGGACTGCCCCCATCAATTCGTGAACTGCAGGATTTGGGTGTCGCCCGGGTAAGCCTGGGTTCAAGTGTGATGAAAGCCACTTTAGCGTTAATTAAAAAAATTGCTGACGAACTATCGGAAAGAGGGACGTATAATATTTTATTAGATGCGCTCACACCGCTTCCCGACGCGGTATTGGCCTATAAAATGGCAATAGGATTGAATAAATGAAGACGGTAACACCATAATGAGCATGCAGGTCTAAATGGCTTGCAAAGGTAGCCTCCTGAAAAAAGGCTACCTCCTCTACCCCAAGCGTCCGCTTGTGATTTTCCTCAACTCTACACACGGCAATCCATTCCCCCTAAAAACATCGAATTTATCCATTTGTGGCGAGAAAATTTCTCAACATTGGGGCCAAATGATTAATTTCGCGATATAAGTGGGTGAATGGAATAGTTGTTACTTTTATGAAGTAATGGTGTTTAAATCAGGAAAGAAATGAACAAAAAGATTGTCAAAGTTTTTCTTCGGCTTTCTATTGCAAGCGCTTTTTTATCTGCGGTAGCCGACAGATTCGGGTTGTGGAGCGACAAGGTTTCCGTTTGGGGCAATTGGAATAGCTTTTTAGAATATACCGCTTTAATCAATCCGTGGATTCCGGGTTCTATGATTTCGATAGTAGGAATTGCCGCGACAACAGCCGAGGTCTTTTTTGCGCTGTGTTTAATAATTGGTTTCAAAACCGAACTGTTTGCAAAATTGAGCGGAGTGCTATTACTCCTGTTTGCTCTGTCAATGACTTTCTCTACTGGAATTAAAGGCGCGCTTGATTTTTCAGTGTTTAGTGCATCGGCAGGGGCTTTTGCATTAAGCTTAATCAACGAAAAATATTTGGAAGTTGATCGCCTGATTTCTAAAACGGAAAAAAACAAAAACACACCAGGACAAAACCTATAAATAAGCGGGCGAACAGTGATAAAACAAAACAATAAAGCATTTAACAAACTTTGGCCACGGCCGATTGGAAGTTCGTTTAAAGTCGGCCTGCTTATATCCGGAACCGTTGCCAAACATCACGCTGCCCTAATAGCGGAAATCATAAACATGTAACAAAAGCATTGAGGTATCAAAGCCTTGATTTCAATATATTTGCTTAACCATGATCGCGCATTTGCTCAAACACGCCGTCCGTAGCCTCACCCGGAACTGGGGTTATACGCTGATCAACCTGGCCGGGCTCACACTTGGTATCGCCAGTGCGCTGTTTATCGGCTTATGGGTAAAATACCAGCTCAGCTACGACCAATTCGGAGCAAACAGCAGCCGGGTTTACCGGTTCACCATTGAAAAACACCAGCCCGACGGGATCGACAACCATCCCGCGCGAACCTCAGCGAAATGGGTGGGCCTTCTCCCCGGCCGGTTTGTTGGCATCGAATCGATGGCCCGCCTGTCTAACATGGGCAAGCTATCTGTACTGGACGGCCAGACCAAGTTCGATGTCCATGAAGCCTTCATTGCCAACAAGACCGTGCTCCATATTTTCAACGTTCACCTGCTGCGGGGGAACCCGGAACAGGCACTGAGCGGACCGCGGAAAGTGATGCTCGCCGAAAGCCTCGCCAAACGTTACTTCGGCAACGAGATGCCTGTTGGCAAAACCATTAAAATGACGGGGATCTGGGATGAACAATTCCAGGACTACGAAGTGTCGGGCATCTTCAGGGACTTTCCCGAAAATGCGCACCTCCACCCCAAAATGCTCGTTTCAGTCACCGATGGCTCCGTGTACGATGACGCCTGGACCTACAATTACCTCCTCCTCAGCAACAGCGTCACCGCGAAAGGTATCCTGGACCAGTTCAGCGGGTTTGCCGCCGAAAACATACCGGAAGATGAGCGTGCCACGATAACACCCCACCTGCAAAAGCTGACTGATATTCACCTCTATTCCCACAAGGAGCGAGAAATTGAGAAAAACGGAGATGCAAGGGCAGTCCTCTTTTTCGGGATGGTAGGAATTGCCGTACTTATCCTCGCGTTCATCAACCATATCAACCTGAGTCTCGCCCTTCTGATTAGGAGAAAACGTACGCTGGCCATCAGCAAGGTATTCGGCGCCCGGCTCAGCTATATCTTCCTGGATTTCTTTACACAGTCCATCCTGCTAATACTCTGGGCTTCAGCGATCTCGTTCGGGGTCTTCCTTTTTCTGACCCCGCAGTTTTCCGGTTTTGTACCCACAGCATATCTCTATAGCCATTTCGATATAATTCTCCCTGGACTGTTGATCGTTTGCATCGCAGGCGCGCTACTCATATCCCTACCGCAACTTGTGGTGATCGCCAGGTCCTTTTCCAACCCGGCCTTTAGCCCGCAAACGATCGGACTTATGAACATGCTTCGCAGCCGCCGGGCGAGGTCGCGGCGATCACTGGTGGTCGTGCAGTTCACCGTATCCATCGCCCTGATCAGTTGCGCCGTCTATTTTGCCCGGCAAAAAAATTATGTGATGGACCACCGGTTGGGCGCAGGAGATGATCCGGTCCTGCTCCTGGGAAATCTGAATTGGCACGTAAAGGACGGGTATTTTGAATTCAAGGACCAGGCCCTTCAAAATCCTTACATTCATGATGTGACCGGAACAATGCAGGCGCCCTCGGAAGAATTCCTGGATGCGATGCATTTTGAAATGAGCGGCTACTCACAAGGCAATACGCCCATGAGTTTGTATGTCTCACCGGTCGATGCAAATTTCTTTGACTTTTATCACCTGCCCGTTTTAGTCGGCAAAGGATTTTCCGGTTATTCCCCCAAACACCCAACGGAAGAATATGTCCTTAATGAAACGGCGGTGAAATACCTCGGATTCGATGATCCCGCCGAGGTGATCGGGCGCCGTTTCAAACCCGAATTCGACGTGCCCAATCTGTTTAAGGGAGGAACCATCGTGGGTGTAGTGAAAGATTTTTGTTTCTCGACCATGAAGGATGAAATACAGCCTTTTGTGTTCTTCCCCAAGCCGATCTGGTACTGGAATTTCCTGGTGAAGGTAGACCGCGACCACATCCCTGAGAGCCTGCGCTACCTGAGCACGGTCTGGGCCAAGGTTTATCCCGATTACACCTTTGATTATACGTTTGTGGATGACACTTATGACGAGGCCTATCACCAGGAGATCACCCTGGCGCAGCTTTCAAATTACCTGATGGTTCTCGCCATCGTCATTTCTGCATTGGGACTATATGGCCTGACGGCAGTTACGGTGGAACAGCGCACCCGTGAAATCGGTATAAGAAAGGTGATCGGCGCCAGTTCGGCAGACATCCTGCTTTTGCTTAACCGCAATTTTACCCGGTGGGTACTCCTTTCGGCCTGTCTGGCGGTTTCCCTGGCTGGATACGTACTTCACCGCTGGAATGAAAATTACGTGTACCACGCGCCACTGTCGTGGTGGATCTTCGCCGGCGCCGGAGCTACCGGATTGCTGATATCCTGGTTCACCACCGCATTCAGGACCATCCACGCCGCGGGGAAAAACCCGGTAGATGTGCTGCGGGAGGATTGAGCGATGTTGAGTCCTTTAAAGGCTTGATATTTATTGAATGATTGGTGGTGAATTCCTTATAATTTGAGTCAAAGAATTAAATTTAAGGTTGTAAGTGGATGGATGGGTTGATTATATATTTGATTATGTAGCCATATGAGATTAAATTAAAATATTGTGAGAATTGAGTAAATGAGCGCAAAATTAAAAAATTCAAATAGTAATTGGTTGTTTATCGCGCCTATTCGCGGATTAATACTTACTAAAGCAGTGAATAATGAAATGAAAATAGGAAATGTCTTATTCGTAAGTAAAACTAAACTACCGAGAATAAGAAAGAGATTAGGATTCCCCGTCACTGTATCAAATTTGGGCGAAATTGGAAAGGACACTCCACCATTTTTTAAAAAACAAGTAGATAACTTTTTCAACTATTCGGAAACATATGCCATATCTCATTTTACAGGAACTCCGGGAGAGAACGAAAAAGAAAATTATAAAAAAGTTGAGAAAGCCATCAACTTAATTTCTCTATCTAATTTAGGATATGCTAAAAGAAAATTTGATAATAAAATAGAGATCAAATCCTCAGAAAAAATTCAGGACAACAGACTATTAACACTCGATAAAAATCGCAAGCAGTTCTCTCTCGGATTCAAAAAATTGCATCCAACTCAAACAGAATTAAATGACGAATGGAAAACATTTCAAAAATCTTTTTTTTATTGGACATTTCTCAAAATGATTAATGGTGAAAAAAAAATAAATACAAAATGGAGAAATACATTAATATCATCAGCAAACATTTTGGGTAAAAGTCTAAACTCTCATGACATTCCTGAATCATTTCTAAGAAATATAATTACTTTGGAAATGTTATTGACTACACAGAATGAGAAAATTGAGGAAAAAATAATCGAAAGATTAGGATATTTTTTAGACTGGAATGAAGAATGGATAAATAAAAATCTTACTGGTAGAATCAAAGAGATCTATAAGAAGCGTTGTGATTATGTTCATGATGGAGAAACTGAATCAATAACAAAAAATGATTTAATCTTTACTGATGATTTATTATTTAATTTACTAAATAACATTGTCAGAAATTTGGACAAAATAACTTCTAAAGGAAAGTTAGTCGAATTTTCAGAAAAATATAGATGTGAAAAGCAATTAGGAATTAAATCAAAATACCAATTCAGAAAATTCGAGTATGTGAGAAAAATATATTATAATGAAGACGATATCAAAAAAATATAAAACGCCCAATATCGACAACTGTCAATAATTCGCATAAATCCCATCCAGCAATTCAAAAACTACCGTAACATCACTATCAGCGACAATTTTAACCAACTTACATCATTTCCCCCAAACTCCATCACCCACCACTCAACGATTAGGCAGCGGATCTCTTTTCAAGGTATTGATGCTGACCCGGAGATTGTGAATCTTACCTCCAAACACATTGGCCTGCCCTTCCGGAAGGATCTTGTCCCGTATCAGTCCACAAGAGATATAACCCGACTGAATTTTTGTGAAATCTTTCCCGAGCTGCGCCGACAGAATCTCTTTATTTTTGTACTGTAGGGTCAGCGCCCCTTGCCAGGTCAGTTCCAATATCAGTTGCCCCTGAGACTCAGATAAAGGCGGACTTTCATACCGTTGACCATCCTCCAGGGCAATGCCAATTTTATGATCATGGGTGAAAAGATTAAAGCGCCCGAAGTAGTCGCATAAAATGCCATCCTGGTCAATACCTTGCACATAAGCGGTAATAAACAAGGTATTGGGGTTCCATTTTGTTTTGTCAAAAGACAGATTGCTGACGCTGATATGCTGATCGACCTGGTAAGAACGATCGAAAAAAGTCGGCAAACTGCCGTGCAGGATCATGGCTTCTGTCTCTCCCTGTTGCTTCAATTCCTTGTCGAGGAGTTGCCGCAGATTTGCGAGCGATTGCGCATAGTTCGGTTGGTTGACCAGGTTATTCAATTCCCATTGGTCTTTTTTTATGTCATAGAGTTCTTCCGGCGGGCGGTAACTGTAGCGATGCAGCAATTCCTTTGCTTTTTGATCATGCCTGGCCTGCACTTCCCAGGAGTCAAAGTAAAAATGGTCCTGCTCTACCTTGTCGATGTGCGTGATGAAACGCACTCCCGGGAAGTAATTTTTGATGTAGTGCAGGCCTTCTTTGGTGACGATGGTGCAGGACGGCACATAGTTATACCAATATTGTGGCTCCATCGATGTTTCGGCAAAAAGATATTCCCGGTGTTCCTGTTTATTTCCCAGTAATACCGGCTTAAAACTTGTGCCGTCCAGACCGGGCACCGGTTGTCCTCCCGCCAGATCGATCAGCGTCGGGGTCAGATCAGTGAGGGAAATGAGCGCCTCCGACATACTGTCCTTTTTGATCTTACCGGGCCACCGCACGATGAAGGGAATATTGAGTCCCTGCTTGTAGGTCGTCCATTTGGCAGCCGGGAATTGCGGGCCCTGGTCAGAGAAAAACATGAAAACGGTATTATCCCGCTGACCCGTATCATCCAACGCCTGCATCAGGTCTCCCAGCATTTGGTCAGCCACCGAGATGCTTTGGTAATATGCCGCGAGTGCCTCGCGGGTAGCCTTCGTGTCCACCAGATAGTCCGGCATGGTAAGCTTTTCCGGATCAAAAGTCTTGTTCTCAAACCAGGGCACGTGGGGCAGCCAGGCTGCGACGATCAAACAAATGGGTTGTGCGTTGTTCTTAAAATTGTCTTTAATAAATTGAGTGGTCACATGGACGCGGATCATTCCTATTGCTTATCGGTAAATATCGGCCGAAATACGCACCGATATGTTCAAAGTCCGGTTGCGGATAAACATCCACCTTGCCGGCTATGACCACGCGGTAGCCAAGCTTTTTTAAGTAGTCAGGCAACATTTTCGTACCCGGACGCACGGCAAAATGGTTCATCTGAGAGCCGTTTCTAAAGGGATAGAGCCCGGTAAACATGTTACTTCGGGAAGGCGCGCACATCGGCGATGCAGCGTAGGCGGCAGTGAATCGCATGCCCTCAGCAGCTAATTGATCCATATAAGGCGTTTTCACATCCGGGTTCCCGTAACATCCCACATCCATCTCACTTTGATCATCACTAATGAAAATGATGATATTGGGTTTGGTTTGCTGTGCCAACAGCGGATGGATACACCCTGAGATGAAAAGGAAACAAAAAAGGAAAATCAGCAAATAGAGATTATGCTTCATGTAGTAAAATCGAATGGGTTTTTTATCATTTCAAGAGAATTAAAGGTAAGGATAAATCATGCAACAAGATATATATAAGCAAATTACCGGAATAGATACTATTTTTAGAAGATCGAACAGCTTCGTAAATTAGATATGATGAACATTAGCGATGTTGTTTTTTAAGCTTACGATAAACCCAAATTCCAAAAATAGATAATAATTAAACTGGTAACAATGGATAAAAGTCGAAAAAATCCATAGGCTACTTAGCTATTTGCTCAGGACATTTGTATCAGATACTTTTAAAGAAATTAACAAACATAGAGCCTACGGATTTTAGGGTGGCGTTGATAGTAACTTACAGAAATATGGAGCGCTACTTTAAGAAGTTTTTTCTTGGACATTTACTGGTCTTTATAATTGCAGTCTGTGCATGCCTTTATTTTGGCAAAACACCTCCCGAAAAGAAGAGATGAATTAACCAATGAACTGATACAGACTTTCAATGCAGAACCTTTTTCAGCAGGTGTAATGAAATTCAAAATAGGTAAAATTGATTTTTTTGCAGAGATCGTGGTGGATTTCAAACTCGGTTTTCAAATTGCTAATGTTGAAACAATTAAATTCCATATTCCAAGAACTCAAATTGAGCAATTGTCAAAAAAGCCAGAATTTGTATTAATAGAGGATAATATCGATGAGATACAAACCTATAATATTTATCAAACCAGTGGTTCAGGGCTGAAACTTGCAAAAGGAAAATTAGAAAAAATGATTTAAGCGGGAGGGTCTGCTGCCAGCCGTCGCCTCTCTATCGCAAGCATCCGCTTGTGATTTTCCGCACAATATAGAATCACGTGTCAACATTTGGTGGATAATTCGTTTTCTTGGAGAAAACGGAAAACAGAGCCCTTTCCGTGCACAACCTGGGTTTCGCACCAATTCCACCTGGGCGGTAAGCCAATACCAGAGAAATTCTAACTGTTTCAGCGTAGACTATTAAGGTCAAAGTTTAATATTTGCCCATACTTTTATTATTTTTCTGCGCTAAAAATCGATCATTATGAATCGTCTGTACTTTCTACTTCTTACCACCTGGTTGTTAACTCCGGGATTCACCGTGGCTCAAAAGACCATCCATCTTTTTAACCGGAAAAACCTGGATGGTTGGTATGCTTACGAGCCGGAATCGGGTAAACACACCAATGCCGCAGATCTCTTTTCAGCCGAACACCATATGATCCGGTTGTACGGTCCTAAGGCTGGATATCTGATGTCCAATCAATCGTTTCATGATTTTAAGTTAACGGTTCAGTTCCGGTGGAATACCGATACCACTTTCGTCAGACGCAGCAACTCCAAAAACAGCGGGGTGATGTACCTGGTGCCGCCGGATACTCCGGACATGTTGTGGCCGAAAGGCATCCAATTCCAGGTGAAAGAAGGCTCTACCGGGGACTTTATTTTCCTTCAGGATGTCACACTCATGATCAAAGGCGAAAAAACAACGCCGGGGAAAAGCGTGGTCTATCTACGTTTCGACAATGCCGCCTATCCGGCTGGTGAATGGAATACCATGGTGGTTACTGTTTTGGATGGAAGAATTACCCAGCAACTCAATGGCAAACTGGTCAATGAAGGCACGGAACCATCCGTAAGAGAAGGCCGGATCTTATTGCAATACGAAGGTTACCCCATCGATTATAGAAAGGTAGATATTAAGAAGTTATAGAAGAGCACACACCGCACGAAAAATATAGCCAAAGTACCAAAGTCGCGCCTCCGACCAATGCCAGGAACAGCACTGATGGGCAATGAAGTAATAATCATAACCCTTACTCTTATTCCTCCAAAGTCTTTTTTGCTTCCAGGAATTCTTCCTTCGATATCTCCCCTCTGGCGTATCGTTTTTTTAGAATTTCAAGCGGTGTTTCACGATTGGTGTTGCGATTGTAATTTGTGGTCTGCGGCCTTCTAACCAGCAACACAATAATAACAACAACGACGAATGGAATCAGCCACCAAAAGAAAGGGAACCCCATAAAATGATCTTGCCAATACATCATGGTTTAAAATTTTATTTTCGTCTAATCTAATTTGAGGTCGATGCCATAGTATTTGTTATAGTATTATGAATAACATGATGACATCAACCTCTTTAAGCACTACCCAATTCTCCAGGTAATGGTTACACTACCTGTAAAACCCGGAGGATTTCAATTTCGTTCCTTCATACCCGGATTTCCGTGCATCATGCTTTGGTTATGGCCCATCATGTTACTATGATTCATTTGTCCCATCTGAGCCATCATTTGTTGCATACAAGAATTGTTCATCATGCCGTGCTGAGCCATATGCCGGATCATCATTTGCATCATGGACTGGTGATTCAACATCATACCTGCCATCTGATTACCGGCAGTAGAGTCTTTGTCTGTTATCCTCAGCATATTCTGCATCATGGCCTGGCGAAATGCCTGATTTTGCTGCATCATAGACATCATCGCCGAACTGCCGGCCATAGTCTGCATCGCCTTATGATTATTTTGCATCATCCCCATGAATTCCTGCATATAATGCTGATTGTTCATGATCGACTGAAATAACTGTGTTCTTGATTGATAATTACTTAATTGTTTGTCCTGCTGAGCATTAGAATCGCAGGAAGCAAAAGACAATACCATCCCTGATAACACGAGCATTAACATGAGCTTTTTCATAACATTTAATTTTTTGGTTAATCATTTAATTACAATAGCGCAACCCAATAAGTGCGCAGCGGAGGTATTACTTTTTCATTTGTTTTTTTAATAGCTGAGCATTTAAAGCGACAATTACCGTGGAAAGCGACATCAATACAGCTCCGATAGCCGGACTAAGCAGGATTCCAAAGGAATACAATACACCCGCGGCCAGTGGGATGGCGAAAATATTATAACCCGCTGCCCAGATCAGGTTCTGGATCATCTTTTTGTAGGTTGATCTGCCAAACAATATCAGGGCGGTGATATCTTGAGGATTGCTGTTTACCAGTACAATATCAGCAGTTTCAGCCGCCACATCAGTGCCTGATCCCACAGCAATACCGATATTTGCCTGAGCCAATGCCGGCGCATCATTCACGCCATCGCCGGTCATGGCAACAAACTCACCTTTTTGCTGAAGATCCTTGACGATTTTTTGTTTCTCGTCAGGAAGTATTTCTGCAAAATAGTCATCGAGGCCCAGTTTGGAACTTACAGATTTGGCCACTTTCTCATTATCACCTGTGGCCATGCGTACAGTTATGCCATGGGATTTCAGCACTTTTACGGCCTCCGCTGATTCAGACCGTATCACATCAGCCAGGGCGATAAAGCCGACGGGTTTTTCTTTTACCAGTACAAAGATCAAAGTCTCGGCTTCATCGGTGTCGACTTCCTTAGGCAAACTGATATTATTTTCCTTCAGATATCCGGGACTTACTACCATTACTATCTGTCCGTCGATTTTCGCCTGAACCCCTTTACCGGTGATGGATTTAAAGTCGGTGATTTTCTCTTCTTTCAACGACAGTGATTTGGCCTTCTCCACAATGCCTTTTCCGATAGGATGTTCCGATTCCTGCTCCAATGCACTGGCATAAGCAAGCATTTTTTCTTTGTCGAACTGATTGTCAAGTACCTCAAAACGGGTGACCCCGAATTCTCCTTTGGTGAGTGTACCGGTCTTGTCGAAGAGTACGGTAGTGATCTTCCGGGCATTTTCAAAAGCCGTACGGTTTCTGATCAGCAAACCATTTTTCGCCGATACTGCCGTAGAAATAGCGACCACCAGTGGAATGGCAAGGCCGAGCGCATGCGGACATGAAATTACCATTACCGTGACCATTCGCTCAAGCGAAAAAGCCAGATCGTGTCCGAGCAGCAGCCAGGTCGTGAGTGTAATGATGCCGGCAGAAAGTGCAACGTAAGCCAGCCATGCTGCCGCCTTGTCGGCCAGATTCTGGGTTTTGGATTTTGACTGCTGGGCCTCCTGCACCATATTGATCACCTTGGACAAATAACTGTCCTTGCCAGTATGTTGCACTACTACCTTCAGCGATCCGTCCTGGTTTACAGAACCACCGATTACTTTGTCGTCTTTGTTTTTTTCAACAGGCGTAGATTCGCCGGTCAGCATAGACTCGTTGAGGTAACTGTTCCCTTCCTTAATAAGACCATCTGCAGGCACTTTCTCCCCCGGTTTGATCAGTATCAAATCACCTTTTTTCAGGTCCTCAGCTTTGATGTCCGTGGTTTGCCCGTCTTTTATCAAATGCGCCTCTGAAGGCATCATTTTAATCAACAACTCCAATGCATTGGAGGCGCGCATCACCGATTTCATTTCAATCCAGTGTCCCAACAACATGATGTCGATCAAGGTCACCAGTTCCCAGAAAAATATTTTGCCTTCCAGCCCAAATACTACTGCCCCGCTATAACCATAGGCTACGACAATGGCCAGTGCGATCAGGAACATCATTCCCGGGGATTTATCCCTCAATTCATCTACAAGGCCTTTCAGAAATGGCCATCCTCCATAAAAGAAGACCACTGTCGAAATGCCAAACAACACATAGGTGTCACCGATAAAATGCCACCCAAATCCCAGGAATTGCTGGACCATCGGTGAAAATACCAGCACCGGAATGGTTAGGATCAAAGAGATCCAAAATCTTTTTTTGAAATCTTCGATCATATGGGCGTGGTGCCCGGCATGTCCGCCATGATGCTGGTGTCCGTTATGATCATGGCCATGATGGGCCTCATGTTCATAATGTTGGTGTTCCTCCTGTTCATCAACCATATGCTTATGATCTTGTTGATGTTGATGGCCAGATTCGGACCCTAAAGTTCGTGATTGCATATGTTCTTGAGCGGTATCTTTCGATTCGTCTTTAATTTTCATTTTAATGCTGACAGTGTGAGACAATTGGTTGTGTCGTAACACCTCATATTACAATTATCAATAACGACTTGAATACAAGGCGGTTTTAAATAAGTATTAATGTTTGCTGATCCCGATGTGCTGGCGATATATTTTATCACGATTTGTGAAGTTTACAGCATTCAAGTTCAGTTCCCCCAAATGCTTCATTATTTTCTTTGGCCATTTTATCCAGGATCCTTTTAAAAAATCCTTTGTTATTGGGGATATTCATTATATTAACACCGAGTTGTTCCAACTGTTTTTCAAGAAATGATTCGCTATACAACTGGGGATAATATGCTAATTTTACCTGATCAGTAGACAATTTGATGATGTCTACATCCTTCAAACCTTGACAAACTCGATGAATTTTATCTTGCAGATCTTTTGAAATTGCTATGGCGGGTTCAAAATCCGTTACCGTTCTAAAGCTTTCCATCTTTCTGATATTTTATATTTTAAAACTAAAAAACCCTCCAAAGACTTTTGTCTACCATTTTTGAACTTATGGTAATACCGTTCCTGCACCTATCAACTTTTTGATCCCTGAGGGTTTTATTTCAAAGAACAATTAAGGAATCGTTCAGGAATTCAGGATCATTGTTTAAGGCCTTTCTATTTATCTATACGTCATCCTCCGATTGGTTTTGTACAAAATTTTATCTTATGTTTATCATATTATGGCCGTTCGCATTTGCATATTTTATACAACTATCCGGATATCATTCACCAGTTCAAACAATGAGGTGGATCCATGGAATTCCCAACTTGGTTCTTTTAAAAAGACTTGGTCTTGTCTTTTCTTTGTTCTTGAAATTCCACTTTACTAATTTCTCCTTTTGTATATTTTCTTTTCAATATGCCGGAAAAAGAATAATGGACAATCTTATAATGATTTTTGGTGACAATATAATGTGCAAACCAAATCAACAAGCCAATAATAATTAGCCAAAACGTACATACAAACCTTTGCAAATCCCAACTATTCAAATTAAAGTATGGCATAACTATTTTATTTAAACCTTTTATCCGTTACCATAATTGTATCGTACTTTTTCATTCAATGAGGAACTGATATACACAGTTACCACAACAACAAGGCGCCACGAGATGACAAAGATCGCCAATATCTAATTTTGCATTTTTTCTAAACTGTCGACCGATAAATCCTTGACCCGAACTGCCTTTGTTACATCGGTTATATAGATAAGTCCGTCTCCCCTTAATCCTGTTTTACCTTGTTCATGAAAAATCTGTATTACTTCATTCACATGATTTGACGATACGAGAATTTCGATTTTTGCCACTTTGCTATGTAAAAAGGGATGGTCTAGCGTGGGCAATTCCTTTCTTGCATCTGAATAATGCCCGGTCCCCTCTCCCTTGAAATCGGTAACGCAACAAAAACCTTTCTTCCTTAAATGGGTCATCCGATAATCTTTGTGGTCTTACAAATGCTTTTATCTCTTTCATATGTAAATTATTTTTTAGCGGTTACCTTAATCATTCAGGATTACAGTATTCACTTTTAGTTTCATTACTTTTTATCAAATTTAACGGTTGGCCGTCTATAACTATTTATAATCTTATCTTAATCATGTATAAGATTTTGGTGCCGTTAGTTCAGCATAATCGGAAGGAGACGCGAAAAAATTAGACGTGCAACGTAATTCAATGGTCCAATTTTGATTTGAAGATATTTTTGTGCTCAGTCGGAGTAATCCCGGTAACACTTTTGAACTGGTTGGACAGGTAATGGACACTGCTGTAGCCCAGTCTGTGTGCTATCTCGCTGATGTTCAACTCGTCATCTTCCAATAGCTCTTTGATTCTGTTGATTTTTCTATCAATATAATAATGTTCAATGGTCCTGGACTCAAAGAATGAAAACAACTTGCTGAGGTAATTATAGTTCTTACCGATCTCATTAGCTATAAAGGAAGACAAGGTGTTTTTGATTTCGTTATTTTCCGTCAGACGGATATATTCATCAATCTTTTTTTTGATATTTTCAACAGTGATTTCATCTTTATCCTTGAGAAGCCTGAATCCAAATGGCGATAATCTTTGATCAATATCATCAAGAGAAACGTCGTCCGGTATGGTAACATTGACTAACCTCAATTCAATATGATGGACTTCAATGCCCAGATCACTAAGTTCGTGCTCCACGATGTAAATACACCTTGGGCAAACCATATTTTTAATATGAAGATTGATTTTTTTCATCATTCTTCTTCATCCATATTATACGATACAGGCTCTGTAAATTTACTTCTAAAAGGAAAGAATGCCCGTTTCACCGAAATGTCCGTTTCACTCTTCCCTGCTATTAAGTCCGTCAGTTGCTACAATTCTTTAATAAAAACTAATTCCACCCTTCAATTAGAAATTTGATGTTTAAGGGTTTCATGTTCATCCACCAATTCATCCATCATTTCATGATCCTGCCAATAATGGCCGTCAGCCCACATATCATGCATATGGCCCATTCCACCACCCATCATGTGCATACCCATAGCATCATGATAATGGTCGGTATGACCGTCAACATGCGAATAATGGCTGTGATATTCATCAAACATTTCTTCATAGCAATAAAAAAGAGAATCATGCCTATGGATTGCGACTGCATCATTATCTGTTACTGCTGTATTAAACAAATTATTCTCATTGGACGCATTTTCATAAGCCTCCTTCATTCCTGCAACAGCAGTCTGATCTTCTGGTGATAAAAAATTACCAGTATCCTTCTTGCATGCAGTAAAAAACCCTACTGCAATCACGGTGAGCATCAATAAATTAAAAAATTTCATCTTTTTACGTTTAAACATTATGTCAATTTATTTAATGATTTCTTTGGTAATGCCACATGTCAGCATCATTTTCCCCATATAGGGATTTCGAATTTCACGGGTATCACTCAACCAATAAGCTCCCTGGCTATTGAGTGCCATTGGACAGAACTGATAATATACTTCACCAGTATTAATCCCAAACGCCTTTACACTGTTGTATAAGGCATCCGTAAATGCCGCAAAATGAGTCCTTTGTTCATCAATAGACGCTGTGCCGCCGATTGATTCCAACTGGCTGTTCATGGTGTTGAGATAATTCATCCAATCCATATGGGCCTGACCTTGGAGTAAATGCATATTTGTTTTCCCCAGGGCATCCTTTACTTCAAAAGCAGCTGATTTCACAGCGTCTGCATTAGAAGCGACAAAGGCTTCTTTCAATTTCAAATTGGCCTGAATCACACCATCCAATTGTTTTTGAAAATCTTTACTCACCTCGTAATGGGTTACGGATTTACTTTGGGCCGTATTCATGGAATGTCCTGAATGATCCATCTCTTGTGCATTCACTGAGAATATGCATATTCCCAGATTTACGATAATTAATGACATTAACTTTTTCATAACACTTTCTTTTTAAATGATTAAAAAATTGATTTTACTTATTTATAATATCGGTTTTACTTCAGTCCAGGGTCTCCTTGGTCTCACCACAGGTCAGCATTGCCTCTCCGTAATAAGGATTTTTAATCTCTTTTATGCGACTTAACCAATATGCACCCTGACCATTTTTCGCCATTGGACAAAACTGATAATAACCATTAATACCCTTGATTTGCAGCCGTTCAATGACTTCGTGCAATGTTTCACTCAAACTTGCAAATGATCTTCTTTGCACTTCGATATCAGAAGTTTTTTGTATAATATCCAATGCAGCTTCCAATTTTTTCAAATTGTCCATCCAGATTAAATGAGCATCTCCTTTTAATAAAGTCATATCTGCAGATTGTACGGCTGTATCCGTGGCAGTTGCTGCCTGTTTCGCCTCTTCCTGATCAGACTTGATCAGGGCGTCTTTCAGCACGAGATATTGATCAAAGATTTTGAGGAACTGTTTTTTGAAAAGATCCGCTGCCGTAGCAGATTGATCCGAAGGGGATTTAACCACTTCTTTGGACTGGTTCACGGTTGACTTTTCGTTCCCTTCCATATTCACGTCGCCGTGATCATGCCCGGTATCGGCAGTGCCACCATCAGGATTCATCATGCTTTCTTTTCCCTGGAGCTGGGCCGCGGCATCGATCTTGAACAAGCCATTGGAAACGACCTCCTCGCCTTCGTGCAACCCTTTATTGACCACATAATAATCTCCCGCCTGGGGCCCGAGATCGATCTGGCGATATTGAAAGACTGGCGCTGTACGATTTGGTTCTTTCACATAAACTATGGACCGTTTGCCAGTCCATAACAACGCCGTCTTGGGAATGATCAACGCTTCTTTTGTGCCGGGCAGTCTGGCTTTCAAATTGCCGGAAGCAAACATTTCAGGCTTGAGTACATCCCTATAATTATTGATTTCTGTGCGAACCGACGCCACCCTGGTTTTCGGGTCAATTACCGGATCGATAAAAGTGACCGTACTGGTAAAAGTTTTATCGGGTATTGACTGAATGGTAAAATCGATCTTATCTCCTGTCTTTATCCAGGGCAGATCGATCTCGTAAGCATCGAACATTACCCAAACTTTTCTGAGATCAGCAATTTTGAATAGCTCATGTCCTTGTGAAACATAATCGCCCAATGATATCACCCGGTCTACTACCGTTCCTGTTAGCGGTGAGAGTACATCGAAATAAAATTGAGGTTCCCCTTTAGCAATAATATTTTGGACCTGCGCCTCTGAAAGGTCCCACAGCTTTAGTTTATTTACCGCAGATTTATAGTATTCGGGATACGTATCTTTCATTTGGAACGCTTCAAACAATTCCTTTTGGGCACTAACCAATTCAGGGGAATAGATTGTAACAAGCTTGTCTCCCTTTTTAACCTCCTGACCAGTAAAACTCACATACAATTTTTCTATCCTCCCCGGAAATCTTGAGGTGATATCAGCGATCTTGCGTTCGTCGGCCTGCACTTTGCCTGGTAGATATAAATCATTATACGGCGTTTTAAGTGCCACTTTGGTGGTTTGCACATCGGCTATTTTCATCGCCGCTTCTGTCATTTGCAATTCATTCGGTCCCAATCCGATTGCTACAGCCTGGTTTAACGGGATCAGATCCATGCCACAAATGGGACATTTTCCAGGATGATCCTGTCGGATCTGAGGATGCATGGAACAGGTCCAGATTTTCGATGTGCTGATTTGCTGATTTGCTGATGCATCAATCAGCCTATTTGTCGATTTGATAATTTTCTGATGAGAGGATGTGCTAATGACGTATCCCAAGAGAATACCAATTCCCATAACAACAATCAAGATCAGAATTTGTGTCTTTTTTATATTGATCTTCATGACTCCTTATATTTAGACCTGGTGGTGGAAATAATTTTGCTCAATAACTTTTGCACAGAAAGGAGGTTTGCTTTTAAGTTAACCATAGGAGGCGGATATGATCCAGCCTTTTCACACAACAGAAGCCAATAATCTGTTTCTTCAGCCTCTTTATGTGCGATTTTTAGTTTGTGGATAAAATCCAACTTACTTTCACAACTTTGGGCTTCTCGCACATTTGCGCCGATACTTGTTCCAGATTTTAATACCTGATTCGCTACGACGTATTTCCTTTTACTTTCTAGTAATTCCGAATATTCAATTATATCAAGTGCTAGTTCAAAACTCATTTCTAAAATTTCATTCCGAGTTTTCATTCTTTTTATTTTTTATTGTAAGACATCTATTTTATTCTCTCACCCGGTCATTAAATCGACTCATCTTCATATCAATTCATCAGCAAATCAGCACATCGTTTCATCAGCAAATCATCGTTTGCCGATTAAATAATTGATGTTAGCGGCTGTTGAATTTCTATCCGCCCGGGCCTTTTCGAGGGCCAGTGAGTAACCCAGCCATTTTCGCTCCATCCTGATCACCTCTTCAAAATTGGCTCCCGCCGTAGAATATTTTTCCTGCAATAAGTTCAAAGTCCTTGAAGACAGGTCAGCTAAACGTCTGTAAAGCGTTACTTTGCGAACAGCATCCAGATAATCACGGTAGACCTGCTCAAGATCTGTCCGTAGTGTATTTTGTCTATTCTCTTTCCGGAGCATACTGGATTCCTCCTGTAATTCAGCCTCTTTTTTCATGGCCTTGTATTTACCTCGATACAGCGGAATTTTGACTCCGACCTGAGGGAACATAAAGGCGTCCTTTCCATTATCGGCCATTTCCACATCTTTTCTTGGGGCAACATTGATGTAATTGAAGCCAATATTGAAGGAAGGCAAACCCATTTTTTCAGCAACTACTTGCTGTTGTTTATAGGACTGAGCCTCGTAATCAAATTGCTGCAATTTCGGACTATTGGCCAGCATGGAATCTGTTAAAGTTGATTTATCCAGATCTATCACCGACGTCCAAAGTGTGTCCGGCATATTTAATGGGCCATCGAGTTGCTGATTGATCAATTGTTCAAATTGAGCAAGCAGCGGTGCCTGGCTATCCTGCAGATACGCCAGTTTGTCCTTTAGTTCCGTTTGCTCCATTTCAATGCGCAATACATCTTCCAGACCGGATTTCCCGGATTCGAAATTCACCCGGGCCAAACCTTTGAGTGGTGTCAATAAATCGAGATTGTCCTGCGTGATCCTGATCGATTTATTCAGAAAATAGAGTTCATCGTACGTATTTTCAATTTTGTTGTACAGCGCCAATTTGGCGTCCTCGAAATTCTCCAATTTTGCTTTGGCTATCCCGGCAAACACCTGGCTCTGGGCATTCAGCGTTCCAAACCAGGGGAACATTTGCGATATTGAGATGTTTCCCCGTTGTGCCCCAAGCCTGGTTTCTACCGGGCTAATAAAATATCCGAAAGCCACCTGAGGATCGGGCAGCGCTTTTGACTGCGGGATTTTCTCCATGGTCGCCAGATACTGGTTAAAAAGTGCTTTTAATTCGGGGTTGTGTTCGGCACCAGCTTTTTGGTAATTGTGGAGTTCACTTTGTCCCCAGGCCCCCAAAGAAGATAGAAGTTGGAGGCTGAAGGCTAGAATCAACCAAACCAACGGCGAACTGATGTTTTTTGCCGCGTTAAAAATATTCTGAAACCACTTTCTACTTTTCAATAGCTTTTCCATTTCTTGTGTAATTGAGTTATCATTTTACCTATTGAGTTAAGTTCCTGCACCAATATCTCGTGCTTTACCTCCGGTATGTATTTACAGTCCCGGCCAAAATCCAACCAGGTTCTGGTTTCTTCACATGACCCTAAAGCATTGATTAAGTGCTGCTTAAAAACATTCTCATAATTTCTTTTTGCCCATCCCTCTGAAATATTGGCGCTAACTGATCTTGATGACCGAATGATTTGAGAAGTCAAAGAATAGATTTCCTCTTTGGGAAAAGATTTGGTTAGCTCAAATATTTTCATGGCGAAATCATATGACTGAACATACACATCAAGATCACTTATTTTCTTTATCATTGTTTTAAATTTTAATTAACTGAAGAACCTCTGACCCCTTATTCTTCATTTTCAATTTCCAACCTCTTACTTCCAACTACCGCTTTCCAGCCTCCAACTTCCAGTTTCCAATATCCAGCCTCTAACTTCCAGCATCCAGTTTCCAATTTCCAGCCTCCAACTTCCAGTTTCCAATTTCCAGCCTCCAACTTCCAGCATCCAGTTTCCAATTTCCAGCCTCCAACTTCCAGTTTCCAATATCCAGCCTCTAACTTCCAACATCCAGTTTCCTCTTCATCCTCCCCTCCTGCCACATGCTGTACAAGACCGGAACTACAAACATGGTGATGATCTGAATAGACATTCCTCCGAATGACGGAATAGCCATCGGGACCATGATGTCGGACCCTTTACCTGTAGATGAAAGCACGGGTATCAAAGCGATAATGGCCACTGCCGCTGTCATCATCGCCGGCCGTACACGCATCATTCCGGCCTGCAAAATGGCTTTTCTGATCTCCGCTTTGCTGTTGGGTTTTTCGCGCTCAAAAACCTGCTTGATATAAGTTCCCATGATCACACCGTCGTCCGTGGAAATGCCAAATAGCGCGATGAATCCTACCCATACCGCAACACTGAGGTTGATGCCATGCATCTGGAATAAGTCTCTCATATTTACACCGGCAAAAGAAAAATTGAGGAACCAACCCTGACTGTAAAGCCAGATCATGATGAACCCACCTGAAAAGGCTACGAAAATACCTGTAAAAACCATACTGGTAGTCTGCACATTTCCGAACTGGAAATAGAGGATAAGAAATATGGCCAGTAAACAGATGGGCACTACAATGCCAAGGCGTTTGGTGGCCCGGATCTGGCTTTCATAGTTACCTGTAAATTTATAGCTCACCCCCGGAGGAATGACCAGTTCTCCACTTTCAATCTTCTGGTTAATGAACCGTTGTGCCTGTTCGACTACATCCACTTCGGCATACTGTGGTTTTTTATCAAAGATCACATAGCCAACCAGAAAAGTATCTTCACTTTTGATGTTCTGGGGTCCCCGGCGATAGGTGATCGACGCCAACTGTCCCAGGGGTACCTGCGTGCCTGAAGGGGTGGGTATCAGAATATTTTTCAGATCATCCGGGTTGTCGCGATATTCCCGGGCATATCGCACCCTTACCGGAAATCGTTCCCTGCCTTCCACTGTATTGGTTAAAGGAATACCACCAATCGCCACCTCAATGCTTTGCTGCATTTGGGCAATGGTGAGGCCATAACGCGCAATGGATTTCCGATCTATATTGATCTCAAGGTAAGGCTTGCCTACAATTCTATCGGCATATACCGATGCCGGTTCGATATCTGGCACTTGCTGCAAAATTTTCTCAAACTTCAATCCCACACCTTCTATGGTTTGCAAGTCAGGGCCATAAACTTTTATTCCAATGGGTGCCCGCATGCCTGTCGAAAGCATGATTAAACGGGTTTGAATAGGTTGCAGCTTCGGTGCTGAAGTCATGCCGGGAATACTCGATGCCATGATGATCGATTGCCAGATATCATCCGGAGATTTAATCTCATCGCGCCATTGACGAAAATATTCGCCGTTCTTATCCGGAATCAACTGGTCCTTATCAATTTCCTGAAAACCATCTTTTGGATCGTATTTCTTTCCATCCTTCAACAGAAAACTCCCGGATCTATCCACCTTGAAACGCATACGATGCCCATCCTCATTAAGGATGTACTCAGGCTTGTAGTTAATCGTATTTTCGAACATGCTGATCGGTGCCGGGTCCAGTGCAGAATTCACCCTTCCCCACTTACCCACTACAGACCGAACCTCCGGTATGGAAGACACGCTGAGGTCAAGCTTGCGGATCACATTGATGTTTTCCTCAACGCCCGAATGGGCCATGGTGGTTGGCATCAGCAAAAATGAGCCTTCATTGAGTGGTGGCATAAATTCTTTTCCGACACCAGGGAAGGTTTTGATGGCGGCCTCCCATACGCCTGTTTGTCTGATATTAACCCCAACCTTGTCCAACCCTTTGGAGGCCCAGCCAAACATCTTGTCAAAGCCCTGCCACGTAGTGATCCCAAAAAGTACAATGACAATGGGTATGGACAGAAATTTCCATTTATTTTCCAGGCACCACGGCAATATTTTGGGATAGAGCAGGACAATAGATTCCAACAAACCAAGTACAACTGCAACAATGAGCGCCACGAAAATAAAATTAACAATGTAAGCGTTTTGAGGTCCCAGAGGCAACCAGATTTTCGTGAGGAAGAAAACTACCGTCAGCAACACAATGGCTGTGTTGATCCGGTTGGTAAAATGTCTTTTGGCTTCAGGCCAGTAATTTTCCAATAAATTATTGATACCAAAAGCAATCAGCGCGATACTGATGAAATTACCACTCCAAACAAGAAAAATCACACCCAGTACGATAAGCGAAATATTACCGATACGATGGACCCGTTTACCGCTGAAATTCAGCCCAAAAATGAAATTGGCAAAAGCCGGAATAACGATGAGGCCCAAAACAAGTGACGACAACAGCGCAAAAGTTTTGGTAAATGCCAGCGGCCTGAACAATTTACCTTCTTCTGCCTGCAAGGTGAATACCGGAAGAAAGCTGACGATGGTGGTTGCGAGCGCTGTCATGATGGCTGAGGCTACTTCTGTGGATGACTCAAAGATCACCTCGAGCAATGCTTTGCCTTTTTTGCCCTTGTTTTCAGGGACCTCGAGGTGCCGTACAATGTTTTCGGTAAACACAATTCCCACATCGGTCATCACACCAATGGCAATAGCGATACCGGAAAGGGCAACCACATTGGCGTCGACCCCGAAGTAACGCATCACGATAAAGGTCATTAATACCGCCACGGGCAGTAAACTGGAAATGATGATCGATGCCCTCAGGTTCATCACCAGGACGATCACCACAATAATACTGATCAGTACTTCCAGGGTCAGGGCTTCTTCAAGCGTACCCAGTGTTTCCTTGATCAGACCGGTACGGTCATAGAAAGGAACAATGGTCACTTTAGATACTGTTCCGTCGGCCAAAGTTTTACTGGGAAGGCCGGGTTCTATTTCCTCGATCTTCTTTTTTACATTTTCTATGACCTCCATGGGATTCGCGCCATACCGTGCTACCACAACAGCACCCACCGCCTCAGCCCCCGCTTTATCCAAACCGCCACGACGTGTGGCCGGTCCGTAGTTGACCCTGGCGATGTCCTTTATTCTGATGGGCACATTATCGTGTACTGTCACGACCGCTTCTTCCAGATCATCCAGATTCTTAATATATCCCAACCCGCGCACCAGGTATTCAGCCTTGTTGAATTCAATAGTTCTGGCTCCAACATCCTGGTTGCTTTCTTTAACGGCCTTCATGATCTGGGAGACATTGACGTTGTAAGTCTTCATAGCATCGGGATCGATGTCTACCTGGTATTCTTTCACAAAACCGCCAACAGAGGCAACCTCCGAAACCCCCTGGGCACTCGATAATGAATATTTGACATAAAAATCCTGAATGGTTCGTAATTCCTGGGGGTCCCAGCCTCCGGTAGGTTTACCGGTTTTCGGATCCCGCCCTTCCAGGGTATACCAAAAGATCTGACCGAGTGCAGTAGCATCTGGTCCCAATGCGGGTTGAATGCCTTCCGGTAAGGTACCGGTAGGAAGAGCGTTTAATTTTTCGAGAATTCTGGAGCGACTCCAATAAAATTCAACATCATCATTAAAAATGATATAAATGCTGGACAAACCAAAAATAGAACTGCTTCTGATGGTTTTTACACCGGGAATTCCCAACAATGCGGTGGTCAATGGATAGGTGATCTGGTCTTCGATATCCTTTGGGGACCTTCCCATCCATTGGGTAAAGACGATTTGCTGGTTATCCCCGATATCAGGGATGGCATCAACAGGAACAGGATCTCTCGGCAGCCAATCGAGTTTCCAGTTGAAAGGTGCTACGGCAATTCCCCAGCCAACGAAAACAACTAATAGTAATACCGTGATTAATTTATTTTCTAGAAAAAAACGGATGATTTTCCCTAACATGATTTTCTGTTTTTATGAATCAGATGTAATTCAATTGATCTACATCCTAAAAGCACACATGTGTATCAGGTGTAGAAAATTCAAAAACAGAAATTAACTATAACAGGAAGGAACTGATCCGTTCGTGAATATCGAAGGTTAGAAGTGGAGGAGCGTAATCAGCATGGCTGACATTAAATTCATTGTTGAAGAAGAGATTTTCAATTACCAATGTGAATTGAGGAACAAGAAAAGTGAAATCAGCATTAAAATCGAAATGAAAATTGCTGGTGAAGAATTTTTCAACCAACTGGTATGTTTCATGCTCATTGTGGCAACATCCCGATGCCATTGCGCCGGGATTATCAGTACAGGTGCGTGCCTGTGCATATAGTGAAAAAGACATCAAGCGATCCATACAATAATGACGATTGATCGTCACCCCTGCCGAGATCAGGTTCACATAGAAAGCCAACAATATGTATAGAAACTTTTTCAGCATCAATGCAAGTATACGCACCTTGTCAATAAACGTCTATGATCCAGGTCATATTTTATATTTTTTTTCACAACTCAAGGATCTTATCCATTCTGTCTGAAATATCCTGTAACCTTGTCCGGTCACCACCGGTGACTTCTGCCGCCATCCAGCCTCCGCTATAATTGATGTTTCTCAACGCCTCCATGACAACTGGCCAGTTATTATCACCTTCCAGTAGATTCACCTCAAATCCTTTCCAAATCCCTTCATTCTTTTGTTTCTCCCGGCTGTACTCTTTTACATCCAGTTTTAATATCCGTTGATCAAGCACTTTGATCCATTGTTCCGGCCAGCCATATCGGACGATATTGCCGATGTCAAAATGCCAACCGATCATGGGGTGATTGAATTCGTCAATAAAGCGTGCTGCCTCCAGCGGACTGAGCAGAAAATTATTCCAGACATTTTCAATGGCGATTTTTATACCTGTTTTTTCACACACCGGCAATATCTTCCTGATCTCTTCCTGCGACCGGCGATAGGCGTCATCGTAGGCAACTTTTTCATTCACCACACCCGGAACCAGCAAAACTGTTGTCCCACCATAATCCCGGCAATCTTCCAGGGAGGTAGTCATCGATGCAACACATGCCGCCCTCACGGCCGGGTCGGGGTCGGAAAGGGGTTTAGACCAGTGTACCGAGTTGACCACACCTGGAATGATAATGCCTGTTTTGTCCCGTGCTTCTAAAATTTGCCTTTTATCCAGATCATTGGGACTGTCGAGTTCTATGCCGTCAAATCCAATGTCTTTCAATAATTTGAACTTATCCATGATCGATAAGTCTTCTTTTATCATGCCGTATTTCAGGGCTTTTTTAATTTTGATTTTTCCATCGGGGACGACAGGTGGCTGAGCATTCTTTTCTGATCGTGGCATCACCATGGCACCGCTTACCGGAACCACCGCCGAAACCGCCACTGATCCCACTGCATATTTCAAAAATGTTTTTCTTTTCATGGCATGATATTGATAGAAAAAACCAAACAGGCGATCAAACCCGTTTGGTTCTATTATTTTGTGTGATGTGTAATGACTAAATAAATTTTGTGATTCCTGGCTGTGCGACCGGAGGATCGTCAACCTTGGTGTCATAATCCAAAGTAGCCGAGTCAGGACCTAATCTTTCCTGAGAATTCAAAGCTTCATCATATGTAATCGTCTGGCCCGTATAGCCAACCATTCGTCCCATTAAAGCCAGCATGGTGCTTTGTGCCATCCAATCTCCATCATTCATTGGCTTATTATTACGTATGGAAGCAAACAATTCGTCATGTTCTTCCTGATACATATCATTTTCATCTCCGGTGAATTTCCAGTTTTCTTTACCTGTGATAATGTGACGATCGCGTATACAGTCGACCAGGCAATTTCCTTCTGTCCCGGCAATATCCACAGCGTAACTGTTACTGCAATCTTTTTGTTGCCGGCTAAAGTGGAATCCTTTGGCGCCATCTTCATATTCGAAAACAATCGCAAAGTGATCGAATACATTGCCAAATTTATCTTCTATCCTGCTTTGTCGTCCACCGGTGCCTGTGGCTTTCATCGGTTTCACATCTTTCATTGCCCAGGACATCATATCGATGCTATGGATCGCCTGTTCGGCTATCATATCGCCGGAAATCCAGTTATGGTAAATCCAGTTGCGCATTTTCTTTTGCGTATCGGTCCAATCGGGTTGTACATCCCGATACCAAAGCGCTCCGGTATTATAGGTATTATAAATGGACAAAATTTTACCTACGGCCCCGTCCTGCACCTTGCTGAAAGTGGCCCTTTTTGGTGTATGATAACGCCAGCAAAAACCGGATACCAAGGAGACTTGTTTTTCTTTCGCCTTCTTTGCTGCTTCAATAACCCTTCGCACCCCAGGCGCATCAACAGCCATGGGTTTTTCACAAAAAACATGTTTTCCTGCATTGATGGCAGTCTCTAAATGCAAGGGTCTGAAAAAAGGAGGTGTTGTTAAGATGACAACATCAACATCCGAATCAATCACCTTTTTATATGCATCAAAACCCAGATACTTTCTATTCTTATCAACCTTCACCTTATCCGGATGCAATTTTAAAAGCGCATTGTACGATTCTTCCAAACGGTCTTCAAAAATATCCGCCATGGCAGTGAGGACTACATTTTTATCCGCATTCAATGCCTGGCTGGCTGCCCCGGTGCCCCGACCGCCACAACCGATGAAACCAACTTTCAGGGTTTTATCGTCAAATGCTTTACCCACCCGGGGTATGGCAAAATTCAAAGCCATGGTACTTCCCAAAGCTGCTGCTCCGGTCGTTTTGATAAATGCACGTCTCGTTGTGTTTTTTGTTTTCATATTTCTAGAATTATATGTTTATCAATATGGGTTTTCGGTTCGTTTTGGATCATGCACAAATACAAAACAATTTAGTGATTTTCAGTACACTTTTCCAACAGAATATGCGATTATATAAATTGTGTCCGTAAACAGCCAACCACATTCCCCTGAATACATCGGAATGAAACTGATTTTAAAAGTCTCTTGTTAATCAGTTATATCGACGATTGTTCAATAAATACTACTCTAATCCGGATAACATGGACCAGTCAGATCAGAAAAAAATCGAAAAGATCATTGAAGACCGCAAGCTAGCGGACGAGTATTACAAGAAGCGTTCAAAGGTTTATAAAGCTTTCATTGCCATGGAGCAACAAACCTACACCGATGGCGCCCTGGCCATAAAATATAAAGAACTCATCGCCATTGGCATTTCCATTCACATTAACTGTGAATCGTGCCTGGAATGGCATATCAAGCAAGCCCTGGACAATGGAGCTTCCAGAGAACAAATCATAGAAGCCCTTGAAGTTGGGATAGAAATGGGCGGAGGTCCCGCTACAGTTTCCAGCCGGTTTGCCATGAAAGTCCTGGAATATTATGCATCAACATAATCATTATAAAACCAGAAACTGACTGAGGTAATTCCGGCTTAGCAGTATGGAAGTTTTCCGATCTTCCTCCGAACCTTCAAATGCCCGGTCCTCAACTTCTATGCACACAGGCCCGCGATAACCGACCTCTGTAAGCGCGGAGAAAAAACCACCCCATCGCACATCGCCCAATCCGGGAAGCTTAGGTTGATGGTATTCCAGTGGCGTGGCCATGATCCCCACCCGATCGAGTTTACTCTTGTAGATCTTAACATCTTTAAGGTGGATATGATGTAACCGGTCAGCAAAATCATAAATAGGCTGGACCTCATCCATAAATTGCCATATGAAATGTGATGGATCATAGTTGAGACCGAAATTAGGGTTGGGAATGATCTCAAACATTTTCCTCCAGATGTCCGGTGTAGTGGCCAGATTTTTTCCGCCCGGCCATTCATCCCTGGTAAAGATCATGGGGCAATTCTCAATCCCGATCTTTATCTTGTGTTCTTCTGCAATTTTAATAATCGATGGCCATACTTCTTTGAACTTGTCAAGGTTGTATTGAACATCTCTGGATGGATCACGGCCGATAAAGGTATTCACTACCGGTATGTCCAAACGGGCGGCGGCTTTGATCACTTTTTTTATATGTTCAACATAGAATTTCGATTTTTCCTGGTCCGGGTCCAAAGGATTGGGATAGTAACCGAGTCCTGAGATGAAAACGTTGCTGGCCTTGAGGTAATTTTTAATATAGTTTACCTGGTGGTCATCCAATTCATCTGCATTGATGTGCGTAACCCCCGCATAGCGTCGTTCGGCCTCGCCTTTGGGCCAACACATTATTTCGACGCATTTAAATTTATTTTCAGCGGCAAAGGTGATAACTTCTTCAAAACTCTTTTCCGCCAAAATGGCGCTGACAAATCCTAGTTGATGCATAATATTGGTATTTAAATGATTTTTTCAATATATTAATTACTCTCACGATTCTCCAGACGATCTTCGTCACTTTCCTTGCTTTCTTCCATCATATCATGCACATCGTCAATTTCGGGTGATTCACGCAAAGCTTTCCAGTCAAATTTTTCATCGAACGGATCCAGCGCTTTCTGCGGATCAAAAATTCGCTTGTCCACGGGCAGCGCTTCATATGGTGTGAAGTTCGGCTGATCCGTGAAAAAATCGGCAAAATCGCTGGCACCGGCGTCATATTGATTGAGATAAGGCAAGCCCAGTACATTCCAGAATGTTTTAAAAATACTGCCAAAGCTGTAGTGCTTATGGCTCACCGTGCCGTGTTTCACATAAGGTGAGATCACCATCAGCACACTGCGATGTGCATCGATATGATCGATGCCATTCTGCGCATCATCTTCGGTAATTACGATCATCATATTCTTCCAATACGGCGTGTGCGACAGGAATTCTACAATGCGTCCGACAGCCAGATCATTATCCGCCTCATAACTTTCGCGGAAAGGAAATCCCGCCTCCGGCCGGTCGCCAGCCCCGTGGTCATTGGGAATGATCACCGTGATCAAAGACGGCATCGAATCTGTTCCATTCAGCCATTTTTCTTTAAATTCCTTTTGAAACATTTCAATTCTGAACTGATCTGGAATGGCCATGTTGAACGTGGGATAGGTGTGTGATGTCTTATCGAAAATCGGTTGGGGTACCGGATAGTTTACAAACTGACGAATACCGGTATATTTAAAATGCTCGTTGTAAATGGCCGGTTCGAACATGATGCTAAAACCAAAATTATAGAATGACACCCCGTTTCTATCCAGATGATCCCACATGGATCCGGCTTCATTGTAATCTTCCGGGTAAATGGCCCCGGCAGCACCGTTCATCGCATAAATACCCGGCGATTTGGAGTTTTCCTTAAAATTCCGGTTGCCGCCATAACTCGCAGCCGTGCAGGTTTCAACCCATTCGTTGGGATAGGTATTGACCAGCCAGCGATGCCCATCGGCAGAAACATCGGAATCGACATAAAAATTATCCGACATGGAAAATTGTCTGACCAATGCCAGATGATTTGGCATCACGGTGGCGTCTTGAACCGAATCAGTACGGGCATGATTGTGAAATGAACTGTGTACACCATATCGCGCCAGGGAGGCATCACCATCGGCATTTTTTACCTGACCAAAGATCTCGTCATAGGTTCTGTTCTCTTTGGAAATAAATACAAGGTGCTTGATTGGTGAATCCTTTTCGCCCGGATACAGCGGGATCGGATTGTTTTTTCTGTCGGTAAAATCCGGAGAACTTGCTCTTCTGAATTTAAAATTATTGTCCAATACTTCCTGAGTGAGGTCTTTCAATCCTTCATCAGATGGGATATCCATTACCTCCACTGTTCCGCGCATTAAATTCCCGACATAGCTGCCGTAAGGCTTGGGATCAAAATTTGCGCCACCATTGGGGCCGCTGCCAAAACCCTTGGCGTTGGTGACAATCAGCTTTTTACCATCTCGGCTCACCTTCACTTTGGCCGGGAACCAACCTGCAGGAATATGGCCGATGACTTTCATTGCCGGTATATCGATCACGCCAATAGCATTGATGCCTGATTCCGCCACATACAGCCTTTTTTGATCAGGAGATACCGCCAACCCAAATGGTAGTATACCCCGGAAAGATTTAATTCGCGGATCAGGTTTGAGATAAATGGTATTCACTACGGTGTCTTTTTGCGTATCGATGACGGAGATATTGTCATTGTTGCCATTGCTTACAAAAACATATTGATCCGTAGACGCCAGGGAATTGGGACTGCTGCCGCCAACCGCCGGGATCCCTTCCACTTTCTGTCCTACGAGATTGCCGGTTTTAGTTTTAGCTGAAACATAAGGATTGTCGGGAACGGAAACGTCAATTGTGAATACTGAAAATGCTTCGATAGCATTGGGATCACCTAACCCCGGTATATCGATGGTATCGCGGTGAATGCCTTCAATAGAAGCTTTGGTATTAAATCCAAATGGCGGAAACGGCAGGGTGGTGTGCACCAGATCATCCATACTGGCACCGGGGATCTTATGATATTGATACATGCCCACGTTGGCCACATAAACCTTTTGTTCATCCGGTGACAGGACGATCCCAAACGGATACCGGCCCACCGGAACACTTTCTTTCAACCGACCGGTTTTTGTGTCGATAATGATAACCCTGAAATTAATCTGATCAACAGCATACAATGTATTTCCATCCTTGGTCAATACCATATCTCCGATATATCCGTCGGTATAATCGACTGAATCATCTTTGTAGGCACAGTCAATGGTGCCAAGATCATGGCCATCCGAAGCTGCAAATTTGTAAATCTTATTCTCCTGTCCTCCTGAAACGTAGATGGTTTTATTATCCGGAGCAACGGCAAGTCCCATAAACACAGATGCAAGTACGCCATCATCGGTGGATGGCCCGGGAGGAACTTGTTGCACGTCGGGATTATCACTTAAAATGTTACGTAAAATGGAAATGGAAAGTGGGGAAGTTCCCGAATTTGCCGTCACAGCAATGTTACCATCCGGACTTAACGCCAGCCCATATGGATGTGGCGCAACCTGAATAGAATGGCCAGCAGGCTTGATCATCCTACCATTTGGGATTATCGTAGTTCCTGTTCGATCGATATGGGTAAACTGATCTTCAGCCGGAGTATTGATGATCCATGGATCCGGCCCTTTAGGTTTACAAGTGGCCAACGCCAACATTGCGAATACATAAAAAAAGCCAATGCTGTATTTCATCTTTCCAGATTTTAATGGGGTTCAATTTTATAAAAAATTCCGTGAGCACAAAGATTTGTATTGAGAATGAATCAATAAGTAACGATATATTAAGAATTGGTAATATATCGATTAATTGGGAAAATAATCCGTCTCGCCACTTACGGGACATTAGTCATCCAAAGACCTATTAATATCTTGATATTCAATTATTTGATATCAAACATTAACAAAAATACTGATAAAAAACAACTTTAGAAGGAATATTGGTCACGGCATCTTTTACCTTGGCTTTTTCCACATACTTGGCAAATACTTCCATCTTCACCGTATCTCCCGGCATCATCCCGAAAGAAGTTCGGGACAGGCTATGCAGGCTCATCGATGGCCCCATCACTTTGCCTTCTGCAGCATTTAGCCGAGCGCTACTGCTTCTACCACGCCTTCCTTTCTCCTCATTGATAAGCAAGTGTAGTTACAAATTACACTTGACTATACTTAGGCGGGTTATTTGTTTCTAAGGACTTCAGGAGATTGCTTGACGCTGACAACATCCATTACTTTTATAATCCCTGAGTCTTCCTTGTACAATACTTTATAATCGCCTCTCACGGTGATCCTCCGGTATTTGGGGTTGATTTCATCTACCCGGTATTGTTTGGCAAAATATACTGTCTTTGGACTTTGCAACAAATCAGTCCGCACATTCTTCGCCCCTTGTGGTGATTTCTCTTTATAATAATCTTAGATCTTTTTTGCTTCTGCTTTGGCCTGGTTCGTCCAGATGATCTTAAACTTTCCCATTACCAATTCTCAGCTTCCTTTTCAAGATCTTCCTGTGCAGTATATTCTCCTGACCGCAGTTGTTGTTCTGCTAAATGTAACCTTTCATTATACATGGCTTTTGTAAGAGGCTTTCCCTCAACCGTATAGGCTACTACCATTTCATTGTCGAGAATATCATTGATCTTTTTCAATAATGAGGGTGTTGATACGCCCATTATTTTTTGCATCACATCAAGTTTAATGGTTTGTATATCCATTCTGATTAAATTTTCTTCCAATAAAGATAACGTTTTCATTTCAACTTTTAATTTCAATTCAACGGATGATTTTTCACCATCGCCTTTTTGTTCACCATGCCTGCTTACCCTTACTTCCCTATGGCTCAAGGTTTCTCACGCGCAGCAAAGTTCTCATATATACTGACACCTACCTATTTCCCTTTCTTCAGCAGCATTCAACTCCAGCTTTTGACAGCGTAAGCTCATACTACTGTTCCTATTACTAAATGTGATCTGCTCATATCATTTGGTCGTAGGACCGCTAAGCTTAACCTACGACCAGTGGGGGTGTATAATGAAAAAGCCCGGCCATTCCGCCAGGCTTTATCTCTTTAGTTATTTTCTTCTACACCTCCTGTCTCGTAATACAATTGCTCCTGTCCATGGCATCCTCGTCACAGACAAGGACGAGATGAGGGTCATTTACATAATTTCATTTACCCGACAAACGTCAATAACTTCTTGGTTAGAGATTGAAATTTTCATTAAATAATGATCGGCAAAATACCTTGGTTGATACACCATTATGTAGACATAAGCTATTCCATATTTATTAACCGATCTATATATTTCCAGATTTAATTGATTTCCTTTCATCTTTGTTGATTTTTTGACTTTAGGAAAATTACTACTGTCTATTATAATTTGATCAGACTCAACATCAGAATAATGTTGATAATAAAATTGGCTAAATGCACTATCTGTCTTAAAACAATTAAAAAATGGCCCCCCAATACTTTTTTTCCTCTGAGTTTGTCCAGAAAAATATATTTTATTCTTTTCGGGATAATTCTGAGTTAAAACTTTAGTGACAAAATAGTCAAAAGCTATTTGCTCTGCTGAAAGGTCATTTGATACTATCAATGCCGATAAAATAAATGTCAACAAATACATAATTATTATTTTAACTTCTTTAAATTCTAGGTCATTCAAATATCCCCCCATGGCGCAAGTCTTTTTGACTTGTGCCAGCCATATCAGAGCATGACTCCATCATAAATCGACATTATTTTTAATGGACTTTCCAGTCCGGCATAATTCCTGGCACTCCAATAGAAATACTCCTCCCAACTGGCGCAATTCTTTTGCTTTACGCGATGGCGTGTGCAGGACTTGTGTCATATCACACATTCGTCAAATCAATCGATCCCTTTTTGCTACCATAGTATCCGGATTACGGAATTTATATTTTGCACTCTTTCCTTAAATGTACTTGTTTGTACAATTGGGCGCAAGTCTCGTTTTCCCCTTCGTATTTCCAGAAAATTTGCACCACTATGGAGCTGTATCCTATTTAATGTCTTGCAAGATAATTCCCGGTTGAGTTGACCGTGATGTATAAGGCTTTTCATCTAAAGGACATCATTAGGCTATTGGATCACCATTAATTTTAACCCACCGCGAATTCAACCTATTTTATTAATTTGCCTGAGAAACTGTGACTGGCATTTATTGGAAACCAGGGAAATGATAAAGTATTGAATAGACAAAGATGACTTCCGGGAAATTTGATGTCATTATTGCCGGCGCCGGCCCGGCCGGATGCGCAACAGCCATAGCACTGGCTAACTCCGGTTTAAAGATTGCCATGCTGGAAAAAAGTCAATTTCCCAGGGATAAAACCTGTGGGGACGCCCTCAGCGTCGATGTGGTAAACCAACTAGCTATGCTATCACCGGAATTGGCTGAGAACTTCAGTAAGATCACAGAAAAGGTCCCTTCCCATGGCGTTCGGATCTATGCACCAAATCACCGGTTTGTGGATATTCCTTTCTTTCATCATGGCCAGAAGAAATGTGGATATATCTGCAAGCGGTTTGATTTCGATCTGTTGTTATTCAGGCATTTGAAACAATATGCCAACGTCAAAATTCTTGAAAATTGCCAGGTAAACGATGTCTCTTCTACTACTAATAAATTGGAACTGACTACAACCAAAGGCGATTTTACTGGCCAAATCGTTGTGGGGGCAGACGGCGCTCAATCGGTAATTGCCCGGAAAATGGCCGGCCTTAACCTATTCAAAAAGCACCATAGTGCCGGTATTCGAGTATATTACGAAGGCGTCCAACCAATCCATCCGGAAAATTATATCGAGTTATATTTTTTCCACAAGATCCTGCCCGGCTATCTTTGGATATTTCCATTACCTGATGACCACGCTAATGTGGGGATCGGTATGCTGTCGTCGGAGATCTCCGGGAAAAAGATCAATTTAAAGAATGTTCTACAGGAATTGTTATCCAGCGAGCCGCAACTAAAGGAAAGATTTAAAGCCGCAAAACCGCTGGAAACCCCCAGAGGCTTTGGATTGCCCCTGGGATCCAAAAAAAGAAAGATTTCCGGAAACCATTTTTTGCTTACCGGAGATGCTGCCGGACTCATCGATCCTTTCAGTGGTGAAGGCATTGCCAATGCCATCCGCAGCGGGAGAATTGCAGCGGACCATATTCAGAAATGCTTTGAACAACATATTTTTAGCGCTCCGTTCAATCAGGCATACGACAAGGAGGTATACCTAAAAATGTGGAAGGAATTTCAAATCAGTTATTCTCTCCAGCGATTGTGCCGCTATACACGCCTGTTCAATTTTGTCGTGAACAAAGCCAACCAAAACCCACGAATTCACCAATACCTGACCGACGGCCTTGCCGATGTGGAAGTGAAGCAGATTTTGACCAAACCCGGGTTTTACCTCAATCTTCTCTTCAATAAATAGGAATAAAAAATTTCCTATTTTTGGACTCCAAAATCAGTTCTATGATCATTCATCTTATTTCCGGTCCGAGAAATATCAGTACGGCGTTAATGTATTCCTTTGCTCAAAGAAAAGACACTGCTGTTATCGACGAGCCCTTTTATGGCCATTATCTCCAGTCGACGGGTATCAAACATCCTGGTTCTGAGGCCGTCATCAACAAAATGGAAAAAGATCCAATGGTCGTCCGGGAACGAATTGAATATTTGGCAAGGCAAACTCCAAATCTCTTTATCAAAAATATGGCACACCACCTGCAGGGATTTGACTATACTTTTATCAGCAACTACCAGAATGTTTTTCTGATCCGTGATCCCTGGCAAATGTTGATTTCTTATGGCAAGGTGATCAAAAAACCGACACTCCATGATATCGGGTTGAAACGTTCCATGGAGTTATTTCAATGGTTGTCAGAAATGGGTAACAGGCCAGTGGTTATTGACGGCACCGACGTTCGTAAAAATCCCAGGGGCCTTCTGACTGCACTTTGTGACAAGATCGAAATACCGTTTGATGAAAATATGCTGCATTGGCAAGCAGGTCCCCGTCCCGAAGATGGCATTTGGGCCAGATACTGGTATGGACGTGTACATCAATCCACGGGATTTGATCCACCGGAATCAAGCGATGATTCCCTGCCAGTGCATTTGCAGGATGTTTATGAAGAAGCTTTACCTTACTACCGATTTTTTAAACCCTTAATGCTAAGTCACTGATGTTACAGCAATTTAACTCTAAAAATGAGCACATCTATATCGGGATCAACGGAGAATTATTCCCACGAAAAGAAGCTCGTATTAGTGTTTTTGATAGTGTAGTCCAAGGTGGTGATGCCGTCTGGGAAGGCATCAGGATTTATGAAGGTTATGCATTTATGCTGCAAGAGCATATTGAAAGATTGCTGGAATCTGCCAAATCCCTGGCTTTTTCTTCAATTCCTGCGGAAGAATATATCCGCAACGCCATATTCAAAACGTTGGAGGCCAACGGAATGCGCGATGAAACCCACATACGGCTCACATTAACGCGCGGAGATAAAATCACTTCAGGTATGGACCCGCGACTCAACACCTCCGGGTGCACACTGATTGTGCTGGCAGAATGGAAGCCACCGGTCTATGACAACCAACAAGGCATTCGCCTGGTTACCAGCGCTATTCGACGCAATAATCCGCAGTTCCTCGATTCGCATATTCATCACAACAATTTGCTGAACAATATCCTGGCTAAAATTGAAGCAAATTACGTCGGAGCCGATGATGCGATCATGCTGGATAACAATGGATTTGTGGCCGAGACCAATGCTACCAATTTATTTTTGGCAAAGAAGGGACGATTATTCACCCCATTTACCCACGCCTGTTTACCTGGAATTACCAGAGGCTTGGTTACCAAGCTGGCAAAATCGCTTGGCATTCCGGTTGAAGAAAAAGATCTCACCCTTTCTGAATTTTACAATGCCGATGAAGTATTCACAACAGGAACTATGGGTGAATTGACACCGGTCAGGGAAATCGATGGTAGAAAGATAGAAAATCGACCGGACAGTAAGGTCCTCTTAAAAATTGAACAGGAATTCAGGAAAAATATTCCAAAATACAGTACCCCATTGCCATTTTAAGTCATCTTCACAATCGCCTGTGTTCAACAGGGACCTTCATCAATATTAGCTGAACACTTCAATACTTTAATCGTATTTACGAATAGCAACATTGAATGTCGAAGCAATTTCTCTTCAGCCGGATTTGCTTTTACGTTCATAACTTACCATTGAATTGTCACAGACTCTGAAGTAATATTTATCAGTGCATAAAGCATGAGCATGATGAAAAATGGAGTGATTCTATAATTCAGGTTATTATGGTTAAAAAAAGGATACTCGCCATTGGAAAAAGAGAAACTATCCTAAAACAACTATCCCAGGAACTCAACCGATCCGGTTATGAATCGGATTATATGGTTAACTCCAATTCTGATTTAAACAAACTCGATGCTTTTAAATATGATCTGGTTGCATTTGGCCGTGGGGTTGAGACGAAAAATAAAGAGCAACTTAAAACCAGGCTAAGCCAGCAAAATCCACAAATCCTTTTCATGGAAGGACTCGCACCTATTGTACCCGTATTGATTGACCAGATCAAAAATATACTTTTTGCCCAGAGTGGCCAGGAAAACCTCTTGAAGGATTTACAGTACGATACGGAAAATGAACTGAATATTAAAATCGAAGTCACTGATGATTGCAGGTTAGAGATCATCCTCAATCAACTGGATTTTCTTTTCAGAAATCAACATCAGTGTATTGTTCACAAAAATGTTGAACAGGGCATTCATCAATTTTCCACTGGTAAAAGACTTCAGTCGTTCGGACGGTGTTTCCTGGTGATAAAGATTAATCACGAAGTAGTCCATGTTATTCAGATCTTATGAAAAAGCAAACAGACCCAGGCAAGGTCTGGTTTAAAACAATTTTACTCATCAAACCTTCCACCTACTGTTGTTTATTATGGCTTTCTATGCTACGCTCGCATATGATCTGTTCGCATAACCCATCTTTGAAAGTTGAGTGCTTGATCATTTACCTGAAATGGATGTGAAAATCTTCCGTTCATTCGGCCTATTTGTTTCTAACATGCAAGCACAACGCAGGTCAGACTATGAAGTTCTGATGTGTATATCAACTACAAAAATCACCCGGAAACCAGTATTTGATAAATGTCGTTGGTAATGTCTTTTAGTTTCAGACAACTGTTGTTACTCAGTAGAATGATGGCAATTTTATGGTCTGTGTCCCTGAAAATCCAGGTGCGAAATCCTTCCAATTCTCCGCCATGCCAAACAATGTTTGGATGGTCTTTTTCCAACTGCCATCCAAAACCATAATAAACTTTACTTCCATCTTTCAGTATAGTTGGACTGAAGGCTTCTTTTTTCAGCAAGTCTTGAGGAACGATCTTATCGGTGTACAAACCCCGGTCCCATCGGTACAAGTCCTCCACATTGGTAAAAATACCTCCGCCACCAGTGGTCCGGAAATGATAGTCGGTGGTCACGCCATTGGCGGCATAGCCGACGGCTCGATTTCTTATCGGTTTGGCATGGCTGTCAAAAACGACCGAACGCTTCATTTTCAAAGGCTTGAATATTTCGGAGCGGATAAAATTGGCAAAAGTTTTTCCACTGATGCGGCTCACAATAATTGAAAGTAAGACATAACCAGAATTGCTGTAACGGTATTTTGTGCCGGGTTCAAACTCCAGTTCCTGCACATCTTTGAGCACATTTAGTACATCCTGATTGGTGAATCCGGGTTGGGGATTGGCAAAATTATAATAATCAGGGATCCCGCTGGTGTGGTTGAGTAAATTGCGAATGGTAACTCCATGGTAAATGGATGGCAATTCCGGCAAATATTGCCTGATGGTATCATCAAAATTGAGCAATTCCTCTGTTTCGAGCATCATAATGGCGGCAGCAGTAAATTGCTTGGACACCGAAGCCAGGTAAAAATCGGTTGAAGTGTTCAACGGTTTTTGATTTTCAATATCCGCCTGTCCAAAGGCGCCCTTAAAGACAATTCCATCCTGGTCCGCCACCAAAACACAGCCATTGAAAATCCCTTCATCGAAATAGGTCTGCATCAGATTTTTGACCTTTTCAGGTTTTGGTCCTGATAATTGTGCCTTTAGCGGATGAACAAGTGATAAAACTGTAAATGCCATAGCCATTAAACCCCTCAAATTATTTAATAGTTGTCGGTTTTGACAACTTTTGCCTGAGATTGATACTTTATTCTTTGGATGTTTCATCAAAAACATGATTATTTTCCCAGGTTTCATAATGGGTTGTCAAAATCTTCATTTTTTCAGGCATTTGTCCAGCCAGATCATGTAATTCGGTCAAATCGGTTTTCATGTTGTACAATTGCCAGTTTTCATTGTTGACTTTCACCATTTTCCAGTCGCCTTCCCGATACATCCGAAATCGATCATTGACACCGGAAACAAAATAAGCAGGCACAGGCCGTTGTTCTCCTTTGAATATGGGCAACAGTGATTCTCCTTCCAGCGGAATAGTTTGCTGGCTGTCTATACTATCGGGATATTGTAAATGAGCCACATCCAATAAGGTTGGAAAAATATCAACAACATGCCCGGGTTGATCGGTGAATTCACCTTTGTTTTTGATCATTTCCGGCCAGTGGACAATTAATTGCGTATGGCATCCGCCTTCATGACCGTATTGCTTGAAATACCGGAAAGGTGTATTGCCCAGATTTGCCCAGGCCGCGCAAAGAGTGCGGTAAGAATCGGCCCCTCCGGGTGGATGGTCAAAATCACGATTGCTGTCATATGGACAGGAACCATTGTCCGATAGATACATGATCAGCGTGTTTTGCATGAGGTCATGTTTTTCCAAAAAATCAACCACCCTGCCAATATTATAGTCCAACCGATGGACCATGGCCGCAAAAACCGACATTTCCAGGTCGAGTTCATTCTTTTCCTGATCGCTGAGTGTATTCCACGGACGGTAAAGCGGTATTTTAGCCCGGCGCTCTTCATCTCCTGCCGGATGGCCACGAAATTTATTGATGTTACCCTCAGGCGGACTCAATTGATATTTCGGATCAAGAACTCCCAAGCGCACCATTTTGGCGTAACGTGCCGCTCTCAACGAATCCCAACCGGTTTTATACTTTCCCCTGAATTTTGCAATATCTTCCGGCCTCGCCTGTAATGGATAATGCGCCGAGTTATATGGCAGATATAGAAAAAACGGGGCATCTTTCTTAATGGCCCGGTCGAGATATTGCAGGGCATAATCCGTGACAAAATCTGTTTTGTACAATGGTTCCTGCTGATGCTCGATCTCTTCCGGTTTTAATGCCTTTCCATCCAATTCAAAAGGATGCGCATACTGACCCGATGGGGGCAGGAAATATTCATTAATTGTCCAGTAAACCAATGAATGATCCATGGCATTTTTGGCAAAACATCGCTGAGGGACCCATTTACGGTAATGTTCCTTGCCAAATTGCAAAGTTGTATATCCTCCTTGTTTTAGAACATTACCAATGGACATTGCCCGTTCATCACCCTGATATAAACCAGTCAGCATGGTTGAACGTGTCGTTTCGCATTTCGCCATATTATAAAACTGCCGGAAACGGATTCCTTCAGTGGCCAGTTTATCGAGATTTGGCGTTGGGATTTCTCCCCCATAACAACCAATATCTGAGAAACCGATGTCGTCCCCCATGATCAATACAATATTTGGTCTTTGGAGCACGGATTGTTTTTCGGCTGTTGAACAAGCCATTGAAATGAAAATAAATATCGGCCAGAAAGCATGAAATCCTGTTTTTCCCAAAATATGTTCTTTAAAGTGAATAATAATGTGGTTTAATTTAAAAGCTAAAGCGATCCCGAGTCACATCATACAAAACTAAAACTCCACGACGTTAACTGCGACTATTTTTAATACTTTTTGAATTACAAGGATTGTTGGCAAGGATAGACGTTTATATTAATTGATTACGTATTGCAACTTTTTTAGCATTCGATACCTGATAATTTTTACTGATTGCCCTGTGTATACTGCAAATTACCAGGGCGTTAGATGGACGACAAGCAAATCCATGAATCATGTACAAATTATTACTAAACATATTGCTCAATCCCAAATTCTCATCACAAGCTATCGATCTCGCCCTAAAGCAAAAGCAACATAACTATCGCCGGACTTTGTCCCCATTTTTCCTCCCCCACAAGCTATCACAACAAATTCCTTTCCACCAACCTCATACACACTCGGCGTGGCGTACCCTCCTGCAGGCAACTGGTATTTCCACAATTCTTCTCCGGTTTTTTTATCAAAAGCCCTGAAATAGCCATCTTTGGATGCACCGATAAGGAGAAGCCCTCCGGCCGTCACCACCGGACCACCATAGTTTTCCGTACCGGTTTTCGGAATACCTTTTTTGGCGAGTTCAGGGAATTCTCCAAGGGGGACCTGCCATGTTATACTTCCCTCGTTGAGATCAATGGCTGTAAGCGTACCCCATGGCGGTTTAACCGCCGGATAGCCATATTGGTCGAAAAAACGATTGTAGCCCGTGTGGATATAAGGAATTTCAATTGAGGTATTTTGAATACCCATCATATGCGGATCGGTTGGCTGGGTTTTATTCAATAAATAATTGATAACAGCTTCCTTCTGTTCATCATCAAGATGCGCAAATGAGGGCATAAAACCTCTGCCTGTATTTACAATCTGCAAAATGCTGTCTTTCTTGTACTTTTTAGCAATATTGACCAAGGGTGGGAAAGTACCCGAAGGGTCTCCCTGTCGTTGCTGCCCATGACAAACAGCACAGTTGATCCTGTACGTCATCTCCCCCAGATTGGCTGCCTTCTGCCCTTTTGGAACAGTTTCGACCATGGTCAGGATCCAGGGCATTACACTGCCACTTATGTATAAAATCCCAGTCTGTGGATCAAACCCGGCGCCACCCCATTCACCACCACCGTCAAATCCCGGAAATATGATGGTCCCTTCCTTACTCGGCGGAATAAATTGTTGTCCGGTACGCACATTTGACAATATACCAGCCACATAATCATGGGACTCCTTACTAATATTCGTAATCTCATCAGTGGTAAAATGTTGACGCGCAAAAGGTGGCGGTTTTACAGGAAATGGTTGTGTCGGCCAGGTTTGTTCTCCATTCAGATCGGATTGGGGAACAGCCCGTTCTTCTACCGGGAAAATCGGCACACCGGTATCACGGTCTAACAGAAAGACCATGGCAGACTTGGTAATCTGAGCAACGGCATCTATTCGTTTGCCATTATGAGTAATGGTCACCAGATTCGGCGGGGCCGGCAGATCACGGTCCCACAAATCATGATGTACGGTCTGGAAATGCCATATCCTTTTACCGGTTGATGCATTCAAAGCCAGCACACAATTGGCAAAGAGGTCCTGACCAATTCTGTTTCCTCCCCAAAAATCATAGGCGGCCGAACCGGTGGGGATATACACAATGCCTCTTTTTTCATCCAAACTCATACCGGCCCAGGAATTCACACTGCCCACTTTCTGATAACCGTCTCTTGGCCAGGTGTCATAACCAAACTCTCCGGGCTGTGGAATGGTATGGAAAATCCAGGCAACTTTACCGGTACGCACATTGTAGGCTCTGATAAAACCCGGCGCAGCATCGGCGCCCTCTGAAACACGGGTCCCAATGATCAGAAGATCTTTGTAAATAATACCTGGCGTGGTCGATACAACATACAGATCCCTGGCTTTTTCTCCCAGACCTTCTTTGAGTGATACTTTTCCAAATGCTCCAAAAGTTTGAACCAATTTGCCCGTTTTCGCATTCAGGGCAAATAGCGTCGGACCGGCAGTGAACAAAATGCGCTGGTCATCACCATCTTCCCAGTAGGCCACTCCCCTATTGACATTGAGCGCGTAATTGATATTGCTGGAAGGATCAAATTTCCAAATCTCTTTTCCAGTAGCGGCGTCAATGGCAAACACCTTTAGTTTTGGGGAGGTGCCAAACATGATACGATCGATGACAAGGGGGTTGCATTGTATCTGCGTTCGATTGTCGGACACTTCATCACCGGTATGATACTCCCATGCTACCTTGAGTTGATTGATGTTTTCTTTATTGATTTGTTTTAATGGGGAATAATGATTGCGACTTTTGCCTCCCAAATACTCAGGCCAATTTTTATCTGCTTCTGTTTTGATGCCGTGTTTAGAACCACATGAAAATAAAACAATGAGCCAAAAGAACAAGATTAAACTGCTTAGTTGTTGATAAATCGGGTGTTTCATGGTTTTATAACGATTAGCAAGCAATTCTTGGATTTCTATGGTGTTTTGATTATTTAAAAGTTATTCTTTAATCGAGCTTGAAAAATTAATATACGTTTTTTGTTCACCATTCATCCCAACACTGTGAAAGGTTGAAAGGTCTCTTATATTTTTTCTAAAATAAATATTATCTAAATAATTGATACTTCATATTCCATTGGATCTACCGATGCCGGAAAATATGTCACTCACCATTTAATGAATCAAAAAAGTGGTGTGATTGACAAAACATTCGCCAAACAACACTACAAAAACATAACTGGGTTGGGTTGAACAAATAAATATTTTGATCCGGTCACTTGGCCAGGTTAACCGGTTTTCCCACATCTATTGCTTTGTATTCCTTCAGAATCATGTTTAGCTAAAACGGATTTGCAAAAAAGAACAAAGTATGCCAATAAACAATCAATATCCCCGTACATCTTTGTGCTTTTTCAGGGCATCTTCATCGTGCTTGCCAGTAAAACGCAATTTTGCCTCTTCCAAAATCGTGGTCGTCGCGGTAGCGCCCACCCTGGTAACACCCAATGATTGAACTTTTAACAGATCGTCAAGTGAACGAACACCACCGGCAGCTTTGACCTGTACATGGGGTGCTGCATATTGGCGCATGAGTTTCAGGTCATGTATTGTGGCCCCTTTATAATTGTAGTTACCATCTGTCCCTTTCACGAATCCATATCCAGTCGATGTTTTTACAAAATCAGCCTGTAACACCGAACAAATTTCACATAGTTTCATTTTGAGTCCATCATCACTCAGAAAGTCATTCTCAAAAATAATTTTAATGATGGCGCCATGTTGATGGGTCGCTTCTGTAACTGCTTTTATTTCTTTTTTGACATACTCCCAGTCACCGCTCAGTACTTTTCCGATATTGACCACCATATCGATCTCCGTTGCACCATCTTCACAGGCTTTTTCAGCCTCAGCAACTTTAATGTAAATACTGGAATTTCCATGGGGAAAACCGACGACAGTGCCCACCCCTACTTCAGAATTTTTCAACCAATCTACTGCTTGCTTGACAGCGTAGGGTTTTATGCAAACAGATGCCACATTATATTTTTTTGCAATTTCACATCCATCCTTCAAATCCTGATCAGTCATGGTAGGATGTAACAATGAATGGTCGATCATTTTGGCTAATTCGGTCACTTTATGCATCATTATCTTTACTTAATTTCAATACATTATTTATTAAAAAAACTTCCCATCGCATACTTTTCTGTATTGCAATGCAATTCACTGTAAATATAAAAACCTGTTCGATTTGTACCATACTTCCGGTATAAATGCATAATAGGATCCCCTTCCTTAAGTTTCAACTGCCGGGCAATTTCATTGTCACATCGTATGGCCCTCACTTCCTGGTCCAAATCGATCACATCGATATGATACAAAATGTGCATGGTAGCAAATAAGGAATTATTGATCAGTGGCCTACTGGTGAACCTTGGCAAGTTTAGATTGGGGATATAGGTTGACTCCAGCATCACGAAATCATCATCAGCTTTCCGCAGACGTTTCAGAAATATGCAACCCGCATTTTGTTCAGTCGGGTGTAAATTGTAAAAAAATGGATCGGGCCACTGCTGCAGTTTGGGTTTCTTGAGTATTTCAGTGTTTACCCGATGTTCCGTATGACCGACTGCATCCGAAAATCCTCGAAATGAAAGTAAACCAAGGGTATTTTTTCGAGATGCCACTAGACTGCCTTTTCCCTGGTGTTTTTTGATATATCCTTCTTTTTGCAAATCGCCCAGTGCCTGGCGTACTGTCGTCCGTGTACTTGAGTGCAGCTGACTCAATTCATTTTCCGAGGGCAGGAAGTCCCCTTCCCGGTAAACACCACCAATGATCTGATTTTTTAGATTTTCATAGATGATCTTGTATTGATGCATGGCCATAAATACCCATCAAAATTTGTTTTAAATATAGGCAAACAACTTGTATGTACAAGTATGTTAATTAAAAATATTAATGCCATTTTTTATTGTATGGTAATAAAAATGATTGTTGTATAAACAAGTATGAATTTCTTCGTCTATATAATAAACAATCGGATCCTTTGATATTGATTGGTTCTATATATGATTATTTATTATTCCATTGTTCAATTTATGGAATATTTGATCTATCATAATAATCATGATGTATGAAAACAACCTTTTAACCAATTGACTCCTCCATATAAATATCAACCAGCTTTTTCTCCGATCATAAGGCTTGAACCGTAAGACAAATCAACCCTGGATATATTGATAAGGCCGATATGTTCAAACCACGCCCGGATTTCTGCTTCGGTATAGGTGTCACCATTTTCGGTGCCCACCAGCATATTGAGGGCGAATATTACTCCTGCTTCAGGGCTGGTGCGGTCATCATTCATTACATAATCCTGAATAACAATGCTGCCGCCAGGATTGAGTACTTTATTACATTTGGTGATCAGGTCTTCGTTTTGTTCGAATGAATTCATGTGAATGATCGCTGAGAGAAAAATCAGATCATAGGTGTCGTCTGGTAATTTTTCGCGGAAACTCCCGGCTATTGTGCGAATCTTTCCGTTATACCCTTCTTTTAAAATAAATGCTTTGGTAATGGGAATAACATCAGGCAAGTCAAAAACAGTAGCATGCAGATTTGGATTGACATTCACCATCGCCATTGAGAATATGCCTGAACCACCACCAATATCAAGCACCTCCTTTACATGCCTCAAATCGAGTTTTTTTGCCACTTCAGGAGCCTGGTTCTGTGCGCGGGAATGCATGGCTTCTATAAATGCCCTGATCCATTGTGTTTTATCATGGCCCTCCTTTTGATTTATCACGCTTTTGCCACTTTTCACAGCTTGTGTAAGGGTGTTCCAGGAATAAAAAAGGTGAACATTATGCATCATTCCACCAAAATACCCGGGTTTATCTTTTACCAGATGCCTGGAGTTCAATACCGTATTGCTGAAGCGGCCATTTTCCTTTTCCAAATATCTGAGTGCCACCAGGGCATTCATCAATCTGTTGGTAGACCTGGGATCTGAATGGATTTTTGTGGCAACTTCTTCTGCACTCATTGGACCCGTGTCCAATATAGTAAAGATATCCAATTCGAATGCCGTAAAAAGTATCCGGGTTTTTCTGAAATTAAAAACCATCTGTCTGATTTCTGTGAAAAATTCCTCACTCTTTTTAGTCTCTGGGGTAGCAGCCATTTTTTAAAATATTTAACGCCGATTTTACCTGAACTTTATGAATTCGAAGTAAATTTAATTTTCGGGACAAAATCTACCCTACATACCATCCAACATCAGCATAAAAGTCGATTGTATTGACAACGATTTGGACAGTTGAAACCTTAACCGGAAAAATTCAAATGAAAATCCTCAATGTAAAATTATTATGTCCTTTATGATTGTAACATAAACGCTGGTTTTTCAGCTATTTCATTGGAGGTTGATCACCCTTTCAATTTTTCAGGGTTCCTTTATCTTAATGTTTGACATACGGCGCCAGTGCTGGGATAACCCTCCATATCATCAAGACAAAAGAGCATCATCATGGTTGACGAGGCAAATGCACTGCCAAGATATTAAGAAAAGCAACAATAGATTTACCGCTGATCATGGTGATAAATCCATTGGACTAACTGACTTAAAAAAACCAAAAAAACACCTGCGATCATGGATGGCAGCCAAATCTTAAAAATAACATCAGCCCTTGTCAGATTTACGATCATGTATAATAATGCAACAATTAATACGAAAACACCTAAAAACAAAATTGATTTACCAGCCATTGAGGAATAGCGATGTGTCTCGTTTTTATGGACATTATGTCTTGTCAAAAATCCTTTCTTTAACATCATATCAAATTTTATGTGAATACGATATTGTTTTTATATAAATACGGAAAAAGCTGGGATTGTATCGGAGCTTATCCAATTATAAATAGCTTCCATTATTTGATTTAATATTGAGTACAGGTTGGTTTTGAAAGCTAAATGAACGTATTGATGATGAAAGTAGTAATTGGAGGGCGATTTGTACATGTACTATAAAATATTCGCCGTCTGAAAAGCCGTTCATTAGTTCAAAACAATCATTTTACGATCTGCAATGAACGAATTCCTGTAAATCCGGTCATGACTGATGACATGTAATTCCACAGGCCAGATTTTATATATTATAAACAAAAACAGGCCGGCGAAAATCACCAGCCTGTTCCAATACTTCATATTAGTTTTATACTATACCATTACGCCATCCGATTTGGATTTGGAAGCTTTTTCCTTAGCCGCTTTTTCTTTGATAACTGCCTGGGCAGCGGCCAGTCTGGCGATCGGCACACGATAAGGTGAACAACTCACATAATCCAATCCTACCTTGTGACAAAATTCTACTGAACTCGGTTCACCGCCATGTTCTCCACAAATTCCGACTTTCAGGTCTTTTCTTGTATTTCTCCCGTCGGTCGTTGCCATTTGGATCAACTTACCTACACCATTGATATCCAGTTTCTGAAAAGGCTCCGCCACATAAATTCCTTTTTCAACATAGAGCGGCAAAAACTTGCCGGAATCGTCCCGCGACAAACCGAGCGTGGTTTGAGTGAGGTCATTTGTTCCAAAGCTAAAGAACTCCGCTTCTTCAGCTATGGACGCTGCATTCAACGCCGCCCTGGGCAATTCAATCATAGTACCAATCTTATAATCTATCTTCACCACATGCTTGTCCATGGTTTCCCTGGCAACCCGTTCTACAATTTTCTTTTGATGTTCCAGTTCAGGGCGGGTAGAAACCAGTGGGATCATGATTTCTGGTTTAGGATCAATCCCTTCACGCTTGCAGGAACATGCAGCTTCAAAAATCGCCTTGGCCTGCATTTCAGTGAGTTCAGGATACAATATACCAAGTCTGCAACCTCGCAAACCCAACATTGGATTTTGTTCATGCAAACTTTCAACCTTTTCCAATATTTCTTCTTTGGTTCTGATCTGTTTGAGCAAATCATTCATTTTATCCAGACTGCCGACTTCCTTGAGCGCCATTTTCAATTCCAGCAACTCATTTTGCAATTCTGTCTGGCTTGGAAGGAATTCGTGCAATGGCGGATCCAGTGTTCTGATCGTCACAGGCAAACCGTCCATAGCTTCAAATATTCCAACAAAATCTTCTATTTGCATGGGTAAGATTTTGGCGAGGGCCGTTTTCCGTCCGACTTCGTTATCAGCCATGATCATCTCCCTTACAGCTTCGATACGATCGTGCTCAAAAAACATGTGTTCCGTTCGGCAAAGGCCAATCCCCTTGGCCCCAAATTCCCTGGCCAATTTCGCATCATGGGGTGTATCGGCATTGGTACGTACGCCGAGTCTCTTGAAACCATCTGCCCAGGCCATTAATTTACCAAAGTTACCAGATATTTCAGGATCAACCGTAGGTACTTTACCCACGATCACTTCGCCGGTGCTACCATTCAATGAGATCCAATCACCTGCTTTCACTACTTTGTCCCCCACTCTAAACTGGCGGGCGCTGTAGATAACCATTATTTCCTTACAACCAGCCACACAGCATTTACCCATACCGCGGGCAACTACAGCAGCATGAGAGGTCATTCCCCCGCGTGCTGTAAGAATTCCTTCTGCAGCATTCATTCCACCGATATCTTCCGGTGATGTTTCCACCCTGACCAGAATCACTTTCTCGTCTCTTGCAGCCCATTCAACGGCGTCTTCAGCGTTGAAAACAACGCGACCTGTTGCTGCTCCGGGTGAAGCCGGAAGACCTTTTGCAATGACATCCAGTTTTGCTTTTGGATCAAAAGTCGGGTGAAGTAATCGATCAAGCTGGACGGGTTCAATGCGCATAACAGCCTCTTCTTTGGAGATCATCCCTTCATCCACCATTTCCACGGCTATTTGTAGGGCTGCTGCGGCGGTTCGTTTTCCATTTCGTGTTTGTAACATCCACAGTTTACCCGTTTGAATGGTAAACTCAATATCCTGCATATCACGGTAATGCTTCTCCAATTTCTGTCTGATGTCCGCCAATTGTTTATAAATATCAGGCATAATGGACTCGAGGGTGACATCCTCTTTGCTCTTTTTCCCTGCTTTATTGATGGGTTGAGGTGTTCTGATACCAGCCACCACATCTTCACCCTGCGCATTGACCAGGTATTCCCCATAAAACTGATTTTCACCAGTAGAAGGATCTCTGGTAAAAGCAACGCCGGTGGCAGAATCGTCACCCATATTACCATAGACCATCGACTGTACATTAACTGCCGTTCCCCATTCATGAGGAATGTCATTTAACGTACGATAGGTGATGGCGCGATCGTTATTCCAACTACCAAAGACAGCGCCTATAGCTCCCCAAAGTTGTTCCATGGGATCTTCCGGGAATGCGTTTCCGGTCCTGGTGAGAATGGCTTCTTTGAATAATTTAACCAGATCGCGAAGATCCGATGCAGTCAGGTCGGTATCCAGTTCAACACCCTTTTCATTCTTCTTTCTTTCAATGATCTCTTCAAATGGATCAACATCATCTTTTTCCACAGGTTTCAGGCCGAGCACCACATCGCCATACATTTGCACAAAACGCCGATAAGAGTCCCAGGCAAACCTGCCATTGCCGGATTGCTTGGCCAATCCCTGGGCAATTTCATCATTCAATCCAAGGTTTAACACCGTGTCCATCATACCAGGCATGGAAGCCCTGGCTCCAGAACGAACAGACAACAGCAAAGGATTTTTAGGGTCTCCGAAATCCCGACCTATTTCTGCTTCAACTTTTTTTAATGCAGTTTCTACCTCCTCTTTCAAGCCATCCGGATATTTTAAATTGTTTTTGTAATAAGCGTTACAAACTTCGGTGCTGATGGTAAAGCCCGGAGGTACCGGTATCCCGATGTTACACATTTCAGCCAGATTGGCCCCTTTACCTCCTAGCAGATCTTTCATCTCAGACTTGCCCTCTGCCTTGTTTGCAGCAAAGAAATAAACATATTTGGCGGAATTCTTCATAGCCTAACTTTTAAATTTTAGTAATTAGTAAATACAAAAAAAATAAATTCTATACAGCATGAATAATAGAACATGGTGTAATAAAAAACGTTTGAAAATGAATTAATTATACATCTTTTTGGTGCCGAAAATTAAATAAAATTACCCATAAAATCAGTGATGCCCATCATTTTTTATTAAGGCAGAATTTATGACCCGCTGAAAATGTCTTTTGTGAGTATATGGAACAAAAGTGATTTGATTAATGGGTTGATTGCGTTTAACATCATAGAAAAATTTGAAGCCCCAGGCATTTAATATTTTGTCCTTTAATAAATACTTCTCAAATTCGAAACCGTCTGACTACTCCACGAACTTTCGCTTTCTCTATTTTATAAATTAAGATTTTTGTGTTAATCTTGTATCACATAATGGTTACGTCCGGCACTACCGAAGTCGGGTGTATTAAAAGGGAATCCGGTGATCCCGATTGTATTCGAGAAAGTCCGGAACAGTACCCGCTGCTGTAATCCCATTGATTAGGGTTTGACCAAATCGGTTTCCACTGTCAGGTTTCGACTTGATGGGAAGGAAGTCAAACCCGGGAAAGTCAGAAGACCTGCCATCGTGAAAAATGCTTTCGGGTTAAAGGCGACCATGGATATCGTTTTTTCACCATATTGCCCATTCTTTAAGCTATTCCTAAAGACAATAGCGTATTCATTCACTGTTTTGTGGTTGGGGCTTATACTTTATGGATGCCAGTCAAAGCAAACAAAATACCACTCCGGGAATCAATTAATCTCCGAATCATCTGATCATACACCGGTCCAATATGCCATTGGTTTCGACATCGTCGATGCTGGTGATTATCGGATATTGAAAGTCAACCGTCAAAATGATACCATCAAATATGTTTTGGCTTCCGATAAAGCGTTGGTTCCCTCATCATTAACTTCAGCACAATTTATTAAAACCCCGGTAAACAAGATCGTTTTACTGCACAGTAGTTACCTGTCTTTTTTTAAAGCATTAAATTTAGAAAAATCGATCATTGGCATTTCGGAGGAAAAATATATTTATGATTCCACTTTCCGCGTCAGAATTGATCAAAATCAAATTCCCATTGTGGGTTTTTCCGATCATTTAGACATCGAAATGATCATCACTTTAAAACCTCAAGTGGTCATTACTGTTGGTTTCCCCAACACGCCCAACAAAGATTTTCAGCAGTTGGAGTCGCTTGGAATTCCGGTGATTATTTTCTCCGATTGGCAGGAAAAAACGCTACTGGGCCGTACCGAATGGCTGAAAGCAGTGGCGGTGCTTTTTGACCACCTAGAAATGGCAGATAAAATATTCAATAACAGGGTACAAGAATACCAACAGTTGGTGGCATTGGCACATTCGACAAAAAACAAACCTTCTGTCATCTGCAATCTGCCATTTAAAGGGATATGGTATATGCCGGGCGGGGATAGTTATGTTGCTAATTTGTTGAAAGACGCTGGGGCATCATATCACTGGGAAAACAATCAAAATACGGGAGCGCTGAGCCTTGACTTCGAAGCAGTGTATCCGGTAGGTTTGAATGCCGACTTTTGGATCAATCCGGGAATTGCCACCAACACACAATCGATCATTACTCTCGATGAACGTTTGGCAGATTTTAAATCCTACCGGAAAAATCATATTTACAACGCAATTAAAAGGACCCGTTTTGGAGAAGCCAATGATTATTGGGAATCAGGACTGATTAATCCACAAATTGTTTTGGCCGATGTAATGCACATCCTGCATCCCGGTCTTTTGCCTGACCATGCACTTTACTATTATGAACAATTAAAATAGTGACAACCTCAAACCCACATATCGCACAAAAATCATTGCCATCTGGAAAAATTGGTATTTTTCCAATACTTCTTCTTGTGTTGTTCATCCTGTTTCTTGTTGATCTGGCATTGGGTTCCGTGCGTATTCCGGTGGGCGATGTTTTCAAATCATTGATCGGGGAGGAAGTCAAAAATGGTTCCTGGGAAAAGATCGTTACCTTGATCAGACTTCCAAAAGCCATTACGGCTTTGTTAGCGGGAAGCGCACTTTCTGTTAGTGGTTTACAGATGCAGACCCTTTTCAAAAATCCGCTGGCGGGGCCGTCTGTGCTGGGCATCACGGCCGGAGCCAGTATAGGCGTGGCTCTGGTAATGCTGACAAGCGGGGGTGCGACCAGTGTTTATCTGATCCGGGAATTGGGCATAGGAAGCAGTTGGCTGATCATTGTTGCGGCCACGGCAGGCGCTGCACTGGTGATGACCATTATTCTCGGTCTCTCCATCAAAATACGAGATAATGTGGCCCTGTTGATTGTTGGAATCATGGTAGGAAATCTCGCCATCGCACTCATCAGCATTTGGCAGTATTTCAGCAGGCCGGAACAAATCCAGGACTATCTGATATGGACATTTGGAAGCCTGAGTGGTGTGACCAATCGGCAACTATTTATTCTATTGCCCATCATCGGCATCGGCCTAACCAGTTCATTCATGCTTTCCAAAATACTCAATACCCTATTGCTGGGTGAAAATTATGCACGAAGTCTGGGATTGAATATTATGAATGCCCGTTTTGGAATTATTCTGCTTACGAGCTTGCTGGCTGGAGCAGTAACTGGTTTTTGCGGACCTATTGCTTTCGTTGGTATTGCCGTTCCCCATCTGTGCCGCGCTATATTCGATAGTTCTGATCATCGGATCCTGATTCCCGCTGTTATTTTGGGTGGGTCCATCATTATGGTCGGTTGCGATATTATTGCCCAAATTCCAGGTAATATCATGACTTTGCCCATTAATGCTATTACGACGTTGATCGGTTCGCCAATTGTAGTTTGGGTAGTAATTAAAAAAAATAATCTGAGAAGATCCTTTTAAAATGAGTGCTGCCCTGACCATATCGAACCTTAAAATCGGATACCATTCCAGAAAAACAATCAAGACGGTTGCAGGTCCGTTGAATTTGACGCTCAATGCAGGTGAATTGATATGTCTCATCGGACCAAATGGTTCGGGGAAATCAACCTTGATGAAAACCCTCGCCAGCTTGTTGCCCTCCTTAGGAGGAGAGATTTTGCTGGATACAATCAATATTGCTCAAATTTCCCAAAAAACCCTCGCCCAAAAACTCAGCATTGTCCTGACAGAACCAATAGTTACCGGCAATCTAACTGTATACGATCTGGTGTCCTTCGGCCGCTACCCATATACCGGTTGGTTTGGAACCCTTAGCGAAACCGACCGTCAACAGATAGAGTGGGCCATCAATAGCACTGGATTAAATCATTTTATCCAACGAAATATCCACGAATTGAGTGATGGCGAACGACAAAAGGCTATGATTGCCAGGGCACTTTCACAAGATACGGGAATCATTTTGCTTGACGAACCCACTGCCCATCTCGATTTACCAAATCGAGTTGAAATTATTCATTTGCTCAAAACCCTTTCCCGCAATACAAAAAAGGCAATTTTGCTTTCCACCCATGAACTGGATCTGGCTTTGCAAGGCGCTGACAAATTGTGGATGTTTTCTTCGGATGGAAAACTCATTTCCGGTGCACCCGAAGATCTCGTACTCAGTGGAACTTTAGAAAATTCGTTTTCTGGAAAAGGAGTAATCTTCGATAATACAACGGGGGGGTTCAGGCTTATCGAGCCTCATTGTGACACGATTTCAGTTTCAGGCGACAAGGTCCCGGCTTATTGGACACGACGGGCATTGGAAAGAACGGGATTTGAAGTGGCTGAAGCCAAAATCACTGCTCAAAATGTGATTGTAAAAAACCATGACGGTCATTTGACATGGGAGTGTCACTATAAAGGCAATGACTCATCACACACCAGTATTGAATCGCTCACAACCTTTTTAAAAAGAGGAGGTGCGCAATGATTCATATTAAGATAAAACCGGGTTTGGTCATGCTGACCTGCACACTTTTTCATTTATTACCGGGAACCACTCCTGCACTGGCCCAGGATTCTCTCCGGACCTATCAGCTCAATGAAATAACGGTCAGCAGCCTGCCATTCAAAAAATTTGCCGCCGGCACCCGGATCCAGCAATTCGATAGTCTGCAAAAAAACCAGGTCCCCCAAAGCAATCTCTCTGACTTTCTATTACAAAATACTGCCATTTATTTGAAAGAATATGGCAATGGGGCTTTATCGACGATTTCTATGCGCGGCACCGGTTCACAACACACGGCAGTTATGTGGAACGGAATCAACTTGAATTCAATGACGCTGGGCGAATCCAATTTCAGCAATTATCCCATATTTCTCTTTGATGACATTGAAGTACAATACGGCGGCGCCAGTTCTTTACTCGGCAGCGATGCCATTGGTGGCAGTGTCCACCTGGTTTCTGAGCCAAGTTGGACTCAGGGGGTTGCAGGTGAAGTGCAGCAGGATATTGGCAGCTTTGGCAATTTATTCTCAGGGCTGAAATTACTTCTCGGCAATGGACACTTCGAATCAAAAACCACCTTTTTTAATTTTAACCTCAACAACAATTTCAAATATACAATACACGACAGACTGGACAATGAATACCATATTACCCAAAGCAATGCCAGTGTTCACAACTACGGGCTGCTGCAAGAAATAAATTATCGGTTCACCAGGAATAATTACCTTTCAGCCCAGGGCTGGTACGGGTATAATTTTCATGAGATTCAACCATTGATGATCAACAGCCCTGATGAGACGCAGTCTGACGACCACATTCAGGATAAAAACCTGCGACTTACTGCTGACTATCATCATTTCACTCAAAATGGAGATTTCCATTCTTCATTGACTTATATCCGGGATTATGAGCTGTTTAATGATCAAGATCGTATCGAGGTAAAACATGCAGAAGGCAGTGCTGATTATGCCTGGAATATGAACGAAAATACTATGTTCAATATCGGCGTCAAAAGCCAGTATATTGTCCCGGTGGTGCATGCCTATGCGAATGGCGCAGAAGAATTTCGTCAGGATATATATACCTCATTCAAAAAGACAATTGTCCCAGGTTTATTGGCAACAATCAACGCGCGTAAATCGTTTGTGCCCCAACTTAACTCACCGATAGCACCTTCACTTTCTTTGGAATACACGTTTAATTTTACTGCTTCTTTGTTGAAACTACGGGCTATTGGCGATAAGAGTTATCGGATTCCAACCTTTAATGAAAGATATTGGAGAGACCAGGGACGAAAAGATCTGAAACCGGAAGAAGGTTTCAATTATGAATGTGGGGCTAACTATGCCCTTTCGAATGGTCCGCAAAAACTGGAAATTGATCTCAGCATCTATTATATGTTGATCGATGACTGGATTGCCTGGCAACCTACTACCTTCCTTTCCGATAGAAATGGCGATGGCTTTGCCGAGCAGGTTTATGATTGGCGACCATTCAACCTGAAAAAAGTAAGTGCCCGGGGATTGGAATTGTCAGCAAATTATACCACTTCTTTCGGTAACCTCGATCTGAATTTAAGGAGCCAATATGCACTCAATAAAACGACTTTGCTGGAAGGAATGACAGAAAATGATCCATCCATTGGACACCAACTGCCTTATACGCCACTGCATCGATTTTCTGCGTTTGCTACCCTCATAAAAAATAATTCCTCCCTTAACATCACCGGGATATACGTGGGTAGAAGGACTGGGACCGACATCATTAATGATCAACTTGATGCGTACATGGTGATTAATGGTACAATCAGTCATCAGTTGCATTTCAAAAATCAATTGATAGTCATTTCAGGTTCAGTGAAAAATATTTTTAATATCAAATATCAAAATATCAAAAGTCAGGCGATGCCCGGAACAAATTATCTGGTCAGCGTTCAATATCATTTTTAACCAATAACAATACAATCCTACATGAAAATTATATCCAGATTTAGTGATTTAGCCTTATTGATCATTTTTATTTTAAGTTTCACAGCCTGCAATGAAAATGGGGATACCAATCCTCAACTCAACGGTGTGATCATTGCCAATGCTGGAAATTTTGGCGCTGCTAATGGCAGCCTTTCACTTTACGATGAAATGATCGGTACGATTAGCAATGCCGTCGTTAAAACGGCCAATAATAACAGTGCGATAGGCGCTACCATTGAATCCGTTTTTGTAAACAACAATACCGGCTACATCCTTTGCAATAATCCCGACAAAATTGAAATTATAGATGTTTCAAATTACAAATACCTCGACAATCCAATCACTGATTTGGATAATCCACGGACCATGGTGGTAATTGGTGAAAAAGGATTTGTCTCTTGCTGGGGACCCTATGAAAGTGATTATAGCCTGAAAAATTCATATGTTGCCATTATAGATCTGAACTCCAATCAGATCATAAAAAAAGTGCCTTCAAATCCAGGTCCTCAGGGAATGTTGATCAACGACGATAAAATTTACATTGCCAACTCTTATACTTCCGAGGTGTCCGTATTAAATACTGTTGATGAAAGTATGCACGACATTGAAGTCGGCGCAGCACCTCAACGTTTCATCACCGACAAACAGGGCAGAATTTGGGTATCGCTGGGGAGTTATTATGGCGCGTACGGTGCCGATAAAACCGGTTTGGCAGTTATTGATCCTACTACTGACCAGGTGGTGAAATTCGTGAACCTAGCTGGCATAAGTGATGATGGTCTGATTGCTGTTAATGGTTCTGGAGAAATAATATATTTTGTAAAAACAGCAGCTTATCCTGATACCAATACTTCGGTCTATCAAATAAATACCGAAACGTATGAGATCTCAGACAATGCTATCATTACCGGTAATAATTTCTCGGCATTGGGGTGTAACCCAACTTCTAATAAAATCTATATAGCTGATTCCAACGGTTACCAGGGAAATGGCCGGTTAATGATTTATGATGCCCAGGGCACAGAGTTGGATAAAAAAACGACTGGAATCGGTCCATATTATTTTGTGTTCTAATAATCACCAGGGTGTGACTACGAACCGCAGGAAAATTAAAACAAGTGATCCATTGGGTGTATATTCGACCAAACCAATAAATAATATCGGGGTTTATACAACATTATTTGTTTTAGTTCCTTTCAGATGATAATTTCAACATTTAAAATTAATTGATTCCCTTTGAAATTTAACGAATTCAGTTTAGATTCCAGGCTTTTGGAAGGTATTGAGGCCATTGGATTTGAAGATACAACACCCGTTCAAGAGAAAGCGATCCCGCCAATTATGGCCGGAAAAGACATTGTTGCTTCTGCGCAAACAGGGACGGGCAAAACCGCAGCTTTTTTGCTTCCTATTATCCATAAGATCCTCCAGGCACCGCACGATGATCACATTAAAGCACTGGTCATAGTGCCTACAAGGGAACTGGCGAACCAAATCGACCAACAGATGGAAGGGCTCTCCTATTTTACTTCTGTAAGTTCGATTGCCGTTTTCGGTGGAGGCGACGGCAATTCATTTACCCGTGAAAAGCAGGCATTGTCTCAAGGCGCCGACGTGGTGATCGGTACGCCGGGTCGTCTGATAGCCCACCTCAATATGGGATATGTGAAAATCTCCTATCTGAAATATTTTATCCTTGACGAAGCGGACAGAATGCTGGACATGGGTTTCTATGATGATATTATGCGGATTATTTCGTTCCTGCCTTCGAAAAGACAAAATCTGATGTTTTCGGCCACTATGCCTAAAAAGATCCGTGAAATGGCCAACAAAGTACTGATCAATCCTGAGGAAATCAGCATAGCCATTTCCAAACCTGCGGAACGGGTGGTTCAGGCTGCATTTGTGGTATATGATCATCAAAAGAACCCACTGGTGAAATTTTTGCTTCAAGCCAAGGCCCTTCGCAGCGTGCTGATTTTCTGCTCCACCAAAATCAGTACCAAGCAGCTTTATAAAGAATTGAAGCAAACAACCTTGAAATGTGGGGAAATACATTCCGATCTGGAACAAGTTGATCGGGAGAAAGTACTGGCAAGTTTTAAAAACAGGCAAATCAATGTCCTGGTTGCCACAGATATCCTTTCGCGCGGCATTGACATTGAAGATATTGACCTGGTCATCAATTATGATGTGCCCCACGATGGAGAAGATTACATTCACCGGATCGGTCGTACAGCGCGCGCTGCTTCCAAAGGTCTAGCCATTACTTTAATCAATGAAAAAGATCAAAACCGGTTTTCAAGAATCGAATCCATGTTGGGCAGCCCTATACAAAAAGGCAAAACTCCCCCTTCATTGGGAGAAACCCCAATTTATAATCCCAGGAGTTCCGGCTCCTATGGAAAAAAGCGCTTTTCGAAAAAAAGAAAATAGGTAGGTTCACAAGATTGAATATCAATAATTTGGAACTGCCTCCTTGATAAAACCGCCGTTTTTATTGGCCGTATATTTCATTTTCCCAGTCATTTGTTCATCTCGCCTGCCATTCACCTTTTTGACTAAAGCAAACATGATAACACATTATTTGCTTGGTTACATGTAAATTATTATCAATCAACGACTTGCAAATTAATTAACCATGGGTTAAATTTAGTCTACATTTCCTATGGAATGTCAGACAAAGATATACTAATAACCGAATACCCCACTTCCTTTGACAAGTTCATCCAAGATGATTATGGAGCTTGTAACAACAAAACGCCGGCTTCAGGCAAACCTGCCGGCAAATATAATAGTGCTGATCCCAATTCATTCTCCCAAACGCCCGGGAGACAATTTAACCAAATACAAATATTGCTTAATGGTATCCAGGACGTGCAAGTAGGAGCAAATTACACCAGGTTAAAACCAAATGACTTGGTTATGATACCGGAAAACATGATCTATAAATCCATTCTTAGCCAAAATTGTGTTGGTTTTTGCATTTGTTTCAAGACGGAATTTATGCAACCCTTGTTCAATGGGAAACCACTTGAAACAATCTTTCCCTATTTTGACCTGAAAGCGGAACACATCATACATGTAAAACAGGATCAAAGCGCAATTATTCAACATGCTTTCCGTGACATCATTAAAGAATACTTTGGATTTTCATCTGAAAAGTATTTTTTACTGCGCAATTATACGTATATCCTGCTTTTGCGGATTCGTGAAATTTACCAGCCACACCCTCAGGAAATATATAAAGAATTTACACAATCGATGAAGCTCGCCAATCGTTTCAAACATTTGCTGGACAAGCATTTCAGTGAAATGCGCTCAGTGAAACAATATGCCAGCCATTTGAATATCACGCCCAAGCACCTGTCAGATGTGGTGAAAAAAACTTTTGGCATGTCTCCCCGACAAATGATCAACGAAACATTGCTTCGGGAAGCTAAGGTTTTGTTAGGTTCCACTGATCTGACTGTCTCAGAAATTGCATACAAATTACAATTTCACGATCATTCGCATTTTAGTCATTTTATAATGCAGCATATGGGCCGCCCTCCGCATAAGCTTCGTAAAAATCTCTGATTTGTACACATTATTCCGAACTTTTTACAAAGTGCAGGTCTGACTTCTTAAGTAAATTTATCCGGTGTGTCTTCGTTGTTGAAAATACGAAAATTCAATCAGTTAGTGCCACAACCATTATTAAACCAAAACCTATTATTAAACTAATCCCTCAAATTGTATGAAATCAAAAATTGAACTACCCAGAAAAGGGAATTCCAAAAATGATCATTCCCGAAGAAAATTTATTGGGACTTTAGCAGCTACAGCAACTTTATCCGGATTCGCAGGCTCCTTATTGGCAAGTTCTGGTTCTAAAATAGAAATGGACAGTACAAACGAAGCCGATGCCTGGTTTCAAAAAGTAAATGGGGCCCATCGCGTCGTTTATGATGTGCCAGAACCGAATAATATTTTCCCCTTTGCCTGGCCAAGAGTCTTTTTAATGACCAATGAAATGACAGGTTCGGAAACTCAGGATTGTGGAGTAGTTGTAGTCCTTCGACATGAGGCTATGCCATTTGCTTTGGAAAATCGTCTTTGGGGAAAATATCATCTTGGCGAAGTTATTAATTTTGATGATCCCGTCACACAGAAACCTTCTTTGCGTAATCCTTTTTGGCAACCGGGCCCAAATGATTTCATAGTGCCTGGGATTGGGCCGGTAGAAATTGGAATAAATCAATTACAGGAAAGTGGCGTAATGTTTTGTGTATGTAATATGGCGATTACAGTTGATAGTGGCGCCATCGCTCAGAAAATGGGTTTGGATCATGAAGAGGTGAAAAAAGATATAATTTCCGGTATACTGCCTGGCATTCAACTTGTGCCATCCGGTGTGTGGGCGTTAGGACGGGCTCAGGAACACGGTTGTACTTATATTTTTGCTGGATAATGTGGGTGTCCTACGCTATATAACTAATCGACTTAAAACCATGAGAAAATTATCAATACTTCCATTTTTGTTTCTTGTATTTAATGCGTTAGGTCAAACAAAACCCGTAAAAATAGTTTTTGACGTTACGAGCCATGAAGAATCAGCACAACAGTCGGCAATACGGCATTTAAAAGCCATGTCTGCTGATTATCCTGATTCAAAGTTTGAATTAGTCATCTATGGGGAATCGCTCCCAATGGTGCTTAAAAAGAATTCTTCAACTTCTAATGATATCCTGCAATTGGTCGACAAGAACAATGTATCCATTAAAGTTTGTGAGGGAACAATGAAACGCAAAGGGGTAGATAAATCCCAGTTGATAGCGGGCATAGATACCGTGCCGGATGGCATCTTGGAGATCATCGATAAACAAGGCCAGGGCTGGGGTTATATCAAAGAAACGCCGTAATTCATCCATCGAACCTAAATTCTACAGGAAAGGAGGTCAACACTCAAGTTTGTCCCTTTTCCTGTAAGTTATTGTCGTTCCCGATTTTCCAATGATGCTGCATTGCAACAAGCATATTAAATAATCTTTATGTCAGAAGAAAAGTCATTTACTCAGTTGGTGAAAAGATTGATCAGTTTGGTCTGGGTGCTGATTTTGTGTGTGGTGGTCTCCACATCATTGTATTTGGGTAATACGCTGGGGTTTTTCAAATTGAAGCCGGTAGAAAGGCCCCTACTAATGAGTTTTAGTGACTTGCCTTCTGCGCCAAAAAGTGCCATGACTATTTGGCAGGCTCCAGACACAACAATGGTCCCTGAGACCCCTGAGGGAGAACTGATCCGCTACGGAAAGGAACTGATAACCCATACCTCAGTTTATCTAGGCCCTAAAGGAAAAGTTCAGACAATTAGCAATGGAATGAACTGTCAGAATTGTCACCTCAATGCTGGGACGAGTCCATTTGCCAATAATTTCGCTAAAGTAGCATCGTCTTACCCGAAATTTCGAAATCGGTCTGGTACAGTTGTAGGTTTTGAAAAAAGAATTAATGGCTGCTTTGAGCGTAGTATGAATGGCAAGAAGCTCCAGGAAGATAGTCGTGAAATGAAGGCCATGGTGAGTTATCTGAAATGGATTGGCAAAGATGTAAAAAAAGGACAATCGCTTCTCGGATTCGGGTTATTGGAACTTAAACCACTCAACCGGCCCGCCGATCCCGAAAAAGGAAAAGTGATATTCACACAATATTGTGCCCGGTGTCATGGCGAAAATGGGCAGGGCCAACCGGCTGAAAATGGCTTGGAATGGAAGTATCCGCCACTGTATGGAGAGAATAGTTATAATATTGGGGCTGGAATGTACCGCCTTTCAACCTTCGCGAAATTTATTAAATCCAATATGCCCTATGGTATTACTTATCAAAATACCTTTCTAACGGATGAAGAAGCCTGGGATGTGGCAGCTTATGTCAACTCCATGCAAAGACCTGGCAAAGATCTTTCTGGCGATTGGCCCGATATTTCAAAAAAACCATTTGATTATCCATTTGGTCCCTATGCAGACACCTTTCCTGAAGAGCAACATAAATACGGTCCTTACGGACCAATCATTCAAGTATATCAATAGATGGAAGTCATTGGCTACATATCGCTTCTCTTCGTGGGACTCATATTAGGGACGTTAGGTGGAGGCGGTTCCATCTTGTCTGTGCCGATATTGGTATATCTTTTTTCCCAGGATGCCGTTATTGCTTCCGCCTATTCGCTTTTCATTGTCGGAACTACCAGTTTGGTTGGCTGCATCATGAAATACAATGCACAGTTGGTAAATCTCCGCACCGGATTCATTTTTGGTATACCTTCACTACTTGCCATTTTTACCACCCGCACGTGGGTTATTCCTTCTATTCCGGATGTAATTATGGAAATCGGTAAGTTTCAGTTTACAAAGCGAGGACTCATACTTGGACTATTTGCCTTACTGATGATCATGGCTTCCTTCGTTTTAATTGCCAAAAATAAAAATCCCAAAAAAGCAGAAAAGCAATTTCATTCAATTTACCTGATGCTCTTGGGTTGTCTGATCGGCTTCTTAACCGGATTGGTGGGCGCCGGTGGTGGTTTTCTTATTATTCCGGCACTGGTCTATCTAACAGATCTGCCTTTTAAAACTGCCGTTGGAACGACCTTGATGATCATTACCGCCAATTCCCTGATAGGGTTCGTTGGAGATGTCATTAACTACCCCGTCAACTGGCATTTTCTGCTATTGATTACCAGCCTTGCAATCTTGGGTATTTTTATAGCCGGCAGATCCACCCAGAAACTGCCTAATCGTTTGCTGCGAATTACTTTTGGATGGTTAATGCTGGTTATGGGTGTTCTTATCCTGGTCAATGAGATCGTATTTCATACCCTTGTTTAAGTTTGTGTTCTGTCTTTGGTACAATAACAGAACCAAATCTTAAATACCGTTTTTATCTATTTAGATCCACTATTCCTGCCTCAAATTTTCAACCGGATTAGATTGTGCTGTTTTGAACGTAAGCAGACTGATCGTCGTCACAGACAAAACCATTAAGGCAATCATCGGCATCACAAAAAAAGACCAGTTCAGGGATATTCGGAATGCATAGGCATGAAGCCATTGATCCATAAAATATATGGCAAACGGTATGGAAATAATACTTGCGAACGTCAATAATTTTAATGTGTCTTGCGTGAGTAATGCTATAATATTTCCTGTTGAAGCGCCGAGTACTTTTCTCACACTGATCTCTTTGGTACGTCTGGCTGTTGAATATAAAGTTAAACCGAATAAACCTATACATGCTATAAAAACCGCCAGCGAAGAAAAGAGCACAAAAGTGCGTCCAAATTGCCGGTCTTGCCGGTATTGTCGATCAAAAAAATCATTCAGAAAGAAATAATCGAATGATGATTCCGGAAAAAATTCTTTCCAGATATTCTCCACTACTTTCACTTCCGAACCGACATTGGCTTGATTTATCTTTGCCGAGTAAAAATCAATCGGGATCCAGCTATAATCAGGATCCATAAAAAGAATAATGGGCGTGAAACTTTTTTGCAGAGATTGCTGATGATAATCTTTGATGACACCAATGATCTCATTGGCCCGACCGTGATTGGCTTCCAGAAGAACCTTTTCGCCCAGGGCCTCTTCCGGAGATTCAAATCCAAATTGACTGACCGCGGATTCATTCAAAATTAGTCCATATTGGTCAGAAGGACGATTTCGGTCAAAATCTCTTCCTGCCACAATCTGAAGATCATAGGTTTTGATAAATTCGTAATCTACCATCAGCATTTCGTACAACCGCTCCTGATCCGGATTGTCATGTTGTCGGCGGTTAGCAAGGAACTTGGCCACTTCTTTGCCGGGAACGGCACCCGAACCTGTCACCTCTGCCACCCCTGAAATAGATTTTAGCTGGTTTTTAAAACTCTCTGTTTTTTTCTGGTAATTTTCTGATTTTACCGGTGCATGTATAACCAGCATTTGATCAATGTTCACGCCCAGGTCCTGGTCCATCATGAATGAAATCTGCCTGAAAACCACAAAAGTGCCGACAACCAAAATCAACGACGAGGCAAATTGCATCACCACGAGGCTCTTTCGCAAGATAGCGCCACCACCGGCAAAGGTGTATTTCCCTTTTAATGCCAACACAGGTTTTACACGAGCAAGCACGATGGCCGGATAAATACCCGATAATAAAATTACTACAACAAAAATGACCACGAAAATCAGATAATCCATCGGACGAGTCCAAATGGACAGAAGCAATACTTTCTCCAAGATAAACCGGCAAAATCCAATTGGACAGCCCCAATAATATTAGCGCAATGACCAGCGCAATAAAATTGATAAACATCGCTTCAAATAGAATTTGAAATACCAGCATGCCTTTGCGTGATCCCGTTACTTTTCTGATCCCCACTTCACGTGCCCGGTCCATGGCCCTGGCAGTGGACAAATTAATATAATTGATCCAGCCAATGACCAGAATCATAAAAGCCATAATGGTAAGAAATTTTACGGCCTTGCGATTGCCTTTAGTTTCAATTTCATAAGGTTTAACCGAGTTTAAATGTATCTGGGTCATCGGCACCAGGCTGACGGTCCATTTGAGGTCTTTAAGTGCCGGACCTGTTTTGTATTTTTCTGCAAGCGCAGGAAAACGCACTTGCAGCGCATTAATGTCCGTTTTAGGCCTCAGCTTTACGAATGTGTAACTTTCATGTAAATACCAGAAATCCCGCATCCATTCGGGTGAGGTGAGCCATGACATCAAAAAATCAAATTGCATGGTAGAATTTCCGGGAACATCAGCGAAAACTCCGGTAACCATGCAGTGCATGGTATTGTCAATGGTGCTGATATCAAGGAATTTGCCAATAGGGTCCGCATTACCAAAATATTTTTTTGCCGCAGAGGCTGAAATAACGATCGTATTTGGCTCTTTCAAAAAAGTACCCGGATTCCCTTTTAATACCGGATAAGAAAAGAATTCAAAAAAGTTAGAATCGGCATAACAGACATTTTCTTCCCTGAATTTGATGTCCTGATATCGAACAACCCTTTCTTTGTTGTGCCAATTGATCCGGGTGTACGCTTCTATTTCTGGAAAATTGGCTTTCATGGCGGGGCCATAACCATTGGTACTCGTTGGCCAGTCATCGGTCTTCTGGTCATTTTTATAAAACTGGCTTTCCACCCGATAAATATGCCCAACATCTGTGAACATCTGATCGAAACTGTATTCATAGCGCACATAACTTATGATGATCAGAAATGCAGCCATCCACAGGGCAAGCCCCAGAATATTGATCAGGGCATATACTTTGTGTTTTGCCATGTTCCTCACCACAATCAGTAAAAAATTTCGCAACATAGCTAAGAGGAATTCAGTGATCTAAAAAAATAAACAAATGTTCCCGGTATTTTCCGGAGTTGATTACAATGTTATTCAAAAAACTTGTACCAGGTTAAATGTTCATTGATTTTATTAAACAAAGATCATTCAAAGGATTACTTAAAGTAGCATTCATCAATTGAATAAAATTTGAGCTTCTTATGTTCTCCGGGTTATCATGATGATTCCTAAAATAGTCCTCATCTTTCGGGTAATATCAAAACGCCCCCTGGAAAATTGAGGGATTTGGATGCTGTCGGACCAACAAATGATGATCAGAAGCAAACTGCTCAATCTTCATATTTATTGTTTTACGATTAATACCGAACCACTTTTATCGGGCATTGGAACTGGAATTTCTTTTTTATCAACAAAAAAATCGTCCACTGCCTTTCGTACTCCTACCCAGGCGTTGTAATCATGTATCAAAAACATTCCACCCGGCGACATCCTTGAATAAAAAAAACCGAGTCCTTCGAATGTAGGATCATAGAGATCAGCATCGAGGTGAACAAATGCAAATGTTTTATCAGAAAATCCTTCCGGAACGGATTCGGGAAAATACCCTTTATATAAAAAAACGTTGTTGTTGGCAGATGCAATATTATTTTTTACCAAATCCAATGATGTTTTGTTGAAGTAAGTCCGGGACAGTTTGTTGTTCACTTTTTTCAATTCAACTTTCACGCTGTTTTCGGGGAACCCTTCAAATGTATCAAACAGATGAAGCATTCGTTCGGGAGCATAATGATGAATCAGGCGTGCTGTTTGTCCACGGTATACTCCCACTTCCGCAAAATCGCCTTCAATATTATTATCCAAAATAGTTCTCAGCAACAGCACAATCAAATCACGTCTGGTATTATCCCAGGGTTCAAGATTGTGGATCTTCCTTTTCTTGTTGCTCCCATTGGGGTAATAACCGCCAGTCTTATGTACAAATTGCTCATTATACCAGCGCGACTGCGGATTAATGTCCATCTGGCTCTGAAGAAAAAAAGCGGAATCATTGAACAAATAAGTAAATAATTGAAAGGTTTTACGGACCTTTTTAGTGATGTAATTCATGTATATTCAGTTGAAAGATTATTCAAAAATACCGCAAAATATCCTTAAAACCTGCCGGTTGGAAAATAACAGAAGACCAATGATGCCTTTCGATAATTAAGTCGGAACAGAAATTTTCTCTTTGTGCCTCCAAAACCACCATGCCATTATTATGACCAGGACAGGTAACACAAATCCAAATTCATCCGCTGCAAAACGGGTATAATGCCTTTTTATGGTGATCGGAGAAAAAATATCCTGAATAAAAAGATTATGACTGGCGTGCAAGAAGACCGATGACCAGATATTACCCGTTCGCATCCTCAGCCAGGTCAGTATAAATGACATCGCGATTACGAGCACAGTGAAACATGTGAGATCATACCACCAAACTGTACCCTCATTGTAATCGGCAAATAAGAGCACAGGAAAATGCCAGATTGCCCAGATCAAGCCGGAGATCAGCGATGTCCTGGAATAACCATACTTCTTGAATAGTTGCGGCACCAGCAAACCTCGCCAGCCAATCTCTTCACCCAGGGCATTGGCACAAGATCTAACAAAGCCAAATATTGCTTGCAATCCAATAAAAATGGTTACTTCCATCCAGGAAGGCACATAATGTAAACCGATTTCATCAACACAATGACGGACAAATTCAGGATTGGGGAAACCACCCAAACCGGTGGACCAAATGATGAGATAACTGACGAAAATGTATATGAATGGGATAAAGTATCCCCAAGCCAAAAAACGTGTTTTTCCCAAGGACCACCCTATTTCCTCGATGGGCACACGGTAAATGAGATAGGTACATAATGCTGCAATGCCCGGGCACCACATGATACCGGTGGCATATCGTCCGCCGGCGCCTTCAAATTTGCCCGAAACAATGATCAGCAAATAAAAAACCGAAGAAAGCGCCACAGTCAATCCCAAAAAAGCGCTTATCAACCTGGCATTTTTAGTTGGCATTTATCAACATTTTACTGTAGGTCTATTTCGTATAATTTCTATGTTCGCTTCAAAGACCAATTTGCTAAATTAACCGGTATAATTTTGATTGCGTATAAGTAAAAAATATTTTTTTGGCCATCCCATCTTTTTTGATTTTGTTGACATCTTAATGAAGAAAATATTGACCTTTACCCAATGCAAATAGTTAGACTATTCATATTAAAATCGTTGACGTTCCTGGTTTTATTTTGGGGATGCACCCACGATGAAGATAATATTGACAATGAATATGGCCTGAAATTGACCATTTCTGCAGAATACAATTTGGCTGAACCAGGAAATCCATTTACTGTCCACACTACGATCAACAATTTTTCTCACCAGGATTTCAATCAAAGGATCATTGCCGGATTCGAATTACTCAACGATCAGGGTTATGCCGTATATGCAAGCATTTTATCTCAGGTGGGAGTCGGCCAAAATTTGGTTGTCAAACCTTATAATCCTTTCATTCAGGATGTTGAAATAACAAGTATCTTCTGGTCGCGACCGATGGATTCCAAGTTGGCTGATGAGACCCTGTTTGACCTTGTTGCGGAAGGCAATTATTTATTGCGGATGTTCCTTGAAATCGTGCCGGAAAAACAGGCATCCTCATTTAGCTATTCCAATGAGATCAGTGTGATGGTTAAATCATAATGGCATACACGCTGTTTATTTATAAGTCCTTATTCAACGGAAGCAAATCAGTAAACTGCGGTTTCTCCTCACAATCTGGATACAGCACTTTCACAAAGTTGGTGGTACAACTGGCGCTGGTGCGCTGCTCTTCGGCTTTCTCACTGAATTTCATGATAAACTTGCCATTAAAAGTTTAATAACATTTGACTATTCAATCATTGCTGAATCTTTAAGCCTTTGGGTTCCAATAGGTTTTCCAGCTTACCTAACAAAAAATCCAGCGCCAGCGCCAATACAGCAGCCGGAATTGCGCCTTTCATAATAAGCTGATTGTTGTTGAGGGTGATCCCGGTCAATATGAGTTCCCCCAAACCACCGGCACCAATAAAAGCAGCAAGAGTGGCGGTTCCTATATTAATGACAAACGCAGTGCGTACACCGGCCATGATCAACCGGCTGGAAAGTGGTAGTTCCACCAGAAAAAGCCGTTGCCAGGAAGTCATGCCTAAAGCGATACCGGCCTCTTTGAGTGCAGGATTTACCGTTTGTATACCGACATACGTATTACGAACGATCGGCAACAAAGCATACAAAAACAAGGCAATAATGGCTGGTTTTACACCAATCCCAAATATTGGAATTAAAAAGCCCAAAATAGCCAGGCTGGGAATGGTCTGAATTACATTAGCAAATGACAAAACTCCGGAAGCAACCTTTCGAAACCGGGAAATAAATAATCCCAGGGGAATTCCCAGCAGCGCGGCAAGAAGTGTGGCCACCAAAGTAAGCACCAAATGTTCTTTGATCTTCAGCCAGGGAATAAGTTGCGTTTTTAGGTCGGCCGGACCCCGTGAATGGATCAGGTTTTTTTTGATTAAAAAATTGCGGGCTACATCACAGAATGTTTTTCCTTCGACCTCTACCTGGTAATTGAGCCTTTGCATGGTTTCATCATCGATGGAATTATTCAATTTTCCAAGTATGGTCCTGATTTCCGGGTACGCTTTTAAAAGATCGTCTCGGACCAGAGGGGCAGCAAAATACGCTGGAAAGAAATCACGATCGTCTTTTAAAAGCTTCAAATGGTACCGCAACAATTTACCATCAGTAGAATAGGCATCGGTCAGGTTGATCTGACCATCTTCAATGGCTTTGAAGACCAGACCATGTTCCATTCCCCGTATATCAGGTAGTTGCAAACCATAATAATTTTTCAATCCTTTGTATCCATCTTCACGACTGAGAAATTCATGAGAAAAACCAGCCTTGATCTGACCGGCAATGCTATTTAATTGAGAGATGCTGGAAATTTTCAGAGACCGGGATACTGCAAGGGCATAGCTGTTGTTAAAACCAAAAGGATCCAGCCAAACAAGATGATATTTGTCCTGAAATTGTTCACGAACCAGTTTAAGGGTTTCCCTGGCAGAGAGATCATTCGTTCCTTCTTTAAGTATTGCCGTTAGACCAGTGCCTGTATATTCCGGATATATATCAATCTGTCCCTGCCGTATAGCTTCAAAAACAATAAAAGTGCCACCGAGTCCTTGTTTTCTTATCACCGTAAAATCACTGTTTTGTTCGATCATTGTGGCCATGATCTCTGTAAGCAACATCGATTCCGGAAAATCTTTGCTGCCAATTATGATTTGAGGTTTGGCAGCGCCAAACATTGATGACAGGGGTAAAAAATAGCATGTTATCCATAAAATGAATTTTGCTCCAGCGTTCATCATGCCTGTATTTCAAATGATTCAATGAACTGACGAACAAAATCATTCGCTGGATTATTTCGGATTACCTGCGGTGTATCAATTTGCTGAACTTCCCCTTTTTCCAGAATAATGATCTCGTCAGCTAATAGAAATGCTTCATTCAAATCGTGCGTAACAAAAACGACCGTTTTATTCAGTGTTTTTTTCAGATCCAAAAAGGCTTTTTGCAACTGACTGCGGGTGATGGGATCAAGCGCAGAAAAAGGTTCATCCATCAGCATTAAAGGCGGATCTGCTGCCAGCGCCCTGGCAATACCTATGCGTTGTCTTTGACCACCACTAAGTTCAGCAGGGTATTTATTCAAAAAATTACCAGGCTCCAGGTTTACCAATTCCAGCATCTCTTTGACCCTTTTCAATACCTTATTTTTTTTCCACTTTTCCAGATAAGGAACAAGGGCCACATTACGTTCCACTGTCCAATGTGGAAACAAACCACCATCCTGGATCACATAGCCAATTTTACGTCGTAACTTTTCCGGTTGGTAGCTGACAATGTTTTCACCGAATACCTCGATTTGTCCATTTGTTGGTTTGATAGATCGATTGAGCATTTTAAGTGTCGTAGTTTTACCGCTACCACTTTTTCCGATCAAACATACAGTTTTGCCCTGATCAACTGTAAATGATACATTATTCACTACCAGTACTCCGTGATATTTTTTCGACAAATGTGAGGCTTGAATAACGGGCATTTTTTGATTTTCGCCAGGATTTGATAAATTTCCAAACAACAATTTTAAATGCTGGTTTAAACAGCATTTGATCCTTACCTATAAATGTATGTATAAAAGTCGTTGGCTAAAAATTACCCTGTTATTGATTGTGGCTTTTATAGCCATGTTGGGTTGCAATTCAGAAGATATCGGAGGCGTAAGCAATGGCAGTGCACAAAATTCACCAAATGACCAGCAAAACAACATGAATATGCCACTTACCAGTAATATGAACAAGGATACATTAAATTATCTTGCGCTTGGCGACAGCTATACCATTGGCGCCAGCGTATTGGAAGAAGAACGCTGGCCTGTCCAAATGATGAAAGCTCTGAAAACCCAGGGCTATATCATTAACGAATCCAGGATCATTGCGGCTACCGGCTGGACTACAGGCGATTTACTCAGTGCGATAAGCCATGCTGATTTCAAAAAGAAATATGATCTTGTTTCCCTTCTAATAGGGGTAAACAACCAATACCAGCATCTCGATATTTCCGTATTTCGATCTGAATTTACCAAACTGTTGGATCGGGCATTAAAACTGGCCACGTCCAAAGAACGTGTTTTTGTGCTGTCAATTCCCGATTATGGCGTTACTCCATTCGGAAAGCAGAGCAATGGATCATCTATAAGCCAGGCTATTGACCAATACAATACCATTGCCGGCCAAATCTGCAACAGTCGCAATATTCCCTTTTATGATATCACGGAAATTTCCCGGGACGCAAACAATGATCTTTCACTTGTCGCTGGTGACGGTCTCCATCCTTCAGGCAAGATGTATGCCCGCTGGGTTTCCGGCATTTTAGATGATGTAATTGGATTGATTAATCAATGAGGACCGTTCAATTCATAAACTGATCAAAAGTCAGGCTGACATAATACAAACCGCCTATTTGAGCACTCCCAAATGTGGTGGTATAATAGTGATTCAGCAGGTTGGATCCGCCTACTTTCAGGATTGATTTTAATGCCGATAGTTTGTAGGATATATGCCCGTCCAGTGTGCCATAGGCCGTGATAGTAGAGGCCCCAAAATTCGATTCCCAATAAAAAGCATTCTGCCAGTGATAGTTTACATTGAAACCAACATTTTTGACTACTTCTTTGTTTCCAATTGAAATATTAAACCGGTAATCAGGGGTATTGAACCTTGCTTGCAAACCAGGTGTGGTAGTTTCCGTGATGAGTTTATTGTAAGCTATATTTCCTCTTAAAAAATACCCCTTTACCAATCTAAGATCTGCGCCCAGTGCCCAGCCATAGGACGAAACCGGTTCATCTGTACTGACTACAGTCTGATATCTTTTTTCGTCTGTAGTATTTGGATTTTGGGCCAAAAGTTGTGTGGCCAGAAACCCGGTATAAATATTTTTGAACACATAGCCATCAACAAACAACTTCTTATTGAAAGATAGTCCTTTATAACCCAGTTCCATAGCCGTCACTTTTTCGGGCCCAAAGGCCGGAATCGTATATGGCCCCTGGTCGGTCACAGGTTTGTCGATGATCGGGTTCGACCCTGACAGAGGATAGACCGGATTGGTATCGAAATTATATTTTTGCTGTACTTGCGGCAACCCGCCAATAACCTGATATGGTCCCACAGCAATATCGACCCATTGATCAGAAATTGATGGAAAGCGAAAGGCAGTTTGATATGACATTCTGATATTATGCTCCTGGGTGGGGTCCAGGGACCACACCGCTGAGAATCTGGGCGTAAACACCCCTTTAAAATTTTCATTCTTGTCGTAACGAGCAGAAGCAGTGATTTTGACCCGTTTATGAAGGATGTCTTTACCCAACTGTGCATACGCGCCAAACTGGTTGATCATAATCGGATTTCCTGGTTGATCAAAAAAAACGGTGCCGTCGCTGTTGATGGAGTAAATACGATGACTTGCGCCCACCAACAATTCAAAAGCATGAATGAGATGATTAAAATTATACATTCCTTCCACCTGGAACATTTTGCTTCGATCTAAAACATGCGCACCACCCTGGTTGACTGGCTTGGAGATGATATCATTATACATTTGATTGAATTCATCGGTACCGGGCACCGGAATGGCAGGTTTACCCACAGCAAAAATATTTCCGTTCTGATCGCGATTGTCAGCTACCAATCTGGCAAAGGCATGGGCATCATCATAGGTTCCTCCAAGTAGCATGGTTTGCGTATATGCTCCTATATATTCCTGGTACCAGGTTTCACTCGGTTTCCAGGTTTCATTAAGCCTCAGTGCTGCCCCTCCGGCGTCATAAGTATCGCCCGAATTTTCCGTGACGCCCCAGGCCCTTACCACATAGTGTGGAGAATTCAGTTCTAACTTTCCTGAAAAAATGTCAAAACCACGGACCGAGAATCGGTTTTGTGCTGTATAAACACTGGTCCCACGGCTATAATTTCCCCCGGCAACGGCTTCGAGGTTGTTGTTGATGCGATAATGTACGGAACCATTGAGGCGCAGATTCTCCGTATTGTAATCTACCAGGTCTTTTTCCTTCCACCCTGTCCTGGACACCAATTGATCAGGAAAATAACCAATGACTTTATTGTATAGCGATTCATATTCCGATGATCCTGGTTGATAGCCCTGTTGTTGGGCCACTGCATCGGCAACGGAAGGGCCAACATCTTTGAGGTTGACCGGAACGACAATATCATCGCCATAAACATTGACACCATCATAACCCGGATTGGTCTGCCGATTGAGGTTCGGATTTTCCAGGTCGGTTCGGTCCCGATAATCCGAAGCATTCCAATCTTCCGCCCGCAAATAATAAGCATTGATTTTAAAGGCAAGTTTATCATGAAAAGCTTTGGCATAACGCAGACTCAGATCGGTCATAGGACGAACTCCATCATTATAATCTGCATTGACATGCATAACGCCAACCTGGGCATTGAAACTGAGTCCCTGGTAATCGAAGGGATTTTTACTGGTCATGATCAATGTCCCATTCATACCCCCCGGACCATACAAAGCTGATGAAGCGCCTACTACCAACTCTACACTTTCAAGATCCAGTTGGGAAACTCCAAATAAATTACCTGCTGCAAAACTCAAACCCGGAGCCACATTATCCACACCGTCAATGATCTGGTTTAACCTGTAATTAGTTTCTCCACTAAAACCCCGGGTGTTTGGAAAACGAAATGCAAGGCTATGAACTGTCATATCCACGCCTTTTAATTTATAGAGCTCGTCATAAAAATTGGAGGCATTAGTCTGCTGGATATCCATGAGGCTGAGCTTCTCTACACTCACCGGTGACTTCATGATGTTCTCCTCGATCCTGGATGCCGAAACTACTACTTCCTGTCCTAAAATAGTCTGTTCATGCATTGTAATAGTTATCTTCTTATCGCTCTGTTCAATTTCTCTTTCGACTTTAGCATAACCTACACTGGAAAAAACAAGGATAAAAGGAGGTTGGATTTTTGAATTATAGACGAAATTTCCTTCTGTGTCGGTAATTGTTCCGGAAAGTTTGCCTTTCAGTGTAATATTGACTCCTATAAGCGGTTCTTTGGTCTCGCCATCAATCACACTACCCTTGATGGTATATTCCTGCGCAAAAGAATTTATTGTCAAAAAGCTGAACAGTAAAATTAAAAATAGGAGCGATGAGTTCTTCACAATGGTGCCATTCTAAAAATTATCAGAGCCAATTTATTATAATATAATTAATTTTAATTGTGGTTGATATCAAAAATTTCATTTTATTTACATATAGCCAAGGTGGACACCAAGCAAATTAATTGCACTGTTTATTTCAATTAAACCTAAAATTAGACGAACATGAATATCTCGAATATCATCAAAGCCATGCTGGGACTGGCAGTCGTATTTATACTGACATTATATTTTACCGGCTGCGGAAGTAATGATGAAACCCAACCGGAATCGCTTCAGGGCACCTATAAATTCAAATCAGCAAAATTAACCACGGCCATACCAATTGGGGGTGGGATTAGTATTCCTGCTGGTACAGATATTTCTGATGGCGCCAAACAAGGCCTGTTCGGCAGCGCACCTTGCAACGACCCAAACAATACCGCCGTTCGATTGGACCCCGATGGTAAAATGTATTTTACCTGTATAGGGGAATCCAATGAACTGCAGGCCGGGACCTGGTCAGAGAACAGCACAGTAACCGAATTGACCCTGAACCTGGCTTCTCCGCCGCTCACTTCAGCACTATCTTTGAAAATTACTGACGTTCAAACTTCAAGTAATTCCATAACCGGACAAATTACCTCACTTCCTATTCCTTCTGAATTACTGGGGATGGACCCCGGTACAGTATTTACTGTAGATGTAGAGATCAGTTTTGATAAAGTGATGTAAAGAAAAAATATTGTAGAAATATCTGTTAAACGGCCTCCGGACTTCCGGGGGCTTTTTTGTCAAAAATATTGTTCTGGTTGTCCCTTTCTTCGAATCTAACGCGTCTTGGAATTGTTATTAACCTTTTAAACCAATATAAACCATGACAAAGTACTTATATCTATTCAGAGGTGGCGATGCACAAAGAGCACAGTTGTCTCCTGAGGCTATGCAGGCACATTTACAGGTATGGGCAAAATGGATGCAAAGTCTGGCTGAAAAAAGCCAGCTTGTTGATGGACTACCGCTTTCTAACAGTGGTAAACAGGTAAAAAGTAAAGGAAAAGTAGTTACAGACGGTCCGTATGCCGAAGGCAAAGAAATCGTCGGGGGATACCTTATTGTGAATGCGCATAGCCTGGATGAAGCAGCAGAAATGTCAAAAAAATGCCCCATTTTCGAGCATAATGGAGAAGTAGAAGTCAGGGAGATTATGGATATGCAAATGTAGTCCACACCATGCCAGTTCGCAGTAAATGTGAACTGGCTTTGATGTCCTGACATGGAAAAAAACGTTTTTCAACTTGTTGACCATTTTTTCAGACATGAATACGGACGCCTCGTTTCAACATTGACCAGACAATTTTCTACAGGCGATATTGATCTTATCGAAGATGCCGTTCAGGAAGCCCTCTTCAAAGCTTCCAGCCAATGGGCATTTCAAAATGTTCCAGATAATCCGTTTGCCTGGTTGCTTCGTGTAGCCCACAATTATGTAATCGATCAATTCCGTAAAAATAATCGACAGGAAACTTATAAGAAGTTTGTCGTCCAACAAGCAACCTGCAACAAAACCGAGTTGTTTATCAATGAGGAAGAAACAATTCAGGATGATTTATTAAAAATGATTTTTGCTTGCTGTCATCCGGCTATTCCCGAAACAGACCAGATCATTTTAAGTTTAAAATTGCTTTGTGGTCTAAGTGTCCCTGAAATCGCCAAAGGATTACTCAAAAACCAGGATGCCGTTAAAAAGTCATTAACAAGAGCCAAAAAACGGTTTAAATCCAGCATCGACCACCTGCACATTCCGGCAGTACAACAACTTACCGAACGACTTGAAGTAGTGATGAAAGTACTTTATTTAATGTTCAATGAAGGGTACACGGCTACTGAAGGATCGCAACTCATACGGAAAGACATCTGCTCTGAATCCATCAGACTGGCAGTGATCTTGTACGAAAACGAATTTCTAAGATCACCGCAGCTTTCGGCCCTGTTGTCGCTCATGTATTTCAAGGCGGCCCGTTTTGATTGCCGAACCGACCAATATGGAAATTTGCTGACTTTGGAAGAGCAGGATCGTCAATGTTGGGATCAACAATCCATCGCACTTGGTCTTGATTTTCTCATGCAATCCAAATCCGGTGAGTTTATTGCGCGTTTTCACCTTGAAGCAGGTATTGAAGGTCATCTTGTTATGGCTCCAACCTACAATAGTACTGATTGGTCTGCTATATTGAAGATGTATGATTATCTGCTTAAGATCAACCCTTCACCAGCAGTAAAGCTCAATAGAATGGTCGTTTTTTCTGAAGTGTACGGAGCACAAAAAGCGCTAAAACAACTTTGCTTATTGGATAATGATCCTTTACTGGCTAAAAACCATTTACTGTATGCCATAAAAGCAGATTTACTCATCAAAATGGGTGATCGGAATTCCGCCTCTCCACTATTAAAAAAAGCTGTCGGACTCGCCAGAAATAGTATTGAAAAGAAATTTCTTATCAGAAAATTAGCAAACCTCAGATAGCGTTAGTTTATATCTCAGATACACATCATTACTTCCCGCTGATTCCTTTGAGATCAAACAATTTTTTTCCTTGCTAACCAGTTATTTAATTTGATCTCATTCAAGTCCAAAATTTATTCTATCAAAATGAGTAACCTCGTTAAACGACTTAAATGGCAGGGGCTGCCGACGATCTTAATTATTTTCGGGCTCTTTTCCTGCCACCAAAATGATAATCCAACTCCAGGTAATCAGATTTCATCGGAAACCCTTGCCGTGAATAATTTCATCTGGGACAATATGGATCACTACTACCTGTGGAGAGACTATATGCCACAGAATATCGATTTAACCCAGGAACCAGATCCCAAGGCGCTTTTTGATAAACTCTTATACAAGACCGAGGACCGCTGGTCATTCATCACCGACAACAAGAACGACCTGATCAATGAGTTGAATGGAATTCAGAAAAGTTTCGGTTTCAATTTCAAATTGTATAAACAGTCTTCCTCCAGCGATATTTTTGGCGTTATTGAGTATGTTGTCGATGGTTCACCGGCAGCCACGGCAGGACTAAAAAGAGGCGATGTTTTCATGAAAGTGGATGACAATCAACTGACCGTCGATAATTATACGACACTATTATTTAATCGCGATAATTACACCTTAACACTCGGCGATATGTCAGGTAATGGTCCGGTGGCCAACTCCACCAAGATCAGTCTGAATGCTCAAATTGTCGTTGAAAATCCGGTTTTTCTGCACAAAATAATTGATACCGGCCAAACAAAGATTGGTTACCTGGTTTACAACCAGTTTATTCCACAATACGATACGCTCCTTCAAAATATTTTTCAAACCTTCATCGATAGCGGCATCTCCGATTTGGTGCTGGATTTAAGATATAATCCGGGTGGATCGATCACTTCAGCGGATAACCTGGCCAGCATGATCGCCCCTTCGAGTGTTGTTAATCAAAATGATGTTTTTACCAGATTTGAATGGAATAGCATTATGGAAGATTATTTCAAACAACAAGAAGGAGAAAATTCACCAAACCTGGTAATCAATTTTGAGCCTAATGGTGTCAATCTAAACCTCTCCAGACTGTATATTTTGGTGAGTCAAAATACTGCATCTGCCAGTGAATTGATCATCAACGGATTGAAACCGTACCTCAATGTCATGCTAATCGGTGAAGACCACACCAGTGGAAAATATACCGGAAGCATTACCATTACCGATCCGAATAATAAACTTAACTGGGCCTTGCAGCCTATTGTCATAAGAAGCTCAAATGCCAATGGCGTTACGGATTATAAAAATGGATTTACACCAGATTACTCTGTGCCTGATGATTTGTTTGATCCGTTAGGCAGTACTAATGAAACTATGCTCGCGAAGGCCATCGAATTGATTACCGGACAAAATCAGGCCGTAAACGCCAGAATTTTAACCTATCAAAAACGGCTGAATGCTGAGCCCATCATGAGTGGAGGCATGAAGCCTTCAGAAGAAAATATGGGAATGTATTTAAACGATAAAATTAACGGTTAATGAAAATCCGGGATCATGAATTCCAAAAATCGGAAAATGAATTATGGGAATGATGGTCTATTATCGTTTTTCAGCCTTCAACTGGCGTTTCTCCCGGTAGATACAATTGACCATGTCGCACATATTACAGACATAGCCTTTTTTACGGACCTTGTCTCCAATTCCGATGACACCACTTACCGATTTAATAGGTTGCATTAGCGCCGAGTCACTCAACGTGATTCCACAGAACTGCGCCGGCAAAAATGAAAATAATTTATGTTGTTCTCCAACACTCCAATCACAATAACCCGGACTCAATCGATCGGTGATGTGCAGACCTGACGATTCCATTTTTTCTTCAAGATCATCCTGGATCAGATCCATCGCTGTTTCTACAATTTCAGAACCGATCACATCTACAACATATCCTTTGAGCATATCTCCCTCGTGCATCAGTTTTTTAGACCAGTTACTTATTCCGGGGCCGGCAGTACAAGCAAAAATCGCCAATTGGTCAGCTTTTTTTAACTGATTTGTGATAATCTTCTTAACATGAAAAGTGACCCCGTCGACGCTAAGGGTTTTATTTTCCCGGTCTATTGCAATGTCCTCCCGGATGATAAAACCTCCACGGATATCGCATAAATCTTTGGCTCTTTCCATGGCTTCATCGATGAGGGCGGGAAAAGGATCCGGTGGTTTAACTTTGCTATAGCCTAAAAATTTCGCTATGGTCTCATAAGAAACATTCAGGTCCTGATAGTTGAAATGATATAAATGCGGATTCATGATTTTCTATTTTTCCGGTTTCCGGGAATTTTTTCGTTTTTATAATTAAGTATTCTGAGGTTTTATTCGATATCCTTTCACCTCTTCTGCAATACGCCGGATGTGCTCTGGTGTTGTTCCACAACATCCCCCGATTACATTAACTCCGGCATCAATTAAATCCCTCACGTAGCTTGCCGTATTTTCTGGTGTTTCAGGATATATGGTGTTGCCCTCGCGATAAACCGGTAAACCGGCATTGGCCTGGATCATCACCGGAATTTCTTTATTTTTTCGCCTGATTGCCTTTACAATGCCAATCATGTCTTTTATGCCTCTGCCACAATTAGCGCCGATCATTTCCGCCCCGGCACCCGTCAGTTCATTTAACATGTCTTCAGGAGAAATGCCCATCATGGTATGATAATCGTTTTCCGAAGTTCTGTCGAACGTCATCGTACAAAAAACTTCACATTTTGTATTTTCTCTTGCCGCCCAAACAGCCAATTTGGCTTCGTCAAGGTCTGACATGGTCTCAATCATAATAGCATCTGCCCCACCTGCTTCCAACGCCAATGCCTGTTGCTTAAAAGATTCATACAAATCTTCAGGTGTGACCTCTCCCATTAATAGAAACTTGCCCGTAGGACCAATAGAGCCCAAAACAAATCTATTTTTTCCTACAGCTTCCCTCGACAACATGGCCGCTGCTTCATTAATTTCATGAACCTTTTCACTTAAGCCATATTTTTCCAACTTAAAACTACTACCGCCAAAACTATTTGTTTCAACCATCATAGCGCCGGCTTCTGCATAATTCCGTGCAATGCCCTTTATGATTTCCGGTTTAATAATATTCCAATATTCCGGACATTCTCCGGATTTCATTCCCTGTTTCTGAAGCATCGTTCCCCAGCCCCCATCTGCGACAAGGACTTTACCCGATTTTATTTTCTGAATTATTTTCCCCATTTGACTAAACCTTACACTTTAAAAAATGACCGGTGAGATTGCCTTGATCAAAAACTACCCTCAACTATTCACCGGTTGTCTGGCATGCATCACAATTAATTTTTGAATGCATCGAATCAACATTAAAAAAACATCCGCCTTACCCAGGCCTTCAAGCCACAAGCTGATTGAGAAATTCAACCGCTCCCTGCGGGTCCGGCGAATAAAAGTCGGCACCAATGTGTTTGCAAAATTCTTCGTTCACCGGCGCACCACCAATCAATACTGAAGTATTCGGAAACGCATTTTTGATGCCGGCAACAATTTGCTCCATGTTTACCATAGTCGTGGTCAGTAATGCTGATAATCCAACGGCAGCCCCCGGATACGCCTTTACCGCTTCTACGAATTTATCGACTGAAACATCAGTGCCGAGATCAATAACTTCATAACCATTGCCTTCCACCATCATAGACACCAAATTTTTTCCAATATCGTGAAGATCTCCGGCGACCGTTCCAATAATGAAAATCCCTTTTCGCTTGACTGTTCCCGATTGAAAATAAGGCTTGAGATGGTTCATTGCGGTACTCATCGCCTTGGCGGACATCAGCACCTGGGGCACAAACACTTTATTATCGCGAAATTTGATGCCGATTTTCTCCATGCCAACAACAAGCGCTTTCTTAAGAATTTCATCTGCATCAACACCCTCATCCAGGGCTTTTTTGGTGAGTTCATTTGCGCCTTCCTGTCCTTTCATATCCGGAGGATAGGGTGAGGCCAGATTGATCTTTCCAAATTCCACACAATATGCAATACGCTCCAGTAGTGTGTCCATAATTCTACTTTTAATAAATTGTCACCTGATCAAATTATTCGTATAGTGAATTATTCACTCAAAAAATCTACCCGGTGATAAAGTAAATTTACAGAACCACTAACACAGATTTAGTGACATTTGTCAGCATTTGGAAAATAGTTCGTTTTTTTCAGGAAATCGATGCTTTCCAGGTTTTGTCTTTTTGTTTGTTCAAAAACTCTGCGGAAGCATCCACGCCTTTGATACCAATTTTCACAACAGCCTCATCCCCTATTTTAACAACCGGTGTATAACTCGCCTCTGGTTCTTCTTTGAAAGGCTTATTGGAGGCCAAATTGTAAGCTGAAATCATGGAAAAACGAGCATGTTCACTGCGGTTGCTATCGGATCTGTGCAACAAATTGCTGTGGAAAAAAAGTACATCACCCGGATTGAGTTCTACATATACCAGTTCATGTTTTTCTCGCGCTATCTGTACTCTGGCAACATCTGCGCCTACCTGTTCACCGACAGTGCCATGGTTTATCCTGCCAATTTTATGTGAACCTTTTAAAACCTGCAAACAACCGTTTTCTTTGGTAGCTTTGGTGACTGCCACCATCACGCTGAGCATTTCAGGATATAAAAAGCCATTGTCATACCAATAGCCATAATCCTGGTGCCATTCCCAGGCCCCGCCGACTCTGGGTTCCTTTTGCATAAATTTAGTGTGATACAATGCCACAGGACCGCCCAATATCTTTTCCACCCCGTCAACAACACGTTTGCATCTCGAAAAAGCACCGTAAATATCATCGCCACTTTTATACCACAACGTAAGTTTTGTATTCATGCCTTGCCCATCGTCCACATTGAAAGCTGCTTCCTTCATCAGTTTATCGTTCAAATAGGTTTGCATGAGCAGGTTGATTTCTTCCTGGCTAAACATGGAGTGAATAATGACATACCCATTTTCATTATATGCCTTCAGGTGGGTCTGGTTAATTTGCAAATATTTCATGTTCTTAAAGGTTTTGGTCATTCTTGGAAAATCTATTTTTTAAGTAACGCATCATATATAAATTCGTCTCCCATTGGCTGGCAACGGGTTTATGACTAAATGGTAAAATTACCATATATGGTTCGGGACCAAATTCTGTTGTAATCGTCATAGATGCTTTATGCTGACTTTCTTTTATGGCTATTACTTTTTCCCACCATTGCGTATGAAATTCTAGTGCCTCAGACCAGGCATCATCCTGCGGATCCGGAATTTGAGGTCCTTCAGGATATCCGACCCTGGCGTGAATATGATCTGTTCTTTCAAGTGCCAGATCTACTGCGTCCGATTGATCATGCAGGTAACTTTCGGCTACATTACACCAATGAGAAATATCCAGGCAAATCCTAAGGTCAGGAATTTTTTGCAAATAATCCTTAGCCACATGCGCAGCAAAACTAAATTTACTGCGATGGGTTTCATGCACAACGTCTACCCCGGTATCGTGGGAGATAGCCCGGGCCAAATCGATCAGCCTTTGATTCTGGTCAAAAGAGTAATAATCTTTGCCTGTCTGCGAATTGATCAATAGCGGTTTAGATTCTACAAGATTTTTAAGATGCACGGCATATTCCCTGACATGCTCTTCAAAATCCGATACCTGAGTCTCATAATGTTGTCCGATCAATAAAAGTTCATGTGCATTCAGCTCATCCAAAACTTTTTGTTTCTTGCGGGGATCCAACGGCAACCCCATTTCCACCCCATCATAACCGGCAGTTTTTACCTTGTAGCAAAAATCCCGAAAGGGTAATAATTCCGAACCCCATAAAGGGCAAAAAAACTGAATTTTCATGCTTTTGTTATCAAACATTTTTCAAATATACCCCAGCAATTCCTGAACACTATTGTACCGGTTTCGCCTTCCTTTCTTATTCAATATAATCTTCAGAAAATCACCGGCCATTAAATTCGTTTAACGCTGCGATCATGGCTGCTAAATTTTCGACAGGTACATTGGCCTGGATATTATGGACCGTATTGAATACAAATCCTCCATTTTTGGAAAAAATTTCACACTCCCTTTTCACCTGATCCTTAACTTCACCTGGTGTTCCAAATGGCAATGTTTTTTGCGTGTCGACACCCCCTCCCCAAAATGTGATGCGATCGCCATAGGTGTCCTTCAGGTGTTGCGGTTCCATTCCTTTGGCATTGATCTGAACCGGATTGATGATGTCAAAACCAGCTTCAATAAAAGTGTAAATGAGCGGCTCAACTGCACCGCAGGAATGTTTAAATGTTTTCCACGTAGTATTTTTATGGATCCAGTCGTTGAGCTTTTTATAGTAAGGCAGGTACAAATCCTGTAAAGTTTCCACGCTGCAAAATTGTGAATCTTGCGTCCCGAAATCTGTACCGCATATAAAGACAACATCTATATTATTGCCAACCACCTGGTAGATACGTTCCAGATTTTGCAAAGCAATTTCACTTTGTCCCTCAAATATCTGGTGAATATATTCCGGTCTCATCACCACAGACATGTACCATTCTGAAATATCCCGGATACCTTTAGGATGTTTTAAATTAAGGCCTGGTACCAGGGCAATATCGCCAAAAGCCGTGCCGCCAAAATTGGCTGTGACTCCCTTATTTTTCTGTACGGCACCACTCACCTGCTCCTTCCAGTATTTCAGGTCGTCATTAGATACCAGCGTGAATTCCTCGAGGTTTTCCCGTGGATCCAAAGCATCTTCCGTTATGGATTCCTGTCGTACAATTGCATCAAAAAAATAGCTGGCTTTAGGCATTTTTCCGCTGGCTGGCACCGTCAGGTCTCCTTCCGGATGGATCAATAAGTTTCCATTTTCATCAAAACTGGTATTAAATGACCCTGGGACCAGCACAGTTTGGCCCCAGAATGTTTTGAATTCTTTTAATTGGTCATCATTGGGTATACCAAACATATTATTCTTTGGACTTAAACCAATAACGTCAATACCAAGAATGTCTGCCAGGTCATCTTCTATCTCACCCAGCATCTGATACGGTTCGATTACACGAACCGGTTTTTTTCCCAATCCGTAAAAATCGCGCAACCTTTCTATGGCCAAAACATGGATGCCGGTGACCGGCGTGGAGCCGAAATCAACCGGCACTTTTTCTGGCTGGTGGTGTGATAATGATTCATTTAATCGTTCCCGGGAATTCATGAGAATAAAAAATTAATTTAGAGGTGTCGAATTATGAAAAACAAAGAAGGGTGACAGAATATCGGTGGTACTAACTTAAAATTTATTGCCCTGTACAAATCGTACCTTAACCTAAGCGCTTTTGATCGTATAAATGCCTTCGTTTCTTTTGCCATGCCAAATTCATTGCTTATTTGTTTAATTGAAGGCAGTTGGTATACATTACCCAACCAACCCGTTTGAATCACTGGCATGATTAAATGCTCAATCTGAATATAGCTGGGAATACTTTGCTCTGATTTGATTGCCGCTCTTTTGTGCATATACATTATTGGTCAACTTTACCATGCTACACTGTTTCAAATATAGTGAAATACACATGTGCTTTAAAATCCCGACCAGGTCTGATAATCATATAATGCACTCGCCATTAAATTTTTAGTGGTAAATTTCCATTTTGATCCAGTGCTAAAAAAATGTCAACGTTGCGGGAAACTACTTTTTAATCAATTTATACAGGTCTGATCTCCGGTCTTTAAGGTTTCTGACACTGCCTTGTTCATGAAGTTCCATCAACAAATCCAAATCCACATCAACAATCAGGGTCATTTCTGTGTTCGGTGTAGCTTCCGCTTTGATGGCATTGGTGGGAAAAGCAAAATCTGACGGCGTAAATACGGCAGACTGTGCGAACTGAATATCCATGTTGTTCACTTTGGGTAAATTCCCAACGCTGCCGGCAATAGCCACATAGCATTCATTTTCGATGGCCCTCGCCTGCGCACAATGCCTCACCCTCATGTAGCCATTTTGGGTGTCGGTGAGGAAAGGAACGAACAGGATCTGCATACCCTCGTCAGCCATCAGCCGGCTCAATTCCGGAAATTCAATATCATAACAAATGAGTACCCCTATCTTACCGCAATCGGTATCAAAAACCTGTATTTTGTCGCCGCCAACCATGCCCCACGCATTCGATTCGGAAGGAGTAATATGCACCTTGGTGAATCGCTCGGAAGAACCATCCCGCCGACAAATAAATCCAACATTCAGCAATTTTTTATCTTCGATAAACGGCATACTTCCGGTAATGATATTCACATTGTAAGCCACAGCAAATTCCTTGAATTTTTCAAACAATGGCATGGTAAATTCTGCCAGCATCCTGATGGCCTTCGCTTCAGAAAGGTTATTAAAATCTGCCATTAATGGCGCGCTGATAAACTCCGGGAAAAGAATAAAATCTGCATGATAACCGCTCACAGCATCGATAAAAAACTCAATTTGTTCATGCAGGGCATCGACATTTGGAAATAATCGCATCTGCCACTGCACCAAACCGAGCCGGATTACCGACTTCTGGATATTTAAGAATTTTGTTTCTTCCTGAAAGTATATATTATCCCATTCAAGCAGTGTGGCGTATTCCAGAGACTGGGTATCCCCTTCTAAATAACCCTTTAAAATTTTTTTAACGCGGAAACCGTTAGAGAGCTGAAAACTGAGTGTAGGATCGTAGATCTCTTTGTGTTCTACTTTCTCAATGTATTCCCTGGGTTTCATTTTGCTGGCATACTGTTCATATTTTGGGATCCTGCCACCTGCTATAATCGCCCTCAGATTCAGGTTCTCACACAATTCCTTTCTCCGTTCATACAGCCTCCTGCCCAGGCGCATATCACGGTAGTCAGGATGCACAAAAACTTCAATTCCATACAATACATCTCCTTTAGCATCATGGGTTGAAAAGGTAAAGTTGCCGGTAATTTGTTCGTAGGTGTGGTTGTCACCAAATTTGCTGTAATTAATGATCAGTGAAAGCGCACTGGCTACCACTTTACCATTGACCACGATACATAGCTGGCCTTCAGGAAAAAGTGTCAATAATTTTTCAATATCTTTTTCACCCCAATAAACACCCCCGATACCAGCATAAGCTTCTTTCATCGATTCTTTCAAATCAAGGTAATCATTGATCTCAAGGTTTCGCAGTTCTATTTTTACTTCTTTAACTTCTGGTTCCATTGGTTTTGTTGTCATTATGTATTAATTAGTATTTGTTGTTCAGCGTGAGCGTCTATATTATTATGCAATTTGATAGAGAAAATAAAGATTTAATATAATCAATTCAATTAAATTAAAAATGATATCACAAAACACACACTCAACAAAATAAATTATTATTAAAACTTACACCCAGGATGAATTGTTCGCCGGTTAATATTGGCTACCGTCTATTCAGTCTACAACCAATAAATCATTAATCAATTCAAGGTTTTCATATCAGTTCGCCGGCTTTAGAAACGGATTTGTAAATCAAGATCAAATTGCCAAAAAAACGGCCTGAATGCCTTGGTAACATAATTCAGAAGGATTTATTTGTTATGAACATCACCTTCCCGGTCGTTTATGAAAATTGTTCATAACATTATTTTCTCACCATATAATAACATTGAACTATGTCCGTTTTCACTTCTAATGATCCTGAAATAAGGATTTTAAAATTGCATTTATTGCGCTAAATAATAAGATTCAAACTTACACAAAGTTGATAAGTTTGTTTTTTTATTGTTATTTCGAAGTTTATTAAACCATAATAAATACATCCGCAGGCCTTTGAAGAATCATCAGCTCATCGTTTATGGGATTATCGCCATAGCCATTCCATTGTTCTTTATCGGAAAGTTACCAGAAAGACCCGAAAAAGAGGTAGCCATAAGTACTCCTCAAAAGTTAACTCCTCCCGTTGAACATAACCCTTTTACCCAGGCCATGTTGGCCGATTTTGCATCACAATTGCAAAAGGAATTTGAGCAGACCCATACACCCGGGGCTGCTGTTGTTATTGTTAAGGACAGTTCCATCATTTATATGCGTGGGCTGGGACTTCGCGCCAATGGTACTTCAGATTCAGTTGACATGCACACCATTTTCCGTTTGGGTTCCGTTTCCAAAGGATTCGCGGCTGTGCTCACTGGCCTGCTTGCCAATGAGGGTCAATTGAATTGGAACGATCAGGTTATAAAATATGACCCAAACTTCAGGTTGAAATCAACAGAACAGACGGATAAGTTAGCGATAGAAAATCTGTTGTCCCACACAACCGGTCTGCCTTACCACGCCTATACCAACCTGGTGGAAGAAGATATGCCTTTGAATGAGATGCTGGAAAGATTAAGCGACGTGGATTTGATCGCGAGGGTGGGTAAGGTATATAGTTATCAAAATGTGGCGTATAGCGAAATTAGCAATGTATTAAAAGGCGCCACGGGAAAAAACTACGACGAACTGCTGGAGGAAAAGATATTCGGTCCATTGCATATGGACAATGCTTCTGTTACCTATCGCGATTTCCTCAACAATCCCAATACCGCCAAACCGCATGTTTATTATCGTGGTGGATGGCACAAATCTGACGTATCAGATACATATTATAATGTAGCACCGGCAGGTGGCGTAAACGCCAGCATCAATGACATGAGCAAATGGCTAAAGGCCATGATGGGAAATACTTCGGGCGTTATTCCGAATAGCACCCTTCATGATGTGTTTAACCCATTCGTCAGAACCAATATCCGAAAACATTACTACCTCACTTCTGCTGCCTACCGCAGAGAATATTATGGTATGGGCTGGCGAATCTCACTGAACAACAGTGATACCATCATCTATCACGGAGGATATGTAAATCAATTTCGCAGTGAGATCGCCTTTGATAAAAATGAACATATTGGTATTTGCATCCTCACCAATGCACCAACTGGTCTGGCCAGCAAGGCAGTCGCTACATTTTTCAAGATTTATCGTCAGCACATGGATTCCATTGAAGTGTGGGATGACGAATTGATGGCACTGAATAATGAGGAAGATGCCAATGCGCCAGCTCTTGATTGATGGTCTCTTAACATTATTAAGATTATTAAGATTCAGTCAAAATTCCGGCATCGTTGAAATTTTGGTCTGAGGAGAACTATTTGAAATTGTAACCGGCCCCGGTTTGACACAACAGATAAAATGATTTATTAAAAGTTATGAATGGCGGCTGGGAAAAATATTCTTAAGCGTTGCATACCCACTGTATTTTTTCTAAATTCTGGTCAACAAACCTACCGAGCCATGAAAAAACTAATGATCCTCACTTTGCTTCTGTGTCTGTATTTACAAGCATTCAGCCAGGAATATGCCCTCAAACAACTCAATAATTCTCCTCGCCACCAGGAATGGGTGCAGGTTAAATATGGTAATCGCACCGTGCATTGCTTTGTTGTTTTCCCTGAAAAATCAACTAAAACCCAGGCTGTTATTGTCATCCATGAAAACAGGGGCCTCACTGATTGGGTCCGCAGTTGTGCCGATCAAATGGCAGAGGCAGGTTATCTGGCCATTGCGCCGGATCTGTTGTCGCAATTCAGTGAAAACATTCAACAAACCAGAGATTTTGCCAGTTCCGATGATGCCAGAAATGCCATATACCAACTCGATCCGGACCAGGTGACCAATGACCTCAATGCTGTGTATCAATATGTGGCAAGTATACCAGCCTGTAATGGCAAGATTTCGGTTGTTGGATTTTGCTGGGGTGGAACGCAATCATTCCGATATGCTACCAACAACCCTGACCTCAAAGCTGCCTTAGTCTTTTATGGCACAGCCCCTAAAGAACAATCTGAAATACAAAAGATTAATGCCCCGGTTTATGGCTTTTATGGCGGTAATGATGAACGGGTAAATGCCACCATTCCGGATACGGAAACCGCTATGAAGAAAACGGGGAAAAGCTATGCCTACGAAATTTACAAGGGCGCGGGACACGCTTACATGCGCCAGGGTGATGATCCTGAAGGGAATGCTGAAAATAAAATGGCCCGAGATAAATCCTGGGAAAGAATCCGAAAAATTCTGGGTGGCTAAACCTCCTGTTGACCTGGCCTGAATTCTTCCTGTTTTATTCAAAACCACTGGTGTGTGGGAAGTCATCAACGGATCACGAAAAATATTTGTCCTTGTTGATCATCAGATATTGCTGCCATTTCCAGGCAGAATGCATCATGACATCCAGATCCAATGCAGCTTTCCAACCCAATTCCTGATTGGCAAAGGTAGTGTCTGCCCAAACTTTTTCTACGTCGCCGGGTCGGCGATCTACCAGTCTGTAATTCAATTTAACACCAGTCACGTTCTCAAATGACTGAATAACCTGAAGCACGGAAGATCCATGCCCAGTCCCCAGATTGAATACCTCATAATTGGATTTTTGCGTTTTTGACATCATCCGTTTTAAGGCAATGACGTGGGCTTTGGCAAGATCAACAACATGAATATAATCACGAATTGCAGTGCCGTCCGGAGTATTATAATCTTGTCCAAATACCTTGATCTCATTCCTGATGCCAGCAGCCACTTGTGTAATGAATGGAATGAGGTTGTTCGGTACACCGAGTGGCAATTCACCAATAAGCGCCGATTCATGAGCACCTACCGGATTGAAATACCGCAGGGAAATCGCATGGATGTCGGGCTTTATCTGACACACATCGTGAATAATTTCCTCGCAAATCTGTTTGGTATTGCCATAAGGTGATTCGGCTGGTTTGATAGGAGATTTTTCTGTAACCGGCAACACCTCGGGCTGACCATAAACAGTACAGGAAGACGAAAAGACCAGATGTTGTATCTTTCTGGTTGACATATTTTCCAGCAAGTTGATCAGCGACATCAGATTATTCCGATAGTACAACAAAGGTTTTGCTACCGACTCTCCTACCGCTTTGCTTGCCGCAAAATGAATGATCGCACTGAGGTCACGGTGTTGTTCAAAAAACTTTTGCAGTTTAATATTATCACACAAATCGAATTTGGCAAATTCCGGTTTTACACCCGTTATTTTTTCAATGCCTTCCAGAACATCTTCTCGGGAATTGGAAAGATCATCTACAATGACCACCTCAAAATCATTCTTGATCAACTCTACCACAGTATGTGATCCGATATATCCGGTTCCGCCGGTAACTAATATTTTGTTTTTCAAAGACATGTGAATTATGGTTTTCCAAAAAAGCAGAGCAAAAATGAAATAATGCGTACTCTAATGCCAGTAATCTAAAAATTAATTTTGAGGTAAGTCAATTAAAAATCGAGTTCCAATACCAAAATGTGATTCCATTTCAATCTTCCCTTCCAATTTTACTACGGCCTCCTTGACCAGGTAAAGCCCGAGACCGGTACCTTCGGCTTTTACCGAAGCTCGAAAAAACATAGAAAATATACGGTCGCGATATTCCTCTTCGATGCCCAAACCATTATCTTCTATAACCATTTTTATCCAGTTACCATCTTTCCGCCATTTTATTTTGATATAAGGTTCAGGTTTTTCCATATCGTGATATTTAATAGCGTTGCTAATTAAATTCATCAGAATAAGCTGCATTCTTATTGGATCGGACTTTATGGTGTGAATTTCCCCATTTTCAATTTGCAAGTCGATTTTATGGGCACCGGGTAAAAATTTCAGATCCGAAAATATTTTTCGTATCATCTCTTTTAGATCGATATCGTCATGCTGAACTTCTACCCTTGAATTCCTGGAATAGTTTAGAATATTTTTAATGGACTCATCCATACGATGGACCCGTTTTTCCATCATATCAAGACACAAGTTTTTTTCACTTTCATCACTGGTGATTTTGGTAATATTGAGCAGCCCCATTATGGACGAAAGCGGGGCTTTTAAATCATGGGAAATTCGATACACAAAGGTATCCAATTCTTCATTGACTTTGGACAATTGTTGCCGTTCATGATCTAATAGCCAAATTACCATACCAAACCCAATCATCCATTGAAGGGCGACATCAAAGGTCCCCAATACGTTGAAAATATTGATCAAATTAAAACCCAATAAGCCCATAAGAACCATGATAAAATAAACCATTTGGTCAATCCCATAAATGAGTAGTGAAAAAGAAAACAATGACTTGCCGGGATTTTTATAGATTATTCCTGGATAAGACTTTACTCCCAGTATAAAAAAAACTATGCCAGTCAGTAAAGATTTAATTCCAACGCGTAAAAAATACCTCACCTGAGCTCCTTCCGGATCATGATAGACTGTCAAGGTAAAGGTTGTGGCCAGAATGAATGCCAGGATAATCAGTATTTTTAATCTCTTTTTTGAAAATTCTCTGCCCAATAAGAATTGCTGGGTACCTGCATATAAAAAGACCACATGCAGATATATTCCTAATTGAGACATCCATGTAAATGACATCACCAACGGATGGTCCGGCTTAAATAACTGGACATTCCCCAAAACAAGAATTGCACCGATTAAATAAATTAAAAGGAATAACCAACTCAGGGACCAATAATTTAGAAATGCTTTATGATAGGCTTTGTAAAACTGATGAAAAAATAAGAACAGCACCACTGACGTGATGGACTGAATGATAAAAATAGTGATTACTTCGCGCATATCTCAAAAAAAATTAGCCGTCCTCCCAAAGAACCTGCTAAATTAAATATCATCATGAATTTGACACCAATTATTGATTTGGAATTAATCATCATGTCGCCAGGGCGGTAACCTTCACTTTCAGTTTGATTTGTACAGTAAATGTTAAAGGCGTCTTTGACAAAACCCCATCCATGAATATTTTTATGGACGTGTTTTTGCCGAAAGCAGTGGCAATATCATTGGTTATCCCGGAACAAGGTGTGATCGCAAAATCTCCGGTTCCGGCAACATGGGTGATGTTGAGAAAACTCACCGTACAAGTAGCCTCTGGTGCTGATGCCGAAGCACCTCCAAAACCAAAATCCCCGTTAAAATAGATCTCATCGCTCAATGAACTGCTATAATTAATTATGGCAAAACTGATCGATTCAACTTCATAACTTTCAATACTACTGGCATAATTGCTTATTTGAGGATCGGTTGTAGCATCAAGTAACGTAAAAGTAGAAAATTGCTTGTCTGTAGCCGCGCCAGACTCGGAAACATTGACATTAGCGGTCAAATTTGATTCAAATTGAACTGTTTGTGGTTCTTTGGTTTGACTACAACCCCAGAGCGTAATTACCATCAAAAGGATTGACAAAAATGAAGTCGTTTTCATGATCATTCAAACTTTGATGCAATATAATGATAAGCAGTCTTAATTCGTCAGAAAGCGGGATAAATCAACAACAATGAGCCTCAATAAAAAGCTGGGTTTATGGCAATTTATGCCAGATGACAACGCAGTAAACATCTGATCAGGGAAAGTGCTAAGAAATTTTTCTTAACGTGACGGGATTCTCAGCGGCAGAATAGTAAGTATCGAGTTCAGCATATAGTTTTTTTAAAGCTATAGCAATCTGGTTCTCCACTGTTTTCACAGATATATTGAGCAACTTGGCCACCTCCTTATACTTCAATCCTTTCATTCTTGCCAGCTTAAAAATTTCCTTGCACCGATCTGGCAATCGTTCAACTGCCTGATCAAGAAACGTCTCAAGTTCATTGGTTAGCATTAATTTTTCCGGGCTCTGATGACTAACCTGTATCCTGGAAAAATCTTCAACGGCTACTTTCAGCAGTTTTTGTTCTTTTTTCAGGTAGTGAAATGACAGGTTCTTGGTAGATATAAAGAGATAATTGTCAACATTTCTGATTTCCAGGTATCGGTCGCGAATTTGCCAGAAATTAAAGAAAACATCTTCAACAATCTCTTCAGCCATTTCACGGTTTTTTACCAACGAAAAAGCCACCCGATAAATCTTGTTAAAATAAATTTTATAAAATTCGTGAAAAGCTCTATGATCGTCTCTTTCCGAGACTTTTTTTAAAAGATTGCGCAGTGATTTTTCTTTTTGATCCAAAATTCTGGGTGTTTAGGTGGAATTGGATTATATCATTTTTCAATCCTGCTATATTCCAACCTTATCATTTATATTTTTAAGAAATTAGAAATCGAATGAAAATACAATGTATCCAAGAAATTTCAAAATTTCACTAACATTTATAATGTTCACTGGATTTTTATGATTCAACTGGTGTCTATTAAAAAATACTTTCGAAATCTTCGTCATTTGCGAAATTCTCTTTCCAACCATAATGTAATCTCCGGTGTCTAAAGAGTAAAAAACAAGCTGTCTAAACGCTAAACATTATGAAAACCCGACTACAATCCCCTCAAAAATGGTATTCCATTGCTTTTGTTTTGATCGCTACGGCATTGAGCATATGGATTATTACTTCATGTACTGATAAACTGGAAGTTACCATGAAATACACTGTGATGGAACCAGTATACATGAGCATGGATGAGGTCCGATCATCATTGGATATTGAACAACCAAAAAGCATTGAAAACCCAGGGAATATCTACATATACGATCATTATGTGTTTATCAATGAACCGGGTAATGGTATTCATGTAATAGATGACCAAGATCCTGCCAATCCGGAAGTTGTAAGTTTTATTGCCCTGCCCGGAAATTATAATATGGCCATTCGAGGTGATGTGTTGTATGCCGACAGCTATATCGATCTGGTGGCACTTGATATAAGCGATCCAATACACATCAAAGAAATAGATCGAATTGAGGGCATTTTTACACAGTTAATGCCTGAAGTTATGTTCGACATGGAAAAAGGGGTTGTGGTTGGCTGGCAGGAAAAAGAGGTGGTCGAGAAAAGTGAATCGGACTTCTCCAATGGTTTTCCAGCATACTACTACTATGGCAAGAACAGTTACGCACTCCAAGATATGAGTATGGCGTCATCGGTACTTCCCTCCGTTTCAACTCAACCAGCAACCGGAATCGGTGGATCAATGGCGCGTTTCACCATAGTTAATCAGCACCTCTATGCCATCGATGACCATCGAATGCAGGTGTTTGATATTTCAAATATGCAAGCCCCGATAACCGGTCAATCTGTTGAAATCGCCTGGGGAATTGAAACTATTTTTCCAACAAATAATACTTTGTTTATAGGATCGCAAAACGGCTTGTACATTTATGATATTACAGACCCGGCCAATCCGATATTCCTCTCTAATTATGAACATATCAGAAGTTGTGATCCTGTGGTTGTTGAGGATAATTATGCCTATGTGACGTTGCGTGGAGGTTCAGCTTGTTGGAATAATAACTCCAATCAACTGGATGTGGTTGATATTTCGAATTTAAAACAACCCATGGTAGTTAAGTCCTACATGTTGAGCCATCCTTACGGTTTGGGCATCGATCAGGGCACTTTATTTATTTGCGAAGGTGACGCGGGACTTAAGGTCTACAATGCTTCCGATATCAACCACATTGATCAAAATTTAATCACACATTTAACCGGCTTCGATGCCTTCGATGTGATCCCATATAATCATACGCTATTTCTGATTGGCACTGATGGTCTTTATCAATTTGACTATTCAAACCTTAAAGACATCAAATTGCTGAGTACGCTGCCGGTAGTGCGAACTGAAACGCAAAAATAGTCAGGTCAGAAAATGAAAAAGCAAATCCATAAACGATCCATACGTTATGTATTGGCATTTTTGCTGATCTTTTTATTGCAAAACCAGTTGAATGCCCAGGATTTACAGAAAGCCAAAATCACATTGATCAATGGGACAAGGATAGAAGGATATGTTGTAGAATCGATGCATGATAAATACATCAAAATTGATGTAATTGACAATGACCCTTTGATCATTAATTATCACGTGATCCGTAAAATCAGGTTTTACCAGGGAAAGAATGATTCGTCAATAAATGAACCATCTTCCTTAACACAGTTTACCCCCGGCATAAAGACGAAAGTTTTTTTTCATGAAGTCACCGGAAATTTAATGTTTGGCCAGGACAACCTGGATGTTGCCCTGCATACGGTAAACGGTTATCAATACAATCGCTACTTAGGGGCTGGTATTGGATTAGGCATTGAACACCTGCAAGATTACTCCGCTATGCCCGTCTACGCTCAAGTCAAAGGCTATCTTTTCGATCGTAAGGTTACCCCTTTTTATTTTGGTGATATTGGATATGCTTTTGCCTGGGGCAACAGTCAACCAAATATGAATTACGAAAATTTTAAGGTGCATGGCGGCTTATACTGGCAATTGGGAATTGGCTATCAGCTAAATTTTCCAAAGGGTGGAATGGTCTTTAAATTCGGATATAGAAATCAATCAGTAAAAACCCAATATTCCTACTTAAATCCCTGGTATACTTTCGATAGTATTACCAGCAATTCGGTTGAGGTACAAGAAGATCTTGTACTTCGTCGGTTTGTATTGGGTATAGGTTTTCTTTTTTAGATAGTTTTTTACCTGCTACGTGATTTGATTTGTAGAGGTTTTATTTTTAAAAATGATTTCAAAGTCAGGGCTTTCGGTGTGCATCCATCTGTCCCAGAAGGTAAAGTACAATCCAAAATTGTAACGAAACTGCCGATGGTGCAAATCGTGATGTACTGCGCCAATCAGCCATCGCCAGGACTTTATTCCTGTGGAAGTACCCGAATAAACTTCGATCCCCGCATGATTAACAATGGCAGAAACTGTCATCAACACCAACATGAACAGCAACACGACAACGTGCATGGGCAAAAATATGATAATAAGTGGTATAATAAGCGCTTGTAAAATTGATTCTACAGGATGAAATGAAAATGAAGTCCACGATGATGTTTTGATACTGTCATGATGAACTTTGTGGATCAGTCTGTAGATTTTAGGTTTGTGCATCCAACGGTGCAGCCAATAGTAATAAGTTTCGTGGATCAGCATCGCTGCTATCAGACTTACCGGCAAATACAAAAGAGAAAAGGCGTGAAGGTCTGTATAAATGGATGTATATCCATTTTGCCACATAACAACCATGATGGTTCCGGAAACTGCAAATACAAGAGATGAAACTCCTGACCATTTTATCTCTTTGATCATCTGTTTTTTATCAGGTAATTTTTCATTCAGCAAACGCTTCCTGTATCTTTTGCGTCCATGTATCAAAAAAAACCAGTGATAAGCGCCTGAAAGAACGGTATATCTCAGGAAAACAATAAAGAATAAAAGGCCGCTCAGATAAATGAAATTTTCCGGAGTTGACCAATTGACAGATACAAAACCAGCCATGCAAAACATATTTAAATAAACAAAAGATCAGAAAATAAGTCCCCCGGTGAATTCGAATTTTATTTATGAAATATCTTACAGCACCCGAATTAATCCTAAATTATGTGAATTTATTGAATGAAGGCAATTAATTTCGGCGTTTAATAAACGGCGTAATCCTCCAAGTGATTTACAACATTCAATGATATTATTTAAATTTAGGGGAGTTAAGAATTTCGTTTGTCTATATGGTTTTTTGTTCATTTAAAGAAAACGTTATGCTGAATTTTAGATCGAATGCAGTACATGCCTCAGGAATGCTGATTGTATTCATTTTTGTGCTGGGATTAGTGAGTTGCGGAAATAAAAAAACTGAGAATAAAGAAGAAACCACGTCAAATATCAATGCCGCAAATGGCTCCAATATCACGCTTAAAGAAAAAGAAATTGACGGTAAGCCAATAGAAAATTACTTGAATCTTTCCGGTGCTGATCCTACTGTGCTTGCTTATATTCACGGTAATTTTGAGCCAGTCGACAACCCTGAAACACTAAATCTGGTAGATACGCTGATCCATCAAGATGGTGATTTGTTTCCTTTATATTTCAGTTGTTTCCTGCAAATCTGTAAGGAGGCGGACAATAAACTTGCGGATGCCCTGGGGCCCTATGCCATAGAAATGCTGGTAGGTAAAACCCAATATACAGTCGAAAAATTGTCTAAAGGAGCACCGGATTACTTCACCGGATTGATTGCCAATGAATTATACAAAAAAGACGACTGGCAATCTGAATTTGACAACATCAAACAAACCCTCGATGCCAATATCGGATCAGATCCTCAACAAAAGAAGGAACTGGATCAATTGATCGAGGGCATACAAAACGATTTAGATCACCTGATTCATAAAAAATAGGTGATCTAAATAAATCTCAATATCGATGACTCCGTTCTTAAATGTTTACTCCTGAGCCGGTAATATAGCTCTCCAGGTTCTGGATTGTTGATTTTTGTACTTTAATGATATTATTCACAACATCGCCAATGGATACCAGCCCTTCGAGGTGATCGCCCTCCATGACCGGCAAATGCCGCGTCCTGAATTCAGTCATCAGTTGCATAGCATCATCGATGGTTTTATCGGGAGATACGACCACAACATCTGTAGTCATCATATCCTTCACTACAGTATCTTTTGATGACCGGCCGTGAAGGGCTATTTTCCTGGCATAATCGCGTTCTGTGAACATACCCACCACCTTATCATTATCTGTTACCACCAATGCGCCTATATCGTGCTCTGCCATCAATTCCAGGGCATGATAAATTGTTGCAAGGGGACTCACCGTCAAACAACGGCGGCCTTTTTTGTCAAGAATTTGCTTTATCGTAACCATATTTGTGCATTTAAGGTTTGAACTCAAAATGCTTCATGGATGTATTTCAGGTGTGTGCTCGCAATGTTTTTTGGATTGCATTAAGGTACAAAAAATTGCATTAACAAGAAACAATAGCCAATATTTATCATTATCTGTAATTAATAATTTTTGAAACCGGAATGAAGTCTCCAGGTTCTTTTTTCAATATTCATAATATTTACGCGGTTATTTAGATTTCTTGAACAATCATCGGTTGAGGAACCTGATTTTAAAAATATTATGATCCGACACCAGTTGAGTAACAGAACCGGTGTCAAATTCAAATCGAAATGAATGCTCCAGTGGGTAATCAAGCACATAACTCACCAGTGAACGGATAATGCCGGCGTGAGATATAACTAAAATGCATTCATTGGATTGATCATTTTCAGAAGTCCTTATTTCATCAAAAAATGAAACTGCATTGTCATAAATATCCAAATACTTATCGCCGTTGGGGCAGGGAATATGTACAAAATCCTTCATCCAGGCATCTAATTGTATTGGATCAATCGTATCCCACTTTTTCATTTCCCAATTACCAAAATTGATCTCTCGCAACCGTTCATCAATAATAAAATGACTGGAAAATACGGAAGCAAGTTTGGTACAACGCCTTAGCGGACTGGAATAAATCTTTTGTGGCATGATACCGGTAAGTTTTAGCCTGAGACGGATTACTTCTTCAGGAAATGTTTCTGCCACATCAACATCAGAAATACCACAACAAATCCCGGGAGATGCCGCAATACTGGTATGTCTTATTAAAAAAATATCCATAGCGAGAAAAGTGATTCAGACCGTTGAAATCTATAACTGTCCATTAAATCAAACCCTTAAATGCGTCTTTTTATATCATTAAGCGTGGGTCCTTCTTAACCTTGGACCAACTATGGGTAATAGACCAATCTTTCATATGATCAACAGACAAATGATGGATTCATTTATACCTTACTATGAAATCATCAGGCGGATTCGAGTTTATCGAGTGGATGGTTATGATCTGCTGTATCAGTCCGGTTATTACGATATACGTTCTTGTTGACTATAACTTCATACTCACCAGATTTATTCCAGTCAAAATCATATTTTTGTAAAACGTCACGTAAGGTACTGGTACAACCGGGGGATTTATGTTCGTGCAACTCAATAAAAAGCACCTTCGTCTTAGGAAGCCATTCTTCAAAGTTACTTTCGAGGACAGAATGCTCACTTCCTTCAATATCCATTTTCAGAATATCGATACTTTCCCAGTTATATTTCTTCATAATATTCGAAATGGTCACTGCCGGCAAGCCATTTTTACTTGCTGCCACTTCGTATCCACTTTCACCCCTGCCATTATCTAATATTTCGATATTTTCCTGTTTACCCCTCACGGCCTTTTGCAGGAAATGCACATTTGGATAATGGGCCAAATTTTTTTTAAACATATGCCCATTCCCTTGATCAGGTTCCACTCCTATTATTTGTGCATCTGGAAATCGATTGGCAAAATATAGTGATGACATCCCGATATTTGCGCCAAGGTCCAATATCGTTTCAATATTCAAATTATTTAAAATTTCAACATTAAGATCTTGTTTAAGAAATATTTGTTTAAACACGCAATTGTCTGTGGACCCAGGCCGGAGGTGTACTTCATGATCAAGTTTACTTGTTGTGATGGTATCAATTTGAAAATTTTTCAACTTTAGATATAAGGATAATCCTTCTACCAACCCATAATGCTTTATACTTCCGGATAAATTGCCCATGGTTTTCGAAAAATATGTATAAACAAAAAATAAAGGTTACGGAAATTATATAAGTATACCAAGGCATCCCGTAATATAATTTAAAATATTTTTAAACCGGAAGAATAGCAAGGCTGTCAAAAGGTGACCGTTTCCCGTTTCAATAAACCAATTCAATCCCAATTGATCTCATAAACCGTTTTTTCATCCCCTTTGACCATTGACCGGGTGATTTTAGTATTGATGTTTTTACACCGGCAAATCTCCAGGGCAGTTTCCATCCAGCCACCAATGCGTTGTTCAATTACGTCGTCGATATTCGGAAACTCTGTTATATGGATATCTACGCCTTTCGGCCGTTCTGCACCGACAACGAGTGTTGAAGGATGATAAAATGACGCCAGTATTTTGCCAGCTCTTTTCATAATGAACTGTGGGGTCGCAATCAGCACAAAAACCTTATAAATTCCGGTAAGTGCAATTTTTGCACTGTACTTACCACACTCCCAGGAAGCTTTTCTTTGATCACCATAAAAAAACATCTTCCCAATTAATTTGGTGGGTTCTATCACCCCAGCCTCGATGGAATACCACTCCGTGGCCAAAATATTTCCGGCAAAAACCTTTTTGGAAGACTCGCTGAGCTTTTCGAACCATTGCTGGTATTCTTTCGGATGAAATTCCCGAACATACTTTTGAATAGAACTGACAACACTGCCTTTAACTTGCATTTTTTGAAAGCGGTTGATTAAAAAATAGGCTATAATTCGAAAGCAAAATTAACGAAAGTTATATTGGAAAACACGTCTATTTGATATTCTCCAATAGATAATTTCAAAAGTTGGAATCATTTAATATCTCATGTTTCCATAGTTAATGTAATCGATAAAACTGATCCTTTCCGTTCATTCAACTTGAAGCATGAATTTATCCTCAATTCATTGCGCCAAATCCGACTATGGCATAACTTCAGGCCACTTTTGTAACCTTCAATAATGATATTTCCGGGTTATGAAAGTTTTAAAAAAATTCCGGGTATCGTTCATGATAATCACATTATTTTGCAAATACAACCGACTCACCGGTATCAATTCATCAGGAAATAAGATGGATCTACTCACACAATATGAATATGTTCCAAAAGATTTCAACAATGCTTTGCCCATTCCGGGTCGGGTAATGGCGCTTTCCAATGGCAAGCGACGTTTTCTGGTGATATTCGAACACGGTTCCCAGGTACCCGGATCATTTTATTTGGCGCTCAATAGCGTTCATCCCAATTCACTGAGGAAATACTTGAATTCGGGTGGTTTATCCCCAGTATGAAAAGTATTGGCTTGTTGCTGCAGCATGCGGTCAAACTCGGTGGCGCGTTCTTTGAGACGCAGGTGTTCAAGCCACGAGGATAGCATAAAAACTTCTACCTGGCGTTCCGGCGATTTGAGATCTTTGACCAAATACCACGAATAGGCCCCTTCCCGTAAACGTGCCCGCCGAATTTTTTCCATCACTGCTTTGAAGGCCTCGATTTGTTCCGGATCGATCATATATTCGATACTCACCATCACCGGGCCGTCATCATATTTGGGTTCTTCAATAATATTTGGCGCCGGCCAGAAGATGGTGGGTGAAAAATCAATGGCTTTACCACTTGGCAATCGTTTGGTCCAGGTAAACAAAGAAGCCAGTAGCATGCCACCGGAAGCAATAACGAGCGCTGTACTAATGGAAGAATACGATGAAATAACGCCCCACATAAAACTACCAAAAGTCTGGGCTGCAAAAAAAGTAAGCAAATAAACAGACATCACCCGCGATCGTACCCAACCGGGCACATAAGTTAATACAACGGTCTGAAGGTTTGACAGGACCGCTATCCACCCAAAGCCACCCACAAACATAGACCCGTACGCCAGCAGGTGATTTCTTGCCAATCCCAGGCCCATCAGTAAAATCACCATTAACAGGGTACCGGACATGACGGTTTGATGCAAGGTCAAACGCAGTTGAATTCCAGGCAGAACGATAGCACCCATTACCGCGCCCAATCCCAAAAAACCCAACATAATACCATAACCTCCGGAACCCAGACCCAGATGTTGTCTGGCAACAAGGGGCATCAGGGCAAACATGGCACTGGAAAAAGGAAAAAATGCCAGCGCATGCACCAGGGTTACGCGCATGACCCTCGAATGCTGGACATATCGCAATCCTTTCACGATAGACTGAAAAAGACGTTCCGTTGGTAGTTTGGAAGTTGTTGGTTTTCTTTTCCAGGAATACAGCACTATAATGACTCCAATAAAGGAAATGGCGTTGAAAAAGAAGATCCAACTGGTGCCCAGCGCCGCAATGATAAATCCTCCCAACGCCGGACCAATGATCCGTGAACCGTTCACCCCCAAACCATTGAGTACAATGGCTTTCGATAAATTTTTTGTCGATACAATTTCCGGGGCAATGGCCCTCCACGCCGGAGCATTCAGGGCAGCGCCCAGACCAAGCACGAAAGTGAGGGTGAGCAGCAACCACGGCGTCATCAGGTTCATGGCTGTAAAGAAAGCGAGGAGAATGGCCGCGACCATCATCCAATTCTGGGAAATCAGCAATAATTTACGGCGATCGAAGATGTCAGCCAATGAACCGGCCGGCAACGCCAACACAAACATCGGGAGGGTATTGGCCACCTGCACCAGTGCCACAATCAACGGCGATGGTGACAGGGTGGTCATCAACCAGCCCTCGCCGACATTTTCCATCCAGGTACCGATGTTAGACACCACCGTGGCAATCCACAGCCACCGAAAAAGTGGCTCCATGAGTGGTGTCCAGGCCGAAGCGCCTGTCGGGATTGTTTTCTGGTTTTTAGACGATTTATTGGCGGAAGTCTTCAATAATCCAATAACAGTGTTCGAAACAATTTCAAATAAAGAGAAAATGTAAATATTAATGACAATATGAATTAAAAAAATAAATCACATTCCTTCACAATTTTGGAAATGATATAATTCCGTAAATTGTCACCTCTGAATTTTAAGCCGATTATTGATAATTTAAATTTTTTGCAATGGCCATTCCCGATTATCAATCTATAATGCTCCCACTTTTAAAATCAATTTCCGATGAGCAAGAACACAGATTTAGCTCAAGTTCCGCATAAAGTGGTTCAGAGCTTGCATAAGCGGGTTGTAGTTGCTACATTTGTTTATGTATGTACAATGCAGCACAGTAAAGCGAAAAGGAAAGAACGGCCGCAACCGTAAGCTGGTGGAATCTTTTCGAGATCCTAAAACGGGCCAACCCCGCAACCGTACAGTTCAAAAGCTGGAAAAGCTTCCCATTCTGGAAAGGAGCCGCCTCATGCTTAAACACGGGGGACAGAAGTACCTTGACACCGATGAATGGAAGGCTTTAGTCGATGCCGGAGATTTTACCCAACCTGACCGACCAACTTATATAGGAGATTCATTTCGTGGCGCAGGCAACTGGGTGTTGCTTCAATACTTCAGGAAAACCGGGCTTGAACAGCTACTAAAAAAACATCTTGGAAACAAAGCCGGAGCAGTCCTTCGTGATATGATCACCTTGCAGCTATTAAACACGGGTAGCAAACTGTCTTATGTGAAGAAAAGGCAAAATACGATCAACTATGTGTTGGACGGTAAGCAGACATATAATGAGGATGTGTCCTATCGGGCCTTAGATGCACTGGAAGAAAAATTTGAAGACATACGGAACACCCTGAATGCGGACCACCCTCCCTCAGGCAGGTTATTGCTTTACGACTTGAGTAATAGTTACTTCTGCGGCACTCAGGCAGAATTAGGCGGTTATGGTGATAGCAAGGAGAAAAGGCACGACCGCTATATCGTCAGTTATGGATTGGTAACCCGGGAAGACGACCTTCCGCTGGATATAAAAGTATGGAAAGGAGGCACTGCCGATGTTCAGACGGTGGCAAAGACTTTTGCTGATTGGAAAGAAAAGTATCACACTTCAAATGCGATCTGGGTGGCTGACCGTTCGATGAGTGATGAAGGCACCTTAGAGAAAGTACACGATATGGGCTTGTCTTACATTACCGGGTTGCCTGCTGCCAGCCAACTGGCACTGCTCGGACAAATCCACGAGGATTGCCCGGAACTTTTCGACCAACCCCTGACCGAATTTACCGAGAGCAACCACCGGTATATCTTGTGCCGGCACCATCAGAAAGGATATAGAAGAGAAATACGGAACCACCGTAATTTGAGGAAGACTTATGAGACATTAAAGAAAATACAGGCCTCACCGCAAAATTCTAATAAGGAGAAGCTCTACCACCGAGCCATGAAAGCACTTGAAAAATATAATCAAACCAAATGTTGGAAACTTTCTTTTCAAGCCTTTCAAGATAAAAAAGGGGATGACCGTTACCGATTCATTTTCCGACTGGACAGGCTACAGTTCAAAGCCCAAAACATCATAGGCCATTATTACCTGTTGCAAACCGATCTCTCCGGAAAAGAATTGACCGCCCAGGAAGCACAGCAATATTATAAAAGCCTGATCAAAGCTGAACGATGCTTTCGTACGTTTAAATCTGATTTGGATATACGTCCTATCCGCCACAGAAAGGCAAACAGGATCAGATCGCATATTTACCTCAACTTTCTAACATTGTGGCTGGTAAAATACATCGAGAAGAATTGGAGGAGCAAAGGAATACAGTCTGAAGTGCCAGACAAACTCAAAGAGTGGGACAGGCGTATGATGTTGCACGAAATATTAGACCAGCAGAACAATCAGCCTATTGACCTACAATGGAACCAGGGACCCCTTGCCAAAGAAACTTTCGAGGAAGTGAAGGCTTTTGGCGAAATGACCCGCCAATTACCTCATTTGTAGCAACTACATGGCCGTTTTGAGGAATATGAGTTAGAGATCTGATTGATGTTCTTTCAAATCATTTCAAACTTTCTGAAGACGAACGAAAAGAATTGTTGCCAAGTGGACAGCAACCGATATTTGATAATCGTGTTGCCTGGGCTAAAACTTATCTCAAAAAAGCTGGGTTACTGGAATCTCCCAGGAGAGCAATTGTTCAAATAACTAAGCGAGGATTAAATTCTCTTAAGCAAAATCCGCAAAACATAAATGTAAATTATCTTAAACAGTTTCAAGAGTTTTTAGAATTCCAAAACACCAAGAAGGAAGATAATATATCAGATTATGAATTGAAAGAAAACAGTGATACTCCTGAGGAAATACTTGGGTTAGCTTATCAAAAAATCAGACATTCACTTGGGCGTGAATTAATTGATAAAGTAACCCAATTACCACCAGCATTTTTTGAAAGATTGGTTGTTGAATTACTCGTCAAAATGGGATATGGAGGTTCCATAAACGATGCAGGACGTGCTATAGGTAAAACCGGTGATGAAGGTATTGACGGAACCATTAAAGAAGATAAATTGGGATTGGATATTATCTATATTCAAGCCAAAAGGTGGCAAACAGGAAATGTAATTGGCAGACCTGAAATTCAGAAATTTGTAGGTGCTTTAGCTGGGCAAGGTGCGAAAAAGGGTATTTTTATCACTACTTCTTCTTTTACCAAAGAAGCATTAGAATACCAACCTAAAAATGAAACCAAAATAGTTCTAATCGATGGAGAAAAACTTTCTCAATTAATGATTGACTATAATCTTGGCGTGTCATCAGTAGATATTTACGAAATAAAAAAAATTGATCTTGACTATTTTGGAGATGAATAAATACTGAATAAAACAATAAATCATGATGAAAATATCGTCCTGTTGATAGAAGTTTAATAGATAAGAACAGATAAGATTCTTTTATATAGGCAATTGTATAAAAAGTTTTTTTTACCGGATTTCATCCAATAAATTTTAATCGAAAGTAATCTTGTCACTAAACAGCGTATTCAACCATAAAGTGAATTATATCGACAAAACATTCGTCATTCATATCGGAATCGGTGCTATTTTTTACGAAATTGAAGAGGCATTTAAAAATTCAAACTTTCAGTCAAACATTGATCCATGGATAAATTATTCTTCCGGGGCTTTATTTATTTGGTCATATTAATTGCTCAATTTTTGGCGCATCCTCTGTTCTGCAATCCACCACAAATTGTTGATGAAGCCAATGACCAGGGGGAGTTCAATCGTCGAATGGAGATGGCTTACGAACGATTGACAAAAAACCGGTATGCCCCTGTATTTACCGAAGATTTTATACTCGCCGATGTTCGGTTGAACAGCAAATATCCCAGGAGGTTTTCAAATTTCAGTGGTGATCTCTCCGGACGGTATATTGAGGTGATGTCGCTGTTCCCGGATCGAAATCCTGCGGTGAACCTCGGCAAACTGGTGAACGATTTATTGAAATACCAGCAACCGGACGGCCGATTCGGAGATTCCTCATTGGTCTTTCAGGCTTCAGAGATCGGCAGTGAACACATGGCCTTACTCTGGGGAAACGGCCGTTTATTGGTTGGTTTATTGCAATATTATGCCACCACTAAAAATCCTGAAGTGCTCCTGGCCGCGAAGCGATTAGGTGATTTTTTTATAGACACCTATCAGGCTTGCGCAGCGCCTGAGATCCGTAAAAAGCTGGAAGGTTTCGGCGCGACCGGATTTATCTGTTTCACCCAATATATCGAAGGGTTGGTGCGACTGTCAGAATTTACAAATGATCCGAAATATGCCGAAATTGCAGCGCAGACATATCCCCTGCTTCCTGAGCGCGGTGTGCAACACAGCCATGGTTACCTCACCACTTTACGAGGCGTTTTGCTGTTGTATAAATATGACCACAATCAGAAACACTTAAACTTTGTGCGCCGTGCCTACGACGACCTCATCGACTCCGATGATTTCACCATTTTTGGAAGTGTGCGGGAGTATTTCGGCCATGATAAATCCAAAGGCATACGGGATGAGGGATGTGCCACGGCCGACTTTGTGCGCTTGAGCCTCGAACTTTATAAAATCACCTTAAACATCCGCTACCTGGAAAAAGGAGAATTTGCCTTGTACAATGCCTTGTATTTCAACCAATATTACACTGGAGATTTCGGTCATCACCTGCTCACCAGCAATGGATCTGAACCCAGCTATCTTCATGCCGCCTGGTGGTGCTGCACAATGCACGGATTAAGGGCATTGTACGCGGTGCAACACGAGTATATGGTACAAAACCAATCTGATGTGCGCAAACTGAACCTCTTTCTTGAGACCGATTATCACGATAATGACCTGGCCTTTACCATTCGAAAAAAACCATCAAAAAACCAAACCCATTTTTACAGCATTGTCATCCTGGAAAATAAAGATAAAAAAACGCCATTAGCCTTGCGTATACCTTCATGGAGTCAGGATATGGCCGTTACCATCAATGGACAAATTGCTAAAGGCAGTCTGGAAGGTGATTATTTCTGGTTAAAGGACAAAATTTCAACGGGAGATACCATCACAGTAGGTTTTGACTTTGCGCTCCGGATCTTCAAACCATCGGGTGAAAGCACGACACTGGAAAATGTGCATAAATCCCAGATTACCGGCGCCTTGTGTTACGGCCCTTATCTGATGGGCATTGACGGAAATATCGATCCCACGTTCACCGCTGAACCTCAAAACAATCTGATCGACGCTACCAGCATTAAACCGGTATCTGCGGAAATTGCACAAAGTAAGGTAATAAACAACGTCCCATTTAAAAATGAATACCTGCAGGCAATGTATCAACATGGTGGGTTTCCGTCAAATTTACAAACCATCATACGTCCTGTTGCATCACTGACTTATGATAAACCCGGCTATCTGATGGTAGTTCTCGATTTTAATGGAGGTATAAATACCACTTTTCAGTCCAAAGACGATTCTCTATTTGTGCCCTGGAAACCGGAGTAGTTGCTATACCAGGGGTTAATTTAAAAGCCAATACAAAGCATGGTGCTTTCGGCTCATCTCGGCCATTTGTTGCTTTATTTGGTCTGTTGATCTCGACCGTCAGTAAGCCAATCCAGCGAAAATCTGGCGAACTCAATTCGCTCATAATTTTCCTTTTCATACAACAACCCGATATCCCCATTTGCCAATATGGTCAGGGAAGAATATGCTGCACTGCCTCCATCAATGGTTTTTTGTTCCGGCCAGCTTTTCCCGTCATCATAACTGAGTCTGGCCGTCAAATTTTTACGGCTACTGGAAGAATTTGCATTGGAAAACAAAAGCCGGTGGTTGTCAGGTCCCTCTTTACTGGATGAACAATCAATAATGCTCGCATTGCATCCCGGATCGGCCAGTGACGAATCCGGTCTCGTCTGCCACGTTCTTCCGTCATCATATGATGTATGAACATATCTGAACCCGGCACCATTTACACGGCTGTTGATCATCCAGGCGCCATCGGCCAATGTAACTATTTTTGATTCGTCTGCCGGCTTGATGGGTGAATCTGTAACAAACCAGGATTTACCATGATCTTTACTGCCGAAAACAAAGAGCCCTCTATCCATATCAACCAGGGTGTGCAATAAAGTGCCATCTGCCGTTTGTATACCTCGACCTGAAGTGATAAACTTAAAATCATGATACCATCCGGGTTTGGTAATTTGTGAAGTAATATCATCCGCAACCCTCCATGTCTTCCCGTTATCATTGCTGCGAACAACTTTTAAATAATAGACCCCATTTTCATGATCCAAATCCATGAAATTGAAAAACAAGAATATCTCCCTTGTAAAGCGGTCCACAATCATGGATGGATCCGAAGCCGATTGTCCCGGCGGGTAATCGACCACAGTTTCAATATCGGACCAGGTTGCTCCATTATCCTGACTTCTCCGAATCACGATATTAATGTCCTTATTTCCCCTTAAATCTGCACAGGAAATTATCCGTTTATCCACAGCGGCTATTAAGTCTCCATTGGGTGCAGTAACCAGTGAAGGTATTCTATAACAAGCTACACCGGACAGGCTTGTTTTATCAAATAAGGACGTGAATTGAATTGAACCGCTTTCAGTACGCAAGGTTGTATCTTGAGCATAAACCCGGACACCACCAAATAAGAACATGAAAAGAATGATGATACGCATAATCGCCTATTTACGGATTGTCAGTCAATAATACCACCGATTATTATAGAATTATCCATGAAAACATTCCCCGGAATGGCAGAGGATTAATCGAGTAGTAGAAAAAAGGCTTACATCTCAATTCTAATCCGGTTGATTTATCCGTCATTGGGATTTTCTGCATCTGCAATGGTGAAGAAATTGATGCTCGCCTGAAGCAGTTTGATATCACCTGATTTTACAGGAATGCCTTCCAAGGAGGGGAGTTCATCATTTTCACCCAGCTTTAGCGCTTTCCCGTTGAGCAATACCCGATTGTCCTGCAGATCCGGAGCAGTCAGGGTAAATTGCACAGCAGACATTGGAATATTGATCGAAGCCGGTTCTTTATTCAGGTTAATGACCAAAATAGTGACCCCGCCATTATGACTCCGCATGTTATGTGCGTAGACCAACAGTCCCGGTCGTGAAGAAGCACCGGCATCGAGGACCGTCGTGCCCATCAATTGGTGCCACAACAAAGCCGCCCAATAATGTGGTCTTGGCAAATGTGTCTTTTGATCCAACAGACCATATTCGCTTGCGGAAAGCGTATTGTGGTAAATAACGCTTACTCCGCCTTTTGCCAGGCGCCCCATTTGATCCAGATAGCGAAAGCAATCAAGGAAAGTGATTGCCCAGGGATTTCCGCCACAGGCAGCATCGGCTGTCTCTGTTACCCAAATAGGTTTTTTAGGTACATATTCATCGCTGAGTCCTTTGTAGAAACTTAAAACAGTGTCAGATTGAGCAAGCCATTTTTCGGATATGGCTTCATCTGGAGAAGTGGTGAAATCCTTGCTCATGGCGGCGCAACGTTGGGAAACAGCACCATAATAATGGTAGGAAAATATATCGAACTGGGGCTTGGGTTCTGTGGATAGCAAGTTCGCAGTATGCAACATGGGCATTGACTCCGGCATCAAATGCATTCCTTCCCCCACTGAGCCTGGGCCGACGATCAGCATATCCGGCAAATTGGTTTTGGCAAAATTTCTAAAAGCCGCGATATCGTTTGCATAGGTTTGCGCATCATAACCTTCCGGAGCGCCGCCCATCATCGCGACATTTGGCTCATTGAATAATTCCGCTGCCGCGATCTTTCCACCAATCGATTTGGTGTAGCTGGCAATCTTTTGCGCTTCTACCGGCATCCATATGCCCGCATCATTGCGTACCCCGGCGCTAATGGCAAATGAAGTCATCAGTTTAGCATCCACTGCTTCAGAGAAATCGATCACACCTTTCCACTGAGCACGGGTAAGCACTCCTTTAAAACCTTCGGGAGGCGTTTCCATTGCGGGAGCATCATTATCCTGAAAATATACCGTATTTGCCCAGGTACCGCTCACCCGCATGTAAGCTGGTCCAAGCGCGGAAGCCAGTTTACGCAAGCGGGTATTATATAGATCTATGGGCTCCATTTTCTGAAACATAGACGTATTGGCAGCGCCCACTTCAAATTTAGCGGTGTCTGGTTCCGATGAATCAGTCTTTTTGTTTTGCTTATCATAGGGTTTCCAGAAGTTACCGCCGATCACTTCGGCCATTTCCACATTATAAGATTGGAATCGTTCGTCGACTGTACCAATTTTCGGCATTAAAGCAGGATCCAAGGTGATCTTTCCACTTTCCGATGTTTTGCCCATATCACAGCCGGCAAAGCCCAAAACCAGAAGTAAGCCTAGGATATAAATCATTTTGGTAATTTTCATATTTTCAGTTTTATCTTAATAAGAATTCTATACAGCATATTAATCAATTAAATATCAAGTTCAATGTTAATTGTGGTTCCTTTATTGGTTGAAGACCGGATATCAATTCGTCCTTTCAAATAGTCGACCCGACTGAGAATGTTGTTCCAGCCAATCCCAGGCGAATGATGAATCGTCTCGACATCAAACCCAACACCATCATCTTCCACAGAAATGGAAAGTTGATTGTCATGGTTGGCCAGTTGAACAAAGACATTCGAGGCGCTGGCATGGTTCACTACATTATTGATCATTTCCTGCACAATTCTGTAAATGGTGATCTGAACAGTTTGGTCCGCTTTCAAATTACGGAGGTTGATGGACTGATAGGACATATGAAGAAAACCAGAACTATTAATTCTTTCACAATAGTCGCTCAAAGCTGTATCCAGTCCAAACTTTAACAGTGTCTCAGGCATCAAATTATGCGCCACCCGCCTTAATTCGACAATAGACCCGTCGAGCATATCGATACTTCGATCGAATTTATGACTGTCTTCGCTATTCTCCCGGAGTAATTCTTTCAAGCTCATGAATGAAAGTTTAATACCCGAAAGCATGCCGCCCAATCCATCATGGAGGTCCCTGGCCAGCCGGGTCCGCTCATCATCCTGACCTTTCAGGGCCGCTTCTGCCGCAGCCAGTAATTTCTCAGTTTCAAGTTCCTTGATGCGATTATCCTGCAGTTCTTTTTCCTGATGCAGTATTTGTTGCTTTTGCCGATAACCAGCAATTAATAATATGGCTACCGCCAGAATACTAAAAATGATGCCTCCGAGTATAATCAAGATATACCGGTTATGGGCAAGCTTCAATTCCTGAATTGCCCTGTCTTGTTCCAACTGTTTGATTTGTTGTACTTTTTTCTCCGTTTCATATTTTGCTTCCAGGTCCTGGATATTCTTTAATATTCGTTCATTGACGGTCAGGTTTATAATGGAATCATCCTTGAACTGATATCGCTGAAACCCAACATACTGTTTCTTGGCCAAAGCGATTAATCCGAGCAAGGAGTAAGCATTTGCCAATGGTTCCAGCAGATTTAAAGATGCAGCCTTAACCTCCGACTGACGCGCATAGCTTAATGCTTCTGATAGATTGGATTCATAAAGATAATAATAACCCAGGCTTAAATTGGCCGTGGCTTCGCCTGATACATCTTCAAGATCTGCAGCTAATTTGGCTCCCTCCTCAGCAAATAACTTTATCTGAATGAATTTTCCTGATTTTCGATATGCATCCGCAAGGTTAATTAATATTGATTCCTTGGTATAGATGTTTTCGGTTTCCTCTGCAATTTTTAATGCTTCTTCCAGACACGTTATGGCGGTGGGCAGATTACCTTCACTAATATGCGTCAATGCCAAATTGTCAAGGCTTATCCCAAGATTATACAGGTCATTTGTTTCTCTCGCCAGTGATACCGCCTTTTCCGCATAATTTCTGGCTTTGCCGGGCTGCTTAAGCTTATTGTAAATAATAGCCAGGTTATTGAATAAAACAACCTGATATTGTTTGTTGCCCGATTTGCCAATCAATTCACTCGCCTGCAAAAAATAATCTATGGCATTTTCATACATTTCAAGGTAGAGGTACGAATTGGCCACGTTGCCGAGGCAAGCTGCCAGTTGCACTGGTGAACCATGCGCTTTGGCCAGTTCCACCGATTTCAAGTTAAGTTGGAGCGCGCTATCAAACTTACTTTGGGCATTGAGCACATAGGTTATATTGGACAAATATTTTAAGGTACCGGTTACATACCCTAATTCCTCACTCAATGCCCTGGCTTTAAGATAATAATAGATAGCCGTGTCCGGCTGGTTGTTTTCATATTGCTGGCCTAAACTGATATAAAGCAATACCCTGTTGGTATCTTCCGCTGCTACAGAGAGCTGTTTTAAAAGTTCCTGGCGATCAAGGTATTCCTGGGCTCTTGCTGTTCCAAAAATGCACAGGAACAACATGAAGCATATTGCTATAATTTTTCTCATCGATTTATGGGCATAGTATATAAAGTTAAATCATTCCGGTTTTAACTCTTTTAAGATGTTGAATATTTTTTGGTAAAAATCCCCGGTTCAGGGAGGCCCTGAAGAATCTATTGATCCATTTTTTTATGGTCACATAAATCCAAAACCCATGAAAAAAACGCTCTTTTCATGCGCACTTCTGAACATCTCATTGTAGGCTTCAACTTTAAATTTGGACATGCACAATCCTTCGCCCTCAAAATCGACACGGCAAGAGGTAATAATCAAATAAAATCCAGGTCGTAAAATGAACTGGAATTAGAAAAACAGATTGATTTTGTATTCAATATGTATCAATACAAATTTTCTCCTGAAGACGCCTGGAGGTCCAAAAGGAGTCATCTTTACCGTTTTCTTCAGGAATATTTAAATTGCGCCAGCGGCATGAAAAGCGCCATTTGAGGCCGATGTTGTGCATGTTGGATGTGGCGTGTCATTGGTCTCCAATAAAAACGTCGAAGTTGTGTTCGTTGAAATAGAGACGGCATTTGAACATCCTTCCCTTTTTGAGCATACCAGGATTATTCATCCGTTAAAGCCTGGAAAAGATCACCGCATAATAATCGACAGTGACCATCCTGTGGCTGAATTTCTATGGCTACAGATGTTATTGGTTGAATTTATCACACATTGAATTTCGTTTTTCCCATTCAACGCACACGCTTTCGATACCCACTTATTTATTTGTATTAGGATCATGAACAACCCTTAAATGGATCTGTCCCTTAACGAGCTTAGTATCCTCATCAATGGTGTGTTTTGTATCATTGTATTGATCAATAAAAACTGTCGAGCCGTTGTTGGCATTGAACAGAAATACAGATTTTTTATTCAATCCCATATTGCTGATATTCTTTTTATAAGAATCCTGTTTTAATTTAAGATTGTACTCGCCCTGCATTTTATCCAGTTTCGCATTCCCGGTAGGTTCGGTTACCTGGGATTGTGATAAATTGGACACAATTTCCGCAGCCAACCCCATCCCTTCACTTTCATTGCCTTCCATCTTGTTCACATCCATAAACATGTCATTGGCGATCGCTATCATATCTTCTTTATAACTTTTGCTGACATTCAAAGAAGCGGGGGTGTAACCATAGGGAAGATTAATTGGCATCATAAACGCGCTGTCCATTTTTGACATATCACATAAGTCTATTTTGAACTCGGGAAAGTAAGCCACCATATCTTTTGGACCACTGTAATTATACGTCACGAGATTATCGTCCTGATCGCGAACCGTTTTCGCGCCCGATTTAGCAACGAGTGGAATAGCTGCACGCTGTTCGTTGGCATTCCTGTAATCGGTATCGAAAAGCACCATTCGCCACAAACAACTATCCGGAGATAATCGTACGTAGATTTTATCTTTAGTCGAAATACTGCCCGTTGCTTTGATTTCCGGTTTGTCATCGTCATCCACCCTTTCATAAACAAAATCCAGATCAAGGGTCAAAGCAAAGCGGTTGTAGTTGACGGCATCCAAAACTACGTTGTTGAAGAAGAAATTGTCTCCATCTTCTCTTGTCCCCAATAATTGATTCTGACGTTCCCAACCGAGATGCTTTGCAATATCCAAAACAAAATTGTAATTCTTAAGCCCTTTTTGTTCCTTATAATAGGCCAAATAGGCCGAATCGATATTACTAAGTAAACCAGGTATCTTGCTTTTTGCATTATCATCTGCAAAACCCAACAGTTGTCTTTGTCTTTCATCTGACAAGATCGCCTGGGAAACTATTGTGCATCTCTTCAGTTCTTTCCCATATCTTTTGTATAAAAAATTATCCTTTTTGCTCATTCTATTTAATACACTTGCAATAGCGGCGCTATATGACCAAATCTCCGGATCATTTTCATCAATGTAGATACCCAGCAATTCAGCCTGCCGGTAAACACCAAATACCGTACTCAAAATTTTGGCCTCTTTTCCATGATAATTTTCAAACCAAATGCTGTCCTGCTGTCTTTCCCTTTTTACGATCTTCTTGTCACACTCCCCACAAACACCCATTTCATGTTCCGGCGGAGGTGGGAAATCCTCAGGTTTGGGCAATGCCTTAAACTTGGCCTCTGCCTCTTGCAATGCTTCCTTGAATTCTTTAAGATAGGAAAGGTCAATGCCTGATCCCCCGCTGGACTGGGGACCCGGATTTCCAGATGGCTTGGCTTCAAATGAAGCCATTGCAGACCCAGGTTTAAAGTCAATGGAATTGTTTACCACGCCACTGTACCGTTTATCAAAATCATCATAATATTTTAATGCAAACACCAGTTGGGGATAATATAATGTGCCGTTTTTTAGGCCTTCAACTTTATCAATAAGTTCATCTTTGCGTTGTTCCGATTTTTTGAGTTCCTCTGTTAATCTTCTGAATTGATCACTCATTGCATTAGGTTGGACGATTACCCTGTTCCTTTTGGGTTGAAATTGAACCACCATTGCCTTAACTGTAACCAACGTGCTATCATTGATTTTTTTACCTGAATACCAAAGTAAGCGATCAGTAGCTTGATCGGGAGTGGGGGTTTTCACCGGTTGATCAAGTTTTATGGGAACAATTGGTGAATCATTTACAGATTTGTTTAAAGTTGTTGCGTTGGCCGTTGGTGCGGTACTAGTCACCGTAGGTTGAGGACCTGCAGAAATTCCTGCGATTTTCTCAAAAGCGACCAGCATTTTCTTCGTGGCTGCCAGTTCTTTTTCCAGTTCAGGTATATCTTCCGGGCTATTGATTTTAGCATCGGCAATTTCATCTTCCAGGTCCTTGACATCATTGCGAAGTTCGGCTATATCCTGCTGAATATCTTCTTTAGAATTTTGAGCCATCGCTGACATAAAAAGTGACAGCGCGATCAGGGTAAGGAACAATAGTTTCATCTGTTTAAATGGTTTAATTTTCAATGGTAAGGATGGAACGGCCATATTTATTATTTCACGGTGTGTCAACATTTTTACATGGCGGTTTCATGGCTTTGCTTTTTACTATAAATCTATATGAACCTTACTCACTCCACCTCCCCTTTTTAGGGGATATTGAAATTTCACCTGACAGATGCGCATGACTGCCCCATGTTCTCCGCGAGTTTGATTATGGATGACGGTTTGCTTTAACCCTTAATTCCAATGATGTTGCACTTGTTAAGTCTTTGGGGACAATTACCCCGGACCAATGGGTACTGGATAACAGGGATATTTATGAGGGAGGGCATATCATTAAATCACGGGTATAGTACATGGAGCATGCCGATAGATAACGCCCCAGCGAATGCCCCGCCAAACCCTCAGGTTCCCAGCCTCCGTATTTTTATGCTTTAGGCTTCAATCCCGCATGGATTCTAAACTGCGACATTAGCCTGTCGGGTTCCAAAAGTTTCAGATAGGCCACATCTGCTTCCATGGCTTCCCGAAAAGGACTTTCCAACAGTTCAACATCTCCGAGATTAACCGGATATGCTTTTATGGGCACTACAGGCTTCACCTTCATTTTTGGATTATTACTTTCCGGCACATAAGACTGGCTGAAGGAAGACACTCGCAAAATGTAAAGTACAAAAAGAAAATAAAATAGGTAATTGGTTACCGGCAATAGTTGATCGATTAAAAAAGTCTTTGTTCCGGGTTATCATATTTCAGTTTTCGTTTTTTGAATAATTGCTTACCATTGCATGTCAGGTTAATTGTACTAATGATGAATAGGCGCTTAGGAAACAAAACTTACCAACATGTTGTCGAAAATCAAGCTGGCAATGCGCAAAAGGCGATGGGCAATTTCATCCATTTACCATTCACCATTGCCCATTCACCATTGCCAATCTTCTCCATAGGGCTATCCTTTCGGAAAAAACGTAGTTCCTTAACCATAATAATCATAATATTTGTGTTTTTTCTCACATTTTCCACCGGCAACCATGTTTTTGCCCAGCACTATCTGATGCATCCTAACCTGCCAATAGACACCGGTTATACATTAAACAGCGCTTATCAAAAGTATATAAAGGATTATCCGGAAATTTCCATTGCCCGCTGGACGCCAAAATATGAGTTGTCGATTAATCGTGATCTGGTATACCAGCAATATGGCAAAAGGGCTATGCACATGGACTTGTTTTACAGGAAAGACACCAAAATGCACAAGCCTTGCGTTGTCATCATTCACGGAGGCGGTTGGATCTCAGGTGACAAATCGATGATGGAAACCTGGGCCTTAGCACTCGCCGACTCCGGATATGTAAGTGCGCTGGTGGAATATCGTTTTTCATCGGAAGCAAAATACCCCGCTGCAGCGATAGACATCACTACCGCCATTACCTGGCTGAGTGAACATGACAAAGAATATCCTATTGACCCCAAAAATTTCGTCATGCTTGGAGGTTCGGCCGGTGGGCAATTGGCAGCACTGGTGGGTACTACTTATTCAACTGATTTGTATCAAAATACCGCGTTAAAAGCGAACAAAAAAACAAATATCGCTGCCATTGTGGATCTGGACGGGGTGCTGGCGTTCCTTAATCCTGTGTCGAAAGAAGGCATGGATAAACCTGGAAAGCCGAGTGCGGCCACCCGGTGGTTTGGCCTACATTTCACCGCAGATTCCAGCGCCTGGATTGAAGCCTCCGCGTTGAGCCATGTTGATATAAATACACCACCCACCATTTTTATTGCCAGTAAATATCCGAGGTTTTTAGCAGGGAATGAGGAAATGAGACAAATAATGCATCAAAAGGGTATATTTTCCGAGTACATGCGCATGGACGACGCACCGCATTCATTCTGGCTCTTCAATCCGTGGTTCGAATCCGCTTTTCACCATACCCTGAACTTTCTTGAAAAAGTGGGCTTCAAATAATTCCCGGAGGCAGATACGAAAATATTCCAACGATGCCATGAAAGCTTCATTTTGGTACTTCTTCTTGCTTATGCTTTTTTACAATCAAATAATCAAACCCGATTGCGGAAACTTTTGGAAACAAAAGCAGTACAAAGAAGACAAAGTAAGAGACAGTCACCACGGGTGGCGTTGCTGCCAATATAAAAATGTGGTTACCAGCGGGTTTATCCGGGAAAATAAATCCCTGAGTTAAATTCCATCCGAAATGAATGGAAAATGGTATGAATATTGAATATGTTTTAGCATAAGAATAGGCTAATAAAAGTCCCATGGAGAAGGTAAATATAAATATGATACCCATCTGAACCGGATTCTCCCATATTCCGCTGTTAAGCCAATGTAAAGCTCCAAAAACTACCGAAGAGATTATGATGGCCCATTTGGTACCCAGCCTTTTGATCAGAATATACAGTCCAACGCCCCGGCATAAAAGCTCTTCTGTTAACACCGACCTGGTATTATACCATATTTCAGTCAACGCCATGGTTGTGGTCAGCTTTGGATTAATGGTGTATTGCTCATTGGCAAAATGGCTTTTTAAAAGAAATGCTGTTGAACAACAAATGGCAGTAATAAAAAAGAGTATGGCAAAATATTTTAGCCTGCTCCTGGTTGGCATTAATCCTAAAACCGAGAGATCCCTTTTTTCAAGCAACCACACGACCAACCAGGAAATAGCGAATAGCCCAATAAGTTGAATCATTTAATACGAATTTATGTTTGTAATGCCTTTATTTTGCCAATGGGTTTAATTCCAGATCAACGATAAATGGTAAGTTAATGATTTTAGCTGAATGGGGATTTGATATTTCCATTCGTTTTCAAATAGAAATCTGCGATAGTAGTGTGGATCAAGGTCAGGCACACATGACCGTATCGGCAAACGCAAAACACATGCACCAGATAAGGAGCTAAATTTCTTAAAATGTACCAGCTACCTATAACCTCCTCACCCTCACCGGTATCCACAATTCTTCTTCCGAGTCCGGGTCATCCTGTTTGTGTTTTTCGCCCATAATGGCAAAATGTGGCCTGTCGTCCAGCAAGTAGCCGGAGTTTGGCAGCCAGGTTCTGAAAATATATTGGTAAGTCTTTGGCCCTTCGCTGGCCGGGCCTTTGTGTACGAAAACCGCATAGAGCCCTTCCTGCGAGGTCAAGGTTTCCATGCCATCGGGGATAACGCCAAAGTCTTTGACTTCAACCGCAGCCCATCTTTCAAATGATTGGCCGGGATTAAAATCATCAAAATATCCCGGGCGATATACTTCTATGGAGTAGAGTTCAGTGCCAACAGCATTTTTGATTTCACTCCGCCTGGGCATAAAGCTTTTCCATAATGCAAAGGTCTTGTTGTCAGAAAAAGACATGCCCATTCGTTTACCAACAAATTTTTTCTCCGCCAATGTTTCGATCCTTGGTTCCACAGTTAAATTAAGGTGTCAATATCGATGTCGTACTTGTCTAAAAGCCCGGTGATTCCCGATATGGAAAACCGGGCTTTTTTTATCTTGTTGATGTCAGGATCGATGGAATAGTTGAAGGCGGTCCGGAAATCGACCTTCTCCAAAATTGTGTTTTCAAACGTTGCCCTGGTGAGGTCACAGTTATCAAAAACCGAATTGGTCAGGTCGCACGCAGTGAAATCCGCTTCGCGGAGTTGCGTGTTTTTGAAAATGGTATTCTTGATCCTGGTTTGGTAAAAAGTGGCGTGATCCAGCAAACAACCTTCAAAACTGAATGATAACCCAAAGCCACTGCAGGTGTCAAAACGAAGCCCCAACATGTTACAGTCTTTAAATTTGACATCCTGAAATGCTGTGTTCAACAGTTTGGCCAAACTTAATTCGCAGCCAACAAAGCCGCACTCCACAAATTTCACTTCGGAAAGATCGGTATGCGCTAAGTCGCAATGGTTAAAGCTGCAACTTTCATACTCGCCTTTTTTCAAACGACTTTCTTTAAAGTCAATCCCGTCGTAGGTTTTGTTGTCTATGAAAATTGGTTCCATTAATTTAAGGTTTATGGTATTTCTCAACGTTTAGAGAGATAAATTTCATAAAATCGGCCTGGCGATCGTCTAAAACTGTAAGGGCTGGTAAGATAATGATTTTGGTTGAAAAGTGGCCATTGGAATATCGATCAATAATGAATGTTCGATTACCTAAGAAAAACCAAACTTAATGCGGTCAAAAAAACCATTTTCATCTAATGACAACAGAAATTTTTCTGAATCTTGGCAAAAACTTGTATTTTTTAGTCGAATACAAAAACAGACACCCTAACCCCATAATTATATGCCTTTGATCCGTACCGTTATCATCAGTCTGGGATTATTTGTAATTTTCGTTGCAGCACATGCAAACGACCAACAGCAACTGACCATCGAAATACTTTGCCAGAAATATCCCGACAAGATCAAAGCGTTGATGGAGGCTCTGGATCTCAGTGCGCCGGGATTGGATAAAGTCAAAATTGCCGTAAATGCCAATGATCTTCCAGCAGCCTGTGGTGCGCTCGTTGCCTATTACCAGGAAGGAACAACTGCCTCCTGGTATAGAAAACCTTCCCTGGAAATAACAAATAAAACAGAGGAAAATGGTGAAGCCATCATCAAAGACATTTTTACCTTCCAAACCGTGGAAGGCCGGCAAAAACGCATCGAAGCAGGAAGCATCGATTGGAATTATTTGGGACCGAATGACGACAAGGAATGGGGTTATTTTGTGAACCGGCACGGCATTCTATTGACCCTGCTTGATGCCTACCAGCAAACCGGGGATCCCAAATATGTGCAACATTTTAATGACCTGGTCATCGACTGGGTGCTGAACAACCCGAACCCCGGCGCTCACGTCTGGACGGTCACCTGGCGGGAACTGGAAGTGGGATTGCGCCTGGCCCACTCCTGGCCGGAGACTTTCTATGGCTTTTTGTCAGCCAAGGCTGTTTCTCCCGTTGCCATACTACTTATGCTTTCCAGCATTCCGGAACAGGCCAATTATATTATGGAATACCATCGCATCCATCACAACTGGGCCGCCATGGAAATCAACGGGCTGGCCACTGCCGCGATCTGCTGGCCGGAATTCCGTCAGGCTAATGCGTGGTATGACCATGCATTGAAGGCGATGACCGAAGAAGTAAGCTGGGAAGTGTATCCCGACGGCGTGCAGAAAGAACTGACCAGCCACTACCATACCGTGGCGCTGCGCAATTTTGAAGAATTTGTAGACATCAGCATGAAGGGACACAAAACGGTGCCGGTTTCATTCAATTCGGTACTGGAGAAAATGAACAATTATCTGGCTTACACTGTGCGGCCCGACGGACATGGACTGCTGAACAATGATGCCGACCGGGACGACAACCGGGACCTGATCCATCAGGCCGCCCGACATTACCATCGGCCTGATTGGGAGTATATCGTGTCGCATGGGAAAAGCGGACAGCAACCAAAAAACGGTCCATCTATATTTTTCCCTTGGGCAGACCATATGATCTTTCGCAACGGCTGGGCAGAAGACGCTCAGTGGGGCTTTTTCGACGCCGGGCCCTGGGGAATTTCGCATCAGCATAATGATAAACTACATCTTTCCATTCATGCCGGTGGAAGAGATTTGCTGGTAGATGGCGGACGTTACTGGTATAAAAATGATATATGGCGCAAATATTTCGTCGGGTCTGCCAGCCACAATGTTGTACTGGTGGATGGAAAGGGCCAGAACGCCCAGCCAACCCTGACGGAAACCCCACCACAGGGCACCCACAGCATTCAGCAAGATATGGATTTTGTGATGGCCACTTTTGACCGGGGTTTCGGCGACGGCCTCAATCCGGAAACGCCACCGGAGATACCCGGACTACATACACGCGCTGTATTATACTTAAAAAATACCGGATGGATCGTTTTTGACCAAATCCAACTAAACGGGACTCATACCATTCAACCCTTGTGGCATTTCAATCCCGATTGCACCGTTCAATGCGATGGCACCACCGTGTACACCGATGATCCCACTAAGGGTAATCTTGAGATCATTCCCGTTGCCGGCTTTGACTGGAAAACTACACTGATCAGTGGGCAGGAAGGTCCCATCCAGGGATGGTACAGCCGGGAATACAATCAGAAAACGCCGGCTACCTGTGCCATGTATGAAGCTGAAATAAAGGATAGCCACAATTTTGCCTGGATCATTCTTCCCGAAAAAGCACAACGCCTCAAAGTTAAAACGCAGATATTAAAGCAAACGAAGCGTTTTATGCGCATCAAGCTGAACATCTCTCAGCAACCTGCCATAGAAATTGCAGTCCGTCTTAATGGGGACCGACCTGTACCGCTTTCCAATGGCTACAAGTTGCAAGGTAACTGCGCACTCCTGCAAAAAGGGAAAGCTCCAAAAGTGGCCAACGGTAAAATCCTGGACAAAACAGGCAATGTTGTGGCATCAGATGAGTGATTCACGTGGCTTCCCTTTATCGTTAGAAAGCCAAACACACGATAAGTAGTGAGGTAAATACGATTAATAAATTCTGCTTTCTGTACTCAATATACCTGGTATCATATCGCAAGGACACTAAAAATTATCAAATCAGCCAGCATGTCTATAATTGTCCTTACGCATCACAATCATACATGTGAAAGTTTATTTAATTTTGATATATAGTTTTACTAATGCATACAATTAGTTTTAAAATGCCAAATTAATCACAAACAAAGCTTACGCAGACTATGGATACCATGACGTTAACCAAAACGAAATCAGAAGTTGTCACGATTTTTCAGACAGTACACAATGATAACATCTACTTACAATTTGACTTTATTGGCCATTTGAATGAAGAAAGTGCGCTTCAAGCCATTGATCGTTGGAAAACAGAAATGAACAAACCCAGGGTCAATGGCGCCAAAATGAACCTCATTTATAATTGCCCCCGGATGACTGGTTTTGATACCAACGCCAGACGAAACTGGCAGGCCGCCATGCAATCCCTCAAACAACAAATCGGTACCATATGGCTGGTTTCTGATAATTTCTTTATTCTGAGTGCGGCAAAAACAATGGGTGTACTCACTGGTTTTTCCATAAGGGTAACCCGGTCCTTGAAAGAAATAAAAGATTGAGCAAAACCTCATTTTACTCAATCCATCGATTCCCAATGGATACCTTTGATGCCTGCTTGATGTAGGCGCTCTATAAGCTGGCCGGTATGATGCTGTATATGTCGGATATTATATAAATGCAGCTCTCCTCTGTTCATGGGCAACCATTCAAGACCAGTTGGCATCTCCATGGTTGTGTTGATTACCAAAGATTCACATCGTTCATTGATATAATCCAGATATTCTCGTATGTCATTCTTTGAGTAGGTCTCTTCAATGATAATCGGTGTATTGTCGTAATTCACCGAGCCGAGATGGTGATAATTGAGCTTATGCTTTGTCCAGGGTTTGAAACTGTCCGGTCCCAAATAAAGATGAGCATAATACAGCGTATGATAAACGATCCGCCAATAGGCATTTTCATACTCATCATTTTCCCATAAATAATCCGAACATTTGTATATAACATCCAATAACATTTTCAGTGAAGCCTTGTATTGAGAAATGATTTCATTTTTCATGTTTACATAACTTTAATAATAGACAGCCTTGACGGGGGAAAAACTGATTTCGGATTAAAGTTAGTTGGGTTGTGTTTTTTTATTTTCCAATTGTTTGTGGGATTTATTTCAATTATTTTTCCCTTCAGGCATAAATGAGCTTTCCTTTAGAAAGCGGGATCTTCCTTCCTTTCAGCTTTGCAGTTTCTATCCATTCATCAATAATCACTTCTACGTTGGATAAGGCTTTCTGGTAAGTCTCCCCATCTGCAGCACATCGCACCAATTCCGGCACTTCTGCAATTTAAACCTCATCTTCTTTACTCCAATATAAGATAACCTCGTATTTATGGTTATTTTTCATTCTCAGGCAAATTAAGGTAAGCATACCGTAAACCCCCTATTGGCTCAATCTGCCAGATCTATTAGCTTTGCCCGGGGCCAAAAAGTGTCTTGTTAGTCGGTAAAAGTTCTTCGATCCTGTTAATGGGGTGGTCATTGATCATTTCCAATACTTTCTTAAGCCATCGATACGGATTCACATTATTTTTGGCACAGGTTCCGAAGAAAGAATAAAACATGGCGATGCGCTGGGCGGCTTCGTGGGAACCGGCAAACAGGTAATTCTTCCTGCCAAGAGCCAAAGGCCGGATGGCGTTTTCTACCAGGTTATTGTCGATCTCCAGCATTCCGTCATTGGCATACAGGCAAAGTTTCTCCCATCTGGACAAGGTATAAACGATGGCCTTTCCTATGGGGCTTTTGGGCAGTACTTTTTGGGTATGTATCTGTTCTTTCATCCATTGGCCCATCTCTTTCAAAACCGGCACCGCTTTCTCCTGTCTTAAAATCTGCCTTTCAGCATAAGGCATGCCTTTCTCCCTGGCTTCACGTTCTGTATCGTAAAGCTTGCCCAAGGCCTTCAGGGCATACTCTGCCTTTGCCTTGTCGTTAGTCAGGGCCTGTTCAAACTTACGCCTTGCATGGGCCATACAATGCACCAGGTCTATGCCCGGCTGGGTATCAAACCACTCGTATGCATCATAACCATCAACCTGGAGATATCCCTGGAACCCATTAAGGAATTTCCTGGGACTGGGCCCGTCGCGGCCGGGGCGGTATTCGAATAACACCAGCCGTTCTATCGGGGCATGATACACCCACATGTATCCCTTATGGGTCTTCCCTTTGCCTTTGCCTTTCTCCAATACCCTGATGGGGCTCTCATCGGCTTGTATGTAATTGCCGGAAAGGATGATCTGTCGTTGAATCTCATAAAGTGGCTGCACCAGCCCGGCTGTATGGGTCTGCCAACCCCCAATCGTAGAAGCGGGAATCCGCATCCCATCCCGCTCGTAGCGTTTGCCTTGCCGGTAAACCGGAAGATGATCGACAAACTTATCCACGGAAATCTGTGCCAAAAGGCCCGGCCCCGGAATACCCTTCTCTATCGGGCGGGATGGTAACCGTCCTATCAATACCCCGTCTTCATTGTCTTTTACATACCTGGGGCGCACATACCGGTTGACATACAATTTGCCCGGCTCGTATTCCAGCTCTTCGGTCACTTCTTCCCCGATCTTTCTCATCCCCCTAAGATCGCCTTCCGGCTCAATGATGATCTCCTTGCGGGGAAGATGGGCCGGTAACCCCTGGCGTACCGGCTTTTCCTTCCGGGGTGATTTCTCCCTGGTATAGGTGATCTTTTCTGTGACAGCCTCCCTGGGTTGTTCTTCCAGGTTAAATCCAAGGCTAAGCTGTTCTGAAGGCTGGCTCGGAACAAAACGTTCACTCTTGCTGCCAAAAATCAATCGCTTGAGTTGGGCCAGTTCAAACTTGAATTTTTCAAGCTCTGATCTGAGGTGGGAATTCTCCTGGGAAAGGGCAATGGCTTGATCGATAAGTTGCGCTTTTGTTAAGGTCTCCCAAGCTGTTTCCATAGAGGCTAAAATACACAAAAAATAGCCTTTATCCTACTTTTAAGCCTGTTTTTGATAAATTTTTTCGATGGTATACCGCCTTCTTTTCCGCACTGAATCCAACTGGATGCCCTCCAGGATGAAAAGGAGATTTTCAGCGCTCACCTCCAGGCTTTTTCCAGGATTGCCCGCTCCTGGAAGCTCATAAGTGCCCCGCTCCAGCCGCTTGGAATAGATCGCCAGCCCTCCGCTCTCCCAGCTTAGCAGTTTCACCTGGTTGCGCCGACGGTTCATGAAAATAAACACATCCCCGCTCAGGGGGTCCCGCCAAAGTTCATTGCGTACCAGTCCGCACAGCCCGTCAAAGCCTTTGCGCATATCGGCCACCGGCCTGTAGAGAAAATATCGGCAATGTTGGGTAAGGCTCAGCATTTGGATAAGATCAGGGCCAGTTCTCCTTCACTGGGGCGTTGGTGGAAGCTGACCCTGCTTCCCGTGGGCAGTGTCACTTCTAAATATACTGACCGGTGATTCGCAATCCCGGTAACTTCTAAAGGAACAAATCCTTGCGCTGATCCTGTTTCCCCTCTTTTCCGGTTATACCTGCTTACCCAGTAACTCAGTACGTGCAATGGCAGTCCTTCTTGCCTGCAAAATTCTTCTTTCGTAATGGCGCTGACTAACCACCGCTCTACTATCGGATACATCTCTGATTTTGTACGCATAGCTTTTTTTTGCAAGATTAATCAATCCGCAGAACTTTTATAAGTGGGTGTTTACAGCATGCTTACTAAGCATACCGTAAACCCCCTATTGGCTCAATCTGCCAGATCTATTAGCTTTGCCCGGGGCCAAAAAGTGTCTTGTTAGTCGGTAAAAGTTCTTCGATCCTGTTAATGGGGTGGTCATTGATCATTTCCAATACTTTCTTAAGCCATCGATACGGATTCACATTATTTTTGGCACAGGTTCCGAAGAAAGAATAAAACATGGCGATGCGCTGGGCGGCTTCGTGGGAACCGGCAAACAGGTAATTCTTCCTGCCAAGAGCCAAAGGCCGGATGGCGTTTTCTACCAGGTTATTGTCGATCTCCAGCATTCCGTCATTGGCATACAGGCAAAGTTTCTCCCATCTGGACAAGGTATAAACGATGGCCTTTCCTATGGGGCTTTTGGGCAGTACTTTTCGGGTATGTATCTGTTCTTTCATCCATTGGCCCATCTCTTTCAAAACCGGCACCGCTTTCTCCTGTCTTAAAATCTGCCTTTCAGCATAAGGCATGCCTTTCTCCCTGGCTTCACGTTCTGTATCGTAAAGCTTGCCCAAGGCCTTCAGGGCATACTCTGCCTTTGCCTTGTCGTTAGTCAGGGCCTGTTCAAACTTACGCCTTGCATGGGCCATACAATGCACCAGGTCTATGCCCGGCTGGGTATCAAACCACTCGTATGCATCATAACCATCAACCTGGAGATATCCCTGGAACCCATTAAGGAATTTCCTGGGACTGGGCCCGTCGCGGCCGGGGCGGTATTCGAATAACACCAGCCGTTCTATCGGGGCATGATACACCCACATGTATCCCTTATGGGTCTTCCCTTTGCCTTTGCCCTTCTCCAATACCCTGATGGGGCTCTCATCGGCTTGTATGTAATTGCCGGAAAGGATGATCTGTCGTTGAATCTCATAAAGTGGCTGCACCAGCCCGGCGTATGGGTCTGCCAACCCCCAATCGTAGAAGCGGGAATCCGCATCCCATCCCGCTCGTAGCGTTTGCCTTGCCGGTAAACCGGAAGATGATCGACAAACTTATCCACGGAATCTGTGCCAAAAGGCCCGGCCCCGGAATACCCTTCTCTATCGGGCGGGATGGTAACCGTCCTATCAATACCCCGTCTTCATTGTCTTTTACATACCTGGGGCGCACATACCGGTTGACATACAATTTGCCCGGCTCGTATTCCAGCTCTTCGGTCACTTCTTCCCCGATCTTTCTCATCCCCCTAAGATCGCCTTCCGGCTCAATGATGATCTCCTTGCGGGGAAGATGGGCCGGTAACCCCTGGCGTACCGGCTTTTCCTTCCGGGGTGATTTCTCCCTGGTATAGGTGATCTTTTCTGTGATAGCTCCCCTGGGTTGTTCTTCCAGGTTAAATCCAAGGCTAAGCTGTTCTGAAGGCTGGCTCGGAACAAAACGTTCACTCTTGCTGCCAAAAATCAATCGCTTGAGTTGGGCCAGTTCAAACTTGAATTTTTCAAGCTCTGATCTGAGGTGGGAATTCTCCTGGGAAAGGGCAATGGCTTGATCGATAAGTTGCGCTTTTGTTAAGGTCTCCCAAGCTGTTTCCATAGAGGCTAAAATACACAAAAAATAGCCTTTATCCTACTTTTAAGCCTGTTTTTGATAAATTTTTTCGATGGTATACCGCCTTCTTTTCCGCACTCAATCGAACTGGATGCCCTCCAGGATGAAAAGGAGATTTTCAGCGCTCACCTCCAGGCTTTTTCCAGGATTGCCCGCTCCTGGAAGCTCAGCAGCCGCCCCGCTCCAGCCGCTTGGAATAGATCGCCAGCCCTCCGCTCTCCCAGCTTAGCAGTTTCACCTGGTTGCGCCGACGGTTCATGAAAATAAACACATCCCCGCTCAGGGGGTCCCGCCAAAGTTCATTGCGTACCAGTCCGCACAGCCCGTCAAAGCCTTTGCGCATATCGGCCACCGGCCTGTAGAGAAAATATCGGCAATGTTGGGTAAGGCTCAGCATTTGGATAAGATCAGGGCCAGTCTCTCCTTCACTGGGGCGTTGGTGGAAGCTGACCCTGCTTCCCGTGGGCAGTGTCACTTCTAAATATACTGACCGGTGACTTCGCAATCCCGGTAACTTCTAAAGGAACAAATCCTTGCGCTGATCCTGTTTCCCCTCTTTTCCGGTTATACCTGCTTACCCAGTAACTCAGTACGTGCAATGGCAGTCCTTCTTGCCTGCAAAATTCTTCTTTCGTAATGGCGCTGACTAACCACCGCTCTACTATCGGATACATCTCTGATTTTGTACGCATAGCTTTTTTTTGCAAGATTAATCAATCCGCAGAACTTTTATAAGTGGGTGTTTACAGCATGCTTA
>CAVQEK010000011.1:0-105168 GCA_963711495.1 uncultured Cytophagales bacterium
TGTTGAACTAAACCTTCGGTAGTTAAAATCTTCGGCATCAAATTACGGCGATAAAGATAACTATTAATCATTTTTGAAGCTCACCAAAAACAGAAAAGTTATGAGTTTCAAAAAGAGTGATTACTACACCGTGGTGGAACAGGCTAAAGATATTGTTCCCGGATTCAGAGATGCTTATTATCAATTCATCGAGCGTGCTGCCATTGAACAAAAAAGCAAGAGCCTGATAGGAAACTACATCCGCAGTGTAGCCCACGTGGCCCTGCACTTTGGGGTAGTTCCACACCAGGTCAGCGCTGATGAAATCAATTCCTATTTGTACCGGATATCGGTGCATGAGGGAAAGTCAGAAGGTTATTTCAAGCAGGCTGTCTTTGGATTGCGCTACTGGTTCCGGCTATTTGGCCAACAGGAGAAGGTCTTGCGTATGCCTCCCATCAAGAAAAAGCAGACCCTTCCTGTGGTATTGTCCAAACAGGAATGTAAAGTGTTGTTCAAAGCGCCCCGAACCCTCAAGCACCGCTTTCTTTTGGCTTTTGCCTACAGTGCCGGCTTGCGGATGAATGAGCTTCGGCTACTCAAACTTTCAGAGGTCGACGCTCACCGGCAGCAAATCCATATCCGGCAAGGAAAAGGCAAAAAAGACCGCTATGTGGTATTATCTAACCTTATTACAGAAAAGCTTCCATTTTATCTCAATGAAGTAAAACCCAGGGTTTATCTCTTTGAAGGATCAACCCCCGGAGAACCCATGGGAGAACGCAGCATCCAATACGTGATCAATGAAGCTTTGGCTAAAACTTCCATCCAAAAGGCCGTCTCCATGCATACCTTGCGACATAGTTTCGCTACTCATCTTTTGGAAGATGGAGTGGATATTTATTCTATTCAAAAGCTCCTGGGCCACAGCCGTATTGAAACCACCATCATCTATCTGCACATAGCACAGGTAAAACCACGTCTGGCCCATAGTCCTCTGGACAGCTTATACGGCAAGCTATGAGCAGGCCAGCACTTGAACTGGCAGACATTATAAGGCATTATGGCGGACAATTTGAACAAGACTATAAGCCGCTTGGTCACCACAGCCGGGTATTGAACGCCATTGCCAAATGCCGGACATCAGCACTGGGTGGCCATATGGATGCCTGTGATCATTGCGGACATGAGCGCATTTCTTATAATTCCTGCCGCAACCGCCATTGTCCAAAATGTCAGGGGACCAATCGTGAGCGTTGGATTTTGGCCCGCCAGCAGGACCTTTTGCCTGTCACTTATTTTCACGTTGTTTTTACCTTGCCTGAGGATCTCAACGACCTTTGCCTGCATCATCCAAAAGAAATGTACAACATGTTGTTTCAGGCCGGCAAGGAAACAGTGATGCAGTTTGGACACGACCCAAAACATCTTGGCGCCAATACCGGACTTATCGCGGTGCTGCATACCTGGGGACAACAGTTGTGGCTGCATCCGCACCTGCATTGCATTGTGCCGGGCGGAGGTATCACCCAGGCCGGGCATTGGAAACATGTCAAAAACAATGGCAAATATTTGTTTTCGGTAAAGGCCATGAGTCTGGTATTCAGAGGGAAATTTATGGAAAAGTTCAAGGCTTATTGTCTTTGCAATAAACTGTCCCCGGATAATGACTTGCTCCATAAACTTTACCGGAAACATTGGGTGGTTTATGCCAGGCAGCCCTTTTTGGGGCCCGGTCAGGTAATTGAATATCTGGGCAGATATACACACCGAATTGCCATTTCCAATCACAGAATAAAAGCTATTGCTGATGGCAAAGTAACTTTTACTTACAAAGACTACCGGCAGGAGGGCAAACAAAAAATGATCACCCTGGATGCCTGTGAGTTTTTGAGGCGTTTTTGCCTCCATATACTTCCGCCAAAATTCGTCAGGATCAGGCATTACGGTATCCTGGCCAGCAGGGTCAAACCTCAACTCAAAATGCAGCAGATGAAAATGGGTATATCCATTGTCCCACAGGAAAAAATCACCTGGCAGCAGATCAGCCGGGATAAATTGGGCTTTGATCCGCAAATCTGTCCTTGCTGCAAAACCGGTAAGATGCATACCATCATGCATTTTGCCGCTCATGCTCCACCTGATATCAAAAAAATCGCCGGCAAAACAATTAAAAGACCAGAATGAAAGCACCCCGATTTACGGCGTAATGGGCATCTCTTTGTCTAAAAACAGCTCTCAGCTATAAATGAAGCCCGGGAACCTTCGAACACAATGATTGGATGGTCGGTAAACAAGCCGGAAAATTAAACAGTCATCCTCAATGAGAGCAACAACTGTTAAAAGCCCCAAAACTTTTTAATCTCACAAGATACTTCCTCGATTAAATTCCCATAACCAGCAACTACCGAAGCCTCAGTTCAACACAGGCTTAAATCGAACCTCCGCTATCGCTACGCTTCGTTTAAGCCTTATATGTTAGCTGCTGCCCTTTATTTTATCAATTACATTTTTTATCAATAAATCATCTCCGATTTTTAATAAAACTAAAGTTAACAATTTCAAATAAGTGTAATATGCATACTCATGCTTAACCAATTCTTCTGGATTAGCTCTGTGTTCCATGCAAGTAACTATTCCTCAAGTCCATCCCATCTAAACTCACTTTTATTTAAATAAAAATTAAAATAGCTTTGTTCTGGACGAGACAACAATGAACTTTCAAAAAAAATCATGTTTTGTTTTTCCATTTCAATAGCTTCTTTTTGAAAATCTGGGGCTCGTAATGATAAAAGGAAGCTACTTCATTTTCAAATAAATCTTTTAGAATTAATACTCTTGGAATATTTGTAATCTGAACAAATGCATGGTTGTCAAGATGCAGAAATCCTTTATCAATTAGATAATTTATTTGAGGCTTTTGGTGTTTCTCATATTTATTATAATCGACTTCTTCATTTGCAAGCAAATCAAAAAAATTGCGATAATGCTTTTCTTTATATGGTTCAACATACGCAAGCAAAGTTTGGTCTGAGAAAAACACATTTGAACAACCAATTAATTCCTTATTTTCCTCATTAAAGAAATGTATTTATTATGATTCAAACTTGGAATATCCTTTATAGCGCTCGGAGTTGAAGTCATTTGTAATAATTCAAAATCTATTACACCATCCTCAACAAATAGTTTATATTGTTTTAATACAGATTCAAATTCAGGAGCTAAAATCCTACTTTTTCAAAGCTAGAAACATTTGCAGAGGGCATTAAAAGTCTTGCATTATTTGCAAACCCATATTCCTTATGAAATATTGACGTGTATACATCTTGCAAAATGTTCTCTAATGATAATTCAATACCATTAATTATTGAGCTATAAGCAACAATCTGTGCATGAGAAATCATTTCACTTGTATTAAAGGCAATACTCCGTTTATACTCACTTTCTGAGCGAATACCCATAACTCTTTCCATCACCCCCATCTGATTTTCTTTATGAACTAAATCAATGCGAAACTGATTGTCTAGAAATTCAAAAAGAATGATAAAATTCAGAAATAAAGTATGTGAGTCATTGTTTTGTTTAACGTAATCTAGACTGTATGAATAATTAGCTACTAATCCATCTAAATAACCAGTTTTAATCTTTTCTTGGTCTTTAGAAAAACTTACTGAAACACCATGTTTTTGGAGAACCACATTCTTTTTTTCTTCAAAATTTTATTAGTTTCTGTTTTTTCTTTTCTTTTAGCTTTTAATCGAATTTTATCAGATAATTTGAAATTGTCTTTGTTTCTTGCATGTCTAATTAATCGTAGATAATTTAAGTTACTATCTTCTTTGTCAATATAATTTAAAACAATATCTTCCTTGTCTTTTATCGTTAAACTCTGAGGTAAATGCTTTTCTTTTTTTCTATTTAAGTCATCTTTCTCCTCTATAAATTGAAAGAAGTATTTCTGCACTATAATCATAGGTAAGCAAAAATTCTCTTAATTCAGTATGATAACGATTAACTAAACCTTTAAAAGATAAAATACTCCTTATCTCGTGTGGATTATCTTTTAATATTAAATTGAAGTTCTCAGCAGATATATTCTTATATTTTTTGATTATTTATTAATTCCCAAAATGAATTGAGATAACCGTGTAAAAGCTTATTATAATAAAGATTTATATTATTATCATTTATCTTTGACATGAATTGACCAACAATCTTTCCGTATTCGATTGCTTTTTGTTTGAAATCTTTAATGTCATCTTGTGACCAGTTTTTTAAATACAATTCATTATCAAGGTATTTCTTAATATTATAAAGTTCTAATACATCATTAATATCCTCATAAATTGACTTAGTCTCGTTTCGCAGAATATGTTCACCTTTTGACAAGTGATATCCACCTGCCATATCTTCTTTTGAGTAAAATTCAACTCTATTTAAATCATGTTTATGCATATAATCTGCGGTTTTTCCGGGTTGCGGCTAACGTGCGGGCGGCTAAATGTCGTATTCCTGCAAAGATACGCAGTGTCTTGAAAGGGATATGACATTTAGCCGTTTGTTCTGAGCTGTACGAAGCGCAGCGAAGTGCAGGTCTGAACAAGCGGCGGAGTCGCCCGCACGTTCAGAGCGATACGGAGCGTAGCGGAGTATTGCTCTGAACGGTTGGCGGCTAGGAACTGTACCGGGTAGATAACCTTTGCCGCTTGAACCTGGGAGAAAGTTAATAAACAGAAATGACGTATCAAACTTCCAGAAGAAAAGAAAGGTATAGTTTTTAGCCGCGTGTTAGGCACAGTTACATTCTCCAGAATTTTTAAGGTTTTAAGGCCAGCCAATCATCCCGTTCCGGTGCGGAATGTAGTCAAAATACGAGTTGTATTATATATTAAGTTATTTGACGAACCGGTGCGGTAGGCCAGCTATGACGTAATCATATTTAAAATTTCAGTAAATATTATTCTATAAAATATTTTTATTAAGGATAATAAAGAAAGGTTAAGTTTCAAAAATTAAATTTTCGGGAAAGACGGAACGAGATTATCAGTAAGTTATTGACAATTTACATATGATAAACAAAAACTATGTTCCGTAAAAAATAAATTGTGGCTGGCCGGCCGAATGCTGAAGTTTAAACATGATTTAAAATTAGGGGCATCTAAAAATAATCTGTGCTAACGGTTGGCGGCTAGAAACTGTACCGGGTAAATAACGTTTGCCGCTTGAACCTGGAAGAAAGTTAATAAACAGAAGTGAAGTATCAAACTGCCAGGGAAGAAAGGTATAGTTTTTAGCCGCGTGTTAGCGGCTGTACGGTTGGGGATTTCCGTTCAGTTTTTCCTTCAATAAGATTTGAGCTTTGCCGGATTTAGGATAAGTATCAACCGAAATTCCATTATCATGGAAAATGCTTTAATAATCTAATGGCGTCAGAAATATAAATTTCGCATAAGATTTTTTTTTGATTTTTAAAGTATATTTTAAAGTGAGACGGAGTATACCCCATATATTCAAAATAGATAATTTTTAAAATTTCAGAGTAAGTATATTCGCTTGATGCCGATTTTTCGACAAACATACTTTTTAATTCTTTTGTCACTTTAATTCTATCGGAGTAAATAAACACATCTTTGGCAAAAAAATATACATACAGAAATATTAGAAATGCGTAAAAAATGATAATGGAAATTTGGAGAATGTATGTATTTTGGAATTCCATTATTGGAATAATAATTAAAAATATTGTAGGCGCTAGTGATATTAAAATTCGGCCTAAATTATTCTTAGAATATAGCAATGTTTCGTCTGACATACAAAAAAAGTATAGCCGCGTAACGAGTCGCTATACGCAACTCAACAGAAATTATGGCGTATATTTTTGCTTTGTGCGCAGCAAGTTGTTTTCAAAAAATATTTCAACATCCTTTGATGCGCTATTAAACTTATAACCCTATTTTCAAATATCCAATCCATCCAAAGGACTTTTAATCTGATCAAAACCTCTGGTTGTAATGTGGGTATAGATCTGCGTTGTCTTGGGGCTCTCATGCCCCAGCAGGTTTTGGATATAGCGTAAATCTGTACCATGTTCCAACAAATGGGTCGCAAAAGAATGCCTCAAGGTATGTACCGTTATTTTCTTCTTCAAACCAGCTTTAGCCACTGAGGCCTTTAAAATATTTTGAATGCTCCTGGCTGAATATGGAACTGGTTTAAGACTCGTGCTTCCCAGTCCTTCAAATAACCAGTAATATGGCCTTTCCTTTTTGAAATACAACCTCAGCATTGCCAGTGTTTTAACAGACAATACGGTATACCGGTCTTTTTTTCCCTTGGATTGTTCTATACGAATTTGCATCCTGTCCGAATCGATATCTTTGATTTTTAACCTGATCAGTTCGCCAATACGCAAACCTGCCGAATAAATAACCATGAGAATGGCCTTGTGCTTGATATTTTCAGTATGCTTTATTATTGCGCTGATTTCCTCTTCACTACACACCACGGGTAACGTTTTTTCTCTGTGTGGCCGTTCAATAAAGTAAAATCTTCGATGGCCGCCCAATACTTTTTCATAATAAAACTTGATGGCATTGATCATTTGATTCTGATACGAAGTTGATACTTTCCGCCTATCAACCATATACCGTAAAAATGCAATAATCTGTTTTTCGGTGATTTGTTCGGCCTCATAGGCAAAATGATAATTGATATATTCTTCAAAACATGATGAGTAAACGGTGATAGTGCGTTGACTATACCGCAATTCGCGAAGTTTGGCCACATACTCATCAGGACATTGTCTGTAGTTGGGCACATCCTCCTGGCTTATTTTCTTTTCGCCTTCCTCGTAGTTTTCTTCTTCGTAGCGAACTTTCAGACCGTCTTCTTCACAACACTGTAACAGCGTTTCCAAAAGTTTTTCCGAATAAGGGATACTCCACCATTTATTTTTGGTGTCCCATTTATAATAAGGCAGTTGTTTAATGACACCGATGATGTTTTCATTAAAACTGGAAATAATGCGTAACCGCTTGTTTTGTTCTGAATATCAGTACTTCTTCCCGCCTAAGTTTTTTACCGTTAATTGTTTCCTCAATTGTCTCATCAACCATCAGTGAGGCAATTCGATCTTTAAAATGTGTTTTTATTTTTTCAAGATTCCCCGGATAATGCGGCACCTCCCAGCAATAATCCTTTTTGTTCCACTGGCTATATTTTAACGTATTTAAAAATTCAATATCTGCCTGGTTTTTTGGTGTCTTTATGACAATTTTTCTTCCATCTACTGCGATGGAGGTCACTTTATTGACACTGGCCGGAAGGTTGTCTGATGAATGCTCTGACCTATCAGACAACGCTGACAGTTGACCGACATGATCAGGAAATAGTTTTTTAAGTCTTTTTATGCTTTCTGCATTGCAGGGAACATGCCACGCCTTGTGCGTCCGGCTCCATTTATTGTCTTCAATTTGCCGGACATTGGCAATTCGTTGCTCGTTGTAAGCAGATTTGATAAAAATACGTTCTTGATCCCGATGATGCGTTTTATAAATTTTTATCATTGCGTATATACATCCAAAATGGCTTAATAAGCGCAACTACAAAGGTCAATGTCTTATCATTCAAAAACAATCTATGTTCAGCTAGCCAAAGCTTCGCCACGTCAGTCCCATTGAAAAAATTGCTGACCAGATAAAAAGTAATACAATATAAAAAAATATGTAAATCAATCATGATATAACGTACCGGTTTTTATCTAAATCAATAAATGTTTTATTCAAGGATGCCGGTTATCTGGTTGTATTTATATCTCCATTATCGATGAAATATGAAGGTGCAGGATTATGATGTGGTGTAATAACCATGCCTCACTCATCAAATCTTCACACCGTTGTGTAAATAATCGGTCCTAATTTTTGTACGGTTTCAGCAGGTCGTTTCATTGCGTTGGTACAGTAAAATAACACGTCGGTCATATCGAAACGGTTGAAGAAAACTGAAGCCGGGAATGCGTTGAGTGTTTTCTTCATCGGTTCCGGGCGGGGAGTGGTTTTCTTTTGGGTTTGAGGAAGCATGGAACGGATCAGGAGTAAACCACTGGATTTTCTTTTCAGATATGCATGCATCCTTTCCGGGAAAACGGTGCATTAAATTTTCCTGGAAAGGACAAAACCATGGTCTGGCTCAACTTTGAAGGACAGCTTACTTCTGAGCAAGCAGAAATCCTGAAGATTGAAATTTCAGTATATCCGGTTTCCACTAAGGTAAACTCTCCCAAAAACGATAATCCGGAAATTATTGCTCCCATGGCTACTGATCAATTTTTTTTTGATCCTGCATAAAACTTAATACTAATAATATTAGTATTATCTACCTTTTTTAGCATATAATCACTAATTTTATTGGTAAATCATGCACTGATGGGAATATCACATATTATTGTCGATCTCTACCCGCATCTTAAGAAATCACAGAACAGAAAAACCCTTTATGTGATCTTGAAAAGAAGCAGTGATAAAATGCAGGCTATGAGAACCTCCCTGGATTACAAACAAGTCAAACAGACCAACACATTTGAAACGGTGATCAATTATGATGAAATTCAAGCCGTCACCAGCTTCCTGAACCGGAATAGATGCTACTCCCTCGGGATGGAGGATTCTATTACTGTGAAAGACACATTGAAACTATGGTTATTTCAAATCGAAGAAATCGATCCTAAACAATAGCAAGTGAAATATGCTTTGATCGTCCTTTTAGCTGCCCTGTCAGTCTCTGCATCCCAGGACCTTTATGTCACCGATGGTGACACCATCCGGTTGAATGGTGAACGAATTCGACTAAATTGCATGGATGCCCCGGAAATCACCCAGCCTTTTGGACTGGAGGCAAAAGAATATCTGATGAAATTATTGAAGGATCAGGAAATAAAAGTCTTGTCAACCGGAAAAGACCAATACGGGCGGACTTTAGCCTGGCTTGCGGTAAAGGGAGACACAATCAATTATGATATGGTTAAAGCCGGTTTGGCCTGGTGGTACCAGTACTATTGTCCGGATGATCAGAAAATGAAATCCTTGCAGGAAAATGCCAAAATCAATAAGTTAGGACTGTGGAAGGATCCGGCACCGATAAATCCCTATGAATGGAGGAAAAGTCATAGGAAATGATGCAAAAGCTGCACCTGGTTTATTTTAATTATTCCAGAAGAAAAGAAAGATGAAACTCTGCAATGGTAAACTAACAAAAAGCACTTACAACTTTTACATTGTAAGTGTCTGAAAATCAATGTAGTAATGACTGGAATAGATCTTATTCCATAACCCTTTTTAAGAACCCTTTTACGAATGAAGTTTTAATGTCTGATAGTGAGATTGTCTTCGCAAAGCACTTTATTTGTAAGGAAGATAAAAGCTGACCGTCCGCATTTAAAACATCTAAATCTTACTCACCTTCCAAAGTAAATACCAAATGTTAGTTTGAAAAATACCTGAAAGCACAAGAAATCTTACCAAAGAGCAAAAAGGTAAGTTTGAAAGGGTTAGCTATATTCAAAAAACAATAATATGAAGAAAGTTCTCATCAAAGCTTGAAAATAATGAGATAACTGCTAAGATCATGGCATAACAGGATATTCAGTCGATACGCCATAAACACATTTCCCAAAACAGAAAAGAAAAAACGGAAAAAAAGAAAAGAGAAAGCATTCCTTCCAGGCAGGTGAAGACGGGAATGCAAGTCTTTTTGGAAAAATACGATCCGCCGGTTGGCGGATGGAGATTTTTTCAAAAACCCGCAGGGCTTGGGCTTGTCATTCCCGGATAGACTTGCCTACCTTTGCCTTCCTCTTTGGTTTTATTGGCGCACATAAGAATATAATTCATAAAATGAACTCTGATCAAAAACTTTATCAAGGGCCTGACAGCACCCTTCATCTGCAAATGAATAATATCCTTCGCTGGTAACTATGATATGATCAAGTACCGGGATTTCAAGCAATCTGCCTCCTTCTTTAATTTTTCTCGTAAGTGCTATATCTGCTTGGCTGGGTTGTAGATTTCCCGACGGATGTGAGTGTGCTAAAATTATTCCACTACTGCAAGTTTTAATAGCGGCTGCAAAAATCAATTTGGGATCAGCAACTGTACCACTTACACCACCCGTCGATACTTCATAAATTCCCAGGACTTTATTTGCCCTGTTCAATAATATGATTTTGAATTGTTCGACAAACTCAATTTTTGAATTCATCCCAATTGCTCATTAGAATTTCATAAGCGTCTTTAGAACTTGAGATTTTCGGACGTAAAGAAGGTTTTACCTTTGACTTGTCCCAACGGGATCCCTTTGGGATAAGAGAGCTGAATTTCTGCTACTTCGAATGATCTGATTTCTTTTGTGCTTTCCATAATCTTAAAATTTTAATTATGGTGCCGTACAAGGCTTTGGCCGGAACCTTCGCAGGATATAGCGGGATGGTTATGCGCAAGAAGCAACGGAATAAATGGATTGTGAGGAAGGCAAAGCGGGTTTATGCCGGAATTTCTTGCGGGCATGTTCCGGCCATAAGTCTAAATTTGTGCCTGGATTAAAACTGAAAGATTAGTCTTTTAAATATTTAAGAATCCTCTGTGATTAAAAAAATCAAGGGGATTAATTCCCCTCAACTTTTTCATAAACCGAACTATTTTCTTTGCTGCTATCTTCATGTCTGTTAAGAATGTAATCAGCAGCTTTCTGGGCTTCAGCAGAGGCTTTAATGAAAAACCTTTTATCCTCTTTGAGAATTTCAGTAAGCCTCTCTTGCCAATGTTTAATATAGGCAACGCTGTTGTCGATGATGTCATTCATAATGCCCGCTTCATTGCAGAGAAAGCAGCTTGCTATTTCGAGCTACTAATTCTTCCTGACAATAGATCTTGGAGCCGAAGGCCGCCGGTTTGGTAAGCGTTTCCCTGTTCAACCTTGAAACATGTCCTGTTGCGTGACCCAGTTCATGGAATAAAGCGGCGTAATATTCAGCCTCAGAAGTAAAATCTTTAATATCCGGTACTTTTACGACATCTTTAGCCGGATTGTATTTTGGCTGATCACCGCCTTTGATCAAAGCTGGTCTATTCGGCATATCCAGGATGATATTTTCACATCTTTCAATAGGGTTACTGACATAATTGCCTCCGGGAAGCTTAAATTCAACACCTTCAATGCTATCGATATTGAATACATTATAGTATCTAAGCAATGGAATTACTTTGACGTCATCAGGGTCGTGATCTTTCAGTTCGTCCGGCATGATGCGTTTGGAGGTCTCTTCTGAATAGTAGAGCTTCTTCCAGAAAATTACAGGAAAGCCTTTCGATGCTTTCTTTACAAAACCTCCTAGCTGTTTTACCTGGTTAAAAGTCATAAATAAAGGGTAGTCGAAGTTAGCACCTATCATTCCCAGGATCAGGGCATTAAATCCTCTGTATGGCTTGTTGGTAACGTAATTGCGAGCAGGTCCAAAGGAGTTCCAGGTTTTCTTCCATGGTAAAGTTCCCTGTTGCAGCTTTTCAAGGATCATGTTGTTGATCATTTCATAAACATCTGTCTTGTCTTTTATGGTCTTCATAAGGCATCATTGTTTTAATTGAACATTGATTTCAGATGCCTCGAAAACCGGGATTTTTCAGGAGGATATGAGCTAGGGATTGCGCGTCATGCCCAAAAGGAAACGGAATAAACAGGCAGAGGAATCGAGGGGCGGCTTTATGCCGTAGTCTTTTGGACAGCATGTCCTGAAAAACCCGACATTTGCCGTCTGAAAGCAAGAAACAGTAGGAATTATTATGTTTATGAATGGTCAGTGAGGAAGGCTTGCTGGTTGTTGATACCAAAAAATCCAAGCACAACTATTAACATCCTGACGAGCGTTCCGAACAAATCAGCTTATCGAAATCATACACAGCTTTAACCATTGGAGAGTGTCCCGCATTGGCTTCATACCATAAAAATTAATTTCAACAATGAAACATTAGCGGGACTTTCTCCAACGTGTTCTTAATCAATTTAACCGTATCTGTATTAAACCGATATCCCCTTTCTTTTGGAGGTTTTCTTACTCTTCTCAGGGGCGCTTTCGTCATCGAGATCTTCTTTGACTGATGCCTTTTTTTCCTTTTTCAAATCAGGTTCCTTCACAGTACGGATGCCATGCTCAATACCCTGAAATTGCTTTTCCATTTTGGCATTGTAAACATTGAGGTTTTTGTACTGGGGACTGGCCTCGATGAACATCCTTTCTTCCTTGCCATTCTTCTCAAAGGTCACCTGTTGCAGATTTCCTTTTTCCAGCGATTCAGTTACCCGGACTTTCATTTCAGGGTCATTGAGTTCCTTGACGGGGTATTTATCCAGGGTTTTATCCAGGTCATAGCCATAACCCTGATGGTATTGTCTTACCTGGTAATTGTTGTTCTTGTCCTTTTCTTCAAAATTCAACTGCAACCAGGCATTGTATGGCTGCTCTTCAGCATTGAGCAGGTCTTTATTAACCGACCTGCCATCCAGCAGGTTATAGGCTTCCTTAGCGGTAATTCCCGTGCCATTATTGATGTAAAAGGTCTGCGTTTTTTCCTTTTCCGGATCATCGTTTTTCAGGGTAGCATGGTACCGGTTAAAGAAGTACATATCCGTTTGGTCGGACTTGCGAAAATCCAATTTGTAATCCACCTGGTCTTTCTGCTCACCCTTATTGAATTCACCGGTCAATTGCAGTTGGAACTCATTGGGCTGCTTTTTGATGTTTTCTTCAAGTGCGTCGTTTAGCTTTTCACCAAAGCCCATGTATTTCAGACGTGTTTTCAGATAATCGAGATTATTTTCATTCATGGTATTATGATTTTTGAGTAGTTAAATAGATTTAAATTTGATTGGCACCTGTATTACCAGGAACTGGTCTGGCATTGACAATCATCCTATTTTTTATCAGTAGTTCCAGGTTCCTACCTCCATTTTCTTCGAACAGTTCAATGACCAAATGTCTGGCATCAGGAATGGTGAATTTTTTCAAGCGCATACACCAGGTCAATTTCGGATTGACCTTTTACAGGTCTTTTGGTATCACCATACACATAAACAGGTTTGACTTCCACTTCCTGTGAAGCGGTGCGCTTTATCTGTTTATTATCCCTGATGTAAAACCGGAGGAAATCGATATCATAGTCAATGTTGGATCGATTCTTTACCTTCATGTGATAAAAGATCGTGTTGTCGTGGATAAAAATACCCTGCAAGGATAAACTGATCTTATTATCCCTTTTGCTCACAAACCTCACTGTTCGCCTGGCTGATAATATGTTATTGGCATATTTAGCCAACGTCTCTTTATTGGCCCGCGAAGTGAAGATTGCTGTTGAACCTTTTATTGATGAAGGATCGCCTTTATCTATGTCAATAATCAGCTTGGCCGGTTCAGGAGCATAATTGACAATAAAATGGTGAAGCTCACCATCTGCCGTAATCACCGTAAGATTGGTTTCCGGGAAATCTTTTCTCCCTGCTTTTAGCTGAAGGATATTTTCCACTCCCCTAGCCTTTTGTACCAATATATCCCGGCTTCCACGGTCCACGTTTTTAATGGCTGCCGGAAAAATGATGCTGGTGGTTTTGAAATAAGTGATTTCCAAAGGTTCTGTTTTTACAACATCACCAGCGATCTGCGCTTCGGATTGCTTGAAGATGAAAGCGCTGAACATAATCATTAATACTGCAATACGGCTTACGCCTGAGATTTTGAAATTCATTGAATTTTGCATGATCTGTAGATTTTAGGATTTAACATTCATTTTATTCAGGTTGGTGCATTTGCGTCATATAACAGGATCTTGTATCCTGCTTTGACTGTCACCTTGATGGCTTTTGTTTTTTTACTGAGCAGGGTTTTAGCAGCCTGGATGCCTGCGTTGGCCGCTTGTGTACCAATGGAAGGATCAAATGAGTTGAATTCCATTCCCTGTATAGCCTGATTGGTAGATTGCTTGACCACATCCCTGGCAATCGCTCCCGGAATATAAATTCCCTCTAGTCCATCGAGATCGTAAGCTGTCAGGGAGACAGGTAATAGGGAATTATCTGTTCGGATGGATTCGATATCAATCGTCAGGCGTTCTCCATTGATGTTACAGGTCCCATAGATGAACTGATCTTTGGGAATGAGTTTTCCTTTGACATACACATCATTAAGCAGCCGCATCTTTACTGTTGATCCGGCCATTAACTCTTGTGTATCATGAATGACCGCCTCAATGGCATTTCCGTTCTCCTGATCCTGAAAGATTTCGTCATCCAGGCCATAAAAGCCATTTTGAGTTTGCTGAACCGGATTGGTTTCAACAGTATAGGAAGTCTTCTGTGCCAGTAAAGAAATATCATTCTGTTCAGGTTGTTTCTCTACCGGAAACACCTGTTTACTGTGTTGTGAACTCTGTTCTTTGATATTATTTTTTACTCTTTCGGGATGCTGGATGTCCAGGATCTTTTCTAATACACTTTCGATCTGCTGCATTTCAGGGTCAGATTCGTTGCTTCCCTGCATGGCTAACATCATTTCTTCCAGGCGATCCACATCCGACCCGAATTGTTTGCTGTCATTTTCTGGTAATTCAACCTCACTTTTTGTTGTAGTTACAGAAGGGCGGGTAGAGCTTTTGTCCAGTTCCTTGTAGAGTTCTTCCAGTTTCTCATTCACCATTGCTTCATTGGGATCGACCTTACTTTTCCTTTTCCCAAGCGATGTATTCAAGCCAGTTCCATGAGTGTTCCTGCCTGATTCTTTATCTCCGTTGGGTTTTGTCTTTTGTGCATCGAATGACGTCTTCAAATGACTGACCTCAAAGTATGGGTCGTTTTTCCTGGCCTGTTGGAATTTAAAGGAATCCCTTTTGGCTTGTTCATACAGGTCAAACTTGTTCCAGTCCTCATCTTCCTCGGTGAAAATGGCTTCAGGGAGTGATGTGTTCAGTCCTGAATATTTCTTTTCCTGCGCTTCGGCAGAAACGCCTTTTCCTCCGCCCAAAGCCCAAAAGAGCAGCGTTACAAAGGGCAATACCAACAAGGGTAGTACCATGAAGAACCTTCTTTGCCGCAAGAATTTTTCTGAATGTGGTTTCATTGTTTTAATTGTTTAATTGTTGAAATGTTTAATCGTTTAATTGATTACCGATGTTTTCCAATAGCCTGATCTATACTGTCAGATAATCCCGGATGACGGGTAACAAGGCTGTCATACATGTTTTTGTCATATTTATTCAGGCTATCAAGCAATTGCTTGTACCGGATGATTTCCCTGAAATCCTGGTCAGGATTCCGGTCCGAAGGAACCTGAATGTTTTCAGGTACAGTAATCTTTCTGATGCTGAAAGATTGTATGATTGCTTTCACCCCATAGGGATTGTGCAATCAGGAAAACACAAACGCTTCCGATAGCAAGCCCGAAAAGCAGTCAGTACTGTTTTTTGAGCGTCATTTGACAGCTTATTGAAATGCTTGTTCAGGAAACCGGCAAGCCTTTTTTGCGCAGCCTGGATTCGGTTTCGAAGTTTGTTTTCGATATGGTCTTTATTTTTGTTAGTCATAATTTTTTCATTGTCTATTGACGGGCTTCTGTCCTGATATCTTTGTTTTCAAGGGTGTTCCACTTTTCGATCAGGAAACCATGGGGATTATTGTCCGACCTGGCGACATTTCTCAAATAACCTTCCGTTACCAGGCTTCGGATCACAATGGAAGTGGCACGAATTATCCTTTGTCTTGAATAGCACCTGAAATAATAGGGATATTGATCGGTGTCTATCCGTACGCTGTCCACTTCGATTTCCTGGCTGATGTTGCCGGAGATTATATTGGAATAAAACCGGCTTTCCTTCAGGTTGTCGTACTGCTTTTTGGCAGATTCGTCTGCCAGGTACAAAGCCTTGTTGATGTTCTTCTGGATTACTTCATCATCAGGGTCGAGCGTAAAGAAATAATAATGGAACATCTTCACATGGTCTCTTGCCTCTACCGGGATGTTGTCTTTCCTTCCTGCCGAATAAGCCTCCAGGGCTTTTGCATTGGCCAGGATATAAATCCGCTCATGCGCCTGGCTGACCATTGCATGACTCTTAAAGATCGCATAGCAGCAGATGACCACACATGCCAGTATCAATACTAAAGAGAACAATCGGATGTGTTTAAATGCCGTATCAATATTTTTTAGTTGTTGAAACATAGATTTTATGATTTACCTGAAAGTTTATTATGCATATAGCCTTCGCTTCCTGCCTTGCCTTCTTTAAAATACCCTCCACTCATACCTTGCGAAGACATGCTATCGGTGACTTTTGATTTGCTGTCTCCGTAAGCATCTGCTACCATACCAGCACTGGCAGTTCCAATAGCCATGGCTGTTCTTCCCGTCCCTGTAAACAGGTTAGAAGCCTTGTACAATAATGTATTCACCCCTCCGGCGTGGACAACGTAATTGGCAACACTGGGAACCGTAAAATATCCGACAATGCCAATGACCATGAAAACCAGGTAGGCTGTATCCGATGAACTGAAAAAGGTATCGCCATACTGTTCCACCTGTTGTATGTCGATCTTCAGCATGTTCTCCTGGATCTTGGCGATGATGCTGCCGAAGATATTGGCAATGGGCAGCCACATATAGACATTGATGTAGCGGGCTATCCAGACGGTAAGGGTATGTTGCAAGCCATCGAATACGGCAAAACCGAAGATCAACGGCCCAAGTATTGCCAGTACAATCAGGTAAAATGTCCGGATGGTATTGATGCACAGAGCTGCCGCTTCGTAGAGGATGTGCAGAATTTCTGACATCCACTGTTTGATAGAGTTTCGGAAGTTGTATGATGCTTTAGCCATAGCAAACTTGATGTCGTTGCCAATGCCTTCCAGCCAACCTTCTTCCGTACCTTCAGGATGCGTGTATTGATACCACCTGTCCCTGTCTCCACTACCACCTACACCGACATACATTTGCCAGGCAGGTGTTCTTTTGATCGCCTCTTCTTTTTTCTGTAACAGGTAGGCAATGGCTTCATTGGAATTTTCAACCATGGCCGCCGTTCCCGTTACTGTCGGACTTAGCACGCCGTTCATCAATCCGATCACATACGGGAATAGCATGATGGCGATGCCTAAAGCAAATGGCCTTAGCAATGGATAAAAATCAATGGGTTCCGCATTGGCCAGGTGTCGCCAGATCCTTGAGGCGATATACCAAAGGCTGCAAAACCTGCCAGTCCCCTGCCTACCCCGATCAACTGGCTGCAAAGCGGGATCATCTCATCATAGAGTTGATCCAGCACGCTCTGCAGGCTGTGGATTTCCCCTGCCATATCCTGCGCTTGTGAAAGGACGGGAAAAAGGAATCCTATAACCGCCAGTAAAGCGGCTTTTATATTATGATTTTTCATATTTAATAGATTATTACTGGTCTAACTTCATAGAGCTTTTGAACTGTATTCACTTCGTGCGTTGCTTTTGCCCGTTGAATGGACAATAACCTCGTACTGTTGTTGAAATACCGAAGGAATGCCAGCTTGTCTTCCATGTTCAGAAAGATGCGGTCAATAGCTTGCAGTCGTTCGTCGTCGCTCATCCTCAATTTGGAAGCCGTGGTCACCATAATAAGCTCATCCAGGTTTTTCAGGCTTCTCTTAAAAAGTTCGCCATATACTTTTTCAATATAGCCGATCTCTTCAGGGGTAAAATTGGAGTCGTTTTTAAAATAATTCCACGCGGCTTTGTATTCCTGTATAAGCAGTTGCTGATACCGGATGATCTGGGTAACCCGGTGGTAATCCCTGATCTTTGGATTGACTTCCAGCAACCCATCCAGGAATACCTGGTGCAATTTGAAATTGCCTTCTGAAATATCCTTGATGGTATTGTATCCCTTGGTCAATATCTGGTAGCCCTTGTACATGTTATCCAATATTTTCCGTAGTTGTCGAAGTTTTTGCCAGTTCAGTATTAACTGTGTTGCTTCATTGGATTGCGCCTGTGATGGATTTGGCGCTGATAGAAAACAAAACAAGATCAACACGATCCAAAATAGCTTTTTCATATTTCCAGGTTTCAAGGTTGAACATCGTGTAATTGTCCGATTACAGCCACATCGTTACGTTCCCGGTATCTTTGCAGGGCCAGCAACCGGGCGCCGTTTCCAAAGTCCCGTGGTAAATGCAACCATATTTTGCATTTCATCAAAGATCTTGTCAATCCGGGCTAAGCGCTCATCATCTTTCATTTGCAGTTCATCGTCGGTGATCACCGTTGTCAGATCATCCACCGATGCATCACATTCTACCAAGAGATTGCCATAAACTTTTGAAAGGTATCCAATCTCATCCGTTGTGTAGTTTTCGTTGTTCCGGCAATCTTCATACAGCGCCTGAATGTCCTGATGGATCAACTGCTGCAAAGCCAGGATATAGGCGACTTTGGCCGAATTGCTGATGGCAGGATTTACCGCATCCAGTGAGGCAAAATAATTTTTGTGCAGGTTGAAGTTGCCTTCTTTTATATCTCCTATGAGCGTCCAATCCCTGCTGAACGATCTCATATCCTTTTTTGACATAGCCCATATAACCTGCAAAGCAGCTATCTGCTGAATAAGGTATTCCTTTTGGGTTTTCTTCTGTTGAAACCATTCCTTCCAGGTTTGTGCCTGGCAATGGGTATTGACGGATAATATAATACCAGTGATAATAATGATGACTATTTTCATAATTTGTTTTTTTAAATTCTTATTCCTTGTTTTCTTTTTAAAACCATCCGGTTTGCCCGGTCCCTTTCCGGTATTTCACGGTTGCTTTTTAAAAGGATCTCTTTTTCGCGTATCATGCCGTATTGATTGGCGTAGTTGACATTCATTTTCACTATTTCAAATCCTATTACATCATTGAAGTCGACATAGAAATCGCATCGCACATACGGACTTTTGTCGTCTGTCCACTTCGAGTAGGTAGATAGGTTTAGCGGACCAATGTCTTTTTTCTCCTCGAAGCATTGGAAGACATGCTGGGTCAGGTTGTCTTTTAGCCTTCCTGTAAAGCCAAAGGAGGAAAGGTAAATTCCATCATAGCCTTTTTGCTTCATCAGTTCGGTAAAGGCGTTAATATGCTCAAACATTCTTTGCATTTTGTCTCTGTATTAATGATTAGAATTTCACAAGCCGTACAGCTTCTTTACCGTTTCAATTTCATGGGCATCCTTGGCCCTGTTCAGGCTTAACATCACGTTCTGTGCGTTAAATGCCCTGAGATCGTAATAATTCCGTTCGATCTTATCCCCGGCGCTGCTGATGATTTCCAGCTTTTGCCGTCGGACATTTGGGTTTTAAAGGGATTGATCACCAGCAGGATTTCATCGAGATTTTTAACGCTTTCCTCCAGAATGCCGGAATAGACGAGGTACATATAGCCCAGCTCTTCTTGCGTAAAATGTTCATCCTGTTGCACCAATCGCCACGCTGCTTTATATTCATCCACCAGCTTTTCCTGCAACTCCATGATCTTTTTGATCCGTTGATACGTGGCGATGGCATTCTTTATTTCCCACAGCTCATTGTAGTATTGCTCGTATAGTTTTCGGTGTTTTTCCGTCCATTCGGCAATCTCTTTGAGCTTCAATTTGGAAAGTTCGTTTTCCAACACTTTCTGGGCATTCTGCAGCCAGATGGTCTTGTTTTGCAGCCGTTGTATTTTCAGGTCGACGGCCACAATGACTTTTTTCACCGCCTGCCGGATGATCTCCCAAATGGGAATGGCCGCTTCTGCCTGTTGGGTTGGTGTGGCAAAGAGCATCATTCCGACAAGCAGGATAAAGCCGGTTTTTCTTAGTTTTCTGCATAGTCTTTTTGATCTTTAGATTTTACCTGATCGAATATCATGGGCGAGTTCCGCTATTCCTTTGCGCATATCTCCGCCCCATTTCCGGGCGTATTCATGGACTTTTACTTTTTCGGATTCTTCCGTGGTATAGGCCAGGTATTCTTCCAGGGAAACTTCCGTGGCATAAACCTTTGAAAGGATACCGCCCAGGCTGATAAACACTTCCTTGTATTTCCTTGCCGGATCATTGCTCTTGTTGATGGAAAGCACCAATGCTTTTTCCTTTTCCGTCAGTCCCAGTAATTCCTGGATCTGGTCAAATTTGTTTTGATACTTGCTTTGGTCGAGCAGGATCTTGCAATCGGAATTGTTGATGATCGCCTGTTTGACAATCGGCGAGCTGATGATGTCTTCCACTTCCTGGGTGACCACTACCGCTTCACCGTAAAATTTCCTGACCGTCTTGAACAGGTATTTGATGTATTCTGCCATTCCTTCTTTGGCGATGGCTTTCCAGGCTTCCTCGATCAGGATCATCTTGCGAACGCCTTTGAGCTTCCGCATCTTGGAAATAAAGACTTCCATAATGATGATCGTTACGACCGGGAAAAGGATCGGGTGATCCTTTATATTATCCAGTTCAAAGACAATAAACCGTTCTTTCAGCAAATCGAGGTTTTCGGTGGCATTGAGCAGGTAATCAAATTCACCGCCTTTGTAATACGGCCTGAGCACATACAGGAAATTTTCTACGTCAAAATCCTTTTCCTTGACCTTGTCGGCTTTCAGGACGTCAACAAATTCGTCTCGCAAGGAATTCATAGTAAGTGTTAAAGCACGGAAACACCTCATCCCCCGCCCTTCTCCTGAAGGAGAAGTGACTTAGACCGGTTAAATGTTCATAATACAATTTAAGAGCATTCGACAAGGCCACGTATTCGGAGCGGTTATAGGTTTCATCGTCTTTTTTCCAGAGGGCCAGCAACAAGGTTTTGATACTTTCTTTTTTCTCCGTATCGAGCTGATCGCCTTCGCCGATATAAAAAGGATTGAATTTAATGGGATTGGCCTCGTCATAGGTGAAGTAATAGCCACCCACCAAATCGCATAATCCTTTGTAGGAATGGCCGACATCCACCAATACAATATGTGTTCCCTGCTCATAATAGCTCCGTACCATGTGGTTGGTGAAAAAGGATTTGCCGGAACCCGATGGACCCAATATGAATTTATTCCGGTTGGTAATGATCCCTTTTTTCACCGGCTCATCGGAAATGTCCACATGTACCGGTTTGCCGGTCAGCCGGTCGCCTAAACGAATGCCTACAGGACTTAATGAAGAATGATAACTGGTTTCCAGGTTGAGAAAGCAGGTTGCCTGTTCAGCAAACGTATCGAAGGTGTCGTGCATCGGAAAATCAGCTTCATTGCCGGGAAGACCTGCCCAGAATATCTGTGGAGCGCCGTCGGTTTCCTGTCGGGCTACGGCGTCCATTTGTGCCAGGGCGGACGATACTTGCGTTTTCAGATCTTTGAGCTCCTTTTTATCCTCCGTCCAGACCATTACATTAAAGTGGGCTTTTACCGGCTGCCGTTGCTGGCTGATGGCTTCATTCAAAAAGTCATTGGTTGCATCCCGGCTGATCGCATTCTCCCGGGAATAGGCTGAAAGGGATTGTAACCGGAGCCTTTTGCTTTCCAGCTGTTTGATCGTTTTCTGTGCATCTTCAATAAAGATGAACTGGTTATAGATATGATTGCAGGAAAGCAGTTGGCCTAAGGGCGAAGCAAAGCCCACGCTGAATTTGGTCCTGTCAGTGGAATACTTATCGTAATTGATCCTTGCCCCACACAAGGAAGGCAGGTCTTCGACGTCTGCCAGGGCATACAACTGGCAATACTGATCGCCGATCTTCAATCCATCTTTGAAATGAATGTCTTTGATGACGGGAATTTCGTTTTCCGATAGCAGAAAGCAATACCGTTCTAATAACCCCGCCTGCTTTGTTGTCCCAGCCAATTCGTTGTCATCAATCCTTCTGAGTTTCACAAATCCACTGTCCTGCATGATCCGTTCGAATTGCCCGGCGCTGTCAAAGAACTCCTGCATGCGTTGTGGTTTAAGCGTTTCTTCCGGCACAAGACTTTTGCGAAGCATACCGGAAAACGGATCAGTGGATGGCTTCCTGTTCACCGGTTTCCGGGTTAGCATGATGTAACACTTGTGGTTCAGGAAGGGGCGTTCATTGAAAAACCGTTCACTTGATCTGGAAAGGAAGGACAGTTCTCTTTAGTATGCAAAATCAGCTTCATGTCTTTGGGCAACAAACCAATCCTGCTTATGGAAAATCGTATGTGGCGGTAATACTTTGACAGCCTTTACCAATGTCTGGTGAAAAGCTTCATATTCCTGGTCGGATAAGGTGAAGATTTCCGGTAGTGTTACTTCATAAGCAAGCGTAACATCTCCTTTTTTGGAAAGGATGCAATCATATTCCACTTTGTAGACCGGAAAGGTTTGAAATAAAGAAACAGGTTGTGACATAGTTTTAGCTTTTAGAGGATTTTAACCGGATGAAAATCTTTCGCGAGGTTCCATTCAGGGAATCCGGGACGTTTCGCCTGGCGAGTTTCTTAGCCAATCCGTTCCGGCCATATTTATCACTCAATCTGAACACTGTGATAAATAGCAACACTCCCAGCGTCAGGACAAGTCCCAGGCAAAGGAATACGTTGACGCCAATGACGTAGAGGATGGCAAAAAGGACAAGCAATACCAGCAGGCCTATGGCAAGGTATCCGATGTATTGACCTTTCAGGCCTTTGAAGACAATCGGATTATTAATCCCTTTATTGATCTTATATACACTATTACCCATGATCTGCTGATTTTAAACTCCAAAAAAGGATTGAAGGACAGTGGCAACGATCACCAGGAAAATGCAACTGCCAAACCAGGCAGCCGCCACTTTGCTGGTATCGGGATCTCCACTGTTCCACTTCTGGTATACCTTGACAGCGCCTACCAACCCTACCACTGCACCAATGGCATACATGAGTGTCGTACCTGTCTGGAAATAGCTTCGCATCTGGTTGGTTGCTTCGTTGATGCCGGCGTTGCCGTCCTGGGCAAAGGCTGAAAGATGGAACAGTACAAGACATGCTGTGAACAATGCTAAGCCAATACCTGTTTTGTTTCTTCTAATGTATTGATTTCTTCATGATATTGAAAATTTTATGGTTGAGAATCTTACCGGTTAGGCCACCAGGAGTCGATTTCACTGATGGCTAATTCAAAGTCGCATTTGTCCTTGCACACATCCAGGATGAACATATTGATGGCAGTCCGAAATTTGGTCTTGGTTAATTGAGGATATTTTGAAAGAAGGGATTGGAACATGGAAATACTTTCTTCCTTATCGCCTTCACAATCAACAATGACCTGTACCAGGGTTTTGACTTCCTTCAACAGGTCGGCAACGGTACCAATGAGCAATGCATCCTGGGTATCCGAATGAAGTTTTTCAGGTTGTCTTTCCTTTTGTTTTGGTGCTGAAAATTGCAATTGATCGGAATCCGTTGAAGTGACATGATCCGAAACGGGTGGGATATCCGGTTGGGCTTTGCCTAAAAGGTCTTCCTCCTGGTTAACCTCATTTACAGGCTCTTTCAGGATTTGTTGGAGATGACTTGTTTAAATTTTTCACCGAAAGGGAAATCTCCCGGCTGAAAGAAAAGCATGGATACAAAAACATAGTAGCCAGTGAGGATAAGGATTACTAGCAAAAGGAATTCATTCCAGGAAAGTGTGTCGAACATAGCCTTTGAATTTGATTTCAGAGGCTAAGGTGAAGCATCAGAAAATTAAATGTTCACAAGTTGGTACCAAGGTGGGAAAGATTTTTTTGAAAAATTTTGTCGAATGAGATCCTTCTGCTTTACCACTTATATCAAGGCTAAAATATGGATTGTGAGTAGCGTAAACCGTTATGGTTAAATTGATTCCTCAAAAAATATTATTTCAGGAGCCTGTTTTATCAAATTCCTCCATACGCCGATTCAAACTGTCTTTAAGCATATCAAGAAACTTTGTCCTACCTGTTTTGCGAATTCGGATATCAAGCCAGGTGCGATAGTAATCACCGAGAGCGATATTAAATAATCTCTCTAGCGCCACAAACAATTCCTTGATATTTACATTGCCATGATCAATGCATTGATGTGCATGAAGTGCATAGATCAATTCCACCAGATCTGTTTTCGAGGCTGTCCAAGTAAATCCTGATATTTCATTATCAGATGCTTTATTTATCTTATTCTGCAGATAATCTTTGAATAGATCGTAAGCCAGAATCAGCGCCACCTTTTTATCATACCCAGTTGAAAACTGATGATCGATATTAGGATCACAAGAGTCAGGATGGTTTTCCCTGACAAAATATTGATCGTCCGAATGTGTTTTCACAATTTTAGATATCGGTAAAATTCTTTGTTCCTGGCATGAAAAGCTTGAATGTGCTTTAATCTCTTGTTATAGTAATCTACTGTTCGTTCATGTTCATAAAAAGCAGTATCAAGTTTCACCTCAAATACCCATTGATGAAAGAAATATATGGATGTGAAACTGGGCTTTATCTCCTTAAAAAAACAAATCTCCTCTTCCTGATCTTTGAATTCATACTGATGGATGAACTGTTTCAATTCCAATAAGATTTCCCGGATCACCTGAATAATCTGAGCCGTTTCTTTCAATTCATCATCCTCTTCTTTCCTGACAGCCTCTATCTGCTCATTCATCCGGTTTCGCAATTGATCTGAAAAGGTCTTTACATCCATAGTACATTGATTTTTTATTTGGAGGTTTCCTGCAGCCGGTCTTCTATGATCCGGCTGATGTCCTGTTTGATCCTGTAATAGTTTTCCTGTATTTCCTGTTGGGTGATCTTCCTGACTGAGGGAATGGGACGATAGCTTTCTTCTTCTTTTCTTATGGCTTCATGGTCATTTAGTATTTCCGAATGAAATACTTTCAAGTCGATCTTCTGATCCGGGTTGTCAGCGACCATTCCAACAAATTCACCAGAAGAAAGGGCTGCGATTTTCGATGCCGGTATCGCTGAATCCAGTTGGGTAGAGCGGCTTACCGAGGTATCCGTCCGGTTGATGGATACACTTTTTCTTTCCTGTACAATTTTACCGAACCGTTCCGAGAACAATTTGGCAGTATCGCCAACCACTTGTCCGCTGATGACATTACCTACAATGTTCATGATCACTTCCGCCTGGTCTCTTCCATAGTCTTTCTTCAGCTGACTGTAATCCTGCACCGCTAAAGTAGTAGCTACTTTATTGGCCCGTGCCGTTGCAATCAGGCTGTCGATGCCATTGAAATAGATCGTTGGAAATTCATCGAATAACAGGCTGCTCTTTTGGCGGTGTTTTTTATTGACCAGCTTGATCACCCTGGAAATATAAAGTGACAATACTGCTCCATAGATCTGCTGCTTCTGTGGATTATTTCCCATGCAGACAATCTTGGGTTCTTTGGGATTATTGATGTCCAGGGTAAAGTCGTTGCCGGATAGGACAAAGTAAAGCTGTGGTGATGACAACCTTGCCATGCTGATCTTGGCGCTGGCCACCTGACCTTCCAATTGCTCCCTGGCTTCATGCCGGAATGCGGATTCGAAAGGATTGATCAGCACGTCTATTTCATGTTCCGTGCGAAGCAGTGGGAACAGGGTTTCATAATCCAGTTGCATCAGTTCAATGACATGGGGTAAGGTGCAGTATCTTCCTTCTTCATATTTTCTCAGGAACCAGATAATGGCCGTCACAAAGTTGATGGGTGATTCCACAAAGAAGTCCCCCTGCCTTTTGATCCATTCCCGGTTTAAGCCCAGCATAATGGTGCGGGAAGATTCCGAGGCATCGGTAATGTCTTCCATGGTAGAAGGATCGAGCGGATTACATCGATGTGAGCAGGAAAGGTCTTCGAAATTGATCACATAGAATTTGGGTTTGACCGGGTAATGATGATGGTATTTCAACAGGGTGTTGTAGGCGATCCTTGACAAGGTCGTCGTATTTGAAGTCATACAGAAACATTGTGAAGCCTTTGCGGATATGCTGGGTGATGACATGGCGGATGACAAAATAGGATTTACCGGCTCCCGGTGTGCCGATGACCAGTAAGGAACGAAAGGGATTGATGATATTGATCCAGCTTTTCCGTCTTTTATTTTTCAAACTGTAGATGGCTGGAAGGTTGATGGAATATTCGTTTTCCAATAGTCTTTCTTCCTGCGGAAAGGATTCATTCAATTTATTGAAAATATCATCGCCTAATTTGATCCGGATGAGCCGCGAAAGCCAGGTTCCTCCGGTTAAGTGCCAGAATGTATCCCGAAGCTAAAACCCCGGCATACAATCCGGCCTTAATATTACTTTTCAGCTCTGATATAAAGAATAAAGTGACTTAAAAAGAAGACTGCCAATCCAATCAGAATATATAGCACAGCTTTTTTCGGATTGATCTTTTCATCTTTCCTGCCTTTGGCGCCAACCAAGGAAACAGCCAGTAAAGCAAGTGCTATCAGTTTGGAAAGATAGATGCTGTTGAAAATGCCCGTTCTGGAAATGGAAACGATCATCCGGTCGGTGATCTCGGAAACCAATCCAAGACGCTCAAAAGTCTTGTAACAAAAAAAGTAAACATGAAGCATGAGAACGAAAATGCTCAACAGCCTGATAAAGTCGATGATTTTTTGTAGTGCAAGTTGGTTTTCTCCGGTGTGCATATTGAGGCGTGGCTTTTTCATAGGGATGACCTTTTCTTCTTTTCTTTTTCCTTCTCAGTTTCATTGCTGCTTCCGGTGAAAGATATTCGTTCGATTCGGCTTTTGTAAGGTCATCTACCATGCTTTTTAGACCCAAGTCTGCCTTTTCAGGATTGGCTTTATCTCTTAGCCCTTGGTTTGCCGGTTTTTTAACTTCAGAATATCCAGGACGGAACTGTTTGGAAACTTGCTCTTTTTCTGATAATCTATTGACAATTCCATTGGCGCTATATGGCTTTCCCAGGTCGCTTCCATTGAACACACATTTGGTTCGGTGGTCTACAAAGGTGATCCCATAGATCCGTCCTTCGGCATTTTCCCGGATCACGGTTTGAATGCCTTTTTTATCCAACAATTTCACCAATGCAGATCTATCTCTGGGATCCAGATTGAAACGCTTCATCGATGGCTTGTTTCAACCGGTTCTTATGAGGTTTCCGCAAGGCTTCGTTCAACCGGAATTGTTTTTCCAGAAAAGCCAGCGTTGGTTTGCCATAAATAGAACTGGCTTTGATAGGAATACCAACTTTATTTCCTTTATCATCAATCAGGCTATAAATCAATCCCTTGTTCTCATGCATTGCGGAGCCTTCTTTACCCCGATCTGCGATCACATTGAACGGCTTCAATACGGCATTTAATTCCGGCAGGGAAGTGTACTTATACGTTCTGGTAACCATTCCAACAACATTGGAAATGCTTCGCTTTGTCTCTGATTTCCCGTAGACGACTTTCTTTACATCGATGGGATGAATGAATTCCTTCTGATCCTTCTTTTTGCTTTCAGCTTTGACTAAGCCAAATTCCTTTTCAATTTCTTTTCTTGCTGTTTCCGACTGGTTTCTGCCGATGTTGTGGATGTCGATGCGTTTTCCATCGTCCCGGATGTTGGTGGTTACAATATGGACATGGGGATGTGCCGCATCTTTATGTTCATAGACCAGATAAGGCTGGTTGCCAAAACCGATCTTATCCATATAGGCTGATGCGATCCGACAAAGCGTATCTTTATCCAAATTTTCACCGACATCGAAATTAAGAGAAATGTGTAGCGTATTGGTTTTTACTCTTTTGTTCTTGTCTGGTAAAATATTTCAGGAGGTTGAGCTTGTCATGAAAATTCATTTCATGCACTCCGCCCAGGAACCGGTTTGCCAACAGGCATTCAGCAACGCCTTCTTTTACTTTATGCTCATTGTAGTTGAGCGCTCCCTGTATGTCTTTTCCGCTGATCACTTTTGCAACCATTTTTTACTCATATCAAAAACCATTGCCAGCAGTCGATCCACCTTTTCGCCAACCTTTTTGTATTCTTTCTCTATCCTAAGCGCCTGGTCCATCATTTGACCGGGACTATCAGCAATATGGAACTTATGGGTGATCTGATTGATGTTCACCCCGATAGCATTCAGTTCCTTTCTGATAAGGGTTAGTTCTTCCATTGGCTTGTCCATGGTGGTGTCCCTGTAATAGCAGATGATCTTTTCCCTCGACAGGATCTTTCTGGCTAATTCACCGATAGATTGGCAATCGCTGTTTTCCATCATTTTAACCAAACGCTGATAAACGCTTTCCCTGACCCTGGTTCGAATTGGATTGGTAAGTAATTCTTCTCTATCGTTAGCTTTCCTTCCTGACATTTTTATGGATTATCTGTTGAAAAGGTGGAGCAAGTTTCGCGGCGAAACCATCCCGAAACGACTAACCGGAGTGGAGGGCAAGATAGTTTTTGTGGACAAAAATACATCTTGCTTCCGCCAACTGGCGGATTGCCTACCTGCAGGCTTTGTATAAATTTTACTAAAGACTTCTTTCATAATTTTATCTTAGGTTTTGATTTTTATAGTTCTGATACACGGTATCTTTTCGTTGATCAAAGTTTTGATTTCGGCAGAAATTTTTACAGTTCTTTTATTCTCATATTCCCTAAAAAGATCAGGATTTGATTGCCTTAAGATTTGGACGCTGACCGGATCAAAACATATCTCATCACGCTTGTTTAGGTTAAAATTTTGATTTGTTTCTGATGAAGTAAAAAGCAGTTTTTGGTAAAGGAGGTATTTGATGATAGGATGGCTGACATTTAAGGTATTGCCCGTTGGGTTCCCGAATCTCACCTTTGCCGTAAGCCTTAACCTCGAAGCGTCTATCTCATGCGAGAAATGAGTGGCCATGATCACCGCTTGGGAAAGCCTCCAGGCATACAGGAGACCGGGAACACCATTGGACCCGCCAGGCCAGTCAATATCTATCGACTGATGTGGCGATGTAAATCGGCGGGCAGGCAAGACAATAGCACTTGCCATTAAGCGCATATCTTTATTTGCCTTTATCATCTTTTCCGGAAGGTTTGGATTTTGACTTGGATCGTGAAGCTATATGGTCGGCGATCAGCTTATATAGCAGCATATGCCGAAGGCATCCCTTTGGGACAAAACCGCCGATCAATGCTTTCAATGTATAATCCAATAGGTTTGAGAAATCCGTGTTGGCCAGAATATTGAATATCGCTCCCAGTAGGAAAACGATACCATTGCTTTGTCCGTGGCTGTGATCTTCAGTATGAATAAGAAATCCCATAGTTTAATTTTTTTATCTATGACATAGTCATGGCTATGCCATGGGATAAAGGTATGGGATTGATTTGACGAAGGTTCCGGGATATTCTGTACTAAGGTGGAAGTTTACTGTTATTTATGATTGTTCCTGATTTTTTCGGGATTTGTATAGTGTTGTATCTAACTCATTCTATAGAACTCTCATGTCCTTGTACTTTTTATTTTTAGATTTGTCGTTAAAAAATTATAACCGAATTTGAGAATACTATGAATTACTTGTCGGAAAAAGATCTGTCCATACTTTTTGAGCGAAACAATAACCATTATGTTAATTCAGCCGGTATGCAGATTGGTCTGTCTCAGGAATTGGGAGTATGGACTTTTTTAAATGTAAGCGATTATAATAAAGGCCCGTTGAGAGTTAGCATTGGCACAGAAGAGGATAGTCTGCAAGACTTCATTGTTGGCTTCAAGATAGAATGCTGGAGGGATATTGATCAACTGGATTATACCAATTCATGGATGCGATACCTGAACGGCACAGCAACAATAACCATCAATCCTATGGAACTGGAGGCGGATATATCATTCAGGATCGTCAAATCCAAAACCATCATTTTCAGCATGGATATGCACTTTTACGATGAAATGTATGAACACCTTACCATGCCGGAGGATTTTCAAAAGTACTTAGTTGATCATGAAAGACGGATTGAGGCTGCAAGTGAGAATCAATATAGAATAAGCAGGAGGTGAAAATCCTGATAGATATCCTAAGTGTCTTGTCATTTCCTCCTACGACGCAATTGAGGATTATTTATAAAATCACAAAACCACGGCGATCATCGCCGCATAAAGGAGCAATAACATTTGCATTTGCGACGCCAGTGAGGTCACCGCTAATTTATTACAAAGTCGAGCGGATTACAGACAAGCTTGAGAAATTGAATTAAGAATTCCTCACAGCAAAATCTTGTAACAACTTAATGCACAATCAGGGCAAACGCATTTAAAGATTAAGGGCCTTTTCTCTGAATTCAGAGTCAAATCCAGCTTTGAAACGCCTTTGCCGTTTAGATTTCTTTTTGTAAGGCGATCTTTCAATTAATCCCAGAGCTATTTTGGAAATTATATTGAAGTTGGCTGCACTATTTCCTGCTCTTCGACGGGAAGTATCTTCAGCAAATACTACATCCAACATCCAATGAATGCGATTCTCTACGGACCAATGATTTCTTATGACCGAATTGATCTGTCCGGCATCGGCCTTATGGCTGCTGATGTAGAATCTTATCTCTTTTTCTGTTTTTCCACTTGATTTGATATATCGCTCAGCGTCTATCTTTATTATACTTCTCAATCCTTCCCACTCTTGACAATCATCCAAAAAAGTAAAGTTGTCGATTACTGTGCATTTCCTGGTCTCAACCCTGCCGTGATCATTATGATGCTCAACCGTCTGGCAGGCAGGCTTAGTGATTGAAAAAAGCTTTTCTATCTGGTCATAAAGCGATTTTTGATTGTTTTTGACCGCGATAACATAATCAGCTTTCTTCTCTTTTACGATCTTTTTGACAATCTCTTTCTGGCAACCCATGGCATCTATGGTCACGGTGGCCTTTTCCAGGTACAATAATTCCAATAGCTCCGGAATAGCCGTTATCTCGTTACTTTTCTCCCCTGTTTGTACTTGTCCCAGGCAAAGACGGTCTCTTTGTGCATAAGCCGAAACAATGTGAATGGCTGACTGACAAGCATTCTTGTCGTAGGACCTGCGGATGGTTTTGCCATCTACGGCTACAATATCACCATTGGATAATTGACATATCTCCTGTGTCCATTTTATAAAGTAACTTCCAAATACTTTTGAGTCCATTGCCGAAAACACACGGTTGATTGTATCATGGGAGGGTATCCCATTTTTGTAAGGATAGTATTTCTGCAGCCATTTAAACTGGCTCTCGCCAAAAACAGCTATCGTTTCCCAGTCATTGCAGCCGCTTACCACTGCTGATATCACCAGAAAAATAATCTCTATCAATTCATGTTTGAAATTTCCTTTTCTTGTCCTCCTTGGGTCTTTCATTTGCCCAAAAATAGCCATAAAACGGTTAGAAATGATACTCTAAATGTGTATCTTGCTTGCGTTCACGCCAGTCAAAAGGGCTGGCCTTTTTTTAAAAAGAAAAACAAAACATTATGAGACACTACTTGAGTCTCAGGACTCATTGTCTCCATACCTCTCAGTTTTTTTAAATGCGTTGGCCCTGTTTAATATTACTTGTATTAACAAATTTTCAGAGGAAATTCTTAGATTTAAAAGATTTTGAAAATCCCTCATTTTCAGGGATTAGCTTGTTTTTCATGGTACTAAAAATATTTTTAATAGAAATACAGACTTTGATAAATCTGCTAAGAGGAAAGCAGATGAAAAAACTGGAGCAATATTGCCAGAAAGCTGGGAGAAATGAACTTTTTGGAAATATTGAATAATCATTAATACACTGACAAAAAACTAAAAAAGTACTTTAACAATCTGCATATTCATCAAATTTTATTGCATTGGCTCCAATTTGTGATTCATCATCTTTGTTATATTTTTACATTCACTTTTAACTTTCCTTTTAATATTTATCATTTATGGATCCGGTCGTCTCCCACGAATTCAAACAATTAATCACCCCTCTTTCAAGTGAAGAAAAAACCATGCTCCGACTAAGCCTTCTCAACGAAGGATGTCGCGAGCCGCTCATCGTCTGGAAAAAATCCGATAAAGAAAGGATTTTGATAGATGGGCACAACAGGTATGCCATTTGCAAGGAGTTTAATATTCCTTTTAATATTAAGGAATTAAAATTTCGGAATAAAGATGAAGTTAAAGATTGGATGATCGACAATCAACTGGGAAGACGGAACCTAAGCCCAGACCAAATGAGTTATTTCCGGGGGTTAAAATACGAACGACTCAAACAAAATAAAGGCGGATATGAACGTGTACTGTCAAAAGGGTTATCGGGACCTTTAACGGCAGAAATACTGGCAACGGAATTTAATATTAGTGAAAAAACCATTAAAAGAGATTCGCAGTATGCCAGGGGCATAGAGTTGATCGGAAGGTTAAACCCCGAAATCAAGCTGTTCATCTTGACTGGTGAAGCAAAGGTCAAAAAGAGCGACATGCAACTAATTGGCTCGGTAAATACTTTTCCCAAAAGGAAATTAAAAAATCTGGCAGATTTGCACAATGAAATACAAATCCTTAAAAAAGAGGTCAATCTTCAGGCCAACGATACTATTCATAAATTAAATGCTAAAAATAAAGAAATTCTGCCGGAACCTGATCAGCTATTTGCGAGTATTGAAGAAAAACTCAATCGTAAAAAAGCACAGTTGGTTTCAGCAATTAACATCTGTATAAAAAACAAAAATAAAGAATCAATAAATGACTTAAAAAAAATTGTTGATGAGTTCGAAACCATAATACGAAAAGCCTATTTAAAATAAATGAGAAAAATAAATATTTCAACTATTCAATATTAAGCCATCGAGCCATCCCAATACTATATCGCGGTTCAATTAAAGATACAGTTTCTACAAAAGCACCTCATTACACACCACTGAAAGCATCAAATCCTCCATCCAGTGTAATAACAGAACCCGTTACGAAAGTAGCGGATTCACTTAATAGCCAAACTACAGCAGCACATAATTCGGTAGGATCTCCGAACCGCTTTTGTGGCACTTGCTCCAGTATAACTTGTCCTCGTTCAGTCAGATCACCCGATCCATTGAAAAGTAGGTACCTGTTTTGTTCCGTGGTAAAAAATCCCGGAGCAATGGCATTCACCCTGATTCGCGTGGAATAATGAAGGCAAAAGTGTACTGCAAGCCACCTTGTGAAGTTAATCACCGCCGCTTTCCCCGCGGCATAGGCTGCAGCACGGGTCAGTGGCCGGAAGGCTGCTATGGATGCTATGTTAACAATTGATCCCTGTTTTAGTCTGGCGATCTCTTTTCCGAATACCTGACATGGGAGGAGTGTGCCTACAAAATTCAAGTCCAATACTTGTTTGTGTATATCCGTCGGTATGTCAAAAAATGATAATTCGTCTGAAGTAGTCGCTTCTCCCATATTTCCTCCTGCACCGTTTACCAGACAATCAATCTTGCCATAATACTCCAATATTTTTCTTCTGCAATCCTCGACACTTTCCCGGTTTGTCACATCACACTGCAGGGCCAAGGATTGACAATTTTTTCCTTTGATCTTTTCTGCTACTTTGTGGGCGGCATCCTCCGATAGATCAAGAATTGCTGTCTGTGCACCACATTGTGCTAAAATTATGGCCATTTCTCCTGCTAAGGCACCTCCCGCACCGGTCAGTACGATTGTTTTACCTTTGAGTGTGAACAGTTGATTAAGAATTGCTTCTGTCGTAGCCATAAGCTAGGAGAGATCATGGTTGAAGGATGTCAAATTATCTGCACCTGTTACATCTACCGCGACATTGTCTTCGACCCGGATTCCCCCAAATCCAGGAATATAGATACCTGGTTCGACAGAAGTCAACATGCCTACTTCAAGAGGCAGATTATTTCCCGGTGCAAGTAATGGAGGAAATTCATGATACCGCCACCCCACACCGTGTCCGGTAATATGAATGAAGTATTTTCCCAAGTTTTCTCTTTCTATAATATTGCGGGCGATTTTGTCTACTTCCGACATTAGCACACCAGGTTTGATAGCTTCTGTGGCAGCAGTCTGAGCCCTCAGCACCACTTCATAAATCCTTTTCTGTTCATCATTAGCTCCACCGACTATAGCACAACGGGTATTATCTGCCCAGTATCCATCAGCCACAACAGCCAATTCCAATAAAACAATATCTCCTTTTCGAAGCTTTTTGTGGCTGGTAAGTACACAAGGCCGCCATGCTCTCTCTGTCCCCTTTCCAGATGATACCTGTGCAAAACCTCGGGATGATTTAACACCTTTATAACCACACCCCCGGATTCCTATTACCTGATTTACATGCAAGGCTAACTCGATTTCCGTAATTCCTTCCGTCACCATTTGCTGGAAAGCCGCCAGTCCCATTCCGGCAATTTCATTTGCCGTACGGAATTTTTCTATCTCCGCCGGTGTTTTCCTTGTCCTCAAGTTATTGATCATCTCCGTGGCATCTAAAAACGACGCGTTTGGAAATGTTTTTTTTAACATCATTTTATCTCTCCAAGATGGCAAGGATGGTTCTGCAACATTTAATGGAGGGGCAATACTTTCAAAGCCCTCTTCGATTCCTATATTGCCCTTCTCAAAACCATATTTACGAAAGGTCATCTGAATGGCATTTTGCACTTCTCCCACCGGATTTGTTGCAGCCAGATGTGCCCACTCATAGGGTGTCAAGTCGCTAATCCCGCCAGCCTTTGCTTCCGGCACTTCACAAGAAGGAACAATAAGATGGGAATTGCCTTGTGCTGTAAAGATGACCCAGGAGGTTCCTGTCAGTGGCCACCATCCTGAAAGAAATGTTACATTTTCTGGCAGGCGGCAGAGAAAGGCATCAACACCTTTTTCAGCCATTAAGTTTTTAATACGGGAAATACGTTCATGATCTAAAGCCATTTTACTATATTTTGATGATTAATTTTGTATTGCCATATTTCCAAGTCCCAGGATGAGCATAGATATAATAAGAATTATGATTGCTGAATAAATATATTTCCTCGATTTACCGTGTACACCATGCCATTCTCCACTGGCAAACCCAACGATTTGACCACCAACAATTAATGCTGACTGGGTGATACCAACCCCTACAGATGCACCCAAAGTTCCCAATAACAACATCCCCTTGCCAAGTAATACACTAGGAATAAAAAACAGCAGTCCATAGAGCACTGATAGCATAATCTCCCTGGCATTTCCTGTTAATACTTTCCACGATTTATTTTTTGAAAGCAGATAAACAGGATAAAGGATGTTGATAATGGCCGCGCCGAAAAGGACAAATGCCCAAACAGCAATCTTGGAAACCATATCCGAAGCCCCATGAGATGTCAGGACCTCAACGATAGGTCCCTGACTATAGGCAAAAGCAAATCCCCAACCAGTGGAAAGTATCCCGCCGATGATCACCATGATCAGTCCGGTCCGGAAATTGCCGGAACGCTCAATCCTTTTGACGGCGTGCGCTTTCCGGATAACTTTCTCCCGAAGCAGACCCGCAATAGAAGCAAGATAAACGCCAAGGATTATCATTATCACTCCACCAAGGACAATTATTCCGGCAGTTGAAAATATTCCCGGAGCTTCAGAGAAAATTCCTGAAGCCTTAAAGATCATTGGTGTGATTACCCCCACACAAGCTCCGATGGCACAAAGGATGCCATAAGTCAGACTCACACCAATACGGATAAAACAAAGCATGGCCAATACCTGTGCAATACCCCAAGCCATAGAAAACATATTTGCTTTTAAAACCAGTCCCCAGTCCATCGCCGCAAAAACTCCCACAAGATCAGGGCAATATGTCAGGGTGATTGCCCACGGAACCAATAACAATGAAACAAACATGGAAATGAATCCGAAATGCTCAAATTTGAACACATGGAGGAATTTCAAAGGTGCAGGGCTAGCGCCCATAATTAGGCCTGCCATGAGAGTAACAATAATGCCAGACAAAACAGAATTTTCCAATATCCAAAAATTTAAGGTGTTTATTCCATTTGGTTATTTTTATACCCCATAATAGCTATCATATTATCCTTCCCAATAGGCTGCGCCGGGCAATGAGCCGTCCATGCGGTAACCGCCATCCATCACCAAGACCTCCCCGGTCATATAACGACTGTCATCACTGGCTAAAAAAACCACTCCGCGTGCAATCCATTCAGGGTGGGCGATTTCCTTCATGGGAACACGCTGGAACAGCGCTTCTATTACAGGTTTGGTATACATTGGCCGGGTTAACTCGCTATAAGTTGCTCCGGGTTCGATGCAGTTGACATTGATCTTGTATGGAGAAAGCTCGGAAGCGAGGGTACGACTAAATGCCTCAATAGCTCCCTTGGCTGCCGTGTACGCGGAACAGTTTGGTTCACTGATCATTGCATGGATACTCGAGAAATTAACAATTTTGCCACCTTCTCCCTGTTTAATCATTTGTTTGGCAACTTCACGACAACACATCACCACACTCGTAGCATTATTCCTCATCAAAGATTCATATTCTTCTGTGGTCATCTCAATCACAGGTCGCTGTAGGATTCTGGCCGCATTGTTTACCAGTATATCAATACGACCAAAATGTTCCATAGTCTCCACCACCAAAGACAATACATTTTCTTCCATCGAAACATCTGTTGGTATAGAAATCACTTCTGTACCTGTTACTCGGCTAATTTCATCTGCTGCTTCTTTCCCTTTTTCAGGACGCAGTTCAGCAATAACGACATGTGCACCTTCTTTGGCAAATTCGGAGGCTACGGAATAACCTATTCCTGCCCCTGCGCCTGTTACGATGGCAACTTTATTTTCCAACAAGAATTGCTTGGCCATATTTTTCGAATTTTATTATATGTAGTTGAAAGATTTAAATTTTGATATAAATACTTTTCCGGTTGGTGAAAAATTCCAACCCCGAACTTCCAGCTTCGGGAAGTCCTTTCCCTGACTCCTTGATGCCGCCAAAAGGAAGTTGAGGTTCCTTATAGGCAGTGATAGCATTCACATGTGTAATTCCAACTTCGGTTCTGGCGATAAACGTCATTGCGTCACAAAGATTATTGGTAAAGACAGAAGAACAGAGACCATATTTGGTGTCATTGGCGGTCTTCAATGCCTCTTCAAAGTCCTCCACAGTCATAATGGACAAGACAGGGCCGAATATCTCCTCACGTGCTATTGTCATGGCGGGGGTGACATCCCCGAATACAGTTGGTTGAATGAAACAACCGTCCTTAAACCCGTTTACGGTTATTTGATTACCACCTGCCAGCAAAGTGGCATTCTCTTTCTTGCCGATCCCGATAAATTCCAAAATACTTTTTAATTGTCCGGTCCCACAAACCGGGCCCATATGAGTCTCCAACTGCATTCCATCTCCAACCAATAGTTGTTTTGCTTCCTGAACGATCCTTTGCGTGAACTCCTTTGCGAGTTTTTTAACCACGATTGCCCTGGATGTCGATGTACACCATTGACCTGCACATGCAAAAGCGGCTTTCACCGTTGTTTTTACAGCCAGATCAAGATCAGCATCTTCCAGCACAACGACCGGGTTTTTCCCTCCCAGTTCCAGTTGGGTCCGTATCCCATACTTCGCTGCCGTCCGGTTGACATGCATGCCTATTTCATTAGAGCCAGTGAAGGAAACGGCCCTGATCCTTTTATCACTGATCAATATATCACCAACCTTTCCGCCTGAACCAATCACCATATTAAAAACACCCTTGGGCAAACCTGAATCTTCCAAGAGTTGGGAAAACATTATTCCTGTGCGTGGCGTCAGGCTTGCCGGTTTAAATACACAAGTGTTCCCTGCTATTAATGCCGGTATACTTTTACGACATGGAACGTTGAACGGAAAATTCCAGGGACTAATGATAGCTACTACACCCAAGGGCTCGCGAATTACCATTGCAAACATGTTTTCCTGAGCAGTTGGCACCGTTACTCCGAACATCCTGAGCCCTTCATTAATTTGCCAATCCATTTCACGGTATGCCGAATCCACCTCTGCAGATGATTCAGAGAAGGTTTTCCCATTTTCTAATGTCAGTACACTGGCGATCTCCTGCTTCCTTTCCCGCATCAGATGCAATGCCTTTTTCAGGAACTCCGCCCGCTGGTTCACACTCATCAATTTCCAAGAATAATATGCATCTTCCGCCGCTTTAATTGCATTCAAAGTGTCTGACGCATTAGATAATGGATAAAGTCCAGTTACTTCGTTTAGGCAGGCTGGATTGCGGTGTTCGTAATACTGATCAGTCGATGGGGCTTCCCATTTCCCATTGATAAAATTTGTGAATTTTGTTTTATTTTTCATTATGAATTTCTAATCGGTCATGTGGTCATAAAACACATCCATTGTTACCATTTGTTAATTCCATTATCGAATCATTTCCAACGTCTTTCGGCTGCAAGTTGAACCATATCAACAATTTCCCTATCACCGAGCATGGCTTTGCTTTCCAGTATCCTCGAAACGGAGTTCGGTACATCCCTCGAGGTCAATCGCATAATGGGGCTATCCAGGTAATCAAAATACTGCTCCATTACTTCAGCGGCAATCTTAGAACCGATGGAGTGGTTTGTCGGGGCTTCTTCCACTATCACAAGGACACCGGTTTTTTTGAGTGACCTGCCGATGGTTTCGAAATCAAGGGAGGGGAGATCAACCGTGCGCAGATCTATCAATTCAGCAGAAACTCCTCTTTCATTCAGTTGCTGTTCAAGATTTTCAATCCGGTAAGCCATATATCCATAGGAAACCACTGTCACATTTTCTCCTTCTTTCATCACTCGGGCCTTTCCAAACGCTATGAAGTATGAAAGATTCTCCATGGGTATTGAGAATTTCTTTGTATACAATGCATGATGCTCCAGGACCAGTACCGGGTCATTGGATTGCATGGCTGTATTAAACAATCCAATATAGTCGAAGGCATTGGCAGGGGCTACTATCCTCCATCCGCTAAACAATGCATACAGTCCCACAGGATCCATGGAGTGTTGACCTCCATATCCGCACCCTATGGCGATACGTGTACGAAGCACCAACGCTATATCGGTTGTATCGCCATACATATGCCGGGCTTTGCCTATCTGGTTAAACACTTGATCTGCTGCCACCAGCGTAAAATCAGGAAACATGATCTCCACAATTGTTTTCATGCCGGACATGGCGGTACCAAGTCCAAGACCGGTAAATCCCGCCTCAGATATGGGTGTATTGAGCACCCTATCCGGGTATTTTTCCGGAAGATCTTTGGTGGCCCCGTAGGCACCGCCTCCGAAATTGGCAATCTCCTCGCCCAAGATAATCGTATCGGGATAATTTTCGAGCCAACGACCGGTTACTGCAGCAATGGCATCCGAATACCTTATATCCCTGTAATCCTGAACATCCTCTCTTTCAGAGAATGTAATATCCATAAATTCATTGCCGTCACTTCTGACACCTACTGACACGGAATCCTCCAATGGAAATAAATTTACCTTTACTTTCCTTGGCTCACCGGAAATCGTACAGTGTTCAACTGCTTTCTCAACTGTTTCCCTCGCCATGGCTCTAATATGATCGATTTCATTTTGAGAGAGTATTTTCTCCTCCAATAACAGTTGAGGAAAATTGGTGACGGGTTCCTTTTGTTGCCAGTAATCTTCCTCTTCTTTACTCCGGTATTTAAATGCACTTCCAGGGTCTCCACCGGAGTGATGATATCGCCTGTAGCATTTTGCCTCGATGAAAAAAGGTTTGCTGCCATTGCGTAACCTCTTTGCAAGGATTTTCACTAGCCCGTAAATGGCCAATAAGTCATGGCCCTCCACCGAATATCCTTCAATGCCATAAGACGCTGCATGTTTACTAAAATTGGTAATTGCCGATGCGTCTTTAAAAGCCGTTCCCACCGCATATTCATTGTTTTCAAGGAAAAACATCACGGGCAAACTCCACAAAGCCGCAAGGTTAATGGACTCGTGGAAAGACCCCTGATTGACGGCCCCATCGCCGAAAAAGCAGGTGATTATGTTTCCTGTTTTATGCATTTTCTCAGCAAATGCTGTTCCGGTGGCTAAAGGAATGCCCCCGCCAACAATGGCATTTGAACCAAGAAATCCCGCTTCCTTCCAACGGAGGTGCATAGATCCTCCTCTACCTCCGCAAAAACCTTCTTTCAATCCCATGATTTCTGCAAGGGTTCTCCTAACAACGACAAGAGCTTGTTCAGGTAAAAAGTCATATGCAGGATTCCAGTTCTGAGGTACGGCATATTGCAATGCTTTGGACAGAAATTGGTGGTGAGATCTGTGTGTACCAAAAAACTTATCCGAGGGCTGTAATGCAGCAACTGTTCCTGCAGCTATCGCCTCCTGGCCAATACTAGTGTGTACAGGACCCCAGACACAATCTTCATTTTTCAATGAAATGACTACTTCCTCAAACACGTTGATCAGAAAAATATCAAATAACATCCTGGAGAGTAATAAGGGATTTATTTGTCTTGGTGTTTTTACCTTAAAATTCAATTTATCTTCTTGTAAAAGACCCGCTTCTTCCATTATGTTGATAAATTAATCTGCGTATTTTTATTTTATTAAATCTTTTATTCAGAGGGATTATAATTTGTCTTTACTTTCCCTTATTTCACATACTTCACCATCGGGTCCATAGAAATAACAAATCCATACCCCGCGTCTAAACTCTATCGGTTCACTGAAGAAATTAACTTTATTTTCCTTCATCTTTTTGTAATCATTACGAACATCTGTAGAGGTAAATCCTGCGTGAATGAAACCTCTATCCGCTTGACTATGATTCTGGGGAATGTTTTTCCCTCTAGGATTAATATATTCAAAAAGTTCCAACATATTTTCGCCAGCTTTCAAATGGGCAATTCTAGCCGAACATTTTGGTATACCGACTACCTTTCCCAGATTCATTTCCGGATCGGCCTCAATAATACGCATCAGGTTACAGTTCAAGTTTTTACAGTAAAATTCAATGGATCGGCCAAGATTTGATACACTGAGCGCAACATGTTCGAGTCTGGTTATCATTTTACATTTCTATACATCGATATTTCAAACCATATTGTGTTTTGAGTGGTATGGAAGATTGTTTCCATTCAGATGTGCATTACTTTTAATTAGGCCTCATCTTTTAATCATTGAAGTACTAAGTGCTTTGAGAATACTTCATTTTTATTTTTCATATGACCGGACTGTTACATTTAATATTTCGTATTCATAAAGCATGAACATCCATATAAAAAAACTCATTGTTGTAATTATTGTATCCAATATATAATATATATTTATATTATACAAACATAATATTAAATAATGTACACAATTGTATATTGCTTTTTTATCGGGGTTAAAGTGGCATAACTTATTGGAATCAATCCAATTCAAATGAAAAGAAACCAGTGATCAATAGAGGGGATTTCAAGATTCACTTATATTGTACACAATTTTAATTGTTCAGCACGCAATATTCGGATTTATTGGTATTATTGTTTACAATATGCAGCATATATATTATAATATTTCAAATCACATTCATTTGAATTAAAAATATGGAAGATATCTACTCCACTTTATTTGATAAAATCATATCGGGCGAATTCCCAACCGGCACAAAATTGAAACAGGAAAATCTTGCCCGGCAATTTAAAATCAGTCGAACGCCTGTCAGGATCGTGTTGAAACAATTGGACCAAGACGGACTTATTCATCTTACCCCAAACAAAGGAGCTGAGGTTTTACCTTTTTCAGCAGATGAAATTGAGGAAATTTATGAGATACGAAAATCCCTCGAATTACTAAGCCTGGATATTTCAGCACCTCTTCTAAGCATTCAAAAACTACTGGAACTCAAGAAAGAAATCATTGAGAATTTCAATAATGAAGACGTAAATATCCACATTGACCTTGATGCAAGATTTCACTCTTACATTATTAATAGTTCGAGAAAGAAGCGGTTGATCCAGATGTTAAACCAGCTTTTCCGCCTAATTCAAAGGTTTCGTAGTTTGGGATTCACGGAAAAGGAAACAAAAGAATCTGCCATTAACGAACATATCCAAATCATCGATGCTCTTTGTTTACGTAACACATCTGAAGCAAAAATACTGATGAAAAAGCATATTGAAAATTCAAAAATCATTGCCCTTTCCCAACTATTTAAGCCAAGGAAATAACCTTCTGGGTTTATGCGGGTAAAAATGCTTATTGAGCCCTGGAATTTCAAGCCAATTTGATTTTAACAATGTAATTTTCACAAAAAATATAATGTTGCTTGGGCCACGGAACGACTTATTGAAATAATAAGTTTAGATCAAAATATCATATAATTCAGCAATACTTAATTAAAGTTATCGTGATTAATTCGATATACAAAACTATAATTAAACATGCCCGATCGTATTTCATGCCGAAGCATACGGAAAATCATAATAAAATTTCTACTACCCCTCACATGTACTAAGATTCTGACCGTATGTACAACTATTCAACAGTATATTCAGAAAGTTCATTTATTCTAAAATTATATCTATTTTATAGGTTGAACATTTTCAATTTTACTTGATATTTAATAAATATTTCTGACTTAATCGTTTTATACATTCTAATGAACATATATTAAAATTGGTCGCGCATTTCTAAAATTGGAGATATCAAGACATCACAACATCTGGATTAAAAAGAGAACACGATACTACCCGATCATTTTTGTGAAGGCATAAGGAATAAATCAACAACCAATGAATCATAGAAATCTTCATCCGGTTCTGTCGGGGTCATTTATGTGGTTAAACAATTGATGTCAAAAAAAACACGCGACATAAAAAAGTATCGATAGGTCAATTTGACCCTTAGACTTTTAAATCCACTCAAATGGCCAAATTTCGTAAAAAGACAAGTCAAAAGTAACTAACGAAGCAAGGAATTTCGATAAGATTGAATTATGAGATAATAATCTCAAACACCCAGCATTGATTGAATGAATCAACGCATTGGAATAAGACCTGCACTTAATTTTTTTTGAATATTTTCTCCTAATGTTCAGAAACGAGTCAAATTTTATTGACGAAACAGAAGAAATCGCACTACTATTTTAGACTTCCAGTCTCATTTATCCCGAATAATTAACCATTTGAAAATGAAGATTTAAAAGTCCTGCATGGCATTTGCCAATGAGATGTATCAAATCAATCCTTTTATCCGATTTAGCCTATTTATTGATGTATTACCAAATGTGCCATCGCCGAATATCATTGTTGGTTCATTCCCCTGCCAATAAAAAATGAACGGATATTGCAAGGCAGGAAAATTATGGTCCATACTATTCGAATGATCTAATATGGCGTCTTTTGGAAATTATTAGTCCCTACAAAAAAACCCTTTACGAAGCAAACATAAGCATTCCAAAATACTGAATTAAAGTTCTCGGCGTTCCAAATCTATTTAAAACTCCCATTTCCCTTATATATTGCTAGATCTCATTCCGATTGGTTATTAGATCATTGTCACAAAAATGTACATCACTGCATAAATTGTTTAAATACGGCATAAGGACAGGTAACCGTAGTTAAATACACCTGATTTGCATGGTAATCAGGCGGATAGATACACTCGTATGGTCCCCCAAAATCAGTCCCTTTCCGATAATCATTTTCCTTCAGGTCATCAACAAATTCAGTAACTATTTTTTTTGCTGCATCAAAATCAACCTGTGCAATGGCATAAACCACCCAACCAGTCGGGGTTCCCCAATACGCCCCATTTTGATAAACATTTTTGCGAACCGGGCCTAATAATTTTTCCCAGGCCGTGCTGTCGCTATAGTCATCCGAAGTTAGAATATGTCTGATATTGCCTTTGTAGGCTATAGTACCATCGTGGTAGGCGGCAGTTAATTTTCTGCAAACCGCATTGTTCTTTTCTTTATCCAAAACACCCAGATAAACGGCCAGTGCCGAGCCCCAAACATCCGGCTGGCTACTATAGCCTGTTGACGCCAACAACATGTCATTTTTATAAAAAACATCTGGTATTGCTTTTCTCAATGTTTGAGCCAATTCTTTGTACTGATCAGCTTTGTCTTGATCATGTATTAATTCAAACAGTTCGGACAATTCATTGGCTGCCCTGTATTTCAGGATAGAAGGGAAGCATAAATCTCCGGTAATAATGATCATGTCTCTAAAACCGAAATCACATCCCCTGAAATTCTCCGTAGTCTTCACAATATGAGTTTTAAGGTCTGATGGTGGTATTTTGAAGGCAATTTCAAGCCTGTCCATTAAAGACATACCCATCATTTTTGTTGAAAGGATTTTCATATCGGAACTATGCTTGATATAATAATATGCCATATGTATAAAATAAAACTGATCACTATAAGGCGGGGTACCACCTCTTCCCTGTTCTTCGTAATCATAAGTTCCGGGATAATAAATGGGCAAGCCGTTATCAATCCTTATGTGATCAGCAATTGAACCAAATGGTACTAGACCACCATTTTTTGTAATCCACGATTGATTGCATTGTGTTGAAGCCGTCAGCATTAACATATGCCTCTGTTCTTCAACTGACATCAATCCACTTTCCAACGACATAGCATAATCGCGTATCCAGAATGCAGGGTAACTGTCCCTTCCTCCTGGCCTTATCAATGTACCTCCGGTATTATTACTTCCATAGGTTTTTGATATGAACTGTCCCGGATAGATACGTGAACTTTCCAGAACGTCTTTCGTCAATCCTTTTAAAAATTCAAAATCAGATTTTGTTATCAGGGTTCCCGAGTCTTTCCTTTGAGAATACAATGATGACGATGTCAGTAATTGAAAACTGATTGTAATATAAACACACCAAATGACTTTCATACAGTCTCTTTTAATTAAGATCATTACTTAATGAGTATGGAATTAATTTTGAGTTTCTTCAACTATTAATAACCAGCCTTTATTTTGCGGAACAGGAATAGCTTCCTTGGTTTTGAAAGTCTTTGAAGGCTGAAACCCTTTTATGTAAGGAGCAGTTATACTTATTTTTTCCGGATCAATACCGGCACTACCGAAATCAATATTCAGTTTGACATCCACATCTTCCTTTGCCCAACTTGCCAGGCTAATTAGTATTTTTTTGTTTTTCACATAAGCCGTAGCCAAAACATTTTTATCAGAAGTTGTAACAACGGGGGAATCACTCCAATAACCTACCATCTTGGCATCCACAATACCAAATCTGTCCCATATCTTCCAGATTTCCGAAGGGTCAGTGAGTCCTTTGTCCGTATATGGCAGACGGGAAGTCATACCATAGACCATACCCCTCCAAGGACTTTCACCTCCTGCCTGTTCCAAAGGCAACATATCCCCCATCAACCCAAAAGGGATTCCTGACACTTCCACTAACCAGTTGGCTGGTGGCATTTTGTTATAGTTATATAACTCCCCAAACCAGAGCTTATCAAGGTATGGGAAAAACTCGGTATATTGCAAAACCGGTGGGCCTCCATAAGTGCCGGCATGCAGATCAAACATGCAACCTGGTTTCACCTCATTCATTACCTTTCGCATCCTCATGATCATGTCTCTCCCGTAGGCTCCAGCATCAATGTATAAACCATCGATACCCTCTTCTTTTACCAGCCATTTTATTCCTTCAACATAATAATTATACCAGCGCGTATTTCCCGGTGATGTCATAATTGCTGCATCTGCACCTTTCGCGCTATCCAGGTATTGATACCACTGGGGTTTATAATTACTCACTAAATGCTCCCTCAGCCAAGGGTATCCACCACCATCACCATTAGCCAAAATTTCGTCACCAAGGCTTCTCAAGGCCCATAATTCTGTGGTGAAATCTGAAAGTTCGCGCACGGTATAATATAGCTTCACTTTCATCCCCCTTTTATGCCAATAGTCAACAAAGTCCTTCAACTTTTTTACGGTTAAAAATGGATAATTAATGTGAGGGTTATATTTGTTGCCTTGATGGACATTAATAATTTTTATCCCCTTAGCCACATCACTCTCCTTAGGTTCCGGGGCAAGAGGATTATGGTAATAGCGATCATGAAACTGGCTATAAGTATTGAGTTTTTTCACTGGGGTTATAACAAACGCACATTGGAATTGCAAGGTGTCTCCTTTTCTAAGATCCCGTTTACCGCTGAAGGCTATAGCTTTTCGCTCGTCTCCGACAGTACTTATTCTAAAGCCGCCTTTACCTTCATTATACCAACTGGGGGGAGGCGCTGTATTATAAAACATCAGCAAAGGTCCGGAATATGGCGCTCCTAATAATTCACACGATAAACCCGCTTTCGGATCTCCAACCCAAAATGTATCATGCAAGATATCCCATTTGCCTTCGTGGCTATCCGGAGTATTTTTACCAGGAAGTCCCATACCAACCATATATTTTGAAATTTCCTTCTTATATGGTATTTCCAATCGAATATCCTTAAGGTTTATGCCCTTTTTTATTTTAATTCTAAAGGTGTACTTTAAATATCCGTCGCACCAAACTTCTGAACGGGTGATAAGATCCAAATACTCATTACTTTGTGCTATCTCATTTATTAAAGCGCTCGCATTGTGACCCAACAGTTCTTTTCTTTGTGTGGTGAAATCTAACTTACCCTCCTCTGTAGTAAGGGTATACCGAATAGGTGAAGATAATACTTCCTGACCCCAAACGCTTATTGACGAAGGGAGCCCATTTTCTCCAAAAGTCAATGCTTTGCCAGAAAGCATAACCCTGTCCTTTCCCTGAATCTCAATGGGTTCATAAGGTGGTATCGGATGGTTGTCTATGCCCGCAGTTGAATTAAGCCAGCGGAGGCGGGAATACCTCCACGTCTCGCTATCACCCCTGTCTGCCAATACATCATTGGTTACATTGATTTTAAGTTCGATCTCCTTTTGTCCGGCATTTTTTGTTCCAATGGTCACTTTTCCTGTATATATGCCGGAAGGAATGTCATTTGGTATATCCACCCCCATCCATAAGGGTTGTACTTTGTTTCTGGCAACATTTACTATTTTGATGAAAGGTTTACCAAAAGGATCAATGCCTCCTATGTTAAAGCAAGTCATTGAAGAATCCGGAATAGTAAACTTTTCACCTTTTAAGGATGTAAAATCAACTTTTACATCTGAAATATCCTGTAGTGCCCAGAGTCCGATTTGTAAAACATAATATTCGTTCCTGCACGCTGTCCCCTCAAATAGATTTTGCAAGGGGTTAATCACCCATTTTTGAGGAATATTGTCCAGCATTCGGATAGGATATTTCCTGTCTTCAGGAAAAAGTAAGAAGCTGCTGTTATTTAAGGCAATTAGTGAATCTTTCTCCTTTTGAGTTGCGATTACTTCCATAGGATAAAAAGAATCGAACTTCGTCCGCGCCTGAATCTCGATGAGCTTTGCCTCCACATAGTTAGATTTTACAGTGTTGTTCACGTTAATTCTCTTTAACCAATTGGCATTCGGGGGGAGCTCTTTTGGAAGGTAATTTCTATTGTAGCCTCCCCAGCCACCTTGTATTTCATAAGGAAGATAATAAAAATAATATTTCCCGGCATTTACCGGTCCAAACACAAGTTCACATCGCTCGCCGGTGACCCCGACGCGATAAATATTCTGAACGGTATCTTTTGTTTGTGTATTTACCAATATGAATCGATGATTGCCTACACCGCTGTCATGTCGTCGCCATTCCAAATTGAGGTAAGCTGCTTCCCCAGCTACAGGCACTTCAATTATTGCCCTATGATTGCCAACAGACGCCGGAAATTTCGAGGGTATCGAATCTGATCTTATAGTTTCATGATGCCCCCCTATTACCTGTTCCCAGGGCTGTGCCGCAACCGAATAACGAAGTGTCGTAAATTGGAGTTCCTTTTTATCACTGCAAGCATATAAAAAAATAAATAGTCCCAGACTGAATAAAATGTTTCTCATGATGCAATTTTTAATTATCATTCTTCAATTCTTTTGCGATTAAAATTAATCCTTTGGATGCTGGAATGATTAAGTCATTTATATCAACCTCTGCCTTAGTTTGCAATCTTTCAATTCCAGGGGCCTCTATTTTTACGTTTGAGGGATTTAATCCTATTTTACTCCAATCTATATCCAGTTTCACCAATTGATCTTTGTCGGACCAATTAGCCAAAGCGATCATTATACGATCGTGTTTGACAAACGAGCTTGCTAAAACATCCTTATTATTCGTTCTAATAGCAGATCCGGGGTCCCAATATCCTACATATTTTGAACCGGACATACCAAAATAATCCCATAGTTTCCAAATATTGGTAGGATCGCACCCTTGCCATGCCAAACGAGAACTCATCCCATAAACCATTCCACGATAAGCATTTCCACAACCTGCGAGCATTTCCCCATATAAACCAAATGGAATTCCGGAAATTTCAGTCAGCCAATAATCCGGATTTGTATTGTAATCAAATCCCTCGCCAAACCATAAACTATTTATATATGGAAACAACTCCATGTTTTGATTTGCCGGACTATTCATGCCAAAATATTTGTTAAATGTGTTGCCCGCGTGAAAGTCAAATAAACCCCCATCCGCTGCTCTATCCATCGTCTTTCGCAACCTCTTCATAAATTCCCTATCGTAACCGATACCATCTAAATACAGACCCCTCACTCCCAAATTTTTTATCATCCAGTCGAAACCTTCCACATAGTAATTAAGCCACCTTGATAAAGTTTGTGTTCTAATGGAAATGTCCCAATCAACCCCAGCTTCACATGGAAGGGGACTATGCCACCTTCCGTCATACCGGGAGCGAAGATGTTCATACAGCCATGGGTGTCCCATAGTACCCATTGCATCCCAATCCAAATCAATATTTTCTTTAATGGAGAAGTCAGGCATCTTTATGACATTATCACGTGTAAAGACCTCATCCCCCAATGAGCGCAATGCCCATAATTCAGGTAGATAAACCGATAACTCCCTTACCGTATAATACAATTTTGTTTTAATGCCATGCTCTTCCGCATAGTTTATTATGCCTTTCAACAAGTCCGGCGTGAGAAATGGATAATTAATGAAAGGATTATAAATATTACCCTGATGCAAAATCATTACTGTTGCTTCCTTTTTATTTATCACATTCTTTATGGCTTTTTCATCGGCATTAGAGTCATGATAATACCGTTGCCTCCAGTGATTATCATCCAAGATCTTAAACGGCGTGATGGCCAGGCCAAAATTCAATACCAGGGTATCTCCCTTCATCAGTTCTTTTTTGCCGGTATAAGCGTTTATAATCACTTCATCATCAAAGGACTTAATATTGCATCCGCCTTTCCCATCATTACTCCAATCTTTGTATGGTCCTGTTCTTTTCAAGTCGTACATTGCCCAGTCAGGTGTTGAATTTTTTAATTTCAACTGCAGGCCTGCATTAACCGCACCCATCCAAACCATATTGCTGGTAATATTGACATCCCATTTCCAATTCAGATCCAAGTGATCGGGCGTTTTACCGCCTTGTCTTCCCATTCCCATTAAATAGGTAGATGCAGATTTTTTATAAGGAATTATAAGTTGCGCATTGTCTAGTTTTACATCATTGTTAGCTACAATTTTCGTTTCATAATTAACATATCCATCACACTCCATCTTAGCGTTAATATAAACGTCGACATTCGCAGAATTCAAAACATTTTCCCAAGCAACCTCACCGCTGGTCTTAAGGATTATTCTGGGGTGCTTTGTTTTCCAGGTTATAATCTTGCCTTCTTGTATTACATCCAATCGTATGTCATCAGAAATAATATCTTGTTCTTGCCCGTCTGTGTCTTGATTGCTCGCCGAAAAAGAACTAATGATCCTGTTTGGAAAACCGTATTTATTGAATGACAACTTCCTGCCTAATACGGATATCGTATTTTTCTCGAGTTTTACCGGACTGAACGGCTTAAAAACCTCATTATCTATTCCGATATCCGAATCAAGCCAATTTAAACGAGACTGGTTTTGGGGCGTATTGTAGCCCCTGTTTTCAGCCGTTTCCTCAACTACATTGATCCCTACATCGACAACATATTTTTTTGTAGCCTGCGCCATCACTGTTACTTTGCCCCTATAGAATCCTGTTGGCTGATTTTTCTCTATATTTGCTATGATCCACAATGCCTGTACCTCATTCTTGGGCACATTCACCGTTTTGATAAACTTATTTCCAAGGTAATCGCGACCTCCGGTGTTAATACAATTAAAGGCCGTGGAAAGGATATAATCACCATGGTCATTTTTTAGATCGGAAAAAATTACCCGGACATCCTTCAACTCCTTAAAAGGTGCATAAATCCCCAATTGCCATGCATAAGATTCATTTTTAAGTGCTCTGCCATTAAAGGAAGCATTCACCTTTTGTTTATACCACCTATATGGAATTGTTTCAAACATGCGAATGGGGTATTTTCTATCCTCAGGAAATATTAAAAAATCCTTATCCTTGTTTTCTTCCAAAATCTCCGTTAATTCATTTTGGGTTACCGGTATTTCCATTGGGTAAAAACTGTGAAAATCGTTTTTACTTTCAAATCGAATAGTTTTCGCTATTCCGTTCTGGGTATCGTTAATTGTGCGTTTCTTCCACTTAGCATCAAACGTCTCGGCGGGCTTTACGTAATCCGGGTATGGAAACCACCACATTCGACTATTATTCACCTTTCCCGGCATGTAATACAAATAATAAATTCCTTCTCCCGTCACTGGTTCAAATACTATCCTTCCCAAGTCTTTATTTAACGCTGTACTATATATGTTATTTACGCGTTGATTGGTCAAAGCATCTATTAAGATTAAGGCCTTCTTTTCAACGTTATCCAATCTACGCCATGGCACCTTCACGCTAACAGCATCAGACGCCTTTTCCACATAGATAACCGCCCGATGGTTTCCAAGACCTTGTGAATCCCATTGACCTGTACCATAAAAAATGCCGTTGATGTCTTGGGAATAAACCCGGACTTTACAAAATGTCGATAGGAAAAAAATTAAAAGTATTATTTTCGATAAAATGTCTATCTTTTGTGTAATAAATCGTGCCATAATAATTTATAAGTTAATGTATAACATGGATCATGCCCATCTACAGTGAGAATTCTGATAACAGACCAATAACATTTCTATGTATCTTCACTATTATTCTAAAGGACCTTTTGGTTTTTTGTCATTTATTTTAAGAATCTGAACCAAGCCGTTATTTTTGGCAACTATTATTCCCTTTGCGTTATGGGGCCCAAGATGAATTATAGATATTTCTCTAACTTCCCCTTTTAAAAATAATCCACTTTTGTTGGCACTTACGGGTTCAAAATCATGTGATCCATCCCCTTTTAAAAAAAGCCCGATGCTGGCATCATTTCTGACTGTTTCAACTTCAGAGCCATACATATTACCGGCAATTACCATATCCACGTTACCATCTTCGTCAATATCCTCGGCTATTATGCTGTTCACAGAAGAGATCTGAGCCAAATTATTTAATGGATGAACCCTGAAAGTGCCATCTCCCAAGTTTTCAAAATAACATGTTGCAAAATTATTGGCATGAAAGTTTAGGGCCTTGGAAAGGTTATCTATTCCGTAAACTTCTTCTAAAGTGGCTTTTCCAAAAGCATCGTAAGTCGGATATTTTTGGAATATAAAGGGGCATTGACGTGCTGAGCGATCCCGTCCATATAACGGATACAGTTTTTCTCCGTTGAAATAGCCTAATACCAGGTCAAAAGTACCATTATTGTCAAAATCCCTTGCATATAATTCAAATGGCTTTTTTTTGCTTGCTTTGTATTTATAATTTAATCCCAGATTACCTGCTACAAAATCCATGTCCCCATCACGATCAAAATCGGCAGAGGTGATGCAATTCCACCAACCGACTTCTTCAGACACCCCAGTTTGATCCGTAATGTCCTCGAAAATATTGTCATTATTTTTGAATACTTTTATAGGCATCCATTCACCAACTATAATAAGATCCGGCTTATCGTCACCATTTATATCGGTAAAACTGGCATCTGTTACCATGCCTATTTTATTTAAGAGCGGGGCAATCATTAACGTTACATCAGTAAAAAGGATTTTACCTGAATTACTGTCATTTCTCAAGATATGACTTGATGCAGGTAATGGATACTTTTCTGGTATTTGACGGCCTCCGATAAAAAGGTCCGCATCACCATCACCATCATAGTCCGCCACTCTAACACAAGAACCACTTTCTGTAAAGTTTGGTAATGCGTCTTTCATTCGTTTGAATTTTCCCGATCCTATGTTTAAATATAGCCTGTCTTGCAGGTATTCGGATCCCATTTTGAACTCATCACTTCCACTGACAACGTATAAATCCAGATCACCGTCATTATCAGCATCAAAAAAAACGGCACCAACATCTTCGCAATCCTTATCTTCTGACCAAGGTTGATAACCCGGAGCTTCAAAATATCCATTTTTCCTTTGTAAAAAGAGTTTCCCGGAATAGCCTTTAGCTCCTCCAACATAAAAATCTTCCAATCCATCATTATCAACATCGCCAACAGCCATTCCAGGTCCCGGATCTGACATTTTATGGGGCAATAAACTTTCCCGTTCAATGTTATTAATCTTATTCTCCTCATGCTTAAAATTAAGCCTTGCTGAGCTCGTTACATCACTAAATAAATAGGGAATTGAATAGGTGAATTTATGAATTCGATTGGCTTCGTTATAGTTCAAATTTAATATCTGATTGGAATTAATATTTCTTATTATTTGCTCTTTCCCGTCTGGCCAAATAACCTGCATTTCCACTATTATTGTATCCGATCCTAAACCAAAATGCAACACAGGACTGACAGAAGATTGAAAACCACGAGTCAGGTATTGTTCTACAGCTTGAATTCCATTTTTATCTTTAATAATAATTTTGGTGCCAACCCCAAAGGGGTTTCGGGTAGGTCCTCTGAGATTGAACTCTAAATAATTACCCCTTCCTTTTTCCCTGCAATTGTTTTTGTAAATAAAAGACGGACCCAACGTGTTATTTACTACAATGTCCATATCCCCATCATTATCAAAATCAGCATAAGCCGATCCATTCGAACAAGTCAGGGAATCATCTGCCCAGATACCGTTCATTTTCAAAAACTTCAAATCATTCATATTTCTAAAAAAATAGTTTTCTCGTCTTCTTTGAGGCATTTGATTCATTATGGCTAAGGTGGTTGGGTTATAAATGAAGTTTTTCCTCTCTATAGCTCCGGATTTTATTAATTCTGCGACTTTTCTTCTGAAATAAATGGCAAAATCATAATTTAAATAATCCTGTCTGTAGCCATTAGCTATAAATAAATCTTTCAGACCATCATTATCCATATCAAAAAGTAAAGGTCCCCAACTCCAATCCGTACTCGAAATTCCGGCGATTTGGGCGACATCTGAAAAATCCGGTTTTTGATCTTTCCTAAAAATTCCATTATTCATTTGAAGTGTATTGTATGGGTACTGATAATGCAATCCAAGATCAATCATTTTCAGAAAGTTCATTAAATTCACGGATCCATAACTGGTTTTAATACCATAATTATCTTCGGCCATCATATCCAGGGTAATAATATCCATCCAGCCATCGTTATTAAAGTCAGCCAAATCGTTACCCATTGATGAAAATGATATATGATTTAGGGATTCAGCACTACATTCTGAAAATGTTCCATTCTTATTATTTACATACAAATTATCCTTTCCAATGAAATCTGTACTTACATACACATCAGGCCATCCGTCATTATTTAGATCACTCACACCCAAGCCTAATCCCATAATTAAACTGTTATTAATCAGCCCTGCTCTTTTAGAAACATCAAAAAATTTTCCATTTCGGTTTTCGTATAATCGTTCTCCGGTTACTTTGCTCTGTGTTTGTAAAAATTTTTCCATGTATTGAAAATCCGTAGCATTCATATCGGGTGAGGCATTGATTAAAAACATATCGAGATCTCCGTCACGGTCAAAATCAAAAAATGCAGCCTGCGTGGAGCATAAATCAATATCGAGACCAAAATCTGCACTTTCCTCCTTAAAAGTTGGTATGCCTTCCTGATTGCAGCCACGATTGATCAATAGTTTATTCTTCCTCATTTCAGGTTCTTTATATGGTCCGGCGTTACAGATATAAATATCCATCCATCCATCAGAATTTATATCTACTGTAGTTACACCAGTATGAAATCCCGCAATTTCACTGGTCCCGGAAGCAATTGAAATATCCTTGAATTTCAAATTTCCTTTGTTTAGGTAAAGCTTATTATGACCAAATGTTGACAAAAAATAAATATCCTGAAGCCCATCATTATTAAAATCAGCTACGGCAACTCCCGCTCCATTATTAAAGTTTACATAAGTAAATTGTTCCATTGTAAATGAATCCGGAAGCTTATTTTCGAAATTAATACCCGTTTCTTGTGATGTCAATAATTCGAATAGCCTGGGTTGTTTTTGCCTGGAACTTGAAACAATGTCATATCCGGTTTTGGACTTACAAGAAAGCACGAATATGATAATTGATCCGACTAAATAAGCTTTCATGTTCATACTGGCATATCAATATGATGACGAACTATCATGCATTACAGATTTTATCAGTTAGGTTTAATAGTGGCTATGTCGGCATCCCATGGTTTCATCTCCTTTGCCACTGTTATTTTGCCCTTATTGATACTTATCCAATTTTTATTTGCTCTATAATTTAAGCTGGGATCCAATCCTATTTCTTCAAGACCAACCGAACCTTTCGTGACTGATGCACTGTCATTAAGGTTAAATATGTTTATGACGCATTCTTTTTTTTCCGGTAAAGTATGAATATGTATCTCTGGATTTATGCCATAAAAATCACCACGTTTGAAGAAATCCTGAAACTGCAGATAGATCTTCATATTTTTATGATGTTCTTTAGTTATAAGGGAATCGGTACAATCTCCTCCTATTCCAAGATGACGGGCAGTAGACGCATACCACCACAACACAATGTTGTTTATATTGTCATGTCCAAGATTAATATGAAGATAAATTGGCACATTACATCCCAGGTTGTAGTAATACATGGCCAGGGCTGTTTTATCTTTCAAATGCTTGAATGGCTCCCACATAAGTTCAAATCCCCAATTTTCATCATAACTTCCAGGAAGTCCGTATTTATAGTATACAGGTGTAGATCTTGTCCAGTGACCTCCGTTCATCATATCATGCATTTCAATCAAAACATTCGGGTATTTAAGATGAACACGCCTTGCCATTTCTACACACGCATCGATATGGTCTTCGTATAAATAAGGAATGGGATGTCCATGGTTGGGATCTTCACAGGGTCCATTCCACCATGTTCCATCAAACATAAGAAAAGAAACTCCGGCTTGGCAAAGTGTCAATAATCTTTGCTCTGCTTCATCCTGAAACTGTTTTGAACCCATGCAAATTTGTGGTCCTTTTTTAGCCGGTACTATTTTGTCTGCAGAGGTCAGGCTATCCTTAACGTGTATCAAACGCCTGCTTGCCCCGGGCCAATCACTGATATCGCTGTTGGAATTGGAGGTCCATGGAGGCATTGGCGTATGCAATGATGTTTTTAACCCATATTCATTTTCAATCCTTGTAACATAGTCCTTAAAATTGCCTAACCTTGCAGAATCCCATAAGAAAGATCCAAATTTAGTGTCCCATCCCGGATCTAAATAAAGCGCCTGACATGAGTGTTCTATAGCCTTTTGGGCTTCTTTGCGCAAATTTTCAATCGTATAAAATTTATGATCTCCTCCAATATTGTAAAGTTCATTCCATTGCACCGGAGGATTATAATGAGCTGGAAAATGACAACCCATTTCATCCAGCATACCTCTATATTTATATGCGACCTGGTTATAGCTTCCAGAAATCGGGTAAAAACGATTTAATCCCAAATTAATAGTACTATGAGGCCCGAAGCTTTCCATAGCCGAAAGATTTAAACCCTCTTTTAAAAATCCACCAAAATGCAGTAATCCGTCATCATCACATGACAAAGAACTGAAAATCATGTTATCTTGATTAAAGCTGAAAATTCCAAGGGTAGTTTTGCCATGTCGCCAGGCCCAACCTTCTGAAATAAAACGACGGGAAGGAAGACGGCGAGGGTCCTCCCAGGTATACTCGCTTGTTTGAAAAACAAATCCATTCCCTTCCATTAATTGCCCGATTGTATAATCCATACTATCATTATCAGGCAAACCTTGTGGCGTTTTCTTATAATCAGACCGATGAAGAAATGGAACACCTTGAAAATGATCATTAATGATATCATTTATTATATTACCATCCTTATCAGTAATCTTTTTGGAGAATGCCGTGTGAAAATATTTAACATTTCTGCGTTCACCCTTACAATTGACAATTCTCATTTCTTCTGCTAGAAAAGGACTTTCTGCTGCAAGAAGAAGATCGTGTTCTATTTCAAAGCCACCGATAAGGCCTCTGATTCGAATACGATCAGGTTGAGATTCTAATCTTGGCAACTCCAGGCTTGAAAACACTTTAAGTTGTCCGTTAATCATTTCACTAAGTTCATACTGATAAGTTCCATCCGCCCATACAATATTTTGTTCAAGATCTTTAATCTTGATATCGACTATACCTGCATCTATTGAAACATCGACTTGAAAAGTCTTATTGACTAATCTTGTGTTGACCTCATTTTGCGATAAAGTTTTATAGTGAATGCATATAAGCGTTACAAGTATTAAAAGAACTTTGATTTGTTTTGACAAGCATATCATGATGAAAAAAATTTTATTCGGTTACTTAATTGTATTCAGTGACTGTAAATCAAGTGAATCCCATGTGAACCAGCCATCACCGATAACCTTTATCCGCATAATATTGTCACCTTGGTTCACAATCCCTGCGGGAATTGTTATTTCCACTGTTTTTGCCTGGGCAAGTTGCGCCGGGTCAGTTTTTTGAAATCCGTATCCTTCTGGTAACTTCGCTTCAAATGATTTTCCGTTAAGTTCAATACTAATCATCACCCCTATTGTTGCTTGATCAGCCGAATGAATACGTAATGATGCCCCAGAGTTCGATGATGCCAATATTCCAGTGAAATGGAATTCCAAAGTTTTACTATTATCCATTATATACGGAACCTTTTCCGGATCAGGTTGGTGCCCTTCTAAACGGATCACGGTTTCCTTATTCACTTTTGTTAATCCTTTATATCCTGCAAACTCCAGACACATTCGGTCTTCTCGTCCAACTGCCAGCAGTATATCCGATGAGGGTTTGATTATAAGTGGATCGGCATTCCAACTTTCAATACGCCAACCTGTTTGACTTAGGGTCATGTATCTCCCGGGAGTGTGTGTAGCACGTATCCGTATTGTTCTTGATTCATTCGGTGGAATACAGATATAAAGATTAGCTATAATCACATCTGTCCGATAGTTGAGCATGGGTTTCGGCTCGCAGAAAAGAGCAGTCATCTTTCCCGTATTAGTTAATTTTAGGTCGAGCACCTCTTCTTTCCCTTCTATTCGCAGAACATTGGACGTCAATTTTAGCTTTGTTCGCTTTATGGGACGGAATAATTCGGGAGGTTGCCATCCCTTAATATGCTCATTGCCGGTCATATTTTGTAACTTTGTTAACATTTTTATATTATCATCTGAGTCAGGGATATGGTTGTCAAGCAAACCCTTCAAGGGAGCTCGCTCACCTGCCAAACCAAAAATGTGTACTCGTTCGTTCAAAACTTTACCTTCAGAGTCAGAAAGTTGCAACTCTACCAATACCGGTCCAAAACATGTCTTTTTAGGTAACTTGATATATATATCTGCCAATTTCTTAACTTCGATAGGATCAATTCCCACACTGCCCTTACCAGAGGAAATAACTCTACCTCGCCGGTCCCTGGCTTTCCATGACCAATGCAAGTTCTTTACCGTTACATCAACATCGCTTGTCAAATAGAGCGTTGTCTTAATACCATCATGAATATTATAAAGTGAGGAAGGATATCTAAGGGATAAAGATAATTGTGAGGCTGCCTGTCGTACAAATGTATTATTCATAAGCAGGCGTCCATCATAGTCAACCTGATAGCTTCCGGCTCCATTGGTCCAGGGTTCATTAAAGTCCCAGGTCAACATCCCACCCGTAGCTGTTCCCCTGCGACGTATAGCATCTAGCGCATATCGCAATCCTTCAGCGCCAATATATTGCCCTGCTTCCAATAAAAACTCGAGATTGGGAGCATCCCCAAAAAGAAAATCAATTACCGGCTTTTCTAGCCATGCATCTCCATCAAATACAGCATATGTTATATTTTTACGAATCAATATTGGATTCTCTTTCTCAATGGGCCATTGGGCAGATCGTGGAATGTCACGCTGCCATACTTCCAAATGAGCGGGTGTCTGGTAACCGAACTCGCCGTAAAACATTCTAGGGTAAAGATAACTGGAAGAGCCTGTTGGTACTTTCCCGGTCTTGTCAACCACTCTAGGAATTAATTGATTCCAAGTGGAATATACACCTGTTGGATCAGTAAAATTCCATGGCCCATGTGATGATTCTCCGGCAATAGGATCTGTATTACGGAAAATCCTTTCCGGATCTTCTTCTAAAAATAATCGCTTGACATAATTCAAGGTAGTTGGATGTTGCCAATTCATTTCATTTCCCCCAACGTATACTATGATTGAAGGATGATTCCATACCTGATGTATAATATTACGACATGTGGTATCTAAATTATTTAATAAACGAGGGCTAGGTCTCGGATCTAAGCTTGCTATAGGCATCTCAAGTATTAGCATAATACCTAGACTATCTGCTAAATCATAAAATTCAGGAGTAAAAATCACACCGCCACCCCAGAGTCGCAGAGCTGTAAATCCAGAATCTTTCGCTAATTGCAATAGATGAGGAGCACGTTCAGGAATACGTGCAAATAAAAGGTCAGGAGGAATCACATTTGATCCAATCATTCGTATAGGCCGTCCATTTACAACCGGCATATATTTTTCAAGACAATTTACTGGTGCTTCTGTGGTTTTTTGCCAACAAATTTCACGTACCCCAAATCGCGTAACATATGTATGTAATACCTGCCCTGAAGGATCCAATAATGTTGCTTCCAATTTATACAGTTTCTGTTCACCATGCCCATTAGGCCACCACAAGGCCGGATTTTCCAACTCTAATTCCCCATAAAGCCTATTTAAGCCCTTTTTAACATAAAAAGGCGTTTTATTAGTGAGTTCCATTCCATTGCCATTAATCTTAAGCTTCAGGTTTCCCTTCTCGGCTGCGAGGCTGCTCACTACCACTTTTACCTGAATCTTAGCTTTACTGTAATTATCCGAAAGCCGTGTTTCAACTTTTAGATATTCTATTGCTGCCTCATCACTCGCCTCAAGTCGTACATCCTTCCATATACCAAGCGTCCAGATATTTACACCCCAATCCCATCCAAAATTTGTAGGACTTTTTAAATCTTCAAGCGTTTCAAGTGTCTTTTCCATGCCTTTAACAAAAAACCAATCTGTATGTGCGCCGCTTTCCTTCCCGTCACTCTTTTCAATATAAAGTGCCGGAACTGTCGGTATACTTTCTAGTATTACATCAAGTTGGTTAGTTTCCCCAATTTTGAGAATGTCGGCCACATCAAATTCAAAACGACGAAACATATTCGAATTTTTGCCAATTTTTTTACCATTGAGCCACACCTCACAAGTATAATCAACTCCATCAAATACAATTCTGATTCGCTTACCTGAAAATTCGACAGGAATTTTGAAATCCTTATGATAACGCCATTTATTTTTAGCAACATTATATAAATGAACATCTCCGGTCCCATACCATAAAGGTTTTAAAATGCGTGCCGTTTCAAGATCAGCCTGTATATTTCCGGGGACAGTCGCTGGTATCCAATCATTGCAGAAAGTAATTGATGAATCATTTGGGATATCTTTTATTTTCCAGTTATTCCCATTTAATGATAATGTCTGTGCAGTACTGATAGAAATACTGCATATAATTGAAAAAATATAAAATAAAATAACGCTATACATAGATCATTTTCTATTTAACAATTACATCTAAATTTTGAAGAGGGCTATTCCAGGCTTTGGCAGATAATTTTATTTTGCTGATCTCTTCGTTCGAATTCTCTGAAATAATATCTGCCGTTATCAGGTGTCTCTGCCCTCTGGCTAAAAAGAAATAGTTATCGCTAAAATATGCTCTTGTCTTGCCGGGTACATCAGTATTTAATTCTACAAAGAGCCCTACATTATTTCCAGTGTTTTCAACTTCAATCTGACCTTTAACATTTCCACTACCTGCATACCTGAAATTGACTGTCTGTACATCAAGAGTAGTAGGCAAAGCATGCAATAATGCTTTCAAAGGTGGCGTAGGCTTCGTCTGTTTTAAACTATCAAGGTTGGATCTCCGGATTCCAAAGGTGTATAAATGATCAACTAATAATTTTCCTTCAGGGTCTAATAATTCCAAATACAGCAAAGCAACCTCTCCTCCCATATCTGAAGAAGGTCTCCACATTATTTTATCAACTATTTCACTCTTCTCCGGATCAAAATTGACAATTTTCGTTCCCTCATAACATATTTCACCGCCAATACCGTAAATATGCCACCGCAATGTATTATTTGACATCCTGCGGGTGTTATTATTGCTATACCACACTTCAACATCGAGTGGTTTTTCCAGACTACATTCGAGGTTGGAATATACGCAACTTACATCGACCGGTAAGCAAGTCTTTTTTACATAGTAGTAAGCCATTTTAGGTTGACCATAGTATTCTACAAGACAACCATGAGCGGCATTCGGCCAGGGTTCGTTCAATGTCCATGAAGTAAATGCACTTCTATGCCATTGGTTGCGGCGCATACTTTGGTTGGCATAGCGAAGTCCTTCCGCCTGAACAAACTGACTACAGCGAATAGTATTTTCCAGATCCGAGGGGTTTCCGAACAGGTTCAAATATTGTGAAGGGAGTAACCATAACTGGTTTGTTTCTCCGAAAGCACCCAACCCATTATGCCAAATCCAATATGGGTCCGAAAGTTCGATAGGCCAAAGACTCTCTTCAGGCATAATGCGCTTAAGGGATTTTATTGAGGACGCTCCCGATACACCATATTCTGTCCATTCCATCGGATCATCGGGGCCTGAATTCATGGGGTGTCCGCTGTTATAGACCTGGTATATTGTATTATTCTCATATTCGTAAGGGCCATGACGCTGGCCAACACATTCAGGGTCAGGATCGTGAAATGGCCGAGTTGAATCCACCTCATTACATATTTGGCGTAATTGAGCCATCTGCCTGCTGTTTTTATCATTTGTATACCACTCATTGCCCCCGCCATAACGAACAACACATGGATGGTTGATCATCAATGGAAGGATTTGCCGTATTTCTGAAGCTGTAATTTTCAGGGCTTGGTCATTCTCGGGTAGCGGTATACCTCCATTAGGGAATTCAGCAAATAACATGATGCCATAGCGATCGCATAGATCGAAAAACATCTGCTTTTCAACAATCCCGCCACCCCATATTCTGAACAAGTTGAAGTTTGCCTTAGCCGCTAAACGAATCAAATGTTCATAAAATTCTTTATTTGTCCGTCCAAAGAGAAGATCGCCTGGCAACCAGTTGGCCCCCATTCCCATTATACGCTTTCCATTAATTTGCATAATATATTTGGGAATAACCGTTGAGTCGGTTATTTCAATTATACGTGGTGGTTTATAAGCAAAATCCGGAGAAAGCGGATAATATTGCGTATAATCATTATATTCAGGTGATCTGGGATTTACTAACATTTTTAAATCTCTGATTCCAAAAATTGTTGAAATCTGATCAAGCTGATCATTTTTTTCAGAATCATAAGCAGTCACTACCAGTTTATACAAATTTTGCCTACCATAACCATTAGGCCACCAGAGCTTTGGCCTTCTTATATCCAACGTTTCTTCAACCACTTGGTCGCCTTTCGAGAGTTGATATTCCTTCTTAATGATTACAGACTGATCGTCATCTGTCAGGCATTTTACATTATAAACCAGCTTGACATGTTTGGCTTTGTAACCCAGCATATTCATCCTTGCTTTAAGTGTGGCGCTTTTGTACGGCGGATGGACAGTGGGAAATACATTCAAAATGGATATATATATGTCTTTTGTGGCTATTAGACGTACATCTTGCCAGATGCCCATGGAAATAAGATCAGCGCCAAAGTCCCATCCAGAACTGGTCATACTCTTCCAATAAGGATAGGCTGCGCGCATTGCGCTCATAATTTCCCATTCATTCTTATCTTCAGATACAACTTTACGTACTTGTCCGGGTACAGGATGAATAAGTACTGCCAATATATTTTCCCGCCCGAATAGCAAATTGTCTGAAACGTCAAATTCAAACGGGGTGAATTGACCTTGATGTTGTCCTAAATAATGACCATTTAACCAGAAATCCGCGAGGTAATCTACTCCTTCAAAGCGTAACCGGACAACTTTACCAGACCAGCTTTCGCTGACTTTAAATGCCTTTCTGTACCACCATTCTTTTTCCATAACCCACCTTGAATCGCGAATATTCATTCCGTAGTAAAGATTGGGAATTTTTTTTGCACGTTCGAGATCCCAATAAATATCTCCTGGTACGCGGGCAGTAATGGCCCAGTTTGTTTCAAAATCCCTCTCAAAAGCCCGGTCTTTAACACCCCGGCCGGAAGAATATGAAAGGAGACTCCAATCATCACCACTTAATAAAATTTCATCCCGAGGGGACGGTACAACAGTTTGATGGGCACAGGAAGCTGCAATGAAAATTATTAAAACATAAAAAGGTGGTCTTATATTCATTTTTCTACTTACGGGATATCGCGGATCATGCTTTCTTTTTCCACCTCTTTAAATTAGTCAGCCAGATCAATTTCAACTGTGAATTCATCTTCTTCATGTTTTGCGGAATCGATCCAAAATACGGAGTCTTTTTCCGGATCATCAATCCCTCTTTCGTCGGCTGCAAAGTACCATCCGGCAGTAGGTTTTATCCATACTACTTTATGCTGTTTGTCATAAAACCACCCGCTAGTAGCAGCATCTGAAACCAACTCTTCTTTGGATTCACGCCGCTTTAACTTGTGAGTTCCCTTCGATATTTTTACCGGTTCAATCTGGCAGTGGGCTTCCAAAAGATAACTTCGATTTGCCTGCATTCCCTGATAAGTACCATTTCTTTTCCCGATACTTATCACGATATTCTTTTCGGACTGTTGGCAACCAAATTTTGTGGTAGCATACGCCCCTTTCTCATATTCATAGGTAGTGCCATCATCTTCATACAAAGTATAATCAGACTTTTCATATGGATAGATGTCCAGATGGACCACTTCAAGTGGCTCTTTGTCTACAAAAGCGGCGACTTGCCCCATAGGAATAATAGCACCTCCTTTTACAAAAAGAGGCCCCCCAACACCATCGGGGGTCTTATAATCATTTTTCCAATCTCCCAAAGTAGTCAGTTCTTCTCCTGTCCAGTAATCAATCCATTTTCCTCGAGGAAGATAAACGTCGCTGGTGTAGGCCGCCATTAAAAACCAGTTGCCAAGCATGCATTGATGATCCAACCCGTAAGTGACCGGGATGTCCTGGTATTCCAGGATCATTGCCCTCAAATAAGGAATACCGGTGACATGTGCCTGCCAATGACTGCTATAAATATATGGGATGAGCCTATATCTAAGTTTAAGGTAAAACTGACACATGTCAACGCGCCATCTTTCCGGAGGAGCGTCGTAGGATAATCTTATACCGGGAATATTACCCTGAGGGGCTGACGTTAACGCACCCGGCATCCAGGGCCCCAGAAGCGACCAGTGTATTCCCGAAGGACTTCGGTCCGTGAAATCATGACTTGTATACGTGTGTCCTGACATTCCGAGATTCATCTCTCCCACCAACATTTTGTACCCTCCTCCCGAATCGCCACTGGGCCAAATACCAGGGTACTGTTGTTGTGCCGGACCAACCATTGGACAAAAATTCATGGCTCTTTGTCCGGTATGTTCCCTGAATCCCTGATACATAATTTTTGAGTACAGGGTTGGAATAATGTTATGCATTTCTCTGCCTGTCAAACCATTGTAATAAGGTTCATCAGGCTGCCATTCGCTTTGACCACATCCATCTTGTTTGAAAAAGGCTATGCCCTGGTCATAATATGGAATATGATACCCTTTATATTTTTTAATGTCTGATGGATTTGTTATATCCACTCCCCATTCATTGGCCTTGCGTTTTAACAAATCCCAGGAAGTAAAGATCCAATCCGCGGGTCCACATTGCCAAAGCCCTATCTTATAGCCTAGTTTTTTTAATTCCTCAATCATCGTATCGGGATCGGGAAATCTCTCAGAACTCCACCCATTCATATAATAGGGCGTTTTCATCCAACCCGGCTCCAGCAGAAGTGTATCACATGGAAAATCTTTTTCTCGAAAATTTTTAGCGATTTTCAAAACCTCCTGTTGAGTCTGATTAAAGTCGCAAATTTGAAAGTATCCCAAACTCCATTTCGGAAGGATCGGGGTCTTTCCAGTCAGTTCTGTATATGTCCCAAGTATTTCTTTAAAAGATGGGCCATAAATAAAATAGTAATCTACGCAATCAGTATCTGGGACGAAGTTAGGGGTGCCTCCGAGCGTTATAGACCAGAATTTGTCATCAGTATTTCCGAGGTCAAAAATGCTATCACGGAAATTATTTTGGTAGATGCCATAGCCATTTGTACTCATGAAGAACGGGATCACTGCCGGCGTCATACACTGTCCCGACCAATTTGGGCCTAAGCAGAAGAAAGTCTTCTTGCCTGTCTGGTCTAAGGTTATTGTCCCCTCTTCCAGTTGGGTTCCATGAATAGATATATTGTTATATTGCGGATATCGAAATACCTTAAAAGCAGCATGAGGATCTGTTGAGCCAATCCCTTCCCCCATCCCAAAAAAATGTTCATCCGGAGCCTTTTCCATCTGCAAAAAGGCGCCATTGCCACCTCCCATGCCCGGTGATTCACTTTCTCTAGTCAACAAGTGATCATTTTTATCAAAAACGCTTATTCGAAAAGGATTTTTGCCAACTTTTATCTTTATATCAGAGGTATTAATCCAAACTTCAGTTTTACCATCGACCGTTGTAAATTCAGGCGTTGTATAACTGTTATCTGACTTTACCAGATTCCAGTGTTCATTCATTAATGAAATTGGCAATGAGCCATTTACTGAAAATCTCACACGAATCAATTTCCCTGCTAAGACACTTATGCTTACAATCTGATCATTCGCACAAACAAACTTGATCTCCTTATCATCTCTCCTCCAATTGCTTACACTCCCCACATATTCAAGATCTTCATTCGGTAATGGTTTATCTGATGTCCATGGAACCCTGAATTGGCCCATTGCCAATCCGGCACCGAGGATACCACTTTGTTTAAGAAAATCTCTTCTGTCGTATTTTATATCCATATAATTAGTACTATTATTATTACTATTCTCAGATTATGTTTTAAAAATTTATTTTTCCAACCCTTTTGATGCATTTCATTTGAAACTGTTTTCCTGTGGTAAACTGGTACACTAATCCTATCTTTTCATCTCTAATATTCTATACTAGTCGAATTCATCCCATTGCATTGAATATCGACAATACAACCTCCTTCTGCCGGTAAAGCTTTTACAGCACCCGGGGCAATATTTCAGAAATACAGGCATAAGAAGACCTTATCAATGAGCTATTGTTTTTTATTAAATATTATTCCAACAGGAATTGAATAAATCTTTGAATTCCACGCTTTTGCTGAAACTGTAAACGGATTTATTTCAGTTTTCACACCTTCTTCCGGAATACGAACATAGACATCACGTGTTTCCCCCCTCAGAAGTGTAAAATAATTATCTTCAATATACGCTTCCTTGTAGTTTTCATAGTTTGTGTTCAGCTTTATAAATAGTGCCGGTACCTTTCCGGTATTACGTATATTAACTTTATACGTCCTTGTTTGGGTTCCATACCATTCCTCCGTTTTCTCGCATATTGCAGATATTGCCAGATTTGTTTTTGTTGCAGTAAGAAGATTATTCATATATCCCTTGGGTATCGGTTGATCTTTATCATTTCCAATGACTCCGAAAGTGTATGTATGCCCCGATAATTTCTCTCCGTCATTCCTGTCTAATTCAATTTGCATCAGCAAGACCTTCCCTTCCATTTTTTTTGAGGGCATAAAATTCACGTCACCGACGGGAGTAACAGCTTCTCCAGCGACATTGATTCTCCACTCCTGTTGCTTCAAAGGCTGTCCATTAATATCCACCATCTTCGCTGTAACTTTAGCATTCTTTATACATTCCCTTTTTTCACTTGTAGCGAATAATTTCATTCGCATTTTTTCCCCGCTTCGGATAAAAAGCGCATCGTACTCGGCATTAACATCAAGTTTTGCAAAAGAATTCCGGGTATAATAATAAGCCATTTTAGGTTGTCCGTAATACTCCACAGTGCATCCATGAGCCGCATTCGGCCATGGTTCGTTAAATGTCCATGAAACACATGCACTCCGATGCCACATATGCCTGCGTTGGGTCTGGTTGGCATATCTCAGTCCCTCTGCCTGTGCGAATTGACTAACCTGTACTTCTGTATCCAGATCTTTTAACTTTTTAAATAAGGGCCGATAGATCTGCGACATCAGCCACCAAGATGTCGTGGGTGCGTGATGATGCCTCCAGTACCTGTTATCTCCGATCGGCCACAAGCTATCGGCCGGTATTATGCGCTTCAGCGTCTCCACTGAGGATAAGCCACTTGCACCATACTCGGTCCATTCGATCGGATCAGCTGGTCCCGCATGCATCTTTTGCCCTGTATTATATATAGCATAAGCGTCGGGCCATCCCTCAGGGTTTCCATCGGAACCTATCGTACCTGGTGGAAAACTAAAATACCACGGTGCATGACGCTGGGCATCACATACCGGATCCGGACCATAACAAGGCCTTGTCGGGTCCATTTCCTGGCAAATATCTTCAAATTGAGCAACCTGTCTGCTATTCTCCCGATTGATATATAGCTCATTTCCGAAACCATACCGCACAATGCATGGATGATTGATCAGAAGAGACAACGTTTCTCTTAATTGTCTGGCAGTGTTTGCGAGCATTTCAGGAGTTTCAAGCGGGAGTGCTCCGGCATTTGGCATCTCCTGCCATACCATAATACCGTATTTATCACACAGATCATAAAATACCTGTTTATCAATCAAGCCACCACCCCATATTCGAAAGACATTATAATTTCCTACAGCAGCCAGTCGGATCAAATGTTCGTAATCGATTTTACGGCTTCTTCCAAACATCATATCTACAGGCAAAAAGTTCCCTCCGTGTGCAAATATCTTTCTTCCGTTTATCGAAATAAGATATCTTTGTTCTTTTTCCTTTGGAATTTCCTTTATCCCGGAATGCCACAAGGAGGGTTCATTTTCATTTCTTTTTTCATACCAATAATCCCTATATTCCCTGCTCTCAGATCCCGGATTGGCCAGAATCTTCAAATCCCGAATCCCAAAGCGTACGACCATGTCATCAAGTTTCTCACCTGTAATCCTGTCATGAACGGTAACCCTGAGCTCATACAAATTCTGTTTTCCATAACCATTGGGCCACCATAATTTAGGTTTACTAATGTCTATGGGAAATTCCACAATCTGACCCTGATCGTAAACTCCCGTATCATAACTTGATATCGTTGCCGAATCCTCATCGGTTGTACATTGAATCCGATAGATAATTTCACAATCACGATAATTCTTTGTGCTTAATTTTGTTTTCGTCATTATTTTGGCCTTTTCATACGGACTGGCAGTCTGTGGTACCACCAGAATATTATCAATGTAAATATCGTCACTGCCAATAAGCCGAACGTCCTGCCATATTCCTATCGACCATAATGGAATACCGAAATCCCATCCGGTAACAACCCGGCTTTTCCAGAATTTCAACGTCCTGGATATTTCATCTTGAAATTCCTGGTGCTTACCAGTAGGAAGCAAATCGATTATGCTTTCAGGGGCTGCTTTGATCTGGACTATTAAAATATTCGCATCTCCTGTATTGACTGCGTCCGTAACGTCAAATTCGAACGGTGTGAACTGTCCCTGGTGTGAACCCAAAAATTTACCATTAAGCCAGACCTGTGCCGAATAGTCCGCCGCATCAAATTTAAGGTGAATCACTTTTCCTTCCCATTCTTCTCCCAGCGTAAAACTTTTTTTATACCACCATTCTTTTGAAGGCACTTTAAATACATTTAGACTGTTCAGTCCCAGATAAAGATCCGGAAAGACACCAGCACGCTCCAGATCCCAGTGCACGTCACCTGGCACTGTGGCTTTAATCGAAGCCATTTCAGGATATTCTCCTGAATAAACTTTCAATCTCTCCCCTTCCCCTGGAGCCATTCCACATACTTGCCAGTTGTTGTCACTGAGCAACTTCTCCAGCCTGCCTGCAGCAGTTATCGGTTTTGACAGAGAAATTATACCAACTAGTAATATGATGAACGCCGTACGGCTTTTGACTTTCAGCTTCCCTTTATTCTCTCGCATTTTTTTACTTTATACTTGATTATCATCAAGGTTCATATGAGGTTGTCCCATTATTATAGCGCTGATATGATTAGCTTATCAAATTCTGAAGTCTGATAGATGAAAACAATTATCATTTTCTCTTTGTGTGAGAATCGATATTCCGCAATTATAATGCAACGATCGAATGCTAAACCTCACCAACAGATAAGGGGAATTGTACAAGAAAATTGGAAAACAGGCTGACTGCAACAATTTAAAAATGTCAGCCTGTTTTAGTTTTCTTCAAAATTATAGTATCAAAACTTTATGGGGTAATAGTTACAGTAATGATCCATGTTTTACTGTTTCCGTTTGCTGCAGTCACTTTATAGCTATTTGGTTGTGACCAATCAGCCACTATCCCCAGAACCGGAGCCCCATTGATTGATTCAATATGTGCTGCATCGGAGATATCGCAATAACCAACAATGTTGGTGAGATTAATTTGGGAAGCTATTTCAGCGGTAAAGACCCCTGAAGGTTCCGGTATGGTGATCGTACAATTGATATCCGTTCCATTAAACTGAGTTTCAGTATTCAATGTTTTATATTCCAATTGTTCAAAACCGTTTACATTTGTTGAAGAAAACCGATATTCAAAATTAATCTGGGTAATATCAGCTCCTTCGGCTGTAGGTAGTTCATCCAAACCCCATGTAATACAGGAAGTTGAAAGAAATACCAAACATACCGCATATAAATAATTTTTCATTTTATTTCATTTTTTAATTTGAACATTTACCAACCAGGATTTTGCGTCAGATTTGGATTATTTAGAACCTCAGCATCTGGTATTGGAAAATACTTTCGCTTTGGGTATTCAAAAACCATTGAATAACTAAGATGTACCCATGGTTGAATATCAACCAAACCATCGGTCCCAATTACCAGACAATGGTATTGGCCTTCCAGTTCCGGAATAGAGGAGGCGTTTTCAACTTTGGCCCACCGAAGTAATGACCAGTATCTGTCATTCTCGTATAAGAGATCTATTCTTCTTTCTATTTTATAATTTTTATAAAACTCGTCCGATGATACATTCATTATAGGTGGTAGTTTGCCATGTTCCGTGCGAGTCTTATTCGTATATTCAATGGCTAAATCCAAATCACCTTTACGGTAATAAGCTTCTGCTTTATTTAGATAGACTTCTCCCAACCGCAGAAGTGGCAACGCATAATTGCAAGGCGTAGGATAACCCTGTGTTTCATTCTCGAACGTAAATTTGCGAAAATAATACCCCGAATAAGTTTGCTGACTTGGTACCGCAGGCCATGCACCCGCAAATGCATTACCTCCCTTTCGTATGGTAACCAATTGATTAAACCATACACTCGAATCATGAACGATAGAAATTTCAAATCTAGCGTCACGATCCGGCCACATCAAACCTGGGTGCTCACCGATGAACTCTTCACCCCTATGCTGTTCCGTATTATTGCCTTCAACAAACAAGTAATCATCAACCAGTTCTTGAGGAGGAAAAAGCGCGAGCCACCCGCCAAATCCGGCATCACCTAATCTTGTGGGGACATTAGGATCCAGACTACTATTACTTATCCCGGGTAAAAAGCGCTGATGAAGTGTTTGACCAAATGTATTGTGTGTTTGTTCCCGTTCCATGCTTAATATCACCTCTGGAGAGCTTATTATCGTGCTGTAGTCTTTACAGATATTGTAATAATCATCTAAAACAAACGGGCCATTTTCAACTTCATTGCAAGCTTGAATAACCTTATCGTATCGTCCATCCTGAAGCGCTACACGTGAGAGAAACGCATCGGCGGCATACTTAGTCAGTCTACCCTGGTCGGCACTTTCAGGTAAGTCTATTGCAGCTTCTTCCAGATCATTGATAATAAAATCATATGTTTCTGTTTCACTGCTCCTGGATAACTGCAATTCATCTTCAGGTGTCAATACTTTATCTACGATTATACACCCTCCAAATCGCTGTGCCAACCAATAATATGTCATTGCCCTCAACATTTTTGCTTCGGCAATCATTATTTTTCTGTCGGGCTCAAGAATTGACTCGTTACCTGTTAGTTTTTCAATTGCCAGGTTACACTTTCTGATTTTTGCGAATTGATTCCAGCCGACATCCTGAGCCGAAGTAAATACCCCGGCCTTGACATAGGAAAGCAGTCCTCCCCTAGGAAGAGAGTTAGCTGCCATACCAAATTCACTCATCATCACATTATCAGTCCAGTCATCTGTAATATCGTAAAAATACATTCCCAAAACATCATCATAAATATTATTTAAGAATGCCCGGGATAAGTTGACGTCACTCCAAACGTCTTCTTCGGCAAATTTATCTAAAGGTCTTGTATCCAATAGATTCTGATCGCATGAATAGAATCCGATTAACAAGATTATCATTAAAATTTTTATATATTCCTTCATGATTGATTCATTTTATAAACTTAATCTTAATCCTACACTAAACGCCCTGTTTACAGGCCACCCGAAATCATTATAAATATCCGGGGTCTCCGGATCAATATAATATTTCTTTAATGGGGATAAGGTGAAAACATTGGTCCCACTTATGAAGACTGATAATCCTCCTATTTGATTTACATTTTTCAATAAGGAATGCCTTAAATCATAGCTAATACTCAATTCTTTCAAGCGCAAATAACTAGCATCTACGAGGTATTTTGTTGAAGTTGTTTGATAATCATTGACTGCGTTTGACATAACCGGGAATTGGGCATTACGATTAGTTTCAGTCCAATTATCTTTTTGTAAATCATAAACCCTTTGACCACTAACAGAAGCGTACCAAACATAACCAAGATATAGCTGTCGATGAGATGCCGCTTGAAAAAGTGCATTGAGTGAAAAGCCTTTATAGTCCATATTAATGTTAATCCCATAAACCAAATGTGGAAAATTTGATTTACCAATTTTCTTTAAATCACGTTGATCAATTTTTCCATCGCCATTTTCATCCCTGTACATTGTCATACCAGGTATATATTTCAATTTTCCCAATTGACGGGGATTATTATAGAAATCCTCCATTGTTTGATAATATCCTAAATCATAATACCCTACAGTGTAATAATCGGTGGCATGTGTTAATCTTGTATTCGGATTTTTTAAGGTCGCTTCCGGTTCATCATATTTTGATTCCCACAATTGATCATAATAGGCGAGATTACCAGCTATGTTAATATTCAATCCTTTCAAATTTGTTGTATAACCAAGGGTAAATTCACCGCCGCCCCTTCTATGGGCCGAATTGGTTAAAACTTCCGGTAGTGATTTTCCTAAAGGAGTTGAATAAATTCCACTTGGGCTGGCAAGAAAATTTGTCGTTCGATAATAGAACCAGTCGACACTACCAGTTAATCTATTGTCAAAAAAGGAAAAGTCAGCTCCAATATTTGTTGATTTTCGTTCATACCAGGTGAAATCCGAACTAACCAGATTCCCTTCAGTAAAACCAGGATTCCAACTGCCTCCGGCGTAATAATTATCATTTACATAATTATAGGTAGGTATATATCCGAATCTTGATGCCCCGCTGCTCAATCCTGTTTTACCCCACGATGCACGCAGCTTAAAGGAGCTCAGTTTTATTTTTTCATTTACATTTTGCATAAAAGGTTCCATGGCTAAATTCCAACCTGCTGCTACGGCTGGGAAAAATCCCCATCTTTTGTCTTCGGGGAAATTATCACTTCCATCATACCTTCCTGTAAATTCAAGGATATACTTTGACTTATAATCATATTTTACCCTTCCAACCCATCCTCTTTCTGCTTTTTCATCCCCACTGCCATCGTTCTGCAAACCGGTGGTAGAGCCGGCGAACATCTGATCAACCGCTCCGGATACGAAATCCCTTCTATATGCTGACAGGAAATTTCCTGTTTGCTTGTATTGGGTATATACTGCCGTCAGAGAAATATTATGATCCTCCGAAATTGTTTTTTTATAATCAACTTGAGTCTGTAAATCAAGTTTATTTCGATTTGTTGTCATTTCAGATAAATTCGGAGATCCTTGTCCGACACCTAAGGTATTATCCCAATTATAAAAAGGTGCAATGCCAAGATCATTTACTTTCCAATTTTTATTTATATTGGCATCGTTAAGATAATTCATAAACGTATTGATGGTGAGTCCTTCTACCCAAGGCACTTCCCAATTCAAAATGAGCCTGTTGTTCATCCAGGTTTCCTGATTTTTTAAATAACCCCCCTTATCGCTTGCCGCACTAAGCGGATTTCCGTATTGATAATAGTTGCCGTCCGGATTTAACAGTGGTACTGAAATTCCCTGCCTCAACCAACCCCAAACTGTACCTGAGCCTCCTGCAGGGTATCTTGCATCAAATCTCATCCAATCCATTTGGCCAGTTACCGTGAGACCAATATTTTCTATTTTTTGTGATACACTGGACCTGAAAGAATACCGATTCGTGCCTTGCTCCCCTGCATCATTAAATGGACTTTCCTGTGTTTGATAATTACCGGATAAGTAAATCGTTGTATTATTTGAGGTGCCACTTAATGAAAGATAATGCTTTGTCAGTGGTGCGAATTTTCTTAGGACGGCATCATACCAATCGGTTGATCTATATTGTGGATCACTACCCGTTTTATATTTCTGAAGTAATTCTTCAGAAACCGGTAGTGCCGTTCCATCCCGAAAAGCTGCTTCATTTTGAAGCAGTGCCTGTTCGTACAGATCCAAGAAATTAGGTTTAATTAGTCTTGTCTGGACCGATATGTTACTGCCATATTCAACAGAGAGTTTTTCCTGACCCGCACCACCTCTTTTTGTCGTAACAAGGACAATGCCATCAGCTGCTTCTGCACCATATACCGCAGAAGCAGATGCATCCTTTAAAAATGAAATCGATTCGATATCTTCAGGTTGAATATTAGCAAAATACTGTTTGGTTTGTTTTATACCGTCAACAATATATAGCGGTTCTCCACCTCCGCGTATTGATATCCTCGGCAATTCACCGTCCTGAGGACTACCGTCGGGATTATTTTGAACAAATAGGCCTGGTGTTCTTCCAGCTAATGATTCAGTTATATTGGTAATAGGAACTTTACTCAGTTCTTTGGTCTCGTTAATTGTTGAAACCGAGCTTACCAACTTTGTTTTGGAAGTAGAACCATATCCTATCACGACGATCTCTCCCAGTTTCTGAATATCAGGCGATAGTGCAATGTCAATCACTGATCTGTTTCCCACCATTACTTCTTCACTCACATAACCAACCGAACTGAAAACGAGTACAGATTCTGCAGATGGTATTTCAATCTTATAGTTACCATTGACGTCGGTTACAGTTCCCTGGGAAGTGTCCTTGATAATTACATTTACCCCCGGAAGTCCGGAATTGTCTTCAGAAGTAGTTACCTTACCTGTAATGGTAATTACCTGTTTCACTTCTACGACTTCGATAGCTTCTATCGCCAATCGTTTTCCCACATGAATATAATCATTCACCCGTTTGAATTTCAGATCTGATTCACGGGAGATTTCCCGAAGAATATCGGCCAAAGAGGCACGTGAAATATGGAGACTAACACGTTGCTTCAAATTGACCAGCTTTTCATTGAAGGCAAAAGAAAAACCTGTTTCCTTGCTCAACTGTGAAAGGACATCACCGAGTCGTGTATTATCAACATTTATAGACACATAAATATCTTCAATGCTTTTTTTGTCCAATTGTGCATGAAGGTCGTCGGCTATTAACATGCACGATAGCACACTTTGCAAGAATAATCCAAAAATTAGATACCTGGACATAATGACCAGTTGATTTAGTAGTTTAGATTTCATAATTTTAAACTGTCTTAGGTTTAAGATAATTATACTTAAGATGGTGGGGTTGTTTATTTCTGATATCGTCATTCCAAAACTTGAAGAAATAAATAACCCTTTTTTTATTTTAACTTGAATTAAACATAGTTCTTTGCTTTTTAATTTATAAAGACTGTATCACCTTTGATCGTAAATTTGAATTCAGAGGAGAAACTCATTCCTTCCAATACCACTTTCAGTGTTGGATTTTCATAACGGCCTGTAAAACCATCTGTGATCGGGGTAGATCGGTTTATTACAAATTCAACACCATACCAACGTTCAAGCCGCTCAACTATCTCATTAAAAGATGCTTTATGAAACGCTAAAATGCCATCTTTCCACGCCAATGTTGCATCAGGGTTAAAACTACGCTTCTCAAATATTCCGGTTTTGTGATCTATTTGAACCATTTCTTTTGGTAATAAAACATTGGTTCTTTCATCTCCCTGTAATTTCTTGTTTTCCACAAGAACTTTACCGGTTAGTACTGCGACAGACATGCTCTCATTAAATGGAAATGCCTGTACATCAAAGGATGTCCCTAAAACACGTACATATACATCACCACAATTCACGACGAAAGGGTGTAAATTGTCGTGAACCACCTCAAAGAAAGCTTCTCCTACCAACTTGACTCGTCTTGTCTGACTAAAGTTCTCCGGGTATTCAATATAACTTTCAGAATTCAGTTTCACTTTTGATCCATCAGGCAATGTGATTAGTGATTTCTGTCCTTTTGGATTACTTTTAACAATTAATTTAGATTGAGTAACACCCTCTCCATCACGCTGAACTGAATTCAAATACCACCATATACCTACAATTCCAATAACTAATATAAATATGGCAGCCATCCTTCGCCAATATAGTTGGATCCTTCTGATTTTTGACGAGGACATTGAGGACCGATCACTTAAACCAAGTTGTGTCGAAATATTATTGAACGTTTTTTCATGGCCCTGGACAACTAATTTGAACATGCCTCTATTCCATGATTCATCCAATCGTCGAAACAAAAGTTCATTTTCCTTCGATTCATCAAGCCATTCCTGTAATTCGCGAAGCTCCTCAACATTGGCTTCATTAGAAAGTTTCTTCGCTATAAGGTTTAAATATTCCTTCAACTCTGTGCTGTTTAATAGAGAAAACTAAAGAATTGGTGGTAACCCCCAAAGGACGACCGATTTTTTTTAAAAAGATAAAGCGAAAAGAATGAGAAGATACCAAAAGGAGAGTTTTCTTAACCTGTATTGATCTTTATGATAATAATTGTCGAGGGCAAATTTTAGCTTTTTAATAGCAATATTTATTTGGTTCTCCACCGTTTTAGGGGAAACATCCAGTAAATCTGCCACATCCTTATATGACATCTTGTTTTCCCTGACCAACCTAAAGATTATCTGGCATTTGTCCGGTAGACTGGAAATTGCCTGCTCCACAGCATAAGCAAGCTCTTTGGCAATTAGTAGATTTTCAGGTTCTTCATATTCAATACGAAAGCTTTTAGCTGACTCTTTTTCCAACTCCACCCTCAACTCCCGTTTATGATAGGTGCAGGCTTGATTTTTAATGGATTTAAAAAAATAAAAATCGAGACGATCAATCTTAATTAGCTTTTTACGATTTTTCCAAATTTTCATAAATACATCAGAAACGAGCTCATCACATAAAACATCTGATTTAACATAGTGATATGCCAGTCTATAAAACCTAGGATAAAGCAAATCAAAAAATTGCTTGAATGCCCGCTCATTATCGTTAGCCATTAACTGAGTCAAATGTCTGATTTCCTGACTATCCAAACCGGTAGTATTTTATGTTTAATTTGATTTATATATTAATTTATAGAATATATTTATTTTAACCTAAATCGCCTTCCAAAAAGGCTTTGAAGTTGGTAAAACACGGATAATTATGGATTCGGAATTATAAAGATATGTTAAAAGTATAAAAATCGAATAATTTTTCGGGATTTATGTTCTATAAAGCTAATCCATTCAATTCCTGAATTATTGAATAAATTCAACACAACGTATTGAACATGACTTTGACACTGACACATTTTTAAGTTGTTTAAAAGATAGTCATAATGAGCAAACCGAAAGCATAGAGTAACGGACATTTGGCTGTAAAGAATCTTTAACATGCCTTTCAAAACCTCGTTTCAGCATGATCCTTCATGCTGTTACAGTGCCTATTCCAATAGAAAGTTCAACATCAGGGAGGACACTGAAGGAGCATTAAGTACACTCAAGGTTAAACTCAGTCCTACTTCTTTCAAACAGCCAAATGAAGTTTTGGTCAATAGCTTTATAAAGGGATATAAATTTACTTATGCTATTGGATGTGACAGCAGCCAATAAAATTGTAATGATAAATTTGGAAAATACCATTTTTTTAAAATAAGATACTAACAGACCATGGAATAAAGACACTAAGCATTGCTCAAACAGCTTACAATAAATGTTGGGTTTACGCACTATATGATCCGATGCAGATGAAATGTTAAAGATCTGTCTGTTGCATCAATGAAGAGCCCATTTTGGGTGTTGCTAGCATTAGGATCAGCAGCAGTATTATCTCATTCTGCGGTATATAAGCTAAATACAATTGCAGGCTCTTCTAAACTATTAACAATAAATTCCTGAATAACTTCAACACGAAACACATTGAATATTAAAAAGTCTGAAAATATCTCTTCCGGACTTTTGAATCTTTTTACATGAAAATTGCCATCCCCTAAAATTAATCCTTAAGATCCCATAAACACCATCTGTAAACAATAAAAACTGATTAGTCTTAAATCTATTTCAACATTGTACTAATTGTGAATTTATAAAAAAATGAAAACATCAATCATCATGATAATCTTAAGTAGTCCTTAAATGACAGTCCCGGGGTTGTCGGTTGATAAGGAATATGCAAATCGCAATAGAACGCCGGTAATATCATTTGATTCACTTCTTCCTGATCTGTTTGATCTTGAAAGATTGGCCAGATTTTTCTTTATGAAATTTACAACATAGGAAATAATCAAGGTGACCCATGCCCAATCTTTCATTCAAACCATTATTACGGGTAACAGTCTTAAAATTATACTGCTAAACAGAAAACATGTGATAAAAACTCCGTCATTTCCTGAGATTTACTGGTTTAATAATTGGCGTTTTTCGCTCAAATCGTAAATTATTCGATTAAAGATGTTGATCCTCCATTCGATTTCTGCGTTTGATAATCAACCACACTTCATCAAAAGACTTCGAGTGTGATCATACTATTATCTTTCGATTCAATCATCAAAAAACACCTGTCCTTTGGGGGTTACCACCAATTCATTAGTTTTCTATTATAAACAAGGACGGGTGAATCAGTGGCAGAAAGCAGAAACTACAGTCATTGTATTATCAATTGCACCTGAACCAGTTCAATGCCATCTTGAAATAGGGCTTAAAAATTGTTCAATCAGGCACAACTTAAAAAAAACAATCAATACTTGGATATTATCGGAACACTTTGGTGTGTCTAATTGAAAATATGGCGACCGTTTAAATAATAACCCTGTGAACACCGCCACCCATTTAGATTTCGGGCCAAGGCTTATGTAATATATACAGAAATGCCCATTTATATAGCCATTTAGGCAGCGGAAAATGCGGATGTAATATTGAAGGTTGATTGCGATAAGGCTACACCCTTCTAAAAGAGATGTTAGCCTAAAGAGGACTTTCAAAACCAACAAAGCCATTCCCATTGAACAGAATAAAAGCTTGTCGACAATTGATAAATGAAAGCTAAACCGCGTATATTTTTGTATTTAAATTTGGAAAGTTATGAACCGCTTTTTTGTTATTATTTTCTTGTCAGCAATCGGTTTTAATTCGTTTTCACAGCAACAAAGACTGGGCAATGAGACTGCGGCTGAAAAAGAAAGAAGAATGGGAAAATGGGAACACGATCGCTTCGGGATGTTTATCCATTTTGGTCTTTACTCGCTGGCAGCCCGGCATGAGTGGGTAAAATCTCGCGAACAGATGAGTGATTCAGCATACAATAAATATTTCAAAGTTTTTAACCCTGACTTATATAATCCAAAGGAATGGGCTCAAAAGGCAAAAAAAGCCGGGATGAAATATGCCGTTATTACGACAAAGCACCATGAAGGATTTTGTTTGTTCGATTCAAAATATACCAATTATAAATCAGCGAATACCCCCTTTAAAAAGGATCTTATTAAAGAATATGTAGAAGCATTCAGAGCTGAAGGCTTAGGCGTGGGATTTTATTATTCGTTGATTGACTGGCACCATCCTGATTTTACGATTGATAAATATCATCCGTTAAGGCCAACCAATCTTCAGCCTTACAATGAGGAAAACAATAATCCAAAAAGTTCGAAAGCTTATGATGTATTAAACAAGGGCAGGAATATGGAAATTTACCGCAAATATTTGTTTAATCAGGTACGTGAGTTACTTACTAAATATGGCAGAATTGACATTCTCTGGCTAGATTATTCCTATCCTGGAATAGCGGGAAAATCACATGAAGATTGGGACTCACAAGACTTATTGAAAATGGTGCGGAAAATACAACCCGATATAATTATCAACGATCGGCTAGATCTCAAAGATTATGAAGATGGCTGGGATTTTACAACACCCGAACAATATATGGTCGATAAATGGCCAGAATGGAAAGGGAATAAAATTCCATGGGAAACCTGTCAAACTTTCAGCGGTTCTTGGGGCTATTATCGAGATGAACATACCTGGAAAAACAACAATCAATTACTTCGATTATTGATAGAATCGGTTAGCAAAGGCGGAAACCTGCTACTTAATGTCGGACCTACCGGACGCGGCAACTTTGATTATCGTGCTGATATGGCACTGGATTCTATTGGTATCTGGATGAAGTATAATAACAGGTCAATTTATGGCTGTACGCAGGCCCCTTCCGGGTTTCAAGCTCCTGAAAATACCCTATTGACCTATAACCACGAAACGAACAGGCTTTATATCCACTTGCTGGAATATCCAAAACAAAAAATTATCCTCCAAAATTATTATGGAAAAGTGAGATACGCACAGTTTCTTCATGATGCTTCCGAAATTCAGGGTAAGGAAATAAATGTTAAAGATCTGAGTTTAAGTTTGCCGAAAGAAAAACCAAACATCAAAATCCCGGTCATTGAGCTTTTTTTGAAATAGGAAGTTCAGTCAAGCACGCATGTTAAATGTGATCTCTCGAATTGATTGTATTTGAAAACATTGAAACCTGGTGAGTTTCAATCATACTAAAACAAAAAACATGAAAAGAAGGAATTTTTTATCAATGACAGGTGCCATAGGCACTACTGGATTTTTTTCAATAATTGACACATTTGCCAATAATGCCGCTGGCATATCAGTTTCCTCAACATATCATAGCCATTCCAATTACCAGAAGATTTTGTATCCGGATGGCTATGATAATACATATAAAGCATTATTTAATAAGTTAAGAAAGCACTTGATTGATTGTATTGACCGCTCAAAAGTGAAGTATGATAATAATTTAAAAATACATTCCCCCTGTGTAAGTAGTGGTTATCGTGGTTTATGGCCAGATGACTTTTTATATCCATTGCTCGTAGAACCCGGACTGTATAGTAAAGAACGATTGACGCAAATAATTAAATTCCTCACTGAAAGTATGGTTAATTTAACTGCCTTTCCGGATAGAGTCGATTCTGATGGAATGCCCATGATGCATCCCGGGTTTGCATTTTCTCAACATTTAACCGAACTAATGCCCAATCATCTACCTGCAGCATGGATCCGACTGATAGATAACTTTGAAAATATGGGTGCCACAATCCCCCGAAAAAACGATTGGGCACAATTATTTAAACGAGGCATCGATAGTATTTCGTTTGCTTGTGGGCTAGCTTATAGTGATCCCCAACATCCTCGAGTAGGGTTTGGTTTTCACGATATGGTGGCAATTACCGGTTTTGAACTGATGAGCAGCATGATCTTGCACTTTGGAATTTTACGTGCCATTCGGCTTTTTGACGGATACATTGAAAAGCAGGAAATTGAAAAATGGAAACAATTGGCAAAAGGGGTACCTGATAATCTGTATCGTTTGTTTGACGAGGAAGAGGGGGCATACTTTGCTGGTTCAAAAGATTGCCGCCAGGTGAATGTTTGGGGAAACGGGCTTGCATACTGGATGTCGGGGCCGGAAATCAGGAAAAAGATAGGTCAATATTTTGAGCGGAATCGCAATGTGATATTTCTCAAGGGAGCCACCCGTCAGATAGCAGAGCCTGGGGGCTGGCAAAGGATGTTCGGGTCTCCATACGATCCGAATCTTGGGAGATATGACAATTCTGGCTCCCCGGTTGGTGGCTATATTAACGGAGGCTACTGGTCAGTTGGCACGGGGTGGATATTACCAGTGCTTGCCATAGAAAATCCTGAACTGGCAATCGTGATTGCAAAAGAATTGGTGGAAAATACCATTAATTTGGAATTTCCTGAATGTATTTCCAGTGACGGACAACCAGGAGGGGCTTCCGGATTTATCGCCGGGATCGCATTGCCGATGATGGCGTTTAAAGCAATCATTGAAAAGAAAGATTTCAGTGATTATTTCTGAGAAGGAGGTATTCCTCATTTAAGGTTGAAGGTCTAAAACGGAGTAATCAATTTTACTAAATATTTATTATGAGATCGATTTTACTAAACGTGCTGCTTTACGTCAGCCTTTCGGCATCTGCACAGAAGGAGCATTATATTTCTACAAAAGATGCATTAAACTTATATTCTTCAAAAATAAAAAACAAAACCTTTTTGCTGTTTCCAGTCCAAAGAGAAAAACCAGTTCAATGGTTTGATTCTCTCCGGATAAATTGGCTCCAAAATGAAGGTTCAAAAAATGTATTTGCATTAACAGCTCAACCGGGAGAATATTATACCTATCAACTGGTTATATGGGCAATAGACAATTTAAATGATGTAAAAGTCAATTTCTCGGAATTCAAAAGTGACAACGGCCATTCCATACTGCCTGATGCAATGACCTGTTTCAATACCGGGGGTATTAACTTTCAGGGGGAGCCTTTTGTAAAAAAATTAAAAGTTAAAGCAGGCAGAGTACAAAGCCTTTGGCTTGGCATTAACCTTGATAAAATCATTTCCGGTATTTACAAAGGAAATGTAAAGGTAGCATCTGAAAAAGAAACCAAAACGATACCTGTTATTTTAAAAGTAACAGGTGACAAGGTTGTTGATCATGGCTACGACGAAGCTAAACGGATGTCTCGTCTGAATTGGCTCAATAGCACAGTTGGAATTGAGGATTCGGTCACCAAACCTTTTACAGCGTTAATACGGAAAGGCCATAATATACTATTACTTGGACGGAAATTTTCAATTGGTAACAACGGACTACCCTCTTCAATTCTCACCTACTTTACACCATCAGTACAAACGATCGGGAAAACCGGCGAGGAAATTCTCCAGAAGCCTATAAAATTTATAATAGAAAAAAACAACGGAGAATTGGTCAGATTTCAGACAGAAAAGATAAAATTCATAAAAGAAACGGAAACAACAATTACATGGGTTGTAAATAGCTTATCACCTGAACTGAAATTAGTTTGTGAAGGGACGTTGGAGTTCGATGGGCATGTTGAATATAAATTAACTGTTACAACGTTGAAGCCAATCATGGTAAATGACATAAGGTTATCGGTTCCGGTAGATAAAGAAAAGTCAAAGTATATGATGGGATTGAACGCCGAAGGAGGGTATCGCCCAAGCAAAACATATAATTGGAAATGGGATACTAGCCGAAATCAGGATATGCTTTGGTTGGGTGCGGTAAATGGGGGATTAAGGTTTAAATGGAAAGATGAGCATTATGTCAGGCCACTGGTGAATATTTATTACAAATATGGTCCTTTGCATTTGCCGGTTTCATGGGCCAATGAAGGTGCCGGTGGAGTTCAAGTAACTGAAAAAGAAAATAATGTGATGCTCAACGCTTATTCCGGTTACAGGGTATTAAAAAAGAGTGATGTGCTGCATTATAACTTTGAGCTTCTTATCACTCCGTTCAAACCAATCAATAAGGATGTGCAATTTGGTGATCGTTATTATCATCCTTTGCCGGATACAAAATCAGAAAACATTATTGGTTTTGCAATGAAGAATCATGCTAATATTATCAATATCCATCAGGGGTTGGATATTTATCCATTTATAAATTATCCTTATGTCGATGAACTGATACCGGATTTAAAAAAGCTGATTGACAAAGCCCATAAAAATAATTTGCGTTTAAAAGTTTACTATACAACACGGGAGATAACAAAGAATTTCTCGGAATTTTGGGCTTTTCGTTCTTTAGGGGGAGAAATAATTTTTCCTGGGGTGGGAAATGATTATGTGAGCACCTATAATGGAAGCCGCCCCCCTGAATGGTTTGTTCACAATCTTAAAGAGGATTACTTACCTGCCTGGATTCAAAAAATTGATAAGGGTATGTTTAAGGGAGTTACGGACATTGCGGTAATTACTACACCCGATAGCAGGTTAAATAATTTCTATTTGGAGGGGTTGAATTGGATGGTTAAAAACATAAAGATTGACGGGATCTATATTGATGATGCTGCCTCAGATCGCCTTACATTGCAAAGGGCCAGAAGAATTATAGACAAAAATCGTCCTGACGGAAGAATTGATTTTCATAGTTGGAATGTTTTTGATAAAGCAGCGGGGTATGCGAATTGTTTGAATGTATATATGGATTTATTGCCATACTTTGATCTGACATGGATTGGAGAAGGACGTGATTACAATCGGCTACCTGATTATTGGCTAATTGAACAATCCGGCATTCCCTTCGGATTACCAGGGCAGATGCTGCAAGGCGGAGGTAATCAGTGGCGCGGAATGGTTTTTGGCGAAACAAATCGTCTGGGGTGGGGAGGAAATCCCTTGCCTTTGTGGAAATTCTGGGACCAATATGATATCAAAGGAAAGGAGATGATTGGTTATTGGGATGAGAAAAATATTCCATTAAGAGTGGACAACGACCTTGTTAAAGCAACTTTGTATAAAGGCGAAAAAGAATCAATTATCGCCGTTGCGGCTTGGGGCAATACCGACCAATTATGTAACATCAGTGTGGATTGGAATAAATTGGGATATACTAAATACAATTATGAATTTTATATGCCGGCAATAGAAAATTTTCAGGATGAGCAAATTTTCTCTTCCTTGCAGTCATTGACAATTCCTCAAAACGAAGGTTTTTTAATTTTGATTAGGACGAAAAATTAAGTCATTAAATCTTTATCCATTTCGAAATGAAAATTCAAGAATACTATACGTCAGCCTTAGCCCTTTGTATTAACAATGATGGATTGTAAAAAACCCAGGGATGTGAAAGAACCGTTAGCCCAGAAGAATCGGATGGTGAATTGACATATATGCAGGGGACTTATTAAAGTTGAGATCCGGCCACTGGCAGAGGGCAGGATTCAACAGAAGTTACATTTCTTCAATAGCGATTTTATTGAGAAACATAAATATTGTAAACAATTTAATCAAATAATAACACTTTACTTTCATTATGAAAATGAAAAAATAATATATGTTATAAAAAATGTGTTTACATAATTGCTTGTATAAGTAAAACTAAAATAATAAAATATTTATTTTATATTAAAATTCAAATATAAACATAATTTATTTTGATTTATTATGACAATAATTGGACATAAATTTCACACTCTGATACGACTCGTAGTAATCCTTACGGCTTGTTTGATAATAAACATCACTTCTGCTTTTAGCCAGGGTGCCACCGTAAAAGAATACAGAAAAACATTTGTGACATATCCCTATTCGGATCCCAATCCCATTCCTGAGTATACAAGATATTATCCTTATTTCAGATTCGACGGCTATACTACTAAACCGGAACAAAAGGAATGGAAAGTCATTGAACTGGAGAACCCGTACATCAGAGTGATGATATTGCCTGAAATCGGAGGCAAGATCTGGACCGCTGTTGAAAAAGTGGGCAATCGACCTTTCATATATTATAATCACGTGGTGAAATTTCGTGACGTGGCCATGAGAGGCCCATGGACAAGCGGAGGTATTGAATCCAATTATGGTATTTTCGGTCATACACCCAATTGTGCCACACCCGTTGATTATTTAACACGCAATAATGAAGATGGAAGTGTAAGTTGTTTTATTGGTGTTCTTGATATGCTTACACGGACCCGCTGGACCATAGAGATCAATCTTCCTGCGGATAAAGCTTATTTCAGCACAAGGTCATATTGGCACAATGATTCTCCATTAGGTGAACCGTACTATCATTGGATGAATGTTGGTATCAAAGCAACAGACGGCCTACAATTCATATTTCCGGGGAATAAATGGATAGGCCATATCGGAGAGGTTGGTGACTGGCCGGTCAACAAAGAAAACCAAAAGCATATCGATTGGTACAGGAACAATGATTTTGGCGGATATCATTCCTATCATGTCATGGGGATTTATACGGATTTTTGGGGTGCCTATTGGCATGATGAAGGGTTAGGAATTGTCAGATATTCTCCCAGGGAAGAAAAGATCGGCAAAAAGATCTGGATCTGGGGATTGTCCAGGGAAGGTATGATCTGGGAGGATCTGCTTACGGACCATGACGGGCAATACGTAGAGATCCAATCAGGACGGTTATTTAACCAGGCTGCGGAGAACAGTACATATTCACCGTTTAAGCATGAGGCATTTGAGCCTTACGCCACGGACCGTTGGGAAGAATATTGGTATCCTGTCATGAATACCGAAGGATTCGTTAAAGCCAACGAGTACGGAGCATTAAACTATTCTATCAATCGTGGCCGTATGAATGTGTATTTTGCAGCCGTCCAAAACATTGATGATACCTTGAAGGTAATGTCCGCTGATTCTTTGGTATATGCTCAAAAAATATCGCTTAAACCATTACAGTCCTTCAGGGATTCCATGCTTTTCACACATCCTATTGATGATATTAAACTAGTGCTTGGAAATCATAAGATCGAATATGATTCACGCGAAGCGTCAGCAACATTACACCGTCCGTATGTCATGCCTTCGGATTATGATTGGAGCAGCAGCTATGGATTATATATTCAAGGGAATGAATATTTAAAACAAAGAAAATATGAACAGGCAGAGACCCAAATAGATGAAGCCTTAGTAAAAGATAAAAATTTATTGCCAGCACTTGTCCTAAAGGCAGAATTGCTTTATCGGAAGATACAATATAAAGATGCCCTTTTAGTTGCTAAGAAGGCCCTAAGTGTCGATACCTATGACCCGGAAGCCAATTACATTTATGGGCTAATTAACAGGGTACTGGGTAATGAATATGATGCCAGGGATGGATTTGAAGTGGCTGGCTTGTCACCGGCTTATCGCTCTGCAGCATATACGGAACTTGCGAAACTGGAGTTGGCAAAAAAGGATTATAGCCAGGCGATTTATCATGCCGGGAAAAGCCTGGAAAATGATATCAACAATATTACGGCTTTGGAGTTACAGGCTATCGCACTACGCTATTCGGGAAGATTAACCGAGGCCAAAGAAATAATAGAAAAAATTCTGGAGATTAGTCCACTTGATCACTTGGCATGGAGCGAGGCATATTTCCTGGATACATCCGGGACTAAAAGACATGTAATAACATCTCATATTACCAATGAATTACCTGATCAGTCAATCCTTGAGATGGCCCTTTTTTATCTGAATATCGGATGTCAAAATGAGTGCGATGAGTTGTTAACATTTATTCCTGATAATCCCATAAGCGGTTATATTTCGGCATGGTTGAGTAAAGAAAATGGCAATGAATACCTGTCGAAGCTCATCACCGCCAATTCACTACCGGTCGGGTTTACCTTCACTTACCGTCCGGAATTGCAACAGATCTTAAGTTGGTCGTCGGAAAATAGTGAAAGTTGGAAGCCTAAATATCTTCTGGCATTATTGTATGGAAGCAAAGGGCGATTGAATTTGTGTCGTCAATATTTGTTTGAATGTGAAGATCGTCCGGATTATGCGCCTTTTTATGCATTCAGATTTGAAATGAACAAGGATACTTTGCCTCGACAGGCGGTTGCGGACCTGATGACAGCCATGAATATGGATGGTAAGGAATGGCGGTATCCAAAGATGTTGATTGATTATTACACCAGTCATAATGAACTGGAATCCGCATTAAAATATGCCCGGACATTTCATAAAGTCTCTCCTGAAAATTATATCATGGGGTTGCAGTATGTTAAAGTCTTGTTATTGAACAAGGATTATACAGTGGCAAACAAAGAACTGGAATCCTTAAATCTCATTCCATTTGAGGGGGCAGTGGAAAGCCGAGAGTTATACAGAGAGACAAAACTCATGCTTGCCCTTGACGCTCTAAAAAAAGGCAAATATAAAAATGCGATTGAGCTTATTCAACAGTCAAGATTATGGCCGGAGCATCTGGGCGTGGGTAAACCATATAAAGATGATATTGATGATCGACTGGAAAATTATCTGGAATCTATAATCGAAGATCACTTGGGCCAGAAAGATGCTTCAGTATCTCTTATGCGGAAGATCATCGATTTCAAGCCGGGAACGTATTTTTACGAGAGCAATAATCTGATACAACTTTGGGCCCTGGAAGCCACTGGCAGAAAGCAGGAAACCGATAAATTCATCGAAAATTGGACTGAAACCAGTACTCAGCCTAAACTGATTAATGCCCTACTAAAACTATTTAAATGCAATGTGGATGGGGTTTCAGAACTGGAAATGACCAATGCCAATCAAAGGCTGATAAAATGGATATTTCTGGAATTGGAGTAAAGGATAATCGCAATCATGTGATTTCAGACTCTAATGAAAATATTTTGTCCCGCGTTTCAACTCGGTAAAAATAAATTAAGTTGTCGCGCAAATTGTTGCGCAAATAAGATCCAATCAGAGTTATAATTAAATCTGTGGAATAGGATATCCGCAAGGAAGTGAAAACGGTAAATTGTTCAAGCACTTTTTTTATTTCTTTCTCTGTATTTCTCTTTTCAGTTTCCATTCCCAAAAAACACCCTATCTGTGCCATTTTCAAAAAAATCATATTTAAGGGTAATATTGGTTTGGATTTAAGGGTAATATTGGTTTGGATAAGAACCCTTACAAAATTAAATTACATTTTATCAACAAAAATAATTGACTTCATAAAAAATCTATTATGAAAGAGTATAAGATACTTAAGATAATAGAATCCGCCATCGATATAACTTTTCAGGAGGTGATGGTTGCAGAACTATCGGAAATAACATATAAAAACTACATGCAATCGAACCACCATACATATCAGGATACAGAGCATTCAACCGATCTTTTTGTGTTTGATCTTAATTCTAAAACAGCAGAATATATCGTAAACCGTGTCTTTAGAGAAAATATTGTGACATTGGACATTAACGATTTCATCCCCAAAAGGGAATTCAAAAATGGACAACTGCAGCATGTTTTCTATCATAAAAATGTCTTGGTCCTAACTGAGCATTATTATAATTCAAAGCTACTTTTTGATATCACTATCACAAAGGTTAATCATAGAAGTGAACTAAAACTAAACAGAAAACTTGAGATTAACCAAATCGATATAGCCTTAAAAGATATTTGTATTTTTTTAAGGTCAGAATCAAAAAAGAAAGGACGCTATGAAGAAAAATCTGAAGGCGAGATGTCGATTAGAGTTGAACATAATGATAGAGAGATGACTGATGAAGAACGAAAGTTAGTCAATTTGAGAGAAATGCCAGTAAATCAAGTTACCATAGAGCATTATGGTTTCTCATTCGAAGAAATCTGTCAATTGTTGAACAATCTTCAGCATGATTTATTCAAAAACATAAAAGGTCAATTTATTTATAAAGTTGATTTTGAAAAGTTGACGATTGATTAGTTCATGGTAACATCCGATAATAATTGTTGCTACACTTGAATTGGTTTTTGGTCCACTGCATTAGGAAAAGCCTGCCATTAATTACGGTCAAGATGATAGATTGCCTTATCATGGACTATTCTTAAGTCCGTTCAATTTCAACTGCCATGATAAAATTTCCAATATTGAGATTTTCTGGTTAAAAATATATATTGAGGTTTTTTCAGTTGTTTAAACGATGTTTTAACCAAAAGTTCTTCTGCAAGTTTGCAGAATCGGTTATAAAATACAGCCGTAAATGAATCAATAATTATTGAAATAGCGAAACTAATTGGTGATACTTATCAAGAATACATCCGATAATATGAATACCAAAAATTACATATCACTGTGTTGTGGCTTGTCTGTCACAGCCATAGCCTTTACTGTCATAGCCGGTTGGCAGTTCAACATCGTATTGTTGCGTAGTTTAATCCCTAATGCATCACCAGCAACACCACTCACTGCGATAATGTTATTTATGTTGAGTACCGCGATTTTGCTTGCATCCGATTATAAAAGCCATAACAAAAGGAGTTCTAAGATATTAGGATTAATCATCTCTTCTTTAATCTTTATTTTGGCGGTATATATCGGTATACAATACTTGTTAAATCTAAGGCCGTCTTTTGAGATCCTGTTTTTTAAGCAATCTGTTTTAAAACAATCCGATATTTATCCTGGCCAGTCATCTCCCCGAACAATTATTAGCATCATAATATTTTGTAGTGCACTTTTTTTATATTTTTCCAAATCAATCCGATATCAGCATTTTTCCATCATATTAGTCTGTTTTGGTTTGATCATTCCATGGATCTCATTATTCGGGTATGCAAATTCTACAAATCAGTTTTATTCATTATCATATGCACCACAAACAGGGATGTCTCCGGTCACGGCGATCGGTTTTATGCTCATTGGCATCGGGATCATAGGATTATCCCCCGACAAAGGAATAATAGCACAACTTAGGTACGGAACACTTGTTGGAAAAAATGTGAGAAAATTACTTCCCCTTGCTATTCTTGTCCCATTAGTGTTCAGTCTATGGCTGAATCATGATGCATCCGGACCGTCAGGCGATGTGACGTTGAGCTGGGCTATTAGCAGCTTCCTTATGGTCACACTTATTCTTTTCGGCAGTTCAATCATTCACAAAAGAGAAAGGATTACCCAAGCCTTGATGGAAAACCTCAGGAAGGCTGAAAAGAGACTGCAAACTATTCTGGAATCGACGCCCGATTCGATGATCATTGTCAATAGCCAGGGGGAAATCGTTATGACCAACAGTCAAGCCGAAATCTTATTCGGATTTAACCGAATTGAATTGACTGGGAAAGAAATTGAGTTATTGATACCGGAAAGATTTAAAAAAATACATGCCAATCATCGAATGCAATACTCCATAAAACCTGCCAGAAAAAATATGGGGGAGCGACTGGATTTGAACATATTGGGAAAACACAAGGATGGTCATGAATTTCCCTTAGAAATAAGTTTGAGTCCCATCAATATGGATGAGGAAATATGGACATGCGCGGCAATTCGTGATATTACGGAAAGAAAGAAGAAAGAAATGGAAATATTGAATTTGAATAAAGAACTTGAGGCCTTTACTTATTCTGTTTCTCATGATCTGCGGGCACCCTTGCGTTCCATACATGGATATACCAAGATCCTTGAGGAAGATTATAGCCATAATTTTAATGATGAAAGCAGAAGTGTTTTGGAGGTGGTACAAAGGAATGCTTCAAAAATGGGTATGCTCATAGACGATCTTCTGGCATTTTCCAGGTTGGGAAAACAAGAACTAAAAAAACAACATATAGATACTGATCAAATAACACGAAACATAATGCAGGAAACAGATCAAAATCAACGGCATAAGATCATCCATTGGAATGTATCAGATAAATTACCCATTATTTTAGGTGATAGGGCCCTGATCCAACAGGTATTTGAAAATTTAATTTCGAATGCCGTAAAATATTCTTCAAAAGCAGATCATCCTATTGTCGAAATTGGAGCGCAAAAGGATTCCGGACAATGGACATTCTACGTCAAAGACAATGGAGCAGGCTTTGATATGAAATATGCAAATAAATTATTTCAGGTTTTTCAACGCCTTCATAAAATGGAGGACTTTGAGGGAACCGGTGTAGGACTTGCCATAGTAAAACGAATTATTAACAAACATGGTGGAAAAGTTTGGGCACAAAGTGCCATTAACAAAGGGGCGACATTTTATTTTACACTTCCTGACAATGAGGTATGTGGTGAATCTCAATTTCACCTGGAATTGTAAATCATCACTTTAATTGTAATAGCTCCGACTTGATCTGACAGTTCAAGGTGTTGGTTTTGAGTTTTCTTTAGGTATACCACTCCCAAAATGGTGATAAGCAAGGGGCAAATAAAGCCCCTCGCCATTTCGGTCGGCAAGGTTATTCCTGGCAGGTTGGTCTCCACCAGAGCCTGCTTCCGCTTCACCTTGCGGTAATAAAGGTACGAAATTTTCATTCTGCCGATCCAACAATTTTTCTTTCGCCAGATGTAAGGATTCTTCCCAGGTTTGTATTGGTGTTTTCCCAAAGCAGTATTTGCCTGAATGGGGCCGGTCATGGTTGTATTGATCAATCCAAACATCCAGATCCTGCTGAAGTTCTTCAATATTGTGGTAGATCTTCTTTCTAAAAGCCACCGCATAGAATTCGTCTTGTATGGTACGATGGAAGCGCTCACAAATGCCGTTGGTTTGAGGACTTTTGGCTTTTGTCTTACTATGGTCTATATCCTCAATGGCCAAATAAAGCTGATATTCATGATGCTCCCTGGAGCCACAATATTCAGTGCCTCGATCAGTTAAAATTCGAAGTAACGGGATGTCATATTTTTCATAGAAAGGGATCACCCGATCGTTCAGTATATCTGCCGCTACTAATGCATTTTTCCTGTCATACAACTTAACATGGGCTGTTTTGGCATATGTATCGATAAATGTCTGCTGATAAATCCTGCCAACGCCCTTAATGGTTCCAACATAATAGGTGTCCTGGGCACCCAGGTAGCCCGGATGAAGTGTCTCTATCTCGCCCTGAGCCCGCTTCTCTTCCTTAGCCTTTTCCATGGCGGTAATTTGAGATTCAGTCAGTATCAATCCTTCTTGGGCAACTTTAGCCTCCAGAGCTTTGAGTCGCTTTCTGAAGGTCTCCAGATCATGTCGCAGCCAAACACAGCGCACACCACAGGGAGATATGAATACCCCTTCTTTCTTAAGTTCATTGGAGGCTCTTAATTGGCCATATGCAGGATATTCATATGCAATGGATACGACACGTTCTTCTATGGCTGGCTCAATGCGATTTTTGTGATTCGGTTGGCGGCGGCTAAGTTCAGCCAATGCCATCTCTCCGCCTTGATCGTACAACTCTTTGTAGCGGTAAAAGCTATCTCGACTATATCCAAATATTTTACAGGCTTGGGATACATTGCCTAATTGTTCGGCTAAGTTGAGTAGTCCTAACTTAGTTTTGATTACTTTTGTCTCTGTATTCATTTCTGACAGTTTATGGGGTTAATGATTAAATTCCTCATTTAAATTTAATCCCTAACTGTCAGATTAAGTCGTAACTACCACACTTTAATTCAGTATTATAACATTATTTTAATCAATATTCTGATTATATTTACTTACTTCAATTTTGCTTAAAATTTCACGATGAGTATCATTTGATGTTTTTATCTATTCATATCGACCTACTAAATTCCTGTGTTTCGGTCATTCCTTTTGGTGCTCAGAATGGTTTAAACATTTAATTATATTAAATTTCAAATGTAATGGATAATATAGTTGACATACTTTTGGTTGAGGATAATCCTGACGACGCAGGTTTAACTAAACGCGCCTTAAAGAAAAATAACCTGGCCAATAATCTAATGCATGTATCCGACGGTGAAGAAGCACTTGATTTTATTTTCAATGCGGATAACCGTATGCCAAAATTAATACTTCTTGATTTAAAAATGCCAAAGGTGGATGGGATCGAGGTTTTGAAAAAAATAAAGGACGATCCACAGAAAAAAATAATACCGGTGGTGGTGCTTACCTCCTCTAAAGAAGAACGGGATATTATGGAATCTTATAAGCTGGGGGTAAATGCATACATTGTGAAACCTGTGGATTTCCCCAAATTTGTTGATGCGGTTGCTGAAGTCGGAATGTTTTGGATGTTACTCAACCAACCGCCCAATATTTGATCTGAATAAACAGTCAAAATGCAAAAGAGGCTCAAAATACTCATGTTGGAAGATCTGGAAGATGATGCCGGATTGGTCAAATGGGAATTATCCAAAAATAAATTTGTTTTCGATTTCAAACGTGTTGATACAAAAGAAGCGTTTGTTAAGGCTTTAGAGACCGATCATCCGGATGTTGTACTTTCTGACCATGCGCTTCCACAGTTTAATTCCATTGAGGCTTTAAAAATTTGCAGGGGTCTTGGAGTAAATGTTCCCTTTATCCTGGTTACCGGTACCGTTTCGGAAGAATTTGCCGTCTCGTGCTTGAAAAGGGGGGCGGATGATTATATATTGAAAACAAATCTGACAAGATTAGTACCTGCCATCCAGCATGCTTTGAAACAACGGGAACTTCAGAAGAAAAAGGCATTCGCTGAAGCAGAATTACGTTCGCAAAATGAAATCCTACACAAAGTCAACCAGGAACTTGACAGTTTTGTCTACAGCATTTCTCATAATTTAAGAGCCCCTCTTTTATCATTATTGGGTTTGTTAAACCTCATTAAAAAGGAGGATGAAGAAAGAGAGAATTATTTTAAAGAATACTTGGGCATGATGCACGGCAGCATCATGAAACTGGATGCAACCCTTAAAGAGATTCTCGATTATTCCAGAAATGCCCGTAATCAGCTAGAATTCCAAATAATTGATCTGAACATGTTAATCCAAGAAAGTTTTACCAGCTTTCAATACTTGAAGGGATTTGATGAGATGAAAAAAGAATTCACTATACAAAAAACAAATCCATTGCGTTCAGATAAATACCGCTTGATGTTCATCTTTAATAACCTGATTTCCAATGCCATAAAATATAGAGATAATGATAAAGTTAATTGCTGGCTGCGCATCGAAACACATATAGACCATGAATCAGCAACTTTCATTTTTGAAGATAATGGCGTTGGAATACATGAAAAATACCAAAATAAAGTGTTCGACATGTTTTATCGTGCCTCTGAATTAAGTGATGGTGCAGGGTTGGGGCTTTATATCGTGAAAGAAGCTGTCAATAGGCTAAATGGAAACATTGTTCTCAAATCAAAGGTTGGTGAAGGCACTCGATTTATTATCCGGTTACCGAATTCTTGAAAGGAATTAATTTTTCCATCATCAATTGATAAACGATTTGGATTATTTAATTTTCCATCGAATCGATGTCCACTTTCAATTGTCTTTAATCAACCATGATATATTTCCCGGCGTATTCGGGATTTCAGCAAATACCTGATTCATGAATGAATTCTATTGTTTTAAAAATTTGCCGAAATATAGATGGTCCTGGTTATAAATCTTAATAAAATAAATGCCTTTTGTCAGTGAGGCGATATTGAAGGAAATTAAAGCATTGGCTTGGCTTTGAGTAATCCCTTCATAAACCACCTTTCCACTGCTGTCGATAATCTGATATTGTTGTCCTGCCTGCGATGGCTTAAAGTCTTTAATATTGACTACATCCAGTGCCGGATTTGGAAATAAACCAATATTTTTTGCCAATTGATCTTCTAATGCAGTTACATTCAGAACCAAAACCGATTTAAGAATTCTATCTACACAACCATATTGGTCGCCCGCAATTAATTCATAGGAATAATTCCCCGGGTATTGTAATTGTTTTATCAGTACCGTGTCTGTGTCGATGGACCTGGACGCCAACAACCAATAAAACCAATCAGCCCCTTTACTGGTATTGGTAATTCTGAGTTCGGACCCATTCGCCAGGTTAATGGTATCCTGAGAAAAAGTGAAATCGGCCTTCAGTCCTGTTGGTTTAATAGACACTGGCGTGGCATCACTTTCCAACAAGCTGTCCATTCCCGTAATGTAAATCAACGATCCGGTTGACAGATCATTAAAAGTTAAATTGTGTCCTTTGCGGATCAAATGTTCCAACTGTTCATCATCATAAAAATAAAAGACCTTGCCATTTTTTGGTTCAATAGTCACAGACGACCCTGAACAAAAAACGATGTTCTCAGCAACAGGTTTTGGACTTGCGACCGGTTTAATGATCCTTTTCAGAGAATCGGTACATCCTTCATTATTCGTTGTTATTTGGGTCAGCGTGAACGCTGATTTATCCCCGTATTCAAAGTTGAAATCTTCTGTGTTTTCAATTTTCTCTCCGTCTGCATTCCACACTAAAGTGGTATAGTGTTGAGCAGTATTGGATACGGTTAACACATATTTTCCTGCAATATCCAGTGTATCCGGATGATAAGTAAATCCCGTTTCCGGCTTATTTACGCTAATATAAACCGGGGCCGGTTTGCTTTTTCCACCATTTTCCTGGTTCACCACATATAAAGTATCGCTTGTGTATAACGGCCCTGAAACGTATTTCTCCCCGCTGAATATCTTTGCGGTCAGGGCCGGGTCGGCATAAACGCCAATATTTGTCGTGTTGGATGCAGCAATTTCAAAATATGTCCCTTTACATATTGAGATATCTGAGGTCACATCTGGCAGAGGCGCATAATATTTGACAACCACTGCATGCTGCACGGTATCCGAACATCCGTATTCATTTCCTGCTATTAAATTGATCGTGTATTCACCATTGGTTTGATAAGTCGTGCTTGGGTTTTGAACGGTGCTGCCATATTTATTGCCAAAATCCCAGTACCATGAATCAGTATTGGTACTTTGATCGGTAATACTCAATCGCGCTGGTGTTCCGGCATCGGTGTATAAGGTGTCTGCCGGGATCTTAAATTTTGCAATGGGATCTTTTGTTTTTACCAAAATTCTGCTCACGTCGGAGCGATAACCATTGACCGTTTTTACGATATAGTATGTCTGCTCATTCTCAACCGGTGGAGTTGTATAAGCCGATCCGCTATCCAAAAGCTGCGTAAGTTGAACATCCTTGTAGAACTCAAGACCATTTAATGAGTCTTGCTGAATGGTCACCGTTTGTCCCTTGCATCCAAATAACACCCTGTCGATGTGCGGATTACTGATATATTCATTGTATTTAGCTTGTGCAGCCAAAAGATTTTGCACCAATTCATCTTTACTATTCCCCAATAAAAATACAAAGGCTGCTTTTTTGCTTTGTTTAGCATTCAATGCTATTCCATTCAAGCCTATCATTTGGGCTACATCATTACCGCCACCTGCCTGACCGGCGTCAACCTTCGACAGTCCATTGGAAAGAAACTCATATTTCTTGGCGTCATCCATCACATCCTGGATTTCTGCCGTATTGCCGTCAAAGGCTTCCTTATCAATGGCATGAAAAGCCGGTTCACCTTCACCGGACAAAATAGCCATACCTGCATACAGGTCTCCCAAATCTTTGTCAAAAGTGTAGCCCATTGCATGTTCACCGTCCCATTCCACCGCATTATGCTGAAAATTATTCAAATCCCAGTCTGCAAATAATCCTACATCCAACTCTGTCATGGATGAATCAGTCATATTCGTCAACCGGTATTCCATGATGATGAAATTATCGTGATCCAGATTTTTCCAGCCCAGTGTTTTCTGCTCGACCTTTACCCCAAGTCTATTAGACAGACTATCATTTTCTTCAAACACTGACCTTGCCTCTTCATCTGCAGGTGTATCATTGTATAACCTGGCATATTCAATCGACTGAAAATCATGATCGATGGTTCTCGTTCTAAAATTACTGATAATATTATCCGAAACATGTTCGGCGTCTTTTGCAATAACCAAACCCAGCCAGTTGGCCACCACCTGCTCTTTGAACTTCATGCCCACACCACTGTGCAAATCCTGATAGTTAAACCCCATGTCACCATCACTTCCAATGGTGAGTACCGTCGAATCGACAGCAAATTCAAAGGCGTCAGGGGTTGTATTTATTTCAAAATATTGAAAATCATCATAATTTGTATTATTGAAATCCAATCTGAAAACCATCTTTTGACCAGGTTGTGCGTCCCGGGGAACTATAAAAGTGAAGGGATGATCATTATTGTTTACGGAGGCAAAGGTCCCGATACTACCAATATTAAAATCCTGACTATTGATTTGTAAGGTTGGATCAGGACTACTGAGGGCAACATTCACATTCGATGCTTTTCGCAGATAATTATTGAATGTTGAATAAATATTCACGGTATCACCGGGAAAGATCAGGGTTCCGAAATTTCCATTATGGTCAATATTGGCTATTCGGATAGAAGGTGAAACCGTATCGGTCAGCGCACGATACATATTTAACCTTCCTTTACCCAGCATGCCCCGGTAGTCACCATTGGATCCCACATCGTAAATGTCATCAGCAGTTACCCGCAACTGTTCCATGACTTGCTGGGCGGTTAACTGTGGAAAATGATGTCTCACCAGTGCCGCGGCCCCGGATACCTGAGGTGCCGCAAATGATGATCCCAGTTCACGGGCATAGCCATCCTTATTATCTGTGGAAAGCACATTATTTCCAGGGGCCATCATGTCGATGTTGTAGCTATAAGTCGCCCAGGAAGCCAGATTATCCTGATCATCTGTGGCACCCACAGAAAGTACATTGTTAAAAGAAGCCGGATAAAAATTCAAATTGTCGTGTGTGTTGCCGGCAGCGGCTATTACCACCGCATCGCGGTCAAGCACTGCGTAATTAATCACGTCCTGGCCAAATTTGGAGGAGGCCTCAACCCCGCCCCAACTGAGATTGATCACTTTGCAACCATGATTGGCGGCATACACCACACCGAGATATTCATTAATCATGGAAGTTGAACTCTCTGCATACGCTTTTATGGGTAAATATCTGCTTTTATATCCGGTGCCCGCAATGCCGATATAATTGTCCGTCATGGCCGAACTCAAACCGGCCACTGAACTGCCATGTCCATTGGTAACGGTTATTGGATCTTTGTCATTGTCCCCGACATCCCAGCCCAAATAATTATCGACATATCCATCGTGATCATCATCGATACCATTTATGGGATCGGCATAGTTTAAGGCCAAATTACCCTTGAGATCGGGATGATTATAATTTACCCCGGTATCGACAATACCAACGACTATGGTCGTATCACCGGTTTCAATCTCCCAGGCATCGTAAGCTTTGATTTGTCCGAGGTGGTTCTGCTGGCCGCTATTGTCTATGGCAAGGGGATCAAGCGGAATATCCAAGGGCAGATTTTGATACAGTGGTTCTGCATATTCTACCGCTCCGGAATCCTGTAATTTCTTCAGTGTTTGCCAAATATCTGTGCCCTGCGGTAAATTAATCTGGTAAATCCCGGTAAGATCGACTTTCGCATTTGACGTCCTTGAATTTTCAGAAGTTCTTGGTGGAAAAAGTTGTCTGTATTGACTGGATCCTGCCTGCTTCAGGACATCGCTCAAACCGTGATCGGAATCAATTGCAACACGTGCATCACTTTGTGCAAAATGATCCCCCTTTAATTTTACAATGATAACATCCTTTACGATTTTCTTTCCAACGTACTCTTTGGAATAATTTACACTGTTATCTGATTGACCTCGGGTCTTATAAATTCCCAGACCAATACCAAGCATCACTAACATTAAAAAAATTACCCGGCCCATCTTTTCCAGACCTCCTTGTCACAGGCTTAAAAATTAATAAGTTTCTATCTATGAATGAAAATTACTTTTCAAAATTTGATATAACAAGTATCCATGCTTGTAACATATATAAAGTCTGGTAATATCCGAAGTGTAATGTTTTAATTCAAATGATATTAATAGAAAAAGGAGGAGTGATAATTACTGGTAAAAAAATTAAATAAAAATGTGAATAATATTCAACTTTTTATTTCTTTCGGTACTCAACAAAGGAATAAGCATACTTATTCAATTCATCAGCATCAAAATACTATTGACTTTTCTGTGATTAAATTTTTTTTGACTCAAGACGAATCACGATTCGGCTACTGGTTTTTTGAAAATTCCATAAATAATATCAGGAAAGACTTAACTTCAAATTATACAACAAAATTTTCAATATTACAGACATCATCTTAATTGGGCATTTTCGTCAATTACCTTCCCATTGATTTATAAGTCGTACTTTTCATTGTAACATATTTTTATGCAGTATTTCCAGTGAGGTTTTATATAATAACTGAAGCATTCTCTAACGAAACAGACACATTTTATGCTGAAACCTTGAACAATTGTATTCAGGGTATTCAAGCCAGGTTTAGGCTAATATCCTGAAGTTATCAGGAGATACAAATACAAGTAAAAGAATAAAAATTGTTCCGGGCTTATTCAAAGAAACCCCTTGAAATGCATTTACGATTTGGAAAATATAATTGCAGGTATAAGATCTGAATTTTTCATATACTCATGGTCTATATTATTCGAAAACCAGCCTTATTGACTATTTGATGACGGTCATATGTAATTTGTTACAAATTATATTTTGTGAGTACCACATTCCTTTTTTGTCAATGAAAAGGAATGCATCGAGCTACAATTTATTTGGGCTTTACACTAGTGCATGAGAATCCGGACTATAGGAATTATCATAGTTCATAACTGAAGTGACAATTGTAAAATCAATTATAAACAAAGAGTGCTCTTAAAAGAAATAGATTTGTCTATCAGACCTTATCATTAGTGGATTTGGAGCACCACTTTTTTCATGTAAGAAAATTAGAAATTTAAAGCAATAGTGGTTACTAACCAGTTATAAATGGTATTTACTTATGATTAGATTGTATTTTATTTATAATTTAAGTGGTGAAGGTGATGACTAAAGATTTCAAGAACTCAAAAAAAATTAAGGGATCAAATTTTTCCTTCACCGAAGGAAAAAAAAGAAATATATGGCCAATCATCATAGATTGGCTTTTTTATGGGATGGTAAATGGAATAAATAAAAGAATAGATTCATCAAGCCTGCAATTAAGTTCAGTAAAAATCATTCCAATTATTCTTTTATTATTGTTAATGGGTCAGGGCCTTTATGCCGCGACATATACTACAATTAAGAATGGAAACTGGAATTCAGGATCTATCTGGGACGTTGGATCCGCACCTTCCAACTGGGCAAATCACGATGTTGTGATCAATCATAATATCAACGTGCCTTCAGCACTCAAGGGATTTACCAGTATCTACCTTAACTCCTCAACCAGCTTTACAGCATCCGGCAATATGACTTTTACAAATATTGCTGACTTCACGGCCAATGGCAATATTGTTATCAATGGTGATTTAACCCTGGAATCCACACAACTAACCATTAACTCGGGTAATCTGATTGTGACTGGTAAAATTAATGTCAAATATGGTTCCACGCTGACCATTGCCGATGGTGTAACCGTTACCACAGCAGATTTCGATGTAAGCAATAACTCGGATGCGGTCGTGAACCTTTATGGTACCGCTAATGTTTCAAGTGCTATGAAAATACAAGGAGTTTTCAACGTTGGAAGCACAGGGATACTCAATGTTCCTAATGGTGATGTTAATATCAACGAAGGCAGTGGCACACTGCACGTAGACGGGATCGCTAATTTAGGAGGAACAGTTGATGTCAACCGGTCTTATGGCTTAGAAATTTCACCTTCCGGCAATGTCACTGTTGGTCAGGATTTGTTAATAGAAGGAGGCGCGCATTCAGCCGTAATCGATGGTTCTATTAACGTAGCGAATGATATCTCTGTAAAAGGTGGCAGCGCTAACATAACAGGTGTTGGCGTAATGGCCTGGGGTAATACATTGACTATTTCGGGTGGTTCGGCGAATATAAACGGTTTCACATCGGTCTCTTCTTCTTCACCATTGGACCTCAGCACAATGAGTACCGTTCTTCCGATTACCTTAAAAAAATTTACCGCGGATGTTAACGATAACAAAATAATATTGAACTGGATTACTGCAGCGGAACTGAATAATGACTTTTTCACCGTGCAACGATCTGGGGATGGAGAAAATTTTGAGTCAATTGGAGTCGTCAAAGGAAAGGGTACCACAAATGAAGAACAGGTATATGATTTGGAAGATAAAAATCCGAACATAGGGTATTCATATTACCGATTAAAACAAACTGATTTAGATGGCACCACCGAAATCTTTAAACCGGTAACTGTATTCTTCAATGGTGAACAAACAACAAAATTAGCGATCTCTCCAAATCCGGTGATCGGAGATCAGTTTGATATTATTTTATCAGGAATTCCGGTTGATCAAACGATTCAATATGAAATAACCGATATGAATGGTCAGAAAATTGATGGCGGTACTTTTATGCCCGATGGTTTTAGTATGCAGAAGGAGACCGTAGAAATAGAGAATGAGTTACACAGGGGCATTTACTTTGTAAGTGTCATCGTTAAGGGTAAGAAATATACTGCCCGGTTACTAAAGATATAGCCGGTTTACTTCTTGTTATTACTGATCCGGAGTTATCCAACATTTTAAGATTTCATTGTTAATCGCAGTTGTTCCTGCACTTTTCAAGTAGAACCAGGCGGTGTCAGTACTTAAACTTTTGGCAGCAACAGTTGCACCGATACCGATCATAAAGGCAATCGCTGCCAGGTTGATTTTAAAACGAAACTTTTTCATAACTTTAAATTTAAATGAATCAAATAGTCTTATAGGGGCCACTTTGGTAGGCACCGACACCTGAGTCCGGTCATGGCTACCAAGACGGGACTCTGTTTTTGTTCACTTTTTATCGCGCCATCGGAAACCATTCCTTTCAAACATAATACCCAGTAGTGCCAGTAATGTGAATAGGATGTTAAGTAGCAGATGAGCATTCCATCCCAGGAATTCAAATACACCGCCATAGGCGCAGGGTATGTGTCCAAAGGTACCGGCTAATGCCAGTGCTACGTAACCGGTAAACAGGATCATCATTACCAGGGAGCAATACAACCCGGTGAGCCGGGTAGGGTCTAAAACCAGCACCCCTGCAGTGATCAATTCTACCGGGCAATGTCCGTGTCAATAGTTTCGCTATCCATGGCGGGAAGGGTTGGCGGTACATTTGCTGTTGGAAGGCCTGAAAATCAGCCAGCTTGGTGATGGCGGCATATACAAACAAGAGGATAAGTAATGCGGTGATGATTTTAGAAAGGATTGTGATCTTCATGATGGGTATTTCTTTTCTCCTTCACTTATAATACACCCGTGGTTTTGGGGTACCCTACTTGGTGGGTCTTATAAGAAGTTTGAAAGTTGTAAAATAATATCAAACGTATTAAATAGAATAATAGATCGGGAATTGAAATGTAGAAATGGATTTGAAATCAAATTATATTAATTTGTATCTGGAATCCAGTAATTTAGTTTTGTCTTAACAATAAAAAAATTACATTCAAGCCCTGATAGGCCGGAGTGTCTCGGAGGATGGGAAATGGGATAATAGCCATCAATTTTTTATTGTACCAATTAATTCTTGTTTCCCTAAATTATGGTCCTGGCATCATGTCGGGACCTTTTTTGACAGCTTGATCATTCATGTTTATCAATTTTTTGATTATTTCTTCCGGCTCTACTCTGTAACGATAATCCACATCCAAAAAAGCATAGCATATTATACCCTGGCTGTCAATTACATAGGTTGCTGCCAATGGCAGTTCATTGCTTGCATCACCATTAACGCCATGCAAATTTATTGAGTTTTGATATATTTCAGCCATGGCATCCGTCAGTTTGAATACTACTCCAAAATTTCTTGAAACTTTGTTGCCGACATCGCTCAATACGTGAAATTGAAGGTTGTGTTTTTCAACAGTGCTTAAAGATCGGTCCGGCAATTCCGGCGTGATAGCCATTAGTGAAGCACCTTGACGCTGAATATCAGGAAGCTTTTCTTGTAAATAATGCAATGTCATATTGCAATAAGGACACCAGCCACCACGATACCATGTGAGCACTATCGGGCCTTTATCCAACTCGTCATACAGTCCAATCGGCTCCTTCAATTGATTGAGCAGTGTAAAATCCGGTACTTTCTCACCTACATTTAACGCGGCTTCCAGTATCCCTGATTTCATCAATGCTTCAAAATTTTCCCTGTAGATCTTTTTCTTTTCTTCCGAAGCCGTTGCATTAAAGTCGATCCTTCTCTGGTCAAGCATCGATTGCAGGGTTCCCGTGGTTTCTTTCATTTTTATATTATTCGTTGCAACATGTTGATTTTAATGATACTGTTTCTACAACATTATTGACCCGAATTATTAAATGGCAATACTATTTAACTCTCCTCAATTTTACACCGCTCAATCTGGACTGTTAATTTTCCCTTGGATGGGTTTGAGTCTATCTTTTTGAACAGATTCCACGCTTTTGCCGGGAATTTCTATACTGAATGAAGTTTGCGAGCGGTTGATTGCTTTCAGTACAATGACTTCCGTTTCACCATCTAAAAGATACTTTTTACCTGCCTCAATTTCCATGACTTATTTTGCAAGATTAAAATACTAAACTTTATCATAATTTTTGTGCTTTTAATTAATTTTTCCGGTAAGGCTTAAATACCGGGTTAAATTTAGTTTTTTAATATTAAAGACGAAGACTCGGTCATGATTATGAAAAGGCAATACTAGCAAGAGCGCTTTAGAGAAAATACAATGTATAATATCATTTTCAATTTTTGCCTTAAAAAATCGATCGGAAACATCCCACGTAACACTTTATTTTGTTTTTTTTAATCATTTTTTCCTAAATTCATTTCTCCAATAGTCCGCATAATATGTTAGTCCGTCAGCGTTCCATACCTTGCTTACAATGTCGATATCTCCGTCGTCATCCACATCGCCAGGCTGTGCATCGTGCCAGCCCGGATTGTTCACATGAATGATAAATATTTCAAATTCGGGGTTCCGGCTTCCGTTACTGTACCAAATTACTCCCCGCTCCTTAAGACCCCTGGGCTTCATGGCTACCTTCCCGTCACCTTCCATAAAAGTATCCGGATCCTCCTGTTCACCGGCAAAATTGTCCGGGTTCCCATCCTCGTTAAAGTCAGCGACACTCAGGGAGTGAAATGACCCGGTGCCCTCAATATCTCCCGCCCTTGTGGGCGGGTCGGCAAGTTGATGGGATTCCCAGGTCTTGCCACTATCTTTGTTTTCTACCCAATAGACATGAGAACCTCCGGTGTCACAATTGCCATATACGATATCGTTTTTGCAATCCTTATTTATATCTGCAATCCAGGCCCTGATGCTTCTCCCATAGGAAGCATTGGGCACGGGATGATACGGCCATTCGTAGCGGGTCCAATTTCCCGTCCCATCACCGGGATTTTTAAACCAAAACCCGGGAATGACCACATCCATATCGCCATCGCCATCGATGTCACCATAGCCGTGCGGTGCAATGCCACCGTGGTCATCGTTGCCGGAACTAATGACTGTTTCACGCAAGGCATTTGAAGTATTATACCAGGAAAGTTTATTCCCGTCATAAACCACAATATCCTCTTTGCCGTTGCCATCAATATCTGCTGCCACGATGTCATGTCCCCCGGCTTTGAGGGCGTGTGCTTCCCAAGGAGTTTCAGGATACTTCGCCAGATTACCCGGATTGCGAAACCACACCCCTTCAAACACCACATCTGCCCAACCGTCATGGTCAACATCGACAGATGCCGATCCGAGTATTTCCGGCAGATTGGGAGTACGTCCCATGAGATGAGGGATCCAGATGGAGTCGTTTATCCTTTCATACCAATAAGCTTCTCCCGAATTGCGCCTCGCAATAGCGACATCCAGATCACCATCATGATCAAAATCACCCATAGCAGGTCCGGCGGTACCCCACGATGAACCGGGCAGGACAGGATCAATACTGAAATGGGTCCAAGAGGGATAATCGGACTGTTGAGAATAGCTCATTGAGCAGAATAAAATGCTTATAAAAATCAGCCATGTAGCCGGGAAAATCCGGTAGAATGTCGGTAATCTCAAGTCAAGGATTTTTCGTTTTGTTTTCATGATATCATAAGATGAATTGTAAAATAAACAGTGTTAAAGCGATTGCCTTGGAGAAAAACACCCGTAATGACAACAGAACGTGTCCAATAGATCCCTGTTTACCGGTGATAACATCCGGGATATCTTATTCGTTTTAGGGCCCCATTCTCCCAATTTCATTTTTCGATAATTCCTTTTAGTGTTTTTTTACTTTTATACTGATCTATACTGGAAAGAAAATCAGCAGAGATCGTGGCACCATCAAAATGACAAACAATCTGCTGACTATGGGGACTTTCGATATA
>CAVQEK010000012.1:0-51813 GCA_963711495.1 uncultured Cytophagales bacterium
TGTGGAGCATAACGGATTCGAACCGATGACCCCCACGCTGCCAGCGTGGTGCTCTAGCCAGCTGAGCTAATGCCCCTTATTTTCGTATTCCGCTTCGTTTAAGCGGACGTCAAATTTATACAAAAAATAGCGTTCTCAAAATTTTATTCTCCGGGCTTTCACAAATATACTGCGGTAATAATCGGACAATAAATTAACCTCTATCACTCCCCGGCTGCTAGAGGCATGAATAAACATAATGTTGTATGGAGTGGCAGCCGTTACCAGGCCGGCATGGGTTACTCTTCTTTTTCCTTTCTTTGCAGCAAAGAATACCAGGTCTCCTTTGTTCAATTCATCCAGATGCACCCGCTTGCCCATTTTACTTTGTGCTTTGGCAGTTCTGGGAATATACACATCGATGGATTCAAAACTGCGCATGAGCAGTCCGGAGCAATCCATACCCAAAACCGTGGTCCCTCCATAGCGGTAGGGAGTGCCCAGATAGGAACGGGCCCTTTCCACCACGATATTGGCTTTTTGTTCTCGCGCCAGTCTTTTTGCACCGACACAGGAAGATAGTGTAAGAATGAGTAATAGTAAATGGAGAGAATGATTTGTCTTAAACATGCTTCCGGCAATATTGCATACAAGAGGTGATTTAATACTTATTCAATTGCCAAAAATAAAGTATTATTGCCTTTTGTATGAATTTTAATTCGATATCCTGGTACAATGTGTGGAATCACAGGCATATTTCCCTTTAACCTGGCCGGCAGGGTACACATGATCAACCTGGCCCGGGCCACCGATCTCCTCAAGCACCGGGGGCCTGATGATTCCGGCACTTTTATTACCGAAGAAATTGGATTGGGGCATCGCCGGCTTTCCATAATCGATCTCAGCAACAAAGGCCGGCAACCCATGACGGACCAATCCGGCCGTTATACCCTGGTTTACAATGGCGAAATTTATAATTTCCATCAACTGCGGGAATACCTAAAACATCGGGGCGTAAAATTCATCTCCGAATCGGACACCGAAGTACTGCTGTACGCTTACATCAACGAAAAAGAACATTGCCTTAAAAAACTCAATGGATTTTTTGCCTTTGCCATTTACGACGCTGAAGAAAATTCGTTGTTCCTGGCACGGGATCGATTTGGAATAAAACCATTGTACTACCACCTGGATGAAGACAAGTTCATTTTTGCCTCGGAGTTGCACTCCATTCTAGCTTATGGACTGGAAAAATCATTGAATTTCCAGGCGCTTTATACCTACCTGCAACTCAACTATATTCCTGCGCCCATGACCATGGTTGAACAGATCAGCATCCTGGAACCCGGTCATTGGATGAAAATAGAAAATCGTCAGATGACCAACAATCCGTATTATCAAATCGAATATGACCGTGAATACGCCAACAACAATGGGCTCAGCTATGAACAGCAAAAGATCATGTTGCACGATCTGGTGGAAGAATCGGTGCAAAAACGGCTGGTTGCCGATGTGCCGGTGGGTACATTTTTGAGTGGAGGAATTGATTCATCCATTATATCCGGTGTGGCCCGGCAGTTCAAGGAGGACCTGCATACCTTTTCCATAGGATATCGCGATGAACCGTTTTTTGATGAAACCAGATATGCCGAAATTACGGCCAGGAAATTCAAAACAAAGCATACCGTTTTCTCTTTAACCAATCAAGATTTATACGATCATTTATTCCAGGTACTCGATCAATTCGATCAGCCGTTTGCGGATTCTTCAGCCATTCCAACGTACATCCTCAGTGAACGCACCAGGCGTAAAGTTAAAGTGGCCCTTTCCGGTGACGGGGCTGATGAGCTCTTTTCGGGATACAATAAGCATGCGGCCACCTACCGCGCCATGCAACACGACTCAATCAATGATTTCATCAGAATATTGCAACCGGTCTGGAACAGTGTACCGCAATCGAGACATGGAAGACTGGCGAATAAATTCTGGCAGCTTCAAAAATTTTCGGAAGGACTGCGTTTGTCGCAGCGGGACCGGTATTGGCGTTGGGCATCTATAGAGACTGAAAAAAATGCAATGATGCTGCTTCACCCATCTATCCGGCAAAAAATAAATTCAGATCAAAGTACCGGATTGAGAAATAAATATTTATCAGACATCACAACGGAATATGATTTTAACGAGATCCTGCTCACGGATATGCGTTTGGTGCTTCCCAATGACATGCTCAAAAAAGTTGATCTGATGTCCATGGCAAACGCGCTGGAAGTGCGTGTACCGTTTTTAGATCATGATGTGGTCAATTTTGTTTTTAATTTGCCGGTGTCTTCAAAGATCGATAAAACCATGCGCAAAAAGATCTTACAGGACGCCTTCCGCAATTTGCTGCCACCGGAAATATACAGACGACCAAAACAAGGCTTCGAAGTGCCATTGCTAAAATGGTTTCGCTCATCGCTGCGTTCACTCATAACCGAAGATCTTCTGGCAGATCGTTTTCTGGAAGAACAGGAAATATTCGATCCGGATGCTGTGAAGAAGCTAAAGAAACAGCTTTTTTCCATGAACCCCGGAGACTCAGTGGCCACGATCTGGGCCTTGATGGTTTTTCAATGGTGGTGGAAAAAATACATGAAATAAACAAGATCTACCCTTCGAGTTCGCTCACAGTGACACTGGAAAATTGATGATTTTTAAACGAGTACGGTAGAATTTATGATCATTTTCCAGCGCTATATGCTTTTACGGTATCTATAAAACACTTCACTTTGTCCGCTTTCGTGTCGGGATAAACACCGTGGCCCAGGTTGGCAATGTGTCTCCGAAAACCAAATTGGTCCAGCATTAATTTGGTATGACGTTCCACCTCAGCACAGGAAGCATACAATACAGCCGGATCAAGATTTCCCTGCAATGTTTTTTGGTTGCCTATCAATTTTCTCGATTCGCCAATGTCCATATTCCAGTCGAGACCTACCACATCACATTTAATTTCACCCATGGCCTTTCTCGATGCATAAGCCCCTTTGGCGAAAACAATCACCGGAACCTCGGTGATGGCTTCGCAGATTTTGGCCATATATTTCAATGAAAAAGTCTCATAATGCGCCCGGGGTAAAATGCCCGCCCAGGAATCGAATATCTGTACAATATTGGCACCCGCCCTTATTTGTCCTTTGAGATAACCGATGGTGCTTTGAGTAATTAATTCCAATAAACGATCGGCCAATTCAGGCTGGTCATAAAGCATTTTTCTGGGTTTTGAAAAGGTTTTACTTCCCTTTCCCTCTATCATATAACAAAACAATGTCCAGGGTGCCCCGGCAAAACCAATAAGTGGAACACGATCAGCCAAAGCGTTTTTAGTTACTTTGATGGCCTCAAAAACGTAACCCAAACTATCTTCATCGGCAATGCGTAATCTTTCGATATCCTTTACAGTCTGAATGGTTCGTGGGAAAGAAGGTCCTTTCCCTTCTTCCATAACATAAGGCAAACCCATGGCTTCCGGAATGACCAGTATATCTGAAAAAATGATGCCGGCATCTACGCCGAGAATATCGACCGGTTGGACGGTCACTTCTGCGGCACGCTCTGGTGTTTTCACTAATTCTATAAATCCTGAGAGTCGCTCCCGCACATCCCGGTATTCTTTCAAAATCCTTCCCGCCTGTCGCATAACCCAAACCGGAACACGTTCAGTTTTTTCACCCCGGGCGGCCCGAAGTAAAAGATCGTTTTTAATTGACATTTATACTGAATTGTTTTTTTATAAATCTATAATACAATTAAGTTGCAATTTTGTTAAGTATATATTTCCGGCGAAAATAATCAAACCAAAACAATAGATATACAAAATGATTAAAACAATCATCTTTACGGAGCAGGCGCCAGCACCGATAGGCCCCTACAGCCAGGCAGTTCTGATTGGGGAGACTTTATATATTTCCGGTCAGATAGCCATCAATCCTGAAGACAATAATATGGTCACAGGAGGTATTGCCGAAGAAACCGAGCAGGTGATGAAAAACATCGGCGTCATTCTTAAAGCTGCTGATTTAAATTATCACCATGTGGTTAAAAGCAGTATTTTCATCAAAAAAATGGGTGATTTTCCAGTGGTTAATGAGGTCTTTGGCAAATATTTTGAGAAGACTCCACCAGCCAGGGAAACGGTCGAGGTAAGTCAATTGCCCAAGGATGCCAACGTGGAGATCTCCTGTATTGCAGTGAAGTCATGAAATTATTGCCGGTGCATAATGAATCATTTGTGCTCCATGAAAAGGGTGATGAATTTCTTGGCCGCTTGAGGGATGTGACCAGAATTGTAAAAAAACAAACCAATGCGTACGAACCACAAGGCCATAAATTATTTAATGGCCTTGTATTAGAGGAAAGTTTCAGTATTTCATTGATGATACGGCAACCCAATAATTTTCTGCCTTTGATACAGGGTGATTTGGTGACGTCAGATAATTCCTGTTTGTTGTCGGTAAAATATCGCCTTTTCCCCAGCACCAGACGGTTTATTGTTTTCTGGAGTATACTCACCGTTTTACTTACATTATTTTTTGCCCTCCCTTATCAAGCCTATTTATATGCAGCTATTTCCTTCAGCTTAGGGTTGGTCAACTACATCTTAACACTGGAAAATTTCAAAATCCAGGTACGCAAAAGCAGCCGGGTATTTCACAAAATAGTGCAGACAACCTAGTCTTTATTCTCTGTTAATGCTTTTTCCTATTGTGCTTTTTCTAACTTTGCAGTCTGATTTGCATTTGAAATAGAACCTTATTTCATGGAAAAAGAAGTTAGAGTGCGATTTGCGCCGAGTCCCACAGGACCTCTTCACATCGGGGGTGTTCGAACGGCTTTGTATAATTACCTGTTCGCCAGAAAGCATGGTGGAAAATTTATATTGAGGATCGAAGATACGGATCAATCACGGTTTGTTGCCGGTGCAGAAAAATATATCAATGAAGCACTGCAGTGGTTGGAACTTGATGTGGATGAGGGGGTGAGTGAAGGTGGACAATTCGGGCCTTACAAACAATCGGAACGCAAGGATATCTACTTAAAATATGCCCGGCAACTGATCGACGAGGACAAGGCATATTATGCATTTGATACAGCAGAAGCGTTGGAGACAATGCGTGAAAGACTTAAAGAAGCGCGTGTGGCCAATCCGGTATATGACAATGTGACGCGCACCAACATGCAGAATTCGCTTACGTTGAGTGCAGAAGAAGTAAAATCGCGCCTCGCTGACGGCGTGCCCTATGTGATACGCATCAAAGTGCCACGCCTCGAAGATATCCGGCTGCACGATCTCGTTAGAGGGTGGGTAGTGGTGAGTTCATCCAATATCGATGATAAAATTTTGGTGAAATCCGATGGCATGCCCACCTATCACCTGGCCAATATTGTGGATGATCATTTGATGGGCATCACGCACGTGATCAGGGGAGAAGAATGGCTGCCGTCTGCTCCGCTTCATGTATTGCTTTACCGCTATTTAGGTTGGGAAGAGAGCATGCCTCAATTCGCCCATCTGCCGCTACTGTTGAAGCCGGATGGCAATGGCAAACTCAGCAAACGTGACGCCGATAAAAATGGTTATCCGGTTTTTCCACTCGACTGGAAAGATCCGGTTTCGGGAGATCGATCAATCGGTTTTCGCGAACAAGGTTATTTACCGGAAGCTGTCGTCAATTTTTTGGCCATGTTGGGCTGGAATCCGGGGACTGAGCAAGAGATATTTTCTTTGCCTGAGCTCGTTGAAAGTTTTAGTATCGAACGGATTGGTAAAGCAGGCGCCAAATTCGATATCGACAAAGCAAAATGGTTCAATCAGCAATACATCAAACAAAAAAGTGGCAAGGACCTGGCCCAGGGTCTACTGGAAATTTTAAGATCCCAGGGTGTGTCTTGTGCTGCGGAAGACGCTGCTTCCATTTGCGATTTAATGAAAGAACGCGTTACTTTTCCACAGGAGATCTGGAGCAATGGCCAATTCTTTTTTTTCGATCCGGTAGCATATGATGAAAAAATGATCCGTAAGAAATGGAATGACGAAGCCAGACAGCTTTTGTCAGCATTTGCTGATGCATTGGAAATGATAAAGGATTTCAATCAAGATGCCATTAAAAATACCATCAATCGGGTACTCGAAAAACACGGATCGCAATTGGCCAAGATCATGCCGGCGCTGAGATTGGTCATTACCGGTTCCGGCGCAGGGCCAGATTTAATGGGAATAATCGTTATATTAGGTAAAGAAACAGTGATAAGACGCATTCAAAATGCATTGAAAAAAATACAATAATCATGGGCGGAAGGAAAAAATATCAGGAAAAAAAGAAGCCCGACGTCAATAAAGAATTGGATGGGCTTGATATTCAAATCAATTCTTTCGGGGAAATCCAGTCGAGTTTCGACATCGACAAGATCAATAAATTCCTCAATAAACATGTAGAGGATAAAAAATTGAAACTGCATCCCGATGACGAAGATTTCAAAAAAGATGAAGAAGAAAAAAATGAGGATTGAATCCTCTTTGACTGGTAAATTCAGCTTTTTCGGTAAAACAATCGCGGAATCAGCATCGGGGTTCTTTCGCGGTACTCACGATATTGATCGCCGAATATCCTGATGAGTTTTTTTTCTTCAAAATAGATACCAATTAAAAAGTATAAAATCACCAGAATAGCAGAGATCAGATTGCTGATCGTCGGTATAAAAATAAAATATCCGGCCACCAGCAATATCGAACCGGCATAAACAGGATGCCGTATTTTCTTTAATAATCCGTCAGTTTTAAATTCATCTTCTGATGCGAGGTCGTTCAATCCCAGAAAAGCTTTAAGGTCATAACTTTTAAAACCCGCCTTCATCACAAACACTCCCCATCCGGCCAGCAATAAACCAATAAATTTCGATGCAAGTGTCACATTAATTATGTGCTGGGATTGAATAATGACGGAATACAGGAAAATAGCCAAAAGGCCCAGTGTCGAGAAAATTACATAGATCAACCGATACGCCTGCGCGGGTATGTGCACGCGATGGATAAAAAAATATTTTACCGGCAAAGCGGCCAGCGCACTGTGCAAAACAAAATAGAGGATCCAGGCAGATGAAAGGAAGATTATTGAAGAATTCATGCACCAAAATTAAGATTCGGAAACTGAATTTCTTACTTTGTGCATTGTAATTTTATCCAGTCAATAATAAATGCCATTGAACATTGCCATTTTAAAAGAGGCTAAAGTGCCTGTTGATAATCGTGTGCCCCTCACTCCCGGTCAATGCAGGAGGGTGCAGCAACTTTTTCCCGATGCAAAAATATTTTGTCAAAAAAGCACTGTTCGTTGCTATGCAGATCATGAATACGATTCTGCCGGAATTGCCCTTACCGATGACATCCGGCATTGTGATGTATTGCTGGGTGTAAAGGAAGTTCCGGTTGAAAACCTGATTCCAGAAAAAACTTATTTCATATTTTCCCATACCATCAAAAAACAAGCATATAACAGAAGCCTGCTCCGGGAGGTCCTAAAAAACAAAATCAGGTTAATTGATTATGAATGCCTCACTAATGAGCTGGGCCAGCGCATTATTGCTTTCGGACGATGGGCAGGCATTGTAGGCAGTTACAATGGCCTCTGGACTTATGGGGAAAAATATCATTTATACCATATACGCCGGGCATTTGAATGCCAGGACCTTGCCGATTTAAGGAAAGAATTCAAAAAAATAAATCTCCCGCCCGTTAAAATTGTACTTACCGGTGGTGGACGCGTGGCTAAGGGAAGTATGGAAGTACTCGATGAAGCGGGAGTCAGGAAAGTCCACTGGCAGTCATTTCTGAATGATTCCTTCGACAAGCCGGTTTATACGCAAATTGATGCAGACGTGTACACCCGGCGCATTGATGGGAAACCGTTTACCTTTGAGGAATTTTTTACGCATCCTCATCAATTTGAAAATAATTTTCAGCAATTCACGCACACGGCCGATGTATTGATCGCCGCAGCTTTCTGGGATCCGCGAGCACCTAAGTTGTTTACGCTGGAAGATATGGCGAATCCCAATTTCACGATTCGTGTGATCGCCGACATCACCTGCGATATTAACGGATCGGTGCCTTCTACCATTCGTCCCTGTACCATCCACGAACCAGTCTATGATTTTAACCGGCAAACCGGTCTGGAAGAAAAGCCATTTTCTTTGCCGGAGTATGTGAGCGTCATGGCCATCGACAATTTGCCTAATGAACTGGCGCGGGATGCTTCTGGCGAATTTGGCGATCAAATGCTCACCAATGTTTTACCCCAATTATTGTCCGGAGACCAGCGTCAAATCATTAGAAATGCTACGATTGCAGAAAAAGGGAGTTTGACCCGGCGTTTTCAATATTTACAGGATTTTGTGGAAGGGCGTTGATTGTTGTAGCCAAAACCATAAATTATGTTCTCGATTTTCGAATAAGAAAATTTTAATTTAATTTTATGCACACGTGTGAATGAGCTCATTTTATAAGGGCTATTTCATTTTATTCCGCCAATTTTTTCTTAGTTTAACTTCGAATCAATAAAACTAACTTTATATGCTACTGGGTAAATATTCATTCGGAACAGGTGACAGATTTGCACATCAGGGTGTGGCACAACTCAAAGCCAGCATACTGGCTAAAGCAGAAGGGATTGATCTCACCCATGTCTGGAACAAATCCCATCGCGAACACAAAACGGTACACTCCGAACCAGCCAGTGTACGGGAGGAAGCCGATGCCGCAGTAAGGGCTTTGGACTGGGAAGGCCAATATCTTGTGGATGCCGATCATATCAACCTCAGCAATGTAGACGGATTTATCCCCTATTCCGATTTTTTCACCATCGACGTGGCTGACTTCATCGGAAAGCAGGCTGACCAGGCTTCGATTGATGCCTACATCAACAAATACTCCAGTTATATTGGGGAAATAAACATACCCGGGTTAGAATCTCCCCTGTCAATTACCAGGGATTTTCTTTTACGGGTTGCCCACAAATTTTTGTATGCCACTTTGGAAGCCGGAAAGATCTACCGGCACATTGCATCGAAGAAAGGAGCGGATCATTTCATTGCGGAAGTTTCCATGGATGAAGTGGACGATCCCCAACAACCTGCTGAACTGCTGTTTATACTTGCAGCGCTCAGCGATGCCGGTGTACCGGCACAAACCATTGCCCCCAAATTTACCGGCAGGTTTAACAAAGGGGTGGACTATGTTGGTGATCTGAAGCAATTTTCAAAAGAATTTGAAGAAGACCTGCTGGTCATCCAATATGCGATTAATCAATTCAAATTGCCTTCCAGTCTTAAACTCAGTGTGCACTCGGGCAGTGACAAATTTTCCATTTATAAACCGATCCGTGAATTGCTTAAAAAACACAATGCGGGTGTGCATGTGAAAACAGCAGGTACCACCTGGTTGGAGGAACTCATCGGACTGGCTATGGCCGGAGGTGATGGCTTGGAACTGGCCAAAGGCATCTATGCCAGGGCCATTGAGCGGTTTGATGAACTTACCGGACCTTATAGAACGGTAATTGACGTCCATCAGGATGAATTGCCAACCGTGGAGGAAGTGAGTACATGGTCGGGAAATAAATTCGCAAACACCTTGCGTCACAATCAGCAACACCCTGATTTCAACCCTCAATTTCGCCAGTTGCTGCATTGCGGATATAAAGTCGCTGCTGAATATGGCGATACTTATTATCAGGCATTGACAAAACACAAAGCCATCATAGAAAAAAACGTTACCGAAAATATTTTTGAACGCCACATTAAGCCATTGTTTATTGGCTGAATAGCTCTTCAGTTATGAAAAAATTCCTAGACGAAAATTTTGTCCTTGACACCGAGACCGCACAAAGGCTTTATCACCAGTACGCCGCAAAAATGCCCATTATCGATTATCACTGTCATCTTCCACCTGAAGATATAGCCAGGAATCGAAAGTTTGAAAATCTCACGAAGATCTGGCTGGATGGCGATCATTATAAATGGCGGGCGATGCGCGCCAACGGGGTTGATGAAAAATATATCACAGGATCAGCCAGTGATTGGGAAAAATTCGAAAAGTGGGCAGAAACAGTACCTTACACCATGCGCAATCCATTGTATCACTGGACACACATGGAATTGAAGCGTCCGTTTGGGGTAGAAAAAATCCTGAATAAAGATTCAGCGCGTGAAATTTACGATCATTGTACAAACCTCCTTCAAAAAGAAGAATTCAGTTGCCGGGGTCTGTTAAGGCAATTCGATGTAAAGGTGGTATGTACCACAGACGATCCCACAGATTCACTGGAATATCATCAGCAAATCAAAGAATCGGGTTTCGAAGTGAAAGTTATACCAACATTCCGTCCCGATAAATCCATGGCTGTAGAAAGTGCCGCTCAATATAACCAATACCTTGACAAACTGGCCGATGTTGCCGGGGTGGACATTAAGGATTTTGATGATCTTTTAACTGCGCTGAGAAAAAGACATGATTTTTTCCATGACATGGGGGGTAAATTATCGGATCACGGTTTGGAACAAATTTATGCTGAAGATTACGCTGGTGCTGAAATAAAATATATTTTTAATAAGATCAGAAGTGGACATGAATTGTCACTGACGGAGCGATTAAAATTCAAGTCTGCTATGCTTGTTGAATTGGGCATCATGGATCACGAAAAAGGTTGGACCCAGCAATACCATCTTGGGGCTATTCGCAATAACAATTCACGTATGCTCAAAACCCTCGGACCAGATACCGGATTCGATTCTATAGGCGATTTTGAAATGGCGCGGTCTATGTCGAGGTTTTTTGATCGCCTGGATAAAGAAAACAGGCTCGCAAAAACCATCATATATAATTTAAATCCTCGTGATAATTATCTTGTAGCGACCATGATGGGCAATTTTAACGATGGTTCGATCCCAGGCAAAATGCAATTTGGAACAGGATGGTGGTTTTTAGATCAAAAAGAAGGCATGGCGTGGCAGATGAATGCACTGTCGAATCTTGGATTGTTAAGTCGATTTTTGGGAATGCTTACCGATTCCAGGAGTTTTCTATCGTATCCGCGCCATGACTATTTCAGAAGAATTTTATGCAATCTCATTGGTAAAGATGTTGAAAATGGCGAATTACCCGCAGATATAGCGTGGTTGGGCCAAATGGTTGAGAATATTTGTTATTACAATGCAAAAAATTATTTTGATTTTTAATCGACTTTCATCATGAAATCCCGCATCATCACATTTGGAGAGATCATGTTAAGGCTGGCCCCGCCTGATCATTTACGGTTTAGCCAGAGCATTTACCTTGAGTCTACTTTTGGGGGCGGAGAAGCGAATGTAGCCGTTTCCTGTGCCAACTATGGACTGGATGTCGCTTTCATTACCAGACTCCCGGACAATGACATTGCCCGCTGGTGCCTGCGCAACCTGAAAAGTTATGGTGTTGATACCGGAAAGATCATATTTGGCGGGGAACGGATGGGGATTTATTTCCTGGAACACGGTGCCGTGAGCCGCGGGAGTAAGGTGATATATGACCGGGCACATTCAGCCATTGCCACAATTGAACCGGGAATGATCGATTGGGAGGACGTTTTGCAAGGTGCTACCTGGTTCCATTGGACGGGTATCACTCCGGCCATTTCCCAGGGCGCCGCCGATGTGTGCCTGAAAGCAGCAAAAGCCGCAAGGCGAATGGGTATTACCGTTTCCTGTGATTTGAATTACCGGAAGAACCTCTGGAAATATGGCAAAAAAGCCAGTGAGATCATGCCAACGCTGGTAGCGGAATGCGACGTGATCCTCGGCAACGAAGAGGATGCGGAAAAGGTGTTCGGCATTCACCCGCAAGGAGTTGATGTGACCAGGGGAGAGGTGCAAGGCGCAGCCTATGAATCGGTTGGAAAGCAATTGATGGCCATGTTCCCGGTATGCAAGAAAGTGATCGTTACTTTGCGCGGTTCGGTGAGTGCCAGTCACAATTCCTGGTCCGGGGTTTTGTGGGATGGTAAACAATTGCTCCGGGCCCCAACCTATCAGATCACCCATATTGTAGACCGGGTTGGCGGAGGCGATTCCTTCATGGGTGGGTTGATCTATGGATTGATCAATTATCCTGACAATGATCAAAAAGCCCTGGACTTTGCCGTAGCAGCATCATGCCTGAAACACACCATCAAGGGAGACTTCAATGAAGTCACGGTGGAAGAAGTGGAGAAATTGATGGGAGGCGATGCTTCAGGAAGGGTGAGTAGATAGTGTATGTAATGTTGGAAAATCATGAATTGAATTTTAAGCGGGCCTTCAAAAGTTGAAGCATATTCAGATGGTATGATTCGGAGATTTTCAACTTCTGCTATACCGCAAATAACTATAAAATCATAATAACAATAATATGGCCAGATACACCCGATTACAGGTAGCATTGGAAATGAAAGAATCCGGGATGATCCCGGTTTTTTATCACAAAGATATCGACATCGGCAAAAAGGTATTACAAGCCTGCTATAATGGTGGCGCCAGGATCTTTGAATTTACGAACCGGGGAGACCGCGCCCACCTCGTTTTTCAGGAGCTGATCACCTGGGCTGAACAGGAAATTCCGGACATGATACTCGGGGTGGGGTCTGTGGTCGATGCGGGCACAACCGCTTTATATATTCAATTGGGAACAAATTTCGTTGTTTCGCCAGTGATCAACGAGGAAATGGCGCGGGTTTGTAATCGAAGGAAAATTGCCTGGTCACCAGGTTGCGGCTCTTTGACCGAGATTTCGAAAGCTGAAGAACTTGGCGCAGAAGTAGTAAAGATATTTCCTGGTTCCTCGGTGGGTGGTCCTGGATTTATCAAAGCGGTATTGGGGCCCAGTCCCTGGAGCAGCATTATGCCAACCGGTGGCGTTTCTCCCGACGAAGCAAATTTGAAAGGATGGTTCGATGCCGGGGCCTTTTGTGTGGGCATGGGAAGCCAACTGATGGTCAAGGATACCAGTGGATTATATGACTACGCAGCCATAGAAGCAAAAACAAGAGAAGCGCTGGCTATTATTAAAAAAATAAGGAAATAATAAATTATAAGTGATCAGTGGGAGGCATTGTTAATGCATAGTCTGGGAGTTAAGCAATAATTTTCTAATTTCATCGAAAACTATCGGAGACATGGGCAGGTTCATAAGTATTTTTTTAATCACTTTATTGGTGGCCACCGGATGTGGCACAAGTAGCAAAGTCACGAAGTTGAAACTTGCACATAGCTTACCACCAGACCACCCGGTGCACAAAGCAATGGTCTTTATGGCTGATCGATGTAAGGAATTATCCCATGGCCAGCTTCAAATCGAAATATATGGCAGTGGACAATTGGGCTCCGAGCAGGAATGTGTTGAATTGGTGCAAATTGGCAGCCTGGCCATGACCAAAGTATCCGCAGCAGTGATGGAGAGTTTTTCTGATAATTACAAGGTATTGGGTATGCCATATCTTTTTCGCGATCAGGACCATGCCTTTAAAGTTCTTGACGGTCCAATTGGGAAAGAACTTTTGCTGAGCACCGAAGATAAATTTATTCGGGGCCTCTGCTTTTACGATGCGGGTAGCAGGAGTTTTTACACCATAAAAAAACCCATCTTGAAACCCGATGATCTCAAAGGCATGAAAATAAGGGTGATGAAAAGTAACACTGCCATTGATATGGTCCTGGCCCTGGGAGGATCTCCCACACCTATTTCCTACGGCGAGCTATATACTGCCTTACAAAGCGGTGTAGTTGATGGAGCAGAAAACAATCCACCCAGCTTTTACACTTCCCATCATTATGAAGTGTGTAAATACTATTCACTGGATGAGCATACTTCTGTGCCCGATGTGCTGGTAATGAGTGAACATGTTTGGAAAAATTTAACGGATGATGAAAAGCAATGGATCCAACAGGCTGCCAAAGAGTCTGTTCCGGTCGAACGGAAGCTTTGGGCAGAATCGGTCAAATATTCGTTGGAACAGGTGCAAAAAGCCGGTGTAAAAATTTATCACCCTGATAAAGCGCCGTTTGAAAAAAAGGTGCAAAGTGTTTATGACGAATATAAAGACCAAAAGGTAATTTACGATTATATCCAGCGCATTAAGGCGGTGCAACAAGATACCGTGCCATCCCTAACAGAAGCTGAACATTAACATTTATCCAGATGACACTAAGACAAAAAATAGACCTGGTCCTTGAAAAATTTCTGATCTTCATCATGGCGGTGTTGGTCATCGATGTACTTTGGCAGGTAACCAGCCGGTATGTGTTGAGTTCGCCCAGCTCATTTACCGACGAACTCGCCGGATTTTTATTGATCTGGGTTGGGATATTGGGAGCTGCCTACGTGGCGGGGAAGAAAGAACACCTGGCAATAGACCTTTTATTGCAAAAATCGAGTCCTGCCAGAAGGAAAGCACTGGAATTGTTTATTAACATTTGTGTCATCGCATTTTCATTGTTGGTGATGGTGGTTGGCGGATCCTGGTTGGTCTACACGCGATTTGCGCTGGGCGTCAAGTCAGCTTCCCTGGAATTACCGCTTGGCTATGTTTACGCAGTTTTACCGATTAGTGGAATTTTTATTATTTATTTCACCATCGACAATGCACTCAATATTATAAAATCAGAAACCATCGATTAACATGGAATATACCGGCGCTTTCGTACTTCTTGTAAGTTTTATCATATTGCTTTCCCTGGGCGTACCCATAGCATTCAGTATTGGGATTTCCGGGATACTCACCATGCTGGTGTCCATAGATTCTTTACCGGCATTCACGACTTTCGCCCACCGTATGGCGACCGGTCTGGATAATTTTGCCCTGTTAGCCATCCCCTTTTTCATTCTCGCCGGTAATATCATGAATAGTGGCGGCATAGCCAACAGGCTGATCAATTTTGCCCGGGTTTTAGTGGGGGCTGTACCGGGGGGGCTGGCATTTGTCAATGTTATTGCAAATATGCTCTTTGGTGCAATCTCGGGATCTGCCGCCGCTGCGGCTTCTGCTATTGGCAGCATTATGGATACTGAAATGAGAAAAGAAGGCTATGATCGCAATTTTAGTGCTGCGGTAAATATCAGCTCTGCTACTACCGGACTATCGATACCTCCAAGTAATGTACTGATAGTGTATTCTCTCGCCAGCGGTGGGGCCAGTATCACAGCCCTGTTCCTGGCGGGATATGTTCCCGGCATACTCACGGGTTTGGGCATTATGATCACGGCAATGACCATGTTGGTATTCAAAAACCGTGGTTTTGTTGGCGCGGTAAAAGTGCTGATGGTATTTGCCCTGATCACCATGACAATTATTGCCTTTGTTTTCGCCCTGAAATATGCCAATGATACGTTCCCCAAAAATGTAAATTATATCATTTGGTTGGTGTTATGTCTTGCTTTCCTGGTTTTCGCGACAATAAAAACGGTTAATAACAAGAAAAAAGCAGCCGAAGGACTTAAAAAATTCTTCGATGCTATTCCCAGCTTATTATTGCTGGTCATTGTGATTGGTGGCATTGTGGCCGGCTATTTTACAGCTACGGAGGCTTCTGCTGTTGCCGTGTTATATGCGCTGATTTTGGCCTTACTCTATAAAGAAATGACCTGGCGTCATCTGCCGGATATTTTATTGCAATCGGTAAAAACTACCGCAATCGTGATGATGTTGGTGGCTACCAGTATGGGACTTTCGTGGATCATGGCGTATGAAAATATTCCACAAAATGTAAGCGCAGGACTCTTAAATATCAGTTCAAATCCCTTTATCATATTACTGATCATCAATATGATCTTACTGGTAGTGGGCACCTTTATGGATATGACGCCGGCTGTCCTGATCTTTACACCTATTTTTTTACCGATCGTAACAACCCAATTGGGCCTCGATCCCATTCACTTTGGGATAATTATGGTGCTCAATTTAAGCGTAGGATTGTGTACGCCACCTGTGGGCTCGGTATTATTTATTGGATGCAGCGTGTCAAAAGTGAAGATTGAAGATGTGATAAAACCATTGTTGCCGATGTTTCTGGCCATGATTGTGGTACTAATGCTGGTTACCTATATCCCAAAACTGGCTATGTGGTTACCCAACAGTCTCGGCTTCTGATTTTCATTTAATATCGGCACAAAAAAAACGCTGGATTTCCAGCGCTTTTTTTGATGACTGTGTTACTCTTATATCTCTTCTGTTTCTACCAATTTCGCCAATATGTCAGCGTATGGGATCACCAGAAATTTTTTACCTTCCAGTTCGATCTCATTACCGGAGAAACTCTTAAAAAAAACAATATCACCTGCCACAATCTCCGGATTCTCAATGTTGCTTAAAGAAATGACTTTGGCAAAAGTCGGCTTTTCTCTGGCTGTGTCCGGAATAATAATTCCGGCCGCTGTTCGCTGTTCTTCCGCTTTTTCGGAAACATCCAGTATTACATTCTGATTTACAGGTTGTAATTCTTTCATAAGATTCAACAATTTAGTTTTTATGGTTAAACTTTAATTTTCATTAATAATGAAAAATTCATTTCGATTACAGAAATAACACTTTTATGAGAAAATACCGCCATTAACCGTTCGATTTTATTTCCAGCAGCCTGGTTAGTTTCGATTGATCAAAGCCGATAACCATCTGGCCGTCGATTTCTGTTTGAGGCACTCCTTGCTGTCCGCTTTTACTTACCATATCGCGGGCGGCACTCTCATCACTGGCAACATTGACTTCCGAAAAACGGATACCATGTTTGCGAAGATATGTTTTGAGTGTATTGCACCATGGACAGGTAGGCGTGGTGTATACCGTGACACTTTTTGAGAGCTTGTCGTCTTTTCCTGCTTTTAACTCATATATAATATTTTCAAAATAAGCCTTGTAGAATGCGGGATCCTGACAACCTTTGATGGTATTTTTAAAATCAGGCCCTTCAAATTCAAGCAAAGTTGGTACTGAAGTGATGCCATATTTCGCGTGAATATCGCGTACTTTAATGACATCCGCTTCAAAGAAACCAATTTCACGATTACTCAAAGCTGCTTGTTGAATATTTTTTCGTGCGCATTCACTGGTATCTGATCCGGCTTTATACAACAACACATACGAGCGTTTATTTTCCCTGAGCCTTTCCAGCATTCCGTCTTGCGATGTAATCTCCCTGAGTTCCATTTTTGTCCCAAATTTAATATTAATTTTTATTCATATGAAATATTATTCATATATTATGCCAAAAAAATATGAAATCCATTTTGTCATTGAAAAATGAAAAAATTGACAGCATGACAGTGCTCAGGTTCAACTTATTTTGGATAAGAGGAACATGGCTGAAAAAATGTCATAATTGCACTGTACTGTAATGGAGGTGTTTGTTGAAGGAGGTGTTCAGGAATTACTTTACTTGCGGAAACCACTGGGTCCGTAAAGTTTGCGTCGTTTTTTCCAAATCTTCTCATAATTGATTTTATTGTGGATTTTGGTAAGCTCGGCAGATTCCTGGGGGGTAGTCCATTCCAGGTTATCTGAGCAATTATTGGTCAGGTCGCCATCGAGATGGCTCACGATGGTTCGGCTTTCGGGCATTACATTGATGTTCCAGAGCTTTGCCACCTCTTTATGCGGATATACGGTATACCGTTTATTTTTATACTTCAGGTCACAAAAGAGGAATCCACTGGGGTGTGTTCTGGGTTTTATGATTTTCCCCTTAAAAGGGGCCACAGCACGTCGGATGGTGCCATTTCGATTGATCTCATAATTAGGAATATGCGCTAGTTTTTTATAATAAGCATCATCTCGTTCCACTTTTTTGTACCGGCCATCATCTTCCTGGCGTTCCGCAGACTTTTCTGGCAGGATCAATCGTTGCTCCGCATCACTAAAGCGATAACGACCCAATGCAATATGGCTTCTACCCTTGCTTTCATCACATACCAGTAAGTTTTTATAGTAATTATTGAGGCGGTTGTAATCTTTCCAAACGACATAGCAACCTTTATGATAGCCTTTGGGTAAAAAATGTTTTGCAACCAAATGATTGGCTTTCTGGTGTAAAATGAGTCTGCGATGATCATTGAGCTTTTCCGGGAATGTAAATTTATAAACTACCTGGCCGTTTTGAAAAATCGGTTTCTTGATGTGCATTGAGCCATCTTCAAGCACATTACGCACCCTCCCGTAGTCGCTGATTTGATAATTCGCCTTGGTGTTAAATCCCCTGGGAAATTTTATCTTCTTCCATTTTTCAGGCTGTGATCCATTCTTCATAAACAGATGTGGTCAATAATTTTGGAGTTGAAGGCAATTAGAACCGCATTATATAAAAAATAGCGTTCTATTTGTAAATCAAAGCGGCTTTAATTTGGTGAAAATCGCAAAAGTATAACCTTTTGATACATTTATGGTTTATGATTCACCTGTTAATATAGAAATTTTAAAAGGCCACCCGCTGATTTCAGTTTCTTGGTAACAAACCAAACGAATAGTGCTGAAATGGCGGAAGTTGATCCATAGGATTTTATCCATTCTGGAATCTTGAAATATTTTGGGACGAAATATCCATTTTTTCCAGCATCGCCTTACCGTATTAAGTCAATTGTTTTGAAAAACCGGAAAAGTAAAATATCGAACGGTGATCTCGATTTAATCTGTTCATCCATTATCCCTTAAATTAAAACCCACAGCATCTTTTCTGTTTACTTTGTTTGTCGATGGATCAGCAAACTCCTTTTTGTCAATTAATTATTTTATTTTTGATCTGACCGGGAGCAAGGCTCAGATATATTATCTTTTCATCAATCCGATTGGTTTGGTCATGTTTTTTGGCAATACCTGAAATAGTAAACATCATGAAAAAGTTGGTCCCCTTTGTATTCATCTTTTATTTTTTTGCCTGTCAGGGAAACAGATCAGTGCAAACAAAACAATCACCACTTCATCTGAAATGCGAATATCTTGTTAATCCATTGGGCATCGATACGCAGAACCCGGGGTTTAGTTGGGAAATCGGCAACGAACAGCGGGGTGCCCGACAAACAGCCTATCAGATATTGGTCTCAATCTCCACAGAAAAACTGAAGAAGGACGAAGGAGATGTTTGGGACAGTGGCAAGGTAAACGAATCGAATAATTCATACATACATTACAGCGGTAAACCGCTTCAATCCTTTACCCGATATTACTGGAAAGTAAAATACTGGAACCAGCAAGATCAATCATCCGATTACAGTGAGTCTGCCTGGTTTGAAACTGCCATAATCCATCAGAATGAATGGCTGGCCAAATGGATTGGAAATGGTAAAAAAGCACCGGAGAGAGATGAAGATTTTTACAAAGAGATTCCCAATCCACTACTGCGTAAAACTTTCAATGTCTCAAAAAGCATTAAAGAAGCCAGGCTTTACATTACGGGTCTGGGTTATTTTGAAGCATATCTCAATGGAGATAAAATTGGAAATGATGTGTTGCACCCCGGTTGGACCCAATACGCCAAACGCATTTTATACAGCACCTATGATGTCACAAAACAGATCAAACAGGGAGAAAACGCACTCGGCGTGATGCTGGGCAACGGCTGGCACAATCCGCTGCCATTAAGACTTTTTCGTCAATTTAACCTTCGGGAATTCCTAACGATCGGTCAGCCTAAATTGATTGCTCAACTTCGGATTCTTTACGACGATAATTCTGCTGACATTATCAAAAGCGATGAAAGCTGGAAGGTTGGAGAAGGGCCAATCCTCAAAAACAATGTTTATTTGGGGGAGTGGTATGACGCCAGAAAAGAACAAGCTGGCTGGAATACCAACGATTTTGATGACACTAAATGGCCTGTGGCGGTAAACGTTTCGGCGCCGGGCGGAACACTGCGGGCCCAACTCACTCCACCAAACAGGATCACGCGAATCATTAAACCCATTGCTTTGACGGAACCTTCCCCTGGTGTGTATGTTTACGATCTGGGCCAAAATTTTGCGGGCTGGATCCGATTTAACTTAAAAGGGAAGGCTGGCGATAAAGTGAAGTTTCGTTATGGTGAATTGTTATATGATAACGGACATGTGAATGGCATGACCACCGTGGCAGGCCAGATCAAGGAAATATGGAATGTTGACGGAGGGCCAGGTGCTCCGAAAACCGCTTATCAGGAAGATACTTATATTCTCAAGGGGAAAGGTGAAGAAGTGTTCCAGCAGCATTTTACGTTTCATGGTTTCCGTTATGTGGAAATTACCGGTTTACCGGCACGGCCTGATTTGAGTGCTCTGGAAGGGTTGCGCATCAATGCAGATCTGGAAAAAACAGGCAATTTTACATGTTCTGATACTTTGTTAAACAACATCCAAAAGATGGTAGAAAGGACATTTTTGAGCAATGTATTCAGCGTGGAATCGGACTGTCCGGGGCGCGAAAAATTTGGCTATGGCGGCGATATTGTGGCTGCCGGAGAAGCCTATATGTTCAATTACGATATGACCAATTTCTATCGTAAAACAGTACGGGATTTTCAGGCTGACGCACGACCCAATGGTGGATTGACGGAAACAGCGCCATATAACGGAATTCAGTCAGAAGGTTTTGGAGACGGTACCGGTCCCATAGGATGGCAACTGGCGCATCCTTTTATTTTGGATAAGCTCTTTCAGTTTTATGATGATAAAAAATTTGTGGAAGAACAATACCCGACCGTTGTTAAATTGGTGAATTTCTTAAAAACCCAGGCCAAAGACCATCTCATTGGCCATGGTATTGGCGATCATGTTTCGGTTGACCCAAAACCAATTGAATTAACAAGCGCGGCATTTTATTATCATATTGTTTCCTTGTGCGCCCATTTTGCAAAAATATTGGGTCAGGACCAGGATTATCAGCATTATCAGCAAATGGCCGATACCATAAAACAAGCTTTTATTAATCGTTTTCTACAACCGGGAACCGGGAAATTCACTGAAAATCCAAGCGAGATCACCCAGACTTTCGCACTATATTATGACCTTGTTCCACCTGAAGAAAAGGAAAAGGCCCTTCAGGTCTTGATCGACGAAATCGCGAAGACCCACAATGGGCATATTTCCACTGGCATATTTGGGACGAAAATGTTATTTGACGTTTTAAGACGATCCAACAAAAATCAGATTGCCTATACCATCAATTCACAAACAGACTATCCAAGCTATGGATTTATGCTGAAAAATGGCGCCACCACCCTCTGGGAAGAATGGAATGAACCCAACAACCAGAATTCAAAAAACCATCCGATGTTTGGTTCTGTGAGCGAATGGTTCTATCGAGCACTTGCCGGTATTAATCCTGCCGATGATGCCGTGGCCTTTGATAAGTTAATCATCAAGCCATTACCCGTTGAAGGTCTGTCTTTTGTGAAGGGCAGTTATCATTCAATAAAAGGTTTGATACGCAACGAATGGGGAAAATCTGCTGAAGGTTTTATGATGTCAGTAGAAATTCCGGGCAATTGCACCGCAAAAATTTATTTGCCGGTGAATGATCCCAAAACGGCCAAAATTGTTGAGTCAGGAACTGAAATATACAGTCAGGGAAAATTTAACAACATTACAGGATTAAGTTATTTCGGCGAAAAGGCAAATTTCATCATTTATGATGCCGGAGCCGGTAAATATGAGTTTATGATCCAATAGATCAAAATGGATTGATAAGGGACATCGGTTATCGGGATTTTCTCTCCAAAAATGACTGCAGAATGATGGTGGCACTCACTTTATCGATATTTCCCTTTTCACGCCGGTCCTTCTTTTTACTGCCGCTTCGGATCATGGCATCAAGGGCAAGTCTGGAGGTAAACCGTTCGTCCTCTTCAAATATGGATACGCCTGGAAATTCTTTTTGCAGTTGTTGAATGAGTTGTCGAACGGGCTGCGTTGAATGTGTGTCGGCATTATCCAGGTTTTTGGGCATACCCACCACAATACCTTCAACTTGTTCTGTCAGAAGATAATTTTTCAAAAAAGCGATGAGATTATCTCTGGAAACCGTTTCCCATGGATTGGCAATCATCTTCAATGGATCGGTTACGGCAAGCCCGCATCTTTTTAATCCGTAATCTATGGCAATCAATCTGCCCATTTTTTAGTTATTAAATTAATTTGATTTACCACACGGTTAAAAGTAGTACTTTTTTGAATCACCATTGGTATAAAATTTAAAACGCAGATTTTAAAGATTGCGTAAATTGCAAAAACAACAGTTATTCAGCTATTGATTTAATTTGATATATTAGCGGTTCTTTTATTTTATCAAGAAAAAAATTTAGAAAGTGGAGAAATTTCAGAATTCAAAATTTCAGGTAAGGATGCCAATCATCCTGGTGATTGGACTGGCTGCGGGTATTTTGATCGGGGCGACATTCGCCAGTAGTGACACCAAAGATGAATCTTTTACCCGGAGTTTAATGAAATTCAGGGAAGTGATGACTTACGTTGAAAAAATGTATGTCGATACGGTCAATTCGGAAAATCTGGTAGAAACAGCCATTAGCAAAATGTTGGAAGATCTAGATCCGCATACCATGTATGTACCTGCCAAAGATGTTGAATTATCCAACAGTGATCTAAAAAGTGAATTTGAAGGTATAGGAATAGAATTCAGCATTATTCGTGATACCATTTATGTATTGTCCCCAATCAGCGGAGGGCCTTCTGAAAAAGTGGGTTTGATGGCCGGTGATAAAATTATTACGGTCGACGGTGAAAAAGTTGCTGGGGTGAAAATCACCAACCGGGGTGTCATCGATCGACTCCGCGGACCTAAAGGCACAGAGGTAAAAGTGGGTATAAAGCGTCCCGGGACCAGTAATATACTCAGTTTTACCATCGTCAGGGACAAGATCCCTCAATTCAGCATCGATGCGAACTATATGATCGATAATGAAATCGGCTATATCAAAATAGCACGTTTTTCAGAAACCACCTATGATGAATTTCACGAAGCCCTTCAGAAGTTGAAGAATGAAGGCATGAAAAAGCTTATCGTGGATTTGCAGGGCAATCCTGGCGGATATATGGACAGGGCAGTAAATATTGCCGATGAGATGATCGGAGGAAATGCTTTGATCGTAAGTCAGGCCGGCAAAGGTCCCAGATCAACGGCTGAATACAGGGCCTACCGTCAGGGTTTGTTTGAGGAAGGGCCACTGATTGTACTCATAAATGAAGGCAGCGCCAGTGGTTCAGAAATTGTAGCCGGGGCAATCCAGGATGACGACCGGGGATTGCTGGTGGGAAGGCGCTCTTTCGGCAAAGGTCTGGTGCAATCATTGTTCCGGTTAAGTGATGGTTCAGAGTTGAGACTGACTATAGCGCGCTATTATACGCCGAGTGGCCGGTGCATCCAAAAGCCTTACGATGAAGGATTGAGAGAATACAACAGCGATTTTATCCATCGTGTGGAACATGGTGAACTTTTCCATGAAGACAGCATCAAATTCAATGACACCCTGAAGTATGAAACGTCAAAAGGCAGGATCGTTTATGGCGGAGGTGGTATCATGCCGGATTATTTCGTGCCGCTGGACACCACGTATAATTCTCAATATTATAACGACTTGCTGGGCAACAATGTAATACGTGAATTCTCTCTAAATTATTTTGAGCAAAATAAAAAGAGGCTGGAGAAAATGGACTTCGAGGATTTTCGTAAAAAATTTGAAGTAAATGATGCCATGTTGAAAGATCTGATTGCACTGGGAAAATCATTCGGTGTCCAATACAATGACAAGGATTTCAACAAATCGAAGAAAATGATTCAGTTGGTCATCAAGGCGACCATTGCCAGAAATGTATGGGACAGGGAAAAATTCTATGTCATTATGAATGAGATGAATGAAATTTATCAGCAGGCACTCACGCTGTTTGATCAGGCTGAGAAAATGGCTGTTAATTAGTTCATTTATAAATATGTCGATACGGTTTTATTATATTGAAAATTGAAAGTTTAAAGGGTAATTAGGGGGATAATGCTTTGAGAAAAAGCATGGGTTTTGTATTTTAAATAAAGAAACCTAGCGAGACAAGGCACATCAAAGCAATGCCGACCAAGTCAAACTAAGCTTTTTATTCCCCACTTTCAATCAGATACTGAACCCACAGCATCCATTCCATTATACCGGAAGGCTGATTTGATCCATGGGGGAGAAATCAAAAAGGTGTTTAGATCTTATTACAAAGAATTTGGAAAGCCATCAAAAACGCTACTGTTGATAGTAGGTATACTATACTTTAAGAAGATTTATGATAGCAAAACATTACCTGAGGCCATGGATCAGGTAAATCCACTGACAGGGCCAAAGCCGCGTATATCTGATATGGACCTGGGAAACCGGGCTATAGACAGAGTAGGCTCAACCCAGGTAGTAATCCAGTATAATCAAAAGGTAAAAACAAACTATAAGCGGCTGATAGTCAAAAAATGGTTCCAGAGAACAACATGGATCGAGTCAGTGACAGGTCAACCAAAAAAAATCACCGACTCGCCGGTAACTACCTGGAAGGAATAGGTAGTAATCACATCAATGTCCTGATGATAACCTCCACATTCAATTTTAAACGGGTTTTGAGAAATCCCATGAGCCGTATTGTCTTTTGGTCAGAACAACTTTGGTATAATATTACCTTAACTAAGGCATATGATCCGGTTTTTCTGTCGCCAACTTTTAAGGGCAACTAATTATAAATCATTCCACCAATGAAGTTTAACGGATTACTTTTTCTGAATGAGATGAGATTTTACAACGTGGTTATCCTATATGTTTTGAGTCTTATTGCTTTAGGGTGCGGGACTCAGGATTATAAAAAACAAGGATCTTTCGTGCATCCCCTTCCATCAACCCTGGATTCGAATATTGTTTTACCCCCTTCCTGGGCATTTGGAGTACTATATGGTGCCTACACCAATGAACAAGAAACAATTCAAAGGATCCAGGATATCATTAACCATGATTACCCCATCGATGCATATTGGATAGATTCCTGGTTCTGGAGTTACAAAGATGCAGGCAAGGGGCCAGCTAAATACATCGATTTTATTGCCGATACGGTTAGTTTCCCGCATAGAAAGAAAATGTGGGATTTTATGACAAATCACCGGATCAAGGGTGGATTTTGGATTTGGGATTGTATTTTAGAAACGGGCAATGAAAATGCGTTTGATGAATTTAAAAAAAGAGGCTTCTTTTCAACCATCTATTTAAACAAAAATTCTTGGCACAATAAAAGTACGAGTACAGCAATGCATCAGGAAGGCAATGAAAACGTAGGTACCTGGTGTGGAAACATTGATTTTGATAATCCAAAAGCAGTAAAATTTTTCAAACAGAAAATGAAACATTTTTTTGATGAGGGAGCCGATTTTATAAAATTGGATCGTACATCGAAAATCAGCGTTTGCAAAGCTATGTTTGAAATGAGTCAGGAATTTGGAAAGGAGCCTAATGAACGCGGGTTTATGTTATCCCATGCCCAAGGGTTGGGTGATCCGGTTTACAAAAAGTATCCCACTAAATGGACAGATGACACCCGTGCTGACTGTAGTATAGAAAGCCCAACCAAGAAATTCAATCCATGGGTACCAGAAGTGGCTTTCAGCGAAAATATCGCCATGTATACTGATCCTTCAAAGGAGACTAGTAGCATACCTTTTTTAACTAATGATTTGGGGGGTTTTGATATCGGTATAGCTCATCGTGTGGATGAAGAACTATACATTCGATGGCTTCAATTTTCTATGTTTTGTCCTGTAACTGAGGTCTTTTCCCAACCGGAAAATCCGACATCGAATTTGGCATATCTGTATTCTGAACGTGCAGATTCCATCTTCAGGTTTTACGCACACTTGCGCATGCAGTTGTTTCCATACATCTATTCCTATGCTCATTTGAGCCGGTTAACTGGACAAAACATGATCAGAAAAATATCCGGGCATATATATGAATTTCAATTTGGCAATGAGTTTTTGGTAGCCCCGGTTCATGAACCCGGCTCACTGGAAAGAAATGTGTTTTTACCTGAAGGCAACTGGGTTGACTATTGGACAGGAATGAAATATTCCGGAGGCAAGACCTATGACATTGAAGCGCCTATAAAAGTAATTCCATTATTTGTAAGAGAAGGCTCCATCATTCCAATGCGCAATTATTCCTCGTCAATTGAAAAAGGGGATAATGATGTACTTTTATTAGACGTTTATCCAGGGGATAATTCCTCATTCAGATTGATTGAAGATGATGGGACAAGCAATGATTATCTTAAAGGTATTTATGCTGAAACCAAGATTAATTTAAACAATTTTAAAAATAAATTTCAAATAATAATCGAACCGTGTTCCGGATATTATTTGGGCATGAAAACGAAAAGAACAGTTCAATTGCATATTAAGGGGAACAAAATTATAGAGGCAATTTTTATCAATGGAGATCGAATTGATTTTTCCCAATTAGGGAATACTTGTATTACAGGCCAATTTAGTTTCAACATTTATGAAAAAAGTGTTTTTGACGTGGAATATATGTAGATCTCATACGAATGAATCAACTTATCTAAAGGGTATTTCAAGTCATTTGAGTCTGTGAGCACAGCAGGTTGCCTGACTTTGATTTTAACCTTACTTATTGCTGAATACCCACATTTATTATCGCCGTCCCTTCCTTCTCCGATTACGTTTTAGTCTTGCAGTTAAGCTGTTATCTAATTGATTTGATGCGGCAGCCCTTCTTGGGTTCCGAAAATGTCTGGTTCGTACTATTTTATTTGAGAAACCAAAGATTATTTTCATAAAGACGCTCTATTTTAACTGGTAAACCCTGACATAATCTATCACCATGGTTTGGGGAAAAACAGTTTCAACAACTCCCTTTTTGCCCCCCCAGGTACCGCCTACAGCCAAATTCATGATTAGATAGAAAGGCTGATCGAAAGGCCAATTATCAGGAGTTTTAACCTCTGGAGCATAGGTATTTGTGACACTGTCTGGTGAATCAACATAAAATTTTATTGAATCCTTGGTCCAGGTGATGCCATAATTATGGAATTCTTCTTCAGCGGTTGCTAAAGGAATGGTTCCATGAAAATCAGTAACACCATGTTGGTACTGAGTATGTACATTGTTATGGGTTGTATCGGGCATATAACCTACATATTCCATAACATCTATTTCTCCACATTTAGGCCAATTGACTTCATCATGATTAGACCCCAGCATCCATAAAGCAGGCCATACACCTGTACCATGAGGCATCTTAGCCCTAAACTCGATACGGCCATATTTAAATTCTTTCTTACCCATACTGTTCAACCTGGTCGAAGTATACCCTCCTTTTGCATTTTCGCCAGTTTTTGTGGCAGTGATGTAAAGTTTACCATCTTCAATTTTATAGTTGGTTGTATCTTCAACATACTTTTGCCATTCGTTATTTACACGGCCTGCGTCCCAAATAACAAAGTTCCAGTTATCCGGATTAACATCATTTCCATCAAACTCATCGGCCCAAACCAATTGATATTTTTCAAATGATTCGGCATGTTTTTTTTTACATGAAAACAACAGCACGGAACTGATTAAAAATATAAATACCCTGTTTATGTAAACCAACTTTTTCATTTTCGATTCATAAAGCGAGCAAAATAATTAATTGAATCACATATGGAATTGGCAAGATTTCTAGGTCAATACATGGTATAGCTAATAAAATCCCGCCAATTCCTGAAGCTTATCCGGTCTGAATCAACTTATCATTTTAAATACCAGGGAACCTGATTTATACCGTCATAACCACCAAATTGATCATCAATGGCTTTTTGATAATTCACAGGATTTTTCGTTTGTTCATCAGTTGGATACATCCAGCGTTTAGGATAAACTGTTGGATCATCCGGATTCAAACTGGTTGATGGATCCAATGGATAGTTCGGATATCCCGTACGTAAGAATTGCGGATAATTTCCGCCATTACCCTGGAAGAAATCTATTAACCATCGCTGAGTCCAAATTTGATGCAAGCGATCTTCTTTAGCGCCGCCAGTAGCATATGCTGCAGCACCTGTAAAATAATTATCAATATAAGTTTGGTCAATGGCCATTCCATGTTCATAACCAACTGCACTCGGGAGGTCCATATAGTATTTCAACATCGCTTTTACACCATCTTCATAGTATTGTTGAGCATTACCTGTAACCCATCCTTCTTCTATCGCTTCCGCTATGATAAAGCATTGTTCAGAATACGTAAAATACAGCATAGGGTCACCATCCATAAATACCGGGTAACGTTTATTGATTAAAGAATAGGTGCCGCTGGCATTGTTAAGGGCTAGTTGTTCAGCTGATAATTCAGTGGGCGCTCCCACATAAGCATCATAATCGGTTTCTGACATCCCTCCGTCAATCTTAGCTTGAGCAGGCTCCGAGAAATAGAATAATCTGCGGTCATTCAAATTTTTCAAGGAATTCACTACAAGTTCTGTAATGCCGGTATATTTCCTGCGTTCTTCTCCATTCCACATCGGATAGGTCGCGTTAGGATAAGTCGTATATACTAATTTAAAATTATCATCATTACTTGTCATCAGATTACCTGCACTAACGATTGATGCAAATCTTGCTTTTTGATCGGAAGTAACATTTTTACTCATAGTTTGAATTACCTTCAACTGCAAAGCATTGCAAAGCTTGCGCCACTTGGTAACATCTCCATCAAACATGATATCTCCATCAAAATTTACACCTTCTGCAAAGTAAGATTCTGCTTCCTTCAGGTCACTAAGTATTTGGGCAAACACATCTGCTTGTTTGTCATACTTCGGTTTCGTAATGCCATCAGTTGCTTTTCCGGCATCGGAATAAGGAATGTCTCCCATATCTAGCGTTGTTGAAAATCCATACCAGGCTTTCAAAAATAGTGCTAACCCTTTATATGACGATTCATATTGTGTACCTTCAGCGAATTGTGCCATATAACTCAGATCAGTTAATTTTGTAAAAGAACCGAAACTACCATAGGGATAATAAGAATAATAATATTGATATGGATTTGGGTTTGTTTCAAGCATTGCAATGTGCTTGTTAAACAAATTGCCTGATGTAAAATCAGATGGATTTGGATTCCAGAATCTATAGGTGTCTTTCAGCGTTTGCGTTGCCAGCATTGCTGGTGTAACCTCATTCGTTTTATTCGGGTCAGTATTTATTTCCTCAAAGTTGCTACAAGAAACAGTAATAAATAGAGAAATAAACGCAATAAGAATATATTTTAAATTTTTCATTGTCCTATTATATTAAAATGTAAGTTTAATATTACATCCAAGATATCTTACTGAAGGGTCAGCAAAATCCTCACTACCACCATCCGGATCAGAATATTTAAAGTCTTTTGCCCAGAAAAATACATTTTGTCCAATAAAACCGATAGAGGCATTTTTAATAAATCCTCCTCCAAAATCGTTCAAGAATTTTCCCGGAACAGTATAAGTCAATGACAATTCCCGAAGCTTTAAGAATGTCCTTGCATAAACATCATTAGGATTGGCACTAGCGCCCCATGCACTGGTATTATGCAAATCTATTACAGCTTGTTTATAGGTGGATGCTACATCATTCGGTGCATATTCACGAGAATCGCTGGTAATATTGCCATCAGTATCAAAAGTAACCTCTCCAGACACAACCTGAACACCGTCACCAATGTAGTTTTTAGAACCCGGATTAGATACGTCTAATTCCCGTTCTTTGGTTACTGAATTAGGGTGTATTCCAGCCTGCCACATATAACTTTCAGTTCGTGTGCCTAATAAACCACCTACAACACCATCAAACGACATGTATAAACTGAAATTTTTATACCTTAAAGTTGAGTTTATACCCCATATCCAATCAGGGTTACTATATCCATAGAGCGTATAATAACTACTTCTCATTATTCTGCCACTGGAATTGTAAATAAATTGTCCGGCATACTGCCCATCAGGAACACGCAAATAATCTTGAAGTGTGAAAGCATCCATGCGATTTCCTTCTTTTATCCACGGTTTTTTTGTAGAATAAAGAGAATCGAGTTTGGTGTATATCTCCTTGTAGGCAGACCAGTTAAGGCTTATATCCCATTGCAGATCTCCTCTTTTAACAGGAGTGCCTGTCACAGCTACTTCCCATCCTCTGCGGGAACGCTCTTCATCAGTATTTAGGTATATACCAGTATATCCTGTAGCTGATGATAAAGGCCCTTTAGTCAAAATGTCAAAAATGTGCTTTGAATAGTAAGTTACGTCAGCAGTTAAACGTCTATTTAAAGTCATTGCCTGTAAACCAACCTCAGTTGTAGCCGTAGAATTTGGGCTATAAGTATTAAAATAAAGTGATTCTGGTGCTGAAGCCCCATTTTGATCATTCCAGGTACCAGGCGTAACCGTAAAAACACTGTTTATTGCATAGGGGTCCGGTGCCGTTTTTGCCTGGGCCCAAGAACCTCTGATTTTCAATAAGTCTAACCAATTATTTATGGATTCAGGTAGAATTTCAGATACAACGAAACTTCCAGCTACTGAAGGGTAGAAGTAGGATCTGTCGGATTTTGGCACCTCAGGGTTTGCCAACATAGAAACCCAGTCATCACGTCCGGTAAAATCCAAATAGAACATTTCATTCCAGGATACAGCCAAACGGCCAAATAATGAATTTACCTGTCTGGCTACATTACTTTCGGCTACCGCTGCAGGATTTACTGAGGCATTGAGAGAAAAATAACCAGGTATGGAAATACCGCCTACGGTATTGGCATGTATATTATCACTCCTGTCATAAAATATGGTTCCCCCAGCAAGATATTCAAGATTCAGCTTATTATCTATAAATTTTTTATTACCTGTTAGTAACAGGTCACTGTTTATACTGAATCCCTGGGTTTGGCCAGTCAAATAAGCTCCTGTTTTAGTACCATTCCAAGTATAAGGGTTTCCCGGAATACCTGTATTACCTGAAGAAGTATAAGAACCTTGAGAAATTCTAAGTTGACCACGATCTGTGAAAAAATCAAGTCCGGTACGAACAGTGGCTGTCAACCAGTCGGTGATATCATAGCCCGCTGTGAGGTCAGCATTAAAAATGTCACGCGATACCTCATTTGTTCTTTCATATCGGTCAAAATAAGGGTCGTTTTGACTTTTCCCTGTATAGGTATCAGTATCAAAATGATATCCAAACTGGTTGTTTTGAAGCTGACCTGGTTTTAGCCAATAATTATCCTTATAATCAAGAATATTGAAATCAGCAGATGACCAAATAAGAAGTGTGTACATTGGATCATATGAAGTATAACCATTAGAACCCATATTAGGAGATTTTCTTCTGGCATAAGACATATTGGATGATAATTTAAACTTGTCTAAATTAATATCCCCACCAAGTGTGTATGTGAATTTATCTACAACTGAATTTGGGTATCTGCCTTTATTATCGGTCCAGTTAACGGAACTTCTAATGGCAGTCTGGTCATTTTTAAAGGCAACACTAAGATTATTGTTGGTTATATAACCAGGTTCTAGAAAGTTCCTAAAGTTGTCTTTACCTACTGGCAGGTATGCATAATCTCTGAATTCCTTTGTTATAGGATCCCACTGAGTTTGGATCGATCCATCCATGAAAGTTCCCCAAGATTGGTCTGAATTTATGTCATAGATATAGGCAGTACCCCGACCATAGACACTTTGTTTTTCTGGAATAGCTAAGAATCCGGCATTGAACATGGTATTTGAAGATACATCAACAGTTACCCCTAATTTATCAGTACTACCATTTTTAGTTGTAATTAGAATAGCGCCACTTTGTCCACGGAAACCGTACAATGCAGAAGCTGTTGCTCCTTTTAAGACGCTTATTGATTCAATATCTTCTGCTGAGATATCGTTTAATTTCTTATTGGAGTAGGCAACACCATCAATTACAATTAATGGGTTTTCGCCACGTACTTGAATAGTAGGTTCAACGTTGAAATCTGTTGAGTTTTGGACTAAAACCCCGGCTACTTTACCGGTAAGTGACGTAGCAACATCAATACCAGCAACTTTTTGTAGATTCTCGCCTTTGACCTTTTGAACAGCATATCCAAGGGCTTTTTCTTCTCTTTTTATACCAAGGGCTGTAACGACCACTTCACTTAACGCTTGAATATCCGGCATCAATACCAAATCTATTACCGACTTGTCTCCAACAACAACTTCTTCTTTCTTAAATCCGACCGAGCTGAAAACTAAAACGGTTTCGGGAGAGGGGACTTCGATCTTATACTCACCATTTACATCGGTCACTGTTCCTTGTGGTGTACCTTTGACTATTACATTTACTCCGGGGAGACTTACATTGTTTTCGGAGGAAACAATCTTTCCCGAAATGATCCTACCTTGAATGAACACTTTTAAAGGCGGCTTTTTACGAGATTCTTTGTTTGCCTTCGTTACAATAATGCTGTTGTTGATCTGTCTAAATTTAAGATTAGCCTTTTTTGAAATGTCCATGAGTATTTGAGAAACGGTAGTGTTCTTCGAATACTTCTTGGTTAATTTGATATTCTGATTAAGGTCAAGATTCTCGAAAGCAAAGTGATAGTCGGTTAGGCTTTCAATTTTTTTAAATACATCAATCAAAGAGTTATCTTTGAATGCAACTTTAATGTATTGTTCTCTTACACTCTTAACCCCCTGGGCTTGGCCATCGTAAGCCAATAGGAATCCGGTCAAGATCATCTGCATTACCGTTCCGTATAATACCCATTTACTTAACATGATAACTTGTCTTAGTACAAGATTCTTCATAATTTTAGATGTTAAATTTTATTAAATAGATTAACGCGTTTCTGCTCTAGAGTCTATTGTGGCAGATTGACTCTAGAGCTTTTTTTGTTTGAATAACTAGCTTGTATCATTTTTTTTCATAATTATTAAAAGTTAAGGTGACCTCTTTTTGCTCAATTTGATATTGAAATTTATGTCCAAATCTCAGTGCCTTTAGTATATTATCCAGGTTTTCATTGTCAAAATTTGCAGTAAATGCCCATCTTTCTCCAGGCAAATGATTTTCAGTAATTTTGATGCCGAACCAATTTTCCAGTTTTTCCTTTATTTCGATATAGTCGGCATTCTTGAATATCAATTTACCATCCTTCCAGGCTATGACATTATCGATGGCGAAAGTATTTTTTTGAAAAGAATGTATCGTCGCCGAATATCTGATCATCTCCCCGGGTTGCAGATATACCGGCTTGCTGGTTTGATCATCGGTCAATCCATCAACTTTTACCTTTCCTGTAACTAGCGCAATCTCAACATCTTCGTGGTGTGCTACTGTTTTAATATTAAAAGAAGTCCCTAGTGCCGTGGTAGATATTTTACCGGTAACGACTTTAAAGGGCCTGTTAACATCTCTGGCAATTTCGAAGTACCCTTCACCGGTTAAATGAACAATACGTTCATCTGATGCAAAGAATTCCGGATAAACCAGTTTACTGCCGGAATTCAAAACCACTTTAGAGCCATCCTTCAGATGAATCGTCATTTTTTGCCCGGCACTGGTCGATTTTTCGATTACCTGGACTGATACTTTGATTTGTTGTTGGTTCATACCCCAGATATAAAATCCAACCAAACAAATTATGGTCAACAACATGGCACCAAAATAAAATGACCATCTATAAAGGTCACGGGGGCTTTTTTCAGAAGCTGGGTTTATTGGCAATGCGGCCCGTAATTTGCGCTGTTTCCAGGTATTTTTCACTGAAGGAGCGAGGTTAAGGCTGTCATAAAGTGCTTCCATATGGATGCACTCATGTACATTTTCCAATAAATCACTCCATTTTTTTGTATTTCCTGCACTTACCTTAAGTTCATTCCAAACTTTTTTGAAATCTTTTTCGAGGTCCAGTTTCACTGAGTTGGATTCGAACCAACGCGTGATCTCCCGCATTTCATCCTCAGTGCACTGATTTTTGAAAAACTTGTCTAAAAGTTCCTTGTTCAATTTCGATTTCTTTTACATTTAATACACTCAAAAGGCTTATTACCCTAAGTTCCCTCCGCTTTAATTAAAGTTTTTGTTAGCGTACAGATGCTTGACTATGTTGATAAAAATCACAACCTTCGTAAAAAACCTTTTAATCTTGTTTTCCATTTATTCTAATGAAAAACGACTTAGATGATTTAATAAACCGACTACAAAAAAGCGATAAAGAAGCTTTCAACATACTTTTTTATCTATACGCTGACAAAATATTAAACTTTGCCAAATCATTTTATAACGACCAGGCAGACGCGGAAGAAGTAGTTCAAGAGGTTTTTTTAAGAATTTGGCTGAAACGCACGGAGATAACTAATCCAAAATCATTTAATGCCTACATTTTTACCATCTCCAAAAATTTTATCTTTAACAATCTCAGAAAAATCTTCCACAAGAAAAAGTACCAGGAATACGCATATAAAGCTCGTAGTGCAGGAGAGAATACTACCTTGAACGATTATTATTTTGAAGAGATGGTTCATGCGATTAACGAATTTATTGACCAGTTTCCCCCAAAACGTCGTGAAGTATTCCTACTAAGCCGCAAGCAAGGACTTACCAATCAGGAAATTGCCGAAAAGCTGAAGATTTCTATAAAAGCTGTGGAGTATCATATAAGTCATTCTTTAAAATCCCTCAGAAAATCCTTGAATATAGATCCGACTGATTTGATTTTTTTGTTTTTATTGGGCTTCATTGTTTCCAAATGATTTATCGTGATCAATCAAAGTCGGTATTTATTGAATACTTTTTCTAATGCGTAGCTATTATATGATCGACTAAAAAAGTCCAAACAGACCTGCGAGAGCTGTAAATTCAATGATTTTTTAATCATCTAAATTAAATTTCCTTATACCGGTCTTTAGCCAGGTAAGTTCGAAAACCATCAAATTGCTGATGTTCTCTTCCTGACATTCTCAATGCAGTTTTGATTGGTTCATTTACTTCGAAAACATTAATAATTCGTTCATTCTTTATAAAGAGATCATCAACTACATTTAATAAGGACCTATCTTTTATAAAAGATAATCACAAGAGAAAATAAAAAATGAAGTATTAATGAATAGGAATATTGTAAGTCCTCTACCAGAATTCAATCTTTCTGATCATCGTCACACTTTATAAGCAAAATAATTGTACTTTTTAATCACCCCAGATACAGTATATTCCATGATTTCTATTGATTTTTAACCGTTTGTATAAAATATTTTTTCGAAGCAAACCCAGATATATAGACTGCCGTAAGCATATTTAATTTCATCTGAAATTTTTTCTGGTGTGATGGAAACCTTTCATGTATGTCCATGTCCTTAGTCCAAAAATCAATTTAAACAATGAAACAATTATTTTATTCACTACTGATTGTATGCACTACCGTGTCAATAGGATTTGCCCAGGAACAACAGGAAAACGGACAATCCGGGAACGAAAACAATACTGATTCCATCGCGGTTGATCAAAAAATTCCGGAATCAAAAAGTTTTACGCTCGATGCCAGCGATGCAAAGCTGGAGGAAAAAGTTGTACTGGATTCCGGCAAAAATAATAACCCAAAAAATAATGACCTCTATTCAGTTCGCAGGGCTCAAAGACAAAGCAGGCAGGAAGAAATTGAAACCCTGGCGGGGCCAAATACCTATCATGGCGGTTACGGGGCAGTATCCATTGCGGCCACCCAATTTAATGATAAAGATATCATGTTAATTGGACTCAGAGGGGCCTGGGTAATAAACCGTGTTTTGGGTATTGGTTTAGAAGGCTATGGAATAATACCGATTGCAAAATATGACAATATCAGTACTTCATTTTCGACCAATAGCAGAGCGGTTGGTGGATATGGCGGATTATTTCTGGAACCCGTACTCATGTCCAATAAGGTAGTGCATGTTACATTCCCGGTTTCTGGTGGCGCCGGGTGGGTAGGCTATGTAGAAGATTGGGAAGACAATTACTATGCTCAAAACGATCTGATCGATGGGGATGTATTCTGGTATGTCCAACCGGGCGCTAATTTGGAGGTAAATGTTGCCAGAAATTTTCGGTTCGACGTGGGAGCCAGTTATCGGTTAACGCAGGACCTTCATTTAGTGAATACCTCGGGATCAGCTTTTGATGGGTGGAATTATTATTTGACATTGAAATTCGGAAAATTCTAGCATTGGAGTCGTAAGCAAAAAAAAGGCTTATTCTGGTAAATAAGCCTTTTTTTGTTATTTAGGTGGATTTCACCAGGACCAATTTCATCTGATCGGCATTGGCCACTTTATTGACAAAATCAAGATATTCTTTGTATTTCTCTGCCGGGAATTCACCCTTTGTACCCGATATTGAACGGAGATAAGTGATCTTGCCTTGTTCAACTTTCACCAGGGCATGATAGGTTCCAAATTCACTGTTAATTTCCAAATCCTCGGGAATATATTCCATATGAAATCCTGCAGGAATTATGTACACAATGCTGTCTTTATCAATATAGGGATGTCCCTTTTCAAAAGGGAATTTTCTCGGTTTGGTTGGGGGTGTCAATTTGGAAGTTTTATTCATGAGGTTTGGCTGGAAAAATATCCGTTTGCCGCTGGTAGAACAAAACCGTTTTAGTGAAAATTCAAGGTTCGCAGTTCCTGTAGGAACAGGTTCATTGTCGGAATAAAAAGCAAATGATTTTACATCGAAGTTTGGAATATCGATGTTATCATACAGCCACTTCTTCTGTTTATCCTGACCGATATCCAGTACTTCTCTTATGGCTTCATATTGCTGCCCATGAAATGTGGCCCTGACTTTTGCTACTGCATTGCCTTCCGGGGTCAGTTCAACTTCAGCCTCTGTTTTCATCAGATTTTGCCGTTGGGTGAATGCAGGGGTTCGTACTAATTTTCCGCCAGTTTCTGTAGCCAGTAAAACATGTCGATTGTCGGTGAATGTTCCCACGTAACCGAATGGGCAATCCTGACTGGTACATTCGAGCCAAACCGTATCTCCTTGATTGGGTACGCAAAGGATCGCATGATTAAATTGATTGCTTGGAAAATCCTTTAGAATTTCGCGCTCTTGTGTACCGGCACTGACCAAGGTGTAATACGACTGGATCCCTGCTGTTTTGAGTATGGCATGCATATAATTACTGAGTGCTTTGCAATCTCCGTAGCCATGCTCGGCTACAAATGAAGCAGGAAAAGGTTGAAATCCGCCAATGCCCAACTGAACGCTGATATAGCGTGTATTGGATTGCAGGAAATCGTAGAGAATCCTTATCTTTTCCCTTTCTGATGTTGCCTTACTGGTCAATTCCTTAATTTTGTTGATGGTGGCTTCTGGTAACTCATCCATTCCTTCATTCAATTGGTTAATCCACTTACCGTAGTCCTGCCATGAACTGAGGTCACACTCGTAATGCTCAAGTTCATATTTTAATGGCGATACTTTTACGTAAGTCATTAATTCTTTCAACGAAGGCATCGAAGGTTCACGCTCAATGGCCTTAATATTTTTTGCTTCCCAGGTATAGATCTTTTTACCATCGATAGTTTCAATTTTCACCGGCTCGATAACATGCATGGATTTATATTTAATTTCCATGTTCTCCGGCACGATGACTTTCAAAACAGATGATTCTACCGATTCCCTGAAATGATCCAGCGGTTGCCACGAAGGCATGTATATCAGGCTGCTTATATCCATTTCAATTTCATACGAAACCGTGTAGGGATAATCGGGATATTTCATTTCGAAATATTTCATTCTGTTATCCTCGTACAAAGAAAAATCGTGAAAGGCACTATAATCCAGAATATCACTTTTTTTCAGTTTATTGACTTCCTGACCCAGCACATTGTAAATTCGGGCATCAATACCGTTTACTTTAATATACTTGTCATATCCAACAGCCATTACACCATGATTGTCAGCCTTTTTATTCAGCAGGGTTATTGCTTTTTAGATGGTAAGTTTGGCATGATTCATATCTTCAATTTCAAATGTTTGGATATCCTCCCGCACTACTGCATCACTGTTTTCTTTGAGTGAATCTGCAATGGTCAACGCCGGGAAATGCAGATCTTTATCACCCCCGGCCCTGCTAAAAAATGGCCCGAAAGCCAGGACCAACAAAAATAAAAGTTTACTCTCCACTCGTTTCATGACTTTCTCCGGTTTTTTTCTTTAAGACTATTTGCGCATTGTGTTTTGAAACTACCATGGCATAAAATTCCCGCAGCACTTTATAGTCGGAAGGCAGATAAATACTTTTCTTCAATTCATATTGACTTACAAGTTGTAAAAAGAGGCCGCTTTTTTTCACCAGGAATTTGAAAATGGCTGAACCATCGGGTGTGGACATTTGAACAGATTCAGGTATTTCATCGATTTCGTAGTTCTCAGGGACACTCAGGTTGATCATATAGAATTTACGATATGGATATACAAAATCGATGGGTAGTTTTCTTTCTTCCCGTTTAAATGGATTTTCATCGATCCGGTCAGTCAGTACAGGGTTAATATAAATAACATCTCCCATCATATCTGCTGAATGATCGACACTGAGATTGAAACTTTCTTTCACCTCATCAGTCACTGTCTCTGATTCGTCCATTTTATAATCGGATATGTCCCACGATTTATGCTTGCTTTTTACCGATTCAAGGTATTTTTCTTCACCATTATCTTTTATTTTTTGCTTGACTTCCAGCGCAGCATAACCAGTTAATTTTCTCTGCAATTCTCCGGTCAAATTGCCATCTGCGCCTATCTTCATCTGACACATCGTTGAATAATCAGCGCCTTTTTCAGGCTCCAGTTCTACCCATCCCGGATGTTTTTCAGAGATGACCCTACCTTGTTGATTAAGGCAGCGTACCGGTAAATATCCCACAGGTAATTTCTCCGTGGCATCGAGCAATATTTTTTGATTATCGATATAGGCTACAGCAATCAGGTAATTAAACTTGCTCAGTATTGGGTAAACGGGGTGGATCAAGCCATTGTCACGTGTACTGATCAACACCGGGTCGGCATCGATATCTGCTGCACGCAGCATCGAAATCAAGAGGGCATTGATATCCGCACTACTGCCAACACGCTCGTCGAATGTTTTTTTGATGGACTGATTGGGGATGTAATCTTTTGATTTGTTCCATTTTATGTAATCGGCCACAAAGTTATAAATGGCGGCTAGTCGATCCGAAGGATTTTGATATTTGGCCATGATCACCTCCAATTCATCTTTGTAGAAACTTTTTTTATGCATATTGGGACCAAAATTGTCGTAATCTTCAAGGAACCTTTTATTGATGTTTTCCCAAGTGCCTAAAATGTCTTTATAGATGGAACCTGGCACATTGATGCTGGCAAGCTGGAATTCAACGGATTGGAGGAAATTGGATGGATTGGATACGAAAGCTTCATCTCTCAGGGCCGGCATATCTTTGGCAATATAATGGCTTACATTGACATTGAAATTAATTGAACCAGACTCTGAACCTAGAGAAACATTTCGTTGTTCTGTTGTCTTTTCATACTTAAAGTAATTTTCATATCCGGTAGATAACTGGATAAAATTGAAGTACTCCGGAATTTTAACGTAATATTCACTCCATGCGACAGGAATGTCCTCCTGGAATCGCCATTTAGGAATGTCTCCGGCGGCATCGGAATTCACGGTATAGGAAAATTCAATGACCGATCCTTCTTTAACATTGGGCATGGTGAATTTTACGAGATTCCAATCCTTAGTAGTTTCTTCCGTGAAAATGGAGGATTTATCCAGTTTTGTCTTTTCCTCTTTGCCATTTACCAAATTGTAGGTATAACCTTTTATTTGATTCACACTTTCATGGACGTTGTTTCCATTGTAAATTGGCACCATCACAGTAGCATTGTCGAAACCATCGTTGTTGAAAATTTTTATGCGGCATTGCCGGTCTAAAATCATCTTATCACCATAAGATGCTATTTGCAATTCTGCTATTCCGAAATCATAGACAACCACCGCATCAGCGTCAGGATCTTTGTCGTAAGAAGTCATCTTGAGCAGATCATTGGGAATTTCCCCCATTTTAAAGGGAGATTTCTGTGCCATTGCCTCAAAGCTTATACATAAAATGAACAGAATGGCGTAAATAAAAAATCGATTGTGTCTCATGATATTAAAAAATTGGTGTTTAAGTTTCATAACCTCACCTGATAAAAAATGAACATCCGGAAGCAAAACTTTCAAAATAAGTGCCTTCAGATATAAATATCAGGCATAAGTTTAAATTTAAGATTTGTAAATTAAATTGTAAACAAATTTCCTAATTAAAAAAGAAAAAATATGACATCATTAATAATGCCCTGTGATTGACATTTTATCTTAAAAAATCGTTCCAATAGAGATTTGCGGTAATGATGGATCAGTGAACATTAATTTCAAATGTTCATACATCTGATTTTTTTAACAGAAGGACGGAAAATGTTACAAATAGCCAGGCATAGAAAACCACCAACACGATCGCTGTCAGTTGCACAGTATCCTGAATTTCTACCTGTAAGTATTTTGTGAAAGGAAATGGAATGAGGTTGTCCAGCACCTTCATGGGAAGGTATCCCCTGATGTTTTCCGGCAAACCAAATGCGATGATCGGTTCAAAAATAAAATCATAACAAAGGAGCAAGATGAGGGCAACGCCTGAACGCTTAAATAAAAAAGCAAAGAAAATGGCGTACACAAAATAAGTGAAATACTCCATAAAATAGGCCCCTACAAAACTGAATTGCCGGAAAAAATCTAAGGACAATGACACATGGCCATTGTTGGTGGCCAAAATGATGCCGCACACAATGATATAAAAGGTGGCAATTAGTGCTAGGACAAGCGCCAGCCACAATTTTGATATGACGAAATTGATACGACTGATCCCCTCGATGATATTTTGCCGCAATGTCCCAAAGTTGTATTCCATGGTTACTGAGTTGATCAGTATCAGCGCCAGGATGATTTTAAAATACCCCCCGATGTAGGTGATGTTGTGCCAGATGTCCGGAAACTGAAATATTTTATCGAGATGCAACTGATCCTGGGTTACGCCATTAAAGTTAAAGTTGGTATTACTCAGAAATCTGTTGAAGTTGAAGAGCACCAGACTCAGCAGGCCCAGGTAAACGGCAATCATGATCCAGAATATGGAAGTACTGACTTGTTTTCGCAATTCTATTCTAAGCAGTGGTGTCATTGATTGGCAGATAAAAGTTTAAGAAATTCTTTCTCCAGCGAGTCTTTTCGATCGGAAAAATGTGTGATTTCCACGCCGTTGGTAATCAGATAGCTGCTGAGTTCACTGGTTTTATACCCATCTTTTAGCCGGATTAATAGCTGTGTGCCTTCGTCCTTTAACGCTTCTATGCCAGGGAAAAGATTCAGCTTTTCTTTTAGCATTGCCATATCAGTTGAACCGATTTCAATGCCCTGGTCACCTTTTAACATCGAACTGACCGCCCCGTCGAAGATCTTTTTGCCGGATTTGAGCACGCCCACATGGGTACATGTTTTTTGAACTTCATCCAGCAGGTGGCTGGCCAGAATAATTGTAGTTCCTTTTTGTGCTTCATCCAAAATCACCTGGCGCACATCCGCAATTCCCTGAGGATCCAATCCGTTGGTTGGTTCATCAAGTACCAGGACCTGTGGTTCACTGAGCAAACTGGATGCTAAAGCCAGGCGTTGTTTCATGCCCAATGAAAAGGTGCCGAATTTTTTATTTTTCCAGGACCCAAGGCCTGTTTGTTCCAATTTGACAGGTATGGCCTGGTACGATGAATTTTTGATGTCAGCAATGATCTGAAGATTTTGGGTTGCGGTCAGTTGGGGATAAAAGTTCGGTTTTTCCAGCAAGGCCCCAATCCTTGTTCTGAGATCATGACCACTGCCAGATCCAAACCATGAAAATTGACCTTTGGTGGGAATAATTGCCCCTAAAACAACGCCGAGTGTTGTCGTTTTTCCACTGCCATTTGGGCCCAGTATGCCATAGACCTGACCTTCTTCAACTTTAAAACTTAAATCACTCACGGCAGTGCTCAGTCCGTATTTTTTCCAAAGCCCGGAAACGGAAAGTATGGTTTCTTTCATAGAATTACGAAATTACATTTTTCTGGAGGCCGCCCAAAAGAAATTATACAACCATAGGGGATTATTCTTTAAGTGGTTTCTTAAATTGACCAAAAAAAAAGCGTTATGACAGATCCTGCCTTTTATAATTTTAAAATCAAGACCATGGAAATCGACTGCCGCAATCGAATGAATATACCGGCAATTGCCAATATGATCCAGGAAGCAGCCTGGAGACATGCAAAGGAATTGGGCGTATCTTCCTATGACTTGATGCGGGACGGGTTAACCTGGGTATTGTCAAAACTGAAAATTGAACTGTTGAAAAACCCGGGACATGAATCAGAGCTGATTGTAAAAACATGGCCTTCGGGGGCTGACAAATACCATGCTTTTCGCGGATTTAGCATTCAGAATGCACAACAGGAAAAGTTGATTAAAGCGTTAACCGTATGGCTTATCATTGATATGAATAAAAGGGAAATTTCCCAGATACCGGAATACATAAAATCGTTACGCTGTGCGGAAGAAGTAGTGACTTACGATTTTACGACCAACATTCCGGATGTTACCCAGCCTCAGTTTCAATATAAAACCAAAGTTTGCTGGCACGATCTCGACATCAACAGGCACGTCAACAACAATCATTACATTCGGTGGGCTTTAGAAAGTTTTCCCGAGCAGCATCTTTTTGAAAGAGACCTGCAATCATTGGAAATTGTCTTTCGCGGAGAGGGTGTCTATGGCGAGGATATTGAATCTGTAAGTCAATTCATCGATAAAAACCAATATTTACACAATGTTCATACTGCCGATGGTAAAGAACTGATCCGGGCCATATCAATGTGGGATGAAAATGTCAGGCTTTGAGGTTTTCCAGATCACTGAGCTCATCAATGTCAACTGATCCTTTTGGAAAGGGGATTTCCACAATGTTTTGCAGATATTGAGCAAATATTTTCTTGCCGCCTTCATCTCCTTTCAATTCAGCCAACATCGGAAAATAATACTGATCTACCAGTACCGGAACCCCAAAGGTCCCGGCGTATCCTGAAGCTATGATCATTTGTCGATCGGGACTATAGGCAGATACAATTTTTTTAATGAGTCCGGCATCCACAAATGGCTGGTCGCAAAGCAATATTAATATCGCCTGTATATCGACGTTAGCGGCTAACGCGTGTTTCAAGCCGTTTCGCAGGGAAGAACCCATGCCCTCTTCCCATTCATCGTTGTAAAACACATTCACTGGTAAATCAGTCAATTCTTTTGCCACTGCTTCGTGTTCATATCCCGTGATCACGTAAATATTTTGTAAACCAGCGGTAATGGCTTCTTCGGTAATTTTTTGAATGAAACTTTTATCGTTGAATTTCAGGAGTTGTTTGGGTTTGCCCAGGCGGCTGGATGCCCCTGCGGCTAAAATGAGTGTAGCCAGTGTTTTCATAACGGGGAAGTTTAAAGTGAAAATGTCAGATCTTTTTCTCCCACGCGGTCATGAATGAAACCTTGTTTTTCCCTCAGTTGCCCGCCATGTTTCCCACGCATCACCGCCTGGATCTCTGCAACCAACGAAAGGGCTATTTCATCTGGCGTCTCTGCGCCAAGGTCCAATCCTGCCGGACTACAAACCTGGTGAAAGGGAAATCGGGTAAATCCCGCATCAAGGAGTGTTGTTTTGATCTTTTCGAATCTTTTCCTGGGGCCAAGAATTCCCAGATATGCCGGTAATGGTGAATGCATCAGCGATGTCATTACTGCCAGGTCAAATTTATAATTATGAGACATAAGAACAACGGCAGAATATTCATCAAAATGGAAATGACCTCCGACGTCCTGACGATCAACTTTTTCAACGTGATCGGCCAATGGAAAACGTTTTGGTACGGCAAGTGCATGGCAATCGTTGGAAACGGTAATTTTCCAATCCAGATTTTTCGCAATGGATATTAAAGGGTTGATATCGTACCCGCCGCCAAAAAGGTATAATTTGATGTTGGGTTTCAACATTTCGAACAAGACCTCAGCTTCGCCACGCTTAAAAGTAATTTTTCGGATCTCGGACTTTTCGTCATTGGATGCATGTAGAATTTCAAAAATTTCATGGGCGAGTTCCCGGGGAATATCACCAAAGATTTCTTCCACACCATTCAAAATAATTGCTTTTCCTCCAGGGACACTTTGGCCATTACTGCTGAGGTGCATTATGGTGGCCAGCTTGTTGGTTTGCTGGGCAGAAATCACTTTTTTCATTGCATCGAACCATCGGCCTCTTTCGCCGTTATCCACTGGTTCGATGAGTACGTCAATGATACCATTGCATCCCAAACCGATACCCATGGATTCCGCTTCTGCATCGTTCATGGTATCGTAAGTGATCAGTCTTGGCTTTCCTTCATCCATCACTTGCCTTGCCCGGCGTAATGCGTCCCCCTCCAGACAACCTCCGCTTATGGCGCCTGTCCAGTGGCCGTCGCCGGTGATAAACATCCTGGCGCCAGGACGGCGATAGGAGGAGCCCCGTACTTTTACAACAGTCGCCATGGCGGCCTTTTGTTGTTGCCAGTCTACCGCTTCAAATGCTTCGATTATTTTCCTGATCTCTTTCATATTGTCTCCGATATTTATGCCTTGATTGCAATTGTTATGGTTGGATTGCCCCGATAAATTATTAGATGGAATCCATGAGATTATTGCACAAATTGTTTGGTTTTAGCTTACCTGAAGACTGATTTTAGGTTGTTTTCTAAATCAGACTTTGGATAATTTAATCATACAATTTCCAAATTATGTTTCATTTTAACGATGAAGTTCTTTTAAAATGAACAGGAAACCTATAAATATAATTCAAAACTTTACCCAAATTTGATCAATCTTAATACGATCGATTTCAAATTATACTGATGGCATTGTAATGGACCATTCAGGAGGTTTCTTTAAAATATAATCTAATTTCATGGAAGAAACGCCAAAAATCAACTTTGAGGATAGAAAATCATTATTTTTCCAGCAATCAATGCAAAGAAAAAAACAATACGACCGCATTGCCGTGTTGCGCGTTTTATTCTTTTTAGCAGGTGTGATTGTAGGAATTGTCCTGATCAATTCTCATTTAACCGGATGGCTGTTACTCTTTGTCCCTGGGTTTATTGCCGTGTTTGCCTGGTTGGTCAATTTTCACAACAAAATTAAATTCAAAAAAAGACTTGAAGATTTGCTGTGCAAGATCAACGAAGAAGAATTATTAAGACTCCGGCACCAGCTTGCACATTTTGACGAAGGTTCTGAATTTTTGGAAGAATCTCATCCCTATGTTTACGATCTGGACATATTTGGCAGAAATTCAATTTTTCAATTACTAAATCGCACAGGCACCAACACTGGGAAAAATGTATTGGCAAAATGGCTGATGGAGCGAGCCGGTCACTCAGAAATTATTAAACGCCAACAAGCGATTGCCGAGATAAAAAGCCAAATTGACTGGAGGCAGCGATTCGAAGCATACGGCAGATTGGACAAAAGTGCGCCGGAAAATGCCGTTGAATTGCATAAATGGCTTTCCGAAAAAGACGTCATTAACAATAGCAGTGTCTTTCGGATATTCAAATGGATTGGCCCTGTTTTTTCATTGATCATCCTTTACCTGGTAATCATCAATGTGTTCACGTACCACGTGTTTATTTTGTGGTTGATCGTCAATAGTGCATTTTTGGCGAAAACATATAAATATGCCAAAGAAACACATGAAAAAACCAATAAGAGCCTGCAAATGCTTCTGGCGTATGAGCATATGATTAAGATGATTGAAGTGGGGGAATTCAACTCTGATTTACTGAAATCGCTCCAGGCAAAATTGATGACGGATGAATACCTGGCTTCAACCCAAATCAATAAGCTCAAAAATATATTTTCGTTTTTTGATAATCGACCCAACATGCTTTATGGCATTTTTGATGTCATATTCCTGATAGATTTTTGGTTGTTGTCCTGGGCGGAAAACTGGCGCGCGAGACTGAAAGACAATCTGTTGGAGTGGTTTAAATCAGTCGGGGAATTCGAAGGGATCAACAGTATCGGCGGGTTCAGTTACGCCAACAGTACTTTTACTTTTCCGGATATTTCCGATGATGTTTTCACTTTTGAAAGTAAGAATATAGGACATCCGCTAATACCTGTCCATGAGCGGGTCAACAATGATTTTTCGCTAACAGGCCGTGGTAATATTGCATTAATTACGGGTTCCAATATGGCTGGCAAAAGCACCTTTCTCAGAACAGTTGGTGTGAACACGGTTTTGGCACTGATGGGTGCGCCGGTGTGTGCCAGTCAATTAACCCTGTCATGTTTTTTACCTTACACCAGCATGAGAACCAAAGACAATCTCGAGGAAAATGTCTCATCATTTTATGCAGAATTGCTGCGAATTCGAGGATTACTTAAGATTATCGATCGATATGAACCCGTACTTTTTCTGCTCGATGAAATCCTGAAAGGCACCAATTCACACGACCGGCATTTGGGTGCGATGGCATTATTAAAACAACTACAGGAACAACATGCTTTTGGCCTGGTTTCCACCCACGACCTGGAACTGGCCGAAGGAATGCGGGACAGTGATAAAATGACCTATTTCAGTTTTAACAGTAATTTTGTGGAGGATGAAATTCAATTTGATTATCGATTGCAGCATGGCGTCTGCAAAAGTTTTAATGCCAGTCAACTGATGGCCAAAATGGGGATCCGGGTTCAAACTTGACAGCCAATCGAAGGAAAACGGGCACCCAACAATCAACTGCACAAGTTGACACTTGCCGCTGTCCTTGGCAAAGTGTATTCATATCACATACTTTGCTTTGTGGCTGTCCGTGGATACTTTGGTGGTGTTCCAAAGTCTGCGCATACTAAATATTAAGGAATAAAATGACCAATGAAAAATATAGCCATGCAAGTGAAATGTTCGAAGCATAACCATCTCACATACAACGATTAAATCCTTATAAAGAAAGGATTGTACAATCCTGTCTATTGCGTATATTTAAGAGTTGGCAGCAATACAGTTGCCGGTTCAAACATCTAAAGATTTTTTACAGATATGACACTTTCCGACTATGCCATACAACAATTAGTTCCTTACATAACAGGAGACGGATGTCCACCGAGCAGAAGTGGTCCGAAACTCGTTGAGCTTTTTAATAAATTTGGAGCAAGAGACATTTACGATTTTAATGACGGCGGACTGCCCGACATCGGCAAGAAAAATGGACATAAGCCTTCACGTAAAGAATATGTAGAGGCAAGACTAAGAGAATTCTCTTCTAAAGGTGAACTTCGAGACTTAATTACTCAAGTTGTTAACGAACTACATAAAGGAGATACAACAATTGACGACTTAAATACAATTCTTAACCCTGAAAAATTTTCAGTAATTCAAACAGGCGACAGATATACATTACAAGGCGGCGTTGTTAGTAAACGAAAGCCCATAGTAAATCAGGCACATTTTCAGGACATACAGAATAAAATCCTGGCTGCACTTGACGGTGCAAAAGTTTCCATAAGAGTTATCATGGCATGGTTTACAAATGACACTTTATTCAATAAGCTAGTTGAAAAACATAACGAAGGCGTTGATGTTGAAATTTCAATCTATGACGATGGCGTAAACAAAAAACATGGTGTTGACATAACTCAATTACCTCACAAAAAGATTAAAAGAGGACAACGGGGCGGTTTAATGCATGACAAATTTTGCGTAATAGATAATCAAATAGTTGTTACAGGCTCCTATAATTGGACTGACAATGCTGAATTTAGAAATGATGAAAATATAACTGTAGAACACGACCCTGAACAAGCGACAAGATTTTCAATCGAGTACAGACGACTTACCAAATAGAAGTACTGCTGCTAACAAAAGTATTTGCAAAAGCAGGGCTGGACAATGTAACATCAGCTATGTACAAGTATCAGCAGCGGTTCGGGCTCGACGTTCAATCTTCAGCATTAGTTCTTAACTTCAACAACATATTTTCAAATGGGCATTTGTACCGGGCTGGACAATCAATGAATTCCCTGCCTTCGCAAATACTCGAACGTTAGCGGTCATGCTTTGAGCGACAATCATTCAATCATCATGAGCAAAACATTTGAAATTCCATCATGAGACGTTTTCATTCCTAAACTTGACACTACCGCTTTCAATAGACCAACTCTTAACTGTTTTTGAAAAATGACTTTTATGAAACTGAAAATATTTTACTCATGGCAGATCGAAACTGATACGAAGTACAATAAAAATTTCATACTGACTTGTATTGAGAAAGCTGTAAAAGCCCTGAGTAGAAAACCGGAGTTTAAAGATGTAGAGTTTATTATTCAAGAAGGTGTCACGGATGAACCTGGCTCACCCGGAGTTGCGTCAAAGATTAATGATGAAAGAATACCTAACTGTGACATCTTCATTGCAGATTTATCGGTCGTGAATCAAATAGGACGGCTTGCAAAATGGATCCAAAAGAAATTTGATAACAAAGAGTTTCGACCATCTCAAAACAATAATGTCATCAAAGAATATGGTGTAGCGTACAATGCTATTGGAGTTGAAAAAATAATCGGGGTTTTAAACAATACTTATGGCTCCCCTAAAGAAAACCCTAATAATATTCCTTTTGACCTAAGGCATTTAAGATTTCCTGTTAGCTATACTTATTCCTCCAAAACCAATAAAGAAAAATCACAAAAGGAGTTACTAGAAGGGTTAACTACTGCAATAAGAGATACGGCAATTTTTGCACTTCAACATCAAAAAAGCAAATACAGTCCTCTCATGATTTGGAGCGACTGGGAAAAAACTATTCCAATTACAGAAAAATTTATTCCCAATGCTAAAGCTGACGAAATAAAAAATGCAGTTAATCAAATTTTGCCTGACCCAAAACTTTCGCTGAGAGTTTTGGGGTTATCTGGTCTGGGAAAAACAAGAATGCTCTTTGAAGTGTTTCGTCCAATTAATGGTGACGATAACTCCATCATACTTTCCAGCCGTGTACTTTATATAAACTGCAATGACAATCCCAATGCTGATTATCAAGCTATTTTTTCCAAATTAAACTTGGAAAATGAAGGACGTATTGTAATCTTAGACAATTGCTCTATCGAAACACATCGCCTAGCTTTAGGATTTGCAAAACGAGCAAATAATAAAATATCTTTCATCTCTTTAGATTCTAATCCGGAAGAAATAACCCACAACAAAATAAATGGCGTCAACTATTTGGTTATTAATAAAGATGACCAATCATCAGTTGTTGATGAGATTTTAAATCGAGATTTTGGCGGACTTGGTGATGAAAATATCAAAACCATAAAAGAATTTTCTCAGGGCATTCCTTTAATGGCTGTTTTGCTAGGTGAAAGTGTAAAAAACGGTGAAAAATTCATTGGAAAACTTGAAGACAAATTTTTGCTTGATAGGCTTCTTGGCCCCAAAGGCCAAGAAGTTCGGAACAGAACCATACTAAAGGCTTGCTCTATTTTTAACTATTTTGGATTTACTGATGAACTAGCTTCTCAAGTAGAGTTTATAGCAAAAAACAAACACATTACAAGCCTTAATGGAGACGATGTAGTAATATTAAATGAGTTTAACGAAGTTTGCGACCATTACTTAAAACGAGGTATTTTTGAGCGAAGAGGTAGATTTATTGGAATGAGACCATTCCCATTAGCCATGTCTCTTGCACAAGAATGGCTAGAACCATGCACCCCTGCGAGATTAGTTGAAGTAATTGTATCTATTGCAAAATTACCTGAACCAGACCGTAGAAATTTATCAGAGGCTCTTTCAGAGCAAATGAAGTATTTAGGATATAATGATAAAGCAGTAGAAATAGTTGACAGAATAATAGGTCCTGGAAGCCCTTTCGATAATGCGGAAGTTTTAAATACAGAGCTGGGTTCACGCCTCTTCCGCTCATTCGTCGAAGTGAATCCAGTTGCCGTATCTCAAAATTTCAAAAGAATATTTTCTTTAAAAACAACAGATGAATTATTGGCTATTGAGGAAGGAAGAAGAAATTTGGTTTGGGTTTTGGAAAAATTATGTTTTGATAAGAGAACTTTTAAAGACAGCATAAAAATACTATTCTCTTTTGCTGTTGCCGAAAATGAAACTTGGGCTAATAACGCTACAGGTCAATTTCTACATCTATTCAATATTCATCTTTCTGGTACTGAATCAACTTTGAGTGACAGATGGGAAATAATTGAATGGGGCTTAAATAAAGGAGATGAAAAGTACTATGACTTAGCAATTAAAGCCATGAAGGTCGGATTAAACTATGGCCATTTCAGTAGAATGGGAGGAGCTGAACAACAAGGTAGCAAAAGATTGCATGACAACGAACCAACTTGGCAGGAAGTCAAAGAATATTGGTCGAATATTTTAAATAGGCTAGTAGATGTGATCAAGTCCGATAACAAATATTCAGAATCTGCAGGTGATACAATTGCAAACAGCATTCGAACATTCTTCCACATACAAATGGCCGAGTTAATTATGCCTTTTTTAAAAGAAATTTCAAGGATTAAGAATAATGATTGGGATAGCGGTCTTAAAGGTTTGAAGTTTGCCAGAAAATACGAAAAACATTTGCTATCGGAAAAATTGCAATCTGAAACAAATGAGCTAATTGAAGCACTAACAAAAACTGATTTCGCAACCAGATACTTAACCCTATCTAGTTCTTATCATTTAGACAATGATGAATCATATTCGAGTGATAAAGTAAAGTTGGCAATTATTGATTTAGCTGATGAATTTATTGCAACTAATGTTTCCTGGGAAGAAACGTTCCCCTCATTTTATAAAAATCAACAGATTTATTCTTATTACTTTGGAAAGCAACTGTTTGAATTATTGAAAGATGATAAAAATAAAATTAATCATTTCATTGATTTATCATTAAAAGCAATTTCAGAGGTTTCGCCACAAGAAAGAAATGTTACAGTATTAGGTGGATTTATCGCAGAATCCCATGACGAAGTTAAAAATGAAATTTATTCAGCCATTGCACAATCACCTGAATATTGTTGTTTATTATTTTATTTTCTTTCTATAGACACATCAGGCAAGAAATATTTTGATTTGTTATTTCAACTTATTGACAGTGATAAATGCCAACTATCCAATTTTTATTCCTTTACTTACAGCAACGTCTTGACTCAATTAAGTCTGGAAGAATTAATCAAATTTAGTGAGAGATTATTCAAGTATCAAGATGAAGGATATGAAATCGTTTTTGATCTATTATTTGACCTTGGCCATGGTGATGAAAACAAAAAAACATCGCTTTTGCCAATTTATAAAACGTGTCTTTATAAGTTGGGAATTAATAGAAAATTTAAAAGACAATTAGATGATTATAAATGGTCAGAAGCTATGTCATTAATAATTTCAAATGAAAATGAAGCTGAATTTGCCCAATTTATAAATAAGTCAGTAATAAACTCTATTAGTTGGGAAAACTCGTACCATCTCGACCATTACATTCAGAAAATTTATGAAATCTTGATGAAGGTGCATTTTAATTCAATTTGGCCTGACCTCTCTGAAGA
>CAVQEK010000013.1:0-370000 GCA_963711495.1 uncultured Cytophagales bacterium
ATAATAGGCCATTAACCTCCATTATTGGCCTTTTTTACTTTTTTTAGTAAACGTATTTAAATTTAATCAAAAATAAGTTTAATGATTTATTTAACCATGATTATGGCTAATTATCACCTCGATCTACTCCATCTTGAATTCTTGTAAAGTGTATCGATAGTTTAAAGACAAACAAATAATTGCCAAAATTGGATAAAGTAAACAATCGACTTTTTTTTAAATTTTGTCTATTAATAAAATTGTTAGGTAGGTTTAATACTCGGTCAAGAAATACAACTGATTCTTCCATTACATCTTTATATTCTGGAAGATAAAATACTTGATTTTTTTGTTGGTCTCTAATTGACTTGAAATGTTCCCCTATCTCCTGCTCATTTTTGCCCTCCTCGATTAATATTTCTTCGTATTTTTTTATGGGGATAATTGGTGCATAGACCATCCGAGTTTGAAAAAGTCTTTTATTATGAAGATCGATATCACAGGTATTAGACAGAATAATTCCACAACTTTTTTTAATATCTGTATTGGGTAGATTTATAAATATTAAATCCTTAATCCCATCACCTTGGAAGATTAAATTTTCATACGGTATATTTTCCGAGTAAAACTCTTTTGGGACAATTTTTGGAAATTTCTTTATTGCTTCTTTTAATGCATATTTGGAACCATCAGAAAGAAATTTAGGTAAATAAAGTTCTAAATCAGACGTTTTCATATCATATCCCAAAACCTTTTTTCAATTATTTTTTGGAAATCCGGTTCAAGATTTTGGCTTTTTGATATTAATTCGTTGGCAAATTCAATGATTATATTTTCAAACGTCTCATCTTCGAGATTATCAAGAAAATTTGAGGTATTCGTGGAAATGTCCTTAGGCAAAGACATGTAACTCATTTCTTCCATGGGAAAATACTCTTCCATTCTGAGTTGTTGTTCCTCAGCATAAGGGGAGTCCAGAATAAATGTATTGGATAACGCAAATATGATTATCCCAAGATTATTTGAATTTGTGCTAATCATAATTAATAAATAGGTTTTAGTTCATTTAATAACTCGTCGCTCAATAATTTGAAAAATGTATTTTTTTCAGCAATGTGAGCCTGATTTATTTCATCTTCAAACATTTTATGATATTGAACATTTCCAGACCCATAATCACGACTTGTATCTATATCAATTATAGACCCATTAACTGTTCTATTTTCTAACTTTCTTTTCGAATTATTTGATATCTGTAGCAAATTATTAAAACCGAATTCTACAAGATCAGTTTTTAATAGTGTATTCTTGTATATAATTGGATTTTTATTTATTGATATTCCAAGATTAATTTTTTTAAAAACATCTAAATCAAAAAAATTAATATATCTAACTCCAAGTCGTGTTACTGCTTTAATAATACCGGTATTGAAAACTTCGTTAAATACATTAAAAATCACGTCGGAATAACTAGACCACCCAATATATGGAATGGGTGAACTTACCGATAACACATCAGAACCGATTTGTATTGAATATTTTTCTCCAACCAGTCTATAATGTGGTTTATATCTGAGGCCTGGATCCTTTACACGAATTTCCTCAGGCAATTGCAAGATCGGTAATTTTTCAGGTCTTGGAAATTCCTTTTTCATCCGACTATAAATCATTCCAAAGACAGCATTAGGGAAAATTTCTGAAGTAAATCTAATTTCTACTGTTGCATCAACTATTGGTATGATTTGGAGTTTCTTAGGCAAATTCATTATTAAAGTTATCTAAAAGGGAGGATTCTCAATAAAATAAAATTCAACAAAATCTTACCTTTTTATACCAGAAATATTTTGTAAATGAATCATTCAATATTAATACTATTATCTTAAATAAGATAGCACTAAAAGTTATAATAATTGAATTTGAGAATTTCTCTTCATATGATCGAAAACCTAATTTGCGAATACAAAATAATAGTTTATGTCAATACTTCGAGATTTGAGAAGTCGTGTATATTGAAAAATGGATAATTCAGGTTTAAAATTAGAAGGTGTTTAAATTGTGGTAGTTACGACTTAATCTGACAGTTAGGGATTAAATTTAAATGAGGAATTTAATCATTAACCCCATAAACTGTCAGAAATGAATACAGAGACAAAAGTAATCAAAACTAAGTTAGGACTACTCAACTTAGCCGAACAATTAGGCAATGTATCCCAAGCCTGTAAAATATTTGGATATAGTCGAGATAGCTTTTACCGCTACAAAGAGTTGTACGATCAAGGCGGAGAGATGGCATTGGCTGAACTTAGCCGCCGCCAACCGAATCACAAAAATCGCATTGGGCCAGCCATAGAAGAACGTGTCGTATCCATTGCATTTGAATATCCTGCATATGGCCAGTTAAGAGCCTCCAATGAACTTAAGAAAGAAGGGGTATTCATATCTCCCTGCGGTGTACGCTGTGTTTGGCTACGGCATGATCTGGAGACCTTCAGAAAGCGACTCAAAGCTCTGGAGGCTAAAGTTGCCCAAGAAGGATTGATACTGACTGAATCTCAAATTACCGCCATGGAAAAGGCTAAGGAAGAGAAGCGGGCTCAGGGCGAGATAGAGACACTTCATCCGGGCTACCTGGGTGCCCAGGACACCTATTATGTTGGAACCATTAAGGGCGTTGGCAGGATTTATCAGCAGACATTTATCGATACATATGCCAAAACAGCCCATGTTAAGTTGTATGACAGGAAAAATGCATTAGTAGCGGCAGATATACTGAACGATCGGGTGATCCCTTTCTATGAAAAATATGACATCCCGTTACTTCGAATTTTAACTGATCGAGGCACTGAATATTGTGGCTCCAGGGAGCATCATGAATATCAGCTTTATTTGGCCATTGAGGATATAGACCATAGTAAGACAAAAGCCAAAAGTCCTCAAACCAACGGCATTTGTGAGCGCTTCCATCGTACCATACAAGACGAATTCTATGCGGTGGCTTTTAGAAAGAAGATCTACCACAATATTGAAGAACTTCAGCAGGATCTGGATGTTTGGATTGATCAATACAACCATGACCGGCCCCATTCAGGCAAATACTGCTTTGGGAAAACACCAATACAAACCTGGGAAGAATCCTTACATCTGGCGAAAGAAAAATTGTTGGATCGGCAGAATGAAAATTTCGTACCTTTATTACCGCAAGGTGAAGCGGAAGCAGGCTCTGGTGGAGACCAACCTGCCAGGAATAACCTTGCCGACCGAAATGGCGAGGGGCTTTATTTGCCCCTTGCTTATCACCATTTTGGGAGTGGTATACCTAAAGAAAACTCAAAACCAACACCTTGAACTGTCAGATCAAGTCGGAGCTATTACAGTTTAATGGATATTCACGCACGCACGTCATAGGTCCTTATCGAATTTTCACTTCACCTGATGTTCCGTCCTTTCCGCCAACTGGCGGATAAGACTTCCCTGCTTTTCAAGGCTTGTTTCCAGTAGCTGCTATGACCTCTGCTGACTTCTCCCCATGTACTCGACATCGGAAGACCTCTCCGCCGGTTGGCAGGTGAATATCCTTTTATCTAATTATCTAAGCCTGCTATTTCGGCTCTTTCCATTTTCAGGGCTTGGGACTTCGGCATGATGTGCTACCTCATCGGGCCTGATTGCCTCTGTATGCCACCCTTCATCCCGGCTCAGCACGCTCGTGCTGCCCCTATTCGTCTGTTAAGATACCGCATCTGGCTTACTTCAGTTCCAACCTCACGGTTGACAACCTTGCCACTTGCTTGGCTTAGGGACATGATTCCCCAGCTTACGGGACTTTTCCCATGGGGATCGCTTTACGGCACCCTTTGAAACGCTCAAATTCATGAGCTATATTCACCATTCAAGGCGCACACATGAATGTAAAAATACCGAGAGAGCATCGTGAAGCAAAAAACTTTGATTTAATTACCGAAATGGTAACTTTTTGTATCTTTGCCTTGCCTGTAGATTGATAAAGAATTAAATGAGAGTAGTAGCTAAAAAGATACTTCGAGAGTTTTGGGAAAAGCATACTGATTCGGAAGACCCATTGAAAACATGGTACAAAGAGGCAAGCAAAGCTAACTGGACAAGTCCGACTGATATCAAAAATGAATATTCTAAAGCAAGTATCTTAAAAGCTGGACGAGTTGTGTTTAATATTTGTAGTAACAAGTACAGATTGATTACACATATAAACTATTTGAGACAATGGGTTTTCATTAGATTCATTGGTACACATACAGATTATGATAAAATTGACGCAGAAAAAATTTAATTGATATGAATATTAAAGTAATTAAAACCGAGGATGATTACCAACAAGCATTAAAAAGACTTGAGGTGATTTTTGACGCTCCGATTGATTCTCCCAAAGGAGACGAAGCAGAGATTTTAAGCATCTTGATAGAAAAATTTGAAGATGAGCATTATCCGATTGGTCCACCTGACCCTATTGAAGCGATTAAGTTTCGCATGGAGCAGATGGGTATGAAAAAAAGTGATTTGGCTAATATAATTGGATACAAAAGTAGGGTTTCGGAGATTTTTAGCGGAAAACGTAAATTGACATTACAGATGATTCGTAAACTGCATGAAAAATTAAAAATTCCATACGAGACTTTAATAGCAGATTATTAAAATAGCACATTTTGCTAGTGTCATGTCAACTTTATAATGTCGTATAAATGTATTATATTGGCAAGAAACTGCCATGATAAAATACAAAGTAACTTTAACGCTGGAAGAGCGAGAGGAACTACAGGAGATTACAAGGAAAGGTTCTCACAAATCACAAAAGGTGTTGAATGCACTAATCCTGTTAAATTGTGATCAGGGGGAACATCAGGAACAGAAAGTCAAGAATGAGGATATCTCCACAGTTTTGCAGATCAGCATGAAAAAAATTGACCGGGTGAAAAAGAGATTCGTAGAGGAAGGCATAGAGGTCGCCTTACTGGGCCACAAAGGAGAGCGGGTTTATAAAAAGAAAGTGGATGGGGATTTAGAAGCCCATCTGATAGCCCTGAGTTGCAGTGAACCCCCGGATGGTTTTTCCAGATGGTCCTTGAGATTGTTGGCAGACAGAGCAATAGAGTTAGAATACATAGACAATATTTCTCACGAGACAGTACGTCGACTTTTAAAAAAACGAGTTAAAACCCTGGAAGAAAAAAGGATGGGTAATACCACCGCTTCAAAACGGTGATTTTGTGGCCAACATGGAAAAAGTATTGGAAGTGTATAAAATGCCCTATGACCCCAGATATCCGGTTGTTTGTATGGATGAATCGCCTAAACAGTTAATAAAGGAGACAAAAATGCCCATAAAAGCAAAACCGGGCAGCGAAGAAAAATATGATTATGAGTACGAGCGATGCGGAGTCTGCAATATATTTATGGCCAGCGAACCATTGGCTGGGAAGCGGTATGTGAAAGTGACTTTAAGCAAAACCAAAAAGGATTGGGCTGAATACCTAAATGAAATAACGGAAAATTATAAGGATGCCGAAAGGATTACTTTGGTAATGGATAATTTAGGGACACATAAGCCAGGCGCACTATATGAAACCTATAAGCCGGAAGAGGCAAAACAACTATGGGATAGATTTGACTTCGTGTATACCCCAAAGCATGGTAGTTGGCTCAATATGGCTGAAATTGAACTCAACGTATTAATGAAACAATGCTTAAACAGAAGAATAGACACAATAAAAAAAGTTGAAAAAGAAGTAATGGCATGGCAAACCGCCAGAGACAAAAAGAATGCAAAGATTAATTGGCGGTTCACTACAGAAGATGCCAGAATAAAACTATCAAGGCTTTATCCGACTTTTGACGATTGACATGACACTAGTAGAGTAAAAATAAAACACAGGTTTTAGACTTCGACGGATTATTTTTCCATAATATTGTACCCATCCGCGGATCTTGGAATTCAGCAGTGTTGCCAGATCCTGAATGCCCCGCCGGGTCTTGTTGTGGAAATTGAGCTTTCGGAGTTCACCATTGATAGGTACCTTAGATTTGCGGCTCATCTTACAATCAAATTGTAGAAAACTTCCCCCTGTTTCTCAGTCTGTTTCTCATGGGTTGAAAACTGAAACCCAGAAAATCAAACTGCACAGGTGAGCCTTTCAAATCTCTGCCTTCTTTCTTATAATATACAATTTTCGACTTTTCGGGCTCTTAAGCCGCACTTTTCCAGATGATCCTTCAAATTTGCAAGTGTTCCGACATTTGCCTGATAGCTTTTGCAATGGATAATAAGATCATCGGCATACCTAACCTTGAAAACAACTCCTTGTCCAGAACATCTAGTAGGATGTTGCTCAGCAAAAGACTGATTACTCCTCCCTCAGTTGTTCCTTTTCCCATGGATACCTTGATTTTGGTATCTTCGATACCAGATGATTCAAATAGAAAGTAATTGATCTTAATCCCTAACTCCGCCAGTTAAGACGTATTACAAAAACAAATCTTATATAATATTGCATTTAAAAGAATTTGGCGCTTTATTTATAATACGTAAATACGTATAATATGAATAAGAAACCTGCCAATCACCCCGAATGGGCGACTAAGTTTCGTAGAGCTGGTACTGAACTGAGACTAATAAATGGAAGGTATTACCTTTATGAGTTTAAAACAGTATATGATTCAGCCCGAAAGCGGCCCAGGAAAATTTCCGGAAAAATCTTGGGACGGATTACTGAAAAGGAAGGCTTCATGGAATCTGACAAGGGTAAATTGAGGAAAAAAGCTGTTACTGTCTTTCAGCCGACTGTAGGGCCAACGCGGGAGTACGGTTTTTCTCAATATATTCTTGATCATTTCCAGGAATATTATTTAGAAATAGAAAAAGTATTCCCGCAAACCTGGCAAACGGTGGTGCTGCTGGCCTACTGCCGCCTGCTTTATCAATCACCGATCAAAAACATGCCCTACCACATTGGTCAGAGTTGGCTTTATGAGCATTGGCAACCAGGAGCAATGACCGAGAAAAGGATCAGTTTAATCTTGCGCGAGTTGGGCAGACAAAGGGAAAAGGCAGTTAGCTATATGAAAGCCTTTATTCATGAAGGGGAGTATCTTTTAGCAGATACCACCAATATTTTAAGTAAGTCCTCTCATATACAGTTAAGCAAGAGAGGATACAACAATAAATTTGATTTCGAACCTCAGATCAATACCATGTACCTGTATTCGACCCAAAGCAGGATGCCGGTATTTTATCGCTTACATGGGGGTAACATAAAAGAAGTTAAGGCTTTCAGGCTTACTTTAAAAGAAAGCGGTATTCATAAAGCTATTATCATTGGAGATAAAGGTTTTTACTCCCGTGAAAATATATGCGCTCTTAAAGCTGAACAACTGGAGTATATCATTCCTGTAAAAAGAGACAACTCACTGTTGGATTACAGCGAGATAAAGGGTAATACTTTCAAGAGGAAAGGCAACTATTTTCAACATGAAAAACGATTTATATGGCATGAGGAAATAGTAATTGCAGAGGAAGGTATTGGAACACAGCAGGGAGATAAAATTTTTCTGTTTCTTGATGAAACCCTGCGGCTCAAAGAAGAAACGGATTATTTACAGCGGATAGCCACTCACCCGGAAGAATATAGCCAGGATGGATACTTGGAAAATAGAGATCGTTTCGGCACGATAGGCCTGATCAGCAATGTGTCAGATAAAACACCTGATGAAATCTATATTGCCTACAAATCACGAATGGCTATTGAAGAAATGTTTGACAGCCTGAAAAACGTAGTTGATGTAGATAGCACTTATATGCAAAACGAAGATACTCTCCAGGGGTGGATGTTTATTAACCATATCGCTTTGCAATGGTATCAACAGATTTACTTATTGCTGAAAGACAAAAAATTAACCAGTAAATACTCAGTACGTGATTTTTTAATACTCTTGAGAGATGTGCGCCAAGTCAGGATCAATGGACAATGGTATCCCACCGAAATCACCAAAGCCGTCGCCAAGCTCCTGGATAAAATGAAAATATAATACGTAAATTAAGCGGAGTTAGGGTTTAAAGTTGTGATTATTTCCCTTATAGTACGGTTCTTCGCGATTCATAATGAAATTATTATTCATGTTTATTCCAAATTTTTTTGAAATTTTTTATGAAATCAATTAAATTGCCTTTGAAGTAAAGATTTTTACTTTCAGCTCATACAATAAAGCTGTTTTGAACACCTTAAATTATTACTATCATGAAAGAGTTATCTTTGGAAAAAATGGAGGATTTGAATGGGGGTATGAGTTTTGCATGTGGGCTATCTCTTGCCGGTCTTGGAGTAGCCGCAATAGGGCTGGGTGCGTTAAGTGGGGGTGTGGGTTTATATGGAATAGTGGCGATGTTAGGTACAGGTTTGGCCACTACAAGTTTTATGACATCTTGCGGGCCATACGATTTTTATTAAAAGTAAATCAATGAAGTATATTATAATAGTATGTTTGGGTTTCACCAATGCGGCTATGTCGCTTCTTTTAATAAAGGAAATTGGATATTTCAACCTATTTGTTGCGTCTGTGTTGGCGATTAGCCTTAGCGCAATCATAGGGATGATTGTTGAGTGTGTTCGAATCAATAGAAATAAATGACAAGCACCTTTGAAGTGAAAAGAAAGAACAATATTGCCATAATAATAATGCCTATTTGTATGATTTTGATTTAAACTGTTTGATTGTCTGCCATGTTAAATAATTAATTGCTGTAAATGTTTCTGCATTCAATCTTATATTTTTCAATTGTATGATTAATCTTTTTATTAGGTAAAATGAAAAATAGAGCATTAGAATACGCGATGTCATTGTTGTCGTTGATTATGGCAGCTTATATTTTTTACATAGTCGTCCCTAAAAAAGTGGGCAGAGCGAAGTTGGAGCATATAGTTTAGGGATCGTTATGAAATACCAAAGTTGTTTTAGCCAGAAGACAATACGGCCCTTGAGTTTTCTCAAGACCCGTTTAAAATTGAATGCCGATGCCGCCATCAGGGCGTTGATGTGATCACCCCTTATGCCTTTCAGATAGTTCCTGGCCAGGCGGTGATCTTTTTTCAGATGACCGATCACCGGTTCGATCCCTGCTCTTCGCTGGAACCACTTTTTAGCTTTCCGCTTCCTGTAGGCTGTTTTTGCCTTTTGATTATACGGGGTGACTATCTGGGTTGAGCCCACCCTGTCTATCCCCCGGTATCCCCGATCTACGATAGCCACACCTGGCCTTCTCCCTGTCAGCCGCTCTACCTGATCGATGGCCGCAGGAAGCGTCTTGCCATCATAGATGTTTTTCTCAAAAGATATCATTCCGACTATCACCCCACTGGTTTTGGTCCATCCTATGCTGGTCTTACACCCATATTCATATTTCTTGTACTCTTTCCCCTTACTCATACATTGCACATGAGGCTCATGCAAACTGTAGATCTTATTTTTATCTTTGGGCTTTTGGTCCAGCACCCGCCTGAACAGGGCAATCTTCATGGAAACGGCATTAAAAGCTGCCGGAGGAAGCTTCCGCTCCAACTCTCGCACCAGGCGGCCTGCTATGGTCCGTAACTTCCGCAGTGACTTCCCGGCTATTTTTGATTGTTTCCTCCGCCTGTCAAACCGCAACTGTCTCCTCAACCCCTTCACCACAAACCGGTAGCTCTGGCGAAGTTCCAACTGGTTGGCTTCTGCTATGTCACGACATTTCTTAATGATTTTACCATAAAGCTTCTCATCGGTAGGAAAAGTAATGTTCTTCTCCTGGACGGTGGTGTCAAATATCACTTCGCCTTCCTGGCCGTCTTTTCCATTGAGCTCAATGGATAATCGAAAGATCTTTTCAGCACCCTCTTTGCCGATCCTGGTTCGGAACATGCTCAACTCATTGGCTTCAATAGGACATTTTAATTGAAATTGGCTCCCCCCGCAAAAGTACTGATAGTAGGGGTTCTCCACCCATTGCTCTACTAATGCTTCATCTGATAAATTACGAACCTGTTTTAAAATCAGCATCCCCACCATCAGCCGTATCGGTTTTGACGGCCTTCCAAAATCTTTGTAATAGCTTTCAAACTGTTTATTGATTTCTCCCCAATTGATCAAATCAGCCATCCGGTATAATGGATGGTGTGGGTTCAACATCTGTTTGAACGTGGGGAATAGAAAGCTCAGTTGGAATTGGTCAAGGTTGTTTTGATGTGCCATTTTTTGCAGGGTTTCTTTACTTAAAATACAAAACCTGCGTCTTTTCTCAAAGCATTTTCTACCTTATTTACTCCTTAATCCTTTAATTTTCAATATATTATAGCCCATTTCGACTTTCTTAGGGTTGACTACATAGCAATTGAACGCATAGACAAGGTCGGTACAATAAGGGATTCAGAGGCATCAGCAATGATGGTTATTGGTGTTTATTTATTAATACTTGTTATAATTAACTTCATTAAACTTATAAGAAACAATAATAATCAAGTGTCTAAATAAATGGCACGATTCGCACTAACAAAATTGATGTCATGTCTTGAAAAGGCATGACCGAACTTTTTAAGATGCTTTTTTTATTCAAGGCATAGTCAAGAAAGCTTCAAGATGATATTTAATGAATTAAGAGCCATTAACAAAAACCTTTTGTTCGTGTTGCTTTGCATCATTGCGCTCTTAACTACCTTTATTACCTCAACCATTCTTGTCTCTGACCAACTGTATTTTAATCAGTTCGGGGATCAATTGAGCTACGATCAAATAAGGTCGTTTCTGGATATACAATATATATATCAATGGATTTCTTATTTGGTTTTGCCTTTCATGTACCTGTTGAAATTGTCGCTGATAACCCTTGTTTTACTGGCCGGTGCCATATTTTGGAACATCAAAGTGTCCTTTAAAAATCTTTTTCAAATCGCGCTGATCGCGGAGTTTCTTTTTATAGTTCCTGCTTTGATCAAATTATGCTGGTTTCTTTTTGTCAGGAAAGATTTTGGGTTGTTGGACCTCCAGACATTCTACCCGCTTTCTTTGTTAAATTTGTTCAATGTAAAAGACATCCCGAAATGGCTTCTATACCCACTTCAGGTCATAAATTTTTTCGAAATACTTTACTGGTGCATTTTGGCATATGGCCTGGCGCTCGTGGCCAGGAAACCATGGCCTAAGATGCTGGGGCTGGTGGCCTCGTCTTATGGGGTGGGCCTGTTTGTGTGGATGGTTTTTATCACGTTTATCACCATCAACCTCACATGAACACAAAGAAAAAAATATTGGCGGTCAGTTTGATACTGCTCATAGCGTCGTTGGCAGGATGGATGATTTTTTCTTCGGTCAACAGATTAAAAAAGAAGGCGGCATTGGCCGCTGCCATCAGTGAAATGCCGGGATTTGTTTTTTTGGATATGGACAGTTCGTCCGTATCCGTCGATAAGGGATTTACCGACAAAGCGCTGATCATGATATATTTCAATAGCAAGTGTGACTACTGCCGGGAAGAGGCACATGCAATATCAGACCATATTGAATTGTTCAATGGGATGGAGTTGTTGTTTCTTTCCAGGGAACCCTTGGATGCGATCAGGAATTTCGCAGCGGAAAGGGGGTTGTCTAACCATGAAAATATTTCTTTTGGGAAAATCAACGGCGTCGTGGCCAATGACATATTGGGCGTCAATACTACCCCCCAACTTTATATCTACAATAGGAGCGGACAACTGACCAAACAATTTAAAGGCGAAACAAAGATAGAGACTATCGTCAAATACGCAAACGAGCTCTGAAACAATGGCTACCATTCTATTTGACAATTTCCCTGCGCACGGCCACTACAACGGGTCTTTCAAGCTCGCCAAATTGCTGATCAACTCGGGCCATCAGGTTTGTTACACCTGTCCCCCCGACTTTCAGGAAAAATTGCACGCATTACAAATCAAAACTTATATCATTGATCCTTTCATTGTGCCACGAAACCAGGTTGAACTTAAAGAAAAAGGGGGGCTGAGATTTTTGATTGAAAATATCGCCGGTGGATCCAGTGTTAAAAGGCGAAAGCAAATTGAAAAAAACATAGAAATTTACGACCGGATGATCCAAAAGATACAACCTGACCTGATCGTCCTTGATGAGCATTATGCACTAAAATCGATCTTTTATTGGAAATATGGAATTCCGTTGGTGACCATAAAAACCGGGTTAACGGCGGAATACTCCCCTTCCATCCCTCCTTTTTTTTCGACCTATGTACCAAAAAATTCCAAGACGAGCAGGCTTTATGTGGAATTTCTTTGGGAAAAACATCTCATGAAAAAACGTATTGTTGGTTTTTTTAACAACTTACTGTTTATAGGGGGCACTTCTGCAAGGCACCATAAGTTTTTCGCGAGAAAGTATGATTTCCCATACAAAAAGGAAATCTTACGACGCCGTGCGTTTGGGATAAGATTTAAATGCATCCCCAGCCTGACTTTTCCACCAGAAGCTTATGATTTTCCCAGGACGTTAAAAAGAAATCTGTACATCATAGGACCGATCCCTGAGACCGGATCAAAAAAGCAACTGCTGGAAAGAAGGCTGAAATCCATTGTGGATGAAGTAAGAAAGGAAAAAGAAACGAACCCCGAAACCAAACTCATCTATTGCTCGCTGGGTACGGTAACGGCAGGATATTTAAGGGTCTGTAGCCGGTTTTTTAATCACCTCAGCAAAGTGTGCGAGCAGAATCCTACGTTTAGGGTCATTCTTTCCGCGGGCACATTTTTCGACATATCAGCCATGCGTGCCATACCAAAAAACCTTTACGTTTTTGACAAAGTCCCCCAAAAAGCCCTTTTGGAAGCATGCGACATCGTGATCAACCATGGCGGCATGAATACCATCTACGAGTGCATCATGGCCGAAAAGCCCATGGTCGTGTATCCCCTGGCACTGAACGTCGATCAGAACGGCAATGCCGCCAGGGTAGCATATCACCACATTGGGGTTAAGGGCGTCATCCGGCGCGCCACGCCAGGGTCCATCGAGCGGCTTCTGAAAAAAATAATCTCCGAAGAAAATGATTACGTGCAGAACGTCAGGGATTTGAAAACGAAATTTGAAGATAAATCATCCTACACGTTGGATCTGATCCAACGGATCATTAATGGGCACCACTAAAAATGAAAAACCATGATGAATAAATCCCAAATCAGCCGGCAATTCGTGAAACAACACGGCGAATACTCGTGTGGGTTGGCCTGCCTGTCGTCCATCGCCAACCACTTCGGCGGCGACATCTCCCAAAGCCAACTGATGCAGTCTTCCGGCACCACGCTCAACGGAACCTCTATGCTCGGCCTATACCAGGCAGCAAAAAAAATGGGCTTGGAGGCAAAAGGCTTTGAAGCAGACCTGGAAAATTTAAAGAAAATATCTGACCCCGTGATCCTGCACGTGGTCAAAGACGGCAACAGGGAACACTTCATCGTTTGCTACGGATATGAAAAGAAATTCCTGATCGGCGATCCCGGTTGGGGCGTCACGGAATATGACGAGAAAGAACTCGAAGCCATCTGGGTTTCGAAAGCACTACTGCAGGTAAAGCCGACGGAAAGTTTTGAGGTGAAAGCAAGCGTGGCCAGCGATAAATGGAAGTGGTTCAAGGAAATGGTCCACGAAGACATCCCGATCCTGGGCGTCTCGGCATTTGTCGGGGCAATAGTAGCATTCCTCGGGCTTTCCACTGCCATCTATTCACAAAAGCTCATAGACCAGTACCTCCCACACAAGAATTTTGAAAAGATATACATTGGACTGGGGCTGCTGGCTTGCCTGTTGCTCGCCCGTTCGGCTTTCAGCTACGTGCGTGGCATATTGATGGTGCGCCAAAGCAGGAACCTGAACGAACGGGTGATTTCCAACTTCATCAATAAAATCCTCTATTTACCACAAACCTTTTTTGATAGTCATAGCACCGGCGATTTTATTGCCCGGATGAACGATGCGCAACGGATCCAACGGACGGTCAGTTTGATTACCGGAACAATCATCATCGAATGCCTGGTCATCATCATTTCATCAGCTTACGTCTTTTACCTCTCCTGGTTTGTTGGGCTGGTTTCCATCTCCAGCATCTTGTTTTTTCTGCTGTTGGCCAGGAAATACCACAAAAAGATTATCGACAAGCAGCGGGAAGTGATGGCGTCTTATGCTATGAATGAAAGCAATTATGTGGATACCCTACAGGGAAATGCCACCATAAAATCATTTGGTTTGGAAAGCGTGTTCATTGATCGCTTAACTGGCATATATAAATTATTCCAGGGAAAAATATATGAACTTGGAAACCTTGGCAATGCCTACGGGTTTTTCACCAACAGCGTGGCAGGTATTTATATCGTCGTGATTTTCCTGGCAGGCGTAAACCTGGTATTGAAAGGTGGGTTGCAATTGGGCGAATTCGTAGCCATACTTTCAGTCGGAGGCAGTTTGGTGCCTTCCATGGCTAAACTGACCTTGTTCAATATTCAAATCCAGGAAGCCAAAGTGGCCTTTGACCGGATGCACGAGTTTGTGAAAGAAAAGGTGGATAAGCCAACGAACAAAACGGAACCAGACCTTTTGATCAAAGAAAAAAACGGGATCAACAAGATCGGGATAAACGGCCTTAAATTCAGGTTCCCTGGCAGAAAACCAATCCTCGAACGCGCAAACCTGGAAATCGTAAAAGGTAAAATAGTGGGGCTTTATGGAGATGTGGGGAGTGGAAAAAGTACGCTGGTGGATATTTTGCAACGTTTTTATGGCATTGAAGATGGTGAAATCTTGGCCGATGGCGTGGATTGGGAAACCATCGAATTGCAAGATTGGAGGGACAAGGTCGCTGTTGTCCCGCAAAAAGAGAAAATTTTCAATTCTACCATAATAGACAATATTTGCCTGAGCAATAACCCGAATGATTACCAGGATGTCATGGATTTTTGCGCCAGGGAAGGATTTGACCGTTTTATCGAGAATTTCCAGCAAAGCTACCTGACTTTGACCGGGGAAAACGGGGTCAATTTATCCGGCGGCCAGCGGCAACTCATCTCCCTAGCCAGGGCGCTGTACAACCAACCGGAATTCCTGATCCTCGACGAAGCCACAGCGGCCATGGATTCGGGCACGGAAGATTTCGTTTTTGACCTGCTCAGGGAAAAAACCAATATTGGCATCCTGATCATCACCCACCGGAAGGACTTGATACAAAAAGCCGACGTGATTTATCAACTAAAAAACAAGGAGGTGACTTTGGTCGAAGATATTGCAATGGTTTGAGTTGACCGGTTAATTTATTGGTGGATTTCAGCGATTTAATGGTGAAATCATGGATCACGGCTGCCGCAGGTTTATTATGATGAAATGTGATTTCTCTATCGGTGTTCATCATGGGTTTCTGCATTATCAGGGCTATAATTAAAAATTTCAAACTTGAAAAATTAAAAAATGAGAAAAGATAAATCATCCAGCTTAGCGGACAAATTATTTCCTCAACTTGAAGAAACTGATATTGAAATACTTAGTATTCGGTAACTATTGTGGGACCTCCTTGTTGTTAGATGATCATGAATACTCGGACTCCGTCGTAGTTTTAAATAAGATGAAAATTACACATAAAAGGATCATTTTTACAGATGCCAATGTCAATTACATTGTCTTTTCTATTTTATTGATCTATGATAAAGGATATAAGCCAACAAAACAACTGCCTTGTAAAACAGACGAATGCTTCACGCGACATTTATCACTTCAAAACCTCCCCACCAAAATTCCAACACCAATAGCCCAATCTTTCCTATCGACAGTATTTTAATTGATACTTAATTTTTATGGATCCGATCCTGCTCTTGACTTGCAGGCTTAAACGGGAATCCATACACGATGTAACCTTTGAATGTTCAAATCTCAAGTTCAATGAAAAGAATTTTATTTTTTGTCCTTCTTCTCGTCTTTTCAACAGTCAGCCTGTTTGCCAAAGACAAATATGCCATCGGCCTGTTCCATTTCAATCTGCAATACGTGGCGGGCGATTACCGCATCGAAAGCCGGATCATCCGCGAATCGCTATACCCTGCCTTGCAATTCTTTGAAAAAAACCCAAAGTACAAATCCGACATCGAAATACAGGGCTACGCCATCGAAGAACTTGCCGAGGAACATCCAGAAGTGCTCACTTTGTTGAAAAAGCTGGTGAGCCGTGGACAGATCGAGCTGGTCATTGCCCATTATTCTGATCAATTTTTTATTGGTTACCCAGCATTGGATCTTCAACGATCTGTGGAGATCTCTGACCAGATCCTGGCGAAACATGGCCTTAAACGATCCAGGGTGTTTTTTGGCCAGGAAATTCAATGGTCGCCAGGATTGGCGTCAGCCCTCAAAGGAAAATACGATGTTGTCGTCACCAGTTCTGATCCGCACAGTTATTACCGGGGAGAAACTTTGCCGCTGGTCAATGTTCACTATGGCGATGATCAGATCCTGGCATTGATCGGTGCCGGAAAAAAGCAACTCAACCAATTACAATGGGACTGGGCCTTTCTCGATGATGGGGAAGAGTTCAACTCCCTGGATTACAAAAGTGATTTTTATCGTGACCCTGCACAGGAAAAGAAAAGTATCGATCATTTCAAGAAACTGGAAAAAGAAGGATACCAGTTTGTGACCATGAGCGAGCTGGTTCAAAAAATCAAAAACGATCCGGGTTATGTCATCCCCGATTATCCTTTTGTCCCCGAAGGCACCTGGAATATGTCGGTTTGCGGGCCTTTCATGTGGATGGGCCGGCAACGCAGTGGTGTAGAAACCGATGGTATCACCAGGTCACTGTGCTATCAGGCCAGAGGAGAGGTTTTGATGGTTGAAAAACTAATCGACTATCTTGGCGCTCAGGGTGCTGATACCGGTGAATTGAAAAAACTGCTACTGGAGGCATGGAAACATTTGCTGTTATCCGAAGTGTCAGACTCCAGTGGCTGGACACCCTGGCTGGTGGAAGTACAGTATACCGCCAATGAAGTTGCGAGTGTGAGAATGATCCTTAAGGAGCTATTGGATAAACTGAGGAAAATGCTCCCCGAAACCAACAAAAAATTGTTGGTAGATACCAAAAGTGGTCAGGTTTCGGAAATTAAAAATTTACCGGAATCCAGCCTTTCCAACGATGCATTGCCCATTTGTTTTTCCGTACGCGCCGATTCTTATTCTGCCAGGATCCGCAAAATCAATGATCTGCTGTACAGAATGGACATTTCTTGCAAGCGACCCGGTGACGGGGCAGTGGAAATTATTTTCAATACCACAGCCAATGGTCTTTATTATTCGGCTGGCTGTGGGGAACAGACCAAAGTTGAAATTCCCACCGACCTGAAGCACGATCCCGCTTTTTCGCTTTCCAATGGTTTTATTTATTTGGGAGACGGATACAATGTGATCAAGGATTGCACCGTGGAACACCTTGCCGCCACCTGGCACATGAAAGATCAAAAGCTGGTCTTCAGGGAAGAACTCAATAAGAACAATCCCGAGATGTCAATGCGATTTTATATTTTAAAAGGCAACGCAGATGATGGACTCGCTTTGGGCAATGCACTGAATACCTGGCCAAGTTATATCGTGAGCATCACCAAAGCTGAAATTCAATATGAAAGAATGCTGCCGGAAGAAATGAAATGAGTTTGATATCAAAGGTGAAGTGGAAAAGGATTTTGGGAAAAAAGGTCGAAAATCGCTTAATTCCGAAAGTGAACCACCCGGCAACACATTATTATTTTTATGAAACTTATTGCACAATATTTTACTAAGACCGGACTTTCTACACCTTAACGCAAACAAACTTCTATCTCCATATTCTTTCTAAATCTATTTGCCCCTTATATCCTGAAATACCGAACAGACATCATTGTTAAGCTGTTTTGATCAAGTTAAATAAAGTTTAACATATAAGTTTATTAAATAATCAATTCTTGCCCCTACCTTTGAATTAAGTTCCCGTTTAATTTTATTCGGGTATTATTCAAAAAATATTGATGATGAATTTGACCAACGACAAAGCTTCCATTGAAAAAATCAAGTCCAAAAAAGGCTTCATCTGCGACATGGATGGAGTGATCTATCATGGCAACCAGTTACTTGCCGGTGTGAAGGATTTTATTCAATGGCTCCATGAATCAAAAAAAAATTTTTTGTTTCTGACCAATTCCAGTGAACGGTCGCCCAGGGAGTTGCAGGATAAAATGGCCCGTTTGGGGGTGAAAGTGGATAAAGAACATTTTTATACCAGCGCACTGGCTACAGCCATGTTTCTTGATAGTCAAAATCCCAAAGGTAGCGCTTTCGTAATTGGGGAAGCCGGTTTGTTAAATGCGCTCTACAACGTGGGTTATACCATGAATAATGTAGATCCCGATTATGTGGTCATGGGAGAATCGCGTTCGTATAGTTATGAAAAAATAGAACAAGCCATCAACCTGGTGTTGAAAGGGGCCAAACTCATTGGCACCAACCCCGACCTGACCGGCCCGATGGAAAATGGAATAGTCCCCGCTACCAAAGCATTGATAGCCCCGATAGAACTGGCCACTGGAAAAAATGCCTATTTTGTCGGTAAACCTAATCCGCTGATGATGCGCAATGCTTTGAAAAAATTGCAATGCAGCAGGGAGGAAACCATCATCATCGGCGATCGCATGGATACGGATATTGTGGCTGGCATTGAATCGGAGATTGATACTGCCCTGGTGTTAAGTGGTATTACCACAAGAGAGATCATCAATGATTTTCCGTATAGTCCGCATTATGTACTGAATGGTGTCGTTGATCTGGTATCAGCAAGTAAGTAATTTAGAGTGGATAATCGCCCAATTTTATTGGCTTTACTTGCCAGGGATCATCAACCAATTCCGGTTAAATATTGTTCTGAATAAAAGTCCTCTGGTATAATTGATGAAAAAACAACTGCTGCTACTTGGATTCTCGCTCATTTGGCTGGCGTCGTGTCAAATTCAAAATACAGGAACGTCACATAAAACCATCAAAAATCACGGGGTGAAAATTGACTATCGGATCTATGGAGACAGCGATACAACCTTGTTGTTCGTACATGGTTGGGGCATCAATCAGACCTACTGGGACCCACAGGTTCAGTACTTTTCCAAAAAATACAAGGTGGTGACATTCGACTTGCCGGGATTTGGCTTGTCTGGGAAAAACAGAAAAAACCATACCATGGAAGCCTATGGCGACGATGTGATTTCGTTGATCAAAAAACTGAAATTGACTCAGGTGATACTCATTGGCCATTCTATGGGTGGAAACATTATTCTGGAAGCTGCTGTCAAACACCCGAAAGACATCATTGGCTTTATCGGAATTGATAATTTCAAAGAGTTGGGTATGGAATATACCGAAACCGATCAAATGGAAATCAACAATTTTTTGAATGGTTTGAAAGAAAATTATGCCAATGTCGCTTCCGCATTTGCCGAAGGGGCCTTGTTTGCCGAAAGTACTGACACCACAGTCATCAACCGGGTAATAAAAGACATCAAAACTTCAGATCCGGCTGCAGCTATTTCCTCTATAGAAAACTCCCTTCGGTCAACCGAACGGGAAAAACTATTGATGAATCAGCTCCAGTTGAAGGTGCTGCTGGTGAACAGCGATGTCATTCCCACCAATGAAGAAGCGCTCGAAAAATATTGCAAATCGCACGAAATCATTCCCATCCATGATACCGGCCACTATCCTATGATAGAAAAACCAGAGGAATTCAATCGTGCACTGCAAAAAACTATTTATCACCTATAGTCAATTAAGATTATTGAATAGATGATTTCCCGGTATGGCTATCAATTTCTTATTCCCCTTTTAAGCTTACCGGAATAGAAGCAATTTTTCCTAAATTGAAAGGGTTGATAATCCATAAATAGAATGTCTTTGGAAAATAATGAATATCTGGAACTGGTCCTTTACAATATCTGGTCAAACCGCCGTGTGTTGGATGCATCAAAAAAGCTGGATAAAAGCCAGTTTACCAGAAATCTCGGTGGCAGCTTTCCGAGCGTCTGGTCGCTGTTAGTACATCTGCTTTCTTCCGATTTTATCTGGCTCCAACGTTGGAAAGGGGTGCCATTGGTAGAAGTTCCCATAATTTGGAAGCTGGATAATGTGAAAAGTATTTGTACGGCTTGGAACGAAATCGATAAAGAAAAGCTTTCCTTTTTTAAAAATAATGCTCCAATTGATCCGACGCAGGAAATCAGGATCCGCACCGCCAAAAATGAAGAATTCTCCATGACATTTGGAAGAACCGTGCTCCACATGGTAAACCATGCGACCTATCATCGCGGGCAAATTGCTTATATGTTTCGACAATTAAACCAAAAACCAGTCAGCACTGATCTGTATCTGTATTATAAAGAAAAAGATGGTTTACAATAATCAAGGATATTTGACTGCCTACCGCTCAGTCATTACCTATATTCCGTAACAATTTTAGGTATTTTCACCATGTAATACGGTCGACAAATTCATAATCCTTTTCCATTGTTACTGTAATTCATAAGAAATTAATCGTTGACAAAACCAACGATTTGAATATTAGTGAATCATAAAATTTTTTTAATGCGGGTTGAAATTCATTTTTTTTAATGAATTATGCAGTTTCATTGTAAATGTTCAAAGCTTTATCTACATTTACGGCCCAAATTTTATATAATTATCCATTTTTATTGATAAAATGGCATTTACATTCAGATTTTAGGGCTGATGAATTATTGGAGTATGGCAGGTACGATGATTTACCTGTTGGGAAAATCATCAATATTGAATCCTTTGAAATTATTATTCATTGATATTATAAAATTTTATACTAAAAGTAAGCTTAACCATAAGTAATAATGTGCGGAATTGTAGGTGTATTCGATTTAAAGGTCAGTGCCGAGGACTTGAGAACTCAGGTGCTGAAAATGTCCAAATGCATTCGCCACAGAGGACCAGACTGGTCTGGTATTTATTGTGGCAACAATGCCATTCTGGCTCATGAAAGATTAGCAATCGTCGATCCTATTTCAGGAAAGCAACCATTATACAGCAAGGATAAAAAGCTGGTTTTAGCCGTGAATGGTGAGATTTACAACCATCAGGACATTCGCGATCGAACCCAGGATACTTATGAATATTTGACCCACTCCGACTGCGAAGTTATCCTGGCACTTTTCCGGGAGAAGGGGATCGACTTTTTGGAAGACCTCAATGGTATATTTGCCTTTGCGCTTTATGATGTCGAAAATGATGCGTATTTGATTGCACGAGATCATATTGGTATTATACCGCTATACATGGGCTGGGACCAATATGGCAATTTTTACGTCGCGTCCGAATTAAAAGCGTTGGAAGGGTATTGCAATAAAATCCAGGAATTTATGCCTGGTCATTATTTATATAGCAAGGAAGGCGAAATCAAACCTTGGTATCAGCGTGACTGGACGGAATATGACAACGTCAAAGATAACGCCACTGATATCCAGGAACTCCGGGAAGCGCTGGAAGCCGCTGTGCATCGCCAACTGATGTCGGATGTGCCTTATGGGGTATTGTTGTCAGGAGGATTGGATTCATCAGTTATTTCAGCAATTGCCAAAAAATACGCCGCACACCGTGTAGAGGATAAAGATACGGGAGATGCCTGGTGGCCGCAGTTGCATTCTTTTGCCATTGGCCTGGAAGGTTCCCCGGACCTGGCTGCCGCCAAAACGGTAGCCGACCATATAGGCACGGTCCATCATGAAATACACTTCACCGTCCAGGAAGGCCTTGATGCCATCCGCGATGTCATTTATCATTTGGAAACCTATGATGTCACTACTATTAGGGCTTCCACGCCTATGTATCTGATGGCCAGGGTCATCAAATCAATGGGTGTAAAAATGGTTTTATCGGGAGAAGGTGCCGATGAAATATTCGGCGGTTACCTTTATTTTCATAAAGCACCAAATGCAGAAGCTTTTCACGAAGAAACGATTCGCAAACTGGGTAAATTACATTTATACGATTGCCTTAGAGCAAACAAGTCACTGGCATCCTGGGGAATCGAAGGTCGTGTGCCTTTCCTCGATAAGGAATTTCTCGATGTGGCGATGCGTATAAATCCGGAAGATAAAATGGCAAAAAACGGACGAATTGAGAAATGGGTTGTCAGAAAAGCCTTCGAAGATTATTTGCCGGAAAGTGTCGCCTGGAGGCAGAAAGAACAGTTTTCCGATGGTGTGGGTTACAGTTGGATCGATACGTTAAAAGAGGTGGCTAAATCCAAGGTGAGTGACGACGAACTGGCCAATGCCAAGTATCGCTTTCCGGTAAATCCTCCCATGTCCAAGGAAGAATATTATTACCGGTCAATTTTTAGTGAGCATTTCCCTTCGGATTCAGCCGCGGCTTGTGTGCCTTCCGTGCCTTCAGTAGCCTGCAGTACAGCCGAAGCACTGGCCTGGGATGCCTCTTTCCAAAATCTTAATGATCCTTCGGGAAGGGCTGTCAAAAATGTGCATCAGCAGGGTTATGTATAAATATTAAGATGTTGAAACGTTTTCTGCTTTTTCTATTTTTCTCTTGTTCCATAGTATATAATGGATTTAGCCAGGAATGGCTGCATATAATCCAGCAGGAATGGCCCGGAAAAGTGGAACGCGTGCAATATAAGCAAGTTGATACGACATGTCTGTTTTTGACCTTTTATTATCCGCTGGATTTTAAAACAAATAAAAAATACCCGGCTATTGCCTTTTTTTTCGGAGGAGGATGGAAAACCGGAGACATCAGGCAATTTGAGCCACACGCTAAATATTTTGCGCTGCGAGGAATGATCAGCATTTTAGTCGATTACCGGGTGGAAAGTCGTAATGGCACCACTCCCTTTGATGCGGTGCGCGATGCTAAATCTGCCATGCGTTATATTCACAGCAATGCCAAGGTATTTCATATAAAAAAGAACCAAATCGTTGCCTCCGGAGGATCTGCCGGCGGACACCTGGCGGCGGCTACAGGAAATATAATCGGCCTGAATGAACCTTCCGAAAACCAGAAAATCAGTGCCAGGCCAAATGCATTGGTGCTTTTCAACCCTGTATTTGATAATGGGCCGGGTGGTTACGGATACGATCGTGCAGGAGAACGTTATCACGAAATCTCTCCTATTCACAATATCACTAAAGGTGCACCCCCAACCATTGTTTTTTTGGGAACCAAGGACCAGTTAATTCCGGTATCTACTGCGGAGCGTTATAAAAACAAAATGGACTCTGTGGGCAGTATATGTAAACTATTCCTGTATGAAGGTCAGCGGCATGGATTTTTTAATTTCCGTAATCTGGAATATTTTAAAAAAACTGTTCGCGAAGCAGATATTTTTCTTAGAGAACTCGGTTATGTTAAAGGCGATCCGTTGATTGAACCCGCCGAAAAATAAAATCATCAGCTTGCCAGATATTCTTCAATACCATCGCGTATACGCTTAAAAGTTTCGACCAATATTTCTTCATCATTTTCCAGCAATGTTACGCGGAAACCGTTGAGTTCTGAACAAAACGTGGAAATAGGGACAACACACACTCCTTTGGCTCCCAGCAAATAATAAACAAATCGACGGTCTGCCACCAAATGTTTGTCTTTTACCCACGATTCAACCACTTCACGAACCAATACATCGTTGATCTTTAGTTTTTGTTTGTTGTTTAATACGCCTTCTTTAAAAACAATGGTATTATAAAATGCGCCGGAAGTCTCATTGAAGAATATACCATTCAACGGGCGTAAAATATCTGAAATGATTTTAGCCCGACGTCCGATGCTTCTATTGTTTTCTTTAAGATGCTTTGCATATCGCGGATCACCAAAAATTTTCGGAATTGCCAGTTGGGGAAGTTTCGTGGAGCTCACCTCGATCATTTTGGCATTTTCGAGCGTGGTGCACAATTTGTCAAATTCCACATCTCGGGTGCGGTTGTAAAATTCTGCCCACCCACATCTCGACCCTGGCCAGGGCACTTCTTTTGAAAGTCCTTTTAAAGCAATGCCCGGGATGTGACCGATATATTCTGCCATGGAATACGCTGTTTTTCCATTGTAGGTGATGTTGATATATATTTCATCACTGATCAGAAAAAGGTTGAATTCCTTGGCGATCTCCACAAATTTTTTCAGGATCTCCAAAGGGTATACCATACCAGTCGGGTTGTCAGGATTGATGATCAATATACCTGCGATGTTCGGGTTATATTTTATCTTCATGTAAAGATCATCCATATCCGGATACCAGTTATTGGCCGGATCAAGCTTATAGGTGATTGGCCGATCGTTTGCATGAGCGGCCTCCGCAGATGAATGCGTAGAATAAGCGGGTGATGGTCCGATGATCCTGGCCGTAGGAACCAGAAATTGATAAACTTTTGCAATGGCATCACCTAAACCATTGAAAAAGAGTATATCTTCTTCGGTAATCGGTACTCCACCCAGGGCATTATTTTTAGCCGCTAAAAACTGACGTGTGGAAAGTACTCCTTTGGAATGGCAGTAACCGTAACTTTCGTTTTGCTGGGAAAGATCGCTGATAATGTCCTTGATCCACTGTGGAACCTGGTTGTTTTTTTGTACGGGGTCACCGATGTTTTCCCACAAAATTTCCCGACCTAGTTTTCTGAGCTGCTCGGCTTTTTTTACAATGCCCCTGATCTCATAGCTCAGCTCATCAGCGCCTGTTCTTAATAACTTAATCCTCATAAATGATAAATGGCCAAATAATTCGGTTGTATTTTAGTACAATCAGTGATAAATCTTTTGTTTTTGAAAATTTCCGCCAAAGTTACATTTATTTTATTCTTCCGCCTGAAAAATGACCCGGCGATTTTCAGAAATGACGAAACAAGAAGTTATCTCAAATATTATTTACTTTGCAAATCAAGTCCGGGAAAATGATGAAGAAGACAATCTTCTTGTTTTTGTTTCTAATGCCTTATTGTCTAATGGCCCAAAAAGGAATTTATGTTTTCGCCATAGATAATAAGGAACCATTACCGCAGGCCAATGCTGTAAACCCTCAGGACCAACATGTTTTTGTAGCCGACAAAAATGGCTTTATTGATTTATCTGCAGTTAAAAGCACAATTAACCTGTTCATTTCTTATGTCGGGTATCATTCAAAATCGATACAATGGACCCCGGAACAAAATACTGAAAACATATTCCTCCAGCCTGATTATAAGGTTCTTGAAAACATTGTGGTTACAGGCCATGACAATAACCGTAAATTAACGGAGATCGCGAGTTCCTATGGTATCATTTCAAGCCAGGATATTTCCCGGTATAATGACAAATCATTGGTGGCAGCGGTAAATACGCTCCCCGGCGTACGAATGGAAGAACGCTCTCCCGGTAGTTACCGCGTAAGTATACGTGGAAGTCTGTTGCGTGCCCCATATGGTGTGCGCAATATAAAAGTATATTGGAATGAAATTCCTTTTACCGATCCTACGGGTACCACGCCACTAAATTTGCTCGATGTGAACAACCTGGGAAAAATGGAAATCATTAAAGGACCGGCCGGAAGCATATACGGCGCCGGAATGGGTGGTGTGCTTATATTTAATTCAGAAAAGACCCCTTTCCATAAACTGTCAGGCGATTTCGGCACAGTGGTTGGCTCTTTCGGGTACCGCAAAGCCTACGCTAACCTCAATACCGGTGGCGAAGACCACCGGTTATCTCTGCGTTATTCTAAACAAACCAGCGATGGTTATCGTGAACACACCAATTTTGACTTGGAAACCATACAGTTGCAAAGTCAGATATTTTCTTCTGAAAAGCGTACTATTTCCATTCAGGCAATTTATTCCGATTTGTTCTATCAATTACCCGGCGGATTGACCAAAGCACAATTTGATGAAAATCCCAGACAAGCCCGGGCTGCTTCAGTTGCGCAAAATGCATTGATTGACCAGCGTAATTTTCTGGCTGGCATCAGTCAGGATTATCGTTGGAATGATAAAACAGGGAACGTTACTTCATTGTACCTTTCCAACGGATTGAAGGAAAATCCATTTATCACCAATTATGAATTGGAAAAACTGAAGGGATATGGTGGCCGGACTCGTTTCTATCGCAATACAACTATTGCTGGTTTGCCAAGTAAAATCACATTGGGCGGCGAAGTGCAATACGGCCTTTTCCATGCAGCGAGCTACGGTATCGATGGGGGTTATGCGGATACCTTGCGCTATGAAGATGAATTAAAATCGTGGCAAGCATTCACGTTTGCACAGTTGGAATCGAATCTGGGTAAAAACTGGATCTTTACAGCCGGAGCAAGTTTAAACTACCTCCGCTACGATATACATCGACTGAAAGATGCCGCTACCGGGAATAGTTACAGCTTGAACAGGGTATTCAATCCGGTGGTATCCCCAAGGGTTGGAATCGTCCGTAAAATAAACGATGAAATATCTTCTTATATCAGTGTCAGTTCCGGTTTTAGCCCGCCTTCAACGGAAGAAGTGCGCACAAGCGACGGAGGCATCAACGACCAGTTGGAAGCAGAACGGGGCATCAACTATGAAATCGGTATTCGGGGAAATGCTGTGAAAAAAAATCTGATGTTTGATATTTCAATATTTAATATGCAACAGCAGCAAACCATCGTAAGTCGTATTCTGGAAGGAGGAAATTCAACATTCGAAAATGCAGGATCTACAGCTCAAAAAGGTTTCGAGGCCCTCATTGGTTACAATTTTTTATATAAGACCACCGGCATATTCAATCTCCTTTTGATCAAAACAGCTTTTACCTGCAATGATTTCAAATTCAAGAATTATATCAAAGAATCGGGTGGAAAGAATGTGGATTATTCAGGAAATGCCCTCACCGGAACCTCGCCAATTATCTCAGTAACCACCCTTGATGTTGGAACCCGATCTGGCATTTATGCCAATTTTACGTATAACTATACTGATCGGATCCCACTTGATGATGCGAACACGGCCTACGCCAACAGTTACCAGCTTATTTCGGCCAAACTGGGATTTAAATGCCAATTTCACCATAAACTATTACTTGATATATTTACCGGTGTAGATAACCTGCTCAATGAAAAATACAGTCTGGGCAATGATTTGAATGCCTTTGGTAACCGATATTACAATCCGGCGCCAGAAAGAAATTATTTTGCGGGATTAAGACTTATGTTCAATGAAATATAATTTACCCATGAAATTTGACACCCACCAAATTACCGAGCTCATTCGTCACCGGCGGTCTGTCTATCCGGCCCAGTATTCCGGAGAAAAAGTGCCACAGGAAATAATAGAAGAGATGCTCGAAAATGCCAACTGGGCTCCCACCCATAAGATCACGGAACCGTGGCGATTTGTGGTATTTTCAGGAGATGGATTAAAAAAACTCGCCGTCTTCATATCTGAATTGTATAAAAAAGTGGCTACCGCCAAAGGATCCTTCGAGGAAAAAAAATATGAAACGTTGCAGACCAAACCATTAATGGCGTCGCATGTTATTGCTATTGCGATGAAACGCGATGAGAAAGAACGCCTCCCGGAAGTGGAGGAAATTGAAGCAGTGGCTTGTGCTGTTCAGAACATGTATCTTACGGCGGCAGCCCATGGCGTGGGATGTTATTGGGGCTCTGGTGGTGTAACATATTTTGAAGAAGCGAAATCATTTTTCGGTCTTGAGCCCAGAGATAAATTGCTTGGATTTTTCTATATCGGCATGCCCCGGTCTAAATGGCCTCGCAGTAAACGGAAGCCCATTTCCGATAAGGTGGTCTGGTTTAACGATTAGTTTTCATAAACCAGTGGTTTGAAAATCACTGACGGGTTACATCGACCATTCCCTTTTCCAGTAAAAATTCGGCAAATTTCCAGTCCAGATCATGATCGATATCAATGGAATAAATATATTCCATTTCATATTTTCTGATTCTCCGGAAACGGTCAGTTCCATGCATTAACGACCTGATGTTGATTACATAAATCGCCCCGTTCAATTCCCATACGGTTGGACATTCCTGTCTGGTTTGGAATTGACCTTTTTTTGAAGGCTCTAAAAATCCATTGCTATTTTCTTCGAATAATGTGTAATAAGGATTTGCCTTGGCCCGACGAACAGAAGTGACTATGTCAATTTGATCATCGAACAAATCGATGGCAGCTTTCACATGATGAGGCATTCTGAATGGGCTGGTGGGCTGTAATACAACCAACCTATCATATGCAATTCCTTTGGATTGATAAAAATTTAAAGCATGTCGAAAAACATCATAACTGCCAGCAGTATCGGTTGCCAGTTGATCGGGTCTCATGAATGGTACCGGTTTGCCAGTGTAATCCTGAACTTTTTCTGCAATTTCCTGGCTATCGGTTGAAACACAGATATCTTCCATATCGGCAAGTTGTCTGGCGCAATCCAGGGTGTAAAAAATAAGGGGTTTCCCTAGCAATGGTTTGATGTTTTTACCTGGGATGCCTTTCGAACCTCCCCGGGCCGGAATGAGGTAAAGGATCTTCATGTCAGAATTTTATATGCCTAATGTCTTCCTGTGCTTTTTTGTAATCATCGGGTTTGCCGATATCAAGCCAATAAGAAACCATTGGATAATATTTTAATACTTTGTGATTTTTGAGAATAATATCCATCAAATCAGTGGCATCGAAAAAGGTGTTTTCCGGAATATATTCAAGCAATTCTTTTTTCATCAGATAGATACCAGTATTTGAATAGTAATTATATTCCGGTTTTTCCCTGAAACTTTGCACTTTTTCGCCATCTGTCTCAATAATGGCATAGGGCAATTTTACCGTATAAGGAACGGCGGCCAGCATCATATCAGAACCTGATTCCAGGAAAGTCATTAAAAAATCCTCATAATCGATATTGGTTAAAATATCCGAATTTATGATGAGCAGATAGTCATGTTTGAAATGCCGGACCATTTTTATGGACCCAATGGTTCCCAAAGGTTTGGTCTCTTCGATATATTCTATATTCAATTTTAATCGGTGACCATCTTGAAAATATGCCTTGATCTGTTCCCCAAGATAATTGATGGATATGTGAATGTTTTTTATGCCGAATGTCGCCAGGCGTGACAGGTTGTATTCCAGAATTGGCTTATTCCCAACTTTTAAAAGCGGCTTTGGAATGTTATCGGTTAAGGGTGAAAGCCTGACACCTCGCCCACCAGCCATTATCACGGCGTCCAACGGCAACAAGTTGCGGGTATCATCAAAATTCAGCAAGTCTATTATTTTCCTGCTCCCATCTACGACCGGGATCATTTTGAACATATTTTCCCTGAATTTTTGTATTTCCGTAAAATCCTGTTTTCCTGCTTCTATAAACTTGCATTTGGGATTCATTATTTTCATAACATTTTCTTCCAGGCTGAGTCCCTTGATCAATCCTCGCCGGATATCGCCATCGGTGAGGCTTCCCATCAACCGGCCACCCTCATCGGTCACGAAAAGTGTGAGAATAGAAAATGATCCCAGTTCGTTGATCCTTTTGAGTGCCATAAGGATAGAAAAAGTGCTGGGAATTAAATGTTTTTTGTATTCAACCATTAATATTAATATCAAAAAAACGCTTCTTTATAATTTGTTCCCATTGAATGTTTTTCAGCACATCAACGATCTTCTCTGATGCCGGACCCCGGTCGTAGGGGTTGATCACATGTTGCAATGAAGCTTTAAAATCGTCATCCAGCAATTTTCTGATCGCTGCTATAATAGATTTTTTTTCTGTTGCGCAATCAATGATACTTTCACTCCTGATCCGCCCTTTTTGTCTGTCACCGATATTTACTGTACCGACTTTGAATGAAGGCGCTTCAATAATGCCGCTGGAAGAATTGCCAATAACTCCGTCTACATATTTAAATGCCGATAAATATCGCAACTGCCCCAATGAGGTGAAAGCCGCAGCATTGGTATGTGCATTCACGAAGTTGTCAATCATTTTCATGATCGCCCGGCCTTCCGTATCTGCATTGGGTTTGGTAAAAATTAGGTTACACTCCGGAAATTCATCCAAAGCTTCTAAAATCTGGCCGAACTGCCATTCCCCGGATTGTGAATGAAGCGTTTCCGGATGATAGGTGATCAGTAAACTTTTTTTGCCCAAAGGAAAGTCGATGGATTTTTCAAATTCCTCTCTGGCCATTAATTTTAATTTATACATATGTTCAATTCCCAGCGCCCCGACATTGAAAACATGTGCCGGGTCTTCGCCAAGCTGTATTACCCTTTTTCTATATTGTTCGGCAGATACAAAATGAACATGCGACATTTTGGTGATTGAATGACGAATTGATTCATCGAAGGCACCTTCCGTAAGTTCACCACCGTGACAATGAGCAATTGGAATTTTGGTAAAAAGAGCGGCGATGACTGCGGAAAGGATCTCAAACCGGTCTCCCAAAAGCAAGATCATATCAGGCTTGAGTCGATTGAACACGTCAGAAAATGATATCACCCCCAGTCCAGATGACTTGGCCACTCCGACGGCTGTGTCGGAAGAAAGCAACAACTCAACTTTTTCATCAATCGAAAAGCCATCTTTTTCTATTTCCTGGTATGTCAGTCCGAATTCCGGTGATAAATGCATCCCGGTTACAGCTACCTGAAGAATGAAGCTTTCGCTTTGCGAGATGGCTTTCATGGTCCAGTAAAGCAACCCATAATCGGCCCTGGAGCCGGTAACTACACATATCTTTTTTTTATTCACCCGAATAAAAGTTATTGAATTCCCTGGTGACTAAGCATATTATTCCTCAATATCTATCCATTTCAATTGATATCCTTTATTGAAATCGGATCTTGCCTTTTTTCCGATAATGGTCTCCCAAAACATGGGTGATATCCCATCACCAGGTCGAAGTGCTATCAAATTATCGGCATTAAACTTGTCCCCTTTCATCACATCCTGGTTCAGATGAATACTTTTCCTGGCTGCATGAAGATTTTTCGATTCTGATGACGTTGGCCTTTTAACGCCATCCCCCAAGGCCAGTTCAATATTTCTGATGGCCATTACCATCGATTTCAATTCCACAGGTTCAAGTGATGCACGGTGATCAGGTCCTTCAAGTTCTCTGCTCAGCGTGAAATGTTTTTCAATAATTGTTGCTCCCAGCGCTGCGGCAGCAATCGATACTTCGATACCCGGAGTGTGGTCTGAATATCCATATTTCACACCGAAGGCATTCCCCATACTGACCATTGCTTTCAAATTAACATCGCGCATCGGTGTTGGATATTCGGTGTTACAGTGCAAAACAGTTATTTTATCTCTGAGCAATCCATATTTTTCCAAAACATGGATTGCGGATTCCACTTCACCCAATGTTGACATACCAGTAGAAAGGATCACTTCTTTTGCTACACTCGCAACCTTCTTTAGATAGGGATAATTTGTGATCTCACCAGATGGTATTTTGAATATTTTCAATCCCATTTCCTTCAGGTACTCAAGGCTATCCAGGTCAAATGCCGTCGAAAGAAAGTTAATCTTTTTTTGCTGGCAATGCGCCAGCAATTCTGTGTGGGCACTTGCATCTAATTCCAGCTCACGTAACATACTGATTTGAGTACGGTCACTGTTAGCATTTTTCTTCGTTTGATAATCGGCTTTCATGGCCGATATGCTAACAAGCTTGTCAGATTTAAACGTCTGGAATTTTACGAAATCTGCCCCCGCCTCAGCGGCAACATCAATCAATTGCCTGGCGAGCATTACTTCACCATTATGATTGACTCCGGCTTCTGCAATGATCCGTATTTTATGAGAATTACTCAATTCAACTTTTACTTATGATTGAAAATAATGCAAATTAGTTCAAATACAATGCAGCGGTTTACTATATATTGTAAATATCTTGTTTAAATCGCGCTTTGTTGGCCTTGAACCAGGTGATGGTTTTGTCTAGTCCGGTGTCAATGGAGTACGCTGGCTTCCAGCTTGTATTTTTCAAAATCTTATCGTTGTCGCCACAAAGCCGTTCAACTTCACTTTTTGCCGGTCTCATTCGCACTTCATCGGTAACAATACTTGCATCCGGATTTATTTTATTGATAATCTTTTGCGCCAACGCACCTATAGAAATTTCCTGACCAGTAGCAATGTTCACCTCCTGACCAATTAATTTTTGAGATCTGTAAATTTCCAAAAAGCCATTGGCCGTATCACGTACAAAAACCAGATCTCTTGTTGGATGGGTAGCCCCCAATTTGATTTGGTCATTGCCGTTCAGCAATTGAGTAATAATGGTCGGGATAACTGCTCGTGCCGATTGCCTGGGACCATAGGTATTGAAAGGCCTCACAACGGTCACTGGCAAATCAAAACTGCGGACAAATGATTCGGCCAGAAAATCTGCCCCAATCTTGGATGCGGAATATGGTGATTGACCCTGCCTGGGATGCCTTTCGTCAATCGGAACATATTGCGCTGTTCCGTAAACTTCTGAGGTGGAAGTGATCAACACCTGTTCTACGCCATAGTCCCGACTTGCTTGTAAAATATTTAACGTCCCTTTGATATTGGTATCTATGTAGGCATCGGGTGCAGTATAACTGTAAGGGATGGCAATCAAAGCCGCCAGATGAAATATAACGTCCACCCCTTTAACTGCCGTTCTCACAAAATTGGTATCCCTGATATCACCGGAAACTACTTCTATTTTTGACCCATTTTCTGAACTGAAATCTTCAAGCCAGCCCCAACTGTTGAACGAATTGTAATACACAAATGCCCGTACATCGTATCCATTGTCAACCAATAATTCCGTGAGATGTGACCCGATAAAACCATCCGCGCCAGTAACTAAAACTTTCTTTGGTCTGGTGTTTTTGTTCATACAATTTGTGTTAAATTTTTCGGCAATGAATATCCTTTGGGATACCATTACTGGTATTAATGCAAAAATAGTGATTTATATATGAAAACTATTTTATGTTTCTGATTGCGCCATTTCCAGGATGTCGTCGAGATATTCCCTGTTGTTGGAAAGTCGCGGCACTTTATTCTGACCGCCTAACTTTCCCCTTTTTTTCATCCAGTTATAAAAAGTACCGGGAGATGCATAATGTATGATTGGCTGTTCCAAGGCAATGTTCCGGTAACGTTTTGCCTCATAATCGGAATTGACCGATTTGAGTGTTTCATCCAGGACTGCTTCAAATATTTTTTTATCAGAAGGCATTGCCTTGAATTCGATGATCCACTCATGACTGCCTTTTTTGCCCTGCGCGATGTAACGGGGTCCGGCGGTATAATCTTCAATGATTGCGCCGGTAACCCGGCAAGCTTCCTTAATTGCATTCTCTGCATTTTCAATAATCAATTCCTCGCCAAAGGCATTGATAAAATGTTTGGTTCGACCTGTTATTTTGATTCTATATGGCGAAATGGATGTAAATTTCACCGTATCACCAATCATATAACGCCACAATCCCGCATTGGTGGTAATCACCATGGCATAGTTTTTCCCTAATTCCACTTCATTCAGTGTAATGGTTGGTGGTTGTTCTTCCCCAATATTTTCAAATGGAATAAATTCATAAAAAATACCATAATCCAACATGAGCAGTAATTCTCGTTTGTCGCTGCAGTCCTGAATGCCAAAAAATCCCTCGGATGCGTTATAGGTTTCCAGATAATTCATTTTAGACAATGGCGCCAATTTTCTAAAAAGTGCTTCATATGGTTCAAATGAAACTGCTCCATGAATGAAGACTTCGAGGTTGGGCCAGATATCATGGATATGTTCTCTACCGGTTAATTCAAGGATTTTTTGCAACAACACCACGGTCCAGGTTGGAACGCCTAAAATATTGGTGACATTTTCTTCAATGGTGCTATGGGCCATCTTTTCAATCTTTTCTTCCCATTCACTCATCAGGGCGATGTCGAGTTTAGGTGTTCGTGCCAACTGCGCCCAAAATGGCAGGTTTTTCATGATGACGGCAGATACATCGCCATAGTATGAATTAGAATTGATGTCAAACTGGTTGATTTGCCGGCTCCCTCCGATCGCTAATCCCTTTCCGCTGAATATTTTGGATTCCGGAACATTATTCAGATAAATGGAAAGCATGTCTTTTCCACCCTTGAAATGACAATCTTCCAGGGCTTCCGGTGAAACGGGAATAAATTTACTCCTTGCATTGGTGGTACCGGAAGATTTGGCAAACCATTTGATTTCTGAAGGCCAGAGTACATTTTGCTCTCCTTTGAGCAATCGATCTATAAAAGGATAAATGGACTCATAAGTATGCAATGGAATACGCGACTGAAACTGACCGGAAGATTTTATGGAAGCAAAATCATATTGTTTACCAAACTCAGTGTTCTGTGCTGTTCGAATGAGTTTTCTAATCAATTCCTCCTGAACTTCCGCTGGGTATTTCATGAACAAATCAATGTCATGTATGCGTTTTTTCATTACCCAACTCAGAATTGAATTGATAATTTCCATAGGTGTTAAAAAAATTCAGATCTTTCGTTTTAATTCAAAATGTCTGCCCAAATATACCCTTCTTACCTGTTCATCTTCAGCCAATTCTTCGGCGGTACCTGCTTTGAGCAATTTCCCCTCAAACATGAGATATGCTCTGTCAGTTATCGACAATGTTTCATTAACATTATGATCCGTGATCAATATACCAATGTTTTTATTCTTTAACCGGGCCACAATAGTTTGTATTTCTTCAACGGCGATCGGGTCAACACCGGCAAAAGGTTCGTCGAGCAAAACAAATTTAGGATCAACAGCCAGTGCCCTGGCAATTTCAGTACGCCGTCTTTCACCTCCGGAAAGTGTCAGGCCGATGTTCTTGCGCACATGTCCCAGGCTAAACTCTTCAATGAGTGCTTCCACTTTTTCTTTTTGCTCAGGTTTGGGAATATTCGACATTTCCAGCACTGCCATAATATTTTCTTCTACGGTAAGTCCACGAAAAACTGAAGCTTCCTGGGCGAGATAACCAATGCCCTTTTTCGCCCTGCGGTACATTGGTAGTTTTGTAATATTTTCCTTTTCCAAAAAGATCTCTCCATCATTGGGCTTGATCAAACCCACAATCATATAAAAGGTGGTGGTCTTACCAGCGCCATTCGGGCCCAGCAACCCAACAATTTCGCCCTGCTGTACATTAATCGACACATCATTGACCACTGTTCTGCTCTTGTAAATTTTATATAGTCCCTCAGCTTTGAGCATTATAATAATTTTAATCGAATTTGAGATCTTTTACCCTCAACTGGAGTGAAGTATTACCCATAAAATTATTTTCCTCAATATAGTAGGTCATCGAAAATCGCATGCCGCTGGCAACAAGATCATAATATTGGGCCAATCCAAATCCAATGGCTTCAACCTTTAGCTCCTTATTTTCTTGCCGGACATAAAATTTTAAATGCTGGTCCTTAAGTATCCTTGGCCGGCCTGAAACGCATAAGTTTTCGGAAGTAAATACCGGTTGAGGATTGCCCGGTCCGAAAGGAGCCATTTGTTTCAATATCTCAAAAAGTTTGAAATCTATTTCATCCAGATCTATATCCGCATCGATTTCTATAATTGGGGTAAGATGATCATCGGTAAGTTTTTCTGAAACAATCCGTTCAAATTTTTCACGGAAAGCTGTGATATTGTCCACACTCAGCGTAAGTCCCGCTGCATACATATGCCCACCATATTGATCCAGTAAATCCGAACATTCCGCAATGGCTTCATAAATATCAAAACCATCTACAGAACGGGCTGACCCTGTAGCTTTGCCGTTAGACTCCGTGAGAATAACTGTGGGTCGATAATATTTGTCGATGCAACGGGAGGCCACAATGCCAATTACTCCCTTGTGCCAGCTATCTTTAAATAACACTGTCGACTTTGCCGACTTCAACCGCTCATCATTTTCAATCATTTCCAGTGCCTCAGTGGTAATGATGGTATCATAATTACGTCTTTCGTTGTTTCTTATGTCGAGGTTTTCAGCCAATATATCAATTTCACGATAGTTATCGGCGAGTAGTAAGTCCACTGCGGTTTTTGCATGGTCCATCCTACCCGATGCATTTATTCGTGGTCCAATACCGAAAACAATACCGGAAACATTTACTTCTTCAGTCATTCCGGCATGACGCATCAATGCCTGCAAACCCAACCTTGGATTTTCATTGAGTTTTTTTAAGCCGTGATAAGCCAATATTCTATTTTCGCCGACTATCGGAACAATATCAGCTGCAATACTCACCGCTACGAGGTCGAGGTAATCATACAACAAATCCGGATCGAGATGTTTCCTATCACAAACTGCCTGGAGTAATTTAAATCCCACTCCGCACCCGGAAAGTTCCTTAAACGGGTAGCCGCTATCGAGAATTTTGGGATCAAGAATAGCAAAGGCCCGAGGTAATTCCAAACCAGGTAAGTGATGGTCACTGATAATTACATCTATTCCCAGGCTACTGGCATAGTCGGTCATTTCAACCGCCTTGATACCACAGTCCAGGCTGATTAAGAGTGTATATCCATTATCTTTTGCCCAATCTATTCCCAGTTTTGAAAGTCCATAACCTTCCTTGTATCGATCGGGAATGTAATAGTTTAAATGACCATAAAAATTTCTGAGGAAGCCATAAACCAATGCAACAGAAGTGATTCCATCGACATCGTAATCGCCATAGATCAGAATATTTTCATTTTCAGACATGGCAAGCATGATCCTGTCTATGGCTTTCTCCATATCTTTCATCAAAAAAGGATTAAGGAGATTGTCGAGTGAAGGCCTGAAAAAATCTTTGGCCTCCTCAAAAGTTTTGATACCGCGTTGAATCAGAATGGCTGCAATCGTCTTGTTAACGTTGATGGCAACAGATAATTTCTCTATTAATTCCTCATCGGGTATTTCATTATAAATCCACCTGTTGGTCATTTACTCAACGTATTTAAATGGCATACAAACTTAAAAAAACTACCTTAAATTATTGCTGGAATTTACATGATCTGTTAAAATATGTTGTCAATATCTTTCTCTCTGATTTTCATGTCATCTAATATTAGAAATTGTTCCCAGAAATCATTTTCCGGTAAAGGTGCGGTTATGATTAGCTTTTCTTTTTTAATCGGATGCTCGAAAATTACCCTTCTCGCATGTAGATTGATGTTGCCATCTGCGTTGGCTTTATGAAATCCGTATTTTATATCACCCCTGATAGGACAACCAATCTCTGCCAATTGTACCCTAATCTGATGAGGCTTTCCCGTTAGCGGATTCACTTCCAATAAAAAATGATCATTCAATCTGCCGAGTTCTTTAAAATATAATTCCGCCTTTTGGCGGGAGTCTCCGGGATGATTATACGATGATACAACATTTTTATCGTTATTTTTTACCAACCAGCTGGTAAGCTTCCCTTTTGTTTGCGGGGGACGTTCTTTTACAATTGCCCAGTATGTCTTATGGACCTTCCTCTCTCTGAATAATTTGTTCATACGGCTCAGTGATTTTGAGGTGCGCGCAAAAATCACCACGCCACTGACCGGGCGATCAAGGCGATGCACTACCCCCATAAAAACATTCCCTGGTTTTTTGTATTTATCCCTGATGTACTGTCTGACAGTCTCTACAATCGGGGTATCTCCAGTGGAATCTCCCTGAACCAATGTTCCGGCTGGTTTGTTAACGATGACAAGATGATTGTCTTCATATAGAACGTGTAAATTTCCTTCCATATATCAGTTTTTGGTTAACCAAATTTTCAAAGTTAAGGAATACAGACATAAATATTCTCATTGGTTTAACTTTTAAAAAACAATTAAATTTTAAAAGCGTATAAATTTAAATAATTGTTTATACATTATTTGTATTGACAACATATGATTTTTTAGTTTCATTTCGAAAATATGATTGTTTTTTTTCCTTTGAATTGATGAAAGGCCAGAGCGCGATAATTATTGGCAATTGGGGCGATGAAGGTATAAGTTGGTCGCGATTTTGACCTACGTTGTAGATGACTTCCAATGCTTTGTAAAAGCATTCCATGTATCAAGTGTGTAAAAATAAATTAACTATGATAAACCGGAGTATAAAACATGTAATTAAAGCACAGAAAATCAATATGGGGGGATTCATTGTGGATCAGCCGCTACCTGCTAATTCAGTGAATCAGATAGATCCTTTTTTGTTGCTGCACCACGCTGAGCAGCGCTATCTGAGTGGGTCCAATGTACGGGACTTGGGTGTTGGACCTCACCCGCATCGCGGATTTTCGCCGGTCACTCTGGTATTTAAAGGCGCTGTTCACCATCGTGATTCCAGAGGAAACAGCAGCATTGTAGAAGCCGGCGGCACCCAATGGATGCATAGTGGTCTTGGCATTGTTCACAGTGAAAGACCTTCAAAATTGCTTGCCGAACAAGGCGGAATCATGGAAATCATACAGTTTTGGGTGAATGTGCCCCGAAAAAATAAAATGGCCGTACCCAGCTATGTCGGTCTGAGTGCTGCTAACACACCGGGATTTTTTTCGCCCGATAAAAAAGTGCGGGTTGATGTAGTAGCGGGAACTTACGAAGCGATTAAAAGTCCGATACAGACATATTCTCCTCTGTTGGTCTTGCGTATGCGATCTGATGCTGATGGCAAAATCGTACTAAAAATACCAAAGTCGTTCAACGCCTTCATTTATCAACTCGATGGCCGACTAAAGATCAATGATGAACAGGATACTTTCGGCCGCCAACTGACCTGGTTTGAAAACGATGGAGAATCCGTAAACATCGTTGCCCATGCTCAGACCCGTTTTGTGCTTTTTGCCGGTGAACCGATCGGAGAAAAAGTGGTAGCCCACGGCCCATTCGTAATGAATTCCGATACGGAAATTTTGCACGCAATGCGTGATTATCAACTGGGGAAAATGGGTGTGCTGATTGAGGACTTTGATTAAATACTTTACAAGTGCATTAATGCTGTTTATTAAATGAATTTCTATAAATTCAGCGCAAATTAAGACATTCGATGTTTTTATGAGTAATTTCTGGAATGAACGATACAGTAAACCGGAATATATTTACGGTACTGAACCGAATGGTTTTTTTAAAAATTACATAGATAATCATCCTCCCGGAAAATTGTTGTTGCCCTGCGAAGGTGAAGGCAGAAATGCAGTTTATGCAGCATCCAGGGGTTGGAATGTTACCGCTTTTGATTCCAGCTTCAGGGGAAGGCACAAAGCACTTCAGCTTGCTCAAAACAAAAATGTGCAAATTCAATATGACGTGATGGCTGTGGAAGATTATATGCCTGTTGATAAATTTGATTTGATTGCATTGATTTTTGCCCATTTTTATCCGAACGTCTGGAAAATTTTTTTAAAAAAATTAATTGAAAGCCTGAATGCCGGAGGGGTTTTATTGATTGAAGCATTCAACAAATCACAGCTTGGCAATAATTCCGGTGGACCGAAAGAACCGGAACTGCTTTTGAGCAAACAGGAATTAAAATCGAATTTTACCATGTTGTCGCTAGAATTACTTGAAGATGCCCAGGTTTTTCTGGATGAGGGGTCCTACCATCAGGGCAAAGCAAACGTAGTTCGAATGATTGCGAGAAAATGAATGATCATGAAGGACATCTACTTATTGGGTGGATTAGCATCAGATGACCGTGTCTTTCAGCAATTAGATCTCACTGGTTTTAAAACCATTTTTGTGCCATGGTTGTCGCCGCAAAAAGAGGAATCTATCAAACAGTATGCCTGTAGAATGGCACGAAAACTCACTGGCAAAAAACCCATTTTGATCGGGCTTTCATTTGGAGGATTAATGGCCACAGAAATTGCCAGGATCATCGATACTGAAAAAGTCATTCTCATTTCCTCGGTAAAGAATCGTTCAGAATTGCCGTATTTGTTCCGATTGGTTGGAAAGACCGGATTGATTCGCTGGATTCCAGCTCTATTTTTTAAACACACAGATCCATTCATATACTGGCTTTTTGGCGCGCAAAAACATACCCATAAAAAATTATTAAAGGAATTGATTAAAGATGCGGATCCGATATTAATGAAATGGTCTCTTCTGCAAACACTCAACTGGAAAAATCAGGTTTCCACTGACAACCTCGTTCAGATCCATGGAACCAAGGATCACATTTTCCCCAGACGAAAACTCAAGGCCAATTATACCATTAATAATACCGGACATTTTATGATTATCAGCCATGCCCGGAAAGTATCTGAAATTATCCGGAAGATCCTTCTTGGAAAAAATGAATCCGATTAGAATTTTGTCATAACGAAGTTCATCTATTTTTTTTTGCTACCAATAAAAATATCAGAATGGCCAAACCCTGAGTTATCATAGAAAAAATCACGACATAATGAATATTCATATCATAGAGTATTCCTATCAGTACACTGCCCAAAAACCAGGAAAGACCATAAAAAGTGTTGAACAATCCATAAGCTGTTCCTCTTTTGTCCGAATGAATATAAGTGGCCACTCCGGCCCGTAAAATGGATTCCTGAGCCCCCATTCCAATACCCCATAATGCCATCCCGACTATTACCATGTTGAGGTTGCCCAAAAATACGAACAAAGGAAAAAACAACGATGCCATGACCGCAAACATCATCGCCCTGGGGCCTATTCGGTCAAACCACCTGCCGAAGAGTAAAGCAGCACCGGCATCGACAAGCATTGCCATGGCATACAATGCCGGGATAAAAGAGTCAGTAAGAATTGCCTTATCTTTCAGATGAAAAGCAATCAATGGGAAATCAGCGTAACCGGCCGCAACAAAAAAAGCACCGACCAGATAGATCCAGAAAACTCTGGGAAATCCCTTGGTTTTGAGCGGAGAAGTTGCATGCCCCTCTAAATCCTTTGGTTTTGGAAATATGACATTTCCAGCGATCAATACCATCATGGCTAATAATGCTGGCACAAACAACCAGGCATAAGCCTCCTGATATGATTTGTTTTTCCAGAAAATAATTCCACTTACCAGCAACGGGCCGAGTACCGCGCCAATTTGGTCCAATGCCTCATGAAAACCAAATCCCCATCCATGGCCGGTTTGTTTGGTGCCATAAGATAATATGACATCTCGTGCTGGTGTGCGGATGGCCTTTCCGATGCGTTCGGAAATCATTAATACTGCAGCAATCTGCCAATATCCGGCAAAAGCCAACAAAGGCACGGAAAACAAATTTAAAGCATAGCCTGCCAGGGTAATGGCCCAATATTTTCTGGTTTTATCACTGATATAGCCGGAAAATATTCGCAGACCAAATCCGAAAAGCTCTCCCAAACCCGCTATCCAGCCAACAGTTGCGGCATTGGTCCCGAATTGTTGCAAAAATTGCCCGTTGATACTACGGGCTCCCTCGTAGGTCATGTCGCCAAAAAGACTCACTACGCCAAGCAATACTACAAAAATGAGCGCTTTTTGTTTGATGCTTTTATTTTTAAGCATTGCTTTGTAATTGATTGTTTCTAAGGGAATAGACTAATCGATATAAAAATTGTTTTTTAAAAATCAGGGGCGAATTAATAAAATATTTTTTTACTATTATCTTAAACCGCTCAAAATATAGTGTTTCCTGATAATGATTGGCACTGTGATGGATATTTAAATGTTAATTTATCGAAAATCAGATTGATGTTGTTGGTATTAAATGGAGAGTCATTTGCAATGTCGATGGTTTTATTTACATTAATATATTAAAAACCCCAACCTAATTATGTTTGAACATGGCATTGCTGTCCAAAAAATTACTGTCCAGTTACAATTTTAAAGTTGAATCTTATTCCATCCTTCTTATTGTATTTGGAATAATAATTAAAAGCTGGAGTATTTGGTTTTATCATTTTGCCATCGTATCAGGCTTGATCATGGCTGGGATATTGTATCTGTTACGCTCGTTTTATTTTTATCAACATCGACCGGAGAGTAGTCCTGAACGCATTATTTACCAAACGGGCAATATAAGTCTTGCTTTATTAGTGGTTGGTATTTTGTTTAAAGTAATGCGTTTTTCCGGTGGTACTACCATTCTTCATCTGGGGTTGATCCTTTCCCTCATCTCGATCATTATTATTCAAGTAAGAAATTTACGAACAGGAGATATTACACGCGTTACAACTTTATTGATGTATCGCCTTATCCTTTGTTGGGTATTTGGCCTGGCTATTCAATATCTATTGCCTCGACAAATTTTCTAAAAAAAGTCCGGTATACACCGGACTTTCAATTTTTTAATTCAACAGGCTGTTTCTATTTTTTTCTTAAATATATATCTCCGTTCACTGTAGAAATCGAGAATGGCACACCACCGCCATTTATCTTTCCTTGCAGTGTGAAAATTTCGAAGTGAGGCGCAATGGGCATTGTTGGTTCAGTTTTTTCCGTTTTTATATCAAAATCGGTATAGGCTTTCCCATTCACGGCGTTGAGGCTTAAATCAGCTTTTACGGTCGGTGGTAATGTAACATCCACATACCCGTTGACTGAAGTAAGGGAGTTTGGTTTATTGGGGGTGACGTCACCATAAACAATTTCAACACTGCCATTGGTTGTTTGAACGACTGCAGGACCCGAAACATCCGACACCTTAAAATTAGAATTTAATGACGAAATATTGATCTCGCCTTTGAGTTTTTGAATATTATAAGAAGTATTCATGCTGGGCTTCATGTCATTGATAACCAATTTTACCTGGTCCGGAATATAAAAGGTAAAATCATTCGATAATGCCTCTGTCGCGATGTTCATAACTGTGAATTTACCATCTTTTTTTTCCACGGTTAATCCAATATTGGTATTGTCAGTGCCGCTTGATGTTAACGGTTTGAGGCCCTTGGACCTGTCCGGGTTTTCTGCCGGGCTTTCGTTTGATTGAACTTGTGGCAAGTCCGGTTCAGCCAGTTTGGGTTTATTGCTATCTCCGCCTTTAGATTCAATGGTGATTTCATTTTTAGATTGGCCAATAATAGTAACATGACTTGATCCGATCATGATCTCAACCGTGTTGGTGGGTTTGTTTTCAAAATCTGTTTTGTAATTTCCCTGTGCGCAAACAAATGTTGTAAGTCCACCAAGTAGTACACTTAAAATAATCTTTTTCATTGTTTTAGAATTTAATGTTGTTTTTGTGTCATTTATATCAGTTTGCTCATACCCTGTGCCGCCCGTTGACGCACTACATCCAACTTTTCGTCATTATTCATCACATTCTGCAGTGCGGGAAGCGCGCGTTTTTCACGAAGGTTGACCAGCATATCGATCAGTTTGATCTCCAGGTTTGGATCTTTTTCAATAGAAAGGGAGTTGATGAAGGCATTGCGCACTTTGTCATTATCTCCAAATTTGTACAGCGCGTCGGCCGCCGCCATGCGTACATTCACATTGTTGTCCATGGTCAGGGTGTTGATTAATGCATCGAGTAGTTCATTGTCAGCCTTATCCAACTGTTTCACCTGGTAAGCCGCCATGATCCGATCGCTTGCAGACTCATTTTTCAGATTATTCAATGCCACCATTTCCTTCATTTCCTGTAAATCATTTCGCATTGCTGAGATTTGGTTATTATCGATATTCTGCCGATTTATCAATAATCCAATGGTCAATCCAACCAACAAAAAAGCAAAACCCGCAGCAATGCCTGAAAGCCAGTTCATTCTGATTTGGTGAATGATCTTTCTATTGGAATTATCTATCAATTTCATTTCAGCCTTAGCCAGGTCAAAAGATTTCTCAGTACCAGTATCTTTGGCCATGGCCTCGTACATCTTGAATATTTCTTTGTCCACCAGAAATTCTTCCGGTAAATCCAGATCCTCCACAAATTCCCGGAGTTCCTGCTCTTCGTATTCCGTTGTTTGACCCTCGTAATATTTATTGATCAACGCTTTTATTCTATCGGTTTTCATACATTCTGATTTTCATGTAATTACTTTTTACCGTTTGACGTGCACGCGATAAGTTTACACGGATCGTATTGACATTCAAACCGGTAATTTGTTCAATTTCCTCATAGGTATAATGTTCGATGTCGCGCATGTGAATGATCAATCGCTGTTGTTCCGGCAAGGTGCTGAACAACTTCAACATCAAGTCCCTCAGGTTTTCGAAAGACACCGTTGTGAATGGTGTGAAATTTTCGATTTTAGCATGGTGATCGTCAAATCCAATCATCGTTTTATTTTTTTGGAACTTAAGTCTGTCAAGACAAAAGTTTTTCATGATTTTCATGGCAAAGGCTTCCGGATTTTTTATTTCATCAAATATTTCTCTGTTCGACCACAGTTTGATCATAACTTCCTGAAGAGCATCTTCTGCATCTTCACGCGTTTGAAGCATCGTTTTAGCCAGTCTGAATAATCTGGCCTTAAATGGTAATATTACCTGGTTAAATGAATCAATTTCCATTTCAATAACATAGACGACTTAGTTGCAAGAACATTACAGCAACAACTACATTTATTTTTGTGTATAATTTGACTATCTTTCTTTTCAACAATTTCGACGGTAAAATCCTATTTATCCATGAATCACCAAAAATTAAATTTTAACCAGGACCGAAGAGACTTCCTCAAGAAGGCCGGCATTGGATTGATTACAGGCATCGTATTGCCAACAATAAGTGCGTTCCCCTCCATACTCAGCGATAAGAATAAAAAATTAGGTATTGCTTTGGTTGGGTTGGGTTACTATTCGACGGATTTGCTGGCGCCTGCTTTGCAGCAATGTAAAAATGTTTATCTCGCAGGAATTGTTACCGGTACTCCTGAAAAGGAAAAGATCTGGGCAGACAAGTATGGCATCAAAAAGGAAAATATATACAACTACGAGAATTTTGATGACATCAAGCACAATCAAGAAATTGACATCATTTATGTGGTGCTGCCCAATTCCATGCATAAGGAATATACCATACGTGCGGCACATACCGGTAAGGAAGTGATTTGTGAAAAACCCATGGCACTTAATGCCATGGAATGTCGTGAAATGATTGATGCGTGTAAAAAGGCGGGTGTCAGCTTGTCAATTGGTTACCGAATGCAATATGAACCAAATACGCAGGAGGTGATGCGTATGGGTCAGGATAAAATTTTTGGCGATTTGAAATTGATCACAGCGGGTGCCGGTTTTAATAATACCAATTATGGCAACTGGCGACTCAAAAAACCGATGGGGGGTGGCGCTATGATGGACATGGGAGTTTACTCATTGCAGGCGGCTCGGTATGTTACAGGTCGCGAACCCATTTCTGTTACAGCCCAAACATTCAAAACCCGTCCGGAAATTTTTACCGAAGTTGATGAGGTGACCACCTTTCAAATTGAATTTCCTGACAATATAGTGGCAAATCTGGAAACCGGTTTTCATGCTAATTTCAATTTTCTGAAAGTTCAGGCAAGTAAAGGCTTCTTCGGGTTGGAACCTTTTTCATCATATAACGGCATACATGGGATAAGCAGCAATGGTCCGATCAATTTTCCGGAAATTAATCAGCAAGCAGCTCAAATGGATGAAATTGCGCAAAGGATAAAACAAGGGAAATCCATGCGGACACCAGGCGAGGAAGGATTAAGAGATATGGTTGTGGTCGATGCCATCTTTAAATCGTTGGCGCAGGGCGGAACTGTCATTAACCTTTAGCAACGTGGGAAGAAAAAATATTGAATATTCTGGCGATAATGGTATTGGTTGATGTTTGTCACGCTAACCCAAATGTTCCTAATCGTGTTTTGTGAGCATATTTTAACGAAATAATTAAAAAATTTATAAGAAAATACGCAATTTGCGGTTTAAACAATAAATAGTTGGTTTAGATTATTTCAGGCCGAAATCTATGGAGTACAGAATGTTGGTCTATACTGAAATAATATTGATTCGATTTCAAACCATCCAAAACATAAAATTCATTAACAGGCGCAATCATTCTAATTTATGAAGAAAGCACCATTGACTTATGAGCAGGTTTTGCAAATGAATCTGCCCAATTTAATTGTTTATGCTGTTCCATTAATGATCACCCTCGTTTTATTGGAATGGTATTTCAGCTATCGTCATAACAAAGACTTTTATGACAGCAAAGATACTTTCGCTGCTACAGCCATTGGCGTCGGTAATGTGCTGATCAGTGCAGCCATCAAAGTGATTACCTTCGGCATAGTATTGTTTTTTTATAATATGGTGCCCTGGACAATTCCCAGTAGTTGGTGGTCATTTATTTTATGTCTGGTTTGGATTGATTTCTGGCGTTATATTGCTCACCGCGTAGCTCATGAAAATCGGTTTTGGTGGGCCACCCATGTTACCCATCACAATTCTGAAAAATATAATTGGTCTGTTTCATTTCGCCTGGGCTGGACGCAACATATCAAAATCATTTTTTTTATACCGGTTGCTATCGTGGGTTTCGATCCGGTAACGTTTTTCATTTGTCATCAGATTGAAGTGTTGTACCAGTTCTGGATCCACACTGAATACATTCGCAAAATGCCCAGATGGTTTGAATTTATTTTTGTAACTCCATCGCATCATCGTGTACACCATGCGCGCAACGCTCAATATCTTGATAAAAATTATGGTTCTACCTTGATTATTTGGGACAGGATGTTCGGGTCATTTCAACCGGAAGAAGAAAAACCGGAATACGGAATTACCAAACCCGTTAACAGTTATAATCCTGTGTTTTTAAATTTTCATGAGTGGATCGATATTTGGAAAGACATAAGAAGTTCAAAATCCTTAAAAGAGGCCCTGGTATTGACTTTCGTCCGGCCGAGTAAACTTGAACAAAGGAAAAAGGAATTTAGGTCACAAAAATCTGCCTAAGCAAATACACCTAGCGATCAGTAAATGCATACCCTAATTGAGGATCGTCATTGAGGTTTAGTTGAATTCTTTCCCTAAAGTTCGGAACTTAATATGATAATCTGGTATTATATTGGTGTGGACCTATGGAAATGTTACCCTTAATATGGATGTTTCTATTGTTATATCAACAAGCTGATCAATATCAAAACCGGCGATATGTTATGGTAGAAAACCAGATAGAAAATCGAGGAATCAGCAATAAATCTGTACTGGAAGCGATGCGTCGGGTTCCGCGCCACCTTTTTGTGCCGGAGGACCAACGAGAAAATGCATACACCGATAATGCTCTTCCCATAAAACACAATCAGACTATAAGTCAACCTTATATTGTTGGCTTTATGACAGAGGCCATCGATCCGCGACCTGGAGATAAAGTACTGGAAATTGGAACTGGTTCAGGGTATCAGGCTGCCGTGTTGGCTGAAATTGTCGGTTGGGTTTATAGCATTGAAATCATTCCTGCTTTGGGGAAGGATGCCGACATATTATTAAAAGACCTCGGTTATGGCAATGTATCCATAAAAATTGCTGATGGTTATTACGGCTGGAAGGAGGAAGCACCTTTTGACGCCATAGTCGTTACAGCAGCAGCGCCTGAAATTCCAACACTACTTTTTGACCAGCTTGCCGAAGGTGGCAGGTTAATTATACCAATCGGACGGGATTTTAGTATTCAGCACCTGATGTTGGTAAAAAAGAAAAATGGAAAAATGCATCGGACTCAACTATTTCCGGTGCGATTTGTGCCTTTTACTGGTGATCATTGATCCTTTAGGATCACATCTTATTCACTCATTATTTATTTAAAATGTAAAAGAAATCATGAAAAACCATATCACTGCCAATCGTGCCAAAATGCCTCATGGAACCAGCAAAATTCTTGATCGACGCAATGTAGAATTTGGCAACCGAAACTTATTGAAACATATTCGAAAAGGGTTGTCTGTCTTGGACGTTGGTTGTGGATCAGGTGCGATCACCAAATCTATCGCCGCGAAAGTAGGTCAGAGTGGTCATGTTTTGGGCATCGATATTAGTGAACATTTATTAACACAGGCTCAAAACAACTTTGGCTCCATAACTAACCTGCATTTTGAGTTAATGGATATCAATAATTATGAAACCGATAAGCGTTTTGATCTTGTAAATGCAGCCAGGTTACTGCAATGGTTGCCTAATCCGTTGGAGGTGTTGAACAAAATGAAATTTTTTCTAAAAACCGGCGGCGTACTGGCCATTTTAGATTACAACCACGAAAAAATCATTTGGGATCCGGAACCTCCACGGCCCATGCAAAAATTTTATAATGCATTTTTGAAATGGCGGTCTGACGCGGGTTTCGACAATGCCATTGCCGATCATCTAAAAGTAATGTTAGAAAGTATCGAAATGCGCGATGTTACCGTTGAAGAACAATTTGAAATCACGAATTGGGAAGATGACGAATTCAGAATAAAATCACGTATTTGGTCTGAAGTGGCTGAAACACGCGGCCACCAACTGGTAAAAGATCAATATATTTCAGAACTCGAGCGACTTGAAGCTATTGAAGCCTATGATAAATGGGTCAATCTGTCTGGTAAATATATGAAAATGTATTTGCTCGCTGTTGAGGGTACTAAAGCTGGCTAATCAGGCGGAATATTTTCCTTTTATTGGATTCCAGAGCAATAATTTTGGATGGCAATATTTGATGCTATTCGTTAAATCTCTGTGTTCGCTGGTAAAAGTATTGATTTTTAAATGCGAATTATTTGAATCAAAAGTTGAAAATATGGGGATCTGCCGAAAAATTTCAAAGTTCCAGTATCCGATTCCAAATTTCCTCTTCAACAGGAATTCCTTTTTCTAGGTTCTCTTTCCTGGTGGCTAGTGTTTTTTCTCCCGGATAATATGTTCGATCGCCTTCATGCATCGTTGGAACATCGTGAATGTTTTGGATGATCTCATTCATCAAATGATCACGCTCCACTGAATTGCCCATTTTTTCTGCATCAATGCAAATGAAAACCTGAGAAATGCCGGTTTCTTCTCCCTGTCCTTTGATGCGGCAGGTTGGATTTCCATCTGAAAGCATAGCGGCTAGCATGTCCAAAACTATTGAAAAAGCCGATCCTTTCCAGTAACCGATGGGCAGTGCACGTTCTCTGATCAATATTTTCTTTGGATCATTGGTTAAATTTCCATCCAGGTCCCAACCTCCGGGAAATGGCAATTTTCTATTTTTATTTTTATAAATGTGCATTTTGCCAAAAGCAAATTGTGAGAGGGACATATCGAGCACAATGTTTCCTTCAGCTCGCGGTATGGCAATGACAAAGGGATTGTTTCCTATACGACTTTCTTTTCCACCCCAGGGTGGCATATTTGGCTGGGTATTGGTAAAACAAATGGCTATTTTTCCTCGATCTGCTGCAATCCATCCATAGGTTCCCGCACGCATCCAATGATTAGTATTTCTTAAAAAAACGGCCCCAATTGTATTTTGCTCAGAAAGTTCAATCGCCCGATTAATACATCGGTGGGCATTCCATACCCCTGAACCATAATTTCCTTCCCATCGTTCAAGCGCCCCAAAAGCAACAATGCATTCGGGTTCTGCTTCTGTTTTAATAAGTCCCCGTTTTAAATAATCAATAAAAACCGGAAATCTGTTCAATCCGTGTGAGTAAACACCATCGCAGCTCGATTGAGTGTGGGTTTGGGCCAGGAGTTCTGCTTTTTCTGGTGCAAAATGATACCTGGTGAGAATCTCAAATAATTTATCTTTAATGGTTTCGAAGGGCAGACGCATATCACTTTTCCATTATACAAACTAAAAACGAAAGAAAACAATTTCCTGAAATGGCGCTTGGACGAAACGGAGTTCTTAGAAGACGTTATTGTGTCTGTTTCAGGGAAATTTAAGATTTCAATAATTACATTAAATGAAACAGATCATGTCTAATAAAACCCTTTCATTTAATTTGTATGGATTTAAATTGATTATTCGTAAATATCATTGATATCAACTTTATGTAATTCCACCAGGAATTCAGCCATTTTTTCAATAACGATCCTCAGACATTGTTCACCTTTGGCGACGGTAGATTTGGCTGGGTCCCCAATGCCTGTATCCCGTGTGACTTTGGTCCACTCTCTGGGTGCCCAAAGCCACCCTTCTGAACGATCCCTGAATTTTAAGCTTTTTGCTGCGCCATCCCCGGCCAGATTTAGTGGTAACACCCAGTCAGGAGCAATTTTTAGCATGATGCTGGTTTCCATCTCGCCGGCATGATCTCCCAAATCTTCAAAGACGGAATCCCATTCGGTTAATACCTTAAACCAATTTAACTGTGAAATAAACATATCCGGAAACGAACTTTTCAATTCCCGGATCATTTGTTTGAAATCATTGCCCCCATGACCATTCATGATCACCAGTTTTTTGATGTCATGACCATAAAGTGATTCGATCACATCATTCAATATTTGAAACTGGGTAGACGGATTCATATTGATGGTCAGCTTGATATCAAGTTGCTGGCAATTGGCGCCGAACGGAATGTTTGGCAAAACAATCACCTGGGCCCCTTTTTCCCAGGCCAATTTGGCTGTTTCAATGGATATATAATCATTTTGAATATTGTCTGTGCCGTATGGTAAATGGAAGTTGTGTGCTTCGGTAGCGCCCCAAGGCAATACCGCAATTTCGTAATGCGTATCCTTTACTGTTTTCCAATTGGTCTCGGCCAGTATAAAAGGTCTTGGTTTCATTTGTATCGAATATTTTTTTCCTAAAATAAAACATGAGGTCTCTATTCAAGAATAAAACTGAACAAAACCTCATGTTTTTTGCGCATCTATCTAATCGCGCTGCGGCAATTCATTTTCTATGATTTTCTCAATGTCTTTAAAATACTGCACAGTTTCAACCTTGAGTTCAAGTGTAGAATCTTCATCACAGACCAAAATGGCGTTTTTGTGGAGTTGAAGCATGGAAGCCGTCCACATGTGGCTAATACTTCCCTCAAGCACTTCTCGGAGTGCCCGGGCCTTATTGTATCCGTTAATGATAAGCAATACTTCCCTGGCATCCATCACTGTTCCAACCCCAACGGTCAATGCCATTTTTGGTACTTTGTTGATGTCATTGTCAAAAAATCTTGAATTTGCTTTAATGGTATTGTAGTTCAATGTTTTTATTCTGGTTCTTGATGAGAGTGAAGAACCGGGCTCATTAAATGCAATATGTCCATCGGGTCCAATACCACCAAGAAACAATTCAATACCGCCGTAGGATTGCATTCGTTCTTCATAGTTTAAACATTCTTTTTCCAGGTCCTTGGCCTTTCCATTCAGGATATTCACATTTTCTTTTGGAATGTCGATGTGGTCAAAGAGGTTGCTCCACATAAAATAATGATAACTCTGAGGATGATCAAAATCAATACCCACATATTCATCCATGTTGAAAGTAATCACATTTTTAAAGGATACTTTTTTTGCTTTGTTCAACGCAATCAGTTGTTGATATGTACCAAGTGGCGACGAACCTGTGGGTAAACCAAGCAGGAAGGGTTTGTCTTTGGTTGGTTTGAATTTATTGATGCGATCAGCAACATAATTACCAACCCACGTGCTGAGACTGCCGTAATTTTCTTTGATGAAGACTTTCATGATTTGTTGGATTTAATATTGAAAAATACACTCATTATTAACTGTTTACCACATTTTAAACCATGGTGGGATTCAAAACATGCAATCCATAGTCTACTTGTAGTGTTAACGATAACATAAATAAAAATACAAAATTTTTTGATAACCTTGAATATGGGATCAGATGTTTTTCTTTAATCCTTTGCACACGCATAAATTATTATAAATACAAAAGACTGATTTCGGAAATTATTTGATGGTTATTCTGTGATGAGGTAAAGCCGGTTAATGCAAAAAACGGTCTGAAATATGAATTGAGCATTCGTAAATATATATTTACAACGAATCTCCACGGAGCGTTCTGAATCTTTTTCTTGCTTCGGCAGCATATAAACTTCCGGGGTATTTTTCCAGAAAGTTCATGTATACTTTCATGGCATTATCACTATCGTGTAATTGTTCGTCATAAATTTTTCCCATCAGAAAACAGGCATCATCGCCGAGAATATCAGATCCATAATCCTTAACGATTTCGTTCAATAAAGCAATGGATTGGTCAAACTGTCCCAATTCCATGTGCAGATTTGCTTCTCGCCAAAGGATTTCATCGTCCAGGGAGTTATTTGGAAATGCATTGCGCAATGTATCAAGTGCCTGAATGGCTTGTGTTTTTTTATTTTGAAATATAAGCAAATCAATGGCGGCAAATTTTTTCATCACCGTGTTTGTGGTGTCACTATCCATCATGGTGTTTTCTTTGATAAGCAGGCTCAAAGCCATGGCATCATTTGCAATTTCCCGGCTTGTCGCCATTTTCAAAATATCCAAATGTTCCTGAGCCAAAGCGAAATCCCCTTTGTAGTAAGAAAGCTTCGCATTACGAAGTTTGGCTTCGTAACCGATCGGCGTATCATGGCTTGTTTTCTCAACTTGTGAGTAAAGCAGCGTCGATTCCCAGGGTTGTCCAATCAAGAGATAAATATCACCCAAATCAAGTTTTGATTGTTCTACAATTGATTTACTCACCCTTGGAAAAGAGATGATCTTTTTAAGAATTTCTATGGCGGAATCATACTGGTTAAGATAAAATGCATGAAGTAGCGCTTTACTCCGCAGTGCCTCGATGGTGTTATTGTTAATACCGACTTCTTTGATTAGATTTTCATAATCGGCGATCAACAGTTTGATGTCTTTTAGATCAACCGGATACGTGTTTTTGACCATGTCCTCACGAGACTTGATCACCAATCTTTTGGCAATCTGATAATTTACCGTTCCAGGATATTCGTTGATAACATAATCGAATATTCGTGTCGCGTTCTTATAATCCTTATTTTCTAATGAAATCCTGCCTATTTCCATCACCATCATACCCCCCAGATTTTGTCTTTTATCCAGTGCCCTGGCCTGGATAAAAGCCGCATAGAAATTTTTTCGTTGCAAGTTTACCCAAATCAGCAAATCAACATATTCGACATTGTTTGGTTCCTTTTGTACCTTATCATACATCATGTTTTCGAACACTTCTAAATCTTTATCATCTTTCAATACAGATTGCAGTACATTTTTAATTGAACTTTGATTGTCCGGATGTTCGTTGACATAGTTAAGATACTCTTCAATCATTTCCTGCTTATTATTCAATAGCCGGTATACATTGGCCATTTCAATAGCATACATGTGAGGATCTTTTAATTTCTTGCGGCTTTCTTTATAGGCTTCAATAGCAAATTCGTTGAGTTGATTTCTCACCATGTGTTGTGCTGCCATTCGTACTTTGAAAGGGTCATTGGCAATTTGATCAATTATTTTGCTGAAATATTGAGTTTCCTTGGTTTGGTCATTTTTTTCAGCATAGATGGTCCCTTTGTCAATTTCATAGTACAAGTTCGATGGAAACTTGTTAATGACATAATCGATATAGGTTTCTGCTTCCGCGTATCTTCCTGTATTCATCAACAGTTTGAAATAATTTTGATGGATCAAAGGGATATTTTTAGTGCTTTTAGCAAGGTTTTGGTACAACGCTAAAGCTTTGTCAAATTCACCATTTTCATAATACTGATTAGCAAGATCAATATCCTGATTATTCTGCGCCCTGACCACCAAACCAATGAATATTATTATTAGGAAAAGAAATACCTGAACAAATCTTTTTAACATATCAACACGCATAATATTAACAATAGACATATATAAAATTAATTTATTATTATTATTAGTATGTGGATATGTGGATAAAAAAAAGAAATATTGATTGACATATCCATTTGTTTATAAGTGAAAGATGAAATAGAGATTATTCACAAGTAATCAACATATAAATATTTATTACTCAATCTTTTAGATTATATAAAGCAATTTTGTGAATTGTTATTGATCACCTTGTTAATTATTAATAGTGAATTTGTTTGTTAGTACTTAAACGCTGAAGTATAAGTTTTCCACATTGTTTAATGTGAAAATTATTTTTTGATGATAAGTTTATTTTATCCGCATTTTATCCAAAGGTTATCCAAAGGTTATGCACACTAAAATGAGATATCTTGATTGAGATGCCAGTCAGCGCGTATCGAAATTATGGCTGGAAAAAAATAGATTTTTTCAGGTTCTACACCGATTAGCATATTTCCTTTAGACCAGACACCATCATTATTGGTATCGATAAGAACCCGGATTTTGTAATTGCCGGCCGGAATATTGGTAAAGTGGTAATGTTTATCATTTTTTGAGGACTTAATGATTTCCTGATTGGTACTTAACAATTGGACAGTGTAACTGTTGAAATTGGTGTTAATGTTTCCTTCGATGCTACCAAAATCTACAGGATTAATGAACTTATAATTTACACCGGATTGAACGCTCGTATCTCCATCAATAGAAATAAATGCTCCAAAACCCAGATAGAGTTGCAATCCTTTATTGAGTGTTTTTTCTGGTTTTTTTTCTTTGCCTATTTGTTGCTTTATGTTTTGAGTTTTATCGTCGGATTGCAGGGCGTTTTTAGAAGAATCTAATTGTAATTTTTCTCTTCGCTGTCGTCTTGATAATATGGAGTCTGACGTTGTCCGGTTTATATACGTTTCGATGGTTACTTTGGTCCTTAAGTGATTGAATATGAGAGAAGTATCTGAATCGAACGATGCAATTTTAGTGGTATCAAATTGAATAAAAAGACTGTCTTTATTTACGTAAACTATAGGTTTGTTAAATTCAATTGTTCCTTGATATTCCGGGTCTACTGCTTTGGAATTATCTGGAGATACCTTTAAAGAAAGCGGTTCCTTTTTTCTGGTCGATTCTTTGAATTTTGCGAAGATGGTATCGCAAAGAAAATAATCGAGTGAGTCATAGCTTTTAACGGCGAGTTCGAGGCTATCGAGGTCTGGGAAGGTATTGTAAATTCTAATGGATTTATGGTCCTTGTCGAAATTGGAATAAATTTTTAGACTATCGCCTATAGGTTGCAAGTCATAGTGAGTAATGTATTTGTTGTAGTTTATATTGAAATAATGACCGGATGAAAGGGCTGTTTGTAATTTTAATGGCCTAAGATCTAAGTTGAAAAGAGGAATATTCAATGAAATGATATTGGAATCAAGAGCAATGGTGTCTTTCATGAAACCATACATTTCATTATTGGTTTCAAGCTTGAGATTTTTATTGGCATCCTTAAAGGCATAGATATGATATTTACCGTTTTTTAAATTTTCAAGACTATAGTGGCCAACATCATCCGACTCAGTGAAATAATAAGGAGAACCATTAAAAATGGTAATGGTATCAGTAACATCATACAAGCCAACCGTAATTTCTTTTAGGGAATCTGCTGTAAGCAATTTGGTCACATACCCATCTATCGAAAGTGAATCAAGTTTATCGCCAGTACTAAAAACAAATTTGTTGTCTTTAGTAACGTTTCCTTCTGTTAAATCTTGAATTGCATCTCTGAAGTTGAAGGTAAAAGTTGTACTATCGGGAAAGTCTTTTTCGAAATCAAGAATAACTGTTTGCTTTTTATACTTGTAGTCGTATTTAAAATCAATTCTAGGGGTAATGATCAATTGCGTTTTGATATCCTTAATTTTGATTTTTTCGTCAAATGTAAAAGTAAATTGCCGGCCATGGTAATGAAGTGTTTTGTTCAAGGGATTTGATGAAATTAAATGAGGAGGAATAGTATCTTTTGGTCCTCCCGTCGGGGTCATTATATTGGCACAACGCGGGAAAAGTGAAGCAAACAGTAATAATAATATAAGTACTAAAAAAATAGAGTTGACTAGTTTCATTTACCTGCAATATAAATCAGACTGGAATAATTATCCTGGTGTTTTTTGGCAAATCTATTGGATAGGAGACCATTTTTAAAAGCGCGGAAATAATTGGTTTTACCGTATTTATATTTTTCACTGAGCATACTTACATAAAAGGCGTCCAATTTCATTGGCAGTATTTCCTTAATTTTGAAACCATGTTTTGTGAGCAACAGTTTCATGTCCTTTTTTGAAAAGTGATATAAATGACGGGGCAAATCGTATGCTGCCCAAAATTCCTGATAAATAAATGCATCCAATGATTCATGGTTTGGAACCGCAATAACAATTTTACCTTTTTTATCGAGTATGTTTTTGATAAAGTCAAGGGTATCATTGAGGTTGGCGACATGTTCAAGGACGTGCCAAAGAGAAACAACACCAAGTTTATCTGCGTTTTTGAAGTCATCAAGGGACTTGTAAATGGTAGTATTTAATAATTTTTCACTTTGACGTCTTGCAATTTTGCTGGGTTCAATTCCAAAGGTGTGCCAATGATTTTTTTGACAAGCATAAAGAAAATTACCTGTGCCACAACCTATATCCAGGATTGAATGGGGAGTACCAAGTTTGTTAATAAGGCCCACTTTTTGTTTGGTGGTATAAACACGAATTTTTTTGTAAAGAATATTAGTGAGATTATTGGAAGTATTAGAATGGGAAATATATTCTTCGGATTGATAGTACTTTTCAAGATTGTTGGTATCAGGCCGCGGATTGGTAAATAAGAAGCCGCAATAATCACATTTTGTGATGGCAAAACTTTCACCTGAGACCAGATAATCTTTACAAATAATATAATTTGAGAACACGGAATGATTACAAACCGGGCACTTTTCTACTTTTTCAAACATAAATTATCTTCCTAGATATACCATGATAACGGATATATCAGCTGGCGAAACTCCACTAATCCTTGAAGCCTGCCCAAGCGTTTTGGGCTTTATTTTATTTAGTTTCTCTATGGCCTCAGCAGATAATGCTTTTAATTTTTTGTAATCGAAATTTTCGTTTATTGTATAATTTTCTAATTGTTCTATTCTCTCAACATGTTTTTTTTCTTTTTCAATATACGTTTCGTAAACAACCTGTATCTGGGCTTGTTCAATGATATCTTTCGTATATTGATTTAAATAGACATGGATACTTGGAGCGAGTTGTCTTATTTTCTCTAAATTTAATTCAGGTCTTTTTAAAAGTTGATATAAAGTGGTTTTTTCTTTAATGGTAGCTGTCTCAAATTCAGAAAGACCTTCGTTTATCATTTCAGGATCAACTTTTTTTTGTTTTAAGTCATTGAGTAATTTTTTGACTTCAGTATTTTTATCCAAAACATGATCAAGCCTCGAATCATCAGCCAGGCCTATTTGATGACCAGTTTTGGTCAATCTAAGATCGGCATTGTCTTGACGAAGCAGAATTCTATATTCTGCCCTGGAAGTAAACATACGATATGGTTCCTCAGTTCCCTTGTTGATGAGATCGTCAATAAGGACGCCAATATACGCTTCTGACCTTTTGAGCACAAGTGTCTCTTTTTGCTGTAAAGTTAAGTGGGCGTTAATTCCGGCCATCAGCCCCTGACAAGCAGCTTCCTCATATCCAGTTGTTCCATTGATTTGCCCGGCAAAGAAGAGATTCTTGATTAATTTAGTCTCAAGTGTTAATTCTAGCTGAGTTGGTGGGAAGTAGTCATATTCTATGGCATAACCAGGTCGAAACATACGTACATTTTCAAATCCCGGAATATGTTTTAATGCCTGATATTGAACATTTTCTGGTAAGGAAGTTGAGAATCCATTGACGTATACTTCTATGGTATGCCAGCCTTCAGGTTCAACAAAAATTTGGTGTCTGTCACGTTCAGAAAATCGATTTATTTTATCTTCAATTGAAGGACAATATCTGGGGCCAACACCTTTTATACGACCGGTGAACATTGGGGATTGATCGAAGCCAGTTTCTAGAATTTGGTGGACTTTTTTATTGGTGTAGGTTATAAAACAACTTTTTTGATGTTCTAATGGAATTGTATTTGAATATGAAAATTTTCCAGGATGTTGATCACCGAATTGTTCTTCCATTTTCTCGAAATTTAATGAGCGTGCGTCAACCCTGGGCGGTGTTCCAGTTTTCATTCTGCCTGAATTAAAGCCTAATGATATTAATTGTTCAGTTAGACCGGTTGCCGGTTTTTCTGCAGTACGCCCACCACCAAATTTTTTATCACCGATATGAATTATTCCATTTAGGAAGGTCCCATTGGTAAGAACAACCGCATTGGCAAAAATATCAAGGTTCATCCCAGTGCGAACACCAACAACCCGACCATCTTTGATAATAAGTTCTTTAACCATTTCCTGCCAGAAGTGCACATTAGGATTTCGTTCCAAAGCAAGTCGCCACTCCTGGGAAAATAACATGCGATCGTTTTGGCTACGTGGACTCCACATAGCGGGGCCCTTTGATCGATTAAGCATCCTGAATTGTATCATGGATTTATCAGAAATGATACCGGAAAGACCACCGAGCGCATCAATTTCGCGGACAATTTGACCTTTGGCTATTCCACCCATTGCAGGATTACAAGACATTTGAGCGATGGTCATCATGTTCATTGTAATCAATAATACTTTTGATCCCATCGTAGCTGAGGCGTGGGCGGCTTCACAACCAGCATGACCGGCACCGACAACAATTACATCGTATTTTGGAAACATATTGCTATAAAATTAACGTTCCACGTGGAACAAATTTTTATCGGGTAAAAAATGTTTCACGTGGAACATCACGAAAATTTTAAATCAATTAAAGGCGCAAAGCTAAATAATGATTTTCAAATTTCCGCATTTCTTCTTTTTCTGTGGTGGTTTTATCTTTTAATCCAAGCAAATGCAAAACGCCATGGATCATTACGCGATGTAATTCATCAATAAATGACTGTTCGAAAATCTCCGAATTCTCCTTTATTCGGTCGATACTTATAAATACATCACCTTTGATATCATCATTGCTTTCTGAATAGTCGAAAGTAATAATATCAGTATAAGTGTTGTGATTGAGAAATTTTTGATTCAATTCAAAAAGGTATCTGTCGGAGGTAAAAATAAAATTGAGATCTAAAGGATTCTTTTGATGAATTTGGAGAACATTTATTATCCAGGATCTTATTTTTCGTTTATTTGGTAATTCATATTCTGTTTCTTGAGAATAGAAATTAATATTTGGCATATTAATTCATGTAAAAGGAAAGCTCTACTACGCTTCCATTCTGACTAAAAGACACTTCGTCTGAAAGATGTTTCATTAAAAAAATGCCCCGGCCACTTGGTTTATCGAGGTTTTCCGGTGCAGTAGGATCAGGCAAATTTTGATAATCAAATCCCGGGCCCTCATCTTCGATGCGGAATAAAATAATGTTGTCGTTAAGTGACAATGAGATGGATACATTTTTATTACGATTACTATTATTTCCATGTATAATGGCGTTGTTCACGGATTCTGTTACCGCAATCATAATGTTGCCATAGATATCGTCATCAAGATTAAATTTATCTTTGGCATTGTCGATGAAACTTTCAATGATCCTGATATTTTCAGAAATCGACGGGATCTGGATCTTTATGGTGTTCATATATTTTTAAAAACTACCTATTCTCTTAAAATATTCGTTAACTTCTTTTTTATAATAAGGATTTAGTTTAGGTGGTACGGTTTTGATCAATTCTATCTCTTGTTCTTTCATTTTAATATATTGATCAAAGGCCTTAGGTATTTTACGTTCATAATCCTTTGCATGTTCTCCTTCTCTTTCTTTGTCTAGATCTCTTTCTCTCATTGATTTTTCTGACTCAAGCAAACGTGTCATAATTTCTTTTTGACGCTGGATCAATCGATCAGTTAATTGTTTATTGACCAGATCTAATTCTGATTGTTCCATTTTATCCTGCACGTCTTTTAAATCATCCCCTGCTCCTTCTTTTCCATCACTATTTTGACGCATTTTATCATCTAACTTTTGTAACATTTGCCTGATACGTTCTTGTTCAGCAGCCATTTTAGCCAATTCTTCAGAAAGTTGTCTGCCCTGTAAGCCACTTTTTTTCAATTGGTTAATTTTTTGATTGAGTTGCTGTTGCAATTGCGATAGATTGGGTATTGGTTGATTGCCAGATTGACCTCCCGATCCATTGGCAGCGTTCATCATTTGAGTTAATACATCATCAAGCATCAATGCCAGGTTATTAACAGAAGTCATCGCCAATTGTTGATAACCTACTGCTTCACCTTTTTTTCTTTCCTTGATGGCATCTGCAGTTTCGTCAAGATAGCGATTCATTTCTCCAACCTCGCGTGTCACGAAAGATTGTATGGAAAATGCTTGTTTTGATAAAGAAAGCAGGCTATCCTGGATTACTTTCGCGTCATCACGGAGATCGAGTTGCTTTTCTGATAATTCAAGAAATCTGGGATCGCTTTGATTCACCTTTCTGAATTCGTCCATGATGGTTTCTTGATTGAAAGACAATCTTATAAGGTTATCTAAAATATCCCTTAACTGGGCAATATTCATATTTAAGGCAGAACTCATCATACTGGTCTGCATGTTTTGAAGCTTTTGTTGCAGTTGTTTCATGCTTTGTGAAGCCCCTTTCTGGGATTGGCTGGCCTTTTTTAATTTATTTTGTTCCAGGTTTTGTTGGGCATCTTTTTGCTGGTCAGAAATATTTTTTTCTTCTTCAGAAGTATTTTCCATGGGTTGTGGGTTTCTCATTTCCTGATTGAGTTTTTCCATGTCCCGCATGTCCTGCTGAAGTTCGTTGAAATCATTGTTTAACTTTTCCTGTTGCTCCATTAATTGCTGCTGATCTTCCTTTTTATTTTCGGCGTCATCGCTCAATTTTTCCTGCTCTTTTTGAAGGTTCTGAAGATCGTTAATATTTTGTTCAAGTTTGTATTCAAACTTCATTTTTTTGAAAAGTTCCAATGTGCGATCAAGTTCTTTTTCCATATTATCGCTTTTTTGGTTCATTTCATGCAATAAATCTTTTATTTGATTGATATCCTTATTTTCATCAAGCAGTCTTTGCAATTCATCATACAACTTTTTGGTTTTTTCATCGAGCAATTCATCCATGAGTTTTTGAAGTTGTTCAACCTTTTCTTTGATCCTTTCGTTTTTTTCCTGACTGAATCGCTCACGTTTCATGTTTTCGTTTTTGAATTGTTCCTGCAACTCTTTTATGGATTTCTGCAAAGCTTCTTTTTGTTTCATCAATTCTTCAAGTTGTTTCTGGTCCTGCCAGGAAATATCCTTCTTACCCTTAAATTTATCTTCCAGATTATCCAACTTTTCACTGAGCTGCTTTGCTTGCTGAAGACTATTATCTATTTGATTCTCAGTACTTTCTGTCGATATTTTTAAATCTTCTTTCACTTCTTCTCTCGTAGGTAATTCAAAAGTATAAGTCCCCGTTTTTGTAGCCTTTTTACCATGTATTCCATCATTATCCCGCACCTGTAAATAGTATTCAATTTTTTCCCCGTTACTAAGATGAAATGGCTCAAGTCGCCATTGATAATAAAAACTTTGACTGCTCTTGGACGGATCAATATTTATATCAACATTTTGATAATCAACAGGTTGATTTCTGTTTTCATGAACAACTTTATAAAAAAGTTTAAGATCACTCAAACCATAATCATCAGAAATATTGCCACCAAGTATTAATAGATCATACAAAACAGTATCCTGAAATTGATCGAGATTTATTTTTGGAAATTGATCAGGTATTACGTCAATGTTATATTTAATTTGATCTTTGTTGTTGCTATATTGGTTTTGGAGGAATATTTGGTAATCGGTTGACTTAAATACCTGTTTTTCCAATTCATAATATTCGTCACCGGCGGACTTCAATGATTCACGTCTATCATTTTCTCCAAATTTTATTTCCACCTCATTGGCATTAATGGTATTAAATGTCCACTTGACAAGCGTGCCTTCAGGAATTTGAAAATTACCAATGTTATTGAGATGGTCTATTTTTTTATCCAGATACTTCGGATAATTAAGCTGAACATCAAAATTTCTTATATTCGGTCTGCTCACCACGGAGATTTTGTATTCTGCGGATGAAAACCCGGCAGCTTCAAAATGGAATTCGGCATTTTGCTGAATTTTTTCGAAAGTATGACTGAAATGTTGATTGTCTCCTTTCTGCAATTTTATTCGACGTCCGTTACTTATAAGATACACATTTTCAGGAATGGTATTTCCTTCAATGGCTAGGTTAAGGTTATAGTCCTCATTTTTAAATGCAATTAACTGATGATCGTGAAGCACAAATTGAAATGGAGCCTGCGGGATGTACTTTCTGTTGAAATGCACAATTCTTTCAGTAGGTTGTGTAATGATGGCAGGTTTTATTAAGGCGATTAATAGGACGACAAGAAAAGGAAATAGCAGATATTTAACATATCGGATATTTTCTTTGAAACTTATGGCATCTTCAAATGGAATTCCGGTAATCTGACCACTTTTTTGACTAACACTGGCAGTAATTAAAGCATTGTTTGAGAGGTGTAGCCTTTGTAACTGGATGAGGTTAATCAATTTGTCCTTTATATCCGGAAAAAATCCACCTATTTGTCGTGCCGCTTCATCATCACTGATTTGCCTATCTTTGATGAAAAGTCTGATGAGCGGAATGACGATCCATTTGTTAAGAACAAAAAGGCAGATCAACAAATAAGTAAAAAACAGGATTGCTCTAAAGGTTGAGTTCGAGTGAAATTGATATTCAATTAAATTAAAAAATAAAAAGGCAGACAAAAGCACTGCTCCGGTGTATATAGCACCTTTCAGTACAATATTGAAATAATATTTTCTTTTGTAACCCGCTAGTTTAAATTGGATGTTGTCTCCCAAACTTTGTTATAGTTTTTCGGCCTCTTCGAAATAAACTTCACTCAAATCCCTGTACTGCATGGGATTGTTCGGAAAATTCTTAACGTATGACTGAATTAGCCGATAACCCTCATCATACCAAAGGATTATTACCGGTGCATCGTCCATCAGGTGATTTTCCGCCTTTTTAAAATATTTGTTGGCTTCATCGATAGATTTGGCATTCAAAGCTGCTTCATAAAGCCTGTCATAATCCTTATTCACATAACGTGCAACATTCGGATATGATACTTCATTTAACGAATTCGGCACATCTTTGCTATAAAACAACCATAGAAAATTTTCAGGACTTGGAAAATCCGCAACCCATCCGGCCCGTAGTATATTATAGTCGCCTTTATAACTTTTATCTAGCAATTGTGCAAATGGTAATATATTCAACTCAAGATCTACATTTAAGTGGTCTTTTAATTGTTTTTGGATTTCAACTGCCACATTCGTATTTCTTTCCCCTTCCGCGTTTAAAAGAAATTTTAGTTTTGGAAAACCCTGTCCTCCAGGATATCCGGCCTTGGCCAGGTAATATCTTGCCGAATCAATATTCAACGTATATCCCCGGATATTATTAATATTATAATTGCTTAATACGGGGGGAGTAATTCCATGATTTCCAGGGGCATATCCTTCCCCATTGAGTACAAAATCAAGAATTTTTGTTCGATCTATTGCGAAATTAAAAGCCTTGCGGACATTTTTATTTTTAAATACACCGCTTTGATTGTTTAATGTTAGAAATTGCGTCATCATTTCAGGAGAACGTTGTAATTGGAATTGACTGTATTCTCCATTGGCACCAGGCATGGTCTCCTCTAAAATTTCTATGATGTATTCCGTTGGTAATCGATAGATCATTTCAAGGTTACCTTTGCGGAATTCAAACAATTCTGTCTTCTTATCCTTGATAAACTGAATGCTCACGGCATCTAAAAAGGGCAATTGGTTTCCAAACTCATCTTTGCGGTAATAATTTGGATTTCTTTTCAATACGATGGAAATATCTTCATCGACGTCATTTGTATTTAGGGTATATGGACCGGTACCAACAGCATGTATACGCATATCAACGCCATATTTATTTTCCGCTTCGTGAGGATAAATGAAACACGCAGGACGCGCAAGGTCCACGATGAAGAGCGAATTTGGCTCTGTTAATTGTATCTGAACAGTATAATCATCCAAAACTTTAATGCCTTCCACATCAAACCCCGGATTTTGATCATTTTCTGTGGCTGCATAATATTTGCTTGCCCCTTTAATAATATCCTGAAAAATCGCAAAATTCTGATTGTTGATATTTTTTGTACATAATTTTGTGAAGCAATATTTGACATCATTGGCCGTAAACGCCCTCCCTTTACCTTCCGGAAAACATGGATCGTCATGAAAATAAACCCCGTGTTTCAGGTGAAATGTATATACAGTTCCGGATTCATCGACATCATATTTTTCAGCAAGGCAATTGATTACCCTTAAAGTTTCATCATCGAATTTGAAAAGACCCTCATAAATTTGAGAAGCAACCCGATATGAATAAGCGTCGGTGATATTATGCGGGAATAAATTTTTAATATATTCAGATTCATTAATTCTCATTACGCCTCCATAAAACCTGCCACCACTCGCTGGGCGCAATGTCCCTGTTTCAGCATTTTCTTTTTTACCAGAACCACAACCCATCGCTAAAATTGCGACCATTAAAAAAATATAAAAATCACTAAACAATTTCATAATTCATTAAAAATTAGGCAATTATATAATATAATCGGTAAATATATATTTATTTTCCATCAATATCTATTGGTCTAATGCAGGATTCAAAGGCCAATAATATTTCAAAATTAAATAATGATCAGTTTGTCAAAACAATTATTGATCAGCTTTCCATACTCCCGGTTTCGAATAAATTTAAGACCTGTTTGCTATTATAAGTTTTGCATTTCCATTGGGATCTTCCATAAATATTACCAAAACTCATCGAAAGAAGTGGAAGTGTAACTAAAACCGATCACAACAATTCCTCCTTATGAAAATATTCTAAAATATTCATTTTTAAGAATCTTTCCTGCTCCAGCAAATCAAAATGAGGCAATTTTTTGACTAATTTCCAATGCGGCCAACCATCCTTGTCGAGTCCTTCCAACGAATAAAATCCGGCAAAACTGAGCACCTTGCAAATTGCGATGTGCATCAAATCGCGTTTTTCTTCTTTAGAAAAGGTCCTGACTCCAAGGCCTAATTCCTGAACTCCGATCATGAAAAGAATACTTTTCACATCGGCAGGTCGTTTACCCAAAATTTCCTCTAATTTGTCCAACAGCTCGTGCCATTTTTGATCCAGTTCAAGATCTCTCTCATACATCATTGTATCCCCTCAAAAATTTGACTTTTCTCCAATAAAGTTTAACTTTTTCGAACTTTACAAATATAAATCGTAAATATTTGAAAAGCGGTACACTCTTACAACTAACCTGTACATGTTCAGTGATTTTTTAAATCTATTTTTCCCCAGGATTTGTGCTGTTTGCCAGCAGCCTTTGGTAAAGAACGAAGAAATTATTTGTTTATCCTGTCAAATTAAATTTCCCAGAACAAATTTTTTGAGTTTATATGAAAATCCTTTGAAAGACAGATTTACAGGTAAAGTTGATGTAAAATATGCCATGGCGTTATTCAATTTTCATAAAGCCGGTATTACCCAAAAACTGCTCCACCAACTGAAATATGGCAACCGGCCAGAAATTGGACAATTGGCCGGAAGATGGTTGGCTGCAGAAATAATAAAGCACAATAAACAAGAAGAATTCGATATAATACTACCGGTGCCGCTGCATAAACAGAAAAAGAGAAAACGAGGATACAATCAAAGTGACCATTTTGCTATGGGAATTGCTTCTGCACTCAATATTCTTGTACACACAACATTGATACGGAGAATAAGAAAAGGAGAAAGTCAAACCCACAAAACAAGGATGGAGCGATGGGAAAATGTGAATCAGGCATTTCAGGTTGTTGACCCTGACAAATTAAAAGAAAAGAGAGTATTACTGGTGGACGATGTTATCACCACCGGAGCAACCATTGAGGCTTGTATTTTGCCACTCAAAGACCACGGCGTATCTGAAATTAGCGTTGCTTCAATTGCCATGGCAAAATAAAAAAGCTGTTCATTTAATGAACAGCCTCTTCTTCATATTTTAATGCGAATTTCTATTCTTAGTAATTCGAACCTGCCCGGATCATCGCACAACGGAATCCAATAGTGGCAGTAGATGAATCCTGATCAAGGAATCTTCTGGTACCAGGAGACAACCAATAGGAAATATCATCCCAAGAACCACCTTTATAGACCCTTGACCGATCAGAAATTAAAGAGTTGAATGACTTGTAATCATAACCTTCTTCCGGATCATCAATATTCGGGCTTGTGATCGACCTTCCAATTAAATCTTCTTTACTTCTTCTCACAGGGTTCAAATCGTTCATATCCTGAAAAGACAATGGACGATAAACATCAAATACCCATTCGTTTACATTACCAGCCATATTGTAGAGACCAAAGTCATTTGGCGGATATTCATAAACATAAGCCGTGATCATTGCGCCATCATTGAGTTTTCCGGCGATACCTGCATAATCGCCTCTTCCACGTTTAAAGTTACCGAGGAAATAACCCATTTTCTTGCCATAAGGATTACGCAATGAATGACCATCCCAGGGATATACCCGGCCATGTGTCTGATTTTCATCGAGCCATTGTGTTCCGATTAATGCCTGTGCCGCATATTCCCATTCTGCTTCACTCGGCAACCGGTAATTAGGGAGCACCACACCCGTTTCTAATGGAATTCTTCCACCGGTAGCTTCCGGGGCTTCTTCTAAACCGGCATCTTCAGCCAGTTTCAAGTTAACCACCGCGGTTCTCCAAGCACAGTAATCCACTGCCTGTCTCCAGCTAACACCCACAACTGGAAAATATCGAAATCCCGGATATCTTAAATAATGATCAACATAAGGATCATTGTAAGCCAACGACCGGGCCCAAACGGCTGTATCCGGCAAAGCTGATTCATAATATTCCCGGGATGAATCCAATTTCACGTAATAAAGGTATTCAAGCCAGTGGATGTTTGCCACTTCGGTTTCGTCCATATAGAATGAGGCTACGGTGACTGTTCTCTCTAAATTGTCGTGAGAGTTGTAAATATCCTCTTCAAATGAACCTAAAATGGATCTGCCACCTTCAATAAATACCAAATTAGGCCCTTCCGGCTGACCCTTGAAATCATTTACCTGGAAACCTTCGTCAGCATTATATTCCAGTCCGGTAGCAGTACTTACACGACCTGGATTTTCTGCAGTAGGTTTGCTTCCTGATTTACAGGAAGAAAGGTATGCTACCAGTACAATAAGCAGGATTGAATTCGGTAAAAAATTCACAAATTTTTTCATAACCTGTTGATTAACATTTAACTTATTCGCTGTTTTCAATTAGTATTAAGCGGTAAAAACACAAATTTAAAATAACCTAAAAATTCGAATGGCCAATATCTCCATTAAATCCAACACTTTAAAAGAAAAGTAATAACAAATATTACATTTGTTTTCTGTTAAAGGACTTTGACCCCAAAAACACACTGTTATATAATAGAAATAACAATTTAACAATTTTATTGTACTGTAATAGGGCTTAATTCAATCATCTCATTCAGTGCTTCTCTGGCAATTTCTACTGTTTCTATATTTTCAATGATCAGTATGGCTCTGTTTTTTACCTCTTTAAGTTTGCAGGTACGCGGATGCCTTTTCACAAATCTCAAAATATTGCCAAAAAGCTCAGATTTATAAAACCGGGAATTTTCTGTAGAAACCAGGTAGCCCTTTAAAGTGCCATTTTTTAGGATTACTTTTTCAAAGCCAAGTTTTTCTGCTAGCCATCTTAGGCGCACAATTTTAATAAGATCCTGAACCGGTTGCGGTATTGAACCAAACCGGTCTTTGATAGAATTGACATACCGCTGCAAATGCTCTTCGTCCTTAATATTATCAAGTTCATTGTATAAATGTAACCTTTCGGAGATATTGCTTACATATTCTTCTGGTATAAGCACCTCAAAATCTGTTTCAATATTGCAATCCTTAACTAACAGTGACTCATCTATTTTTAGTTCGTGCTTAAAGAGATCCTTAAACTCATTTTCCTTCAATTCGCTAACAGCTTCATCAAGAATTTTATGATAGGTATCAAATCCAAGGTCATTGATAAAACCACTTTGTTCAGCACCCAACAAGTTCCCCGCACCACGGATATCAAGATCGCGCATTGCTACTTTGAAACCATCACCAAGCTGAGAAAATTCTTCCAGGGTTTTAAGCCTTTTTCGTGCTTCAGATGTAAGTCCTATACTAGGAGGTGAAAGTAAATAACAGAACGCCTTCTTGTTTGATCGCCCAACACGACCGCGCATCTGATGAAGATCGGATAATCCAAAAGTATGTGCCTGATTAATAATAATAGTGTTGGCATTGGGTATATCCAGTCCGGATTCTATAATGTTGGTTGAAATCAAAACATCATATTCTCCCTCAATGAACTTTATCATTACTTTCTCTAATTTGTGGCCCTCCATTTGTCCATGGGCAATACCAATTCTGGCATCAGGGACCAGTTTAATGATAATATTGCCGACCTGTTCAATATCCTTGATGCGGTTGTGTACAAAAAACACCTGTCCCCCACGACGCAATTCATAACTTATTGCATCGCGAATAATTGCTTCATTGAAAGTGTGAATTTCTGTGGTAACCGGTTGGCGGTTTGGTGGAGGTGTAGCAATGACACTGAGGTCTCGTGCCCCCATCAATGAAAAATGTAATGTTCTTGGAATTGGTGTGGCAGTAAGCGTGAGTACATCCACATTTACTCTCATTTGTTTCAGTTTTTCTTTGACACTGACGCCAAATTTTTGCTCCTCATCAATGACAAGTAATCCCAGATCTTTGAAATTGACATCTTTATTGACAATTCTGTGGGTGCCGATCAGAATATCAATTTTTCCATCGGTAACATCCTTAAGAATTTTTTTTATGGCAGGTCCGGATTTGAACCGGTTCAGATATTCTATGGTGATTGGAAAATCGACTAATCGCTCTTTAAAAGTATGATAATGTTGCATGGCCAGAATAGTAGTCGGGACCAGAATAGCAACCTGTTTCCCGTTGTGAACGGCCTTAAAAGCAGCTCTAATAGCCACCTCAGTTTTACCAAAACCAACGTCACCACAAACAAGCCGGTCCATCGGATGAGGATTTTCCATATCTGCTTTAACGTCATTGGTTGCCGAAGCCTGGTCGGGGGTATCTTCATAAATGAAAGATGATTCCAATTCTGCTTGTAAATATTCATCTGGTGGATAGGCAAAACCCGGGGCTGTTTTTCTCTTGGCATAAAGATTAATCAGGTCTTTGGCTATATCCTTAACTTTTTTACTAATACGTTTTTTCTTGTTTTCCCATTCCTGAGATCCAAGTTTACTGATGGCAGGAGGTACACCCTCCTTACCACTATATTTTGAAATTTTATGCAAGGAATGAATACTGACAAATAGCAGATCATCGTCTCGATAAACCAGACGCAGGGCTTCCTGTTCATTCCCGCTAATATTTATTTTATCCAGCCCCGCAAATCTTCCGATACCATAATCAATGTGGGTGACATAGTCTCCTGGATTTAGATTTTCCAGTTCACGTAATGTAAGTGACCTTGATCGTGTGTATTTGTCGTTGGTCTTGTATCGATGATATCGTTCAAACAATTGATGATCTGTGTAACACGCAATTTTCATTTCAAGATCAACAAACCCCTGTCGCAATGAAATATTAAGATGGTCAAACGTGAGGTAAGGATCGATTTCTTCAAAAATTGATTTCAGCCGTTCAAATTGTTTGAAGGAATCGGCTACCAGTATATTCGTGATGCCCTGCAACTGATTTTCATCCAAATTTTGGGTGATCAATTCAAAGTTTTTATGGAAAGATGGTTGTGGTGAAACATCGAATTCAAAAACTTGTGCCGGGCTTGAGGAAAATCGATGCCCAAATTCAATAATGGGGAAATTCGATAAGTTGTTATGAAACGAAGATTCGTCCTCGAAGAGATCACTGGGTTTCAATACAATTTGTGTATCATTGGAATGGGCTAATATTTTTTGAAATGCACTTTCTGTTTTATGAAAATTTTTAGCAATCACATCGTACATCATCTCCAGATCTTTAATCCAGACCTTGGTATTTTTTGGAATAAATTCAAGAAATGATTGCCGCTGTTCTTCCAATAGCCGGGTTTGAACATTAGGAATAATATTGATTTCTCTGAGTGAAGAATTGGACAATTGATTTTCAGGATCAAAAGTCCGGATACTTTCCAATTCATCGCCAAATAATTCGATACGATATGGCAAATCGTTTGCATAGGAATAAATATCAATTATACCGCCTCGCACAGAAAATTGCCCCGGTTCGTAGACAAAATCTGTTTTTTCAAAATCATAAGTAATTAATAATTCAACCAATGTATCAAGATCGATATCCTCTCCTACTTTGAGTGAAATTGTATTCTTGAGAAGGGACCTTTTGTTGATGACTTTTTCGGTTAGGGCTTCAGGATATGTTACAATCAATTCACCTGATATTGCTTTATGATTTATTTTATTCAGAATTTCTGCGCGCCGTAAAACATTGGCATTTTCAATTTCTTCAAATTCATAAGGTCGTTTGTAAGACGTTGGAAAAAAAAGCACCTCTTTACTCCCCATCAGGTTCTGTAAATCATTATGAAAATACGCAGCTTCTTCTTTGTCTTGTAAAATGTACAAGGAATTTTGATGATTCAAATCAAAAACTGAGGCAGCCAATACTGCATCAAGACTTCCCGTAAGGCCTTTGAGCCGGATGTGATGACTGTGATTGGGCTTTATACTTTCAGCCAATGACTGGATTATGGCATTTTCCTTATATATTGATATGAATTCCTTGAGTTTCAAATGTCTAAAAATTAAAAAGGCAACAAAGTTAACAAATATTAACGGTAAAAAACGTTATCTAATTGCTAACAGATTGTAAGTGAGTTTTTATTATAAGTAAAACCCTTTGATTAAATTACGGTTTAATATAAGGTCTTATTATTCGCCAGCGATATTGCCAGGAGAATAGTTTAACAGCATTAAGTTTTCCTGAAAGTTCAGAAATCTTAATGAAATTTATTGACATCCAATAGTTCTATTCAACCTATGAAAATGTAATCATTAATGGAATGAAATACTATGACAAAAGGCTACTGCAGAAGAACAAGCCTGTAATACGGCGCATTGAGCAGATGCATCCGCATAAGATGCTAAATTACCTCATCATTGTTGGAAGCAGCATTGTTTATATGTTTTTGATTATTTCATTTCTTCAAAAGTTTTATCTGCACACCAATCACTTTTCAGAAATTCAAATACCGAAATTCTTTACCGTGAGCACGCTCATTTTGGTGGCTTCATTGTTGTTTACCGTTAATATATCAAGGGCATATCATGAGGATAGGCTAAAAGATTTGCGCATCATGCTAAGCCTCGTATTAATTGCCGGATTACTTTTTTTTATTGCACAATCTATTGCCTGGCTTGAATTACTCAGTCAGCATACTGATTCAAAAAATGGTGAAATAATATATTACCTATATCTGTTTTCAGGCATCCATCTGATCCATATTGTGGCGGCATTGGTTTTTGTGGGCATTCTCTTTTACCGGATAGCATCCGTGGAAGGCGATCCTATTAAATCGATTATTTTACTGACCAATCCCTATGAAAAAATAAAACTTGAGATGTTTTCTCACTTATGGCACTACATAGTGGCCAGTTGGACCTTGCTCTTTTTTTTATTCCTGTTTCTTTTTTAAAAAAATGCTAATTGGAGTATTTTCTGAATATAGCTTCCATTTCATCTTTGGGCATAATATAGGCTGGATTACGGATGGTTTTTCGGAGTACTTCTATAATGGCATTGTAGTTTAGACCCATTCTAACCCCGAGTTCTACACAAAATTGTACCTCCTCTTTATAAATCATTTTATCGATTCCCATGAGGATGATCAACCGATGAAATTGTTCGATAATTTCATTTTCCCGTTTAGGAGTCGAAAATGTAACTTTGGATATTCCTGATTTTATTTTATCTACTTCCACACGGGCAATGCCCAAACGGTCAGCCACAGAATTGATGAAATTGGATTCCATGTGTGATTCCTTTCCATCAATTTGGGAAAGTTTTATCAAGTCATTGAGATGACTTATTTTTTCCTGGTAGTGTGGGTCAAGCGTCATTGTTGGAGCCATTAGCATGTCATTTATTTTACCCTGGTAGTCGGTTAACAAAAATAAGCGAATTTTATAGGAAGGGGTCTATTCTGAATGAATAAAATCCGCCGTATATTAAACCTGTAACATTTTATCATTAATTTCAAATTAAAGAAACACTGAATATTGAAAAAATGACAAGAGATGCAGCTTTTTGGATAGAACACCTGGGTTTAATCCAACATCCTGAAGGTGGGTTTTACAAGGAAATATATCGTTCTGAGGAAATAATAGATGAAAAAGCACTTCCAGGGCGCTACGAAGGTTTGCATAATTTTGGTACTTCCATATATTTTCTCCTGGAGGGCCAGCACTTTTCTGCATTCCACCGTATCAAATCTGATGAGATCTGGCATTTCTATGAAGGTGTATGTATCAATCTCTATTTACTGGATTCCCACGGTCTTAAGATACAAAAAATGGGTGTGGAACCAGAAATGAATAATTTACGACAACTGGTAATCCGCAAAGGAACCTGGTTTGCAGCAGAAGTGGACAACCATCAGGGTTTTGCATTAGTGGGATGCAGCGTGGCACCAGGTTTTGAATTCGATGATTTCGAATTGGCAGAAAAACAAAAATTGATGAATGAATATTCGCAATATAAAGAACTCATAGATCGATTGTGCAGACAATAAAAAAACGGATACGATTTTTACTCATACCCGTTTTTTCATTGATCATAAATCCTATCCGCCGATTTTAACGATTTTTGATATTTTCTTTTGAAGCTCGGTAATATCGGAATTTCCGTTGTTCTCTTTAGCCAGAGACATGGCTTTCAAATAGTAATTTAAGGCTTTTTCCGGAAGACGATTCTTCATATAATAATCTCCTTTGAGTTCCATATTATATGGTGTTTCAACAATTTCAATGGATCGATCGAGCCATTTATCGGCTTCCTGCATGTTCACATTTCTTCTGAAACACTTATCTGCGTTCACAGCTAATGTATACCAATCATCAGGACTGGCATTTTCTACGGCTTCACGTGCTTTTTCTACAGTTTTGTCATCGACATTCCTCTTGGCGAAGGTTGAAATGCTTACCATAAAAACTAAAGCGATACTCAGGGTGATCAATTTTCCAAATTTTTCTACATTCATGGCTTTTGGGATTTTGATTTAACGATTAATAAAATATTTGTTTTGCATTCTCCCAATACACCAAGGTTATGCCAAAAACACAAAATCACTGTTATTCAACGGTTTATGGTTTTTTTGACAATACATGGACCTTCTCTTTGTTCGATTTTGATACATTTTATGAACTTCTCCGAACACGATAACTTTATCTATACATTTTCGTAGATTCCATGTTTGATTCAACAGAACCCTGTATATCGAGTGAAACCAACCACCTTGGGGTGCTGCAACATTTCATGGCAAGAATTATCAAGGACGGAAAGCCAAACAGCTTTTTATTTCATAAGTTTTCAATGGGTACCTCAAAAAACGCATCATGAAATTTGGCAGGACGAATACTGATCTGGATACCATAAATTTTGCATTTCCTGAAATGCCCGAACCGGGAACCAATTTTATCCATCAAAAAGTAATTGGATCCAAACTTTTAATCATATACCTGGGGACACCCGCCTGGAGTGATAAAGGATTCGTTGGGAAGATTTATCCACCTAAAACCAAACCGGTTGATTTTTTATATCATTATTCCAGACAATTCAACTGTATTGAATACCACTTTTTATCGTATGCCGAAGCCAGCGGTGATTGATCGATGGTCTGATTCAACAGCAATGCACTTCACACAACAGATTTTCAGCGGATTTGACTGTTGGATCAATGGAAAAAATACCCGTTACGCAATGTTTATATTATTTTCCACCAACCGGAAGAGCGTTTGTGTGTGGATTTAGCTGTATATTTTGTGGAATGCCTCGGAAAAACCTCTGATTTTGAGATTAGGGGGCCACAATTATAACAAAAATCCCAGCAAGACCAGTTACCTCTTTTTTGATTTTGGTTCTCCGGTCATTAATAAATTCTTTACAATCCGCTTAAGAAAATTAAAATTACCAGAATAAGTTTTGGTAAGATAAAAGGTCAGGTTTTGGAATGCATAAATTCAATGTATCTACGGCGAATGGCAATAATAAACCCGATCGCCAATATGAATGTACCCAGCCAAAGCACATTGATCAATGGCATTTCAATGGCTTTCATGATTATATAATCCTTTTGTGTCGTCTGAGCGCTCAGTTCAAAACTGTTACTTTCCGGATGTACATTTAAAAAAGACAATTTTATACCCAGTTCATCAATGACATCCGGAATATTACCCATCATCCGGTTTTGGATAACAAAAATTGGTTCGGCCGTATAATTGTTCGATTTACCATAAACCTGTATAATGGCTTTTACTGCCACATTTCCATCACCCACTGGAATATTTTCAATTTTATCCAGCCGTTGTATGCCTTTCAATTCGGCCACGTAGTCATTCACAAAAAACCGCTCTCCCATTTTCACATTGTACATGGTCGTATCACTCCATTCTTTTTCTGAATCAGGATCAGGGATTGAAGAAATATGGGTATACAAATCTTTTCCCAACTGACGTTTGATATCCGGCGAAACGATAAGTCCGCCCATATTCGGATTGACCTGCGCCCGAGGATATAATGTAAATGCTTTTTCACCACTTTTTTGATATTCAACTTCGTAGTAGGTGTTTTCCGGCCGAATTTGGAGTGAGTCCCCTTTCCTGAAGTAAGTTTTTCCGCTGTAGACATAATCGTCCCGGGCAACTACAGTATAGGGATCGGCAGTTCTTTCCAATGTTCTTTTTTTCACATAACCAGGTACGCCGACAACCTCAAGTCGCTGTCCTTTGTAAACCAGGTTGTACGTATTCATTTCTCTGGGCTCGTTGAGGAACAACAAAACATTTTCCCGGTTCATATCATCCGACATATTCCGGGAATACAACAAACCTGATCTGTTGAGTGAAATTATTTTTTTATAACCAGCAGAAAAAAGGATACCAATAAGCATTAATGCCACTCCAATATGTGTGATTGAACCTCCTGAAAGTTTCACCCCTTTTTTCCTGATTTGCATCAAAACGATGGATCCATTGGCGACGATGGCATAGACACCAGCAGTTAAAAGTAAAATATAGGAGATGTTTTGAACTTTTGCAGAGACGAAGATCGCCATAGAAACGGCCAAGGAGACAATGATCGGAATAGCCAGCACATTCCACAATTTTGCTTTATCCATTTTTTTCCACCAGAAAAATTGGCCGGTTCCGGATAATAGACCAATGAGTATTCCTCCCCATATCTGGAATTTGGAAAAATAAAGCGTTTGATCAGCGGGAAGGGCCATATTTGATGTTCCACCAAAAAAATTAATGATTTTATTCCAGACCGGTATGGAAGTGGGCACGATAATCTGAAAACCCATTAGACAAAGTACAGTCGCCCCGATGAATATCCAGAATTCCCTGGAATAAGTAGATATTTCCTTTTCTGAAGCAGGGATGTCTTTCCAGCGCCAGACTAACAAAACGAGTGATAAAATCAGAAATGCAAATAAATAAATCAGAAGCTGCCCGGAAAGGCCCAAATCTGTAAATGAATGAACGGAGGCATTGCCTAAAATCCCGCTTCTGGTAAGGAAAGTAGCATAAAGCACCAGAATGAAAACGGTAATAACCAAAATAATCGATGTTTTCAAGGCGGCCTTGCTCTTGCGATAAAGTATCATAGTGTGGATGCTTGCTACCTGAACAATCCAGGGAACATATACTGCATTTTCCACCGGGTCCCAATTCCAGTAACCTCCAAAGCTCAAAGTTTCGTATGCCCAGTAAGCACCCATCAATTGACCAATGCCCATTACGGCGGTAGAGAAAATGGCCCACGGCATTGCCGGCCTGATCCAGTCTGAATATTTTTTCTTCCATAAACCAGAAATGAGATAAGCAAAAGGAACCAGGGTAGTGGCATAGCCAAGAAATAATGTCGGAGGATGAATGACCATCCAATAATTTTGAAGTAGCGGATTGAGGCCACTGCCGTCTTTAGGCACGAAATCAGGGTTTATTTGAAAAATCGGATCATTCACAACATCGCGAAGTAAAAGAAACGGTGAACTTCCAATTTTGACATTGAAGATTACAACTCCAAGGATCATTGAAGCCAAAAATGCCTGAACAAACGCAAAAATAGTCATTACAGGCCCTTCCCAGAATTTATTGGTATTGATCAAGATGATCCCCAGCACACAATTCCAAAATGTCCAAAGCAAGAAACTGCCTTCCTGGCCTTCCCAGAAACACGCAATCATATAATAGACCGGGAGATGCTTGGAAGAATGACTATAGGCATAGTGATATTCGAAATAATTATTGTATATAATAAGAAAGAGGGTGGCAATGGCACCGACAACCATGATGGCGTGGGCATAAAATAAAAAACGACCGTTCATTAACCAGCCTCTGGATAAATGCAGGTCCTTGGTACTTGAGGCACGAAAATATGCGAATGCAGCAAAAATGGACAGGACAAAAGACAGTATAACGAACAGATGTCCGATATTACCAATGGCGTAATGGATCATTTAAATTAATATTGATTAACAGCACTAACCTTGACGGACTCTTCTTTATACTTGGAAGGACATTTCAACAATATCTGGTCGGCATAAAAAGCACTATTTTTATAGGTGCCTACCACAACGATCTGTTCAGAACGTTTGAAATCGGGAGGCATCGGATCTTTATAAAACACCTGCTGGATTTCATGGTTGTTGTCAACCATCTGGAAGCTGAATGAAAGTTTATCAGCGCTTGGCTCAATTCCTACAATTTCTCCCTTTTCATTTTTATTGAGTTTTCCAACAACGTGCACCTTCGTATCCTTGCCTTTCTCTGCCAGGTTTTTTGCTTCTTTAAAGGAAACATATGTACTGGCATCTCCTGCAGTAGTGATGATTACTAAAATGGCTATTCCTATTACCAATATCCCAAACAAATGCGATTTTTTCATATATCGGTTATTTTTAACAAACTATTTACTTTTAGAATACCATAAATTCCATTTCCTCTTCTCGGGAAACATAGGGAATGCATTGTTCTGGTAAACAAATCTTGAGTATAAATGTCTTTTACACAATGAATATTATGACAATTTATTTTATGCTTTATCCGGATTTTGTTTCTCAAAATCTTCAATTTCCTTTTCAAGACGCGATACTTTACGATCAATAAGCACGGTGTAGACCAGCAAACCGGTAAACACTGCGGCTACCACCAGGACGACAACATAAATTTTCCCATTGGAACGCATGCCATCTGCCATTTGCACTTGCGATTGACTTACTGATGTATCAGGTATAACCTGCGATTGTGCATATGTGTTGAGCGAAAACAATAATAAAAGGTATAAAATCAGCTTTTTCATCAATTATCAGTATAAATTAAACCATTTGATGGTCTTCTATTTTTTTTCTGATCAACCGGATTCTTATTCTGAGCGATGTAAACCATATTCCCAAAAATGTCCAGGCGAGCACTGCAGGGTAAAAGACTTTTCTCAGGTTATTGTCAAGATCATAAGAATTAAATCCTGGATTACCGCCATTGCCGGGATGAAGTGAATCGGTCAGTCGTGGCAGAATAAAAATAAGTGGGATCATGGCGAAGAAGGCGAAAATATTGTAGACGGCACTGATACGCGCTTTTTGATGATCATCTTCGATTGAAGAGCGCAATACAAAATAAGCCAGGTAGATCAACAAAGCAATCGCCGTGGCATTGAGTTTCGGATCATTGGTCCACCAGGTTCCCCAGGTAAAATTCGCCCATATCGATCCGGTTGTAATGCCCAACAGACCAAACAAGATTCCGGTGCTGGCAAATTCAAAAGCAAATATATCCGTTTTCGAATCTGATTGCCGTAGATATTTAATGGATTGAATTAGTGAAACGGTTAGCATAATGAACATAGCGAACCATAATGCAACATGGAAAAACAAATTACGGATCGTTTCATTTAAAATGGCAAGCCTAGGAACGGGCATGAGAAATCCTCCTATCAGCACATAGTACAGCAAAAATACGGTTAAAATTTTCCACCAACTTTTTCTCAGTAAACGCTCCATCACATTTTTAATTGGATCTCCAAAGATAAGGAAACAATAAGATAGAAGTGGTAATTGAAATCACAATTATCGCTGCTATGGTCAGCAGTTCATCATAACCTAACGAGCGGTCCAGCCCGTCGATGGCATATTTTGACGTTTTTATCAACAACAATAGAACAGGAATAATTACCGGAAATCCAAGTATCGCCATCAACGTGCTGCTATTTGATGCTTTCGAGGCTATGCTGGAAATCATGGTAAAGGTTGTCGCGAAACCAACTGCCCCAACGATACATACTATCAGGAAAAAGAGCATATCTCCAACCGGGTTACCCAGAAATAAGGCGAAAATTAAATATCCCAATATCACCAAAAATGACATCAAAAGGCTGTTATAAATGATCTTTGAAATGATGAGTCCCTGAGGGCTTGCAATGGTATAATAGTATAATAATCTGCCTTTACTTTCCTGGATAAAACTCTTTGCTGTTGAATTTACTGCTGCAAAAAGCATGATGATCCAGTAAAGGGCATTCCAGGTGTTAGGATTCATCTGGATATTTCGCAAATTAAATACTACGTAACCGATAAAGATAGAACTGCTCAGATACAACAGCATGCCACTGATGGCATATTTCTGCCTGAGTTCCAGCATTAATTCTTTGAAAACCAAACTTTTAATCTCCTGCCACAGCATAGCGGGGACAAATGTAAGTTTATTTGAAAAATAAATTAACAATGGGGGCATGAATTATGGCCATTTACTTATTTTTGCAGCTAAATTTTTCAAATTACCAAAGCATATATTTTTGGAGAAAATTTTCATTTCAGGGGCAGCAGGTTTTATCGGCTTTCATCTGAGCAAGAGAATGCTGGATGAAGGCTGGAAAGTTGTCGGCCTTGATAATGTCAATGATTACTATGACGTTCGGCTTAAAGAAGCTCGTCTTAAAATTTTGAAAGAGCACAGAGAATTTACGTTTTATAAAAATTCTCTGGAAGATAAAGAGGCGCTGGATCTTATTTTTCGAAGGGAAAAATTTGATTATGTCGTTAATTTGGCAGCCCAGGCGGGAGTGCGGTATTCATTGGAAAATCCATATGCTTACACTTCCAGTAATATTCAAGGATTTTTAAACATACTGGAAGGTTGCAGGCACTATCCGGTGAAACATTTGATCTATGCATCCTCAAGTTCTGTATATGGTGCGAATAAAAAGATGCCGTTTTCAGTGCAAGACAATGTGGACCATCCCGTTTCATTGTATGCTGCCACCAAAAAGGCGAATGAGCTAATGGCTCATACTTATTCGAGCTTGTACAAAATACCGACGACAGGATTGCGTTTTTTTACAGTTTATGGTCCCTGGGGCAGACCCGATATGGCTTTATTCCTTTTTACAAAAGCCATCCTTGAAGGAAAGCCCATCAATGTTTTCAATCATGGAAAGATGAAAAGGGACTTCACATTTATTGATGATATCATAGAGGGAGTTTACCGGCTTGTGACTCACGTGCCGGAGGTGTACCCGGCCTGGGATGGTATGCGACCGGACCCGGCAACCAGTTATGCACCCTATCGAATATTCAACATCGGTAATAATAAGCCGGAGGAATTGTCAGCATTTATATCCATCTTAGAAAAAAAACTGGGAAAAACAGCAAAAAAGAATCTTTGGCCCATGCAGGATGGAGATGTACCGGCCACCTATGCCGATGTGGATCAATTGATGGAAGCAGTTAATTTCCGGCCAGATACACCACTCGAAGCAGGAATTGGAAAATTTGTGGATTGGTATCGTGAATTTTATCAAGCTTAATAAAACAACACAACCTTTGAAACGGAGTAGACTTTATTGCTTTGCTTTAATAATGATTTTGGTGATAAGCAATATATCACTTTTTGCTCAGCAAAAAACCAATCAAAGTTCCAACCAGCAACAATTACAAAATATATCTCCTTCCCAATTAAGCACGATCAATGTCGACAATTTGTCAGATGGTCAAATAAGAACATATATGGACCGGGCTGAACAAAGTGGGATGAGTTTGGATGATTTGGAAATGGCTTTGAAAAGTAAGGGGATGCCACAATCTGAAATCGATAAATTACGAAACAGAATTGATCAAATAAAATCGAATACCCCACAAGGCGGGGGAACGGGCTTTAATCGGGTTAGAACAAAAGAATCCACCCCCATAACAGAAGAAAATGTCATCAATACATTGACAGAAGAATATATGACCAGGGAAGAAAAGGAATTAAAAGAAAAACAATCCAAGATCTTTGGTTATGATCTATTCAATAATCAAAATTTAACTTTCGAGCCCAGTTTGAATATTCCCACTCCAAAGGATTATCAGTTAGGTCCGGGAGATGAAGTGATTATTGATGTATGGGGTGCTTCTGAGCAAACCTATCAGGTTACCATTTCACCGGATGGTTTTATTAAAATTCCTAACCTTGGACCAATTTATCTTAATGGCCTGACCATTGAAGATGCTACTCAACGGATAAATAACAGACTATCAGAAATCTATGCTGGAATAAAATCAAGAAATGGCAGTCCCCCCAATACATTTACCCAGATTTCATTAGGACAGGTAAGGACAATAACTGTGCATGTCATCGGTGAAGCACAAAGTCCAGGTACATATCATGTCAGTTCACTGGCAACAGTTGCAAATGTTCTGTATTTAGCAAATGGACCTAATATTAATGGTTCTCTACGAGACATTGAAATTATACGAAACCACGTTGTAATTGCTTCTGTTGATATCTATGATTTTTTGCTGAAGGGTGTTTTAAAAAACAATATGCGTTTGGAGGATCGTGATATCATTCGCTTCAAACCTTATTTAAACCGCATAGAAGTACAAGGAGAAGTGAAAAAAGAAGGCATTTATGAAACAAAAGATAATGAAACTTATGAAGATCTTTTGAGTTTCACAGGTGGATTTACCGAAAATGCCTACACCAAACTGATCAAGGTGAGCAGAAATGATGGAGATGAAAAAATATTCTTGGATCTTACCAAACCTGAACTTAAAACCACTCATCCAAAAAATGGCGATGAAGTAACGGTTCAAGGAATTTTAGATCGATATGCTAATCGCGTTCAAATAAGAGGTGCGGTATTCAGAGAAGGAGAATATCAGTTAACAGATAGCCTCACACTCACCAAATTGATTGATCTTGCAGAAGGATTACGTGGGGATGCTTTTCTTGAACGCGGATCAATATATCGGACTAATAGTGATTATTCTTATTCAGTTGTATCTTTTAATTTAAGGAATATTTTAAAGGGTTCAGCACAAGATGTTAAACTTCAACGGGAAGACATGGTACAAATACCTTCCATATATGATATAAAGGAGGAGTATTATGTTCAGATTTTTGGAGAAGTCAAAAATCCCGGAACTTATCCATATTTCCGGGATATGAATACAGAGGATTTAATCCTGCGAGCAGGCGGATTACTGGAATCCGCATCAGGCGCTCAGGTTGAAATTGCCCGAAGGATTAGTGATGAACAGGATGATAATAACAGAAAGACTACAGCCGATATATTCACCCTGAATATTGATAAAAGCTTGAAACTGGAGAAAGACGATTCAAAATTTATATTGAAACCATTTGACCAGATATATATCAGAAAATCACCGGGATATCAACATCAAATAAGCGCCAAAGCAGAAGGTGAGGTATTGTATCCCGGGCTTTATGTAATTAAAGAAAAAGATGAAAGAATATCCGATTTAGTTAAAAGGGCGGGAGGCTTAACAAAAGAAGGATATGCTAAAGGAGCAACTTTAATACGAAGAACAGAATTTAATCCCCCCCCCACAGATGAACAGGTGAGGCTAAAAAATTTGAGTGATTTATATAATCATGTTAAAAAAGAAACAAGTGAAAATGAATTTGTGATTGGGACAGAGGCGGAATTACTACAACAAAAAAGATTAAAAAAAGTTGATGATCAGCTCAAACAATACGATAAAGCTGAGGATGCAGAAATCGGAAGGGAGGCCATTCGTATTCGAAGAGAGAGACTGAATGAATTACTTAAAAACGACACACTAAATAGCAATGTCACTAATGCCCAGGCACTTCAGTTTGAAACGATTGGAATAGACTTGGAAAAGATCCTCGTGAATCCGGGTTCAAAATTTGACATAATTTTACAGGATGGGGATATCTTAACGATTCCTAAACAATTGCAGACCGTGAGAATGAGAGGTGAATTTCTATACCCAATAACTGTTCGGTATGATCAAAGGCTAAATTTCAGGAATTACATTTCAAAAGCCGGAGGTTTCACGGAAAATGCGCGACGAAGCAAAGCATATGTTTTATATGCCAATGGTGCTGTAGATCGAACCAAAAATATATTATTCTGGAATAATTATCCAAAAATTGAACCGGGAGCAGAAATCATTGTGCCTAAGAAGCCAGAAAGATCGAAACTGAGTGCCCAAGCGTGGATAGGCATTGGTACATCAATGGCTACATTAGCACTGACAGTTATTACAATATTAAACAGTGTAAAATAACCGTAAGGCTACTTCATAATTAAAAAAAGTGGAGAACGAAGAAATACATTCGGTTAAAAAGAGGGATCAGTCTAATCAATCTGTCAATGAAAATGTTTCATCGCCCAATTATTCAACTGATGAAGATGAAATAGATTTGAGAGAGATATTTCTTTATGTTAAAAATAATAGTCAAAAAATAATAAAAATTACAATTGCTTTTTTTCTTCTAGGCGTATTGGTTGCAATTTTTAGCCCCGTTGAATATACAGCATCAGTTAAATTACTGCCTCAAAAAAATAGTATTGGAAATAATGCGGCTAAGGGATTATTACAATCTTTTGGATTAGGCAATGTTTTTTCAAGTGCCAGTGATAATATGGAAACCTTAAGTCCAACACTCTATCCAGATGTAGTAAAAAGCACACCATTTATGACTAGGTTGATCGATCAAAAAGTATATTTTTCTAACTTGGACACTGCAATTACAATTAATAATTATTTTCAAGCATTTTACCATGCCGGATTTTTAAAGCAATTGAGAAAATATACGATTGGTTTGCCCTCTTTAATTATTCGATGGACCACAGGTCCTAATAAAAACGCCAAGTTACCGGTGAGCATATATGAATTGGAAAAAAATACCGGTTATTTTGGGGGAATGGAAGATTCAATCCATAATTCAACTGAAAAGTTGAGAACGCTTAATAGAGCCGAATTATCAGTCATTGGTAAACTTTCAAAAAGAATTGAAATTAATAATTCAGGTGAAACCATCGAATTGACAGTGAAGATGCCTGACCCTGTAGCAGCTGCATTCCTTACTCAAAAAGCTGTTGATTACCTCACAGAATATATAACTGATTATAAAATCAGTAAAGTAAAATTAAATTTGGAATTCATAAGAGATAGATATGATGATTCCAGAAAACAATTTGTTGAAGCACAATCGAACTTAGCAAAATTCAGGGATGAGCATTTGAATATTAATACTGCCAGTGCACGTTCAGAGGAACAACGACTTCAGGCTGAATATGATTTGGCCTATAATTTATATAAAAGTTTAGCCCAACAGTTGGAACAGGCAAAAATCCAGGTGCAGGAAGAAACGCCTGCCTTTAATGTGTTGGAACCAGTGCAAATACCCATTGAAAAAAGCGAGCCTAACGTGATTAAAATATTGGCATTGTTTGTGTTTTTGGGGGTTTTCGTTGGGATAGGTTACCTTATATTGGAAAATATTTTGGGAAATTTCAAGGCAGCCAACCCCAAGGACTATTAATATAAAAATGCAATATTGTCCAGAGTCAGCAATACTCTCAATATAAAAGAAGACCAGTGGTCACATATTAGCCCAGGGAATATTTAGAAGTGCCGACGTCATGTTTTTTCAATGCTAAAGAAATTTTTTTCGAGTTCGGTTATTTATGGATTCGCTCCCCACATTTCCAAAATTGCGGGTTTTTTCGTCCTGCCGATTATCACCAAGGACCTCACAGATTTTGACTACGGCGTTGCTGGGATAATCAGTGCATTTACGGGCGCTTTATCTGTATTGTCCTCCCTAGGGCTTCGCGTAGTATTGGCCAATTCCTACTTCAAGTCGCCTTCACAATACAAATGGATATGGCGTCAAATCTATGGATTTTTGAGTTTGTGGATGATTCCCTATGCCTTCATCATCTCAGCTGTGATCTATTTTGTGGTACCTGAAGGTGCCAGGTCGAACACATGGGAAATTATTTTACTTAACATGCTCCCAATTGTTTTCTTTGGACAAACCGAAGCCATTTGTTCCACCTATTATCAACTCAAGCAGCAAGCACTTCAAATAGGGTTACGGACTGCAATTTTTGGGGTGATTGCAGTTTTTTTAAATTTATATACAATCAGCTACTTAAAAATGGGTTATATGGGCTGGTTTTGGACTTCGTTCATCGTTGCTATAATGTCCAACCTTTCATATTGGGTACCGCTGAACAAAACGCTGGGAATTAAACCAATATTTAATTTTAGAAAGAAGTCCATAGTAAAGTTTTTAAAGATTTCCTTGCCCACCATACCTCATTACTACTCTTCCTATTTGTTGGACAGCTCAGACCGGATTGTGATGACTATTTTAAAGATTGGGGCGGGTGACATTGGGAAATATAACTTGGCCTACAGCTTTGGCAACTACTATCAATCTTTTTCCATGGGTGTTAACAAGGCCATAAGCCCGCTGTTATTGGAGTTCTATAGAAAAGATGAACAGTACAAAGCCAAAAATTTAATATTTTTGGTCCAATCAATATTTTTTGCCGGTTCCTTTTTGATTTGCCTCTGGCTAAAGGAAGCTTTTTCTCTCCTGATAAAAAACGACACCCTAAACAAGATGTACCCGTTGGCCATCATCATTATTATGGGCTATAATTACCGACCAATGTTTGTAGGATCAAACCAGCAGTTTTTTTACCACGAACGCACCAATATCCTGTGGAGGATTTCATTTGTGGCTGGCATAGGCAATGTCATTTTGAACTTAATAATGATACCCATATTTGGATATGAAGCGGCCGCCTATACTACTTTTTTTTCATTGCTGTATATGGGTTATGCGGGTTATTTCTACAAGGCATTTAGGGAGGTAGACAAGACCAAATATTATCCCATATTTTGGATTTTGATCAGCATTGCCCTCACAGCACTAGTATATGTGGCCGTCGAAATTCCAATAGAATTTAAAATTTTCGTGTCCCTTGCCTTACTGGGTATTTGCGCCATATTACTGTATAAATACAAGCATATTGTAGAGTCGATCAATGGATAGGAGCGCACTACTGGATTTTTTGAACAAAATTGAAATGGAATACTCCGTATTGGATTGGCAAATAAATGGCATACTAATTTGGCCGATATTGCGGATCAGGATATATTTGACGGCCACGAATTTTTATGAAAACCTGAAACCTGAAGGGAAAGCACCAAAGCCCAACCCGGTGAACAGGTTCGTCAGATCAATTATTAGTGGAACACGTTTTTTTGTTGTCCATAAAAAACAAGTAGACTACATTTTTTTAGAAGCCGATTCCCATAGGGTAAATTACAAAAACCAAAACATCGACCGCTTTTTTGATTTTTTTATAGATGAACAAGAAAAGGCAGGAAAGAACTCCATGATGATCAACTACAATAATGTCCATTTGTCCACCAAGCCATATAAGGGAAGACGATTTATAGCGTATGAACCATTGCTGGATTTAATGAAGTTTATATTCAAGGTCAAGCGGGTTTTTAAAAGAAGGGTCCATAGTTTTAACCTCAAAGGTTACAATAAATTTTATGAGGACGAATTGCTCGCGTTGGAGAAACAATATGGAATACGGTTTAACCTAGGCATATCAGATTTAAATGGATTATTTGAATTGATTGCAATCGAAACCAAGCTGGACAACCTTATTATTAAAAGGCTAAAGCCAGTTTATGTATTTTCGCTGTGCTACTATTCCCTTCGTGTTATGATTTTTAACCAAAATGCGGCAAAAAAAGGTATAGCCACAATTGAACTCCAACACGGCCCACAAACAGGCCATCACGCAGCCTACATGCGATGGACAAAAGTCCCAAAGTCTGGATTCCAGACAATGCCAAAATATTTTTGGTGCTGGGAAGGTGATAGCGTAAGGGAGATAAATCAATGGGCAGTAAACACCGATTATCACCTGGCGTTTAATGGGGGACATCCCTGGATCGAATATTTTAAAGGGGAACAACACGCTGCCGACCCAATGGAAAAACCAAGGATCCTTGTGACGCTCCAGCCTACAGAAAATGTCCTGCCCGAATTTTTAGTGGAAACCATCAGGATAAGTTATGTCGCATATGACTGGTGGATAAGGCTACATCCACGACAAATGAGCCAGCAAAGAGAAATAAAAAAAGTTTTGAAACACCAGGGAGTTCTGGACTTGGTGAATTTTAATGATGCTACCCAACAACCCCTACCCTTGGTCCTCCGGGATTCAATTATACATATCACACAATATTCCGGAGCAACAATAGAAGCAGCACTCTTAGGTATAAAAACCGTTGTTGTTGACCGATTGGGGGAATCATTATTCCAGAAGCAAATAGATGAAGGCAAAGTCACGGTTTTCCTAGAAAAGGACGCCAGCCAATTATTGGATTTAATTGCAAAAGAAAAACCAGGAAGAACCAGGAAGCATCGCCCAAAAAATAATTTTTCGGATTATTGTGGGAAAACCATAGCCCAAGTGAATGAATTGGAAAAACAGAGCAAAAAACCTTATGTTTAATCGAATCGCAAAATATTTGGACAACATCAATAGAACCAGGAATAGCCTCGACTTGGAACCTGGATCCAAAATCCACGAATCTGCCCAAGTAACGGGGACAACCTGTTCTGGTAAAATTACTATTGGCGAGCAATCCAAAATCCTTTTCTCGACCATATCAGGAGTAGTGTCCATTGGGAAATTCACTTCCGTCAACGGACCTAACACAGAAATAATGGCCAGGATCAACCCGATTGAAATTGGGTCTTTTTGTTCCATTGCAAGGAATGTGTCGATCCTGGAAAATAACCATAAAATTTCCAGGACGACGACCTATTTCATAGTACAGAACGTGTTTGGGGAAGCAGTGGAAAACGACGTGGAATCGAAAGGCAAAATCAGCATAGGTTCCGATGTTTGGGTCGGCACACAATGCTGTGTATTGTCAGGCGTTTCTATTGGCCACGGTGCAGTAATAGCATCAAATAGCGTAGTGGCTGGCGATATTCCACCTTATGCCATAGTGGGCGGCTCACCGGCCAAAGTGATCAAATACCGGTTTAAGGATGACATCATTGAGCACTTATTAAAGTTGAAATGGTGGGAATGGGAAATTGAAGAAATCCGACACAACAAGCAATTTCTTACCAATTATCCTAATTTTGACAACATAAAAGGTTCATTCTCGAATGGGTTATGAGGTGAGTGTTATAATCCCTGTTTATCAGGCAGGTGATTTTCTGGAAGATTCGGTGCGGTCCGCACTCGCCCAGCCGGAAACAGCCGAAGTCATACTAATAGAGGATGGCTCGAAGGACAATAGTTTGGCACTCTGCAAAAAATTGGCCTCCCAATATAAGCGCGTCAAACTATTTCAGCATCATAAGGGTAAAAATAAAGGGGCAGCGGCAAGTAGGAACCTGGGCATTTCAAAAGCATCAAAGGAATTTATTGCGTTTTTGGATGCGGATGATTTTTTTGGGGAGAACAGGTTTGCGGAATCAAAAAGGATTTTAAGTTCAGACCCCTCCGTGGATGGCGTATACGAAGCCACGGGAAGTTATTTTCAAGAAACCAGGAAATACGGGCAGCAACTCACCACTTTAAGTGAAATTGTGCCTCCTGAAAATCTGTTTTTTGAAATGGGGCCCATTGGTGAGAAAGAGAAGTTTTACCACTGATGCCATTGTGGTAAGGAAGGAAGTATTTGAAAAAATCGGCTTGTTCGATGAAAACCTATCGCTCTCCCAAGACACCCATGTATGGCTGAAAATGGCAGCCAAATGCCGTTTGAAACCTGGCAAGATCGATCAGCCGGTAAGTTATAGACGGATACATCCACACAATAGAAGCAGTGACCAGGTCAAAATATTGGATACCAGGCCATATTTATATAAGAGCCTGATAAATTGGGCAACCACCAACTCAGTGGACGATAAGAAGACCGGCATCCTACTGGTCAGCTATTTCTGGTCAGTCCATTATATTCTGTCTGCCCGGGGAAAAAAGGCAAGTAGTCCGGGGACCTATCTTAAACATTTATCAAACTTATACCGGGAATTTTCGACATTGAGGCGCCTACCAAACATTATCCTTTTCAATTTTTATTTTATCTCCAGCTTACTGAAAAGGTCATGGAAGAAATTAGCCTGAAAATCCAACCCGTGGAATCCAAAATGAAAGTATTGCACCTCAACACTTTTGATAACATCGGCGGGGCGGCTAGGGCGGCGTACCGCCTGCACAAACAATTGGTGGCGATGAGTATTGATTCTGTGATGTATGTGCAAAAAAAAACCACAGACGATTCCAAGGTCCTCGATTCCAGTTTCAAGTCGACGAGGTCCTTCAACAAAATAATGCCCCTGTTGGACTCGCTGCCATTGACTTTCTATAACAAAGACAAAAAATCTTTTTGGAGCCTCAATTGGTTCCCTCGTAATTTGGTTGTAAAGGATATCAAAAGAATAAATCCTGACATCATCCATGTTCATTGGATAGGCGCCGGGTTTATTTCTTTGGGAGTTTGCTGGGCAGGTTTAAAAAGCCCATTGTCTGGACCATGCATGATAGTTGGGCATTTACCGGTGGTTGTCATTTGCCTTATGATTGCAAGCGCTATATGGAACAATGTGGTCACTGCCCACAATTGAGATCAAAGCGTGAAAATGATCTTAGCAGGATAAATTTCAAAAGCAAATACAAACGCGTGAATAATGCAGAAATCAGGATTGTCACACCAAGCCATTGGATGGCCAAAAATGTTTCGGGGAGCAAAATGCTTGGCGAAAATCCATTGAATATTATCCGGAACGGCATTGATTTAAACCTGTTCAAACCCCTCGATAAAACCCAATGCCGGGTAGCCCTCAACCTTAATCAGGGGAAAACTTATATCTTTTTTGCTCGGGCAATTTTAGTGACGAAAACAAAGGTTTCAATTTTTTCTTAGAGGCAATGAACATCCTGGGGAGGACTTGTAATAATATAGTAGCGCTTTTGGTTGGATCCAACAATCCTCCAATCAGAACAGATATTAGCCTAGAATATGAAATCTTGGGAACGATGAGCGACGATTATTCGCTCGCAATGGCCTATTCCGCCGCAGACATCACTTGTGTGCCTTCATTATTTGACAACCAGCCACAAACCGGAACTGAATCATTGGCCTGTGGTACGCCTGTGGCCGCGTTTAATTCCTCGGGATTGCCAGATGTGGTCGATCATCGGGTCAATGGATTTTTGGCCAAGCTCAATGATGCTCATGATTTGGCCTCAGGAATGTCATGGATGCTTGACAACCTGCAAATGCTATCAATAAATGCCAGAAAAAAAGCAGAACAAGATTTTGACATTGCCTCACAGGCCAAAGAATATTCAATGTTGTACAAAAGCCTGGTCAGCTAATGTCAGGATTTGCACCGATAATATTGTTCACATACAACCGGCCTTTTCATACCGCAAAGACCATTGAAGCATTGAAAAACAACCGACTTGCCGAAAGATCTGATTTAGTGATTTTTTCCGATGGTGCGAAGAAAAATGATGAAGATAAGTTGATGGTTGGCGAGGTCAGGAAAATAATCAATCAGGTAAGCGGGTTTAATAAAATTGATATTGTTAAAAGGGAAAACAATAAGGGATTGGCCGCGTCTGTCATCGGTGGCGTCACCAAAGTGCTGTCAAAATATGGCAAAGTGATCGTGCTGGAAGACAAATTGGTTACCTCTCAAAATTTTATTGCATATATGAACGACGCGCTGGATTTCTATGATGGTTTTGAGACGATAGGTTCAATAACAGGCGATCACCATCCTCCAGAAACCATGAAAATACCTAGCCATTATGATGCGGATATCTATTTTTGCCCACGGCATGCATCCTGGGGTTGGGCTACTTGGCGTTCAAAATGGGAAAATATTGACTGGAATATGAAAGACTTCGATCGGTGGTTGGAAAACCCCGAATTTAACACAAGATGAAAAAACAGGGAACGACAAAATCGCCATGTTAATCGATCAGAAGGAGGGAAGATCAGATTCGTGGGCAATTCGCTGGGATTTGGGTAATTTTTTAAAAAACAGGTTATGTGTCTATCCTGTAAATAGTTTTGTGAACAACATTGGTGCTGACGGCACAGGTACCCATTACACCAAAGCCATTAAGAATTTTCGTTTGAATGACCTGAACAAGGCCAAATATCCAATTGATTTCTTAGAGCACATAAATATAGACCAGGCTGTCATCCGGAATTTCAAAAAAGCCTATAAAACCAGTAAACTGTCAAGGATAAAGAAATTCCTGAAGACTTTGAAAATCAATTAATTTCTTACAGCCGGAATATCGACACTTAAATATTGACTATATTGAAACCATGACAAAAAGCATTAAGATAAGTAATATTGAATACTACACTGGGGTTTAACTTAATGGAGAATCATTTATGAAATTGTTTTTAGCAATATTTATTTTTGGATTGATGGCTTGTAAAAATGAGGAAATCAAACCTATTGAGCCAGAACTATACACCGTCACATATAAAGATTCCGTTCGTTTTAAACTGCCTGAAAAGTTGTTGGACCTTCAATGGAACGAACTTGATTCGCTGACGCTTTATGCCGGTACAGGGAAAATACTATTAAAGGATTTGAACAAGGATCCGAGCCAAAACCAACTTGTAACTTTAAATAAATATGTTATTAGAAAAGGAAAATCTATTAGGCTTGGCGGTTATTTGTACAACCTGCCGGGAAGTGAACTGAGTGTGGATAATTTGGATTGGGTGTCGGAAAACCTTGACGTTCTGGCCTTGCATCCAAACATAGAAGCTTACAAAATCAAATTGCTTAAAAAGAAGAACCCAACCTTCAAGTTTTATATCATGAGATTTGCCACCTCATTGTCTGAACCCACATTTATCCCATCACAAATGAATGCCTGGACCGTGAAGAACAAAAAAGGCGAGGAAGCACTGGGGGTTAGGAGAAAATCGGATGATAGCAGCTATCACCTAATGGACCTGGGGAATGAGGACTATGCCAATTGGTTCAAAAACTATACCGCTGGCCTGGCTGAGGAATATGGTGCAGATGGAGTATTCATCGATGAAATAATGTGGAATGGGTATTGGAATTTGGATGTCAGGGATATGCGTGATTATACCACCATAAAACAGATAACAGATTCTTGCTACGATTGGCTAAAGATTGTGAAGGAAAATAACCCCTATGAAATAATCACACAAGCATTTTGGCCAGATGCATTGCAGTACCAGGACGGCGTTTGGGGCGAACAGGCTTTCAAGGCAAATTTTAGGGATGGGGAATATGATGTGTTTTACCAATCTTCCAGTTGGAAGAACATGGTAAATTTGATCAAGACATTGGGTGGACAAAACAAGACATACCTTTGGGCTGGTTGGTATTTGAAAGGCGATGAACGGCAATTGGAGTATTGCCTGGCCACCTACTTGATGGGCAAAAACGGTGATTCCGTAGTTTTCCAGCCACAACCTATTGACCCAAAGGTGGAAGGCATCAGTGGCTACCATATCGAGAACTACATGCAAGAAGTTGAAGTCCACCGTAAATATTTCAATGTAGAATTAGGTCAGCCACTGGGCCTTATGAAATCCATCAATGTCCAGAACTCTGTGATTTGGTATCGGGAGTTTGAAAATGGATATGTCTATTGTAATAATGGTATGAAGAACTATTAATAAAAACCTATAAGGATTTGTCCCACTCCTGGGTCAAACCCATATTCAAACCTACCCATGACCATTCTAATCTTTGAGCCGCAGCTTTCAGGGCACTGGTTTAATTACCTGCGGTTGACCGCCTCACTTTTCACCAAAAATGGCCATGAAACTGCGCTGTTGACCTTAAAGCAACATGAGGGCAACCCATTGCTCGAAAATTTAATGACAGCTCTGGGCACTGGATTTAAGGTGTATTTTGGCACCCAGTACAAATGGGAGAGCGGCTTATATGCAGGGAAAAAGCTTTACAACAAAGAATTCCTGAACTATCGCCTCATCAAAAAACTCCTTAAATCCAGTAGTCGGCCAGCACAAATCGACTTGGTGTTTATTCCGTACCTGGATGCCATGGCCCGGTTTCTGAGCTTTACCGCCAATCCATTTGATGGTATACCCTTTGCAGGAATTTCCATGGTCCCGGCCTTTCATTATCAGGAAATGCGCATAAATGCCCAAAAACCCAGGTTTCCCCAACTGGGAAAATACTTATTTTTGAGGCTTCTTAAAAATAGGCATTTGATCAGGTTGTTGACAATCGACCAGCCTTTGTCAGAATATACTGTCAAGTTTTATCCGGAACTGGCTACAAAGATCCGGTATATTCCTGACCCTGTGGAATTAGGTGGAAAATCCAGCAAGGAGGAAGCGCGTGGACATTTTGGCATTCCTCAGGCGGTTAAGGTAATCCTGGTATACGGTTCTATTGCAGAGAGAAAAGGGGTGTTGGAACTGCTAGACGCCTTGGCCTACAACAACACCCTCGAAGATGTGGTGGTGCTGGTGGCCGGTGTCCAGACTGAGAAAGTCAGGAACAAAATACAAAGTCAAACCAGGTGGAACTGCCTGGTTGGTAAAAAAATCTTCATTGTCGATAGGTACCTGACTACTGAAGAAGAATATATGGCCTTTAAATTATCGGACATGGTATGGTGTGGGTACAAAGGCTTTTATGCCATGTCGGCAGTTTTAATCCAGTCGGCGGCCATGGGCCTGCCAGTAATCGCCAGCCGTGAAGGCATCGTGAGCTGGCTAACAGAAAAGCACCAAATCGGAAAGATTGTTGATGTCAATAGTAAAGTGGAAATTGTAGAAGCTATAAAAGACCTGGTGGAAAATTACGATGAATATGTTCGGTATTCAAAGAACGGCCTGACGCTGAGCGACATGCACGATTTATCACACTTCAATTCAATTTTGTTGGAAACCATTCAAGCCGCCAGATAGCCATGTCCTTGTTATCGTTCAAAATCCCTATCCGCACCAAGATCAAAATCCCGTTGCGGGTTTATAAATCCGCATTGCTATTGTTGTTTTTTGGCCTGACCACTTTCCTCGTGGACAAAAACACCACTTTTCGCGCATTCTATTACCTGCTCATTCCTATCTCGGTGTTTTTTTTATTGCTCAAGAGGAACCTTACCTATAAAATCAACAAGGACTACACGGTATATTTCTTATATGTAGCCTTGTGGATATCGGTAGCCCTGTTGTCGCTAGTATTGAATTATGGTGAAATATCAATGCTCCAGTTCGTCAAGGAATTTGGGTTCATCAGCTTTAGCCTGTTGGTGCCTATTTTCATTATCAGCTTTTCTAACAAAGAGAACATTTTAAAGGCCAGCAAATATCTGATTTTGCTTTATGTGGCACTCACTTTGGTGTTCAATTCGCACAAGATCCTGGCCTTGGCGCATTTGAATATTGTCGAATTGATAGCTACCTCCAAGGGCCTTGCGGAAAACAACCTCAGCTTTGTGGCTGGGATAATTGGCATATTTTTCCTGGTGAACAAAAAATGGAGCCTCTTTTGGGTTTGTTTGCTTTTGAGTGTGCTGGGTTCCAAAAGGATCGTGTTGGCTTCCATTGCGTTTACGGTCATGATCTATTTCATCTTAAAAAACCATTATGCATTGATCAAACGGTACCGAACGGCGTTTTCGCTGATCGCCGTGGCGGCCAACCTGACAATATTGGTCATATTGATATTATTAGCCAGGGGCTATTTTGAAAAATTGTTTATGGAGTACCTTGGCTTGCCCACCAATTTTGTCTTTATGGGGAGGACGGCTTTGTACAATGGCATGTTGAACGTCATCGGGTATCCGGCAATGGTACCAAAAGGACTGGCACACACTTCCACTGTACTCATAAATGGAGAAATTCCCGTCACTATCCTAACCCTGATGCACTCCGATATCCTAAAGTTTGCATTGGAGTTGGGTGTGCCATTTTTCTCCATATTGATATTCCTCATATATTATTTTTGCAGCAACAACCTTAAGGCCTTGTGCTATCTGTTGTTCTACAATACCTTGATGGTCTCCGACAATGTGTCTATTTATTTCGAAGTCATGTGCCTAATTTACTTGTTTATATTGGCCGAATTCAAAACAAAAAATGTTTCAAGTCCCTATTCTGCTCATTAATTTCAACCGACCACGACATACCCAGCGGATCGTGGATGCACTTAGGCCGTTGAAGCCATCGATGCTTTATGTGGCCATTGATGGCCCAAGAAGCGATCGCCCTGAAGACAAAGGTTTGGTGCAGCAAGTGGCTGCTGTTATTAACAATCAAATTAACTGGCCTTGCGAAGTCCGCAAGTTGGTCAGAGCGGAAAATTTGGGTTGCCGTGAAGGGGTCAGCTCGGCAATAAGCTGGTTTTTCAATTCGGAAAATGAGGGTATAATTTTGGAAGATGACTGCCTGCCAAAGGAAGTTTTTTTTGCCTTTTGTAAAGATCTTTTGGAACGGCACCGCAATGACGACCGGGTTATGCACATCACCGGGTTCAACAGGTTTCCCGAGCGCAGGCCAATTCAAAGTTATTTTTTCTCCAAAAATCCCGGCGTTTGGGGGTGGGCTTCCTGGCGCAGGGCCTGGCGTTTGTACGACAAGGACTTGGGCTTGTTGGAAGATGCTATACAGTCTGGACGCATCCTGGCGATGTACCCAAACCCCGTCGAAAGAATGTATAAATTGAAAAAACTCCGGCAAATCAAATCAAACAACCTTGACACCTGGGACTATCAATGGGAATTCTCCATCAGGGTCCACAACGGGTTGGCCATAAAGCCCAACAAAAATCTGATCCAAAATATTGGGCTTGACAGCGAAGCCACCCATACTTCGAACAAGGAATTTTTGGGCAAGGCGCCTGTCTCGGCCCTCGAATTCCCCCTGGAACCACCAAAGTCATTAAGGCAGGATAGGGCGAAGGATTTGCAACATTTTTTTAAATCCATATTATTGGGTGTTGTTGCGAAAATGAAAAAAAATGTTGGACTTTAACCGAAACGAGTCACTGAAAATACTCCAGGTCCATAATTTTTACCAACAACGCGGTGGCGAAGACATGGTGGTTCAGCAGGAAAAGACCCTCATGGTTAGCCATGGCCACGTGGTACATGATTATTTTCGCTATAACGATGATATAACAACCGCATGTGACAAACTGAACGTCCTGCTTACTGCCCATTATTCCAAAAAATCCAGGGAATCGTTTCGAGAAACGCTCGTTGAAATGCGCCCTGATATTGTGCACGTACACAATTTTTTCCCGTTGATCACCCCGTCCATCTTTGATGCCTGCCAGGATTTGAGCATCCCGGTAATCATGACCTTGCACAATTACAGGCTGGTGCACCCCAATGCGCTTTTGATCAATAACAAAGGGGAAATTGATGAACGTAGTGTGCATGGCAGCGCTTATGCCTGCGTCTTCGACAAGGTTTACCGGAACTCCATGTTACAAACGGCCGTGGCGGCTCACATGATAGAATATCACCGTAAGTCGGGTACGTGGCGTTCAAAAGTAGATCAGTTTATCGCTTTGACCAATTTTGCCAAATCCATGTTTGAGGCAGGTGGGGTGCCGCCACAAAAAATATCGATAAAACCGAATTTTACCAATGACATTTTTAATAAGGTTGAAAATGACCAAATACCCAGCAGTGATTCCGATTATTTTATCTATGTAGGTCGCTTAAGCCCTGAAAAAGGAATAGTGATGTTGGTGGACACCTGGATAAAATATGATATTAAGGCTTCACTGATTGTGATTGGGGAGGGGCCATTGCTAAAAGAAATCACCTCCAAAGCCAGGAAATCACCGGCTATTAAGGTACTGGGAAAAAAGAAACATACCGAAACCATGGAATATATCAGAAATGCCAAGGCGCTTATTTTTCCATCTACTTGGTACGAAGGCTTCCCGATGACGATTGTAGAGTCGTTTTGCCTGGGGATACCTGTGATTGCTTCCAATATTGGCAGTCAAAAAGAGATTATTAAACATAGGCACAACGGACTGCATTTTGAAAAGGGCGAGAGCCAAAGTTTATTTGACCAGGTTTCGGCATTGTGGAAGGATGAGGCATTGAAGCACAAATTGTCGAAAAATGCCAGGACCGACTATTTAAAACATTATTCCCCGGAAACTAACTATCATCAACTGGTCAAGATTTACCAAGAAGCCATTGAGGAAAAAAATCATAAGCCTTAATATTACTGTAGGCGGATTTCAAGATGTTTTGGACCATCTGCTGACTGCTGCCTCTGGGCATACACCAGGTTATGTTTGCTTTGCTAATGTACATATGATCATTGAAGCGCAACGGGACAACTCGTTTCTGCAGGCCGTCAATCACTCAATGTTTACGACTGCTGATGGCGTACCTGTTCAAAAAAGTTTAAAATTGCTCTTTGGTATAAGACAGGAACGCATTGCCGGTATGGATACAATGCCAAAAATTATATCGGAATCGGCTGAGTTGGGGATGTCAATTTTTTTCTATGGATCAACTCCAAACGTGTTAAATCAAATAAAACGAAAGATCACTGAACAATATCCTTCTTTGAAAATTGCTGGAATGATCTCACCACCTTTTGAGCCTAATAATAATAATAATTTGATTGATGAACATATTAAAATGATCAATAACTCTGGCGCAAATATCGTTATGATTGCACTTGGTTGTCCAAAGCAAGAAAAATGGATGTATGAAAATTCCGGAAAGATCAATGCCGTACTGCTTGGTTTGGGCGGAGCTTTTGAAGTATTCGCTGATATGAAGGGGAGAGCTCCGAAGTGGATTAGAAGAATTGGCATGGAATGGACTTATCGCTTATTACAAGATCCTAAAAGACTTTGGAAGCGTTATTTATTTACCAATGCTTTATTTCTTGTACTTTTTATTCGGGAATTGATTCAAATTAGAATATTTAAAAAAGTGGTTTAGTTGCTGGAATTGTAGAATATTTGTACTTGCAGATCCAAATAAATTTAGATGGATAATACCATAAGATATTCCAAATACTTTAAAGAAGTAAACCTCGCAGGTGATATCATCTTCCTAAACCTGACTTATCTACTATCTTATTTCATCTCATTTGGAAACCTCCATACCATACTCAAGAGCCGTTATTTTGAGCTCTTGCTTTTTTATAATATAGCATGGATTGGGGCGGCATATTTATTGCGACTACATGATACCAACAGGACCATGTCTTTTGAGAAAATTCTTAAAAGGCTTCTCAATGCACTGGGCCTTTATTTGTTATTGATCTTTGCGTTCATCGGGTTGAAAGGCAATGGTTTTTATAAAATATTTGTTTTTGAAAGTTATTGTTTTACCACTGCGGGAGTTTCTTTCTTTCACTTGATGTTTCTTTTAGGATTAAAGTATTATCGTAGAATAGGCTATAATTATAGAAAGGTTTTGATTGTAGGATATGGCGAACTGGCTAGTGAGCTCCGCAAGTTTTTCACCTTTCATCCAGAACATGGGTTTAAATTTCTCGGGTATTTCGATGATAAAAATTCGAGTCCAATGGTTCGCGGAAAAATTGGGGAGGTGATGGACTTTTCATTAAAAATGAGTATTGATGAGATCTATTGTGTACTTCCATATGTAAACCATAACCAAGTACAAGATATCATTAATTTTGCTGAGGATCACTTTATCAAAGTTAAAATTATACCGGACTATCGTGGATTTCCATATAAAGGTGTGGATGTCCAATTGTATGATTTTATTCCTATTTTAAACCTACGGCCGGTACCATTGGAAGATGCGTTCAACGTAATATTGAAAAGGACATTTGATGTTCTTTTTTCGATTTTCATGGCCATATTTGTTCTTTCCTGGCTTATTCCAATCATTGCAATATTGATTAAGTTAGATTCAAAAGGGCCGGTATTATTTAAACAGAAACGTTCTGGAAAAGACAACAAAATTTTTACATGTTATAAATTCCGGACAATGTACATTCATGATGAACCGGAATATAAACAAGCCAAAAAAGGGGATCCCAGGATAACAAAATTTGGAAAATTCTTACGAAAAACGAGTCTGGATGAGATTCCACAGTTTTACAATGTAATAAAGGGAGAGATGTCTGTTATTGGTCCCAGGCCACATCCTGTTAAATTGAATGAAAAATTTCATCCAATAATTAATAAGTTCATGTTGAGACATTCGGTTAAACCTGGAATAACGGGATTGGCTCAGGCCAAAGGTTACCGAGGAGAAACAAGTACCATTCAAATGATGAAAAACCGGGTAAAACTGGATCGGTTTTATGTTGAAAACTGGTCTATGTTATTTGATATCAAGATATTAATTCTTACCGTTAACTCAATCCTTAAAGGCGACGACAATGCCTATTAGCTCTTTGATTTGTCAGTAATTTAAACCATCACTATTGAATCAACTCCTTCCATTTAATTATTTTCTTTTTAATTGCGCTTTATGAGAAAGGCGATTTGTTTATTAATCGTATTATTTTCTACAGCCATTGCGGGTAAGGCCCAACTCGACAGTATTCATTATTATGGTCAAGTTTATTATGCAGGCGCTTCAAACAACCTACTTCCCCATTGGATATCATCCAACCGATATGGAATATTTGATTACACCAATAAAAACGATGGTTTATTATTGATGGGGGTGGCCATGCCCGTCAAAATAGGAAGCAAATTTAAGTTAGATACACGGGTAGATGTTTTATTGAAGCCTGAAACCTCACAAAGTTATTTACATCAAATTTTTGTTAATGCTCATTATGGAAAATTGCAAATGAAGATTGGCAAAGAGGCTTATACCTTGACAGATTATAATGAAAAGCTCAGCTCCGGCTCATTTTTTTATAGTAACAATGCCAGACCAATGCCGAAAATTGGGATTGGATTTTATCAATATACCACGGTCCCATTTACAAAAGGTTATCTGGAATTTAAAGCTATTTTCAATGTTGGGAAATTAGATGATAACAGAGGACCAGATGGGGTAGATGAACCCCTGTTTCATGAAAAATTTCTGTATCTGCGTACGGCTAAATTGTTGGTCAATCCTCATATTGGCCTCAACCACAATTCTATATTTGGCGGTACAAAACCGGATGGAACAAAAATACCTATTGATATTTTGGCGACCATATTTGCCAGGCCCTCCAGTAAATTGGGTGGAGGTGAAGAAATAAATGTTGCCGGGGCGCATTTTGGACTATATGATTTTGGCCTGGATTGGGATTTATGGGGAGCACATTTTCAATTTTATCTGCAAAAACCTTTCGAGGATGGATCTGGAGAGCGGCTTATTAACAACAGAGACGAAATCTTCGGCCTCAATGTTCAAAGAAATGGCAAACAAATGATTACTGGTTTCTTATATGAATTGGTAGATACGAAATTTCAAAGTGGTGCAGGCATTCCAGATCCAATTGTTAATGGTAAACTTGTTAAGTTAAGTGAAATTGACAATCTCGATCAATTCATGCTGGAGAATTTCGATACCATTACCAGTGGAATTACGCCGAAGCAAGTCGGACAATATTTAACACAAAATTTAAATTTCGGACATCAGTATGGTGGGCGCGATGATTACTACAACAATTATCTCTATCCCAGGGGACTTTCTTATTATCAATACTCAATTGGGACACCGCTTTTTTTGACGAGAGATCGGGTGAAAACTTTCAATCCCGATTTAAACGCGGTATACGATGAATATTTTGTAAGCAACAGGGTTGTTGCCCACCACTTTGGCATTGAAGGTTGGATCCGGGACAATCTTCATTACCGTGGATTAATCACTTATACCAATAATTTTGGAACTTATTCCGGATTAAATAAGGGCCGGTATAATTGGGCATCGATGGATCCCAACACTGATTATCAGTATTATTTTAAAGATGGGCTGAAAGAAATTTATTCACTTATTGAAATCAATTACACGCCGGTGAAATTGAACGGATGGGAATTTATAGGAGCTTTGGCGTACGATTTTGGTGAAATGTATAATGATTTTGGCATTATGTTGAGTTTGAAATATTCTAATGAATTGACCCTGAGAAAGAAGGAAAAAAAATAATCATTAAAAGCCCACCACTATAAAACCGGGATTGAGCAAGTTTTCCTTATTGTAGACAAACCGTTTGTGATCATCAATTCGTGATACCATTCCTCCTGCTGCCTCGACGATGGCCTGCCCTGCCGCCGTATCCCACTCCATAGTAGGACCGTGACGATAGTAAATGTCCGCTTTTCCCTCGGCTACCATACAAAATTTTAGTGAACTTCCGACCGAGATACTGTCGACAACACCGTACTCATTCAACAGTGAATCCTCCTCATGCGAAGCATGTGAACGACTTTTCACGGCAATTCTGTGTGATTGCCGTTCATTCACTTTTATTCTTTTCGCTGTACCGTCACTTTCTATTTTAACAGCACCTTCTTCACCATTTTTCCCAAAATATATAGTCTCTAATACCGGTGCATAAATCACCCCTAACACTGGATAATTGTTTTCGATGAGGGCTATATTGACGGTGAACTCGCCATTTCTTTTAATGAATTCTTTGGTACCATCCAAAGGATCAACCAGCCAGAACTTTTTCCAGGATTTTCTTTCTTCAAATGGAATACCCCTGCCCTCTTCCGATAGGACCGGGATGTTGGGAAAGGTGTTCACCAGAGCAAGATTAATTACCTGGTGAGATGCTGTGTCGGCCAGTGTGAGGGGAGAATTGTCGGCTTTGAAATCGATCTCAGATTCAAAATTTTGGCCATAAATTTGCATAATTTTTCCGCCGGCCTGTTTGGCTATATCGACGATATTTTCAATCGTATAATCCATTAACTTGATAGAATTTAGCGACAAAATTATACTTTATTTCCAATCAATTATATTTTTCATGGATTAATACATATTTTTGCGAAAATTTCAGCAGAAGTTGGAGCATATTTATCCCATATTTGATTCTATTTTGTCCCTGAGTGATAAAGAAAAATTATTAAAGCAGCGTTCTATTGTTGTTTGGATGGTTGGTTTATCGGGTTCGGGGAAAAGTACGCTGGCTCGGGCTTTGGAAAATACACTCCACGAAAAAGGATATCTCACCCAGTTGTTGGATGGTGACAATCTCAGGACCGGTGTGAATAATAATTTGGGTTTCAGTGCGGAAGAACGGGTTGAAAATATACGTCGGGCAGCAGAGGTGTCAAAACTATTCATGAACTGTGGCGTGGTCACGATTTGTTCATTCATCAGCCCGACACATGCAATTCGTGAAATGGCCATGAATATTATTGGAGTTAATAAGTATTTTGAAGTATATGTGAATTGTCCTTTGGAAGAATGTGAAAAAAGGGATGTAAAAGGACTATATGCCAAAGCGCGGAGTGGGGAGATCAAAGATTTTACTGGTATCAATGCGCCTTTTGAGGCACCTCAAAATCCCGGGTTGGAATTGAGGACAGATTTGAACGATCTGGAAACGTGCCATGATATTTTGGCAAAAACCATTTTGGAAAAGATAAAATATTAAAATATGCATAAATACAATTTGACACACCTGAAACAACTGGAAAATGAGGCTATTTTCATCATGCGAGAGGTAGCTTCACAGTTTGAAAAACCAGTTATGTTGTTTTCCGGTGGAAAAGATTCGATTGTGATGGTTAGACTGGCACAAAAAGCATTTTGGCCAGCTAAAATACCTTTCCCATTGCTACATATCGATACCGGACATAATTTTCCGGAAACCATTGAATTCAGGGACAATTTAGTAGAAAATGTGGGCGTAGAGCTGATCGTGGGCTCTGTTCAGGAATCCATTGACGATGGACGTGCAATGGAAGAAAAAGGGCCTAATGCCAGTAGAAATGCGATCCAAACTATTACATTGCTGGATACCATTGAACGCTATAAATTTGATGCGGCTTTCGGGGGTGGTCGTCGGGATGAAGAAAAAGCCAGAGCCAAGGAGCGATTTTTTTCCCATCGCGATGAGTTCGGGCAGTGGGACCCTAAAAATCAGCGGCCTGAGTTATGGAATCTTTTCAATGGCAAAAAACATATTGGCGAACATTTCAGGGTATTTCCACTTAGCAATTGGACTGAAATGGATGTTTGGCAATACATTGCGGCAGAGAATATAGATATTCCAAAAATATATTATTCGCACCAGCGCGATATAATTATGCGCGATGGTATGTACCTGGCTAAATCACCTTATCTCAATATCACGGATCATGACAAAGTAGAGAAAATGCAAATTCGTTTTCGTACTGTGGGTGATATGACGTGTACCGGAGCGGTTGTTTCAAATGCTTCCACCATCGAAGACATTATCGCAGAAGTAGCAGCGGCCAGGGTCACGGAAAGAGGTGGACGAGCAGATGACAGACGATCGGAAGCTGCCATGGAAGATCGAAAAAAAGCCGGATATTTTTAGCCAAACAAATTAAAACATGACTACTGAAATTACCAAAGAACAGTATTTAAATATGGACCTGCTCAGGTTTACAACGGCAGGTTCGGTAGATGACGGGAAAAGCACGCTGATCGGCAGGTTACTATTCGATTCGAAATCGATATTCGAAGACCAGTTGGATGCTATGGAACGCGCCAGCAAATTGATGGGAGATCATCATGTAAACCTGGCCTTACTGACCGATGGTTTAAGGGCAGAAAGGGAGCAAGGGATAACTATCGATGTCGCTTATCGCTATTTCGCTACCCCAAAGAGAAAATTCATCATTGCTGATACACCGGGGCATATTCAATATACCCGGAATATGGTCACCGGGGCTTCAACAGCCAACCTGGCTATTATACTGGTGGATGCACGCAATGGGGTGGTTGAGCAAACCTGCCGACACGCTTTTATTGCTTCTTTGCTCCAAATAAAACATCTGATCATTTGTATCAATAAAATGGATCTGATGGGTTACAGTGAAGAAGTTTTCAATAAGATAAAAGATGACTTTGATGACTTCAGTTCGAAATTGGAGATCCAGGATATTCAATATATTCCAATCAGCGCCCTAAAAGGTGATAATGTAGTTGATCCTTCTCAAAATATGAGTTGGTTTAAAGGGTCTACCTTACTGTATACCCTGGAAAATGTTCATATTGCCAGTGACCACAATTTTGTTGATTCCCGTTTTCCTGTACAAAGGGTCATTCGTCCTCAGTCAGATGAATACCATGATTTTCGGGGATACGCCGGTAGAATTGAAGGGGGCATTTTAAAACCTGAAGATGAAGTAGTTGCGTTGCCATCAGGATTTAATACCAAAATTAAAACCATTGAAACATTTGAAGGACCGCTTGAAGAGGCTTTTCCTCCAATGAATGTGGTGATAACGCTGGATGATGAAATAGACATTAGCCGGGGCGACATGATTGTAAAACCCTACAATCAACCCAAAGTTGGTCAGGATATTGAATTGATGGTCTGCTGGTTAAATGAGAAAAAATTGATGCCGGGAGGTAAGTATACCATCAGGCACACTACCAAAGAGGCACGATGTGTGGTCAAGGATATTCGATATAAAGTGGATATTAATACCCTGCACAAAATAGAAGATGACCTGACCATAGGCTTGAATGACATTGGGAGAATTTTAATCAGGACTACCCAACCGTTGTTTTACGATAGCTACAAGAAAAATCGCTTTACTGGCAGCATCATCATGATCGACGAATTTACCAATGAAACAATTGGTGCCGGAATGATTATTTGAATAAATAAATCTATAAAAATCCAGAAAAGCATGATACTCATCCATCGTCATCTGTTGGCATAATTTTATTCGCATGAATTTTTCCATTAATTTTGGATTATGAAGGAAAAAGTTGAAGCATTAAAAAAAGAAATTGCCAATTTTTCGGTATCCAGCAATGACGAACTCGAACAATTCCGTCTGAAATTCATCAGCCGGAAAAGTGTGATTGGTGAATTGTTTAATGAATTGCGGAACGTACCTGCAGCGGATCGGAAAAATGCCGGGATGATGCTTAACGATCTCAAAAATGTCGCTCAGGAAAAATTCAGGGAATTGATTGATACCTTGGAGCATGCTCAGCAACAGAAGGTTGGTGAAGATGTGTTTGACCTGACTTTACCCCCGGTACCTGAAACATTGGGAAGCCTTCATCCACTGACTATTACAAGACGACAGATCCTGGATATTTTCAAAAGGATTGGATTTAATGTTACTGAAGGTCCCGAAATTGAAGACGACTGGCATAATTTCACGGCGCTGAATTTTCCGGAAAACCATCCGGCCAGGGAAATGCAAGACACATTTTTTATCGAGAAAGATCCGGACATCGCATTGAGGACACACACGTCTTCTGTGCAGATACGTTTAATGGAGCGACAAAAACCACCCATCAGATCGTTAATGCCCGGACGAGTATATCGCAATGAAGCCATTTCTGTCAGAGCACATTGTTTCTTTCACCAGGTCGAAGGACTTTATGTCAATAAAAATGTGAGTTTTGCCGATCTCAAACAGACCATGTTGTATTTTGCCCGGGAATTTTTTGGCAAGGACACCAAGATCAGGTTGAGGCCTTCTTATTTCCCTTTTACCGAACCCAGCGCCGAGCTGGATATTTCGTGTTTCATATGTAAGCAAAAGGGATGTAAAATTTGTAAATACACCGGTTGGGTGGAAATTGGTGGTTGTGGCATGGTCGATCCCAACGTCTTAAAAAATTGCAATATCGATCCTGAAATTTATTCCGGTTTTGCTTTCGGAATGGGCATTGAAAGAATTGCTATGCTAAAATGGCAGATCAACGATATCAGGCTATTCTCTGAAAACGACATTCGGTTTTTGCGTCAATTCAAGTCAGCGGACTGATAAAATAATGATCTGCCGGCGACGTTTTTCATTCATGATCCTCCGTAAAGCAGCAATTCTGTTAATTTTTATTTCAATCACACTCTTTTCTGGTTGTGGTGATCATTTTGCTACCGACAAAATTCCATTTGCTTACGTTAGTGAAGACATTAATCTCACGAATGTTCAATACGCGAATTTACACAATGACGGTGGCTGGGTTTATTTTGATGGCAGTGGTTATCGCGGATTGATCATCTATCATGTGAGCGGGGATAATTATCGCGTATTCGAAAGAGCCTGTCCATATGATCCGCGATCGGATTGTGATCCTGTCCAGGTTGATGATTCCGGTTTATTTATGATCCACAAATGTTGTAAATCGACGTTCTATTTTGACGGACAACCCTATGGCGGACCGGCAGAATTACCCTTACGCCAATACAACACCTATGTTGACGGCAATTTTCTACTTATCAGGAGTGATTAAGGAATTCTCAGTTACATCAATTGCTCGATGATATAATCTACCGTAATATTCTCCGCTTCGGCTTTAAAATTCCTCAAAATACGATGACGCAATGCAGGTTTGGCTACGGACTGAACATCTTCGATATCGGGAGAGTATTTGCCATTCAGCAAAGCATTACATTTTGCGGCAGAGATGAGATATTGTGAACCGCGGGGACCTGCGCCCCATTCCAGGTATTTGTTGGTAATTTCGAGTGCATTTTTTGTATTTGGCCTCGTCTTTTGTGTGAGAAGTACCGCGTATTCTACTACGTTATCGGCAACCGGCACCTTCCGGACCAAATCCTGAAACATTAGAATTTCATCTTTGGTCACCACTTTGTCTATCGAATTGAAAATATTTGAGGTGGTAGTTTTGACAATATCCACTTCCTGTTGATAAGTTGGATAATCCAACAGAATATTAAACATAAACCGGTCAAGCTGCGCTTCCGGTAACGGATAAGTTCCTTCCTGCTCAATTGGATTCTGGGTAGCCAGTACGAAAAAAGGTTTATCGAGTTTGTGATGTTCACCGGCGATGGTTACTGAAAATTCCTGCATTGATTCCAGCAAAGCGGATTGGGTTTTTGGCGGAGTTCGGTTGATCTCATCGGCAAGAATAATGTTGGCGAATATTGGGCCTTTTATAAATTTGAAATTTCTTTGATTATCCAGTGTTTCTGCCCCAAGTATATCTGAGGGCATCAGGTCGGGTGTAAATTGAATGCGGTTAAAAGAAAGATTGAGTGCCTGGGAAATAGTCTTAATCAATAAGGTTTTGGCCAGACCGGGAACTCCTACCAACAGGCTATGGCCCTGACAAAATATGGATGTGAGCACAAGGCGTACTACTTCTTCTTGTCCGATGATGATTTTAGAAATTTCACGGCTAAGTGTTTGATAGGCTTCGTGCAAGCCGTCAGCCGCTTCTACCTCATTTTTAAATATTTTCATTCAAATCACTGTTTATGACTAATTGCTGAACAGAAAAATTTTTAAAAGCACCAGTTACATGTTAGACATCTAAACCCGCTGTTGATTGATTATTGAGGGGTTGGTTGCAGAATATGACACGATTCGTAATCGGGATCTATTTCAATATAAACCTGATCTTTGGCATCGATAAACCAGTCGTTCATGGCTTTGGATTTTTTGGCATTTACTGCTGCAGCATATATTTTTTGATAATCATCTTCGAGATTAGCCTGATGGGGTTTGATCTTATCTTTAAAATAAATAAGGCGCATGGCTTGTTTGCCGTCGGGCATGGTATATTTCATAGGATGAGAGATCGATCCTATTTTCATGGTGTCGATGGCAAAAAATAACCCGGGGTCCAATTCGGAAACAGAGACTGAATTTGAACCATCGCTACTACGGACAAAACCACCATTGGAGGCGGAATATTTATCTTCCGAATATTCCTTGGCTGCTCTGTCAAATGAAACGCTATCAGTTAGGATAACAGTACGCAGACTATCGAGGTATTTCGCCGCTTTATTAAAATCTTGATCGGAATATTTTGGTTGGATAAGAATATGCCGGCAGTTGTACTCGTTGCCACGTCGTTCAACCATTTGAATAATATGATAGCCGAATTCAGTTTTTACCGGCATTGAAATTTCCCCGTCTTTCAATTTTAACGCGGCAGATTCAAACTCCGGTAACATATCACCTCGTTTCACCAGGCCTAAATTTCCGCCTCTGGGTGCTGAAGGTCCTTGTGAATATTTTTTGGCCAACTCCTGAAAATCTTCCCCGTCCAATGCACGGGTCCGAAGTTTTAAAAGCTGGTTTTCTATACTCTGTTCCTCCTCTTTACTCACCTCTGGTTTTTTTACGATTTCTCCAATCGTAACCTCAGTAGAGAAATAGGGCAGGCTGTCTTTGGGGATACTTTTAAAAAATTTCTTTACTTCAGAAGGCGTTACCTTGATTTCATCGAGGATGGTGCCTTGCATTTTTTTAACAATCTCCTGCTCCTTGATCTGATCCCGCAATTCTTCTTTAAACTCTTCTATTGATTTTCCATAATATTGTTCGATGGCTTTTTCATCACCTCCCACCTGGGAAATTACCGCATTCATTTTCATGTCCAGATCTCGATCCACCACTTCGTCGTCTACTACCACAGAGTCAATATCTGCTTTTGCCACCATTACTTTATCAAGGACCATGCTTTCCAAAATGTTGCATTTGGCATCGGGGCCACTGCTCTGGCCCTGAGACATCATCTGCAGATAAGCGCGTTCGAGATCCGATTTCAATACGATATAGTCATCCACCTTGGCAATAATTTTATCCACCACGGTCATATCATTTTTTTCCTGACCGAAGGAATAATTACCGATTGAAAAAATTAGCAGGAGCACTAAAGTCGAACTAATTGTTTTGATATATTTCAAAGTCATTGTTTTTCACAGCTTTATCGTAAATTTCGTCCTCCAGTTCTTTGGCCAGTTTTACTTTGCGTTTGTGGATGATAATTTTTTTGATATCATCTTCAACAAATTCCAAAGGGGAGGTATCTGTTTGTAATCTATAATCTTCTATCTTAAAGAAATACAAATTATCATCATCAGATGTTTCTACAAATTTATTATTCTTTAAGAAACGTTTTTCATCCTGCATATCCTGAAGTGGTGTATAGGCGATAACATCGGAAAAAAAGAGCCAAACCGAGTCTTCCAAATGGGCCTTTTTGGCATAAGTGAAACAATACGATTTCAGTTCCTCGAAAACACTTGGATCGTTTGATCTCAGTAAAGTCCTGAAATGGCCTATTTTAGGTGCATTTTTAGGCAATTGTACAAATATTCCACGGATAATATCCTGATCGAGCTCGAAATTATCCAGATTGTCATTATAATACTGTTCTATCTCTTGCTGAGTCACATTGGTGTCGAGTCTTCTGTTGACATAGGTTTTTTCGAACTCCAACATCATCAGCGCATAACGGTAGTCGAGTACTTTCCGCTCTATTTCAACTTCATCATAATCGAGATTTTGCTGGGCTTCAGAGATCAATAATTGTTTTTTCACCCAACTTTTGATGTGTCTTTCCGTAATATCGGCACTATCTTCTCTGGAGATGCCAGCCGGAGTGAGACCTTCCAAATCTTTGGGATAAAGATAAATATCCTTTACACGCGCCAACGGCTTGACCCCGCCCTGTCCACCTTCACCCTGGTTCCTTTTAAAGTGTAAAAAGTCACAGGAATAGAGGAAACATACACTAAGAACCAAGAGCAGCCCGTTTCGCTTCAAATTCCCGGTATATTTTATCGAGTTCTTTATTATTGATTTCAACTTTAAATTTCTTCTTTAATTCCTTTATCCATTGCTTCTCCAGGTAATTCTGATAATCAGATATTACTGCTCCTCGTGTTTCGTCGAGTGCTTTGAGTTGCGGAGGAATGATCTTTTTGATATTAACCAGGTAAAAGCGGTTGTTCATATTGGTTTCAAAAGATCCTGGTTTCCAGGGAATTTTTTGGAGTATTTCATTGCCTTCCCGCTCAAATTTTTCCTCATCGACCTGCAAAGTTAAGGCAGATTCTTTATTGTACAGCAGTTCCAAAGATTTTTTTGAACTGCTTATCACCGCAATGTCAACGTCTTCGCTGGTATTTTCATTATATTTTTCAATTAAATATTGTTTGGAAATACCTTGATTGATCAAATCCTCCTTGATTTGGGTGATGAATAAAGAATCCTGTATTTTTTTAGGGACCGTTATCAACACCCGGGCATCAGTGGCCTGAGTGAATAATTCGGCCATATGACGGAGTTTTTCTTTCTGATTTGAGTCCAATTCAGTCAGGAGTTTTAGATGGAACTCATCCAATGTGACAGGATCCTGATTGAGGTAGTGATTTTTTATATCCGATAAAACATCTGCATTTGAGGCATCAAAGATCACCGCATCAGCTCTTGGCCCCCAGCTATATTTTTCCCGGTTGTCATTAAAAAATTGCGTCAGGCCGGCAGAGTCGGTAGATGCTTTATTCCAGACATTATTTTCCATGATGTCAAACAATAAAATACCTTCATAATATTCGTTGAGCAGGAAATGGAATTCCGTATTGTGAGCAATCAAATTCTGCTCTTCTTCGGCATACAACCGATCTGTAACATATTGATTGCAGATACTTTTTAATTGATCTTGTGGCGTAATGTTCTGAACGGCAGTTTGATGTTTTTGTACAAAATCAACAAAATTCCCAATCGTATAATTTTTCCCGTTTACTGCTATCATCGGATTTTGAAGGATTCCATGAAGTTCGCCCGGATGCCATTGTCCTTGTAATAATGTACTGTCAGCATGTTGTAATATTGAATCGAGGGCTGCCGGGTATTCCCTAAAATTGTATTTTTGTTTCAATCTTGACAACACAGCTTGCTGGCCCAATTTTGATCGTTGATCGCGGCGAACCTTTGATTCCAGTTGCTGTTTCATATCCTTGAATGAATCGATTGGTTTCTTGTCGATCAATCTAATGATATGCCAGCCATACCTGGTCTGAAAAGGGTCACTGATTTGGCCGGTGCTATCCAGGCTAAAAGCAGCATCTGCAAATTCCTGATCTATTTGCCCAATACCGAAATAAGGCAATTCTCCGCCACTGTTTTTTGTGCGCAGATCATCGGAAAATTGGCTGCAGATCATATTCCAGTCAGCACCGGATGCCAACTGGTCATAAATCTCAAAAATTTTGTTTCTGGTCGCAACAGAATCGCTTTTATCCGGTTTCATTCTGACCATAATGTGGGCAACTTTTACGGTCCCTTGTGAAGGTCGTCTATCATATATTTTAATGATATGATAACCAAATTGAGTACGAACGATTGGTGATATTTGTCCAGCAGGTGTTGTGTAGGCCGCTTGTTCAAACGGGTAAACCATTTGAAAAACCGTAAAATATCCAAGATGACCACCATTTAACCGTGCCGAAGGATCTTCCGAAAACTGTTTGGCCAATTGATCGAATGGAGTCCCGTCCAGTGCTTTTTGCCTGATTTCCAATATCTTCTGATATGCTTTTAATGTATCTTCAGGAGAAGGATTTTCCGGCAACCGGACCAAAATGTGAGCGGCATTCACCTCTGTTTTCATGCGTTCGTAAGCCTCTTTCGTAAGTTTTTCAATTTCCTGTTCTTCTGGCAAATAAGGCTTTATCAGTTGTTCTTTGTATTTGTTGTATTCATTCAGGAAAGCCCGGGTTGTGTCGTATCCTTCTGCTTCGGCCTCCTGGATTTTCAGTTTAAAATTGATATAAAGATCGAGATAGTTATCGATATCTTTTGGGTAGTAGATGCTGTCATTGTTGAAATTGTTCTTTTCATATACATATTTGAATTCGGCAACGGAAACCGGAGAATGGTCAATTTTGAATAATATAGGTTCCACGCCGGAATGTGGCTTGACTACATCACACCCGCTCAAAATAATAAAAATACCAATGACGGTAAGAATCTGCTTTTTCATCTCAATGCTCCCAAATCAGGTTATTATGGCATGCAATTTTAAAGAAAAAAACTTAAGGAGCGAAAAATGATTTGTTAACTAATGTTAAGACCAGGGATGTGTTGAAATACAATAAGAGGAAAACAGGCAGGAATTTAAAACTTCTTATATAAACGGTAGGTATTCTTTTGCTTGCCTTTAACCAATTCAATCTCGTCCATGATCCGTTTGACCAACATTAATCCGATACCACCTTTCCTTTTTTGTTTAACTATTTCAAGTAGTGAAGGTTCTTTGTAATCTCCGATATTAAATCCAATACCATTGTCAGTAATTTCAAAAACCACTTCCGATCCATCTTTTACATCTACTTTCAACTCTATGGATTCTTTTGGATTACAGGCATGGGTATGAATGATCAGGTTGGCACATACTTCGTCAACCGCCAGTACCAAGGTATTCATTTCAAAATCGGGAATATGATGCTGTGCAAGTATATTGTTGAGAAACTCACGAATCTCAACCAACCGTTCTTTTCGACATGGTATTTTAATCTTATATTCCATTGACTACCGTCTTTGCCTCCTCCTCTGATACCGTAATCTTCAATAATTGGTCCAAACCCAGGATTTGAAAAACATGCTTCACCTTTTCACTCAAGCCATAAAGAACCATATTGATGTCTTGTTCTTCTATATCATTGATATAAGACATGAATACGCCCAATCCGGCAGAAGAAATGTATTCCAATTCCTGACAATTGACCAGGATCTTCTTGTATTTCTTTATCGCTTCGTTGATGGATTGATCCAAATGGATGGATGAACTGGCATCCACTTCGCCGATTACGTTGATAATGCAGATGTCTCCATCCAACGAATTAATGATTTCGACCATAATTTTAATACGAGTTTATCGGGTTTATGTTTATGCTCCTATTTAAATTTAATGATTAAGAGTGTTAAATCATCATCTGGTGGTTTTGTTTCACAAAAATCCAACAATGCTTTTAAGATCTCATTTTTTATTTCCGAGGCTGATTTTTCCCGGTTCTCAAACAAATATGTTTTAAGTCGATCAAAGCCAAATTCTTCATTATACTGATTTTTGGCTTCTGTGATACCATCTGTGTATAAGAATAAAATGTCTCCGCAAAGGTAAGGTGTGTGATTGACCTCAACAAACAGGTCGAATTGTTCATCGCGTAAGATCCCAAGACCCAAGCCACTGTCTTCGAGAAATAAAACCTCGTCGGTTTTCTTTTGGTAAAGCAGGGTCGGGCAATGCCCTGCGCGTGTAAATTCGATTTCTTTTTTTAGCTGATCGATCACAAAATAAGAAGTGGTGATGAACGACGTGCGATCGAGACAATTGCTCAAAGCGTTATTGGCTTTGATGATAAATTCACCGGGAGGCAGGTCTAATTGCACAAGGCTTTGAAAAACTCCCTTCATCTGCGACATATGAAATGCTGCCGACGTCCCTTTCCCGGACACGTCGCCAATAATGATGGCAACGCGAAATTCGCTAATACGAAAAGTATCGTAATAATCACCACCCACTTCGGCGGCAGAACGGGAATAGGCTGAAATTTCAAAATCCCCGTTTCTATCCAAAGTGGTAGGCAATAAACTTCCCTGGACCCGCTTTGCAATTTTTAATTCTTCCTTGTAGCGTTCATTCTCGATGGCCTCTTCTACCAGCCGGAAATTTTCAATCGAAATGCTGGCCTGGCTTACAAAAGTGCGTATAATCTCGATCATTTCGCGGTTGAATCCTTCACGCAAGTCCTTCAATAAAGCCAACATGCCAATCATATTTTCCTGAATATAAATTGGAAAAATTAGAATCGACTTGAATTCCGGGTCACTTAGATTGGACGTAAAGCGGCTGGTTTTTTTATATTTGAAAGGATCTGTGCCATAGATCTTTTTCATCTTTTCTTCATCCAGCGAACGCTCTATTTCATACTTCCGTTTATCATTTATTTTGTGATAAAGAATTTTAGCACCACTGCTTCGATATTCATTTATTTCCAGCCAGGCAGCATTGGCAATCACTGCGCTAACCGAACTTTCCAAAAGGATTTGATAGATCTGGTCCTCATCCTGGCTGGTATTCCCCGATTGGCTCAACCGCTGGAAATTAATGACTTCTTCAAGCTTTTGTTCGAATACGGAGGAAGTGGGTAGATTGAAAAGAATTACCAGGATAGAAAAAACAGCGTAGATGCATACAAATATAATGATGGCAAAAATAGTGACATTGGTAGAAATGTACTGTACTGCATTTTCAATATTAATTAGGTTTGAAGTACTGGTCAGGTATTTAAGAAAATAAAATAAGTAGAGGGTAATAAGAATATTCAGCAGAATGCTTTTCCATTTTTGTTTGAAGTTGAGGTAAGGGACCCATTTGAGGTTGACGGATAAAAATACGCTGAGAATGACCAGTAAACTCAACATAATGGTGTAAACCAGGTCGAAGCGTTCAAGTTCCGAAAGATTTAAAAACAGGCTGGCCAGAATAGTATATTGGAAAATACTCCAGGTCATCAGCAGTTTTTTGCTTTTCTGGTAAAGTATCAGTCGTTTCCAGGCGATGAATGTGGCATTCAGAAAAATGAGAAATAAACCAAAATTGATTTGATAAATGATGAGGTTTACATAAGGATTATTGGCCAAATGATTGTTAGCGACTAGAATTGTAAATGTTTTGGTACTCAGCGAAACCACCGTGGCAATAAGACCAGTGACAAATACTTTCCATAAGAGATCGAGGATATTGAAGGACTCAGAACTGTAAATATTATATTGAAAGAAAAGATAGATGATAAGGATTAATGCCACCAGAAGTAAATCAGGCAAAAACAATGGGATCTCCGGAGGGACATTGTGCTGTTGATAAAACAACAACAAAAGATTGGCAGCCAGCAATGCCAACCAGGTGATGATGCTGAGAATAACACTCAGGCGGATAATATATCGTCTATCGAGTTTCAAAAAATGGTTTTTGGTAACTTATCCAAGTCAATCAAACCTATTTTGTGCCAAAACGGGTGTAAAAATAAAAAAGCCAGGTATTCAAACAATTACCTGGCCTAAATATACATTTTTTCTAGCGACTATAATTGGGAGCTTCCCGGGTGATCTGCACATCATGCGGATGACTCTCCCGAACTCCGGCAGACGATATTTTCACGAATTTAGCCTGTTGAAGGTCAGTTATTGTTTTAGCGCCACAATAACCCATCCCTGCCCGTAAACCGCCTACCATTTGATAAAGGACTTCAGAAACCATTCCTTTATAAGGTACACGGCCACTTATCCCTTCGGGCACCAGTTTTTTTATATCATCCTCAGTATCCTGAAAATAGCGATCTTTGGATCCTTCTTCCATAGCTTCCACTGAACCCATGCCGCGGTATGATTTAAATTTTCGTCCTTCATAGAGAATGACTTGTCCCGGAGCTTCTTCAGTTCCTGCCAATAAAGAACCGATCATGACACTTTGTGCTCCTGCTGCCAGCGCTTTCACGATATCACCAGAAAACCGTATGCCGCCGTCAGCAATGATTGGGATGCCGGTTCCTTTTAACGCTCGTGTTGCTTCACTTACTGCTGTCAATTGTGGCACGCCAATTCCGGCTATTACCCGTGTGGTACAAATACTTCCTGGTCCTACGCCAATTTTCACAGCATCTGCACCAGATTCTGCCAAAAGTTTAGTGCCTTCATATGTGGCCACATTGCCTACGATCACTTCAAGATTTGGGTATTGTTTTTTAACTTTTTTAAGTGCTTCGATCACCCCTTTATGATGACCATGGGCTGTATCAATACCAATTACGTCTACACCGGCATGGATCAAAGCGCTTATACGCTCCAGAATATCGTGGGTTACACCGACTGCCGCTCCGACACGTAGTCTGCCATACTCATCTTTACAAGAGAAGGGGCGGTCCCTGTTTTTGAGTATATCTTTGTAGGTGATCAAGCCGGTGAGCTTGCCATCCTTATCAATGATTGGTAATTTCTCAATTTTATGTTCCTGAAGAATGTCTTCGGCTTGTTCCAGGTTTATTTCAGCGGTTGCCGTAATTAGGTTATCCTTGGTCATAACATCCTTGACCAGTGTATTCATATTTTTTTGAAAGCGAAGATCACGGTTAGTGATAATGCCAGCCAGTTTATTATGAGTATCGATCACTGGAATGCCGCCAATTTTATATTCCCTCATGATCCTGACAGCGTCAGCTACCCTCGAATCGATCGGCAGGGTGACAGGATCAAGTATCATTCCACTTTGTGATCTCTTAACCCGGCGCACCTGATTTGCCTGGGCATCAATGCCCATATTTTTATGGATAAATCCTAGACCGCCTTCCAAAGCCATAGCAATGGCCAATTCCGCTTCGGTGACTGTATCCATGGCAGCCGATACCAATGGAATATTCAGTGCAATATTTCTGGTTAATTGAGTAGTGGTTATAGTTTCTCTCGGAAGGACCTCGGAGTAGCCCGGAAGCAACAACACATCATCGTATGTGAGCGCTTCTACTTGAAATCTTGATGAATCTATAGACATAGCAAATAATCTTTGGTCATATTATTTGCCGGCCAAAATTACGGAGATAGTTTTTAATAAAAAAAGAATGCTCTATAATTAGTTTCAAATGAAATGAAGAGAAAGTGTAAAAAGAGTGTTTGATTTATTATTTTGGAAAAGTGAATGTTTTCGCATCATATATTGAATCATATCATATCTTATGACGTCAGATATTTTTAATTCCAATCGACGTGATTTCCTCAAAAATATCAGTCTGATGTATGCCGGCCTGGCCAGTGGAATGACCATCTTTGGCGGATGTACTTTGAAGGAATTTCCGCTGGAAGATTCAGTGAATTTAGCGGCTGTATTCAACAATCCTCCTCCGGAATCAAGGCCTTTTTTCAGATGGTGGTGGAATGGAGACCGGCTTTCAAAGCCGGAAATCCGACGACAATTGCAGGTTATGAAGGAAGCCGGTATGGGCGGAGTGGAAATTAATCCGATTGCAATGCCGGAGCAAGCGCAAAATTTATTGGAAAAGCCATTGCTTTGGCTCAGCGATGAATGGATAGCCATGTTGAAATATACCCAGGATGAAGCCCATAAATTGGGACTAATTGTTGATCTGATCATTGGGACCGGGTGGCCATTTGGAGGTGAATTTCTCGATCCTGATGAAACCATTCAGGGCGTAAAAGGTGAAGTCACCATAGTAAAAGGTCCGACGAAGAAGTCGATACCTTTACCGAAAAGTGTTGGCAAATCGACTTTTAAAATATTACAAGTCGTACTTTACCCGGAAAATCTATACTCACTCAGCCAAATTATTGATCTCACCGACAAAGTCGATCCGGAGAAAGAAACATTAGAGGCAGATGTTCCTGCCGGCAAATACAAATTATGTGTGGTGACCTGGCAAAACCACTTCCGGCAAGTAAGTCATGGAGCACCCGGAGGAGCCGGACCGGTACTGGATCATTTTAACCAAAAAGCTGTTGAGAAATATCTTCATCATATGTCTGACAGGATCAACGATCGGTTGGGACAAAAATTAGGATCGGGAATCAGGGCGTTATTTTGCGATAGTATTGAATTGGAAGGGGCAAACTGGACGGGTGATTTTAATGAAGAGTTTTCCAGACGCAGAGGCTATGATATATTACCATACTTGCCCCTATTGCTGGATAGTACGCTTAAAGTGTCCGGAGAATTTACTGATATCATTAAACGGGTGCGTTTTGATCAAAGCACTACTTTGGCGGAATTATTTATGGAAAGGTTCCTGATGACTTATCACAAATGGTGTCATGAAAATGGGGCGGAAAGTCGCTACCAGGCTTACGGATATCCATGGCTGTATACAGACTTGATCGATGGGTACCTGGTTCCGGATATACCGGAAGGTGATCAGTGGCTTTTCAATGGTGGTTGGCAACCATATTGTGATGTCGATCAGATCAGGTATGCTATATGGGATAAATATGCTTCGTCTGCCGGACACTTAGCTGGTCGAAAAATCATCAGTGCTGAAGCGATGACCAATACCTCAGGCGTTTTCGAAGCAACCTTGGCTTACATTAAAGAAGCCTCTGATCTCAATGTGGTTACCGGCGTCAATCATCATGTTTTACACGGCTATAATTATTCTCCCCCAAAAGCCGGTTTCCCGGGGTGGATAAGATTTGGGTGTTATTTCAATGAAAAGAATACCTGGTGGCCCTATTTTAAATACTGGTCCAGATATATTTCCAGGATCTCTGGTGTTATGCAAGCTTCGGAGCCAGTGAGCCAGGTGGCAATCATGGGCCCGACAGCAGATATCTGGAGTCAGGCCGGTCTGGACCGCAATGTTTTCAATTTACAACCCTGGTATCTCCATTGTTTATGGCAGGCATTGAATCACAACGGCTTTGGCTCCGATTATGTTAATGGAAATATCCTGAAAAATGCCATGGTAAAGAATGGGAAGATCACTTACGGACCAATGGAATATGATCTGTTATTGCTTTGTGATGTAGAAACCATTTCACCCGAGGTAGCGGCAATAATTAAAATTTTGGCAGAAAATGGTGCGAAAGTGGTTATAATGGGTAATAAGCCATTACGCTCACCTGAAATGAAAAATGGTGCGGAAAATGATAAAAGAGTTCAATTTGCCATTGAAGAAGCTTTGAAAAGCGGATTAAAACAGATCGACGCTCCTGGTGAAAATCTACAAAAATCCCAACAAGACTTTACTAATTGGACCAGACAAACGATGCAAAAACTGGCGGTAAATCCAGGTATTCAAATTTCAGACCCGGATTATCGTCTGTTTCATTTTCAACAGGTTGACCCCACACACAAAATATTCTTTTTTACCAATACTGATCGGGAACGGATACTGGATTTCGTGGCGACTTTTCCTGGTAAATTACAAAATCTATGGAAATGGGACCCGGAAAAAGGCAAGCGGGAACAAGTGCAAATTAGCAACAAAAATAAAGTCCCTATTCAATTAAATCCTTTGGAGTCACTGTTATTGGTTTCGGAAAAATCGAGCGGTAAACGGCAAATAAAGCTGAATGATAAAATTGTAAAACGTATTCCTGTGGCCTTGGCAGGAAGCTGGGAATTAACTTGTTTACCGGTACACGGAGATCAATTTAGATTGGAACTTCACCAACTTAAGGATTTGTCAGAAGAAAAAAATACTGCCGGATTTTCCGGCAATATAATTTATAATAATCTGGCTTTCCTGGAAGACAGCATTCCTGACTGTATTGATCTGGGCATTGTTTATGACATCGCTTCCCTGGAAATAAATGGTAAAGAAGCGGGCGTTAGATGGTATGGGAAAAAAATGTTCTATATCAAAGATCTGGTCAGGAAGGGTGACAATAAATTGACGATCAAAGTGACGAATACATTGTTCAATTATGTCCGCACATTACATGATCCGGTTTCTGATTTTTGGTTGTCTAGAAGTAAAACAAAAAATCAATTACCAACCGGAATGGTTGGTCCGCTCCACTGGATTTATTTTTCCTAAAGTGGATTATGCTTCACCGGCAAATTCGTAGCCAATACCTTCCACAGTATTTTTTACCTGGTCAAGATCGATTTTTTTACCGGTAATTTTGACAAGTGCATTGGACAGGTCTACTTCAATTTTATCAATCCCCTGAAGTGCACCCAGATTTTTTTCTACATTCATTTTACAATGGTTGCATGTCATGCCATTTACCTTCACCATTTTCTCTATCATGTGTTCAAGATTTATATTTTCAACTATTGGTCTGTTCTTTTCATTTTCAAATTTTTTACTGCTCAGGTATTTTTGAATATACCCATTGATGATCAGCAAAGTAAGTAAGATTCCGGAGCCGATTTTTAACCATTGAGGCAACAAATGCTCACCATGCCCACCCGGTCCCATGGCCACGTGGTTCATAAACCATTCGCGGGGTAAAAATTCATTCACGATCACCCCAAAGAATATCGCCCCCGCAATAATGCTGAATAAATAGGCATATAATGTCTTTTTCCCCAGTACTTTTCCGATCACGGTAATAGTAGCTGCATTGGTTGCAGGTCCGGCCATTAGAAAAACAATAGCCGCTCCAGGTGAAAGGCCTTTCATCAATAAAACTGCCGCGATGGGGACTGAACCGGTAGCACATACATACAAAGGAATTGATGCCACCAAAACAATGAGCATACTCAAATATTCATTTCCAACGATGTTGGTGAAAAAATCAGCAGGAATGATCACCGCGATCAAGGCTGCAATTAATAATCCAATAACCAGCCATTTGGAAATATCCTGGAGAAATTCCACAAATGCATAATTCAACATCTTGCTAAGTACATTGTGTTGTTTTTCCGAAGTATCTTTGGGTATGGTATTATCAGTGGGGACAGGCATATTTTTAGTAGAAGCATTGGTAACCAGCCCACCAAATAAACCGGTAAATAAGGCGATAACGGGGCGAATAATTGCCAATGGCAAACCCAACAATGAATAAGTGGCCAAAATTGAGTCCACCCCTGTTTGTGGCGTTGAAATCAGGAAAGAAACGGAAGAACCTTTGGATGCTCCGTGTTTGTACAAAGAGACGCCCGTCGGTATAACACCACAGGAACATAACGGCAGGGGAATACCAATGAGTGCTGCATTGAGCACCGATGATATGTTATTTTTCCCCAGGTATTTGGTGACACGTTCCTTTGGGAAAAAAACATATAACAAACCAGCTATGAAAAAACCCAATAACAGATAGGGAGCCATTTCAAAAGTCAGCTCCATCAGCGCATTTAAATATTGCTGTATGTATTTTATAACCACCTTATAAATTAATGATACAAAATTTGCACTAAAATAATAGAAACACAGTAATTCTAGTCACACTTAATAACGCATTTGGCTTCAAATTGATTTTATGGGAAACGAATATTTGATTTTCATTATTCCATGAATAACGCACTGCTTTCAAATTTAAATATTTGATGCGAACTGGTTTTTCCTTTTGATTATTCCTGGTGTGCCACGGTTGTAATTCTTATCTGATTAATACAGGTTTAAATTCATTATATGAATGTTAGAATATCTAAAAATACGCAAGTGGCGCAATGGGTTTTTAAAGGAATATCTTGACGAGCACCATAATTGACGAAATCATCTTTCTTTTATTTCTCTGCGATTCTTGAGAAAACAACGCATAATGTATGATAAGCATTCTTGCATAATTGTTGGTATTTGAAAAAAGGAATTATCACATCACTCAAAAGCCGGATCTGTTATACATACTTCGATATTGAATTACGAACATGATAAAAAAACATTCACGACCTGCAAACCACCACAAAATGAAAGTTTAATTGTGGGGCATGAAAAAAATGTCCAACGGTACCGTGGGACTAGAAAGTTACTCATAACAACTCAGGTAAGTAGTTTTTGGCAGGCGCTGTTGATCCTATTCAAAATCGATTGCCCTACAGGTTTTAATCTTTACCAGGGATTGGTGGCAAACACGGTTAATTCGGGAACGAACCCACGATCATCCATTTCCAGAGAACTTTTAATGGCATGCGCGATTTCTATGCTTCTCAAACGATTTGATTGCTCGGTTCTTTCCACCCTTTCACTATTCGCAAAGGCGGTGGTCACCTCACTGGGATTGATCAGCATGACCCGTACATTATACTTGCGGAGTTCGGCCTGCCAACATTCTGTCATTCCGCGCAATGCGAATTTGGAAGATGCATACACCGTACCGTGTGCATAACCTTTCTTACCGGCGGTGGAGGCAATGTTGATGATGTTGCCATATTGTTGTTTCTTAAAAATTTTGGCTACTTCTTTGGCCATCATAGCGGCACCAAACACATTCACACCGTACACCTTTTGGAAGTCTTCAAGTGGAGTGTCCGTGAGTTCGTGACGTTGTCCGGCTATGCCGGCATTATTGATCAGTACATTCACACCTCCAAAAAGTCGTATTGCAGTTTCAACGGTAGCAATTACATCGCCTGGATTGGCCACATCTGCTTTGATAAACCTGGCACCGGTTTCTTCAGCAGCAATTTTAAGGCGTTCTTCGTCTCTGCCAGTGATCAATACACTAGCTCCTGCTTCACATAAGATCCGGGCGGTGGCTTTGCCAATTCCCAGACTTCCACCGGTAACAATAATTTTTGCGTCTTTTAAATTCATGATTCATTAGTTTTGAAGTATATTCATTATCAAAATAGCAATGGTTCAAATTTTGAAATAATTCCATCAGTTTGCAAACCTGTTTGGGTGTCATTAATTGCATAACCAAATAGCCCGGATGACTGGTATCATATAACACAACTTTTTTGCTTCGTGGTTTATTTCAAAACTTTATGGAGTAGAAACTACTTTTTGTACAGCAAAATTAAAGGGATTATTATATATTAAACCCAAAATTGTGGGGTTGTCAATAACAAGATGATTCATACTCGTTATTCTAAGATCATAATATTCATATTTTTTTGTCTGATTGGAATCCCTTCTAGGTCTGCCCCCAGCGCAACTCGATTTAGAAATCCAATTATTGACAGCCTTCAGGTCGTATTGAAACATGCCACTGATTCTGTGAAAGTCGATGTTTTAAATGAGATAGCAAATAACTATTATTTTTACAAGCCCTTTCAAACAATACCCTACGCCAACTCCGCTATTGAACTTGCCCAAAAATTAAATTATGTAAAAGGAATTTGTGAATCTCAACGGATTATTGGTATTGCCTTAGGTCTTCAAAATCGGCAGCGGGAATCGATAGAATGGTTGTTTAAAGGACTGAACAATGCCGAGAAAATACATTCTGAGCCCGGCATATCTGCCAGTTTGAACAGCATCGGTTCGATGTATACCTCAATTAAAAATTGGGATCAGGCGCTTAATTATTTTCATCGGGCATACTCCTATCAGAAAAAAAATGAAAACACCAAATTGAAAGGCCTTATCTATTCAAATCTCGGTAAGTGTTATATGGCCCTGAACAAGACCGATACCGCGTATTTATATTTTAAGGCGAGTCAGGCAATTTTTAAAAGAAATATAGACAAAGCCGGTTTATCAATGGCCATGGGGTATTTAGCCGAATTGTATCTGGGTCAGGGGGATTTTGAACGTGCCTTGGTTTTAGCACAAATGGCAGCCAGTTTGGCCTATTCCAACGGCCAAACCATATACCTGAGAAAGGCCTTACTGGATGAAGCGAGAATTTATTTGAAAACCAATGAACTGGACAAAGCAGACAAAGTAGCGCGTCAGGCTATTCAGTATACGCAGATGATTGGTTTTTTACCTTATATGGTGGAGAATTACGACGTGATGTTCGAAATACTCTATAGTAAGGGAGATTTCCGTAAGAGCGCCAATGTATTGCGTATTTATCACGAATATAAAGATAGCCTGGATATTCTGGAAGGTCGCGAGTTGCTGGCTCAACAGGAATTGTTGCATGAACTGCAAAAGCAGGAGACTGATTATAAAGCGCTGAAAGAAGAAAATGATCTTCAGGAAGCAAGAAATAAAACCAACGAGGCCATCATCCAGCGTCAGCAGGTGATCAGTATAGCTATTGGTTTTTGTCTGATTATTGCAGCATTGTCAGCACTGGTATTCTTCCGTCTCCGGCAAAAAGAACGAAAAGCCAACCGTCAGCTTTTTCAGAAAAACAAGGAATTGGTAGAACAGAAGAAGGAGTTGGCATCGACTTTACAATTGGTTGAAGTACTCAATTCCAAACTGAGGGCACAAAACAATTCACTTAATCATGTTGCGATCATGTCCATCACTGACCTGGAAGGAAAAATTCTCAGTGTAAATGAAAAATTCACCCTGATATCGGGTTTTCGCAGGAAAGAGATTATTGGAAAGAAACACAATATTTTAAAGTCCAATATGCACGATGAGGCATTTTTTCAGACTTTATGGAAAACAATAGCCGCAGGCCGGACTTGGCGTGGAGAAATTTGTAACCGCAATAAGTTTGGTCAAATATATTGGGTCGATACCGCTATTGCACCGATCCTAGATGAAAAAGGCCGGCCCAAGCAATACATTTCCATCCAGTTTGAAATTACCCCACGAAAACGCAACTTGTTGCAACTGGAAAAACAAAAAGCAGAACTGACGGAGATGAATGTCTTAAAGGATAAATTATTCTCCTTGGTTTCGCATGATTTTAGAAGTCCATTGAGATCGTTGATCGGCACACTTTCTTTATTTTTGAAAGGTACCGTATCCGGGGAAGAAATGAGACAGATCACTGGGGGTTTATTGGAAAAAATGGAAAATACCTCCAACATGCTTGACAACTTATTGATATGGGCAAAGAGTCAATTAAAGGGGATGCAAATCTCTCCAATCATCCTTGATCTACACCTCATTACCGAAGAAGTGATTAAACTGTTGGAACCCCAGGCGGAAAACAAAAATGTTTTACTAAAAAATCGTGTATTGCCGGGGGTATTTGCCTTTGCAGATCTGGAAATGGTAAAGCTTGTTTTGCGTAATTTGGTTTCTAATGCTGTGAAATTTTCAAAAAATGAAAGTTCAGTGGAAATATTTGCCAGGAAGGTCAATGAGATTGTAACGATTTCGGTGAAAGACCAGGGTGTTGGCATTACAGAAGAACAAAAGAAAAAATTATTTAGCCTTGAGAATTTTAGTACGTTGGGAACAGCCAATGAGCGTGGAATGGGCCTGGGACTGATGCTTTGTAAAGATTATGTCGAGAAAAATTATGGCAAGATCTGGGTGGAAAGTGAACAAAATATAGGCAGTACATTCTCCTTTAGCCTGCCTTCAAAAGAAAATGTAACCGTTTTCAATTAACCGGATTTCACCGGCAAAATCTTTGTTCAATTTTGAGTTAATCCTAAATGATTGTTTATTGGGGACCTGGCATTATTTAATCTCGGGCCGTACATTAAAGTATTTTCAGATATTTGCTTTGGATCATCGCTAGTCTCGAACATGAAATTATCTATATATTCAAACGACCTGGAATTAAATCATCCATTTTCAATATCCAGACAGACCTATTATCATCAACCCGAGGTTTTGGTAGAACTTGAACTGGACGGGGTAAAAGGCTATGGCGAAGCTACCGCAAATCCTTATTACCACATCAGCTCAGAAAATCTTAAAGCCAGTTTAGCAGGAATTCAAAAAAAATTGAAGAACTACCAATTCATCGATCCCGATGCATGCTGGAACGATTTTTCATTTTTGATGGATACGAATACTTTTGCCATGTGCGCACTGAACAATGCCGCCTGGGATTTATACGGAAAAATGATCGGTGAACCGGTTAGCCGGATTATTGGGACAGAAAATGCTAAACCAATTTTGACAAGCCTCACCATTGGGATCGATTCTATGAAAAACATGTTGCATAAAATGGATGAAATACCATGGCCAGTTTATAAAATTAAGCTGGGCACTGATCGAGATATGGAAATCATGAAAAACATTCGAAGGCATTCCAAATCCAGTCTGCGCGTTGATGCCAATTGTGCCTGGACGGCGGAGAAAACCTTGGAATATGCTGACATATTGAAGTCCTTGAATGTTGATTTCATTGAGCAACCATTGCCAGTGGAAAACAATGGGGCCATGATGCTGGTAAAGGGTAAAAGTGCATTGCCAATATTTGCTGATGAAAGTTGCCGCACAGAGCAGGATGTGGCAAATTGCGTACGTTATTTTCATGGGATCAATATAAAACTTCAGAAATGCGGAGGTTTGTCGCCAGCTTTACGCATGATCGATAAGGCCAGGAAATTAAACCTGAATATTATGATCGGGTGTATGACTGAGACTTCAGTAGGTATAGCCGCTGCGGCGCAATTATTACCACTGGTCGATTATGCCGATTTGGATGGCCCATTGTTAATTAAAAAAGATATTGCTGAAGGTCTTACCTTTTCGGATGGGAAAATATCAGTTTCACCAGCTCCCGGTTTGGGCATCAATATCATCCATTGTCAAAATGAAAAATAACTGGATGTTATTTTTACTGTTTCTGCTCTGTTCATGTAGAGTGATGGTAAGAGAAAATCACCTGATTGAAGACTTGCTGAAACGGGAACCGGATAAATACGCTGCATATGTAGATGATCCGGCAAAATACCACTTGCAAATCGTGTATACGCAAATCAACCGTGATGAACAGAATAAACCACATCTGAAATCGTATCAGTACAGAACTAATCTCGGCGAATATTATTATCCGGCAAGTGCAGTAAAACTACCGACAGCAGCCTTGGCGCTGGAAAAATTAAACGATCTGCTCATCCCCAACCTGACGAAATACACCACCATGCTCACCGACAGTGCCTTCTATGGTCAGACGTCGGTTACTGAAGATACCAGTGCATTCAATGGAAAACTATCAATTGCCCAATACATAAGGAAAATATTTTTGGTGAGCGATAATAATTCGTTTAACCGGTTATACGAATTTTTAGGTCACGCAGAAATTAATGGGAAACTTTACAAAAAAGGATATAAAAAATTGCGCATCGTGCACAGGCTTTCTTCGCCCATGTCCTATGAAGAGAACCATTACACCAATCCGGTTAGATTCTTGTATCAGGATAAGGTGATTTACCAGCAACCTCTCCGATACGATACACTCGATATCCGGTCTGAACTGCCCATCTTCCTGGGTACTGGTTATATACAAGGCGATAGTCTGATTAATGGACCGATGAATTTTTCAACCAAGAACTATATTCCACTTCAGTCGCTGCACAAAATGTTGCAAACCATTATTTTCCCAGAGGCTTTTGCTCCCAATGAAAGGTTTCAGTTACGTGATGATGACTATCGGTTTTTATGGAAATACATGTCGATGTATCCCCGTGAATCAGATTTCCCTTTTTATGGGGACAAATATGAAGATGCCATTGGCAAGTTTTTGATGTTTGGCGGCACCAAAGAAAATGTTGACGACAACATTCGCGTCTTCAATAAAATTGGTGGGGCGTATGGATTTCTAATCGATAATGCTTACATCGTAGATTTCAAAAAGGGCATAGAGTTTTTTCTCAGTGCTGTTATTTATGTTAATGACAATAATATTCTAAATGACGATCACTATGAATACGATTCCAAAGGTTTTCCTTTTATGAGGCATCTGGGTTGGACCTTTTATAATTACGAAATGAATCGCCATAAAAAATACAAACCTGATTTGAATAAATTCAAACCGGAAAATTTGCAACAATGATGAAACAAATAAAATATTTATGGCTGGGTATTATCATATTTTCAGCCTGTTCTCAAGCTGATCGAAGTGTTAATTCGAGGGTTGAGATCCTGGGCATGGGCCAAAAAATCCGTCAGCAATATGCCCCCGACCATCGCACTGCGATTTTTGACCTGGAAATTAGAAAAACGGTGAAGGGCATTGTATTGAAAGGAAAAACTGATCATCCGAAAGCTAAAGCTAAATTACTATCATGGCTTGATCAACAACAGTATGGATATATTGACAGTATATCCATTTTACCGGATCCGGCACTTGGTGAAAACATTTGTGGACTGATTAATATTTCGGTGGCTAATTTGCGTACTGAACCTGAACATGAAGCCGAACTGGCGACGCAGGCATTATTGGGAACACCAGTGAAGATATTGGAATCCAATAATGGCTGGTATCATATTCAAACACCTGACGGGTACATTTCCTGGACGGACGATGGGGCCATTGCTTTATTGAGCAAGCAGAAGTTGGATTCAATTAAAGGCGTTAAAAAATTAATTTTTACCCAGCCATATGGGTTTTCTTACTCCAAACCAGATCTGCATGCCATGCCGGTGTCAGACCTGGTCATGGGATGTATTTTGAATGTTGTGACAAAAGATGAAGATTTTTACGAAGTAAGTTATCCTGATAAGCGCATTGGATATGTGGCTGCAAAAGCGGCGGAAGATTTTGATCAATGGAGCCAAAAAATGTCAACCAGCCCGGAAAAATTTGTCCATCAGGCAGAAGAATTGATTGGATTACCGTATTTATGGGGCGGTACTTCTGCTAAGGCCGTCGATTGCAGCGGGTTTACTAAAACTGTTTATTTAATGAATGGACTGGTCCTTCCACGAGATGCATCACAACAGAATACGGTTGGGGAAGTAGTTGATAGTGTCCGCAAATTTAAAAAGCTCGAACCAGGAGATCTACTGTTTTTTGGCAGGAAAGCCACCACAAATTCATCTGAAAGTATTGTACATGTCGGGATGTGGATCGGTAATATGAAATTTATTCATGCATCAGGAGACGTACACATTAGTAGTATGGATTCTACACAACCTGATTTCGATCGCTATAATTACGACCGTTATATCCGCGCAAAAAGAATCCTGGGTAATAAATCGACTTTGGAAAACCTTTCAGTACACCGGCTCTATGGCAATTTTCCTGGTTAAAAAATAAGGATCTGAAAGGTCAAAGCCGCGCTTTGACCTCTCAAACCCTTAATTAAATTGTTATGCGTATTGCTACTCATAGCGAATAGCCTGGATTAGATGTGTGGTTGTCAAATCAATAGATTTATATGAGCGGAAATGCCCTATTGCAAAATCACGATTAACCTCCACAAAGACAAATATATGTAATTTATAACAATTTCAAATGAAAACTGAATTTGCGATCGGACCAGAATTTCCAAAGATTTTATGAACGTTCTGCCTACTAAATAAGGTATTTTATCTTTTGGACCCGGCCTAAATTTCTACTCCAACAAGGGTGATGTACCGCCTCCTTGTTTTCAAAATCATTTCAATATGTTTCAAAAAATATGCCAACAAGTAGATTTAGCGTTACAGCCGGTTTATAGACATAATCAGTGTTCAATACTGTTCAAATTTGTTCATCAATGAACATTACATTTAAAACCAAGGAAATGATCGACGATATAAATCCTGTTAACAGACATTTTATTAACCCGTTTTGAGGGATAAAAAATAGGCGGAACAAAGAACTTTATTCCTCGAAAAATCTGTTTAAGTAAAAGCGTTTAACCTTAAAATGAACCCATGAAAACAGGTCTGATTAATAGTTTTTTTTGGCTCTTAATGTTGTCGATGATATGGTGTGGCGGCTGTGGGAAAGACGATAATTTAAACAGTAACGGAGGTCATTTGATTCTTGATTTCAAATATGTAGTGGATGGAAGTCAAATTGAATTCAATCAGATGAAATACACCAATTCTGCCAACAATAAATATGAAGTAACAGAAATCCAGTGGTTCATCTCAGATGTGACTTTACATAAACTTGATGGAAGAACTATTCTGCTCGATTCGAATGATTTCGCCCACTATGCAGACACCAACATTCCATCAACGCAACGGTGGGAAATCGCTGATCTGATACCGGTGGGAGAATATGATGCCATCACAGTGACCTTTGGCATAAAAGGCGAGAAAAATAAGCCGATGATGTATCTGAATCCTCCGGAGAGTGATATGATGTGGCCAATCAATCTGGGCGGTGAAGAAGGAGGCTATCACTATATGAAGATGAATGGATTTTGGATGAACCCTGACAATGAAAGAACGCCGTTCAATTTTCATTTGGGTGTAGGTCAACAGTACGACGATCAGAAAAAAGTTATCGGATTTATTCAAAACTGGTTTGAAATTACGCTTGCTAATTCAGCATTTTCCATGAGTAAAGGAGAGACAAAATTATTATTATTGGATATGAATGTGCAAAACTGGTTTCAAAATCCTAATATTTATGATTTTAATGTTTATGGCGCTAAAATTATGCAAAACCAGGAAGCCATGCATGCTGGATGTGAAAATGGACAGGCAGATGTTTTTTGTGTGGAATCGCTGAAAACATTTTCTGAGTGATAATGAAAAGATCCTTGAACGCTTGAACGTAGGTAAGTGCTGGAATGATAAATATTATGACATGTTCGAATAGGTTAATTTTCCCGGTGGTGGCGGCCATATGGATAATGGCACTCTGGTCCTGTACTCCTACGGACACTCAGATCGTTGAGCAACCAGAAGTTTATAAGCCTACTCCTTATAATTTGCCCGATATAAAATATTTTCCAACCGAGCTGAATATTCCGGCTGACAATGCCATGACAGAAGAAGGCATCAAATTAGGACGTTATCTTTTTTATGATGGCAGGCTATCAGGGCGTACCCATCCGGACTCATTGATGAGTTGCGCCACCTGTCATATTCAAGAAAATGCTTTTGAATGTGGTTTCGATCATCCAAAATTCAAAGGGGGAAAAACCTTTGGATTAACAGGCATCTCCACACCACATTACATGCTGCCACTGTTCAATGATGTCTACAATAAAAATGGATACTTATGGAATGGCTTTGTCAACAATAGCAATACGAATATTGGATCTGATGCATACCATGTTCCGGCGGAACCGCAATACAATTATAAAAATATTGAATCATTGGTGTGGATGATGATTTCAGCGCCCCATGAAGCCGATGGTAGTGTTGAGCGCACAGTGAATACCATTTCCAATATACCCATGTATCCCCCGATGTTCAAAAAAGCCTTTGGAACCGAAGAGGTCACTTATGACCGTATCAGTAAATCAATTGCCCAATTTGTACGATCTATAGTTTCTTACCGGTCTAAATTTCATAAATACCTCAGGCATGAAGTCGACTTAACCGCGTCAGAAAAACACGGGTATGATTTGTTTTTTTCTGAAGATGCAGATTGTTTCCATTGCCATGGTGGCTCTGTTCTGATGACTACCAACGAATATTTCAACAATGCCAAAGATACTGTATTTAATGACCCGAAAGACCGGTATTCTGTAACAGGAGATCCTATGGATATTGGAGCTTACCGGGCGCCTTCCCTACTCAATATTGCATTAACCGCCCCATATATGCACGATGGCAGATTTAAAACATTGGATGAAGTGATTGATTTTTATTCTGAAGGGCTGGTCTATTCCGATTATGTCCATCCATTAATGAAGAACGTGCGGCAAAAGGGTGTGCAACTCACAGACGATGAGAAGGCCGACCTCAAAGCATTTCTTCTTACCCTCACCGATTATGAAATGATCAATGATCCACAATATAACCGACCTGATGATCTGAATGATGGAAGTGTCAAATAACAATAATCAGTCAACTTGACATCCTATCGATAGCCAGCACGCCAATCTGACAGTCTGTGTTTTCGCTGTAACCCAAACTATGTTGTGGTATATATATTGAGGATATACAGTGTAATTGAATTGGAGGCATTAAAATGAATTTATTAGAGAACAAACAGTTATTAAGAACCTTACTTAAGCAGGGTGATTTAATGAACACTGTTTTTGGAGGTGTGCGGCAGACCGATTTTCGTATTGAAAATGTTGGAGATGATTTATTGATCAGGGTTTCAAATCCGTCCATAAAACCGGAGGCTTTTCATTTTACCATACAAAATAATCAGATATTTATAAATGGTTTATATACTAATGATCGAGTAGATCAAGTTTCGGATCCTCTGGTTTTTCCGGTATTTTCCAAGATGGTGATGATCCCTTTTTTCGTTGATATCACCAAAATAGAGGGCGTCTATGAACATGGTGAATTTAGAATTTACCTGCCATACAACAGAGATTTACCCAAAGGACCAACACCAATTAATGTTAAATTTATCGATCGGTAATGTTGATTAAACCACTATTATTACATCCGTGACGGAAGTGAGCCGTTACGGATTTTTTATTGATTTTTAAAATAGTGGACCATTCCTGGATTGGATACTGCATAAGATCAAAATTTTTGTTAGCATCTGGAAAATGGGACTGATTAAAAGGCTAAATTTATATAAAGAATTCCAGCTCAATTTTTAATCTCAAGGCCATGAAAAATCCGGAAATACACCGAATGATCACCATGATCCATGAAATTTATAATGGTGCGGCCTGGCATGGTCCCTCCATCTCAGAAGTATTAAGTGAAATCAATGCAGAGCAGGCTTTCAAACCGACACAAAAAATCCACCGGATATGTGAACTGGTACAACACATGATTTCGTGGCGATTGTTTGCCATTCACCGATTAAAAGGAGATCACAATTATGAAGTGAGTGATCGGGAAAATTGGCCGCCTTTTGAAAATCAGGATGAAGAAGCCTGGCAACAGATCAAAAATAAACTGAAGGAGAGCCAAACGGAGATAATAGATGCGTTACAACATTTTAAAGATGAGTCCCTGGATGACCTGGTCGAAAGAAAAGCTTATAGTTATTATGTACTGGTTCACGGTGTGATCCAGCATGATTTGTATCACCTGGGCCAAATCATTCTTTTAAGTAAAATCGGATAAAATTAATTTTAATGATTGTCATCCTTTGAATTCAGTAATTCAGCAACAGAAATCTCCTGCCAGACGATGCCTTCGTAAGCAGAGTTAACTCCGGCCTCATACAATATTCCGATTATGTTTTTGGTGACGTTGGTCAAATCGGAATAGGCCGATGGACCTCGATAAACGCGATATTCTATTGGCCACGTTCTTCCTTCATCACTGCTGGCCTTCACGGTCATATTTTCCCTTTTTTCTGTACTGGCCGGATTGGCGAACAGGATATAATTTCTCCTGCGATATCGTTTCTTCAATCGAAGCATTGATGCCTGGCATCTTGGCTCGATCAATTCGGTATCTGCATGTAAATTGACCCAGGAAATTCCGCCATCATCACTCGTGGCAACTTGGCGGTGATCTTTGCTCCCATCATAATTGCGCATGTTTAGCATCAGTGTTCCATCTGACAATGCTACAACTGCTGATTCATTCACCTGGTCTTTGGGTGAAGATCCGCCTAATTTCCAGGTTTTTCCGTGATCATCGGAAAATATCACATGCGAAAAACATTTTTTGGTAGCGGCTTCAATATGATCGCAGGAAATTATCAATCTTCCACGAAAGTGACCTTTACTGATTTGGGTTCCAGATCCTGGTCCGGTAGCATACCAGGTCCAATTATCATTTTTAACCGATTTAGTAATTTCTTCAGGACGCGTCCAGGTGGTGCCATCATCCTCTGAATGCAATACATAAACTCTCCGTGTATCGGTGCTGGTTTGATCGATGATGGCTCGTTCGTGGTCTGTCCCCAAATTCCATGTAGTCAGTAAAAAAATGGAACCACTTTTACGGTCCACCACCGGGGCGGGATTTCCACAAGTGTTTGCCCCATCGCTCCAAACAATTTGAAGCGGACTCCAGTGCCGACCACCGTCTACAGATCGTCGCATGACCAGATCGATATTTCCGGAATCCCCACAGCCATTTTTTCTTCCTTCAGCGAAAGCCAGAATATATCCGCGTTTGGTAGTTACCAGGGCAGGGATCCTGAAACATTGATAACCATAGTCACCACTTTTAAATATATAGTTCAGGCTATCTTCAGCAAAAAAGACCTGTTGAGGATGTTTTAGACTTGAACCAAACGATGCCGTAACCGTGAGAAAGATAATCGGGAAAAGCAAAAGACAATCTGGAAAAACACTAATTATTCGATGTTTAACCCATCGCCAAGTGATAATCTTTTTTCCCAACAAATAAATCATAAACATATTAACGGAGCAGCTCAAATTTAAAATTCTAATTTTTCCAGGGACCGGTATTTTCTTGCTCAATTTAAGCGAACTTCTTAGAAAGAAAATCAATTGGTCATAATTTTCTGCCATTTAATCAAGTTTTAAGTGGACTGAAATTTCAGGACTTCTGGTCTTTTTGCTAAATATGTACATAATTAGTTGGAGGCACCTTTATTAAACAATATTCCATATAAATTTCTGGTATGAAGATCGAAAAAGCCGTTATAACAGCCGCCGGCACTGACCAGCGCAAATTACCGTTACAAACGTTGATTGATGTGGATGGTCAACAAAAATCTGTATTACAAATTCTGGTGGATGAAGTACAAAAAGCCGGAATTGATAAGATATGTTTCGTTGTACATCCCGGAGACGAGGGCACATATAAGGAAGTAGTCGGCGATCTGGGAGGACATTTGAAATTTGTACATCAAAAACAAGCTTTGGGTTATGGTCACGCCTTGTATTCTGCCGTGGATTTTACGGGTAACGATGCCTTTTTACATTTGGTGGGGGATCATTTGTACGTGAAAAGATCGGAAAAGGGATGTGCACAGCATTTGGTTGAGGTGGCTAAAAAAGAGGGATGTGCTATTTCGGCCGTTAGTGCATTGCGTGAAAATATTATGCCGCATTATGGTGTGGTCGGTGGTCAGCGGAAGACTGGATCCGGAGATCTTTATAAAATAGAAAAAGTGATTGAAAAGCCGACACCTACAGTTGCCGAACAACAACTACAAATACCAGGATTAAGGGCGGGTCATTATTTATGTTTTTTTGGGATGCATGTGCTGACTCCAACAGCAATGGAGATTTTGGGCAAAAAGATAAGCAAGGTTAAAGGAAAGACAAAGGTAAACCTGTCGGATACCCTGAATGAAATGGCGGGTAGGGAGCAATATCTTGCGCTTGAAAAACACGATTGGCGTTACGATGTAGGCACCAAATATGGTTTATTAAAAGCCCAAATTGCGCTGGCCCTCAGCGGCAAAGACCGGGATGAGGTGTTATCGGAATTGCTGGAGTTTTTTGCGTTGAGAGAAATGAGTCAGTTAGGAAAATAGCCCGTGCATTATGAGTGAATTAATCAATATTATTAAATCTGCTGATGCCGATATACGCAACCGGTCCCTGGACGCCTATTGTCGCAATGCTTCGCTTTCCGATCTGACGGATGCTTGCCGGCAACTTGATGAGTTTCGCCGGAACAGCGAAAATTTATATGAACAGGTGCGGGCATTGTTTTTTCTGTATGCGATCCATCGATTCCATGTGCCATTTAAGTCGGGAATTGGGAAAAGTGGCACTATTCCCTACGAAGGATATGATCACTTGCTGAAAAGAAGGTTTGAAGAATCGATCGATCTGTTTTTACAAATGCAGACGGTCCAGGGAGGAAATGTAAGTATTTCCTCAGCTTTGGCTGAGGCGTATAAAAAACTGGCTTTTCAAACATTAGCCAACCAGGTGAAGCGAAGTGTGCGTTCTACGCAGGGAAATCAATGGATGTTTCGTGTGGGACACCCCGACGATCATCCGTTAAAAATAAGAACGGAATTGCTTCAAAAGGATGTGGAAAACGGGATGTTCCCGGTCTTGCATGAATCCACTCCTGTGCGAATGGACATGAGCCATAGTGGCTGGAGCGATATATTTTTTCTGGGCATGGATTACCCCGAAGGGGCCAATGTCCTGAATATTTCAATCAACCTCCGCGTACGTGATAAACACAAAAAAGGTCAGCCGGCACCGCCCATTGAAACTTTCTTCAGGATTATAGATGAACCAGTATTGCGACTGACCAGTGTAGATCTTGGTACTACTGCGGATATTAGCAGGCTATCTGACGTATTCGATTTTGCCAAGGATTATCTTGGTTTATTAAAGGCAGCCATTATCGCCGCTGGCATTGTTCCTCCAGGTATTGAAGGAGCAGATCAGCCTATGTCGCAGTTACTTGGAAAAATTGTAAAGCCCGGCTATGGTATAGAAATAATCAGTCAGGTGAATGGGATACCCAAGGGGTCGAGATTAGCAGTTTCTACGAATCTTTTAGCATCACTCATTGCGGTATGTATGCGGGCCACAGGTCAAACAAAATCACTTACCGGGAAATTGCAGGAAGACGAAAGACGACTTGTCGCGGCGCGGGCGATTTTGGGTGAGTGGCTCGGAGGTTCCGGAGGTGGTTGGCAGGATTCGGGAGGCATTTGGCCAGGTATTAAATTGATTCAGGGCGTGAATGCGTCGGAAGGAGACCCGGAGTTCGGTATAAGCCGCGGGCGTTTATTGCCACGACACGCGATCTTGAAAAAAGCAGATGTTTCTGAGAAAACCCGAAATAAACTTCAGGAGTCCCTGGTGTTGGTTCATGGTGGTATGGCGCAAGATGTAGGTCCAATCCTGGAAATGGTGACTGAAAAATATTTGCTCAGGTCTGAAACAGAGTGGCAGGCACGACAACAAGCAATTGGAATTTTTAATGAACTGGTGGGCCAGCTCCAAGATGGTGACATCAAATCTATTGGCAAATTGACCCACGCCAATTTTGATGGACCTATACAGTATATCATTCCCTGGGCCAGCAATCTGTATACCGAAACCATCATTCGAAAAGTATCAGAAAAATTCAAAAAGGATTTCTGGGGTTTCTGGATGCTGGGCGGTATGTCGGGTGGGGGAATGGGTTTTATTTTTCATCCTGACAAAAAGGCAAAGGCCCAGGACAAACTCCAGGAAATAATGAGTGAAGCCAAAAGCCAGTTTGAGCATGCTATACCTTTTGCCATGGAACCGGTGGTTTATGATTTTTCGATTAATGAAAAGGGGACCATAGCTACTTTGAGTGCAGGCGAAAAAGCACTTTTACCAACAGGTTATTATGCCATCAGGGTACCTTTGATCCTGAAACAGGAAATGCAAAAGATCCCCATCACCCAACGGGTAGAACTGGAACGCCTCGGTGAAGCATGCCGCGCCTCATCTCAATATTCGGGCTTTGTGTCTACCTTGTTTGATCGCATCATTCCGCAGGGCAATCAGGAAGTTAAAAAAGCTCAATCGTTGGAGCAATTGTTGGAAAAACATGGATTTGATCCTGTTTTGCACCAACAGATAAAAAGTGACCTGAAAAGTGGCAGGATCGGCTTGGCACAAAATCGCCTTCCGGTAAGCACCAAGATCGAAGATGTAAGACCAGAAGAGATCATGGATGCTTCAGATGGTTTAGATAAAAAATATTATCAGTTGGGAATAAAAGCGCTGAAACATGGTGAACTGGCTATAATTTCTCTGGCAGGTGGTGCCGGAAGCCGGTGGACTAAGGGCGCTGGCGTGGTGAAATCATTGAATCCCTATGCACGAATTGCTGGTAAACACCGCAATTTCGTGGAGACACACCTCGCCAAAAGCCGTAAAATATCCAGTCTATGCGGACGACATCTCACCCACATATTTACCACCAGTTACCTAACCCATGAGGCCATTCAGGAATATCTCAAAAGTCATAAGAATTTTGGATATGAAGGACCGCTTTATCTGTCACCCGGCAGGATCATTGGACTGAGAATGATCCCAACCGCGAGGGATCTGCGTTTTGAATGGGAAGAAATGCCCCAGCAATTACTGGATGAACAATCCCAAAAAATGCAGGAGAGTGTGCGTGCAGCTCTTTTGGGCTGGGCCCAATCAATGGGTGAAGGGGAAGATTATACCGACAATCTGCCTCAACAGTGTGTACATCCGGTAGGTCATTGGTATGAAGTGCCCAATATGATCCTCAATGGAATATTAAAAAAATTAATGGATGAAAATCCAGTCATACAACATCTGATGGTGCACAATATCGATACCTTAGGTGCCAATGCCGATCCGGCAATCTTTGGCTATCATATGAGTAGTGGAAATGCATTGAACACGGAGGTGATCACCAGAAAACTGGAAGATCGAGGTGGTGGATTGGCAAAAATTGATGGCCGTATCCGGTTGATCGAGGGTTTGGCTTTGCCCGATGAACAGATCGAATTTCGTTTGTCTTATTACAATAGCAGCACTACCTGGGTGAACATCGACAAATTGCTGGAAACATTCGGTTTGTCGCGGAACGATCTGGATAATCAGGAAAAAGTAAAGGACGCTGTACGCAATATGGCCAGAAGAATGCCAACCTACATTACTATCAAGGATGTGAAAAAAAGATGGGGGAAAGGTCAGGAAGATATATTTCCGGTAACACAATTTGAAAAACTTTGGGGTGACATGACCGCTGTACCGGAGTTGCAAAGTGGTTTTATAGTGGTTCCCAGGTTACGAGGACAACAATTGAAAGAAGTGGACCAACTGGATGGCTGGCTGCGTGATGGTTCTGCAGATTATTTGGAGAGTTTGTGCGCCTGGGAATAAAAGGAGTTTCCTGGAATTATGGTTGTGATCAGTGAACATCCATTGTATCCAATAATTTTTTTGACACGATATAGTCAACGGGGACACCGAAGTATTTTACCGGATCACGTATGATGCCGGTGATCTTAAGGGTACAACTCACCCTGGAGTTGCCACATTCCATCAAAAGACAGTTTGGATGCTTATGATCAAAAATGGAGTTGGCGGCCTTTTCGCTAATTAACACAGATTTTTCGGAATCAAATACATGTTTCGTATCACCTAAAAGGAGCGACACCTTCCGGGTAATTAATTGTTCCGGATCAATGAAAAGTATGGTTGTTTCGTGATATTCACCATTTCCCAGGTACACTTTAATGGATTTTAGTATTCCTAAATCATCGGATCTTGATTCAGATGAAATAGTTATTTTCTCAGGTTTGGGTATTGCGGGAACTTGAAGGACGGAAGATATTTTCTGAAACGTAACAGCAAAAGCAAAAGTGGAAATTGAAGCAAACATCAGCACAATTGTAACTGGAAGAATGAACTTCCCCCTTCGCGAAATATTTTTACCAACATGCTGAATTCCGAAATTATTTGGCAGGGCTTTCATAGCAGGCAGTGGTTGTTTAATACTTTAACTCTAATTTGGTGCCATAAATACAAGTTATTAAAAATCAGCACATTGTATATTTCAAAAAGCGTTGTGATCACCACACTGTATCATATTGCAACAAAAAGTGCATCAAAGTGATACATATTTTATTGCCGCGTCAGATGGGAGAAACTGAAAATTTTTGAGGAGATCTCAATATTAATTAAAAGAAGGTTACTTAATCGGAAAGGCGCCCAGGTCTTCTGTTGCCGCTGCCACAGGCGGATCCGGCATGCCGGCATTTATAGCCGGAGAATTGGCTTTCAGATGAAAATTAAAATCAGCAACATTGTTGAACACTGGATCTCCTTCAATAGGATCTTTTCCCAGGCAAGCGTATACTTTGGGGTAATACCCCTCATGGCTGTTCAGGTTTTTGAAATTTCCGGAGAGGTTATAGCTGATCAATATTTTTTTGTGCCAACTGATCCAACCCTTCTTTTTCAGGATCGTCAAAAGTGGCTATTTCAAAAGCTTTGTTGTATGCACAGATGTTGTTAAATATAAAGATGTCTTCGAGGTTTGATGATTTCATGTCAATACCACCGGTGGGTCCTGCCCAATGCATTGGATCGCCATTGTGGTAGATGGTGTTGTTGAAAACGTAGACGTCTTTTCGCAACGCATCGTGCCCCCACACGCTAAAGAAAATTCCCGATCCGCGATTGTTGTAGAAAGTATTATGGTGAATATACACGTGGTCCAGCGATGATCCCTGCCCTTCAGCAGAAATCGCCATACCCCATTCGCAGTTGTATACGATGTTGTGATGGAATGTTATATCATGCAACCGCCCAAACCAACTGTCTGCATATAACCCCTGACGCTCGTTATCATGCACGATATTATCGTGGACAACTCCGTTTGCGCTTATCTCTTTACAGTCAATTCCTTCTTTGATGCAATGGTGCACCTGGTTACCGGCAACTTCAAAATATTGTGCTCCAGCCACAGTCAATGCTTCGTGCGGCGCTTCGTGATGCAACGGCACACCCTCCGGCCTCATATCCAGATCATTAGCGCCAGTGATCTCACAGTTTAAAATACTGCATGAATCGGCATACCACAACGCCATCCCGGAGCTATAAGATTTTTCCGATTTGCAATCGATAAGTTGAATGTTGTGCGTGTTGGGTTTACGCACCATAAAACCCGTTCCATGTGAATTTTTTATGCGGATACCTATGATGCGGATATAACTGGCATTGGATATGAAGAAGGTGCCATAATTGTGGAAATCCGCGGCAGAACTTCCACCGGGATAAGTTCTTATATTTTTGGCATCAAATACAGGCACTTCACCGTCATAATTCATCACGGTGATCCAGGCATCTGGTTGGCCGTTTTTGGATATTTCAATGATTTCGGAAAGCGGGTAGATGCCACCGCGGATAAATACCGTATCGCCCGGCTGGATTTTATTCAATGCCAGTTCAATAGATGCCAAAGGTTTATCGATACTACCACTGTTGGCGTCACGGCCATCTGTTGCTACAAATAAATTCCTGATACTGATGTTTTGATCAAGTTCCTGATTAGAAGATCCTTTGTTGCAACTTATATGGATTAACAGTGATAAAAATAATACAGCAACCAGTGAATTGCAGTGCTTAAAAAATCGATGATCTATCCGTCGCATTGAAAAAGTCTAAATGATGTTTATTCAAAAGATTAAAATTGTAAGGCGATCCACTAAACTTGCATGGATTTTATATTATTTTATTGCAGAAGGATTTGCGGAAAAGGTGGGGAATAAGATTTATAATAATCTCTGAGAACAAAAAAACGCGGAAATCAATCCGCGCTTTTTCATCGTCAGGTCAATCTAACACTGTTTGGCTGTTCAATTTACAGTTTCATGCAATTCATTATAATGATTTATCACACCGCCTGCCAACAAAATTTCCATCTGCCGGTTGCTCAGACTGTGTTTCGTCCTATATGTTTGGCCGGTAGTTTTGTTGGTCACTTCAATATCTTTCCCGTGCCCGATCTGTTCCCGCAAATGGTCGAAAACCAATTCATGGCCTTGTTGAATATCATCATAGTCTCCGGGATCCTGGAATTCCAGCGGCACTATGCCAAAGTTGATTAGGTTTTGCCATCCGATACGTGCATAGGATTTAGCCAAAACAACCATTTGTCCAAGGTATTTTACGGCGAGGGCTGCATGCTCCCTGCTGGATCCCTGAGCATAATTTTCTCCTGCCACCACGATATGACCACCCATTTTTTCTTTTGATTGCATGGCGCGTTCATAAAAGTGATCGTCGATAACGATGTAGGCAAATTCACTGATTTTTGGGATATTACTACGAAATGGAAGTGCTTCTGCTCCTGCCTTAAGAATTTCGTCAGTGGAGATATTATCACCCATTTTCAAATCTACTGGCAATTCATAATGCTCTTTTACCGGCTCAATTTCGGGCAAAGACTGGATATTTGGACCTTTCTCCAGTTGGACATTCTGGTTATCTTCTGGAGGAGGTACCAGCATATCCGTGTTAACGATTTCGTGTTCCGGATGCTGATATTTCGGGTATTTCATTTTAAATATCTTTTCCAGGTCTCTTGGGTCTGTGATTTTACCGGTGAGCGCTGACGCAGCAGCAGTTTCCGGACTACATAAATAAACCTGGTCTTCTTTGGTGCCGGAACGTCCCGGAAAGTTTCTTGGGACCGTGCGCAGACTGATCTGGTTGGTAGCTGGAGCCTGGCCCATTCCGATGCAACCCATGCACCCAGCCTGGTGAAAACGCGCACCGGCATGGAGGAGATGCAGAAAAGCACCGTCCTGACTGAGGTTTTCAATAATTTGCCTCGAAGTTGGATTGATGTCAAAGGAAACTCTGTCGTGGGTGACTTTGTCTTTCACAATCTCGCTGACAATCCAGAAATCGCGCAATCCGGGGTTGGCCGACGAACCGATTACGGTCTGATAGATGGGTTTACCGGCCACTTTTCGCACTTCGGTCACATTGCCGGGGCTGCTGGGGCAGGCAATAAGCGGTTCGAGTTTACTCAAATCGATTTCGTCATTCAGATCATATGTTGCATCTTCATCGGCAACCAATGGAGTCCAATCTTTTTCACGCTGCTGGGATTTCAGGAATCTTCTGGTTTCTTCATCTGAAGGAAAGACAGTGGTGGTGGCACCCAATTCAGTACCCATATTGGCGATCACATGGCGATCCATGGCGCTGAGGTGTTTCAATCCGGGGCCGTAATATTCAATGATCATATTTCGGCAACCTTTCACATCGTATTTTTGCAACATTTTGAGCACCACATCTTTGGCACTTACCCAATCAGGCAGATGACCGGTCAATTTTACACCGAGAATTTTTGGCATTTTTAAATATAAGGGTTTGCCGGTCATGGCAAAGGCAACATCAAGTCCGCCGGCGCCAAAGGCCAGCATTCCCAATCCTCCGGCGGCCGGAGTGTGGCTATCGGAACCCGCCAGGGATTTTCCCGGAATTCCAAACCTTTCCATATGTACCGGATGGCTCACTCCATTGCCTGGCCGACTATACCAGACGCCAAAGCGATGGCATGCAGAACGGAGAAACAAGTGGTCATCTGCATTTTTATAATCCGTTTGAAGCAGATTGTGATCCACATATTGAACCGAAACTTCGGTTTTTACGCGATCAAGTCCAAGTGCTTCGAGTTCCAGCATTACCAGTGTTCCGGTAGCATCCTGCGTCAGTGTTTGATCCATTTTCAAACCGACCTCTTCGCCTGGTGTCATAGACCCATCGGCGAGGTGATCTTTTATCAGTTTTTGAGCAACGTTAAGTCCCATGTTGAGCAGATTTTGTCAATGCTATAGTTGATGAAAACACATAAAAGATTATGCCATGTTTATGGCCTTGATTCAAATAGCTAATCTCTTCAATAATTCGGCGAAATATTCTGTCTTCAGTGAAGCAGAAAAACGATTGGAGTATGGTTGAATGGGTAATTATTTCCGCAAATCCGGTTTGGATTTTGTGGTATTAATTTCACGATGTTATCTCAAATGAGTCCTTTTCCCGGCATACGCATCATCGGTTCCCTGGCATGAAATTTCCATTATTAAAAGATTAGTAAAGTGAATAAAGATATGTCGATCAAAGAATACGGAGAGAAAAGAGACTTTAGAAAAAGCGCAGAACCATCTGGAAAAAATTCCGGGCAAAAAACTCATAAACCCAGATTTGTTATCCAAAAACACAAGGCTTCTTCATTGCACTATGATTTCAGATTAGAGATTGACGGCGTCATGAAAAGCTGGGCGGTGCCTAAAGGTTTGTCCACGGACCCGCGAGAGAAAAGGCTGGGTGTGAGAACAGAAGATCACCCCATAGAATATAAAGATTTTGAAGGGACAATTCCCGAAGGTGAATATGGTGCAGGAACAGTAATGATCTGGGATGAAGGCATTTTTCGAAATCTCAGGGAAGAAAAAGAGAATGATAAAACCAGCCTGAAAGCATCTTTCGACCAGGGAAAAATTGAAGTATGGTTGGAAGGGGAAAAACTAACAGGCGGATATGTGCTCATTAAGACCGGAAAATCTAACGACAAAAAATGGCTGATCAAAAAAGTTGATGATGACGAAGCGGATGCAAGAAGGAACCCGGTGAGCACAGAGCCGAAATCGGTGCACAGTGGAAAATCATTGAAACAGATCAAGGAAGATTCCAAATAACATGGCTGAGCTCAAAACAAAAATTCCGGCAAAATGGCATTCGAAGCTTAAAGTGCAAAAGCAACCGCAATGGGTCAGCCCCATGTTGGCAACCCTGACGGAAGATTATTTCTCGTCCAAAGAATGGATCTATGAACGAAAATGGGATGGCGAGCGGTGCATCGCCATGAAAAAAGGTGAAGATGTCCATCTTTTCAGCCGAAATCATAAATCCTTGAATGTCACCTATCCCGAAATAGTCGAAGCGCTAAAAAAGCAAAGGGCATCCGATTTTGTAGTCGACGGAGAAATTGTGGCTTTCGATGGTAAAAAAAGCAGTTTTTCCAGGCTTCAGCAGCGCATGCAAATTAAAAATGAAAAGGAGGCCAGGAAAAGCAAGCTGAAGGTTTATTATAATTTGTTCGATTTGTTGTTTTTTGATGGATTTAATTTGGAAGGACTGTCTTTGCGGATCAGAAAGAAAATATTGCTGGGCGAAATAGAATTTGACGAGGTCATTCATTTTACCCAACATCGCAATGAACACGGTGAAAAATATTTTCAGATCGCTTGTAACAAAGGCTGGGAAGGACTGATCGCCAAAGATTCCCAGGCACCGTATGATCATAAAAGGTCGTCGAAATGGTTGAAATTCAAATGTGTCCATCAACAGGAATTTGTCATTGGCGGGTATACCGATCCACATGGAGAACGCCTGGGTTTTGGAGCATTGCTGATCGGTTATTACCAGGATGAAAAGCTGCAATTTGCCGGCAAGGTTGGCACCGGATACGACGACGATTTTCTTCGGTCATTCTCTAAAAAAATGCAAAAGATATCAGTGAAGGACAACCCGTTTAATGAAGAAACCGGAGAGAAAAATGTGCATTTTATTAAACCCCGGCTGATTGCCGAAATCGGGTTTACAGAATGGACTGATGACAACAAATTGCGGCATCCCCGATTTCTGGGGCTTCGGGATGATAAATCTCCCAAAAAAGTTGTCCGCGAACAATAATAGTGTTTAAACCATGAAATTCGGTCAATATTCCATTGAGATATCTCATGAAAAAAAGATATTTTTTCCAGACGCAGCCCTTAGCAAAAAGGACCTGATTGACTACTACATCAAGATCAGTAATCACTTGTTACCGCACCTGAATAACCGCCCCATCACCATTCAACGCTTTCCGGACGGGAATGAAAAGGACGGCTTTTTTCAAAAGGAAGTTTCCGAATATTTTCCGGACTGGATCGACCGGGTCAAGATTAAAACCCGACAAGGCAAAACCATTGCTATGCCGGTTATTAAAAAAACAGCTTCGTTGATTTATCTGGTCAACCAGGGCGCAATCCCATTTCATCGCTGGCTCAGCCGTGCCGATCAGCCGGAAAAGCCTGACCTCATGATTTTCGACCTTGATCCTTCTGACAGTGATTTAAAACGAGTTGTTGAGGGCGCGAACAAACTTCGTGATATTCTCGAGGGGTCTCTCGGTTTTAAGGTCTATGTGATGTCCACCGGTTCACGGGGGTTGCACGTGGTCGTGCCGCTGAGCCGGGAAAGAAATTTTGATGCTGTGAGAGAATTTGCCCGGAAGACAGGAGAATACCTGGCCACAACTAATCCTGATAAATTTACCCTGGAAACGCGAAAGGAAAACCGGGGGCATCGACTGTTTATTGATTATATGCGCAATGCTTTCGGGCAAACTGCTATTACGCCCTATTCGGTGAGGCCCCTTGAAAATGCTCCTGTGGCTATGCCTTTGTCCTGGGATGAAATTAATGATCACTTCGATCCGAGAGCATTTACAGTTAAAAATATATTCAAACGACTTGGGAAGGGTAACGATCCATGGGAAGATATCACAAAACACAGCCATTCACTTAAAACGGCTGATAAGGCCCTGGAAAAATTGCAGGGGCAAAAATGATTATGGATTTCATTAAGCGTCGTTTGGACGTACGATTTTAAAATCAATTCCATTACCACTATCTTATATCTCATTCAGACAGATCCATCATGACCAATAACATAGTACCGTTATGCTCAAATACTGAGATCATTTGGCATATTTCATTCTCAGGATCATTTGTGACTTCCGGTGGGATGAAGTTCTATGCTAATTAGCCGTGTTGAACCGCTGCAATACACCCGCACTGTGCGTTTAACTGACTAGCCCAACTAGCTAAACGCTCCTTAGGAGAGCTCTTTACTGATTGTATCACTCACTGCTCAATTGCCGCATCCCTCAATTGCCGCATCCCTCAATTGCCGCATCCCTCAATTGCCGCGCCCTTCAGGGCGTGGTATAGTAAATTGTAAAATACCCAGGGCTTTAGCCCTTTAAATACATGTAATATGTATATTCAATCCAATTTTTTTCGATAGATAATTTTTGTTTAATAGTTTAGCAGGTGCTTTATGGGCAACCGATTGCATGTTCTCATCATAACTTCAACATCATGTCATTTATAAAAATATGGATACATCTGGTCTGGGCCACGCACGATAGAAAACCGTTTTTAAATGATGATATACGCTGGAAGGTATTTGATCATATTAAAGAAAACGCCGATTTAAAAAATATCCACCTCGATCATATCAATGGTCATTTCGATCACGTGCACTGCCTGATATCACTGAGTTCTGATCAGAATATTGCCACCATCGTCAATCTGCTAAAGGGCGAATCCTCTTTCTGGATCAATAAAAACAAATTGACAAAAACGAAGTTTGCATGGCAGGAGGACTACTTTGCCGTTTCAGTCAGTGAATCGCAAATTGAAATTGTCAGAAAGTACATTCGCAATCAGGAATATCATCACAGGAAGAAGACATTCCAGCAGGAATATGATGAGTTTATGGAGAAATATGGTTTTGAAACAGGCGGTATTACTTCTGAGAAAGGGCTAAAGCCCTGACTGCCGATCAATTTCTACTCCACGCCTTGAAGGGTGCGACAACTGAATAAGGAGAAATTCGAAGGTAATTTCAACAGATTAAAGGTAACTGAACGGTATATGATCATATGTTTTTCTTTGATGGCCAGCAAATCATATCAAATATACGCGATGACTATTTGCAATAGTATGCACAAGTAAAGTAACACCAAATACTTAAATCAATAAAATATGCCCGAATTACCAGAAGTAGAGACCTACCAGCGTTATTTCCGTCAGACCGCTCTACATCAGAAAATTGATGACGTGTATGTGGAAACGGCCAAGTTAATCAAAACAGGATCGGAAAAATTCCGCAAAGCCGTGGTTGGCGAAAAGTTTGAAGACAGCTACCGGCAAGGGAAATACTTTTTTGGCCGGTTGACTTCTGGTAAATCGGTTGTTTTCCATTTCGGAATGACCGGTTCTTTGCAGTACAAGAAAGACGAACCTCCTCCATACAGTAGGGTAAGGTTCCATTTCGATAACGGCTATTTTCTTGCTTTTGTGATCAAACGCAAATTCGGCTGGATTGACCTCGCTGATGATATTGGGGATTATATTAAGAAAAAAGGCCTCGGGCCAGATGCGCTGCAAATAACAAAGGAGGATTTTATTGACCTTTTTAGCAAGAAAACCAGCAGAATCAAAACGGCCTTGATGGACCAGTCTATAATTTCCGGCATTGGCAATTTGTATGCAGACGAGACGCTCTTTCAGTCCGGAGTGCTTCCGGACAGGTCGTGTAACAGCATAGATGCTGCCAAATGGAGCGACATTTACCATACCATGCAACGCGTTCTGAAGGTAGTCACCCGCCATAAAGCCGATTTCGAAGAAGTGCCTGATCATTATCTTCTGAATCATCGCGAAAAGGGAGCGGCATGCCCCAAATGTGGCGGGCAGGTAGAACATTTGACAATCAATGGAAGAACGACTTACTATTGCCCGTCATGCCAGCATTGAAAAAGAAGGCGACCCACATTGGCTGCTCGGGTTTTTCCTACAAGGATTGGAAAGGAAAATTTTATCCCGAAGACCTTGCCCAGAAAAAATGGCTGGAATTCTATGCGAAGGAATTTAATTGTGTGGAGCTGAACAATACCTTTTATCATACCCCCAAAGATTCGACACTTGAAAAGTGGCATCAGGAAACCCCGGAAAATTTTCGCTTTGCTGTAAAAGGCAGCCGTTATGTCACCCACACCAAAAGGCTATTGGATCCTGCGGAAACCGTGAAAAAAGTATACGATTCATCCGGCTTATTAAAAGATAAACTCGGTTGTATCCTGTGGCAGTTGCCGCCAAGTATGGACAAAGATCTGGATCGGCTGGAGCCATTTATCAAGGCGTGTGATAATAATTTTACCAACGTGATCGAATTCCGTCATGAAAGTTGGTTTTGTGAGGAAGTTTACGACATCCTTCGTGAGCACAACATCAGCTTGTGCCTGATCTCCGCGCCGGGAGACCTGCCCGCCGTACAAGAAAAAACCACGGACACGGTATACCTCCGGTTTCACGGAAAAAGCGAAAAACACTGGTACCAATATGATTATTCAGATAAGGAGCTTAAGGAGTGGGCGGGAAAAATAAAAGCCCTGGACCCCAGGCAATTTTATGCCTTTTTTAACAACGATTACCGCGCCAATGCCGTGAAAAATGCCCGGAGGTTTAGAGAGATAGTCGAATCTTGAGAATATAATTTATTAATCGCAATTACTTATCCGGATTAGGAAGTACTATGGTTGTATTTGGTTTTAAAAGAATCCGGGTTTCACAAAATCAAGCCATTTATAAGGCCCCATCATTTTTTGACACGGGGCCCAACAGGCAGTATGACTTTTCCATACACTTCATTCAATAAAGTGGCAACACCGGCGTAGATCGCAGAGGCGCCACAAACAATCCCTTCAAAGCCGGTAAACGTTTTTATGGCAACGCTTTCAGTTAAATCACCCAGTGCCAACAAAAAAAACAGTAATGTCAAGGTGGCAAAAACAATTTGCAAGGCTTTATTAATTCTCAATGTTCCAATGAACAACAGTCCGGTAAAAATGCCCCACATGATCAAATAGGCAATCATCCCATTGGCAGAGGGCGCAGGTATTAAATTCCATTTCGGCAAAAATATCAAAGTTACCAGCGTGAGCCAGAAAAACCCATAAGATACAAATGCGGTCAATCCGAATGTATTGTTTTTTTTCGATTCCAGAATACCCGCAATTATCTGGGCCAGACCGCCATAAAAAATTCCCATGGCCAAAATCATTGAATTCATTTCAAAAAAACCGGCATTGTGCAGGTTGAGCAAAACGGTAGTCATGCCAAAGGCCAACAGTCCTAAAGGACCGGGATTGGCAGATTGGTCTTTGATCATAATCGTTGATTGTTCCATCTCTCAGCAGTTAAAATTATAAAATTGGTTTCAGGTCGTAATCTTCTAAAGATCGGAATATTTTGTGATTCCATAAGCTATTTTTTTCAGGTTTTTGCCAAACCTGAATTAAGCGAAGACGAGCAGCAACAGCGTTAAAATTAAGGATGCTGACAGTATTATCAAGAGCAACTCCTTAAAAAAACTGTTCATTCAGGATATAAAAAATTGCAATTATAAACGCCTGTTAATTGATGGCATAAAAAAAATCTTTATATTCTGTGCCGTAATCACCAATATCATTATCATGTATATTTAACCTGGCGGATGGAAATAGTGGCTTGTCAAAAAATTAAGTTAAAATCAATTTATATGACTTATTATTCATAATTTCAGTGAAATTGTGGTATCGTATATCATTCAATTCTAAAAAATACACCAAAGGCATTCGAAATATCATCTTATTTCGATGCCAAAATCGCCAACAGAACAACAAATTTTACCAACCATGAGCCAAACTTTAGACCAAACCGTTAAGGCCATCAAGGAATTAGTGGCGCTTTTTCAAACCGAACGGATGGTATATTTAATTATCACCTTAATCTCGGTCCTGGTACTTATCGGAACTGCAATTTCACTAATCATTAAAAGCGACAGCCAGGAAAACACCATCGCCATCATGGGATTGTTTGGATCTACGGGAGGCATCGTTTACTCTTCCGGACGGCTGCTGAAAATGTGGTCCGAAGCAATGCAATTAATTCAAAAAGTCATTGAGCAGAAAGATGGACAATGAAAACCTCAAAAAGCGGTCAAGACAGGGAGCAGTGATTTCGGCTGTTGGGTTTTTTATTGTTATCCTTGTTTTTGTCTACGCCTCCTGGAAACTGAAAAGTCTTAATGCCATGATCAAATTAAAAAGCCAGGAAATTACGGCGCTTGATTCCACCATTTCCAAGCAAAATGAGGAAATAGAAGACAGGCAGCAATTGGTGGATAATCTGGTGGCAGAAATCAATAAACTCAGAGACCCGAGTATTCAGCCAAAAGCAAGTGCCGTGAAAATACCCGGAATATTTGATAACCAAAACAGGCAAATTTATGATTTTACCCTGTGGATTACTTCCAGCCAATATACTCTCAACAGAATTTCAAAGGTCAGTTATCACTTTCAAAATTCCACCTACTTACTCAAGGATAGGGTGTCGGAAGACAGTTCCAACAGATTTCTGATCAGCTACAGGGGCTGGGGTTGCCTGTCTGTTGTAAAGATTGATGTGGCATATAACAATGGCGAAAGCGAAACGATTTATTTCAATATGTGCGATGCTTTGGGCTGGTAGGAGTAACCATGTCATTTGTATCTTCTTTGGAATAAGTTTACTGTGTCAATCTCAGTGCTCTTTGTGACACTTCCGTGGTTCTTCATGGTTTCATCTCTATCCTGCCGGTTATGTTTTTTTTCCGGAAGAGAGAACAATATCTGTAAGAGGAACAAAATTGAAATATAACACATCCATATTTTGTTATTTTACTGCCGCTGGTGATAGAATGTATATTATACTGCGTTAAAAATCGCTGAAAAGGAAAAAACTTTGAACAATATTGTATGACCCTCCTATTATGCATTGTTTTATATTCGGTTAATATGATGGCAATTCAAAGTGAATCAGGGCACCAAAATGACAATAGAATTGCCGAATATATTAATCAAAGTACTTCAAAGGATTTGGAAATATCGCTTACAACCGATAAAGGGGTATATTCCAGAGGTAACGAAATACATTTTAAAATCGATATCAAAAATATAAGTAGGTACCCATTGAGGGTACTAATTGACAATGTATTTGTAGGATCAAATATCGAATGTTCAGATCATGATGGAAATAAATATTCATATGAAAGGGGCTATAATTCCTGGTCACCAAGGCTGGTATTTATACCGGAAGAACATATCTAATGCAGCCAGATAATAAAAGAGAAATTAAACTGGACGAATTATTATTTGACAATTATCACTTGATATTCAGCAATCAATTTAAACGTACAACGGCCACTTATTTTCAAAATTTAAAGAGCAGCAATAATCTGCCTGAGAATTTCCCGGATAGCAATCGGGAGCCGGGCCAGCGCTTTTTTACTCCATATATTGTCCTGTTCTAAAAGCCAAATTACTCCAAATTCCCATCGGACGTCACTCGAAAAGGACGCTGATACGTTGGAAGTAAGAAGTCTGCATTACGTCCTCTATGCTATAGTGAATAAGAATTTTCGATCGCTTCGCTCCCTCGGAATGATGTCTGAGAATAACCGCTACTCATAGTGTAATGCAATGGAAGGAAGAGTCTAGGTTGCTAACAGATAAAACACAGACAAATAGTGGCTATTTTGCCGGGCCAGCGCTTTTTTTCAAGGCTCAGTAATAATAAAACCGCAAAAATGGGCATGCTCTCCGGGAATATTTTAAATTGCTTTTTTCATTACCATTAAAACTGTTACCATGAAACACACCCTGTTCTGGCATCTGGCCTTTATTGTTTTGATCGGCCTGATGTCTTCCAATATGCTGTTGGCACAGCAATCAAACCAGTCAGCTACGGATGGCACATTCAAACCAAATTTCGACTCATTCAAACAATATCAATATCCCAAATGGTTTCGGGATGCTAAACTGGGTTTCTGGGCACATTGGGGCCCTCAGGCAGTCCCGCGTCAGGGTGACTGGTATGCCCGCAAAATGTATCAGGAAGGCAGCGACGATTACAAATACCATTTGGCCCATTATGGACATCCGTCCGAATTTGGATACAAGGACATCATTCTCTTGTGGAAAGCCCAGAAATGGGACCCTGATAAACTGATGGCATTATACAAGAAGGCGGGGGCCAAATATTTTGTGAGCATGGGTTCTCACCACGATAATTTTTTCCTCTGGAACTCAAAGCTACATCCTTGGAATGCCGTCAACTACGGACCGAAAAAAGATGTGGTTGGTTTATGGCAGCAAGCAGCAAAAAAGGAAGGATTGCGGTTTGGTGTTTCCGAACATTTGGGTGCCAGTTTCACCTGGTTTCAACCCAGTCATGGCGCAGATACGACTGGTGCCATGAAAGGAGTACCTTATGACGGCGCCAATCCGATGTATCAGGACTTGTACCACGCCAAGGCCGCTCCGGATGACCATGGCTGGCTGAGCAATAATCAGGAATGGCAGCGGGAATGGCTTTTCAGCATCAAAGAACTTATTGATAATTATCATCCCGACCTGCTTTACTCGGACAGTCATTTCCCATTTGATGACTACGGCCGCAATATGGTTTCTTACTTTTACAACCAGGACATGCACCAACATGGAGGAAATCTAGAAGCCGTTTATACCTGCAAGCAGGCCTCTGATGGTATGTGGGTGCAGGACCTGGAGCGCGGTGTGCTGGATGGCGTCAGTCCGTTCCCTTGGCAAACAGATACATCTATTGGCGATTGGTATTATCGTACCGGCCAGCGGTATAAAACTGCCAATGAGGTGATCCAAATGCTTGTCGATATTGTCAGCAAGAACGGCAATTTGCTGATCAACATTGTGCAAACCCCGGAAGGTGATATTGAACCGGATGTGCTGCACATTGTAGAAGGGATTGGAGCCTGGACTTCCGTGAACGGGGAAGGTATCTATGGTTCACGACCCTGGAAAATATATGGTGAAAAACCAGCGCGTGAGACAACAGTGAAGGCAGGTAATTTTAATGAGGGTAAAATTAAATACAGCGCCGAAGATATCCGCTTTACGACCAAAGGAGACACCCTGTATGCCTTTTGTCTGGGATCGCCAGTGGAAGCTATCCACATCCATTCTCTGGGAAAAAAATCACAATATACCCAGGGTACCATCAAATCAATCGCCATGCTGGGAAGCGATGAAAAACTCCATTGGAAACAACTCCAAAATGAACTGGTTATCGATAAACCGGTAAAACTCCCGGATAGTGAGGTGGAAGTTATTGGATTTAGAATACAGTTCAGGAAATAAAATCAAAATATGCTTCGATATTCAACCTTTCGCTACTGCTTTGTTGATCGGTCGGCAAATGTTTGATAGGATATGTTAAAAACCATCAACGCCCGGGTAATGATTTGTCGGGATAAGTGAAAATATTATGTTTTAACCAGTAATTGGTTTTTACCCAATCAAAGCCGGCATTCGTGTACCTAAGTCCTCGCTTTCTTAAAATAGGTGTCCCAAACATTGCCAGCAAAATACTTCCCGAATCTGGACAACGCCTGCAGTTTTTCGCCTTCCGTTTTGGCATACAAGGCTTTCATTGTGGTCGCCTGCGTGGCAAAATCTGCCGGTTCGATCTTCAACATGCCTTTCCCCAGGACTGTTGCTTTGTCATCTTTTCCGCCAAACAAAGTGACAAATAAAGTAGTGGTATCGAGCCAGACATCAAAGCCTTTGTCATTGTGAATATCTTTAAACCCTTTGAAATAGTAGCTTTTCCCATCAACACAATTTAATAACATGGCATATTCCATTTTTTTACGTGAAGGGTCTTTCGGATCGGAGGTGAACAGATTGAAACGGCCTTGTGTAACAGCAATCGGGCTGGCTGACAAGGCTGGTGCATTTACGGTGCCGATCATGCCGGCTTCGTGACTGGCTTCTGACAAAAACCGGTCAACATTTTCAGAGCGAATGGTCAATGTAAATTCAAACGGTGATTGATTGTTTTTCCCCAATTCATAGGCTTTCTGATAATCCTGCTTTTCATCGGTGGAAAAATATCCTTTCATGGTTTCGGTAAATTGAATGCCGACGGTGGTCTTTTCAGGGGTTTGTTCCGGAACTGTGGGAAAACTGTAATCCGGTTTCATTTTCATTTCAGTGGCAATTTCACGACAAGCCCGCTCTGCCAATCCTGAAATGGTCAACAATGGATTGGTACCCACCGGACGCGGTAGTATGGCGCCATCCAGCACAAAAAGGCCCGGATGAAGTTTGGTACCGGAATTTCCGGAATATACCTGCCCCTTGTGGTCAACCACACCAGCGCTGGCATCATCCGCCATGGCACATCCACCCAGGGGATGTACCGTCACCAGATCGAAATCCATCCGTTTTGTCCAGGTGGGATTTTTAACATAGGTTCCACCCAGGGCCTTGGTGGCATTCTTCAGACTTTCGTTGACTTTACCAAAAATGGCTTCTTTTCCTACACCTTTCCATTGAACCCTGGCACGATTATCTTCCAGCACAATTTCACCGTCTCCACTGTCGTGGGTCATGACCAGGTACACTTGCGTATTGTCCAATGCTCCACGATATGCGCCACCCAACAGGCTTTTCAACTCCCGCCATTTTTCTTTCATAAAATCACCAAAACCGGAATCTGTATCTTTTCCGATAAATTTTGATATTGGCACCAACGCCGGCACCATGATGGAATGGATCGGGCCCGGAATGCTCCCTTCTTCCAGGGTCATACCTTCTTCGAGTACCGGTTTATTGCGCATATCAATCACGCTGGTAATGCACGGACCCACTTCCGCAATTTTGCCTTCTTCGGCTTTTTTGCCAAGGCCGATGCCGTGGATGGGTTCATCATTGTTATAGCCAAAACCGAGCACATCGCCATTGCCTGTGAATTTTTTTCCCAGCATGTCAGAAACCGGCAATCCTTTCTGGGCAGAACGCAACATGATTTCCGTACTTCCAATAGATCCGGCGCAGACAAAAATCATATCAGCCTTGATGAACATGGGTGGAGCATCAAATTTTTCTCTTCCGGTGTCGTAAATATCAAAGTACACCAGCCATTGATTACCTGATTTTTCAATATGGCTTACACCAATTTCAGTAAATATTTCGGCTCCATGATTTTTGGCGTCTGGCAAATAGTTCATGTAGGTGGTGTTTTTGGCTTTGTGATTACAGCCGGTCACACAGTCACCACAATTGATGCATTTTTCCTGGTCCACCCCGACATGATTTCGCTTGTTTTCAAAGGTCACATTGATGTCAGCAAGATGAAAAGGCTCGTTCATGGCGCTGGCAGATTTACGCATACATTCTGTTTTGGCCAGCACCGGATAGCCATTTTCTCCTTCCGGGTACGGATTTGGTTTCAGCATGTCCCAGGCCGCAGCAATGCCTTCACGCAGAGAATTCATGTTGTTTCTTATTTGATCGGGCCAGCAAGTATCCTCAAAAACCCGGTCCTCCGGTACAATGGACACATTGGCATTTACCAGGGAGGTTCCACCCAGGCCACATCCTTTAAAAACATTAATTCCGTCGCCCACCACAAACTCATACAATCCATTTTTGGAACCAATATGTTTGTTTGGCAGGTTGACTTGCATCTCAGGAGAAGCTTCTAACAGTGTTTTGGGAAATTCACCGGGAAGAAATTCTTTTCCTTTTTCAAGCAGGCATACTTTTTTTCCGAGTCGGGACATTCTTGAAGCAGCAATTCCTCCGCCATATCCGGAGCCTATCACCACCACTTCATACGCTGGTTTTAATTCAGTAATCGGACTAGATAATCTGTTCATGGGTATGGATTTAAAGTGCTTTTATGTTGAATGATACATTTGGTTTTCAGTTGATTTTGATTGGCACAGGATCCTCGATAAGTTCGTAGCCAATTTCATCCCCAACAAATTTCGGATTTTCCACCGTGCCGATATTGTTCCAATTGGTTACTGCACGTCTTACGCCAATGGGATAAACCTTAACATCGGTCTTTGTAATGTGGATTCTCAGAAAATTTTTGAACCCGGAATAGCGCAGTCCCGAAGAAGATTCGTCGATATTGGCTTTAAACAACAAGGTGCTCAGGGTTAAATAAACACCAAAGATTAGGCCTCCAATCAGAAAACCGGAAATATAAATTTCGACCACCAGCAACACAGTATTCAGAAATGTACTGAAGGGAAGATGGAACGTGTTTAAATTAATACATGGAAATATCCAGATGATCAGACACAGATTGATCAACTGCAGCAAAGCATGCAAAACACCGGGGATATAATTCCAATTGTATTTGCCCGAAGTTGTATTGGTGAACAGGATAAATCCTCCGAAAAAGATAAGTATTAACAGAACGGCAGCCGGGTTATGCTGTAAATTCGTGAACAAGAGATGATGGTATTCGGAAAGCGTAGCAGATGCCACATTTTCCAGAAAACTTTTCTGACCGGGAAATGAAATGGTTACGGCACTTTGCAACAGCCAGGTGATCATGAGGATCAGTATGGCAATAAATGAACTGACTCCCGCATTGGTAATTGGAAAATAAAGATTACGTGTAGCCATGGTTCTCGCTTTATTACGTTTGGGGTACACGGCTTTTAAGGTTAAATTTTCATTCACGGTAAGTTTGTCAGGAAGCATATGGGTGAGATGCATAAATGCACCACCACCTCCGGCAGTAAAATAATTGATGGTAGTGCCATCACTGAGATTTTCTTCATAGCGACTATAATGATGCAAATCGCCAGTAAGTACAGTGACCAACCCGAGTTTTTTTGAGGCGATGACAGGGTCGCTGACGCTTTTTGTTTTGAAATACCGGTTTACGAAGAAATTGAACCGTTCAAAAGAAACCTTGTTGGTGCTGATGGCCTGGTAAACCCAGGCCGGTTCTGCCGTACAGAGCATCACCTTATCGCCTTCCGCCATGTGCTCTCTGGCCATTTTATCGAAATAGTGTAACTGTGGCAGATCGATATCTGCTTTCAGTTGAACATCAATGCCCCAGATCCACACGCCGTGGGGTAGTTTGATGGCAAAGTAACTTCTCGATTGCCTGGTAAGCCAGTTGCCTACCGAACGTTTCTGACAAAATACTTTGAGAAAACTGGACAACCCGTCATACCAATCGTGATTGCCCGGAATGGCAAACAAGTGCGGTCGGTCAGGGTCCTCCGGGTTTTGGGGAAAGGCCGCTGAGTAAGGACCTTTCAGTTTATTGTTGTAAGCTTCCTTAGAGGGAGTGGGGTAAACTTCGTCACCACCCATAATCAGTAGATTCCCGCGTTGCAGTTCTTCCTGAGTATTTCCATCGAATTTTGATTTATAATTTACCGACAACGATTTTTTGGCCAGTAAATGGGCCATGGTATAGGTGGAATCAAAGCCGTCGCCGAGGTCAGAGATGAAATCGATCCACAACGACTCCTTGTCAGCATAATCGTAGAAATCGGCATTGTCGGCAAGGGCCTCTGCTTCGCGTTTGTCAGCAAAATTTCCGAATATCGTGGAAACCAGTGATTTAACGCCTGAAGCAGCCAACTGGCTAACGCTATACCACTTTACCATTTTTTGTCGTTTGAACTCCATCTCACTCAGCTATTTTTTGTATAAATATTGAATCAACTTGCGTTTAGTTTTTCGTCTGTGTTTACCGGCGGGGTCATTCAAATTGCTGTGCCAAAGCATTCGTATCCGGCTGGCAAATGATTGAGACAATCGACATTTAGCCAGGGATTTTTCCGATGACTCGGATACCAATAAAAGTTCAAGCTCTGCAGTTCTAAATTCAAGTCCCAGGAACCAGTCGAAAGTTGAATGGAGTGGCATGGTAATTTTCATCTTGTATAGTTCCTGATCACGCCGGAATGTTGAAGTACTGACAAGCCCCGGCTCTTCCAAATTAACCTGGTCGTCGTAAGCGGAAACCTCCCTTTCCCAGACATCAAGGTAAAAGCTGGTATTAATGGATAAATCGTACTGATCTTCCCATTTCCGTATGGTTAATGCTGTATATAATGAAACCCGATGGTCTGCATTATTCATGTTGATCTTACCCTGAAAACATTGCCTTATATGAAAAGAAGCGCCAGGTTCATTCATTTTGGTGGCTGATTTGCTGAAATCAGACACGAAGGTTGCCGTTGTAAGTCCGGACAAATATCGATTGGTGTCGGCGTAGCCCATATTAATAAGGGTTCTTGTGTCGATTTTGCCTAAAAACAGGTCAGGATCCAGGGGCAAAGGATATTCAGGTTTTATGACATGTAGCCGGATGGGTTCTTTTTGCCCGTATGGGGAATTGCCGTTTTTAATTTGTTCGTTCACCAGCATGATCTGTTGAAATTCCTCAAACAATCCGCCATTGGCGCTCATCTCGATCATGTGTACGTATTGATTGAAAGATCCCGGGAAATATGCGCGACTATTGCCAATGGCCCAGACAAGCCACAATTCTTCCGCTCCTCGCCGGACTGCCTCCATCAGGTTGGCATCCTTGATCCACACGGCATCGGAATACCAGGCGTTATTAATCCACAGTGCAGGCATAAAAACGGGCAATGAAACGCCGGCGATCAGGAAATCTTCTGTTACCTGGTCATGCGGTATCGATTCTACTGTTTTATCTGAAAAATTGCAAACATTGAAGGTGGCCCTGAATTCACCGATGTTGCGGATCTTTTCTACGTCAATCCCCAATCCGGGAAATACGCCGTTGCGGATGCCGTCCGCATCACCAAGTGCATTGAGGCGAAAGGGTTTCAAATAACTTTTAAGGGGTAAAGAAGACATGAAGTACTTGATCTTGAGTTGTCGCCAGTTGTCGGCCATTTCATTGGGAGAAACACCGGAGGCCAGCATGGCAGTATTAAAAATCCCACCGGAGGTTCCATCCACGTGATTAAATTGCAGGCCATTTTCCTGCAATGCCTGCGCGACACCGGCCTGATAGGCAAGCCGGACACCACCACCAGCCAAAATGAGTGAGCGGCGCGGGCCTTGATAATTCATGGTGGTAAGTGGAGTGTTAGTGGTCGGCATGGTGATGTATTTGTTGTTGTGTATATATGAAAATGAAAATAAAGCCTACAAATTCCCATCCCATGAACAGAAAACTTAAGCTCCCGGGAATTCCGTCAAAAATGATGGAAAAGATCCGCGCTGATATTCCTGAAAACATAATGAACAGGAACAGGAAATTGAATTTGCGTATTGAAAATATTTCGTCGTGGAATAATATGGCAAACAACCCGAAGCCCAATTCAATCGCTCGCAGGAATCGATATTGACTGAGCATATTGACGCTCGAAAAATCATTGATGGACCAGACATCGAAATGAAACAGGAGCCGGAAATCGAAAACGGGATTGATAAAAGCGCCCCAAAATCCGGCAACGATCACCAACCCAATGTAGGAGTAGAAAAAAAAATAACTGATTCCCTTCATTCGCTCCGTCGCATTTTCAGATAATACAGGAAAATGAGGGCTGAAAGCAGATCAAAAAGGGCCACCGCGCCAGCCTGAAATTCAAACAGTCCCTTGGCAATGCCTATAAAAACTGCTATTGAAGCGCCAAGTTTCTGTAGGGCACACCATAAAATGGCTGCTGTTCCTTTACCGGTGCTATATATTGTTTGTATCATCAGGCCCCCAAATAGCATCATAAACATCCCGATGATGGCAAAAAAATGGATGGTAGTCGGGGTAATTTCACCGCCTACAAAACGAAGCACAAAATCAGGTTTGAGCATTTGGGTGATACCCGAAAGAACCGTGACGACAGAAATAATCAAGACCAGGGGTTGAATGTATCTTTTCATACGCTACTGTTTTTATAATGCCATATTCCAACTATGATGACGTCAATTTTCTGGCGTTCACATATAATTCAATAAAGTAAAATCCCATGGTAACCCATTGCAGTGTCCATATAGAAACCCTCACAATATTCAAGCGCATCCATTTTCCAAGCACTTCTTTCAAAGCAGTGGGGTCGGTGATACCGTCCGCCATCTGCTGATTGTAAGGGAAAATGAATTTGATGGTAAGAAAGGTTGCAAAGATGACCAGCAGAAGCACTAAAATAGGATACCATTTTCGCGGGCTTCGCCATTCTTCAATGATCATTATGCCACTGGTCACCATCATGACCATGGTCATGTAAGTAAAAAACCGGGTTGCGGCAGTGACCTGTGGTACAAACTGCAGATAATAATTGCCGACCGTGAGCTGTGAAGCTACAGGAAAAGAAAAAAGAACAAGTGACCAGCCGGTACCAAAATACATGGATACGCAGGCAAATAGGAGAGCGCGGTTAAAACCTGAAAGGATATTTTTCATTTAACTAAACTTTCCCGGCCATGGCTTTATGATTAAAATAAACCATCATCGTCAACCACATAATCGTCATTATTACCCAGCGCACGTCGTTGAGTTTAATCCACTCCAGCATGTAATCATTCAACTGTGCCTGGCTCTCAAGGCCTGCTCCTATGGTTTTGTTGATCGGAATGATTAACTGTTGTCCGACATAAGTTGCAGCGCCCTCGCAGACAAAAGCTATGATGGCATACCATTTAAAACGCTTCCATTCTGCGATCATCCAGATGATGTTGGTAAGAAACATAATGGGGACGACCTTCCAAAAGAAATTGGTGGCATTACTTGTAGGGCCAATAAAATGTTGTTGAACATCACTCAAATCAAGACCCTTCCACCCTGGATACCAGAAAAAATGGAGGGCCCATAACACACCACAATAAATGGTAGTGCCGAAGAACAAATAGGAATTGTTGATGGCAAGTAGTATTGCCTTGATTCGATGTAATTGCATTGTGTCAGGTTGTTTAGTAGTGATTAAATCCTATATTTTTCGTAGTCTGTATGTGCAGGGGCCGGCAGCCATTTCTGGCTCAAACCAAGGTTGTAAATACTCTCAAGTCCCTCCGGCATTTCTGTTGGTGGCTGTTCATAGGTCATAAACCAGGAATCAAAATGATCATCGAGAATGCCATTGGCTTTTGGCATAAACATGGTAAAGAACGGATCTCCATTAATATCCAGGTCCCTTAAAAAGGATACTTTTGGATATTCTCCGATGAAAAGCCGGGCGTTGGCCTTACCAAACAGATTTATTTTTGCTTTAGAATCAAAATATATATACGATGCCATCAGCATGTTTCTGAAACGGCAATAGTTCGCGCTGCCCACATTTAGCTTTATAGAATGGGATTTTGGACGATCAATTTCAATTCGGAAGGCAAATTGACCATCCTTTTCGTACTGTGCAGAAACCATATCGTCTGAGACGTTATAGTCGAGGTTTGCCTGATGTTTTGGCATTCCCCAGATGCCTTTTCCTCCTTTCACAGAAATTTCCGTACTTACTGGCAGATCGATGATGTATTGTCCCACACCATATTTCTTCATAAAAATAAAAGGCAAAATTCCAGGTGCAGGTTTGAGTCCTTTGGTACAGCCAATGGCGATGCTGTACTCAATATATTTGCCAATGCTGGTGTCAAGATAATTCACCACGGTAACCAGCAGAGCACCCCTGCCGTTGGGCAATTTTAGCGCATGGACTTCATTTCCGGGTAGGAGGGCGTCCGCTTTTTTATAGTCGCACGAGAAACCAGCCATTAATACCTGTGAATCATGGGCATAAACAGGCATTTTGTATGGAATATTGTCTACCAGCGCATAACGTCCGGTATAGCGTTTAACACGTTTTGGAATGGCCATATGTGGTTAATTTTGGTTTAGCTCGTTGATCATTAAGGGAAATATATCTTTATATGAATTTTTTCCAAGAAATACATCAAGATGGCTGTAGCCTTTTAAAATGTATAGCTTATGAAAATTGGGTTTGATCGAATCCAGATATTTAAAAGTTTGTACCTGGCTTTCAGGAAGAAAACACAGGTTTTTTTCACCTCCGAATAAAATAAACCGGGCATTGGTTTTTGGGGCTTCAGTCGAATAGGTTTCGGGCAGGGTGTCGGTCTTTTGAACAGGGACCAATACTTTTCGTCTTACACATTTTTTCATGTGATCGAAAAAGCTTACTGGCACATTGGCAAATTCTTCCTGGATCCAGCCCATGGTAGGTTTATCGAGGTTTTCCAAAAGCCACAATGCCGGAAATCCGGAACCGTATGTAAAACTTACAAATTTACCGACCATGGTATCTTTTTCCCGATGACTGATCCGCACAAAAAATCGCAGCAGTCTGGATTTAAAATCCGGAGCATCGACACCCCAGTGGGGATTGAGGTAATTGAAGAATGCTTTAATGATCGGCAACAGCCGGGTAATTTTGAATCTGGAAAAACCAGGAATTCGCGGATGAAGTGAAACCGCATTGCTCACAATCACAGAAACTTCCGGTACCAGTCCTAACACCGCTGAGATCATAAAACTGGTGCTTCCCTGACAATGAATGATGGCCTTCACGGATTTTGATTTGGTGATCTCTACAATTTTTTTGATCGCTGCAGGATGGTCATAGAATGCCGCCTGATCAAGATCCCATTGGTTAGGAGCAAATTCGATGCTGGCGCGCCAGTTTTCCAGCCAAACATCGTAACCAGCTTCCATTAACATGGAAATGATATTTTCAGGAGATGGGGGATTGAAAATATTGGCCCGTACGCCTGCTCCGTGTACCAGCATAACCGGGCCCCGGGAGGTATCAGGACTATTGGTGACGTGCTTTAGGTTACATTTAAAACCATCAAGACTGGCAAATTCAATGGTTTCGAATTCTGGTTTCATTTGGTAGCAGGTGTAAACAACTTCCGAAAAATCAATTTCGGTTATTCAACTAAAGTTAAGATACTTATTATTGTCAAACAAGAAGATGAGCAATTCAGGCAAAATAAATTTTTGACCTTTTATTGCCTTTTGTGCGCTTAAACGATGTTTTTTACAAAACTATTACGGATTATCGAGTCACCATATTTGAAGTAATCCTGTGTCACACAATTAGCAATTCACCTGGGGGAATGATTATTTATTTTTCCCGTATATTTAGCCAGTTAATCTAGTTTATTCATTAACCGAACATTATTTTTTATGATTACCGGAATAAGATACTCTAATAAAAACTCACTGAATTTGCTCATCTCCAGCCTGTTAAATTCGCTGATTTTGTCTCTGATTGTAATGTTACCACTGTGTGCAGCAGAAAATGCGATTCCTTTACCGGAGCATCCTCGTCCTGATTTTATGCGTTCCGAATGGATCAACCTCAACGGTTCCTGGAATTTTCGTTTTGATCAGGATAATCTGGGAGAATCTCAACAATGGGCTCAGAAAAGTGACATTTACGACAAAAAGATAACCGTGCCATTTTCCTGGGGAGCGCCACTGTCCGGCGTTGACAATGAAGCAGAGATTGCCTGGTACCAACGACAAATCACCGTTCCGGAGCGATGGAAGGGAAAGCGTATTTTTTTGGTGGTGGGAGCATGCGACTGGCTCACCAAAGGCTGGATCGACGGAAAATTTTTAGGCCAGCACCAGGGTGGTTATACACCGTTTGAAATGGAGTTGACAGATTATGTGCAATTCGGCAAACCACAAAACCTGGCACTAAAAGTCGATGATACACCCCATGATTTCAAATTGTATGGTAAACAGGGATACGGCGAAGCCAAAGGCATTTGGCAAACCATTTACCTGGAGGCTCGCGATCAGAATTTTTTTACGACCATCCATTTTATTCCAAATATTGATGACCATAAAGTTGAAATTAAATTATCATTAGACCAGCCTGTAGGGAGCAATGCCCAGGTAAAATTTGAAATAAAAGGTGATGGCGGTCAGATGATCACCAATGAACAAAAATTGAATAAAGGCCAGCAGGATTTCACCCTGAACCTCGACATACCCGGCGAGCACCTATGGGAATTGGACGACCCTTTTCTTTATGAAACAAAAGTTACGCTGGAAGATAAAAATGGTTCTTCGGACCAGGTGAGCACTTATTTTGGTATGCGTAAAATTAGTGTGACGAAGTTACCGGGAACTGATTATCCGTATGTTGCGCTGAACAATAAACCGATATATCTGGAACTGACCCTGGACCAGGCATACCATCCACAGGGATTCTTCACTTTCCCTTCCGATGAATTTATGCGCGATGAGATCCTCCGCACCAAAAAGATCGGGTTGAACGGTCAACGCGTACATGTGAAAGTTGCTATTCCAAGAAAATTGTACTGGGCTGATAAACTGGGTGTGTTGATTATGGCGGATGTCCCCAATAGCTGGGGCCAGCCCGATAATCCTATGCAGCAGGAAATGGAAACTGCCATGCGCGGGATGATCCAGCGCGACTTCAATCACCCTGCTGTATTTTCCTGGATCCTGTTCAATGAGACCTGGGGACTATTCACCAAAATCCAGGATGGAAAACGCGTATATACTCCTGAAACACAACAATGGGTGGCCGATATGTATCATCTCGCAAAGTCCCTTGATCCAACAAGATTGGTAGAAGATAATTCTGCCTGCAATTATGATCATGTGGTGACCGATATGAATACCTGGCATTCCTACCTGCCGGGCTATGCCTGGAAAGATTTTATGGATAATGTGGTTAAGAACACTTATTCGGGATCGGGTTGGAATTATATCGGCGATTATAAGCAAGACGATGAGCCCATGCTCAATAGTGAATGTGGCAATGTGTGGGGGTACGCTGGTTCTACAGGTGATGTCGACTGGAGCAGGGATTATCATATCATGATGAACGAATTCAGAATGCATCCGAAAATTGCAGGCTGGTTATATACCGAACATCACGATGTGATCAATGAATGGAATGGGTATTACCGTTTTGACAGATCGCAAAAATTTACAGGTTTGGAGGATTTGGTGAGTGGGATGTCACTGAATGATATGCACAGCGATGTGTATCTTTCGACAGGTTCTGAATTGTGTAGTGATGTAAAACCGAATGAAGAAGTTTCCGTGCCATTATGGCTCTCGGTTACTACGGACAAATTTGATAATCTTCCCGTGATGGTGAAGTATCAGCTTTATGGGTGGAATAAACTGGGTATTAAAAAGCAATATGATCATGGTGAAATACCGGAAACCATAAAAGCCTGGATGTCCGAGGCATTGTCTCCCCTTGAAATCAAGATGCCATCCGATCCCGGTTTGATGGTGTTGGCACTTGAGGTGGTCACGCCTGCCGGAGAGGCGCTCCATCACAATTTTGTTACTTTCAGTGTGGCAGGGGATCTGGGGAATACATTGAGTTTGAACAGTGACAATGCCAAAATAATCACCTGGGATCCAGCGAAATTTTCAAGTGCCTCCTGGAGTCTGAAACAATGGGATGTGCTCGAAGGACTTAAAGTGAATGGCGCCGGCGCCGGATATTTTGAGTATGAAATTCCCTGGCCTTCTGGCATCAAAGCCGAAGATATTCTGGATGTCACATTCCGTTTGGAAATCTCTTCGAAACCATTGCTTGGAAAAGACAGAAATGATCAGCAGGAAGCATCAGGTGATTATATGCGTGGAAAAGGCCTGCACGATCCTGCTAAAAACCCCAATGCTTATCCCATGACGGACGAATATAATGACCCTAGTATGGTCCAATTAGAGGTGAACGGTGCTCCATCGGGTGAGGCTTATTTACCGGATGACCCTGCGGATCATCGGGGGGTTTTATCCTGGCATGCCCAGCCCAGGGATAAACATTTATACGAAGCAGGTACATATGGCTATCTGACTGATTTTAATGTTAACCCGGAAATATTGAAAAAAGCGCAATCTGAAGGTAAAATTGTATTGCGACTGGAAGTGGGTAATGCTTTACCGGGCGGCCTGGCTATTTATGGTGAAAAATTTGGTCGCTATCCCATGAATCCGACATTGATCATGAATATGAAGCCATAAATTGAGATTATATAAGTTTCGATTGATAACTATTCTAAGCATTAGATTTTTCCCTGACCATAACCAATTGCCATCGAAAAGCCCAATGCCAATGCAATTGGTAATGCCCGATCCGGGCTGTTTTTAACAGGATTTCCAATTCATGGCGTTTGAATGCCCGGGCTACTGACAAGGGAGCATCGAATTTCACCATGGCCGATTGGGAGAATATTCGGGTAAGTATTTTTATGGAATGATACGCAAGCCAATGGCGATGCAAATCATTAATGACCGCACCCATGATGCATTGGCTTTGCACCTGTTTAAAGAATTGGATTAATTGTTCCTCGGGGAAATGATGGATAAGGAGTGTGCCAGTGATGATATCGAATTTTTTTTCCGAGAATTGTCTGGAAAAAATGTCCAAAGTCTCAAAGTTGATGTTTGCATAATCCCGGCAGTTATTGCTGGCCAAATGAGTAATATATGGATTGGCATCGATTCCTGTGAGTTCAACTTGATAATGTTCTTTCTCCGCCCAACGGGCAATCAACTTCAACATATCGCCTCCACCACAACCCAGATCAGCAATGGTTATGGTTCTTTTGTGATTTTCTGGATGTTGTGATAAAATTTTACGAATGCCTTTAATGGTTACCTGATTGCCCCCCAACCATCGATTGATGATTTCAAGTTCCTGAAGTGTTTGGGCCACCACGGTTCCCTGACACTGGAGATTATCCATTATTTCCAGTTCATTGGACCGATATTCTGAATGGAACATTCCTTGTCAGCCGATTTGCAGTAACATTGATTCGAGTGTTAATCCCGGTCCAAAAGCAAAGCTAAGGATCTTCTCTCCCCGCTGTTTTTTTGTGAGATGTTTCCAAATTTCCTCCAATACAAAAAGCACCGTGGGTGATGACATATTACCATATTTCCGCAGAATTGTATAAGCTGGTTTATTGGCATTTTTTGGGAGTTTCAGTTCATCCTCGATAGCTTCCAGTATTTTTTTGCCACCAGGATGAATGGCAAAATGATCAATGTCAGATAATCGCAGGTTTAATTCTTTAAACAAATTTTTGGTGAGTTTGGAAATTCCCCCTTTAATAATTGCCGGAATATAAGCAGAAAGTTTCATTTCGAAACCAAAATCACCTACTTCCCAGGCCATGTCGTTGTGGCCTTCCAATACCAGATCATTGTAGAATTGCAGTGGCTTCAATTTAATGTCGTCAGATTTTGATTTGCTTTGCATCAGTATTGCGGCAGCGCCATCACCAAACAATGCGCCGGAGAGCAGATGATCATCTGCTTTGTTTTGTTGAAAATGAATGCTGCACAATTCCAGGCACACAACCAATACAGTGGCATTTTTTTCCGATTCACATATTGAATGACCCACTTTCATGGCATTGAAGGCGGCATAGCAGCCCATAAAATTGATGGCCGTTCGCTTCACATGAGAATTGAGCCCGAGGTGTTTCACCAGCCATATATCAATACCCGGGGCGTACATACCGGTACAACTCACCACGATGAGATGCGTGATTTGATCAGCCGGATACTGATTCCCCAAACAAGTTTGAGCGGCTCTGACAGCCAACCCAATCGCTTCTTGCTGATACAGTTTCATTCTTTGTCCGGTAGTGGGCAAAGGTTCAAGGGATTTGTTTCTTGGATAAAATACATATTCTTCAGGGGTTTCACCATAATCCCTGATCACTGAATACCTGGTTTCGATACCGGAAGCGCGGTATAAAGCCAATAATCGTCTTTTCTCCCCGGTATTCAAGTCCAGTGAACGCGCCATAAAATCAGCAATAGTCATCTGATCTATTTGGTATGGTGGCACAGCCGTGCCAATGGCAGTGATGAAACTCATATTTTATAATAATATAAAAAGTAATAACTTGTTTATAAAAGCTTGATTTAATGATAAAAAAGTCAACCTGGCAACATCTTCGCATACCATTTTCCTTTTTTTTGCTTCCTGTATTTCTATTTGCCTTCAGTTTGAGCCCCGATCCTGATCCGACCAAAACGGTTTTGGTATTTGTGATCCTGCACTTGTTACTCTATCCTGCCAGCAACGGATACAACAGTTATTTCGATAAAGACGAACAAAGCATCGGGGCACTTAAAAACCCACCGCCTGTTTCAAAAGAATTGTATACGGTTGCCCTGGTTTTTGATGTGATTGCAGTGATATTGGGTTTCCTCATCAATTGGTTTTTCGTGGTATTTTTATTGATTTACGGATTGGCTTCGAAAGCATACAGCCATCCGTTCATTCGCCTGAAAAAATATCCGGTTACCGGGTGGGCAATTGCAGGATTTTTCCAGGGATTCTTCACATTCATGATGGTCTATGTTGGTATCAATGCGATCTTACCGGAAAATTCGTTGAAGTGTCCTGTTCTTTTTCCGGCCATATTGAGTTCCATGTTACTCTGGGGTTCTTACCCCATGACACAGATTTATCAGCATGAAGAAGATGCCAGGCGTGGTGATCGCACCATCAGCCTGATGCTGGGTATCACGGGCACATTTTATTTTACTGCCATTTTTTTTACCATCGCCAATGCCGGTTTTTTAATCTTTTACTTTACCCAGTTTGGCTTGTTGTATGCGCTTGGTTTTCAGATTTTTTTACTTCCGGTGCTGATCTATTTTCTCATTTGGTGGAATATGGTGAAAAAAGATCTTACCAAAGCAGACTTCGATCATACCATGCGGCTCAACATGATCTCATCAATCTGTATGAACCTCTATTTTATACTGTTTTTTCTTGTGCGTCATATCTTAGCTGCTTAACGTATAAAATCTATGGTCAGCGGATAATGATACACAATGCCCTGATCTGCCTTGAGTGTGCCGATTATAACAAAAATAATATGTAAAATACCCAGTACAATGAGCGCTGGGATACCAATCAGAAAGAAAACAAAAATGACCGCTATAGTCAGCCAAATGGTGATGGAAATCTGAAAATTCAACACTGCTTTTCCGTGTTCGTCTATGGCGGGGTATTCCTGTTTTTTGGAGATCCAGATGATCATTGGAATTATAATATTACCGAAAGGAAAGATATACATACCCAAACCACCAAGGTGGGTAAAGACAATCCACTGTTTTTCATTCATAACCGGAAATGTTTTTCTAAGATATAAAAATACGATGCCCGGTCGTGGTTCACAATAAGTTTTACTTTTTCGCTCATATCTTCCTTTGATTGGTATCGAATTTTTAATTAAGCTGATCAACCAATCGTGCATTGGTGAAAAGGCCTTTAAATCCAGGTAAGAATTTTGGCCATTTTCAGGAATATTTTTATCAAAACAAATAATTCAAAGGCAGAACAAACGTCCTCCAAAAATGCCTAAAAAGGAATATTGCCCACGCGAATATTTTTAAAGTCAAAAAATAAATTGTTTAAATGCAATAATTATAAAAATTGAAATCATTTCTTTTTCACAAATCATAAAAACCTTCTTAATGTACTAATTTTTAGATTGTTAAAATTATTTCATTAAATCTAAACTTTAACTTTCAAATCCCAAGATACTTTTTTGAAGTATTCGTCCAAATATCAGTGAAGGTTTGAAATTGTTAATACAGCTTATCTCATCGGTTTTTTTGTTGCTCAGGATATCAATGGCTGCTTGGGCCCAGGGTAATTTTAATTACCCCCTATTCAGTGCTTCGGCACTGGAAAACGGTAAATTATCCAGTGCCGAACATGTCTCTTATCATCAATTGATCGGTGTAAATACCCCGATTAATTACCTTTCGTATCACGGAAATTCTTTTGGTGATGTCACTCAATTTATCGAATCACATTGCACTTCGGATGTGGAGATTGTCTATGGCATTTATACCTGGATTGCCAATAATATCGATTACGATCTTAATGCCTTTGAAAACCACGTCAGTGTTGGCCAGGATGCTTACACCGTTTTTGGTAAAAGAAAAGCCATTTGTACCGGTTTTGCTCATTTGTTCCAGGCGATGTGTCAGGATGCCGGGTTGAATTGTCGTTTAATTACAGGATATGCCAAAGGTTTTGGTTACAAAACGGGGGATCACTTCGACATGCCAAATCATATCTGGAATGCTGTATTGATCAATGGTAAATGGCAATTACTCGATGTCACCTGGGCCAGTACCAACAGGGAAAAATTGATGAGTATACCGGATTCATTGCTCACCCGTGAATTGATAAAATTCCAGGTCGACCGGAATTTCCTGGTGGCACCGGATCAATTTATTTATACCCACCTGCCTGAAGATCCATATTGGCAATTATTGGACAATACGATTAATCTACAATGCTTTGAAACTGGAGCTGCCGCCATTAAAACTGCACTGGACAGACCGGCAAACAGCTTGAAAAATTTTGAGGCATTGATAGCGGCACAGGATCATCTCGATTCGCTGGACAGGACTATTTCATATCTGGAAAGAATGCTCTACAACGATCGTAATGGTGCCAAAGAATATGGTCTGGGCATCGCTTATTTTTACAAAGCCCAATTATTATTGAAAAAATCAGAAGGATTGTCTGAACAGCAGAAAAGCAAATTCAAACAGATGGCCAGGGCCTTTTACAAAAAATCATTGGATCAACTGGCATTATTGGAGGCAGATGACTCCGAATACGAATTCAGCGTGTATATGACCAAAAACATACGCCAGAGAATGGAAATCCTCCAATAAATTTTAATAAATAAACAAAAATCATCTTATTCGTATCAAAATTTTGTCTTGATCATTTTTTAGCCAGTACATGATCGTCTTGCATTTTATTTTTGGATTTACAGGCAGTATACTCGGGGGCATACCATTTGGGCCATTGAATCTCTCAGTTGTAGAAATTACCCTGAAAAAAAGTGCTAAGCACGCTGCCAGGTTCTCTTCGGCGGCTGCCCTGGTAGAAATCTTGCAGGCGACGGTGGCCATATTATTTGGCAAACTGATCAGTCGTAAAATTGAAGAGGTTCCGGAATTCAAACTGGCCGTAGTGGCGCTTTTCCTGCTGCTAGGCCTTTATTTTTTACTCAAAAAGGATGGTTCCAAATATATTATTAAAACTGAATCAAAGGCCTCCAATTTTGTGAAGGGAATAATATTGGCGCTACTCAATCCCCAGGCCATGCCTTACTGGTTTTTTGTGGTGACTTATTTGAATACCGCTCATTTGGTGGATCTCAGATCCTGGAATCTCGTGTTATTCCTGGGCGGAGTGTTTGTAGGGAAATACGTAATTTTAAATGCATTCCGTTATTTCAGTGAAAGTATAAAACATCGCCTACAGTCCATCAAGAATTATGTGAGCAAAACAATTGGCACACTTTTAATCCTTGCCGGAATTTTTGAGGCTTACAAATTCTTCTATTAATTGATTTGAACAGGAAAGAAAAAAAGGGCTGAAAATCCAGCCCTTTCTTCAATTTGAACACTTGACTAAACCAAAAAGTTGACTGCTAAACTTTACTAACCTCGCACTAGAAAAATTAGTAAATACAATGGTATATACCGGAAAAGTGAAACAAAGTAACCAGATAATACAATTTTTTTAAAAAATTATTTTGGACATCAAAATGGATTGTTCAACCAGCAAATGGAAAATCTCGGTTTTTGATTCTTTTAAGCAAAAAATGACCGCATTTAGTTATTGCCCAGGATCAAATTTTATTTAAATTCAATGCTTATCCAGGCGTTTTCAGCACGATGAAAGAAACCCAAATTAAAAAACTATTTCAACAGGTTTCCCAATTAAAGGTTGGGGTGATCGGTGACTATGCCCTTGATGTGTACTACCAGTTACATAAGAAAACAGGAGAGATTTCGGTAGAAACCGGCAAGGAAGTGTATCATGGGAAAAACATATCGGCGTCACTCGGAGCAGCCGGAAATGTGGTACAAAACCTGCATGATTTTGGAGTGAGAAAACTTCAGGTATTCGGGGTTACAGGCCAGGACATTTTTGGCCGGGAGATGCGCCATTTGATGCATCAGTACCGTGTTGATACTTCTAACCTGCTCGACGAGAAATCCTGGGAAACGTGTGTTTATTCTAAACCATTATTGGAAACCGAGGAAGACCACAGAATCGATTTTGGTTCCCAAAACAAACTGGAAGAAACAGTGCGGGAATTGCTTTTAAGTAAACTTGAAGCTGCCTTACCCCATTTGGATGTGTTGATTATTAACAGGCAATTCCTTCATCCTTTGTTGGATAAAGAATTCCTGGTGTGGATCAGTAAAATCCATAAGGATTATCCCAAGTGTCGGTTTTTTGCCGATATCAGGCACGGCGGACATTTAATCCGGGGGATTACCTTGAAAATTAATGCGGAGGAAGCCGCCAATATCCTGCAAAAATCAATTCCGGATGAAGGAGATTTGAAGGGATGTGAACAAATAGGCCTGGAACTGGCAGATTTTACCAAGGGGCCAGTGTTGATGACCCGCGGAGAGTTTGGATTAATTTTTATAGATCAGGGCCGGATGACTGTAGAAGAAGGCATTAAAACTGAGGGAGCAGTGGATCCGGTAGGTGCTGGCGATACGGTGATCAGTGCTTTTTCTACAGCCATGTCCACAGGAATAGCCGTACAGGAAGCTATGCATATTGCCAATATGGCCGCGGCAGTAACAGTAAAGAAACTCAATCAGACAGGAACGGCCTCTCCTGAAGAAATCATCAGTTTACACAGAATATTACAATGAGCAACCTAAAAGAAAAGATCATCTCCTGCCGTGATGAGGCGCAAAACCATCTTGTTAATGAACTCATGCCATTTTGGATGGATCGATGCAGGGATGAAGAAAATGGAGGTTTTATCACTCATTTCGACCAAAACGGACACGATAGCGGTGAAGACGAAAAATCGTTGATCGCTCAAACACGTACCGTTTATACATTTTCCTCATTGCATCGTGCTGGTTATGGGAACGGGAAATGTGCTGATTTTGCACGGCATGGGGTAGATTTTCTGCTCAGTAAAATGTGGGATGCACAATATGGTGGTTTTTATTGGACAACTGATCGCAAAGGCAAAGTGCAAATTGACGAAAAGATTTTATATGGACATAGCTTTGCAATCTATTCACTGTGCGAATATACCCTGGCGACCGGCGATCCCAGGGGACTGGAATATGCAGAAAAAGTGTATTTGTTAATGCAAAAACATGCAGCAGACATTCGTTTTGGCGGGTATTTTGAAATGTTTAAACGCGACTGGACACTTAAAGGTCCCGGAGCAGCGGGTGGGGACCGCAAAACGCTGGATGTCCACATGCATTTAATGGAGGCATTTACAACGTTTTATGAATGCAGCCAAAATAATGCACACCGAAGAAAATTAAACGAAATTATTGGTCTGATCCAGGACAAGATACTTCATCCGCAATATCATACCGGGGTACCTCAGTTTTTTGAAGACTGGCAGGTAGCACCACAAATTAAGTTCGACATTGTGTGGGGGTGGGACCGCTTTGCGGAAGGCGGGCAGAAAACCCAATCCGAGGACAATACAAGCTATGGGCACAATGTAGAATATGCCTGGTTATTGATGCATGCCCTCGATATATTGAAAGAACCCATGCATAAACATCGGGAGATCATTCTGGCGGAATATGATCATGCCCTGGCTCATGGCATCGACTGGGATTTTGGTGGAGTTTATGTTGAAGGCTCTCACGCCGGAGGTGTTTATGATCAGGAAAAAGAATTTTGGCAAAATGCCGAAATGCTGATCGCTTTGCTGGAAGCATGCCTGAGATTTGACATAGAACGGTACTGGCCGGTTTATGAAAATGTACATCGTTTTGTATTTGATAAAATGATCAACCACAAGGTGGGTGAATGGTGGCCGCTGATGACCAGGCAAGGTGAACCCATATGGACCCACATGAGTCATTCCTGGAAAGTGAATTATCACACCGTGCGGGCCATGGTTCAAACAATCAAGCGATTGAACCGACTCATTGAACAACAAAGTCATTAGGGACCAGGTGAAATGGAAACCCATCGGATCAAAGGCTTCCGACTTTTAGTATCCTTTCTTTTTGGATTTCCCTCACTTCACTTTTATCAAGTGTTTGTTTGGGGAGGAGTGCACTATCCTGACTGTTTTGAAGTGGGCTTCCGGTGATTAATAAATTGGCCGTATTTTCCAGAAAATTGATCGACTCTATTTTGATATTCTGAATTTCTATGCCTAAGCGATCTTTCAGATCGAGTCGCAATAGGCCGAAATTTTCCGGTTTCAATAAATAGATTTTATCGTATTTCACTTTTTGCTGGCTCAGGTTTTTGTGGATGGACAAGATGGAAAGCTCGAGGACTGTTAGAATACCCATCACCACCACATTTATAAAAATCACTTCAGCCACACCGACCTGACTTTTATAGGTGGCATTTAAAAACCCCAAAGCCACCACGATCAGTAAGTATGTCATATCCTTGATATTGATCTGCTCACTGCGATAGCGCATCATGGTAAAAACGGCAAAAAGACCAAACCCCGACCCTATGCTCAATTCTGTGTTGTTCAGAATGGTGCATAGCACGAAAATAATGATATTAAATACGAATAGCGTAAAAATGAATTCTCTGTTCTTATTGTGTTTACGGTAAACCAGCAGAATAATGATGGCAACAATGGCCAAATCGAAACCCAGCCGAAAAGCCAGGTTCAATAATCCCATATTCTCTGATTGGTTGATAATGAAGAGTTGAGCAATGTTCATTTTTGTGGTTTTGTTTTGAGTAATAGCAATACGCCAAAGTATGTGCCAAAACCAAAAACTGTCTTAAAACGTCACACAGGTCTTTTTATCAAAATGGTGGTATTCAATTCTGTATCGGAAATGAACACAATTTGTCTCAAAATGATCACCTCATTCAGTGTTCACTAAAAAAATTCCAAATTAAATCGCAAGCATTGAAGTCACGGGATGTTTTGCCGATGAGTCTTTCTCCAAGATATTGACGGCCTCCTGGCCAGGCGTGGCCTCCGCCCTTCACTGAAATTAGTGTAACTTTTGAATGCCGGGCACATCCTAAATAATTTATTTGTACGGCGTTGGTGCCGTCATGAGGATCAGTATCTGGCAGAGGCATAACAATTGGCGCTGGATTGCAGGTATATTTTTGCGCGAAGTATTCTATGGTCCGTTCCGTACTCAGCACCTGGCCACGATCTTTACCAAGCACGCGAATTTCGCCACCCTCATAGGGCATGATGGGATCGGCTGTTCCATTCATCACCAGAATTTTTGTTGGCAAACCAGTCGGACATTGATTTAAGGCTTCCACAGGTAAATTGGCAGATACAGCCGCTACACCGGCAATTTTTTGAGGAATTTCACAGGCAAGCCGGTAAGACATAATGCCACCATTCGAAATCCCACACACAAATACCCGACTGGTATCCACCGGATATTTCGCCGACAACGTATCAATCAGATCTTCGATAAAACCCACGTCATCTATATTATGGCGATGGGCATAGGAAATCGGTTCATTTCTGGCATCGTTCCATTGTTTTTGGATGCCTTGAGGGTAAACCACAATAATTCCCCGGGCGTCTGCCAAATCATTGAATCGATTTTCGGTAAGTCTGATCATCGCTTCTGCTGTTCCGCCTCCTCCATGAAGGCAAAGGAGCAAAGGTACTTTTATACCTGTCCTCACTGGCAAATACAAAAGATAATAACGCTGTAACCCGTCATGGATAATACTGGATTCAATAAGTCTGCCTTTTTTGGCAGGGGGAGCCGTTTTGCAGGATAAAATGCCGCATAAGAAAAAGATGAATACTATTTTTTCACATCGCAGCATAAGGAGATATTTTATAATTCACAAAACCGACGCAATGTTTATATTTTATCACAAACAATCAATTCGACGTTTTGATTTGTATCGTCCACTCCAAACCAGCTCTCAGATCGAATTTTCGGGCCATGTTTTCCCCATTGGAAGCCAAGCCAATTTTGCCAGTGGAATCCACGTAGAGTAACAAATCGCCATGGCGTACGAAATCGAAACTTGACGTAAAGGGTATAGTTTGTGAAAACTGCAGAGCGTTGCATTCAAACACAGAAACAGAAAAATTCTCTGATTCTCCCAATGAACTCAACATGGTGGCCGGTATGTTGGTGCATAAATTGCCAAATGGCCTTTCAATTTTTATGATTGTCCCGGTAACCTGATTGCCGGCCAGTTTGGCTGGTATTATATTCAGCTTTATGATGGTCCCATCGAATTTTCGATAATTTCCCAGATCCCACTGGCCGGAAGCCAGTCTTGCGGCATTGTAGGCATAAATGTCCCTGCCGTGGAATGTTTGATATTTTTCAGAACCCGGCAGGCGCTGTGAAACTTCATCAATTTCAAAAATTGATTCTATACCTATTTCCGTATCGATTTGGGTGAGCAAGCCATTATCGGGACAAATAACGCTATGTCCGGACTTCAGCCAGGCAATCAATGACTTTCTTTTAGTTCCGACTCCCGGATCGATGACCGCGACAAACACGGTTTCTTTTGGCCAGTACAGCAGGGTATCTGCCAGCGTACCAGAAGCTTCAAGTATATTAAAAGGCTCAATATCATGAGAGAGATCAAAGATCCGGATGGAAGCATCGATGGTACATATAACCCCTTTCATGCTGGCGACAAATCGATCGCGCAATCCAAAATCGGTTAAAAGTACTACCAAATTAGATTTCATGATTTCAAAATTTTAAAATAAAGTTATGAATTCACAGGATTGATATGTATGAACAGGAAAAAGACTTTTCGTCATTGTTGCTCAATATAAGTTGCTCGTTAGTGAAGGGATGTTGATTACCATAACATTACTCACTATAGCACTATTACAAAATAATCAGTTGTAAAATTCAATGTATACTTCAAATAATTTAAGCCCCAAAATGGGTAATAAATTATACTTTTTTGGTTTGATCTCCGATATCCGATTTATTTTATACCTTCTTTGTATTTAAAGTATTCGATTCTATTCTTTCCATTGTTGTAATTGGTCATTCGAATATTAAATTCAATAGTCTTATTCTTATCTCTCTTTATCGAAACCTGACCTCTTGAATTATGATCAATAGGAATAGGATAATATTTAGAACTATCCGGACTGAATGAAACTTCAATTGTAGGATTTATAGCTGACATCCAGGCTTCGGTGATAATATTAGCTTTAAAATCTTTATTATTATCACTATTCAACTTGATAACTTCTGGTCTGACACAATCAAAAATATAATAATCATCATAAAGTTCGAATAATAATTTCTCCATTATCCTATTTGAAATGGCATAAGTGGCATTTAGAAAATTTTTATTATTTGATGAATATGATTCATCAATTCGTGACAAGAACGTCGAATCATTTTCTTCTGCAATTCGAATCTCAAATAGGAAATTTTTATAACTCCGGAACTTAGTTTTTATTTCAGTTAAGTTATTATGTTGCTGAATAAGTGAATCGATTTGAAATTGTAATTTCAAAATTTTCTCTGCCCACTGAAGATTTTGATCACCATGCTTGGTAAATCCCGTACTTTCGACAAATGCTAAGATCTTAGCATATTCATTTTTAAGGTTGGCTCAGGAATATGAAAGTATTGATTCATTCATATTGTGCGAGGAAGTATTGCAACTAAGACATACGATTAAAATTGATATAAAAAAAAGGTCTTTCATATTATTTCCCTTTTTGCATTTAGAATTACAGAAACCATCCGAGTGATCTTTCCCTAAAACAACTTTATAATTTATGGCTATTTGAAAACATTTTTAAGGCTTACCATACCCCCCGCCTCCTGGTGTTTTGATGATTATTTGATCGCCGGGTTGCATGTCAATGGTATCCATGCCTTTCAATTTAATGGTTTCACCGGTATGCCTGAGTACTTTCTGCTCGCCTGTTTTACCTGAGGCGCCGCCGTTCATTCCATAAGGGGCGATTTTTCGGTGTTGACTCAGCAAGGTTAGTGTTACCGGAACTTTGAATAATATTTGGCGCACTATTCCATCTCCTCCCTGCCACCTACCCACTCCTCCGGAGCTTTTCCGGATGGCCATAGACCTGAGTTGTACCGGATAGCGGAATTCCATGATCTCCGGATCGGTGATCCTGGTATTGGTCATGTGTTGATGTACGGCGCTCGCACCATGAAAACCAGCACCCGCCCCCACACCACCACCGATGGTTTCATAAAATCCAAAACGGTCATTCCCAAAGATCAGGTTGTTCATGGTACCCTGACTGCAGGCCGCCAGCCTAAGCGCTTTGATAAGCGTATCAACAATCCGCTGGCTGGTTTCCGTATTGCCGCCAACCACTGCCGGAGCTGAAAACGGATTATCGGGAAAAACCGGATTTAACAAACCTTCGGGAATGTTGAGGTGAACGTGCCTCATGATCCCTTCGTTGAGTGGAATATCTTTGTCGATCATTAAACGCAACACATAGATTACAGCACTGCTGACTATCGCGAAAGTGGCGTTGAGATTTCCGGGATGAATCGGTGCGGACCCTTTGAAATCGAAAAATATCTCTTGCTGGTTTTGAACGATTTTTACGGCAATAGCCATGCCATCATCCAGGGATTCCGTTGCTTGCCATTGTTTGCCTTCGGTTTGAGAAAAGGCTTCTGCCAGGCATTCGGCGCCATAATTTTGTAATTTTTCCATGTATTCGGTGACTTTCTCCGAACCAAATCCCCGGCATAATTTTTTTAAACTTTCTGCTCCAACTTGAATTGAAGCCAAAGCGCCATTCAAATCTGCCAGGTTTTCATGGATTGAACGCGTCGGGTAAGGTGCATTTTCCAGTTTGGATTTTATTTCTTTCCAGCGGGGAATCCCACTTTTAATCAAATAATCCGGACTTATTACCACTCCTTCTTCCGCAAGACACTTGGCATCGGCCGGCATGGAACCCGGTGTTTTTCCACCTATTTCAGCATGATGGGCCCGGTTGGCGACATACCCAATGCACTGTTTCTTTTCGTTGAATACCGCACTGACCAAGGTGACATCCGGCAGGTGACTGCCACCATAACCCGGATGGTTGGTGATCACAACATCGCCTGGGCCTATTTCCATTTTGTTTAGAACAGAACGAACACAAACACCCAAACTTCCCAGGTGTACCGGAATGTGCGGAGCATTGGCAATTAAAAATCCTCTGGAATCCAGCATTGCACACGAAAAATCCATCCTTTCTTTCACATTCACGGAGAATGACGTACGCTGTAACAGAGCGCCCATTTCATCCGCTACCGCTTTAAAGCGGTTGGTAAACAATTCCAGTTCTGCCATGTCGTCCAATTGGCTGGTTGTAATCTCATTGGAATTTTGTCTGGATAGAATAGCATCTTTGTCAGGACCAATTGTTACCGTCCAATGGTCTTCTGCAAATATAGTAGAACTATCACCCATAATCAGGGCCGGTCCTGCAATGAAGGCCCCTTCGCGTAACAATTCCCACCGATAGGCCGGAACCTCAAGCCATTCGTTTTTAATGTAGGAACGCACCTTCTTGGTGAAATTCGGAGCATAGCTGGAATAGTGATGATTTTTAGCAGGTGTGATTTCAGATTTGGCAGCAGCAATCAGTTTCAGTGATTCCACTTCGATAATTTCATCCTCCAGCCAGTGTCCAAATAAATTTTGATAGCTTTCTTTAAACAACTGAACGGGATCAGAACCAGTTTTATAATCCACGACAAGTGTATTTTCCTGGCCTGCAAAACGCATCATAATTTGTCTCGACCTGGTGTAAAGTTTTTCCTGGGGAATACCTTCTTTTTTCAGCTTATTAAATACCTCTTCCCGCATGGTTTCAAAAATATCCTCGATCTCTTCTGCTACCTTTTGGTAGGATAGTAAGAGTTGCCGGCTGGAAAATCGTTCAATTTCCGCCATGCCCATACCATAGGCGCTGAGTAAACCCGCGTCGTATGGAATGATCACATCCCGGATCCGTAATAATTCTGCCACGGCACAGGCATGCTGGCCACCGGCGCCACCAAATGCCAGGAGTGCAAAATCGGCGGTATCATATCCCTGGCTAATTGATATTTTTCTGATGGCTTCGGCCATTTTTTCATTAGCGATTTGCAAATAACCAGTGAGTATTTCTTCTTTCATCTCTGCTTTTTCCATCCGGGCTAACAGTTTGCCTAAGGCTTCCCGAGAAGCCTTACGATCCAGTGGAATACCAAAATTATCCGGATCAATACGCCCTAATAATAAATTGACATCAGATATGGCCAGTGGGCCGCCGGCGCCGTAGCATGCTGGCCCGGGTGAAGCGCCGGCACTTTGCGGACCAACCGTAAGTTTGAAACCATCAAAAGCGCAAATCGACCCTCCTCCCGCGACCACGGTCTCAATTGATATGGTCGGATTGAAAAAGGAAATGCCGCCGATGCTTGTTTCAAATCGATAGCTGTATTTTCCGTCATACCGGGAAACGTCGGTGCTGGTGCCACCCATATCGAAGGCAATAATCCGATCTTTGGCATGTTTTCTGGCAACATGTGCAGCACCAACCACGCCTCCTGCCGGTCCGCTTAATACACTGTCTTTTGGTTTAAATAATGCAGCATCCACCAATCCCCCGGCACTGGTCATAACTTTAAGTGTTCCTGTCGGCAACTTCTTAGTTACCAAGGCCAGGTAATTGCTGATTACGGGAGAGAGATAGGCATCGGTAATCGCCGTCTGGGATCTGGGCAATAATTTGATTTCCGGGGCCAATTCATGCGAAGCTGAAACAAATTCATAACCCGACGAAATTAAAGCCGCTTTTAGTTTCTTTTCATGCCGGGGTTCTGCATAGCTGTTCATGAGACCGATGGCAACAGAGTCCGGTGTAAATATTTCCAACACTTCTATCAATTTCCTGATCTCTTCATCCCGGAGTGGTAGCAATATCTCTCCATTAGCCGCTATGCGTTCATTCACAGTAAAAACACCGGCATACAATGCTGGAATTTTGATGATATTGAGCGCAAAAATATCGGGTCGTTGCTGCGTGCCTATTTCCAACAGATCAGCAAAGCCTTCTGTGGTAATGAAGGCTACTTTGGCCCCTTTACGCTCCAACAATGCATTGGTTCCTTTGGTACTTCCCAACCTCATATCCAATTCTGGCAAAGATTGATGCCTTGGTGTTAATGTGGCTATTCTGGATGCCAGCAAAGGGGCTTCTTCACCGGTAAAAATTTCAAATTCTTCCCCTTTAGAAATTTCCATTGCCCGATTAATTTCCAATATACCTTGTTCGAGATCACACCGGACAATTTCTGCCGATACCGGATTATTATGAAGCAAACGGAAACTGTAACCCTGGAAAATATCTTGATTTACAGGCCAGTTGATTTCAATATGTAACTTTTTTTCGGTAAGGCATTCCAAAATTCTACCCCGAAGAGTACCGTTGCTGAGGATTTTTATCCGGTAGAGATTTCCATTTGGGGCATAAGCCAGGCAGTCTGTGAAGGTGCCGCCGGTGTCAATCCAAATTTGCCAATTATTTGGTTTCAAAATGATAAAAGTGGTTGAAGTAGTTCAATATCCAATTAGCCAATAATTCATTGAAAAGGAAAGGGAGTTTTGATTTCACATGTGTAGGATCAATTATACTGGACATAATGTTCCCATTTTTCTATAACCGAAGAAAAATCTTCTGGCAATTCCGAATCAAACTGCATGAATTTCCTGGTTTGCGGGTGGATAAAACCCAGCGATTTGGCATGAAGGGCCTGTCGAGGTATGATTTTAAAACAATTATCTACAAACGCCCGGTATTTGGAGAACGGTGTTCCTTTTAGGAGCTTATCGCCGCCGTACATAGCATCGTTAAACAATGGATGACCGAGGTATTTCATATGTGCCCTGATTTGATGAGTGCGACCGGTTTCAAGGTTACATTTCACCAAAGACACATAGCGCAATGATTTGATCACTTCATAATGTGTAATGGCATCGCGACCGAAGTCGCCTTCGGGAAAAGCTGTAGTAACACGCCGGTCTTTCAGGCTTCTGCCCAGATTTACGTGTACCGTGCCTTTGGCGGGTTCCGGTTCACCCCAAACCAACGCATAATATGTTCGCTCAATGGTGTGATCAAAAAATTGTTTGGCCAGCACATTCATTGCTTTTTCTGTTTTGGCAATCACCAGCAAACCGGATGTATCCTTGTCGATTCGGTGTACCAATCCCGGCCTGCCTTCATTGTCGGCCATGGTCGGCAAGTGCTGAAAATGGTAGGTCAACGCATTCACGAGCGTACCACTCCAGTTTTGAAAAGCGGGATGAACCACCATTCCCGCCAGCTTGTTTACCACCAGCAGTTGGTCATCTTCATAAATTATATTTAATGGAATATCTTCAGGGATTACTTCTGTATCCCTGGGAGGCTCCGGCAACGAAATCACAATTTCATCTTTTGGGCGCACCTTGTAATTCGGTTTTACGTCATGCTCATTAACCAGAACAAAACCCTGTTTTATGGCATCCTGAATTTTGTTTCGAGTCACGTTGGGCAATCGTGCAAATAAAAATTTATCGATACGTAACTGTTGCTGCCCGCCATCCACCACAATGCGATGATGTTCGAAAAGCTCATCACTTTCCGGATCAAATTTCTCTTCTTCGTACATTACGGCAAAGATAGTTGATTTTTATGAGCTTGAAATTCTGTATGGTTGCTATGAAAGCAAATCCTTTTCCATAGTTTTAAAGATCAATTGAAATTACATTCATTCTGGAAAATATACATTTATACCAGCCGTTTGTCCCTATTCAAAAGATAGATGATGAACTGTTCCATCGAAAAGGCATTGAACTGTTTATCAAAAGAGAAGACCTTGTTGATCCCTATATTTCTGGCAATAAATTTCATAAACTGAAATATAATCTTCTGGAGGCGCGAAAACAGGGATTTCGAAAACTTTTAACATTTGGAGGTGCGTATTCCAATCACGTGCATGCGGTCGCCTATGCCGGTAAACAATTCGAATTTGAAACTTTGGCGATTATCCGGGGCGAAGAAACTATACCCCTTAATCCAACCCTGGCCGATGCAAAAAAATGGGGGATGCATCTGAATTATATCTCCAGAAATCAATATCGTGAAAAGGATAATCCGGAATTTTTAAATAGGATTCAGAAGAAAGAGGGCCCATATTTTATTATTCCAGAAGGCGGTTCCAATGTTCTGGCTGTAAAAGGATGCCGAGACATTGTCAAAAATCTTCCGGCAAATTACGATTTTCTTGCAGTAAGTTGTGGCACTGGCGGAACCATCGCGGGCGTCGTTGCCGGAAATATTTATAAATCACAGGTATTGGGCTTTCCGGTATTGAAAGGAGGCCACTTTTTAAAATCCGCCATCGAAGAATTGTTATACTCATTTGATGGACGTCGATATGAAGATTGGCAACTGATGGATGGATATCACTTTGGGGGTTACGCCAAATTTGATCCGTCACTTATCAATTTCATCAATAAATTTAAAAATAACCACGAAATCCTGCTCGATCCGATATATACCGGAAAGATGATGTTTGGCATATATGACCTGGTAAAAAAAGGCTTTTTCCCCAGAGGAAGCAAGATCCTGGCCATCCATACAGGAGGCACTCAGGGTATCCGGGGATTTAATGCCCGTTTTGGAAACATCATCAAGGGATAAGTGTACCTACGGCTTCTCTCAGGATATTGGCAAATTGAAAGACTTCCTGGTAGCGGTTGTATAATGGAACCGGAGCAACCCGGATCACATTCGGTTCTCGCCAATCGGCAATCACTCCCCGGGCAGTGATGGCATCAAAGATCAATTTACCCTGCTGGGGTAGATAGATGGAAAGCTGAGCACCTCTTTTCGAGGATTCTTGTGGTGTAATAATTCTGATGTTTGGAATATCATTGATTAAATATTCCAGATAGGCTGTCATCGTTCTGCTTTTGACAAAAATATTTTGCAGCCCCGCTTCAGCAAATATTTTTAATCCTGCCAGGTGAGCCTCCAAAGCAATAATATTCTGATTACTAACCTGCCAGCCGTCGGCGCCAGGGATTGGATCAAAAAACTTTTCCATTAAAAATCTTCGATCTTCATTGGTCCCCCACCAGCCCGCGAATCTTGGCAAATTGTTCTGATTGGCATATTGCTCATGGATAAAAATACCGCTTACACCCCCAGGACCTGCATTGAGGTATTTATAAGAACACCAGGTAGCAAAATCGACTTGCCAGTCATGTAATTGTAAGGGAACATTGCCAATGGCATGGGCGAGGTCAAATCCCACCATGCACCCAGCTTCTTTTGCCGCCGCACTGATGCGGGGAATATCAAAAAACTGACCAGTATAATATTGTATTCCTCCCAGCATCACCAAAGCAAGATCACGGGCATTTTCCTGGATTTTATGGACAATTTCATCATCACTGATCAAGAATTCCCCTTTCCCGGGATGTATTTCAATGATTGCATCTTTGGGATCATATCCATGAAATTTGATATGTGATTGAATGGCGTATCTATCGGATGGAAAGGCGCCTCCTTCAGTGATTATTTTAAACCGGCGTTTATCCGGACGATAAAAGGAAACGAGCAAAAAATGAATGTTGGATGTTAAATTATTCATTGGACAAACTTCCGATTCCAGTGAGCCCAACAGTTCTGATAAGTGTGGTTTTATTTCATAATGCTTGTTGATCCAGTTTGAATTCTGATCGAAATGTGCCTCAACAGCCAAATTCGACCATTCCTCCAAAATTCCATTAATGTGTTCCAGGGTAGACTTGGGCTGTAATCCCAGGGAATTGCCGCAAAAATAGATTCGTTCTTTCCCATTATGCTTGGGGATATGAAATTTTTCCCTAAACCAGCCAAGTTCATCTTCACGATCCAGTTTTTTGGCAAAGTCTTCGGTGTTTTCAAAATCTAGCATTTTTATAAAATCCGGTCATTTATGATGAAACAGATCAGTTCTTTCATCTATGCTGGTTAACTAAAATGTCATAATGTTTTGGACCAATCAAGACGATGTGATCAAATCAAAATATATAGCTTAAATCTTCATGACAATATATGGCGATATATCAGATTTCGAATAAAAAAAGCCAGTACAATTCGTACTGGCTGAATAACATTATTGCGCCATACCGATCAGGTGAGCAATTTGAATGAGATCGGCATGATCATACGAACCCTCACCGGTCGTCCTCGCTGTTTGCCGGGTTTCCATTTAGGTGCAGTGGAAATGACCCGAACAGCTTCTTCATCACAACCTCCTCCGATTCCTTTCACTACCTTAATGTCCGTTAATGATCCATCCTTTTCAACCACGAACTGAACGAAAACCCTTCCTTCGATCCCCGCTCTCGTCGCTCTACTGGGGTAATTCAGATTATGGCTTACAAAATCATAGAAGGCTTGCATTCCACCAACCGGCGAGGGTTGTTCTTCAACAATTGTAAATATTTCATCAGCTTTTTCCTCAGGCATTTCTTCCGTGTTGGTATTGACCACAACATCTTCAATTTTTGTTTCCTGAGTCATCTCAATGTCAAGGTTAACTTTGATATCCTGTTTTATCTGCTCGTCGTTAGATACCTCGACGATTTTCGGTGCCGCAATATTCGGAGGTGGTGGTGCCTTTTGTTCTGTTGGAGGTATTTCGAGTGTTTCGTTAAATGTTGCCCCAACCGGGCTCAAGGATACCGTGCTGACTGCATCTTTGAAATTCATTTCGAACATTCCGATCACAAACAACATACTTAGGCAAAAACCCATACTTGCAAATAATGACTGGTTTTGTCCTCGTTTTTTTATGCGGTCCTTTTTGGCCGCAATCAGGCTTGAAATAAAGTTTGATTTGGTTTCGGCATTTTCATATGACAACAGATGATGGCTATCCGGATCTTCTACCAGCCACTTGTGTTCAATATTGGCTGATTTATCAGGCGGCCGGCCCGATTTCGAATTAGATTTTTTATGAATAGTTTTCATGACTCCCTTAATTTTAATGGACATTATCAGCTTAGAGAGCAGTTAATTAAAAAGTAGGGCGTCAATTTTAAAAATTCAAATGAGTGCAAAGATTGATGCAATATTTTTTAATTAAACCACCCTGTATCTACCTAATTTTACGAATTTCATATCGTATAGTTGAGTATCCGCGTTCAATAATTTCTAATTCAAACAGGCTGAAAGTCATTAATATAGCTTGGAAAAGCAGCAACTAATGGCAGGCGGGATATCTATAATTGGCTTTCATTTAGACACAAAAAAAGCCTGTCGACGGACAGGCTTCGGGTTTATCTATTTGTTAATTTGTTTTTAGCCAAGTTTGAAGGTAATTGGCAGGATCATCCGCACCTTAACAGGACGACCTCTTTGCTTCCCGGGTTTCCATTTTGGGGCTCCTTCAATAACCCTAACGGCTTCTTCATCACATCCTGCGCCTATTCCTTTTACAGCTTGTACATCAGTCAATGAACCATCTTTGTCTACTACAAACTGTACAAACACCTTTCCTTCAATACCCATTCTTCTGGCTTGTGCCGGATATTTGAGATTTTTCTGTACGTATTGGTAGAATGCTGCCATACCACCTTCTGGTTGAGGCTGATCTTCTACGATGGTAAAAATTTCTTCTGCTTTTTCTTCTTCAGGAGCAGCATCGAAAACCACATCTTCAATGACAGTTTCCTGTGTTACTTCAACATCAAGGTCTACATTGATATCTTCTTTAATTTCTTCTTCGTCGGGGACCTCAATAATTTCAGGTTGTTGAACTTTTGGTGGAGGTGGAGGTGGTTGCTCCGTTTGGGGAATGTCCATCAAATCTTCAAATTGCTCATTGGTGGTCCCAAGATTCACTACGCTCTGGTCGTCGTAGAACTTGTACTCAAATGCCGAGATGGCTAAAAGCAAACTTATCACAAGGCCAATATTGAGAAAAAGGCCTGTTTTTTTCGTTAAATCTGCTTTTGGGTTTTTTTTTGATTCTATCATAATTTATCTCCCATATTTATTTCATAGCCTAGAGATGTTGCCACCCATTCTGCAATTATACAAAATATTTTATATATTTTCATTTGATTGGCAACAGATACAACAGATAAAATATTAAAATTCCACATAAACCTCCGGTGCTATCTGCTGCAAGATCAACAATATCCAAGCTTCGATCTGGAATAAATGCCTGGCAAATCTCAATACTCATTCCCAATACACCCACTATTACTAACGAAATCAGGAACGGTCTATTGTTCAATCCTTTATAAGTAGATTGTTTGATAAAACCTACTACCAACAGAAATTCAAGTATTGCAAAAACACCAATATGAGCAATTTTATCAAAAGTGAAAATACCTCCGGTTGGGGGCAATTCCTTTCCAGGCATCAATGTTAATAATAAAATGAAAATCGCCCATAGCGCAGCGAACAGGTTAAAACGCCAAAACATTAAACTTCCGGACCTATTCGCTGATAAGTTCTTGATAGGTTTTGGCATCAAGTGTTTCGTCTATGTCCGATTTTTCCGTGATCTGGATCTTAATCATCCAGCCTTTGTTATATGGATCTGAGTTGACCAATTCCGGTTCATTTTCCAATGCACTGTTAAATTCAAGTATTTTCCCGGAAACTGGCATAAACAGATCTGAAACTGTTTTCACGGCTTCCACCGTTCCAAACACGTCTCCTTTGGCAATTTCTTCACCCACTGTTTCTATTTCAACATAAACAATATCACCCAATTCACCCTGGGCAAAGTCAGTAATTCCAACATAGGCTACGTCATCTTCAATTCTGATCCATTCGTGATCTTTAGTATATTTCAAATCTGCGGGAATATTCATTTCATTAAAGTTTTAAATTTAGAACCATGTTTGTTTTTGTCTTGTATTTCAAAACTATCGCATCATCGATAAAAAAATAAACCGTTGAATAGTTTCGTTAAAAAAATTCCATCAAAAATACACTGCTTTTATTTACAACAAAATATTATTGGGCCAAACTAAAACGTATTTGTGCACCAAAAGCAGTTGTGGACCTTGGGAAACTGCTCGTAATGAGTGGCGTATTGATATTGCGTTCAAAATAAAGATTCAGGTTTAACCTTTCACTCAAAACATAACTGATTTGAGGTCTTAACTGGAAATTAATATTACCGGCTGTGACCGTGCTCACATCATCGATTTTGCGCTGTAAAGTTTTCGTGTCACGAAGGGTGAAATTGAGTTTAAAAGTAAGGTCATTATCGAGGGTGATAACTTTTCCCTGCATTTTGAAAGGCAGCTTCATATGGGCTTTTGTGAATCCGATATCCATAGAGAGATCGTTGCTCTTTAATTCTGTGATTTGAGAATTAGACATATTCAGCGCGATATTCCTTTCCTTTTTGTAATCGATCCTGGCAGTTATGCGGCTTTTGGTTCGCACATTGATCCCGATCAGTGGTGCGAATCTTTCCTGAATAACCACTGAATTAATAAGAAATGCAGGGACCCACTCATTATTTTCATTTGAAATTGTTGCCAGTGGATAATAATCAAGACCCTGACTCAATTCGAGACTATTCATATAGAGCAAAGAATTTGTATAGTTGGACATGCTGTAAGTAGCACTATAACTGTGATTGATGCTGATGGACGAAAATATTTCACTTAGTGCCGGAATTTTACCCAATCCACTAAAATCGATACGCCATCCAGGGATTGGTATTGTGGGAAATGGGTTTAATTTAGATGTATTGGCACTTTTACCTGTATATGCCGCCAGGAATGCCGGTATCATCACATCCTGGGATTTTCGCGCATACGACACTTCGGGATCCGGATTTATATTATCGAGCCGGGCTTTAATGATATCAAGGTTCTTGGTGAACTGATCAAATATCGGAGAACTGTTCTCATTACCATCCTTGATGAATGCTGTATTTAAAGCAATGATAGAAATACTATAACTGCCAGATCTGGCCGGATTCACACCTTGATAAACTCCCCCCGGACTGTTCAGATTTGGTGTAACCCTGAATAGTTCCTGGTAATTGCCCATAGCGCTTTTTCTGGCATCCAACTGGATCCGGATGCTCGATGTTGGTTCGATACTGGCCCCAAAGTTAAGGTCATAAGAACGCATCTGGGTAAATGGCGTAGACAGTAATGTGTCAGTTACCAACCAATTATTGCCTGCGGCGAAATTGCGAATGTTGGGGTCCTGACTTCCCAGAAGAAACTTCCAACCGGGGGCACTCCATGTAGAATCCATGCCAAGGAATCGGGGCACAGGCCTAAATCCCGGTAGCATAGTATTTTCACGTTGGGTATATGAAAAATTTACAGACCGCACACTCATTAACAAGCGCGTCAATCCCTTAAAAAATTTATAGTCTGGTTTCTTTTGTGAGGTAGTATCTTTGGGCGATGGCTTAACTGGTCTGCGATTATTACGAGGAGGTTGATTAATGTTGCGCAAGAATTTTGATTTATTGTATAATTTTAGAAAATCAATTTTTCCCTGCACGCCCATTGTTCTTTGATTTTGAGCAATATTTCCGAGTATCTTTTGGGTATTTAGCGAATCGATGGTCGAATAGGCGCCAGCGGTCCAGGTGTAACCTACGCCATAATTGGCGTCAGCATTAATCCAGTTTGTTAATGGTATTTTATCCAGGGGCAGCCGGTAATTTACATTGATATTTTGATCAAAATTCTTCATTCTGCCAAAATGTTTCAGATTGTTAACGATCACGTCTTTTTTCTCCTGGGTATTGATATCTCCGGTTGGCTCATCGACCAGTGCGTGTACTCTCGCCGAGTAATCGATTGAAAGCCCCTTCGACAAATTCCAACGTAAGTTGTACATCCGGTTGAAGGTGAAATATTTTTCGTACGTAGGTCTGATACCGACAGTGGTCAGGTCGGCGTTTCTCAACTGGGTCCGTATGAATCTCCGGTCCAGATCAGCCCTGAAACTGAGATTTGTTGGCATGAGCGAAAAATTCATATCCTTTATCAGTTGCAAATATTTGCCGTTAAAAGCCTTTGAGTTTTTAAACGGCTCCACCGGGGTAGCCTGTGGAGAAAAATTGTATGCCAATGATCCCCGATACGACTTCAATAGATAAGATTCTGTATTTACGTTGCTTTGCCGGGCATCGCTATAGGCATAGGTGAGTGAAAGATTTGAAATATCATAAATGTGGCTTTTAGCATTTTCATTGGTTTTAATCTTTCTGATGCCAGTAAAATTAATACTACGTCGTTCTACCCTATCTTGCACGATGTGTTTGTAATCCGCCCGGGCCGTGGGATCTTCTATCGCCTGCAATGATGCCTTCAGCGGAATATCCGGATCCAGGGGATCATAACGCGGTGTGATCTTTCGGTTTTCATAACTCAAATACATTGGTATTTTTAAACCCACCTTTTCCGGGATAAATTTATCCAGGGCAACATTGGCACCCAGATCATATTCAAATATTTCTTGTTGGGTGCGTTCTGCGATTTTTTGCTGGATCCCGCCAAAACCAAAGGAGGTGTATCTTGTTGACGCTGTAACGGTGGCAAAGTCGGCCAACTTGGCGTTTAAATAAGCATTGGCGGCCCATCCGGGTGTCCGGTCAAAGTCGGTAACACGCATTTCATCTGCCCAGATGGTGACCGATTTGGGAAGTTCATCCGGGCTTTCGGGATTTCTGATGCCGATCATGACAGTTTGTACTGAACTCATATCCGGCCGGCCTTCTACGGTAACCCGGTAAATACCAAGGGTATCCGTGAAAGGTATACCAATATCCACACCCAATTTGTTTCTTCTGGATTTTATGATATAGAGATCATTGAAAGCAATATTGATCTGGTTTTCTTCAGGCCAAATGATTTCCGGATCTTTGCTGCCATCGGGGGTAATTTTGAGCGGGACTTCAATTTCGTAATAATTCTGATCGAAATCGGTACCCAGACGGACAAAGGCAGTCACCTCGTCATCTTGGACGGGAGCTCCATTCTCTTCGGCATGGAAAAACATTTTAAATTTTCCATAAGTGATCAGATCTGAATTGAAATTTTTAAATACAGCGCGAGCATCCCGATCCTTCAGATCTTTTACACTCAATTTTATAGACTGTTCATTAGTACGTCTAAGGATCGGAGAGGTGTTATCATAATCTCTTTCAATTCCGGGAGGCAGAACATAGGGTATTTTTCCATCCGATGCCGAACCGTTTTCTTCAATATTTACTACCGACACATCGAAATTTGCATCGTAAGGTTCTGGAATTTCATACAAACCCCTCTGATAAAGGTTACCGGGATATTTGCGCCATTGCGAGCCGATTAACTGAAAATTGGCCATCCTCAAAACCACCGGCTGTTGCCAACCAGTCAAATACATTCTGATGAACCGGATGGATTTGAATCCTGAAATATTTCCATATTGCCCTGTTGGCTGACGCACCGGGATACGAAATAAATACCAGCTAACATCATCACCATTGATGGTATTTACAACTTTATCAACAATAAACTGTTTTCCAAGCTGCATTTGATTGGGTTTTAAATTGATGGAATATTCATAATATTCCTCGAGATCACTAATGGTGTTATCTTTGTTCAGATCCTCATTATCGGGGAGATTGCTTCCGGATGGCGTGTAATCCGCATTGGCGTTGGTTGCAACGGGTGAATTGCCATCCATACCGTTGTAATCTTTATAGCGTTGAATGATTTTGGCATCTTCCTGGTCAAAGTCAGAACCCAGATAATATTTGAAATTATCAGCAGAAGCATCACTGATTATTTTATCGTAGGTTTCTGGCGTGACAACAGACTTTATTTGATCCAGATAATCCTTGAAATGATTCACTTCCAAATCGTTCCTTAAACCATCCATCCCCACATCCTGGTTCAGACGCGCCTCGGTAGAATTATCGAATGAATTGGTCAGGAATTGCTGGCGTGTTACCCGTCCCCATGCTGTACTGTCCGTTTTAGAAAGATCACCATCGGCAGGCAATCCATTTTCAAATCCATGCCGGTTGTCCGGGATTACGTCTTCTGATACGCTGCCCAGGTTGAAGACCAGTTCCCCTCCCGTTTCGTTGTTGGTATTCATTACGCCATCTAGCACCTTTCCATTGTCCCCGGGGAGAAAAGGATCCATCATCCAAAATTCAATATATTCGATGTTGTTCTTGTCAAAATCAACGTCGGAAGTGATGGCCCTGGTAATGCCTCCCCAATTTGTTACCGGATTCTGAAAATAGCCCTCCGGGGTAAGATTTGGATTATAGTTGTAAGGGCCTCTTTCTTCTGGAAAATAGGCAATATCAAAGATAGGTTCATTGGTATTGATAACCTCCCGATCTTTGTTCTGAAATATTTCCTGTGGAGAAATAGGGCGCACATAATTGTTTTTGAGATCGTTTGAAGTAATATTGGGCGGTTTGGAACTTCCAGAAGATCGATAAAATATATTATCAATAATATACCAGGCCAGTTTGGCGCGTTTATAGCCAATCTCAGTGGTATTGGTTAAATTTTCTGCGCCAAGGGTAAACCGGCCATCATCTGTGACTGGAGTATGGGCAATTTTCCAGTTGAGGATATTATTGCCCAAACTAAAAGGCGTAGCAGTAGCTTCAAAATCATCGATATAACTGGTGCCTTCGCCATTGACTTTATTGGAGGTGCCTGGTCTTATTTGCGCTACTTCGGCATTGAAAGTGACGACTGACGGTTCCTTGGTTGCGATCAGCGGCAAGGCATCGACCAACTTTGTGAGCAGATGTGATTCTTTCTGAAAATTGACATCGAGCCCATATTTTAAATTCCTGGCAGGTTCATTTCCAATGGCTACCCTGGAGATCAGGGGACGTTCATTGAGGTAAAGCATAGTAGCTCCTATATTGATGTTGTCACTGATCTTATAATCGAGCCTGGTGCCAAGTAGACTTCTGGATTGAAAGTTGAATAGATCGGCTTTCTCATAACGGATTTTGATGGGTTTTCCGGAGTTTAATACAGCTTCGTTTATAATATTGACTTTCCCTAAATTGTAATCCACGCGGTAGTCGACCCCTTCAGTCAGAGGGGTATTTCCAGCCAGCAATACCACAGAGTTCTGTGCGATATTAATCCCCGGAATTGTAATTTCTGCCGATGAACCAGCCTGCATTCGGCCGGACAGATAAAATTTATTTTTGGTCACATCCAACTCGGCATCTGACTTGGTGGTTTTGTATAGTGTATCGTAAACATACTTATTGATCAGATTTGCTTCTGTTGCCGGGTCGAAATAAGATTTTAGTTTGGATCCAAAAGGTTGTAATACTGGGAATATGATTTGTCCGGTTTCAGGAAAAATTGTTATCCCTTCCACAAAATCAAAATTACCGTCGGGTTGCGGATCATTGCTTGGATTGAGTCGATCCAGTCCCAACAGCTGAATAAGAGGCACATCTTTGGTTCTTTTGCCTTCGTGCAAACTGGGATTGTCAACACCTGATCGGTCGTCACGGTAAATCACACGAAGCTGAAATCCTTCCTGGGTTACCTGGGTAGCATTGAGATTATAGATGTTTTTCATCATCAGATCCCAGGTTGGTACATTGGTGGCGATTTTACTGGGGCGCAATAATTTCAGAAAGATCACCTGGTTTTCCGGAATATTCTGATAGTCTTCAGTGAGTTCCCCAACTTTATAGGAATGGCCGTTGTAGGTATATTCGTAGGCTACTGCCAACACCTCATCACTTTGAAGTTTTCTGAGCAGTGAAATATATCCCAATTGGCGATTTATGGTGTATTCTCTTTCATCGAGTTTCCTGGCAGCCGTGATGATTTCATAATCGGTGGCTTTGGCAAAATTGAAATTACTTTCAAGAATATTTGTCACCTGATCCACATCCCTTGTTCCGGAGGTGCTGGTTAGGTTTTTATATAATGAGTTGGCATCATTGGCATTTGGACCTCCTTTACCGGGAGCAACCAATGGGTTGTCTTTTTGATAAATGGTCTCGCCTTCACCCAAATCCATAAATGCTGCGAAATTGCGCAACGTTTCCGTATTGTTCTGACGGTTGATCACATACACTTCAACCCTGGTCACATTAACACCGGAAATAATTTGAGGAATTCCTCTTAACCAGTTCTCATAATTTTTGCGAAAGAAATGACCCAAAAAAAAGTGCCGGTTTTCCTCATAGTCAGAGGCGCGGATCTCGAACTCTCTCCCTTGTCCGCCATCCACACCGCCATTGATCTCGATTTCATCGGTTTTACCGCGCTCTGTGGAAGCAAGGGCTGTGACGTACAACTTTCCAAATTGTAACTGGGTTTTTACACCAAAAAGATTTTGTGCGCCAGTGATCAAACTGTTATTCAAAGGAAGACTTACATTACCGATCTCAATTTTTTTGATGATATCTTCGTCGAAACCAGTGTATTCGACCTTTAAATTATTTTCAAAATCGAAGGTATTGTTGTTGTCAAAATTTGCAGTAACGCTAAGTTTTTCGCCAATTTTACCCACCACATTCATACTGATCTGCTGATCAAATTCGAATCCACCATTTTTCTGTTGACGTATGGGGATCGACGGATTCTGAATTCGCTGCCACCGGCCGCCAAAATCAAGCATCACAAATCCATTGGGGCGGATATCTACATAACTGCCTCCAAAAATTCGATCAAATGCCGGGCTGATATAAATTGGCGGTATGAGACGACGACCACTTACGGCACTTTCCCCATCGAGTGCAGCAGATCGCTCGCGCCAGTAGTTTTCAATCATTTGCTTGTTTTGGAGCTGATTGAATTCTTTAAAGGACATGGAGGAAGGTGGACGGTAATTGATATCGCCGATCTTTTCCTTTATATGGTAGTTGAATGACGAATCGACCTGAATATCCCTATTGAAAGTTCCGGGATCTTTAAGTAAAAATGGGGAATTAGTCTCGGGGTAAATAAAAGAATTGCCCGGGCGATCCTGAGGCTCAAATTCCGGTGCTCTGGATGGTTCGTAAGGTTGATTAAGCGTGTCTCCGGATTGCGTATTCTGAAATAAAGAATCTTTTGGAACGACCTGATAGTAAAAGAATGCACCATTAGCTTCTGAAAGCCACCAGAATATGACGAATGTGCATAAAAAAATCTTCCTGGATAAATGATTTACCGTCAAGTTTAGTAAAATTCTTTATGATCGTTTTAGGGCTAATTTTATTAAGTCTTCTAAAGAAATGTTGCCATCGGAATCGTTAATTATTGCATCGAGACTTTTTTCAGCAATAATTTTATTGATACCCAAAGTTAATAAAGCTGATAACGCTTCGTTTCGCAACGTATTATAATTTTTGGCGCCGATGGCCACACTGCCCTCTTCCATGTTTTCCTTCTTCAATTTATCCTTGAGTTCAAGGATGATCCTTTGCGCGGTTTTATTTCCCACTCCCTTCACTTGCTGGAAAGTTTTTACATCTTCTCTGATAATGGCTCTACGGATCTCATCCACTGTCAGCGAAGATATGATCATAATACCTGTTCCGGGTCCAACACCTGAAATGGAAATCAAATGCAAAAATATGGATTTTTCAGCCTGTTCATAAAAACCATAAAGGGTATGGGCGTCTTCTTTAATGTGTAAATGTGTGAAGAGTTGACATTCTTCAATATGCTTAATTTTTGAAAATGTATTCAACGAAATTTTTACCTCATACCCAATTCCGCTGACATCAATAATTACAAATGTCGGATCTTTTATGGCCAGTTTACCACGCAAATAACCTATCATAGCTTCAGATCTATTAACTGGGTTGTTTGGCAGATAATTTAAACGTATTCAAAATCACATCAAGCTGGCGCAGGTTTTCACGCTGGTCGATGCCCGGACTATAAAGAAAACCTTCTATATAGTACAGTCGGTTTGTAGATTCATCTACCATGGCATAGCTGATAAATGGCCCCCCCATGGTAAATTTGTGGAGTTTCCATAATCCTTTGAGTTGGACCGCATAATTGCCATTGAAATTAATTTCCTGCCGTAGTACATCCTGATATTTCGTTTCTGTTACCATATAGCTGTCCGGATCTTCGGGTTTGTACAAAACATATGGTCTTACAATGCGTTCCCTGATATTGACGAGACTATCCAGGGAAAATTGTTCTTTGGAAGTGTAATCGACGTATGAAATGAATAAATTTTTATCGATTTGAGGAGTAAAAGCTCTTATCCATATAAATTTGTTTTCATCCATGGCAATTTCATATCCGTAAGGAACCTTCAGATAAACGCCAAATTTATCTTTGATACGATTTATAATTCCTGTCTCAGGTTTGCCATTATAAAGCATATTATAGGTCCGTTTTTGGACTATGCTATTAAAAAAATCTTGTAACTCATCCCGGTGATCGACCAGGTTTTGAATCAGTTGCTGTTCGGTTTCTCCAAACAGGTGTAGGATCTGCTGTCCGCGTGCAAATTCATCTTCTTTAGGAAACATAAAAATCGAGGAATCTTTGGCGATCTTCTGCAGCGATTCTTTGGTAAAAAATGTTTTGAGTTTGCGGTTGCCGGGATTATTACTTTGAAGTACTGTGACAAATACGATGTTTTTAGCCGTAGTAAAAATACTCTGAAAATTGTGCGGATCTATATAATTCAAATCAAACATAGGTTCGTCTCTGGGTAACCCCGGCACACTCTGCTGAAATATGCTGCGTACTGTATTCCCCAATTCACCTTCCCATTCGGCTGAATCCATGACCATCACAATTTCACCAGGCATACCTTTGGCTTTGGGCAAGTTTTCTTTTCGACGGGCCGTTTCCCTGAGATTGCAGGCGTATGTTAAAGAAATGATGATTATTATGAGGAGAAGCTTATAAATTTTCATAACCACATTGATTGATGATGATTTCAATTTGGGTAATTAGAACGACATATAAAATAAAAAATTCCGAGAAAAAAGTATTATTCTAAAAAAATTAACCGATTAACAATTTTTGGCCGGGTTTAATTTTATTGCTGTCGAGGTTATTGAGTTTTTTCAGCTTTTCAATGGTCATATCATCATAACTGTTTGCAATGTCCCATAGTGTATCACCTGGTTGTACGATGTGATATTTAGATCCATTGATCACTGTAGTTTTCGGTTCTTTTGGGCCGCTGGCATCCGCATAATTATTTCGCATGTATGGTTTAAGCCAAATATCGAGATGTTGACCTACCCTGATAAGATTTCCATGTAAGTTGTTCCAGCGGCGGAGATCACTCAGACCAACGTGAAATTGTTCGGCTATGCCGCCCAAAACGTCCCCGCTGCGTACCCGATAAACGACTTTCTCGCGGCCGTAGGTGCTCCCAATTGTGTTTTTTGCTAGCATTTCAATTTGGGCCTTGCCCGTTCTGGAAGCCGAATCCATAATCACGACCCGGTTTGCCTGAAAATATTCAAATTTGTCAGAAGGGATATTCAGGATATATGGTTTTCTGCTTTCGGGCAGTGCGCCATGTTTTACGGATGGATTGAGCATTTCCAATTCGTCCATGCAAATATTAAGTTGATCACAAATGGTTTGCAGGTTTAGAAAGTTGGACACCTGGATGGTGTCATAGCTGATGGGATAAATAAATTCGGAATCCTCCAGGTAAAAATTATGCTCTTCAGCGTAATTGAATGTATAAATGAGTGCCACAAATTGCGGTAGGTAACCCCGTGTTTCCCTGGGCAAATAACGATAAATTTCCCAAAAAGTCTTTTTATAACCAGAACGGCGAATAGCTTTACGGACATTGCCTGGACCACAATTGTAAGCAGCCAGGGCCAATTCCCAGTCATCAAATTGATTATAAAGCGACTGAATATATTGGCAGGCGGCATCGGTGGCTTTGAAAGGATCCATTCTTTCATCTACATACCAATCGATATTCAACCCATAAATTCTTCCTGTTCCATACATAAATTGCCACAAACCTACAGCAGCAGCCCTTGAGCGTGCCCGGGCTGCGAGACCTGACTCCACTATTGCCAGATATTTCAACTCATCTGGCATATGATATTTTTCCAGATATTCTTCAAAAATGGGAAAGAAATACTTACTCCTTTGCATCACCATCCTGGTGTAATTGCGATCCTTTACGGTAAAATAATCAATGAAGGCCTTAACCCGGGTGTTGAAATGCATCGGAATACTGGTATTTAATTTTTCCAGGCGTTTTTCCATTTCATCATAGGAAGCATCAGGAATATATTCATAATCATAAGCAGGAGAATAGAGTTCTGAGTCAAGGGCATCTTCATTGAGTGCAAAAATGCTGTCTGCCGGATCTGAAGCAAATGCTGGTGAGATTAAAATAAACAAGCTGAAAATTCCCCAAAATACTCGAGTCACCATAGCGATCAATTTAAGTTTAAATATGCATTGGCAAAAGCGTAAAGCTTTGGCTCTTCAAAAAAATTGGCCATGATCTGCAGGCCTATTGGCAAACCTTCACGATCGAATCCATTCGGAATTGAAATAGCCGGTATTCCGGCGACCGATGCCTGTACTGTAAACAAGTCGGCCAAATACATCTCCAATGGATTCTTACTGTGTTCGCCAAACTTAAATGCTGTGGTTGGCGCCGTTGGCATGATTAAAAAATCATAATCTGAAAGTAAAGTTTCTGTTTGATTTTTTATTATCCGTCTCACTTTTTGTGCTTTGGTATAAAATGCATCGTAATAAGAAGCACTCAATACAAAAGTACCGAGCATAATCCTTCGTTTTACTTCCTGTCCAAAGCCTTCAGAACGGCTCCTTTTATACATGCTTTCCATGTCCGAAGTTAGTGGACTCCGATATCCAAATTTTACACCATCGTATCTCGCAAGATTCGAACTGGCTTCTGCTGTGATGAGAATATAATATGTTGGCAGTACATACTTCAATATAGGAAATCTAACTTCCTCTACCTGATGTCCCGCCGACCTCAATTTTTCAATGGTAGTGATCAAACTATCCTTAACCGCCTTATCCAAACCTGTTCCTTCAAATGTTTCGCTAAAATAAGCAATTTTTGACTTCTCGTTAAGATCAAGATAAGACGAATATTGGGTTAAAGGTACACTTGACACAGTACTGTCAAAATCATCTTTTCCTGCGATGACTTCCAGGATCAAAGCATTGTCTTCAATATTATTGGTAATAATCCCAATGGTATCAAAAGAAGATGCATAAGCGATCAACCCAAAGCGGGAAATTCTTGAATAAGTCGGTTTAAGTCCGATGACACCACAAAAAGACGCAGGCTGTCGTACAGAACCACCAGTATCCGATCCCAAAGAGGCCGTACACAAATTAGCCTGAACGGCTACAGCAGAACCCCCGGAAGAACCTCCGGGTACTCTTTCCAGATCAATATTATTGAGAACAGGGCCAAATGCCGAATTCTCATTTGATGAACCCATTCCAAATTCATCACAGTTTAACCTGCCTATAATGATGGCATCTTCATCTATGAGTCGCTGTACTGCGGTAGAAGAATATTGCGAGACGAATCCATCGAGTATTTTGCTTGAAGCCTGAATATGGTGATCCTTGAAACAAAGTAAATCTTTCAAGCTGATCACCATACCCGCCAATTTTCCAGCTTTGCCCTGTTTTATTTTTTGGTCTGTTGCAATTGCTTGCGCTTTGGCTTCTTCTTCAAAAACTTCCAGAAAAACATTCAGATGACTTTTAGTCCTGATATTTTCAAGGTAGTGGGCAACAATTTTTTCGCAAGTCGTACTTTTACTGTTCAGGGATGACCTGATTTCATTAAAAGAACGGAATGCATCCAAGATATTCTATTTGGTTTTGGTGTCCAGATCTTTGACGCCTTCTTCGATTTCGTCTTTGATCTCCTTGGTGGCATCTTTAAATTCTTTAATACCTTTTCCTAAACCACGCGCCAATTCCGGAATTTTTTTTGCTCCGAAAAATATTAATAAAACCATAAGAATCAGGAGAATTTCCCATCCGCCTAATCCTCCAAAAACTGCCATTTCTACATTCATATCTTTGTGAATTTATGGGGTTTCCTAAACTTTTCTTAAAGTGGACAACAAATGTACTTCCTAATATTTTTAAAATCTAATAACTGGCCCAACAATTTTTAAAGAGCTCCAATTTATCATCTTTTAGCAAGCCAATTTTCAGGATCAAGTTTGGTGGTGTTTTTCCAAACCTGAAATTGTATTTCGGAAACACCATCTTTGTCCGTATTTACCTCTCCAATAACGTCATTCACCTTTATATCTTGTCCCATTTTAACATAAACTTCTTTGAGACGGGCATATACGGTGTAATAGTTTCCGTGCTGGATAATTACGACATATTTCATGCCGGGAACCACGGCAATTTTAGTGACTTTTCCATCAAATACAGCGTTCACTTTTTCATCTTGCTTCGTTTGAATATTGATGCCGTCACTGGGTACCTTGATACGCTTGTATACTGGATGTGGATGGGTACCGAAATGTTCTGTAATAAAACCCGAAGCAACAGGCCATGGTAATTTTGTCCTGCTGTTTTCAAAAGAAGCGGTAATGTTGGAAAGGTCTATATTGAGTTGTGGGGTGGTTTTTTCTGCCGTTTCATTTTTTTTGATCTCGGCGCTGATCAGACTGGCAATCATTTTTTCGAGCCGGTCTACATCTTTTTCCCGTTGGGCAATTTCTAATTTCAACTCTTTTTCCCTGCTTTTAAGACTGACCAACACCTTGTCTTGTTCTTTTTGGAGTTTTACTAATTTTCTGTTTTCATTGACCTGATCATTCAATAAATTTTCACGTTCATTTTTTCGCGTTTCAAGTCCTGATCTTTCTTCTACCAATTCGTTTTTCACTTCATTGATAAGTCGCACCTGGTTTTTTCTGGCTTCTGAATATTGTTGCATATATTTCAATCGCATCACAAATTGGTTGAATGATTCTGAGGAAAACAGGAAAGTGAGTTTATTGAATCCTTGACTGGATTTGTAAGCGGCATAAACCATGGAGGCATATTCCTTTTTGAGATTATTCAGATCATTTTCCAATGCTGATATAACATTATTGTCCTCCCCAATTTGATTGTCCAGAATTTTTATTTCTGCAGTTATTGAATTGATAAGTGAAGAACGGGCCTCTATCTGCTTATTGATGGCATTGAGTTGTCCGATACTGGCTTGTTTTTTGGAAGAAGTTTGTTCGAGTATTTGCTGGGCTTCAGCGATTTTTTTTTGCGTAGCTTTTTTTTCCTGCTCAAGTTTGTTTTTATCATGTTGAGCAAATGCTGTGATGCTGACCGAAAGAAAAATGAAAATGAGATATGAGGAATATAAGCTATTTGAAAGCCTCATATTTATTTGGAATATTAAAAGGAAATTTTAGTGGTTTATCTGATATATCAATTTTGTTATGAGTCAAGTTAACACTGGTTACAGACGGACCTTTTTCCGATTTGTAGGTCAAGTTGATTAGACATGCAAAAGGAAACAGATAATTATTGACCGGCTCAAAGTCTGAATACTTCATGGTCATGAAGTTATCACTTGGTTTCTCAGTCACCAGAACAGTTTCCACTTTCATATTAGACATATTGACGAAACTTTGAAAATTCAATGCGCCATGTGCTTGTTTCACCATGTAATAATTATTTTCCTTGGCAATTCTGCTATCATCACCAACAGGCATTGGTAAATTCCCCAAAAGAATGTTTTGGATAAGTTGGTAATCAATTTGGAAGTTGAAATAACGGCTGATTTCGGTAAAAGTGAATACGTAATATTCCTTATCCATCCGGTTAAGAATTAAAACGGTATCAGGAGTGATCATACCGCGAGTTACTTCAAGGCCAACCGATGGCGTAACCGAAAACCAAATTACGGAATCTTTTCTCATCCGGATATGTGCATTTCCATTTACCTGCTTATTGCCTTCCTGATAACGAACTTTACTCCGGGCAGTCATATACTTAAAATCCACGTCCTGAACATTGAATTTTTCTTTCATGCCGGACTTGGACTTAAAAGCCGTGAATTCTTTTTTGCAGGAACCCAGGATAAAGGTTAGTGCTAAAAATGTCAATAATAAAAATCTATTCATATAATTTCCGGTCGGCTATTTTTTTGTCGATCAGGTCGGACTTTTCGTCCATGCCTTTGGCTTTCTGCCATTGTTTTACTGCTGAATCAACTTCCCCTAATTTAAAAAGAATATCGCCATAATGCTCAATGATTGTTCCACTTACATCTTTTCCTTGAAGCGCCTTTTCTATATTAGTTTTTGCATCTGAATAATCACCCAATTGGAACAATACCCACGCATAAGTATCCAGATAAGTGCTATTGTCCGGATTTCTTTCGGTCAATTTGGCAGACATCTTCTTTGCAAGGTCGAGTTTTTCTTTTCTCAGGGCAAGAAAATAGCTATAATTGTTTAAAACATAATCATTATTAGGATCAAAAGCTAATGCTGCCTCATAGGATTCGTCAGATTTTTTATAATTTTTTACAAAATTATAGGCATCTCCGAGTTGGGCATTGAAATACGATCTGAGTTGATCGTTGCTACTCGATAATTTCTTGCCAGTTTCCAGAACCTGAATTGCATCGTCATAATTTTTCTTAGCGAGATAGGCAGATCCTAACAACCAGCACAAACCGGCCTGGTTAGGATATAATTCCTGGGCTTTTTCACCATGCTTTATAGCCTCATCATATTTTTGCTCCTGCAATTCCAACTGAATAACATTTTGCCAAATATCATAGTCCTTTTTACCCAGATCCATTGCTTTGTAATAGTAATCCAAGGCTTTCTGGGGTTCTTTCAATTTTAACATCAAATCACCATTGATGGCATAAGCATCAGGTTCTGATGGATGAGCGGCCATTATTTTTTCACCCAAACTTACCGTGAGTTTCTCCAGATCTTCATTGGGGAATTTTTGCATAAATCCTACCATTACCTGAAGTTTTTGTTGAAGGTCGAGGTCAGGATTTGCAAATGCTTTTGACAAGAATATATTGGCTTTTTCACTATTACCATTCTTGCGGTAAACATCCGATAGCATTAGCAAGGCGTGTGGATCATTGGGATTGGACTTTAGTAAACTGTCAAGATAGGGAATGGCTTTATCATATTGTTCGTTTGAAATTAATATATCAGCCAGATTGAGCACATAGCGCGGTTCGTCCGGAAACGCAGTTATGAGCTTTTTACCCTCTTCAATCGCCTTCTCCAGATTTCCCTGTTTTAGATATAACTTTTGTTTTTGGTAGATCACTTGTTCATTCAACCCATATTTTTGCTCGATCTGATCATAAATCGCCAGTGCTTTGGCATAATTGTCCTGATATATATACAAAGCGGCCAAATCAAATAAATAATCATCGGCGTTCTGGCAGTTAGCCAGCATATTTTCATATACTGTGGATGCCTGGGCAAAATTCGATTGCTTGGTATAAATTTCAGCCAGCAACAAATAAAAATATTTGTTCGTTTTGTCAAGATCTACTGCCTTCTGCGCGTTAATTACCGCTTTATCATAATCTTCGCTCTTCAAATAAATCTGAGCTATTTTATAATAGGCGGTTGCGTCATTTGGATCAAACTCCAGGGCCTTCTGATACAATACAAAAGCTTTGGCAAAATCTTCCAGGATAAAATATTTCTCGGCTTCAGTATGGTAGTATTCAGCTTTTCGCTGTTCCTCCGGTCCCACAATAGTAGGAACAGTATTCACTTCTTTGACATCCTTTTTATCCTTTCTCCTCGACTTTTTTTGCGCAAACGAATCGTTTACTGATCCGACTAACAAAAGCACAGTTGTCAAAACAACTAATAGTCTATAAAATTTTATATGGTTCATTATCAAATACTTCAAAATTGAGTTATGGTGTTATAATCTCCAACACTTAAATCCGTGGCTTTACCCTCAAAGGTAACGAAATTACCCAGCATGGAGTTAGCAAGATTTGCATTTTTGATCAAATTGTCACTTTGAATGATTGAGTTTTGTATTCGAGATTCATTGATTTTCGAATTGTCTCCTACTGAAACGTATGGTCCAATCACCGTATTGTCAATTTCAACATTTTCTCCAAGAAATACCGGCGGTATAATAACACAGTTGGTCAATTTGGCGGTTGGACTGATGATTTCTTTGTTTTGCATAAAATTAAAATAAGCACGGTGTGTTTCGACAGTGGCTTGTTTATTGCCGCAATCCAGCCAGTCATCCACTTCTCCCGGCATGAATATGGTGCCTTTGTCTTGTAGTGTGCTCAATACCCTTGTCAATTGGTACTCTCCCCCATCTTTGATGTGGTTATCGATCAGCAGTCTTATTTCATCACGGAGGTTCTCACCTTTTTTAAAGTAATAAATGCCAATTATGGCCAGGTCAGATATAAATTTTGTGGGTTTCTCAATAAAATCAATAATCTCATTGTTTGCATTGAGCTGAACAACTCCAAATGCCGAAGGATCCATTACTTTGTGCACCCAAATGATGCCGTCCTTTTGAGTATCTAATCTAAAATTTGCTTTAAATAAAGTATCGGCAAAAGCTACAATAACATGACCCCGAAGGAGTTCTTTAGCACAAAAAATCGCATGTGCTGTACCCAAAGCATCATCCTGATAAAAAAGATGTCCTTTAGCGCCAAGTTTGTTGGCGATGTCAAGTAGTTGCTGCTCTATCTTTTGTCCAAAACTACGTCCGATTATAAATCCTATATTTTCTACTGGTTCATTGCACACTTCTACAATATCATGAACCAGCCAATAAACAATGGGTTTTCCAACAATGGGTATGAGAGGTTTTGGAGTGGTAAGTGTATGGGGTCTGAGTCTTTTCCCCATTCCAGCCATAGGTATGATAATATTCATATTTTACTATTAGAAGTAAGCCAACTGCCCGTATTACAATATTTTTAATTTCAGGGGCACAAAAGTAGAAATTAATTTCTTTTAAAGCTGATTTTTTTTCTTTCCCTAAAATACACAAGTGCTATGAATACGATAATCGGAATTTCTCTGAGAATCTGTCTCAAAACCAAAGAATCAATAGGCAGATACCAGCCAATAATTAATAAAATAATACCAATAAAAAGGTAAAATGACATTTTCTTAAGCTGATAGGGCACAGGATAATATTTTTGCCCTAACCAATAAACGACAACACTCATATATAAATATACGGTAAGTGTAATCGTCGCACTGCCTTCATATCCATAATAGGGGATGAAAATTATGTTTAAGACAACCGTAAGTATGGCGGCAGAAATCGATATGAAAGTACCGTATATCGTCTTGTCGGTTACTTTAAACCATATTGAAACATTATAATAAATTCCCAGGAATAGGTTAGCAACCAGCAAAATTGGGATAACATGCAAACCTTGCCAGTAGGCCTTGTTCTGCAATACAAATAATTTGAGTACATCCAGGTTAAGACTCACAGCCAAAACAGCAAATACACCAGCTATTACAAAATAATAAAGAACCCTGGAGTAGGTGTGCTTAGAGTCGGACCGCATTGACTGGCTGAAGAAAAATGGTTCTGCTGCAAACCGGAATGCCTGAATAGCCAGGGTCATAAAAATGGACAAGCGGTAATTGGCGGCAAATATTCCCAACACTTCTTCATTGGTCAATCCCGGATAAAAGTTTACGGGTAACATTTTTTTCAGGGTCATTCTCGAAAACATTTCATTGGTGACACCTGCCAATTGAGAAAATAAAAGAGGATAGGCATACAGTAACATGGGCTTTAGATAATTCCAGTTTATCCGTATAGTCAGTTTCTTTAAGGTTTTGCCAAGCATTAGTAAATAGAGCGCGTTGGCGATGAGATTGGAGATGAAAACATATTCCACACTCAGGTCAGGATTGTATATCAACCGTATTACAGGTTTCAGTTGACCCAGAAAATTACCTTCATAAATATTCTTACAGAAATAGAGAAAGAAGACATTCAAACCGATATTCAGAAAAATATTGATCAGTTTGAACATCGCAAATTTTAGGGCCTTCCGCTCATAACGGAGTTTCGCAAAGGGTATGGCTACAATGGAATCGATGCCCATGACAGCCGCTAAGAGGTAAATAAATTTTTCCTGGCCTCTGAATTCCAGCCAGTTCACAATAGAAGTTGCACTACTGACTAAAAGCAAAGAAAAAAATAAAGTCGAAAAAAGTATGGATGAAACAGCGGTATCGAAAATAACTTTGTCATGATCCGAATCTTTGGAGACGAAACGGAAATAAGTGGTCTCCATACCATAAAGATAAATCACATTGGCTACAGCTACGTAGGCATACATCTCGGAAACAATGCCGAACTCCGCAATGGAGAGTATTTTTGTAGAAGTATAAAAGGGTACCAATAAAAAATTAACCGCCCTTCCAATGATACTGCTGATACCATAAATGGCAGTATCACCGGCAAGTGCCCGAAGCTTACTGCTCATCGATCCACACTTTAAAATATAATGGTATTTGTTTCAGCGTAGTTGCGTTTACTCCCCGGTAAAGAGCGGCTTGCGTTTTTCAAGAAATGCCTTTGCCCCTTCCTTAAAATCCGAAGATTTGCAACAACTGGCAAAACTGTTGGCCTCGGTTTGATAACCGTTTTCCTTATCAGCATAGTAGGTATTCACACAATTTATAACCATTCCTACGGCCAATGGGGCATTGTTAAATATTTTTTCAAGTAGCTCTTTGGCCTTGTCTAAGGCATCTTCTTTTGATGTGGACACATAATTTACCAGGCCCATGGCTTCCGCCTGTTCCGCATCCACCATTTCCCCAGTCATTAATAACTCAAGCGCTTTACCTTTACCAACCAATTGAGGAAGTCTTTGTGTGCCTCCGTATCCTGGAATTACACCAAGATAAACCTCAGGCTGACCAAATTTGGCATTTTCAGAGGCAATCCGTATGTGACATGCCATGGCCAATTCACACCCACCGCCCAAAGCAAAACCATTAACAACAGCAATAACAGGTTTATGGCAATTTTGGATAAGTTCATAAATTTCTTGTCCGTTTTCTGCAAATTTCCTGGCATTCAATTCATTCAATTCCTGAAATTCAGCAATATCCGCCCCTGCTGCAAATGCTTTAATTCCCGCTCCTGTGATCACCACACCTTTGACTTCTTTATCATCATACGCTTCATGAATTACCTGTCTTAATTCATCAAGTGTAAGTGTATTTAAAGCATTGTGTTTCTCAGGCCGATTGAGGGTAATAATAAGTATACCATCATCGATCTCCGCTATAATGTTTTTATAACTACCCATATTTTGTAAAGTGAGTTTGGACAAAGATAATAGGTGTATGACTAAACTCAAATTAAACAACAGTAGATGTAATGATTTGGGATTATGGCATTTTTAATTATGGATGAATTATCTTTATTTGCTGCCCGATAAATTCAACTGATTATTATATTTGCAGCTCAATGCCCATGAAATATTAAAATATCAACATAAAACATAAATAATGTCATATCTATTCACTTCAGAATCTGTATCAGAAGGCCATCCGGATAAAGTCGCCGACCAAATATCTGATGCAATTCTAGATCATTTAATTGCAGCCGACGCCAATTCAAAAGTGGCTGTAGAAACATTGGTAACTACCGGCTTAACCGTGATTAGTGGTGAGGTAAAAACGAATGCCTATATCGATGTTCAACAAATAGCCAGGGAAGCAATTGCAAAAATTGGTTATATAAAAGGTGATTATATGTTTGATGCGCATTCGTGTGGGGTGATCTCCGCGATCCACGAACAATCACCCGACATAAATCAAGGCGTTGAAAGAGGCGACGAAATGGAGCAAGGTGCAGGTGATCAGGGAATGATGTTCGGCTATGCTACCAATGAAACGGCCAACTATATGCCACTAGCCCTGGATCTTGCACATCGGATATTACTGGAACTGGCTGAGATCAGACGTGAAAATACTGCAATGAACTATCTGAGACCGGATGCGAAATCCCAGGTTACCATTGAATATGATGACGAAAATAAACCGGTAAAAATCCAGACCATTGTAGTATCTACTCAGCATGATGAATTTGATGCAGAGGCAAAAATGCTGGATAAAATCAAACAGGATGTGATTAGAATCCTGATACCCCGGGTAAAAGCAAAAATGAAACCTGAGGTACAAGCATTATTTGGTGAAGACATCATTTACCACGTCAACCCTACTGGAAAATTTGTGATCGGCGGTCCACATGGCGATACAGGTTTGACAGGAAGAAAAATCATCGTGGATACCTATGGAGGCAAAGGCGCTCACGGCGGCGGTGCTTTTTCCGGCAAAGACCCATCGAAGGTTGACCGTTCAGCAGCGTATGCTACACGTCACATTGCTAAAAATCTGGTTGCTGCCGGTGTGGCTAATGAGATATTGGTACAAGTTTCATATGCCATCGGTGTTGCCAAACCAATGGGACTTTATATCAATACTTTCGGAACATCAAAGGTGAATATGAAGGACAGTGAGATCGGAAAGAAAGTGATGGATATCTTCGATATGAGGCCTGCAGCAATAATTAAAAGATTAAAACTAAAGGAACCGATTTATTCGGATACTGCAGCCTATGGGCATATGGGCCGGACTCCTGAAATGAAAGAATTAACGTTTAAGGTAAATGGAACTCAACTGACCAAAAAAGTAGAGACTTTCACCTGGGAAAAACTTGATTATGTCGATATGGTAAAAGCAGCTTTTGGGATATAAACAAATCATGACATTCTACAAAAAAAGGGGCGCGAGCCCCTTTTTCAATGTGCAAACATTTTATCCTTATATTTTTTCAATTGCCGTTTCATTGTTTCAACGGCCAAATCTGTTGCAGCTTCAAAGGTCCTCGAACGTTCTTTAACAAATAATTGGTTGCCTGGAATGTTAAGTTTTAGTTCGATGATTTTATTTTCGTTCTGATCATCCTTATCGAGACGCAAAAATACTTCGCCATCAATAATCCTGTCATAAAACTTGTCGAGCTTGTCAGCTTTGTCCTGAATAAAAGTGATCAGACTCTGATCAGCATCGAATCGAATAGAATGCATCTGTAGCTTCATAGTACTTCAGTTTTAAACATTGAACTTTATTAAGCTTTAGGGTGTGCCTGGTCGAAGATTTTCTTCAGTTTTCCAAGCGTATTATGCGTATATACCTGGGTAGCGGCCAAACTTTGATGACCTAAAAGATCCTTCACCGCATTCAAATCTGCGCCACGTTCAAGAAGATGTGTTGCGAATGTATGTCTTAAAATATGAGGGCTTTTTTTGTCAACAGAGGTCAATTTCAAAAATTTACTCACTATCCTGTATATAAACATTGGATATGTCCTTTTTCCACTATTTGTAACGATAAGATAGGGGTTATCGTTTAGGCTGAACGACCTATTTTTGGTCGCGATGTATCTTTTAATCAAAGATTCAAGATTTACAGTAGTTGGGATAATTCTTTCTTTGTTTCGTTTACCCAAAACTTTAAACTGTCCTTCAAATTGATTGTAGTCTGTTGTCTTGAGATTGATCAATTCACTCAAGCGCATACCCGTTCCATAGAGTATTTCCAAAACCAATTGATCCCGTAAACCTTCAAAATCATCACCAAAATTCACATGGTCCATGAGTTGCACCATATCATTTTCGCGAACAAAATGAGGGATGTTTTTCCGGATTTTTAAAGCACGAATTTTATCTGCAGGATTGGAAAGTATGGACCCACGTTTTAATAGAAATTTATAATAGGACCGGAGCGCTACAATTTTTCGGTTGATTGAACGATTGGCAATGCCCGATTCAGCCAGAGAAATCACCCATTCGCGGATTACAGCATGCGTAGCTTCTTCAGTTTGAAGCCCATCATACATACTATTAAGGTGATTTTCAAACTGTGCAAGATCGTTACCATAAGAAGTAACAGTGTGCTTGCTATACCGCTTTTCGAAGGAAATATATTGAAGAAAAGATTTAATCATATTAGCAAACCCCGACGCTCGTTCCCGGTTGACTAAACATAATTAAATATAATGAAAAATGATAGCCGGAATCAGTAATTTTCTTTGGCGTACATTTTCTGACGGTAGGCTGCCCGAATCTTTTCGCTTCTTTTGGTCACTGAAGGCTTTTCATAGAAACTTCTTGAGCGGATTTCTTTCAAAACTCCGGTTCTTTCGAATTTCTTCTTAAATCTTTTCAGCGCCTTGTCTATAGATTCGTTTTCTTTGACGTTTACGATGATCATAAATTTACCTTTCTTTCAATTATTAAAATTGGGACGCAAATATATTTTAAATTGTTTTGATGTGCAATATTTAAACAGGCTTAATTCTATTTTTGTTTTTGTGGGCACTCCAAAATTCCCATTGTTCAGATGGCAATTTGATTCATTTTAGTAGTTTTGCGGAAAATTATCGATCATGGCTCAACAAAAACCAGGCATTCCCAAAGGCACAAGAGACTTCGGTCCCGATAAAATGATCAGGAGAAATTTCATATTTAGGGTGATCCGGGAAACTTTTGAAAAATATGGTTTTTTACCCATGGAAACCCCCGCACTGGAAAATCTGGATGTATTAACTGGAAAATATGGCGATGAAGGGGACCAGTTACTTTTTAAAATCCTGAATTCGGGCGATTTTTTGTCCAGGATAGATCATTCGGATGAATTGATAAATTATAAAACTCTCACCCCTTTGATCGCCGAAAAAGGATTGCGTTATGATCTGACCGTACCCTTTGCGCGCTTTGTGGTTATGAATCAACATGATATTGCATTTCCGTTTAAACGGTATCAGATCCAGCCAGTATGGCGCGCCGATCGTCCGCAAAAAGGTCGTTATCGTGAGTTTTATCAATGCGATGCCGATGTTGTAGGAACGGATAGCCTGATCTGTGAAGCTGAAAATATCTTAATGATCCAGGAGGTTTTCAGTCAACTGAAGATCCCGGATTTTACGATTAAAATAAATAACCGAAAAATTCTGACCGGGCTTACCGAAATGATCGATGCCCCTGGAAAAGAAGGCATTTTTTGCGTGGCGATTGACAAATTGGATAAAATTGGAAAACAAAAAGTGTTAGAAGAAATGAAACAATCGGGTTTCAGTGACCATTCGATCAGAAAACTCGAACCCGTTTTCCATATTGCCGGGAATAATTTAGAAAAGATGGACACCTTAAAACAGTTATTAAATAATTCGGTGGCCGGGACTAGCGGAATTGCGGAAACCGAAACAATATTGGGTTATTTAAATGATTTTGGTGTGGATCTATCGAACATCGACTTTGATCTTACCCTGGCTCGTGGACTCAGTTATTATACCGGCGCCATATTGGAAGTTAAAGCCCAAAAATCTTCCATCAACAGTAGCCTGGGCGGTGGTGGCAGATATGATAATCTCACCGGTGTATTTGGTTTGGAAGGTGTATCCGGTGTTGGTTTCTCTTTCGGTGTGGATCGTATTTATGATGTAATGGAAGAATATGATATTTTTCCTGATGAAGGCCTGGCATCTACCACTGTTTTAATCACCAATTTTGACGATGCGTCTTCAAGGCATGCTTTAGGGTTATTGCAAAAATTGCGCTCACATGGCATAAAAAGTGAGATTTTTCCGGACAGCGTAAAACTTAAAAAGCAAATGAACTATGCCAATAAAAAGAACATACCCTTCGTGATCATGGTGGGTTCGCAGGAAATAACTGAAAACAAATATGGCTTAAAAAATATGATCAGTGGAGAACAATCTCGAAAGACCATTGAAGAGATTATCGACCAACTTAAAAATCAACATCTTTGATTCCTGCTGGTTTTTGGGGCATTATTGTGGGTTTTTGTTAGATCAGTTGATCGCTACGAATGAAAAATCAAAACGACCCGGAACGCAAGTTAATTCGTTTTTGAACTGATTTTGATGCACTATTGTCTTTTTATAGTATATACTCGGGAAATGCAATGACGTTAATTGATCAGTACGTTTCCTGTTTACTGCTTTCAAATTGAATAGAATTCTTCGAAATATTGTCTTTATCCCAGGGTTTGTGTGGCTTGCCACCATGTCAGTGCTTGCTCAATGGGGAGCGGATTTTACCATGAATTCTGATAAAGGTTGTTCGCCGTTTACGGTTCAAGTCACCGATCTCTCAGGCGCGCCAGATTCAATTGCAATTAATTATGACTGGGGAGATGGAAGTCCGCTGGATTCGGGAAGTATTCACACCTATAATCAGGCGGGCACCTACACCATTATACAGACAGTGGCCAATGGCTCTCCACGTCAACATATGGAAAACCTTGAGGTTGTGGATGCTCAAGACCCGGACTTTCGGGTATTCAATTGTAAAGGTACCCGGGGGTCAGTTTATGTTCGCGACAATTACTACGCCGAATATTATGTAGACTGGGGTGATGGAAATACTGAGGTCATTCCGGGAAAAACACTCACCGCCCATGATTTTGGGGTTATTAGCAATTTCAACATCACCGTGAAAGGATTGATTAAAGCCGGTCAATCGCAAACTGATTCTTCCAATCTAAATTGCTCCGAAACAGTAAAGACCCTGAACATAGTAGATGATATTACAACGGGCACAATTCAGAAAATAAGTGTTACCAATGTCGATAAAACCAATGGAAGCATAGAAGTAGCCTATACTTTAGACCCGGCAACCAGCTATTTTTTGGAAATACGACCTCAGGGTACTTCCAATTTTAGTGTTGTCGATACCCTGGATTTATCAGTTAATTCAAACTCCTATATTATAAATGGTCTTAATACAACTGATAATTACTACTGTTTCAGATTGGTGGCTTTTGATCCATGCGATAACGCCACTTTAAATTCCAATGAAGCCTGCAGCGTACAATTGGCTGTAAATGCAGGCAATAATCAAAACGATCTCACCTGGCAAACCGAGACCATGGATTTTCAGCAATATTTTGTTTACAAAGACAATAACCAGTTGCTGACCATTAATAATATGTCCCAAAAAGCATATTCCGATCAGGATATCTTTTGCGGGACTCAATATTGTTACAATGTGGTCATGAATGAAAATGGTGGCCTCGAAAGTGTTTCCGGTGTGGTATGTGTTACCGCTTCTAGTTCAACCAGTCCGCCGGGCATACAGGATATCAACGCCAGCGTTTCCGGTGAAGACATCGAATTGAGTTGGAATACCCCATCTACTGCCACTGACGATTCATATCTTATTTCAAGAAGTAAAGATCAGGTGGTTTACAGCGCGATCGACAGTACTTTGGGCAATAGTTATCTTGACGAAAATCTTTATGTCAATACCACCAGATTTTATTATCACATTCGATACATTGACGCTTGCCAGAACATTTCTGAAATTGGTGTCACGGCCAGTCCGATATTATTGATAAGAAATGTCGATGAATCGCTGAGTTGGTCCGACTATTTAGGTTGGAGTGGCGGAGTTTCGGAATATTTGTTGGAAAAATACGATCAGGATGGCAATCTTCTGGAGACGATCCCAATGGGTCTGACCCGGACTTACACTGAAAAAAATGATGTAAATCCCCAACAAAAGTTTATTTATCGTGTGGCAGCAAAGCCAAACGACATCAATTTAAATGAAGTTTATTCCAACTTCGTGGAAATAATATTTAAATCCAGGGCATTTTTTCCCAATGCCTTCACCCCGAATGGGGACGGTTTGAATGATATTTTTAACTTTGACAGCAATTATGTTCAAGCTGTCAATTTATTTATTTACAATCGGTGGGGCGCATTAATTTATCATACAGACTCGCCGGAAAAAGGCTGGGATGGTCGTGTTAATGGTCAACCGGCACCAACAGGCACTTATATCTATCGGGCTGAACTTATTGATGAAATGGGCGTTACGTTTATAAAAACGGGTCAGGTTGTTTTGTTAAGATAAAAATTCACAAATATGGATATGTCAAAAATGTTTGGTAAAGTGCGGGAAATGCAGGCCAAACTCAAAGAAGCGCAGGAGAACCTAGAAAATATTACTGCAACCGGAGAAGCGGGAGCAGGAATGGTCAAAGCCGTTGTCAATGGCAAGAAAAAATTGATTTCTATTGAATTAGAGGAAAGTCTCATTAAACCTGAGGACAGGGAAATGCTGCAGGATCTGATTGTGGCTGCTGTAAATAAAGCGATAGAAGAAGTTGAGTTGAAAGCCAATGAAGAAATGCGCAAATCAACAGAAGGTATGATGCCCAATATTCCGGGTCTGGATCTCAGTAAAATGTTTTAATGCAAAAGATTGCCGTAGTTATCCTGAATTACAACGGTAGGCATTACCTTGAAAAATTTCTTCCTTCAGTAATTCAACATAGCCCTGGGGCCCATATTGTTGTCGCCGATAATGGATCATCAGATCATTCTGCTGATTTTGTCCGGGCAAAATATCCCGAAATCCAGCTTATAACATTCCGTGAAAACAGGGGATTTTGTCAGGGTTACAATGATGCGTTGTCACAGGTCGACGCCGAAATCTATGTCATTCTCAATTCAGATGCTGAAGTTTCTGCCGGATGGTTAGAAGCACCTGTTCAATTATTTGAAAGCAATCCTTTGATTGCAGCTATCCAGCCAAAAATTCTTTCCTATCAAGATCGAATTACATTTGAATATGCTGGTGGGGCGGGGGGCTTTATTGATGCTTATGGTTATCCATTTTGCCGGGGACGTATTTTTGATCATATGGAAAAAGATGCCGGACAATATGATGACGATGTGGAAATTTTTTGGGCCTCCGGCGCATGCCTGTTTATCAGATCAAACTGTTTTCATGAATTTGGCGAGTTCGATGTCGACTTTTTTGCCCATATGGAAGAAATCGATCTTTGCTGGCGTCTCAAACATGCCGGTAAAATGATCTATTTTACCTGTAGATCTAGCATTTATCATGTAGGTGGTGGCACGCTCTCGAAAATTAATCCCAGAAAAACTTATTTAAATTTCCGAAACGGCTTTGTGTTACTGATCAAAAATTTACCCGTTGAACAGTTGTGGTGGAAATTGATTTTCAGAGTATTCGTGGACTACATCGCTGCCTTAAAATTTTTGACAACTGGTTCAGTTATAAATGCTTTTATGGTATTTAAGGCTCATGTCCATGTTTTATTACATCTTCGGAAGCATCTCAAAAAGCGTAAAAATACTTTTCTCTCAAATAAAGAAATGCTTGGAATCTATCCTCATTTCCTGCTCTTTGACTATCACATCAACAAAGTAAGAATTTTCAGCAAATTGAAGTTTTAAGAATACCAGACACGATTACGGCTTCTTCGCAATAGTTTCCTGATGTCCATAGTCCAGTAGAGCGCCAGGTATAGTATCACCGGAGAACCAAAGGTGAGGAATGAGGCATATATAAAAAAAATCCTAATACTAGAAGTCGGAATATTTAGTTTTTCCCCAAGTTTCGTACACACGCCAAATGCTTGTGCCTCAAAAAATTTTTGTATTTTCTTCATTTTTTAAGGTATTTTAGGCCGCATTAGTTGATAAACATTAAACACAGCAAATTTAGCATGATTTTTTGATACTAATGTTGGAATAATTAAAATATAGCAATATTTTTGCCCAAAACCAACTTTGTAACTAAACGCAAATCCAGATGAGAAAGTTAATTTATCTTTTTACCGCGATAGGAATCATGACTTTTTATGGTTGCGCCTTGAACAAAATGATGAAAATGTCCAAGGAACAGCAACTGACGGTAGATCCTAATCCATTGGAAGTTCACGCCGGTAAAGTAGATTTTGAGATGTCTGCTGTCTTACCAGTGAAAATGTTAAAACCCAATTTGACCTACACTATGCAGGTTCAATACGAATATGCAGGTAAGGAAAACAAATTTGATGATATCAAATTTGATGGCAGTCAGTATCCCAACGCAGATACTCAACAACCAAAAGTATCTCAAAAATTCGAAATGCCATATACCTCAGATGAGATGAACCCCGGTGTACTCACTGTTCAGGGCTATGGGACCAGCAACAAAAATGGCAAACAAAAAGGCCCGACCGAAAAACTTACAGTGGCCAAAGGTCTCATTACGACTTCAACACTCGTGAAACCAGCATACTATGCTGCCATGGTAAGCTATGATTACAAAGATGAAACTGTTGACGGATGGACACCCAATGAAGAATTGGAGCCAACATATGTTAACTTTTTCTTCCTGCAAGGCAGCTCGGTATTTCGGTCTTCTGAAAAGAATAGCGAAAGGGGTAAATTCCTGAGAGCATTTATTGCAGAAAAGAATGTAACACGCACTGTTACCATCACGGGTACTCACTCACCTGAAGGTCCGGAAAGAATAAACTCAAATCTGTCTAAAAACAGGGCTGAAATTATTGAAGATTACTACAGGAAAATGATGGATCAGTACGACTACAAGGGTGCTGCTGATTCCATTAAATTTATCCTTAAACCAGTAGTTGATGACTGGACTGATTTCAAAAAGAAATTAGAAGAGTATGATGGCATTGACCAATCGGCTAAAGATCAGATCTTGAATATCGTTAATGGTTCTGGAACTTTTGAACAAAAAGAAGATCAATTACATCCACTTCCATCATACAGAAAAATATTTAAAGATATCTATCCGGATTTGAGGTCTGCAAAAACTGAAATCCTTACAGTTATACCAAAAAGAAGTGATGCTGAAATCTCGGTATTGGCAAAACAAATTGTCGATGGAACAGTACCGGCGGATACACTTTCTTATGGAGAGTTGGCATATGCCGCATACCTCACCCCTTCATTGGATGAAAAAGCTGCTATTTATGAAGCAACGGTGAAGACTTACGATAACTGGGCCGCCCATAACAATTTGGGTGCTGTTTATCTGAGTATGGCCATAGCAGGTAATGGAAACATGCAGAGCAACGTAGATAAAGCTGCAACTCAATTTGAAATTTCCGCAAGGAAGAAAGATAATGGTTATGCTAATGGCAACATGGCTGTTGCTGAATTCATGCAAGGCAATGTGGAAAAAGCTTATGATGATATATCCAGCGCAATCGGAAGCAATCTTCCTTCAAAAGCTGTTTATGGTTTCAATGGAACCAAAGGAGCGCTTGAAATTAAACTTGCTAAATATCAGGATGCTGTGAAAACATTGTCCAATGCAGAAGAAAATGCAGACAATATGTTTAACAAAGGCTTGGCTCAGGTGCTCGCCAAAGATTATCAAAATGCGGTCATCACTTTTGATGAACTTACCGATGATCACAACGACTATGCTATGGCATACTATGGCGCTGCTGTGGCTTCAGCAAGATTGAGTAAAACAGATGATGTTGTAAGCTATGTCAAAAAAGCTGTTAATGCTGACCCCAGTCTGAAATCTAAAGCAGCGGGTGATCTTGAATTTGACAAATACACATCCAATAGTGATTTCATCTCTGCCGTGAAATAAATTATATAATTATAAATCTTTTAGAAACCCTCTCCGTACGAGAGGGTTTTTTTTGCAGAATACAAAAATCAAAATGCCTTTCCTTTTGGTTAACAAAATGAAATTATATTTTTGCGTTCTTATCTAATTACAGAAAGTAATGATTGAAAAGCAATTTAGAGAAGTAATCAAGGATGCCATGTCTGAGGAAATGAGACGTGATCAAAAGGTGTTTCTTATGGGTGAAGAGGTTGCCGAATACAACGGTGCTTACAAAGCCAGTCAGGGAATGTTGGATGAATTTGGCCCGGAAAGAGTAGTCGATACACCTATTTCTGAATTGGGTTTTGCCGGTTTGGGTGTAGGTGCTGCCATGAATGGATTGCGCCCGATCATCGAATTTATGACCTTTAACTTCTCTCTGGTTGCAATCGATCAGATCATCAATGGTGCTTCGAAAATGTATTCTATGTCCGGCGGGCAGTTTAATGTCCCTCTGGTTTTTCGTGGCCCAACCGGAAATGCAGGTCAACTGGGAGCGCAACATTCCCAGAATTTCGAAAATTGGTATGCCAACACGCCTGGCCTCAAGGTGATTGTTCCTTCCAATCCATATGATGCCAAGGGACTATTGAAGTCGGCCATAAGAGATGATGATCCTGTGATTTTTATGGAGTCAGAATTGATGTATGCAGATAAAATGATGGTTCCTGAAGACGAATACCTCCTTCCAATCGGGGTGGCCGAAGTAAAGAAAGAAGGCAATGACGTTACTTTGGTATCTTTTGGCAAAATGATGAAAGTAGCCATGGAAACAGCAGAACAATTGGCTAAAGATGACATTTCTATCGAAGTGATTGATCTTAGGACGGTGAGACCAATTGATTATCAATCGGTAGTGAATTCTGTGAAGAAAACAAATAGATTGGTGATTTTGGAAGAAACCTGGCCATTGGCTTCAATTTCGACTGATCTTGCTTATCATATTCAGCGATTTGCTTTTGATTATCTCGATGCACCAATCAGAAGGGTGAATAACATGGATCTCCCTTTGGCCTATTCTCCCGTACTTATTGATGTAATCTTACCCAATGTTGAAAGGACTATTGAGGCAGTGAATGCCGTACTTTACCGATAGATAGCCTGAAGCCGTTGATATAAAAGCCATTAGGCAAATTGGAATTTCTGTTCAATTTGCCCATTTTTTTATGCGTTTTATACAATAATACTCACCAGCTTTTTATTTATAAGCACTTCCTGGAATAAACGAGAAAAAATAGATGACAAAAATCTGCCTGGTAATACGTCAGTACTAGAAAAGATCAAGAAAAAAGTAAATCACCCATCAGGAAGGAGTAGTTAACATCAAGACGATAAATCATGTATGAATCACCACCAGACCCGATTTAAGATATAAATTGATATGGAATAACAACCTGGTTAAGATGACTCTTCCTGTTGATAAAGCAAATATCATGGATGTTCCTGAAACCAGATATGTTTCGGAAATTATGAATTCCGATTATACCACCCACTCTTCGCACGATGTTTTAACCATGTAGAGCCAGAAATACTCCGGGTCACTACAAAAAATAAAATTAGAAAGTTTGGTTCAAAGTTGATATCATCTTTGACCGGCCTCCTCAAAACAGACCTTGCCATTCAGCCCCCGAAGTTTTTTGCTTTTTGAAATAACCGGTCACAGAAATGAGATCGGCGCTTTTACCTTTATCAATGCAGATAAGAATGCCAGCAAAAATGAAACATTTAAATCCAGAGATTAGGAAATTATACTTCGATTTCCACCTGGTTTCTAAATAGATCTTCTAGTGATTCTTTTTTTCGTATCAATTTGGCTTCACCATCGACAATCAGCACCTCGGCTGGCCGGAGTCGTGAATTGTAATTGGAAGACATCATGAAACCATAAGCTCCGGCATTTTTAATGGCAATAATGTCTCCTTCATGAACTTCATTGAGTTTTCTGTCCAGTCCAAAAGTGTCCGTCTCGCAAATATATCCTACCACAGTATAGATACGGGTTGTGCCCTTTACATTGGAAATGTTTATCATATCATGATAGGCATCGTACATCATCGGACGAATCAGATGATTCATCCCGGAATCGACACCCACAAACACGGTGGCTGGAGTGGTTTTTATCACATTGGTTCGCACCAATAAATATCCTGCTTCACTCACTACAAATTTGCCCGGCTCAAACCAAATTTCGAGTTTTCGACCATAGTTTTTACAGAATTCATTGAATGCCAAACCGATTTTTTCGCCAAGATCATTGATATCCGTGGTTACGTCTCCATCGCGGTAAGCCACTTTAAAGCCACTGCCGAAATCTATGAATTTTAAATCAGGGAAATCAAGCGCAACATCAAACAATACTTCTGCGCCTTTTAAAAATACTTCCGCATCCAGAATGTCCGAACCGGTATGCATATGCAAGCCAATCACCTTAATGCGGTAGGTTTGGATCACGCGCTGCAGATGTCTGATCTGAAATATTGATATTCCAAATTTTGAGTCTACATGGCCGGTAGAAATTTTTTTGTTGCCGCCCGCCATGATATGAGGATTCAACCTGATGCAAACTGGAATTTTGTTATGAAATTCATTGCCGAACTGTTCCAGGATGGATATATTATCAATATTGATCATTACCCCTAAATCAATCGCCTGTTTAATTTCAGCAAATGAAACACAGTTTGGTGTATATAAAATTTGTTGAGCTTTGTAACCCGCTTTCAAACCCAAATGCACTTCTTCAATGGAAACGGCATCAAGCTCTGCCCCTTCTTTTTTGATCAGTTTAAGTATGGAGATATTCGTCAGCGATTTACAGGCATACTTAATTTTCATATTCATCTTCGGAAAAGCAGCTTTCATTTTCTGAATCTGGGATTTGATCTTTTCCGCGTCATAAACATAAATCGGACTGCCAAATTGGTTGACTACATCCAGCAGGTCTACATCCTGTATTTTGAAACGATCATTAACTAACTCCATCATGAAATAATTAAACTGGAATAAACACAAAAAAAGGAAGGCCAATGCCTCCCGAAAGCTTGAACTGCTGCAAAGTTAAAACTAAACCTTAATTATTCAATCAATAATTTACATGGCAAAACTTAATGTTTTATCGGATTATATACGCTGAAATACAATTCGCTTATAAGCTTAAATGTTCAATGATGTTTACCTTAGATTTTGAATTCCTGATAGATCTGCCATTTATTTTTCATTTGGCAAGGGTAAATTTTGCATTGGTTTAAATGTTAAAAAACGTTAAATATCAACCATTTGGTCCCAAATGACGTATTTTTGTCCGTATGACACAGAGTACATTGAAATGGATCATCGTACTGATGAGCATTGCCCTAACCGGTCTGATTGCTTTCCAGGCCTATTGGATTAGGAATGCCATACACATCAGCCGGGAACGATTCAAACAAGATGTGCATGATGCTTTGAATGTGGTATCAGACAAGCTTGAACAACAAGAGGTGCTGTATACTGCGGCAAAAAAACTGCAGTTTTACCAGAAGGGCCAAACTTTTATAGGGCTGGATACCATTAAATTTATCACCCACAATGCCAATATCGACTCCAGTAAACGGGTTTTAATTAAAAATGAAGATCTCGCCAAATTCCTCGCCCCTGATACATTAAATCTCGATAATGACCAGATTGCCATCTCATTTGATGCGCTGGAAATGCCTACCAAAGAAGTGAACGGAGGACTGATAAACAATGATGTACTGGTAGAGATTAAACGTTACAAAGCCAATATTGATTCTGTCAAAGAATATGACCATTCACTGAATAAAGATATTGAAAAGGTAAAGGAAAAATCTCAAATGGTGACCGTTGTCCTCAATGAGTTGCTATCGAAAGAAAGAAAAATATCCAACCGGATCAACAAAGAACAATTGGATTCGTTGCTTACCTCAGCACTGAAAGACCGGGGCATCGATATCAAATTTGATTATGGCGTTATCAATGCAGAACGGGACAGTATCATTTTAACCAATGCACCAGGAAATGAAAATAACCTGCTTTATTCGGATTACAAGGCGAGTTTGTTTAACAGAGATATTATTGCCCAATCTAATTATCTGGCTGTATTTTTTCCGGATCAACAATCTTTTCTCATCGGAAAGATCTGGGTTTCAATGGCTTCGTCAATCATACTTGTATTAATTATCATTATTTGCTTTGCCTACGCCATTTATACCATTCTCCATCAGAAAAAAGTATCTGAAATTAAAAATGATTTTATCAATAATATGACGCATGAATTCAAAACGCCAATTTCTACAGTCTCCCTCGCTTGTGAAGCCTTGCAGGATGATCAGGTCAATAAAAATGAAGCGTTCTTAAAACGATATCTTTCCATAATACAAGATGAAAACAATCGTCTGGGCCTCCAAGTCGAAAAAGTACTGCAAATGGCCACATTAGACAAAAAAGACCTTAAATTGAAACTGGAAAAAATTGATGTCCACGACGTCATAGATCGGGCTTTGCAAAACATCAATTTTCAAATTGAGAAGCGCGGAGGACGTATTGTTAAAAACCTTAATGCCTCCAATAAAAACGTGGTTTCTGATGAAGTGCATCTGACCAATATTGTTTATAATCTACTCGACAATGCCAATAAATACTCCAAGGAAAATCCGGATATTACCATAGAGACCGAAAACAGCAAGGGTGGAATTATAGTCCGGATAGCAGATCGGGGTATTGGAATGTCGAAAGAAGTTGTCAGCCGAATATTTGAGAAATTTTATCGCGTTCCTACAGGAAATCTGCATGACGTTAAAGGTTTTGGTCTGGGCCTGGCTTATGTGAAGACGATGTTAGATGCACTTGGAGGCCAGATCGGTGTAAGAAGTACCGTCAATAAGGGTAGCACATTCGAAATTTACTTGCCGCAAAATGGATAAAGTGAAATTATTAATTGTAGAAGACGATCCCAATCTCGGGCAGATCCTTACAGAATATCTTAGTATAAAGGGCTATGATGCCCATCTCTGTGAAGATGGAGAAGAGGGCTATAAAGCATTTAAAACCAAAAATTTTGATCTGTGTATTTTGGATATAATGATGCCTAAAAAAGATGGATTTACACTTGCCAAAGAAATCCGTGAAACCAACAGTGATATTCCACTTATTTTTCTCACAGCCAAGTCTATGAAAGACGACGCCATAAATGGTTTGAAAATCGGTGCTGATGATTATGTAACTAAACCTTTTAGCATGGAGGAGTTGTTACTCAGGATAAAGGCCGTATTACGGAGAACTCAAAATGGTGATCTGGCGTTTCAGAATTCCTTTACTGATTGTAAAATGGGGATATTTCGTTTTGAATATGACAAACAATTGTTGGTTACCAAAGACAAATCCATAAAGCTCACCACAAAAGAAGCCGAACTCCTTAAACTCCTCTGTATTAATAAAAACAAAACACTGCAACGAAGTGTAGCTTTGAAAGAAGTTTGGGGCGATGACAGTTATTTCAATGCGCGCAGCATGGATGTTTATATTGCCAAATTAAGGAAATTGTTGAAGGAAGACGAGACCATTCAAATTCTCACTGTCCATGGAGAAGGTTTTAAACTGCTGGCTACCGAGTGAATTATAACAGGTAGGCATGCTGCATTTTTATTCCTTTGTTTTCTTTTCTATTCGTAATTTTTTTTACTATTTAACACTACAGTTAGCAGACCAATAATGTTCAAAATTGTACCCGCTTTATCTATTTTCGAGGGCAAAGTCGTCCGCCTGAAACAGGGCAATTTTTCCAACCGCTTAAAATACAACTATAACCCGTTGGATATCGCAAAATTATTTGAAAGCCATGGCATAGAAGTATTGCATTTCGTTGATCTGGATGGCGCACAAAAGGAATCTCCGGTCAATTATCATACCCTCGAAACATTGGCCGGACATACCAATTTAAAAATTGATTTTTCCGGAGGCATACGCACAGACGGCGATATCAATAAGGTTTTAGAATATGGGGCCACGTATTTTACAGCCTCTAGCGCTGCTGTCAATGATCAGGACCTGTTTGCATCTTGGATCATTTCCTATGGCCGGGAGAAAATATCTTTACTGTCAGATATGTTAAATGGCAAGGTTGTTTATCAGGCATGGCAAAAGAAGACCGATATTGACTTGTATGAGCACATCGAATATTTTTATATACGAGGACTAAAATATATTAAAGTGACGGATACAGCACGAGATGGTTTGCTGGAAGGCCCTAATTTTGAACTGTACAAGATGCTAAAAGAGAAATTTCCACATGCATCTATTGCTGCCAGTGGTGGGGTGCGTTCTATTGAAGACATACGGAAGTTGAAAGAAATAGGTATTTATGCAGTGATTGTTGGCAGAGCGATTTATGAAGACAAAATCAATATGTCAGAATTGGAGGAGTTTATCAAATAACCCTATCTCCCATTCATGGGATTGTATTTAAGGAATTTGTAAAAAATATAGAAAATGAGGTTATAAGACATGACTGATTTTCCATTGTCTAAAGATTTACTTATTCCTGAATGCTCACCGGACACACCTTGGCTGACGGATTTAACCTGTAATTGTGTGGTGTCTTCCGCGCACTGAACCACATATAAATCCTGGTGATTTTTCGAACGAATGCCAAAATTGAATAGTGACATCATTAAAAGAGTAAATAAAAACAGAATAATTTTAGTTTTATGTTTCAAGACTATGGACGTGAGGTTCTACACTTCATACGATAAACAAAATTATTAGTTTAAAAAAAGCATTCAAATTATAACTTGAAATTTTAGTGTAATGTTGGTACTTTCCTTGTTTTTATCGAGGACGAAAGCTGCTTTTTAGTAATTGTACCTTTTTAATTCGAGGTTTATCATTAGGATTTAATTGTCATGAAACATGTTCAATATTGAAGAGATAGCAAGCATTACACATGGCAAAATTATATCCTTGAACCAGGGGAGCACGATCAATTATTTTTTTACTGACAGCAGAAAAACCATTCTTAGGCCAGATGCTGCTTTTATTGCTTTCCGTGGCGAGCGGCATAATGGACATGAATTCATACCAGAACTTTGTCAAAAGGGCATTAAAAATTTCATTGTTGAGGAGGTAACAAAAAATTGGGGCAGCTGGGAAGACAAGGTCAATATCATCAAAGTTGACGATTCTATGGAGGCGCTGCAAAATATTGCCAAATTGCACCGCCAGAGATTTCAGATACCCATCGTTGCCATCACGGGAAGTAATGGAAAGACAATTGTGAAGGAATGGCTGAGTCAGATTTTATCCACACGATATTTCACCGTTAAGAGCCCAAAGAGTTACAATTCTCAGTTGGGTGTGCCATTGTCATTGCTGCAAATTTCCAACGAACATCAAATAGCGATTATCGAAGCAGGGATATCCAAAAAGGGTGAAATGGCCAGGCTTCAGGCAATGATCGAGCCCGATATTGGTATTTTTACCAATATCGGTCCTTCACATGATGAAGGGTTTCAGAACAGAGAACAAAAAATTACAGAGAAATGGTCTTTATTCGCGAAAAGCAGGCTGGTTATCTTCCGAAAAGATCAAAAAATTATTGACCAATTATGCCCCAGGAAATCCAGTCAAAAATTGACCTGGGGATATGACCCTGAGAGTATAATCAGGATAGATGAGGTGCAACAAACCGTCAATAGCTCGGTGATCGATCTGTTCTACAATAATCGGCAATATCAGTTCGTGGTACCGTTTATCGATGAAGCATCCATAGAAAATGCAATGCACTGTATCTGTGCGGCACTTTATTTTCAAATTTCCCAGGAAGATATACAGCATCAACTCAGCGTAATCAGGAAAATTGAAATGCGGCTGGAGTTGAAGCAGGGAGTAAATGGTTGTTATATTATTGATGATACCTATAACAATGATTTGGCTGGTTTAAATATCGCATTTGATTTTATGAATCAACAGCAAGGTTATCAGCGTAAAACCCTTATTCTTTCAGATATTCTCCAATCAGGACTTCCCGATGAACAACTTTACAAAGCAGTCAACCAGTTAATTGTCGAAAAAAAAATAAATCGACTTATTGGCATTGGCCATGCGATAAGTCAGCAAAGTCATGTTTTTCAAACAGATAGCACCTTTTATAAAAACACCAGTGAATTTCTGGAACACAATCCCACCCAACTATTTTCAGATGAACTGATCCTAATCAAAGGGGCCCGGATTTTTGAATTTGAACGAATAGTTCGCCAGTTGGTGCATAAAATTCATGGCACTGTGTTGGAAATAAATCTGGATGCATTGATTCATAACCTCAATTTCTACCGCAGCAAATTAAATCCCAATGTAAAATTGATGGTCATGGTGAAAGCGTTTGCTTATGGCAGTGGTAGTTATGAAGTTGCCAGTCTTTTGCAATTTCACAGGGTTGATTATTTGGCTGTTGCTTATCCTGATGAAGGAATGCGTTTACGACAGCAGGGCATTACATTGCCGATCATGGTAATGAATGCGTCTCCGGAGAGTTTTGATAAAATCATGGATTTCAAACTGGAGCCAGAGATCTACAGCCTTGAACAACTCACTGCATTCCGGCACTTTCTTGCTGTATTCCAAGGCTCTGCCAGCATTCATATTAAATTAGACACAGGGATGCACCGGCTTGGTTTTGAAAAAGAGCATCTGGAACAGTTATGCCATTTTTTACTGGATGAAAAGCACATTTCAGTAGCCAGCATATACACTCACCTTGCTGGTGCCGATGAATCCCAACACAATGCTTTTTCTCACCAACAGGTTGATCTTTTCGAAAAAATGTCTGGAAAAATCATGGATTTCCTGGGAATAAGACCACTTCGCCATGTACTCAATTCCGCCGGTATTATCAGGTTTCCAAACTATCAATTTGACATGGTTAGATTGGGGATCGGTCTTTACGGTCACGAATCCAATGCCATTTTACAAAAGGAATTAAAACCGATCAGCACCCTTAAAACGGTAATATCCCAAATCAAACACCTTTCAGCAGGTGAAACTGTGGGTTATGGAAGAAAAGGAAATATTGCAAAAGAGAGTTCCATTGCCACAATTGCGATAGGCTATGCCGACGGATTTCCCAGAAACCTGGGTAATGGCAAAGCCCGGGTCATGGTCAACGGGCAGTTTGCTCCGGTTATTGGCAATGTTTGTATGGATATGACGATGATCAACATTACGGGCATTGAAGCCAGGGAAGGGGATGAGGTCATCATTTTTGGTGAAAATCCAGCAATTCAGGAACTGGCCGAAAGAGCAGGAACCATTCCCTATGAAATTCTAACTAACGTGAATGATCGGGTGAAGAGAGTGTTTTTTACGCAATAGGTAAAAGGGGTTTTATAGTTTCAATTTGATATTTTCCGAATAATCAACAGGCACTGAAAATGGCAATCCATAAGCTGTTACTTTAATTTTCCCTTTATACCTGATCTCTTTGCCACTTTGGCCAAATAAAGCACCCGCGGCGCTAAGGATGTCGAGATTTAAATCTTTTAGATCAATGTTGATATCAAGGGGTACGGTAAAATCCGAATCACCTTCAACTTTTAAATTATATTTTTTGTTGAGTTCGGCCACCTTTTTATCATCCATTAGAATATCGATATCAGCTTGCCGAATTTTAATGGAATTTTTGTTTGGATTACGCAACAGGGCGTCGGCGGTTAAATGGGCCTTAGAAAATCCTTCGAGATTGATACTGACATTTTCTACTTTTTTAAATTCTGGCGCGAGTAAATTATTGCAGGATGAACATAGAATCACCAAAGAAAATAAGATGAATTGCTTCCAACACATAGTTTTTTCGTTTTTTAAAATAAAAAAGCAGGATTACAAAAATCCTGCCTGCTTTGTTATTAACCGATAATTGAAATATTATTTCTTCAAAGATACAGGAAATTTAAAAGTACGGTATTCCCATGAAAATACAACATTTCCCTGATCATCAATGTCAAATTTCATATTTTCATTTTTGTCGATGGTTCGTTCCGGTTCAACCTCAAATCGAACAAGGTCTTCTTTGGAATCATAATTGAAAGCACCCCATTGATCCCAAACTTTGTTTAAAATAACCGTCCAGGGTCCTTTGGCCTTTGGTATGGTAAATAATGAATATTTTCCTTTTGGGACTTTTTTGCCATTTATGTAGACATTTTTATTTACTTCTATGGTGGTAGCGTTGTTCGCCCCCGTTCTCCAAACACTATCATATGGAACCAGTTTTCCCCAAATTGCACGGTCTCTGACCCTGGGTGAAAAATAATGAATTTCAATGTTCACGCCATCGACAGTTTTCATTACAGAATCTGGCGGACTCAACGGTTGTTGTGCTTTAGTTAGTGAAGCAAAAAATGGGTTTATCAAGAGTAATGCCAATAAAGCAATCGTTTTGGGCAATTTATTATCCATAATTTTAAGGTTTGGATTTCTTTTAAAAATTACATAATACTCCTCAGAAAATCATGAATTTGGAGTAAAATCTCTGTCTTTTCATACGATTATTTTAATTAAAAAGATATTTCTGATTTCAACACAATGTTCTTAAGGCACTTGCCTGATTGTAAATTGTAGAGAATGTCATTTCTTCTTTTCAAATGTTCAGACAAAATTCCTTTTTCAGATTGTTGTATTCAAACCAAATATCTTCAATAATGCGTGCAGCAGGTTTAATCTCGTTAATAGCGGCGGCTATTTGACCAATTTCCAATTCACCTGCATCCAGGTCTCCGTTAAAGATACCCGTTTTTGCCCTTCCTTTTCCGAGAAGTATCTTTAATTGATCCGTGGTGGCTCCTTTCAATTCAGCATTTTTTATTTGCTGATAAAAAGCATTCTTCATAATTCTTACCGGAGTTAATTGTTTCAGGACCAGATCTGTTTCGCCTTCTCCAGCATTAACAATGTAGTTTTTGAAATTGAGATGCGCCGAAGATTCATCACTGGCAGCAAATCGACTGCCGATCTGGACGCCTTCGGCACCAAGCGCCATTGCTCCCAACATGGCCCTGCCAGTGGCAATTCCTCCCGCTGCAATCAATGGGACCTGAACCGTTTCCCGAATCATTGGGACAAGACAAAAAGTAGTAGTCTCTTCTTTGCCATTGTGTCCTCCGGCTTCAAATCCTTCGGCAACCAAAGCGTCAACGCCAGCATCCTGGCTTTTTCTGGCAAATTTTACACTCGATACGACTTGTACAACAATAATACCATGTTGCTTCAGCGTATCGGTCCATAAAAATGGATTGCCTGCCGAGGTAAAAACGATTTTAATTTTTTCACGGATGATAATATCTATGATCTGTTCTATCTCAGGATTTAGCAAAGGCACATTGACGCCAAAAGGTTTATCAGTTGCTTTTTTACATTTTCTGATATGTTCTAAAAGTACTTCTGAAGTCATAGATCCAGATCCAATCAAACCCAGTCCCCCTGCATTACTTACGGCAGAAGCCAGCCTCCAACCACTACACCAAACCATTCCTGCCTGTACGATGGGGTATTGAATCGAAAATAGTCGCGTAATTCTATTATTCATAATAATTGGGGGCTTACATAGCCATAATATTTTTAACAACGAACTTTAGAAAAATTATTAGAAGGATCAATTTATAGTAAATTTGCTCCATGAAAAGTAATGAGATTCTGCTGCATTTTTTGAAATGGCGGGTACGGCACATAAAAACAAAACATATTACAATGATTTTGAGTGCCGTGACTGGAGCGTTAGCAGGATTGGCAGCGGTAACCCTTAAAGCAGGCGTTCATTGGTTCCAGTTCAAATTGCGGGATGACATGAACTGGGCAATCCGCGATTATGTTATTTACTTTTATCCTCTTTTAGGGATCGTGTTGACTGTCATTTTTACCCAGTATATTCTGAAGGAGAAACTTGGTCATGGTATTTCTGACATACTTTTTAGTATATCCCGAAAATCGAGTATTATTCAACGGGGTAAGATGTATTCACGTATGATCACCAGCGCCATAACCGTCGGTCTGGGTGGGTCTGTAGGATTAGAGGCACCAATTGTTGTCACTGGTTCTGCCATCGGTTCGAATGTGGCCAGGTTTATGCATCTCGATTATAAAAGCAGAACGATTTTGGTGGGTTGCGGTGCGGCAGGAGCTATCGCAGGCATATTCAATTCCCCTGTTACAGGAGTAATTTTTGCCAGTGAGGTGATCCTGGCCGGTATTGGATTCGCCTCATTTATTCCGCTGTTGATTGCAGCTGTTTGCGGATCGCTGGTTTCATTGGCATTGCTGGGAGATGACATACTTTTTTCTTTTGAGATAAAAGATTCTTTTTCAGCACCTGATGTTCCTTTCTATATTCTGCTTGGTATCGTTTGTGGGATAGTCTCTGTTTACTTTACCCGGGTCTTTTACTATGTCGAGTCAAAGATCCATAAAATTAAAAGGCTCCTTCCAAGGGGCGCCGTGGGGGGATTACTTTTGGCTATTATTATTTTTATTTTTCCTCCAATCTACGGGGAAGGTTACGACACGATCAAGAACCTCCTCACTTCCAATGAATCGGATATTATCTATCAATCATTTTTTTCTTTGAATTATGACAACGCCTTTGTCTTTACACTTTTTTTGTTTGGTATCATACTCGCAAAGCCATTTGCCTCAGCACTAACTATTGAATCCGGAGGCAGTGGTGGTATATTTGCGCCATCGCTTTTTCATGGGGGCGTCACGGGGTTTTTTCTGGCATTTGTCATCAACCTTTTTTCTCCGACTTCGGTGGTCAGTTTAAGTAATTTTACATTGGTTGGTATGTGTGGTGTGATGAGTGGTGTTCTTCATGCCCCGCTGACAGCTATATTTCTCATTGCCGAAATAACGGGCGGATATACCCTTTTTGTACCGCTCATGCTGGTTTCTGCGATTAGTTATAGCACCATTATATATTTTGAAAAATACTCCATCTACACCAAAAAACTGATTGAACGTGGTCATTATATCCCGCATGACAAAGATCTGCAATTGCTCAGCACCATGAACGTCATGAAAGTAATCGAACGTGACCTGCTTACCATTCGACCAGAACAAAAACTGAAGGATCTCATCAAATTGGTTCGAAAATCAAGAAGAAATATTTATCCGGTGGTAGATGACAATGAACGACTGGTAGGGATCATCACATTGGATGATGTAAGAGATATCATGTTCGATGAGCAGGCCAGGGATGAAATTACCATTTCTTCACTGATGAGCGATCCGCCCGACAGTGTTTCCGGCGATGATTCCATGCAAGAAGTCATGAATAAATTTGAAAAAACCGGTGCTTGGAACCTTCCGGTGATCAACAATGAGAAATATATGGGCTTCGTTTCCAAATCCAGAATATTCAATACCTATCGATCAAAACTTATGCGAGACAGGATTGAATAATAACATACTTCACTGGGTCTGCATTAAATCATTAATCCATCTTTTTACATGTTTTCGAAGCTTCTGATAATTTGTGGGAAAATAAACCCACAAATGTTTGGAAAGTATTAACAAAGTCATTTAGAAGGAGTTATCCACACATTTCTTTTTGAATTAAAACAATATAAATTACTGACGTACAGATATTTATGAAAATAATCTCAGCAAATGTGGATAACCACAGTAAAATGTTGATAACTTACAAGTCAAGAAAATCATCAGTTTTTTTCAGGAAAACCGGTATTTTTTTCTTGTTTACAATGATTTGAAGGGAGCGCTTGAAGATTCGCAATCATTCTAAATTATCAGATGAAAATTTTCAATTTCAAATTGAAAACTTTTTAAATTCTTTAAAGTTGAAAATGTTCTATTTGCCAATGTTTTGTATGCAATAATTAACTTGTTCAAAACAATTCAATTTAGGAAACCCAGTTGGATTACATAAATTCGTCTAATGGAATTTTTAATATTCACTTTTGTTCCGGATTGGATAATAACATTTGTCATGGTATGGTTAATATTTACCAGGTCTAATACATCAATTTAACAGTACATGGAGATTAACTTGTATTATACATCATCAAAACCGACCAAAACTAAGATAGCTTCTCATGATTGATATATTTATAAAAATATTACCCTTTGTCCTTAGAAAAACGTGGAAAAAAGGGATGTGCTTTTATATTTTAGATTTCTAGTCTTGTTCCGAAAATGCACTGGGAAAGGCACTGCGGGGCAACAATTTTATAAGCAGCGGCAAGGTGATAAAGGTAAAAGGAAGTGCAATAATAACAAAAGTTGGGATCGTTTTAAGGATATCAATCAGTTGAGCCCGGATCTTCATTTTCTCTTCCGCGGTGAGGGTTTCCTTTCGCATCTTCATCAGCAAATCCATTAATTCTTTACTCTCATGGATTTCTTGAATTACGGCGTTTTTATTTTTCACAATGATCTTTCCTACCCGATTTGCCATTTTTTCTTTAACGAGTAAAAAATTATGTTTCGATTGTAAGAAGTGCACCTGTTCCCAGTTGGAAATCACAAAGCTTTCTATAGCGAGCATGCTGCCATCAAGTTCATCCTCAGAAAAATCCAGGTGGACTGCCAATTTCTTGATAAAAGTTTTTTCACTTTCATCAACGATTTTATCTGCCCAAATGGTGAGTATGGCAATTTCGAGTAAGTATTTGCGTAAAATCCAGGAAAACCTGGCAGAAACATTAATATCATCCATTCCAATGCCTGAATGGATGAATTCTTCGGCCTTTTTTTCCAGAGAATTATTCAATCTTGCCGAATACAGAAAAAATTTGAATAAGGTTTTTTCTTCATGTTCAATGGTTGCGTTGGCATGTGCTGCAGCAGAGATCACTTTTAATATTTCCAGACGCACATTTTCCTGGTGGCTCACAAATTCTTCAATTTCTAATAATCCGGCTTTTTTTTTAATCCAGAGTCCGAAGAAATAGACATCTAAAAATAATAGACTATTGTGGAAGAAACCGGCCCAAAAGTTTCTGTGCCAGGCACTTTTTACCGATAATCTTTTTTCAATAATGAACTCACTCTGATCATATACGGAGACTCTTTTTCTTGAAAATGCATTGTAGGAAACTGGAATGCGATTCATAGAATTGTTGTAAAAGTCCACCAATTCATTAATTGCAAAATTGATAATTTCACCAATATCTTGCTGGTCTCTGATTTGGTCAACTTTAATCAGGAGGGCTTGATTTATAAAACTATCGGCAAGCAAAACTTTCATTTTATCGTGCTCGCTCCAATATTTAGTTCTGAATTGAAATCTTTCAGGTAACATGATTGGATAACCATACATCAGCCCGGTAGGCTGGATCAGGCGATATAATTTTTGATCCGTATCCGTAATCTCGTCATCTCTGGCGAAGAAATGTTTACCATTTTCATTAACCGATGTGGCATGAAAATGATGGAGAAACTTTTTTAACCATCCTTTATCCTGAGGCCTCATTTTGCACTATTTCGAGTTAAAATGTAAATAATATAATAAGTCCATACAAGTGTTTTAAGAAGGGATTAAATCACAGGTAAGAAATAATGATTAGTTCAATAAAATACAGGATAATTTCAGAAGGTCTGGTTAAGGATTGGAGGGTTCTCCAAAAAATCAATTAATTTTATCCAAAACAAATTGAAATGAAACGCTTTTCTGCTGCCTGGCGTAGATGGTTGACGGTTTTTTTACTTCTAATGACCATTTCGGTTGGTGTAATTGGATTTATGATCACGGAGAAATTCGGAATATTAGATGCTTTTTACATGACCATCATCACCCTTTCGACTGTCGGTTTTGGCGAGGTTCACGCGCTTTCTTCGGCAGGGAAGATTTTTACCAGTGCATATATTATTCTGAATTTGATATTTTTTGCATATTTAATTTCGACCTTGGCAAAAGATCTTTTTGAAGGAGAATTCCACAAAATTTTCAGCAGTATTATGACGGACAGGGAACTCAAAAAAATAAGAAATCATATCATATTGGTTGGCTTTGGCCGTAATGGACGGCGTGCGGCATTAGAGCTTTTTCGCAGCAAGAAAAAATTTATTATTATAGAAAAAGACGACACGGCACTGGATAAATCACCTAATGCACGGAGAGATTACAGTTTTCTTATGGGTGATGCTACCCAGGATGAAGTGCTCAAATTGGCCGGTATCACCAAAGCTAAGACAATCATTACGACACTGCCCAGTGATTCACAAAATGTTTTTATTGCATTGTCAGCCAGGGAACTCAATCCGGCTATTCAGATTATATCCCGGGCTTCCGATGAAAAAGTAGAAAATAAATTGATGCGAGCAGGAGCTAATCATGTGGTGATGCCGGATGCACTGGGAGGATTCCATATGGCCCATATTGTGACCAAACCTTTTATTGTTGAATTTTTGGAGGTGTTAAGTGGTTTTGGAACCACTGATTATATGTTGGAAGAAGTTGGATTTCATGCATTGAAAATCGAATATCGCGAAAAAACGATCGCTGAACTCGATATCAGAAAAAAGACCGGTGCTACGATTCTCGGCCTGAAAGATCCTCAAAAAGGCCTGGTTTTCAATCCATCTCCATCAATCAAGATAACCAAAGAAGATGTAATGATTATTATCGGTAAAGAAGACGCATTACGTCAGTTTAAAAATATTTATACCAGACATTTTAAGCTTACTCCGGATTGATTATTAAGCGGGAGTAAGGTCTTTCACGGTACCCGTTCTGGCTGCTTTAGCCGATTTCACAGAGTTATAAATCGATATAGAGGGTAAATACGCTTCACTCTCTGCCAGCAAGGCATTATCTTCAAGTTTTTTGACCAATTGCTTCAATGATTCCAGGATTTTTATCACTGAATTGTGTAGTTCAACATCTTTTTCTACTTCCCGAATATCTACATCCTTGGGCACATGCTGAGGGTACATGGTGGCATAATGAAGACATTCCTTCACAAAACTGATCGTATTGAATCGCATTTTAGGTAAAGACGACATTTCTTCTTCCGTTAAATTAACCAGGTAGGGCAGCTTACTATCGATAAATTCGATAGCCTTTAAAATCTGAATCAGGTCTTTTTTGGGAATTGTTGCGGAAATCAGGTTAGGATACGTCATGGCAGTCATCATTTAAACGTTCAAACAACTAAAACTGATGCGAGTCGACTTCAAGTGATCAATTCTGCTTTAATAATAACGCAACTTACCGTATGCTAAGTTTCACTAAACTTTGAATATTTGATGTCTTTTTTTGCAAAAGATGACATCCGCAAAATTTTCCAATTAGCAGAACAATAAATGGTTCTAAATACGATTTTCTCCATTCCCCATTCCCCTTTTTTTTGAATATGGGCTACTCCGTTTAATAAAAACGGACTAAATGTTTAGAAAGCAATTTTCAATTAGATGTCAGGAAAAGTGCAGAATACTAAATCCAACATTTCTTTGTGCAAATTCTTTAACTTTTAGATCAATTTGAGGGGTATTATTTTTAATTTTTCAGTAGTTTACAGGGCCACCAAAATTACCGGTTAGCCGATCATTTCAAAGATACCCGTGAAAATTCCTTCTATTTCATCCAGTATATCCAATACCTCGTTGAAGGTTTCTGCCTGCACCAACTGAGTCCTGTAAGTTTTAAAATTGGGAATGCTCTTAAAGTAATTGGTGTAATGCCTGCGCATTTCAAAGATCCCCTTTTTTTCTCCTTTCCATTGCACCGAGAATTCCAGATGTTTTTTGGCCACCTCCACTCTTTCTTTCACTAATGGCTTTGGGAGTATTTTACCGGTGCTAAGGAAATGTTTGATTTCATTAAATACCCACGGATAACCAATGCTTGCTCGTCCAATCATAATACCGTCAACACTAAATTTTTCTTTGTACTCCAAAGCGCGTTGTGGTGAATCAATATCGCCATTACCAAAAATTGGAATTTCAATATCGCGATGTGCTTTTACTTCAGCAATATGACTCCAATCCGCCTCGCCTTTATACATTTGTTGCCTGGTACGCCCATGGATGGTAAGTGCTTTAATGCCGGCATCCTGAAGCCTTAATGCAACTTCAACGATTTTGATGGAATGCGTATCCCAACCTAATCGGGTCTTGACGGTCACTGGCAAAGAAACACGTTGAACGATTTCACGGGTCATAGATTCCATTTTAGGAATATCGAGCAATATGCCCGCTCCTGCCCCTTTGCAGGCCACTTTTTTTACAGGACATCCATAGTTAATGTCAATCAGTTCAGGACCAGCTTCTTCAGCACGGGCTGCTGCTTCACGCATGGATTCGATATTTTCGCCAAATATCTGTATGCCGATAGGCCGCTCATAATCATATATATCCAGTTTCTGGACACTTTTCTCTGCATCTCTGATCAGGCCTTCCGCAGAAATAAACTCCGTGAACATCATATCCGCTCCATTTTCTTTACAAACAGCGCGGAAAGGCGGATCACTCACATCTTCCATCGGTGCCAGCAAGAGGGGAAATTGCCCCAGTTCTAAGTTTCCTATTTTAACCAATGTAATTTAAAATTTTGCTGTAAATTTAGCGCAATTATGAGAATTATAGAATATAACCCCCTTGAAACTAAAAACAGAAATCCGTGGTTGTTGTTAATTTCGCTGGTTTTGGTGGTTATTAGTGGTGTATTTCTAATCGGCCCTGTACTAGGCACCGTTATCGCCCTTATGATGACCGGCAAAAATATTTTGAATATGCCAGACTTCATGGCCCACCCGGAAGCCCATCCCGAATTAAAATCTGTAATGCTCGTAATCCAGGGAGTGATTTCGCTTGGTGCTTTTGTCATTGCGCCGCTCATATTTTACTATACAGCTGTCAAAGGTAAAATTTCTGGTTTTGTGGCTAAAGTGCCACTAAAATGGACCCCCGTTTTGTATACAGTGATTATTGTACTGTCATTTATGATAGTAAACAGTGTGGTAATCCAATGGAATTCGAATATTACTTTTCCCGAATGGATGTCATCTTTTGAGCAATTTGCCAAAAATATGGAAAGCCAATTAAAAGAAATGATGGAATACCTGACTGAAATGAATTCATTTGGATATTTTCTGCTTTCCTTATTTGTAATTGCCATCGTTCCGGCAATTGGTGAAGAACTTGTGTTTCGTGGAATGCTTCAGAATTTGTTTAGGTTGACATTTAAGAATCCGCATGTTGCTATTTGGGTCACGGGATTTATTTTCGGAGCCATGCATATGCAATTTTATGGCATGGTCCCCAGGATGCTGTTGGGTGTTCTTTTCGGCTATCTTTATTGGTGGTCAGGGAATTTGCTGGTGCCCATGATTGCACATTTTTTAAACAATGGGCTTTCCATTATACTTTTGTATATTCACCAGATTGGCTTATCGAATATCGATGTTGAATCCGATGACGCCTTTCCTGCAGCGTACATATTTATTTTTTCTGTCCTCACCATTTATTTTTTGTTTAATTTTTATAACTACTACAAAAATCAATTAGTGCATGACCAACTGGCAAGTGGTGTTCAAGACAGAGAAAATGGTGCGGGCTGAGATAGTCAAGAGCATATTAAATGAATATGATATTGAAGCAGTGATCATGAATAAGAGAGATTCCAGCTATCATTTTGGTGAATATGAGGTGTTGGTAAACCAGGATAAAATATTTAAAGCCATCAAAATTATCGGGGATGAAATTCACTTTGAATAAGATGAATAATCTTGCGCAACGTATTATTGTGGCCATCATCGGAGTTTTCCTAATCCTTGGCTTTATTTACTGGGGCCCGTGGACTTTTTTTGTTACCTTTTTTATCATTTGCGCAATGACCTTACGAGAATTCTACAAGCTCATCGGACTTGATGGTTTTCTTCCTTTGGTCTTTTGGGGCGTATTTACAGGAATGGCAATTTTTTGTTTATCTTTTTTGATACAGATAAAATTAATCAACAATGAATTCTTGTTTTTGATCTTTCCCATCAGTGCCATCATATTTTTCATCAAACTATATAAAAAATCTGATGTCAAACCATTTACCAACATCGCCTATACATTTTTGGGCATTGTGTATGTGGCAGTTCCATTTGCCTTGCTGAATGTTATTGCCTTCAGTGCCGGAAATTATCATTTTGAAATCGTTATGGGTGTATTGTTCCTTACCTGGGCCAGCGATACAGGTGGCTACTTTGCAGGCACCATGTTTGGTAAAACAAAGCTTTTTGAACGGATTTCGCCGATGAAATCCTGGGAAGGTTTTGTGGGCGGCGCAATACTTACGTTTCTTGTTGCTATTGGTCTGTCTGCCTTTTTTGATATTTTTCCTTTATGGAAATGGATCATTATGGGGATACTTACTGTAGTAGCCGGAACCTATGGCGATCTGGTAGAATCTTTATTCAAAAGGGGTATCAAAATAAAGGATTCAGGAAAGATGTTGCCCGGTCATGGTGGTTTTCTTGACCGGTTCGACGCTTTGATTTTGTCTCTTCCATTTATTGCTGCATTTCTGAAAGTATTTTAAGAATATTTGTTTTAAAATGTCTGTGCTCACATATAATTTTGAGTTTTATATCCCTCACCAAACTTTCATTAAATACAAGCAATCGAAATCCGCGTATGATACTGAATTTGAGTATCTTTTGTAAATACTTGAATGATTCAAAAACCAATTAATATTTTGCATTCAAGGCACATCTAATTAAAATTTTTATAATTTTGGACACGAATTTTAATGGTTAATAATAAAAGTCGATGGCATATATAGAGCCTGCTCCGATAAAGGATAAAGAGAATCCTTTTGAGTCGATGATGTCGCGCTTCCGGATTGCCGCTCAACATCTGGGCCTGGATGAAGAGGTGTATAACGTATTGAAATCGCCCGATAAACAGGTCATTGTCAACCTGCCGATCACCATGGACGACGGATCCATTCAGGTTTTTGAAGGATACCGGGTCATTCACAATAATGTACTGGGCCCTTCTAAAGGAGGCGTTCGATTTGACTTGCATGTGAACCTTGATGAAGTGAAAGCTTTGGCCGCCTGGATGACCTGGAAATGTGCCGTGGTTGATATTCCATTCGGTGGCGCCAAAGGAGGAATTCGCTGTAATCCCAGGCAGATGTCGTCGGGAGAGATAGAACGCCTTACCAGAGCATACACAACCGCTTTATATGAAGTATTCGGGCCGGATACAGACATTCCGGCACCCGATATGGGTACGGGTCAGCGTGAAATGGCCTGGATGATGGACCAATTTTCAAGAAACAGTGGCATGACTGTAAATGGTGTTGTCACAGGAAAACCCATGGTACTTGGCGGTTCTGAAGGGCGTATGGAAGCCACCGGACGTGGTGTAATGGTAGCAACGCTATCAGCACTTGAAAAACTAAAAATCAGTCCTTATGAATGCGGAATCGCTGTACAGGGATTTGGCAATGTCGGATCTTATGCAGCATTGTTGCTCGAAGAACGTGGTTCCAAAATTGTGGCGGTAAGTGATATTTCCGGCGCTTATTACAACAATGAAGGTATTGACATTAAAGCGGCCATCAATTATAAGTTGGACAACAAAGGTACACTGGAGGGTTTTAAAGGGGGTGATCATTTCAATGGTGATGAATTACTCACGATGGATGTGGATGTATTGGTGCCTGCAGCACTGGAAGATGTCATTACGATGTTCAATGCTGACAAGATAAAAGCAAAGCTCATCGTTGAAGGCGCCAACGGACCAACATCTGCCAAAGCTGATGATATTATTTCAGAAAAAGGTATTATAGTCGTTCCTGATATATTGGCCAATGCCGGCGGAGTGACCGTCTCCTATTTCGAATGGGTACAGAACCGATTGGGCTATAAATGGACGCGCGACCGTGTTAACAGGCGTTCGGACCGAATCATGAAAAGTGCTTTTAACAATGTCTATGAAACATCGTTAAAATACAATGTCTCCATGAGAATAGCCGCTTATATTGTGGCTATTGACAAAGTGGCAAAAGCGTATAGATTCAGAGGAGGATTTTAAAACAGGAATATTAATGACAATTCACAAGGAAGGCAGACCATTTCTTCTGGTGCTTATACTGTTTTTAGTGGTTATCAATATACCAATCTTTTTATATCATGCTTCCGATGCTTTAAAGGGTATTGTTACCGGAGGAAGTGTGTTGTTATTTTTGTTTGTACTCCAATTTTTTAGAAATCCCCGCATCATAGTTACCCAGGGAGAAAAATATATATTGGCTCCGGCAGATGGTAAAGTGGTGGTGATCGAAAAAACATTAGAAAAAGAATATCTTCAGGAAGAACGCATTCAGATATCCATTTTCATGTCTCCGGTCAATGTACATATCAATCGAAACCCTGTTTCCGGGGTAATCAGGTATTTCAAATACCATCCGGGAAAATATCTCGTCGCCTGGCATCCTAAATCGAGCACCGACAATGAACGCACTACGTTGGTTTATGAAATGGCCAATGGCCTTTTACTGCCTGTGAGACAGATTGCTGGCGCTATGGCACGCCGGATCAAATATTACCTGAAGGAAGGAGAAGATGTAATCCAGGGAGAAGAATTTGGATTTATAAAATTTGGTTCAAGAGTAGATGTATTTGTGCCACTCGGTGCAAGTCTGAAAGTTGAAATAGGGCAATCAACCCGGGCCGGTGTAACGGTTTTGGCCGAACTTCCCAAATAATTTTGACCTTTTGTGTTTTGTAATGAAATGACGTAAAATATTGATAATGAAATCAAAAACATGGTTTCTATTGACAATACCTTTGCTGGTTGGACAAGCTGCATGTGGTCAACAAAAAAACTCCGTAAGCCGGGAGGCAGTAAAACAGAACATTACTTACCTGGCGTCTGATGAACTCCGCGGACGGGGAACTGGTGATCGCGGCAATGATATGGCGGCACAATTTATTGCAGGAAAATTCAAGGAATTTGGGTTAATACCTCTACCCGGAATGACAGATTTTTTTCAATCGGTATATCTCAAAGAATACAATCCGCCGAAACTTGCCGAACTTAAAATCGGCACATTATTATATCAACAAACTGACAATCTGGTGGTCGTTTCCGGTGAAAATACCCAAATGCAAGCCGACTGGATTTGGAGTGATTACAGACAGGATGTTGGCACGGATGAAATTCAAAATAAAATTCTGATCACCAGGTTTGGATTTCCTGATGAAAATTCACTGCAAAAAAATATAAATCGAATGGATGAGAAAGGCGCTTTAGCTCAAATGAAAGGAGCCAGGGCCGTTGTTGAGCTATTGGATGTGGATAATGCAACCTGGTTGAATATTGTGGGGTATCTCCGCAATTTTGAAGTACATATCAATGAAGATCCGATTACAACCACTGCGGCGGATTTTATCCATATTCTCGTTCACGAGAAAACAGATGCATTCCGAAATATCAAGAAACATTCAGCACAAATTATTATTCAAGGCTTGCAGCATCATTATTTGAAATCTTCCAATGTGCTTGGCATGGTATCGGGCACGGACCCTGCACTGCAAAACGAATATCTGGTCTTATCGGCACACTTTGATCATCTCGGTATAGGGAAACCCCAAAAATTGGATAACGGAAAGATTGACAGCATCTACAATGGCGCCCGTGATAATGCCATTGGGGTAGCCGCCGTCTTGGAAGCAGCGCGATTTTTTGCCAAAAACCCAGCTAAACGACCTATCATATTTGTTGGATTCACAGCCGAAGAGCTTGGTTTATTAGGGAGTAAATGGTATGTGGAACATCCTCTGATTCCATTGAATCAGACCATTTTTAACCTCAATATCGACGGCGCAGGTTATAATGATACCAGTATGGTTTCCATCGTTGGTTTAAACCGCACCAGTGCCAATAAGTGGCTGACCATGGCGGGTGAGCAGGAGGGTTTTAAAATTGGGACCGACCCAACCCCAGGAAAATTTTTATTCAATGCTTCTGACAATTTAAACTTTGCACAACGGGGTGTGCCTTGTGTTACTTTTTCTGAAGGGTTCGACGCCTTTGATGATGAGATTAAAAAATACTACCACCAGGTTACCGATGAGTCGGATAATTTGAATTACAACTACGTCAGCCGATTTTGTGAGGCATTTATTGACGCCGCCAAGCTCATTGCAGATGATCCGCAAAAGCCGGCCTGGACAGAAGGCGATTTTTATGAACAAAAAGGGAAATCGCTGTACAGCAATTGAGACAAGGTGAACAGGCCAACTGGTATGCCGTCACAATTCTTCACAAAGATATCCCTGTGCTCCAAGCCTTGCTACCACCTGCGATGCGAGGTTACGTTCGGCATATTCTATTCGCAGAATGTTGTCGCAATCCTCCAGATCGAAATTCCATTTTCCTCTTACCAACTGATCAAGACAATTTTTAAGTTTTTGGATATCGGATTTTCTCTTTACCGAAGTTTTGAATACCAGAACATTCATAACTTTTTCAATTTTGTAATAACTCACGAACAGCATCTTAAAAATACGCTATGATCTCCTATTATAGAAAAGGAAGTAGGTTATCGGTGAAAAGTTATCGGTAAATGGTAGAATATCACCGGTGAAAAGTATGATTGGGTTTAAAATAGATCTTGAATGATGGCAAATGACAATTAACCCGGAGCATATAAAAATTTAAACAAATTCCTGAGGACATGTCATAAGAGGTTCGCCGGCCTTTAAGTAATAAATAATTTACAACGATAAATCCATGTGGTATCTTTGGATAAAATCAAATATTTCCTGATCCCGGAATGACTAATTTTCCAGCGCAGTACCGGATGCCAACATTGGCAAAAAAGTCATATTTTTCCAGGTGCTTTCAAAAATCGGACTCACTTTCACATCCGGTTCTTGTTCAACATCATTGACCAGCACCGACTTCCTTTTAACATAAGTATGCACGAAATCCGCCAATTCCCCATAGGTGATCTGGCCCTGGGAAATTTGTAATCCTTTTAGTAAAAAATAGGTAAACATTCCATGGGCCTCTTCCCGGTAAGGATGAGCAGCCTGATCGCCATCAGCCGCAGAAAAAACTACCATATTTCCCATTACAAATGGTGACTTTGGTTTAATACGTACGCCACGCGTTGCAAGCAATCCTTCATCACGACCACCACCACTGAAGCAGGCATCCAAAAATACGGTTACCCGTTCACTATTATTTTCGGTGAGTTTGTTGTAGACATCATCCAACTTAATAGCGTAAGCCAGGTTATTGCTGTTAACATCCACCGGAATCAAATAAGGCTCGTGGGTCTGAAGATCAGGGAGACCATGTCCTGCATAATAGAAAATCAATCTGGCCTCACCATCAAAAGCTTTCGCAATGGCGCTGAGCTTAGCAATAGCCTGGCGCATTTGACCCGAAGTTGCATTGATCAACAGTTTGATGTTTTCCTGAGGGATTCCCAAAGTTTTTACTAAATACTGGTTGAATATTTTTGCATCAATGGCGGCATATTCAACATTGGCGCCCGGACTCAGATCCATTTGAAATGAAGTGTAATCTTCATTGCCTATTACTACGGCAAAGGTTTTTGGATTTTTGATGTTTGTCAACGGAACATCAATATCGACATCAGCGTGGCCCATCACCGTCAGGCTAGTGCCTTTCCCTATATTTTTTGCCGCCAAAGGGATGATCGGCATGTTCACGGAGATGTTTTCAAAATTGAGATCCAATGTAGGATTTGGACCGAGCATTTGATCGCTTTTTGCATCGTAATAAAAACATTCACCCTTAAATTTTACCTCCAGAGACAGGACCACAAATTCATCACCATTCACCGAAAACTGCGCATTTCCCAGCCAGGCCTCTTTCCAGTTATTTTGTACTTCCGGGGCCAATCCGATAGGTACAGGAAGCATAATGGCTTTGGCACCTGGAATATAAACACTGAATTTTTCCAGATCAGCATCATAAAGACCGAGTGATGATCTGTTGAGATGCACCAGGTTAACGGCGAGTTCATTGATGGCTTCATGCGTGAACTGATCGATCTGTCTATTGCGGTTTACTTCTGAGACCCGTTGATAGTAATCTTCGGTTTTTTCAAACTCACCCTTGAGCTGCCACTTGATAAATTTAGATTCTACCAGTTTTTGGACTTCTTCTTCCATCGAACTGGCATTGGTAAAACTTCGCAGGCCGCCATAGACAGGGTTTAAGATCCAATCACCGGATTGATCGATCAATCCATAATTACCTCCATAACGTACAACCGCCAACCCGTTGGAGAACGGATAAGCCTTTTGAAAACGAGGCTCAATCACTAAGTTTCCGGTTTTGTCAATATATCCCCAACGACCTGAAATACCAACTGCTGCCAGGCCTTCAGCAAAATATCCACCGTCTTCATACGTGTCACTGATAAGCAATTTTCCACTGCGATCAATGAAACCATAGCCATTTTGTGTTTTAACCAGTGCAAGCCCTTCTGAAAATGAATAGGCTTCCGTATAATCGTGCTTGATTAACCAGTTGCCTGAGCGATCGATATAACCTTTAAAACCATCATAAACTACAAAAGCAATTCCTTCGGCAAAGGGGAGAGCTTTGTCGAAAACATAAGGTAAAGTTTTCTGTCCCTGCTCATTGACGAATACATAGCCCTCTTCCGATTTTATGAGCGCCATTCCATCAGAAAAAGAACTGACCACTTCTATTTTTGGTTCAAAATGCCAGGCACCGGTGTGATCGATATAGCCCCAAAGATTGTCAGACATAGCACAAGCCAGACCTTCACTGAAAGGCTTGGCATCAGAAAACCGGGGTTGAATGATCCAATCGCCATTTTTATCAATATAACCCCAATTGTCATAAAACTTAACGGCAGCAAGTCCTTCGGTAAATTGAAAAGCTTCCTGAAATTGAGGTTGAATGACCCAGGTTCCTTTCTGATCAATAAACCCCCACTTGCTTTCCCGTTTGGCCGGGAGTAAATATTCAAAATCTTGTGCGTAGGAGAAGATGCTTGACCCAAGAAAAATTAGTAAAAAGTAGAATTTTAGGCATTTCATAATCTTTTTATGTTAAAAGAATTAAAACCTGACCAGCTATTGTCTGATCTTAAGCGTAAGCTTGCGATAATAAAAATTATCATCGTGTATCCGGTTGTCTGCTAACCAATCCTTAAATTTGCTGATGGATAAAGATTGAGGTACAATTGTGCCATCATCATAGGTTTCACCACCAGATGATATCCCCGGTGACACAAATTCTTCCCGTGCATAAACAACATAAAGTGTTACAAATTCCTGATCTTGTTGGGTTTCCATGATCAGTTCGTCATTGAGCAAATAGGAGAATCCATCAAAATAATTATGTTTTTTGAGCGTGTCAAAAAACCAATAATCCTGATGGGCAGCCACTGGAACGCAAGATCCATAATTTGAAGTCATCATTTGATAAGGGAGTAATCTCATTGCTTGATCTTTCTCCAATAGGAATATGCTTAAAAAACCATCTGCCGGTGATTTGAAATAAACAAGCAACGGGTCTCCGCTTTTAAAATTTTCCGTGAAACAGGAAGGATCAGAACAAGTGGCTGTTTGTAATTGAAAGTCGATCTGGGGTTGGCTGATTTGCCTGACTTTACCTTGTATATCGCAACGCATCCACAATTCATAGTGTTTTCCTCCGGCACCTTTTATGGTTTTGATCTCTTCGGAAAATTCTTCCTTGTCCGTTTTTAACCATTCACCGAGAATGGTTGTCTCACCAATAATTTTAAATTGTGAGACGCCTTGGTCGATATCTAAAAAAGATTCCTGTTTAATGTGGGTACCAAATTCATTTTCGATTGCATTGATTATGGCCTGCTGACGCAATTTTTCTCGCAGTTCATCTTTACTCATATTTTCTTCAAGCCGAAATTGTGCACTTCCGGCCGCCGTTCTGATCCGCTGCCCAAGTGCACAATTCCAGATGAGAATAGAAAATAAAAAAATTGTTACTGCCTTAATCATGGCTTTATAAGCCCGATGCTTCCATTAGAAATTCAGCAACTTATCCAGTTTCTCATGCAGAATTTCTGTCTGATCCTCTAACTGTTTTCTAATGGCGCGCTTTGCAGCTTCTTTGGCAAGCTCGCTGTTGTAACCTACGCGCACAGATGCTTCGACATTTTTGTCGATCTTCCTGTATATTTCAAAAAGCACCAATACGCGCCCAATCTCCTGAGCAATGATGTTTTTTGAAGCTGCCACAGTTTTTGTGACCGAAGCCGCTTCTTCATTGTTCAACTGATTGTTGGCAATGCTATTTTCTATGAGCGCTGCCACGCTGGTCTGGACCAATCCGGCCAATTCGAGTTTGGCCAATTCCGTAGCTTGCAACTTGGCTGCAGATTGTGTTTCGGCAACCGAATTTCCGGTTGCAACAATGTACAACGGATACCCATTTTCATCATCTTTATATTGTTCTGTCCAGGCTTTTTCAACCTGTTTGTCCATGGGAAGTGCACCGGGCGCTACATACCAACCCTTCCTTTTAAACTTTTTTGCTTCCTTACGCGCTTGTTTTACAGCTCTTTTCTTGATCTCCTTCTTAGCTGCTTTAGTACTTTTATCACGCTTGGCAGCATATACGTTGCTTGAAGCAATAGCAAAAACACAGATTAACATTACGGCAAAAAGTAGTTTTACAGTTTTCATGACATGACTATTTAGTTATAATCCACTCATTACAATTTTCATTCCAATTTATTCAACACAAAGTTTGTATCGATGATTCCCTTTGACGACTAAAACAATCTCAATGTTTAAAAATGCCTAAAAAACCAGGGAGAAGTACTTTTTTGGAGTGGAACTGCCTGGTATAAATTGATAAAAATTAATAAGATCAGAAAATATTTACACTTTGAAACTTCACTCAGCAATTTCCGGTATTTTTTATTATTATTGGTTTCTGCTAAAATCTAATGTTTTCTTCAAATAAATTAAAAGTGTTATGGACATCAATTTAAAAGGGAAACAGGCTGTTGTTTGTGGAAGTACTGCCGGCATAGGCAAAGCCATTGCCATCGAACTGGCATCACTGGGCGCGGATATCACATTATTTGCCCGCGATGAACTCAAACTGAATCAAACGCTATCTGAATTGGATACCAGCCGGGGTCAGTTTCACGATTATCTGGTGGCAGATTTCAACAATTTTGAGGATGTAAAATATTTGATTGAGGACTACGGCAGTAAAAAGGAAAATATCCATATTCTCGTCAATAACTCTGGTGGTCCCGCGCCAGGCAATGCCATTGATGCAGAAACCGACCAATTCGCCAAGGCGTTTTCCCGGCATCTGTTGTGTAATCAGGCCATAGTGAAGGCCCTGGTGCCAGCCATGAAAAAACTGGGCTATGGGCGGATCATCAATATTATTTCCACGTCGGTGAAAGCCCCGATCCCCGGCCTGGGAGTTTCTAATACGATCCGGGGAGCAGTAGCCAGTTGGGCGAAAACACTGGCTGGTGAGTTGGCGCCATTTGGTATTACTGTAAATAATATTTTACCGGGGCTGACTAAAACAGGCCGGTTGGAAAGCCTGATCGAAACGCGTGCGAAGGACCTCAATGTTTCTGTTGACGAATTGGAAAAAATGATGAAAGAAAATATTCCGGCCCAACGATTTGCCGATCCTTTGGAGATTGCAGTTTTGGCGGGATTCCTGGCTTCCCCTTCCGCAGCTTATATCACAGGAACCAGCATTCGGGTGGATGGCGGAAATACACCATCGATATGATTTCTAAAAAGTAAAAATAACGGTATAGTGCAGACCGAAGTACCGTCGTAATTACCGGGTCGTCATGGTTTTTTTTCGATCAACAATTTGATACCTGGCTTCAGTTTGTTGCCTTTGATGTTGTTTAGTTCCTTCAACGTCCTGGGTTTTTTATCATATTGTTTTGCAATTGACCTTACCGTTTCACCATCCTTTACCACGTGGTAGATGTCTCCGTTGCTCTTCTGATTATTCCCGACAGATATACTGAACATTCCATTACCACCCTTCTTCGGGTTTTCATTGACTTGACTATTTTCATCCGATTTGGAATTCGCTGTTTGTTGGGCAATATCTGATGATTGTTCAGTGGTATACACTTCGTTTTTCAGTTCTTCCCGGGGTTGATATTTTGCCATAATGGGTTGTGCAGGATCATTTTCAAGAAAGCCATCTGCCAGACTCAGACTAAATGATTGTCCGTTGTCTTTCAATACTTGGGCTACTGTTTTCATTTCGGCAATCTCACCTTCTGGTATTTTTTTATAATAGTTCCAATCCCGGTCACTGAAAGCCACGTAATTGTCTTTGTCCATTCCCAGGCCGATCCGGGTGGCAATACGTAGTACCCGGCTGCGATCTTTTGAATTCAAAGACCGAAGATATGTCAAATCCTGGTCGCTATACGTCTGTTGTGCATTGTTGCCGAATTCAAAAAATTGGGCCAATCGCTGGATCTTTAACTGATTAACGTGTGGTAGCGACAAATAATATTGGCGATCATAATTGCTGAGTCCTGGATGCAGCACATATTGTTCATTGACATTGCGCAGCGCAATAATACGATCTGCAAACTTCTTTTCGTTTCCTGATAGATTTTGATAGAATTTCAATGCTCCGGCAATTTCAGTGAAACTGTTTTGCATATGATTCGTCGTCCTTATTATTTGACGGTTGTCATATTCGGACTGGATGATAAGCTGGCCGAGATCATTTCGCCGGTATCTATATGATTATCTTCCAAAACAACATGCTCTCTGGCAACTGAAGATTTCAGGATCTCATCAGTGTCACTAACTGAATTTCGATCTGTCATGTTCCCATTCTTGAGGCTGCATATTTTTTTGTGCAACAGCGGCCTTATCTGTATAATTCTCAAATTGTGTTGCTTTCGATCGAAAAGTATAAATGTCAAAGCCTCCATTCCCACCTGAACGATCCGACGCCAAGAAACCAAATTTACCATCCAGCACCATTGATTGATCATTGTAAGGGGAATTAAATGGGGCGCCTATATTCACTATTTCCTTACCGTCAAAGGGGTTTTGAATGAAGAAAATATCAAAATTTCCATACCCAACATGTCCATTGGAACTAAAAAACAGACTACTCTGGAGTGGGAAATAGAAAGGCGACTTTTCATCAAATGCCGTATTGATCGGTTCATCCAGGTTTTCAATAATGCCCCAATTTCCATCGTTACCCCTGGTTACATACCAAAGATCAAAACCACCCATTCCACCGGGAATATCCGAACTGAAAATTAAGGTGTCACCAGTTGGAGTCAGGCATGGATCTTCATAATGATACGGACCATCAATGTATTCCAATTCTACCAATGTCGGTGGTTGCCAGGTTCCGTTTTGGAAAATTGATTGGTACAAACGGCTATTTCCGGTCAGGGGGTCCGCTTTGGAAAAATAGAAAATATTTTTAGTGTGGTTAAAAGTTCCGGATCCAACCTGCTTGTCTGAATTTAATGTATTAAAAAGTGTATTTTCTCCAGAGATTGCCCATTGGTTTTCAGATCGTTGAAACTGTTGATTTGATAATGATCCGTTCCGATTGATATGCACAACAATATGCTGGTCGTCACCGGCCAACACTACCGCCTTTTCATCGTATTTTGTGCTTACAGGCCTGGGTACAAGGGAAAACTGAAAATTCTTTTCCGGTTTTTTGCTTTGATCCAATGCCAACTGTACCCCATTCTTTTCAAAAGTTGCCCGAAATTTCATGGCATCAGATGGATTACACGCCAGGTAGACATCAAATTTTTTAAGGGCCACCGGGTAATTTTCCAAATACTTGTCCATCAAGGCAACATAAAACAACCCGTCTTTGTATTGTGCGGGGTCTTGTTGAAAAGCGTGATCATAAAAAGTCAGGGCGAAGTCGAAATTACGCATCTGACGATAGCATTCCGCTATTTTATAACTGGCCGCGGCATTGGCAGAGTCGATATCCAGAATTTGCTGGTAATAAACACGGGCATTTTCAGGATCTCCGGCACTCAAATATTGATCGGCGATTTCAAATGTTTTTTTTATTGACTTTTTACCCTGGCCAAAGGAAGGATTGTGGTTGCCACTGATCAAAATCACTATAATAATGGCTATCAATGGCTTGACTAACTGTTGCGTAGATCGCATCAATTTTATTTTAACTGTGATACATGGACTGTTAATGAATTGCAATTTATAAAACTTTCGGGGTTTAGTAAGATGGGAAAAGTTGATATTGTCATATTAGCTGGCATGTATACTTTCCCGGGATATTTTAATTCTTAATTTTGTCGACACTCATGAATGGCGGGACAATGGATTTCTCAAATATCTTTTCAGAATCATTACAATATTTATCCAAAATTGATCCTTATGAAGCCATGGGCCTGGTCTTTGGTTTACTTGCTGTTTGGTGGCTGATCAGGGAAAACATACTCACCTGGCCAGTTGGCATTCTCTATACCCTGGTTTCATTTGTTATTTTCTGGCGGGCTAAGTTATACGCCGATCTGCTCCTCAATTTTGTTTATTTGATTTTAAATACGTATGGCTGGTATTACTGGAAATACGGCAATAAGACCGATGAAAAGGAGCTGCCTGTTACCACCACAGCGCACACTTTATCGGTGATACTTATTGTTTTCAGTATTATAGGTGTTGGTCTGATGGGATTGTTTTTCTCCACCTATACGGATGCGGCACTTCCATATTGGGATAGCGTAACAACGGTCCTTAGTTTTACAGGAATGTGGCTTACCGCTAAAAAGAAAATTGAAAACTGGTTTTATTGGTTTGTAGTGGATATTGTAGCCACGGGGGTTTACTATTTTAAGGAATTATACTTTTATTCGATTTTATATTGTATTTATATCGGTCTGGCTGTTGCCGGATATATCAGTTGGCGCCGTTCGATGCTTAAAGAATCCTATGCATGATTAAGAAAATTGCGATAACCGGTCCGGAATCCACGGGAAAGAGCACTCTCTCTGAGAAACTCGCAAATCATTTCAATACCGTATGGATGCCTGAGTATGCACGGGAATATATCGACAATCTGGAAAGACCCTATGAAAAATCAGATCTCTTGGAAATTGCCAGGGGTCAAATCAAGGGGGAAGATGAAATGTTGAAAAAGGCGAGCAATTTTATTTTCTGTGACACTGAATTGTTGGTGATAAAAATCTGGTATCAGCACAAATATGGCGCATTACATCCCCTTATTCTGGATAATTACGAACACAGAAATTATGATTTATATTTACTCATGAATGTAGACTTGCCCTGGAAGTACGACCCCCAAAGAGAGAATCCACACCTGCGGCAATATTTTTTCAACTGGTTTGAAAAAGAACTCATCAAGAGAGGCGCAAATTATGTAATTATCAGCGGGGGGTTTAAGGACCGGTTTGAATCGGCGGTGAAGGCGGTGGAAAGCGTTGGTTAAAGTATTCATGGTCACTTCTTTTAAACTTCTTAAATATATTGTTAATTTTGTGTTCTTGGGGTGCCTTAAAAGACAGGCTGAGATCATACCCTTTGAACCTGATCCCGGTAATGCGGGCGAAGGGAAGAAGATTTAGCTCGTTTTTTTTATTTTTTATTTCCTGCCTTTTTTGATGCTCCGGTTTAAAAAGTAGCAACATGAAAATTGTCATTGCACTGGACTGGACGCCAAATGTTATTCACGCCGGACTGCTGCTAGCATTGCATCAGGGGAAGTTCGCAGAAGCCGGTCTGGAAATTGAATATATTTCTACTGAAATAGATCAATATACCAAAAAACCAATCAGACGGCTTATCGATGGTGAGGTCGATCTGGCCATCGGGCCTGCAGAACATTTATTCACCTTCGGCTTACTCGACAATAAAGCGCCCGACCTGCAGGCACTGGCCACTGTGATGCAACAAGACCTGAGTGCTTTCATTGTGAAAAATACCGCTGGAATTTCCAGGCCAAAGGAATTGGACCATTGCACCTACCTGGGATATAATACCCCCCTGGAAGAACATTTGCTCACCTCCATGATCAGGAATGATGGCGGGGCAGGAATTGTTGAAATGAAAACCCTTCCGAGGCTGGAAGTTTTCGATGCTTTCCTGAAAGACCTTGGACAAGTCTGCTGGGTATTTCTGCCCTGGGAAGGGGTAATGGCTCAACAACAGGGTTTTTCTGTCAGGAGTTTTAAACTGAATGAGTTTAAGGTGCCTTACGGCTACAGCACATTATTTTACGGAAGAAAAAAAGATATTGAAGAAAATAAAGAGGTTTTTAAAAAATTCTTTGACATACTCGCGGAAGGTTATAAGGATGCATCAAGACAACCTGAAGCTTCTGCCAGTTACCTTTGCGAAAAAGCAGATCATCAAAACTTCAGGGATAAAAAAATGATTTCGGAAGCGATGAAAATGATCGCACCGGCATTTCTTACTCCGGATAAAAAATGGGGACTGATGGCCCCAAACCGTTTTGATGATTATGTGCAATGGCTATTGAAAAAAGGATTTATGGAGCAAAAAGAGGCCAAACTGATCATGGATTACGCTGTTTTTACCAACAGGTTTTTGTGTGATTGGTGACGCTTATTAAATGACGCTTTAAAGATTGAACCGGGGGTGCCTCAATACAACGGGCTGAGATCATACCCAATGAACCTGAATCTCGTGTTGTTGTAAAACTTCACCAGATGAACCGGATAATGCCGGCGAAGGGAAAAAGTTGGAATGGCAGACCTTCCCCTGGTCTGTGCATGTTTAACTAAAAATTTATTCAACCATGATGAAACGACACATTCATTTGATTTTTCTGTCATTATTTTTTACCTGTTCTTTTCTCTACGCCCAGCAAACTGTCACAGGTGTTGTGAGGGATTCGGAAACCAATGAAGCATTATTTGGAGTAAATATATATTTGCCCCAATATAAAGCCGGTACGACAACGGACCAGACGGGTTATTTCCGTTTGAAGGTACCCAAGGTTGGTACGATGATCCAGTTTAGTTTTGTTGGTTACAGAACCCGGGAAATATCCTATGACGGATCAGCCACGCTTGAAATCGCACTTAAGCCAGAGACCAATCTGGAGGAAATTGTGATCAAGGCGATCCGGGCGGAAAATGAGGCGCCGGTTGCCCAAACTACCATTGATCGCAAAAAGATCCAGGAAGAATATGTGGGCCAGGACGCCACTTTTGTATTGGCCAACACGATACCTTCCGTCGTGGCTTATTCTGAGTCCGGCACGAATTTTTCCAATTACAGCCAGTTTCGGTTGCGGGGTATCGATCAATCGAGGGTGAATATTACGTTGAATGGCGTACCACTCAATGATATGATCGACCAGGGTGTATTCTTCTCTAATTTCACCGATTTCTCCAATAATGTTCAGTCTGTCCAAGTGCAGCGAGGTGTAGGAACGAGCACCAATGGAACGGCCTCGTATGCAGGTTCAATTAGTTTCGAATCAATCGAGCTGAAAGATGACAAACCCTCGGCCGACATCCAGCTTACCGGAGGGTCTTTTGATACCTATCGCGCCTCAATAGGTGTAAAGACAGGGATACTGAAAAATAGAACTGCCTTTTACTCCAGGTTTACCACTTTCACCAGCGACGGTTATAAATACCACTCCGGCACGAAATCTTATTCATTCTATGCCTCAGGCGGTTATTTTGGGGAGAACGACCTGATTAAATTTACGACCTTTATCGGGCGCTCTCAAAATGGCCTGGCCTATGCTCCCGTAGCCATCAGCGATATAAAACAAGATCCTAAAACCAATTATATCAATGAGAATGACCGCGACAATTTTGGCCAGCAGTTTTTTCAAATGCAGCATACACACCTGTTCGATGATCAGTTGTCACTGGTTTCATCATTATATTATGGAGGTGCCGGTGGCGATTACCCGGCCGGTTATTATGAAACGGACAGTATTTATACCGCAGGTCAAAATCCGCCTTACTATACAGTAGACCGTTTGGTGCAAATAAATTATCCGCTCACTAACCGGCACTTCGGGGTGATGTCAAATGTCAATTTTACCAGCGACAATCAGAAGCTGAGCATACATGGAGGATTACATGCCTACACATTTCACCGCAACGATCAGCAAGCCATCATTCCTGATTATAAACACCCATATTATGATGAACATTCCAGAAAAGACGAAGTAAGTTTGTTTGGTAAAGCCAATTATCGGTTGGGTGATTGGAACATTTACGGAGATTTACAATTCCGAACATTGAAACTGACCATCAATCCCGATGATGGCTATTTGCCCGGCGAATCTGATGTAGTGAAAAAATGGACGTTCATCAATCCGCGGGTCGGACTGACCTACAACCTGGACAACACTAAGAATTTGTATGTTTCCTTTGGGCGTAGTGGCCGCGAGCCAACCAAAGTAGATATTTTGGGTGGATTTGAGTTGAATGCTTCCAACCTGTCCAGCGTATTGAGCGATGCTGTGAAGCCCGAATTTGTGAACGACTTGGAAGGGGGATTAACTTTCAATTATCCCAATCTTACAGGGCAACTCAATTTATTTTATATGAAATTTACCGATGAGATTGCCCCCATTGGGAAATACGTTCCAGAGGGATTCATTCAATTGCGCAAGAATGTGCCGAGCAGTTACCGCCGGGGCATAGAGCTGGATTTTAATTGGCTGATCAATCGGCAGCTTACCTTTGGCGGGAACACCACATTCATGCAAAGTCAGATAAAAACCTATGCCCCTTCGGATGATCCGAATGTCTATCATGACGTACAACCGGCGCTGAGTCCCCAATGGATGGCCAACGGAACGATTAACTATCATTTTTTGCATCGATTCGATATTGGACTCACCGGCAAGTACCTCGGTGAATCATACCAGGAGCCGACCAATAATGAAGCTTTTAAAATGCCAGCATTCTTTGTGATGGACGCCAAGATTTCTGTTGCTTTTGGGAAAGGTCATTCTTTTGATTTTTACCTGAACAATATTTTCGACAAACTTTATTTTACGAATGGAGCACCAGTCGATATTGATTATGACGGTACATTTGATGAGCCCGGATATTTTGTTCAGCCACCGAGAAATTTCTATGCTAAGCTGAATTTGAGGTTCTGATACGAAAAATTTAATGTTTAAAAAGGATAGTAACCCGTGTCAAATGTAAAATGGCAAGGGTCTTGTTTAAAACTAACTCCTTATTGCACTAATCATGCGATCCTTGCCATGGATATCCTGTTTTAAAAAAGCCTTAAAACCCAGAGACTCGATCAGGTCCTGAACGGCCTGTCCATATCGTTCATTGATCTCGAAATATAGTCTGCCACCTTTTGGCAATGCCTTTTTGGCCAAACCAGCAATTTTTCGATAAAAGATCAGTGGGTCATGATCAAAAACAAAGAGCGCCAGATGCGGCTCAAATTCAAGCACATTTTGGAGCATTTGTTCCTTTTCTGATTCGAGAACATAGGGCGGATTACTCACAATGATGTCAAATGTTTCCGCAATCTGGTCGGTTTCAAAAACATTCTGTTGTTGAAGATTGATGCTGGCACCGAGATTATTGGCGTTTTCCCGGGCTATTTCAAGTGTCTCTTCCTTTACGTCCCAGGCTTCTACCCTGGCTTCGGGAATTTCAAGTGCCAATGAAATGGCGATGCATCCGCTACCGGTGCCGATATCAAGAATAGCTGGATTATCCAGTTCGTTTTCCCGTTTCATCAACATTACCAGTTCCTCGGTTTCGGGCCTCGGGATCAATACATTCTTATCGACGCGAAAAACCCGGCCCAAAAAGTGCGTTTTACCCAGCACATACTGTAGTGGTTCCTGCTGCAGCAAGCGGTCAGTTCTTTCCTTTAATAGAATGGTTTGTTCTTCTGGAAATTCAACCATTTTATCGGCCAGAATATCCGTAAATTTCCAGCCAAATTGTTCCTCAAGCAAAAAACGGGCGATTTGACGGGCTTCGTTTATACCCCACACCGGACCTAAAAGGCCAACAATTTGTTCATAGATTTTTTTGGTCGAATCTTGCTTCACTGGAGCAATAAGATAAACTCAGCATTTTTAATGTGAAAGTATACAAACATCCAAAAATTACCCGTCCTATGACATGTCATATTTCTTCATGATTTTTTTGACCCGCTGATAGCGATTGAATGAATAAGTGGTATCCATCTGGTTGAGATGATCGTATAATATTTTTGCCCTTCTAAACAAGCCTTCCGCCTTATCAAAAAATAATTTTTGATCATAGGCCGTGGCAGTTTCATATAAAATATCAGAAAGTGTATCGAGATGATACCGGTCCAGCTTTTTGTCTTCTTGAAGGTGGGTTAGAAAAGATTCTTCAGGAATTTCGAGCAATGCTTCAATATCGTAATCAAGGGCTGTATGCAATGTCTGTGAGACGGTTTCAATGGCGAGTGCAGTTTTTCCTGTTTCCTTTAAATCCAGGATATCCGACAGTAGCTTACCCAGCGCTTTCCCCAACTGATCGATCTGACGTTTCAAATAATCGCGGCTTTCCATGAAAAACTTTTTGAATATTCTAATACAAAGATACATAAAAGCTGCTTGTAGCCATCAACAATGCTAATGGCTCTAAAGATCGTTAGATCATATAAATTAATCCGGTTCTACAGGTATTTTGTTCTTAAACCCATTATTTTTGCTGAAAATCCAGTTTTTGGAAAATGATGAAAAATATATGGCCAGGGCCCTCGAACTTGCAGCACTGGGCCGGGGGCATACCAGTCCCAATCCAATGGTTGGGTGCGTGATCGTACACGAGAATGAGGTCATTGGTGAGGGGTGGCATCGACAATTTGGCGGGCCACATGCTGAAGTAAATGCCTTAAATAGTATTAACGATAAAGAACTGCTCCGGCAAAGCACTGTTTATGTGACGCTCGAACCCTGTTCACATCACGGTAAAACTCCTCCCTGCGCGGACCTGCTGGTAAGTCATCAGATCAAAGAAGTGATCATTGCCAATGCAGATCCTAATCCGCTGGTTGCGGGAAGTGGTATTGAGAAAATGAAAGCGGCAAATATCCCGGTGAAAACGGGCATTCTGGAATCAGAAGGAGAAGCATTGAACAAGCGGTTTTTTACCTATTTTCGAGAAAAAAGACCTTTCATATTATTGAAATGGGCCGAGACTGCCGACGGATTTATCGCCCGTGAAAATTTCGATTCCAAATGGATATCCAACGAGTGGTCCCGAACTCTGGTGCATAAATGGCGCACCGAAGAAGATGCAATATTGGTAGGCACCCATACCGCAGAATATGATGATCCTATGCTCAACGCCCGTGACTGGCCGGGCAAAAATCCAGTGCGGTTGGTTATTGACATGCATGGCATGCTGGACAAATCGTTGCATCTATTCGATGGTCAGATTCCTACCGTGTGTTATACGCTTGAAAAAAAGTTGGGAAGCAGCCAAAACCTTGAATTTGTACAATGTAGTAAGGATCATTTTCTGGAAGATCTGGTCAGTGATGTTTATCAAAGGAAAATTTTGTCGGTCATGGTAGAGGGAGGCTCCCGAACACTACAACACTTCATTGATAAAAACCTTTGGGATGAAGTACGGGTTTTCAGAACGAACAAAACATTTGGCCGCGGGATACCGAGGCCAGCATTGCACCATGCAGAATGTTCCGGTAAAGATGTCATAATGGACGACGAACTGTGGTACTTCAAACACGAATAAGATGTCAGAAGCCATAAATATTAACCAAAAAGCCAGTAAATCCGCTAAATACCAGGAGCTTTTTCCACAGTTGAAAAGCTTGCTGCACCATGAGGACGATCTCATTGCCAATCTGGCTAATATTACTGCCGCTTTGAAAGAAACATTCGATTTTTTTTGGATCGGATTTTACATGGTGAAAGAAGATGTATTGGTGCTGGGGCCATTTCAAGGTCCTGTGGCTTGTACGCGAATTGCCTATGGCAAAGGTGTTTGCGGTACTTCCTGGAAAGAACGAAGAACTATTCTCGTGCCGGATGTAAACGCCTTTCCCGGCCATATTGCCTGTAATGCGCTTTCAAAATCTGAAATCGTGCTACCGATCATTAAAAAGAATAAGGTGGTGGCTGTGTTGGATATAGACAGCGACCGGCTAAATGATTTTGACAAAACCGATCAGGACTTTCTTGAAAAAATTGTGCGCCTTATCGATAGCAAATTTTAATCTACAAATGGGTGAAATAAAAAAATCGCTACCCGGCAATCCGAGCAGCGAGAATGCTTAAAAAATATTTGATTACCGAAAAATTCGATTTAAAAATGCTTTGTCCTCAGGCGCTCATTTTAAATTGCCTGAGCTCCTTTACCGGACCGAAATGGCGTCCGTGAAGTATTTTCTTTTTCCCTTTGATCAGAATAATTTCTGATGGTGCAAGCTTTACTTCTAACGTTTTGCGTACAACTTTCTCATATAAAGTTCTGGCTTCGTCATAAGCGCCTGTACCAAATTCGTGCCTGGTAGCCTTTCTTTTAACCGGTAGGCCAGGAATGACATGATACATTGTGAAAATCACGGTATACTTCGGTTTAAAGGAAGTAACAAACCTCTTCCATGTTTTTTTCATATTTGCAAAATTTTTGGTTTTAGCAAATCTAAATTTTAAATATTGTGCCCACAAATAGAGTTTTTAATAAAACTTACTGGAATGGATTATCAACTTTTCATTGAAACAATCTGAAAACCTACACCAAAAAAGTATCTGATTATGGCTTTGGGTATTTCAAAATGAAAAAATCGGATTTTTATCCATTAAATATGTAATTCTCTGATATTCTGCATTTTATTTTTGAAATAGGCTTAAATGCCAGGATCGTTGGAAGCCAGATAGCATTATTAAAAAAATTCAATTTTATATAAAATTATTTACATGCCATCAAGTGCTTTTCACACCAACTACATTTTACAAACCTTACATCATCAAGTCCGCGACTGAATTTTTAATCGCTGAATTTTGAACTAATTAAATCGGCAGTCATAAAATTCATAAAAAATGACTGGCTCAACCTTTACTTCATTTGATTTCAATATTTCAGTTTTATATCCGATTATTGCCTGTCACACGCTATAATCGTCAAGCGCAATAAAAACCAATGCTATGAAACTGCGTCTTTTCTCGGAATATGAAACTTTGAAGGCCGTTATCACGCATCGTCCAGGACATGAAATCGAACGACTCACCCCTTACAACACTGGCGAATTATTATTTGAAGATGTGCCCTATTTGGAGGTGATGCAATATGAACATGATAAATTTACTGAACTCATCAAACAAACCACCGGAGCGCTGGTGCTTCGTTTACACGATTTGCTGGTTGATGTATTACAGGACGAAGTGCTAAGAATGGACGTATTTGGTGAGTTTTTGAAAACATCAGGCATTGCACACCGAATTCCGGACCTGCTACCCAGATATTCCACTTCGGAAAGTGCAACCATTCTTATTGCGGGTATCAAAGTGAAAGAGCTGAAGAAAAAATATCAATGTGTTGAACTGGACCAGTTTAAAGATACCGATTATTTAATTAATCCGTGCCCAAATATGTATTTCATGCGCGACCCTGCCGCTGTAGTGCAAACGGGCGTAATTTGCAGCAACATGAAGTTTGAAGGCCGGCAACGCGAATCTCAATTGATTCGGTTCATTTTAAAACACCATCCACTTTTCAAAAACGATTTCAAAATGATCTATCCTAATGATGAAATCGTGGGTGAAATTCCGCACGTAGAAGGCGGAGATGTTATTGTACTTTCCAAAAAAGCGCTGGCCATTGGCTGTACGGAACGTACCGATGCCCGGGCAGTAGAATTGGTGGCTAAGCAAGTGTTAAAAAATGATGACGTTGATCGGGTATATGAGGTGGTGTTGCCGCCAAAGAGAAATTTCATGCATCTCGATACAGTGTTCACCATCATCGATGAAAATCTGATTGTGACCTACCCGGATGCCATGGATTCAATTCTTCAAACCAATGTTTATCAAAAAGACAGCTTTGACGAAAACGGGAAGGTTGTCATACACAAAGAAGTCGTCAATGACTCTATCGTGAATGTGCTGAAGCGGGAAATCAAGTATCTTGAAGTCATAGAAACCGGAGATGGCAATCCCGATTATTCATCCAGAGAGCAATGGTACGATGGGGCCAACATTTTTGCAATCAGCCCCAGACGGGTCATTTCTTATGACCGGAATAAATTCACGAACCGGGCCCTGAAGGAAGCCGGAGTTGAAGTGATTGAAACGAGTTCATCTGAGTTATCGCGCGGATTGGGGGGACCACACTGTATGACCATGCCCATCGAAAGAAGGGAATTTGGCTCTTAGACCCAACTCGGCCAAAGAAAAATGTTTAAAACGAAATAATAGAATTATTACCTCGCTCCGTTCAGATCCATCAGGTAGAGCATACGTTTATTGCTGTTGAAAGGTGAAATGGCACAAATCATCACAAAATTATGATTGATCCAACCGGAATAACTTTTCACAAATTCGTATTTCTTATCCGGTATCAGATTGATGTGTTCGGTTTGGCTTCCATCCTGCAAATTCATCCCAATGATGTAAAAATTGCCCTTTTTCCGGTCATCCCAAGTTAAGATCCGAAGACTGTCTGCTTCAATCCGGGGAATAAATGATAAGGCCATGGGGTCAGATTTGCTGTGTTGGGTTTTTTGGATCATTCTGGTCCAATTCACATTTCCTTCCGGCGAAACGCTGCTAATAAACAAATCGCCACCATAAAAATATTTGTCCTCTTTCTCATTCACCTTCCAGGGCAGGTAATGATCGACGGGCATGGCATGAAAGTAGGTTGGCTTTTCCAGTTGTTCGAAAAATAGCAAGATGTTTTTCTGTGGGCCCAGTATGGAAGTAACCAACCGGAAATCATCCAATGTTTTTGGAACTTCCAGGTCTTTTTTTCGCTGTTGATCAGAAGTGATCCAATAATCCTGGTAAAGTTGACTGATATCTTCCTGACTGAAATTGGTGTTGTTGGAAAAAAGTACATTTTTAAGTACAACATTGACACCGCATATTCCATATCCGATCAGTTCCTTTTCGATATCTGCAGTGAAGGCGACGTAAAATGAACTCGGACTGATCCGCTGAATTTGTACACTTCCAATCTTGTCTGGCGGACGTTCAAAGAAAAAGTTGTTTTGTACGTCAACGCGTTCATCACCCGAATGATCCCAGAAAGAGGTTTCCATCCTGAAGGCTGCAGGATCAATGCTGACCATAAACAGATCGCCATTGTTATCAAGATAAAAGCGAGTGGTTTTGCTTTCATCAATGGAAGACCTGTCAAAATTTATAGTTTTAACCGGTTCGCTACCTGCAAGGTTATATATCCGGCATTCCGATTGATTTTCATTATTGATATGATGGATTGCAAATTTCATACAATCCCCGGAAAATGTTATCCTGGGATTTTCATCATTTTTAAGACCTTCAATCAGGTTGTGCTCACCGTGATCGATTTGATCACCGGTCTTTGCATTATAAATCTGATAGGACAGTTGAACAACCTGCTTCTTATGATCGACGGTATAATTTATGATGATCAAGGAGTCACCTTTCACAACTAATTGTGGAATGCCTTCTTTTTTGGAAAAACTGATTTCCCTGGACCATTTGTCAAAAAAATATTCATCATATCGGCTCAACCGGAATGAATTCTTTTTCTCTTGTTGAAAGAGGACGAATTCATCATCTTCCATGCCGTATACATTGGGCAGGTCATAGGAAAAAAATTCCTTTTTATAATCCATTTTACGGGCTGCAAAAATATGCTGACCTACAGCAATTTGATGAGCATCGAAAATGATTATAAAACTCAAAATGGTAATTATCCCGTATTTCATCATATCACGTTACAGATATACATTATAAAAAAAGGCCAAATTTGGCCTTTATAAAAGGAATTTTTTTGATAAGTGTTTCCAACTGGTGTGATTTAGATGAAAAACATGTCACCGTCTGTCTATTCAATAGCGGAAACAAATAATTATCAGCAAAAACTGACTTTAAGTTTTTCTTCAAACGCCTTCCGCTTCTACTGACTTTATCTCCGGTATCATTGACTTCAGTAAATTTTCTATGCCAGCTTTCAAGGTGACCATTGAAGAAGGACAGCCGCTGCACGATCCCTGCAACAACACCTTTACCACACCATCTTTGTAGGAATGATACTGAATATAACCGCCATCCTGTTCCACCGCTGGTTTCACATATTCTTCAAGCACCCCTTTAATAAGAACTTCCATATCGCCGTCTTCCGTTAATGGCTCCGTTGATGGAGTTTTTTCTTCAGTGATAAGTTCCGGTTCCCCGGTTAATAGTGGCTTATCCGCTTCGAGATATTCTTTGATGTGAGCTTTCAATTCGGCGGTAATCTCACTCCATTCCTCTGCATCGCTTTTGGTTACCGTGATAAAATTGCTCATGTAAAAAACCCTTCTTACATAATCGTAATCGAATAATTCCCGAGCCAGGGGAGCAACAGATGCGCTTTCCTTATCAGGGAAATCATAACTTTTTCCAGGTTCCACCAACATAAAATTGGCGACGAATTTCAATGAATTTGGATTGGGATTCATTTCGGTGTATATCTGAACCAATCGCTTGTTTTTTGTATTTTCCATTTTTTTTAATTCTATAGTTATATGTATCCTTAAACTTGATTCACACCAACTTGTTCACCTTCAGTGGTAGCCACTGCCATGGCCACAGTGGCATCTCCGGTTACATTTACCACCGTCCGACACATATCCAAAGGCCGGTCCGGTGCAACGATCAATGCCAGGCCGGAAGCCGGAATGCCGGCAGCCTGAAGAACGATCACCAACATGACCATTCCGGCACCAGGCACCCCTGCTGACCCTATCGATGCCAACACTGCCGTCATCACAATAGCCAACTGGGCAGAAATTGATAGTTCAAGTCCAAGGGCCTGGGCAATAAATACAGCGGCCACACTTTGATACAGACTGGTGCCATCCATATTAATGGTTGCGCCAAGGGGTAAAACAAAACTGGTAACTTCTTCAGGAACGCCTAGGTTCTTTTCTACACATTCCATGGTCACGGGCAATGTCGCAGAACTGCTGCTTGTACTGAATGCCAACAATTGCGCATCCCGGATGCCTTTAAAAAAATCTCTATACCGAACTTTGGTGAATATTTTGAAAACAATGGGATAAATCATGGTGATCATGACCAACAACCCTAAAATAACAGTCCCGGAATATGCCAACAAGGCATTGAGCACTTCCATGGCTTTGGCAGGATTGTCACCGGCTACTTCAACAATCAACGTGGCAATCAGGGCAAAAACACCATATGGCGCAAACATCATTATAAAATGAATGATGCGAATTATTACATCATTCAATCCATCAAAAAAACGCACTACAGGCTCTCCTTTATCTTTCGGTATTTGTAATAATGCCACCCCAAAAATAATGGCGAAAAAGACAATCTGAAGCATGTTGGAATTTTCGGAAGCAGCATTTATCAGGTTGGATGGGATGATATCAACCAATGGCTGAAGTGGCCCCTGTTTCTTAAGGTTTTCAGCAATATTTGTTTTTTCCACCACATCGTGCGCATAAATGTCGAGTAATTCCTGCCGGGTTTCAGGGGTGATGATCTTCCCGGGTTTAATTATATTTACAATAAACAATCCAATCGTAGTGGCAATTATTGTAGTAGTGAGATAAATGGCGATTGTCTTACTTCCCAATCTGGTGAGCTTGGTAATATCCTTTAAATTTGCCACTCCTACAATAAGCGATGCCAGAATCAGCGGCATGGCCACCATTTTCAACGCACTGACAAAAATAGTCCCGAAAGGCTTAATGAAGCTTATCGTAAAACTATTGGGTATACCAGTGAAAATGGAAAGTAAGCCAAATACTAAACCAGCAATCAGGCCGATCAATATCTTGGTGTGGAGGGGTATTTTTTTCTTCATAATGCATATTTGATGGCCTAAAGCATATTTGTCATTTAGCGGGCCTGTTTTAAAGTTTCGATGTTTGGTTGAGCAAATAAAAATCGGCGATCACCAAAGCAGCCATCGCTTCAACAATGGGCACTGCTCTTGGTACCACACAAGGGTCATGTCTTCCTTTGCCCGAAACAGTTGTTTTTTCACCATGGATGTCAATGCTTTCCTGATCTTTCATAATGGTGGCCACAGGTTTAAAGGCCACCCGGAAATAAATAACCTGGCCATTGGAGATGCCGCCTTGTATACCGCCTGAATGATTGGTAGTGGTAGTGATCTTTCCTGATTCGTTTTCGAAAAGATCGTTGTGGTCAGATCCATACATGGTTACGCCGGCAAATCCACTGCCATATTCAAATCCTTTTACTGCATTGATACTAAGCATTGCCTTTCCCAACTCCGCGTGCAGTTTATCAAATACCGGCTCACCCAGTCCAACGGGCACGCCGGTGACAATCCCGGTGACTACGCCACCGACGGTGTCCTGCTTCTTTCTGGTTTCATCGATAAATTGTATCATCGATTCCGCCACCTCGGGGTCTGGGCAGCGGACGATATTTTTTTCTGTTTCATCCAGATTAAGGTCTTTATAGGATTTTTCAAGGGTAATTTGGCCTACCTGAGAAACATACGCCTTCACGTCAATCCTTTTTTGTTGCAGAAACATTTTTGCGACAGCCCCACCCGCTACTCTCGCGGCAGTTTCACGGGCCGAGCTACGGCCTCCACCGCGATAATCGCGTATGCCATATTTCTCCTGGTAGGTAAAATCCGCGTGAGACGGCCGAAATTTTTCGGCGATGTGTGAATAGTCTTTGCTCCGCTGATCTTCATTCCGTATTAATATCATAATTGGCATACCTGTTGTTTTTCCTTCAAAGACTCCGGAAAGAATTTCGGCGGTATCGCTTTCACGCCTTTGAGTGGTTATTTTCGATTGTCCCGGCTTTCGTCTGTCCAGTTCATGTTGAATGAATGCTTCATCGATTGGCAATCCCGCCGGACAACCATCAATAATGACACCAATAGCTTTGCCATGTGATTCACCAAAAGTTGTGATTCTAAATCTGTTTCCGTAGGTATTTCCCATTAACGTTTAAAAATATAGTAAACTGTGAGCCCTAACATCAAAAAGATAAAAATATTGGTGATCAGCTTGATCAAATCGTCGTGGTGCAGGCTCACGAGTTGATTGCTTTCCAGGTCTATAAGATTATAGAATGTGCCAAGATCGTTGGAGGAAATGGAAACATTTTTTTTGCTCTCCCCTACAACCTTTACAGGTATGTCTGATTTTAGGGTATCGTATCTGGCTTCCGCCGGATCGAAATAGATCAATTGAATATAGTCTCCTATATTATATTCTCCCGGTTCATTGGGGATCGCATAATAGTCGAAGGACTTTGATCCGCGCACATGGTTGTTGCTGCGATTGATATTTTGATGAATATTGGGAGGATAAAATTCGAAATTGTCAGAATTTTTGACATTAGGCTTGTCAATAGCGGAAATATTCCCTTCTCCCACCACATTGAATTGATAATTAAAACTTTGACCGGTGGTCAGCGTTTTGCTTGAAATTTTATCACTGAGCCGGTACCGCCCGACCGGTACACTTTCCCTCAAAGGAAATGGCGGAAGTTCTTTGACGAGGATCCTTTTCGGTTTCGAATAATAGGTCTTATAATCCTCCTGCCGGTTCCTGCCGAAAAATGAAGGGTTTTTAGCCACTTTATATTTGATCATTTTCAATGGGACTGCCGGGAAATAAATGGTGTCGGTGTTGAACGGATAAAACGTAGCCTGGAATATTTTATAGCGCCCATAACGCCTGTTGTTGATGATGACATCTTCGCGGTTGAGCCGTTCGATATTGAAATTTTCTTCCCAGCAGTTGGAAGGGGTGATCATTTTTTTGATGTCGGCAAGTTGCTGTCCTGTTTCATAAAATGACAACTCCGCCCGGTTGGATTCAGCCACATAAAATCCGAGTGACACGGTGAGTCCTTCCCCAACATACACCTGATCTTTATCTACCGAAAGTGCCAGAAAGGCATCGTCCTTGACATCCACAAAATTCTGCGGCTCCTTGTTGCCAAAAAAATCTTCAAAAGGATCATAGGAGAAAGGGTCGAACTTTCGCTGTTGTTGCACCGGGGCACCTACTTTAATTTTCTTGCCAGGCGAGTTCACTTGTTGCCCATTCACTTCCATATTAAAAGGTCTGAGGGTGTAGACGCCTTCCTGCTGTGGCCGATAATTTTGAGTAACGCTTTGCGTATAGGAATACTGGCCATTAATAATATTGGTGGATGATGAAGATGAAGTGCCCATTTTCTGGAAACCAGGGATATTTGGAAATTCTCCATAATCCTTTATCCGATCATTTTCTACTTCAAGTGTAATCGTAAATGCCTGATTCAGACCAACTTCGTCAGGGCCTAAAATAATTTTTATGTTTTGGGCATAAATTCTGCCACAAAATCCGAAAATTAACGTACATAATACAATGAATACTTTACCCATCAGATCACAATTTTCTTTGAGATAACGAGTAGCGCCGATGATGTATTACCTAGAGTCTGCAAAGTTATTAGAATCCTCTGATTTCATGAAATATATTCGAATTTTCAATAAAATACGCCACTACGCCACATCAATCAAACATATACCCGAATCATCATGTTCAATTTTTAAATTTCAACGTTATGCTGGAGTATGTTAAACAAGTTTTGACGAAAGTAAGCTTTGATGCTCAATTGTTTGAGAAAGAATTGAGAAAATCCATGAAATGGTTGGTGCCAGTTGAAATTAAAGAATTAAGGAATTGGTGTTACGCGAAATTTGGGCACATATATGAAGTGCTTTTGAACCGTTGTTTTGTTCAGCTTCATGCCTGAACCAAACAAAGATTCATGACCCCGTTAACGGGGTTTTTTTTTGACAAAAGCAATATTCTTTTTTATGCCCTTCCAGTCTGCTCTTTTTAAAGCCGTGTGTTTAAAAACCGCATTGAAAACATCCTCTGTCATTTCTTCCCACTCATTGTTAGTCAGTTTTTTAAAAGACTCCGAAGGTTCAAAGGCAGTTTCATGATGTGGTTTTGAAAACCGATTCCAGGGGCACACATCCTGGCAAATATCACAACCGAAAATCCAGTTTTTGAATTTTCCTTCAAAATCAGCAGGAATTTCATCTTTCAGTTCTATGGTCAGGTACGATATGCACCGGCTGGCGTCAAGTACTCCTGGCTGCGGAAATGCATTGGTAGGACATGCATCGAGACATTTGGTACAAGTACCGCAAAAATCTCCAATCGGATTGTCATATTTCAGTTCAAGGTCAATGATCAATTCTGCTAAAAAGAAAAAGCTGCCGTAACTTCGATTGAGCAGAAGTGTATTTTTCCCAAGCCAGCCCAGTCCACTTTTAGCGGCCCACTGCCTTTCCATCACTGGGGCAGAGTCCACGAAAACCCTGCCGTTGATTTCACCTACTTCATCCCGGACCTGGGATAAAAGTGTTTTTAATTTATCCTTGATCACCCAATGATAATCTTTTCCATAAGCGTATTTGGCCACTTTATAATGGTCTGATGTAGTCGGGTAGTAATTGGGGTAATAGTTGTATAGTAACGAGATCACTGATTTTGCCCCGGGGACAAGCAAGGCAGGATCGAGTCGTTTTTCGAAGTGATTGGCCATGTACATCATTTTTCCATGAAATCCCTTGTTTAGCCAGTCTTCCAATTTGCGTGCCTCATTGTCGAGTCTTTCCGCTTTGGCAATACCACAAAAAAGAAAACCCAATTCACTGGCTTTTCTTTTGATCAAAGAAGCGTGTTGTTGTTGTGTTGAATTTTTCAAATACTGATTCTTGATTTACAATTCTTCGAACAAAGTTCCGGTTCTTCCCGGGGGCTTTAAATTGAGATGCTTGTAAGCCAATGCGGTTGTCTCTCTTCCTCGTGAAGTACGTTTGATGTAACCTTCCTGAATTAAAAACGGTTCATATACTTCCTCAATTGTTTCCGCCTCCTCCCCACAGGCAGTGGCAATGGTAGAAATGCCAACTGGCCCTCCATTGAACTTTTCTATGATTGTACGTATAATGCGGTTGTCCATATCATCCAGACCATGTTGATCGACATCAAGCGCTTTCAAAGCGATGTTGGCAATTTCCTTGGTGATCACTCCTGTCCCTTTGATCTCTGCAAAATCCCTGGTCCGTCTTAGTAAATTGTTGGCGATTCGGGGTGTTCCCCTGCTCCGTCGCGCCAGTTCCTGGGCGGCATTTTCTTCAATGGGACAGTTGAGTATTTTTGCCGAACGCAACACAATTTTATGCAAGAGTGTGCTATCGTAATATTCCAACCGTGCATTGATGCCAAACCGTGCCCGCAAAGGCGCCGTGAGCAAACCTGCCCTGGTGGTAGCGCCTATTAGTGTAAAAGGATTCAAGCTGATCTGTACCGATCGTGCGCTTGGTCCCGAATCAAGCATGATATCAATTTTGTAATCTTCCATGGCGGAATACAGGTATTCTTCAACCACAGGATTAAGACGGTGAATTTCATCAATAAACAGCACATCGCCGGGCTCCAAATTCGTCAGTAAACCCGCAAGATCGCCGGGTTTGTCGAGCACAGGTCCGGAAGATACTTTGAGGTTCGAATGGAGTTCATTGGATATGATATGAGAAAGCGTGGTCTTTCCCAGACCTGGAGGTCCATGGAGCAAAACATGGTCCAGCGGTTCTTTTCTCTTTTTGGCGGCAAGCACAAATATCTTTATATTGTCGACCACCTTATCCTGTCCAAAAAATTCTTCAAAAACCAGCGGACGCAATGCCCGTTCTATTTCTTTGTCGGCAGGACTCAAACTGTCATCATCACCACGCAAATATTCTTCTCGCATTGCTTAGTTTATAATTGCACTAAATTAATGATTAGGCCCAATATTTCACAAATATGGATTAAATTGCGGCCCGAAAACGGGGAAGTTATGTTAAATAAAAGTTTTCTCAAAAGACTTTATCCACTGCTGATTGTACTGGCAGTATTTATTGTTTGGAAAATACGCAAGCATGAACCGGCATCAAAACTGGTGGAGTTTACCGGGCGTACCCCTGGCAAAATAGGATATACCATCAAATACTACGACGCAGAAGGGAGAAATTTTAGCCAACCTGTTGATTCGATGCTGGCGGAGTGGAACAATGCGTTTTCAATCTTCATTCCCAGCTCCGAGGTATCAACACTCAATCGTGATTCCTGTCATGTATACAAGTCGCCTTATTTTTTAACCGTACTCAAAATAAGTCGCGAAGTTTATGAAAGATCTCATGGTGCATTTGACCCTACCGTAGGGCCCCTGGTGAATGCCTGGGGATTTGGCCCTGAGGACACCATGATGCCGGACAGTGCCAAAGTTGACAGCCTCAAAGCGCTGGTCGGTTTTAATAAAGTGTACTTCAACGATACTATGATCTGTAAAGCAGACCGGCGTATGCAGCTTAATTTCAATGCGCTGGCAGATGGTGATGGTGCGGATATTGTCACTGCCTTTCTCGAGTCCAAAGGTATCAAAGATATTCTGGTCGATGTAGGAGGCGAACTCAAGGCGAAGGGTGAAAAACCTGGTGGTCAAATGTGGAGGACAGCCATCGAGGATCCTACTGTGGATTTTTATGAAGAACGGATCCTGGCGGTAGTGAATCTGAAAAACAAGGGCGTTGCTACTTCGGGCAACTACCGTAACTATTACGTAAAAGATGGTCGTAAATATGTACATACCATCGACCCTGAAAGTGGATATCCCGCATTGCGCTCCATCCTGAGCGCATCAGTTTTTTCCGACACATGTGCCGTGGCAGATGCTTTTGCCACGTCTTTCATGGTGATGGGCGTTGATAGAGCAAAGGAAGTATTGGCCCAAAACAAACATATCGATGCCTATCTGGTGTATACTGATGAAAATGGGAAACTGGCAACTTATGTGACCGATGGAATTGCCGGATATATTGAGAAAAGTAATGCTGAAAACTGAGGAATGGTTCGGTGAATGGTTTGATTCGCCTTATTATCATATTTTATACAAAAACAGGGATCAGGAGGAAGCTCAGGCTTTCATTGATAAAATAGCAGAGCATCTTCACATAATGCCGCAGGATAAAATTATGGACCTGGCTTGTGGCAAAGGCAGACACTCCATTTATTTGAATAAGAAAGGATTTGATGTGGTCGGGCTTGATCTTTCACCGCAAAACATCGAGTTTGCCCGGCAATTTGAAAATCACCGCCTTAAATTCTATGTGCACGACATGCGTGAAATCTGGGCACAAGATCAATTTAATTACATTTTCAACCTTTTCACCAGTTTCGGATATTTCGATACCGATGAAGAACACGAACTGGCCATATGTTCCATGACAAAAAGCCTGGTTCCCGGAGGAATTTTGTTGATCGACTTTCTAAATCCCTACACCGTGATCCACAATTTGGTGCCAGCCGAAACAAAGCAAATAAATGGCATTGAATTCCATATTTCAAAATGCGTGCGTAATGGATATATCCTCAAAGAAATTCAATTCACCGACCATGGGAAAACATATGAATTCCAGGAACGCGTTAAGGCCATCCGGCGATTGCAATTCATGGAATTTTTCAAAAAGGCACACCTTGGGCTAAAAGAGATCTTTGGTGATTATAACTTGAATCCATATGTCGCCGAATCTTCTGAGCGAATGATATTTGTATTGCAAAAATAGGATGACACTTTTCTATACGCTTATACTTTTCTTTGCCGCATTTATTCCTGGATTGGTAATCATTTTTTATAAGAAACCACTCCACATCAACTTAAATAATCTTTTGATCTTTGCCGGTGCTTATATTTTTTCCATCACCATTGTTCATCTGCTCCCCGAATTACTCGCCAACACCGATCACCCTGGTGAAATTGCCATTTTTGTTTTGCTGGGATACATTATGCAAACGCTCATCGATTATATGACTTCAGGAGTAGAGCACGGTCATCGGCATACCGGCCACCTTTCTATTTCACCCTTTGTTTTGCTGATTGGCTTGAGCCTTCATTCTATTATGGATGGTAGTATTCTGGTACAGCCCGGCAATGGGATTGTCTCCGGAAATCACTGGCATTCCATGGGTTTGCTGGTGGGTATTGTGCTTCATAAAATTCCAGCGGCCATCGTGTTAATGTCGGTATTGCAGGTGAAAGTCAAAAACTTCGCTGTTTTGATGATTATGTTATTAATTTTCAGTATCACTTCTCCTGCGGGCTATTTATTTAGTGATTATCTCAATGAATCTCATTTACTGGGAAAAGAAGGATTCTTAATCTTATTTGCCATGGTAAGTGGCAATTTTCTACATATTTCCACATCAATCTATTTCGAAAGCAGTCCTGATCACGCCTTCAACAGAAAGAAGTTTATCATCAGTGGCATTGGGGTTTTGCTGGCAGTTTTAGTTGAAGTAATTCATCACTGAGATTATTCAAAAAATCGAAAAATAGGGTTCAATTCGAATTTATACGTTAAAAATTTTTTTCAAAAGCACCATCCTTGCTTAAAAATTTATATATTTCAAATTACAAATTGCGAGATGCATTGTCTCGAACCTGAGCTGATTTCAGTGTGATTCTTTACAATCCACTGATCATTTTAAAGTATTCAAACAGAACTTCAATTATTAATTCAATATATAATATTAAAAACTTATGGCTACAAAGATTCACACCTTAGGAGGCTACATTCACGAGTATCAGAAAAGTCTACAGAACCCGGAAGCATTCTGGACCCAGATTGCGGAGACCTTTTTCTGGAGAAAGCGATGGGATACGGTGGTGGACTGGGAGTTTAAAACTCCGAGTATTAAATGGTTCATTAATGGTAAACTGAACATTACCGAAAATATTTTTGAACGCAATCTGTACACGCGGGGAGACCAACCGGCCATTATCTGGGAACCCAACGACCCAAACGAAAAACACATTACGCTCACCTATCGCCAACTTTACGAAAAGGTTTGTCAGTTTTCCAATACACTGAAAGCCCAGGGTGTTGCCAAAGGAGATCGCGTAGTGATTTATATGCCAATGGTACCCGAAGCGGCCATTGCCATGCTTGCCTGTGCCCGAATCGGCGCCGTTCATTCGGTGGTCTTCGCGGGGTTTTCAGCCAATTCACTCGCTGACCGTATCAATGATTGCAGTGCTAAGATGGTGCTGACATCCGATGGAAATTTCAGGGGTACAAAGACTATTCCGGTGAAAGATGTGGTGGATGAGGCCCTGAAAACCTGTAAATCCGTAGAGACGGTCATTGTATTAAAACGCACTGTTACCCCGGTGCAAATGGTCGATGGACGCGATATCTGGTGGCACGAAGCTATTGATGGCATTTCAAGGGAAAATACTGCAGAGGTCATGGATTCGGAAGACATGTTGTTTATTTTATATACATCCGGCTCTACCGGAAAACCAAAAGGCGTTGTACACACAATAGGTGGATATATGGTGTATACATCCTATACATTTGAAAATGTTTTCAGATATGGCGATGCCGATATTTTTTGGTGTACTGCCGATGTTGGTTGGGTCACAGGGCATTCATATATTGTTTATGGGCCGTTACTCTCCGGGGCGACCTCTTTGATGTTTGAGGGGATACCTACTTATCCTCATGCAGGTCGATTTTGGGAAATTTGTGAAAAACACAAGGTGAACCAGTTCTATACAGCCCCCACAGCCATAAGGGCATTACAGGCATTCGGGCAAGAACCCGTGGAGCCTTACGATCTTTCTTCACTCAAAGTGCTTGGCACTGTGGGTGAGCCCATCAATGAAGAAGCCTGGCACTGGTATCATGACTTTGTCGGCAATGGCAGGTGCCCGATTGTGGATACCTGGTGGCAAACGGAAACGGGTGGAATTTTGATCTCACCGATTGCCGGAGTAACCCCGACCAAACCGGCCTATGCGACTTTACCACTGCCTGGAATACAACCGGTAATATTGGATGAAAATGGAAAAGAGATTTCCGGAAACAGTATCCAGGGTAATCTATGTATAAAATTCCCTTGGCCTGGGATGCTTCGTACTACCTACGGAGACCATGAACGGTGTCGGAAAACTTATTTTAGCAAATTTAAAGGATATTATTTCACAGGCGATGGTGTAAAGCGTGATGAAGATGGATATTACCGTATTTTAGGCCGTGTCGATGATGTTATCAATGTTTCTGGTCACCGTATGGGTACGGCAGAAGTTGAAAATGCCATCAATGAACATCCTAAAGTTATTGAATCTGCCGTGGTCGGCTTTCCGCATGAAATCAAGGGCCAGGGTATTTATGCATTTTGCATTTGCGATATGACCGATCGATCCGAAGCCAACCTTAAAAGGGAGATTAGGGTGACCGTGAGCAATATTATTGGCCCGATAGCCAAACCCGATAAAATCCAGATTGTTCCGGGGTTGCCCAAAACACGTTCAGGGAAGATCATGCGTCGCATTCTGAGAAATATCGCGCATGGTGAAATGAATAATTTTGGTGATACAACAACCTTACTCGACCCAGATGTAGTCAACAAAATTATAGAAGGGGCGCCCTCAGCAGATTAATTGATGAATATTGAAATTACAAATCATAGCGACCTGGTTTTAATTCAAAAGTCAGGTTGCTTTTTTCTTTAAAAGTCGTCTTGGGCAACTTCCGCAGAAAGCTAGATTTATGGAAATACTGGTAAAAACCGGATTTTAGTGGTGTTCTGTTAAATGGCTTGCACTTCTGGATTTGGCATTTAATTTAATTCCGTTTATTCCAGGTTTGCGGGCAATGTAAATTTGAAAATACTTCCTTCGCCTTCCTTACTTTCTACCCAGATCCGGCCATTGTTTTTCTCGATAAATTCTTTACAAATGATCAGCCCGAGTCCAGTGCCTTTTTCTTTACTTTTTCCAATAGAGTTGGGATTAATATCAATCCGGAAGAGTTTAGGAAGATCAGATTCGGATATCCCGATGCCGGTATCTTTTACCCAAAACTCCAAATGACCGTTCACAATATCGGCATGAAGTGAAACACGTCCTGAATCCGGTGTAAATTTAACTGCGTTGCTCGCAAGGTTTCGAATCACCGTTCTAAGCATATTGACATCGGTCTTAACTTGCAACGAATGGTCAATTTCAGCAACAAGTGATATATTCTTTTGACGCGCGGAATGTCCGATCAACTGAATAATTTCGTCAGTGAGTTCTTTTAACTTTACGTGTTCTTGCTTGATCGTGGCATTGTCGAGCTGGGTTCTGGACCATTCCAGCAAATTTTCCAGCAACTTACGCCCTACTTCGGCAGAATCTTTCAGCATTTCTACACTGGCCCTTACCTCTTCCATTTTACCTAATTCGAGCAAGTGAGCGATCAGATTGCTCAGGCCGAGCAATTGGTTTAGTGGACTTTTGAGGTCGTGAGCAATGATCGAAAAAAATTTATCTTTCGTAGCATTCAGCTCCTTCAACTCTGTCTGCTGTCGTTTCAATTCCAGGTGAGTTTTTACTCTTGCCAGTAATTCCGATTTGTTGAAAGGTTTGGTGATATAGTCTACGCCACCCAGGTTAAATGCGTGCGTAATGCTCTCGATGTCCGTTTTGGCAGTCAAAAAAATCACGGGAATATCACATGTTTTTGGGTCAGATTTTAATTTTTGACATACTTCAAAACCGTCCATTTCCGGCATCATAATGTCCAGCAATATCAAATCGAATTGTTGAGACCACGCATGATTAAGCGCCATCTTACCATTCATGGCAAAATTGATCTCATAACCAGCCTGCTGGAGGAAACTGGCCACCAACTGAATATTTTTACTCACATCATCTACAATGAGTACTTTATAATGCTTTTGTTCCTCCATAAAATCAACCCCCGTCCTTAATTTTTCAACGAATGCAATATTTTCGGAAATGTTTTTAGTGAAATATTAATATTATCCAGATCAAAATTTTTCACGAAACCGTTCAAGTCCTTACCAAGCAGCATCAAAGGTTTAATCTTATTCCGCTTCCCATAATTGTAAATTTCCCTGGAAAAATCATCAATTTGTGCAAATGATGATGTCTGACAAGCAGTTGACCATTTGTCGAGCAGCTCTTTTTCTGCTTTCTTTGGAATGGAATAACAGGTTGTATTATTCTGGTCTAAGGACAATTTATCAGACTTTTTATCAATGCGTGTTTCGGGAAACATCACAGATATGATATTTTGTAAGTTCTTCAGATTTACAGGTTTTGGTAAATAATATCTGATATTAAATTGTTCGAGCATTTCGCTAATCAGATTTTCATCTTCAGCAATGGCGATAACTTGTGTTTTTCCTAATACTGCTGATTCTTTAAAAGTTTGCAAAAATTCGTCCATGGACTTTTTCTGATTTAGAAAATCTATGATCAGGAGATCGACCTGGTTTTTATCCAATAAATTTGTCAGACTTTGCATATTTTCCGAAAACTGGAGTTCTGCATTGGTATTATTGAAATATTGCTCCAGTAATTCCCGATTGGAAATATCTTTACTGAATATGGCAATATTGATATTATTGAGTCTTATCTTATTCAGATTGAGTTCGGTACTGTCTTTTTTATGTCGTTTTTTAACATTGGTCAGGCGTACATTCGGTATGATTACCCTAAAAATACTTCCGCTGCCAGGTTCACTTTCTACTTTGATATCGCCGTTCATCAGTTCCACCAATCGTTTAGTTATTGAAAGCCCCAGACCGGTTCCCTCATATTTTCTTTTATCGAGATCATCTTTCTGCCGGAATGCTTCAAAAATTGTCATTTTATCGTGATGCGCGATGCCAATCCCGGAATCGTGAACGCTGATTTCCAGCGCAATTCTATTCTTGCCAGGCTTGGTATTTTTAAGACTTTTGGCCTCAACTTTAACAAAACCTGTTTCGGTAAATTTAACTGCGTTGCCAACCAGATTGAGTAATATTTGTCGCATTCGCTGGTCGTCGAGGTAAATGTTGGATTCAAGACTGGGATCGATCTGGAAATTCAGGTCGAGATTTTTTTGTTGTGCCTTGAGGTAAAATATTTGTTCAATATCATCAAAAATGTCATGAAGGTTGACCATATTGGTGTTGATGGTCATTTTGTTGGCCTCTATTTTTGATAGATCCAGAATGTCGTTGATCAGGTTGAGGAGTGTTTCACTGCTGGAACGAATTGATTTTAAATAGGCCTTGAGTTGATTGTCCGTAATTTTTGCATTGAGCAGATCCGTAAAACCAAGTACGGCATTCATGGGTGTTCTGATTTCATGCGACATGTTTGCAAGAAATGCGCTTTTGGCACGGTTAGCCTTCTCTGCTTCATCTTTGGCTTCCTGAAGGGCCATTTCCGCTATTTTGTTGTTGGTAAAATCGGTAATGACCGCAGCCCTTCGGTACGGGCTTCCAGCTGGGGTCATGATGGTGTTTTCCCGATACCAACACCATTTGATGTTCCCTTTTCCCGTTAAAAGTCTGAACTGGATGTCTAATGATTTTTGGTTGTTTTCGCGTGCACGGGAAAAAATTTCAATAACTCTTTCCCGATCATCGACATGAATCCAGTTGAGTACGACTTCGGGACTTTTCAGAAGAATTTCGAGGTCTCTTTCAATAAAATCTGCAAGATTCGGGCTGGCATAAAGAATTTCATTTTCCGCCGAAAACAGGACCAAAACATCCTGGGTTCTTTCTGCAAGTTCACGGAATTTCTCCTCACTTTCAACCAGGGCAAGTTCTGCTCTTTTTTGATCGGTAATATCACGAATGATGCATAAAACTTCATTTTCTGAATGGATCACCAGCCTTGCTTCATTATAAATCCGGCCATTTTCCGAATCCAGGTAGTAATGATAACTTTGAATTTGCTTGGTTTCAAAGGCATTTGCCAGACATCGATAAAACTCATCGCTGATGTACTTTGGAAAAATTTCTTTTACGGTTTTGCCCAGAAAGCTGGAAGGAAGAAACAAGAGTCGATCTTCATTGTCGGTAAAGCAGTTGATGAATCGTCCTTCCCGGTCAAAAATAAATATGAAGTCCGGGATGGCTTTGAGAATGGCCTGTTTATTGGCTTCACTTTCCTGGAGGGCTTTTGCTGACATCACTTCATCGGTGATATCATCAGCCAGGGTGACAACACTGGATACTTTACCATATTTATCCAAAATGGGGAAAACCGATTCGTTGATATATCTTTTTTCCAGGAATGAATTGGAAGTATTGATATTGCTTGAATCAATTTCGATCTGATGGTTTAATGTGGCAATACCACGATAGGCATTTTTGTATATTTCTTCTCCGTTTTTAATAATCACGATGGGGTGTTCGAATACATTGATTTGTTTCTCTTTTAACTTGGAATAATCGAGTTTATACAGATTTCGCATGGCATGATTCATCCGTTGTGAAAAGCCCATTTCATCGAAAATGTGCAAGCCGACCGGTAAGTTTTCAATAATACTGTCCAGGAATTTACGGCTTCTTTCCAGTGCAATTTCCACTTCTTTTCGCTTGGTGATATCCTGGACAGCGCCTATAATTTGATCTACGCGACTTTCTTGATCATTCCAGATAGGTTTTGCCCTGTCAATAATCCACTTTGTTTCGTGCGCCTTTGTGAGAATGCGGTATTCATTGTTTTGCGCAACAGAGGCCCTGAGATTTTCCAGTCCGGCGGAATACGGGTATTGAATATCCTCCGGATGAACAATGCTTTGCCAGCCACGTTCCATTGCATTGATTTCTTCCACAGTATAACCGGAAATCTTTTCAAAAGCACCACTAGACCAGATAATCGATGTTTCACCGGAAGCATTTATGGATATGCTATAAATATAATCTGATGTAAGTTCAGAAATGACGCGGTGTCGCTCCTCACTTTCTCTCAGCGCCTCCTCGGCTATCTTTTGCTCGGTAATATTTTCCTTGATGGCCAGGAAATTGGTAATGTTTCTATCATTGTCGAAAATGGGTGAGATCGTAGCGCGTTCCCAGTAGTGTTCGCCATTTTTCTTTTTATTGCGAAATACTCCTGTCCAGACTTTTCCAGAAGCAATGCTTTCCCACATATTTTTATAGAAGGATTTGTCATGCATATCCGTTTTGAGGATCCTGGGATTTTGACCAATTGCTTCATCTTGTTGGTAACCTGTAGTTTCAGTAAATGCTTTATTTACATATTCAATATCTCCTTTGATACTAGTGATCACAATATTTGAAGGACTTTGCTCAAACGCTGTATAAAATTTTCTGAGATCCTGTTCTACCTTGCGACGTTCGGTAATGTCTCTGATGGCTGCAACCAGAACTTCTTTATCATTATGGAAGAATTCACGAAACTCTACTTCCACTGGTAAAATGCTGCCATCTTTACGAATGCCCTCGGCATACCACGGATAGAAGTCTTTTTTACTGATCTTTTCCATTGCTACCGGCTTGGATTCCTCGGTGGCCAGTAAATCAATCAGATTTTTTCCAATCAGTTCCTTCCTGGAATAGCCAAACATGTCCAGAAAAGTGTGATTAAAGTCAATGGCTACTCCCTGATCATGAATTACTATACCTTCAGTAGATAAGGCAGAAAGTTTCTTGTAGCGATCTTCGCTTACTTTGAGCGCCCTTTCTGCTTTTTTTCTTTCCGTAATGTCCTGAGATATTAAAATGGCTTGCGTTCTTTCACCATTAATATAAATCGGTGATATGGTGTTGTAATAATGAAACGTATCATTTGAGGAGACTTTTATTGTCAGGTCATAGGAAACATTATTTCCACCATCAAAAACCTCATGTAACTTTTGTTTTACATTTTTTCTTTGAGGAATAGTAAGATAATCCAATATGTTTTCATGGGACAATTTCGATTCAATACCGGGCGAAAATGCTTTGTTGTAATATAAAACTTTTCCTTCCCGATTGATCCTTAAAATGAATACCGGTGCATTCTCTGCCAGAATTCGAAATTCCTGTTCGTTGTTAAGCAGTACTTGCTGGTTTTGAAGCGTTAATTCAAAAGAAGAAATAGCAGATGACACCAAGAATAGCAAATTGATCTCCACATTGTTCCATGTAAATTCTTTGTGGTGTAAAAAGGCCAAAAAACCCCAGAACTGATTTTTTTTCAATATGGGTAGTAAGACAATATTTTGTACTTGGGAATTGTTGAACAAAGATTTTTCACCAGCAGAAAATTCTCGTTTGGTGGATTGAATGATAAATCCGCTACTCAGGGCACTTTCCCATTTTTTAAGATTTGGGTGATATGGTTTGTTATTGAAGACGTCTGCACCTGGATTATCATTATCTTTAATGCAAAGCCAGAAGGCCCGGGTTTTCATCAGGATTCTTCCGTTCTGTGGTTGGTTTTTGATCAGATATACCTGGTCGGAATGCGTTATTTCTCCAAGTTCTTTGAGAATGGATGTATATTGAAAATTGTGATCCTCAAAACTGAGCAGTTTTTGTTGTATTTGTACAATTTTTTCGAGATACAAATCTCTGATAATGAAGGTCTCCGGCTTTTTGATGATATTCCTGTTAACCAGTTGACTTATCCTGTACTGCAGTTCCCCGGAACGGAGTGGTGTAAACACAAAATCCACATGCTCCAAATTTTCGTGGGCCTTGATTTCCGAGAAGAGTGTCTCGTTAATTAAAACCAAAACAGGCAATGATGGAAAAGACGCCTTGATCTTTTTAACAGACGCTACAAAAAATTCAGATTTCTGTTTAGCGGAACTTTGATCAAAAATTATCAGATCGCAATCATAGTTATTATCCCATTCTGAAGCAATGGTTAACGCATAATCACTGGATAACAAAGCTTTTTTAACCGCTGTTTTAATACGGGCATCCTCACTAATTAAAAGAACGCTTTTAATCCGCCTCTCCATAAAATTTTGATTTAATGGTCCGTTTGGAACATTTTCTATATTTCAATCATCAATTCCATAAATATAATGAACTGATGCTGAATAGATTGAAGCAGGTAATATAATTCCGAATTTTAATCATTTCGGTGGAATACAACCACTTTCATCTTTACCAAAAGCGATGATAATACCAGAATGAAACCGGTAATCCGGTTTTAGAATATATATGGAATTCTTAAAGAGAATATCCGGGATATTTCACAATCAGAAATTGGGGTTTTCCCAGTGACCGCTTTCGGCTGATCGGAAAATCGCTTCTATCACAGCCGTATTTTTTAAGGTGTTTTCCAATGGTACCGGGACTTCTTTATCTTCGAGAATTGCTTTGGAGAATGCATCGCCTTGTAAGGTATATTGGTCGCACGTTTCAAATTCGACTATTTTTTTATTGGCAGAAAACAAATTGTCATCGTCGATAAAAATTTTTGTTGGCCGGTCATTGGGCGCATTGAAGGGGATTTCAATTTCAATTTTTTTGTCAGCGCCGAAAAACTGCATTCTCTGATGAGGCACAACCTGCATACTTACCGTAAAAATGGCTTGCCCTGAAGGGAATTGTATTATAGCTGAGGTGAGTACATCTACATCTACTTCCGGATCTATTTCCGTTACTCCGATAACCCGTGTCGGTTCTTCACCGAAAGCCCAACGCGCTGTGTGGACCGGATAACAGCCTATATCCCAAAGGCCGCCACCGCCTGTTTTATATTTAAAGCGGATATTTTCATAGTTGATCTTGTAATAGCTGAAAAATCCATTGATAGCTTTCAGTTTACCGATTTCGCCGTTTTTTATCCTGGAAACGGCATTGATCCACTGGGGATGTGTGTCGACCATAAAGGCCTCCCCAACTTTTACGCCGTATTTATTTCTAAGATTGATCAGGTCCTGGGCTTCCTTGGTGGTCAATGTCATTGGTTTTTCACATAATACATGTTTGCCTGCCTCAATTGCTTTCCTGGTCCATTCTACATGCAAATGATTGGGCAATGGAATATACACTGCATCAATATCTTTATCTTTCAGCAATGATTCATAGTTGTGGTAGGAACGCCGGATACCCAGTTTCATCGCAGCCTGTGCGGCCTGGTCTGCATTTCTTGAGGCTATGGCCACAATGTCGCAAAAGGCACTCTTTTGCATAGCCGGTATTACTTTGGCCATTCCAATATTTGCAGTACTGATGATTCCCCATTTTATTTTTTCTGGCATGTTCACGAAAATTTTAAAGTTTCCTGGTTTAAATTCTTATTTTTGAAAGGTGTGAAATTTATAAAAACAATGTTGAAAAGGCTATTAAAGTTATTTTTAATCCTGGCAGTGCTGGTTTTGCTGGGATATGCCGGCGGCAATTATCTACTGCATAGGTATTCGGCAAGAATCGTGACACATTATAAAAGAATGATAAGGTCAAAAGGTGTCGATATCAACAATTTCAAATACTCCAGGATCAATTTTACATTTCCTCCGGGACTGACAATACATCAAGTTCATCTTGATCTTTCATTGAATAAAAAGCTGTATATGGATAAACCTTTCAAAGCGAAATTTGATGCAGCAAGTGCAAATTTGAAGTTGGTTTCCTTGTTGCATCCCGCTTTTAATTTTTCATTGTCAGATTTTGATCTCTATGTGGAATCAGCCGATGGTCTGGATAATCAGCGACAATTTGGCAAATTTGAACACGCCTATTTTAAAAATTATACTCCAATCGCCATTAAAGACCCGGAAATGTCAGTCAAGGAAGTATTGCAGCGTGTCAACAAATTATTTAATGAAAACAACACGGAAACACGATTTGATTTTAATGGCGATGTGTTGCTCAGTATGGAAGGTAAAACAGCATCGGTTAAGCTGTATACGGTTCAAGAAAGTGGCATGACCACCCTAAAATTTAACATAGATGATATCATGAAGGCGTCAAAGATATTTGAGGTGGATATGGTGGAAGCTGAAGCGAAAGTGGTATCTGATTATCCGATGCGTGTTCCCATGATGATCAAAATTACCCGGGCTGCAAGGCGAATATCTGAAAATGCTAAAAAGGCAGACGGTTCTATACCTGAAGATGCCTATCGTCATGTATATTGGAGTTATCACCTCACCAAAGAATTTGGGCCGCAATTTGCCGAGCAGATTACCAACGCCCATGAGACAGCTCCCGGAAATACCAAACAAGAGCGTCAAATGGATTATCACAACAATGAAGTCGGCAGAAAATATGCACAGGAAAATTTACCGGAAGATCAAATTTTTCACCAGGTACTCCATGCCCCGGAAGTGATTCGCAGGCCTCAACTTGTAAAATTGACCAATTGATCAAAGTAATTCTTGCACATTTTCAGGGGGTCTGCCAAGGATGGCTTTTTCCCCTTCGACAACAATCGGCCTTTCGATAAGTATTGGATTGCTTGCCAGAATGTTTATCCATTCATCATCACTGAAATTTTTCCCCCGAAATTGTTCCTTGTAGAGTGTTTCATTCTTCCGTATGATGTCGTGAACTGAAAATTTCAATTGCCGTAAAATAGTTTTCAATTCATCGGCTGAAGGAGGTGTTTTGAGATATGCTACAATTTCGGGTTCCTTACCGGCATTCCTGATCAATTCAAGCGTTTTTCGGCTTTTACCACAGCGCGGATTGTGATAAATTTTCATTGCATTCCAATTTAAGTTTTAAAAATCATGTTTAATGGCAGCGTTGTGCGGGTGATTTTTTCAACACTGTCAACATTAAAATTAATCCAAAAGCAGTGATTTATAAAAAATTGATGTGGATTTACCTCCTTTTTCATATTTTTGTTTCGTTTTTTTGTAGCCGATAGAAGAGGCATGCCACAATGCAAAGAAAAATTTTCTGTTGAAGTTTCATTTTCTCCGAAACTTTATGAGCATAAGCTCACCGATAAGAATTTTATTACCGTTGTCGTTGACATTCTAAGGGCCAGCACTTCCATCTGTGCAGCACTGGCACACGGCGTCCACGAAATTATACCGGTTGAAGGCATCGAACATATTGAGAAATATAAACAACAGGGTTTCATTGCAGCCTGTGAAAGAAACGGTCATGTGGTTGATATTGCCGATATGGGAAATTCTGCTTCTGAATTTCTGGATGACCGGCTGATTGGTAAATCGATCGTATTTTCCACCACCAATGGTACCCGTATAGTGAATATGGCCCGTGATGCTGATATGGTGGTGATTGGATCATTTCTGAATATGAATGCCCTCGCATCATGGTTGAAAGATCAACATAAAAATGTAGTCATCTTTTGTGCTGCCTGGAAAAATCTTTTTAATCTGGAAGATTCTGTGTTTGCAGGCGCTTTGGCGGAATTGCTACTCGAAGATAAATGTTTCGATACCACGTGTGATTCTACTAAGGCGGCGATCGATCTCTGGCATCATGCAAAGCCCGACCTGAAGTATTATCTGTCTAAATCTTCTCACCGCAACAGATTGAAGCACCTGGTTTCAGAAGAAGATTTTCTATACACGCTGACACCTGATAGTACAGATGTTATTCCGGTACTGAATGGGAGAGGATTAAGAGCCATTGTAAAGGAGAAAAAGTAGTTATCGCAAATAACCTTGAATATCTTTGGCTACCGAATCATGACCGGATTCATTTCGCACTCGTTTGTGTAAAAAACCAAATACAAATCGGTTGTTTGTTTCTGTCAACATTGGTTCTGCATTGGCCCGTCGTCCGAATCCAAAAACTACCATGCCATCGGTGGAATTGATGCCCTGTTCGCTGTTGCCAAGATAAGAGAACGTATCAATATGCCGGTCGGGTTTTGCCATGGCCACAAAAAGTATCCTTTTAAGGCGTTTGTCACCGAAGTAGGACCACAGCCAGTTGGCAAATATTTTATCATCTTTGAAGTAATCATTGTGTTCTGTTCTTGGCCCGCCCAGGTTATTACCCCAATACTCGAATTCCGGTTGAAATTTACCGGCAATTGGACCTTCGTACATAAACCAGTATTTTGTTCGATCATCGGTTTTTTCTATGGTTACAGTGGCATAATGTTTAAAAAATTCCCAACGCCATTGCCATAATCCACTTTTACTGATGGTCAGTATTGTATTTTTATTGACTTTAAAACTATAGCATTTTCGATAACCCGGGTGACCAGCCCCGGCATCGTCCGATAGAAAAACAAAATTGGGCATCCCGCGATAAGAAGACGCCGCTGATTGCGGGTATACTTCCCACGGGTCGCGGTGGAAAGCAATCCAGTCATTTCCTTCCCTGTCGATCATCCGGGACAAACCTCCGCCTTCTTTGTCGAGGTAATAGGTGGCGATTTTTGTTTTAATAATAAATTGTTCTGCACCTTCGTATGAACCTTCCGTGATTGAGACGGCTAAAGAAGGAAACGTAAGTGTGCAAAAAATTAAGGTCGTGGGTAAAAAATACTTCATTAAATCAAAAATAAGTTTTTTCCAGATCAGGTAAAAGAAAAATTATGGAACGAATTAATGGATATTATTTTGACCTTCATTAATCCAGATATCCACTCGCGGAGTTTGCCAGTCGTAAGGCTTGGCCAAAATGTCCAAATCACCATCGCCATCCAGATCAGCAATTTTACCCTCATGAATTCCATAACCTATGGCGATATAATTTTCTGTGAAGTTGCCTTGGCCATCACCCAATAAAATTCTGGTTTTGGCATCCGGGTTTGTTCCATCCAAACGCATCTCAGCAGAGAAAATATCCAGATGTCCATCTCCGTTAAAATCAACGACGCCAATGGTATGTCCGTGATCGATGGGAGGCGTGATTTGTTTAGGGATCCATAAGCCTTTTTCCCAATGATACATGTATATGGGGGCCAGGCCGTCACCAACCACGAGCAATACTTCGGGCCTGCCGCCTTCAATAAAATCACCAGCTGCCGCTCTGGTGAAAACATAGCCGGCGTCAATTACATTTTCAATGAAACCGCCGTTTCCGTCGTATTTAAACCATCGACCACCCCCTACAATATCTAATACTCCATCGCCGTCAATATCAATTTTAGCCAGGCCTTCCTGTTCGTTTACGCCTTTCCAATTGGGATATCCTTCCAGACCTCGCGGATACATTTCACTATCTCCGGAATACCGATAGACCACCTTTCGGTCCCACTCCTCCACATTTTTGGGGTTCTCTGGTATTTCTGCTATAAACATGCTCCTGGCACCTTGATTCCAGAAAACCAGTTCATCTTTACCGTCGCCGTCGAAATCTCCAAAAATCTGATCGTGATGTTTGGTTGCGCCTGATTTTTTTATGGTATATCGGTGCCAGGGTACATTTGGATTGTAATCAGGATATGGATTTTCCCACCACCAGACTTCATTACTGCGGGCTTCACCGCCACATACAACATCAAGATCACCATCGCCATCAATATCTTCGGCGGCAGACCCTGCTTCTACGCGCAGAGGGCCTGCATTAATAACATATTTATCCCATCGTGTGCCATGTTTTTTGTACCAGACCACAGCCGGGGCAGCGGTCCTTTCGGTGATCACGAAATCATTGATGACGTCTTTATCAATATCCAACACCAGACTGGAAGTTTGCTCTTTGCCTGTATTGGGCGCTTCCAAGTCTCCGTTTGCTGAAGAGTAAAGTTTCCAGTGCACTTGCTCCGGATTGATGGCATCATTGCGCCAGAGATGTAAATTTTTGTAATTATCCCAGGCTATACTCACCACATCGAGGTCGCCGTCATTATCCATGTCGTAAAGCTGTGTGCCCAAGTGACTTTCCTTACCAGTGTCTAAAACGTGTTCAGCAAAATTCCCTTTACCATCGTTTTCCCATAACTGAAGTTGCAATCGAGGTCCTTTATGTTCACCGGTTACAACATCAATATCACCGTCCCGGTCTATGTCGGCGACATCGAGGTTGTTCATGGAATATTGTGTTACGATATGATGACGGCTCCAGGATTTGGTGTCAGGCGAGGAAGGTTGTTCAAACCAAAATAAATTGCCATCGGGCTCCAGACCCGGATAACGCTCTTCGGAAATCACAATATCCGCTTTTTTATCACCATTGAGGTCGGCAATTTCTACCCGGTCGATCGGATGGTTGCTGTTTCCGATTTCGCTTCCTCTCCAATTTCCGATGGGTTTTCCCGGATTTTCAAACCAAACCAGTTTCAAAGGTTCTTCACCGATATGTTCGGGTCTGCCGGCAGCAATATCCAAATCGCCATCGCCATCAATGTCACCAACTCCAATGCCTTCGTCCGAGGTATTTTCTGCAATTTTGATCATAGGCCATTTCCCATTTTCGGGATTTTTTGGTATTTGAAACAAATAGATATTTCCGCTCCCGGCGATTACAAATTCTTCTTTTCCTCCGGCAAAGAACCGGGCCTTTTCAAAACCCTGACTGTTTACATGTGAAGTTGGCGGAACTTCTCCAATTACAGTCGCAGTCCAGGCTTTACATGTTTTATCCCGGGCTTCTAACCAAACAACCGAAGGAAGCGCCTGCGCGATGATATCGGCATATTCGTCACCATCTACATCCATAAAAAAAATTCCATCGACATTTTGCGGCAACATGATGCGTTGCCATGGAGCATCCATTGTTCCACCAGGGTTCATATAAAAGTATCGTCCCGCAACAATTTCTGCCATGCCATCGCCGGTAACATCTTTTATATCAAGGCCAAAATATCTGAGCCAATCGGGTTTATCCCAATCACCCCATTTACCCCGGGCATTATCTAATTGTATGTAATTCCAGTCATTTATTGGAAGTAATGTTTGAGCGTGTGAAGGAAATAAGATGACCATCATATAGCTCAGAATAACTAATATGGTGCGAAGCATGGTGAAGACCAGTTTGAATAAAAAAAAATGAATTTAGCTGATAAAGGTTAAAAATTACCAAAAAGCCAGAAGATTCGTGAAGCGAAGAAAATATAAATGTTTTTGTTGTAATAAATTTTCTTGTTCAATAAAACATTGATTGCAATGAATTACCAGGATTTGTTTCAAGAAGGCTGATAATCAACCAATTCCCGATTGATCTTGCCAAAGCTAATATTTGATTTGAATCGATCGATCATGGCAGGTGTAATGGCTTGGGTGGCGCCCCTTTGTCCGGCGACAATGGCTCCGATGAGATTTCCAAACTTACAACATTCCTCCAGTGGCTGGTTGTTCAGCAATGAATGTGCGAAAGCTGCGGTGAAGGCGTCACCGGCTCCAATAGGCTCGATCACTTCCACCTGGAAAGAAGGCATATAAACTTTTTCATCGCGATCAGAGACGACAAAAACCCCTTCATCTCCCAGGGTTACCACGCAGTATTTCAAGTCGAATCTATCACGGATCGCGCTGGCCATACTTGACAAATCAACCTTGTTCATTTGAAAATTTTCATTCAGGAATACAAGTTCATCCTTGTTCAGCTTCAATATGTTTGCATGTTGTAACGAACGTTGGATGATCTGGTCGGTGTAGCAGTCTTTTCTGAGATTGATGTCGTAAAAAATATAACGGCCATTGAACGATTCGATGAGTTGGTACAGGGTATCGCGCGAAGATTTTTGGCGTTGGATCAACGATCCAAAACAAAGACAATCAGCCTCGCTGACCAGCACTTTCTGCCGGTTTTCTGTGGTGATAAAATCGTAAGCAACGTCTTTGATGATTTCATAGTCAGGATTGTGATTTTCATCGAGGGTAACTTTCACTGTTCCGGTGGGGTGGTCCAGATCACGCTGAATATAAGAAGTGTCGAGATGAAGCTTTTTCATGCCTTCAAGGGCATCCTTGCCAAAGTTGTCAGCACCGAGTTTACTGATTAAAATGCCTTCGTTCCCCAATTCATTTACCCGGTTTGTGAAATTGAAGAGCGCCCCGCCCAATACCGGACCATCAGGCAATATATCCCAAAGTATTTCTCCGTAAGCGACGATTCTGAAATTGGAATTATTCACCATATTATCCCTTGTTTTTGAATCGGAAAAATTAACATAATAACTAAGAAATCAAAATTCCTGGCACCGTTTCAGTGAGATTCACTATCCCAACGAAATTTAACAAAAGCCATTGCCTGATTCTGCCATGCTTTCCATACCCGTTGTTCAAATATATGCTGGCGCATTTGTCCTGATTTTTATATTATTATCAACAATAATAATTTCAACAACGGATTTAATCTTCATTTATATGCAATTAATGCCCAAGGGAGATTCTTTTTTAAAGAAATATTCCAATATATTTAAGAAAAAATAAGAGTCTGGATTTAACCTTACCGAAGATGGTCCTTCGAAGTTTTTACTTTTTTTTGGTCGTCAATACTTTTTCTTTCTATGTTTTTGCTCAGAAAATTGAATGGGCGAGCAAAGTTTTGGAGGCTTCTTCCGAGCTTTCTCCACGGGAATATTCTGCCGAACAAATTCTGGGTACACCCAATGTGACGCCAGACAGTGGAGACAGTCCCAATGCATGGATGCCCTTCCGGGATGATCGCGAGGAATATGTGAAAATTGGTTTTGATGAACCCTTTCCGATACGTCAGATTGCCATTGCAGAATCGATGAATCCCGGCGCTATTTATCAGATTTACATTTATGATAAAGCAGATAATGAATTTTTGATCAATACTTTCGAACCCGGCCCTGTAGATCTGAAATCGAGAATGTTACATGTTTTTTTCGATTTAACGGATTTTGATGTGGCCGCCGTAAAAATCGTGTTGCATTGCGATGCCGTTCCCGGCTATAATGCCATCGATGCCGTGGCCATTTCCAATTTGACCACTCCTGTAGAGCAGGAAGTACAAATTAGTCAATTAGAAATTGTCAATGTCCATCCCGAACGACTCAGCGCTACTGTAAATAGTGTTTATAACGAATTAAAACCCCTGGTCACTCCAGATGGGAAAACGTTGATTTTCAGCCGGCAATATCACCCGGGAAATACAGGCGGGGCCAGCGATCCTGAAGATATCTGGTATTCTCAATGGGACGAAAATAAAGGCACCTGGAAGGAAGCGGTAAATATGGGCCCGCCGCTCAATACTAAAGGGCCTAATTTTATTAGTTCTATTACACCGGATGGCAATACCGTTATTATTACTTTGGGAAATCGATATACTAAAAATGGCAAGATGAAAGCCGGGGTATCGGTAAGTACACGCACAAGTGAGGGCTGGACCAAGCCTGTACCCTTTGAGATCATCAATGAAGTGAACACCTCCAAGAAAGCCAATTATTTCCTGGCCAACAACCGCGAAGTATTGCTGATGTCTGTCGAAGGGTATCCCACTTTCGGCAACAGGGATCTTTATGTAAGCTTTCTTATGGATGATGGTCGCTGGAGTGAACCACTGAATCTGGGGTCAGATGTGAATACGGCTATGGAGGAAAGTTCTCCTTTCCTGGCACCCGATGACAAGACATTATATTTTTCATCTGATGGCTATACTGGTTTTGGGAAGCATGATATTTATGTCACTCGAAGGCTGGATGATTCCTGGACCAAATGGTCTGCACCCGAAAACCTGGGTCCTGAAATTAATTCCAAAGATGATGACGCCTTCTTCAATATACCTCCCACCGGAGAATATGGCTATTTTTCCAGGGATTTCAACAGCAACAACTCCGATATATATCGGTTTCAATTGCCAAAAGAGCATCAGCCGGCACCAGTGGTTACTGTTCGCGGTACGGTATACAATTCCAAAACCAGGCGACCCATTGAATCGACCATTTACTACGAACGACTTCCTGATGGTAAAGAGATCGGTAAAGTAAATTCTGATCCGATTACCGGGGAATATCAAATAATTTTGCCCTCCGGAGCAGTATATGGTTATCGGGCTGAAGCAGAAGATTTTGCATCAATCAATGCAAACATTGACTTGACGAATACCGAAGCATATAACGAAATACGCAAAGACCTTTATCTCGTGCCAATCGAAAAAGGAGCAGTAGTTCGGATGAACAATATATTCTTCGATTTTGATAAATATCAACTCAAGGAAGCGTCATATCCGGAACTTAAAAGAGTGGTAGAGATTCTTAAGAAAAATCCCAGCATGAAACTTGAAATCGCTGGTCATACCGATAATATTGGCACTGCGGAATATAATCAGAAACTATCCGAAAGGAGAGCTCAAGCCGTTATGAATTATTTGGTTCAGGAAGGTGGCATCAGTGCTGACCGTCTGGTAGCCAAAGGATATGGGGAGACGCAACCTGTGGCCAGCAATGATGATGAAATCAATGGCCGGGAATTGAACAGACGGGTAGAATTTAAGATTCTGGAGGAATAAAAAGTTAAATCCTATATTTAACTAACGCATCAAAAAAAATATGGCTTAAAGGAGTTGTTTCACTTCATCCAATTTGAAGGAAGAAAAGTCATACAGTTCAATAGATTTTTTTTGGCTTCGCAATAAGTCCATAAAATTTAATATCTTATCCAATAGATTCACAGTTTGACCGTAAAATGAAATTCAACGTCATTGCTAATATTTGTATCCTGGGCATTGCAATGCTGTTTCAAAATAGAGTATGCCAGGGACAGTCAAGTAATAATGAGACATTAAATCAGGCATTCGATTGGCTTGAACACATTCGCTTCGATAGCGCAGAAATGGCATTCAACCAGATCCTGAATAATCCACAGATTGACAGGCAGTGGTCAGACCAGGTACAGGCATTGGTGGGTATGTCAATGGTTGACCAGGCTTTGTTGCGGAATGACAGTGCTATCAGCCATCTTCAAAAAGCTGAAGAATACTGTTCCCTATCCACAGAAGTTGGCCGTTCCTATTTTGGGGATATTTATCGGGTTTACGGGCGGCTATACAACGATAATTTCAAACAATTTGATCTGGCAAGGGAATATTATTTAAAAGCCTTGAAAGCCTATTCCGATGATAACAAAGCGGATAGCCCAAATTCTTTCAAAGCCCAGATTGGGATTGCCAGGGTCTTCATTAATACCAGTTACTACCAACGGGCCGACAGTGTCTTAACAAAGTGCCTGCAACAGTTAAAAATACGTAAAGGGGAAGATTATAGTGCAATTTGGTTCGACTGTTATCTGCACATGGGGAAAGTGAAATTTTATACCGGGGAGCCAAACGAATGTCAAAAATACTATGATTTGGCCATTGATAAATGGCAGCAAATGGGCGCCGATGAATTTTATCCCGAATTGGAGTCTGTCTATAATGGTCTGGGAAATTTGGCTTATTTATACCGGGCTGATTACAATGCATCGGTGGAAAATTATAAAAAATCACTTCATATAGACGAACATAATTTTGGCAGGGAATCCAGACAATGTGCGTCTGACTATATCAGTTTGGGAGTGGCTTACAGCGCTCTGAAAGATCTCGATGAGGCTATAAGTTATTTTAAGTTGGCTGAATCAGTTGGCTGGAAGATCTATCCTCATGATGATTTTTTCTTTGGGCGACTTTACAATAATCTTGGGGTGAACTACCAGGATTTCAATATGTATGAAGAATCACTGCAATCGTACCGGAAAGCTCTGCCGATTTATGAGAAGATCTTTGGCGAAAATCACCCCTACACCTATGGATTGTACCAAAACATTGGAAGTGTGATGTATCAATATCACAAAGATAGTGCTATGAACCATGAAGCATTGAAATATTTCATTAAAGCCAAGGATATTATACTTCAGCGATATGGAACCCGACACCCGGTTTTGGTAAAAACCTATAATTATTTGGGTTTGATCTATGGGCAGTTAGGTGACCGGGAAAATGCCCTGAAATATTGTATACTGGCCAGTGATCTGATACCGTTACTACCTGAAAGGGATCCTTTTATTCCATATGTCTATTTGTCCTATGCTTTTTGTTATAACCAATTTGATGAATCCGGAAAAGCGGTAGAATATCTTCAAAAGATTTTCGATTTTGCTCATCTCGACCTTTCGGCGACCAATACAAGTCAATGGAGAAGTTTTTATGACAAACGTTTGTTGATCAATATTCTAAAAGAACATGCTCTCGCCATGCAGGGGCTCTTCAACCAGGAAGGGAACATACATCAGATAGATATAGCTATACAAGATTATAAGCTGGTCGGAGAGATTTACGATCAGATGGTGGAGGTTAGCCGGATTGAAAGTTTAAAAATGATCAATTTGCCAGAACTAGTAAAATCCTACCATCGTGCAGTAGACGGGTGTATGAAAGCTTACAAAGCTTCTGGTGATAAAAAATATGTTGACGAGGCTTTTGAATATTCAGAACGTTCGAAAGCCATATTGATGCTGGATAATTTAAAGAATATCAGTGCTTCAAAGTTTGCCAATGTACCCGATTCAGTGATCAATAAAGAAAATCATTTAAAGGAAAAAATTAAATTTCTCGAGGGTAAACTAACTGATCAACAGTTTTCCATAACTACAGATTCCAGCTATCAAATTCTTCAAGGTGAATATTTCGGGGCTGTCAGAAATCTTGAAAATTTCATAAGGGAGATCGAAAATCAATATCCTGCCTATTATCACTTGCGATACGTCCCTGTCAGAAAGGATATTGCAGCAATACAGGCCGGTTTGTTTCAGGACAGTCATGACGTATTGTTGGAATATGTAATTTCAAAGGAGCAACTACATATCTTTATCGTACAAAAAAATGAGGTTCAGGTCATCAGCGAGGACCAGGATGTGAATATGGCTGAAGAAGTATTCGATTTGCGGAAAGCGTTAATGCATAGTGATTTCGAGGGTTATCGTCATCTTTCAAATAAATTATATGCAAAATTAATTGATCCCGTAAAAGCATTCCTTGACAAAGACAGTATTCAGCATATTACTGTTGTGCCTGATGGGTGGCTCCATTACCTTCCATTTGGAATATTGTCTCGTTCCAGCGGTAACGATAATTTCGCTACAGCGCCCTATCTTATCTGCAAATATCATTTTGACTATCATTATTCAGCTAATCTTGCATTGCAATTCCGTAATAAAGAAACTAAAGAAAGGATTTCAGGTGTGCTGGCTTTTGCTCCTGCTTTTAGTAAAAACGCTGACAATTTGTTCGCCGATAATTTGTCGACTTCACGCGACAGCCTCAGGGCGCTGGAAGGCGCCAAAAAAGAATTGAAAAATATAAGCCGGCTTTTCAGCGGGGACTATCTGACAGGAAAAGCTGCCAGCGAATCTAATTTTAAACAATTAGCCGGAAAATATAGTATCATTCATTTGGCAACGCATGCACTGGTTGAGGATAACAATCCGGAATTTTCCAGATTGATGTTTGGCCAGGACACCCTCCTTGGAGAAGATGGGAAGTTATACAGTTATGAATTGTATAACCTCCGATTAAATGCTGAATTGGTCACCCTCAGTGCCTGTAATACCGGGACGGGTAAATTACAGGAAGGTGAAGGCATGATGAGTCTGGCCCGTGGCTTTATGTATGCTGGCTGTCCCAGTTTGGTGGTGAGTCTCTGGTCGGTATCCGATAAATCCACGGCTGAAGTAATTAAACTGTTTTACGAAGGTTTAAAAAGAGGGCTGCCCAAGGATGAGGCGCTACAACAGGCAAAAAAGATTTATTTATCCCAAGCCGATCCACTGGAAGCTAACCCGATTTACTGGGGAGGATTTGTGTTGGTTGGGAACGATTCTCCACTACAGGAAATACCCACAGGACCCTTAAACTGGATTTTGATCGTTTCAATAGCAGTAGGGTTGTCGGCCGGTATATTCCTTATTTTATTTTTTAAAAACCGGCACGGAAATATGAATTCAAGATGAGGTGTCTGGTTTTTTGGCTTATAAGGCATCCAGTGCACTGAGTAACTGTTGTGCCTTTACGGCATAGAATCCTTTAATACCCAGCAACTGATTGGCAAATGCTCTGGTTTTTTGGCGATTATTTTGCTTTAAAGATGCCAGGGCAGCATACCAAAGAGCCTGCTGTATATATTGATTGGGCGGGTTTTCGATGACGACATTAAAAAAGTCAAGGGCCTGATCTGGATGATCTAACTCGAGTTCGGTAAGCCCTGCATAAAGATTTAAGTCCGGAGCTTTAGGTTCATTGTTCAATAACTGTCGAAAATGTTTTTCGGCAATTGTAAATTTTTTGTTTTCGTAGAAAGAAAAAGCCTGTGCTTTCGGATCTTCTGAATCAGCACCCCGTTGAATGGATGAAACAAGATTCGGATAAGTGGTATAAAATTGATTGTATATATTCTCTGACGTTTTTTTCGGGTTAAAGACCAGGTAACCCACAGTAATTAAAATCAGCGCCGAGGCGGCAATTGCCGATAAAAAACGCCAGCTAAAAACAGGCCTTTTGAAACTTTTCTCTTGTTCTTCATCGAGTATTTCTAATTCATGTTTTATTTCCCTGCGTGACTGTTTTTTGATGCTTTGGTAGATCATCATGAAATTGTTTACTTCACGCTGAAGTTCGGGAGATTGGGCCATTTGTTTTTCAAATTCCCGCTGCTCTACTTCCGTCATTTTTCCATCGACATATTTTTCTATCGATTCCAGATGTTGTTCTAACAAGTCCATTTACCCAATTTTAACTTTATTTACCCGCTAGCATTGTATTTGCTATTTCCCGCAATGATTTAATACAACGCAATTTTTGATTTTTAACGACGTCACCCGATTTATATCCCAGCATGCCGGCAATTTCGTCCATGGACAGCTTCTGGTAATAATACATTTTTAAAATGGATTTGCAGGGTTCTTTGGTGTCTGCAAACGCCTGCATCGCTTTTTCATATTTTTCTTCCTCGATCGGGTCAAAGAAACTTTCTTCTATCTCAACGTTCTCCAAATCGATCGGGTTGTTGGCAATTCTTTTAGCATCCCGGTGCTTTTTCAACAGGATGTTTTTTGCGATAGCGAATAAATAAGTTTTGAGGGTGCTGTTGGTTTTCACAAATTTGCCCGAAACGATGTTTTCATATAAAATGATTACACTATCCTGGAAAATATCCAATGCCTGGATACGATCACATTGGTAGTATTTCTCTGTCCAGTGAATAAATTCTTTTTTATTGGCAAGATAAAACTGACCCAGAAGATCGGTTTCACCCCGCTTTAAAGCTTCAATCAGATTCTGATCGCTGTACAATTGAAACTGCGTCATTTCTTTATGATTGTATTCCTTTAAAGTAAACAACAAAAATGCATTTATAAAATAGTCGGGCAGCCTACGTTTACTTTTCCATGATTAAATCATTAACCTACAAGTTTCAAGAACAACATTGAAGCATCGTTTTCCGGGACTTTTTATTGTTCGGTAATTAATCCAATTCCGACATTATCATTGATAGATCACCCTGTATAAAGTACAGAATCCGGGAAATAAGGTTGTAATCGTGCGATCAATTAGAATAAGAATGCCAGCGATATTCGACAAAAGATGAAAAAGAATAAAATTAATAATCCAACCCACAAAACAATAAGAGCTATGAAAAATAGATATGTGTTGATGGCCACTCTTTGTGTGACCATGATTTTGTCATCTTGCGGAGGGAGTCAGCATAAAAAAGGTATAGAAGATGAAAATGATTTGAAAGCGATTGACGCTTGTACCTGGCTAACAAAAGCAGACGCCGAAGCCATATTGGGTACCACGGTCGGCAATTGCAAAGTTCTGGTCAGCAGTACGAGTGAAGATAAGCGAAGTTCGGTGTCACAGGTTGCCTATTATAGTGAACCAAACCAGTCCAAGCACGTCGGATTATTGATCAAACGCTCTCCTTACAAATCAAATCCTACTTCCAAGACGGAGTATGCTAACCAGAATAAAACGGAAGATGTGATGGGTGCAGGCAACGAAATGTACGAAGCCATTCAGCAGGGACAGGATATTTCCGGTTTGGGCGACTTGGCCTTCTCCTACGAAATGATCGGCCACAATTTAATCGTTTTCTGGAAAGGCAATCATATGATGATCATTACTGTATATGGTGAAGACAACGAAAAAACACTCGATTTGCAGAAAACTATTGCTTCAAAAGTCATTCAGAATTTATAAAGTCACTATTTATTTAACTGTCTTAAAATTCATTCAGCACCCAAACAAATGCATCATGAACCTGTCTTTCGACATAAAACCTAATGGGCAATTTACTGGTAATTTTGGTGTGCTGCTTCTCTTGAGATATTCTATTATTCTTTTCGCTTTATGGTGTACCAGTGCAAAGTCGAAGGCTCAGAACCTGGAAAATATTACTGGGCAAAAGCCTTTTAAACTTAGCGGCTCCGTGAGTACACAGTTTCAATTTTATAATGTGCAAGGAAGGCCGGCTAATCGACAACCCTTTATGTGGTATATCCATGGAAATCCTGTTGTTTCGATTTATGGTATCACGCTTCCATTTTCTTTTGTACTCAGTGAACAACAGCGCGATTTTCGCCAGCCTTTTAACCGTTTTGGTGTTAGCCCCTATTACAAGTGGGCCAAGATACATCTTGGGTATCGCAATTTGACCTGGTCAACGTATGCATTGGCAGGACATACCATTACCGGCGCCGGTTTTGAACTGAGTCCAGGTAAGTTTCGCATTGGTTTCATGACCGGCCGATTGCTCAAAGCCATAGAGGAACAAAAAGTGTTTAATGGAGAAGCTGTGAAGTATCAGACACCTGCTTTTCGTCGCGTTGGCACAAGCGTGAAACTTGGATATGGTGATGATAAAAATTATCTTGACCTCATTTTGCTCAAAGCCAAAGACGATCCCAATTCATTAGATAGTATTCCTACCAACAATAATATTACACCTGGAGAAAATCTGGTATTGTCGGCAGTCACCCATCAAACTTTTGCAAAAATGTTTTTTATTGACGCTGAAATAGCCAGGAGTATATTTACGCCAGATATTAGGAATGCGGAACAAGACAGCATCAATGATCCATTTGTAAAGGCTTTCTCATTCCTGATCAAGGAAAGGGTTGGGACAAGCATAAATACCGCTTTACGAGGTGCAGTAGGGTATACCTCTAAGCCTTTTGACCTCAAGTTAAAATATGAGCGCGTTGAACCAGATTTTACATCGATGGGTGCCTATTACTTCCTTACGGACCTCAGGAAGATTACAGTAGAACCCACGGTGAGACTGTGGAAAAGAAAAGTAGTCCTGGGTGGAAGTTATGGAAACCAGATTGATAATTTAAATCAGGAAAAGAACGCCCGGACAGAAAGAAAGATCGGATCTTTATTGTTCAATTTTATGCCGGTACGGCAATACACGTTAAATGTCAATTACTCCAATTATGGTCTTGGTCAGCAATCTGGTATTATCGAATTAGATACGCTGACGGAATTATCACAAAACACCAAACAAATCGGGATTACCCAGAACCTGAATTTTCAAGGTAAAAATTTAATTCACAATATCCTGGCTACTTACAATTATCAAAAACTCAAAGATGCCAATCAAAATACCTCGGGTTACAGCGAATATGAGTCGAATATTTTGATGATGAATTATATGCTCAATTATACACCGTGGCAGTTGTCAGGAGGAATAGGTTATACCCGTACTGCCTTTCTATTAGCCAATAAAGAAACTTTGATGACCGGCCCCATGGTGAATTTGAGTAAATCATTTATGAAAAATAAGATGAACGTAGCCTTAAGCTTTACGACATACCAGAACAAGGTTGACGGAATACTGTCCAGTAATATTACCAACCTGTCTTTTCAGGCAGGATTGCGGCCCAATAAACATCATCGATTCGGAGCACACTTTTACATCAATAAAAGTACCGCTCAGGACACAAATGCCATATCCTACAACGAAAAGAAATTCGACTTGAATTATGCATATACATTCTGAATTTTTGACGAAAAAATTGATCCGAATACACCGGTGTTCACTGATGATCGCAGTATACCTGTTATGTTTGGCAAACACCGTATTCGGGCAGGTGACACTAATTACTACCGTCAATCCACCGTTTAATGTTCCTTTGGACCAGTTAAAAGATCAGGTGACCCTATCTTTGACGGCTGGCAGGGTCAATGTAACCAATGGATATATCACGCTTTTGATACAGGGCGATAATGGCGTTTCTATCCAGTCAAACTTGTCAATACTTGATCAGACCGTATCAATTACTGCAGGGCAGACCATTATGTTGCAAGGGCAGAACGGTGATTTGGATGTGGTATTTCAATCCAATGCACTGAATTATACCGGTACCACGGCCAGTGAAGTGTTCAATAGCGGCTTACCGGCCGGATCTTATCAAATCTGCTTTCAATATTGGCAGGATGCAGGGCAACCAGTATCAGCCGATCCTCCTCAGGGTTGTAGCATGTTCTCCATACAAGGTGTGAGTAACGTCAATGTAGTGACCCAGGTCATGCCGCCTTATGGTACTGAACTTTACAATTACAGCAATAGCACCAAGGTGTTTTTACAAGCACCCGGCTACACCGGTAATGTTTCATTGTATATGCATATCACCGGGGATAATGGTGTTGATCTTAAAACACGCCAGGATTATTTTCCCAACGATGTCAGTTTAAGCAATGCCAATCCGGTTTCACCTATAGACCTAGCGCCTTATTTTGATGGGGCGAACCTGGTATCATCAGGGCAACCTATCGAACAAATCATGAGTGAAGGTTTACCGGAGGGAAAATACCAGATCTGTGTTCGTGTCAGGGACCCTGATGTTGGTTTTGTTTCTCCTGAAGAACCAGGAGGTTGCAGCAATATGTTTGATATTCGATACAGCGACCCCCCCATACCCGTGAATCCTATATGTGGAGACACCCTGAGTATTCCCACTCAAAATATTGTATTCAGTTGGACACCGGCACCCGGAGCTCCGGCATTCAACAATTACACGTTGAAAATTGTTGAAATGCTTGATCCGGAACAAGATCCCAATGACGCCATGCTATCTGCCACTGAACCGGCCTTTTTTGAAGCAATAGTATCTGGTGCTTTATCATTATATTATGGCCCAAACCAGCCAATCCTGGAATCTGGGAGGAAATATGCCTGGCAGGTTATTGCAGAAGACAAAGAAACCAACACCAAATTTAAAAATGATGGTAAAAGTGAAGTATGCTGGTTTGTGTGGAAACCAATGGATCTTATTCCAAACACAATACCGGGAGCCGAGGCGAGTGGGTTGAGCTTTGAAATACTAGCACCTTCGGAGAAAAAAGATTCTCTGTTCGTCAACCAGCAACAAGATTTATATGCCAACTGGGGTTGGTTATACAATGGTGATTTTTTCAATGCAGATTCACTTCCTGCTTTTATAGAAAAAGATATACAGAATTATCGGTTGTCGATTCATCCCGGTAAACAAAAAACCGGCCATAATACAGATCCATCTTTTAATTATCAAACGATCATTACCATGACGGATACGGTCAAGCATTTGGCTGTGGCCCATTTTCAGCGGTCTTTGGATCAGTTGTTACAAATGGGTTTGAAAAATGATTATTGGTATAATATTGAAGTAGAGGCCATCAACAGCAGTAATTCTGTGGCTGCAACAGCTCAAACAAAGGACTTCCTTTTAGCATTGCAGCAAATTAATACCGGACCGGTAGCACATATTTCGGGACAATTGCGATACCAATTTGACGGATATCCGGAAGATTATCCAATTCCCAATACCTCGGTCCGGTTTTTCTCGACCAGTATACCGGGCATGAAACTGCCGAATCCAAATACGGATGCTGCATCATCAAATACACCTTTTCAGGGCGAAGACTATTATACCAAAACTGATGTTGATGGGAAATTTAAATTGGACATCCCATTGCCTGATTCTCCGACAAATGTTGATAAATACCACATGGAAATTGAAAGCCCATACTATCAATCCATTGAAACAATATTTAATATTTCAGATTCGACAAAGTCACTACAACTTGGGCAATTGATCACCATGGTCTACAACTATGCACTAAAACTCTATGTTAAAAAGGCATTTGGCAGCTACAAAACTGTGAACAAAGATTCATATTATGATACTTATGGCAAATTGGTTACAAAAATTGATACGGTCATTGTTGGGACACCGGATACAACAATCCAGGAAATTCCGGCGGGTGTCACTGTTATGCTTTATCGAAAGCAAAAGCCATCGTACCTGCCTCCGGTTGAGGGACAAATGGGTCAATCTACATTTGAAAATGGGATAATAAAGATTGCAGAAGGCAAAACCGCCATAGAAATCGGAAGTGACGGGAAGCAGGTGTCATATGTAAAATTCAATAAGCTGCTTTGTAATGTTTTCAGCAATGATGTTTATTATTTGAAAGCTGTTCAACCCGATGAAAAAGGTGTCAATGGTCAGCCCGAGGCCTATAAAGACGGGCCATTTGAAGGACCAGAACAAGAATTGAGATTTGAAAAATCAGCATCATCGGGCGACAGCACGCATTTTGAAATTGAAAGGACGTATAAAATTATTTCAAAGGATCCGCCAAAATCGACCATTAGTGGACAACTGGTATATAGTTGGCCTGGTGATAATTCCAATACGGTTCGTCCATTAGCCAATGAAGATTTTTCGATTGTAGTAGAGTATTTGTATGAAAACAAACCCGTTCAATTTTTTAAACTGATTCCGAATGGTGGTTACAAAACGGAATTAAAATTAGACAATGACCCATATGGTCTAAACACAGGAGATAATGGTCAAGTTATGGCTACCGGAACAACCGATAGCAATGGTCATTTCACCATACAGGCAGTGAATTTAAATGATAAAGGGGTATTGGGAACCGGAACATCCACTACTACCGGAGGAAGCAATCCTTTCCCTACGCCGGTGCCTGGAGGTATTCCCAATATCAAAGATATGGTGATCAACCCGGCAGACCAGTCTGTGATAACCATCTCCGGAGAATTAACCGGGTTGGAGAATAACAGTATTTTTAATTTCAGTGACATGGGTGCATCATTCGGCTCACAATTACAATTGAACCAGCTAAATGGTGCGATGAATGGTAGCCTTGGTTTGGGCATGAATCAGCAGTTCCAGGGTTATCATGATATTATGAATGATAAGGGGCAATTCTTTGGCATGCGCCAGCAAGCTTATTTAGGCAAATCGATCGGTTTGCATGGACCACGGCCACCAAAAGGATTAATTAACAGTATAACAGCGGTGAATGGCACAATCCAACGAGTTTTTCGCATCAAAGTAATGGACCAGGAGTTTTATTATAATCCGGATAAAAACATTGTTGTAGATCCGCTGAAAGCCACTGACGTTGGTCCCATTCAAGTTATGGTGAAGGAAGTGAAATGGAATTTTACCGCCAGGGAAAAAATAAATAATAAAACCGTAACGCTATCAGGTCTTAAGGCGGTTGTATTCCGTGATCCTTCCAGTAAAGTCAAACACTTGCCTCAAGGTGAAGGTGACGGTCAGTACCAAATGAAAAAGCTGATCAACCCACAATATTCCGGAGATGTGAAACTGCCTGCTAAAAATTCCGGAAACGCTAACAGTGGTTTCGGTGCGTCGCAAAAAGGGAATTGGCAATTCAACCAGCAGGATTACACTAACCAGGGACTTTCAACGTCAGAAATTTTGAATGGGACACAATCGTGGCCTGAAGGCAGTTATGAATGGTTGGAAAGTGACGAAACGGACAGTCAGAGAAAAGTGTCTTTTGATCTTCTGGTGAGTGGTTTTAAGGATTACTACCTTGAAATGGTATCTAATCCAGCCTCAGGAGAGCTTTTCTATGAGGCTAACCTCACATCCTTGGATGCTAACGGATTTTCTGTTCAATATGAAAACGGCTCGGATGGCTATCAAATCAAACCCAGTAATAATTCCACCTATGGCAATTATTGGGATATGCGTCAAACGGATATACCCCAGGCAACGGTTGATATCTATATGGTGCCTAAGCCAGGCCGGGTTGGAGGCCGGGTCATGGATAAGAGTAGTGGATTGGGTATGAAAAATTCCATCGTTTTTTTAACGGATACCAAAGAAAAATATATTGCAGCGACTATGACGGATTCTGCAGGGTATTATGAATTTTTAGATGTTTTGGAACTTGCCAAAATTCCGCAAGGGCAACCTAACCTGACTGTACATATTCGAGCCTATGCCAAAGGTTTTAAACAGCAAAAGGAATCTGGTGATTTAGATTATAAAGTTGCAACCGCAAGCAGAAGTGGCAAACAACAAATTATCGACATCCTCATGTTGCCCTCTGCGGCCATTACCGGAATTGTCAAAAATGAACAAGGAATACCTGTTGACGCTTATATTAAACGACCCGACGGTATGACCGTTGAAACTCAGGGGTTTAAAAAGGGTTTTCTTGTTCTCAAAGATAATATTGGAAAATTCAGTTTGCCTGTACCAGCGAAACCAGGTGAAACGGCCATTTTTTATGTGATACCAAAAGATCCGGGCTACTTTACGGACACGGTTGAAGTAAAGAATATGAAGGAAGGCAACAATGATATAGGAGTTTACACGGTCTATCGGCGCGAACATCGCATTCATTTCTACGTCACCGACAAGGACAATACCAATCTAAAAATTGGTGGAGCAGTAATCACAGTGAATAAACAGCAATCGATACAAACGAACTCCAACGGGGAGGCTGAATTGAGTTTCGAGAATGTTTCAGTTAACAATTATACTTTAACCATTACTGGTCCCAAAGGGAAAATGTATATCCCCCAGGTGATCAATCTCAAAAATGAGGAAACCAAAAATACCAAGAATTACTGGATAAAATTGAAAAAAGGAGGAAGTATAGAAGGATTAGTGACGCTTGATGGCAAACCAATCCGGGGTGCCAAAGTATATCTGGATTATAAAGAACAGAACACCACGCAATTCAATGGATATTATCAATTAAACCTGAATGCATTTAATCCTGGCGGAAATCAAAATAATCCGCCCCCCAATGCTCAAGCGCTTGGAAATGGTGCATTGCCTCAAATTGCTACCTTTTCAGATTATACCGGGCATTATCAACTCGACGGCATTCCAGTCAACAGTGGACAAGTAACTTTGATTGCGACATTGGATACGACATTCACTGTTATTGGCGATAAGAAAACTGTACAACTCTCGGTTGGACAGGCTTCTCAGGATCTGGTATTAAAAAGTTTCGGAGATATGCTGGTCCAGTCTATCTATGGTTTTCCATTATCGGTTGAATCCATATCGCCTACCAATGATAAGAATATTGTGAATGTTACCGGAATAGTAAAATTGGATCAAAGTAATTCGCCTTTTAGTTGGATCACCAGCGAACAATCCTTGAGAATTCACGATGTTCCATTCAGTAAAAAACTGGTGAAGGGGAAAGCAATTGGTGTTCCCTTAAATGATCAGGCCAGTCTCGACGCCACCAGCAATCTTAAGATGCAATACATGAGCAGGTATAATGTGCAGATCACCCACGATGCATCCATGTCATCCGGTCAGTCAAAGGTTGGAGAATTATCCATTCAAAGAGCAAAAGACAACAAAGGTCAGATGCTGGGGTATGCCCACATCGTGGACAATTCCTTCAACTATCCGAGTAGTTACTTCAACTTCAAAAACAAAGATCAGTTCTTTTTATGCCAGGTCAGTAAAAATCAGGTGAATAACCACCTGTCAGTTTTCAATGCATTAGGTACTGATGAACAACCTGTTCTGAATCCACCTCAAGGTCAACTCATATCCACACAAAATTTTCATTTGAGTAACGAATTGGGCATGCCCATTAAATTTAATTTCATCCTGTTTGATGCCACTGCTGATCCGGAGAATACATACATTGATTCTGAAGGGAAGATCCATTTGGATGTGAGCATGAATTGTCACATTCCCAATGCACAACCCGACCATTTATCGGTACATGCCGGAGACATTGTCCTCGACAACAGCAAAGTATATCCGGCATCAGGAGCCAAACCTTTGACGGTACAATTAGAAAAATGGAATCTGGAAATAAGTGATTGGACTATCGATCCGGAAAAGGGCGGGATTTACTCAGAAAAGGGCCTGATCAAGACTGGAAAACTGGACATACCCTTCACAGAATTCAATCTGCGCTCCGATATGTTTGTGATGAAAGGATTTCAACTCAATCAACTCATATTGGGCGGTGGGGTGAAAGCATTGTCTGATATTTCAACAGGAAATGCCGTTTTGGTTTACGATACAAAATCAGGAAGCGATATGTCTGGTCACTGGAAACTGGCCATTGCCGGTTCGGGAAACAATCCGGCAGCCAGAATAAAAGACCTCACAACTTTCCTGGATAAGGATGTCAATATCCAGTATATTCAGTTGCTCAGCAATGACGAAGATATTTTCTCTATTCAGCAAAGTGCAATACCGTATATCATCAATAACAATAAAGTGGCCCGGTTTTCCCCTCAAACAATCAACAGTGGTCCGGACTTTTTTACGATCACCGGTGGTTTGGGCATTCCGGCACCACGGCTGGTACCCATTATGACCACACTGATGTTCACCGGTTCACCATCCGCGTTAAAAATGGATATTAAACCAATTCAGATGGGTTTTGAAGGGAAAGGCTACGTGAATTTTACGGCAGATAACGCTGTTAATCCTACCATAAGCAATAATCAAATCATCATTAAAGGCCAGGTGCAGGAAGAAAACGTTTTTAATCCGATCACAGCGACTTTTTATGCCGATGGTGGTGATCCATCCAGTGCCCATTATCATATTGACCTGAAGAAGGATTTTATATTGAATTTAACCTCAGTGTCTGCCTCAACTTCGTCTTCAGGAAAATATAATTTGAAAATTGACCATGGCGGGATGGAAGTTCCAAATGGAGCGAGTGACTGGAACCTTCTCAGTTTCAGTGGCAATTTGCTCACGGATGACAAAACCTTAAATGCCGATGGCGGTAAAGCAAATAATAAGATGACCTTTACGGTACATGGTGATATAGATGTAAGTGGAGAGGCTGTTAAAGTATCGAATATTGATTTACCATTCGGCACCATGCAGATGGTTTATGATTTTCCGAATAAAAGTCTCCATGGTTCGCTACAGGTAAATGACCAGCATTTGGGGCCATTTACAGCGGGAGGGAGTGTCGACATGTTGATGGATCCGGTAGGATGGTATTTTTTAGGAGCATGTAAAGTGAATACGGGATTACCAGGACCTTTTAGTTCATTAAATATGGGATTTTTGTTGGGAAACAGGTCTTATACTGGCCCGGAGGCCCAAGTAGTTACCGATAAAGTAACCCAGTTTTCTTATAGTAAAAGTAGCTTATGTTGGCTCAAAGGAGAGGGGGGTACTGCCATCCAGGGGTTCTTTATCACAGCGGGAAAAAGCCTCATCGATAATGAACTGGGGGTTGACCTTGGTGTGGCTTCTATTTATTTGAAAGCTATGGCTGGGGGCGAAGCCAGCCTGTACACTAAATTCAGTGACTGGAGTTTTATGATGTCTGCGGGTTTGTACGGCAAAGTGGAAGCCGGAGCTGCAGCACTAAACATTTCAGTACATGGTTCAGCTTCCCTGGATGGCTCTATGACAGGCGCAGTAAGCGGGCAAGGTGCTTGCGTAGGAGGTAAAATCGGGGCCAATGTTAGCGGCTCGGGAAGTATTGATCTGGAAGTAAAAAGTATAGACTTCGATTTTTCAAAAAGCGCGGTTGTTAAACTTATTCTTTCCAGTCAATCAGGTGTGGATACTGATTTTTATTTTGGCTCTGCCTCGGCACCGGCATGTGATTCAAATAGTACTTGTGGAAATTAAAAAATAAATGGTATAAAAATGAAACTCACCTTAACGATCATAGCCATAATTTTTATTGCCCTCGGTGGTAAAGCACAAAATGGTCTGGGAGTACACCCTGGGAAAAATGCCATTTTTATCTATTGTGGTAGCGAGTTACCTAAATCATTTAGTTATCAGATCAGCCGGAAGGAAATTGATCAAAATGACTGGCAAGTCTTGAAAACACTCGATTTCCCAAGGGACAAAATGACCTGGGAAGGACGTATTTTCCGCGACGCGAAAGATAATACGAATATCAGCCTCCCGGATAGCGCTATAGTGGGATTGTTGTGGAATAAATTGAAGACATCGAACATGGATGACTCTTTGTATTCCTGGAACAGTTATCCGGGTATGCTTTTCGCTTGTGGTACGGGATGGTGGGACGGCTCTGTCGAACCCAACAAACGATATGAATATAAAATTGAAAAAAAGCAGGAGGGAAGAATTTCACTCCTTAAAACTTTTGATGCTGTTTCCATTCCGGGACCAGAACCAAATTATGGGATACAACCCGATTCTATTGCCGGAAATGGCACCTCAGTGTTGTTAGATTTTAAGTTGATGCGCTATACAGGAATGATGGGGTGCAAGGTTTACCGCGGCAATTATTTAAGGGGCAATTTTGAACAAATTCACCCAGTCGTAATGTATACCACAAGGGACAACAACAAACATATGATCATCATGGATGCAACGGTTGTGAACAAAGCACAATACAGTTATTATGTCGTTCCTTTCGATGCCTATGGCAATGATGGCCAACCAACGGATACGATCAATATATATAATACTGGTGTTAATACTATTCCTGCGCTTGTCACTCATTTACATGCTGTCAGCCAGGAAAAAGATAATCTAATCCGACTTTCCTGGAAATTAAGTAATCAGGAAGATATTGTATCCATTGATATTTATAAGGCACTTGTTTACGATGGTTATTATACACGAATAGGAAGCGTAGCACCAGGTGACACTTCATTTTTAGACCACAATGTAAAGCCGGTTACCACCTATTTTTATACATTGGTACTAAATACTGCTTATGGGCGGACTTATCCTTCTGCCAGAATTCCAGTCATTTATAAAGCCAGCAAACCCAATTTATTCCCCCCTTCAAACCTCAAGGCAATCAGACAAGGAAACACGGTCAAATTAAGTTGGAATAGCGTAGGAACCGATATTCGTGGGTATTATGTATACCGGTCCAATAGTTTTACCAGTCCAATGCAACCTGTTTCGGGGATCATTTTAAATTCCGATTCTGTGGTGTCTTATGTCGACAGCCTCGATCAAGTGCCTGAGTCGCCGGTTTTGGTATACGCAGTAGCATCAGAAAATACGTCTTATGGCATTAGCCCGATATCAATCAGGGTTTCTGTTGCAGGGAAGGCAGCTTTCATGCCGGTTCCCACCAATCTAAATGCCCGGGTTAACGGGCATAAAATCCTGTTGTTTTGGGAGGATCTCACCGAAAATTATCCTTTCATGACAGGTTATTGGGTTTATCGCCGGATGGCTGGTCTGGGTGAGACTGAATCTCCTAAAATTCGTCTTAACATAACCCCAACCGCTTATGGTGTTAATTCATTTGTTGACAGTACCGCTGTTGAAGGCTTACACTATTTATATAGTTTGGAATCAATCGGATTGGATACCTCTGATGTAAGTGCATCGAGTCTGGAAACGGGAGCCATTATCCCATTGCAATTACCCTTGTCGCCAGGACAATTGCGTGCAATGAATACAAAAGGTGGTGTGTTATTACAATGGACAAATCCGATTGATGACCATGTGGAGAATATTAGAATATTGCGTGCTAAAAAAGGAGAATCACTTGAGCCAATACAAATGCTAGACGCCGAAAGCACCGAATGGACTGACAAGAATATCAACAACGATACGGTATATTTTTATGGTGTACTTACGGTTGATGACAAGGGCCGTCAAAGTATACCGGATGAGCCATTGGGAATCAGAACTTCGACTGTCAAATAAAGATACCTCTAGCCATTGCAAATCGTAAAGGTTAATCAAATATTTCATCAAATCTAAACGTCTCATTTTAGCTATTTTGAAATCAAAGCACCTTTCAGCAAAACATGCCTACCATTTCCCCAAATGCATGCCTACGTTTTTACAGGAACCTGAACTTATATGAAATATAAGGCTACGGTAAAATGATTTTGAACCTGACATTAGATAGAATATTTTATCGCTTTACCTCCAATGTTTGTTCTTGATCTGGGTAAAAGCAAGGATAGGATCATTTTAATAACATCCAGAAATCATCGGTCCAAGAAAATTCCAATTCGGACTATTTGCCTTCAACCCAAAATTCTGAAAAGAAATCTATTCTAAGTCCTAATTTTTTGAAGATCAGACACTTTTCCGGATTTTGGTACTCTCCAATATCCCACAATGCTTCCATGCCAAAATCCTGCGAGCGCACATGATGTACAACAACTTATAACTTTTATCACGAAGACCATTGATAAATTTGGGTTAAAACCATACCAGGATAAGTTTACTTTTTTAATGTTCTATCATTAATCCCTAACTCCGCTAATTTTACGTATTATATTTTATTTTGTCCAGGAGTTTGGCGACGGCCTTTGTTATTTCAGCAGAATACCATTGTTCATTGATCCTGACCTTGCGCACATCTCGCAACAGTATTAAAAAATCACGTACTGAGTACTTGCTTGTGAGCTTTTTGTCTTTTAGCAATAGATATATTTGCTGATACCATTGCAAAGCGATATGGTTAATGAACATCCATCCCTGAAGGGTATCTTCGTTTTGCATATAAGTACTATCTGCATCTATTACGTTTTTCAGACTGTCAAACATTTCTTCAATAGCCATTCGCGATTTGTAGGCAATATAGATTTCATCGGGTGTTTTATCTGATACATTGCTGATCAGACCGATAGTGCCGAAGCGGTCTTTGCGTTCCAGGTATCCATCTCTGCTGTATTCTTCCGGATGAGTGGCGATCCGCTGTAGATAATCTGTTTCTTCCCTGAGCCGTAAGGTTTCGTCAAGGAATAAGAAAATTTTATCTTTGTTAAGTGTTCCGATACTTTCCTCTGCGATTGTTATTTCTTCATACCATATAAATCGCTTTTCATGTTGAAAATAATTGTTCTTTACCTTGAAAGTATTATCCTCTATGCCACTGTAATCCAACAATGAGTTGTCCCTTTTTACAGGAATGATGTATTGTAATTGTTCAGCTTTAAGAGCTTCTATATTTTCCAGGGAGTAAAATCCTTTATCCCCGATGATAATGGCCTGCTGGATGCCACTTTCCTTCATCGTAAATTTAAAAGCCTTAACTTCTTTTATGTTGCCCGCATGTAAGCGATAAAATACCGGCATCCTGCTTTGGGTAGAATACAGGTACATGGTGTTGATCTGAGGTTCGAAATCAAATTTATTGTTGTATCCTTTCTTGCTCAGTTGTATATGGGAAGACTTACTCAAAATATTGGTGGTGTCCGCCAAAAGATATTCCCCTTCATGAATAAAGGCTTTCATATAGCTAACCGCCTTTTCTCTTTGTCGGCCAAGATCGCGCAGTAATAAACTGACTCTCTTGTCGGTCATTGTGCCTGGCTGCCAATGTTCATAAAGCCAGCTATGACTGATGTGGTAGGGCATGTTTTTGATCGGCGATTGATAAAGAAGCCGACAATACGCCAATAATACAATCGCTTGCCATAATTCCGGGAACACTCTTTTTATTTCATAGTAACTTCCCTGAAAATGATCAAGAATATATTGAGAAAAACCGTATTCCCTCGTGGGCCCTACGGTCAGCTGGAAAGCCGCAACCGCTTTTTTTCTTAATTTATTTTTATCAGATTCCACGAAGCCATCTTTTTCGGTAATCCGGCCTAAGATTTTTCCGGAAATTTTTCTGGCCCGTTTACGGGCCGGGTCATATACTGTTTTAAATTCATAAAGGTAATACTTCCCATTTATCAATCTCAGTTCAGCGCCGGGCCGACGAAACTTAGTGGCCCAGTCAGGGTGATCGGCAAGTTTTCTATTCATAATAATACGTATATACGTATTATAAATAAAACACTTAAACCGCTTATATACAAACATTTAGTGAAATTTATTCTTGTAATACGTATTCCCCTGCGGAGTTAGGGGTTAAGGTAAAAGCCCCAACGGGGCGTAATAAATTGCAACCTCCGCCTTGGTTCGTATCCCGATAAACCAATTCCCATTCACCCTCAATTCCCTTTCATATTTTTCTCAAAAACCCTTTTGCGTTGACGCCAAGCTTCTGTCGTGCCCCGGTCTTTCGGTGATGGCGGGAGGAGGACGAATAGCCTGGGATAGCCACTAGTACGCAAAACAGAAGGAGATCCCTGATCTTCGCTGCGCTTCGTCAGGGATGACGGCGGATAAGAGCCTCTAACTGTAAAGGGAACTTTTTGTCGCCCCTTCTCAAAATTCCGTTTCCCTCCGGAATATTTTGCCATCCATTCGCATTCTCTGCCTCATCCGGACTTTTTCTGGTCCATTCGCAATATTTTCCTGGTTTTCCACCCCGGAGGGGCGCTCAACCATCCGGCGGGAGCCAAAATATCGGGATGGAAGCCGAAAAACTCCGGCGGGCGGTGAAAATATTGGGATATACAGGGAAAATATCCCGGGGACGTCAAAAGATTGGGGGAAACCCTTGATTCTTCTGTGTTTTAGCCAATTATTTCTTATTCATCCCTTCAGCGCCGATTGTGTTTCACAATAATCAGTCCTATTTTCCTGGCGCGTTCCTCCCACTTATGCCGGGCATATTTTTGAAGATCCGTTATGGCATCCGTTTCATCGACTATTTCCAAGCCCAGTAATGTTTCAATGATATCCTCCTGGGTGACTAACCCGATAATGCCACCGTATTCGTCCACCACAATAGCCAGATGTTCCCTTTTTTCGTTTAGGGTGTCAAAAATCTTTCTTAAATGATCTGTGTCATGCACTATCACGATATCACGTTTAATATCCGACAACAGACCGTCTGATTTCCCTTCAGCCAAACGCTGCAGTACATCGTCTTTTAATATTAAACCAGTAACTGCATCATTTTTTTCATGGAAAAGCGGTATCCTTGAAAAAATAAGTGGTCGATTTTCTTTATAAAATTCCTTCAGTGTTTGTTCTTCCTCAGCCATAAACATAACCGTTCTCGGGGTCATAACGTCTCTGGCTATTAATTCATCCAGCCGCAATACATTTTTGATCAGGGTATATTCTTCCTGTTTGATACCACCACTCTCGCTTGCCATATCGGCCATGGCGGAGAAATCCTGCTTACTGAAGATACTTTTACTTTTGTCTTTTTTAAGCATCCTGGTAAGGCGACTGCTCATCCACACAAATGGAGCGAGGATCAACACAAGCGACCTTACTGCACGGCCTGTGACAGGAGCCAGGGTTTGCCAGTTATTTGCCCCAAGTGTTTTGGGTATGATCTCTGAAAGGAACAATATCCCCAGCGTCATCAAAGCGGCAATAATGGATTCGAAAGTGATGTCAAGCCCCAGCAATTGAAAGCCCCTGGTGCCATACAACTTCCCCGCCTGCGCGCCAACGCCAATGGCTCCAATCGTATGGGCCATGGTGTTCAGTGTTAGAATAGCTGACAAGGGCCGGTCTAAGTTCCTCTTAAGGTCAGCGAGCAATTTTCCGGTAGCCGGTTTCTCTTTTTCTTTTCTTTTGATATAAGTAGGAGTAATACTCAGAAGCACTGCCTCCCAAATAGAACAAAGGAAGGAAAACACGATTGATAATAGAAAAAAAGCAATTAGTAAAGCCATCTTGAATTAATAAACGAAAACCTTTTTGAATAGTAGTAAATGAATTTAATACCAAAATAAAAATTATCTACAAACCAGTTCGGGCAGTCCTTGATGCAAAACGCTTTTTTTGTTCTCGCCGCACCAAACCACTATGCTTCCATTGGAGTGCATTTCAATAGAATAACCTACCGGCACTAAAGTCTCCACGCTCGTCTTCATCTGCAATAAAGACGTCCCGGGAAAGAGCAATTGAATTGTGACATGGGACGAGCTAAAAGCCCTTGCTAACTGTTAAAAGCCCACGCTCAATCCGTAAAATCCAGGCATAGACTTGATGTAATGGGATGACCCGCAGTAGTGGCGTTACAAACTCAATACTATTGAGTCCGCTTGGCAAACCAGTTCTGCTGCAAGTGTGGGGCGGACTGTTGGAGACAGTCAGCAATCATCCTGACCAGAAAGATTATTTGAAATAAAATACGCCTGAAGGTGTAAAGTAAAGCAGAGGATGCTATTTTTCTGACTGAAACCGATGCCCCATTAAAATATCTTCACCCCATGATCAAAAATTATTTTTTTAGCTGCCTTTTTTGGATCGCTGCGATCAGCATTCCTTTGGGTTTTGTTGCTAGTCAGCCAATTGATGTTCAGAATATCCGGGACAAAATCCCGTACAATATGTTTTTGGACCTGGTTGTTTCCACAAAAAATTTTAAAGGCTCAGGGCGTTGCCCTAAGGTAATTATTGCGCCACATTGGGGCTAAAAACAGTACCTACCTGATCTTTACGTCCCGGATTAAGTGGCTCAGACAGGTCATATTTATCCTGTTGGAGATTAAACAATAAGTTAAGTTTACATGCTATTGGCTGTGCGGGTCTGATAAAATTGCTTCCTTGTTGGCTTTCTATATAAATAACCCATGGAGGAGCAGCAATTGTAAATGCTCATTTAGGAAACAACATCTCAGTTGTTTTGCTGTATATAAAGTGGTAAAACCATAGTCAGGACAATAGAAATGACTAACTTTTTAAAAGTATTTGTTCATCTTCAAGTTTTATTTCAAAACCGATTGGCTTATGCGATTTAATCTTATAAAATGGTCATTTATTATTCCAATGCTGTTCGGTATTGTATCTGCCTGCCACCCCTCAAATAAAAATACGGAAAATAGCATAGCGGTCGAACGCACCGACACCTGTTTATCGAACCCGGCACATTCATACGAGGTGTTTGTTCCCAATCATACAAAGTCGGATCAAAAGTTCCCTTTACTGGTGGCTATTGACCCGCACGGATCAGGACAAACGGCTATGGAACATTTAAAGGAAGCGGCTTCAAAATACACGGTTTTATTGGTGGCCTCTAATCTCATACAAAATAATGACCCGCATTATTTACAGGAACTGGATGAACTCATTGCTGATGTAAAAAAACGTTATCCAATTGGAGACCGCCTTTATCTTGCCGGGTTTTCGGGCGGAGCACGGATGACGCTTGGTTATGCCTTTAACCATTCTGTTGACGGAGTGATCACCTGTGGCGCTTTCGCCAGCCCCGAACAACTTTCTGCAATTAAATGTCCGGTAATGGGCCTCATCGGAATGGACGATTTCAACTTCCTTGAAACGGTGCAATATATTTTAAATCCGGCGAGTTTACCCGCCAACGCCCACATCGAACTTATGAAAGCATCACATGAATGGCCGGAAAGTTCCTTGTTGACGGCAGCTTTGGGCTGGTTTGAACTGTCCGAAGGATCAAATACAGGACATGGTGGGCAACAGGTTGTTCAATATGTCAAAGCGCAAAAGGGGCGCGTAGATTCGTTAGTTGCTGCCGGAGAATTGCTGTCCGCCGTTTGTATCGGTCGTACTATGGCATCGGTAGAGCGTTTCGAAAAAGTCGGCTCTTTTTATGCCACAACAAATGAATTGACAAACAGAGCGGCTTACAAACAGCAATTGTCTCAATTGAGAGAAAGCCTGCAACTTGAAATGAACTTGCGCCAAATATATGTGCCGGCCTTATTGGAAAAGAATGAAGCCTGGTGGAAGAAGGAGATCGCTGCTTTGAATGAGAAGATGGCCTCGGAACCCGATGATATGAAAAAGATGGCTTATAAGCGTGTAAATGGCTTCCTGGGGATTGCCTGTTATTCCTATGCACGTCAGTTTGCGGTCCAAAAAGACATCAATCATTTGGAGCAGATCTTAATGGTCTATCGCCTTATTGCGCCGGATAACACCGAAATGCAACGCCTCACAAAAGTACTTGATCAATTAAAAGGTCAACAATAAACCGGCACTTTGGTTTGTATGATTTCGGTAACTTTCATTATTAAGCCCAACGGAACATACTTTTTGTTGAGTTTATGCTTTTTAAGCAAGTTAAAAACTAATATCAACCCCCCGCCTTGTTTCTTGTCCTCACGAAACAATCATCCACCCCATCTTTTTTGAGGTTGCAACAAAACTGTGACTATCTAAATGCTTCAGGATAACTTTTATTATTAAGAAGGTTCGTTTGGACAAGAACCTTGGCGGAAGGCCTGCCAGTGAGGGTGGATTCCAAGCAGGCAAGCCAGACCCTGATAGGGTCGAATGTTTATAGCAAATGGCCGACAAGGGACATACGACCCCATTCGGGGTCGCATCAATCATCATTGGCGATCTTCTATGCCAAAGGCATGGCCATGCCATAAACATGGAATCCCCACGGGATTAGACGGTATGATTGGAATTGGGAACCAATAATCTTCTTTCCTCTATCGCAGGCGCCTGCCTTACGTGGGATTGCGCGGTTGGGGCAGTGCCTGTGATGACAATGATTAACAGGACTCCGTCCGGGCTATGGCTTTTATATACTCAACTTTACCTTCCTATTGCATGTCCCTGTCTTGCTGAGGTTGAATGAAGCCGGTAACTCTTGTGTCAAAAATGACTGCCAGTACAATTCTTTTATGTGGATTTAAATCCAGACAGAGTGTCGCAACCATAGTGCTCACGGGACGGGGATGTCCTGCGAGAGGGGGTATTAATGTTAATCTTATAATAACTCGATATCCAGATCTATTTGTTTAGTATTACGATCTAAATTAGTATCATACCTCTTTTTTACAATTCCTTGCACTTCATCATTTTTATAACATAGAGTCACTATTTCATTTTCTGAGGCTGTTGTTACTGCAAAAGAATTAGACTCTTTAAAGGAAAAACTTCCTTTTCCCTTCGATATTAGATGATTAAAATCTTCTTTACTAAGCTTAATAACTGTATTCATTTAAAAAAATTTAATGTTTTTATACAATAGCTGCACAATTAATTTGTACTTAAGATATGAAAATTATAAATAATTAATCGGTTTCAAAAGAAGCACCAATCAAACATGATGATTCTATAAACGAATGCTTTCAGTATCCTCTGCAATGGAATATCACTTTACCAGAAGAAAAAATAACCTTCCCGGGGACAGATGAGGGCGGTGCGGGGCAGATGACGTTCACGCCCTGGTTCACATCTTCATGAACCACTTCCGATTTATTTGGAATTTCCTTTCAGATTAACTGAAGTTGGAACTGTTGTGATTAATCATTTAGATAGAAACAACTGAGTGGATAAAACTATATCATACGAAATGGTAAATTACTTCATTTGTATGAGACTACAATTGATAGACCAACGCTTCATAAGGTTGCAGTGTATCCCCTGTGGAAGGCGTGGGATAATTACCCAAAAGAAGTTTCGCCTTGCCCGTATCGATACCGGTATGGACTGTTGCTGTTTTGCTTGTAAAGTTGAGCAAAACCAGTATTTTGTCACCATTTATCTCCCTGGTGTATGCATACACATCGGGGTTTTCCTTATCCAGCAGGGTGTATTTTCCATATACCAAAACAGGGTTTTCTTTGCGCAGTTGTACCACTTTTTTAAAATAATTCAAAACCGAATTGGGATCTTCCTCTTCCTGCTCAACATTGATAGTCTCATAATTTGGATTCACCTTAATCCATGGTGTGCCTGTCGTAAAACCGGCATTGGCGGTAGTATCCCACTGAAACGGCGTTCGGCCGTTATCACGGGCTACGATCTTCTGGTCCTCGATAAATTGATGCGGGTCACCCCCAGTCTCCTTCAAATGTTGGTACATATTCAGCGTTTCTATGTCTTTGTAATCGCCAATGCTGTCGAATTTAATATTGGTCATGCCCAGTTCATCGCCGAAATAATAATAGGGTGTAGCGCGCATGGTCATCAGAAAAGTGGTGAGCATTTTGGATGAGAGAGTGCGATACTGAGGAGTATCATTTCCCCATCGTGTCACCATTCTGGGTTGATCGTGATTCCCCAGATATATCGTCCCCCAGCCTTTATCTTCATACACGCTGTCCCAACTGGAATACACCTGTTTAAATTTCACCAGGCTCACCCCATTGGGGTCTAGCATTTTGTATGGCCCCGGAAGATAACCCAGGCTAACTCCATCAAAATTGTACAACATATTCAACTCATGCCGTTCGGGGGCCACAAATTTCAGGGCATCGTTTATGGTCACTCCCGCACCTTCCGCCACCGTCATGATGTCATATTTACTTAAAACTTCGCGGTTCATTTCCTGAAGATATTGATGCAAATGAGGTCCGTGAGCATAATAATCCGGCCAGCTGCCATTATATTTTTCAGCCAGTATTTCTTTGGTGATTACCGGGAACGCAGTATCCTTTGATATAAAGGGAATGACATCCATACGAAAACCATCAATACCTTTGTCGAACCAAAAGCCCATCATATCGTAGATAGCCTGTCGCACCTTAGGGTTTTCCCAATTCAAATCGGGTTGGGATTTTGCGAAATAATGCAGATAATAGGCATTCGTAAGCGAATCATAGCACCATGCATCATTATTCACATCGAAATAACTAAAGCGTGTTGGAGGTGTGCCTTTTTCTGCCGGCCACCAATGATAATAGTCCCTGTAGGGATTGTCGCGGGAACTGCGGGACTGCTTAAACCACTCATGATCACTGCTGGTGTGGTTTACAACCAGATCGAGTACGAGTTTCAGGTTACGCTGGTGCAAGCCATTCAGCAGGCTGTCAAAATCGGCCATGGTTCCAAACTCCTTCATGATCTTCCGGTAGTCGCTGATATCATATCCATTGTCGCGGTTTGGTGAAGCATAGATCGGATTCAGCCAAATCACATCTACACCCAGGCTTTTTACATAGTCAAGCCGGGAAATTATACCGTTGAGGTCTCCTATTCCGTCACCGTCCGTATCTTTGAAGCTTCGGGGATAAATCTGGTAAACTACTGCTTCTTTCCACCATTTTTGGTCCGGAATACCACTTTTATCGGACATATCCTTTCGTGGCTGGCATGATAGAATGGTGAGGAGCATTACTACAGCAGATATTTTATGTTGGAAGATAAATTTTACCATGATTGATATCCGGTTTTATTGTTAGAACAATGCATTAAGATCCAAGCACAAGATAAATAAAATTTGTGAAGGGACTCTGAACAGCCTCCCTGATTGGCATCCGCCAAAAATCAATAACAATTCATTTCTTTAAACACTTATTTAAATGTCTACTCCCCCGCCTTGGTTCGTGAAGGTCTGTCTACAGATTGGCAGGCATGAACCAGGGTTACGGTTAATATCGGCATTGTTTTCGTGAATAATTGAGTTATCTTAGTTCGTTGTCTCGTGGTTTTGGTAGATGAACGCACTTGTCAATCGAAAACCGTTTTAAGCATCGATTTTTTAAATTGAAGTGGGGTCATGCTGTAGGCTTCTCTGAAATTTTTTATGAAATGCGATGGGTTTTCAAACCCGCAATCTGAAGTCAGTTCATTTACATTTTTATCGGTGGTCTCCAAAAGATGCCTTGCATATTCAATTTTTTTTCTTGCAAGCCATTTACCCGGCGATATTTTATACATTTCTTTGAAGTCCCTTTTAAAAGAAGTGAGGCTTCTTCCGCTTAACCGGGCAAACTCATTCAATTTCATATTATAGGCAAAATTGGATTCCATAATTTCCCTGATCGACGATTTACTGGTGTTGCACAAAGACTTAAAATACATCGCTAGAGATCCATTTTCGGGAGAAGAGATCAGGTCCAGAATCAGTTCTTTAAATTTCAATTCTAAAAGATCTTTGGGCGGATCCTGGGAATGCTCGAAGTAGGCAAAAACGGAATGAAAATAAGCCGAAAGCACATGATCCAAATGAATACGAATAACTGAATCGGTATTTTTATCCATCCGGTTTATTTCCGACATTGGTGCATAGTGACATTGGATTACTTCCCTGATAAAATTATCGGGAACAAAAATAATAAGAGAACAGAAATTTTTATCGAAAAACTGATGAACAACGTTAGCACCCCTTTTAACAAAAATAGCCTGCCCTTTGGTAACCATATATTTTGATGTGATCGTTTGCCAGATCTTCTTTCCACTGATCACAAACACAAAATAATTGTGTTGCGACCAGATCTTCATAAAAGATTCCTCGGCCACGCACTTATATTCCAGGAAAAGAAGGTCATTAATTTTAAATTGCCTGAACAAGCAATTTTCATACACAAAGTCAAGCAACTGGAACATGATTACTTTAATATGATCAGTAAACCATACGGAAGATAACTAATGTTTACTGATCATAAAACTTAATTTAAATTATTTTCAATCAGGGTTGCCACTGGTTTATGGTCGATTAACCAATTCCAGCATCTCCACTGGTCCATCTTTTTCCTTCCAAGCCTTAAATCCCCCTGCCACATGGGCTACGTTCCGAATACCCATTTGCTGGACCCGCTGTGCCGCAAGCGCCGAACGGCCACCGCTTTTGCAATAAAAAATCAACTTTTTACCAGATTCAAACGCTGATTTGTGATAGGGACTTTGAGCATCTACATAAAATTCGAGCATGCCACGGGAAGCATGAATGGCTCCGGGAATTTTACCTTCATTAAAAATTTCGGGCTCATCCCTCACGTCGATGAATTGAACACCTTCTGCACCTACCCAAGATAAAGCATCTTCCACCTGATAGGTTTTAACTTCATTATTGGCTTCAGCCAATAGATCTTTAAGGGTCTTTCTCATAGTTAATGATTGTTTTGTTGTAAGAAATACGATTTAAATGTAAGCATTAACCTGTATAGGGGAATATCATAAAAAGGCCAAAAAATACGCTAGAAGGGCTGAAGGATATGAAATATTAAGCATTGCTTAATAAAGTCGTTGGGATCTCTTTCTTTGATTTGTGTCTGCCGTGCTATAATGGCCCAATTGTTTTCCAGTTGTGTTCCCGCCGTCTGCGCATTCGAACAATTTTCTCACATTAAGTGACTTAATTTGCTCCTTCCCGGCCTAGGTGAGTATCTGCCCTAATTGTGTTTGAAAAGGCAGTACTTTCTATTGAAAATAAAGGCCGGGTTGGTAAACAGTCAGACATGCAACATGGATTCCGGAACTAATGATCACTTTTCCCAATCAATCTCCCGGCCCGGATTCACCAGACGTTCATGTCGGTGCAACTCGTCTATTTTTTGCATGTCTTTCTCGTCCAACTCAAAATCAAAGATATTGAGATTTACTTTTAAACGATTTGTATGAGGGGCCTTTTTAGAATATTTTTTGTTGAATGAGCCAACCCAATGTCGCCGGTCCGTCGCTTTTTTCATACTTTTATCCAATACCCTTCAACACCTCGTCATTGAATACCCTATGTAATTGACTGCTAGCACCATTCGCTTTGGTTCGTTTCCTCGCAAATCAATCAAATGCCAATTTCTTCCCATTTCGCCATTGAAACAAATTAGTGCCATCTGAATGAATTTGGCCTAATCAGGTTGGAATTAACTTCAAACGGTAACAAGGTGAATCGTGAGGACTGTCTGCCCTTTAGGTGTGAGTCACAGCAAAATAATATTTTATTCCAAGTGATTTAACTCCTGTTTTTGTTTCCCTAAAAAACCCGCCCCACTGCAAATTTCTTATTTGTCTGGTGATTATTCAATTTCAGCTACACCACCGGAAACCACAAATTTCATGGCTTCGGAGGCCGGTATTTTCAAGACCGTAATTAACTCTTTGGGCACGACAAACACTTCTCCGGCGAAACTGTAACTCAATGGAAAGTAAACCGCCACTTTATCTGTTATACCCAAGGCTTTCAGATCATCTTCGGTAATAAATCCGATGCGCTCGATATTGTTGAGATGGCTCAGTCGCACCAGCACCGGCCGGCTAAATTTTCTTTCTTTGCCCACCACGGCAGAGAAGAAGTCATTGACGGCAGAGTAGATCAACTCCAGCAAGGGAACTTTCTTGATGACCCGGTGAAATAATTTTTTAAAAGGCTGGGCAATAATGGTTTGTCCAACAAACCCCAAAATGGTCAGAAAAGACAATATGATAAGAATGCCCAACCCGGGTATCTTGTAACCCAGCAATGCAAAAAGTGTGGTCTGCAGCAAGTTATCGGTTAGATAAAAAATCTGGAACACGACATACAGCGTGATGGCGATTGGCCCCACATAAATCAGCCCCTGCAAAAAATAGCTCGATAATTTTTTCATATTTATAGTAATTTTAATGGGACATCAATAGTACATTTTGGAATACTGAACCGTAGAATTAAATATTGCAACAAATCAATTTTATAAAAATACAAAGGTAATTTTGTACACTTTCAAAAAGTCGTCAATTAATCATTTTTCATATTAAATCAAATAGACAGTATGTTGAAAAAATCATCGTTTGGCCTGCTCATCTTTTTTATTTTGCTGGCCGGTTGTACGCAAAAAACAAACCAGGAGTCACGATCCACTCCAAGCCAAAGGGCAAAAAACATCATTTTGATGATCGGTGACGGCATGGGAACCACACAGGTTTATTCCGGATTAATAGCCAACCACGGAGAACTGAACCTACAACATTTTCCTATTACCGGGTTTTCCAAAACGTATTCTGCAGACAACCTCATCACCGATTCCGCAGCCGGGGCCACTGCATTCTCTACAGGTCATAAAACCAAAAATGGCGCCGTTGGTGTGGATCCGAATGGCAAGCCAGTACCAACAATCCTGGAAACCGCCTCAAAAAACGGACTGGCTTCCGGACTGGTGGTAACATGCAGCGTTACGCATGCCACACCCGCCTGCTTTGTCGCCCATGAAACCAGCCGAAATATGACCAAGGAGATCGCCGCGGATTTTTTGAATTCAGGAATTGACGTATTTATTGGTGGAGGTCGCCAGGATTTCGAAAAACGCGATGATGGCAGAAACCTGTTGAACGAGCTCACACAAAAAGGTTACCAGGTGGTGACTGACCAAAACATGCTGGAAAATATCCATGTTGGTAAACTCGCCGCCCTCATCACTGAAGGTCATTTACCTAAGGAGCTGGATGGCAGAGGCGATTACCTGCCCAATGCCACAGAAAAAGCTTTGGAACTACTCAGCAAAAATGAGAAAGGCTTTTTCCTGATGGTGGAAGGATCGCAAATTGACTGGGGTGGCCACGATAATGATACCGACTACATCACCAGTGAAATGCTGGATTTTGACCATGCTGTTGGCAAAGCCCTGGATTTCGCTCAAAGCAACGGTGAAACGCTGGTGATTGTCACTGCAGACCATGAAACCGGTGGATTCGCTATTGTTGATGGTAATATTAAGGAAGGTAAGGTGGAAGGAAAATTCACCACCGAACATCATACCGCAGTGATGGTTCCCGTATTTGCTTATGGTCCGCAATCGGATCAATTTTCCGGAATATTCGAAAATACCAGCATTTACAATAAAATGATGTCTGCCTTTGGATTTTGATATATTTAAAATATCACGAAAAGTCCTGGGCCAATCCCGGGACTTTTTTATTTCACAAAATTAAACGGCACATTTTCGGTACTGATGAAAGTAATGGTTTGCGGGGCAATATTCAAAACAAAATGACCGTCTGTCCTGATAAGCGGCTCGCTGGTACCCGGGCCATTTTTGGCATTGGTGACATTGAGATGACTTTGGAAAAGAGACATCCTGGGAACCCCCGATATTTTGATGGTTTTCTCCAGACTGGTAGTATTCAGGATCTCCAGGAAATAATGCCGCGAACCCTTTCGGGCAGCCAAAACCCAAACGGCTTCATCATCGCTGATTGATTTTATGATTGAAGTACCCTGGGGAAGATTTTTTGAAAGTCGATCCGTAACATAATAAACAGGGTATGGATTTAGATCTTTGCCGATGATCGGATAATTATTTTCATACGTCCAGTATTGAGTCACCGACGCGCCACTATAATTAAGCACACGCAACATGATTTTGGCATATCGCCAGGCATAATCCCAGCTTGGGAAAACATTGGGCTGTCGCCAGGCCATGGCATCATAGCCCACCTCGGTGCACCATATGTCCTTGTGATGTGCCTTCCCCAAAGAATCAATCCGTTCGAATTCTTTGTTGTCCATATCTTCGGACCACCAGCTATGATAACTCAGCGGGCCAAGATATTTGCGAATTGCCGGCTCATTGAGCAGTGGCGTCGCATAATCTACCGTGCCTTTGGTCTGATGGGAATCTGCCGTGAGAAATTTTGTTTTTAAACCCAGTGAACGAAAATACGGCCCCGCGATTTTAATGAATGCTATGATCTCCTCCGGGGAAAAAATAATCTGATATCCGCCGGTAGCTTCATTAAAAGAAAAATTATCAATACGAACGCCGTAGTCATTTTTAGCTTTCAATAAAAAGGAGGCTATGGATTCGGCTGCTTCGTAGTATAATTCCGGTTTAATCCGGCGTTGTGCCCGATCCTGGGGATTGCTCACCATCCAGTCGGGTACATCCCAAACCGAGGCTGTAATATTGTCGACCTCATATTTTTCTTTCATTTCCTGCAAAAATAGAAACAACGTATGCACGACACTATCATCTTTAAAAGCAGCATAATTAATGCTGTTGGGGCTCTCATTATCATTCACAGGTTCCCAGTGCTTCAAAGGGATAGGAACGCGCACATATTTGGGTTGGAGATTTTTAAGGGTTAATATACCGATGGTATCGCGGGCATCATTCGTATAAGTCGCCTGGCAATAATTACCGCCGATCGACTGGATCTTTTGCGCTTTTTGAGCCGGAAACACGGTGATGTTCACTTCACTGCCAATATTTCCCTGGGCAACAACAATGGTCTGGAATGGCACAATGATAAAAGTGAAAAACAATGTCAGAACCAGGTTGTCGTAAATCGGATCGAATATAGACTTAATCAAGTTCATCATTAAAAAAATTTTTGGTTGAACAATAAAAAGTATCTAAGCTTGCATAAAATTAACCATTCAAATCCACAAAATGAATATTGAGGAAATTTCCAGCGCCATTCAGTATATTTCCGACCACCAAAGCGGACAACTCACCATCGATTTTGCCAATAATTCAAAAATTCCGGATTTCAAACCAATTCTTCAACAATGGGCTGGCATCAGTCCCCAGTCAGTAAAACAGGCATTATCACCTGCTAAACTCAAAAATCGCTTTGCAGATTTCACGGCATCAAAGCCGCCCCCAACTTTCCCGAACCTAAAAATCCATTTTGAAGGAATAAATCAAAATGATTTCAATGCACTGGCAAAAAAAGAGCAAATAGACTATGCCCTGTTCGACAGTCAATTTGGAAAAAATATGATTGCTACGGTCGGGGATGCCGTTTGTAACCTGGATTTTATCACCGATGAATCAAAAGCTGTGGAAATGCTACAAAGCAATTATGGCGATTGGAGAATCGTCAAAAACCAGCGAAAACTAAAAAAAATCCGGGATGATATTTTTAACCCAAGAGCAGATCATACCACTGAAATTCGATTGCTCGCGGCAGGAACAGCATTTCAATTGGATGTATGGAAGGCGTTACTGCATATTCCTTTTGGTAAACTTTCATATTATGAAGACATCGCCCTCAAAATGAAGGTGCCGGTTGAAACCTCGCGAGCAATCGGGACTGCCATTGGTAAAAATACATTAGGCTGGCTCATTCCCTGTCATCGTGTAATCCACAAAGACGGAACAATCAGTGCCTACAAATGGCAAAAAGCCAGAAAAATTTTGATGATCACCTGGGAAGACCTGAAGCTTAATGGTATTGTATAACTTTAAATAAAAAGAATATCGTGTATTTGGTGAGAGAAGCAAAGAGGAGTGATGCTTTGAAAATTGTTACATTTCAGCTTGAGATGGCCCTGGAAACGGAAAACTTACATCTTGATCGAAATGTCGTTTCAAATGGTGTACAGGCGGTTTTCGATGACCGTACCAAAGGCATTTATTATGTTGCTGAATCAGAAAGGCAGGTTATAGGATCATTTTTGATCACCTATGAATGGAGCGATTGGCGCAACGGCCAAATTCTGTGGCTTCAGTCTGTATATGTATTGCCAGGATTTCGCGGAAAAGGCGTTTTTAAAGCCATGTATAAACATCTGCAACAGTTGATTGTCACCACAGAAAATTATTGTGGGGTACGGTTGTATGTAGAAAAAAATAATAAAGCTGCCCGGGCGGTGTATAAAGCAATGGGCATGCACGATCACCACTACGATATGTATGAGTGGATGAAAGAATAAGGCGTGCATTGTCGGTTAATGTTTCCAGGATTTTTGGACTTTCACAGGTCCATCCATTCTTTGAATGGCGTCGATCTTCTGCTGCTGATGTACACCTCGTCTTCGATTGGCGGAGTCAATTCTATTTTTAAACGACCCTTGAAGTGGGGATGCACTTTTTTAATGGCGTCGAAGTTGACGATAAATTGCCGGTTGATGCGGAAAAACCGATTGGGATCCAGCAGATTCTCCAGTTCATCCAGCGATTGATTAATCACATATCGCTCGTTGCTGGCCGTGCGAAGGAAGACAAGTTTTTCTTCCGAATAAAAATAGGAAACCTGCTCGGTAGCCACTGATTTCAACTGACTGCCCAATTTGACTAAAAACCTGGTTTTATATCCTTTTTTCTGTTCATCAATCAATTTTTTGATCTGTTTCAAATCAACAGTAGCGGAATGGCCCACCAGGGATTTTTTCATTGCCTTTAATTTGTCGAAAGCCGCTGCCAGCTTTTCGAAAGAAACCGGTTTTACGAGATAGTCGATGCTGTACAAACTAAAAGCTTCGAGTGCGTATTCATCGTAGGCGGTGGTAAATATTACCGGAGAGGAAATGTCAACAGCCTTAATAATGTCAAAGCTGGTGCCGTCGGAAAGGCGTATGTCGAGGAATATAAGATCGGGCTTGGTATTCAATTTCAGCCATTCTACAGAAGCTTCGACGGAGTCGAGTTTGGCAATTACTTCATTTTGGGGATCATATTGGATGACCAGTTTCTCGAGTTTGTTGGCGGCTAAAATTTCATCTTCTATAATTGCAATTTTCATTGGTCAAAAATTTAAAAAGGCTATCCCTGGTTTTCTATTGTCAATAGCGGAAGTTTAACAACAAACGTTTCTTCGGTGTTTTCAATAACAGGTTCTGTATCTGAAATGAGGGCGTATCTTTTTCGAATGTTATCAAGACCCGAAGCCGGCTCTAATGATTCTTTCTCAGCCAGCGGACGAAAATCATTGCGCACCACCAGAAAATCACCTTCGATATACACATGGATTTTCAACGGTTTCTTCGTAGTAAACTTATTGTGCTTCAGGGCGTTTTCGATGAGCATTTGCAATGACAATGGCGGAATATAATGATGATCGTTCATAGCTTGCAATTGAATATCTATACAAACCTGATCAGAAAACCGTTTTTTTACCAGATAAAGATAAGCCTCCAGAAAATTGAGCTCTGTCTTCAGCGGGATCACTTCCGAGTCTTTGCTGCGCAGCACATAGCGGTATACATCGGAAAATTTCTCCAGGAAATGCTGGGCATCTTCATTTTCAGGTTGTATGAGCGAAGAGAGAATGTTGAGGTTATTGAACAGGAAATGCGGATCGATATGATTCTTCAATGCCAGTAGCTCTGTGCGAACATGTTCTTTTTTTAGTTCTTCGGCTTCAATGGTGGCCCTTTTCCACTTAGTGAGAAAATAAATTCCGAAGTACAACGAAAAAACAGGAATGATCACAAATGTTCCGTAGATGTTAAGCAGAATCATCTGGTGGCTATCTGGAGCCGTGTCGGTGAAACTGGTTTTAAATAGATAATAAGTGAGGTTTACACACAGCAGCGTATAAAATCCACTGAACAACAATTGGTACAATATCCGTTTAAGCGACGATTGGGTCCAGGGCAGATGCTGATTGAGCCATAAATAAATGAGGTAATTTCCAAGCCATGTGAGCAGCAAAACGCATACTACCCAAAATATAGCTATGTAATAAACCGGCTGCAACCGGGCGTTATACAGATACCACGCCACAAGCGCCAACGAAGCTAAAACAGCCAAATAAATGATGATACGCCTGAAAATCACCATCAGAATTTTATTTAAAGGTAATTCTTTTTACCTCATCCCAGGGTATGTATTTGGTTTTTTGCTCTGTTAACCAAATCAGAATTCCATTATTTCGGTGACACACATCGCTGGATTCTCCCAAAAGTTTTTGACTGTTGTCTTTCAATGTGACCAGGCTATAATTGTAGTTTTGAGGTTCTACTTTGGAGACCAGATTAAACGGTAAGAAGTATCTCACTCCACCTGATTTGCCATCCAGTATCTCAAAATCCCAGGTTTCATCGAGATCATAGATCAATTTTCCGGAATATACTTTGTGGTCGAGTGTTTCTACCACGCCATCCAAATTGACTGGCGGGCCATATTGGTGGTAACTATCCAATTTGAAAGCCGGAGGTATAAAATCGATCTTCACGATATCACTCCAATCGATTCTGATACCGCCAAACTTCTGCGTCTTTACCAGTACGCCGTGGTTTTCAAGTTTTACGTCAGAAGTTCCTTTCAGATAGAATTCTTTGTTGTTTTTAGTCCAAACTTGCGATCCTTCAGATTCCGGTTTCAAACTGACGATGTCACCAAAAGGGATACTAACATCTGTTCCATTTGATTGACCAAGAATGGGATCTTTGGTAAAAGACTCCTGATTTCCCCAAACGATGTAGCCTTCGTAAGTACCATCGGCGGTCAATAAACGTCCGTACACGGGACTTCCCAGTTGGTTTACCGTTCTTTTGGGTGCTTCAAAAAATTGGATGGTTTTAATGTTTTCCCATTCAAATTGCAATTTTCCTAATTTATCATCAAAAAGCGTAATATCGGAGCCGATATCATTTCCACGCCTTTTAAGCTCAATTTTTTCATTGTCTTTGAAGTAAATGGTGGCGTGTTTTTCGTCATCTGCGTCAATCCTGGATATTTGGCCAAAATAGCATTTAAAATAAAATTTTGATTTCGGATCACGGTTTTCCCATAGTTGCATAAATCCCATGTCGAAAAGACCGTTGTCATTGCCGCGACTCTCTTCGTATCCACGCACATCAATTTTCTCCTGGATTTGTGGTTTATCTTTATAAGCTTCCAACAAATCACTCCAGGTTGCCTCTTCATTGCCCCATCGCAATTGTCCGTCATATTGCTTTCCGTTAGTCAGGGTAATCCGGCCATAGATACATTCTTCGGCTGACTGAGCGAACAGGCTTGACGAAAAAAAAGCAAGTACGATTAAAAAATATGCCTTCAATTGTATCATTGTCAATTTATTGCCATAAAGTCAATCTCATCCGAATTTTCCGGAATCGTGAGTAAAACCACATCATCGGGTTGCAAACCGCGTTTGACGATGATATAATTGGAATTGGTTATTCCCGGGATTATCTGTTGTTTGACAATTTGCAGTCCTTTTTTCAAGTATACGTAGTTGATGGAATCATCCTGATTATGCACACATTCCAGCGGAATAAATTGTGTGTTTTCAATCTGTTTTACCACGATCTCATTGCTGGTGGTCATTCCTGGTTTCAGATCGAAATCGGACTCAAGAATTTCCACATTCACCTCAAACACCTTGGCGTCGGAAGAAGCCAGGGCCTCGCCTACATTGGCAATATTGATGACTGTGCCGGTGAGATGCTTTTCGGGAAATGCATCGATACCCACCCCTACATGCTGACCAATCTTTACCAGCCGGAAATCTACTTCATTGACATAACACAAAGAAATCATTTTACTCAGGTCCGGAAGGGCGGCTACCACCGGATCTCTCGCGCTGATGGATGATCCCTTCTTTATTTTTTGACCCCTTTCTTTTTGGTAAATCAACATACCGTCTTCCGGTGCCCGAATGATAAACTGATCGTTGAGTCTGTTCAATAAAGCAAGGTCTGCCTGATCGTCATTCAAATCAATTTCCCTTTTTTTCATTTCAGTTCTGCACTTGCCTTTTCTCAATTCATAATCTTCAACTGCCAGTTCGTAATCCATGTTGGCTTCCTTCACATCGAGCCTTGCCTGTTGAATGGTTGCCGGAGGTTCATATTGTGAATTCTTCAACTCCAGTTCTTTTTTCTCCACCACAATTTGTTTTTTCTTAAGTTCGTCACGAAGCGAACGCAACTCCAGGGCTGTATCGATTTGTGTCCTTTCCAGGTTATTCAGGCTTTCATCAACATCCATTTCTTCATTCCTGATCCGCTCACTGATTTCCGTACGATCGAGGGTTGCCACATAATCGCCTTTCTTTACATTCGTACCCTCTTCAATGATGTCTTCAATTTTCACAGTCCACAACCGGGCGGCGCCCAATCCCAGTGGACCCAACACCGGGGTAGAACTTTTTGCTTCCAGCTCGCCACTTGTATTTATCGTGACTTCAAAGATCCCTTGCTGAACGTCAGTTGTAATGACATTGGCCCTATCCGACTTTATGTTAACAAAAGCCAAGACAATCGTCAACACGACAACCGCGCTCAGTATCAACCAGATGTATGGCTTTTTCATTGTACTTTTTTTCAAAAATACATGGCCCGTCGTTTAAATGAAATGTATCGAAGATGAATGATTGAATAACTTGGTTAGAAGGGCAATATGCACTGACGTGTGAAAAACAAAAACAAAGGCGGAAATTAATCCGCCTGTCTACCCTAACTTAATGAAGAGGAGTTTTCCCGGCCTAGATCCGGGAAAAATAAGGGAAACAAGCATGAATGAATTTCATCATGAATTAATTAAATCTGATTTATTGCAAAACTCAATAGATGAAAGAGATAGCACACTTATAACCTTATTATTTTTAAAGATGCAAGCCGCATTCTGTTTTGACAGTTTGCGCCCAGCGTCCTTTTCTTTTCTTTCCTTTCAAGGTACAATGTAAACAACCGATGGATTCATAACCCAGTGGTTTGAGCGGATGCACTGGTAATTTATTGATTTCGATGTATTTGAGTGCTTCGCTTTCGGAAACATCCAATATCGGATAAAATTTAACAATACCTTTTTTCAATTCAAAGATATCGAGCTTTTCTCTGTGATTACTTTGCCAATGCATCAGTCCCGAGATCCACAGATCAAAGTTGGTTTTGACCTCTTCAAATGGTTCAACTTTGTTGATATGACAGCACTGGTCGGGATCGTATTTCCACAATTCTGTGATATTCGTGAATTCATTGTTTTCCTTGTCAGGCAATATATCGATAACATCCAGTTCGAAACGCTTTGTCAGTTCTGCTTTGTAGGCCAGCGTTTCTTTAAAATGATAGGTGGTATCGATGAAATGGACCGGTTGCCTGATACCCTGTTTGTAAAATAGATGCAATTGAAAAACTGCTGTTGTACCAAAAGAAGAAGTGAGCATGATATTGTCAAAATCATGATAAATCTCCTTGATACGCTCTTCCGGACTTAGCGGGCGGTACTTTTCATTCAATTTTTGCAAATCGATTTTGCTTTCCATATGCCTGTTGATTATTAAATCATCATTTTTTACCCGATCGATGGTTGCAATCATGATTATTTTCTTTTGTTGTTTCCAGCCATGATGGAGGCTGTTAATTCATTCAATGTTGTTACCTTTTTCTGAAAGTCTCCCTTGATTTGAGCTCTGAAACCATGCATATTATCCAGCAGGTCCTGAAAGTTGTCCGGAATGAACTCTTCTAGAAATTCCCTGAACCGTTTGGCCATGGTTGGTGATTTTCCGTTGGTAGAAATGCCAATTTTCAGATCGCCTTGCTGATAGACAGATCCCAGATAAAAATCACAGAGTTCCGGAGTGTCTGCCACATTGGTTAGGATCCTTCTTTTTCGGGCTACCACTTTGAGTTCCTCGTGAAGGCTCCGGTCATTGGTAGCCAGGATGAGTACATCTATATTTTCGAGATCTGTAATGCTTACCTTCCTTTCGAATATCTGAACATGCGCAACATTTTTGGCCAAATGCGCCAGGTCACCGCTGACTTCCCCGGCTACAACGGTAACACTGGCTTTGGGGCTATTTTTTAATATCGCGTTCAATTTTTCAAGCGCCACTTTTCCTCCGCCAACCAGTAAGGTTTGCAATGTTTCGAGTTTGAGGAAGACTGGAAATAGGTTGTTCTGTGCCATGATTTGTTTATTATCGGGTGGAAATCCTGTTCAACGCCATGGATCTACCTGTTTCCAACTGTGTATAATCAATCTTATACAAAGCCTGAACTACATCGCCGATTACGATCACTGCTGGTGCCCCAAGTGATTCTTGAACAGCGACATCGACAATCGTTGAAATAGTCCCCACACCCAATTTTTCATTGGGCAGGGAACCATTCTGAACGATAGCAACAGGAGTATCCTTTTTGCCATAGGCTTTAAATATTTCTGCAATTTCTTCCAGCTTTTTGGTGCCCATTAAGATAATTACCGTGGCTGTAGACTGTGCCGCCAAATAAATGTCTTTTGATAAAGCCCCGGATTTTGTAGTACCGGTGATCACCCAAAAACTTTCTGCAATACCGCGTGAAGTGAGCGGAATACCCTGCATGGCTGGTACGGCAAATGCGCTGCTGATACCTGGAACGACTGAAACTTCAATACCCAGCGATTCGGCATAAATGCGTTCTTCATGACCCCGCCCAAATACATATGGATCGCCGCCTTTTAATCGCACCACGTGGCCATGACTAAAAGCATATTCCGCGATTAGTTGGTTAATTTCATCCTGCTTCATGCTATGCCTGCCTACCCGTTTACCAACAAAAATTTTGACGGTCCTTGTAGGGCAATATTCCAGTAATTCGGTGTTCACCAGTGCATCATAAAGCACGACATCCGCATCAGCCAGTGCTTTTATGGCTTTAACGGTGATCAGATCTGTATCACCTGGTCCGGCACCGACTAAGGTTAGTTTTGGTTTTGATTTATATTTTGTCATGGTTGATCACTTTTTATCCGATCCGAGCCAAATCTTTTTCTCTCCATGTCTTTACATGGCTGAGGAAATGATCGGCCTGTGCAATGTATCGTTGTGCAAATTCTTCTGAAGGTTGATTTTTATTGATCTGAAGAACATGATCTTGAAAACTCCCCTCAGGAAAGGAGATCATCCCTTTAGATACAAAATGATCATCAAAATTTCTGATCACACTCATCTGCGTGCTATTCTTTACGTCTTCATTCAGCAACATGGCCTTGGCAGTGGTAAGAAAAACATTGTAGCTATGATAAATAGCATCTGAATATCGATTTTCCTCCAGGGCTTCAATGGCAAGTTGTTGTTTCTCTTCCGCATCAAAGAAAAGTGTCGACACCAGATCAATGATCACACCGGCGCATTCGCCCGTAGCAGTGTGGACATAAAATTGTTCTTCCCTGCCCCAGTCAATATAATCGCTTTGAACAATAGCGCTGAGATCGGCCAGAGGTTTCAGTAAATTGTAGAAATATATTTTACCCTGGCGTTGAAAATAATCTTTGTAATATTCACCTTCCAGCGCATTTTGATCATAGTCTTCCAACAATGCGCGCAACACCTGCGGGCCACGTTTACTTGGAATTTTGATTACCCGCTCTGCAACACGTCCGTGACCGTCTGCATCAATTCCACCACCGAGCATCACTTGAAGTGCGGGTATCACCAGGTTATCGTTCTTCAATGAACTGCCATGAAAACCGATGCTGGCAATTCCATGTTGACCGCAGGAGTTGGGGCATCCGCTGATCTTGATCTTAATATCATTGTTAAAGATCAGATCTGCATATTCTTTGCGTATGACGCGTTCCAATTCAGCCGCGATACCGGTGCTGCTCGAAATACCAAGATTACAGGTATCCGTTCCGGGACAAGCGGTAATGTCTGCCGTACTGTCGAAACCAGGTTCCGCCAGTCCTAAATGATCAAGGGCAACAAACAAAGCCTGAAACGCCTCTTTTCTCACAAATTTTAGCAGATATCCCTGGTTCACCGTTACACGGATATCATCGGAAGCATAATTTTCGGCGACATCTGCAAATGCACGGGCTTTGTCGGAACTGAGGTTTCCTAATAAAACACGCACATGTACACCAAAAAATCCTTTTTGTTTTTGTTCGAAAACATTGGTTTTAAGCCAGTTCTCGTATTTGGATCTGTTTTCAATGATTACCTGTGGATATCGCTTTTTCTCTGGCTGGGGTGTTGGTTGAACAAAAGCAGAAACGTCGGCTCTGAACGACTTTTGAGATAATGCCAGTCGTTCTTCATCTACAAGTTCCAGTAATTTTTCCAGGCCAATTTCCTGAAGTAAAAATTTCATCCTTGCCTTCATCCTTCTGTCCCTTTCACCATATCGGTCAAAAACCCGCAGCAATCCTTCGGCAAAAGGAATCAGTTGATCTTCCTCCAGGAATTCATAAGCAACTTGTGCCAGCATGGGTTGAGCGCCAAGTCCGCCACCAATGACCACTTTAAACCCGCGGATTGATTTCCCATTTATCTTTTTGACTTTAGGAATTACGCCAATATCGTGGATAAAAGCGAAGGCCGAATCCCGGTCGCTGGATGAAAAGGCAATTTTAAATTTTCTGCCCATTTCCTGGCATATTGGATTTCGCAGAAAATATTCGAAGGCAGCATGCGCATATGGGGTTACATCGAATGGTTCGTCAGGGTCGATTCCCGCCATGGCAGAAGCCGTGATATTACGGACGGTATTACCACATGCCTCGCGAATGGTAATATTATCCTGTTCCAGTTTACTCCATAATTCCGGTGTGCGATCCAGACTGACATAGTGAATCTGAATATCCTGTCGAGTGGTAGCATGCAGGTTACCGCTGGCGTATTCATCGGAAAGGTCTGCAATTCGCCTGAGTTGTCGGATACTCAGTCGTCCGTAGGGTATCTTAATACGGATCATCTGAACACCAGGCTGGCGTTGACCATAAATTCCTCTGGCCAATCGAATACTTCTGAATTTGTCATCATCAATTTTCTGGTTGTGGAATAAAGCAATTTTTTCCGCCAGATCGATGATGTCTTTTTCTACTACCGGATTGTTTAAATTCTCAAGTTCATTTCTAAAACTAAGCATGGTCGTTTTGTTTTGGACATAAAAAAAGCCTTTCTCAGGAATGCGAGAAAGGCTCTTGTATCTTCAGCTTTGAATATTTCCTAGGGAATATGCAACATCATGATCCTGCCGATTAAATACAGTAAACCTTTCTCACTACCGGTGCTACAACAACACCAGAACCAACAAGCACATCTTTTAGAAGATGCTTGTTTGAGGTTTACCGGATTTACTCCATTAAAAATCATATGTTGATCATTCTTTGAATTTACAATGCTAAGGATGAAAAAATAAAAATGCAAAACAGGCCCGAAAATAATTCATATTCCATATTATATTTGGTTATAATAGGAAAATTAAAAATATAATTTTGACTTGTTTGTGAAATTGACGGTGTGGTTATAAAATGCCAGTATCAAAAACGTTATACCTTCCAATGAAATAATAGCGTCCTGATCGATCGATCAACCGTGCTCTATCCTGGTTCTTTCAGCAGTTTTCTTGATCAAATTCGTTTCTGTTTCTTTTATTTCATTCAGGTAACCGTAAAAATATAAAGAATGGCTCGTTACGGTGAAATCGAATGTTTCTTCCACCAGTTTTTGAATATTCTGAATTCTCGGATCGCAAAATTCAAAGATCTTTCCGGTCTTGGTGCAGATCACATGATCATGCTGACGATAACCGTAAGATTTTTCATAGAGTGAAAGATTTCTTCCAAACTGGTGTTTTTTTACCAGTTCGCATTCGAGCAAAAGATCGAGCGTGTTGTAAACCGTGGCCCGACTAACCCGATAATTTTTATTTTTCATATTGATGTATAGAGATTCTACATCGAAATGGCCTTCATTGTTGTAGATCTCTTCCAGAATAGCAAAACGTTCCGGTGTCTTTCTCAATTCTTTTTTTTCCAGATACTGGGTGAACAGCATCTTTATTTCCTGATATTTTTCTGGTGCCATCATAATGTTAATTCCCTACATAACAGATATTTAATTTAAACAACCCTATGATCATATCAAACATTTTCATGCTAAACCTCTCACATATACGATTGTAATAATATCAAATACATAATACCAAATCACCTGAGAATGTTTGTGCTATCCTGCAAAATTATATAATAATCCGGGTGTTGTGACGAGTATTCCGGATTTAAATTAAATTGCGATTTAAAATTTTAAGTCAATTAAGCACGATAATTATGATCCTCTCTGGTAAAGAAATAGAAAAACATCTCGGCAAAGAGATCATTATCGACCCTTTTAACAAACAACAGTTAAATCCCAACAGTTATAACCTATGCCTGCACAATGAGTTGATGGTATATCAACAAACGACACTGGATATGAAAAAGGCCAATGAAGTGGAAAAAATCCAGATCCCTGATGCAGGGTATGTGTTACAACCCGGCGAGTTGTACCTTGGAAGAACACTGGAATACACTGAAACGAAAACGTACGTTCCAATGCTTGAAGGAAGATCTTCCATTGGCAGGCTTGGATTATTTGTACACGTAACAGCAGGTTTTGGCGATGTTGGTTTTGCAGGCTTTTGGACCCTGGAGATTTTTTGCATTAAGCCGATCATTGTTTATCCAAAGGTTGAGATTTGCCAAATCTACTATCATACCGTTGAGGGTGAATATGATTTATATAAAAGTGGCAAGTATCAAAATAATAAAGGTATTCAACCCAGCTTACTATACAAAGATTTTGAAAAAAATCATTAACCGGTTCTTTTCGATGATCATTATCGGAATAGTTAAATTTTACCAGGGAGCCATTTCGCCTTTATTTCCCAGTACCTGCCGATATACACCCACTTGTTCTCAATACATGATCGAAGCAGTCCGGGAGCACGGTTTCATCAGTGGATTCCGGATGGGTTTGAGTCGATTGTCGAGATGCCACCCCTGGGGTGGGAGCGGCTATGATCCGGTTCCCAAAAAAATTCATAAAAAGCATGTACACCATGAACGATAAAATTCCTGTTACCATTATCACCGGCTTTCTCGGTGCGGGTAAAACAACTTTTCTGAATAAGTTGATTGCCACACATCCCCAAAAGAAATTCGCTATTATTATGAATGAATTCGGAGATATCCCCATCGATCAGGATTTAGTCATTGATGCCGGGGAAGACATTTTTGAATTGTCCAACGGATGTATTTGCTGCTCCCTCAATGTGGAATTGGGACAATTGCTTCAAAAACTGATCGAGGGTAATTATTCTTTTAACCATTTGTTGATTGAAACAACTGGGATTGCAGAACCAGATGGAATTGCAGCAGCTTTTATCGGCGAAGGCAAGAATAGCATTTTTGAACTCAGCAGTACCATTTGCCTTACCGATGCCCTTTCCATTCAAAATAATCTGGAGGAAAGAGGCGAAGCCGTTAAGCAGGTGTCATTTTCTGACGTCATCATTTTGAACAAAATTGACCTGGTGCCGAAAACAAACCTGGTGCCACTCAAAAAATCTTTGAAAAAATACAATTCAGATGCACTGATCCTTGAAGCTGAAAACGGGCTGACTCACGGTCCTGATCTCACCGATGTCAATGCCTATGACGGTCATCAACTGGAAAAAAAACTCATCCACGAACATCATCACCATCACCACCACGAGGAAATGGTAGCCCACGGATTTTCTTTTGAAGAAGCCCTGGATCCCATGAAATTTGAACATTGGATCAACATGCTTCTTTTTTTGAGTGGTTACCAGATTTATCGGGTGAAAGGAATTCTAAACATCGAAGGAGAAAATAATCGGTTAATTTTCCAGTCAGTCAGGTCGCAAATACGTTTGGAAACCGGAAGCCCCTGGGGAAAAAATGAAATTCGATTTTCCCGGATTGTGTTTATAGGATACAATATAAAAAAAGCGCCCCTCGAAAGAGGCCTCGAGGGTTGTAAAATAAAAATCCAGGCCAAGTAACTGCCTCCTGGTGCTACAAGGATTTTTCCTCATTCTTGTTCATCCAGAATGGCGCAGTGCCAAACCACACTATCATTCCCAGGATCATCACGTATTTATTGGTATCCATCGATATAATTCCTGAAAATACCAGCACAGAAGGCACAATGGTCATGGCCAGGCCAAGATAAGATAAAGTCTTAATTAATATTTTCATATCATGCGGCAGTTGCCAATTTGGTTCTTGATTGTAATAATCCACTCAATGCGATATACAAAATTGAAGCTACGAACCAGCCGGGTAGGCCAAGAAAGAAAATCTCCACGCCAAATTGCCAGTTGATGTACAAGCAAGCGAACAGCGTTGCGATCCAGGTGATCCCGGCCGCCCAGTTTATTTTTACACCGGACAATTCGGCATAAAACGGTCTAAGCTTTAATGGTTTTAGCAAATAAAAATCAATAAAGATCACCGCCCCCATGGGCATTAAAATCAATCCATATAATGCTACAAAATCCAGCAGACGCATCACCAATGCCGGAAAACAAGCTGCCGTTGTAGTGATCAGCCCAGTAAATAATGTAACTTTCCAGGTCTTGAATTTTGGGTTTAAGGATTGCAAGGCCAATCCGGCCCGATATATGGTTGGATTAGCCGTTGTCCAACCGGCAATAATCACACACACGGCGCCGGCCAGTCCAGCCGCCCGAAATGCAATCATGCCCGGAGAAAATTCGGTACTTTGATTGGATTCCAACAGAAACAATGAATATAATATGCCGGATGAAACCCATGCCAGGTAATGACCAAGAAACATCCCTGTGGCTGAAGAAAACCCGTATTCCCATTTCCGGGCGTACCTGAAAATGGACAGATCACTCATGCCGATATGCATTGCCATATTGGCAAACCAGGCAAAAAACATCACATGCCAGAACGTAAATTTTCCCTGACCAGCAAGCGGAGTTCCTGTCCATATCTTATCATTCGCCACCGTCCAAAAATCTGAAAATGAATGAATACCGAGGTCGGGCATTACCGCCAACGCCGCTGCCAAAAATATGAGAATCATCCAGGGAGATGCTACATTGGCAAATTTCGACACCTGCTGATAACCGAACATAGCCACCACCGTAGTAATTGCTCCAACGATAAACACCGTGATAATCCATCCGAGACTATTGGGATACAAATCGTGCAAGGCAGGCATAGGAATATGAAAAGGAATGCCGACCGCCGTAGCAGAAACGGCAATCATAGAACCTGCCAGAAAACAGAACATAATGCCATTCACAACATTATATACTTTCACCAGCTTTACGCCACAAATCTTTTCAAGTTGAAAATACATGGTCATCCGGCTTTTTACGGCAATTGGAGCACATAAGAATGCCCAACTGAGTACTGCCAGCAGATTGCCGACAAGTAAACCGGCTAACAGGTCGAATGCTGTAACACCATGAGCTACAAACAGTGGCCCTATCACGAATTCAGTGCCGGCAGTATGCTCGCCTGCATACATCCCAATGAAACTTCGCAAACCCTTTAACTTGCTTTTTGGAACCGGTTCCCGTTCAAATTCGTTGACCGAGTCCAGATGTGCCACTATGCCTCTTTTTTTCATAATTTGCGTGTTGGTAAATCTAAAACTTTGAAAGTTGATAATTTCTATGTGAATCTAAATGCAGAAAATGACCCTTTTACACCAGAATCTGATCCAATGATGTTATCTGAACTTTATGGGATCAAAAAATGCATGGCTAGCATCCATTCCCTGAATAATTCAGGCCAATTTGAAAATGGCATCCCTTGTGACCCCAATCCCAAACCATGATGCCCCTGTTCAAAAATATGCAATTCTGCCGGAACTTTTGCTTTTTTTAGCGCTAGATAGAAGAGTACACTATTTTCAGAGGGAACAGTCTGATCTTCACTGGTGTGTACCAAGAAAGTTGGGGGCGTATTTTGATCAACCTGTAATTCATTGGAAAGCAACCGGACTGTTTCGGGATCCGGGTTTTCCCCCAAAAGTCTTTCTTTCGAACCCTGGTGTGTGTATTCCGTGGTAAATGAAATAACCGGATAGACCAGCGCCATAAAATCGGGCCGGCTACTGACCTGTTCCACGCTGTCCGTCGCATACACATCCCCGTTGTCCCAGTGGGTTCCAATGGTTGAAGCCAAATGCCCTCCGGCTGAAAATCCTATAATTCCAATCTTATTTGTATCAATGCCCCATTGTCTGGAATGTGACCTGACCAGTCTAATGGCTCGCATTCCATCTTCCATGGGAATGGGGTGGGGATAGCCGTGGGCAGGAATCCTATACCGCAAGATAAATGCATCGATTCCCAGTCCTGCCAACCAGCGCGCTATCTGATGACCTTCATGGTCCATTGCTAAAGTAGCATAGCCGCCCCCTGGACAAATAATGATTGCTGTTTTGGTTTTATTGGTTGTTTCGGCCTGGTATTGGTATAATACGGGTATATCATTTTCGGTATCGCCCAAAGCTCCGGGAACATTTGAATCCCAAAGTGGAATCGTTTGATATTCCTGAGCGAAAACGGCGGGATTTTGCATGAATTCTAAAATCAAAACCAGAAAATATGTGGCAACTACTTTTAACATATTACGACAATTGAGCTATGAAATGACAGTTGTATTTTTTCATTTGTTAATGAAGATAAAATATTGAATTTAAAAATTAATTTCACACTTCATTTGATAATTATTTTCCAGAAAATATGGTTTTTGATTACATTAACCATTGATGCCTAATAAAATAGTTCTCATGTATCTTGATATCAAACTGCTAAAGAATGGTTTAAGGTCAATTATCACTACAACATTTTTTATGTTCCTGGCCAATGCTGCTATCTGTCAGTATACCAACATCAAAATTGTCGAAAATAGAGGTCAATCTATCGGCCCATGCGAACCAAGTATTGTCATAGCACCCGATCAACCCAACAAAATGCTGGCGGCAGTAGTATCGAGTAAAGAACGCACTGATGATCCGCAAATTAAAACATTGAGAAACCGGATTTTCCTTTCTGACAATTACGGAGAAAAATGGACAAAGAAACGGATCAATCGCAAATATGGGAATTTTGGAGATCCTACACTTATTGCAGACAACAATGGTTATTTTTATTATGTCCATCTTTCGGATCCTGAAAAAAGGGGATGGGCGAGCAGTGCTATTCTGGACCGTATTGTTTGCCAACGTTCATCCAAAGGTTTAATTTGGAGCAAAGGATCGTTTACAGGTTTAAATCCACCAAAAGATCAATATAAACCACATGCCGCTTTTGACAGCCATTCCGGCCGAATTTATATCACCTGGACCCAATTTGATCAATACAACAGTGATAACCCACAAGATAGTGCCAGCATCATGTTTTCCTATTCACCGGATAGGGGAATATCCTTCACTCCACCAGTCAGAATTAATCAATACAATGGAAATTGCCGAGATAATGACCTCACCCCGGAAGGTGCCATGCCGACAGCCGGACCTAATGGCAGCGTATATGTTTCCTGGGCATACAACGAAAAGATCTATTTCGATCGTTCCCTTGATGGCGGTGTAAGCTGGTTAAAAAAAGACATTGTGGTCGCCGACCAGCCAGGCGGTTGGACCTTTGAAATTCCCGGCCTTCAACGTGCTAATGGCATGCCCATTATTGACTGTGACCTGAGTCTTGGACCGTACAATGGTCACATATATGTAAACTGGTCTGATCAGCGCAATGGAGAAAGAGATACCGACATATGGTTTTCACGTTCCACGGATGGAGGTGATACATGGTCGACGCCGATTCGAGTGAATGACGATCCTAAAAATGTGTTAGGCGCACAGCAATTTTATAGCTGGATGACCATCGACCAAATAACCGGGATTATCTATATTGTGTTTTATGATCGGCGTAATTATGAAGATCAGCAAACCGATGTGTTTCTTGCCTATTCCAATGATGGCGGGAGTACCTGGACCAACGAAAAAATCAGTGACTCCCCGTTCATACCAGATAATAACCAGTTTTTCGGTGATTCAAACGACATAGCCGCATATGCAGGTATTGTACGCCCTGTTTGGACGCGAATGGAAAATGGCAAACTTAGTGTGTGGACTGCGCTGGTAGATTTTAGATAATCAACAACTTCATTGAAACCACCCATTATAACGCGGGTAAAATGATTTGCACTTCTGTGCCAACACCATCTACACTGTGAATAACAATTTCGCCATTCATAGCATCTACCTGCGATTTGGTAATGAACAAACCGATTCCCCTACCCATATTATTTTTTTGGAACCTCTGGTAGGGCAGAAATAATTTGCTGCCATTTTTTTTCATATTTATACCAACTCCGTTATCAATAATCCGGAATTTTATTTTGCCATTCAAATCCTCTAATTCCAGTCTTATCTCAGGTTTTTTCTCAGCGCGGTGTATCAAAGAATTGGATAATAAATTATAAAAGATATTGTTGATATATGAAGGAATTAAATTATAGTTAACGCCTTTTGGAAAGTTGTCCTGAATGATTGCTCCATTTTTATTGATCTCATTTCGTAATGCAATTTTTGTCTTATCCAGAATTTCGGATAAATCCACCGGACAACGCATTGCTTCCAAATCATCATGCTGATTGAGAAGAATTGAAAGATCTCGTATTACAAGATCCATTTTTTCAAGTGTATCATTAATGCGAGGAATGATCTCGCGATTCACGGGATCCTGATAATCCATTTTGTTGAATAGTTGAACCAATCCTTTCAAAGTGGCTACCGGTCCCCTTAAATTGTGAGCTGCTATATGGGCAAATTGTTCCAGCCGTTCATTTTTATCGGCCAATGATTTATTGGCTTCACTCAGATCTTCAGTGCGCTCCGTAACGATGCGTTCCAGAATATCCTGATTGTTTTTCAGCTTTACGTTCTGGTTTTCAATGGTTCTTTTCTGTTTTTCAAGTAAATCCCTTTGTGCTGTTACTTCCTCCTGATGAGCAAGTAGCTCTTCATTTTGGGCGATCAGTTCCTGGTTAATCTCATATATTTCTTTTGCACGATCTTGTAATTGTTTTTCAAGATTTTGTGTTTGCGTTTGAAGTAGCTCTTCTTTTTCTTTTCGCAAAATATCCACCTGATCAATCAATGCAAGAAAAAAGAAAGTTACTTCAAATGATGAACCTATTTGAATAATATTGCCTGTGAAAAAATTGAAAGGCAGTAATTCGTAAATTGTTAGAAGATATATTAAAACCGCGATCAAAGTACATATCCAACCGAATAAAATAAACCTGGCCTCACGGATTTTTAAAATAAAATAACAATAAAACCCGCTTACTACAATGAAAACCGGTGCCAACATTACCAAATAGGTTTCCAGTTTAATGGCAAGATTGTAATAACCCAATAAGGATATGATAATGATTGAAATTCCTTGTCCTATGATCAGCCAATATATAAGATAGAAAATAAAAGATCGGATACGTATTCTCAAAAATCTACCAGTGAATATGACGACAAAAATATATGCCATATAAAGCACAGGATTGAAACGATTGATTCCCGGATGATTAGGATATAGAAATTCAAATAAATAGCCAAAATCGACTGCAGTAACGATTACCAGGGCCAGAATGCTCAGTATATAGAATAAATAATTCCAATCCAGAAAACGAATGAAAAGCAAAAGATTAATGATAAATGCCAGGATCATCAATCCGAAATAGAGAAAATGCAATAATTCCTGATCACGATAACGGTTAACGAATTCATTCAATGGCAGGATTGTGATGGGCTCGAGCAAAGAGCCCTCCGTTCGCGCACGGATTAATATCTCTTTGGTATCTCTATGAATAATATGATTGAAATAATGAATGTCAATATCACGCCGGTCAAAATTTCGGAGGTCACCTTCGCAGGTCAATTTTATTTCACCTGCTGAATTGAGTTCGTAGATATCCAGCGTATCGATGTGCGCATTTTCGATGGTAAGGATCTTCGTGTCCTCAGATGGTGCAATATCGATATAAATCCAGGCAGCATGCTCAAATATCCCGAAATTCAAATTATAATGGTGAAGTAATTGCCCTCCCCCATTCTGAAATATTTGAAATACATCAGATTCACTGAGCTGATCTGTACTGTCCACATAATATCGGATATCATGTTGATATATATCTATATCACTTTCACTATAGGAAGTGATCGAGGCACCTATCAACCCTAAAATAATTATAAGTTTATCCAACAACCTACCTGGATTAAAAATACTTATCAAAATGTATTACATAGAAAAATATAATAATTTCTTCGAATAATCAAATTAATGTCTGTAAGAATTGATGAAAATATGGTCGCGGATGAGCAAATGCTAAATTTTTGGTATGACCACTATAAAAAAATTCACCCTTAAATATTTTAATCAGAAGTAAAAAAATTCAAACTGAGAAACCAAGTTCTAAAATATAATATCTGGTTAAAATCCTGTTCTTTGAGGAATTAACCGAGCTCATAAACAATACAAAATTAATCGTCAGGCTTTTGATCCCTGTTTTTTTAACGATTCTAAAGTTTTGCCGGTTTCTTCCAATTGTTCCTGGCAATTTTTTTCGACGGTTACATCTCTGGTCACGACCAAAATACCGAGTACTTCTCCTCTGTGGTCCCTGAAAGGCGCCCGCGACGTTGATCCCCAAATTACATTGCCATTGGGCATGACAATTTTGTCTTCTTTATTCAAAACGGCATTGCCGGTTTCCATAATCCGTTTTTCTTCCTGATAACCTTTCTTGTCATGTTCTTCCCCATAAAAATCCACATCAGATTTCCCCTCAATTTCAAAAAAGCCTTGTTTTTTGAAGCTATCCGCTTTTGTTTTATTTACCCTTAAATAGCGCCCGTTCCGGTCCTTGATGGTAATACGATCCGAAAGGAGATCCATTAAACCGGTGAACATAGAATGTTCTAATTCCAAATCTTGTTTTATAGCTTCAATCTCAGTTATTCTTTCCGAAAGTTCATTTTCTTTGGCTCGGGAAATTTCCAACAATTTGTTGGTTTCTTTTTCCTTTCTGGCCATTTCCTCTTGCGTTGCCTGAAGTTCTTCCATATTTTGTCGCATTTCTTCTTCCTGGGCACGCAATTCCTCGGACTGTTGCTGAGATTGTTCTAAAAGCTGTTTGGTGCGTTGGTTCGTGCGATAGCTGGCTATGAAAGAAGCAATATTTTCGCCAAACTGTTGTAAAAATTGCCGTTCATGTGGTTGCAATGGTTTGAAAGAGGCGATTTCAATGATACCTTCAATCCGGTCTTCTTCTTTGAGCGGCACGATGAGGATAACAGAAGGGTTGGCACCGCCCAGTCCGGAAGTAATGTGTACATAATCTTCAGGAACATCGGTCATATAAATTTCTTCCTCCTCCAAATAACACTGTCCTACCAGCCCCTGATCTATTTCAATTCGTTGTTCAATAAATTTTAAACGATCATAAGCATAACATGCCTGAAGTTTCAAAAATTTCTCGTGACTTGTATCTTCTTCTACCGTGTATATACCTCCCTGAGTTACCTTCATAAATTCAACAATCCTCGAAATCAGGTGTTGGAAAAGTTGTTCATTCATATCACCTCGCAGCAGGTTGCCGATTTCGGAAATACCAGATGCAATCCAGTTCCGCTTGTCATCTTCCTGGCGGGATTTGTTAACTTCTTCCAATGATTTTTGCAGCTCCTTCTGTTGAAGTTCCATTTCCGCATTTTTTTGATTGATGTCATCGATCAGTTTGGCATTGGCACCTTCAGCACGTATATTTCTGGATTGCGCCAGAAAAAGACAAATTGGTAATCCTGCCAATGCAACCATCAGACTAAACCAAAAGAACAGGTCACCAACAAAAAAGCTGCCTTGTATTCCGGTATTTATGTGATTATCGAGCCATGGCTGACTAAGAAAAAACAACCAGGAAATAAGCACACAAGCCACAATCAACCCTTTTTCCCTAAGATCGATATAAATCCAGGGCAGCGCCGTAACGACCAGCTGGGCTAAGAACAGGCCGATAATCAATGAATCTCCTGGTTTAACAAGGTTGGCGTGGAACAATGAAATGACAGCAGCAATAACCAGAGTGAGTAAGAACCTGGAAAATTGATAAAAATTGAGATAATTCAACAAAATGGTAAAAATGCTACTGATAATGAGTATCAGGGGCAAATAAGCGATCTCCGGTGTAGACCACATCGTGATTGCCATATAAAACACACCGACAACGCTAACAATGGCAGCAATCTGGTTGGACATCTCCACCATTGCTTTTTTGTACGTTTCAATTTCTTCTGGAAAGTCGGGATATAAAATGTTTTTAAAAAATGATACTGTAGTGTTCACTGCGTAATGATCGTAAAAAGGTGATAATCATAAATTTTGATATAAACGTGGAATAAAAATATAGAAAAATATTGAAAGATCATTGTTGATAGTCTTCATACCAACAATCATCAAAAGTTTTATGAGAGGGTGTGGCATCTTTTAGTATTTTATATGCCATCCAAAAAGTGATAAAAGGAGAGACCACAAACATTGCTGCTATAATGCTATCGGCAACCCCTAAGAACGGTGTGAGGTTATAAAACAACATAAAAGCTGTTGTAATTAATATGGGATATTTGATTTGTTCCATACAACAATAAAACAAACCGCAATAGAAAAATGTTCTGAAGATCAGGAAACAGATTTTTCCGTACTTTCTTCAGCAATTTGTGGTGTTTGATCTATTTTGATGGTATCGAGTTCCTGAACCTTTTTTTCCATTACTACCTTGTATTCCGGCCATTTTTCCTGCTTAATAGGATCGGCGGAAGGCGGATCGATTTTTAACGGATCCACCGGATTACCGTTCTTCCAAAACCTGAAATCGAGGTGGGGCCCGGTGGATAGACCGGTTGTTCCCACATATCCAATCACCTGTCCCTGCTTTACATAAACACCAGCCTTTATCCCTTTGCCGTATCGCGACAAATGGTTGTATCCGGTGGTATAGCTGCTGTTGTGTCGGATTTCTACTGTATTGCCTCCGCCACCACTGTATTTGGCCATGATCACCACGCCATCTCCAACGGCCATTACCGGCGTGCCCACGGGCGCCGCATAATCAACACCGGTGTGTGGTCTTCTGATCTTAAGTATCGGATGGAACCTGCTATAAGTAAATCGGGAGCTTATTCTGGAGAATTTGAGCGGAGCTTTTAAAAATGTCTTTCTCAGACTTTTCCCTTCTTCATCAAAGTATTCATCGCCCTGACCCTGATCAAATTTTACGGCATAAAATTCCTTGTCCATGTGACGAAACCAGGCCGCCTGTATTTTGCCCAGGCCCGCATCCTGACCACCCACCTCATATCTTTCGTACATCAATTTAAAGGCATCCCCTTCCTGCAAACCAAAAAAGTCGATTTCCCAGGCATATACATCGGCCAGTTCATTCACCAGCAAAGGTGAGCCACCGGCCTCTACAATAGTGTTATAAAGAGAAGTTTCAATTATCCCTGAAGTGATCTGTGGTATGGTATCTACATGATTTTGCCCTTTTTCCACCAGAAGAGAGTCTTTGAATTGGAGCAACACGTAATCGATAGGATTGGGATGGTAAATGAATGCGCGTGCAGTTTTAAGGGAATCTTTCTGATGAATGATTGTATAGGGTTTCCTGGCCTGAAGACTTCTGGCATTAAAATCAGATTTTGGCAAATTATTGATTTCTGCGATAGTCTGAGGTGATACATTATACCGGGATAAAATTTCTGCCAGGTTTTCATTGCGCTGAATGATCCCTTCTTCTACCGACATGGTATCGATATTCATGCCATAAAGCATTTGTGGTGTAGGGGGTGTTATAATTTCTGTGCTATCTTCCTGTTGAATCTGAGCTTCTAATTCCTGATAAGAGAGGTCATTTCGGTTATACCAGCGCAGGCCTATGAAAACGATAATTAAAGCGAATAGGACAGCTGTTGCAATCCAAAAAGTTTTTTTCATTGTTGTGGCATTCTAAAACTAATTCTTCAATATTTACAATTTAGATTAACTTTGGCAAGTCGCAGTCAAAAAACTTATCAAAAATCGAAAGTTATTGTTGGTAAACGAAGCTGAAAGGGATTTATGATATGGAATATCCTTCAAAACTGATAGAAGAAGCAGTCAACGAAATCTCAAAATTGCCGGGTATTGGAAAAAAAACTGCCCTGCGCCTTGCACTGCACCTGCTCAAACAGGACATAGAGGTAACAAATGAACTTGCCGTAGCACTCATCAATCTTCGTGAAAAAACCAAACATTGCCGGATCTGTCATATGATTTCCGATTCGGAAGACTGCACTTGTGAATCATTTCGCAGAGATCCGGGCATCATTTGTGTTGTGGAAGATACGCCAGACGTGATCGCAATACGAAATACCGCACAATATTCTGGCTATTTCCACGTATTGGGAGGAGTGATTTCACCCATTGAAGGAATTGGTCCCGGTGATTTACACATCGAATCACTGATCAGCAGGGTTGAAAATCCGGAATCTCAGGTGAAGGAAGTGATACTGGCTTTAAGCCCGACCATGGAAGGTGATACTACAGCTTTCTACATTGCCAAAAAGCTGATGCGCCTTGGAGTGAGGATCACCACTATTGCCCGGGGAATTCCCGTTGGCGGTGAATTGGAATATACCGACGAAATAACTTTAGGGCGGAGTATTGCCCAACGATTGAATTATAATATGAATGATGCTGAATAGATCAAAAACTAGATCTGAAAAATATTTACGTGAGACAGCGAAAATCTTTCTTGTATTTTTATTGATTTTTTTTTCCGCTGATCAACTTTGGGCACAATCGCAGAATGTGGAGAATCCGCGCGACGAAAACATGAAATACTTGGATCTGGGAATTAAGCAATTTGAGGCTGGTGATTATGAATCTGCAGACAAGTCATTCAGGATTGTGCTTGAATCTGTCAAAGTCCTGCCGGCGGAGATCTGCTATTATTTTGGTGCCAACAGTTATTATCTGAAACGATACAAACAAAGCATCAACTGGCTTAATAAATATATAGAATTAAAAGGAACCGCTGGTCAATATTTTGAAGTATGCAGTAAAATCCTCAAACTAGCTGAACAGGAATATCTTCAAACCAACACCAATCAGGAACCTTCAGACAACCTGGCAAAAGAAGAATCTAAAAAACTTTCAGGATTAAGTGAAATTGATTGCGATTCAGGTGTTCGAATAATCTGTCCGGTGTGTATGGGAAAAACTGTGATTATCAAAAAAGGGCTATTTGGCAATGAATATCGAACCTGTCCCTACTGTGATGATCATGGCACACTGAGTTGTGAAGAATACAACTTATTGCTAAAAGGAGAACTCAAACCCAGGAATGAAAGGGAGACCGCTGAAAACGATCAAAAATAGTGACATCCGGGACTGAAAAAATCAAACCCGCATATTTTAAAACCAATTTTTTGAAGATCGTGTATGTGCAGTTATTAAAAGATAAAGGAAGTGGGACATGCTGGATTCGAACCAGCGACCCCTACCCTGTCAAGGTAGTGCTCTAAACCAGCTGAGCTAATGCCCCTCTACTACGGGTCTGCAAAAATATAAAACTTACTGCGCTTTAAAAATATTTCTTACTTTTCGCAGAAATAAATTGCTGGTTTTTTGATGATTTCCAAATGGTACGCACTGGTCTGGATATTGTAGCAGGAGACAAAAAATTTTCTCAAAAATTGAAAGGCAATATCGCCTGCCTCTGCCATGCTGCTTCGGTGGATAAAGATCTACGGCATGGCATTGGAATTTTAAAAAATATTTTTGGAAATCGATTTAAAACCGTTTTGGCACCCCAGCATGGCTTTTTTGCCGATGCCCAAGATGACATGATCGAATCCCCGCATCACTATCTGTCCCATTTCGATGTGCGGGTTTTTAGTCTATACTCAGAAACCCGAATGCCCACTGAAACCATGCTGGAAAATATTCAATATTTGTTGATTGATGTTCAGGATATTGGATGCCGACCCTATACCTATATTTTCACGGCATTAAACTGCCTTAAAGCCAGTAGTGGAAAAGCAATCACAATCATAGTTCTTGACAGACCAAATCCTATCGACGGTTTATCCATTGAAGGAAATATACTCGATGAAAAATATCAGTCATTTGTCGGAATGCTTCCCTTGCCGATGCGCTATGGCATGACATTGGGCGAAATATTGCAATTGGGGTGTCATCACCTGAAACTGGATTGTGATTTACAGATTATTCCCATGGAAGGATGGCACAGATCTATGACTTTCAGAGACACTGGTTTGCCCTGGGTGTTACCCTCGCCAAATTTGCCAAATCCTGAGACAGCCTTGATATTTCCCGGCTCCGTGTTATTTGAAGGGACCAATTTGTCAGAGGGGAGAGGCACAACCAAAAGCCTTGAAATGATAGGACATCCCAATCTCAACCCATTCGAATTTGTAGAAGATTTCAAAAAGGTCAGTCAAACCATTGGTCTGGAAGGTTTTGTTCTAAGGCCAGCTTACTTCACTCCTGTATTTCATAAATTTGCAGGACAGTCATGTGGTGGATTCCAAATTCATGTTACTGACAGGCATCGATTTCTTCCCTGGAAAACCGGGCAATTTTTATTGCGGGAATTATATCATTACCCCGGCACACAATTTCAATGGAAACAACCGCCTTTTGAATATGAACTTGAAAAATTGCCCATTGATTTAATCAATGGAACGGATGTTTTGAGACAGTGGGTAGAAAATCAAGGGAACGTCAATGAACTGGATAAAATATCATTGAAAAACCAGGAGGACTTTCTGAATCAACGAAGCAATGCGCTTTGTTATCAATAAAAAATCCGGACCATTCAAATACCATAGAATGATCCGGATCGCTAAGAAAATGTACAGAAATTATTGTCTAGCTCTCCTGTTTTATTACTTCACCTTTTATGAAAAGCATTTCGGTTCCGCCTTCAACATTGGCGGTCACGCGAATACTTTTATTGAATGCGCCCATGGCTGCTGCATTGTAAGTCGCTTTCACAACACCCGTTTTACCAGGTGCCACCGGTTCCTTGGAATAATTAGTGACTGTACAACCACATGATCCTTTCACATCACTGATCACCAATGGCGACTTGCCCGTATTGGTGAAAGAAAATTCTACCGTTACCGGGGTTCCCTGAGGAATTTTGCCAAAATCATGGGTGGTTTGTTCCCATTTAAATTTAGCCATGGCATCCGGTTTGTCCGCAGTCACTTTGACAGTTGACTGGCTCTTGGCCATGAACACGACGCCCAGAAATAATACAGAAAGAATAATTGCTTTTTTCATATTTACTATCATTTAAGTATATTAATTCAAACCAGTCTATGGCAATTTATACGCCAATTACCTTCAAAGAAACCATAAATTTTGCGAACGTTTAGAAAACGTACAAGTATTAAACAATATTTCATTCATAATGTATTAAATTGTTTTTTGATCTGAGCGCCAAAATGAGCATAATGGAGCGTTCATTTTGTAATCGATTCATTGATTTCATGATTTTTTCCAAAACATGATATGAGTCATGAATAATCCCCGAATATAGCCGAAATTTGCATTTTGATATATTGGACTAATATTCTTATTCCGTTTTGTGAATCGTTTTTAAAAGATTTCTTGATCTAAACATTATGAGTGAAAATTTTAACACGGGTGTTTTGCTTTTAGGAGTGGGAATGGTTACTGTTTTCATCATCCTGGCTCTCATCGTATTGCTGGGGAACTTGCTCATCAGAATTGTAAACAAGTACTTCCCGGAAGAAACTGCACTGATTGCTTCCGTGACTTCCGTTAATAGACGGGCGATTAACTCCAATAAGCTGGCTGCAATTGTTGGAGTTGTTGATGTAATTACCAGGGGAAAAGGCAAAGTGACATCGGTGAAAAAAGAAGATTGACCACGAGAAGATCAAACATCCATCTGCTTGATTTTACTTCATTTTATGAACGATTTATTGAACGTATTACTTTTTGGAACATTCTAATTTGAGTTGTTATGGCAAAAGAAATTCAATTCTCACTTGTATACAGAGACATGTGGCAATCTGCCGGGAAATACATGCCCAGAAAAGATCAGTTGGTCAGGATTGCTCCGGTCATTGTTGATATGGGCTGTTTTGCCAGGGTGGAAACCAATGGTGGAGGTTTTGAACAGATCAATTTATTATTCGGTGAAAATCCGAATAAGGCAGTGAGAGCCTGGACCAAGGATTTTAATCAGGCTGGAATCCAGACACATATGTTAGAACGTGGACTGAACGGTATCCGGATGAGTCCCGTGCCAGCGGATGTTCGGAAACTGATGTTTAAGGTCAAAAAGAAACAAGGGGTTGATATTTCACGGTCATTTGATGGCTTAAACGATCCAAGAAATATCATTGATTCCATCAATTATGCCAAGAAAGGAGGAATGATAGCCCAAGGTACTTTGAGTCTCACACATTCTAAAGTCCATACGGTTGACTATTACATCAATTTGGCGGAACAGCTAATCGAAGCAGGTGCTGATGAGATCTGTCTCAAAGATATGGCAGGAATTGGGCGCCCTGTCAGTTTGGGCAAAATTGTTAAAGGTATAAAATCGGCCCATCCGGATATTCTCATTCAATATCACGGCCAAACAGCTCCCGGATTTACAGTGGCTTCTATCCTTGAAGTTGCTAAAGCAGGTGCGGAGATCGTCGATGTTGGAATGGAACCATTATCCTGGGGTACCGGTCATGCCGATCTGCTCACAGTGGTAGCCATGCTGGATGATGCGGGTTTTAAAGTGCCAAAGATGAACATGAAAGCATACATGGAAGCGCGTCGACTAACACAGGAATTTATCGATGATTTTCTGGGATATTATATCAATCCCAGAAACAGGTTCCTCAATTCGCTGTTGATCGGCCCCGGACTACCGGGAGGAATGATGGGAAGCCTGATGGCTGACCTCCAAAACAACCTGGCGAGCCTCAACAAATGGCTGGAAAAAAACAATCAGTCAACCCTGACTCAAGACGATCTTTTGATAAAACTTTTCGATGAAGTAGAATATATCTGGCCAAAAATGGGTTATCCGCCATTGGTCACCCCCTATAGTCAATATGTCAAAAATCTGGCATTGATGAATGTTGTTCTGATGACCAAAGGGAAGGAGCGATTCTCCATGATCGATGATAATACCTGGGATATGCTGCTCGGCAAACAAGGTAAAGTTCCCGGACCCATCGCCCCTGAATTGATTAAGCTTGCCACGGACCAAGGTCGGGAGTTTTATGAAGGACATCCCCAGGATCTTTATCCGGATGCCCTGGACACTTTCAGAAAAGAAATGAAAGACAATGGCTGGGATTTTGGAGAAGACGATGAAGAATTGATGGAACTGGCCATGCACCCGGCTCAATATAGAAACTACAAATCCGGAAAAGCGAAGGAAGAATTCGAAGCTGACCTCGCTACAAAAAGGGCTGAAAAGGAAAAACCTGACACCTCACCGTCAGAACCCACTGCACCTGCCGACTTTACACCCAAAACTCTGAAAGTAGATGTGAATGGCGAGCAGTTTGTAGTTTCAGTTTCATATGGTGAATCTGGTATTTCCACAAATACATACCAAGACCCGCAAAAACGGACCGAATCACCAGCACAAGTCGCCTTTGACGGGGATATTCATGAAATATTATCGCCATTGGAAGGCAAGTTTTTCAGAACTAAAACACCTTCGGATAAACCGGTAAAACCCGGAGATATGGTGAAAGAAGGCGACATTGTCGGATATATCGAATCGATGAAAGTGTACAACGCCATCGCCGCCGACCAGGCTGGTAAAGTGGTGGAAATATGCTTCAATGATGGTGATGCAGTGAATGAAGATGAAATTCTGATCAAAATGCACTAGTTGAGATTTGTTGCGGAATCAAGTAAGGAGACTTTTTAAATGAATATGGAAATTATCAGACGTCTTTTTCATATGACAGCACTGGGGGAATTTATTCATAGTCCCCAGACGCTCATCATGGTTTTTATTGGGTTATTTTTACTATATCTGGGCATTAAAAAAGAATATGAGCCCTTGTTGCTGGTTCCCATAGGATTCGGAATTATAATGGCTAACGCCCTTGGTGGAAGCATGAATATTGTCTCTTCCACGGATGAGATCATGCACATGTCACTGTTGGAAATTGCCAAAAACTACGGGATCATGAATTTGTTGTACTATTCGCTCATTAAGACCGGACTGCTACCGCCGATCATTTTTATGGGCGTTGGGGCCTTAACAGATTTCGGACCGATGTTGCGCAATTTAAAACTGGCTTTCTTCGGCGCTGCAGCACAAATTGGCATTTTCACAGTTTTGCTCGCTTCAATCGCGGTGGGTTTCAACTTGAAAGAAGCGGCCTCGCTGGGCATTATTGGAGGGGCTGACGGCCCTACGGCCATTTATACAACCATTCTCCTTGCTCCTCACCTATTGGGACCAATTGCTATTGCAGCCTATTCATATATGGCACTGGTTCCGGTCATTATTCCGTTTGTAGTGCGGCTCACCACCAACTCAAAAGAACTCCGGATCAACATGCGGCAGCAGGACAAAATATACCCCAGTAAACATCCCATCAAAAACATGAAAGTGATGAAGATCGTATTCCCTTTAATGATGGGCGGCATTGTTTCGGTGATGGTGCCTACAGCAGTCCCGTTAGTAGGCATGCTGCTGTTTGGAAATCTGGTCAAAGAAGTGGCCCCATTAACAGAAAGATTACATAAAGCGGCTTCCGGTGGCATTCTGAATACAGCCACCATCTTTCTGGGGCTCACCGTCGGCGCTACCATGACTGCTGATACTTTTTTGCAGCCGAAAACAATGATGATCATTGCCGGTGGTTTTCTGGCGTTTTGTTTATCGGTGGCCGGAGGTATTTACGCCGTAAAAATCCATAATTTATTTTCAAAGAAAAAAATAAATCCATTAGTGGGGGCAACCGGTTTAAGTGCCGTGCCGATGGCATCCAGGGTGGCAAATGATATTGCGCTGAAAAATGATCCTACCAATCATTTGCTCCAATATGCCATGGCCAGCAATATATCCGGTGTTATTGGTTCTGCCGTGGCTGCCGGAGTGCTGATATCGTTTTTATCATAGTGAACGACCAATATTTCATATCCTCTCCGTTATAAATGAGGTATTAAAAAAAATTTGTATTAATTTGCCCGGATAATCAACCCCTGGCCAACGATACAATTCCTTTTCCTTTTACTTATTTGGAAATAATCCGGAATGAAAAAAGGCTTTATTGCCTTAAAAATTGAATAAATAATTATTTATGAATCTCAAAACCAGAAATCTGCACAAAATTCTGACACAGAAATATCTCCCTGTTGAGACGCTTCCGAAATCATTCAATACATCCTTTTTTAAAGGAGGTGTTTTTTCAGAAACTATATTGAATGTTTATAAGGAGTTGGGAGGCAGGCAAAATTTCCCAGGCATGGAAATAGAAACTTTCCCTATGGAATTCGGCAAATTTTGTGTGATACTTGATGATCAGTTGCATTTCAATCACTACCGGCAAATTACCCTCCGGTCAGAATTTTATGAAAACATGCCGTATTTTCCATTGGAGAATTATAAAATGTTCTGCCGGAAATACGAAAAGGAATGTTTGAAATCAGGCATTAAACCAATGCTTTGGACCAATCCTGAAGCAGAGAAGCATTTTGGCCCATCACTGGAGCCGGGAGATCTGGGCCTGCAAGGATCTTCGGCCTGGAAACTTACAGCATTCAAAGATATGATGCAGGATGTTTACGCCAAACACAAAAAGATCAGATTATTGCGTCTTTCAGTCTGGGATGAATTGATGGTCAACAAACATTTGGTAAGGTTAAATGATTTTCTGATGACTCCGGCCTCCAAAGACAATGAAATATTATTAAATTTTGCCGAACGCAAGGTGATAAATCTTTACGCCTGATTACACTCCAATTAAAAAAATCGTGGGTATTTTGTGCAAGTTGGGAACATTTGATTTCCATTCCTGGATTTTTTGCGTTTTAATCAATTGATTTTTACCAGTAATATCTGAGGCAACACAAAGTTTGGTCTGTGGATGACAATGTTGTAGAAGATCTTCGAACAATTTGTTGTTCCGGTATGGGGTTTCCATAAACATTTGAGTCTGGCTATTGGACATAACCGTTTTTTCTATTGTTTTGATCGATTGTATTCTGCTTGCTTTTCCAATTGGCAGATATCCGTGAAAGGCAAAGGACTGGCCGTTGAACCCGCTGGCCATCAACGCCATAAAAATCGAAGATGGTCCGATAAGTGGTTCTACATCAATGTTTTTCTGATGTGCCATGGTTACAATCAACGCCCCGGGATCAGCTATTCCCGGGCAACCAGCCTCTGATAAAACACCGGCGCTGCAACCCGCTGTTAACGGCTCTAACAATAATTCGATCTGATCTAATGAGGTGTGCTTGTCCACCAATTCGAACTGAATGCTTTCAATATCAATCCCCAAATCCAGGCTTCCTAAGAATCTTCTCGCCGTCCTAATATTTTCTACCAGGTAATAATCCACACGCATGATGATATCCGCTATATATTTTGTCACAAATTGATGTGCCGTATTCTCTGATAATGGAGTTGGAATTAAATACAGAATACCTTTCTTTCGTTGCTTCATTGTAATAAACAGGTCAAATGAAAAAGGAAATGGGCGTATTATTTATTGTCATCGGAGTTATCTTCCTTATTGTGGGCGTCATTATTTATTACTTCAAGGGGATCCCATTTCTGGGTAAACTCCCTGGTGACTTCTCATTCAAAAAAGGCAACTTTTCATTTTATTTTCCGCTGGCAAGCAGCATTATAATAAGCATTATCCTCTCGTTGATCTTGTATTTAATAAGCAGATTCCGCTAGTTAAGAAAATCATTTGCCAGTTTCAGAAATGCCTTTGGCTGTTCTGCATGTACCCAATGTCCGGCATCGGATATTGTCTTAATTTCAACATGCTTAAAAATTCGCCTTATTTCTTGAATATCCTCCTCCAATATATAATCAGACTTTCCACCACGAATGAATAATGTTGGTACTTCAATGATTTCACCAATTGCTACAGCTTGTCCAACATTTTCGATTTTCCGGTTGATGGTATCAAGATTGATTTTCCATTTAAATTGGTGATCACCCTCTCGATTCAGGTTTTTGAGTAAAAACATACGAATAGCAGGTTCTGGCACATAATTGGCCAATTGATCATCTGCATCTTGCCGTCGCCGCACTTCACTGAGGTTGATGCTCAACAAACCATCAAGTATTTTGCGGTGGCGGACAGGATAGTCTTTGGGACCGATATCTACAATAATGAGCTTGTTGATAAAACCTGGATTTTTCAACGCTAAATTCATGGCTATTTTACCGCCCAGGGAATGACCAATGACGGAACAGTTATTTAAACCATGGCTCAGAATCAATTGCGCTAAATCCTCTGCCATGACGTCATAATTCCATAATTCGCTGTTCGGAGAATTTCCATGATTGCGGAGATCGGGTAGAAATACGGAAAACCGGCCAGATAGCATTTTGGCAATGCTCATCCAATTATCTGATGAACCAAACAATCCATGAAGGATGATCAAAGGCCTGCCTTTACCAGCATGTCGATAATTTAATTCCAAAATTGTAGTTTATTATTTTCAGCAAAACGTCCCAATGCCCTCAATTACACTGCCGGCAGCGCTTAGAAATCGTAGCCAAGGGTAACCAGGAATTTGGCTTTTCCCCTTTGCAGATCTTCAATTGGATAGGCTACATCCAATTTCACAAAATATCCTAAAAGAACAGTTCTGGCACCAAAGCCATAGCTCGACAACCATGGATTTTTGAAATTCTGAATCCTGGCACTAAATGGACTCCCCTCTGGCTTAATGATTTCAGTATTCAGGCTATTTTCTGTAGCGAATGGTGATGGACCAGTCCATGCCGATCCAATATCATAAAATCCTATGAATTGAAGGTTTTTGAAGAAATTGGAAGCAATCGGTCCCCGATAAAAATATTTGATCACAGGAAACCTCAACTCGGCATTGAATAGTAAAGCATTGGATCCGTGAAAAGAATTATAGTCAAAACCACGCAGGCTGGTGACATATTCCGTAAATAGAATATTGCTGTTGTTGACTCCAGTGGTTGATATGAGCGGATCATTCTCTCCGGAATAATTGGTTTTATTAAAAAGCCAGTTGTCCATACCTCCTAGCAAGTAATCCTGTTTATTGGGGCCAAAAAACCTGCCGTAAAACAGCCGCGTAGCAAATACCAGGTCACGATGAATCTTCTGGTAATTGCGGAGGTCGAGGTAAAAATTAGAAAATGTATTTTTGCTGTCATTGAAACCCTCATAATGTTTGATCCCTGCTTTACCCCGCGTTCCCTGGATCATATTCATGCCGGTTACACTGGTGTTATCGAATACAAATTCGAACTTAAATCCACCGTACGTGTCATTGGCAATATAATTTTTACCAGGTGGTGGGAAAATGACGGCATTGGGATCCAAATCGTAATAATTTGTCGAAGCAAAGAATGGGGATAATGTAAACCTGCTGGTAGCATTCATAGGCAGAGAGGCCCCAATTTGCCAGACATTCAAAGCATATTTCTGCGATGATGATTCAGTAGGCCGATATATCACTTTTCGCTCATAACGCGCATGAAAATCAACGGTATATTTTAAATAACGATACTCTGCATAGAAACTCCCACTTTTAAGATCAGTAGTTGTCATCAAACCACCATAGAATTTATGGTTTTCCAACTGATCGTTCATCTGCGTTTCCAGCTTAATTCCAAATCCAATCAGCGGATCAATTACAAATGAAGTAACCATGTTGTCAGCACTGAATCGAGTCTGATAAGGCAATGGCCCCACAATATCACTTGTCTTTCTAAGTCTGCGATAGCTGCTTAAGAATGAACTATTGTTTTCATCGTTGCTTTTAACAACATCTGTATCAAAAACATATTTATCTGTATTAACGATGTCTTGTTCTTGTTCCTGCTGTTTGGGCTTTTCGGTCTCGCTGGCAATCTTATCGGGGCTGGTTTTAAATTGATAATCTTCCGGATTTATGTAACCCGCACCTTCTTTTGCAGCCTCATTTCTTAACTGATCAAGAAAAGAATGATTCGGTTCCATTGGGGCTACAGTTTGCTGTTGTTGCCCTTTTTCCATGGTTTTTGTGGTATCGGCATTCGTATTTTCCTTATTTGATGGAAGCAATGAACTCGTCTTCCGTTCCCTTAATCGCTGGGCTACAACCTTGGCATTCAGATATTGTTGCCTTTTCGTCTGCGCTGTGAATATATTCTGGTCAAAATTGTAATTGCTATTGAGATATATATTTTCATGCTGATCGTCCTGCATAATAAACTCAAGCTTAGTTTTATCAGCATTAATGCTGTATTCTATTATACTCTGTCCAAAATTAGAAACCTGGTTGTAGACGCCATTTGCCAGACTATACTTGTATAAATTGTATATGCCTTGCTGATCACTCAAATAGAATATTTCATTTGCATCAACTGCGATTGGCTTTATGTCTTTACTAATTGTATTGCTGAGGCGATAAACCGTATTTTTAGTAGAGTCGATGTTGTATATAAATAAATTGTAGTTGTCTTTAATTTCACTGATTTTGACATTCCGTACATTTATACTATCAGTCAGACGATTCGAACTGAATACAATAGAACTTGTTCCTGGAATGAAATGGGGATTAATATCATCGTACAAATCATTGGTAATCCGCTTTATGGAATTTCGTCGAAGGCTAATCAGATACAGATCATTGTCACCATCGCGATCGGCACTGAGTACCGCCAGGTTGGCATTTTTAGCAATGTCAAAATCCTTCACCTGGTTGATCCGCGTAAGTTCTTTCTTGATCCTTTTTTTCGAATTCAGATCATATATCCAAAGAAAATTTCTGCCATACTTAGTGCCAATGATACCCAATGTATTTTCATCTTTCCAACTAAGTATCGGAATTTTCTCATCGAATTGCTGGTTGAGCACTTTATATCCGTTTTTGAGAATTACCCGGTCCTTATCTCGTCCCAACTGTTGAATGATTACCCTATACCGGCCACGATTATTTTCGGTATAAGCCAGATAATTACCTTCGGGGCTGATCTTGGCATCATTGAGAACGAGGTCTTTTTTGTTTTTGAATACCCGGTTGTCTTTAGAAGGTTGAATATAATTTTGCTGAACAAAACTCGCCTGTTGCAAATAATAATTACTCCACTCTGCCAGAAAGCTTTTAAATGAAATACCCAGTGTACCAGAAATACTGCGTTCCTCATTTCTTATAATCCTGGTAAGATTGAGAATATTAGAAATGTAACTAGGACCGTAGCGTTCACCAATAAAATTCCAGATCGATTGCCCGATCATTCCGGCTTGAGGGTCGGCGTATTTCGATAAATTTTTTACGTTGTTGTGCGTCAAAAATTCCCGGATGAAATCATCCATTTTCACATCCCAGCCATAGGCGACATACCTTGCGGCACCATCCATAAACCAATCGGGAAGCGAAAGCAGATAAGAATTCTGAAACATGTCGGACAAACTTCCGCCAAACATCATATCCCGAACAATCATGGAAGTTACTTTATAGGTCAGCTCTTTTTTGAAACCTTCAGCGGTGCCAGGATAAGCGATTTCCACCATGGTCTTCACAAAATCTGTTTTACCCCCTACATTATAGCTGTTGTCTTCAACCCCCACATTACTTTGTTGCAAGTCGGCCACCGAATTATAAAGGAAGATTTGTGTTTTGGAATATGGCGGGTAACCTAAGACATCGGTAATATGATCAAATTCATCATTCAGGTAGGATGCGCCCATTTTGGCAATTTCATTACCGCCATCATAAAAATAGATGTCAAAGTTTTCGGTACTGTAATAGCGCCATTTAAAATTTTTATATTGTACCCGATTTTTTCCAAACTTTTCCATGGCCTCCTGGGCCCTGGCCACATTGGCCATTCCAAGCCAGATAATCAGTATGGTTATTATTGTTAATCCTAACCGGTTCATCTATCTTTTTGCCTCCAATATTGAAGTGTAATATAATGAATTATACCTATTAATATCCACCTCCGCGTCGAGTTTACCCGATGTTTCAAGGAAATTTATTAATTGGTTTCCAAAAAATGGGGCGAGTGTTACACCTTTTGTTCCCAACCCATTAAATAATATTAAATTGGACCATTTTGGATGAACCCCCAACAATGGTCGCCGGTTTATTGTGGCCGGACGAATGCCAATATCCTGTCCGACAATTTTGTATTGTATTTTCAATAACGAATTCAACTTAACAGTTATTTCTTTTCTGCCATTTTCTGTTGCGGATAAGGTTTGATCTTTTCGATCATAGGTAGATCCAGCCATACATATCCCATCATTTCTTGGAATAATAAAACAGCCCTTCGAAAAAATAGTTTCAATTTCTTGTTCGGGCTTGATCCATAAAATTTCACCTTTCAGAGGAACCAGCGGAAGCCATGAAAAATAAGGTTGAGATCCAGCCTTATATCCTGTGCAAAGAATGAGGCGAAATGATCGGTGATTTTTATATCTGATTTCATTTGGCAAAATTTCCAGTTCTTCATATACAAATTTCTCCCGGCAATAGTCAAGTTTATCCTGAAAGTAATTTAAAGATGATGTGAGGAGTTGAGCCATATCCAGATATCCCGAATAGTTAAATAATACTCCTCCAAAACGATCGTCAATGATCTCACCATATTTGCTGGCGTGATTGATCTTTCCAATAAACTTACGGTATTGCCCCACGGCACTTTTGCCTATAAAATCATTTTGCTCTTCAATATTTTGAAATGGCCGGTAAATTCCCCGGGGATAAAAAAAACGTGCTTTCAGTTTATCTTGCAACGACGCATAGTAATTCATGATAAAAGGGAAAAGTGCAGATGCATGCCATGAAAAAGCCATCCGTGGCCCGGTGAATGGATTGAACAGACCTGCGCCAACCCTTGAAGCACTCTTGCGCGACCCATCATCGATAAGGAGAACCTTTTTCCCGCGTTCGAGTAATTCCAGAGAGACTATTGTTCCCGCTAATCCCTGCCCAACAATGATATAATCATATTTCACACCAACCAGATTTAATCAACCAATTGAAATTATGAGTGAATCTAAAAGACTAAATAAATGATTAATCCTTGAAATTGTATTTTTTTCAATCAATTTTGTATCGACAGTTAGAAAGACATCATGATTTCCATACATACATTTGATTTTAATGCTTTTCAGGAAAATACCTTTGTGCTGGCCGACGAAACCGGGGAATGCATTATCATTGATCCGGGTTGTCAGACCAGTACAGAGCGAGAAAAGTTAACCGGGTTTATCAAAGAAAATCATTGGCAAGTAGTGGGTTTGGTAAACACGCATTGTCACATAGACCATGTGCTAGGAAATGCTTTTGTTAAAGACACGTATCATGTGAAATTGACTATTCATAAAAAAGATGAACCGACACTCCACGCCAATAAAATTATTGCTCCTCTTTACGGCATACCGCATTACGAAGAAACGGAACCTGACTTATTTGTGAAAGAAGGGGACTTTATATCATTTGGCAACTCCAAACTGGAGGTATTATTTGTCCCCGGCCATTCACCGGGTCACATTGCTCTGGTCAACCGGGAACAAAAATTCTGTATTGGTGGAGATGTGTTGTTTCTTGGAAGTATTGGACGTACCGATTTACCCGGTGGTGATTTCGATACGCTCATTTCGAGTATTCATAATAAAATTTTCCCCCTCGGCGATGATATGACCGTTTATTGTGGCCATGGACCAGAGACTAAAGTGGGAGTGGAAAAAAAGATGAATCCATTCTGTGCTCTGAATTCCTGATATTCATGAAAATTACCAGGCACATACCCAATTTTCTCACATCATGCAATTTGTTATGTGGGTGTGTAGGCATCGTAATGGCTTTTCAGGGAAAACTCATTACAGCAGCCACTTTCATTTGGGCAGGTGCAATTTTTGATTTTTTAGACGGCTTTACTGCACGATTGATACGTCAATATTCCGAATTTGGCCAACAGCTTGATTCTCTCGCTGACATGACAACCTTTTCTTTGTTGCCATCAGTGATACTCTTTAATTTGATCAATGTCCAATCTGAATCAGAAAGCTTGCCTTTTATGGCTTTTTCCATTGCAGTTTTTTCGGCACTTCGACTGGCAAAATTCAATATTGACGAGCGCCAGACCAATACTTTTTTTGGGCTCCCCACGCCAGCGAGTGCACTTTTTGTGAGTGCCTATCCCTTCTTTGCCCAATATGAATCAGGTTTGCCATATGTTTTACTCAATCCGGTAGCCATTATTGTTATGATCGCGTTGTTATCCTGGCTTATGGTATCGGATATTGAGATGTTTTCATTGAAATTCAAAAATTTTAAGCCAAAGGAAAATGTACTTCGGTATTCCCTGTTGATCGTAAGTGTATTTCTGATTGTCACAATAAAATTTGTGGCCATTCCAATAATTATTATTTTATACGTATTTTTGTCTATTATTTTTAATCGGACGAAATCATATAATTGACATATCACTTATTATTCCGTAGCCTGCCTGCCTATTTAACAGTTATACGCTAACTTTGCTTCCTGAACAACAATAAAAAGCACAAATTCCCAGTATTCAATAAAGTGAAAATCTTCTGGTGTAAATATTATTTTATCTTGCTATTATTCCTGGTCATGTTCGCCCGGCAATCATTCGCTCAGGGCCATCAACAACAGGAATTCCACTTCATATGGGGCGAGCCTAATATTATTTTCGATGCTGATAGCGTCGCCCGAAAAGTAATCAACCTTCATGGTGCATCATACAACACAGAAAATAACTATCTGCCGGAAATACAAACGATGATTTTGATCACCTCACCGTTGGATTCTGTTTCTATTGATTCGGTTGCTTGCGAAGATTTTTCGGATGAGGAAATCAAGTTATTGAATCAAACGATAAGCAGTAATTTACAAGTGATATCTACCAAGGAACTGCATAGCAGGAATAAGGATTATCTTAACATTGATATAATTCCAGTTGAATCTAAACCCGGATCTAACTTCAAGAAAATCACTTACTTAAAACTCGGCCTTCATTTCTCTCTTAACAAAAAAAACTTGTCGGCTCGCCGTCAGTCCTCAACGTTCAATTCAGTTTTAGCATCCGGTGATTGGTATAAAATTGGCGTAACAGAAGATGGTATTTATAAAATTGACTATCAGTACCTTCAAAAAATTGGAATTAATCCAGGGACACTTGATCCTAAAACCATACGAATTTTTGGTAATGGTTGCCATATGTTACCCCAACCAAACAGCGTTCCCAGAGCAGTAGATCTCACCGAAAATGCAATCCTTGTCCAGGGAGAAAATGACGGACATTTTGACGCTACCGATTATATTTTGTTTTATGGTCAGAGTCCTGATACACACTATTTTGATGCCAGTACCGGTAGATTAATTTATGATAAGAATCTATATTCCGATACTACTTACTATTTTTTGAATATTGGTGAAACAAAAGGTTTACGTATTGCTACAGCAGATAATGCAGGCGATGATTTCCAAATGGTGAGTAGTTATGATTATTTTACAACACATGAATTGGATGAAGTCAATATTCTGAATTCCGGAAGATACTGGTATGGCGAAAAATTTGATTTTGAACTAAGCCATGATTTCAATGTCCAAATTCCAAACCTGCTGCCCGAAACAGAAATTGGGGTTGTCTCTTCGATTATGGCGGAGACTTATCAATCAGCCAGTATGGACCTTTCACTCAACGGTAACAATCTGGGAAATCAGGAATTGAAACCGGTATTTCAGGGTACCTACAGTCAACAGGGAACAGATAACCTCGATTCATTTAAAATAAACAGCAGCAACGTGCTGAATGCAGCCAACTCATACACCTTATCCCTGAATTTTAATAAAGCTGCCGGCGACCGGTCAAGGGCTTATCTGAATTATTTCGAAGTGACCGCCAAATGTGGACTGACATTGACGAACAACCAAATTATTTTTACAAGTTTATCCAGTACCGAACAGCCTTTTACCACTTACCAGATCGCAGGAGTCAATCAAAATGCAATGATCTGGGATGTGAGTAATCCGCTGGAACCAGTGAATCAAAATTTTGATAACATTGGAGAAAAAGCAATTTTTGGAACATCGTCTTCGACATTAAAAACATTTGTGGTTAGTAATGGAACAGATTATCCAGCGCCTGCCTTCTTTCATCGGGTAAAAAATCAAAATCTTCATGGAGAACAGGCACCAGATCTTTTGATTGTTACCTATCCCGGATTTTTAACAGAAGCCCAAAGATTAGCAAATTTACGACGACAGCACGATGGACTGGACGTACTGGTTGTGACGACACGTGAGATCTACAATGAGTTTTCTTCCGGGGCTCAGGATATAACGGCGATAAGGGATTTCGTTCGATTCCTTTATGACCAGTCTGCCGACAACCACAAACTGAGAGATCTTTTGATGTTTGGACGTGGTTCATTCGATTATAAGGATCGGCTAAGTCAAAATACCAATTTTGTTCCTACCTATTGTTCCCGTAATTCCCTTCATCCGATCAGCAGCTATTCTTCCGATGATTATTTTGGATTTTTAGACGAGGACGAGGGTGAATGGTCTGAATCCGGCAGTGGCGACGAGATGCTGGATATTGGGGTAGGCCGTTTGCCCGTGAAAAGTTTGGCAGAGGCCAAAATCGTGGTGGATAAATTGTATAATTATGCCGAAAATCCAGAAACTTTGGGTTCGTGGCGCAATGAGATCTGTTTTATTGCAGATGATGGGGATGATCAGGACGGCACACTTCATGAACGGGATGCTGATAAATTGGCCACTTTGGTTGACACCGCTTACACTGGCTTTAACGTCAATAAAATATATATCGATGCCTATCCACAAATCATAAGTCCCATTGGCGAAACAGCACCGGAAGCGAATGAAGCCATTGACAAAAAAATCGACAAAGGCTTGCTGATCATGAATTATACCGGTCATGGTTCTGAAACCCGATTGGCCTCAGAGACAGTCATAAATATCACCTCAATCAGTAAGCTGGAAAATTATCAGAAATTACCTTTATTCGTCACCGCCACCTGTGAATTTGGCAGGCATGATGATCCCAAGATTGTTTCGGGAGCAGAATACCTTTTGCTAAATCCTCGTGGTGGAGCTATTGGATTACTCACTACTTCCAGACCTGTTTACTCCAGTTCAAATTATGTTCTGAATGAAGCGTTCTATCAAAATGTTTTCAGGAAGGACAACGGTCAGTATCAGGATTTGGGCGCTGTATTTATGGCCACAAAAAATGAAAGCCTCAGTGGCAGTGTGAACAGAAATTTCATTTTGCTAGGCGATCCATCCATGAAACTGGCTTATCCTAAACAAGATATCCGAATCGTCGCCAGTGAAAATTCATATGCCCCAGGCGATACTTTGAAAGCACTCAATCAAATAAAACTGACGGGCGAAATTCTGACCGATAGCAAATCTGTTGATGAGGGTTTTAACGGCGACCTGTATGCAACGATTTTTGATAAAGCTTCCACAAAATCAACCTTAGGGAACAGAACTCCGGTCATGCAATATAAATCAAGAGACAATGCCATTTTCCAGGGCATCGTAACCGTGAAAAACGGGACATTTGAAGTAAATTTTGTCGTCCCAAAAAATATATCCTACAATTTCGATAAGGGGAAAATTAGCCTTTATGCAATAAATAAAACTAATCTTAACGACGCCAATGGCGCTGACCTGGAATTCGTCGTCGGCGGGAGTGGAAAATCGACGGTTGACAATTCCCCGCCAAAAATCAAATTATACATCAACGACACCACATTCAGCAATGGCGGAATTACTGGCAAGGACATTATATTTCTGGCAAAGTTAGAAGATGAAAATGGCATCAACTTGTCAAAACAAGGATTTGGACAAGGCATAATGGCAACCCTGGATAATGATCAAAAATTTGAATTGAATGATTATTACCTCAGTGAACCAGATAGTTATCAAGCAGGCTGGGTTACCTATCCCATCAAAAACTTATCAATCGGAAACCATACCATTAGTTTGAAAGCTTGGGATACGCATAATAATTCCAGTGAAAGTACAATAGAATTTCTTGTTGTCGACCATAATCATTTAAAAATCAGCAACCTGATCAATTATCCGAACCCCTTCACCGATCAAACCAGAATATCATTCGAACAAAACCGGGCGGGGGATGATCTGGAGATCATTGCTGAAATATACACGATACAGGGTGCTAAAATTAGCATACTTCACCTTGTAGAAAAAAACAGTGATTCCAAAATATCAAATATTGTTTGGGATGGCCGTGACCAGGTTGGAGTATCTTTGAATAGCGGTATATACATTTTAAAGCTATTTGTTCGTTCACTGCTGGATGGGGCGAAAATAACGGCCAATAAAAAGCTTGTTTTGATTAAATGATTATATTTAAGTTTTAAAATATAGTAATGCAGAAAAAGATTAAATTTTCGGTTTTAACGGTACTTTTTTCAATAAGTTGTATTGCGGTTTTTGCGCAGACCGATTATTTGTTGGGCCAGGACACTACCAGAAGAGTGATCACTACAGCAGTTCCTTTTTTACGTATCGCACCGGACGCGCGTTCTGGTGCGTTGGGTGACGCAGGTGTGGCAATTTCTTCAGATGCCAATTCCATTTACTGGAATATTGCCAAACTTGCATATGTTGAAAATGACTATGGTTTTTCGCTATCTTATACACCCTGGCTGGCAAAAATTATTAACGATATGTCGCTATCCTATGTGACAGGTTATTATAAAATAAACAAGGAACAAACCGTAGGACTGGCCTTGAGCTATTTTGATCTGGGCCAGATTCAATTTACCGATGGAAACGGTCAGGATTTACAGGATTTCAGACCCAGAGAATTTTCATTTTCCGGCTCCTATTCACGGATGCTTACCGAGGAAATGAGCGTAGGTGTAACTCTAAAATTCATTAAGTCAAATTTAACGGGAAATGTTTTTTCCAGTACTGAAGACAGCCAGGCCGGAGTCAGCCTTGGAGCCGATATTGGCTGGTACTGGCATCATGATATCACATTGCTGGGAAATAATTCGAATATTGCTCTGGGAGCTGCCATCAACGATATCGGATCGAAGCTTACGTATTCCAATGATGCACAAAAAGAATTTATTCCTACCAATTTGCGCTTTGGTTCTGCGCTTAAGGCCAATCTTGATCCTTATAATTCCATTACACTTGCACTTGATTTCAACAAGTTGATGGTACCAACACCTCCAATCTACAAAGTGGATGAAAATGGTAAAGTTGTTGTAGATAGCAATGGCAATCCAGTAATTTCAAGGGGTAAAGATCCAAATCGTTCATTGCTCAGTGGTATGTTTGGTTCTTTCGCAGATGCACCTGATGGTTTCAGCGAGGAATTACAGGAAGTCATGATCTCAACAGGATTGGAGTATTGGTACAAGGATATTTTTGCCTTGAGAGGTGGTTATTTTTACGAAAATGCCAACAAAGGTGATAGAAAGTATTTCACGATGGGGTTAGGATTTCGATACAATGTATTTGGTATTGATTTTGCATATTTGGTTCCTCAGCGGCATGAACACCCACTTGCTGAAACACTAAGATTTACCCTCCACTTCAATTTTGATAGCAGCAAACAACTTGAATCTATTAAAGACCAAGATCAAAAATGATTGACCGGAGCAAAGCCCCGGCATATAAAGCTCCTGGGAAATTCATATTATTTCAACCTGAATCAACTGAGTTGGACAATAGTGTTCCCATTCATGTGTTTAATGTTGGGAACCTGCCTTTATTAAAAATTGAATTTGTTTATACGGCTGGAAAATGGTTTGAGCAAAAATCAGGCGCTTCATTTTTTTGTGCGAAAATGATTACTGAAGGGAGTAGAAAATTTTCCTCCAGGCAAATTGCTGATATTTTTGATCTTTATGGTGTTCATTATGAAATTAACCCGGGACCTGATTATACCAGCCTCGCATTTTATACCATTAATCGCCATTTAGAGCACATATTGCCCATAATCAATGACATCCTCTTTAATGCAACTTTTCCACAAAAAGAACTTGAGTCATTCAAAAACATTCAGTTACAACAACTTAAAATAAATCAGGAAAAGAATAATTTTCTTGCTTCCAGACGCTTCAAGGAACAATTATTCGGACAGGACCATCCTTACGGAAAAAATTTAGATGAACAAAAGATCATGGGTATTCAGAAGGAAGATCTCATCACGAATTATCAGAATAATTTCGGGCATGCATTTGAGATCATTTTAGCAGGACAAATTGATCATAATACCATCTCATCAATCAATAAATTTTTTGGGCAGCAAGGGAAATTCAAAAGGATTGAATTTCCGGAAATTAAACCAGTTGGCATATACAAAAGTCAATATCAAGTAAAACAGGAAAGTTTGCAGTCATCTATCAAAATAGGGAAGCGGCTTTTCAAAAAAGATCATCAGGACTTTATTCCATTATTACTGGTGAATGAGTTGTTTGGGGGCTATTTCGGGTCTCGCCTTATGCAAAACATACGAGAAGACAAAGGATTTACCTACAGCATAAATTCCAATTTGGTCCCACTCAAAAATGATGGATATTTTGTGATCAGTACCGACGCTAAAAAGGAATTCAGATCCAAAACCATTTATGAAATTGAAAAGGAACTGGAAATTCTTGCCAATGAAGACGTTAAAATTTCAGAATTGGAGAGGGTCAAAAATTATTTAAAAGGTTCATTTCTATCAGGCATTACCACCCCTTTTGCGTTGGCTGACAAATTCAAATCCATCCACTTCTATGATTTGGATTACAGGTATTTTGATACGTTGTTCGATGTCATTGACAACGTTTCAGCAGAGCAAATTAAAATACTCACACAGAAGTATCTGGATATCAATACGATGATTCAAGTCTCGGTAGGTTAAAAAAAAGCCCCGCAAGAAAGCGGGGCAATAAATAGAAGGTTGGCGACGACTTACTCTCCCACGTTTTACCGCAGTACCATCAGCGCGGAGGGGCTTAACTTCTCTGTTCGGAAAGGGAAGAGGTGGACACCCTCGCAATAGTCACCATTAATAATTTAAAGGGGGTAAATACCCTTGAATGACAATGACATGGCAATCGTGAAAGAGTTTAAGGAGCAAGTAAAAAAGGGTGATACGTAAAGTTTCTACGAAGGAAAGTTTACGGGTAATTAGTACTGCTCGGCTTTGATGTCTCCATCTTTACACCTGCAGCCTATCGACGTCATGATCTATGACGACCCTTATATGGAAGCCTCATCTTGAGGTGAGTTTCGTGCTTAGATGCTTTCAGCGCTTATCTCGTCCGCACGTAGCTACCCGGCGGTGCAGTTGGCACCACAACCGGTACACCAGCGGTACGTCCAACCCGGTCCTCTCGTACTAAGGTCAGGTCCTCTCAAGCTTCCTACGCCCACAACAGATAGGGACCGAACTGTCTCACGACGTTCTGAACCCAGCTCGCGTGCCACTTTAATCGGCGAACAGCCGAACCCTTGGGACCTTCTCCAGCCCCAGGATGTGACGAGCCGACATCGAGGTGCCAAACCGCTCCGTCGATATGAGCTCTTGGGAGCGATCAGCCTGTTATCCCCGGAGTACCTTTTATCCTTTGAGCGATGGCCCTTCCATGTGGAACCACCGGATCACTATACCCGACTTTCGTCCCTGCTCGGCTTGTAGGCCTCACAGTCAAGCACCCTTATGCTATTGCACTCTGCGCACGATTACCAAACGTGCTGAGGGTACCTTTGGAAGCCTCCGTTACTTTTTTGGAGGCGACCACCCCAGTCAAACTACCCACCACACACTGTCTCCGTCAGCTGACGGATTAGGCACTAGATAAAGGAAGGGTGGTATTTCAAGGTTGACTCCGCGACCCCTGGCGAGGCCGCTTCATAGTCTCCCACCTATCCTACACATCCTTTACCCAATGTCAATGTGAAGTTGTAGTAAAGGTTCACGGGGTCTTTCCGTCCCGTTGCGGGTAAGCGGCATCTTCACCGCTACTACAATTTCACCGAGCTCATGGCTGAGACAGTACCCAGATCGTTACACCATTCGTGCAGGTCGGAACTTACCCGACAAGGAATTTCGCTACCTTAGGACCGTTATAGTTACGGCCGCCGTTTACTGGGGCTTCAGTTCAGCGCTTCTCCGCCAGTTGGCGGATAACGCCCCCCCTTAACCTTCCAGCACCGGGCAGGTGTCAGGCCTTATACATCATCTTTCGATTTTGCAAAGCCATGTGTTTTTGCTAAACAGTCGCCTGGGCCTTTTCACTGCGGCCTTCCGCCAGTTGGCGGATAGGCGCCCCTTCTCCCGAAGTTACAGGGCCATTTTGCCTAGTTCCTTAGCCATGAATCACTCGAGCGCCTTAGGATTCTCTCCTTGACTACCTGTGTCGGTTTGCGGTACGGGTACCTGACCCATAAGTTTAGAAGTTTTTCTTGGGAGTATGATTAGGACCACTATCCACGCTGCCGAAGCATTGTGGTACTATCACCTTCAGCAAGCCGTGCGGATTTGCCTGCACAGCCTGTACCTACTGGCTTCAACGTACTATTCCGTCAGTACGCGGGTCTTTCACTGCTCCGTCACTCCATCACTGAGTCTGGTAGTATCGGAATATTAACCGATTATCCATCGACTACCCCTTTCGGGTTCGCCTTAGGCCCCGACTAACCCTGATCCGATTAGCGTTGATCAGGAAACCTTAGTCTATCGGCGTGCGGGTTTCTCGCCCGCATTCTCGTTACTTATGCCTACATTTGCTTTTCCAGGCGCTCCAGCAATCCTCACAGATCACCTTCGGCGCCCCTGGAATGCTCCCCTACCACGCGTATTGCTACGCGTCCATAGCTTCGGTAGTATGCTTGATGCCCGATTATCATAGATGCCCTGTCGCTCGACCAGTGAGCTGTTACGCACTCTTTGAATGAATGGCTGCTTCCAAGCCAACATCCTGGCTGTCACGGCAACTGGACCGCCTTAGTTCAACTTAGCATACATTTGGGGACCTTAGCTGATGGTCTGGGTTGTTTCCCTTTTGGATACGGACCTTAGCACCCATACCCTCACTGCCGGGGAACCTCTGACGGCATTCGGAGTTCATCAGGATTTGGTAGGATTTGACTCCCCCTAGTCCTATTGGTAGCTCTACCTCCGTCAGATTTCGCCCGACGCTGCTCCTAAAAGCATTTCGGGGAGTACGAGCTATTTCCCAGTTTGATTGGCCTTTCACCCCTACCCACAGCTCATCCAAAAACTTTTCAACGTTTACTGGTTCGGTCCTCCAGCCCGTGTTACCGGACCTTCAACCTGGCCATGGGTAGATCACAAGGTTTCGCGTCTACCTCCACTGACTGTGCGCCCTGTTCAGACTCGCTTTCGCTGCGGCTCCCCCCGTCAAACAGGGTTAACCTTGCCAATGAAGTGTAACTCGTAGGCTCATTATGCAAAAGGCACGCCGTCACCCCACTAAAGGGCTCCGACCGCTTGTAAGCGTATGGTTTCAGGTACTATTTCACCCCCTTATTCAGGGTGCTTTTCACCTTTCCCTCACGGTACTTGTTCACTATCGGTCTCTCAGGAGTATTTAGCCTTGCCAGATGGTGCTGGCAGTTTCAGACGGAGTTTCACCTGCTCCGCCCTACTCAGGATACCAACCTGTTCACAATACGTACGTGTACGGGACTTTCACCCCCTGTGGTCCTGCTTTCCAGAAGTGTTCCACTTGGTATTGCTTCCATTATGTCGGTCCTACAACCCCGGCGCAGCCTTAACTGCACCGGTTTGGGCTATTCCCCGTTCGCTCGCCACTACTTGGGGAATCACTGTTGTTTTCTCTTCCTCCAGGTACTTAGATGTTTCAGTTCCCTGGGTTTGCTTCCGCCATTTGGCGGATGTCATGCCTTCAGCATGACGGGTTGTCCCATTCGGAAATCTGCGGATCACACCGTATTTGCCAGTCCCCGCAGCTTATCGCAGCTTATCACGTCCTTCATCGCCTCTGAGAGCCAAGGCATCCCCCATACGCCCTTACTTACTTTCTTTCGTATCGAGA
>CAVQEK010000013.1:375000-1469001 GCA_963711495.1 uncultured Cytophagales bacterium
TAATTCTTCTCTTTCTTGGCATAGTCGGTCAGATCATCAATGGTCTTTTCAACCCTGGTAGTATAATCATAATCTTTGTCGGCCAACCAATCCACAAAATTTTTAAAATCCTGATCTGAAAGTGTAAATTTATCAGCCGGACCAATTTGAGGATGTTCATAGTAATATTGATTTGCATAATCGAATATGAGCCCATTGGCAATAAGACTGATGGTGATTGGTGCCAATGTTCGCGGTTCAATCGGTACATCCGGGTTAATCCCTCCGCCGTCATAAACTGTTCTTCCATTTTTGGTTTCGAAGGCTGTCTTTAAAGAATCGGGCATTTTGCCAACGCTGCCATCTTCATTGCGGTGGGCATAGTCTATGGCCTGAATACACCTTCCACTGGGAATATAATATTTGGCTGTGGTAATTTTCAGTTGAGAATTGTATGTAAGCGGGCGAGTTGCCTGCACTAATCCTTTTCCAAATGTTCTTTCCCCAACCAATACTCCACGATCATAATCCTGGATCACCCCGCTCACAATTTCTGCCGCCGAAGCACTGTGGCTACTGGTGAGCACTGCAATAGGAATGTTCGTGTCAACAGCCGGGTCAAGGGCTTTATAGGTTTTATTCCAATCGGTTACTTTGCCCTTGGTACTGACGACCTCTGAACCTTGTGGGACAAAAACATTTGATACGTTCACGGCTTCATTCAACAATCCGCCCGGATTATCCCTCAAATCAAAAACCAATTTTTTGGCGCCTTGCTTCTCCAGGGATTCCAATGCTTTTTTCACCTCTTTGCCAGCGCCGGTGGTGAAGTCAGAAAGTTTTATATATCCAATCTCCGGAGTGATCATTCCATAATACGGCACGTTGTCAATGGTGATCTTTTCTCGCATTATTTTGATATCAATGGGTTTAGGTACTTTATACCTCTTCACCGTAATGGTCACCGGAGTATTGGCCTGGCCTTTAAGCAATTGACTGATGTCTGAAGTGCTCTTATCGGTAACATGGACGCCATCGACTTCCAAAATCTCATCTCCAATTTTTAAACCACTCTTTGCGGCGGGAAAACCTTCGTAGGGCATAATGATCACATTTTTACCATTCTTATTCCCAATAACAGCCCCAATGCCCCCATATTGTCCGGTGGTGATAAACCTATAATCCTCAATATTATCTTCGGGAATATAATTGGTATAAGGATCGAGTGAACCCAACATGGCATCAATTGCCGTTTTCACCAACTCATTAGGATTAATTTCATCCACGTAATAAGCATTTACCTCCTTCAATGTCGTAGAGAAAATGTCCAGGTTCTTGGTGATTTCGAAATAACGTTCGTCGGGATTATTAAAAGACAGGAAACTCACCAATCCGACAATAACCACAACCAGCACAGAGATCTTAATATTTATCTTCTTCATTTTATTATGATTTTTCTAACTTGATTTCTAACAAACGCAAAAGAACTTCTTTTAGTTTATGTTCGATGTCTTGAAATGTTAACTTGGATTTACTAATATAAATGAATGCCACTGAAAAGGAAATACCCTCATTGGTATCATGTATTAAAACCTCTTTATTTAAACGATATGCTTCACGCATTCGTCTTTTTATTTTATTGCGGTCTACTGCTTTTTTAAAAAATTTTCTTGATACTGAAAAAAGTACCTGATGATTTGAAGCCTGTTCTTCACGTATTAGATACACCACTTTAAAGGGATATAAAAAAAAAGAGGAACCGTTGGTGAACAGTTCCCTGATAATTTTCTTGCCTCTGAGAATTTCTTCTTTTTTGAGTGTGTATCGCAATGATTTTATCAAACACGTTCACAGGAACGTGACAGTTATTGATTAACCTTTTTGTTTTTTCTCATCAGAAACCGTAAGCTTCTTCCTGCCCTTGGCACGTCTGGCAGCTAATACAGACTTTCCTCCTGGAGTAGCCATTCTGGCTTTAAACCCATGCTTATTCCGCCGCTTTCTCTGTGATGGTTGAAATGTCCTTTTCATTGTTAAAAAACTTTATCCGGATTTGATAATGGGCTGCAAAGATAAGTAGCTTTTTCATTTATGCAAAACACCATAAATTATTTATTGTCCTTAATTATAAAATATCCGGCAGAAGTAAAAATCATTCCCAACCATCAGATACCTTTTGATGTTTAATTATGAATATTGGCAAAACTCATGAACCATTTATAAAATAATAAATTATCCAACATGATTATTTCTTATAAATTGCATTTGCATTTGCCTATTTATTCAATCAGTAACCTCATTTAAATATGAAAAAATTACAGTTGATCTTTGTGTTTTTGTTCTTGGTCTGTATAGTGTTTGCCCAGGATAAAAAAATAGACTTTTCAGAGTATGATTTGAACAATGGGCTTCATGTGATTCTTCATCAAGATAATTCTGCCCCAATTGTAGTAGTATCTGTATTGTATCACGTGGGCTCAAAGAATGAATCTCCAGGCCATACCGGATATGCCCATTTCTTTGAACACCTGATGTTCGAAGGGTCCAAATATATTAAACGCGGTGAATTTGATAGCCTTGTTACCAATGCCGGCGGTGTGAATAATGCCCATACTTCATTCGATGAAACCTATTACTATGAAGTATTTCCTTCAAACCAGTTAAAACTCGGGCTTTACCTGGAATCAGAAAGAATGTTGCATGCAAAAATAGATTCTATTGGAGTTGATACACAACGCGAAGTTGTAAAGGAAGAGAAACGGCTTCGTTATGACAACCAACCTTATGGTAACCGATGGGTGGAAATTTTTAAAAGAGCCTTTACCGTGCATCCCTATCACTGGATGCCCATCGGATCTATGGAGGATCTAAATGTCGCTCAGCTTGGTGATTTTATGGATTTTTACAAAACATTTTATGTTCCTCAAAATGCCACACTCTCGATTGCCGGCGACATCAATATTGATGAAGCTAAAAAACAGATTGATGCATACTTCGCAAACATTCCAAAAGGCCCAAAAAAGATTCCCAGACCAGATGTAGTTGAACCCCCACAAAAAGCGGAAATCAGAGATATCATCTATGACAACGTACAGTTGCCCATGGTCTTGCAGGCCTATCACATTCCATCAGAGACGGCTCCTGATTATTATGCCGTAGAAATGCTGACCAAAATTTTAGCCGACGGGCAGAGTTCGAGATTGTACAAAGAGCTCGTAGACAAAAAACAACTTGCGCTTACCTCCGGAGCATTTGCCATCCCTACAGAAGATCCCGGACTTTTCATTGCATTGGCTTTGTCCAACTCAGGCATCGATGCACAAACACTGGAGCAAGCCATGAATGAAGAAATAGAAAAAGTTAAAAACAACCTCATTACCGAACGGGAATTTGAAAAGATCCGCAATCAGGTTGAAAATGATCTGGTGGACCAAAATGCAACTCAGGAAGGTATTGCTGAAAACCTGGCTAATTATTACACATTTTATCATAACACCAATATGGTGAATGATATCATTAATAAATATATGGCTGTTACGCGGGAAGATATTCAAAATGTTGCTCAGAAATACCTTGCCGAAAACAACCGGGTAGTGCTGTATTATCTTCCCAAATCTGAGGAAGCAAAGGATGATGACAATAATTAAACATTGAAAATGACTATGAAAAAGATAATATATATATTTCTGATACTGGTTCCTGGTATTCATACCCTTTTTGCTCAAATAGATCGATCCAAAATACCAACTCCGGGTCCGGCTCCCGAAATAAATATTCCAAAACCAGAAACATTTGAATTGCCCAATGGACTAAAAGTGTTCGTGGTGGAAAATCATAAATTACCCACAATTGCCTTTTCTTTGGTCCTGAATATTGAGGCTGTGAGGGAAGGAGACAAAGCCGGTTACGTATCCATGGCCGGTGATTTACTCCGCGACGGAACAAAAAACCGGACCAAGGACCAGATTGATGAAGAAATAGATTTTATTGGGGCAACATTAAACACTTCTCCCACCGGCATTTATGCGTCCTCTTTAACGAAACATGAAAATCAACTGCTCGATTTGATGACTGATGTTTTATACAATCCAACTTTCCCTGAAGATGAGCTCGAAAAACTGAAGAAGCAAACATTATCGTCACTGGCTACGGAAAAAGATGATCCATCATCAATAGTTCAGAATGTGAGACAGGTTTTGCTCTTTGGAAAGGATCATCCTTATGGAGAATTGACCACTGAAAATACAGTGAAAAATATCAAGAGTGATGATTGTAAAAAATATTATGAACAATATTTTTCACCCGAAATTGCCTATCTGGCCATCGTTGGTGACATCAATAAAAAGCAAGCCAAAAAACTGGTGGAGCAATATTTCGCTAAATGGCAAAAGAAATCAGTTACACTAGAGCAATTTTCTACCCCAAAAGCGCCCGCCGAAACCAATGTTGCCTTAGTCGATCGGCCCAACGCGGTCCAATCAATGATTAATATTTCTTATCCTATTGATCTTAAGAAAGGTTCTGCTGATATAGTCAAAACCAATGTTATGAATCAGATCCTGGGCGCGACTGCCTCTTCCAGATTTGAAAAAAATATCCGTGAAGACAAAGCATTTACCTACTATGCCCGATCTACGATACATTCCGATCAAATCGCTGGTTATTTTCTCGCACAGTCTGAGGTTCGAAATCCTGTAACCGATAGTGCCGTTGACCAGTTCATATACGAGATGAAGCGGATCAGGGACGAGCAGGTATCACAGGGTGAACTTAAATCGGCCCAGGCCTATATTATGGGTAGTTTTGCCCGAGCCCTGGAAAGCCCACAGACCATAGCCACTTTTGCACTCAACACCGCCCGCTATAATCTCCCGGAAGATTATTACAATACTTATCTCAAAAGAGTGGATGCCGTAACAACTGCAGATGTAGAAGATATTGCCAAAAAATATATTGAACCCGGCCATAGCTATATTGTTGTGGTGGGCAAGGCATCTGAAATCGCCGATGGCCTCAAACAATTCGGCCCGTTGAAATACTACGATATGTATGGCGAAGAATACAACCCGGAAACCGCCAAACTACCAGAAGGATTGACGGCCACCAATGTGATCGACGATTATATTAAAGCATTGGGGGGTGCCGATCACCTGAAACAAGTCAAAGACGTTGAAATGACCATGAAGGCCAGCATTCAAGGCCAGGAACTCACCATGACCGCAATGAATAAAGCGCCCAACAAAGCACTGATGACCGTAAAAATGGGTGATAATCCAGTCATGAAACGGGTTTATGATGGCCAAAATATTTCAATGGTACAAATGGGAAATAAAATGCCTGTTGATGATAAAACCAAACAGGACATAGCTTTTGAATCTGCTATTTTTGGCGAATTGGAATATGATCAATACGGCATAGAACCAAAGCTCACCGGCATAGAAAAAGTGGACGGAAAAGATACCTACACCATCGAATACACGTTACCCTCCGGTAGTAAAGTGGTCGATTATTATGATACTGACAGTTTTCTAAAGATCCGGTCGGTTCGGTACATTACTACACCCAAGGGGCCTGTACCACAATCGACGGATTATAGCAATTACCAGGAGGTGGACGGTATTAAATTCCCGTTTACCATTACCCAGCCCATGGGGCCCGGTAAACTACAAGCTGAAGTCCAGTCTATTGAAATCAATAAGGGCATTGATGATTCTGTTTTTGATACCAATTAATTTCAAATTTTAGGATTATAATCCTGGCTGTTCTTGTTTATGGCCGAACAGCCTTTTTCTTTTGCCTAAAAGTAAATCGGACGACAAAAATAATTCCTGGATCTATGCATTATTATCCCAATTTCTTCGTCATTTATAATGATAATTGAAAAATAAGAATAGCCATACCGCCATTATTCTGTTTGCACGCACTGTCGAAATGGAAATGCAAAACAAGCATTTTACCCACAGCAAACAGCGGAATACAGAAGAGCGACTTGCCACGCTTCTCCTCCGGCATACATTGGAAGAAATTAAAAAAACAGAATTACCCTATTTTCACTTTTCTGAACAAAATCAACGGGGAAATACGTTTGGGGAAAAGTTGGCTAATGCTTTCAATGAGGTATTTATCAGCGGTTATGACCATGTAATAACCATTGGTGCTGATTGTCCGGAATTAAAGGCCAGAGATCTTTTAAAAGCCAAAGACTCCTTAATGGATCACGATGCAGTACTGGGTCCATCCAGGGATGGCGGATTATATTTAATTGCCTTAAAACGAAAGGCATTCAGCCTGCAAGGATTCAAAAGAATTAAATGGTGCAGCGGTAAAGATCTTGACGAATTACAGACATTCATTGGCCAGGAAGTATTTATCTTAAAGGCAAAAAGCGATGTTGACAACCCGGAAACCCTTAATCATCTGGTAAAATATCGATTTATTCCCAAGACATTATACAATAAGATTGTCAAATTACTGGATTTTGGAAGATTATTTGCAACACCGATCCAAGTGAATTATTCAGATTCGGCATTGTACGCCATTCCTTCCCGACGTGGACCTCCCTGCTTTTAAATCTTGATCGAACCACCCAATATTTTTAATTGAGCGCTAATCAATTACTTTTTTGATTCAGCAAACATTTTATATCCTATCATCTTAATAAAATTGAAATGGCAGATACATATTATAAACCCGAAGATTTACTGAAGTTTGGTGACATTAGTAAATTTCAACCAACATTGGGCAAAAAATTCTTCGATTACTATGGAGAAGTTTTCAAGGAGGGTGCCCTCACACAGCGTGAAAAGTCACTGATTGCGCTGGCTGTAGCGCATACTGTTCAATGTCCTTATTGTATCGATGCCTACACCACAGACTCCCTGGAAAAAGGTGCCGACGAAGAACAAATGATGGAAGCCATACATGTGGCAGCAGCCATTCGTAGCGGCGCGTCGCTTGTTCATGGTGTGCAAATGATGAATAAAGTGAAAGAGATATCGATGTGATTATGAAAACTTTACTGAGATCGGGAAATAAGTTAGCAAAAACCAGCGAACAGGTAAAGTTCCTCAGTACTATTAACGGTTTTAAATTCCCGCGCTTTGAAGATAAACTGAGGGAAAATGACATCCTTGATCTCAAACCAACCGGTGTTGAAATATTTCAGGTGAACATCGGCAAGATGTGTAACCAAACCTGTAAACACTGCCACGTAGATGCCGGACCCGAGCGTCAGGAAATAATGACCCGGGAAACAATGCAAATGTGTCTCGATGCATTGGAAAAAACCGATATTTCCATGGTTGACATCACTGGCGGTGCGCCGGAGATGAATCCGGATTTTCGGTGGTTCGTGGAACAAGTATCAAAAATGCACCGACATATCATGGTAAGGTGCAACCTCACCATCATCGTGGCGAATCCAAAATTTTATGACCTGCCTGAATTTTATAAAAAACACCAGGTAGAGGTCATCAGTTCATTGCCGTATTTCACTGCACGGCGTACAGATGCCCAGCGCGGTGACGGCGTCTTTGAAAAATCGATCAAAGCATTGAAAATGTTGAATGCAGCAGGTTACGGTAAAGCAGATGGAAAATTGCCATTGAATTTGGTCTATAACCCTACCGGCGCATTTTTACCGTCGGACCAGAAAGGGCTGGAAGCGGAATTCAAAAGAAGGCTGATGGATGGTTTTGGTGTGGAATTCAATAAACTCTTTACCATTACAAATCTTCCTATAAGTCGATTTCTGGATTACCTCATTACTACCGGAAATTATGAAAGTTATATGGAGAAACTGTCCAATGCTTTCAATCCAGAGGCAGCGAGGGGAGTGATGTGCCGCAATACTATTTCGGTCGGCTGGGATGGTTCACTATATGATTGCGATTTTAACCAGATGCTCGATTTAAAACTCACTCACAACACACCAGATCACATCCGGAATTTTGATTTGGACAAAATCAATCAACGCAAAATTATTTTTAATCAACATTGTTTCGGTTGCACTGCAGGGTCAGGTTCTAGCTGCGGAGGCGAAACGGTTTAATGAGAACTGCACTTTCCTGAATTAATGTGATTTTCTGAGACTGCAGTTCCTTTTAACGTCGAATATTTACGTCAGATGATTCCTGCTTTTTGATAAAACTGACCATTTTTGAATGTTGCCTCAAGCGGAAATAGTAATATATTCCTTTGATGAACACCGCGGTCAACATGACCCTGAAAAGCACATAAATAATCGGCAGGGTCCTGATGATTAAAAATATAAAAGCAAAAATGCCATTGCCTGGTTTCTGGCCTTCCAGAAAATTTCTAGGGATCATTCCTGCCTGCAATTCAAATATGGTGTGCAGGATATAAAAGACCATGGCCAGCAAAAGGGCGTAGTACCCATATCGCTGGGCAAGAAAATAAAAAAAATAGTACGCGCCGGCCAATACCGAAAAGATGATGACATAATGGTAATACGGCTGATGAAAAAGCAGGGAGAACACCAGGGTGATCAAAGCTGAAAATATAAAGACAATAAAAAATGACAACATGCTTTTGACGGATTTTTCCGATTCGATCAGGTATTCTTTCAGATCCATCAATTTTACATGATACCTGGTCTTTTCTTCTTTAGTGCCTTTCACAGGAAATCCACAAACGGGGCATTTGGCGGTTTCCTCAGTTAAAGGACTGTGGCAATTATCGCATAGCAAGGACATGATATCCGGTTTTTTCGGTAAATCCTGGGAGAAATGAAATTGCCGAATTAAAATGAAAAGCAATTTCATCACCTTCTTTTATTCCATATTTATCACAAAACCCACCATTCACTTCCACCACATACATGGCCGGTTTAAACGATGGAATCGGCGTTTCCGAATAGGGTTCGGTATGTTTGTAAATCGTAACAATGTGTTTATCACTGTTTATATAAATAATATCCAATGATATTTTGGTGTTTTTCATCCAAAAATCCTGTTCTTCTTGTTCGTCAAAGATAAACAACATGCCTCTGTTCATGGCCATTTTCGACCGGTACATCAAACCCTGCATCCGCCGTTCTAGCTGGTCGGCAATTTCAATGTCGATGTTGGTGATGGTATCACCCTGTTGATTGAGAAATGAAAGTTCGCCCTCTTTTTTGAACTGGGGTTCAGTGATTGAAGAGGGGGGAATATTGAGTTGTCGTCTTTTGGAGGTTTCCCAACGGATATAAAGATAAATGCTCAAGAGAACCATGATAATGATGAATATCCAGAAATTCCTTCTCCTGGTATTATGCCTTTTCTTTTCCAATGATGTATGTCTTTAGTATATTAAAATTAACCGCAATATATTTTAATGCGCTATTTTTAAAAATGTTTTGCGGCTAATAAAGAATTAAATGTTTTACAAAGAATTTGCATACACTTTCAAAATATTAGTTCTTAGTTGTACACTTTGTTTAGGGTTAATGAATTCACGGCTCTTGGGTCAAAAAATGACAAAAAAACCAGTATCTAACATACAAACCATTCCATTTGGAGAAAAGGAGGGGATGCACTTTGCCCAATTGGCAATGCAATGTGTCGGTAAACCTTATCCGTATAAACCGGATCATGTGATCACTGATTCCTCAGATATGCACTTACCAAAGATTTTGCATCCTGCATTTTTTGGATGCTTTGACTGGCATTCTTCAGTGCATGGACATTGGATGCTTGTGAAATTGCTGAAAGTGTTTCCCAACATGTCCGAAGCGACGGAAATCCGAAAAGCCTTGGCTGAAAATCTTACAGGACAAAACCTGCTTAAAGAAGCTGAATATTTTGAACGACCATCAACAAAAACCTTCGAAAGAACCTACGGCTGGGCCTGGTTGTTAAAACTGGTAGCAGAATTAGACCAATGGGATGATCCGGATGGCAGGCAATGGCGGGAAGCAATTAGACCGTTGGAAAATATTATTGTTCAGCGTTATTTGGATTTTCTACCCATACAAACCTATCCGATCCGTACCGGCGACCATCCCAATACGGCATTTGGTCTTGCATTCGCCTCGGATTATGCCAAAGAAACTGGCAATTTGACATTACAACAACTGATCGAGCAGAGAAGCAAAGATTATTTCCTAAAGGACGAACAATGTCCGGCTTCCTGGGAGCCGGGTGGCGCTGATTTTCTTTCTCCATGTCTTCAGGAAGCCGACTTAATGCGGAGGATTATACCGATAACAGAATACTGGACATGGTTTCATCATTTTCTGCCTGGAGCAGAAGAGGGAAAACCATTAAATCTCTTTAAGCCGGTTATCGTGGCAGATCGTACCGACCCAAAGATCGTCCATCTCGACGGTCTCAATTTAAGCCGCGCCTGGTGTTTATTGGGTATTTCCAGGACTCTCTATGGCAATAATGGTGGTAAAACCATCCTGGAACAATCTGCTTTGGCGCATATGGAAGCCTCCTTATCATATGTCACCAGTGGGGAATATGCCGGCGAACATTGGCTGGCCACTTTTGCGGTTTACGCGCTCACTGTGACAGCACAATGACTCCATTCGGTTGAATTTGGTAAGAAGCCAAATAAATTGCTTCATCACCAGGGCAGTTCCAGGTCTTTTCTCCAATGGGCGTCATCCACATGATTCTTATTCCAATAATCGGTCTTTATTCGCTTCATGAGGGTCGCTTTGGTGGTCATCACTTTTGCCTTCGATCCGAATCCGCTTTCATAGGTTTCTTCCCATCCGTTGATCGCGTGGGGAAAGGATTTTTCAAAATGAAAGGTCAGCACACGTTTCACGCCGTCATAGTTCAGTGTATAGGATTCGGTGCCATCACCACCATCACTCAATGTGGCAGTCGCATGCATAACCTTCAAATCGAGATGCCTTAGACGTGCAAACAAAGTTCCTGGAATAATATCGATTTTTCCTGTGGGAAGGTTCTCCGGATCAAGTCGGACCTTATTCCAGACTTCATCTTCCAGCAGCGTTTTTTGTAACTCAAAGTTCTTATCTCCCTCCGACTCAAAATAAGAACGGAGTAGTCCATGGTACTGGTTTTTATTCAAATTTAGCTGCACAAATGTCTGACCGCACCATTCCTGGGTTGATGTTACTACTTTCAATGAATTCGGAAACTCATTAATATTGACAGGTGTAAAAACCGATGACATTGTGGCGTACTGATAAATTCCGGTGTTAAATTTTCTCACGGCATTCAACTTCATCACATTGACAGCATCTGCTTTTGCTTTTTCCGGATGATCCAGTTTCACCTGTTTTGACTGGGAAAAATCTTCCGTGACGAAAATTAAAACTGCATAACCTTCATTCATCTGTCCATACCGCGCCTGGTCAAGTTTATAACTGCTGATCTCAGCCTGTCCCTGATACCAGTAATTTCCAAATTCTTCAGGAAGTGTAAAATCGGTTTTCTGTGTTGCCGAAGGAGTACATTCTGGAAAAAACAGAATGAGGCATATTGCAACGCTTATTAAGGAAGGTCTCATATTACCTTTTTCGTAAAACCCCAGAAATTAATAATTGTTGTATTCGTACCAGAACAAGTGGCAACTAATATTATAAAAAAGCCATCGCTGAATTCAGCGATGGCTTTTGGCTGCTTAACAGAAGGTTGTCAATCTTTTTTCTGAGCATCGTGTTTTTGTCGATAAATATTCCTGCTCGTTAAGCGTTGTTCTTTTTTAATCTGCCGGCGTTCACGATTAGTGACAATACCATCTGATTTTGCCAACCGTTTCTGATTCTGAATTTGATTTTGTTCCCGTGCCAGATTGGCGGTTTCCCTCCTGTTCAATTCACCGCTTTGATTTCCTTGACGAATGCGGTTTACCTGATTTCTCTGGGTTTGATTAACCCTGGGCGTGCTTTGTGCCGACGTGATCAGCACAAAACCAAAAAATGCGACCATTAACAAAAGTACCCTTTTCATGACTTTCCAATTTTTAGTGAATAAATAAATTGTTTTCCGTTTGTTATGAATCTTAGATGTTTTGGAGGCCAGAAGGTTTAAAATACCCAGACAAATATATTGTTCACATGCAACTGATTTATTTTAATCTCATGTTGAAAAGACTCTTTTAAACTAATATTTTTAATTTAATTTAGTTTTGGATTTTACCTTCACCGCATGATGCTTCGGATTAAATCATCTTTCCATATCCCATGGCTAACACTGGCCTTTCTTTGCATGTTTAATGTTGGACCAACTTTGGCCCAAAATCTGTTGAAGAGTGCCGGTATCAGTCAGGAAAAGGACTCGACCCAAAAGCAAGAGATCATCCAACCGATTGCCATAGAAAATATTACGGTCGAAGCTCAACAGGTATTCGAAGAATTGAGATCGATTCAGCAATTATTACAGCCTTCAGCCATTGAGGATAAAATCAACAAAGATTTACCGGAATTCATTAAAAAAATTGAAATACTGAAAAATGATCCACGGCTCAAAAATATTCAGGACCTTAATCTCCGCGATCTTGAAGATTTGAAAAGGGACATTCAACAATACAAGGATCAACTTGAAAAATGGAGAAATGAACTGAGTGATCTAACCGCGACAATCATTCCAAAAGACAATGTATTGAAACAAATGCGGGAAAGATGGGAAAAAACAAAGTCTGATCATATGGTTGAGGATTTCCCAACTACCATCTACAATCGGGTGAATTCCGTGATCGCAGAGATTACGAAAGCACAAAGTCAGCTTGAGGAAAGGATGGAATCGGTGTTTGTGAAGGAGGACCAGATCACCAGTGAAATTATTTATAGCGATGAAATTCTGCAGCAGGTCCAGACTGATATGCTCAAATACAACAATCAACTCTTCGCCATCGATAGTCCTCCCATCTGGAAAAGTTTCACTGCAATACAAGGATGGAATGAAAGTCTTCAATTGTTAAAAGAAACTTTCCAAAATCAGGTTAAAGATTTTCAATCTTTCAAAGTGAGCTACAGCCATGTATTTTTTTATCATGTTCTTTTATTCATCATCCTGTGCATTTTGTTGATCAATTTTAAAAAACGATTTTATACATGGTCGAAAGATAAGATAGATGCTACATTGGAGGCTTCCATCCACATCATCAACCATCCCTTAGCAACTGCCGCGCTAATCGCTCTTCTGTTCACTACATTCCTCTACCCAAATGCCCCTGAATCGGTACTGGAATGGTTGTACTTTATCATGATTTTTCCAATACTAACATTGCTGCCCGCCATATTTAAAAACTTCCACCAGCGATACCTCTATATTTTTGCGGGCTTCTTTGTCATAAATCAGCTTATCTTCGATTTTGGTAATTTTCCATTTTTTGAACGGTGGCTTCTATTATTGTTCCAAGTATTATTGATCGGTCTTTTTGGCAGAATTATCTGGCGCCAATCGCATATCAAGACACAACTTCAGAAGATAAAATGGGATTTCGGTGTGACAATACTCCGTGTGATCTTTGCATTACTCGTTATCAGTTTACTAGCCAATATTATTGGTATCGTGATTTTTGCCCGCTTTATTACTTCAGCCTGTTTAAGTACTATAATTGCAGCAATCATTTTATATACCAGTGTCAGAGTCTTAATCAGTTTGTTTTCCATGTTCCTTAAAAGCGATAAGGTAGCCCAGACGAATCTAGTGAAAACCTATTTTGAGAACATTGATCGACAAACTAAAAGGTTGATCAAAGCTGGCGCCATAATTTATTGGATATACCTTGTGCTGAATATGTTTCGCATCTACGACCCGATTTATGGATGGCTCAGCGATTTTCTGGGTCATGAATGGAATATCGGATCATTGGCTATTTCCCTGGGCAGTATTATTGCCTTTTTCTTCACTTTGTGGTTTTCTTTATTTTTATCAAAGATAATCCGCATCGTGTTGCAAGATGAGGTGCTCACCCATTTTGATCTGCCTCGTGGTATTCCCGGGGCCATATCGATGCTGGTAAAGCTGGCATTGATTACCATTGGTTTTTTAATGGCTTTTGGAGCAGCAGGCATACAAATTGAAAAAATCACCATCATATTCGGCGCATTAAGCGTTGGTATTGGCTTTGGACTGCAAAATATTTTCAATAATCTGGTTTCCGGTCTGATCATTGCCTTTGAACGCCCCATTCAAATCGGAGATACCATCCAACTCGATGAACTCCTTGGTGAAGTAAAAGATATTGGTTTACGATCCAGCATTGTCAGAACTTATGATGGAGCTGAAGTTATAGTGCCCAATGGTAATCTCATTTCCAACCGAATGATCAATTGGACGCTTTCTGACCGGCGGCGAAGATTGGAAATACTGGTCGGTGTCGCTTACGGGACCGAACTCAAAAAAGTATTGAAAATTTTGAATGAAACGGTAACCAATAATCCAAAAATATTAAAAATACCACAATCAATGATCTTATTCAATGGGTTTGGTGACAGCTCACTGGATTTTAGGGTGCTTTTCTGGGTTCATTTCGATGAAGGATTAAGTATAAAAAGTGAGATGGGCATTGCCATAGAGGAGGCATTTAAAAAGGAAGGGATCCAAATTCCATTCCCTCAACGCGACCTGCATGTGAAATCGATCGATGAGAAAATTCAGGATGCCTTTCAATCCAGCCAGTTCCCTTCAACAGACATCAAACAGAAAGTTGCCCCTAAAAAGCCTAAAAATAATTAACTTCCCATAATTCAAGAAAACCGAAGCATACCGTCGAATGAATACCGGACTGTTTAAATTGTTTCGGGTTATCTTTCTTATTTTCCATGATGGTGTCAACGACAATAACTTTTCTTTTTGGATAAAATTGACTTAAACACAAGGTGAATACACGATATTTATCAAACCCTATCAATAAGGAAATTTTGGATTCAATTGGGATTTAAAATGTAATCATTAAAGCTTTTTAATAAATTAGCCAAAGAACAATATTCAATATGGGAACATTAAAAGTAGGAATACTGACTGCCGGGGGAGATTGCCCTGGATTGAATGCCGCTATCCGTGGTGTCGGGAAAACATTACTGTTAAAACATAAAGCCAGGGTTTTTGGCATTTCTTCCGGGTTTTTGGGATTGATAGAAAATGACTTTTTCGAAATTACTGAAGATCATCTTTCAGGCATCCTGACTTTGGGTGGGACCATCTTAGGAACTTCTCGTGAAAAGCCATTTAAAAAAACCCACGAATATTTTGATGAGATTGATAAACCGGCTCTGATTAAACATAATTACCAGAAATTGGGCCTGGACTCTATTGTTTGTATTGGGGGTAACGGCACACAAAAAACCGCACATAAACTCCAGCAAGAAGGACTCAATGTGATCGGCGTACCTAAGACTATTGATAATGACGTGTTTGGGACCGACTTTACTTTTGGTTTTTACTCTGCCGTCGAAATAGCCACAGAAGCCATAGACCGATTGCACACTACCGCTAATTCTCATCGTCGAATCATGGTTATTGAATTAATGGGACATAATGCCGGATGGCTCACATTATATGCAGGAATTGCCGGCGGCGGCGATGTAATATTAATTCCGGAGATCGAGTACAACCTCGATGTGATAGCAGCATATCTGGAAGAAAGGGCCGTAAAGGACAAGAAATCTTCCATCATCGTGGTGGCGGAAGGCATTAAACACAAAAAATCTTCTGCCGGAAGGTATATTGCATCACAGCTTGGCAAACGGCTGGACCAGAGTTTGCGCGAAACAATTTTAGGTTACATTCAGCGCGGCGGTACGCCTTCACCATTCGACCGGATTTTGGCTACCCGTTACGGGGCCCATGCCGCACATTTGATCTCCGAAGGTCGTTCCGGGGAGATGGTTGTTTTGAAAAATGATGTCATTACCTCTATTCCTCTTTCGGAAACTGCTGGTAAATTAAAACTCGTTCCTGAAAAACATCCCCTTATCCAAAAGGCCATCGACATTGGTACGTCCTTTGGGTACTAAAGCACCTTATCCATATACCAATATTCCAGACAGGAAACGCAGTGTATTTAATAGATGTGCATTTATTATGGTATTTTATTGAATATTTCATAATTTTTTGAAGTTTTTGTGTAATTCCGAATTATATTTTAGATTTTTGCTAAAATATTTTCAATTTTATTTATAATAAATACAGCAGGTCGTTCTGTTTCATACAACCTCAAACATCAAGGCCAAATAATCTGTATCCTAGATCATATGACTGCACCAAAGAAAGAATTAAAAGAATTAACCTTGCTTTTCGACATCAGTATCGCCCTGAACAAAAGCAAAAATATCAAAGATGTACTTCGCCATATTCTGGAAATGATCGCCCGTTACATTGGTATGGAACGTGGCACTATTTCCCTTTTGAATAAAAATAAATCTGAGATATTTATCGAAGAAGCTTACGGTTTGTCCGAAGAAGAGATTGCCAGAGGCAAGTACAAAATCGGAGAAGGCATTATTGGCAAGGTGGTAGAGTCGGGCATGTCGGTAATTATTCCAAGAATATCCGACGAACCGCAATTTCTTGACCGTACCGGAGCGAGAGATCGCATTAATAAGGAAGATGTGTCATTTTTATGCGTTCCAATCAAACATGACAAAGAAGTGATTGGCACGCTGAGTGTCGATAGGATCTTCAACAATGATTATTCCTTTGAAGAAGACATCCGGTTGATTTCGATCATAGGCAGTATGATCGCCCAGTCTGTAAAGGCTCGTCAGGAAGAACACGAAGAACTCGAAAGGCTCCAGGAAGAAAATGCACGGTTGCAGTCTGAACTCACCATGAAATTTCATCCGGCCAATATGATTGGAAATGGCCAGGCCATGAAAGAGGTCTATCGTTTGATCTCCAAAGTATCACCTACATCTACAACCGTTTTGATCACCGGTGAAAGTGGTGTCGGAAAAGAACAAGTTGCCAAAGCTTTACACTTCAACAGTAAAAGATCCGGTAAGCCATTTCTGGAGATAAGTATTCCGAGTTTACCAAATGATAGTGTAGAGTTTGAACTATTCGGACAGGAAAATCATAGCGATTCAGGTGTCGAAATACTCAAGGAAGGGCTTTTTGAACATGCTGACGGAGGAACATTGTTTATGGTTGAGGTAGGCGATTTGCCTTTAAAAGTACAGGCTCAGATCTTAAGATTATTACAAAATAATGTTTTTACAAGGGTAGGTGGAAAGGTGAAAATAAAATCGGATGTACGCCTGATCGCCACCACTTCGCGCAACCTGGAACGGCTGGTAGAAGAGGGTAAATTTATGGAAGAATTATATTATCAACTCAATGTATTTCCAATCCATATTCCCACTTTGAGAGAACGAAAAAGCGATATTCCATTGCTTGTGGATCACTTCATTGAACGTTTTAACAAAATTCACAATCTCCGGATTAAAAGGATTACGACTTCAGCCATCGATATGATCATGAGTTATCATTGGCCGGGCAATGTGCGCGAACTTGAAAATTGTATAGAACGGGCAGCCATACTGAGTAATACGGGAGTGATCTATGGTTTTCATTTACCCCCCACACTGCAAACGCCTGAGGCCGCCAGTGGGCCGGAACGCGGACCGCTGCAAAGTGTTCTTTCCAAGGTTGAAAAAGAATTGATTCAGGACAATCTGAAACTCACCCGCGGAGATGTGCCTAAAGCAGCAGACAACCTTGGTATCACCGAAAGACAAATGACCATTAGGCTGGGGAAGTATAATATTGATCCCAATAAATACAAAGTAAAACGATAAGCGCTTATTAATATCATTGAAATTTTATAGTTGCATCAAAAAATGGCTGAAAAACCAGTAATACAGATCATTGAAGCAAACATGGATTTACCAGAACATATTGAAGCATTCAAAAGTCTCACTCAGGGATACATGGCAGATGAAATGGGCGGAGGAATACCATGGACGAAAAATCAGGAAATCAGGATCATTGAAGATCTGAAAAATTACCCGCAAAAATATATTTTTCTGGCCAGGACCAATCAGGAATTTGTTGGCATTTGCACTTGTTTTCCGGGCTACTCAACTTTTCTGGCAACTCCGTTGATCAACATTCACGACATTTTTGTTGAACGAAATTTTAGGGGACTGGGTGTCGGCAGATTATTGATGCGGGCTGTCGAGAAAAAAGCCGTTGAAATACATTGTGGAAAAATCACCCTGGAAGTCCGCAGGGATAATGCCCGGGCCCAGGGGCTGTATCAAAGCGAAGGTTATAATGATGCCGATCCCCCGCTGTTGTTTTGGTCTAAATACTTGTGATGTTATACGATGAACACCGTCTATTCAGGAGGCTTTATCTTTTGATTATCAAGCCACAAGTTGTGTGTTCTTGACATTTTTTCGGCATTCCGGTTTATTTTCAGACCGTGTGTTTGCACTTTCTTCGATTTGGGATGTTCTTTGGCCAGTTCTTTTTCAAATTTGTCGAGGTGTTGTTCGGCATTGCCCTGGTATTGAAACATTTTCTTTTCATACTTCATATTATTCGCATCGGCACCTTCGGAACGGAGTAATTCGAGATGCCTGCGTTCTTCTTCCAATGCTTTTCGCATGGTTCTGGCATGCAGCTTTTCCACTTCTTTTTGAAACTGCTTATTGTAATTTTTATGTTTGAACCAAAGGTGAGACTCATCTTTAAGGATTGTATTTAGAATACCCAAACGTTTGTGACTTTCTTCGGGATTTCTGCTGGTTTGAGCTTTTAGACTGAGCGCCATAAGAAAGACCAGGGGAAACATTATAAAAGACTTGAATTGAAATTTTCTCATAGTTTTTTTGATTTGAAGATGGTGGAACAGAATTATCCAGATTGGTGCCGGACAACTTTAGCATTCACAACCCGCTACTATAAGAAAGTTAAAACGGCTGCATTATTTCCCGGAAAAGTGATTTTAATCGATTTTTGATATTTTTTGAAGAATATAAGGGAATTGTACCAGATCGTAGGGATAGTCGTAGATGAGATATTTTTTTTGCCAGACAGGTTCGAATTTATTTTTGAATTCATACAGACCCTTGAAATGCGCCATGTTGCGGAGATTGGATTTAGCAAATTGAATGGCTCGGGACGTCAAGTCCTGGCCTTCTTCTACACCCGCAAGTGCTGCCATACCCATATTGAAATAATGGTACCCTTTGTCGTGCAGGTAAGTCATCATATTGACGATCAATGCATCGAGCACACCATTTGGTGCATCCGCAGATTTTCGGATCATGTCATAGGTGCATTCTTCCCGGGCATAATCCGGTACCAAATTGGCAAAAGCCACTACCCGGCCTTCTTCATTTTCCATGGTAAAGATCTTTTGATCTTTCAATTCATCCGCCACAAAAACTCCCTGGCTAAACGCCATTTCGGACCTTTCCATCACACGTAACCATTCATCTGAAACCTGCTTAATCTTCTGGATCAAACCTTCTCGTACCGGTGGCTCAATGGCCCGAAAGAAAAATCCGGCGCCTTCAGTCTTTTTTATGGCATTGCGGATGGATTTCTTGTCACGGCCTTCCAGGCTGAAATTTGAAATATCCACAATAGCTTCCTGACCAATTAAAATGCTTTTTTTGCCAATGCCCTCATAAACCAATCGATCTTCCTCACTCACCCGATAATAAAAAGCCTTTAAATTACTGCCTTTGCAAAAAGCTTCAAACTCATTCACCAGGTCAAGCGCATCCTGTGTGCTGGCAGCAATAGGTCCTTCAAGAACCACGGCATAGCTATAGTAGATTTTATAGGCCAGAAAACACTGGCCATTGTTTCCAATAAATATGTTTTTGTCAAAATAGACTTTGAAATAATCGAGGCTGGTACGCCCATATTTTTGAAGGAGTGCCTTGGCTTCTTCTCTTTCGTCATCCTGGGTTTCAATAGATTCGTGATGTGGTCTGAATACAATCCATAACAGGTAAAAAATCAACATCGCCCAGGAAACATAAACTGATGCTATAAATCCATGGGCAAAACTAGTATGCGGTCTCAATTCCGAAAAATCGAAAAGAAATGTCAACCGCATAAAGGCCTTGATGCTTTCCGTCAAACTGAAGTCCGTTCCAAAATGATTGTGGTTTACAAGATAAAATCCGGTGATGGCATACAAAACCACCCCGCCCAGGGCGTACAAAAATTTGGTGACGGTCTTACCCTGAATTTCCAGGTCGTTTTTTACGATATAGGATTTCCGGGTATAGATCAAGGTGAATAACACAAAACCAGCCAAAATAGCTTCTTCGTAATCTGCGGCTTTAGCCAGATGCCCAATGATCGAAATCGTCGTTAGGGCTAACCCCGCAATCCAGGCATTTCGGACACCGATCAATAAAAATGCAGACAAGATTATCAGGGCTATTCCCAAGATAATCACCGCAAAATTCGACCAGTCCAACACATCGACAGGAAGGAAATTTTTAAGCCAGCGTACCCGTGAACCAATGGCCGGTGTGAGTGCCGAAACAATATTCACAATGCCCAAAAGCACCATAAAAAATGCAGGAAGTACCCGCAACAAAATACTGCCCGGCCGGACGAGGAAAACAAAAATACTGGCGGCCAACGGAAGCCAGAATTCAAAAATTCGGAATAATAGTGTAGCACTCGCAGCAGTAATGGTATCATTGCCAAACTGCATGAGCAAAACGGTGAGGGACACTTCAATGGCGCCAATTCCTTTCAAAAAAGGTGACGCGCTCAAAATAATGATCATAATCACATATCCGATAATCGAAGCAGTCAATGTGGGATGTGCATTCAGGGCCAGCAAGGAAATGTAGAGGTGGGCGATACCTGTAACTTCGATCAAAATAGAGAAAAACAAAGCGATGACTAAATAACGCACATTGATCTTTTGTTCCCGGATCTCCTCGATCATTAAGGCCAAATCAGGTTGCTTACGAAGCAGGTATCGATAAAAATGCCCATGCTGTCGTACTGACCATAAAAAGAAGATCAGAAACACCACGATGAGAATTAGAAATATAAAGGCCAGCAACTCTATCCGGGTCAGGCCATTGGTCACGAAAAGATATCCCAATGCCGGTATGGCCACCACCACTACCGACATTATGCTGATCATAGCAAACAGATAAGATCCATAATAGGCTTGAGTACGGGTAAAACCCCGGTCAATCAGTGGTTTATTGAAGAAAGCAAGAGACGTGAAAGTGCTGGCCGGAAGAAATATACCAACAAAATTGCGCTTCAAAAAAATTTCCATCGAAGGCCAGAATCCCAGCTTTGCATCCAGGCTTCTGAAACTATAGTCATACAACAGGGCCTGTAATGCCAGATAAACAAGCGTAATACAAAAACCAAGAAACAGATAATCGACTCTAGCCCTACCCAGAACATTTTGTATTTCGCCCAGGTTTAGATGCTCATTTTTAATAAAATAAATAAAAAATACCAGGCACAAAATGGCTAACACTACCTGCCAGAACGATCTGTTATAAATGATTGCAGGGATATGGCGTCTGATAGCAACTTTCATAATAAAAGGTGAGATACTAATGAAAATGTAATATTACCATAAAAATGTTTCGAGTCATTCTGTAGTTCCACAATCATCGAATGTACGCTTGAAAAGTCAGGGTAAACCTAAACAAAAGTCAGAAAAAATTAAGTGCTAATGATTGGTTTTTCCCTGACAAGTCACGACACACATAAAAAGCGTACTATTTTTTTGTCCCTTTTGTACGCGTGAAATTCAACAATTCATTCATCATTTCTGTCTGGAATTCCTGGATTTCCAGCAATCTTTGCCATTGTTTCACCACCAGGTGATCTAGTTTCTCATTAATATGCCGAATTTCCAGTTCCGCCATCAGGTTGGTTTTATAGTCATTTTCCGATCTGATTCTATCGCGAGATTCCTGTCTGTTCTGACTCATCATAATGACAGGTGCCTGAATGGCCGCCAGGCAAGAAAGTATAAGGTTTAACAATATGAAAGGATAGGGATCAAAAGGTTTGGTGCTGATTAAAATGGTATTGAGCGTGATCCAAAACATCATTACCGCAGCAAAACTCATGATAAACTTCCAGCTACCTCCGAATTCTGCGATTTTATCCGCGAGACGGTCCCCAAATTTCAATTGTTCTTTAAATTCATCATTAATGTTCCTCACCAACAATTCATGCTCTTTCATACTTTTCACCACAGCTTTTTCCAGATGGGAAGATTCCTTGACATCGGTCGCCAACACATGTTCCACATAACCCGAGCGAAAATTATTAAGGTCCTTGATGCAGATATAACCACTGTTGTCCCATTGATGAAATTGGGAACGGATGTAAACCGAAAGTGATGGCCTTATCATTTCAGCCGGATAGAGATTCTGATTTTTATTCGATACACCACATATTTGACAGTGATGAGTAGCTTGTCGTTGTTCCATGATAATTACTAATTGTATTGGTCAGTGAGTTTATTTGCATTAAAAATTTAAAATTGGAATGAGATCGAATTTATTGATATTAATGAAAGAATAAGGGATTGGGTTTTCTATTTAGCGATAAAATTATTCTAAGCTTCATAAGTTTTACCACTAAGCATCAATCCTGATATTGATAAAGTACTGAAAATTGAAAGATACAAGGCCGATATTAATTAAGTTTTTGACATCCATACGAACCTTTAATGCGTTTTAGAAAAACAAATGCATTAAAAATGAAAAATATATCCATTGCTGAGAACTTCATTCAAAGCAGCACAAAAATTTTTGAAAATTACCGGAAACTGGCCGAACGAGCCATGGCACAAATAACAAATGCTGATCTCTTCTTTTCTACCGGAGAAACCAATTCCATTGCTGTTCAGGTAAAACATTTGAGTGGAAATATGCTTTCCCGATGGACCGATTTCCTGACCAGCGATGGCGAAAAGTCCTGGCGAGACCGGGATGGTGAATTCACTGCTGACTATCAAAATCGGAAAGATATGATGGAAGCCTGGGATAAAGGATGGGCCTGTCTGCTCGATTCAATGCACACTTTAAAACCAGAAGATCTGGAAAAAGCGGTATTTATTCGCAATGAAGGCCATTCTGTAATAGAAGCTATCCACAGACAGATGGCACATTATGCTTACCATGTGGGACAGATAGTGCATATTGCCAAACAATTGGCAGGCGAAAATTGGAAAACGCTTTCGATAGCTAAAGGTGGTTCAACGCAATTCAATAAGGAAAAATTCTCCGTTTAACCAGAAAATAATCAAAGGCCAACCAAAATTAATTGAAGTAGAAAAGGGCAGATGACATTTAGCGCACTACGACTTTGTGCATTTCAATGACCTGGTTTTTTGATAATGCAACAATATAAATACCGCTTTTCCATGCACGAACATCTATATCGACATGACCACCTTCCGGAATCAGATGCATCATTATTTTTCCGGTCATATCGAAAATGCGCACCTCTTCATTGTCAATATTGGAAATGGTTAACCAGTCATTTACCGGATTAGGATATATTTTTACACTTTCCTGTTCTAATTCTCCCCCGTTGATAGCAGTTATGACATCGTCAAGATTGTTCAGGTTTATGGTAATATTTTCAGGTTTACTGGTGTGTACTCCATCATTTACGGTCACAGTTATGTTGAATTGCTGATTTATTTCATAATCCAAATCATTCGGATCATGCACAGACAGCTTGCCGGTTTGCGGATCTATCGCAAATGCAACCTGACCGTTATCGTTGGGATCAACATTATTTGTAATGGTCCAATCTTGAAAAGTCGTGGCAGTGGCATCGCCATCCGTTGCTAACGCAGTACCGATAAAAGTGCCAATGTCACTATTTTCATCTACATCAAAATTTTGTGCTTTTGTAACCTCCGGGGATATATCATTCACATCGCTGAGATTGATAATGATGTTGGCATCACCACTACTATTCAATCCATCGGAAACAGAAACGCTGATCTCAAAATGCTGGATCTTCTCGAAATCAAATTCCGAAGAATCATTGACCTGCAATTCACCGGTTGACGGATCGATGTTGAAAGCATACAAGCCATTTTTATTTACATCTTCATTCGTGGTGATTTTCCAATTCTGGAAAACAGTCGGTGTGACATCGCCATCTGTTGCTAATACCTGACCGATAGCCATCCCCTTGGCTGGATCTTCATCCATTGCAAATATCTGGGAAGCCACGATTTCCGGAGCGATATCATTGACATCGCTGAGCGTAATGGTTACATCCTGCATTGCACTCGTATTTGTCCCGTCATTTACGGACACCTTGATGTTGAATGAAGCATTGAGTTCCCGATCGAGGTCACCTGGATCATTGACCGTAATTTGACCGTTGCTGCTATTTATAAGGAAAGCCGGGTTAGTGTCCCCATCAATATTAATATTATCGGTGATTAACCAGCGTGTATTCTTTGAAACCGTGGCATCAACATCAGTGGCTATCACCGTTCCTACCACTGCACCGGCCGGACAATTCTCAGGAACCGAAAATGATTGATCACTGGCAATTACTGGAATATTATCATTCAAATCATTGATGACAATCTGAATATCAGTAGAGACACTTCCATGAACACCATCACTAACAAATACAGTAATTGTAAATCCCCTTGATTTTTCATAATCAAGGTCCGCAGAATCGTTTACAGAAATTTTCCCGGTGGAACCATCAATCTGGAATGCCTTCTTTCCATTGCTATTAGGGTCAACGTTGTTGTCAATCGCCCAATTTTGAAATTTGGTGGTGGTGATGTCGCCATCTGTAGCTAAAACCATTCCTACGGCTGTACCTTTGGAACTGTTTTCATTGATATAAAACTTTTGATCCGGTTGGATCTCAGGAACCACATCATTGATATCATTAAGGTTAATCAGAATTTTTCCGGCCAGGCTGGTATTCACTCCATCATCAACCGTTACCAGCAGGGTAACTGCCGCAATGGCTTCGCGGTCCAAGTCAAGAGCATCATTTACAAACAATTCTGCAGTAGCAGGATCTATCTTGAAAGCCACATTACCGTCATTGTTAACATCCGAATTTTGTACAATGCTCCAGTTTTGAAATGATGTCGGCGTAATATCTTTATCGTATGCAGTTAATTTTCCAATTGAAGTTCCTGAAGAAGAATTTTCATCGATGCTAAATGACTGACCGGAGTTCACAATTGGTACAACATCATTCACATCATTCAGCGCAATTAAGACGGTCTCGGGTTTACTGATGTTGGTTCCATCGCTCACCACAATATCCAGGCTAATCGTAGCCGTTGTTTCCCTGTCGAGATCACCAGCATCGTTCACCGTTATTACACCGGTATTCGGATCGATGATAAAGGCAACATTTCCATCTCCGTCAGGATCGGCATTGGTAACAATATCCCATTTTTGTAACGTGGTGGCCGCATCCACGTCTTTGGCAGAAACCACACCCACTACAGATTGATCACTGCTATTTTCATTGATTTTAAAATTTTGACCCGCATCAACAACAGGAACGTGATCATCATTGAGTATTGTTGTTGTAAATTCAGAAGTTCCGATTGTAGCAGTGCCGCTGCCAGCAGTGGTGGCTCCTGACAATGTTATGTCTAAAGTTTCATCCTGCTCTGCCAATTCATCTCCCACAACATCGAGCGTGATGGTTTGTGAAGTTTGAGTAGCCGCGAAAATTATGGTACCACTTTGACTTGTCGCACCGCTCGTTCCTCCGATATTATTGAAATCGATACCGGATGTTGCTGTTCCTGATAAACTATAATCTACGGTGCTGGTTTGATTGGTTGTACCAGTTTTAGTGATGACGAAAGTAACTGTCGTTATTCCTGTATTTCCTTCAGCCACTGAAGTAATACCGGATATATCAAAAACAACACTGGAGGGCAAAACAGTGACATTAATTGATTGTTCCACATAAAGTCCGCCACTATCCGTTGCTCTGATCACTACCGGAATTGGCCCACCGATACCCGTTGTAGCATAGCTGATCGTCAATTGCCCGCCTGAATTTATATTAGTACTAAAAAAAACAGGATCTACACTTTGGATCGAATAACTCAATTTTGAAGCGCCGTCTTCCACATCATCAAAACTGGATTTTAGATTAATGAACGTCTTACTGGATCCTTCGATAACAGATATGTCAGGAATGTTACCCGTAATAGTTGGTGTATTATTAGGATTTGCTCCACCAAAAGTATCGAAATAAGTATTGCTAAAATCGCTGGAATTTATCCGTATTTCATCAATCGTGATTCCGCCGAAATACAATCTTCCCTCGCTACTGCTGACCATTGTTTGTGCTGTACCGGCTGCCACATTGCTTGAATAGCCCTGAACGGTGACCAATTGCCCTCCCATGTTGTTGATGAATACGGAATCCAAAACAAACGCTGCTCCATCACTTCGCTTTATACTGATCAATTCAGTCGTTGAAATGTCGGTAATGCCGGAATTGAGATTGATGCAAGCTGAATTATTGTCTCCATTTAATGATTCATAGGATAAAGTACCGCCATCACCATCAGTAGTAAAAACTACATCAAATTGAAGACCTGCCTGCGTTTGATTGAAGGAAGAGGTTGGTGAGGTGCCTCCGGAAGGATCAGTATCATAAGTAGCAACAAACGGCGTTTGGGCAAATACTCCCGCCGAAATGAATACTGAAATTACCACCACAATAAACTGACGATGCTTCATACGAGTTTGTCTCGTTAACGTGCTGTACAAATGAACTTAAATTGAAAGACATTTTATGTCCGAGTAATTCAATTCCATTACATATCCAAGAAATAATTGCAATCTTCAAATATTTCAGAAATTGAAAGAATATCATCCAACCTGCATGTGATTTCACCCAATAGTTGAGATATAATTTTTGTTCACCTCATAATTAAACGCTCATGTTTTTGTTTCCGGAGGGTTCATTCTTAAAATATGTATTGATGGAACGTCAGGTTGAATTATGGGAAAATCACTGGAAAAATGGGTATTTCAAATGGGTTTATACCGGTTGTCAGTAAAAAAATTTTAAATCTTTAACTTTAACCTATACATCTCCACAACAATCCTTTCCAGCAAAGGCGATGTTATATATTCTCGTAATGATCGCCCGTTACAATGGTCAACAATCTCCAATCAGTTCATAAAACCTGATGGAAAGCATCATTTCCTTTCATGATCGTAATGAACAGTTTAAAAAGATAATTCAGCATAAAGGCTTTGATTTAATCACTGGGTTGGGGGTCTAAAACTGATCTTTAAGGTCACATCTCGAACTACAGATATGCCATTTTCTCTGGCTGGCTCCCAGGATGGACCTTCTTGCAACAAGCGGATGGCTTCCCGATCGAAACTTTCACCCAAACTTTTTGTGACCTGGATATTGGAAATATGGCCATTGGTGTTGACTGTGAATTTCAATTTTACTGTCCCTTTGATCCCTCGTCCAATTTCCGAAGATGGATATTTTATGTGTTTATCAACATAGTCATTGAATGATCCCTTGCCTCCAGCGGGAAGTGGTGGCGTAAAGTGATAACCGTTTTCTTCTTCCGCGCTAGATACCCCATAACCGGTAACCACAATTTCACTCAATGCATTTGTATCTGCATTGAGCGTCACATCGAATTTTTCCTTGTCTTTTACCGGCACTTTTTCAGCATTGTAACCAACGCTGGAAATCACCAGCGTGTCCGGCGTTTCCTTAGGAACTTCCATAACAAAGTCTCCATTTATATCAGAAACAACACCTGTTGCGGTTCCTTTCAAAATGATATTTGCACCGGGAATCGGTTCCTGATCTTCAGAAGACATAACTTTACCGGTAACTGTTTTCATTTCCATGGATTTTGCACGTGCTGAAGGCTGAGCTGCCACCGCTGCTTTTGATTTGGCCATATCCATTTTTTTCGAAGGACTGAAATCCTCCGTTTGTACTGATGGATAATTCGGTGTTCCTGCAACTGCTCTGGAAGATTGGGGGATGTTTCCAGTTGCAGGAGGAGTCATCTCTGGTTTTTCGGCACTTTTTTCCGGAGCAATAGATTCAGCATAGGACGAGGAATTTTTTTTCATTACCTCATCAGGTACTTCTTCAACGCGCTCCTGGTTGAGGTCGGATTCAGGAATGATAGATTTTTTCTCTCTTTCAACTTGCTTGTTTTCTCCCTTATTTTCCATAGCCAGCATATGATCTTCCGGTTCTGATCCTTTATTATTTCCCATAGTATCTTTTTCGGGCTGGCTTAAATTTGATTTATCTGACAACTCAGGGCTTGTTGCCGCCGATGAATCCTGCTTTTGTGGGACCACTGATTTTTCCTGGGCTAAACGCCATTCCCTGTTCGAATCAAGCACAAAATATATGGCAAAGGAAAATACCAGTAAAAAGGTCACAGCAGCAGCAATTCGCCAGTATAACACAGGGATTTTTCGAGCTAACTTTATACCCTTAATTTTAGCTTCCAAGGCATGCAAATCGGATTTTGTGGTTTCCTTGTCCAAAGCAGACAGGCCTTCCATAGCTTCAGAAGTAAAGTCATCTTCCAGCATCTTGCGCTCGATCTGATGGCGCTCTTTATCATTGAGATCGTCGGCGAGATACCGGAGCATCTCTTCTTTACTGATAAACTTTTTGTCGATATGGTCTTTGGACTTAGCCATGTTTTTGTTCCAGGCATATTTTTAAATTACGCCTGCCATTCTGAATAAAGCTCTTTACTTTGTTTTGATCTATCCTTAATAATTCAACGATTTCCCGATAACATTTCTCTTCCAGATAAAACAATTTTATGCATTCCTTTTGTTCTTCTTTCAATTGCTCGATGCAATGCCGCAATGCTTTCAGGTCTTTTTCCAATGGTTCATCATTTAAAGGATGCATTTCATAGGCGGATTCCATAAAAATCTGATTTTCTTTTACGGCTTTTTCTTCCCTGGCCAGTTTTGACTTTTCAGATCTTAAATGCATCAGGCAATGATTTTTGGTGAGCACGTGCAGCCAGCTCTTAAAATTTTGAACTTCATGCTTCAGTAGTTCATCAGATAATTTCTCAAAGATCCTGATCACGGCATCCTGGCTTTCTTCCCTGTTTTTAAAATACTTCAGGCACACGCCATAAACCAGGTGCATATAGCGCGCATACAGCACGCCCAAATCTTCCAGATCACCGGAATTTCTAAACCGGATGATCAATTCCTGATCACTACTCGCTTGCTTCCGATTTGATTTAAAAAATGGCATGTATCCTTTAAAACTTCTTATCGCTTAATCCCTTGGAGATCATAAAAGTAAAAAAACGGAATTTTTTTATGGAATCTATGGAGGCGCCGCATCATATCTACAAAAACTTTTAAAGCCATGAAAAAAATCATCTTTATTTTATTCGTAATCGTTTTTTCGGCAAACAGATTTGCTGAACGGAAAATTAACGGAATTGTCACCGACGCTACCAATGGCAATCCAATACCCGGAGTCAATGTTGTTGTGAAAGGTACTACCCGGGGAACAGTGACCAATATAAATGGTTATTATCAAATTTCCCTTTTACCGGAAGACCGGTTTTTGGTTTTTACTTCTATTGGTTTTGTGAAGGAAGAAATCGCTATCAAAGAACAACCCAAGATTAATGTGATTATGCATCCCGATAGCAAAGCACTTCAGGAAGTGGTGGTGGCTGGAGATTCAGCCCCTGTCCGGGAATCAGTCGTTGGCTCCGTAACCTCGACAACCAAAAGAAGAGACAGAGAAGAAAAAAAGTTTGAATATACCCCACAAGCTTATGGTGTAATACAACAGGATGTCAATATTCAACAATTCAACACAGAGGGCTACAGTACCATCCACGAAAATGAATTTCACGAGGCGACCAAAAATCCGCTTTCTACCTTTTCCATTGATGTCGATGCCGCCTCTTACAGCAATGTGCGCCGTTTCATTAACAATGGTCAGCGACCGCCAATAGATGCTGTACGTATAGAAGAAATGATCAATTATTTCAACTACAATTATCCGCAGCCGGATGGCGAAGTACCCTTTGCCGTTTATACCGAACTGGCCCAATGCCCATGGAATACCCAGCATAAATTATTGCACATTGGACTACAAGGCAGGATCGTGCCCACAGAAAATCTGCCGGCTTCCAATATTGTCTTCCTGATCGATGTATCCGGATCGATGCAGCCCGCCAATAAGCTTCCTTTGCTCAAATCGGCTTTTAAAATGCTTGTCCAGCAGTTGCGGCCCCGTGACCGCGTAGCCATCGTGGTCTATGCCGGTGCCGCCGGATTGGTATTGCCCTCTACCCCGGGAAACGAAAAAGAAACCATCAGTGACGCACTGGACCGACTGTCAGCCGGAGGTTCAACGGCTGGAGGAGCAGGTCTGCAACTGGCTTACCAGGTCGCAGAACAAAATTTCGTGAAAAGTGGTAACAATCGCATCATTCTGGCCACGGATGGTGACTTCAATATCGGTGCATCCAGTAATGCGGAGATGGAGCGCCTCATCGAAAAAGAGCGCGAAAAAGGCGTTTTCATGACTGTACTCGGATTTGGTATGGGCAATTATAAAGATGACAAAATGGAGATCATCGCCGACAAGGGTAATGGAAACTATGCTTATATCGACAATCTCCAGGAAGCCAAGAAGGTGCTCGTGAATGAATTTGGGGGAACGCTGTTTACCATTGCCAAAGACGTGAAGATCCAGATCGAATTCAATCCGGCCAACGTTCAGGCTTATCGCCTGATCGGTTATGAAAACCGCAAGCTGAATGATGAAGATTTCAATGACGATAAAAAAGATGCCGGCGAACTGGGTTCCGGGCATACCGTGACCGCGCTCTATGAGATCATTCCGGTGGGCGTGGAAAACTCTTATGTAAAAAAGATCGACGACCTGAAATATCAACAAAATCAGGTGGTGCCCAAAGCTCACGATACCGATGAATTGCTGACTTTGAAATTGCGTTACAAACAGCCGGATGGCGACAAGAGCCAGTTGATCACCTCCGTAGTGAAAACCAAAGATGAAATAAAAGGAGAAACTTCAGATAATTTCCGATGGTCGGCCGCCGTTGCTGCTTATGGCATGATCCTGAGAGATTCGGAATTCAAAGGCAATGCCACCCTCGATAAAGTAATCGAAATGGCAAAAAATGCCAGGGGCAAATATCCTGAAGGCTACCGCAGTGAATTCATTAGAATGGTCCAGTCTACTGATTTTCTGGCGAAGCGTTGAGGCGTTGGTTTTTTAATTCAATCCCGGCGTAGGATACGTCGGGATTGATGTTTTTAGACAAACCTAAAATAAGTTTATCACTAAAAATCTTACCTCAAAGAAAAAGAACAGTCGCCGGGCAAAATAGGCATAGGGACAAGCCTTGCTCTACGAAACATCCTTGGAATTATCTTTCGAGCAGACCAGGTGTGTTGGATTTCACAAGGTAAATATTCCCAGGTTCCTAAATTCACGCATGTTCTCTATGCTTCTACATGAATAATTGGCCTGTATACAACAAAAACTAGAATCCTTAGTTAAATAACTATAAATTTTAGTTGTGTAACTAAATTAAATAGTTATATTTATACAAATTATCGAATTATGGCGTATCTCACGAAACGGGAAGAGGAAATTATGGAACTTTTCTGGGAAAAGGGTCCTTTGTTTGTAAAAGAGATTATTGATCTACTAGCCGCTCCAAAACCGCATTACAACACCATCTCAACCATTGTGCGTATTTTGGAAGAAAAGGAGTTTATCGGGCATGAACAATTTGGAAATACTTACCGCTATTATGCTTTGATATCCAGAGAAGAATTTAGCCGGAATACAATCAAGGAAGTGGTTGCCAAATATTTCAACAAATCATATGCTTCAGTAGTCTCGATGTTTGTTCATGAGGAGAAAATCTCTCCCGAAGAAATTCAGGAATTGATCCAACAGGCTAAATCAAATAAAAACAAGCGCAATGGATAGCTTTCTGTACTATATTTTAAAATCAACAGTATGCATCGGTTTTCTTTTTCTGGCTTTCAGGTTACTGATGTGTAGGGAAGCCTGCTTCTCCCTAAACAGGTGGATATTACTTGCGATTATTGCAGGTTCAATACTTATTCCTATAATTTACCAGCCCCGGTTGCATACTCCTGTTCGTGTGGAATTGATCCCTGAATTCTCCTCGAACCATATTCAAATAGAAAATCTTACTGTCGCCGGTCATGACGACTCAACTCAGGACTCCGCAGTCGACGAGCAGATCGGAGATGAACTGACCATACCGCTGATCACCATTCTAAAATATATTTATCTGTCAGGAATGCTCATTGCATTGGTGCTTTTAATGCGGAATATTATTTCAGTTTTGCTGCTTCTGCACAAGTCGACAACTGTGAAAATAGAAGGTTGCCGGGTTTTGCTCTCTGACCGGGATATTCCTTCATTTGCATTCGCCCATTCGATTGTTATTTCAAGAAGAGACTACGATACTTATGGTTCATCTATCCTGCCCCATGAAAAAGCGCATATCCGGTTAAAACATTTTTACGATCTTATGCTCCTTGAACTGGTCAAAGTATTTCACTGGTTTAATCCCGCAGTGTACGCAATAATCCGCAATATAAAGGAGATCCACGAATTCCAGGCCGATGCGTACACGCTTCATTCAGGAGTAGATGTCAGTCAGTATCAGTTACTGCTTATAAAAAAATGTGTCGGAACTAAAAAGTTCGCACTTGCCAATAGTTTCAATCATTGTCAAATTAAAAACCGTATTACTATGATGAACAAACAAAAAACCAGCAAAGCATGGCGCTGGAAGGTGGCGATCTTCTTTCCCATGTTTGCCCTTTTGCTGATGGCGTTCGGCAGAAGGAGTGCAGATGTCCCTGAAAATCCAAATGGAAAAGAGCGTGGACAAATTAATGCAATCTCTGAAATTTCTCAGACCCCACAGCAACCAACTGACCGGGTAATTCAGATTAAAAGTGACGGCAATTACATCGGCAACAAATCACGTACACTGGAAGAAATCATCAGGAAAGGAATGGAATGGCAAAAAGCTAATAACGATTGGATCCGTCTGCAGGTTGACACATCAATTCCATATAGCCGTGTGGATGAGGTAAGAGAAGCATTAAATGATGCGGCAGTCTATCATATCGTTCAATCAGCATCTGGTTCTGACGAAATCATTTACTTTGCCGGGGATGTCAATTCAACAGCAAAGTTTAAGGATAGAAAATGGCACGATTGGTTTAACAATGAATTGGATAAGCTTTTAGGCGACAAATACAATTCTATCGCGTATACAATCCGCTATATATTTATAATCGACAAGAACGGCAAAGTCAGGGATGGTCACATTGTCAAACCATGTGACTATCCGGAAATTAATGCCGCATATAAAAAAATACTGGCTCGAATTCCTGACTGGTATCCTGCCATAAGAGGTGGTAAACCGGCCAGTGTTTATTATAGAGGAATTCATGTTCAAAGAGTCAAAAATTAGGGAAATTGCTTTTGAATTAAAAAAGCAGCCGGCTTTGGTGCGTTTCCATTACTGGCTGCTTCAATCATTGTCGTTGTATTACTACAACAATACAAAATTAAAAAATAAAAAATACTGAAAGCACTTTTTTGAAGATATTCAGGAGCCCATATTGTCGCGAAACGCTCGCAGCAATTGACCGAGATTCGCTCTCGTTCAGTTGGGAGAGGTTACAGGGAAAGAAGGAATTTTCTTTTCTCATATTTCGCCAAATAAATACAGCGCTGGCCGGGCAAAATAACGGGGGTGCATCAGCCAGAGCGTGGAAGCATTATTTTGCCTTGATTTTTCTTTGGTTCTGTTTCTTTTCATCTAAGGAAAAGAAATGAACTGCCAAGGACATTGGCTAAACTATCCCGGTAGGCGATTGACTTTCACCCATCCTCTGTTAAGCATTTATAGTTCAAACCTGGTCAGAGTCCGCGGTTCATTTTCATCACGGCTGTTGCACCAACCCACTTTCCCCATCCTTGGCAGGCGCCTGCGATGGTGATTGCTGCATGCCAATTGCCGGGAGATTCCCATTTTCATGGGAATGACGGCGTAGGAGAAAATGCATTAGCCTTGGGTCGTGCTCCGGCGGCTCACATTCTCTTACAAACCGAGGCGATTGCAGCAATTCATTAACAAACCCCAATCCTTCCGAATCACCTTCCTTGTTGAATTATTCCTTTTTGATTAGATTGAAATTTATTGGAACGGGTCCAAGATTTTGTAAAACTTCAAAATGAAAAAATATCTCAGCACTACCGATCTTGCTAAGGCTTTGAACCTCTCGCCATCTACAGTTTCAAGGGCTTTAAACGACAGTTCCGCTATAAGCCAGGAGACCAAAGCGCGGGTACTGAAATTTGCCCAGAGCGTCGGATATCAGAAAAACCTCCACGCCTACAGCCTCATCAATCAAAAAACAGACACGATCGGGGTGATCCTTCCCGGGATTACCAGCTATTTTTTCACTACCGTAATAAAAGGTATCCAGCAGGTCATTGAGCCGGCGGGCTACAACCTGATCATTTTCCAGTCCAACGAAAGCCTGCAGAAAGAAATAGATTATATCCGCTATTTAAATGCTTTGAGAATCGACGGGCTATTATACGCACCGTCATCGGAAACCACCAGCCACGAACATTTGCTGCCTTTACTGGACAAAGGCATTGCTTTTGTGAATTTCGACCGTGGACTGGACGGCCTCAATTGCCACCAGGTTTTGTCCGACGACCAGGAAGGGGCCTTTTACGCTGTGCAACACCTGATCGATATCGGCTGCAAGCGGATCGCCCACATCGGCGGGCCAAAAAATGTGCTCAATGCCAGGAACAGACTGAACGGATATAAAAGTGCGCTGAAAAGCAACGGCATCGCTATCGATGAACACCTCATTGGCGAGTCTGATTTCAGCATTGAAAAATGTATTGACAGCGTGAGCAAAATGCTTCAGCAAAAAGACAAGCCGGATGGTATATTTGCAGTTAATGATGCGGCCGCCCTCGGATGCATGTCCGTGGCAAAAGATATGGGACTGGCCATTCCGAATGATATCGCTATCGTGGGCTACGATGATGAATCGTACAGTAAATACTTTACACCACCGCTGTCTACCGTAAGCAACCCGATCAGTGAGATGGGCACCACCTCGGCAAAGTTATGCCTCAGGCAAATTCAGGAAGGCTTCGCCGGTCCCTTTGAAAAAATATTGCTTAAACCAAAACTGATTATTAGAGCATCTTCAAAAAAAGGGAGAGTGCTCCATTACGCGTAAGGTGAAATCCGACAGTCCCGCGCAATATTTTCGTGCCCTCCGGGATCTTTTGCCATCCATTCTCATTATTTCTGTCTCCGCCGGATTTTATCTGGCCCATTCGCCATATTTTTCTGGTTTTTCGCCTGGGAGGAATGCTCAACCATCCGGAGGGAGCCGAAAATATCGGGATGGAAGCAGAAAAACTCCGGCGGGCGATGAAAACCTCCTGATGGAAAGGGGAAATATTGCGCGGGCGTCAAAAGGTTAGGGTGGGAGCACGCGGTGATCAGTAGCTTTATTTTTTTTGTAAAATGAGATAAAGATAGTGTGACCATGAGGAAGATGTTTCCCAATTCACTGGGTTTTAAATGAAATGCCGATTCAAATAGACTACTTGAAAGAAAAATGTAACTACAGGCATCATTTTTCTTCTCCATTAATACTTTGATTCTCCAATTGTTTAAGAACGCCCGTAACAAATCGCTCGGAATAACCGGCAAGGAAACACCACACCAACAATTTTCCGGTATTCTTCATATCAATCGGTGTCATATTGAGAAATTGATCCAATAAATTTCCATTTGATGGTTCAGTAAAATTGGGGAAAAGATTTGTTGTTAAAAGTCCATTTCCGCCATTACCAGTCAAAATTCCAGACATGAATAAAAGATAAGCCACTCCTGACATAACTGTGCCGTATATAATGGGTATTAGTGTTGAAAATATTTTTAAACTCTTGGATTCTGATATAAATAATGAATTATGTTCACGGACTCTTTTCATTAATGAAACGGATGCCCCTAGCGCGCCTAAATCAATAGCAAAGAAAAATGATCCAAGTTTTATTCCATTATCAGATTGATCAATTATAAATAATAATGGCAGAATACACAGCAGAATTATTTGAGAAAAGAATATTATTCTAATTGAGTTTAGGTCTATTTTCTTACCTGGCATTGCCATAGCGTCAGCAATTGTTGGTTTTCATCATAGTGTACTAATTTTCCTTCAAAAATTCATGGCCAATAAGAAATGCATTTTTCCTCGCTCACCCTCGTCTGTTCTTGAAACGGAGCAATTGTATGGAGAAAAAGGAAACTCAAAAAATATTTTGCTTAGGGTCAATACCTCCACACAACTATCCGAAGAAAATTCAACAAAGATGAAATTGGATAAGAAACATTGAAATTAAGAATAGCATCGCAAGCTTAACACCATGGAAATAAATTCCTAAGCATTATTAGAGGAGTTTTCCTTAAGTACAACCCGACTCACTGAAAACGGATTGCCGACAAAAGATAGGATGACTAAGCAAACGCCAAATTCTCCTGGTTTGTTTTCCTTACACCTTTGATGAGCAACCAAAGGCATAGTGCCAATTCAGCAATTATTGCCGTAAACAACAATACCATCTGGCTAATTTCTACCAGTGAAGGCACCAGGAAATTTGCCATGCAATTGAACATATAGCCAAAAGAGGCAATGGTTATCATGATTCCCAGAGCCCTGGGAAAAAGTTCAGATTTGTAAAGCAGGTATCCCATAATAAGGCAATTGAATGCAAAAAATACCCCGCTAATCAGATATCCATATTCAAATATTTCCATTCGGTTCATTACTTCAGAGGCCAAACTGTTGATTTGTGGCGTATCCATGTCACCGTGACCCTGAATCAATATTAAAGGTGTAAACAGATTAATCAGGTTTGCCCCTAAAATTCCCGACTGGATCAAGCGGAAAATAGCAGCCAAACCAGCCAGCATTTTGTGCACCTCTTTCAGTAAATAGTAAAACAGCACAGCAACCATGATGTCAGAAACAACCATGATCATGTCACTGATAAATCCAATTCTGAACAGCGATTCGTTGGCCATCAGGTTCCGCAAAGTGGCGTTTTCGTCCATAGGCACCACAATACTCGCCCTGACTACCATACCGCTATACAGGCCACAAAAAATGATGATAAAATAAAACATCCCTGTGATGCGGGCCAGCTTCTTAGCGGAAAGATTGAATACAATGGTTTTCATGTTAATTTTTTTATGATCGGTTGTGCCAAAATTAGATGATGTTGTCGATAATATGCATTCGCTGTAGTTAAGATAAGTATTTATGCTGGGAAAACATGGAAAACAATACATGCCACAAATCTCTAAATTATCATCATAACAATTCTCTGGATACATTCATGCCATTATCAAAATGCTTATGTAGAGAAGCATTCCAGACTGTGATGTTTTTTGAATCATTTACTGTTCGGGTCAAATGACTACTTTAGTGGTGTAAGTAGAAAAACTCCTCTGACAGAATGATGCTTTGGAACACAGCATTTGAATTGAGAAACAGGAAACTCGAAAAGCAATAGTTATAGATTAAAAACTTGATACAACTTTACAAAGCAAATACACCAAGAGTGAAATTGGATAAAATGCACTATTTTGGAAAATAGATTTATAAAGTCAAAATCATTGAATCCGCGTTGCGAATTTAATTGCCATAAGAGTGACGCGGACTAGTCTAAGGATAGGTGGAGGGAGATTTTTTTGATATAATTAATTGTCTTGTAATTATTTGACAAATTGGCCAAATGGTTCACGTGGAGAAATAGGTAAATGAATGAAACTTTCAGTATTCGTTTTATGTATTTACACCCATTTGTATGAAAACTGAAATCGAACTAACATTTTCAAGAAAAGATTACCAAGAAATATACTTTAGGAATTATCAAGGAGATTATCTTAGAAGTCCAACTACCAAAGTATTTTTTCGAAATCTAATAATTTCAATAATCGCACTTATTGTTTTAACCATTTACTCAATAATTAAAAACGAATATGGATTCATGTTCATTGGAGTTCTCATTTGTGTGTTTTTTCTTTATTTCTATTTGAGGGCATTTATTGTGTTAATAAAGTGGAAGCGACAAATAAACAAATTCTTGGATAGGGAAGAAAAGTACAAAAGAAATAAGCTAATCCTTACAGAGAATTTTTTTACAATCATTCAAGATGATACGGAGACTATGGAAAAGTGGTCAAATTTTAGACATGCAAATATTTCAGAGCATTACATTTCACTTAAAGGAGAAGTAAGCTACTTTATACCAAGCAAATCAATGTCGGCTGAAAATTATGCTGAAGTAAGAAAAATTATTTCAGAAAAAATTAAATAACATACTGCAATCCTATAAGGTGCAAGTATTTTCCACTTGTGCTTCAAACCACTAAACTGACTTCTGGATTTCAACAATATTTTAAAGAAAGAAGGAGTAAGCTCTTCAAAATATTGGATTTTCCTGGTTAAAATAATATTGAACAGCGTGCCTTGGAACAATCATGGCTACATGTTAAGAGATTCCTGGTCTCCGTTATCACTCCGCCAGGAATGACAGGAGAAGATAAAAAGTCAAGTGTAATCCGATGATATTCAGAACCCACATCACCAGGCAAAAAGAAGTCCAACCACCCACCTATGCAAACCTTTGCACAAAAAGCCAATTATTTTATTGGCTCCTGCCAGAGAAGGCATTAACTTGTTTATTCCAAATCCGCCCCTTTATATTATATCCGGGAAATACTGGTTAGAAAACCGGTTTTGCTGATTTGCGGACCTCACGGATCACCTAAAATTATTATTTATGCTGCTGACCAGCCGCCAATTATTTGAAAAATGCTACGGACGCTATGCCATTGCTGCCGTCAACGTGGAATTTATGGAACAGGTGCTCGCCCTGTTTGCCGCGGCCCAACGTGTTAACGCCCCCTTCATTGTGCAAACCACCCCGGTAGCACGCAATTATGCCCACAAGGAAATGATGGTCAGCATGATCAAAGCAGCCGCCGTGATCTATCCCGAAACGATCTTTGCCATCCACCTCGACCACGGTGATGAAACCCACGCCCTGGACGCCATCGCTTCCGGTGTTTACACTTCCGTGATGATCGATGCCTCACACGATCCATTCGATGAAAATGTTTCCCTGACAAAAAAGATTGTCCAAAAAGCACATGCCAAAGGCATTTCGGTGGAAGCGGAACTCGGGGTTTTGAGTGGCGTAGAGGACAATATCAGTGTAGACGAAAAAAAGGCATTGTACACCGATCCGGATGAAGTAGAAACTTTTGTGAATTCGACCGGCTGTGATTGCCTGGCGGTTGCGGCAGGCACCAGTCATGGCGCTTATAAGTTTTCCGGAGGCCAGGGACTTCAGTTCGACATTTTGGAAGAAATACAAAAACGACTGCCGAAATTTCCCCTGGTGCTTCACGGTGGTTCTGCCGTGAATTTTAGCGAAATAGAACGCATCAATGCAGCGGGCGGAAAATTAAAAGCGGATGCCAAAGGCGTTGATCCCGCAGAATTGGTGCGGTCCATTCAATACGGTGTCTGCAAGGTGAACATCGCCACGGACCTCAGGCTACTCTGGACCCGGGTGAACAGGGAATTCTTCCGCGATCACCCTGAAGAGTTTGCGCCATTGAAGCCGGGTGCGATTTATATGAAAGAATACGAACAATTTATCATAGAAAAATTCGAATTATTGGGGTCCGCAGGAAAGGGCTCTGATTTTAAAAAATAAACCCACATTATGAAAACACTAAAATTGACGGTAGCCCAGGCATTGATCAAGTTCCTTGGGAACCAATATGTCCGCCGGGATGACCAGGAAATGCCTTTCTTCAAAGGATGTTTCGGCATTTTCGGGCACGGCAACGTCTCCGGGATTGGCCAGGCATTACAGCAATATCCCGAATTCCGCTATTATCAAACAAGGAATGAGCAGGCCATGGTACACACCGCTGTCGCCTACGCCAAGATGAAAAACCGTATGCAAACCTTTGCCTGCACCACCTCCATCGGACCCGGCGCCATGAACATGGTCACCGGTGCACTGGCAGCCACCATCAACCGGATACCGGTGTTGCTGCTGCCCGGCGATCTGTTTGCCAAACGTGAACCACATCCGGTACTTCAGTTGCTGGAAAATGAATCTTCCCAGGATATATCGGCCAATGACTGTTTCAAACCGGTTTCGCGGTATTGGGACCGGATCAACCGGCCCGAGCAACTGGTCCCGGCATTAATGACGGCCATGCGCGTGTTGACATCACCTTCGGAAACCGGCGCCGTCACGCTTTCCATGCCTCAGGATGTGCAGCCCGAAGCCTACGATTTTCCGGAAAACTTTTTCGAAAAAAGAGTTTGGACCATTCCCAGAAACCGGCCGGACCAGTCATTGCTTGCCGAGGCGTCGGCGTGGATCAAAGATTCTAAAAAGCCTCTGATCATCGCAGGTGGTGGTGTGATTTACAGTGAGGCCGGGCAACTGCTCGATGAATTCTGCTTTAAAACCGGCATTCCGGTAGGGGAGACTTTTGCCGGTAAAGGTTCCATCGCATTCGACAAACCATATTGCCTTGGGGCAGTGGGTGTCACCGGAACCAAAGGAGCCAATGAAATTGCCCTCGATACTGACCTGGTCATTGGCATTGGCACGCGATATACCGATTTTACCTCGGCGTCAAACACCTTGTTCAAAAATCCCAAAGTTCGTTTCATCAACATCAATGTGAAGGAAATGGATGCCTCCAAAAAAGGTGCCCTCCCTTTGATCGGCGATGCCAGGGCCACTTTGGAAGAACTTGATAAATACCTGGGAAATTACGAAGTACATGCTGATTACCGTGAACATGTTGCCGGATTAAACCGGGAATGGCAGGAAGAAGTCATGCACATATATAATGAAAGTAATCAGGACAACCCGCCCATCGATCAGGCAGCTGTTATCAATGTGGTCAACGACTTTATAGAAGACACCGATGTGATGGTGTGTGCTGCGGGCAGTCTCCCCGGCGATCTGCATAAACTGTGGCGTTCCAGCGATCCTAAGAATTTTCACCTGGAATATGGTAGTTCTACCATGGGCTATGAAATTGCAGGTGGCCTCGGCGTAAAAATGGCGGCCCCTGAAAGAGAGGTGTATGTGCTGGTTGGCGATGGCAGTTATTTTATGCTCAACCATGAAATTGTGACCAGTGTTCAGGAGGGTTATAAACTAATCATTGTTCTGCTGGATAATGACGGATTTGCCAGCATCGGTTCCCTTTCTGAATCCATAGGTAGCGAACGTTTCGGAACTAAATACCGATATCGGGAAGAAGATCAACTTACCGGGGATACCCTTCCGGTTGATCTGGCTAAAAATGCCGAAAGTCTCGGCGCACATGTGATCACCGCCACCGATGCCGGTTCACTAAAAGAGGCGCTGAAATGGGCCAAATCCCAGCCGAATACCGCCGTCATTTATATCAAAACAGATCTCTATAAGACATTGCGTGGATATAATGCCTGGTGGGATGTGCCGGTGGCGGAAGTTTCAACCATACATCCGGTGCAAAAAGCCCGCACGGAATACGAAAAAATGAAAAAAGACCAGCGGCATTATTTATAATGAACAGACTAATAAAATTAAAATGAACGTAAAATTAGGCATTGCACCCATTGGCTGGACTAATGACGACTTACCGGAACTGGGTGGAGAAATTCCATTCGAACAATGCGTCAGTGAGATGGCGCTGGCTGGATATGAAGGCTGTGAAATAGGCAATAAATTCCCGAAAGATACAGGCCAGCTCCGTCAGGCATTAAACAGCCGTGGTCTGCAGATCTGCAATCAATGGTTCAGCTATACGCTCACCAGTGAGCCGTTTGACAAGGTGAGGGCGGCTTTTGAACAACAATTGGATTTTCTGGAAAAAATGGGCACCAGGATTATCGGTGGCGGCGAAGTCGGCACCAGCATCCAGGGACAGCCGATCCCGGTATTGGACCATAAAGTGAAATTTACGGAGGACCAATGGAAGACATTTAACCACGGCCTCAATGAACTGGGAAAGATTGCCCGCGACAGAGATTTCAAGCTGGCATTCCACCATCATATGGGTTCAGGGATCCAGTCGATGGAAGAGACTGACCGGCTGCTGAATGAAACACATCCGGATTATGTCTTCCTGAATTACGATTGCGGCCACTTCAGATTTGCCGGCGAAGATCCCGTCGCGGCCCTGAACAAATACATTTCACGTACAGCTCATGTGCACCTCAAAGATATCCGCCCCAGCGTATACGAAGCGGTCAAGCAACAGAAAATGAGTTTTCTTCAGGCCGTATCGGCCGGTGTTTTCACCGTACCTGGTGATCCTGACGGATGCATCGATTTTCCGGCATTGTTCAAGGTCCTCGATCAGCACAATTACGATGGCTGGCTGGTGGTGGAAGCAGAACAGGACCCGGCCAAGGCAAATCCATATCGTTATTCCCTGATGGCTAACCACTATATTCAATACCAGCTTTCCATCCTGAATTATAAACAGTGAACAGTTGACAAATTATAAAACCAAAATCATTATTTGAAATACAACTAAATCATGATCAGAGATAAAAAAAGACCTTTATTATGTAAACCCTCCAACGGAAAAATTTACCAGTCGATCCACGCCGAAGAGGTCCCCTGGAATTTGCTCAATTTCGAGGCGCGACTGATGGAAGAACACGAAATGTGGGAAGGATTTACCGGAGACAACGAGTATGGCATTATCCTGCTGGGGGGAAATTATGAAGTGACCTCCGACAAGGGAAACTGGAAGACGGTGAATGGCCGTAAAGACGTTTTCAGTGGCATTGCTCATTCGCTGTATTTGCCACGCCATACGGAATTTAAACTAAAAGCCACTGGCGGCCCTTTGGACATTGCCTGCGGCTGGTGCGCAACCGACCGGGATTTTCCGGCTCGGTTCAAAACCCCCGATGAAGCAGAAATTGAAATACGCGGTGGCGACAATGCTACCCGCCAGATCAATGGATTGCTCGACCCGGGATTTGGTTGTCACCGGCTGGTCTCCGTGGAAGTGTATACGCCATCGGGCAACTGGAGCTCTTTTCCGGCACATAAGCACGACGCGCGAAAAACCGATGATCAGGGAAATTTGCTGGAAGCCGAACTGGTAGAAACCTATTTTTACAAGATCGACAAACCACAGGGCTTTGCCATTCAGCAGGTTTATACTTCCGACCGTTCACTGGACGAGTTGAATTATGCCCAAAACAATGATGTGGTGCTGGTGCCCCGAGGATATCATCCCGTTGCCGCAGGACATGGCTATAATGTCTATTATCTCAACTTTCTGGCGGGGAGTGATCAATCGTTGGCCAACACACCAGATCCGGACCATGAATGGATCTTTGGCTCCTGGAAGGGGAGAGATCCCCGCGTTCCGATGGTATCGGCGCAAAATCTTCATTAATCCAATTTCTTTACTGGTAATACAACGAAATGCTGACATTTTTATCATTTCTCGCATTCACATCCTTTGTGGCTTTATATACATGGTATAAATTAAGGAAAGAACACCTCGATACCAGTGATGGCTATTTCCTTGGAGGTCGAAGTCTCACCGGTATCATCATCGCCGGCTCAATGCTGCTCACCAACATTTCAACGGAGCACCTGGTCGGTATGAATGGTTCTTCCTATAAAAATGGATTTATCGTCATTTCATGGGAGGTTACTTCGGCACTTGCTCTGATTGTGGCTGCTGTTTATTTCGTTCCACGATACCTGAAAATGGGGCTGACTACCATTCCGCAATTTCTTGAATATCGCTTCGATGGACTCACCCGAACGCTGGTGGCCTTATTTCTGATCATCTCTTTTGTGGTGACCCTGCTGCCGATTGTTTTATTTTCTGGTGCCATTAATATAGAATCCATATTTAACATCTCTGAATTGCTCAATGTCAGTAAAACGGAAGGCTTGTGGGTCACTGTTGTGGCCATAGGAGTAGTTGGGTCGGTTTATGCCATTTTTGGGGGTTTGAAGGCAGTGGCTTTCTCTGACACCATCAATGGTTATGGACTGCTGATTGGTGGATTACTGGTGCCCGTCATTGCCTTATTCGATATCGGACATGGCAATATTTTCACCGGTATTGAAAAACTTTATCATCACAATCCCCATAAATTTAATGTGATCGGTGCTCCCGATTCGGTATTGCCTTTCAGTACTTTATTTACCGGACTGGTGATCAATCAACTATATTTTTGGTGTATGAATCAGACGATTATTCAGCGCGCTTTGGGTGCCAAAAATTTAGCAGAAGCCCAGAAGGGGCTATTATACACCGGGGTGTTAAAAATATTTGTGCCCCTTATAATTGTACTGCCTGGTGTGATCGCCTTTTACTATTTCGGCGATTCCATGTATGACAAGCAGGATATGGTCTATCCAATGCTGATAAAAAAAGTACTTCCGCTAAGTCTCGTTGGTTTCTTCGCCGCGGTCGTAATGGGGGCTGTACTCAGTACCTTCAACAGCGTACTGAACAGTGCGGCCACAATTTTTAGTGTCGGCATTTATAAGCGCCATATTGACAAAAATGCTCCGGAATCAACGCTCGTTAAGGTCGGAAAAATTGTTTCAACCCTATTGGCTATTTCGGCCATCGTTGCAGCGCCCTGGGTGGCCAATGCCCCGGAAGGGCTCTACCAGTTATTGCAACAGCTTAATGGCATTTTCTTTATTCCGATAGGTTCGGTTGTCATTGCGGGATTTTTTATACCCAGAGTTTCAGCAACCGGAGCAAAAGTAGCCCTGGTGACTGGATTAATTTTCTACATTGTGACTACTTTCATCCTGAATATCAATTTACATTTTATCCATGTTTGGGGAATCGAATTTGTGTTGAACATGATGGTGATGTTGGGAGTATCTTATTTCTACCCTGTTAAAAAAGCATTCAGCATCCAGGATGTTGGTGTTATTGATCAGAAGCCCTGGAGATTTACTACGCCCATGGCTATAATTTTGGTGGTAATTACCATAAGCATTTATATCTGGTTGGGAAATGTATAAAAGAATAAAGCAATAAATTATAAAAAAGATATGACAAACGATAAAACGTATGACGTAATCACCTTCGGAAGGTCCTCCATCGATTTGTATTCACAAAATATCGGGGCGCCTTTCGAAGACATCGAAGGATTTAATGCCTATGTTGGAGGCTCGCCACTCAATATTGCCGTGGGATGCTGCAGGCTGGGACTGAAATCTGCATTGCTCACCTGTGTCGGGCAAGACAAAGTGGGAGATTTCATTTTGAAATTCTTGGAAAAGGAATCGGTTGAAACCAGGTTTATCCCTAAAATCAAACAGGCCCGGAGCAGCGCCGTAGTACTGGGCATAGAACCGCCCGATCGATTTCCGCTGGTATATTATCGCGACAATGCGGCGGACTCTTACATTGATATCGACCATGTCATCGCTGCCGGTATTCATCAATTCAGGCTGCTGGAAGTTTCCGGGACCGCGCTCAACAAAGAGCCTTCCCGTAGCGCCGCGTTTTATGCCAGTGAGATTGCACAGAAAAACAATATCCCGGTTGTGCTTGACCTCGATTTTCGGGCGGATCAGTGGCATGATATCCGGGCATATGGCATCACGGCCCGGGCTTTTCTAAAAAATGTAAACTTCGCCATTGGCACAGAGGAGGAAATATTGGCGGCAGTGCTTTCGGATATGAGTGCGTTGAGCATTAAACATCAGCAAATCTCAGCGCCGGAAATCAAAGGTAATCTGGAGGAAGGAATACAAACAATTCTTGGCTGTGGGGTGGAAGCGCTCATCGTGAAACGCGGCAGGCAAGGCGCTTCAGCGCACTTGCAAAATGGTGAAGTGATTGAAGTGCCGGGATTTCCTGTAGAGGTATTAAATATACTCGGCGCCGGTGACGCCTTTGGCGCAGGTTTTATTTACGGACATCTGCATGGTTGGGACTGGTATCGCAGTTGCCGCATGGCCAATGCCTGTGGCGCCTACATTGTCACCCAGCCTGGTTGCGCCAATTTCAACCCGACGTTGGAAGAAATTAACCGCTTTGTGGAGGCACGAGGGGGATTTTAATGGTTGTAAGATGAGGGGAAATAGTTGCGTGAACAGTGAACAGTGAACAGTAAACAGTGAACAGTGAACAGTGAACAGTAAACAGTAAACAGTGAACAGTGAACAGTGAACAGTGAACAGTGAACAGTGAACAGTAAACAGTGAACAGTGAACAGTGAACAGTGAACAGTGAACAGTAAACAGTGAACAGTGAACAGTGAACAGTAAACAGTAAACAATAGAACTGTGGCCAGTTGCGTGTTACCAGTTATAAAGAGTGATGAGTAAATGATGCGGTAAGTAGTTGAGAATAACAAATATTATGGAAAAGAAATTAGGACATGCTAAAAGTTTTAAAGACCTGGAAGTTTACAAATGGGCAAGAGATTTGTCAAAAAATATCTTTGAACTTACGATTAATTTTCCAAAAGAAGAAAAATATTCACTTACTGATCAAATCAGAAGATCATCAAGGTCAATCGGCGCTCAGATTGCTGAATCATGGGGTAAACGTAGATACGAAAACCATTTCATTCTAAAATTAACAGATGCAGATTCAGAACAATATGAAACTCAGCACTGGTTGGAAGTATCTCTTGAAAGTAAATACATTAATGAAGATACCTTTAAACAGTTGACTGACCGCTGTGAAGTCATCGGTCGAATGCTCAGTTCAATGATTGATAAAGCGTCTCTCTTCTGTCAAAAGCGCACTGATGAAACATAAAAATATGATCAAAACTCATATGGATATACCGTTCACTTTTTACTTTTTACTGTTTACAACTCTTAAAGGGCAACGCGAAACAGGCAACGCGAAACAAAGATTTTACACTAAACAATAAAAGAACAAACTATCTAAACCGTGGAAATATTACAGAATTTTATCAATGGGGGCTGGGTATCCAGTCATGAAACTGAAACTACCGATGTCATCAATCCGGCTACAGGCGAAGTGCTGGGTAAAATACCGCTGGGCCAAGGGAATGCTCAGGATACGTTAGACGCCGTGAAAGCTGCCGCAGAGGCATTTCCGGAGTGGAGTGGCACGCCCGTCAATTCACGCGTGCAGCCTTTGTATAAATTGAAAACATTGCTGGAGGACCACAAGGAAGTGCTGGCCAGGACCATCACCATGGAATGTGGCAAAACAATGTCGGAATCATTGGGTGAATTGACGCGTGCCATTGAAAATGTTGAAGTGGCCTGTGGCATGCCCATGCACATCCAAAGTGAGTTTTCAGAAAATATTGCTGCCGGGATTGATGAGTTTATGATCCGTCAGCCACTGGGCGTTTGTGCATGTATTTCACCCTTTAATTTCCCCGGAATGATCCCATTCTGGTTTTTACCTTATGCCATCGCCTGCGGCAATACTTTCGTTCTAAAACCTTCGGAAAAAGTACCACTCACCATGCACAAAGTTTTCGAACTGATGGAACAACTCGATCTTCCACCCGGAGTGCTCAATTTGGTGAATGGCGGAAAAGAAACAGTGGATGCCCTTTTGGACCATCCAGAGGTAAAGGCAGTAAGTTTTGTCGGTTCGACCAGGATCGCCAAATATATTTACGCCAGAGGTACTGCAAACGGAAAGCGTGTTCAGGCCCAGGGAGGCGCTAAAAATCCAGTGGTGGTTATGCCGGATGCAGACATTGAAATGACCACCAAGATCATTGCCGACAGTGTGTATGGGTGTGCCGGTCAACGGTGCCTGGCAGCCTCCAATATCGTCCTCACCGGTGATGAGAAAGGCATGTTCAGGGAATCCCTGATAGAAGCTGCCCGGTCAAGGCATACCGGTTATGGCCTGGAGCAGGGTGTGGAAATGGGACCGGTGATCACAGATGTAAGTAAACAAAGGGTGTTTTCACTCATCCAGCAAGGAGTAGATGAAGGCGCCAGTGTAGTAGTGGATGGCCGGAATGCCAGTATAGCAGGTTATGAACGAGGCAACTTCATCAAACCAACCATCCTCGAAAATGTCGCATTAAATGGCGAAGTGATCAAAACGGAAATTTTTGGTCCGGTGATGAGCATGTTGCATATGAACAAACTCGACGAGGCGATTGACTTTATCAACCGGGGTCAGTACGGGAATATGGCCTGCATCTTTACCTCAAGTGGCGCTGCGGCCAGGAAATTCAGAAATGAAGTGAGGGCTGGAAATATCGGCATTAATATTGGCGTAGCCGCTCCTATGGCGCAATTCCCATTCAGCGGCTGGAAGGAAAGTTTCTTCGGTGACCTTCACGGACAAAGCCGGCACGCCGTAGAATTTTTCACCCAGACCAAGGTGGTCGTCGAACGGTGGCCAAAAACCTGGGAGCGTAAATTTTAATTTGTCAGTGGACATCCACACAAAATATTTCTTTTTGATAAACCAATATTTAATCTAAAAATTCAAGATATATGAAAACCATCGCAGTAGGCGTCATCGGAGTCGGAAGGATTGGAAAGATCCACCTCGAAAACCTTTGTTATCAATTTCCCGGAGTGACTGTCAAAAAAGTAGCCGACATTCAGGAAGCAGGTCGTTCCTATGCCGGTAAGTTGCCGGTTGAAAAAGTCACAAACAATTATCAGGATCTGATCAACGATCCGGCCATTGAAGCGTTGGTGATCTGTTCTCCTACCGACACTCATGCCCAATATGTGATTGAAGCGGCCAGAGCAGGCAAGGCCATATTTTGCGAAAAGCCCCTGGATCTGTCGCTTACCAGGGTAAAGGAAGTGCTGGCCATTGTCGAAGCGTGCGGGGTCCCTTTGATGATCGGCTTTAACCGCCGTTTTGATGCCAATTTCAAAAAAGTCCAAACCATGGTCGCCGAAGGGAATATTGGTGATCCGCATATTGTCAAGATCACCAGTCGCGACCCCGGGCCTCCTCCGATCAGTTACATTAAAGTTTCGGGAGGTTTGTTCCTGGATATGACCATTCACGACTTCGACATGGCAAGATTCCTGGTCGGGGCGGAAGTTAATGAAGTGTTTGCCAAAGCCGGCGTCCTGGTCGATAAGGCGATTGGAGAAGCCGGCGATATCGATACCGCCGTTATTACCTTATATTTTGAAAATGGCGCCATCGGCGTAATTGACAACAGCCGCAAAGCAGTTTACGGCTACGATCAGCGGGTGGAAGTATTTGGCTCCAAAGGCATGGTGAATGCCGATAACAATTTCCCCGATACCCACCGGTATTATCACAGCGAAGGCATCACGGGCCCGTTACCTTATAATTTTTTTATGGATCGCTACACCCAGGCATATCTCAACGAAATGCACGCTTTTGTCCAGGCTATCACCAACAAAACCCCACTACCGGTTACCGGTCGTGATGGGCTAATGTCTATGGCGATTGCGCTGGCAGCAAAAAAATCGGTAGCTGAAAATAGACCTGTGGCAGTGAAGGAAATTTTGGGAAGTTGAGTGGTGTTATGATATTGAACAATTATAAGCAGTTCAGTTGTTAAATACGGAGTTTCTTTAAAATGCTGATAAAGGTTGGTGTTGATCAGAATTTGGTAATTGAAGCGATTGGTGCAGATTTTTCTTTTTATAGGTAGATTTAACAATAGAAAACAACTTTTTTAAATCTGCATTCATATTTATGAATTTAATATATTTAATTTTTTCAGATTCAATTAAAAATTGGTGAAAGGCAGATCTTGAAACAAAGGTTATCTTATTAAAATCCAGTATGATTTTATTAGTTTTGTCAATTTCATTAAATAATTGCTTAACAGCTTTTCGAGAAAGAATCTGGCTGTCATAATAATCATTTAATCTAATCTGAAAATCTTTAACCTTCGACATAGTCCAATATATTAAATTCCGGCAAATTGCTTTCTATTCGAAAAAAAACTGCAGTTCCAGGCCAATTGGATTTGAAATCTAAAAAAGTTTTATCCAAATATATAATATTTCCACTTACTAACGCAAATCTACCTTTTAGCCCATCTATGGCCACATTTCTAGATGTCCTTATTCCATGGCCTCTGTCTTTTTCCGTCTTAGTTGATAATCCTTTTATAGCTTGTTTTATTGCTTCCTCATCATTATGAACTAAATTTTTGTGTACGCTATTGTGATAAGATTGATATATTCCTTGACCATTATCAATGATACAAATATCAAGATAACCTCCGTACTGGTAAAATTGAGCATTTAACCATCCAAACCCACATTTCGAATGTTCAATAATATTATCAGTAATTTCTGAAATCAGATACGACAAACCAGAAGAAATGTTATGACTTAAATTAAGCGAAGAAATTAAAAAGTTATTAATTTGACTAAAAATGGAATTGAGAACAACAGGATCACACTTGACGTCAAACCGAATAATTGGAAGGTATTTTTTTGTTCTATATTTTTTTAATTGTTTTTCATAATCAGTATTTGAATCAAGTTGTAGACCTCTTGGGAAACAAATGGTATTTAAATAAGATTTTACATTTGAAAATGCCGGATGTTTAATTTCAATTCTATGTCCTTCTCTATCTAAATAGTCAATATAACACGAAAGCAATAATATAAAGTGAGGATGAACAAAATTAATATTATCAAAATGAATTGATAATACTTCCCCTGATCCCAAATCATTTTCAATGTCGATAATAAAATCTCTTATCGCTCTAATCTCATCAGCAAAATCATTACGACGTGGCGGTCTTAAGTCTACATCCATGTTTATTAATAAAAGACCTCATAATGCAGCTATTTCAAATTGTAATTTGAAGTTTTTTTTCACTCTTAATATTATCTAAATATATACAGACTCAAGCCAAATGTTCTTCCATCGATCTTTCCATTCCCAAATCCCTCTATTTCCCCAGCATCGGGAATAATTGCCGGATGCGTTCATCAGAGGGTTGTGAGCCGTATTCACAGATCTCAAAAGCTTCCGCATGGGTTGCTTTGGCTGCTTTTTCCGATCCATACCATTTAACCATCGATTTGCGCATGGCATCACTAATGGATTCATTCCGTTGACCGGCCAGCCATATTTTCCTCGCCGCAGGATCTTTCGGCACCTGATCGGCATAACCGCCAATCCAGGGAAGCCACTCATAAACCTGTGAAACATGGGCATCGAGGGCGTCGATCTTTTTATCGAATACACCGCTGATGTCCACTACAATATCCGGCTCGAACGGGTTGGGTCGCTGAAAATGATCGGAGGTATACAGAAAAACCGGGTTTTTCTTTAAGGCGGGCACATCAGTGGCAATATTGGGCACAGCCACCATGTAGGCTGCGTCCTGCACCAAAATACCGGTATAGCGGTGATCGGGGTGGTAATCGTTGGGCCGCGGGGCGATCACTACATCAGCATTCCATTCGCGGATCGCACGTATGATCTGCAGGCGCACATTCAGGCTCGGAACGAGCTCTCCATCATGGTTGTCGAGCACCTGGTATTCATCAATACCCAATCTGCGCCCGGCTTCCCGGGCTTCGGCGCGACGTATCCTGGCCAGTTCTCCTCCGCCTTTGGCATAATGCCCGGCATCTCCATTGGTTACCGAAAGAAATTTAACGGCGCAGCCCATCTGGGCCAGCAAGGCGGCCGTGCCCCCGGCATCGAGGTCACAATCATCCGGATGAGCGCCAATTACGATAACTCTTATTTTGGCATTGTCCTGGGCAAACGAATATTGAAATGTAAAGGCAAAAATTGCCAGTAGAAATAGGTACTTTTTCATAGCATAACAATTTGATATTAACTTTGATCAAGATAATCAATTATGCCATTAAATCCTTTCATGCAAATGGTTATGACGAGAATTCTTTTAATAACAATCAACCAAATCTTTGCAAAACCGAATCCACTCCGGAAAGATAAGAAGTGCCGAAAAGATTGACGTGCACCATCAAAGGATACATATTGTAGATATCTGTGCGTGCCTCAAAGCCCGGTTCCATTGGATAAACTTCCTGGTAGGCCGAATAAAATGCAGAACCAAAACCACCGAATAATTGCGTAAAAGCCAGCTCTATTTCCCGATGACCGTAATATACCGCAGGGTCTATCAAGCTCACCCGGCCGTCTGAGCCGGTCATTACATTGCCACTCCACAGGTCACCGTGTAAAAGGCCCGGCTGGTCAGCGGGCAACAACTCTGGTAAACGATGGTAAAACCTGCGAAAGCGAACGGCAAACTGCTGATCCACCACACGATTGTTCAGCGCCAGTTGCAATTGCACTTCCAGCCTTTTATGGATGAAGAATTCAACCCAGTCCACATAAAAATCATTTTCCTGCGGAAGCCGGCCAATATAATTCGACCGGTCAAGGCCGTTTTGATCATGAACATGGTCTTTATGCTGTTTTGCCAAAGCGCGCCCAAAATCTTCCCAATAATCTGCTTGTTTTGCCGCAGGCTTTACATATTCCATCAACAAATAATGCCGACCGTTGATCTTGCCAAATCCGTGAACTTCGGGAATATGCAATTCACCGGCATTCCTCAGAATCTTTAGTCCCGCAGCTTCACATTCGAACATATCATCGGGGATTTTCGCATTCCATTTCAAAAAGAAGTCCCCAATGGAAGTGACCAGATGCAGTGCGTTGTTGATACAGCCGCCTGAGCTAAACGAGGAATTCCTTATTTCGACATGTTGGTTAAAGGTTTCGAACAATATCTGCTCAAAGAAATGCTGATCAGAACTTCCCGGCATATTAAAGTTTATTTTCCTTAACGATTTGGTCAAGCAAATTGGCGCATGAACGCTGCAGCACCTGGTAAACATACTCAAATCCATCGGCCCCACCATAATAAGGGTCCGGTACATCTTCACCTTTCCCCAGATCATCAAAGTCCCGCATCATCCGCAGCTTTTTCGGATCGAATTTTTCCGAACCGAGTACAAGCCTGATATCAGCAAAATTGTTCCTGTCCATGGCAATAATATAATCGAATCGATTAAAGTCTTCCAAAATAAATTTCCTTCCCAGATGATCGAGATGGATACCATGATTTTCCGCCACATCTTCGGTCCGGGGATCGGGAAGATCGCCAATATGCCAGCCCGAAGTGCCGGCAGAATCGCACATAATTTTTTTATCCAAACCCTGGTTATGGACTAATTTTTTGAAAATTCCTTCTGCCAAAGGTGACCTGCAAATGTTGCCAAGACAGACAAATAGTACATTAATCATTTGTATAATATGAATATTCCAATAAAAAACTTGATTTTTTGAACAAAATGCACAAAAAACTTAAAAAAGTTATAATCAAAGGTTACATGCGCAATGGCAAAGGTATAAAAAGTTGCATAACACAAATTTATTCATACACCTGTTTAACATTTAGCGTAAAGCCTCTTAGGAATAAGAGGCTTTTTCTTTGACAGGATTACCGGCGACAAATTCCCACGTACGGACAACTTTCACACTTTTTTAAATCATCCGTCTGATTAAAAGGCACTTCCGGATCGAAGATCTCATGAAGCAGTACTATGAGATGATCTTTAAATTTATCCAAATATGGAGTGATATCTTCCACCCTTTCAGCAGAGCGGCTGCCGTTTTTTTGCTTTAATAAAAAATCAAAATCTTGCTTGAACAGTTCCCGAACATTGAATAATCCGGCCTGAATCTTACCTGAAAAATCGGGCCTTACCGACTTAAACAGCAATCCATAGAGGAAAGTCTGAAATGCTGCTTTGTTCCGGTTTTTATTTTCCCGGTCAAACAAAGACGCGATATCTTCAAAGACCCGGTTGTCCTGACCGGTTTTATAGTCGAGAATGCGAACGATATGATGGTCTTTATCCATATCGATGCGATCAATAATTCCTTTTAATCCAACAACTAACTGTTCATCACCAACTTGCACAGGAATTTCCAAACGATATCCATCCCGCTGTCCTGCTTCCAACCCGATGATCTCGAACGGCACTTGCGTTTTATCAAAACCGATTACCTTAAGGGCGATCTTTTTGATCACTTCACGAATGATAATATTCTGACCGGTGAAGTCAAAAGGTTTTTCATCCAGTTGGCCAAAATGTTCCATAAAGGCCTTTTCGATGTATTGGTCCAGGTTCCTTTCCAATGCTTCCAGGTGCGATCTATCGACCCGCTCTCCCGGTTTTTTTATAGATCGATAGGCAAGTTCAATGGCGTGATGAAAAATATTGCCAAAGGCCCTGCTGTCAATTTCTTCCTGCAATTCATCCGCTTCACTGATGTCAAAAACATATTTATAACAAAACTTAAGACGGCAGTCAAAATAAGTGTTTAAAGCAGACGGCGTGAGATACTGGCTAAACACCTGCGCTGTTTTTGTGAACCGGCGCAATCGATCCAATACATACTTATCCTTCACAATGGTGATTTCCCTCGATTGCTCGGTAGCCACCTCCACATTCACCACCCGGTAATTGATCGGCAGCCCGGTTTCAAATTCGAGTTGTTTCACAAACCGGCTGATCTCTCCGGTAGAGTCATTGTTTTCTTTCGAATTGTAAAACAGAAACACCCTTTTGGCCCGTTGAATGAGGCGGTAAAAAAGATAGGCATAAATGGCATCCTGGTGGTCGAAGGTAGGCAGGTTGTATGCTTTGCGCAGATTGTAAGGAACAAAGGAACTGCCACTGGCTGAGGGAGGCAAAAACCCCTCGTTGGCGGAAAGAATAAAAAGATTTTCAAAGTCTAGATTCCTGGTCTCCAAAAAACCCATTACCTGAAGTCCCTGCAATGGCTCGCCCTCAAAGGGAAGCCGGTAACTGTATAAAAATTGCCGGAAGAGCTTCATAAATGCCTCTCCGCTGAGCTGGACCTGCCGTGCTTCAATAAAATCCTTGAACCGGTTAAATAGGGTATAAAAATGGAAAATAAACTCACGTTCGAGATCCTCCGCCTCACTCCCGGCAATGGTGATCAGCAATTCCCGGATATAATCTATAAATTGGTTGACACCATTGACCGGTTGAAATAAATTTTTTAGCAATTGCTCGTCGCCGTAAATAAATTCTCCCGGAACGTACAGTTTGTTGTAATCCTTAATGGCCTTAATCACCTTTTGGGCCTGATCCAATTGCAGCGCAGCCACATAGGGATGTTGTAAGATGTCCAGTACATGACGGAAGTAAAAATAAGGACGACGCAAATTTTCTATGGAAAAATGGAGCTGAATTAAGTTATCTACAAAGCTGAAGGTCAATGATTCTTTCAGTGGATAACCCATCGTAATATTCAGGGTGCCGATTTTATCGGGTAAGGCGTTCAGTACTGAAAAGAGCAATTTCTCATCAGGCAGGATGAGCGCGGTGTTTTCATTGATGGTTTGGCCCTGGGCCAGTTTATTGAGTATATTCGACGCTGCCTGCACCTGCCCTGTATTGGACGCCACACTCACGGCTACAATTTCAACATCCGGGTTTTCAATAAATTTATTTCCATACGAGGCCCGGAAAGTCTCCGATAATACTGAATTTTCGCGGATCATTTCCCGCAAGAAAAATCCGGCCTCCTGATGCTCGTTTTTTAAATAATGATCGTCCGCATCCCAAATTACTGTGGCTTTTTTTTGTTCGGCCAACCAGGCTATTATCCGTTCTTCGGTAACTGAAAGTGCATTGAATCCGGCGAATATCACATGGTGCTCGGTAATTTCCATATCCGGATCGTTTAGATGGCCGACCACCCAGCGGTAGATCATGCCGTCATATGCCAGCCCTTTTTCGAGTAAAGCCTCATGGAATTGCAGGTATATTTTATGGAGTAATTCCCAAATAGAAGTAAATTGTTTCTGGTGTTGCGACAGTTTTCCCTCAAAACTCTTCCAGAAATTTTTAATCAATTCCTGCTGTTCCGGATTTAGAAATTCCAGGCTGTTGCTGTCTAAATCTTTTTGTAAAGCCACGTTCCTGAACAGATTTTTGGCGTCAACCATGAATTTGTCGATCTCATCAAAATCCCTAAGCAGCACATCGCCCCAGAAGAAAAACCGGTCGAAGCCTTCTCCCGATTTCAATAACTTCCGGTATACCTGATATAATTCAAAAATGAGGGTAAGCCGGTCCGGCGATTTGAATGGGCTGAATTGTTTGATAAAATCAGCAATGCTCAGCACACTGGGAGACCAGACAGGCTGATCGATCCTTTCAGACAGGGCTTTCTTAAAAAACAATCCCGATCGCCGGTTTGGGAAGACAACGGTCAGATCTCCAAGATGGTCTTGGTGTTCTTTTAGGGCAATATCGACGATCTGTTCTATAAATTCCATGACTTCAACCGGCTACTTGCACAATTTTATTCTCCTGGGTATACAGTAAAAATGCCTCAATCTGACTAAATCCCATCCGCTGCATAATGGCAACATATCGCCGTACCTGGCTCTTGTCACCGGGTTTCTCAGATCCAGTTTTGAAATCCACAATAATAGCGTGTTTTCCCTTGATCAATACCCGGTCCGGTCTGTGTTGCAGTCCGTCATCGGTCAGGATCGTCGCTTCTGTTTTTACCTGAAAATCGTCCGCGAACCACGATCTCACCTGGGATATTGTAAATATTTGATCCAACTGATCGCGAATAATTTGTTCGTCTTCTGTTGAAAGTACGCCATCGAACTTCATCCTGGCAATTTCTGTTTCAACTTCTTCGTAAACTTTTATTTTAGACAATATTTCGTGTACAAGAATGCCAAAATTCAGCCGTTCCTTCAATGCGGTTTTTTCAGGATATAGATACAACTTCCCTTTTTTTCTGATCGCAATCTTTTGCTGCCAGTCTGCGCTTTGAAATTCCTTGATATCGATCAAATTGCTGGTCGTCTTTTCCATTATTTTTTGATTTGGAACCGATCCCAGCGTTAGTAAATTATTTTCCGGATCAAAATATTTTTTCAATGGCCAAACAGCCAGCTTCTCCTGAACTTCAGACTCTTTCAGTATACCCTGGTAAATAAGGTCTGAAACACTGGAAATTTTGCCTTTTTTCAGGTCGTTTTCCGTCGGCAACTGACCATTGACGAGCAATGCCTTTGCCGCCCGGGTAAAAGCTACATAAAGCAAGTTGAGGTTATCAATGTGTACTTTGCTAAATTCTTCCAGGTAATCACCGGAGAAAATAGTCTTTTTCAATCGCGAACTGTATTTGAGTGGAATGAGATTAAAAGCATCAAAAGGCCAGTGTGGCTGGTGGCACCAGATATAATTATCGTGACGTGGGTTATGGTCCATCGACCAATTGCAGAATGGAATGATAACGGCGTCGAATTCGAGTCCCTTGGATTTATGGATAGTGAGTACCCGAATGGCGTCGATATCTTCCGGAATCTCAACAGAAAGGTTTTTGCCCTGTTCATCCCACCACTGGCGAAAATTTGAAATATTGGCCGTATTGTCTTCAGAAAATTTTAGGATCGCATCCTGGAATGCTTGCAAAAATGCCAGGTTCCTGGGGTTTTTATGCAATTTGAAAATCCTGATCAACGACTCTGCCAGTTCCGGCAACGTCTTGCGTTTAAGCCATTGTTGTTGTGCAAGAAATTCCTCCGGCAGGATACCATGAATAACATCATCGGTACCAGCCAATTCCAATATTTCCTGATTGGTTATTTGTTTTCCCTGAAAATCATCCCTTTCGTTGCGGCGGCTTTCGAGATAATCAAAAATGATGTTGTTGCGTGCGATAAGATCTGCAGGGTTTTGGATGAAAATAATAGCGTTGATGACCAGGCGGACGGCAGCCGAAGTATTGAGGAACAGCGATTCGTTGGAGACCACATCATACCTATAATTGTTGTCTTTTTCTGCATTATTTTTCTGGTGGATCAAGCGGTTCACCACCAGGTTGCCTTCATATTTATTGCGCACCAGCAGGGCAATATCACCCGGATTGTAGCCATCGTCCTGCAACATTTCAATCTGTTCGACCAGCCAATCCAAAGCCGTTTCCCGCCAGGCTTCTAAAGATTCGACGTTCTCTGTGAATTGGATTTCGACATACCCATCGTTTCCCCGTCGCTCCGGTACCTTTTGTTGCACCGCTTGATACAATGAACCGAAAATATGTTCAAAATCCAGCTTTTCCTAGGTCCTGCCATATAAACTTCCGGATCATCAACCTGGGTGTTGCAGTATTGTTGAATGAGAAGTGGCAAAATTGTAAATAATGTGTTATTGAATTCAACCACATTGCGCTCACTGCGCCAGTTGGTTTGCAGCGCCTTTTCGTCCAATAGATCGTGCCTGATCTCTTCATTGATCCTGTTGGCCAGTAATTCCCAATCGCCTCCACGCCAGCGGTAAATGGACTGTTTGGCATCGCCAACCAGCAAATTTTTATTGCCTTCCGCCAGACTGTTTTCTATCAACGGTTTGAAATTATCCCATTGAAATTGAGATGTGTCCTGAAATTCATCTATTAAAAAATGTCGGTACCACGACCCGGTTTTTTCATAAATAAATGGCATTTCATTTTCGCTGATGATGCCTTTCAAAAATGCATTCACATCGGAGATCAACATGATGTCATTTTCCTGACGATAATTTTGCAGGCGCTTCATGATATCCGACAAAATGCCAAACGTGTAAACATTGCGCATGAAATCAACTACTGCCAGGTATAACGGTAAGTTTTTTTTGAGGTAATCAACCAGGGAACTGAACAGTTGATCGAGTGACTCAGTGAGCAAGTCTTGGATTTCATGCTGTTTTTCCGATGTTTTGGAATACCATTCATTGGTCCCCTCTGCGGCATTTATCGCACGTTTGGAAAGGTTAAAATCCTGTTTGGTTGCAACTTTTATGAGCCAAACCGCCAGACCACTTTGTTTGTACTTAAAATCTTCAATATTCAACCCGCGCCGTTCAATGACATCCACGCATTTACCGGCCAGAGAGGAAGCCTCTGGTTCAAACTTTGATCTTACTTTTTGGAGGTTTTCCAGAAATTGCTGCACGAACTGATTGTCGGAAGCGTGCTTTTGAAAGTCAGCTTCAAAAGATTTGAAGTTTTCCGTGAATATTTCGCCGGTGAGCCTTTCGATGTCTTTTCGGATGTCCCAGGTTTTGCTGTTTTCGATATTGTTGGAAGCAAAATCCACCAGCCATTTTGTGAGGCGGTCATTGCTGCCGACATCCGCCAGGGTAAGATCGATGATGGCTTGTTGTACCGCATTTTCATCGAGCTCTACCTTATAATTACCCAACAAACCCATTTCGCGGGCAAATGCCCTCAGGATCTTCTGAAAGAAAGCGTCAATGGTACTTACTGCAAAGTGACTGTATCCATGCAAGATCTGACTCAAAACCGTCTTTGACCGGTCACGGATCTGCTCATCAGAGAGATTCGTTTGTGCATTTACCTGATCCAACAAAGCTGGGTCGCCGCTATTCGACAATTGCCACAGAAAGGATACGATCCGGCGCTTCATTTCACGGGTGGCCTTGTTGGTAAAAGTGACGGCAAGAATATGCCGGAAATTGCCGGAGGACAGCAATGCCAGGCAAATGTATTCCAGCGCCAGTTGATATGTTTTTCCGGAACCTGCCGAAGAGCGATAAATCTTGAATGGTGGATCAGGCATGCCGAAAATTAACCATTAACCGGTAAGAGAAAAAGTCGATAAGCCATTTATTGTTTGAACTGATATATATAGCGGATAACCAGCAGATCGCTATTGATTTCCTAAAAACATTATCCTACTTCAAAAATACTTCATGTTTTTGCCATTATTTTTTCAAATAGACAATAGATCTCTTTTTTCATTGTATTATCATTGCACAATATCAAAATCCGGAATATGCCTTATGAAATGGGTCATCTTTATTACCACGCTGATTCTTCTTGGAGCATGTCATCAACGGATTGACAAAACAAGGGAATTGCTGGTAAATAGATAGTTTACAAAATAATCTAAATAATACTTATAAACCGGGCTTTGGAGAGTTTATGAACAATATCCAACTTCACCACGCCAAATTATGGTTTGCTGGTATAAATAAAAATTGGAGACTTGCGGATTTCGAAATTCAGGAAATACGGGAAACACTGTATGATATTAAAAATATGATTCCGATCGCCCCGAGACTAAGGATCTCGGGATGATAAAGCCTCCCCTGGACAGTATTTCCAATGCCGTCGAACAGCAAAACCTGCCATTGTTCAAAAGCAGTTTTATTGTGCTTGCAAAGACTTGTAATAATTGCCATAAGGCTACAGATCATGATTTCAATGTGATAACAACACCTTCTGTTCCTCCAATAGGCAACCAAATTTTTAATTCACAATAATGATTGTGGCATTTTTTACTACTAGATAGCCTATCCTGGTCAATCAGTGGTTTTGGCCAATGGCACATGAATACCGTACAGACTTTGCTATGTCTATTGGTTGTATATTTATTTTTATCAAAGGGGCGGGAAATTGGTCGTTAGTTAAACGAATCTGGAATTGACCGTAAGTATCAAAAAATATTGAATCGTAATATAATTATTTCCTGTTACATAATGGGAAGTGGGTATAAAAACAGCGTATATTATTGTTGAATGAAGTTGACGGTAAAAAATGACCTGGCAAATAACCATTAAGGACAAAACAGAGGACGCCGATCTGATAAAAATAGCGCCATTCCGGAAAAAATCCAAAAAGACCGAGCCTCATAAACATAATAACTATTTTGAAATTATATTTCTGTCTAAAGGTGGCGGATTCCATACAATAGACAATGAAAAGTATGCCGTAGATCCACCTGTAATCTTTTTTGTCAGAAAAGAACAAGTTCATTTTTGGGAATTAACCTCAGATCCGGATGGATTTGTCCTAATCCTGAAAAGAGCTTTCTTTGATCTAAGTCTCGATAAAGAATTAAAAAATCTTATTTCAAAAATAAGTGATGTCAGTTGTCTTCAGTTAAAACGATATGAAAATATTGAAAGGTATTTCATGCTCCTCAACACTGAGTATCTATGCGACAATCAGTATAAAAAGACGATCATTGAAGGTCTGTTAAAAGCTCTGCTCGCCAAAATTGCCTCCATTCCAAAATCCTTGCCTATTCCGTTCAAATCAAAATCAGGTACATATAATGCATTTCGCGAGTTACTTAACGATACGGATCCATTAAAAAATAACGTCGCATACTATGCTGAAAAATTAAATACTACCCCCCAAAACCTAAATAACGTCTGTCAAAATGCAACAGGCCTCTCAGCAAGAAAAGTAATTTCAGAATATATCATAAGCGAGGCGAAACGATTGCTCATTTACACCTCCCTGTCTGTTTCCGAAATTGCTTTTAATCTTAATTTCAATGATCCTTCGCATTTTGTGAAGTACTTTAAGCGTTACGCCGGAATTACACCGCTCACATTTCGCAATGCCCTGCATTGATACCATTTTCTTTTCAAATATACCACGCAGGTTAAGAATAATTGCCGGAATTTTGATCATTGGGGCCAATTTTTCCGAATTCAATCCGATTGCGTCCGGGTTTAGATGAAACCGATTAAATAATTCAATGAACAAAATTATTTGAGGAAATGGAAATATTGATCATTTCCCTTGCTGCCTGCTTTACGGCTGTCCACACCTTTTTTACAGGTTTTGGACAGGGTACAATTCTTACTCCGGTGTTCGTTATTTTCTTTCCGGTTGATTTGGCCATAACACTTACAGGGGTGTTCCATTTCTTTAACAATATTTTCAAAGTGTTCCTGATTGGCAGAAACGCAGACCTGGCTGTTCTGATCCGTTTTGGAATTCCGACAGTGTTCACTGCCGCACTCGGAGCCTGGGCACTCCTGAATATTGCATACTTAAAACCATTGTGGCAAAATTCTCTGGGTACACATTCATTTACAATAACGCCTGGGAAACTTGTATCTTCGATCCTTCTGGCCTTATTCGTACTTGCAGAAGTGATGCCCTTTTTAAACAGATTAAAATTCACTGGGGAAAAACTGGTTTTAGGCGGATCGTTAAGTGGTTTTTTTGGCGGGCTGTCCGGACACCAGGGTGCTCTGAGAAGCGCATTTTTAGTCAAAGCGGGACTGTCAAAAGAGATTTTTATAGGTACTTCTGCGGTAATAGCCTGTTTTATAGATTTTACGAGGCTTGCCCTATATGCCACCCGGTTTGGGCAATCAGGTCTTGGCCACAACCTGGCCCTTGTTTTAAGTGCTACACCTGCTGCTTTTGCTGGAGCATATCTGGGCCACCGATTACTTCAAAAGATCACATTTAAACTTATACAAAAACTGGTAACCGTGCTGTTATTGCTGATTTCAATTGCACTGGGTACGGGTATACTCTGAAATTGATAAACAATATGATAATAGAGAAGATCAACAAAAAGTGGATAAAGAAACAAGGCTTAAAAGCAACCCTTATTATCCTGACAACACCTCTTTTTTTTCACCCAACGCGAGCTCAGTCTGATTTAAGGTCGTTTCTTGAACTTGCGGAAAAAAATTATCCCGCTATAGCCGCCAAACAGGCAGAAGCTGAAGCAGCCCAAGTGAAAGTATCACTGGAAAAGAACACCCTCCTTCCATCCCTCGATGCTGCCTATCAGTTCAACTATTCCACTTACAATAACATCACCGGAATGAATTATCCGGCCACGTTGTTACCCATCAGCGGGCCCCCTTCAAGCGATAATAATTATGACGCTGTTCCTGGTTCTGCCGCCAGTTTATTACTAAAATGGGCCCCAATTACTTTTGGTCAGCGATCAGCGTCGATTGAATATAACCGGAAATTATATGAGCGTCAGCTTGCGGGAGTGAAAAATGAGGTGCTACAGGTAAAATTTAAAGTAGCGTTTATGTACCTGGAAATAGCGGCTACCGGGGAACTAATCAAGGCTTACCAAAAGAACATAGAGCGAAATGAATTTAACCTGAGACAAGTATACACACTTGTCACGACAGGCATCCGCCCTGCCGTAGACAGCCTGAAATTTAAAGGAGAACTATCAAAAGCTAAAACAGAACTTTTCAGGCTCAACAACCTAATGGAAACCCAAAAGCAGGAACTGCGGGAACTTTTGGTCACGGAGGAGCCGCAGGATTCTGAAACGGACCAATTTTTCTTTCAAAACCTGCCCACAATGCCAACAGACCAATCAATAAAGTCCGCGGACACCACTGACTCCATGAACCTTGAAAACCCTGCATTGGAAATGGCCCGGTATGAATTAGAAGCGAATAAAGCCCGGTTAAAGCAAATTGATCGTTCCTGGACCCCAAAACTTGAGCTATGGGGAACGACCTATGCCCGAGGTTCAGGAATCAGTTATGATGGCGAAGTCAATAAGTCAGCCGGATGGTCATTCAGCCGATACAACTACGGTGTTGGTTTACAAGTGGTATTTCCCATCCTCAATTTAACCGACGTGCGATTGAGAAGTCATCAGCAAGATGCCATTATGAGAGCTTCGGAAAGTTATTTCAATCAAACCAGGATTATCTTAAACAAACAGGAAAGTATAGCGATCAGTGATCTGGCCACCGCTTTAAGTGTTGCCAATGAAGTGCCGGCAGAATATGAAGCCAATGCTTCAGCTTTCAATGCCCTTCAAACCAGATATAATGCAGGATTAATTGACTATACGGAGCTAATCCAGGCACAGTATGACCTGCTTAATGCGGAATCCCGGTTAAAAAATGCCTACACCGATGCCTGGATATCATTACTAAAATTGGCTGCGGTACGAGGTGATATGAATATTTTCCTAAACCAAATTCAGAATTGACAATGAAATTAATTGAAGGAGCATTAAGTAAACCCGTAACCGTTATGGTGTTCGTATTGGGCATCATATTCTTTTCCATACTGGCCATCAGGAATATGAAAGTAGATATTTTTCCTACTTTCGGACTGCCAACAATTTACGTGGCCCAACCCTATGGAGGCCTCTCGCCGGAACAAATGGAATCATTTGTTACCAATTATTATGAATACCACTTTTTATATGTAACCGGTGTAAAAGCTGTTGAATCCAAATCAATCCAGGGAAATGCACTGATAAAAATTATCTTTCATGAAGGCACAGATATGAGCCAGGCCGCTGCCGAGGTTGTCGGTTATGTCAACAGGTCCCGGTCTTTCATGCCTCCGGGTACTGTGCCACCTTTCATTACCCGTTTCGATGCTGGCAGTGTGCCGGTTGGGCAACTGGTTTTTTCATCAAAAACCAGGACTTTGGGTGAAATTGCAGACCTGGCATTGTTTAAAGTACGCCCGATGTTTTCTACTCTTCCGGGAGTATCAGCGCCTCCCCCTTTTGGAGGAAGTGCCAAATCGGTTATCATCAAAGTAGACCCGGAAAAAATAAAAAGGTACAATTATACCCCGGATGAGATTGTGCAGGCACTGGCAAAATCCAATACCATTTCACCTGCAGGGAACATTCGCATGGGTGATAAAACCCTCATTACACCACAGAACACAGTGGTGGAAAATGTGAAGGAATTGGAAAATATACCATTGAAACTCGGTGTTGGGGCTTCAGTTTACCTGAGAGATATTGCCAAGGTCGAAATCGGTACAGACATCACTACCAGTTACGCGTTGGTGAACGGAGCACGGTCGGTGTATATACCAGTAACCAAGAGGGCCGATGCTGCAACATGGGAGGTTGTCAAGAATGTAAAAAAGGCGCTCCCGGATATGCAGGCCGCAGTTCCTTCCGACATCAAGGTTTCTTACGAATTTGATCAATCAGGCTATGTTATCAACTCCTTAAAGAATGTACTTTTTGAAGGTGGCTTGGGTGCATTACTTACAGGACTGATGGTACTGCTATTTCTTAATGACCGCAGAGGGGCCCTAATCGTGGTCCTGACTATTCCGATTGCGCTGCTTTCAAGCATGATCTGTTTGAATGCAATCGGGCAGACCATTAATATTATGACACTGGGCGGACTTGCCCTGGCTGTTGGAATATTAGTGGATGAGGCCACTGTAACCATTGAAAACATACACCGCCATTTAGAAACCGGCATTTCAAAGGCACGAGCCATTTTGGAGGCCTGCAAAGAAATTGTCACTCCAAAATTGCTTATCCTTTTCAGTATTTTGGCTGTATTTGCTCCTGCTCTTTTTATGTCGGGAGTGCCAAGAGGGATGTTCATGCCAATGTCTCTTGCAGTAGGTTTTGCCATGATTGCTTCTTTTTTATTGTCAATGACTTTCGTGCCGGTTATGGCGGTGTGGGTGATGAAACACCTCAAAAAGCAGGAAAATGAAGACAGCCGGTTTTCAAGATTTAAAGCGCGCTATCTCCGGTTAATTCACAAGTTAACGGCAAAAAGCGGTATTACTTTAACGATATACTTCATCATTGTGATCGGCCTGTTTGCACTGGGGTTCTTTGTCATTGGCGTAGATATATTTCCGAAAGTAGATGCAGGGCAAACCCAGGTGAGGCTGCGCATGCCAACGGGTACCCGCATCGAACGGACAGAAGAAGCCACAAAAGCATTGCTTAACACCGCAGAAGAAATAGCAGGTCCCGGACATATAGCCATAAGTTCTGCCTTTATCGGCACGCAACCTTCCAGCTTTCCGGTTAACCTGATCCATCTTTGGACCAGCGGACCCCACGAATCCGTGGTCAGGATCAATTTGACAAAAGACACCGATATACCCATCGAACAATTTAATGAAGCGCTAAGAAAAAAGTTCAAAGATAAATACCCGGACACCAAGCTCTCGTTCGAGCCTGGAGACTTGGTAGACCAGGTGATGAACCTGGGATCAACCAATCCAATTGAAGTAGCAGTTTTGGGTAAGAACCTGGAATCGTCATTGAAAGTAGCACAGGATTTGCAAAACAAACTGCAGCAAACTGAATTTTTCAGGGATGTGCAAATTACAACACCCCTGGATTACCCGGGCCTGAAAATTGATATTGACCGCGTAAAAGCCGGTCAGTTGGGATTAACAGTGGATGAAATTGCCAAATCCCTGGTTACAGCCACCTCTTCCAGCCGGTTCACCCAGCCAAATTATTGGAGGGATCCGGTTTCCGGCGTGGCCTATCAGGTTCAGGTTGAGTATCCTCAATACCAGATGAATAGTCCTGAAGATATAGAAATGATACCTGTGGAAAATAAAAAGGATAAAAAGATATATCTTGGGGACGTTGCCAACTGGCACCGGATCAGGGCACCGGCAGAATATGATCGCCTGAATCAGCAGCGATTTATCACTTTAACAGCGAATATTCATAACAAAGATTTGGGTTCTGGCGTGAAGGCTTTGAAGAAAGCCATTGCAGGCTTAGGCGAACTTCCTGCAGGTACAAGAATACTTAAAAGGGGGCAGGTGGACCTGTTGGCGCAGAATCTCAACGAACTGCAAGAAGGTTTGCTTATTGCCATCCTTGTTATTTTTCTGATGCTGGCTGCTAACTTCCAATCTTTCAAAATTTCTCTGGCTACAATTTCAATATTGCCTGCAGTGAATGCGGGATCGATAATTTTTCTTTTAATTACCGGTCATACACTAAACATTCAATCATATATGGGTGCAATTATGGCTGTAGGAGTGGCAGTAGCCAATTCAATCCTATATGTCACCAATGCGGAAGATCTTAGAAGGCAGGGAGATAAAAATGCCCATTATCACGCTTCTTCAAATCGAATAAGACCAATTCTGATGACCAGTTTTGCTATGATCGCCGGCATGACACCTATGGCACTTGGTCTGGGAGATGGGGGTGATCAGGTTGCACCTCTTGGGGTGGCCGTAATTGGTGGTTTAGTCTTTTCCATGGTCAGTACTTTGGTTTTTCTTCCATTAATATACAGAGCACTGGTTGGAGGACATGCGTTTGAAAGTGTTTCGCTTAATCCAAACGAAAGCCATAGCAGATATTTTGAAAAAAATTAAACCCTAATAAATAATGAAAAAGCCTGTATTCCTTTCAATGATTGCCATAATATTTATATTTTTTTCTTGCTCTAAGAAAAATAAAGAAGTTAAGTCAATAGAAGATAATAAAAATGCATTTGTCCTTCAAAAAGAAGAAGTAAGCAAAACATTAGATCTTCCTGCAGAATTACTTCCCTATGACCGCGCTGAAATAAATGCCAAGGTTGCAGGGTATGTCCGGAAAGTATTTGTCGATATCGGAGATGCTGTCAGGAACGGCCAGGTTTTGGCAATGCTGGACGCCCCTGAGATCGCAGCACAGCTTGCCGAAGCCCGTGCAAAATACCATGAATCAGAAGCCCGGTACAGGGGAAGCCTGGACAAATTTAGCCGTCTCAACAAGGCTGCTAATGAAAAGGGTGTGGTGGCAGAGGAGGAACTGGTCAGGGCTAAAAATAAGATGTTAGCAGACAGTGCTGCCCTTGCCTCAGCTAAATCTACCGCCCGTGCATACCAGGAATTGCAGGCTTATCTCACCATCAGAGCGCCATTTAATGGAATTGTGACCAGAAGAATGATTGATATAGGTGACTTCGTCGGAAATGGTAACCACTCCACACTCTTTACTGTAGAAACACCAGACCGGTTGAGGATACGGGTGCACGTTCCGGAATCGTTTGTCAACGGTATTCCTCAAAGCAAGGAGCTTGCGTTTACTTCAGATGCAATTGCCAATAAAATTTTCAAAGCAAAACTTACAAGAAAATCCGGGAGCATTGACCCGGATACACGCACCGAACTATGGGAATATGAGTATACTAACAATACTGAATTGAAACCGGGCATGTACTGCATGGCAAAACTTAACCTTAATCGACCGACTAAATCCTTTGTGGTACCATATACAGCAGTAGTTACTTCACTGGAAAAAAAATTTGTGATCCGGATAAAGAATGAAAAGGCAGAGTGGGTAGATGTGAGGGAAGGAATCTCCCTCAATGACGGAGAAGAAATTTTCGGTGATCTCGTAGAAGGAGACACCCTATTGACAAGGGGAAGCGAAGAGATCAAACCGGCTTCAATGGTGAAATTGAAGGTACAGAATCAGTCAATACCTGAGTAGAGATATTGTATGTTTTTAGCTGAATGGCATTTGCCCTGAAGAATCGATAACAGTAAAATTAATAATTTACAAATCTTATTAATTTAAATGGTCACTATCAACAATTTCCTGCCCGGTAGCTGAAAAAATTTGCCAGCTTCTTACCGTTTTATTAATCATTAAAACCCGGCTACTCTGGGAAAGATAACTGGATCCATAATAGAATTCTACTTTCTCGATATGACCGTCCTGATGGTTCACCAAAGCATATTGCGCGTTTGGCGGCACTTCAACCAATTGGATATTCATTTTGAGGGGTTCAAAAACTTTTAATGCTGCATTGTTCTGACCAGCAATGAGCAGAAGATGGTCTTTTCGCTTTAACCCTGCCAATGCTGTGCCATCGCCGGGAACATTAAATCCCGTTATTGTATGAGCGATTTCATTGAAGTTACCTTCACCATCACCGGCAAGAAAATACCCAAAAGATGCATCATATCTTCCTATAAACAGCTCTGTCCCAAAATCATTGCCCACCGCCAGCACATCGAGATTTCCATCTGCATTAAAATCACCGGAAACCATACCATACATCGGAGCAATCTGGGCCTTAATTGGCAGGGTCTTTAATTCGAATTTTCCATTGCCCTTATTCTCGACGTAACAGCTTTGTAATTGACTGGCTTGTAAAATTTGAGCTCCCCGCATTTGCTCCGGGGTAAAAATACTATCAGCCGTGGCCCGGGCATAGTATTCATATTTGGTGAATTTCTTTCTCAGAAAATTCATTTGCCGCAAAATATCATCCAACATATTCACAGGATACAATACCATTTTGCCGTTTTCATTTTTTCGGTAGTCGAACAATACTACATCATAACTGCCATTTTTATCAAAGTCGTTGGCATATGCCGTGGCCGGATATTCGGAAGTGGCTTTATTAAAAGAGTTCAAACCCAAATTTCCAGCCATATAATCCAGGTCACCGTCCTGGTCGAAGTCCCCGGAAACCAGGCTATTCCACCAACCGGAATAAGTTTGTAGTCCGGTGTCATTTAGTTCGGTGAATTTTCCCCGGTGATTTTGAAGAATCGTCAGCGGCATCCACGCTCCGGAGATCAAAAGATCGATCCATCCATCATTGTCAACATCAGTCCATAAGGCATCGGTGACCAATCCTAAATCCAGCAACCGGGGTGCAATCTCAGCAGTTACATCGCGAAATCGCGGATGACCTTTTTCACTTTCATTCAACAATAATCGGCTCGTGACCGGCTTGGGATATTCACGAGGAACCACTCTTCCGCCGACAAACAGATCGAGATAACCATCATGATCGAAATCTGCGGCCTTTACAGCCAATCCGCTTTCTGTAAATTCCGGAAGCGCATTTGGTTCAAACCGGAAATTCCCTTTGCCATCATTCACATACAATCTGTCCTGATAAAGGTGAGCCCCTGGCGGAAATTCATAACCTCCCGAAACGACATACAGATCTAAGTCGCCATCATTATCAGCATCAAAAAGTAAACTGCCCAGCTCTTCATTTTGCATCAAGCTATCAATATCGGTCAATGGATGTGGGAAAAATACACCCTTTCCATTTTGCAAAAAAAACTGCCCGCTATTTCCATTGGAACCTGATACATAAAAGTCTTCCAGCTTATCTCCATTCACATCTCCGACAGCAATGCCCGGACCGTATTGAGAAAATTTGTGGGGCAATGTGTTCTGATATACATAATCCACGAAATCCTTTTCATGATGCGTATAATGAATGCCTGTGTTGTCGTGGATTTCCTGGAATATGGGTTCAACTTTTGGTCTTAGTTGCTGAACCAATGTGCCGGGAGAAGCTTCTTTTGCATTTTTTATGTCAATGATCAATTTATTGTCAGCGGTTATATTCTTCAAAACCTGATATTTACCTCCCAACCAATAGACCTGAATGGAGTCAATTTTTACCTGTTTACCCAAACCAAAGTGCAGATCACTGGACACGCTGGAAAGATATCCTCTGCAGGTAGCATGATCTTCGTATTGGACTTTTCCCGAATCATAGTTTAAGATCACCTTTGCGCCCAAACCATTTAGGTTTCCCTGATTGCCTTTCAGCGATATTTCCAGAAAATGACTTTCTATGGGTTTTCCTTTCTGAATCAACTGGTTTTCGTAAATAAATGCCGGATCATCGATGTTATTGACCACGTAATCCAGGTCACCATCATTATCAAGATCGACAAATGCGGCCCCATTGGAAAATGATACATAATTCAAACCCCAATCGTTCGTCACATTTTCGAATGTTAAGTTTCCATTATTTCGAAATGCATAATTATGGAGTTTCACTTCCGGAATCATTTCCAATAACATTGCTGATGATGCCACGCCAAGTACCCTGATCCTGTAATTGAGAAAATCATGATCGGTGATATCCATTGGAAAACCATTGGTAATGAATAAGTCGCGGAAACCGTCATTGTCAAAATCTACCAGTAATGGACTCCAACTCCAATCAGTCCCGCTTACGCCTGCCAAATATGATATTTCACTGAAATCCGGGTGCGTACTATCTTGTGGATAGCCGTTGTTGAGTTGCAAAGTGTTCCGTGCATACTGGTAATTATATCCATATTTTTCATTGTTGACATAGGTCTGATAATTGTTGGACATCATCATCATTTTTTGTCTTTTATTATCTTCCGGCATCATTTCCAGGGCGAAAAAATCCGGCAGCTCGTCATTGTTGATGTCGGCAATATCCTGTCCCATAGCTGAGTGACTGGTATGTTTGAAATAATCGTTGGTGTGATCGGTGAACGTGCCGTCGTGATTATTTATGTACAACAAATCGTTGGTTACAAAATCATTCGTGGCGTAAATATCCTCCCATCCGTCTTGATTGACATCGACGATCGACAGACCTAATCCATAACCCTCCTTTAAAATTCCGGCTTCCCGGGATACATTGGTAAAGGTGCCATTCCCATTATTCTTATACAATCTGTCTGTACTGGGGTCCGATCCGTCAGTTAGTTTTGGCCGATACCGATTCGGACGTCGGACCCATCTGTTGGTTAAGATATACAGATCAAGGTCACCGTCATTGTCATAATCAAAAAATGCTGCCTGGGTGGAAGACCCTTTATCATCAATACCCATTGGATACGCCATATCAGTAAATGTCGGGATTCCGTCGGCATTCGGTCCATTATTAATAAACATCATATTGGCTTTTGCTGCATCAGAAGTATAGGTGGTAGCGCAAACATAAATGTCGGGTAAGCCGTCTTGATTGATATCTACTACACACACTCCGGAGGACCACCTGGTTGGAGCTTCAATGCCTGCTATTTCAGATATATCCAGAAACTTAAAATCACCTTTATTTAAATAGAGTTTGTTGGGCACCATATTGCCTGAAAAAAAGAGATCTTGTAATCCATCGTTATTGAAATCACCGATCCCCACGCCCGCACCGTTGAATACATATTCAAAATCGAGAATGTTCATTGAATCATTTTGTGTGATGGTATTCGCAAAATTCACCTGAGAATGATCGGATGGAATTAACTTGAATAGTGTCTTTTTCCCAGTACACGAAATCACAAAAACCAATAACAACAGCACATATCGGTGTTTCATACTAAAAACTAACATGAGAATTTAAAGAAAAGAAAAAGGCAAGAATATCACTATCCTTGCCTTTATAAATAATTTTTCTATGCTAATTAATACCCGGGATTCTGTTGTAATACATCCGTTCCTAACAAATCGATTTCATCCTGTGGAATCGGGAGATTATCATTCTTCGGTGAAGTATAGGTAGCTCCAATATATGGAGAAGCCGGTATGTTTTGTCTTGCATTCGATAAAAACGCATTGATCACTGTCGGTGCGACGCCCCAGCGTTTAACATCATATAAACGCTGACCTTCCATACCCAGTTCCAATTTTCTTTCAAAATGTACAACCGTTCTGGCGGCGTCCTTATCACTCCATACGGCATCATAGGTACCAATTTGATAATTGGCTGCCGGATCACCATTTTCATCCTTTACAAAATCATCCGGATTTGCTGCCCGGATCCGCACCATATTTACATAGGCACGCGCCTGCTCTAAGCTACCCACTTCAACTTCACATTCTGCCGCCATCAGCAGGACATCTGCGAAGCGGATGATTGGAATATTCAATGCTGTATAACCAGGTGTCCAGGAACTTCCATCTACATAGGTCGCTTGATCCGCCTTTTTGTATACCCATTTTATTGGCGCATATGGACCAGCATAACTTTGATCCCTTATCCATTTATTACCCGGATGAGGTCCCCAATCCAGGTAAGGAATTCCTCTCCGACCTACGGTATGGTCTAATCGCGGATCTATAGGGCCGGCATCAGGCGTGAATGGATCATCAGAGGACACACCCATATCAGTCTTTAACGCATTGGCACTGGCGTTATAGGAACCATCCAAAAGTGGTAGCCCATTGGCATCAACCCGGTAAGAATTCACCAGATCAAAGCTTGGCTGGAAAAATCCACAGCATCCTGCGGGTCCGCCATTATAGGGGAAATTCAACACCAGGTCAGGGTTTGCATTGTTGATCGTTCCTGTTCCTGCAGCGGCTTGAGTAGCAAACACAATTTCTTTGTTGTTATCGTTTGCCGGATCGAAAAGTCCCGTGAACTTATCCAATAATCCGTATTTTAAACCACCAGTAGTAACCCCTTTATCAATAACCAAATCAAATAATGTTTTTGCGTCACTAAATTTTTGTTGATAAAGGTATGCCTTGGCCAGGTAAGCTGCGGCTGCCCACTTATTGGCTCTCCCGACTTCAGTTTGCGTTTCAGGTAAATTTTGATAAGCAAATTGAAAATCAGATTCGATGTATGACCACAGATCTTTGTCATTTGGGATTTTTTCAATACCATCCCAGGTTTCGTCAATGTAAGGTGTGTTGTTAAAATTTTTCTTGAGTTCAAAATAATAATGCGCCCTCAAGAATTTGGTCTCTGCTTCTATCCTGGTTTTAACATCTTCCGGTACATTTTCCTGGGCCATGGCAAGAAGTTTCAGCGTATTATTAGCCCTGGCAACACCTTCATAACTTCGTTCATACTTTTCCTTCACTGTTCCATTGGTAGTCTGCGGATTATAGGACATAATTTCATTGACCTGTCCCTGATCACCGGCATTACTGCCTTTGGTGGCGTCGCCTCCCAAAATGCTTCCCCAAAACCAGTTGGTGGAAGAATCATAAAAGTCGCCACTGCGACCTAATAACATGCTATATGTGCCGATCAGGGAACCCTCCAAGCCGGCTCTGGAGGTAAGCTGTGTTTCATCGAGGGAGGCAGTTGGGAGTATTTCCAGAAATTTTTCCTTACACCCTACTGTAAGTCCTACCATGAAAACCAGCACTATCGAAATTATTTTAACTATTTTCATTTTCTTTGAATTTGTTATTCTTTAAAACTGTCAAATTTTCTTTCCTATAAGTGGAAATGATCATTAAAAGGCCAAATTGACGCCGAATGTAAAGCTTCTGGTGATGGGATAATTACCAATATCAATTCCAAAAGTAGTATCAACAGCACCACCAACACTCGGATCGAGTCCTTCGTATTTCGTGATGGTAAAAATGTTGTTCGCACTGGCAAAAATACGCAGTTTCTGTATCTTCATCCTATCCAGGTTGATTTGTGGAATATTGTACGCCAAAGTGATACTTTGCATTCTGAAATACGAACCATCTTCGACATACCATGAATTGGCAGCGGCATTGGTACTAAAGTTGGATACATTTTCAAAAATGGGAACATCGCCACCAGGATTTTCCGGTGTCCAGGAATCCTTCACCCTTTCATTGATGGAGGCCCCGGCAAATGAAGGATAGAAATAGCTAAACCATTTGGATTGGTTCCAGATCTTGTTACCCAATGACATATATGAATAAATCTCAAGCTCGAAATTGCTGTAATTCAATTTGATCGTCAATCCGCCGGTGAATTTCGGTACAGGACTTCCAAGATAGGTGCGGTCATTGGTGTCAATTAAACCGTCAGGTACGCCATCCGGACCACTGATATCGGCATAGCGAAAACGTCCAACACCCTGGGCAGGATTCTCTGAATCGGCATCTTCAGTTTTGATAACACCAGCCTGGGTAGGCGCCGCGTCAATTTCTGCCTGGCTTTGGAATAATCCAAGCACCTTATATCCATAAAAAGCCGATAGGGAATGACCTACTTCATTGCGAATGGGGTTAATTCCACGGTAACTTGGGTTTACCGTATTGAGGTAATCAAGGCCGGGTATGAGGGAAACAATCTCATTGTGTAAAAATCCTCCATTGAGTGTAACCTGGTATCCCAATTTGTTAACATTGCCTTCTGTCATTATTTCAAGGTCCACTCCTTTATTCACCATTTTACCTACATTTTGAGAAGGTACAGCGGCGTAAATACCATTTTCAACCGTCTGGGGAACCTGGAATAATAAATCCTCTGTATTCTTTTGCCAAACGTCTAAAATGACATCGAGCCGGCCTTCAAAAAAGGTCCCATCGAATCCGATATTTTCCGTGATGGCTTTTTCCCATTTGGCAAAAGGATTGCCAATTCTCGATCTGTAAAAACCTTCCACCGCGCTCGAATTAGAACCGGTAATATCATAAGAAGAGGCGTCCACCGAAGTGGCATACAGACTATATTGATTATTTGGGTCAACATTGCGCGAATTACCCATAATGCCATATCCACCGCGGATCTTCAATTCATCAATGAAAGTCAGACTGGACATAAAGGGCTCATCCGATATTCTCCATCCTACAGAAACGGCTGGGAAATTACCATATTTGTTTTCTGATCCAAAACTGGACGAACCATCATGTCTTAACACGAAAGACAAAAGATACTTATCATTATAAGAATACTTTAATTGACCAAAATAAGAAGCGTAATTAGTGCCTTTGTAATAACTGCTGTTCACAACCCTGGTACTGGAGGGCAATGTGCTCATGGTAATAAAATTGGGGTCCTCGGAGAAGGGGTTTAACCCTGATGCACCCATATTCCGGCCAGCGCCGGTATTCAGGGCTTCCTGACCTAACATTACATCCAAGGCATGGTTCCCGAAATTCTTTTTGTAATCCAGCGTGTTGGTGAGTACCCAGCCAAAATTAAATCCCCCACCTTCAGCATATCCGAATGCCGAATTATTTTCAGCATTTTCATAAGAATGTCGTGTATAACCCCAGCTATAATAAGAAGTAAAATCACCACCTAGACTGGTTCGCCATACCAAATCTTTAACAGGTTCCACTTCAACAAAGACATTCCCAAAGCCACTGGCGCCGAATCCCCGGTCATTTTGTTGACCGTCCAATGCTGCCACTGGATTGGCTGGATTGTTGAAACCCTGTGCTGCCGTACCGGCATAACCTCCAAATTCGTCATATACCGGAATAATAGTAGGCATTCTTGATGCGGAAAGGATCACATTTTCATCCTGTGATGAACCGGATCCGCCGCTTCCGCCAAGCAACAAGCGTACCTGACGATAAGTGCCCTGCAAATTTTCACCAATCCTTACTTTATCATTAAGAATGCTGAATTCAGAGTTGGCCCTGAAAGTATATCTTTTAAATTTCTGATGAATTAAAATACCGTCCTGGTCCTGAGCCCCCAGTCCAAAATAATACCTGCTGTTCTCTCCGCCTCCTGATAATCCGATGGTATGTCGTGTCATCGGCGCTACCCGGGTAATGGCTCCATACCAATCTGTTCCTTCTTTATTGGCCGCCACCACCTGATAAATATCGCCGGCATCGAAATCCACATTGTATTTTAATTTTTCGGCCGCTAAATCAATCGGGCCCATTACGCCTGGTGTTCCACCAACATTGATATAATCCGGTATTACCGGTTGTGAACCAGAGCCGAATTGTTTATGATCATAACCAGGATCGGTCTTATTCTGCATGGCTGTATTATCGAACATCTTCCAGGTCCATGTTGCAAAATCCGTAGGATTCATCATTTTTTGTCCATGCCCGGGATCAGTAAAACCTACCAGACCATCGTAGGTCACTTTCATGTTCCTGGTTCCTTTTTTACCTTGTCTTGTGGTATACACGATAACCCCATTGGCAGCGCGGGAACCATAAATAGAAGCAGCGGCGGCATCTTTTAACACCGTAGTGGTTTCAATGTCATCGGGATTGAGAAATTCTGTGTTGTCAACAGGAACCCCATCAACAATGTAGAGCGGTTCATTACCACCGAAAGCCCCGAAACCTCGAACGCGAACCTGGCTGGTAGTACCGGGTTGACCGTTGGTGACTACTGTAACACCGGCTACCCGGCCTTGCAACTGTTGTTCAACGTTACCGGATGGCACAACGGTGAGGTCTTTTGGCTTGACCGTAGAAACAGATCCGGTAGTTTCCCTTTTAGTATCCACCGAATAACCAGTCACGACAATTTCCTGCAACGCGGTTACATCGGGGGTAAGCACCATATTGATGGTGGACTGATTACCCACAGTCACCTTTTCCGCCACATAACCGATGGAGGAAAATACCAAAATTGCTTCTGGTCCAGGCACCTCGAGACTGTAATTGCCACTCATATCAGTGACAGTTCCCTGACTTGTACCCTGTAAAATTACATTAACACCTGGCAAAGGGCCCTCATCGGTAGAAGTCACCTTTCCGGTAACTGTCATTTGTTGTGCGAAGGCGCCATATATGCCCAAGAAGAGAATAAAAAGCAGCAATTTGCTACTTTTCTTCAAAGTAGAAGTACGCATAAAAACTTAAATTTGGGTTTGACAATAATAATTAATATATATTCACTAAATTCTTTGACATATAAAATTCCTTCATGAATTTCATAATCAAATAATTCTATATCTTATATCTATTAAAAAATTTTCATCGTTCATACAACATTAATCAGATTTTTTCAAATGATCAAATAGAATATGGAAAAGATTTGATCGAAATGTCGGCATCATTTATTCACATTTTTTAAACAGTGTGTTAATAATGTTAAGTTTTCATTACTATTTTAGGATATCAATTGCTTGTAGATCTCGTAATTCTCCTGATCAAAACACACAAATACAATGTCCATTTCCGGGTGCCCTTCTATGAATGTTTTTGCCACATCCATAGCTATTTCTGCTGCTCTCTTTTTTGGAAATCCATAAACTCCCGTACTAATATTGGGGAAAAGAATACGGTATAAATTGGCCTTAAATGCCAGATCCAGCGTATTTTGATACGCGTTTGTTAAAAGTGCTTCTTCATTGTCTTTCCCTCCATTCCAAACGGGCCCAACAGTATGAATCACCTTCTTTGCCGGCAGTTTACCTGCCGTGGTTATGACCGCTTCCCCGGTTGGACATGAACCAATGGCACGACATTCTTCCATGATGGATGGTCCTCCTGCCCGATGGATGGCCCCATCAACACCGCCACCTCCCCGTAAATGTTTATTTGCAGCGTTAACGACAACATCTGTTTGGATTTTTGTAATATCTCTCTGAACAACTGAAATTCCCATGTTATTATTCTCTTAAAGCTTTATGCGTTTTGAGTTTAATGAAATTACAATTTCATGCTTATTTGTCACAATTCTTAATAGCATACAATTGCCAATTGACCATATCCAATGCAACCAAATGGGACATACCGGCATAATCGTAAACACAACCACCATCAATGCCATAGGCAATTCTATTCTGCGTTTCAAATTCAACCAATATCTCATCGAATGGTGTAGGTACATGGCCGTGAATAATCGGCCCCATTCCATTTTTACATTCGCGGTCATAAATATCACGAATACTGATCATGGCATAATCATCGTGGAGGAAATCCCTTCGTGAAAAGTTAAAGCCCGCATGCACCAAATAAAAATGATCGGTTTTAATATACAGACCAAGACGCTGAAAAAACTCGAGATATTTCAAGGGTATTTGCTCCGGTGTTTCAACTTCAAAACTTTGAAGTGTTGTGTCTCCGCCTTTCATCAAAAATTCATCAAATCTTGATGAGAAGCGAAGTGCATCGATCAAATATTGTTCGTGATTACCTTTGAGGCAATGGACCTGATAATTTAAATGTTCCAGATCAAAAATATAATCGATAACCCCCCTGGAGTCCGGGCCTTTATTGATGTAATCTCCCAATAAAAACAGTTCATCATCCATTTGTAGCTGCACAATATCTTCCACGAGTTTCCTGAAAGTCCTGGCGCAACCATGCATGTCACTGATGACGATTTTTCTATTCAATTTTATTATATGACGTGATTATTCCTTTAATAAGGGAAGAGCTGAATCCCTGGTGCTCCATTTCATTCAGTCCGGCAATAGTACAACCCTGGGGCGTCGTAACCTTGTCAATTTCTTTTTCGGGATGCTGCCCTCCTTCTATCAATAAACCCGCAGCACCACGAACTGTTTGTGCTGCTATGGCCTGGGCAGTTTGCGCATCAAATCCAATTTCAATTCCACCCTGTGATGCCGCACGAATAAATCGCAGGGCATAGGCGATGCCACAGGCCGCCAACACCGTGGCCGCATCCATTAAGTCTTCACTGATCATCAAGGTTTTACCCAGTTGATCAAATATTTTCATGACGTCATCGATTTGTCCCTGAGAACCATTTCTGGTAGCCACACAAGTCATCGATTCCCTAATGGAAATGGCAGTATTGGGCATTGCCCGGAAAACAGGTACTTTCAAACCAACCACGGATTCCATGTGGGCGATCGAAATGCCGGTAGCCACAGATATGATGATCTGGTTATTGTGCAATTTTGGTTTAATCTCATTGAGTATCTTATCAACATTATAGGGTTTAACTGCTACAATAATAATTTCCGCTTTTTCAGCTGCAAGCACATTATCGGCATGAACACTCACCCCTTTTTCAGAGAGATGGGCAAGTAGTTCGACTTTTCTACGCGTTACTGTAATGTCTTTGGCGTGGTATCGATTAGATTTCATGAGTCCCTCCACGATGGAAGTCCCGAGATTTCCACCTCCAATAATGGCAATCTTTTTATTTGCATCTGACATGTTATTCAACAGGAATTTTGTGAATTGCTAATTTAATCAACTCAACCATAATTTATATCATCACTCCATGAAATCTCCGGAGCTATATAGCCCGCACACATCTCTGAAGCGTCATCTTTTTAGTTTTCATGTAAAAGCAACTTTTTAATGAAGTGCTTGAGTTTGCGCTTTTTAGATTTGAAGAAATTTAAAAATGCCTGTTTCCTGTTGAAGTGTGTTTGGTTGAACTGTTAAGCTTTTTTAAGAATTCAATTTATATTTGCTGCAAATTATCCGGAAATCAGATGCGATATATTTATAACCTTTTGATCCTTTTTACTTTGATCTGTTTCTCCAGTGTATTTATCTCTCCGGATATTTTTTGGTTTGGTGGTTTTCTGGCGCTCTGCATACCATTATTACTAATATTTCACTTTATTCTTCTTATTTATTATTTGAAAAAATATAACCGGAAATTCATTGTAGAATTGGCCGTATTAGGGATTGGATTTGTTTTTATAAAGATCACTTACGCTATTAGTTTGGAACCCGAAGGTGCGGGAAACCTAAAAGTTCTAAGTTATAATGTGCGCGTATTCAACACCTACGCCCATCTAAAAAATGATCATTTCATTTCCTCAAAAAAAATGATCTCCTGGTCGGTAGAAAATGATGCGGCTATCAAATGTTTTCAGGAATATTACAACAACGATGATTCCAAAATATTCAATGTAACCCAGAAAATGTATGATGCCGGCTGGACCCAACAATATGTAAAATCTGTTTTCACAGACAGAAATCATGGCGAATTTGGCATTGCTCTTTTTAGCAAATATCCCATCGTCGCACGGGGTGAAATCGTGTCTGAAGACGGTGCTTACCAAAATTCCATCTATGCAGACCTCCTCATCAACAATGATACAGTCCGGCTTTATAATGTGCACTTGGAGTCAATGAGCATCAATGAAAATGATGTGCTGGACGCCGATCGTTTCAGGACAAAATATATCGATACCGGTTACAGGCTTCGCCGTGGCTTCATCACCAGAGCGAAACAAGTGAAGTATCTGGCCAAACATATTGACCGGTGTCCATATCGAATTATTCTTTGTGGCGATTTCAATGAGCTGCCTTATAGTTATCCATACTTTACCATTCGTAACCGTCTCAAAAATGCCTTCGAACAAGTTGGTAACGGATTTGGATTCAGCTATAACGGCAAATTATTTTTCCTGCGTATCGACAACCAATTTTTTAGTGAACAAGTCAATATTCACGATTTCCATACCTACCGGCACATCGATTATTCCGATCATTTTCCCATCACGGCCAACTATTCATTATCAAATTAGTCACATGCCATTGTTTTTTCGTTGGTTTTAAAGATGTTAACTTTGCAGCATGATCGATACCGCACAAAAAAGGGACATTCGCCAACTGGGCCTTGAGGAACTTACCGATTTTCTGACCAAACACGGCGAAAAGACTTTCAGGGCCAGACAGCTCTTTGAATGGATCTGGAAAAAATCTGCCAATGAATTTGACGTGATGACCAACATCTCACGTTCAACACGCGAAATGCTTGCTGAAAATTTTGTGTTTCACAATATTCAAATCTATAAACAACAACTTAGCCAGGACGGCACCCTGAAATCTGCATTTCAATTGCATGATGGCAACGTGATTGAAGGTGTTTTGATACCGGCAGATAATCGCATGACGGCCTGTATCTCTTCCCAGGTGGGGTGTTCGCTTTCCTGTAAATTTTGTGCGACCGGCTATCTGGAAAGAAAAAGAAATCTGGATCCAGCCGAAATATATGATCAGGTGGTATTGATCAACCAGCAGTGCGAAAGACAATATAACCAGTCACTTTCCAACATTGTGTTCATGGGTATGGGCGAACCACTGCTCAATTATAGTAATGTACTTAAAGCCATTGAACACATCACCAGTGAATATGGTTTGGGTATGTCTCCGAAAAGAATTACGCTTTCGACGGCAGGTATATCCAAAATGATCCGGAAATTGGCGGAGGACCAGGTGAAATTTAACCTGGCGTTGTCGCTACACGCAGCCAACGACGCAAAGCGCAATCAGATCATGCCCATCAATGAGAGCAACAACCTCGAGGTACTCAAGTCAGCACTCCAACATTTTTTTCAAAAAACCAGAAACAAAATTACACTGGAATATATCGCGTTTGATCAGTTCAATGACAACATCGATGACGCCCGTGAACTGGTGAAATTTGCCAGTTCGTTTCCCTGCAAGATCAATATCATCGAATACAACCCCATTGATCAGGCAGACTTCAAAAAATCATCCATCGACAGGCTCGAGACGTTTAAGAATTTGCTGGAAAAAAAAGGATTAATTGTCAACATACGCCGAAGCCGCGGAAAAGACATCGACGCTGCCTGCGGACAACTTGCCAATAAAAATGAAGGCTGATTTACTGCATAAAATTTACTCCGCTCAATGCCGGTTTACACTGCCAATGCCACTCGCATGCAGGTCTGTTTCTCTTGGATCACCATAGTAGTCCACCGAACCGATACCACTGACGCTCCCTTTTAATTGTTCACTGGCAAAGACCGTTACATTGCCAATACCATCGGAATTGACCATGGTATACCGGCTTTCCAGCCTTTTGGCATCGTAGCTGCCGACACCGCTAAAAGTGATTTTATGGTAATCAGCCGTCCCGCTCAATTCGAAATTGCCCACACCATTGATCTCAGCAATGAACTTGCTAGCGTGCAGGTTTAAATTTACATCTCCTGCCCCGTCAAATTCCACTTTCAGATTGCGCAAATTCAGTTCATTTTCACAATCCAATTCAACAGCACCCTTAATTCTCAACTTTTCAAGGTCTTTGAATTGTATATATACCTTGATGTTATCTGGTTTTTTCAATTCACTCCGGTCATACTCAATTTCCAGCTCGCCATCTTCGGAATTGACGGTAAGCCTGTCAAAAATTCGGTCAGATGTCTCAATCCTCACGCTACAGTCATTGGCTTGAGATAACTTTATTTCGAATGGTCCATGCAGATAAATGCTGGTAAATGATCCAACATGAAACTCTTTTTCATAATCAGACATCACTGAATTTGCCTGACAGGAACAGAAAAATAAAATCCCAAAAATTGTCGTTAGCAGTGGGAAGGAAAATTTAAGGTATCGTGTTTTCATTGCGGATAAGTTTTGTTCCTCTCACAATATTCAAAAGGTATGCCATCAGAGAAAATCTTGTATGAGCGATCATAGTTGCTGATTTCATTCTAACCGGATACCATCAATGTCCGATCACGTACAGTAACTTGATCGAAAATGAGGCTGTCAATATTTGAATTATCCCGAAAAACATTTTCCCGGATTGCCGATTATTACGATGAATAAATTAAATGTCTTATTTTTGCAGAAAAAGAAAATAGGTTAGCATATGTTTGAAAATCTAAGTGTAAAGCTCGATCAGGCCCTGAAAACGCTGAAAGGTCAGGGATCGATCACGGAAATCAATGTGGCGACGACCGTGAAGGAGATCCGCCGGGCGTTGATCGATGCTGATGTGAATTATAAAGTTGCTAAAGAAGTTACCGATAATATAAAGGAAGAAGCGCTCGGTCGTGATGTACTGATTTCCGTTTCTCCGGGCCAGTTGCTGGTGAAAATCACTTCCGAAAAGCTGGCAGAATTGATGGGAGGCCAAAAGGAGGATATCCAAATCCAGGGCGATCCGGCGGTAATTCTGATCTCGGGCTTACAGGGTTCGGGTAAAACGACCTTTTCCGGCAAGTTGGCGAGCATGCTCAAAAAACAAGGACGACAAGTCCTAATGGCTGCCTGTGACATTTACCGCCCCGCCGCTATTGATCAGTTGAAAGTAATCGGCGAACAGGTTGGCGTGGAAGTTTATGCCGAACCTGAAAACAAAAATGCGGTGGAAATTGCCAAACACGCCATCGACCACGCCAAAAAAACCGGCAAGAAAGTACTCATTGTCGATACCGCCGGACGATTGGCCATCGATGAGCAGATGATGAATGAGATCACCTCATTGAAGCAGGTGCTCAAACCTTCTGAAACCCTGTTTGTCGTGGATTCCATGACAGGTCAGGATGCGGTGAATACTGCCAAAACCTTCAATGAGCGGCTGGATTTTGACGGCGTTGTGCTCACCAAACTCGATGGTGATTCCAGGGGTGGTGCTGCCCTTTCCATCCGCACCGTCGTGGATAAACCCATCAAGTTCATCAGCGCCGGTGAGAAAATGGATGCCATCGACGTATTTCACCCCGACCGGATGGCACAGCGGATCCTGGGCATGGGCGATGTGGTTTCATTGGTTGAACGCGCCCAGCAAAACTTCGATGAAGACGAAGCCCGCAGGCTCAATAAAAAAATACGCAAAAACCAGTTCGACTTTGATGACTTTTTATCGCAACTCGAACAAATAAAACGCATGGGAAATATCAAGGACCTGATTGGCATGCTTCCTGGCATGAACAAAGCCTTGAAAAATATTGATGTGGATGACGAGTCATTTAAGCCTATCGAGGCCATCATCAAATCGATGACCATGGAAGAACGCGCCAATCCCGACCTGATCAATGGCAGCCGCAGGAAACGCATCGCCGATGGCAGCGGCACTTCCGTACAGCAGGTCAACAGCCTGATGAAACAATTTGGCGACATGCGAAAGCTCATGAAAACCATGAACAAAATGGGAGGCGGCAAACGGGCCCTGGCCAATTTAAATCCCTTCGGGAGATAATAAACAAAGAAAAATCGTCAAAAAGCCAGTGCCGCAACACTGGCTTTAATTTTTTAAAGCGACCAATCGCTGTAACTACTTTGTATTAGTGGGCCTTTGTTGGGATGATTAAACCTTTTTCAAACGCTAAATTTTAGGTTAAAGTAAGCCCTTGTCAATGGGCATTCCTTGCTCTTATTGAGAATATTTATTTTCAACACTTTTAAGTTTTCCTCAACTTCCAACTATTGAAATGACGATAAGGTACAATAGCTATAATTATTATCTTCCAAATGGTTATGACCACCCTGGTAATATTCGGATTTGGAATAATAGGTGCCCGAATTGGTTAGTACATGAACAGTAAGCTTAAAGCCGTCGATGTAGCGCTTGCTAAAACCTTTGCCAAATTGAACAAGTTCGAAGACATTTTGAGTAGACGTTCCGCCGAAAAGCGCAAATGGGTTGGCCCGGCTAATATATTTCAAACTATCATGCGTGATATCTTTTCCTGCCTCATATTTGAGGACCGTACGCCAATAAACATTTATTTCGGTCGGCATTTCGTTCAGCGGGGCTATATCTTCAAGCAAAGCAGTTATTCTAACAATATGGCTAACTGTCCGTGGGGAACCGGTATTAGTCAACGTCAAAGGTAAAAGTATCGATAAATCACCCTCTTCAAGACAAAAACCAACGCGTGTAGGCAGAATGACCTCGATTTTCCCCTTGTAAGTATACACCAGAATGAACGTGGTCACAGATACTATGGCGGCAATAATGGATAACCAGGAACTCGGTTGCGCAAACCATTTTAAAATGTTTTGTGCTGAATTGTTTTTCATGATGGTCAGGTTTGGAAGGTTTCCAAGAAATAGTCAACATCTTTCTTTTATGAAAAAGTTAATCATTTCGGGTAAAAACCGGAAATAAATTTGATCATTAATCGAATAGATCGCCAAGAGCAGGGATTAATAAAGAAGACACCTGAAAAGAAAATTATTCCACTATACAATACATATCCGAATTGATTAATAGTAAATTCGATAGAAACACTTTCGGATTATGGGATATTACTTCGACAAGACAGCAAGAACAATTATGGTTTCTAAATCCCGATCCCGCCAAAATTCTCAATTATTTCACCGGCCTGTTGTTCTATTGCTTCGGCTTTTTCTTTGAGATCCAGAATAAATTTGTTCTCTTCCAATGTGCCCCGTACCTGCTGAAAATCCATTTGCCTGACCGTTTCTTCGTCATAGTAACCATAGCTTATCTGGCTGGTAACGTCAAATTCTTTCTCGGCATCTTTCAGGATCATATTGATCAGTTTTACCGAGCTGGTTTTCCAGTCATTAATAACCTGAATTAAATGTTGCCCATTGAACGCCGACAGATCTTTGCCGTATTGCTGTTGTAAAAGTTCGGAAAACCAGGCTTTGGTGTAGTTCTGGTATTCTTGATGAATTTGAATGAAACTGTCATTGAGCAGCTCAACTGATGTAATCTGGTTATTTTTTATATTTTCAAACAATTCCTGCACCGCGTTTACCGGCATCAGCAATCCGGCGGCATCGATCCAGACTCCAGTCCCCTTACTGCCTCCATCAAGGATTTTTTGTTTGATTTTATCCAGCGAATCCAGGTGATCTTCATTGCCCAATATTTTTATCAATTCATTGCCAACATACACTTTCATAGCCATCTCATAATATTTCCGGCAGGTCTTCAACATGAGCCGCAGTATACTGGCCCCTTTAAAATAGATATACTCCTGTGTTTTTAAAGCTTTTTGTGATAAAGCATCTAATGTTTCAATCCCCTTTAAAACTTTTTGCATGATGAAGGGACTGTACAGATCGAAATGGATCAGGTCGTATTTTTCATGGGCTTTGCGACGATCGCGGGCAGGCCACTTTTGACTGTCTCTTTGTGTGCCTACCGTAAACAAATTCATCCCTGGTGTAATCACGCTTTTTCCATGTTCTTCCGTAATGTAGGAAAAGGGCAAGTCCCCGGCATCGAAACTTCCGGTGTGTTTTCCCATCACCACCGAAAAAGGCCCAACCTTTGTAGGCCACATCATATAGGAAAAAGAACCTGTCTTTGAACCGCGCTCCAAAACACCCTGATGCAAAGGACCCAACTTGTACATGTGGTTGCTCTGGTTGGTGCCGCTGCCGGCATTATAAAAGGAGAACTCCCCGGCAATCAACAGGGAAGACTTGTGGTGACTCACCGTATAAGGACCGGCAAACACACTCACTGCCTCACCATGAAAACATTCGGAATTGGCAAAAAAGACTGAATTCTCCGCGGAGTATTGTTTGCCCATTTGCACACTTTGCCCGACAAAACATTTATCGAGCATGGCGCCTCCATCTATTTTAGCACCGGAAAGTATGATGAATTTTTTGGCGATCACATTTTCACCGACTTTAACCGGATCTTCTTTACTTCCTGCTATGGTACCTTCTTCCAGAAGTGTCGCACCGGTTAGCGTAGCGTATTCCCCAATAAGTATATTGCGAATGACCGAACAATGGCTAATCCTGGCAAATGGTCCAATTACTCCCTGATCTGATACCCGGCTTTTAATGTACTGATCCACCAGGGAAAGAAGTCTTTTTGTGAGTACCGGATCATGCCGGCATTGCACCATAAGCCAGGCAGATTGCGCTGTAAGCCGGTCGAAGATGGGTAACTGACGTCCACCGCCTTCATTGAGCACATCGATGATGACACCATTGCCAAAACCGGTAGTACCTCGCACTGAAATGGACCCGACTTCCTCTATGACCACATCATGATCAATCCGGTAATTGACCAATTGTCCAACGTTGGAAATATATACATTATCGCCTATTTCACAATTGGCAATGAAACAACGATATAAACCCGATGACCGTAAAACTCCGTCAACAGTTTCAATTTTCTTATCAAACACGCCGAGTTTGATAGCCCCTGAAAACTGCACGTCGCAGATATGCTCAGGTGAAAAATTTTCAGTGACCTGGATCTTCGTCCAGTCGTCAGTCCTGCAACCCCGGTGTTCCAGGGTCAATATTTCTTGCTGATGTAAATTGCGGTAGGCCATGTCTACAGGATTTAAAAGTTGATGATGTGCTCCTCAATCTGGTGAAAAAAATTGCTAAGAACAGGTAAAAAATCCATTGATACAAGTGGTGAAATTTGATCTGCTTTTGGTCTTGGAATGCCGGAGTTTCATAACATGATCTTGGCATCTGCCACCCACGCTCCCTGTTTTTCATCCAGCACGATCAATGGGTTGATATCCAGTTCAATTATTTCAGGAAAATCATGCGCTAACTGGCTCAATCTCAGAATACAGTCCTTAATACTGTCAATATCGCGAGGCGCTGTTCCCCGCACACCACTGAGCATTTTATACGCCTTGATCTGCCCGACCATTGAAGTTGCTTCTTCCAAAGTGACTGGTAGTATCCGAAAACTCACATCTTTATACACTTCCACAAATATTCCACCGAGTCCGAACATGATTACCGTTCCGAAAGAAGGGTCCTTTTTTAAACCTAAAATAGTTTCCTCACCCGTTGGGGCCATCTTAGTGACCAGAATACCCTTTATTTTAGCATCGGGCTTATATTTTTTAGCATTGGACAATATGGTATTATAAGCAGCCTGTGCTCCCCTTGGTGTTCCTATATTAAGTTCAATACCTTTCACATCATATTTGTGCACAATATCATCGGAAATGATTTTCAGGACCACGGGGTATCCGATGCTATCCGCCATAGAAGCCGCCTCTTCCGCACTACTGGCCATCTTGCTGGGTAAAATGGGCAAGCCGTAAGCTTTCAATACGATTTCCGCTTCATCTTGTGGCAAATATTTTCTCCCATTTTCAAGTGCCTGATTGATAATCTCCCGGGCGAGAGTGTTGTCGATATCTTTAAAATTTACAGGTTTTGAAGCATTCTTTTTCAATTTTTCATGGAATTGATAAACACAGGAAAATGCATCCGCCATCGATTCGGGCAATGAATAATGAGGTATGCGGTTGCGTTGCAACACATCAATGCCCGCGGCAACATCAGCCTCGCCCATAAAAGAAGCGTACACCGGCTTGTTGTAGTGACTGGATACCTTGGCAACTTCGCGGGCGATCAGATCGATCTCGGTCATAGATTGGGGCGTGAGGATCACGAATACACCATCTACCAGGTTATCCTGGAATGCTGCAGTCAGGGCTGCATTGTACCGGTCAGTGCGCGCATCACCGATCACATCGATGGGATTCTTGATGTTGGCGTTAGCCGGTAAATTCTTTTTAAGACTGGCCGTTGTATTCTCAGAAAATTGCGCCAGTTGCAATCCGTTGTGGATCACCGCATCCGTTGTGAGTACGCCCGGACCTCCGGCATTGGTAATGATCGCCACGTTGTTGGATTTTGGTGCCGGCTGGTAGGCAAAGGCTATGGCCCTCTTGAACATTTCCTCTATATCATAGCACCGGATGATGCCCGCCTGTTCGAAGGCAGCGTCACATATTTCATCACTGCCCGCCAGGGAACCAGTGTGTGAAGCGGCGGCGGCGGCCCCTTCTGTTGTTCTTCCCGATTTAATGACCAATACAGGCTTGCCGCTTTCAGAAATAACGTCTTTCACAGCCTTCATCAGGGCTGTACCATCGGTCACCTCTTCCAGATAAAGTAGGATAACCTTGGTTTTAGGATCATTTTTAAGATAATACAGCAGATCAATTTCGCTGATATCCGCCTTATTGCCAAAGCTGATGAATTTCGAAAACCCAATGTGCTTGGCCCGGGCATAATCCAAAACAGCAGTACATAGTGCTCCACTTTGAGATAGAAAACCAATGCTGCCCTCTTCGGGCATTTTACGTGCGAATGAGGCATTGAACTGTGCTCTGGTGTCGGTATTAATCACACCCAGACAGTTGGGGCCTATAAACGACATCTGGTATTTTGCCGCAATTTCCCTGATCTGTATTTCGCGTTCCAGCCCCTTTTCGCCAATTTCTTTAAAGCCCGCAGAAATAATAATGGCTGCCTTAATGCCCTTTTGTCCGCACTGTTCCAGTGCCATATGACAAACAGAACTGGGAAATACTATGATCGCCAGGTCTACCGGATCCTCAATGTCAATCACATATTTATACGCTTTTACCCCGGCAATAAATTTTTCCTTGGGGCTGACCGGATATACCACGCCATTGAAATCCGCGTTGAGAATGCTCATCAAAATATCATAGGGCACCGTACCTTTTACCTTGTTGGCTCCCACGATAGCCACCGAATCGGGATAGAATATTTTTTCCAGGTTTTTCTGGCGTAATGCGAACAGATCAGACATAATTTGAGGTATTTTTAAGTAAAAAAATCATTCCAAATCAGGCAGCAACAGGTTTACCTTTTGCCCTGCAATCCTGATCAACTGACGGTGAAACACAACCATCACTCTGTTCAACTCCAGCGTTAGCTTACTTTACATATACTGATATAAAATCAACAGCATTGGAAATAGTCTGGATTTCAAGTGCTTTGTCTTCATCCATTTCAATATCAAATTCTTCATCGAATGCGGCCACCAACTGGAGACTCTGCATGGAATCGGCACCCAAATCAAAAATAAAATTGGCATCGCTGCTAATCTCTGCTTCATCTATTTTCAATATTTGAGCAACTACCCTTTTCACCCGGGTTTCTATGTCTTTATTTTCCATTATTGTGTGATTTTATGGCTGATTTCCTAATGTTAATGGGATAAAACGAAAAAATGAATGACCAAAGTCAGTGATTCGTCAATAAATTACGAAAAATTCATTGCTATTCAAGTGAGTAGTTAAAAGTTGATGTCAAAAACTGTAAGATAGGTTTAAGTATTATTTGGTTCTTCTTCGATCTATTTTTACCAGCTTCTCCAGGTTTATAATGCCTTTATCCCAACATAAAGAACAAATTAATCAGATGAATTATTTCATTGCAGCGGACACAATGCTTTTGCAGATTTTGGAAGGAATGACTCTTCTACAAGTTAAATCCCGGGATGTAAACAAATCCCGGAGACCCTGCAAAGAAATGATCGTCGCCGCAAGGAACATGGAAGAATAGCAGGATTACCTCACCAGCAATACCAAGGTATCAATCCTTTGTGCAAATGCCCTTGAATATCCCTAAAACGCCAATAATGCAAAGACATACAATATCTTTCAATATTTGACGAATAATTCTCCCTTGAGATCGCTAATTAACAACTTCAAAACTAAGCACCAGTGCGTTGGTGTTTGCCGGGAAATAGTCAGGCGACGCAGCCATAAACATAACGAGTTGCATAGAAGTGTCAGTAATTTTCCTGATAATCACTTTCCGTTGATAATCTCTAAAACCTATAAACTCAGTTCCGGAGAAATCAAGCGAGCTAACATTGTTGTAGGTTACCGTTCCATTTGCTCCATATACCGATGGGACTGTAAGGTTTTCTTTTTCAACATAGGTGAAAGTGGCATTAGTTTCGGGTGTATATTTGGCAATACAAAGTCCGTAGTCCTGACCGTTGGCATTGACAATATCCGATCCGCCGTTAAGAACAAATTGATAAACTATTCCTCCAAAAGCTGCGCCGTCGTCCATTACATCATGCTGGTAGCTTCCGTCGTAGAAAAAAGTATAGGTATCTTTATAAATGTCCCCCATTCCGAATTCTAAACCAAATACTCCTGTAGGAAGAGGACGGGGGGTACCTGCGACTACGGAAAGACTGGCGTCGGCATTGGCTAAATAATCGCCCAGGTTGCCATGTTGAGCGCTTAATTTCCAGGTTTTTCCTTGATAGTCTTCTGCTGTGTGGTCTCCCGTAAGCAAGTCATAAGGAGTAAGTGCAATGGCTAAATTAATTTCGGCTTCAGCTGAGTTTCCTGCATTGTCGGTAGCTGTCAGCGTGGCAATATAATAACCACCTGTTTCATAGACATGTACAGGATTCTCCTCATTGCTGGTTTTTCCGTCACCAAAGTCCCATGACCAACTTACCGCGCTGTGCGTTAATGCCGTAAAAGCCACCTGTTTATCTACCACGCTGTGAAAGATTTGCGCTGATAGTGGAAAAGTCGGCCGGGTTTCATCTTTAGTACATGACAAAATGAGAAAATTCATCATTGCAATAAAGAGTAGTCCAAATAATGCGTGTATTCGTTTCATCATTGAGTGTATTGTTTATGGTTTAAAAAACTGTAATACTCTAATTTAAAAAAGCAGATCGCCGTTCAGTAACTTCCGCTCCTGTTTTACCCTAAATTCTATGTTCAATTCCAAATTTCCTTATTAATCCAGTCATATCAACTTCCTCTAACAAGAAATAACACGATGCTTAACTTTTCAACCGATCCCATTCATAATCCAATGCATTTTATGACATAAGTGTTAAATTTCTTTAAACTAAATTAAATAAACTTACTGAAATTTAAATTTATGTTCATTGTATTCTAAATATAATTTGAAATACCAAACCATAATAATCTAAGAGAAAAAAAATTATCACAAGTTAATGTCAAAACGAATAGGTTCCATTGAATGTAATTTGATTTTTGCAATTCTATATTTACTAGCTTCACCCGGTTGATAATATCAGTACCCTAACTTAGCAAACTTTTTTATGACAATGACCCGATTCATCGCAGCCGCCATAATGCTATTACTTGTCTTAAAAGAAATGGCTCAAAAGTTGAATCCTGGGATGTGACCAAGTCCCTGAAACCATTTTAAAGAAACGACCATCACCACCAATGAAGGAACAAAGATGAAGCTTGACATGAGTCCCAATGGCAACATGATCGCTTTCGATTTATTGGGATATATATACCATACCTGTTACCGGGGGAAAAGCCCAAAAAATTGCGGGAGGGTCATGCTTGGGAAGTACCGCCCCGCTATAGTCCCGACGGAAAAATGATCAGTTTTACCAGTGGTGTCTGACGAATCCGGAGTATTATTAAATATACAAATGCTCTATCTGGCTATTTCAGGTAAGCTAGGAAACATGGTGTTGTTCAGACATGGTGTTGTTCAGATATTCCAGGAATCATCATTGATGTTTTTTCCCCGAGATCATTCTCCACCCTCCTCAATGATATTTAAGATATTTTAATTAACTTTTACACCAATTTATATCATTACAATTCTCAATCATCAACTTAATATCCATGAAAAATAATTCTACCTTTTTGCTTATGATCGTTCTACTGTTAGTATCGGCGTGCGCAAAAAATGATTCCAAAATGGCAAAATTGTCTCCTATCAATGACAAACCAATCTTTAGAGATATCACTTCCATGATGTCCGCTTCTAGAATGTTGAAGACAAAAAATCGTGGTAATTTTATGATTTTCAAGGCTGAATATCTCACTTCTGACGAGTCTGGAAAAATCGGTCGCACTATTTTCTTTGTTGATGTGGGCAATAAACAACTGGATGCCGATTTTGTGCCTGGGCTTAGCCTGGATGACACAGACAACGTTTCATTTTATATTGATATAAACAGACCATCTGAAGACCTCGACATAGCTGTTACCAGCGCGGCTATTCAACGAGCCATGCAAACCTGGAACAACATAACCTGTTCCGATCTCGGCTTATATCAAGTGCCTTCTGATGAAAGTATCCATACCGGTTACGTTGCAGCATTATTGGGTTACGGCGGTAGCTATAATTACTTAGCAGATGTGGTGCAATGTGGCTGGCTCCCTGGTAGTTTTTTCGATTTATTGGATGAAGATGGCAGCGAGTATATCTTGGGTGTAACTTTCACGATCGTCTTTACCGACAATGATGGTAATCCAGTTGATCTAGACCACAACCTTAAATCTGATGTAGCCTGGCGGGAAACATATTATAATGACGATTTTAACTGGAATGACGGTACTACATACGATGTAGAAACAATTGCATTACACGAATCCGGGCACGGTTTGAGTCAGGCTCATTTTGGTCAGGCTTTCTTGGATGCGGGTTCTGGGCAACTACACTTTGCGCCCCGAGCTGTTATGAATGCGGCATATAGCGGTGTTCAAACGGAAATTAGAGAAACTGACAATGCCGGGCATTGTGGTATTTGGTCCAATTGGCCGGAAAATTGAAATTTTTCAAATTAGTCCTGTCATCAATGTTTTGATTTTCACGAACATTGAGCAAATGATGAGTTTTGTAGGCAATGTTGGCCATAACCAATAATTAATTGATTGATCAATCCTGTCATTAACGGGGTAAAGTTTCTAACTTATGGTTAGTTCATTTCCCGACAACGATGTATTGTATTTTTGCAGTGGTGCCGGAGGAGGTCCGCCCACTACTTTTCCATTGATGTCATAGACTCCACCGTGACAGGGGCAATAAAATTCCTTCTGACTGCTATAGTATTGTACCTGGCAACCAGCATGCGTACAAATATCCGATATGGCCTCAAAATTCGACGATGACGTACGGATGATAACCAGATTGTTTTTGTAAATGAACCCCCCTACATTGTTTAAAGCTGCATTGGCCGGATCAGTCAAATCAAGTGTGAAATTTTGATTTGCGGGTTGTGGAATATTCTGGCTACAATTTTGAAGGACTGCCGGAATCATGGCAAGTCCGCAAAAGGCCCCGGCCTTCTTCAGAAAATCTCTCCTTTCTTGATTCATAATTGTTGATTTAATTAAAAATTGATGTCAAATAAACGACTTCATAATTATTGTTCGTACACCAATTGTACGATATGTCTCTGAACCCTTAAAAAAATTAACTGAACCAGTTATTATGGTCGTTGAACCAAGCGATTAATTGCCGGGCATGCATAACCAGGATTTTTTCCGGCTGGGATTTTATTTATTTTTAGGAAACCTAAATAATATGCGCTTACCCGCTTTTTTGTACTGCATCTTTTTTATCCAATTTATTATCCTTTCGTGTGAGCCTGACCGGAAAGCCGAAAGTCAATACCAATCCTGGCAGGTCTATGGTGGCGACCAGGCCGGCACCAAATATTCTTCACTGAGCCAGATCAATAAGGAAAATGTCCAAAACCTCAAACCAGCCTGGATATATCACACTGGCGATATGCGTCAGACACCGGCCAGCACCATCGAATGTAATCCCGTTATCGTCAGTAACAGCATATATTTTACCACACCGGCATTAAAACTAGTGGCCCTGGATGCACAAACAGGTAAAGAAAACTGGAAATTTGATCCCTATCAGGGTACTGCAGCCAGTGGTGTGAACCGGGGAGTAACCTTCTGGGCCAACGGCAAAGATCGAAGGATTTTTTATGTTGCTGGTGCCAGTCTTTTCGGCATTAATGCCGACAATGGACATTTGATTCAATCCTTTGGTGACAGTGGCCGGGTTGATCTTTATCAGGGTTTGGACCGCGATGTGCATTTCATGTGGGTGACAGCAGCTACTCCCGGAATCATCTATAAAGATCTATTGGTCCTCGGTTCAACATTGGGTGAAGGACCGAATCCGGCTGCACCGGGTCATATCCGGGCTTTCGATGTACACAGCGGCAAGATAAGATGGATATTTCATACTATTCCCCGGCCGGGTGAATATGGCTATGAAACCTGGCCGGCTGATGCATGGAAAAAAGTCGGGGGTGTCAATTGCTGGGGTGGGTTTACCCTGGATGAAAAACGGGGATTGGTATTCTTTGGTACCGGTTCGCCAACGTATGACCACTACGGCGGTGACCGGCCAGGACAAAATCTGTTTGCTAACTGCATTATAGCCCTAAATGCTGAAACGGGAAAACGAGTCTGGCATTTCCAGGTCGTGCATCACGATATCTGGGACTATGACGTACCCTGCCAACCAAATCTCGTGACGGTAAAACGCAATGGAAAACCGATCGACGCGGTGGCTCAACCCACCAAAATGGGACATCTCTTTGTATTGGACCGTGAGACCGGAAAACCAATTTTTCCTGTCGAAGAGCGTCCTGTACCTCAATCGACCATTCCCGGCGAACACACATGGCCCACACAGCCTTTCCCGAAAACATTATTGCATTATGCACAACAGGGATTCTCTAAAGACAATATTTCCGAACTGCTCGGGGAAGCCAAAGATTCCATTATAAATCAACTCGAAGGAATGCATGGTGGTGAACTTTTCTATCCACCTACTTTTGAAGGAACAACCATGTTACCCCAGTTCAACGGCGGTACGGACTGGGGGGGTGCGGCTTACGACCCGATGACCAGAAAACTATTTGTAAATTGCAGTAATGAAGCAGAATGGACGTCTATGATCAAAGCCAAACCGGAAGATCATGCCTCCCGGTTTGAGTTGGGACAGCATTTATACCGTACTATTTGCTCCGTTTGTCATGGATACGAAAGTGCCCTGAATCCAGGATCGCCTTCATTGAAAGCACTGAAGCAAATTGCCGTGGAACGGACCAAACAAGGCGTTCAGCAAATCCTGATGAATGGTAAAAACCAGATGCCAAAATTTGCCATGCTTTCCCAGGAAGAAAGAGACGCTTTGGTGGCTTTTCTTTGGGACGAAGGAAAAAACAAACCGGTTTCACAAAAGGCTCTCACTTTGAGCTTTGCAACAGAGATCCCCTATGTTGCTACAGGTCATCGCGTATTCAGGAGTCCGGAGGGATTTCCGGTAAATAAAAGGCCATGGGGAACCATCAGTGCCATTGACCTCGATAAAGGTGAAATTATCTGGCAAACTCCACTGGGTACTTATCCTGATCTCGAAAAACGTGGCTTCGGACCCACCGGCACCTTCAATATGGGGGGTCCCATCGTCACTGCTGGCGGTCTGGTATTGATCGGTGCAGCGATGGATGAACGTTTTCATGCCTACGATGAAGATACCGGTAAATTATTGTGGGAATACCAATTGACCGCCGGGGCCTATGCTACACCGGCGACTTATGAAATTAATGGCAAACAATATATTGTCATTGCTGCAGGCGGTGGTGGCAAACCGGAGACCAAATCCGGCGATGCTTATTATTGTTTTTCCTTGCCGGATTAACGGGCATTGTTTAAGATCAGTCTGCAATGTAACTGCTCTTCATCAACAACCACATTAAGAAAGGCCACCTATGCCACAGGGAATTTGAAACGATTTACGCCCGGCAGAATTATCTCATATTCCTCAAAACGGCCATGTAGTTGCTACAAATGAGGTAATTGGCGGGTCATTTCGCCAAAAGCCTTCACTTCCTCGAAAGTTTCTTTGGCAAGGGGGCCCTGGTTCCATTGTAGGTCAATAGGCTGATTGTTCTGCTGGTCTAATATTTCGTGCAACATCATACGCCTGTCCCACTCTTTGAGTTTGTCTGGCACTTCAGACTGTATTCCTTTGCTCCTCCAATTCTTCTCGATGTATTTTACCAGCCACAATGTTAGAAAGTTGAGGTAAATATGCGATCTGATCCTGTTTGCCTTTCTGTGGCGGATAGGACGTATATCCAAATCAGATTTAAACGTACGAAAGCATCGTTCAGCTTTGATCAGGCTTTTATAATATTGCTGTGCTTCCTGGGCGGTCAATTCTTTTCCGGAGAGATCGGTTTGCAACAGGTAATAATGGCCTATGATGTTTTGGGCTTTGAACTGTTGCCTGTCCAGTCGGAAAATGAATCGGTAACGGTCATCCCCTTTTTTATCTTGAAAGGCTTGAAAAGAAAGTTTCCAACATTTGGTTTGATTATATTTTTCAAGTGCTTTCATGGCTCGGTGGTAGAGCTTCTCCTTATTAGAATTTTGCGGTGAGGCCTGTATTTTCTTTAATGTCTCATAAGTCTTCCTCAAATTACGGTGGTTCCGTATTTCTCTTCTATATCCTTTCTGATGGTGCCGGCACAAGATATACCGGTGGTTGCTCTCGGTAAATTCGGTCAGGGGTTGGTCGAAAAGTTCCGGGCAATCCTCGTGGATTTGTCCGAGCAGTGCCAGTTGGCTGGCAGCAGGCAACCCGGTAATGTAAGACAAGCCCATATCGTGTACTTTCTCTAAGGTGCCTTCATCACTCATCGAACGGTCAGCCACCCAGATCGCATTTGAAGTGTGATACTTTTCTTTCCAATCAGCAAAAGTCTTTGCCACCGTCTGAACATCGGCAGTGCCTCCTTTCCATACTTTTATATCCAGCGGAAGGTCGTCTTCCCGGGTTACCAATCCATAACTGACGATATAGCGGTCGTGCCTTTTCTCCTTGCTATCACCATAACCGCCTAATTCTGCCTGAGTGCCGCAGAAGTAACTATTACTCAAGTCGTAAAGCAATAACCTGCCTGAGGGAGGGTGGTCCGCATTCAGGGTGTTCCGTATGTCTTCAAATTTTTCTTCCAGTGCATCTAAGGCCCGATAGGACACATCCTCATTATATATCTGCTTACCGTCCAACACATAGTTGATCGTATTTTGCCTTTTCTTCACATAAGACAGTTTGCTACCCGTGTTTAATAGCTGCAAGGTGATCATATCACGAAGGACTGCTCCGGCTTTGTTTCCAAGATGTTTTTTTAGTAGCTGTTCAAGCCCGGTTTTCCTGAAGTATTGAAGCAACACCCAGTTGCCTGCGCCACGAAATGAATCTCCTATATAAGTTGGTCGGTCAGGTTGGGTAAAATCTCCGGCATCGACTAAAGCCTTCCATTCATCGGTGTCAAGGTACTTCTGTCCCCCGTGTTTAAGCATGAGGCGGCTCCTTTCCAGAATGGGAAGCTTTTCCAGCTTTTGAACTGTACGGTTGCGGGGTTGGCCCGTTTTAGGATCTCGAAAAGATTCCACCAGCTTACGGTTGCGGCCGTTCTTTCCTTTTCGCTTTACTGTGCTGCATTGTACATACATAAACAAATGTAGCAACTACAACCCGCTTATGCAAGCTCTGAACCACTTTATGCGGAACTTGAGTTATGGACCGATTTCAGCAAAATGATATGACGTGAGTCACAATTATTCCTCAACAACCGCTTTCAAAAAGGCACTGATATTTTCGGTGGCAACTCCCGGAGGCATGCCGCCGCCACAAGAAAAGATCACGCGAGAAGTATCCTGTAATTTTGATTTCAACGCCAAAACACTAGCTGTTACATCTTCCGGTGTGCCCTTGGCCAGCACATCCCTGGGAGGAATATTGCCCAGCATCGTTACCTGCTGGCTGGTCAGCGATTTCAGTTCGTTGAGATCGGTATCGAATCCCATATTGAACATATTGACGTTCATCTCCGGCAAAAACTGAATGGATTGCATGCAATCTGCGTCATTATGCAGAAAGCGTATCTTCAGGTCCGGGTCAAACAGTTCTTTGAAATAGGGTAATCCGAATTGTTTAAATTCTTCGGCCCCCATAAATCCAATGATGTCGTCAAGCATCAGCATACCTTCAATGGTCGGAAATGTATTCCGCTGCAATGCATGCCACTCTTTCAAATAATCCGTAATGGTGCGGACCAATCGGTGGGCTTCATCCGGATTGGTCATCATGGTCATCAGAAATTCTGTTGTGCCCATCAGATAGGTAGCAATATTCAACGGGCCTCTTGACACAGAAAACCGGATCTTGTGGCCGGAATCCTGAATCCTCGATTCATTCAATTTCAGTCGATTCAGTATAAACGGTCCCAATCCATCCGTGGCAGGATTAGGCTTCTTCAGGTCTTTTAAATCCTCCACGGAACCAATACACTTGAAGGCGTGTGGAAATTCATTTTTAGGAAAAGTACATTTAGCCCCAAAAGCGGAAGGTTCGCTGCACATGCCATATTCTGACCAAAATCCAGGCAGGAAGATGATCTCCGGAAAAGTTTGAATGGCTTTCAAATTAGCCTTAAGCCAAAGTTCATCATTGGTAAAATAATCGATGATGCTGATGCCATACCAGTTGGGTAACCACGGGCAATCGATGATGAAACCCACCGGACTGGGATCTGTTTTTTTACCTTCGATGGTATCGTTCAACACTTTCCATTGTTCATCAGTCATTTCTCTGCGCTTTTCTGCGTCGTTTATAAATCGTGAATGAATATAAACAGGAAATGATATAATTTCCAGAAGTATCCGCTTTTGGTCGATAAAAAATTAGGACGTGTTTTCTGTTGCCGCCAATGTTTTCATGATCGCAAGTTTGCAGTAAGTTTAATAGCACAAACCCGGGACCCCGGCAAATGGAATAAGCTCAAAATAAATTGTATTTCTTTGCATTATTCTCCTATAACCCGCTCAATGCGCTTGTCTGGTACCAGCCACATTAAAGCCACAAAAATATAGATTCCCCCGGAGAACCATTGATTTAGAAAAGCAGCAGGAATGGCAATGGAATAAAGAATCGGTGAAATTTTACCTTTAATATCTTTGCCAACTGCCCTGGACAACAGAGAATCTTTTCCCTGCCTGGCGATGATTGTCTGTTGCAAAATATAATAAGCGATGGCTGCCATCAACATGATTACACCATATAATGACACCGGGGCAGGTGCAAAATGATTTTCTCCCATCCAACCGGTCATAAAAGGCAAAAGCGATAACCAAAACAACAAATGCAGGTTGGCCCATAAAATAGTACCATCCACTCTTTTTACCGTGTGCAGCATATGATGATGGTTGTTCCAGTAAATTCCCAAATAAATAAAACTGAGAATATAGCTTAAAAAAACCGGTACAAGCGGCTTCAGATCTACGAAGCCTGCGCCATGGGGAATCTTTAATTCCAACACCATAATGGTGATAATGATGGCCAGTACGCCATCGCTGAATGCTTCCAAACGTCCTTTTTGCATGCTAATATTGGTTATGATCCAAAATCATCAATTTTTACTACCCTGGTGTGATTCGAGGTTTGAAATAAAGGCCGGAAAACCAGAATAAAACTACAAAAAACCATCGAATGTTTTTGTTATCCTTGGGATAAAGTACTGTTCTCCAGCGATTGGATTATGATATGATTTCATGCTAATATGATGAATCAAACACTTCGGTTCCCGGACAACAATGAATTCCTGGTAAATATTGCTAACATTGTAAATCAGGGTATCAGCATTAATCATCCAAACATATTTATTTGGTGATGATCATTGAAAAAATAAAACCATGCGAGAAAAAAACGATATCAATTTAGCGGTGCTCATCGATGCCGATAATATTCCATATTCCAATATAAAAGGTATGCTCGATGAGATTGCAAAACTGGGAGTGCCTACCATTAAGCGCATTTATGGCGACTGGACAAAGCCCACAGTTTCCGGCTGGAAGCCGGCTTTACTTGAACATGCCATCACTCCAGTTCAACAATACAGCTATACTTCCGGTAAAAATGCTACGGATTCTGCCATGATCATCGATGCCATGGACATTCTTCACAGCCAGAAAGTTGATGGATTCTGTATTGTATCCAGTGATAGCGATTTTACCCGATTGGCAACAAGACTCAGGGAATCGGGCATGCTGGTCATAGGTATCGGTGAAAAGAAAACTCCACCCCCTTTTATCGTGGCTTGTGATAAGTTCATCTATATAGAGATCATCGAATCGGCTGATGCGCCGAAAAAATCGGAGAAGACAGCAAATTCCTCTGCTCCGGCCAAAAAATCAGGTGTAGATGCTATCGATCACAAATTTATCCGACTGCTCAAATCATCCATTGAAGATTTGGCGGAAGATGACGGATGGGCATCACTGGCCACGGTAGGTGCGCTGATCAACAAAAAAAAGCCGGATTTTGACCCGCGGAATTATGGTTTTCAAAAACTCACGCCCCTAATAAAATCACTGTCAGAACACTTTGATGTTGATGAGCGGGAATTTGGTAAATCGCACGTCAAACACATCTATGTGAAAATAAAAAAATAGAAGTTTTGCATGTAGGAATCAATGAATATTATTTGACCAGTTTTTGCTCCTGCAATTCGCTGCTCAGATGGTCACACTTCATCCTCAGTTGATTTAACATCTCTTTATAATGAACATCGCCAGCCAAATCATTTTTTTCCCAGGGGTCGCTGGTCAAATTATATAATTCTTCATGTTGCATATCATGCCGATAGCGAAAATATTTCCATTTTTTTGTGCGCAATCCTTCACTTGGAGGAATGAATTTCACCTCCCACAAATGTTCGCATAAAAATTCCTGGCGTTTTTCTGCCGGATTTTCACCCTTCACATAATTCTCCAGGCTTTTCCCCTGCCAGGCTATCGGTGGATTGATTCCCGCGAATTCAAAAATGGTTGGCGCAATGTCAATGTTCAAAGCAATGTCCTCAACGTCCCGATGATTGGGATTTCGCGGATCATAGATGATGAGCGGCACACGCAATGAATTGTCGTACATCAGCCATTTTCCTGCGAGTTGCCGTTCGCCAAGGAAATATCCATTGTCACCCATGAGCATTATAACGGTGTTTTTGTCAAGACCTTTTTGTTCAAGCAATTTCCTGATCCTGCCGATCTCCCGATCAACACCGGAGATCATCCGGTAATAGCCCTTTACACTATGCTGGTATTTTTCAGGCGTATCAAATCGCCATTCCCACCGGGTACGATTTATACCTTCGCGAACATAAACAGGTTGTGCCTCAAAATACGAAAGGTCGCCTAGGCGTGGAGGAGGGATGGTTATATTTTGATAAAGATTGTCCATATCCTCTTGCCAAAAATATTGTTCGGGAGCCGGGTCGTGGGCATGTGGGGCACTGAAACTGAGGGACAAACAAAAAGGTTTGTCGTTGGGTGCATTGGCTATAAAATCCAATGCCTTCTGTGCGGTATATCGTGTGAGATGTACGGTATCATCATCAAGTGTTTTATAAAAATAACCTCGCCGGTCTTTATACTTTTCATTTCGGTCATACACTTCACAAACATCGAATAAGTTGCTAATACTGCCATAATTAACGCCAAACTTCCCAAAAAACCCGGTGTAGTAACCTGAGTTTTTCATCAGAAAGGGATATGACTTTTCGATATAGGGTTCTTTGATGTTGCCTTGTCCGAAAGTATAGCCATGTGTGCGCTCGTACATTCCGGTTAAAATACTCGCCCGGCTGGCGGCACATATTGGCGTGGTCACGAAAGCATTCTTAAAATAGATGCCATCACTGGCAAGTTTGTCCATCTCTGGCGTTTGAATAATTTTATTACCGGCATAACCCAGTGCATCCCATCGCTGATCATCCGTGAGAATAAAGATAATATTTGGTTTTGAGGCTTCCTTTTTAGCACAACCTGACCATAAGGTCAGTCCGCCCAGGATTGCTAAAATTAAAATTCTGTTTTTCATTGTGGGATCAATCTTTACTGGTATTTACACAAAAAAAGAATTAATCTCAAATTGAAAGTGGATTGACAATGAGATTTGTGCCTTTGAAATAAAATGAAAAATTGGATTCTTGCAATTCATACCCTCCCTGAATGGCAATGCTGTTATTGATCATTTTTGAACTGGTTCTTTTACCAGTTCCTTTTGTGTCAATAAATGTATCGCTGAACAACCAAAGTATTTTCTCATTTTCAAGATCAATTGAAGCAGCGCCGTCAGCCCTTCTCCAAAATTTATCATGCTTCAAACATGTATTGTCCATTTCGTACACATCTAATTCTTTCGCTAGAGATAGATTTTCTGTTTGTGCATGAATGAATCCTGACAACAAAATAATCAGTACGTTTAGATGCCATTCATAAAATTCGTAAAACCTGGTTTATCAATCTTTTAAACACCGAACACTGATCGCCACCATTTTACCACCGGTATACATATTTACAGCCTTATCATAATAGGCAAAATCACACACCCAAATTCCTTCGGAGCTGCTTGCCGTAATGGTAAAATAATCACCCCAGCTCCCATACCCGTCGTATTCGCCATTCTCATAACGAAATCCGCAAAATTGGGCATTGAATCCGGAAGATCCTCCTTCTATTAAATCCTTATATTCAAATTTGGAAAGCGACACTTCAAATTCTGATTTTGAAGGCAAGTGCTAACCTGGAGGCACTGCTAACTTCGCAGATTCCCAGTTATATAGTCTGCCGACTGATTCATCATAGGTAGTCGAATCATCCAAAAAATACCAGGAATTATTTGGCACATTGAAATTAAGGTTCTCCGCCATCCACACCTGTGCTCCAACTTGGACCGTCTTGTACATTTGATTATCTCTGTTATCAATGAAAGTCCCTGATAAAATCTGAGGCTCTTCATTTTGACAACTACCTATTATGAATAATGTCAAAAGTAAAATTAACTTTTTCATCTTCTTGAATTTTTCGACTTCTGAATATTTAGAACACTTAAAGCCTGATCGTTAAAGTGACCGATGGGATCATTTGTTGTTTCCTAGAAATTGTCATCATATTGTTTCCTATCATATCAAAACTGAGATGGAAACGGCCATTAATGTTATTTGCCGAAACTACTGCATCAACTATCGCAACGACCTCATCTACCAATAGAATTATAGTTCCCGTATAAACTTTTGGATCAATATGCCCAATCCCAATGGTGGCCATTGGATCAGTATCCGCAGCACCGGAGACAAATAAACTGAAACCTACAACATATGCCATTGCAAAGAGGGCCCCTTTTGCCGGTTGCTTATTGTAAAACTGGCCTGCGCCAGGCAACAGAAATGAAAGAACCCCGGCAACGAATGGTTCACGATAACGATTGTATTTCGAAATATTGCGCCACCTGATACAACATTTTGACAATTGACAGCATGAGTAAAAACAAGCAGTATGCCAACCAGCAAAAGCTTGCTTAACTTCGGTTTAATACATCGCGCTTTCATCAGTTTGAAAATTTAAAAGTTTGTTTGACAAACTGTTAAAATTTTCTCTCCTTAAAAACAGATCAATACTCCGGGAAAATCTGCATAATTCATTTATGTACCGAATCATCATTTTTGACAACCAATTGCCGGCTTTCCATATAATTATCCAGAAGCAACACGTAAACATCTATGCCTTTCTCCAGACATTTGATGGGAATTCGTTCATTGATGTTGTGGACACTTTTCAGCAACTCCTCATCCAGGCACACCGGAGACAAACCATAGGAAGGTATTCCTCTAGACCTGAAATAGTGATTATCAGTGATCGCCGGAAACAAAATCGGCGCAATTACTGATTTCGGATATACCGCTTTAATGGCTTTCGATAGATTATCTAAATTTTCATCCTCCTCACTGAAACCACCATTTTCAGTCTCATATATGATATTAACATCACATTTATCGCTTTTGAATCGACGTTTAATTTTATCAATAAATTTTTCAGTGGAATAGTCGGGGAGCAGTCTGCAATCAAGTTGCGCAATGGTTTTCTGGGCGATTTCATTGAATGATCCCGCTGGATTATAAATATTGGTTAAAGTCATTGTGTTGGTAAGCCCTGCACATATCATTGGGTTTTTCCTTAATGCTCCACAGACGATGGGTTTGAAGAGTGCTATATTTTTCATAATGAACCCTTTTGTCCCTTTTTCACATTTTCCCATAATCCTGAGTGTATTTTTTGCATTGTTGTCCAAATAAATCCGCTGTTTTTTATTCATCAAATGACATAATTCGTCAACAGCAGTGTGATTGGCATAGGAACAAGGTGGAACTGCGCCATGTCCTGACGTTGGTTCGTCAATAGTGATTTCCAGCCAAACGGCCTTTTTTTCGCCTATCGAAACAAACATCAATGGTGTATCTGGTTTTTTATCAATTATGCCGTGAACCCCGGATCCGCCTTCTCCAAAAACCGCCGTAGGATTCAAATAATCCAAGTAATTGTCCAAAACCCATTTGGCGCCTTTACTTCCAACATCTTCTTCATCTGAAACACAAAGCAAGGTTACGTTGAAAGAAGGTAATTCATTCTGATGATTCCGGGCAAACTCTTCTATGGCCAGTAGTTGCATGATGGCCATGCTTTTCATATCTATTGCTCCGCGGCCCCAGACTATGCCTTCATTTATTTGCCCTGAAAAAGGACCATAAATCCAGTCGTCTTCATTCACCGAAGGAACTACATCGATGTGATTTAAAAAAATGATATTGGGCAGCCCCAGGCTGAGTGGATAAATAGATGCTGCAAAATTGTATTGATCTTCCGCTTCACTGAAGTGTTCAACATGCAAACCTTTAGAGGTGCAAAGATTGGCCAAATACATACCGGCCGATTTTTCATGTCCGGTAACAGAAGCAAACTGTAAATATTCCGATAATAAACTGGCAGATTCCGGAATTTCATTTTCCATAAATTCTGTATCGATGGATGATTGCCCAAAACTTTGAATGTGATGGCCATCCCAAATGATAAATCCTATCAGAAAGGTTATAATTTTCAGGTACATCAAAGAAGATTTTTTGGACTGTTGATTTGAGATTTTCATAAACGTGTATGTTTGATGATTTTCAGCAAATGATATACAAAGAACTTCAGGCACTTTTAATTCATAAAAATGTCTATGATTCACCTGATTTCAGGTAAAACAGCTAGGAGCGCCCATTCACATGTGTGGGTAAATTTTTTGAATGCTTCGTGGTTGGTTCTTGATTATTTAGCTTATCAAATTTCACGAATTTCCTCGTGTCTGTCTAACACATATCTTTCAGATGCTAACAGAAAACTTACTGTGAATTAATAAATAGATGTGGTAATACGATTTTTAAACCTTTTAAAGGTCAAGCAGAGACTCATTAAGTCCATATCTATTCAAATTTGCGATAATCGCAAATATTTGGCGATCATTTCCCCATCAATTGATATGCGAAGCTATTTTTTCTGCGTATATTATTTCATTACTAACTTCATATCATGTTGTTCTTGGATTATGAAACTATAGACAATTTATTGCAGTACTATAGATTCAAGTTGTGATGTGAACCTTGTTGCAGTAGATGTGAAAAAATTTTTTGATTGCATCCTATGAATACAGCTGCAAAAATATTTTTTCATTTTTTTGCGTTATTCGGATTTTTATCTGTACCTCCATTTTTATTGGGGCAGTCCATGCCTCCTCATGCACTGGACTACACTTACAAATTCGACCACTATAGCTCCAAAGATGGGTTATCACAATCATCGGTACAGTGTTTTTTTCAGGACTCAAAAGGATTCATGTGGATAGGGACCGGAGGTGGCTTAAATCATTTTGACGGCTATAATTTCAGCATATATAAAAATGTTCCGGATGATTCCTCTTCATTGAGCAACAATAATATTTCGACGATTGCAGAAGATAACCAAGGCTATATTTGGATTGGCACTTTTGATGGTGGACTGAATCGATTTAATCCAAATACTGAAAAATTCGCCCGGTATGTTGAAGATTTTTCTGACTCCACAGCTTTAAATGGTAATACAATTAACAAAATTTTTGTGGACAGTAAATCACGAATTTGGATCGTAGCATCTGGAAATTCTATCGCGATGCTACTCTTGTACAATCCGGATAATAATAATTTCCAAAGATATCGGATTGAATATGGTAAAATTCAGCCTAAGAATATCGCCCTTCAAACCAGAACATTGTATGAAGACAGGTATGGTAAATTGTGGGTCGGGACCCAACATGGTATTTTTATCTTTGATCCAGACAAAAAGGAATTTATCCATAAAATAGTCCATGACCCGGAAAATAAAAATTCTCTCTTAAATAATGCGGTAACATCACTATTTGAAAGTACGGACGGATCAATTTGGGTTGGGCGTAGTGGATTTGCGGATGGTGGGTTATCGAAAATTCAACTGAATAATAGTACATATGATTTAGATGTCAAAAATTTCAAACAAGATTTAAATAAAGTATTGCACAATGGAAATTCAATAATTGACAACGGCATCAATGACCTCGCAGAAGACCATTCACAAAAAATCTGGATAGGCACGAATTGGGGCTTGAGTGTTTTGAACCCGAAGGATGAAAGTTTCTTGAACATCAAAGAAAATTCATTAAATCCTTTCACTATTCAGAGCAATAAGATTTTGGCTGTATATAAAGATCGTACTGGTAATATTTGGTTAGGTTATTCGGGAAGCGGGCTTAGTAAACTACGTCACAATAAAGGCTTCATCCATATACAACAAAGGAGTGTTAAAAGCACCGGCCTCTTATCCAATAATGTTTTGGCCACCCTGCAGGACAAACAAAATAATTTGTGGGTTGCCACATTAACCACCGGGCTTAATAAAATAATATTTTCCGATACTAACTATAACATTTTTAAAGTGATCCAATTCGAGCAAAATTTTTCCGAGAATGCGCTCGAGCGAGACGATATATTTTCACTTTATGAAGATAAACAAGGTTTTATCTGGGCCGGGACATACGGCGGTGGATTATTTCGATATAATGGTGTGGCAAAAGGTTTTAAACATTATGGGCGAGATCCTAATCATTTGGATGCTTCGTTGGGCAATGAGGAAGTGAGGGTATTGTGCGGTGAAAATGACACCTCTTTTTGGGTAGGCACGAACATGGGTTTGTTCCTGTTAAAAGAATCTGCGAATTCAAAAGTCACTTTCACCCGTTATTATCCCGTCGACTCTATTCCTTCTACCACATCAAATGCCAGATTCCAGGATTTGGTAAAAGACAATTTCGATAATATATGGGCGGTTACTTATCAGGGAAAAATCCTCTATTTCGATCGAAATATCAGACAGTTTAAGGAACCTTCTTATACGAAAAGCCCTCCAACAGTAAATATTTACACTGCACACATTTCTTTCAATAAATTTTTATGGATTGGTACCACAAGTGGCTTGTTGAAGTTCGAAATTATTAATGCTGAAACAGGGCCGTCACTCAACCTTCTTGAATGGTATACTGACAAAAATGGGCTTCCGGACATGTCGATTTATAAAATTCTGGAAGATCAGCATCATAATTTATGGGTAAGTCACAGTGCCGGCTTATCCAAATTTGATATCCAAAATGAAAATTTTAAAAATTATCAGGAAGCTGATGGTTTGCAAGGCAATCAATTCAATGTAAATGCCGGGACCTGCCTAAAAGGAGGGTATCTCTGTTTTGGCGGAGCAACGGGTATAAATATATTCCATCCGGATAGTCTTAAAGATAATATTTTCAAGCCATTCGTTCAAATTACACAAATTCAAACATCAAATGATAAAATATCGCATTCTTCAAGCGAAGAAAAAATTATACAAAAGCACTGGCAAAATATTATTTCATTTGAATTTGCTACACTCGATTTTACTGTTCCTTATAAAAACCAATATGCCTACCAAATGGTCGGTTTCGATGATGATTGGGTGTATTCCGGAAACAAAAGAACCGCTACTTACACAAATCTGGATCCCGGCACATATACATTTCGAGTAAAAGGGGCCAATAGCGATGGTTTGTGGAATGAAGAAGGCGCCTCTATGGAAATCGTTATTCTCACTCCCCGGGGAAGAACCTGGTGGGCTTATTCTCTTTACACATTATCAGGCATAATGATAATGATTTTGGTGGTGCTTGGCATTTTGAGGAGAGTAAGGCTAAGAAGCAGGCTGCAATTGAAGGAAATGGAAGCCCAAAAATACCATGAGCTCAACACCCTTAAATCCCGTTTCTTTGCTAATATTTCCCATGAGTTTCGTACTCCGCTCACACTTATACTCGGCCCTGTTGAAAAGTGGCTTTCTAAAACTACTGATCCTCAGCGCAAAGCTGAATTAAAGGTTATACATCGTAATGCCTTTCACCTGCTTAGGTTGGTGAATCAATTGCTGGATCTTTCACGTCTTGAAGCAGGTACCATTAAAATGAAATGTAAAAAAGGTAACCTCAATCTTTTTATCTCCTCCATTATCAGTCAATTTTCTTCGATGGCTGATTCGAAAAAGATCAATTTCACATTTGATAGTCAAGATGAAATCTCCATGTTCTATGATGCGGATAAGCTGGAAAAAATCATATTCAATCTACTTTCCAATGCTTTTAAATTTACACCTGAGCATGGAATTATCACAGTATCCCTTACCAAAGACGAAAAACAGTATAATCAATTTGAGGATGGTTTCGCCGAAATTCGTGTTGCGGATTCAGGGATTGGCATAAAGCCGGCATACCTTGAAAAGATCTTTGATCGATTTTATCAGGTGGATAATACAATGACACGAGAATTTGAAGGTTCAGGTATTGGCCTGGCCCTGACCAAAGAATTGGTAGGACTGCATCATGGTATAATCACAGTTTCAAGTACTCCTGGTAACGGGACTTGTTTTGTACTAAAACTACCGCTGGGTTCGCGGCATTTACAGGACGACGAAATTGACCATTCGGAATCAGTAACCGCTATGCCTCGAAATCCAGAGGTATTGACGGCGGATGATCCAATTGCGGAAATGGACACATCTCCTGAAGATCCGTCACTTGCCAAGGTTCTCATCGTTGAAGATAATGCTGATTTACGCACTTACCTCAGGAATAATTTAAACAATGATTATTTCATCCTTGAAGCCTCCGACGGAGAACAAGGATATATCTATGCGACCACGCATATTCCCGATTTGATTATATCTGATCTGATGATGCCAAAGATGGATGGTTTGCAACTTTGTAATAAATTAAAAGTTGACGAAAGAACGAGTCATATCCCCATAATAATCCTCACTGCTAAAGCGGACCACAATACCAGGATGGAAGGTTATGAAACCGGTGCCGACGATTATATTGCTAAACCTTTCGATTTCGCAGAACTTTGTATTCGTATTCAGAACCTGATCGTAAATCGGATAAAACTGAGAGAAAAATATGCACGAAAGTTAATCAACCCTAAACCTAAGGAAGTAACTATAGATTCTGTGGAAGACAAGTTTCTGCAAAAAGTTATGTTGAGCATTGAGAAATATATGGACGATTCAAATTTCAATGTGGACAAATTAGCCGACGAGGTAGCCATGAGTCAGGTCCAATTGTATAGGAAACTAAAGGCTCTTACCGGCTTCAACACCAATGATATTATACGGAATATGCGCCTTGAGCGCGCGGCGGACCTGCTTCTGCATCGGGCCGGGAATGTTGCGGAAATTGCTTACCAGGTGGGATTTAATAACCTGTCATATTTTGCCAAATGCTTTAAGGTGAAATTCGGTAAATCGCCTTCCGAAATCCTTTCATCGGTTAAAGGGATTGTTGCTTAATGGGTGGTATCCATTTCCATAAAGTAAAATCATTACCACACCCACCATGGAGCATTGATAAATTCCCCGTATACCCAGAGATCAAACAGCGCATGGCCCACAGAAGATGGGATTATACTTTTGGAATAATATCGCAACGTTCCAAATAGTAAACTGCCCGAAAGTCCGCCAACGACCAGAAGACCGATATCCATTTTCATGGCAACAAATGGAGATAAAAACAAACAAATTTTATAGGCAGTATGGGAAAGTGAACTGAATAAGACCGAAAATGGACCGCTTATTTTTCGGGCCGACTCCTGAATATTACCACGGAAAACCAGCTCTTCCTGTATACCGATGAAAGGGGCTACCCATGCAAAGCTGTGAAGTGAATCAGGAATGAGTGCCATTCCGATATTATGCCGGTAAATCATTGCGTCTGCCAGTCCGAGCAACAGGCCGGCAAAACCGTAGATTATCGTTCGTTTGGTAAAAGATACATCCCCGAAAATATAATGCATGTCTGAAAACGACCGTAAATGCCGGCTCATGATAAATGCCGAAATAAATAACGCCCCGAAAGAAACTAACTTCCACGGCAATGCATGATGAACAAAATAGGCAAATATAATGAACCCCACACTGCACAGGGAGGCATCAATTATGACGTCAGATCGCCTTGCTGTTGAAGGAGGGTAAACCATGATTAGTCTTAATAATTTGCGTCTATATTTTTTAAGCGGCCCAGAAAATGAAAGATCAGTACAAATGGTATGAGCAGTAAAAACCACCCTGAGCCCAGACAGCCCCCCATCCGCTCATTGAAAGCAATTTTAGTTTCCGGCAGGGAATTTTGCAATGCGGCCAACACAATAGTATCATTTTCAATATATTTTGGCACAGACAGGTATTTGAGATTTTTCATAGTTTGGATTGTTTCCATATCAACTACAGAATCCATAATGATCAAACCGTACAAATTGCGTAATGTCTTAAGTGGTTTATAACTTTCAATGCTATCATTATCAATAGCCAATACTTCGATCTTTGGATGAAAATTTATAATCCAATTTAATTCGTCCTGGGGTGTATTTTCGGATATGTATAACCATCGGATATTGCGTAAGTCACTGAATATAGTATCCATCACGGTTTCACCGTATGGAATATTAATAAATTCCAAATACTTTAATTGCCTTAAACACGCTATATTTTTTAACAGTTCAATATCCCCACACCCACCTTTGGTGTTTTTGAAATTGAAAACTTTTAATTTTTTCAAAGGCCCTATAAATGAAATATCTAAACTATCACTTGAATCGTAAAAAACAGTCAACTTAGTAATTTGTCTATTTTTTATCAGGAAATTGTTCAGCTTGATGGTTTGATTTGCACTACTATCTTCATTCGTTTTCTTTAATACCTCCAAAGCTATAGAAAGTTGTTTCAATTTAGGTAAAGCAGGAAGTTGCGGTACAGGGCTTATATTGATTGAGTCAATAATCCAAATTTCAAGATTTTCCAATTCTGTAAATTTGGATAGTAATTTTAAATCATTGAAGGAGAATGATCCAAATAATTGTTTTGGGTGAAAGTAATCCAAAACGTTTAATAATTCATTCCCATAATGCGTATTCCCTTCTTCGTTATAATGCAATTCAATATCAGGAAGAATTGTAATCCCAAGATTTGAGTTAATGCTACTGATTTTTTTATAACATGATATACAATTTTCTGATATTGGATTGGAGATTATAATGTTTTCCAGTCCCGATATATCGACTGAAATTAATGAATCGCACCAGAAAGTAAGAGAATCATTTCTACTACAATCTATGGAATAAAGTTTGTCATTAATATACAGGTGATTTTTCTCTATTTTAAAATTGTATTTCGTTTGGGACCGATCCTCAAAATAAAAACTCTCCCAATTTAAAGAAATTATGTCTCCCGGCTCTGCCAATATAAAGGCTGAATGATTGCTGTCAGCTTCATATTTTATATATGGCGATTTCGACTCATTGTCTACAGACCCATTTCCGGTAAACTCAAGAATGGTGTAGGGTTGCTCTTTAGAACAGGAAACCAAAGAAAAGATGAGAATAAATAATAGAAAACAATACTGCCTGTTTTTTGATCGAGACTCAATATTTGATGTGATTTGGTGAATATGGTAAGTCATACACCAACATTTTTAACTTGCTTAATATCAACCGTGTTCAATATATCTACAGCATGATTTGAACAATTCTGTAGATTTGCGGTCCAACTGTTTATTGAGAAAGTTAGACAAATGATTTGCATTTGGTTACCACTGATCTTTCATTTTCTGACAAAATCATTTCCTGATCAATTCCATGAGAATTTTTTTCCAATTACCAACGCATAGAGTTTTTTTTCATTCATTTCAGATTAATGAAAAAATTTTATTAGTAAGGCTTTCTGAGGTTTGCTTTTTTATTGCTGAGGATGTTTTGGATGCATCAATTCCAAACAGGAATTTCTTAAAGGGGAAGGGATTCTTATTTATATACTGGTCAATTACTTTTATCCTTGTCGCGGATATAATCCTTTATTTAAATAATGAGATTTCATTGAATGGTTACTGGTCCGACAAGATTTTGTTTTCAGGTAATCCATTTTATACGATTTGTTTAGCGTTGAACTTTTATTTGATATAAGACTGATGTGTATATGCCTGTGCATTCTATGCTATTTTTTTACGAATGCCGTATTAATGCCGTACAAAATAATCATTTGTGGTTTGATGGAAAAAACACATACTGTTACATTTGATTAAACTTTTATGTTGAAAATCATGAAACAGCCGAAGATTGGGAATAAAATCCATGAGGACAGAATTCAAAAGGGAATGACTCAAAAAGAATTGGCGGATTTTTGCAATATTGATATACGAACAATTCAAAGAATTGAATCAGGAGAAGTATTTCCCAGAACTTCAACGATCAAATTAATTGCTGAAATACTCGAAATAGACCCTCATGAATTGAATGGAAATAATCATCATGGGGCAGGCAACCTGGAAGGATTCCGGATATTATTATTAGTTACCACGATCATTGGAATAATATACCTTGTTGATTGGTTTTTTTATGCGCCATTAATTCCCAAATATGAAATTTATAACGCGCATGAATGGATATATGCAATTATCAATGTAATAACCAGCGTATTCTTTTATTATGGATTTTATATGATTGGCAAATATTTCGAAAACAAACTGCTTAAATTCGCTTCGTCTTTTTTTATGATCGTTGGTCCGCTATATTTCATTTCTGCGATCGTTACCGGTACCATGAATATAAATGCAGGTGGTTATATCAACCAGGTTATCCTCAGCTTGCTGGGGATTAATTGCATATTCTTTGGTATCGGGTTACTGAAAACAAAATCCGGTTTTCAGGCGCTTTATAAAAGCACCGGAATTTTACAGGTTTTAATTGCCCCTTTTTTTATTCTACCCTTTGGAACTTTAAATATAATAGGTTGCTGGATGAATATCCCCTTATATGTGTTAATGATTTGTATGGTGTATTTGGAATATCGAAAGTTAATGTCATTAAAAATTGCCGAATAAAAACTTAGCCTATCTCTCAGACCGGCTCAAGCGTTTTGCCCTTGGGTCACATTTAAAAAAATGCCTATTGTTAAATGCATTTATACTAGCCGGTATGGAATTTTCCTCCTCATTTCACAACCAGGGTAGTGCAAGCAGGGTATATCCCGCTAAAGATAGTGAGTAGAGCAGAAATTTCCAGGGGATTGGCTGTGGCTTTCCAATGCATGCCGTTTCTTTTAACCTGAGTTCGATTTTAAAATAGGGTAATTTGAGAGATGATCAACAACCTGGGTGCCGCCAGGAAGGCCACTGTTTCAGAGGGACCAGGGACTGTAAACTAACCTCAATATTCACCCCGCCATCCGGCGGGTTTTTTATTTCCCATCTACCCCTGACGCCCTGTTTGTAACTCCATTCCCAAACGTCATTCAGAAAAAAAAAATTATAATTATAGCATAGTTTGTTGGATGAAGCAGTAAAGTTCCCACAAAGAACAGTTAGATATAGACAGTGAAGCGACCGAAGAATCCGGTTTACATTAATATAAAGGATGCAACACCGGCATATTACTCCAAACACACTAAAAGTATGCAATTGTGCACGACACGACGCTTTGGCTAATCGCCAGAAAATTCCTGCTAACGCAGAAATGACCACAAATAAAAAGCACCATCCCGGCTCCCGATTGCTATCCGGGAAGCGGGGGTGCGTTGGCCCTGAGCGCTGAAGCATTATTTTGCCTTGATTTTTCTTTGGTTCCGTTTCTTTTCATCCAAGGAAAAGAAATGAACTTCCAGGAGCATTGGCTATGCATAATAGCAGGCTATTTGCCTGGGCAAGTCGACGCCAAAAAAAGATTCGATCAAGGTTCCGTTACATCCAACCAGATTCTTCAGCACTTGCCCTCAAGCCAAACGCACCGGGCTTCAGAATGACGATACAAAATAGAAATTGAAAATATCTGGCATCATACTCCCAACACAAACCATAAAAAGTCTCCTCTTGAGAGGGGATTTAGGGGTGTGTCGATATACAATATGAAACAAATACATCCCGTTGCATCCAACCAGATTCTTCAGTGCACCTCCGCATGCCAAATGCCTGCCATTCAGCATGACGGTTAAAAATAGAGCTTGGAAACTTCGAACACCATGCATCCAATACTATGCTTGAACAACCTTTAAAAAGCGTCGGCCCGGCAAAATAGCTAGGGTGTGATAGCCCTGAGCGCTGAAGCATTATTTTGCCTAGAGTTTTTGCATACTTTTGGGGCAATGCCAAAAGTATGGGGCATACCACGTATGAGGTATAACCAAACACAGCTGGAAAATATCCAACCAAACAACAAACGCTTAAGGCCGATCTCCGCACAACTAAAAACCCATTAACTATTGATAGGTGGAAAGACTCTTCGCTCCATTGCGTTCCGATCCGATTGACGTTTCGTCCACCACGTCATTCGGGGCGAGGGAAGTAACCTAAGAAAATAAAGGACGCTAATTCCGCAAACATGGACATACTTTCCACAGAATGGAGATCGTCTGACAAAAAAGGGCGTTGATTTGACAAGGATGGGACTACCTTTGACAAAGAAGGGAGTTCATCTGACCCAATAGGGAGCTCATCTGACAAGAAAGGGGGGCCATCTGACACAATGGGGAACACATATGGCAAAGCAGAGAGGACATTTGACACAGAAGGGAATATATCTGATATGGCGGGGAGCCGCGCTGACAAAGCAGGGAGGACATTTGACACGGTGGGGAACTTATCTGTCAAAGCAGGGATGTTCCAAAAGATGGTTAGGCCAGGAAGAGTCGAGGATTCCTCCCTTGATTGGCCTTTAGTTCATGCTTCCGATGGTGAACACATCAAACCCGTTTTCCTTGGCCATTTGCATGGCAGGCTGTACTTCCATAATGGCGCCACCCCAGTAATTAAAATCAAAAATGTGCGGTGTTTCAAACCAACTTTCTATATTCATGATGATTTCGATGGTCTTTGTTCCATTTGGCTCCAGGGTAAAGGCTGAGTTGGGCAGTATGACGTCGAAATAATTCTGAACATAGTCATAAATTGAATCATAGTTGATGGTGTCCCCTTTGTACAACTGGCCTATACCCATATGAAAATTATAAAATTGTTTCTCATTATTTTCATCAAGCCATTTACCATTGATCATCATATAATGATAACCTCCGCCCAAAATATCCGGCCACATCATTTTATCTTCAGGAGGATTCACGAACATAAACGACTCGTTTTTTTCTTCCGATATACCGAACGTGAAGGAGATGAAATCATAGGCGCCGGAAGGGATATCGTCATAGACCGCCCATTCTAAAGTAGAGGGGATATCAATTTCCACATAATGAATGTCTTTCCAGTCTTCAATCAATTTTTTGGTCCCGTCCGAACGGTGCAATGTCACATCAGAAATGAAATACTGCACTTCATTTACTTCATATGGATTTCCTGCGGCGTTCACATATTTCATGGTATCTTTTTTTAACGGCGCTCCATCCACAAAGTGATTAAAACGGAAAGTAACATGCCCTGATTCCATTTCCGGTTCTGCCTCCGGTGGTGTACCGTCATCACAGGAATTGAAAACCAGACTTAAGGCAAAGGCTATGAGATATAGTTGGGTTTTCATAGCGATTATAAATTAACAAACAGAGAAGCAAAAAACACCCGTCCGGGCTCATAGAGATTGATTGTTGTCCCGATGATCCTTCTGTTTAAATGTTCATAATAAGCCTTGTCAAAAATATTGTTGATACCGGCATTGAGTTCTGTATGCTTGCTGATCTTAATGGCGGTTGAAAAATTCAATATCCAAAAGCCTGGCGTATCTGTTTCATAGAATGCCTGGGAAGTATGGCGTTGAGCAGCTGCTGCCCTCAATGCTAGTTTTGGCATCAGATTTCCATTCAACATTTTATAGTATACATTCAGGGTGGTTTCAAATGGCGGTATTTCAGGAAGGGCGTCGTTTTTGATCTCTATTGCATCGGTCACCTGGTTTCCGGAAATAATGTATTTTGTGACTGTTGGTATTACACCATAAGTGTAAGCCGCCACTATATTTCCCCCAATTTTATAAATTTCAGGTGTGCGGTATCCAAATTCAAATCCCCTATGAATGACATAATCCGCATTATCGAATTGTTTTACGCCCAATACACCCGGGGACTGCGGCTTAATCACCGAAGATGGCAACAGGTTGGCGGTGATATAATTTTGAACATAGGAATAGAAAAAATTAAGATAAACGCTTCCTGTATTCTCCTGGTTATATCTTAGCGTCAGATCGGCTTCATTGTTTGTTTCCGGTTTCAATTGTGGATTACCCAGATAATCATACTGATCGTAACCTACCGGTAAGAGCTTGATGTATCGCTCCAGCATGTTCGGACTTCTGGTGCCGCTGCCTAAAGCCAGCGATATGCTGCACCATTGGTTGATCATCCGCGTTATTCCGATGCTTGCACTTAAGTTGAAGTATTGCGATTGGACATCGTTAAAATATTCAATGTCATTTTTGATGATCTTTAATGTGTCCTCCGAAGTAGCGTGGTTAAAATCACCGCGTATGGCTGCATCCACTTCATAAGCATTGAACAATCTTTTGTATTCAGCAAATATGCCAACATTTGTGATCAAGGCATCTTTCCACAAGTTGGTCACTTTAGTGGATGTGGTTCCCATCATGGACATGGTGCCGGTTCTCATGCCGTCTTTTTCTATATTTTCCAAATCAAGGCCGGCAACGACTTGCGCCTGTCCAAATTGCATCGTCAGTGCAGCATTTCCGCCTGTATTGATGGCATTGACATCGGCAACCATCAGCATCGTCTCATAGTTACTTCGATGGCTATTGTCCATCACATGGTCCACTGCCGATCGATATATTTTAAGATCCAGTGATTTTAAATTTGGTCTTATGTTCCTGGCGGAATAATCAATAGACACCATGTCTGTATCGTCGTTTTTTTCATCCATGGGTAAGGCCGGATACATCACATCACGTCCGTGTACACCATCATAAGACACAATGATCTGGTGATTTGATTTTATAGAAAAACCAACTTTGGCCTTGTAATTATATTTTTTCAAAGAAGAGCTATAGGTGGTATCATTACCTTCCCAGCCTCCGCTGGTGTAATTACCATAATTCCGGTAACCTCCGGACAATAAGAAAAATATCTTGTTGTTCCCGCCATATACAGATCCATGTAATTTATTCCCATTCCAGTTTGATTCAGCGCCATACAGCAAATTGGAGTGTAATTCAAATTGCTCTGTGGGAAATGGATTTTGAGAAATAAGGTTGATCACACCCCCAAACGAAGGGCCATACCGCAAACTGAAAGGCCCCTTGATGACCTCCATTTTTTCTATGTCTTCGGCTTCAATATGGGCAGAAACAGGATCCATTCTATTGGGGCAACCATTTTCTATTTTAAGTCCGTTGTCTAAAATAACATTTAGCTGACTGTACTTAAATCCACGGACCACCGGGTCAATGGCCGAACCTCCTTTGCGTATACCGGAGACATTGGGAATACTGCGCAAATATTCGCCGACATCACGTGGGTTCGCCTGGCGTATCTCCAATTTATCGACATAATTGGCGACATTGTGGTAACCTTCCTTCAACGCTTTATCCCAGACAACCACTGAATCGAGCATGATGGTTTTTTCTTCTTCCTCCTGGGCCAGTGCAGGAGATATCATGCAAAATGAAAGAAGTGTGGGAAATATTACTGATCTCACCATGTAGTATTTTATTTTGGTTATTAAATTATTGATTCTTTCATGAGTAGTCTGATCCGGATTTGGGTCCATTTGCGCACATTCCCTATTATTTTCCAATTCCAGCGTACACACACCTAAGATTGCATACAGATAATAATATGATTTCTTCCATCGTGATTATTATTGGTATTCCGGATATAATTCATATTCCCACCATAGAAGGCTTTTTGTGAATCGACCTGGCTTTAAGACCGAGTTTGCAATGATGGCTTTAGCTTCACGTGATGTGAAGGCACCGCTTATCTCATCTTCAAACAAACTTAACCAGGAGCGCCTCAGATCTTTGATAAAGAGATATCCAGTCGGTTTCAGCACCCTGCTAATTTCATTGAACATAACCACGGGATCATCGATCCAATGCGCCATATTCAGATTGAAGACCACATTGAAGGAATCATCATCAAATGGTAAATTTTTAACATCTGCTTTCATAAACTTTACCCGGCAGTCACTTTGAAACTCCGACTTTAATCGCCCGGCATGATTGAGCATTATTTCAGAACTATCCACGCCAATGCATTCACAGTTTGGCAAATTGCCGGCAACCTCAATAATCATTGTACCAGTACCACAACCCGCGTCCAAAATCTTGCCTTGTGTAAAATTATTTTTTAAAAGTTTCAGCGCATATATGCTACCGATCCTCCTTAGTAACTTTTGGTGATTTGTTATATAGTGCTTCGCGAATTCCGGACTGTTGAAGTCCTTTTCTATTAACTTCATCCTGGAAAACCAGTTGGTTCATATACATAATACAAGACTATGCTAAAAATAATTCTAAGAGTGATTGCATTTGTTCACTCCGTAAGTCAATTGATCGTGCATAAAATCCTCGATGAGCACCTTAACAGGCTTTTGGTCAACGCCAACAATCGGTGTAATTCCAAAGTGTTGAAAAAGTTCCAGCGCACGCCGGCCCATTCCTCCGGCGATCACATGGGTCACACCGTTATCGGCAAGCCAGCGTGGAAAAACTCCGGGTTGATGTGGAGGCGGTTTCAAATAATTTTCAGCGATAATACGCTGGTCATCGGTTTCAATGATGGCAAACTGTTCACTTTCACCAAAGTGTGAGCATAGGTTGTCCTTACTCACAGGAATAGCAATCTTCTTTTTCATAAAAAATTTTATTTAAATTAAAAAATCGTAATTCACCTTTCCTCTGATCGTTCTTGACGCGCTTCTTCACTTTTTTCCATCAGACCATGAAATTTTAACCCAGGGTCCTTTTGTTTGGGAAATAGTTGATGTTTTTTGCTCCTTCTTCGCCTGCGCCTTTGAATTCTAACTTCTTTTTCCACCTGTTCCATGATCGTAATATTCGTTGTTCCAGTAGCCCGATCTCCAATGCAATTTCCCCTGCTGATTATGCTTATTGGGAAAAAGCAATTCATAATTCAATTGCATTCTCTGAACAAAAGTACGCAATATAATGAACATATGTTCATTATAATTTATAAATTTAAATATATAATTGAAAGAAGAGTATCAGCGGGCCTTTTCCATATAAAGCCGGTGATGATATGAACCTTCCCGCATCATGGGTTTTCCACAATTTGGGCATTTGTTTTGGCGGCAAGGCATTCCTTCCTGATGTGGTATTCTGGTGTGGCAATGGACGCAGATGCAGTACGCGTCCTGTTCGGGGCTGTTGAGTTGGGATATATTTTCTGAGTCACATTTTCGGCAACGTTCAATGGGTTTCATGGCAATCATAACTTCATTGCAATCGCGGCATTTGTACCAGTAATCGTCAGTGACAAAAGAGCCTCCCTGAATCAAAATCGCTTTCCCTTCTACCATGGCCTTGGCAATGTTTTTACGGGCCTTGTCATATAATCTGGTAAAAGTTGGCCTGGAAATATTCATCTTTTCAGCCGCTTCTTCCTGGGTCAGGTTTTCGTAGTCAGTAAGCCGTATGGCTTCGTATTCTTCGATAAGCAATACCACAGGATCGAGTTCTTTTGTCGGTACCCCAAAGGGCCTGAAACCTTCCATCGGCGGAGGTATACTCACCTTTCGCTGTCGTTTTTTATTTGGCATCTGGTTATTTCATTATAAATCTTAGTACAAAGGTCAATTTATTTTTGACCAGTCATTCTTTTGTATAATCCGCTAACTTACAAATAAAAATGAACTTATGTTTGTTTTGATTGCGGAGATTGGATAAGTTGTTCTTTTCGATGAAGGAGGCCGGGAAAGCTTGAAACCTCCTCCAAGTGATCGTAAAGTTGTGAAAGAAAAAAAGAGTTTAAACGGATATTTTGCATTTAACAACATGGGTTATGAACAAATGAACACAATTACCTACAACCCAATAGGGATAATTCACACCCCTCATAACAACCGTGATGGCATACCAATCCAACCTGCAGCGGCGCTTGGGATTCCTGGTACCATTGAGATTTTTCCTGAATATTTGGCTGGCTTGAAAGATATCGAAGGGTTTTCTCATATCATACTCATCTACCATTTTCACCTGTCCGAAGGCTTTGAATTGATAGTCAAACCCTTCCTGGATGAAAATGTACATGGCGTTTTTGCCACCAGGGCCCCAAAAAGACCTAATAACCTTGGCCTGTCGGTAGTAAAGTTGTTATCAGTTGATAGCAACAACGCGCATGTCGAAAATGTAGATATGATCGATGGTACGCCCTTGCTGGATATCAAACCTTATGTTCCGGATTTTGATGGCGCACGGAAAATAAAAACGGGCTGGCTTGCCACATCAAAACATAAAATTGCCACCGGGAAGTCGGATAACCGGTTTGAGTCCATGACTTAAATCAAAAAAATTCTCCGTAATCCTTAAATGATCTTCTTTCGATAGTCGGTCAGGACTTCACCCTGGCAAAATACATCGCAAAAGAACGGTATAGAAAGTGTGTCCATTTGCCAAAGGGTACAATGATCAATGCCCATTGCGCCAAAATGATCAAATGTACCAGGTAAACCCAGGACAGCCCTGCGAGTAATTGGGTGTCCATCAGCAATCGGACAATAAAGGCAGTCAATCCCATGAGCATCAGCCAGATCACAAAGAACCAGTCCGATGGCTGAGTGTGTTTACTTACCTCTTTGTTCCGTTTAATTCGACTTAATACAAAATCAAACGTAACTATAAACACAATGATGCTTTCAATATATCCAAGAATAATGATAAACAAATTGTCAGTGCCAAACCAGTCGAGCCCTACTGTGGTGAAAAGTAAAGCCAGATACCCGAGCACCAGGATGAAATGTTCAAACCAACGATATTGATTGTCATCACACCCCAGGCTTCGTTTTTGAGTGAACATGTGAATGAACAATGCTCCGGCACTTTTAAAATAGGCCAATACTGGGATTTTTGGTCCTGGTTTATATACTGTCAGATACCACATACGAAAAATATTAGGTAAAAGTATTAAAAGGAAAACAACGCCAATCGCGATCATTTCAAACAAATGGCCATAGTGCAAGATTATTTCAAGGTTGAAATCATAAAATGCTCCGAATGCAATAACCATCAGGGCGATGAGTACGAAAGCCACAACACTCAACGAAAGGGACTTATAGAGCAAACCGGAAAAACCGGTCCAGTCATATTTGGCAGTTAGCCAACGGCGAAGCGACATCATGAGCTCACCGGGATTGGCAGTTTTGGGACAAAGTTGGCTGCATTCACCACAATAATAACAAAGCCAGGGTTTCAGGGAAGCTTTTATTTCGTCTTCCAGACCCAAAACACTAAAGCGTACCATTTCACGGGGGAAGGAATCTTCTTCCGTAGATAACGCACACACTGCAGTACAATTACCACAGTTATAGCACGCGTTGAAATCGAACGCTCCGAACTTTTTTAATTCCTTAGCGAATTCCGGATTTACAGTAGCCATTATTCCTTTATTTTGTAATAAAAATATTCATCGTCATCATCCATGCTTCCGGTTTCGACGAAGCCAAATTTCAATAATGACATGAGGTAATACATTACTTCATGCTTTGGCATACTCAATATTTCAGCCAATTGAGGGATGGTCATTTCTCCCTCTTTAAGGGCATTCAAAATGGCTTTCTTAATTTGATTAAAGATCTTTTGATGTTCCTTTACTTTTGGAGAGATCTCACGAATACTCCTCATATATTTCGCCGTTTTCCCTTTTTCTGCTTCCATGATACTTTTTCTATTAATTACCTTTTTTAAATAGGACTATAATAAAGTAATTTGAGTATTTCATTTATCCTTGGGCGAGTGCTTCGATCATGCCTTCTATTTCCTGGTTAGAATAGGAGGTGAGGTCTATAGCATCAGACGGGCATACCGGCAGGCACATCCCACAACCTTTACACACCGAATTGTTGATGAAGGCCAATTCTTTACCGTCCTCTTCCACTTTTTTAATGGCATCAAAGGGGCATGCGTTGGCGCATTCATCGCACCAGGTGCATTTGCTTTTGTCTATTTCTGCTACAATTGGCTCCAATTCCAACTGTCCTTTACTGACATACGAATAAGATTTCGCTGCTGCCGACAGCGCCGAATTAACTGATTCTGTCACGTTTTTCGGACCCTGACAAGTTCCTGCGATGGTGATTCCATCAATAACCGTCTCTACCGGACGGAGTTTCATATGGATTTCATTGAAGAATTTGTCGCGTCCTTTGGGTAGTTTAAACAGGCTTCCAAGTGTACTGTCAGCACGTGGAACCATACCCGTGACCAATACAACCAAGTCTGCCGGCACTTCAATTTCTTTATTATTGGTTAAAATGTCATGCACTTTAACCAAGGTTGTGTCCCCTTTCCGGAAAACCTGCGGCAATGCGTCTTCATATGATTGCAGGTAAATATCGCCCATGCGGGAAGATTCACTGTACAATTCTTCCTGTTTACCATAGGTGCGAATACCACGATTGAAATGATAATTTCTAATATCACCGAATTTTTTCCTGGCGTGAATCGCAGCATGAATAGTTGAGGTGCAGCAATACCGGGAACAATATTTGTTTTCTCCGTTAGGCTGGCGGCTGCCTACACAATAGATGTAGGCAATATTTTTTATTTCCGTGCCATTGAATATTAACTTTTTGTCATTTAACGCCACGATACGTTTAAACTGTGGTAGCGTTACTACATTATCTATTTGTCCATAGCCGAATTCTCCCTGCTTAGGAGTGTAAGGGTCGAAACCACTGGCTACAAGTACGGTACCAACATTAATATTCAGAATTTCTTCTTTTTGCGAAAAATCGATACTGCGACAAACTTTCTCACATTCGCCACACCGTGTGCAGTTGTTCATGTCGATGGCTGGTAAATGAGGATGTTCGCCAGGATAATTGTGATAAATAGCCTTGCGTTTTGTGATGCCAAAATTGAAACTATCTGCTACTTCTACCGGACAAACCTCTATGGCTTTTTGTATTTGATCGGGGTCACATTTTTCTTTGACGTACCTGGGTGTGATCTTTACTTTAAGGTTGAAATCTCCGATACTACCTGAAGTGCCCACCACTTCGGCATTGGTGAAAATAGTAACATTTTTACGTATTTTAAGTGTTTGATACAACCGGGTTGCCAGGCTTTTCCCACTTTCATCGGTCGTAAACAAAACATCCCATTGGGCTATTCTGCCTCCTGTAAATGGCTCCCGTTCGATGAGATAAACAGGACAATCCATGTTGGAGAGTTCCACAGCAGCGCGCATACCCGCAACACCACCTCCTATCACGGCTACGGCTTTTTGAGCATGAACCTTTATTGGTTCCAGTGATTCGGAATAACGTACTTTTGCTATTGCTGCTTTCACCAGCCTTATGGCTTTTTCTGTAGCTCCTGTTTTATTATCTGAATGGGCCCAAGAAGCCTGTTCTCGAATATTGGCATGAACGTAATTATATTTATTTACACCGGCGCGTTCGGTTACGGCCCGAAACGTGATGAGGTGCAATTTGGGTGAACAAGAGGCTACCACCACACTGTCCAGATCATTATTCTTGATGTCTTCAACCATTTCCTTCTGATTGGAATCAGCACAAGCAAACATGGTCGTTTTTGCCAGGAAAACTCCTTGATCATGTTCAATAGCCTGTCTCACTTTTTCGACATCGACATGGTCAGAAATATTGCCGCCACAATGGCAGATATACACACCTATTTTCTTTTTCATTTTGCCAGCGTTAAATAACTCATGGTTTCTGATGATGCTGCCCCGGCAGAAAGAATTGAATCAGGGATATCCATTGGGCCAGTTGCTGTTCCGGCAACAAAAACTCCCTGAATGTTTGTTTTCGCCGGACTGGCAAGGATATCTTCCTGATGGACAAATTTGTAAGGATCAAGCTTTAAGTCCTCATCTGGGAAAAAGGTTGCCGCATCTTGGTTAGCCTGTACCCCTACCGATAAGATCACCATGTCATGCTCTGCCTCCAGTACTTTGCTCTGATTAATATCTTCGTATCGTAAGATGAGGTTTCCGTTTTCTTTCTCCGAGATCCTGCCTATTTTCCCTTTCACGAATTCAACACCCATGCCTTTTGCCTGTTCATAAAACTCGTTGAATCCTTTGCCAAATGCCCGAATATTCAGGTAGTAGATGGTAACATCGGCCATTGGCAAAGCGCCCATCAGGAGTTGGGCCTGTTTGATGGAATACATACAACAGATCTGGGAACAAATAGGATTTCCAATGCTTTCGTCGCGTGAACCGGTGCAAAGGACGTAAGCGATATTGTCAGGCATTTTGCCGTCACCCGGACGTAGAATTGTATGAAATGGCCGGGTAGGCGCCAACTGCCTTTCCATTTGCATGGAGGTGATCACATTTTTAAACATTCCGTATCCATAACGCGGCATCAGCAAAGGATCAAACAATTTGAATCCTGTAGCGATGATTACTGACTTTATGTGAATGGAATATTCCCGCAATTCCTGAGTAAAATCAATACAATTGGTCGGACAAACCCTTTCACAAGCACCACAAAGTGTGCAGTATTCCATATCAATGGCGGCAACTCTGGGATTGGCAATGCTGAATGGAATATAGGCAGCTTTACGTCCTACCAGATTAAACTGATATTGATCGGGTACACTGATCGAACAAGCCTCTTCACACAATTGACAACCCGTACAATCTTCAGCGATTACATAACGCGCCTTTCGGATGATATAAGCTTCAAAATCATTTTCGCTTTTTTTCGTGATATGGTGTATCTCACTTTCTGTTAAAATAGTGATCCCGGGATGTCTGGCTATTTCAGATATTTTTGGCGTGGTAATACAGGCAGCACAATCGAGGGTTGGAAAAACTTTGCTCAACAGGATCATCTTGCCTCCAATAGACAAGTCTTTTTCCACGATAAGCACTTTAAAACCATTATTGGCCAGATTCAGTGCCGCCTCGCCTCCGGCTATGCCCCCACCAATGACCAGGACATCATAAAAATCCTCTTTCGATTTCGCCCACATATCTATTCTTATAAATTATTGACCAGATATTCGTTGAATGATTTGACATATTTTACGAATGCTTCACTGCACACCGAACATATGGCTGCCATACGCAATCGCGCCGGATCTATTTGCTTTTCTTTCATTATTTCCTGGGTATATCTCACAATTTCGCCGGTCTTTTCCGTACAACTTTCCCCATAAGGACAGTCACTTCCGTCGGCGGCAATAAACACGCCGTCAAAACCCCGATCATAGGCGTGCATGATCCACCGGGGTTTTACCCCACTCGAACAGGGAACGGAAATCGTGTATATTGTCGGAGGGTAATGCAGTTTGAGTAATCCCGCCATGTCAATGGCGGGATCAGAAATTTTTTCTGTTGAAAAAACCAGTATCCTGGCAGATTTTACACTTAAAATTGCCATCGTTGCAACAATTATTTTTTCATGAAGATCCTGAAAAATCCGCTTTCATCTATCGTGCCCAGATATTCGTGCCCTTTCTTATTGCACCATTTTGGAATATCCACTTTGGTGCCTTCATCGGCGGAAAGCACTTCCATAATATCTCCCGAATTAATGGTGCCAATAGCCTTTTTGGCTTCCAGCAGCGGACCCGGACAAGCTGTTCCCCGGGCATCTACAGTTTTAGTTACAGCTACATTCTTTAATTCTTGCGTTGTCATATTTTTAAGAAATTTTCATTGTTTGATTTTTCTCTTTCGTCAGATTGCATTCCTTAAATGTTTAAGGGAAATAATCTTAATAGGTAACGGTTGCGCTGGATGAAAGCACTTCAGTGACGACAGTGCCGGCAGCGATGAGCTCCGAACCTTGAATAAGTTCATCCTGGATGCCTCTCTCCTTTACACATGGGGAGCACAGGAGCAATTTTCCTTCAAGTTCCAGGAAGGTTGCCATCAATTCTTTGAGCGGCATAAGTCCTTTTGCTTTTACTTTTTCAGCTTCGCCTTTTTTGGCCAGCAGAACGGCGTCAGCCTGCAGTATGACCGTTACTTCAACATCCATGGACTGGGACGCCGTAGCCAAAACGAAGGGTAACGTTGCCTTTTCCTGATTATCCGGTCCAACTGTACTGATAATGACGATTTTTTCATTTGCTTCCATAACCAATTATTTTATTTATTAATGTCTTTGCAAATTTCCTGAAAAAGGACGTATATAAAGATGATATGTATGTGAGATGGTTTAAGTAAATTTGTGATATAGATCACATCTTAACAGTTTCAGAAAATGGAAAATGTATGCGCTTTCTGTGGTTTTAAATCAGACGCTACCAAAGCGCTGGCAGAGGATGAGCAAGAATTATTGTCTTGTAACCATGTTATGGTGCCGTTTAAAAAGGGGGATGCTGTGATCAGTCAGGGTCATTATTCTTCTAATATTGCTTATTTTAGAAAGGGGATGGCCAAAATTCACATTAAGGGACCACATTATGAACAGATCATAAAGATTGTTAAGGCGCCCAGATACCTCGGTCTGCCCACAACGTTTGGCGATAAGATCAACCAGTATTCAGTGACTGTGATCGAAGATTCTGAAGTCTGTTTCATTGACATGGCTGCATTTCAACGACTGTTAGTGAACAACAAGGAATTTACCCATGAAATAATCATTAATCTCTGCAGGTACGAACTCGATTCGTATAAAAAATGCGCGCGCCGTACTCAAAAACAAAACCGTGGCAATATTGCCGATGTGATCCTGGATTTTGCGGAATATTTTTATGAATCGAATACATTCAATCTTCCCATTAACCGCGATGAAATAGGCAACCTCGTCGATGCCAGCAGGGAAAGTGTCAGCCGTGTGCTTGCGGAATTCGATCGTGATGGTATCATAAGAATAGCCGGAAGAAAGATCGAAATCTTGAAAAAGCAATCATTGAAATTAATTAGTGAGAATGGATGATGGGCCGATGTGGACGTTTAACAGCTCATAGAACACAATATAAAAATCCTAAACAAAACCACCATGGCCCCCCGGGGAAAAACCAAACAAATTGTAGAAAAAGTAGCTTTCGCCGGAGAGCACTTAGTAAATAGTGCGGGGGACGCCATTGGAGTTGCAACAGAAATAGTTGGAACCTGGATAAATGATACACTGACCTGGGTTGGGAATAAGATTGGTATTAAACCAGTTTTTTTCTGGCTTGGTGGCTTATTTAAAGAAGTATTCTCAATTGGAGGCGCAATAATAAAAGGTACCTTTTGCATGGTTGCCGGGACCATCACGGCCGCAATTAAAATAATTGGTGGAATTTTTACATGGCAGGGAAAACTGATACTTCAGGGTTTCTGGGACATTTTTTCTCCTATTATGGGTACGATCATTGTTGTATTGGGAAAACTTATCTCATTAGTCCAGACGATATTCTATTTACAAGAATTTGAAAGGCCCCTGACAATAAATGAAAAAACTGAGCTTAATTGGATTTTTAAGGATTCCCTGAATTATTTTGTTATAAGAATAATTGAGGGACGGGCAGGTTTGTTTGGGGTTAATTCGAGGTCTTTTACACTGGGGAATACGATTTATTTAAAACGTGATGGATTTACCTTTGACCTGTTAGTTCATGAGTCTACCCATGCATGGCAATATCAGCAAACAGGAGACCGGTACGCAAGTGATGCTTTAACCGCTCAATGGTTTTCTTCGGATGCTTACAATTGGCAACGGGAAATTAATGTTCTGAACAAAGATCTGTGGTTAGATTTTAACAATGAAGCCCAGGCGGAATTCATCCAGGACCTATGGAGATACGGCAGACTGAGAGATGGTTCCGGTATGACAATACGGATAGGAAACGGATGCTTCTTTGAAGCTGATTGGAACAAGCAATTTGGGTATTTTGAATTTAACGGTTCAAATTATACAAGCGTAGCTAATAATGCTGTTAAAATAATTCGAAACGAATGGTTCTAGGATATTTATTTGCATGCAATCGTTGACAGTTTTTTTTGGGAAAAACCCTTTTAGTTATAAGGGATGATCCCCCGTTCTGAGAAAAAGGTCTCTTGGTTTTATGATCCGGTGAATAAGAGAGTTTCTTTTATCCACTTGATTTATTACCAGCAGGCAAGATCCCGAAACAAGATCTTTGACGTCCAATATCTGAGATCAATCACCGGAATTCATGGGTTGTGAATGATTTTCCCTTCCTGATTTGTCCCGGATTTCGATGGAAACATTCAGCTGCGGTGGCAACTCCGAAATATGCAAAAAATAGTTGAGCAGATGAATTTAAATTAGCGCTATGAAAATTAATATTTTTAAGAAAATATGGCTCATCTTACTCTCGGTAGGACCGGGAATATTTTGTATTGGGTATACCATAGGAACAGGCAGTGTTACTTCCATGATAAAGTCCGGTAGTCAGTATGGAGTACAATTATTGTGGGTACTTTTTTTAAGTGCATTTTTTGCCTGGATATTGATGGATTCTTATGGCCGTTTTGCTGCAGTTACCGGTAATACAGCAATAAATGCTTTCAGAATACATTTGAAAATGGGCAGGTTTTGGGCAATCCTTACGATCACTGGAGTTGTCATGGGGCAGTGGAGTGCCTTATCAGGAATCCTCGGCCTTACAAGTAATGCCATTTTTGAAGTTTTGAGAATGTTTTTCCCCTCGATAAATGAAGTCAACTATTGGGCAGTACTTGGTATCGCCGTAGTGTTAATTATCATAATGTATGCCTTTTTATTGGTGGGGAAATACTCCTTCATTGAAAAAGTATTGGTAGTATTTGTTTCATTAATGGGCATTTCCTTCATTCTTTCCATGTTTATGGTGCTCCCTTCGCCGTCTGAAATTGCCAGAGGATTTATCCCGAGCATCCCTCCAGGTGGAAATTTGATGGTGGCGGCTTTTGTTGGTACAACAATGGCTGCACCAACCTTTATCGTGAGACCATTGATTGTAAAAGAAAAGGGCTGGAATAAATCGCACTTAAAAGAACAAAGAAGAGATGCGTTGATTTCAGCAATATTTCTTTTCGTAATAAGTGCAACAATAATGATCGCTGCAACCGGGGCACTTTTCCATGAAGGTAAAATTGTTACCAAGGTATTGGACATGGTTTATGCACTTGAACCAGTGGCTGGCAAGTTTGCTGTTGCAGTATTTATGATTGGAGCAATGAGTGCCGGACTTTCGTCAATAGTTCCTATATTAATGGTCCTGCCATTACTGATTGGCGATTATAAACAGGGTAAAATGGATTTGAAATCTCCAACTTTCAAATTGTTAGCCGCATTGGCATGCCTGGTTGGCCTGGTTGTGCCTGTCTTTGGCGCCAATCCGATAATGGCTCAAATTGCAACTCAGGTAGCCAGTGTTTTTATTTTACCTGTTGTAATCGGAGGAATTATAATATTAATAAACCGGAAATCAATAATGGGCGAATATAAAGCCAATATTTATTTGAATCTGGCTCTTATTGCAGCATTGACATTTTCTTTGATTATTTCCTACAGGGGGATATTAGGATTGAACGAATATTTTACAAAAATATAATTTAATAAAATGAGATCGATGAAATACCTTTTAGCTTGTACTTTTTCCATGCTTTTGATGGCGGCCGGACAAAAGACCAGTCACGAAACAGCGGATGAAATAATAAGAATATCCCTGCAAAAAAGAATCCCCTCCGACCTGGATAAAGAAGGCTTAATTTTAGTAAATGAAATCCAGGAATGGCAAGCCAAAGAAACAGCCATCATTATTTGTGATATGTGGGACAAACATTGGTGTAAGAGTGCTACAAGCAGAGTGGCGGAGATGGCCCCCCATATAAATAAAGTGATTTCCATTGCAAGAGAAAAAGGCGTCCAGATTGTTCACGCCCCAAGTGATTGCATGGATTATTATAAAAATTATCCTGGAAGAAAATTGGCGATGAAGTATAAAATTAAGGGAATTGAAGCCCGGCTTGGCAGTGGAACGTTGGCTCGTGAAGTGGAAGAAAATTGGCCATTTAAAATCTCCGGTGGAGGATGCGATGATAAACCACAGTGCAAGGAAGGTAGCGTATGGACGAAACAAATCGATAGTATAGAAATTAAAGATGGGGATATTATTACTGATTCGGGAGTGGAAGCAGGGAGCTATTTTGTTAAGAAAGGCATTAAAAATGTCATATTGGTAGGAGTTCATACCAACATGTGTGTCATTGGTCGTTCATTTGGTTTACGCAATATGAGTCGGTTAGGGATGAATGTTGTGTTAATGCGAGATTTGACCGATACCATGTATGATTCGGGTTCATTGCCTTTTGTGTCACATTTTACCGGAAACAGCCTCATGGACGAATATATTGAAAAGTATGTTTGTCCTACCATCGTTTCTACTGATTTGACTGGCGAAAAACAATTTAGATTCAAAAATGACAAGCGCCCGGTTGTTGCATTTATCACTGCTGAAAGTGAGTATCGTGCCAACCAAAGATTGCCGGAATTTGCACATGAATTATTGCTCACTAAAAATGTGAATTGTGAATTTGCTCTTGGAAAACCGATTATGGATGGCGAAGGCCGTCACAATATTGAAAACCTTCAAATATTGAATGATGCTGATCTTGCGGTAATCTTTATTCGAAGGAGAGCGCTGGAAGAAAAAAAGATGGCATTGATCAAGAATTATGTCAAAAGTGGAAAGCCAGTACTTGGTATACGTACTGCCAGTCATGCTTTCGATCCTAAAGGGAACGTCCCAAGAGAAGGAGGGGGAGTGGTAGCAGCCGATGGAAAAGTATCGGATTATTTATCTGATTGGACTGAGTTTGATGAAGAAATTTTGGGTGGTAATTACAATGGCCACTATGGCCATTTAGACGAGGGAACCAAAGTTTCCATCGTACCGGGTATGGAAAATCACCCGTTGCTAAAAGGGGTAAGTCCGGAAGTTTTTGTGAGCTCGAGCTGGCTGTACAAAAACAGACCACTTCGATCCGAAAAGGCACAAGTACTTATGTTGGGTACTATTCCTGGGCAGCCATCGGAACCTGTATTATGGATAAATGAAAATAAGTATGGGAAAGTCATTTATACATCTCTTGGCCACTGGGATGATTGGGAAATTGATAGTTTTAAAAAAATCATGTCAAATTCTGTAGAGTATTTGTTAAGCATTAAATCTGAGCAATGATGAAAAGACGAGATTTTATAGGAAAAACCGTAGGGAGCGCTGCTGCCATTTCAATAGTGGGTTCTGGCGCACTGTCTTCTTCATTCGTTGGGGCAAACCAAAAAGTTGTACTGGCGATTATTGGTGCGGGAAGCCGGGGCAGAGCGACCATAATTAACACCTGCAAAGTCAATAAAAATGTAGTGATAAAAACGGTTTGTGATGTAAACGACCTAAAGGCAGCAATGACTATTGATGCCATAGAAAATGAATTGGGTTATAAATGCAAGCATGCGCGCAATATGAAGGAGGTCATGGATGATAAAGATATTGACGCGGTTTGGATTTCTACTCCGGAACATTGGCATGCCTTAGCCACCATATGGGCCTGTCAGGCTGGGAAAGATGTGTATGTAGAAAAGAATCCTACAATCAATATATGGGAAGGCCGCAAAATGGTGGAGGCTGCCGAAAAATACGATCGAATTGTGCAGATCGGATTTCAAAACCGAAGCGCACCATACGGATTTTCTGCACGAGATTATATAAAAAGTGGTAAGCTTGGCAAGGTGGTTCAAGTGAAATCATATAATATGCTTGGAGGAAGTAAATGGATAGCGCAGCCTGATGAAGAAATACCGAAAGGACTAGATTGGGACGCTTGGCTTGGACCTGCAGCCTATCGTCCCTATAATCCGAATATTCATAGTATGGAGGAACGTGGTGGATGGGGAAGCTATTGGGACTTTAGTGGCGGGACATTGGCCGATGATGCCAGTCATGTTTTGGATTTGGCACGTATGGTACTCGGCGATCCAGGGCATCCACAATCTGTATATGGATGGGGGGGAAATAACGCCTGGGGTTCAAAAAGGGAAACTCCAGAGTTTCAGAGCATGACTTTCGATTTTAGAGACTTTTCCTGGACTTGCGAAAGTGGAAACGCTACTAACTATATGACTAAAACCCCACAATCGATTAGGGAAAGTGATTCACAATTTCCCAACTGGGCACAGAATGCAACAAGAACGGAAATATATGGTACAGAAGGCCTTATGTATTTGGGCCGACATGGAGGAGGTTGGCAAGTATTTGGTAATGATGGAGAAGTATTGGCCCAGGAATATGGACTTGTGCCCGATGACCCACACCAACTTAATTTTATAGAAAGTATCAGGGAGCACAAGCAACCGAATGCTCTTGTCGAGCAGGGTCATTTGAGCGCTACACTCGTGCATTTGGGAAATATTGCTTATCGCGTTGGTAATAAGCAACTGTTTTTCGATGGAGAAAATGAAAAATTCATTGGTAACGATGATGCAAATCAATTGATTAAAAATTCTTATAGAGAAAATTATCACATTCCGGAAAAGGTTTAGTATTTCCGGATTTTCCTGTAATGATGCCATGAATCTAACCACATAATTTTTTGTTTAAATCAATTTTCAATATGGCAAAGAAAGCAAATGCAAGCAACAAGGTAATTCTGGCATTAATAGGTGAAAGAGTGGATGAACAGGATTAATTTTAAGTATAAAAGAGAATACACGCAATATTGAAGTTGGATATGATATTGATGTAGATTAATCACGGGGTGATCGGGCCATCGAAGACCTTTATAAAATATGGACATACCCACCTAAAAAGGTTGTCCCGTTTTCCTTGGTTAATTTTGAAAAGTGCGTTTCCGCGGCCTGAGGGCTGGTTTGGGATTGATTTGGGTGTCCCATGGGCCAAATTTGGTTATTTTGGGGTATGTTTGTCAGGAAAAAGAAGAACCCCAGCGGTATGATCAGTGTTCAGGTTATTGATAAAAGTACTGGGAAGTATGTTGTCAAGAAGACAATAGGGTCAGGCAGCAACCCATTAGAGGTCGAAAGGCTGATTGAACTTGGGCATCAATGGATAAGCGCATATACAGGCCAACAGGGGATTGATTTCACCAATTATAAAAGGCTTGCCCAGACTGTACTTGATCAGGTTACAGAGATTACCATATCAGGTGTTAAATTGCTTTTGGGCCGTATTTTTGATCAGATCGGATTCAATCAAATTGACTCACCTTTTTAAACCCCTGGTACTATCCAGGTTGGAGAGTCCATCGAGTAAGTTGAAAACAACGGACTATCTGGCCAAGTATTACTCCCTGCAGATTGACGTTGAGAGCATTTATCGATACATGGACACATTGTATAATACACAAAAGGCGACCGTACAACAGTTGAGCTATCACCACACTAAAAGAATATTAGGGGGCGAAATCAGGATGGTTTTCTATGATGTGACGACCTTATACTTTGAAATTGAAAAAGAGGACACATTACGTAAGACGGGATTCTCTAAGGACGAAAAACACCAAAACCCACTGATAGTATTAGGTATTAGGGCTTTTGGTCAGCACTAACGGTTACCCATTGACCTATGATATATTCGAAGGTGACAAATATGAGGGAGACGCCATGCTTCCTATTATAGATGCTTTTAGACAAAAATACAGCTTCGAAAGCTTGACCATTGTTGCGGACTCTGGGTTGATAAGTGACCGGAATATAAAGGATCTGGAGGAAAGGGGGTACAAATATATTTTGGGGGCCAGGATTAAGAACCAACCTCGTAATATTGAAGAACAGATATGCGCGCTTGGCCTCAGGGATGGAGAAAGCAAAATAATATGGAAGGATCCAGGCACGGCCCTGATCCTTAACTTTTCAGCCAAACGGGCCAGGAAGAATTTTCCGAAGAGATCAAAACCATAAAAGGTGCCGGAGGAAAACAGGAGCTTTCCGTTGATACAGGCTGCATTTTGAAAACGGGAAAACACAAAAGTAAGTAATACACTCGCCAACAACAGTTCTGAATGAATGGGGTTTCATCGGTCAGGATACTTTGGTGTACTTAGAACATCCGCCACTATTAATAAATTAAAACAGCGGTGAGGCTTTGAAACCTTACTTTATTAAAATCTAAAGTTGAAAATAGCATGATATGATAATCAACAATCATTTACAATCATAATGCCTTCCCCTCTTTGCCCAGTTCATTCATGATCCCTTTCAACAGATCTTCTTTTAAAAGGACTTTTCGTTTGCTAGCCAAGGCTTGCAGGCAGGTGTATTGCACCACATTCATAATGTTAGCCCCGGTCAGCTCATACTGCCGGGCGATAACCGCGAGATCAATATCACTTTCCAGTTTTATATTGGCAGGAAATGATTTTTTCCATAGTTCCATACGTTCATTGTACTTGGGTGGCGGGAAATAAATGTGGGATTGAAACCGGCGCGTAAAGGCATCATCAATATTGCTTTTAAAATTTGTGGCTAATATTACCAATCCGTTATAATCTTCAGTTCTCTGCAGCAAAAAAGAGACTTCCTGATTGGCATATTTGTCGTGTGCATCGCGCACATTCGTGCGTTTACCAAACAATGCGTCGGCTTCATCAAAAAACAGGATCCAGTCTTTATTTTCTGCCTTGTCAAAAAGATTTGCCAGGTTCTTTTCAGTTTCTCCAATGAACTTGGACACCACCATAGACAGATCAATTTTATAAACTTCCTTATTGGTATATTTGCCCAGCAACGAGGCAGTAAGAGTTTTACCAGTTCCCGGAGGGCCGTGAAAAAGCACACGGTATCCCGGCTTTAATTTCCTGGCCATCCCCCAATCCTGAAGTAAGGTATTCCCATATTCAATCCAGGATTTCAAATCCTTTATTTGATTGAGGGTTTCATCAGGCAGCACCAGGTCGTCCCATCCCATGAGGGTTTCGATGCGCCGTGCCGGGAAATAAATACCAAATCGTGGTCTTGATACTCTCCCCAATGTAAACAACTCCACATATTCCTGCGAAATCACCATTTTACCGCTCATTACCGGCTCTCCATGAGGAGGTTCCTCCAACCAAACAATTTGATGCTTAGCCAGAAACTGGTCCGGATAGAGCAGTTTTTGCATTTCAAGACGTTTGTTTATATTATTGCCAGCTATAATGAATAAAGCTGTCTCGCCTGTCGGTATAAAGCCCCTGAAATTATTTCCACGGACTCCGCCTATATCCCGAAAATCTCCTGATTTCGGCAATCTGCTTTCGATCACCCGGTCAAATAAATCCGGTTGCGCGTGGGGCGCAATGGCAATAAGCAACAAGACTGCTTCATCTTCACTTAACTTCTTTTTAATAAATTCCGGCAAGCGAAGGCTCCACGCATCAAAATTGGGAAGTAATGGTGACTGGACATTGTCTTCGGAACCGAAAAACCGATTCAACCTAAAAACAAGCAATTCTTCCAGATATTGAAACTCAGGCGGCCTGCCGATAATCTCCTGAACAACTTTGGTTTGGGTTGTACTCACAGATTACTTTATCAAATAAGTAAACATAGAAATGACAAGAGCAACCAGAACAAAATAGTGGTGCCGTAAATGGCTGTCTCTGCCTCTATTTTACCCCACTTTTTTAAATTCCATAGTGAGGAAAGTAATTGGAACTGGCCCTTACTTCTTAATAACGAGTAGGGGCCGGCTAAAGTCATATCGACTTTTTTATTTTCAATCTCAAATTGTGTCTTCTTCGACTCCAGGATCTCTGCATAACTTCTGAAAGTATCACCAATAAATATATTCTTTTTTTCCCAGCGAAAAATAAAATAAGTGATCAACGCTCCAAAGACACTTGTTAAAACCAATAATGGGGGTGGCATTTTCTGGACAAAAAAACAGATGGTCATAATTGCCACCAACGAAATCAGCGGTACCAGAACCATTAATTTGAAGCTGATGGCATCCGAACCCTTTATTCTTCTGCAAATCTCCCTGTACAATGCTTTATCATCCAGGGAATTGACAATAAAATTGAAATTCTCACTCTTCATTGTTTTATCGGCTGACGAATTTTCATTAAAAACTCAGATGACAAAAGCCTATAATCAGAAGCTCCATGACAATGCTTATCGTAGGTAAATATATCTACCCCCTTTTCCTGCGCCTGTGCCAATGCAATATTAGTGCGAATACGAGTTTTGAATACCTGGTCCCCAAACGCCTCAACCATCTGATCTTCCACACGGCGTGTCATACTTTTCCGGGCATCATATTTGGTGAAGACAAAACCTGCAATTTGCAATTGAGGGTTGAGTAGCTTTTTTACGGTATTAAAAGCGCGCAGGAAACTTTGTAACCCTTTGAATGGCAGAAACTCTGCCTGCAGTGGTAAAAGCACATAATCACTCGCCACCAATGCATTCACCGTGAGCATCCCAATTGCAGGGGGACAATCAATAAAAACAAAATCGTATTGTTTGGCCATGGGTTCCAACATCCAGGTAAATGCTTTTTCTCTGCCGTAAAGGCTCACAAGCTCGAGTTCTGCACTGGCCAGTTCTATTGAGGAAGGCACAATGGGAATACCGGATTGTGTTTGCCGTATGATTTTTTCCAGCGCTGTGTCTTCTCCGGCTATCACTTTTTTCAACTCAGTATAAAGATTATGATCAGGCTCTTCCGTTAAACCCAAAGATTGTGTGAGATTGGCTTGCGGATCAGCGTCAATAAGCAACACTTTTTTTCTTTCACGGTGCAAAGCAGCCGCCAAGTTGATGGCGGTTGTAGTCTTTCCGGAACCGCCTTTTTGCATGGCTATGGATATTACTGGCATACCGACGTAGTTTGTTAGTCGTTAAAATAAAATTTTGCTTTTTCCCAGGCACATTGTCCAACTTTCATACCCAGTTGTTGTCCTTCCTCATTAGACCGCATAAAATGGATGCCTCCGTAAAGCCGGGACATACCGGCTTGTCGCGCCGCCATGGTAAAGTTGGGCCAATCCAATATTACATCCTTCCTAGGTGTCGTCCCCAGTTCGACCAATGAACTTCCCTTCCTAAATGTGGTACGGCCTTCAAAATCATCATTTCCCGTAAAACACTGTAAAATAATGGCCGCCGCACGGCTGAAAGTACTGTGCCCGGAAACATGTTCCGGAAAAGGCGGTGTTGCAATATAGGGCTGCCAGTCCTCTCCTTTTATCGTTTGTTTTCCCTGGTGAGGGCCGCCCCACGCTTCGATCTGCTGCCCTTTGTAGAGTTCACGAATCACTGTGACCGGACGCACGTAATCATAGTGATGTTTGCTTTCCCAGCATGCCAGGGAAGCATCCAACAGGGCATTGCCCAACGCAAAAAACAATTTGATACATTGTGTATTCCGGTATCCTTTTTTATTAGCAATAAACTGGGCGATCTCACACCAATGCCCGGGAGGAGTAAAGGTCCCGGGCCCGTCCGCCCAATATTCAGCGATTACTTTTTGCTCGTCAGTCAGCCCAGCACTAATATCCAATATTTCCTGCGCCTGCCGTTTGAACCCCGGCTGATATTTTTTAAATGGCGCTTCAGGCCGGTATTGCCAGCCATGGTTAAGTGAAAATGGTTTTACCAACCCCCAATGTGGTACCAGGAAATTTTGAGGCTTCAGTACGCCATCAGACTTTGTCGACAATGGCTGCCAATGATCAAGGTCGTTCATCTTATCCGGCGAATTAAGCGATTGGTACCCCGTGTAATCCGACCAAGCGGGAGAGTGTAGTGATCCCAAGGAATTTGATCCATCTCCACGGCGTTGTTCAGCCACCAATTTAGCAACCATGTTGCCTACACCCTGAGGTTCACAAATGTCAAGGGTGGTGTCTTCGGGATCGTAATCCAATGAGCACATAAAATCCCTGAACATGTTTTTGTTTTCCGGGGGAAGGGCCAGCCAGAACAGATCCGCCAATACCCTATACGCCGCGTAGCTAAAGGCTTTATGGATATTTTCTTTCGTACAGTGCTTTGCTTCCAGTATCTTGATATAATGCACTGTGGAAGTACTAATAGCAGTTTTGTTGTAGACACTCCAGGCATCGTAGATGGCAGTATGCACCATAGCCAACGCTCTCGCAGCAAGTGGCGGTGATGTTTTGGAGCAACGGATCGCCTCCAGGCTAAGCTGATTCCATTGCAGGGTTAAAGGCATTGTTATATCTGGACTCATTGTATTATCTGATTTTCATTTCGTATTATCCGTTAAAAATGACCTGATATACCAACTCCGGTATTGACTCTCCTCACTCTGGTCAGGTCATTGGGATCCGCATCTAGATCAAGCTTTAAATCCAGGTTTATCTTACCTCCCAGGTGTATTGGCAGGTCTAGTTCCAATTTTCCGGTTTTAAGGAATCCATAGGACTTCAGGCCAATTCCGGTTCCGTAAGTTAAGACCGATCCAAAGGTTTTCCTTACCCCTAAAAATCCAAAACTCGTTTTTAAAAGGTTGGCCCCCAATCCATACCTCAGGAAAGTGTCCAACATCAGGTCATTGTCGCCTGGAAACAAAGAAGCTGCCAGGAAAAAATGGTGTGCATTACTCCAGAGATTATCGTCGATATCGAGCTTTAATGCATAGGCAAGGCATCTGAAATCCGGAAATTCAGGATCCAGATTACACCTGCCTATTCGCGCCGGTTTTCCTTCGGATTTCTTTGAAGATCTTTTGGGATTTGACGGCACATCTTTTACTACCGTAGCATCCGGTTGCTTTTGCCGCTGGACCACAATGTCTCCCTGACCGGATTTGAGTGAAGTTTGACCTTCCACTACACCGGTTTGAATTGAATGGCTGTTAGCGGCAGGAAAAATTGATCTTGACGTGACAAAAAATGGCGATTGACTTCGCACTGTATTGTCCCTAAAAAGGCCATTATTGTGCTTGCCAAAAAATAGTCCTGCCGCTGTCGCAGGCATATTTTGTGAAACCGTTTTTCGTTCTGCAATTTTCATTTTAATATCATTTCATTGATCTTTTGCAAGTCTTCCAGGGCCAGGGAAGTATTTCTTATTACTTTCAAAACCTTGTTTCATCCAAATATCTATTTGAACCCCATCATTTTCCTGTACTTTCTTTTGTATTTATTCTATATGGCATTCGGCACATTCCCCGGAATGGTCCTATCATACCGAAAAGATTGAATGTTTTTTATAGACAAACCATAATTAAAATTTACATTTCCTTTTTATAGATAATTTTTTGATCCGTAAACATGGAAGCATCGACCGATTTAATTTTTGATCCTTTCAAATTCGCGTCAAGCCATTCCTGGTTGAGTTCCATTTTCTCAAAATCTTTCCAGATACGTGTATCTTTTGCGCAGCTATATTTTTTACATACACCAGGCCTGTGCCCGTATACGCCACAACTCTTGGTTTTAAGATTAAGATGTGTACAGAAACCATTTTCCTCGTGGCGGATAAAATAAGGACGTCCCATATCCCATCTTACATGCCCTTCTTCTATTTCATTGGCATTAAGGGCAAAATCCAACTTGCAGCAGACAGCCTTACAAACAGGCCATCTTTCTTCACAATTCACAGGTGTATAATCATCACCTCCCTCTCCATCAACGCGTATAGAAAGATCAGGATGAGCCGTTTCCTGTTTCTCAACTGATTCTTGCCTTACCTGCTGTACAAACGTTTCAATTTCTTCCGTTGTCAAAATCCCTTTTCTAACCATTAAATCTATAATGGCATACAAAAAAGAATCGGATTCATTTATTCGTGCAGAAAGATTATTTAAGGCACTATGTGTAAAAAGCGCTCCTCTTTCCAGTTGCCGGTGAAGGTTTTCTTCTCTTTCAACAGATTGTGCCCCCGGTTCATTCTCGTCCATATTAATAATTTATTTGAAGCGGTTTACTGCGTATATTTTTTCTGATTCCAAGACCGATTGATTGGTAATCCAACGCCAATGTGCCTGTAAATCCAGAATCAATATCCGCGTTCAATTGTGGAATTTCTACTTGACGTTCTTTTGCTATTTCAACATTTTCTAACCGGTCGAGTGCAGATATGCGGCTAAAACTTTCTATTGTAAAAGCCTCAAGAAAATCTTTGCCTGCTGCATCCGGACATTGTCTGATCATTTCTATTGCCTGCTTTTTTTCTTTAAGCGCCGCCCAAATCAGATAATCACATGTATTTATTAAATCAAGAATTTCTTTTACCCGCTTTCTTTGTATTTCAAGATGATCCTGCCAAACAATTTGTTTCAATTCCATTTGATGCGGATGTTCACAATGCAAGCCATACAAAACGCCAAGACTAATGCCATGATGGCCCGGGTATCGTAAACCAGGTTCAGAAAAATTAATCAGTTCATTTATAATGTGCCGCCCCAATCCCAGGTGGATCCCAAAATTCCTACAGGCATCTATTACAAACGGTTGCTGCCCTGACGCAAGTTCTGCGCCAACTTCTGTTAAGGCACCGGTAAAATGTCCACTAGAAATTTCAGTATATTTCCAATAACTTTCCCAGTCGTGTATTTCTTTTATGCCTGCCCTATTTGCTGCAGACACAACAACCAATATTGACTTCCGGATTTTATTTAGAACCGGTCTTAGAGTATCATCTTCTTGCTGCACGCACAATTGCCCGAACAAAACCTGAAGCATATGTGAGTAATTCATAGCCCTCTCTGCACCAACTTTCAACCAAAGCGCCTGTGGGTTATTTTTTTTACTGAAATCATTTAAAATGTCCATGCTTATTATTTCAGCGAGCAGTGCCGTCATTATCCGCATTAATTTGGGATCCTCCGGCTTTCCACCCGCTGCTTTGCAGGTTCCTGCTACAAGGGCGATTTCCGGAAGTCTGTTTTGCAGGAACCAGTCGTCCACCACTTCTGCCAAATCCCCGGAATGTGGAGGTATCCAGCTTAATAATCCCTGGTGTATATGTGCTAATATGACATTGATACGTTCTAACATACAATGTATTTTTGTGTTTTATTGCACAGATGGAAATCATTTTGCTGGAAATAGCCAGTGGTGCGGAGGCCGCAATGGCAGCCATTCACTCTCTGCTTTTCCAACCCAAACATTCAGTTCTTTCCCTTCTGGTGTTTTGGTTATAGTAAACACCGCTTTAATAGAAACCGGTTCATTTCTAATTTTAGAAATATCTTTATCGGCTTCCCAAGATTTGCCTGTTAATTGCACAGGTACCTTCATTTGATGACCGGGAAGAATCTCAAAATACACCGGGCCATTTTTTGTCCAAACCATATTTTTAACCCTTGATATGTGTAATATTGAATTTGATTTTTTAATGCGAATAATAAAAGAGAGATTTTCCCAGCCCCAGGAATTATCAGGTTGCCAGATTCTTATAACATCTGAAGTGTTATTCTTATAAACAACAAAAGTTTCTCCTGATTCTATTTCCAGATTAATATTCATAGTATTCTGTGCTTTAGGTACTTTCTGGGCATTACACGTAAAACTTATCAATAACGAGTAAACAAACATTTCTGTGCATGCCCTTATGACACGGTTTATAAATCTGAACATTATGAATTTGTTAAACCAAATACTATAGAAAATATACTCAGAAATTAACTTTCACCGTATCTGTACCCAACACTTTATCTCCGTTACAGGTGTCAATAGCGTCGAGCCTGAATTCCCAGGTACCAGCAAATGAAGTAATAAAAGCCGCTGTTCCATTCACATTAGGAGTATCGCGGCCATTAAACCTGGGCCCATTTAACGGATCCTGTTTACCTTTGAGATTTAAAAACTCATTGACTCCTGCCAAAGATTCTGAATGAGGTCCTTGCCTGTGCCCATATCTTTTTCCAACTTGATCACGATCTTCATAAAATGTGCCTGGAATAAATGTCTTGTCAGTCAAAAAACCCTCATGACCTCCCCGGGCAGGGTCAACGTTTTGATTCGACCATTTTATATACTGCCGTATTTCACCACAGGTAGCTAAGATTCCATTGGGCGGATCATTTTGAAATTCAGCGGCCATTGTAAAATTTGTCGCCTTATTTGTAGGCGTGTTGGTAGTCAAAGGCGCTAACACATTTGGTTTATAAGTAGGCCCTGTTTTTAATTTTGCCTGTGGGGCCTTTGCAAGTTTTGCCGGTAATGCAGGTATATTCGGCACGAATACCGTAACTCTCCTGTTTTGCAATAAAGATGTTTTTGAAAACTCTTCTGTTTCACCATGTGCAAACACTTGGACGAAGCCGGCGGGTATTCCTGCGGTGCCAGCGGGAAATGTTTTACCTGTACTCAGCTTAGCTGCCGGTTGTATTTTCTGCATTTGTTTGGAAACGGCTTCGGCACGTCCGCAGGAAAGTGGCCAGTTAATGGCTGGCGTACCATCTTTACTGGCATACCCATGTATCCTGACTGGAACGGATAAAGCGGAACTATGCCAATTATTTACAAATACGGCGATATTGGTAATATCTTCAGCCGTAAGTATAGTGCCGCCTTGGTTAAATGTCATATCGAGGCTGGCATTTTCATCGTTTACCTTTTCGGTTGAAACCGGACAAGTTAAATTATTTGGTACTGTGGACAGGTCATTTTCTAAAACATCCGCTTTTTGAATACCCGGGACTGCAGTGTTTTGATGTACCCTTCCCCCTGTATTGCTTTTAGATCCCGTTTTTTGAAATTCGTTTATTTCTTTTGTGAAGAGGGCTTGGTTTTTCTGTGGATTTGAAGTTGGCAGCTTCAGGCCAACAGCAACTGATCCTCCAAACATATTCTTATCCTCTTTTAAATTCACTGGTTGCCCGTTCTGTACTGAACCGCCCTGTTGCACTGTATGCGTTAACTCATGAGCAAGCAGACCTATACCTTGCTTTGACGAAGGGTGGTAGCGTCCATGGTTAAAAAAGATGTCATTACCAACCGTAAAAGCATGTGCATTTAAATCCTGACTCATTTGCACAGCCTGGTTATTGGTGTGTATCTTAACACTGCTGAAGTCGGCGCCAAAACTGCTTTCCATAGCAGCTTTTGTAGTGTTATCCATTGCCTGTCCACCACCCCTCATACTTTGAATCTTGTTTTCTAAATCCCGAGTAACTGCTGAACCCTCTCCTGAAAACTGTACAGCGCCAGACTTTAGATCCATTTTTTCTTCCTCTTCGCATTCGCTGCATTTTGCCTGAGCAGACAAAGGTATTCGTGAAAGGGTTTTCTGTGATTTTTTGCTGATTCGGCTTCCTATAATAGATGGATGGATCTTAAATTGCTGCAATCCAGAAGCGGAAAGCTTTCTTTGAACATTGCCAGCTTGGTCAAACCCTTCGACCACCTGGTGTGACACCTTTTCCGCCTCCTTTTCGTATGGATCATCTGGCAGGCCCGTCTTCATAGTTGCCTGTATATAACCCTGGTTAAAAAAGGGCGATAATTTCTCCCCACCGACGGAAAAAAAAGAATCATCGCTTTTCCCAAAAAAAGGGCTTACCGTGCTGGACTGGTTATTAGCTGAAGAAGTTTTTGGTTCGGTGGTTTTCATTTCTTTGTATTATTTGATGATCCTTTTGCTTCCATGTAGGTCTCTACCGTCTGGTTCAGACTCTTAGAGATCGTCTCGGTGGAAGTATTTTCAATGGTAGTTATTATTAAGTTCATATTATTTATAGCGAAATAATATTAAATTATTGACATAATATATCTATACAGGGCCATTACACCAGATGCCACTATAGATGTTATCGTTGTTAAAAGCGATGTAATGGCCGCTATTCCTGCTCGAATAGCGCGAATGATCAGCTGTATCAATGCACAAATCATCCCAATCAAAGTCTTTATTGGTAAGAATATAGCCTCCGCAAAGCCTTCTATAATTCCAAAAACAAAATCTACAGAAGCAATTAATCCCGGTTTTAAAAATGTCGGAATAATCGTACTGGAGTCTATCGTGCTATTTATCAGGAACCTACCAGAAGTAATCAACGCAGGCAACCCTTCTGCCACAATACCACCTGAATCGCAAAAGATATGCATAAGGGTGTCGTGAGGTGTTGACATACCACCATGTCCATCATATTGATCAGGTGTCCCCCTGCATCCCGCATATGGATGGCTTGCATCCACCAATACATCTGAGTTGTCATACACACACTCATTCATCGGGTCTGTGGGTGTCGGGGGTCTGTTTTCAAGAAAGGTCCTGAAGCCGCAGTGAAACCAAGTTGTTGAATGAGGATAGGGTCTCCAATCTGTATATGGTGTTGTTATCACCGGAGGGTGTACCGGACATGGCAACATACGCTGAATAAGTTTACCTTGTATTCCTGCACCCTGCTGTATTGTGTGCGTCAACTCATGAGCGAGCAGTTTTTGTCCATCCTTATTATCTGGATTGTATTTTCCAGCATTGAAATAAATGTCTGAACCATAGGTAAACGCTTGCGCCCTCAACTCTTTATTCATCTGCACTGCCGAGCTGTCAATATGAACCCGAACCCCTGAAAAGTCCGTCCCAAATGAACTTTCCATCCGTACACGGGTGTTGTCTGGCAAAGGAGTACCACTTCCTTTTGAAGAATTCAAACTTTTTTCAATGTATTGCGAGGCAGTTTGTGAAGAATTACTTTCAGATTTTGTTTGTGATTTTTCCACATCTTCTTCTTCACATTTTCGTTGACTATTTTTATCATCAGTAGGTTCCGGATTACTTTCAAAAATTGGTTTCTTCTGCAATTTTCCATTAAGCATCTCATTCCCTTCCAACTCATATTCCTTCTTCTGCAATTTTTCCTCGTGTTCACATGCCGCGCACTTTGTTTGCACAAAAGGGGTAAAAGTTCTTACAGCGGCGATTGGTTTTGTTTGAAGAGAATTTTCATTTTCAAATGTAATTTCAGGGCCATTTTCACTTAACCGCTGCACTACCTTATCCGACATGGCGTCAGCTTCCTTTTCATATTTATCTCCAGGCTGACCGATTGTAAGCTTCGGTTGAATAAATGAATTTGGGCGCGTATCAAAAAAGTATTCCGTGGCGCTATTCTTCGAAAAAAAATCTCCATTAATCCCCCTTCCTTTGCCGAAAAAGGAGCTGTTTTGTCGTGTGTTGCTCGCCAGTGTTTTTGCTTCAGCAGTTTTCATTGGTATAAATCTATTCTTATCGCCATTCCACCCGGATCATCTGTTTCATCCAAGGCAATTTGAAAATGTTGAGATTCCAGGGCAGTTGGTCCAGTAAAAGATCAATTGCTTTGGTTTCTACCTGGATATGCAAATCGTCATCCTTCCTGAATAATTTACCCCGGCGTTGCAGAAAGCCTTCTCGCAAACCTGTTGGTGAGGTACTCTTAAGCACATTCCATTGCCGTATTATTTCTTCTAACAGATGTTCTGCTTTTTCCTTTTCTTTTCTGTCAAGGCGGATTGCGTTTTTAACAGGCTTTTGAATCGGATATCCACACAAAGCTTTAGGTATCACCAGTTCATGTTCTTCAGCGCTATCAATGCCAGTGCATAAATAATGTATCATGTAAAGGGCTTTTTGGTGGGCCGTCTGATCCTTAAAATTGCCGGTTTTAATGAGGCCAAGGCGGTTAAAAAAAATATTTAAGAAAGGGTGCAATAATACCGCACCGGCATTTTGAACAAAAATACCCTCTTCTTCAACGACTGTTTGAACTTCATCGGTCGAAACCTGATCTACCTGATTACGTGAAATTTCTTTCAAATCTTTAGCAGGGTCTTCGCTTTCTACAACTATTGTTTTTTGTTCCCAGGATTGGATGACAGGTAGCAGCCCAGATAATTTTGATAGCGTATCCATTTTTAGGATTCGTTGCTTGGCAATCCCACTGAAATATTTGTCTAAAATACCATGCATTAACATTTGCGTTTCAACGCTTTTTTTAGAGGTTGCCGATGACTGCAAGATATCTCTCCAAAACATTTTCCCCGGTTCAATTTTTTGTGCAGATCGCGTTCTGGCATTTGTACTTAGGAAAGCTTTATATAAAATTTCCAGTTCATGCAGCAGATCAGGTAAATTGAACAGTTTGGTGGCAGTGAGTATTTCAAGTAATTTTATGAGGAATGATTCTGAATGTTGCTCTACTATCCTCATAACAACATTGGCCTGAGATCGAAGCATTGATCTTAATTTATCAACACTTTTATAATCCGTTGACAAAGCTTCCAATACGCGCTGCCTCCAGCCCTCATTAATTTCCAAAGCATTCCACGGCAGATACCCATTTAGCATATAATGCAGCCACTGCTGACAAATATTTAAGGTTTTTTGTTGCGCCCATACAGTCTTTTTGGATCCGTATGTAGCTGATCTGAGCTTTTCGCGGAAGCTGTCGATAATTCCCGAAAGCAACTCATCGCTCCAGATATGGCGGGAAATGTCCTGCACATGAAGCCATCCAATATCTACTTCCAGGGTATCGAAATACAACACTTCGTCTTCTGAAGAAATTTCATCAAAAAGCTTTCCCAAGGCGGGCACAATTTCTTGCCAGTAGTGCTGACTCATCATCTGCTGACTTTGGAATGCGTCGGTTTTTCGATCCAATGACAGATGGATATTTTGCCTTTTGATGACGTGTTGCATTGTTAACCTGGATTATTTAGATTAAGCTGGTTCTGTTAATATTTTTTTGATCTCATCCATATCCAATTCCGGTTCATATTTTTCCACCTCTTCAGGGTCCCAATATTGATATATAGCTAGCATATCCGTTTTTACTTTCCTGAGTTCTTCAAGCGTATTTTTTAGTGTGCGGATCTTTCCAAGATCCTTACCATTAAAACATATTTTGTCGAGGTAGTAACACAGGGCACTTTGCAAAAGAATAAATACCTGCTTCTTTGTTAATGCCTTGGCTTTGGCAGGTTTATTATTTTGAACAACCTCGGTCAATAGTTTCGATGCTCTGGTAGCCGAGGGTTGCGGATCTTTTAAAAAGACTTGTATCTTACCAACCAGTGGGTTGTCTTTTAATTTTTTAGCAACTTCATCGACTATAGTTCTGAATTTTGCCATCCGGCCATTAATGAGTTGAGGTTTGGTCTTTAAAATAGAAGCCGGTTGCTGCTCTTTACTGATGATTTGGTTCTCAGGCTTTTCCTGAGAAGATTCCAACGGTGGAGCGGTTTGACTCATCTCTTCCGACTTTTCAACGGAGGGGCTGACGGCAGAAGCCGGTTTCGATAACAAAATAACTCCTCCCTCATTTCCATTTCCACGGTCAATTGGTGCATCGCAGCCGGTAAACTCATAGGCGTCACAAACCTGAGTTCTCCAGCAATACAACTCATTGATCTGATTGAGATATTGATTTAAGTCATCAGATTGTCTGAGGATTTCGTCAAAGCAGGGATCGACCAGGGACCCATTATCCTGGCATGGCAGACATTCATCACAATCACTCAAACATTCGTAATTCCTTTGGAACAAGAAGCTCAGAAAATCACAATTTGAGAATTGTTCACCGCAAACTTTCTTTCTTGCCAGCCAACTGCCCCAGTTTTTATATTTACTTTCAAAACAGCAGAAATCATGGGGGGCCAGCCACAATATACGCAGCAATACGTGCGCCGGTGCTTCACGGTATAGGATATTTTCCAGTAGCCGACGATTTTCAGTCCTTCGAAAACGAACCGGCCAGGCAGGTAAAACAACAGTGGCAATAAACGAATAAGGATCAACCCCGGGTACAAAACAAACATCCGGTTGATCGGAACATGGATCATCATCCGGCCCAGACCAGATAAAATTGCAATTAGTTTGATTGTCGCAACGCGCACTGTACTGCTCGCACTGGCAGTCTTCAGGGCAGCGAGGACGGAGCAAAATATGCTCGACCGCATGCAGTCCTTCGCAATTGACCAGTTTCCAGGATCTTTCCACTGCCTCACATACCATATCCGGGTTAGAATAGCACTGAGGGTTGAGTGCCAGCATTTCGCTATCGCCCAGGCTAAAGCGGGTCTCACCAGCCAGTAAGCCTTGCTCCTGCTCAAGCATGTTATAGTACATCTCAATACCAAAATCATAGCATGTACAATCGAACCAGGCACGATAGTTTTCATAGCGCAACAGCAGCATGATACCGGTCCGCCACACACTCATGGCCTCCTCGCATGTAGTGTAGCAACAGCGACTCTTCCAGGCAACATAACAGGTTGGTAATGGTTGTGCCGATTTTTCCGAACAGCCACAAGGCTGATCCTCATTGGGTTCTTCGCCACAAGCGGTGAAGCCGGGCAATTGTATTTCGACACAATACGTTGTTCTCCCTGTTTTTTCATCGATTTGTCTTACTACCGGAAAATAACATGAGAACATTTTAAGTGTTTCTTTCCATGTCGCTTCTTCAATATCCTGGTACTGATAAACCACAATACCACTCTGATCATCCCGGGCATATACAGCGCCGTTGTCATCTTTCAGATAGGTGACCTGATCTTTGACAACCTTGTCAAAAAAAAGAACGAGGTCGCCACATGGATCATTTTCGGCCCGAAGATTGGCTATCGCAAAGGGTTGTCCCTTTTCATTTAATAGTATGTAACCTTCTTCATTTTCGCTCACCTGCCAGCGATAAGCCCTGGTTTTGTTTTGATTATTAATTCCGCTGTAGAGTTTTTCGATGGCTGCGTTTCGTTTTTGTGGATGGTCGTAATGGCAAGGATGATAAATTAGCCCATCAGCACAGGCTACATAAAATGAATAGCAACAATCGTCTCTACGCTGGTAATTGTGAAAAGCATTTTGCGATTGAGACACACAAATGAATTTCTGTACCCCTTCCGGGCCCCAGGCCTCTGCTTCGCTTGGAAATCTTCCAGTACTTTCCACCAACACTTCGCGAATATAAATGCGGTAACTGTTTATCGTTTCCGCATCACAAATATCGCAATCGACAAAAAAATTGCCCGGGTAGCATAAAAGCATCAGAAAGAAATAAAATTCCTTCCGGGCCTCTTCAGGATCACTGTAAATTTTTTTGCTTTGCCAGTACGGTTTATTTTGGGTACCAGCAGATTGAATGCCAAATAATCGAAAATAGTATACATAATCCTTTTCAGCCGTCCCACAACCCACAGACTTTGGTTCAACGGTTTTTTCTTCGCAGGGAAAGATCTCATAAAACGCGTCTGATTGAAATTCCACTTGACGGATGGGATAGGAATTGGCCAATTCAACCAGTGCCTGTATTGAAGCATCCTCATAACCGCCCAATGCATCGAGTGTTGCCTTAGGCACAAAAACCAAGCTTTCCGCTGATATACAGGAATCCTGGGAATGAATTATTTTTTCTTCCGTACTAATGATCTTCCCGTAATTGATGACATCAGAGGCCAAAGTCAGGATCCTTAGATAATTATTTTTGAATGCTTTTTGGGCATCTTCCTCTGTCTGATATCCCAAGATGCTCTCAAAAAGTACCAGTTCCTCTCCTTCCTGATCAAATCGATTGCGGCTTTTTACCAGGTAGTGGTACCATGGGGTTTTTGTGGTTTTATCCTGACGCACGTCAATGATATCTCCTCCCAAACAAATTTCGAGGTATGAATAATCACCACATTTTATTTTTGCCAAAGCATTTTTCCTGGCTTCCACCTCTGCTCGATCATTGAATATTTCGCTGTATTGCGCAGGGACCCTGTCTTTATCGATCAGGCGGTATACGTACAATCCCTGCCTGGTTGGGGCATCCAGACCCACACTGGCTGTGAAGTCTTTTGGCGTTGCACTTTCCAATAATTGAATGACCTCTCTTTGGGCTGAGAGTCCCTGATTGATGGATGCCCGGATAATGTTTTCATCCCGATCTTCCGGATTTTGGATCAGTTCCACCGGAGATATTTTTTCTTTGGTTTTGCCGGCGACCAGTCTTAGGGCACCTTTGTATTTCCGCAATTGCAGTGTGGGAATAGCTATTCTAAACGTTTCGGCAGCATTTAAAGCTTCTTCCTGGTTTTTATAATCACTTACACTTTGAAAGGAAAAGCTCTCCGCCAAATCAATGCCCGCATGGTAAGTAAACTTCCATCGATTTGGCACTTCCTGAATGGTCAGGGAATACAAATGAGGACGGATAATATCCAGTACTTTATCCTGCATTTTTTGGGCATCGTACTCACTTTTGAAACTTGCCGAACAAACCGCTTTATCCTCATCTTTTACAAAAATATGAAGTTCGAATTTACCAGTCTCGCCGGCTGGCTGAATCCGGTAATTGTCGGCACTGGTCATCCACGTCAAGAGGTCCTTCCAATGTTGCTTCGCCTGCTTCTGGCTGTCAAACTCTTTGACAGGCCGGAACTTAAATTGATTTTTAGCATCCAGCGCATCGTAGGTAAACTTATCGGGCTTTCCGACGATGGTGTTGTCGATGTCTATCTTAAAGGCATTGAGATCTATGAACCGTGGCGTTTGGGCGCCCTGAGGAATACGGTAAAGTGTGCCATGACCCGATATTTTCCCGCTCGTAGGCGCCCACCTCTTCTTGTCATTAACGCCCTGTTTAAGTTGATCAGCCGCGGATTGGGCATACGCTTCCTCCTCATAGCTCTTGGCAGAGGTTTCCACTACGTTTGCCTGATAATCATTCAGTTGGAGAAAATAAATATATTGGCTGATAAAGATGTCTTCGTCGGCTACCGGATTACCCGAAAAGAGCCGGCGCAGATTACGGATCACCATATTTGCTTCATCCTCGGTGTCGTAAGTTTTCCGGAATCTGGCCACCACCTGATTGCCTTTGTTTAGTGTGACAGAATAGGTTTGTTCGTGGGACAGATATTTGGTTTGATATTGCTGCCGATCTGCCAAAGTAGTAAAAAACGACTGGGCCGCCTGCAACGCCTCCCCTTCAGAATCAAACTTTTCATTCATCACAAAAAAGTCCTGATCGGCTATCTTTAAGTTGACGGCATATTGCTCTTCGTATTGGTCTACCACAAAATTACAGAGACTGTGCCGCTTCCAGTTATCAATGCCCGTTATTGATTTTACCCTCTTTTCAAATCCGGAAATATTATCGTTGTTCCACTGATTAAGCCAGTAATCATACGCTTTACCACGATTGCTGCTGAGGTCATCGTAATGGGTTAAAAATCGTTCAGTCGCCTGTATTTTGGCTTCTTCTATACGCTCGTTGCTGAAAATGCCAAATGACAATAGCGCATAATCGGTAAATTTTTCAGCAAAACGGGCTAGCAAATGCTGCAGAAAATCCTGACGCCGCTGCAGATAAAGACCCCTGTCCTCCACCAGGAGTTGTAGGTATTTTGCAAATGACATCAGGTTCAATTCAATGTCGAACGAAAATTGATCGATGTTAACTGTAAACGAGTTATAATTCTCATCAAAAGTTCCAATGTACTTGACCGAGGATGCATTTAATGTTGCGTCGTTGAGGTTATTGAAATACCTTTTACTAACCAGGGCAATCTCATCAGAGGAAGTAAGGATGTAATAAAAAACACGATCGTCCGAAGTAGTCACAAACTCACAACCGAACGCTTCATTGTAGAGATCATTTTTAAGCTGACTAAGCGCAATATCTTTTTCGGCCAGAGAGGCAAATGCATAGGATTTTTCATCCTCGACCTTAAAATTCATCAACTGGTCTCTTTCCTTTAAAGAAAGTAATGTGTTTTTATCAACTGGAAACGCCAGCGTGCTTCCTTGTTCCCCCAAATCACTCTCTCCGTCTTCACTGGCCTGAAAACGCAAAAGTTTTTGCAATTCGGGCACCGAATTCAACTTGTTTATAAAATAGGTGTGTTGCTCTCCTTGGTCTTCCGGCGAAGAAAGCGCAAATAAAGACCGAATATTGCTAAGTTGTGTTAGATAATTGGCCAGCAATTGGTCAAAAAACAACAGATATCCTTTCAGTTGTAAAGCCTGTGCTTTGCGCGGTGCCGGGGCATCATCGGGCAGACCACCCTCTTCGATGCCATATACGCGCGGAAATTCATTTTGTACTGAATAGTATTGCGCCAGATCTTTCCTGTAATTTCCCCTTGGGATCTCCCCATCGAGATAAGGAGAAGGCATTTGATACAGCACTTTCCCGGTATGGCTAAAATTCAGGTCGAGTAGTGTATCGTACTTTTTAAGATCGATTGATATTGGTGTGCCGTTTCTTGAAAAATGAAATCCCGAACAATGAATGGAGAATTCCGGAATATGGTTTTTCTTGATGGCAAATTTCCAGTCCCTTATCTTCATAGCGCCGACATCGCAAAGGCGGAAGCTAAGGTTGCGAATCGATCTTACTCCGGAAACGTCGAATATAACATTATAGATATCTGATAAATGGATCTCTTTTTTCAACTTCAATGCGGAAAACTCCTCCGTATCCACAAATCCATGGCTTTGGGAAATATCGTAGGGGCGCCCGGCAAAAATGTCTTCAATGGGCTTTTGCTTGTCGAGCAGTTGTTGCAGGGTGTAAAATCTAGGGGAAGGAGTGAAAAATTCGCGCAATTTTTCTACAACGCTTATGTAAACTTTGTCAGGGGAAGCCTCCTCCTCCAGTTCAATCTCCGCACAGACACCTATGGGAAGCTTGCACAAAATAAAGATGTCTGCGAAATCCTCACACAAGTTACGGTGCGCCATCAAGGCTTTCTTCACCTTATCAATTACAGCATTTTTATAGGCTTGAGCTGCAGCTTCATCCTTAAAGTCCCGGTCTACATCTTTTTCAAGATCCAGGTAAACGTGATACAATCCATTCAGAAAAGATTCGCATGCCGTTTGGTCATCGCGTCCAATCCCGCCAGCCGGATCTGGAGGCACTTGCCTGGGTGGGCGGCATAAATCGACAATATCGGTGGCCGGTTCCAGCCAGGCATTTCTTACTTCTTCTACATCTACCAACAACTTCCTGAAATCGGTGATGGTAAGTGGGTTGCAGGTTAGTATCTGCGCGGGAGTAAAAAAGTTGTTGTCTTTGGAGGCGCCTTCAGGATTCCTGGTAAAAATGTCTTCTACAGGTAAATTCGTGCGGTAGCCAAGATCGAGCAAAGCATAGCAGAGCATTTCCAGGATGGTAATCCCCGGATCATGCACATTATGATCAGTCCATATTTGTCCAGCCAGTTTTCCCAGATACTCAATCCCCTCAGCCCGCAGCCTGTCAAAATCCAGGTAGTCTGGAAAACCTGAATTATTTTTACTGATCACTTGACTATTTCTCAAATCGTCTGCCATGTTAGCCCTTGTTTATTGAGGCGGAATATCTTCCTTGCAGTATTTTGCCAAAAGGATCTTGTCATGCGGACAGCACTCTTTTTCCCGTTGGTTTTCATCATAACACCTTTGCCATGCTTCACAATCCTGTTGTTGTATGCAAACATCTATATCACCAGCAATCAATATGGACCTCGGGGTGATGGGACACACCTTTTGCTGGTCGGTTGGATTTCCCGGTTCGCTTTCGTGTTTCATCCCCAGGTCAATGATATAATCCAGATAATCCCTGGTTTCCAGGAAACGAACAATATCGGAGCGGTAAACACACTGACCAAAAGAGAGCTTATCGTACTGCCCTACGGCCCATGGCGCAAGAAATTCCTTTAGATCCTGTTTCAGCTTTTCCTTATAAAAGTTCTCGTCCTTGCCGAGATACAATTTTACCTGCAAACAAAAATGTACCTTTTCGTATCTCGGATTCATGATCTTCAACCGCACAAATGGTGAAGTGCGAGACATCAAATGCATTTTGATCTTATCCAGCAAACTCACTGGTACGCGGGGCTCGAAACACTCTATTGCCCTAAGCTGGTTCAGATCTGGAATTACAGCCAATATCACATATCCCGGGGCCATCGGAAAATCGTTGAGATACTTATGGGCATCCAGAGCAAAACTATGGTTGATACATTTGACTTTAAACAATTGTGGAAAAGTTTCCAGTGCCAGGCGCTCATAGTCGAACTTCTGAATTGCTCTTCCTTTGTGGCGTAACTGTTCACTTACTCTGACATAGAAATGCCCTTCTGCCTCTGGAACCCTGCCACCATAAGAATCGTAAGGCTGATTTACTTTTTTAATAGAGGCATCCGCTACTTTTAGTTTGGCAATGGAGCCCGCCGGCAATGCTTCGATCAGTCTCAGCTTATCATTGGCGGTTTCATTCGTAAAAGTCACCCGGATAGCTTGGGTATGGATGCCAACGGTTTCACTTACCGACCTGCTGTTCTGCGAAATTGCTGCTTTGATCCAAAATAATTCTTTTGGTAATATGGTGTTATCACTGGTCATAATGGTCGGTGTAGCGAATTTGATGATACCGGAGGTAGTGAGACCATCAGTGGCGTCATCCAGCACTTCAAATCCATTGCGCAATAATTTCCACTGGTTGTTTTGCAGATAGTACCATTGTACCAGCTGTTTTTCTGATTCCGAATCGGCCGTTGCCTCGGCAAGTTGAAAAAGAACGTTGAGGTTGTTGCCGGGACGCAGGTCTTTAAGCCCCAGGAATAAGTTGCCTTCATCGCAGAAAACGGGAAACAGTGATGGCTGTGATTCAAATTCTTCGCTTTTATATGTGCCGGTATAGGGATACAGGTGAATGAGATCGATATCGGTGATGGGAGCCGTGGCGCTGTAGTCTATTGACATTTCTTCAACGATTGGGGTCCATGGCTCGTTAGGGATTATCACTTCTTTACTTCCAAAAATCCCTGTAAAAAACCCGCTAACATCTATCGTAGCAAGGATATCGTCAAATTTATCCCTTAGCTTCGCTTTCAGGCTATCTTCAATCCCTGATAAATCGGTTTTAAACAGATCAAAAAGATCGGAAACAAAATCCTTTACCAGAGTTTTCACCTGGACCTGGTCAGCGGCAGATAGTCCGCCGACATCAAAAAACCCACCAAACAATGTTGGAATGCTGATCGCAGCAAGGGCGGCCACATCACTCAGTAATTCTTTGGAACGATCCAGCAGATCATTTAAAAAGGGCACATTGGTTCCACTGTCTGTTTCATCGGAAATGATTTGAACCAAATCATCCAGTACGCCGTCGATCGCAGAGTTGACCACATCATTGGCTATTTGTATCACCTGAGGACCGATATTGCCGAAGAAAATGGATATATCAAAGACCTGGGGAACACCTCCTTCTATGTATACCGCATCATTTACCAGGTCGGGATAACGGCCAAAGGCCATCATCTGACGGGCCAGCACATATGAATAATCCTTATGAAGAAAGTCTTGGTTCTGAAGATTGATCCGAAGGAAATTATTGCGCGAATTCACGTCATATTGCGTCAGCGGTTCGCTGGAAATATTGAATTGCGGAGTAAGATCAAACTGCGGGTCCGGATTGACCGCTTCGTCATGTATTAATTTGATCGTTTGTGCGAAGGGCTTCTCGGGTGTACAAAACCCAGAGGGCACATCCGATGCAAACAAGAGCCGGTTATTATCGCCGGTAATTTCATTGAGTGCCGTAGTCGTGAAGGGTGGATTGAGCTTTTCTTTAATCCATTGTCCATCCTGCAGCAAGGCCAAGTTCATTTGAAAGTCACATTCATTCAGGCCATAAATATGATGAGTATTGTCATTGAGGTCGTCGCATTCATGGTAATTATCCCTGACAAGGTACCCTTTATAATATTCGTTAAAGTTGGTTGGTTTGTCCTTCCAGTTTAAGTTAATATATATTTCGCTCCATTTTTTACCAAATACCTCCTGGCTGCCAATATAAAAATCAGGGCCTTTCAGATTCAGGTTGGGTGCCGGATGTGGTACCGGACTGGGCGGTGGATTGTTTACATCGAAGTCAATCACGGTGGGGCGGGTACCGAACGGATAAATCGGAGCATTGACATTTTGCAGACTTTCATTATTCTGCACGACAAAGTTCTTCAGCCCACACACATCTGCCCGGATTTTCGTTTGGTCGTCGTCCGCAATGAACACATTCCTGAAAAAGTGATATAGTGACACCGGTTGTTTTCCATTTGCCGGTTTTCTTTCACAACAGGCTTCATCTACTCCATCAGCGTCTACATCTTCCGTTAATTTTATTTTATCATCCAGTTCGATCTTCACTACCGGTAAAGCGGTATTGAAGTCTTCTTTGAGATTTTCCGCATTATAAAAGGTAACTGCTTTCTGATCGGGCTGAAGCGTAGCAACTATGGTGAGGACAAACCGGTCACCAGCAAGGGGTCCCATTTCAATATCTAAAAACTCATTGCCCGATGCTTCGCCCGGTTTGGGCACTATCCATTCTTTCTCCCCACTAAAGGACACTTTAAATGCCTTGCGAGGTTGAAAAATGTCTTTGAGTACGCCCCTTTCCGTCTCGTTAAACACATTATTAAAATCGGCTTCGGGTACGGTGATCTCATATACTTTTTCCTCTATGGGGCAATAGCAGATGGTTGGATCTACCTGATCCGTGTCATATCTCCTGTCTGCCTCGCTTTTTATATGGCGGATGGTCAGCAGTTGGTTCAGTTTGTCGAGCATATCCTTGCTAATGCCCTGTTTCACTGCAGCCACCACACCATCACGATTAATATAATAAAAGGACTGTCCTATGATGGTACTGACAGCATTGTACAAGGCACCAGCTTGAGCAAAGTCCGGGTAAGTTATTTTGGCTGATGGTGTTTTTCCCCCAGGCGGCGGATAGTCGCTGCAGCAGGGATTGGCAACACCTGTCTGCGGCTCTATTGACAGGCAGTAATTCTGATCCAGCCTGCAGGATAGCGTGATCGTAACAGTTCGCTGCCCCTCATTCAGCAACAACACAGGAGATGCAAGGATAAAACCTAAGCGGGCATTGGGGTAAGGCTGGACAAATTTATTTTCAGGATCGATGTATTTGCTATTTTTAGCACCGAGGGTCGCAAAACTTTTCGGAGCATCTTCTTTAAAATCCTTATCAACACCATCAGCTTTGCCGGCATTGGGGGCCATATATACACCTTCCAGATAGGTTGCGGCAGGATATGTCTGATAATTTAGAAATAAGGTCCGTTTATCCGCTATTTGGGTCTTGTTGACAACGATTTCGTCGTCAAGGGAGAAAAATACCTCTGCCTTATTATTATCTTTACCATCCTTTACCTGAATACCGTTCTGAAGCAGATATTTATCCAATTGATTTTGGATCTCAAAGACAATGTGTGCGCTATCAGGAACCGCTTCTTTGCTTTGGAGCTTCAGTACTTGTTTGTAAAAGAAGTCGAGATGTTTTTTTGTAAAACTGTTTAAATCTTGTTGCAAATATTCAAACAATTTTAAAAAGGCAAACAAGATGGCCAAATGGGCCGGATGCCTTTCCTGCAACGCTTCCTTTAAAGGGAACAGACTGGGTTCAATACTGATAACCGCCGCATCTGTCACAACCTGGATAACATCCAGGTAGGCAGGCAACAGGGTAAGGATCTGTTCATAAAGTGCAATCAGTCTTTCTCTTTTGTTGTCGCCCAGGTCTTTGAAGCTTTCATCCACCGCATACAAATCGGTAATATCCAGGTCCCACACGGGATTATTAGAGATCGATTGCCAGTCAAGCGTTTTGATGCAATACCATTTCACTGCCGCATTGGCCAGGGCAATGAACTGTTGCGTCGGAATCTTTAACCTGTCTTTAATCAATTTCTCCAAGGTAAAAGCTACAGGCAGTTCACTACCTTCAACCTGCAAATGCCAGGTATTGATGCGATAGATCACCGTATAAAACATGTAATGCACCAACAATTGCAACCCTGAGGGGGAAGGATCTTTTTCAAAAAGCTTGTGATAGTAATCTACCTGTTCATTGACAGCGTTGGTATCATATTTAGTAATGGCAGCTATGGAAAAAGGAACACTTTTTTGAAAGAATGGCTGCCAATCGCTGATAGAAAGATCGCCGTCGTAATAATTGATATGGCGGGACAGTTGCATAAAATAGTCCAGCAGGTCGGCCAGTGACCGGCCATCGATTTTGGCGGGACCCGACAATAGATCGTCCATGATCCGCTGTCCTTGGCTAACGCCGGGATCATTTTGAAAGGGATGTATCAGGTTTTTGCAATCTGCCATCTTTGTTATATCATTTACAATCGGCGATGCTTAATGGTAATTACACCGGGCGCAATGCTTCATTTTTATAATAATCATATACATAATTGAACCGGGAGTTTGTACCGGGAATTGAGAATTCAATACTGATGGTAAACTTTCCCTCTATCAAATCAAATGATTCGTCGGAAGTCACCTCTATCTTCTCCACCAGTATCCGGGGCTCATAAAAAAGGATCGAATTTTTCACCCGGTCTTTTATGTATCCAATGACCGAACTGCTCAACGATTCAAAAATATAATCGACGAGATTGCAACCGTATAAAGGCTGCATAACCCGTTCTCCCAAACTGGTGGATAATAATATATTAAGGCTCTGCTTAATGTCTTCCACATCGCTCACCAATTCCGCTGTGCCTGTTTTTCTGTCGAAGGCAGGTGGAAATGACCAGCCGGTACCAAGAAATGATTTTTGCGGATCGCTCATATTTGATTGAATTTAATTTACTGTTAGCCGCCTATCTGCACTGTCGGAAAACCCGAGACGATTACTCCGCTATGTGCTGTCAGGTCTCCCTGCCTGGCTGCGGGCTTTCCGCCAATGAACACCGTGGTTGATCCCATCACGATCGTATCTGGTGGACCGGTGCAAACCAACAGGTCTCCAACTACGGCTGCCGGCAAATTGCCAATCAAAACGGTCGGCACGCCGGGGCCGGTAATTGGCCCGCCGACGTGCGGTACGGGGCCACTAAAAAGAGGGCAAGTATGCATATCGCTGATTCTGGCTGCTGATGCCATTTTTCTCTATGTTTATTTAGTTGATCTTGACCAGTGACCCACTGATCTCCGTAATTCCCTGTGCAGATAATTTAGCCGCGGCACCTTCTATACCCACATTCGCATCGGCCTTGACAGACAAGCTAACCCCTCCGATCGAAAGGGTAGCCCCCGCAGAAAGGGTCAGATTGACGCCCGCCTTTATCTCAATATTCAAAGGACTTTCCAGCTTTATTCCGGAAGAGTCCATGGTTATCTTATTGGTATTCTGATCTTTGATCTCTATTTTCATTCCCTGCTCATCCAGTTCCATACTGTTGCCGGCAGGGGTATCTATGGTAATGGTTTTGGTATTGTCATTGAAATGGATCCTCATTCCACTGCGCGTAGTAAATCCTTTTTCATGATTGACATCCTGCGCTGTAATGGGGGCCGGCTTGGCGCTGCTATTCAGCATTCCCAATACCACGCCATGGCGAGGATCGTCATTGATAAATCCGACTACTACTTCATCACCAATTTCGGGACGGAAAAAAGCTCCACGGTTCGAGCCTGCATCCAGGCTGGCTACACGGGTCCAGATGCCCTGTGCCTGATTGTCTATAACCGGAACCTTTACCAATATTCTATCTTCTCCGTTAGGATCATCCTGCAACTGGACAACCACTCCGATTTGTAATCCGTGGATGGACCCTACCAGTCCGGCACTTTGCAGATCACTTACATCACGATGTGTTTCCGCATAACGATCCGGGTCAAGGCCAAATTGAATATGGGTTTCCCATGAACCTTTCCCCACATCATGTCTTACCGCGGTTACAAACGCTTTCCCTTTAAAGCGGTCTCCCACACCTTCCAGCTTAACCATATCGCCTGGCTTAATGCCGGAAAATCCCGTCACCCTGGCCCTGCCCCTGATCTTGGCTAAACGGCTGCGGAGCATTAAACCATCAGCCCAATCCTGTAATTCCTGCTCCAGCAAATAACCACTATGATGCATTTCATAGTTTTCCAGGTTAATAGCAATGGCCAAATCACTGCCTTGAATATTTCCATTTTGAGAAAAAGAGGTGGCTTCCGATGTATCAGCCTCAAACAATGCCTGATTGGGATAATCCCAGGACAATGTTTTTACATTTTTCCATTCATACCGCGCATCCATTTCAGCTTCAAATTCCATAACGGAAGTGCCGTATGTCACCTGAAGCACAGGCTCCTGCGAAGTATCCGGTTTTGCTACTTTGATCTTCCCGTCATCGACCATGACCAGCATGCCATTGGCTTCGGCCCGAAGCAACATAAAATCCCAATCCGTCACATGATGCTGTACCAGCTCTTTATGCTTAAGCTGTGTTGTCTGCGGGTCACTTTGCAATCCCGGATATTTTCCGATGAGGTCATCAAACAATTGACTGTCTTTCAGATCTTCAAAATATTGATTATGGCGGCCAACGGTCATTCTCACTGCTTCATCCCGACATTCAATTTGTAATTCGGTATCGCCGTTCTGCCGTACTTTGATGGCATGTTTTACAATAATCCCTTTAAATACCTGCGCATTGTTTCCGTCGAAACCTAACTTGATGGTGATCTTTTTGCCGGGGATAAAATCATTTTTATTACTGACCTCAAAATTCATTTCAGAAGCATCTCCATCCCGTATGGCCATCTTGACTACGGAGATCCTGTTGATCTCTTTGATGATGGACAGAGACAGGATCTCATAGGTCGGATCAATGGCTGTCCCGTCTATCAAAATAGAAAAAGTCACCACATCATGCCGCGATGGATTCGGTATCAGCAGTTCTTCCATTATACCTCATTTTTATCAAATGGTGGAAAATATAAATTAAGGCCAGTCTTAACATTCCTGACACTGGTAAGATCGTTGGCTCTGCCTATCTGTAAAAAATATTTTGAGTTGTCATAAATTTCATAGGTCATCAGGTCAAGGCGATCACCTTGCTGCACTTTGCGGTAGTGCGTCAAATCCGGAGAGCTCAGTTTGGCCTCGGCCAATTGTTCTTCTCTGGACTTATGCTTCAGGAAATTAGCAGTGATCTTTACCCTCAATGGTCTTCCGTCAGGCTCAAAAAGGGTGTAATTGATGTCAAGATTCGACAGCACACATCTGAAGTCTATTTCAGAACCCCAAAAAACAATTAAAAACCTTGGGCGGTGTATTTTTCCGTCCAAATTATACACGCAATTTAGGAATTCACCCAACTGTTCTTCTACCGGTTTATCGATGTAGGTGCTGTTCTCTCCACCGTAATTCTCCATGGTCTTCGTTCCATCCAGCACAAATTCGAGACGCAATTCTTCAGGGGCTATCGATTTATAGTGTACTTCTGAACCAGGACTACCGTGACCACTTTGAGTATCTACATTTACTTTAAAATTTTTAGTGAACGACTCTGGATTTATGGGAGTTACAAACTTTCTCTTGGGGTCTTCTCCTGTAAAATCCCGGTTGGCAAATGATCTGATCAATAACTTTTCCAGTTTCTTTCTATCGCTCATTCTTTTCCTTTAGTATTTGAATTACTTTCTCGACACAGGCATTAATGATCTCTTCACGGGGATTATCCGTATTACCGGAAGAAGCTGAAATGGAGCCGCCCGCTTTTTCATCTCCAATTACAGCCGCTTTTATAATCAATTCACGAATCTCAATAGGCATAGCGATGGTTTTAAGTTTTGTACACCAGGCGGTTATAATTCAGCTCAAGCGTTTCCAGCAACACCTCTCCCCTTTCTGCATTCAACTCTCCGACCTTCCAGCTTCTTGGCCACACATTGTTTATGGTCCAATACATAAGCGGCTGGTGATTTTCATTGAGCAGGGTAATATCCACCGTTGGATATGGCTCCACAATTTCATCGTCAAATGCTTTTTTCAGCCACTTTGTCACTTCTGAGTTGGTATCCAATAACCCTCTTTTTAACACCAAGGGGCCGTATCTTCTGCGCGTAGGGACCACGTGCTCAAAACGGTTTTCTCCGCCTTCCCTTACAGTTTCACTATCCAGTGTAGAATCAAGTCCTGTAACGGATTGAAACCGGGTGTCAACGGATTCCTGGTCATTGGATTTGAAACTTACCCTGAAGTGAAAATTTACCGTTTGATAAAAATCATCCGGATCTTTACTTTCACCAGCCATAACTAGTCAACATTCATGATTTCCAAGCCTTCATGTACCAATTCAATGGTTTCGATCGCCACCTCATTGGCATCGGCTTTCATATCAGTGGATTGTACCTTGGATGGCCAGGCGTTCAACACCTTCCAGGTGATGATGGGTTCATGATTTTCGTTGAGTAGTTTAATGGTTACTGTGCGGCGATACATCGAGCCTGTTTTATTGCCTTCCTGGAAATAATAGGTTTTGCGCCATTCCTTGAAAAAGTCATAATCCCCTTCGAAGGTGCCGCGTTTCAGTGTGATGTTGCTAAATTTGGTTAAACCGGGTTGTTTGGTTTTATTGTATTTTTTGCTGTTCCCTTCACGGTATTCAATGACTTCGGTTTCAAAATCAAGCCCACTAACCTCGGTAAAGCCGATCCTGAAATTTTCACCCCATTCTACCTGAAAGTGAAATTTTGGAATAGGATAATCTCCTTTGGCTGCCATATTCTTAATATTTTAATGTTAAAGTAATCGGACGTTTATAAATAACTATTTACACCTCATTTTTGGATCTACTTCCACAATGGCTGCTTCCAGGCTTTGTTTGCAAGCCAGCAATGATTCCTTCTTCTTATTGAGATCGATTAGTGTCTTGGCCAGTTCATTAGCCTTGGTGTTATCATGCTCATATTTCTCCTTGATTTCCTCATAGTAAGGATCGTTGCAAATGGGGAATTGCAGCATCGGATCGAGTTGGCAGTGTTTTGCTTCATGACCATGGCCATGTTCGTGTTCATGCTCGTCTTCATGCTCATGTTCATTTCCATAGTTTTCCTGGATGTCACCTTTCCTCTGAGCTGCATATTCAGACGTGGCTTCGCCAGTGTCCCCACAACTTTCATCACAATGGAAGGTATTCATCCATTCAATGATCACCATATACAGACCGTATTCCTTCGCAATGTTTTTGTTAATGCGGTAGGCGGTATAAATAGCTGTTATTACCATCTTGATCAGTTCATCGCGGGTAGTGATCATTGCATCCAGTTTTTTACCATAGTCTTCCAAACATTTCAGGATCCCCTGTCCCGGAACCAACGCCGGGTCGTTCAGACACCGGATACAGTTATAGATCTGATCATATTTAGTTTTGATCAAATCGATTTGCATATAAAAATCGCGTACCATACAATAAAGGACCTTTATGGCTTTTACAGCGTGCTTTGTGTTGACTGACACTCGCTCAACCTGATGAAGCATCACCTCCAGTTGATCGCATATCTGCCTGGACAAGTCATTCGCTTTAGTGAGCTCATCGTACCATGTTTTGAGTCTGTCGCGGCGTTCCATGGTGAAGGATAAATGCGCAGACACATGTTTTGCTTCTTCATCTGCTTCGCTATACCTGGTATTGACCTCTTTGAGTTCTTTCGTCCAGGTATCGTAACAGCAATCACAACCCCTGGGGTTTTCAGGATCTTCCTTATCACAGCACTCTTTGATTTTGTCCTTCCAGGGAGTCTCGTGTATTTTTTCACATTTATGTCGAGTGATCATAGTAGCAGGATTATTAATGGGTTAATAAAATAATTTCGGCGTTTAATCGGCTGTACTTTCAACTGTGTTTTCATTACTGCAGAAAGTTTTCTGAACATCATCACATATGTCACAGATCTCACATTCACATTGATGCAACCTCGGATCGCAGCAATTGTCCGTTTTAACACAATCGCATTTCGGGCAGCAGATATATTCAACAGTTTTCAACAAGCCTTCAAAATCACTGCGTTTATTATACAGTGCCACTGTTGCCTTGGTGCTTTCCTGCACGGACTTCACTAATTCATCCTGCATCTTTTTCAGGTCGTCACCCCGGGATTTCATAGTGGTTTGAAGATGGCCTTCAAATGTTTTCGATCGATCAGCCAAGGTTTTCTGTAAAGGATCGAGCGTGCCTATATTGGAAAATACCTGAATTCCAACAACTTCGGAAGACGATTTGAAAATGGAATCAATATCAAAGCTCAGAGCCTTGGGCATGCATATCAACTCATCGAGGAGCTTGTCCACATGTTCGCATTCTTTTGGGCGCTCTTTTTGTGTTGGCCTGGATTCGCCCTTGCAATTCTCCGGAACTTTGCCGGTAAGGACCATTAGCTGGGTGCAGTTGCAACTATCGTTTTTACAGTTTTCGAGCTTACAGGCCGCTTCGCGCAGATCGTTCATTTTCGTCTTGGCATCTTTCACTGCTTTGAAGATATTTTTCAGATTCATAGACAGTTCATTACCCCATTTGATGTAGTTGGTTACATTTTCCTGGATGAGATTGTTGGATTGAATCAATTCCGTGCCTATTCTTATTTCGGTGTTTCTATATCGCTGATAATTGCCTTCTGTCCAGATGAACTGGCATTTCTTTCGTTCAAAAAGGTTTAGCTGTCCTTCATTGCTCTTTTCCCATTTACCAACTTCACCGGCTGTGGTGAATAAGTTATCGCAATATTTTTGCCGTTCCGCATGGATGGTCTTTTGCGTAGCAGTGTCGTTCTCTTCACAATTGTTTTGACCTGGATTGTGCTGTCGGGTATCGGGTTTTGATGAAACTATTGCCATGGTTGATTGATTTAGCATTTAGAAAATTTTAAGTCTCCTGGAGCATCTTATGCATAAAGCGCAGGATGATAAACTCGGCAGGCCGTACGGCTGCCAGTCCTATTTCCACAATCATGCGCCCCTCCCACACATCCAGTTCAGTCATGGTTTCTCCAAGTCCTACTTTTACAAAATAAGCTTCCCGGGTTGTAGTGCCCATCAGTGCCCCTGCTTTCCACTGTTGCGTCAGATAATTTTCAATCATGGATTTCACCCTGATCCAGGTATTGCGGTCATTGGGTTCAAACACGAATTGCTCAGTAGCATTTTTGGTCGATTCTTCTACCATATTGAAGAATCGGCGAACCGAAATATACCGCCACTCATTATCATTGCCAGCCAGGGTGCGGGCTCCCCAAATAATGGCAGGTCCCCGGCCGGGGAAGGAACGGATCACGTCAATAGATTTGCCACTGGTAGTATCAACATTCAAGCTTTCCTGTGCTTTATGTGTTATGATGATCTCCGGCCGAATGGCAAAATCAATTCCTACATTGGCGGGCGCTTTCCAGACCCCACGGGTGTTGTCAACTTCAGCATATTTTCCTACCACCGGAGAAGAAGCGGGCAGCAGCATTTCAATGTCGTTTATTGCTCCCTTTGCCATGAAATAGAAGGCATTATTCTTCGATTTCAATTCTGTGAGCGTGCCGCTGAGTGAACTGTCTCCAACACCCACGATTTGAACAGCGTCTTCATCGTCATAAACATAGTCAAGCCTGGTGAAAATCCTGGGATAATATACTGCGCCATATTTGGTGGTATCAATGGTGCCGAAATCAAAATCGCGTAATACCTGTATATTATCCACTGTCACATCCGGATCTATAAATACATCCATCACGACAAAGCGGTCTTTGAGGTCCGCGGCCTGATCCAGCGCTTCTTTATTCAAAGCGTAGTAATTGCCAGCGAGGCTCATGTTCAGCCCATCGGGGAAAAGGATCAAAGTTACTTCATCGATCTTTGCTATTTCCGCAAGGCCACCCTGCAAAGCAGCTTGATCGATAACTCCCTGACCGCTGTAATCTCCCACAGAAACAATGTAGCAAGGTCCACCGCCATTGATGAAGAACATCTGCAAAGAGTAATACATCAAATAAGCTGAGGGGGAATCCACCTTGCCTTGCACATCAATCTTATTTGATTGACTTGTATCAATAGTAACCACAATGGACGTTTCTGGTAAAGGACCACCAAAATACTGCTCGTAATCCAGCATTGAAGTGATGCGTCTGGGTTTATTGATCAAATCTCCGGCTTCTTTCAACTGGGCCTTTTCCGTGTATCCAATAAATGCCGGAATCGCTGTCTCAACAGATGCAATAGAGGGGGGAAGTTTGGGAATCTCCTCTATGTAGACTCCTGGGGTTTTGTAAGTTTGCATATTTTACATTTTTAAAATTCAGTTGATGCTATATATCTTCAGCGATCAAGTCCTTTATTTTTGACGAGTAAATGTCGGAATATATCCTGCCGTCATTTTCCGGTCTCAGGGAAACGCCCCGGGGATTGGGCAGGTAAATCCGTTCTATTGCCGGATCAGTTTTTTGAAATCTGATCGGGAAAAAAGTCAGCGGCATAGGATCGATGGTCAATAACTTGCCATTCACTGCTTTCAGATAGGGATCTGTCTTTGGAGTTACTTTGAAGGGTTTACCATCTTCCGACAGATAACGCCAGTAAGCAATCCTGTTTTTCAAACGAACCTCAAATACCGGAGCAGGATTTCTGAGGCTTCCATCGGCCTCGAGTAAACGATAGATAGAATCGTTCTGATTGACCTGAATGACTCCTAAATTCCCTGAATTGTACAGCAAGTCATTCAGGTAGACCTTTCTGTGGTCCTCAAAATTATTATTTCCTATGACATCGAGTGTGAATAGTCCATCTTCGATTTCCACATTGGGATCATCGGTCGTCATGAAATCAAGAGATACCCGATCAATATTGGCTGTCTGATCTATATCTATGCTTTTAAGCGCAGTTCCATCGGAGGACCTCAATGTGAACGAAACACTTGTCACCTGACTTTCCCCCGGAAAAGTGTAATAAAACCGTTTGGGCAGTAGTATACGGTCACCGTCGTGTACCAAACCAATTCCGTCTACTTTCCTCCACTTTGAAGGGTCCTGGCTATTGGCCTTTTCTATTGCTTCCATTACGTCTCCGCCAATTACCGCCAATTCACCCATTTCATAATTGTGATTGTTCTGAAACGGTGCAACCGGTGATGCCAACGAGGGGAAGGTTTTATTCCCTTCCGGATCTGTATTGGTTAAATAATAAATGCCGGCGACCGGGCTACTCAAACGATAGTTGGTAGTATTGCGAAAAGCAAAATCTTTAATTCCGATGTTAAAAGTAAAATTCAGGGTTTCGTCAAAAGGCACAAATGGCATAAAAAGGTTGTTTACAGGTCTTACCCTCATGGCCACTAAAAATCCGGTACGCAATGGCACAAAGCGAATGTGGTATCCCGAGAAAACATTTTTACTCTCTTCCGACGGTGCTATGGTTAAGTTCCTCCAGACATTGTACTCGCCATAGAATAATTCTCTTTGAAGAATGTCATTTCTCTGCTGCTCACTCAAAGCAAAGAATTCCAACGGAGTACCATCCGTGAGGTAATATGCATGCAGTATGCGAACTTCAAATAGTTTTCTATAATAGATGGTAGCCATAGACTAACAGTTCTGGTCGGCGCTTTTGAGATTTTGCTGAATTTCTTCGATAAGCGGCCCTTCCTGGTATATCTTTTTCTCTTGCATTTTCACAAGACGGGCTTTATACATTACAAAAGGAATTTGTTTCCCCCCCAATGATCCCCACAAATGATTGATCTGTTCGAAAGTGAGCGTGTACAATTCCATGGTCAAATACAATGAAACATCATCGGGATTCAGCGGGTCCAAGCCGTCGGGCAGAGGCTTGGCGCTTCTTACATCAAAATATTTCCGAAACTGGAAGAATTCGATCACACTTCCCAGCCGGATCAGCGCCGTATCGTAAGCCTGGGGATAATGGGCTGTGACAAGCAGGTAGAGGTTTAGATAAACTGGGCGTTCAGTATATTGTACCCCACCAGCGTCTTTATAAAAACTCCTTCCGTTTTTAAGGGTACCCTCCTCTTCAAGATTCACCAAGCTTATGACAATCTTGTCCCGGATGCTATTTTGATCCGGCGCTTCATTGAAAGCAATATTGCCCAGCACCACTTCGTCTGGGCCGGCAATGGGCTGGATAAATTGGCTGAGTTGACTCTGAATGAGATTTATAGCTTTATAAATCATTAAATCACGTGATTAATGATTTAAGTTGAAAAAATTTGTGGCTTAGTTAAAGGAAGATATTCGGTGGCAGTTGAAGTGGTTTAACGACGCCAAAAAAGTCAATCAACTAAAAATCAGGTCGTTAATCTAAACAAAAGTTGAAAACTTGAACTGCCCGGTCTTATTTAAAATCCATTTTGGTATGTTGATGAGCTCGTACCCCAGCGGACTCCAATAAAGGTTGGGAGAAGATCCTTTCAATTTGCTGAAAGTGTCGAGTTCTTTTTTTACCAGCAAATCATAGTCGAAGCCCATTCTGATCAAAGATTGAAGCAGGTGAAAAACGATCTTCACGCGATCGGTCACTTTTGAGCTTATGGTCGATAGTTTTTTGCGCAAACTGTCAAGCCGGTATTCATACCACTCATAATCTTCAACTTCGAGAATGGTGAGCAATTCCAGGAATCTCGGGCTTAGATTCCAGTTCGGGTTTTCGCTATATTTCACATCCCAGTCGGAAAGTATTTTGTTTACGCTCTTATAATTCCTTTCTGCAAATTTAAGCGTGGCTTTAAATAAAATCCATTTGTTCATTAAGATATTGTCCAACTCGCGGTTTTGCGTCGCCTGAAAATAAACTTCTTCGGCTTCTTCAAAGCATTCGTTTCTCAGATAGGTGAAAAATAAAATGATCAAAGCATTGTTGTGATCCTGCGATCCGGGAGATAACTTCAAGCAAGCTTTTTTAACATAAGTTACCGATTCGTCGTACTCTCCCAAATGAAGCATGATCTCCGCCAGTATCTTATGTAACCTGGACTCTTTTTCATCCGAGTTGATGAGGCGCTCCTGGTCCAAAAAATTTAAAAGATCCAACGCCCTCTGTTTCGCCATTCTAAATTCACATTGCCGGCATAAATTCTCGATATTTAAGAGCTCACGCCAGTATTGCGTTCTTTTAAAATTACAATCCACTGTATTTTCCCGCGCCACTGAAATATTAAAATGCCGGTTTCCAAATAAATAATCTTCCTTGGCTTTGAGTAGATTTTGATAACTATGCAATGATCTTTCAAATTGGTAGTAATAGTTTTGCTGGTCGGCTTTTTGATAATATTTGCTGAGTATGTCAAACGAAGCGAGGTTAATGTCCGGAAATTCATATTTTTCGGCGAGTTTAGTGGTCCGCTTCAGCAACATAAACCCTTCCGCATGTAGCCCTCTCTCCAGCAAAATTTCACACTGCATCAAAGATTTTTTACATTCCAATTCCTGATTGCATTTTTTAGATATGTGATCATCCATAGAAATAATCATAATAATATTAAGAATATCTTTTGAGAGCTGTTTTTTAAGATGGCTTAAAGCAGATCGTGCATTTTTTGTGCCTACATAAATTTTCTTTAATGCATCATTGTTGTTCTTAATCTGACCTGAAACAATGAGCTTAAACAACTTGTATCGCTTACCTTCTTCAAGCGATCTTATTTTGAAATAGACTTGTATGAATTGGATTTCGGCAGTGGTAAGCCCTTGAATAAGTCTTATTAAACTTTCCATGGCGGGTTTGGTTGAGGGTTGATAAAATTGGTTGTTGCTTAAACGAGGTTCAGATATGACTGGTATAATTTAGTGATTTTTTATGAAAAATGTAACCTTACTTATTCAAATAATTAGTTAATTGATTTTCTAAGGTGTAAAATTTTATTGTATCCTTATGAGATTGCAAAATCCAATCTCATTGAATACCCTATTCTGGCATGGTTGACCTTTTAAAAAATGATGGACAATAATCCGACTACTGCTATGGAAAATCCGATAATGGACGGAAGATTCCTGGACATTAGAGGAAAGCCTCGTTCGTAAATCACAGTCATTAGCCAGCCAGCTGTCCATTGTGCAAACATCCCGAATATTATATTAAAGGTATAGGAGAATATATCTCAGCACCATTTCCCCATTGCGAAACGAGATAGGGCAACAGCCGGGTGAAGCAGATGAAAAATGTAATATTGCAGGCAATGTACTGAAAAATAATCATTGTCGGGGAAGTCAATATCCCGGCAAGTGGCAACTTCTTTTCAAGAACTTCATCCTTTGTGATACCTTTTTCAATATATTCCACCTCAAGTTCATTCATATTCTTATGCCCCCTTGGTCTGTCTTTAAACCACAATGCCCAGATCATCACCTAAATAACTGTTACAGCGCCATTGACGAAGAATGTTGCCCGCCATCCTATCAGCCGGATCAAAAAAGGCAAAATGAATAGCGACAAGGCTGCACCTACTCTTGCCCGGAGTGAAATATCCTGTTAGCCAGGCCCCGTTCTTTGGCGGGCACCCAGTTGTAGAATGCTCTTGTAGCCCTGGGAAAGGCCCCCGTTTCTCTTACCCCAAACAGGAAACGGATCACCAGCATTGAAACCGCATTCCAAGCCGACCAAGCATTTCCAATAAAATAATTTAAAGTAACTTTCGCGTGAACATCAAAAAAATCAATATTAACTTCATTAGCAATTTTGATTGTGGTTTGAAGTCTTTCCAAATCATTTTTTTCTCTTGATGATTCAAAAGAGACCCAATAATATCAAGAATTTCTTTTGGTTGCTTTGATGATAAACCTATAGACTCCATGAGTTAAGTTAAAGTAATCCCGTTTCTTTTTCGGTTAGGTTGCACCAAACTACTTTGTAATTAGGAGTAGTAACTTTATAATAGTTTTGACCTGGAAAGTTAATCAATTTGGCTGAAAGTGGCATAGTGAGATCATAAAGACCTAGTTTTCATGTCTCAAAAAAAATAAAAATATAAAACACTTACCATCAATCACTTCCAAGGGGTACCGGTAACCCTGTGATGGGATAGAATAATTCATTCGGTTTTATTTTACAAACAGAAGTTTAGAGAAATAATCGGAAATAGTAGTAGCCAGTAGGATGAACATGACAGAACACAGACAGTGAAGTTCCGGGCTTATCTAAATTTATTTAATCGATCAGGAAACCATAAAATTTGTGAACTCATGGCAGGTAACAAAGTCGAAGTAAAACCCTATAATCTCAAAGAACTAGCCAATCTTCACCAAGTTAGCTACAAGACCTTCAAAAGATGGATCGACCACTTTAAAGATGAACTCGGCGAAAAATACGGCAATCACTACACAGTCCACCAAGTCAGGATCATTTTTAAGAAGCTGGGATTGCCGGGATTTGTGGAGGATGGACCGTTGTGACCTCTCAGTTTTTTACCATCTTCCTTTTCCTTATATGACGTCCACAATGTTTCTGTTCTGATTGCTAGCCTCATTCACATAATTTTTGGTTGAATATTGGTAGATTTATGAAGGTTTGCTGCTCTTACTATCGATGAGCAGTGCTGTCAAAATTAGTCTACAACGTTATTTAAGAAAAACTTAATAGACGAAAAGGTACACTCTCTTTCAACTTTCTATTGAAGAAGCAGGTAAATGTTTAATACACTACAATTCAATCCTCAGCTAATTTCAGGAAATAGAAATAAATGAAAACTACCTCCAAAAAGCTGGGTATTTTAATCATAAAATAAAAATCCAGGAATCATTAAAACTGGAATTGGCAGCATTACTTTTATTCAAACGTGGTGGGCATAAAATAAGTGACCTTTTGAAAAGCTTGGAAAAGGAACAAAAATCCGTGTGTTCTCGGAATGACAAAAAAAATGAAAGCTTGTATGTTGATCTAAATGATAAGGATTTTTTTCTCCACTAGAATCAATTTCTAAATATGATGAAGATATAGCAAAAATAGCCTAAATAAGAATAAAGATGCGGCAACATTTTCCTCGAGAGCCTTAAAAAACATGGATGAAATGAAATTCTCTGCAAGAGAGTTAAAAAGAATATTAAGTGACCCAAAATTAAAAGCTGAATACAAAAACAAAATTGATCAATGGATCAATGACTAAAAATGATAGATTATCATGCAAAAAATTGGTTCAGGATTGTCGAAATCTTCTTATATAGAAAAATATTGAGATTTAATCGAGTTTAGGGATGTGACCTGTTGAAAAAAAATTCTGGAACCTGAGAAGGTTCCAGAACATAGACAGACTCACCATCAGGGCTCATAGGGGAACTTACCTGATATTTTTTGGAATTTTTAGCTTCTGAATCTTGCTTTTAGGCGGTGATGAACCCGGTTTTCGGCGAGCATCTTTTTGATATCATCATAATCGTAATAAACCACTCCACCAATTTTGGTATAAGGCAACGTCCCATTCACACGCATGTTTTGGAGGGTGCCTGGAGAAATGCTCAACATCTTCCTAACATCGGCAGATTTCAGCCACTTCTTAGAGGGTTGCCCATTAAGGTTTTTAATAAGCCGCTCGATTTCATCTAACAGCTCGCGTTTAAATTTTTGCAAGTCGTCAGGGGTTATAATATTTGCTGCCATATTTTTTTACATTGCTCCTTACAAGGTTGACCAATGCCAACATCATACTTTCGCTGTATGACGCAGTCCGGTCAATCTTTTACTGTTTTTCCTGAAAGTTCATTGGTTTTGCCTATTCTGCCCGCCTGATTTTGTGCTCATTGTGTACAAGTTTATGTCTCAGCATATCCATGTCCTCGCCCAGCTTCTTTTCAATCACCTTTGCATAGACCTGTGTGGTGGATATTTTAGTGTGTCCCAACATTTTGCTGACAGATTCAATAGGTACACCATTAGTCAGAGTAACCGTAGTCGCAAACGTATGTGACTATTTCACTGAAGTTGACCCAGGTGTTTCAGTATAAATTGACCCACCCCCTCACCGGTGGATCTGGTGGCTAAGTTACCGATAAAATTTTAATCATTATGCCGGAGAGACTTTCCTTTTAAATCTAACCGGTGCGCATGGGCAGTAAGTCTGTCCAAAATGGCGTCAGCCAAGGAAGGATCTGTCAGGTACTCATGCCATTTGGCCACCGGAAGTTGTGAGGCAACCAGGGTTGCTTTTTTTCTATACCGGTCTTCCAATATTTGCAATAATGCGAGCCGGGTATCGGCATTGAGTGGTTGCAATCCAAAATCATCCAGGATGAGCAACCAGGTTTTTTCTATCTGGTTGAGTAGCTTAATAAAGGTTCCGTCCAGTTTGGCCAGTGTCACTTTTTCAACAAAGCGGTTCATGTTCAGATAAAGGGTTTTGTATCCCATCAGGCAGGCCTGATGCCCCAGGGCGCAAGCCAGAAAACTTTTTCCCACACCAGTGGCACCGCACAGAAGAATATTTTCAGCTCTTTCTATCCAGGAGCAATCGGCCAGCAGGCCGAGTTGCTGCCGGGTCAGGTTGCGTTCTGTTGAGCATTTTACTTCTTCAAGCAAAGCTGCATACCGGAGCTTGCTGAGTCTGAGGTACATTTCGGTGCGTTTGAAGCGCTTGTTTTCCAGTTCTTGTTGTACAAGCTGGGCCAGCAGTTCATGAGCTTCCGGTTGGCTGTTTACCGGCAGGGACAACACGGCCTGATAGCCGCGCGCCATACCGTGCAATTTGAGTTCCCGGAGTTGTTCCAGGGTAGCTTCTGTGTTCATGTTAATTTGTATTTATTTGGGTTAAACATAATTTTCCGGTCCCCGCACATTTTCGTTAGGGGGTGTTTTAAATTCCTGATCAGCGGTATTGTTTTGCCGCTTGTCCATATTGTTTTTAAGAATATTGTTAAGGATGCCGAAGCCCGCCTTTGGCCCCTGAAGCATCAGGGTACAGGCTGTTTCCAGACGATCTTTCCCATATTTGTTGCCCAGGCGCAAGATGCCCAGGCAGGCGTTATAGGTCTGCTCGGGAAAGGATTTTGACTCCAGTACCTGGGCGATGGCCTTGCGGGCAGCGGGGCCTGTCTTGGAGGCTTCCCGCAAGAAATAATCTGCATCCCAACCTTTCTGCTCCATGACAGCCCTGTGGTTGTCAGGCATATGTTCCGGTTGTGTGCTGTAGCTATGTTTGCGGTAGTTACGCCAATGCACAGCGATGCGCTTGTGTTCATGGTAAATCTCCACTGTTTCTGAAGTGTAAACCGCTTTGACCTTTTTTCCGCTGTAACTATAGGGAACGCTGTATTGATGCATATCCTCCCCCAGGATGATGTGATAGTTTTTCTGTACTTTGGCCATCACTACTTTCTTTATTTCAAAAACCGTGGACGGAAGAGGCTTCAGGTGGGATCGTTCATACTGCTCGAAAACATCTTTCCTGCTGTAATCCCTGCCTTTGAAGTGACGGGTGTTCAAGACTTCCAGTTCGCTCCTGATCAGGGTATTGAGTTCCCGGATGCCAAAGCAAAGCTCATTTCTGATCTTGCCGTAGATGCGTTTATAGGTCACATTCACACTGGTCTCCACGGTGGCCTTATCACGAGGTTTTCTCACACGCGTAGCCATAAAGGTGGTCTGGTAATGTACCGAGAGCTGGTCGATCAGTTCGGTAAAGACAGGCTCGTAACGGCTGGATTTTTTCACAGCGCTTTTCAGGTTGTCACACACGATGCATTGCGGAACGCCACCCAGATAGGAAAAAGCATGACTAAGTCCTCCCGCAAAATCCTCCTGTTTCTGACTTGGCAGTGCTTCGGCATAAATGTAGCTGCTGAATGGAAGTGCGGCGATCAACACTTCGCAGGAGATTTCTTCCCCGCTGTCCCGGTCAATATAGCTCAATTTGTCACCTGCAAAATCTACCATGAGCTTTTCACCCGGCTGATGGGAAAATACTGCCGTTACATCCTTCTGGCCAATATATTCATTGAGGTACTGACAAAAGCGGGTATAGCCATATCCTTCAGGAAATTCCTGGCGGTACTCCTCCCAAAGCAGTTGACGGGTCACGTGACGCTTCTTTAGCTCCCGGATATACTCCGGGAGTCGCTCCTGAAGTACCACGTAGCGACTCCCACTTGCAGGAGGCTTCTCCGGTTCAAATAACAGCTGCATTAAAGCTTCATCGCTTAAAGCAAGCGCTTTATGAAGATCATAGCCGTTTTTCTCGATTTGACGTAAATAACTTCTAATGGTATTGCGCGCTACTCCCGTATGACGCTCGATAGCCCGTATGCCAGTACCATTGATTTTTTGTTGTAAAATGTTTCGGATCTGTTCCATAGTTCTTCGTTTTCCAGCCATTTTCCTTGGGTTTTTTACCCCAAAGAAAATCAGGTTCAGATTCCGGTGAAGGGTGGGTCAGTTTAAAGTGAAACACCTGGGTCAATTTCGATTGAAACACCTGGGTCAATTTGAAGTGAAATGGGTGGGTCAATATGGGGTGATATTATCAAACGTATGCCTGGCTATGTGAAAAGTCAGGTCTTTTTCAATGCCGCAGAGATCTGCGATTTCCTTCAAATAGCTGTTGAGCTTTTGATTAGAAATGGTGGGAAATAATGTTCCTTCATATAATGCTTTTGGATGGCCTTTATATTTATCAATGATCCCTAGTGCCTGAGGCAATAGGGGTACACGCACAGGATTACTGGTCTTTTGCCGGTTAGTGATCAGCCATTGTTTCCCATCAATACCAATTGAAATGTTTGATGGGGTTAGCCGCATTACATCAATATAAGCCAAACCGGTATAGCAACTAAAAATGAAAAGGTCCCGTACCCATTGCAGACGAACGATTTTAAGTTCTTTGCTCTCAATGGCCTTTAATTCTTCACAGGTTAAAAATCCTCTTTCCACTTTTTCGAACTTTTGTTTGTATTTGGCAAATGGATCTTTGTCCAGCCATTCCATCCGAATGGCCATGTTGATCATCTTCCGGAAACGTTCAATATGTTTCATCACGCCATTATTGCCTAATGGCCTGTGATGATCAACGGGTTTCCAATTTCGCAAGAAGTGCTCAAAGTCGACTATGAACTTATAGTTAAGCTCAATAAGATATATGTTGTTTTTGCAAAGACGGTCTTTCAGAAAGCGTTTAATATATTTTTGGGTAGTGAAGTAATTCTTCATAGTACCCCAGGCCAGTGTATCTTTCATTTGTGTATTGTGATACTCCACCAGATTCATCAGGGAATGTTCCCAGGATTGAATTCCCAAGTAGGCGTTCCTCAATCCTTCTGCCGTGATCATCTTCCTGCTGGCCAGGGCCTCCCGGTAATAGTGAAAGACTTCTGATTCAATCTGTTTCAGATAAGCATTAATGGCTTTACCTTCTTCGCTACTAGACTTGGCCCAACCATTGTCCCAGATCTCTCTTCGGATTTTTTTCTTGATGGAAAATTCAGCCCGTTGCATATCTACCGTAATTCGACAGTAGACCAGGGCTTCATGTTTGTTGTTCTTCTAGGCTCTCAGTATGAAAGCAGTGCTGTAGGTGGTTCTCTTTTCCATGGGAATTAATTTTAAATGACTCACTTTGAACTGTTAAATTTTAGCAGTTTCACATTTAAAGAGCCTCAAATAAAACTAATTAAATTACTGAAAATCAGAAACTTACATCGGTTCTGGTGAGTCTTTTGCAAATATAAAAAGACTCACCGGATAACTCACCATGACATTGATATTTATTGAATAATTTGGAGGGTCATAAAAGTAAAAAACCCTCTAAACGTTAAATTTAGAGGGTTTTTGTTCCAACTGATGTTAAATCAGTCGGGGCGGCCGGATTTGAACCGACGACCCCTTGCACCCCATGCAAGTACGCTACCGGACTGCGCCACGCCCCGAACTCTTCTATTTTCATTACAGGTTTTAACGCCTGCCCTATGTGGGAGGGCAAAAGTACAAAATTTATAATTTTTTTAATATTGGTCTGATTATTCTTTTTACTAAGGAGAATTATTTTTATTGGAAAGGGTGATTTAATTTTAAAGTCGAATCAAAAATGGATCTTTTAGGATAATGGTGACATTCAGATCAATAAAACTTTTGAAATATCTTTTACTCATTTTTCTTCTCACACAACATTTTTTTTCGTTGGCAGATAGCAACAGAGCGTTTAAGCTGCTGGAAAAACAGGAATTTGACAAACTGCGCAACCTTTTGAATAAGTCGATAGAAAAGGATAGTGTGAATGCCGGGGCAAAATATGTGTACTCTTTACTCTATCTCACACCTCAATATCGACGGTACGATATCGACACTGCCTATCAGTATATTCAGTCAGCTATCTTTGATTTTGGTCAGGAGGATGAAAAGGAAATTCACCGATTGGAAAAACTGAATATCAACGATTCAACACTTCATTTACAGAAATCACATGTGGAAGATCAAGCCTTTATGCGGGCAAAGGCCAAACAGACGGTTGAAGATTTTGATTATTTCATCAAACAATTCCACACAGCCAGTCAACTGGATAGTGCTATCGCTTTAAGAAATCAATTGGCCTATAACCAGGCAGTCGACGCTAATACCTACCAGGCCTTTGAACAATTTATGCATCGTTACCCCAATGCTGAACAATTCAGCCTGGCAAAAGCCAAATATGAAGCTTTGCACTACCAAGCCAATACGGAAAAAGGCAATCTTGAAAGTTATGAACGATTTGTAAAAAATAATCCGAATAGTCCTTTTCTATCCAATGCCGAAAAAAATATCTTCGAAATAAGTACGGCCGACAATCAACTGGATAGTTATATGACTTTTATCGAGCGATATCCAAAAAGTAAATGGAAGCGTCAGGCGCTCAATTATATGTATCACGTATACAAAACGCTTTCTTCTGCTCAGGGATTTGCCAATCGATTTAATATTCTCGAAGAAGGTGATTCACTTTTGAAAATGGCCCAGGTAGAATCAGGTTTTGTGATGCCAATTTATGAAATGGGAAAATATGGTTTTATAAAAGATGACGGCCGAAAGTTAATTGATTTCACTTATGATTCCGTACCCGGTTCATACTACTGTGGTGACATTGAGGCAGATTATCTGAATGTAACATTGGGTAATGATCATATGTTGGTTTCCCGTCTGGGAGGGAAAATATTCAGTGGAGAATTCGAGCTGGTTGAAGATCTGGGATGTGGGGTATTGAAAATTGAACAAAATGGTCAATATGGCGCAGTGCATAAGACAGGAGAACAATTGCTGGATTTCAAATACGATGATGTCGGATTACTTTCTAATGCATTTATTAAGTTCAAGGAAAATGGTAAATGGGGTTTGATCAGCTTGTCAAGGCGGGAGATTCTGCCCGCCAAATATGACGACATCTCTGCAGAGGGCCGGTTTATACTGATCAAATACAAGAATAATTTAGCCGTTCAAAATGTTCCAAGCCTCAGCCGGGCTGCCGATGATAATCCTCCGAAATTAAGATTTGAATTTGATGACTATGTGTTGATGGACGATCTGCATCTTTTATTATTCAGTGGTAAAAAAGAAACGATTATTGATGAGACCCTAAAAACGGGAATACCCCTGGGCACACACAATATATACAGCCTTTATCAAGGATGGTACGTGCGAGAACCTGATGGGAAATTCAGGGTGTATGATCCTATTTTTTATCCATATTCTGACCAGGAGTATGACAAGATCATTCACAACGAAAACAGAACCGCCATCAAATTGGATGATAAATGGGCCATTTTTAATCAGGATAAAAGTTTCCCAACCTCTTTTCCTTACGATTCCGTACAATTTTTGTCTACCCGTATCGCGATATTGTACCGGGGCGATTATAAATATGGCGTATTCAGCAATGACACCATAATGAATCTTACAGGTGCCAATGAATTAAGGTTGTTAAAACCAGCTTCACTGAGTGAAAACGAAGCTAAGAATGCACAATACCTTCTCACCAAAAATGGACGTGATAATTACAAAGTGTATAACATCGATGGAGACCTGATCCTCAACGGTCGGTATAATGATGTAGAAGCTTTGGGTCAGGAATATTTGGTCGTGGAAAAATCAGGTAAAAAGGGGTTGATAGATAAAAGTGGCAAAATCTTGCTAAAACCGAAATACCAGGCTATTGGAAATTATGAAAACGGCTATGTAAGTACACTGATTAATGGGAAATTCGGCATATATAATTACAAAAAGGGATTATTGCTGAGCGCCAAGTATGACAAAATGCTTCGATTTTTTGGCAGCAATTATTTTATCGGTTCTCAGCGAAACAAGTTCGGATTTGTCGACAAGGACAACAAAGCCATTTCTGGTTTTAGATTTGACGAAGTAAAAGCCTGGACCGACACTTCGGCCTTGGTCAAGGAGAATGATCGCTGGGGAATATACGATTTAACCAATGATCAAATGATTTATGAAAACATCGATGAATTTAAGTATCTTAGAAATGACAAACAGGAAATCATTTTAATGATTACCAAAGAAAGTAAAATCGGAATTCTGAGCAATAAACAAGGAGAAGTGATAGCGCCAACTTTCAACGACATTATCAATATCGGATCTGCAGAAAAGCCAGTGTATTTTGCCGAAAAATATGTGCGTGAGGCAGAACTTTTTGTGATCATTTATTATGATGCCAAAGGCAAAATTTTAAGGAAACAGGTTTTTAACCAGGAAGAATACGACAACATATATTGTGGCTAAACAATACAACATCAGTGTGGTTGGTTCGGGAAATGTCGCCTGGCATCTGGCTCCCGAACTCGAAAACCGGGGTCATAAAATACTGGAAGTGTACAGTCCAACACCTGAGCATGCCCTGGCATTGCAAAAAAGGCTGTACAATGCCGAAATACTCACTTCCCCGGATTTTTCCAACAGCGAAGCCGAAGTGCTGATTCTGGCTATTAGCGACGATGCCATAGAAACAGTGGCCCAGGAAATTGCCCTGTCTGACGACGTGGTGATAGTACATACTTCTGGTTCCCAGCCCATCAGCAAATTGGGTTACACGGCTACGGAAAATATTGGCGTGTTTTATCCACTGCAAACTTTTACAAAATCAAAACCAGTTACTTTTGAAGATATTCCAATCCTGATTGAAGCAGAAAATAAGTTTACGACCAGTGTGTTGCGTGATCTTGGAGAATCCCTTAGCAAATATGTTTTTGATGTAAATTCCAGAGACCGGTTTTTCATTCATCTTGCAGCAGTTTTTGCCTGCAATTTCACCAATTACCTGTTTTCAATTTCTGAAAATATACTCAATGACCATGGCTTTGATTTTCAGCTATTAAGGCCGTTGATTGCCGAAACCATGAATAAAAGCCTGGATATTGGTCCTATTCCAGCTCAAACCGGTCCGGCTGTACGAAAGGACCAGGAAATTATGGACCAGCACATGCTGATGCTGGAAAATAGCGGATATGAAGAGATTTACCAATTGCTAAGCCACCATATCATGAAACGGTTTGAATAAGTTGATTTAAATTAATGGCCAGGCGCCAAGGCTTTAAATGTTCGTGATGTGATGGTATATTTGCATTACAGTCAGCATTGTCTATATGGCCCCAGTCCGCAAACAAAGATTTTCAATTGCCGGGTTTCTGAAATTAACACGATTCCCAAATCTATTAATCATTGGATTAACCCAATATCTCGCGGTGATTTTTTTGGTTCCTTATCCCACCGAGGCTCCTAGAATGCTACTGAGTTTACACTTATTTTTATTGGTTTCTTCCACCATTATGATTGCTGCTGCCGGTTATATCATCAATGATTATTATGACGTAAAAATCGATTATATCAACAAACCCGACCGTGTGGTGGTGGGCAAACTCATCCGCCGGCGCATTGTGCTGGCTTCCCATTTAGTCCTTAACTTGGTCGGTGTGGCCATTGGTTTTTTTCTTCATCCTTATGTAGGTATGATCAATTTTCTGGCGGCTTTTCTCTTGTGGATCTATTCCAATCAACTGAAACGGATGCCATTTATCGGGAATTTAATCATTGCCTTGCTCACAGGACTATCCCTGGTTGTTATTGCTGTTTATTATCAGAAAAATACTTATCTGATTCTGAATTATGCAGTATTTGCTTTTTCCATTAATCTCATTCGTGAGATTATTAAGGATATGGAAGACCTTAAAGGGGATAAACGTTTTGGAAGCAAGACATTACCCATTGTTTGGGGAATAAGAAAAACGAAAAAATTTTTGTACATCCTGATGTCATTATTTATTGTTTTATTTGTGTTCATGACCTGGATTCTGGGCAATCCAATACTAAATGCCTTTTTTTTGATTTTAATCATTCCGATTCTTTATTTTGCGTACTTGCTCTATCGGGCTGATACGCAAAATCGTTTCTGGCAATTGAGCAATTACTGTAAAATTTTTATGTTGGCGGGGGTGCTTAGTATGATCTTTTTTTAATGATAAAACAAAAAAAATTGAAAACCAGAATCGCGATTTTTGCCTCGGGGAATGGCACCAATGCTGAGTACATTATTCAACATTTTGAAGACAATCCATATGGCGAAGTTGCCCTGATCCTGAGCAACAGCAAAAAAGCTTTTGTCCTCGAAAGGGCAAAAAACCACAACATCCCTCATTATGTTTTCAACCGGGAAGATTTTTACAAATCAAAGCATGTCGATGAAATTCTGAAGTTGAATGGGATTGATTTTATCGTCTTAGCAGGATTTATGTGGTTGATGCCCGAGCGGTTTGTAAGGGCATTTCATCGGCGTATTATCAACATACATCCGGCTTTGCTTCCTAAATATGGCGGAAAAGGCATGTATGGTATGCGCGTACATCAGGCGATTGTGGACAATCAGGAGAGAGAAACGGGAATTACTATTCATTGGGTTAATGAAAAATATGATGAAGGCCAGATCATCTTTCAAGCCAAATGTCCGGTAGAACCCGTTGATACCGCCGAAACGGTGGCGGCGAAAGTCCATGAACTGGAATATAAGCATTATCCCCAGATTATTGAAAAGACCATCCTCGACTACAGATCAGATCATCATTGATCAAAATTTATTGTGAAACCAACCACTGGTTTTAAAAGAATAAATTTTGCTATTTAAATTTATATTACAACTTTCTTTTTTCCATGTGCTTATTACCAGGCAATTAATTGAATATTACTGGTTAAAAATATAGCTTTGCGTTTTTTAAAATAAAACCACGAATAATGTCCCGCAAAAAGATCCGTTCTGCCCTTATTTCAGTTTATCACAAAGATCATCTCGAACCCATCATTAAATTGTTGCAACAACACGATGTGGCATTATATTCAACAGGCGGAACCCAGGCATTTATAGAAAAATTAGAGATACCGGTAACGCCAGTTGAGCAACTCACTGGCTATCCTTCGATTCTGGGGGGGCGTGTGAAGACATTACACCCCAAAGTATTCGGGGGGATCTTGGGTCGACGGGAAGATGCCAAAGATCAGGACCAGATGATTGAATACGACATCCCCTCCATTGATCTGATCATTGTTGATCTTTATCCTTTTGAAGCAACAGTTGCTTCCCGTGCCAGCGAGCAGGAAATTATCGAGAAAATCGATATCGGTGGGATTGCACTGATCCGTGCCGGGGCAAAAAATTATAAGGATGTGCTCATTGTTTCTTCCATGGAACAATACGGTGAACTGGAAAAAATATTATCAGAAAACCAGTGCAGCACAACAATTGAAGAAAGAAGATTGTTTGCTACCAGCGCCTTCGATATTTCTTCACATTACGACACCGCAATATTTCACTGGATGAATCGCGACTTACAGGTCGGAACATTTAAAAACAGCACACGTGAATCTAAATTATTGCGATATGGTGAAAATCCGCATCAGAAGGGCACTTTTTACGGAGATCTCGACAGTATGTTCGAACAGATTCATGGGAAGGAACTTTCGTACAACAACCTGGTGGATATTGATGCGGCAGTTAACCTGATTGAGGAATTTCATGACGAAACAGCATTTGCCATATTGAAACATACTAATGCCTGCGGTTGCGCAACCGGAGTATCTGTTAAAGAAGCCTACTTAAAAGCATTTGAAGCGGATACGGTTTCGGCTTTCGGGGGGGTATTAATCACGAATGAAAAGGTAGATGCCGCCGCTGCTGAAGAACTGCACAAGTTATTTTTTGAAATATTGGTGGCTCCTGCTTATAATGCGGATGCTTTGGAAATATTAAAGCAAAGAAAGAATCGCATTATGTTGGTCAAAAAAACGAATCTTAAAACCATCAAGCAATTCAAAAGTATTCTCAATGGGATCATCGAACAGGATCGAGATCTTAAAACCGATGCCCTGGATGATTTAAAAGTAGTGACAAAGCGGGCAACTTCAGAGGCTGAAAACAGAGCGTTGGTTTTTGCCAGTATCGTATGCAAACATACCAAATCGAATACCATCGTGTTGGCAAGAGAAGGACAACTTGTTGCGAGCGGCTTAGGACAAACTTCCAGGGTGGATGCGCTAAAACAAGCCATTGAAAAGGCGACTCAATTTGGTCTTTCCCTGAAAGGGGCAGTAATGGCGTCCGATGCTTTTTTCCCATTTCCCGATTGCGTGGAAATCGCCGGTAAGGCTGGCATTAAAGCAGTCATCCAACCCGGGGGATCAATTCGCGATAAAGACTCGATTGAATATTGTGACGAGCACAACATGGCCATGGTATTTACGGGGACCCGGCATTTTAAACATTAAAAACCATAAGAGTAAGAAATAATATGATTTTAAAGATATTTGTAACTTTCTGTGTGTTAATTTCCAAGCCTTTTTGATCAGGTATAAACTATGGGACTATTTGATTTTTTTACGAGTGATATTGCAATAGATCTTGGCACAGCGAACACGCTGATTATCCATAAGGACAAAATTGTAGTTGACGAACCTTCCATCATTGCTATCGACAAGAGCACCAACAAGGTATTGGCAATTGGCCGGGAAGCCATGATGATGCATGAAAAGACGCACGAAAACATTAAAACAATCCGACCGCTGAAAGATGGCGTGATTGCTGATTTCCATGCCGCGGAGCACATGATCCGCGGGATGATCAAGATGATCGACACGCACAAACGAATTTTTCCGGCATCACATCGCATGGTAATTTGTATCCCTTCCGGTATTACAGAGGTAGAAAAAAGAGCGGTCCGGGATTCGGCGGAACATGCCGGGGCCAAAGAGGTCTACATGATTCACGAACCAATTGCAGCAGCTCTGGGAATAGGCATCGATATTGACAGGCCGGTTGGTTCAATGGTGGTGGATATCGGAGGTGGTACCACCGAAATTGCAGTGATCGCGCTTTCGGGAATAGTATGTGACCAATCTATCCGCGTAGCAGGAGATACTTTTAATAAAGACATTCTTGATTATATGCGTAGGCAACATAATTTGCTGATTGGTGAACGTTCAGCAGAAAAGGTAAAAATTGAAGTGGGTTCAGCACTCACAGAATTAGATGATCCGCCAGAAGATTATGAGATCCGAGGTCGTGACCTGATGACTGGTATACCAAAGGTGATCAAGATATCCTATTCAGAAATTGCCTTTGCAATTGATAAGTCAGTATCCAAGATAGAAGAAGCAGTGCTCAAAGCACTGGAAATTTCTCCTCCCGAACTCTCGGCAGATATATATGATAATGGTATACATCTTACTGGTGGGGGGGCTCTACTCAGGGGTTTGGATAAGCGACTGGCATTAAAAACGAAACTACCGCTTCATGTGGCTGATGATCCGCTTAGAGCGGTAGTGCGGGGAACAGGATTGGCCATGAAAAACCTCGATAAACTCAAAAGTGTATTGATGACCTAAAGCATAGATGTATCGATTATTCCAGCTTTTATATACATACCGCGCATTTTTAGTTTTCCTGTTTTTTGAATTTGTGAGTATTTGGCTAATCATAAGGAGTAATCCCTATCATAGCGCCGCATATTTTCATACTTCCAGCGAATTGGCTGGCAGTATTTATGAAGCCAGAAACAATGTGGTGGAATATCTCGATTTGAAACAGGTAAATACACAACTGGCCAATGAAAATGCCAGACTGCGTGAAATGTTATCGAAAACCACGATTCCGGTTATTGTTGAACATCATCCAGATTCAGCGCAGAATCCGAATATTCCATTTCAATACAATTATCTGGCAGCTAAAGCCATTAATAACAGTACTCAACTAAATCACAATTTCATTACGATCAATAAAGGGTCGAAACATGGTATAACACCGGATATGGGTGTGATCAATTCCAACGGAGTCGTGGGAAAAGTAATGTCTGTTTCTAAAAATTTCGCCGCGGTGGCTTCACTGTTAAACATCGACATGAATGTTTCGGCGATCATCAAGCGTGACCGTACATTTGGAACGGTGCATTGGAATGGCAAAGATCAGGAAACAATACAATTATTATATGTCCCCCGGCACGTGCAACTGAGCAAAGGGGATACCATTGTGACATCAGGTTACAATGCTTTGTTCCCTGAGGGCATAATGGTCGGTTGTATCAAAGATTTCAGCTTGCAGCAAAATGCTACTTTTTACAATATCGAAATTGAACTGTCTACGGATTTCAGTAATCTTTCATTTGTGTATGTTATCAGGAATCCCTTGAAAGAAGAGCAGGAAGAATTGGAAATTAGCACAGAGAAAAAATAATGAACAGCAGGAATTACATCCATATTGTCATCTCATTCATAATTTACGTGTTGATGCAGGTTTTATTCCTCAAGAATCTGACATTATTTGATACTGCATTTTGCTTTTTGTACGTTGCATTTATCCTGATGCTTCCATTGGAGATTGGTCCGCTGCTGTTGATTTTAATTGGATTTGTTATGGGGTTAACGATAGACATATTTTATGACAGCATTGGTATCAACGCTGCTGCGTGTGTATTCATAGCATTTATCCGGCCCTTTTGGTTGTCATTGATCACGCCGCGGGGTGGTTATGAAGAAGTGAATATACCAAAATTGAAGACCCTGGGTTTTAGCTGGTTTTTTGCCTATTCTTTACCTTTGATCTTTGTTCATCACGTTGTTTTATTTTATCTGGAAGCCGGGAATATGCATATGTTCTTTTTCACCTTGTCGAAGGTGATATTTAGTACCATTTTGACGTTTATCATTGTAGTGTTATCACAAAATATGTTTTATAGGAAACCTTTGTGATATGGAGGAAAACAGGAAATATTTCGTGCAGTTGGCATTTGTACTGGTGGGGTTGATTTACGCATTGAAGCTTTTTCAATTACAGGTGCTTGACAATTCCTACAAATTAGCAGCGGAGGACAATGTAATCCGGCGGATTATCGAGTACCCATATCGCGGTCTGATCTATGACCGCAATCATAATTTACTCGTGCACAATGAACCGGTGTTTGATTTGATGGTCGTTCCCAAAGAAGTTGAAGTCGACGACACGATCAAGTTTTGCTCCCTGCTCAATATTACAAGAGAAGAATATCTGCAAAAAATGAAGGAAGCCAGGGATTTTGACCTGCACCAACCTTCAGTATTCATGAAAATGCTTTCGACCACGGACCTCGCTTCTTTTGAAGATTATCTGGTTGATTTTCCCGGCTTTTACGTGCAGGCCCGATCACTTCGTGGTTATGATTATAACAGCCTGTCCAATGCTTTGGGCTATATCGGCGAGATTAGTAAAAGCATGCTCGACCGCGACAGTACGAATTATTATCGGCAAGGTGATTATATTGGAATTTCGGGTATTGAATTGGCATATGAAAAAGAATTGCGCGGTCAGAATGGTGTGAAATACAAACAAGTAAATGTCCGGGGAGTAGAAAAGGGATCATTTAAAGATGGCAAATTTGATACCCTTTCAGTGCCCGGAAAAAATCTCATGTCAACCATCGATATTAACCTTCAGCAATACGGTGAATGGCTGATGGAAGGTAAAGCCGGCGGTGTGGTGGCCATTGAACCCAAAACCGGAGAAATACTGAGCATTATTTCCAGTCCATCCTATGACCCCCACGAATTGAGTGGGAGGTCTTTTGGTAAAAATTATATTCGTCTGACAGAAGATTCCTTAAAGCCGCTTTTTAACCGTGCAATCATGTCGGTTTATCCTCCCGGATCTACATTTAAACCCTTTCAAGCTTTGGTGGCTTTACAGGAAAATGTTATTAAAACCAATGAAGAGATTTTTTGCAGTGGCGTCCTGGTAGGTGATCACGCACCTCCCGGATTTTATAATGTGTATAAGGCCATTCAGAAATCATCCAATAATTATTTTTATATCGTATTCAGACGAATTATTAATCAAGATCTTTCAGCCAACACGTTTATCGATTCAAGGCTAGGTCTCGAAAAATGGGATAAATATGCTTCAAGTTTTGGTTTCGGCCATGTACTTGGTGTAGACATTCCCAATGAAAAGCCCGGCAAAATACCCACACCGAAGTATTATAACAGTATATATGGTGAGGACCGTTGGAAATGGTCCACGATCAATTCGATCAGTATCGGTCAGGGTGAAATAGCCATTAGTCCAATACAAATGGCCAACTACGCTTCAGTTGTTGCCAACCGTGGTTATTACTATACACCTCACATTATTAAGTCAGTAGGAGACAGCGGCCAACCAAGACCAGAATACATGATAAAACACCAGGCAGATGTAGGAATAGATCATTTTGGTCCGGTGATAGATGCCATGGAAATGGTGGTCGATGGAGGTACAGGTTTTCGAGCGCGGTTGGACAGCATTGCAGTATGTGGTAAAACCGGTACTTCACAGAATCCGCATGGTGAAGATCACTCTGTATTCATTGCATTTGCACCAAAGGATGATCCAAAAATTGCCATTTCGGTATATGTACAAAATGCCGGCCAGGGTGCCAGGGCTGCTGCTTCCATTGCAGGTCTAATGATTGAGAAATATTTAACCGGTCATATTAAGCGGAAATGGATTGAAGATTATGTAAAAAAAGGAGATTTTATCTATTGAGACAGGAAGGCAGTATAGTAAACAAAGTGGATTGGGTGGTGATCACCATCTATTTTATCCTGGTATTTATGGGATGGATGAATATCTATGCGGCAGTCTATGATGAAGAATTGAACAGGAGTATTTTTGACGTTAGTCTCAACTCCGGCAAACAATTGCTTTGGATAGGAACGTCGGTGCTCATCATCATTGTGATCATGACCATCGACTTCAGGTTTTACGATTCGTTTGCTTACATTATTTATGGGTTGGTGGTATTTCTGCTGGTATTTGTATTGTTTTTTGGCCGGACTGTTGCCGGCTCTCAATCGTGGTTCACGATCGGGGGTTTTAGAATGCAACCTTCTGAATTTGCGAAATTTGCTACGGCACTGGCTGTCGCGAAATATATGAGCAGTACAGGTTATAAAATAACCAACCTGAAGCACCTGGTGATCACAGGGGCTCTAATTTTATTTCCTCCAGTGCTCATCATTCTCCAGGGAGACACAGGCACTGCCCTGGTGTACGGGGCATTTATCATTGTATTATATCGCGAGGGTTTGAATCCCGCCATCATTGTCATCGGATTGGTGGCAGTCGCCATTTTTATTTTAACATTATTGGTCAATCAGCTATATCTGATTATCGGAATTGTGGTGCTGGGATTGTTGATTATTACGTTTAGTAAAAAAACGACCAAGCGCATTATAACCATTGTTGCAGCTATGGTGATCATCACTGGTGTGGTGAAAAGTGTAGATTATTTTATTACAGATGTGCTAAAACCCCACCAGCAAAACAGGATCAAAGCGTTGATCAATCCTGATGCGGATCCTTTGGGTTATGGATGGAATGTAACCCAGTCTAAAATTGCCATTGGTTCCGGCGGGTTTTTTGGTAAAGGATTTTTGGAAGGTACGCAAACCAAATTTGATTTTGTGCCGGAACAAAGTACGGACTTTATTTTCTGTACGCTTGGTGAAGAACAGGGATGGGTGGGTTCACTGGTGATTATCACCTTATTCGTTTTTCTGCTCTTCAGAATTGTTCGCATTGCAGAACGGCAAAAAGAACGATTTGCTAGAATTTATGGTTACTCGGTGGCGGCTATCATATTTTTTCATTTTATGGTGAACATCGGAATGACGATAGGCTTGTTTCCGGTGATCGGAATACCGTTGCCTTTCTTTTCTTACGGAGGTAGTTCGCTCTGGGCCTTTACGGTATTATTGTTTATCCTGCTCAAAATCGATGCTCACCGGATGCAGGTGCTCTTCCGGTATTGAACGGATGTTTGTCAGCCGGGGAATTTTTTTTCAATGACATCAAAAAATTCCATTACTTCTTCCTTTTCAAGGTCCCAGTTTTTCTTTTGTACGTAATTGGTTTGAATGAATTCCATGGCTTCACCCCGTGAAGTACAATTGTCTAGGTAATTCACTACCATTTCGAATTCGTCTTTATTGCTACTAAAAAGTTCATTGATGAACATAAACCGCTGGTTGATTGTGATAATTGTCCGGATACCTGCAACGGGTTGTTTGCGATGAATATCGGCAATGGTTTCTTGTTGCTCTTTGCTCAGTGTTTCCAACAGTGTTTTAGACTCCGTTTTGAAGCGTTCATTAATGTTGTTTTTCTCTGATCCGGATGGATTTTCTGACGAAACGGATGCAAAATTTTCATCGCCTGCGTAGATCATTCCCAATTGAAGCGGTGATATTTTAGAAAAAAGTTGAACAAAAGGCTCAAAATCTTCAGGCGATTCGCTGGTATTTTCGCATACTTCGTTAAAGAGTTGAAGAGCATCATCCACGAAAACAGCCTCTATGCCATCGGCCTCAAATTTGCTGATCAAAGCTTCCAGTAAATGCCGGTTGACTTTAATATATTTTTTAATCTCCCGAAGATCATTGACCAGAAGTTTTCCGGTTTTGTTTTTGCCTATTTCCTGCAGATAATATTCATATGGTGAAAAAATCAGCAGGATGCTTTTCTCGGCAGCTTCAGCAATGATGGGTTTCAGATCATCTTTTTTAACAAGAATATGTCTCGACAATTCGTTCATAAATTTACTTAGAGCCTGCTTTGCAGGCTCAGCATTAAAATTGAAATAGGGACTTTTAAGTCTTTGCGTTTCTTGCTTCCACCTTGAAAAAAGTATTTGAATAATGAAAAGATTAACCTGATTTACAGGGCATAAGTGAAGAATTTCATCTCCGCTTATTGCCGTTTTATCTGATAGATACTGATTGATTACCTGATCGGTAAATACACTGCTATAATTTTTAATGGCACCGTGATTAATATTTCCTTCCATATTCATTCCCTTTTTTCATCAAAATCTTAGACCAAATAATGCGATGTCCCTTAAAGAAAAAAATTTGAAACCATATTTATTTCTGATCATTCCAAATTCCAAAAATAATGACAAATTTATTTATTTCTTCTGAATTCTTCGAAAGTATCAACAATCTGTTGGAACCATTGCCGGACATTAGCGACCACCGCTTGACTTCTTATAGATCCTTCATCATAAATGTTGGGAAAAAGAAGTTCACACTCGTTTCGATTAACTCCAATTAAACTTTATTATTGTGATGAGATAATACAACGAAAATGTTCATAGAGCCAGATATCGGCAATTTACAGTTGAAAAGTCAGCATACCTCTGGTTGGATTGAAGTGATCTGTGGGTCAATGTTTTCGGGTAAAACTGAAGAACTGATCCGCAGGCTCAACCGTGCCATCATTGCGCGACAAAAAGTAGAGATCTTCAAACCGGCTATCGACAGGCGATTTCATGAAAGCTTTGTAGTTTCTCACAATGAAAACAAAATACGGTCAACCCCAGTACAATTTGCCAATGATATTATGTTGTTGTCGGCTGAATGTGATGTGGTGGGCATTGATGAAGGTCAGTTTTTTGATCAACATTTGTTGGAAGTTGCCGTCAAGTTGGCAAATCATGGAAAGCGGGTCATTATAGCGGGATTGGATATGGATTATCTGGGCAATCCATTTGCGCCTATGCAAGACCTGATGGCAGTATCAGAATTTGTGACAAAAACGCATGCTATTTGTATGAAATGCGGGGCATTGGCCAGTTATTCTTTCCGTATGGATACCTCCAAAGAAAAAGTACTGCTTGGCGAAAAAGATAAATACGAAGCGCGTTGTCGAAAATGTTTTTATGAAGACCTTAAAATCAATAATGCTTAATTACTGGATAAAAGGCTTTATTTTACTGGGGTTGTTCATCAGTTTGTCAGAGCCTATAAGTTTTGCCCAGGAAAACATTCCGGTAGGCACCTGGCGCACCCACTTTAGCTATGATCATGCCCGACATCTTGTGATGACAGAAGGAAAGGTGTATTGTGCTTCTGAAAATGGCCTGTTCTATTATGACAAGGCTGACAACAGCACTACTATACTTTCCAAAATTGATGGCTTCAGTGATGTCGGTATTGGGGCCCTTGGGTATGATGTAGAGGATCCTATTTTGGCTATTGGTTATAAAGATGGTAATATTGACTTTGTGCAAAATGGCCAAATCATCAACCAGCCAGCTATTTATGATGCTGAAATTTCTGGTTCAAAATATATCCATCATTTTAGTTTTTACAATCACCGGGCCTACATTGCCATGGACCTCGGGGTAGTAGTTGTCAATCTTGAAAATTTTGAAATCAAGGAAAGTTATCTGGAAATTGGGCCTGGAGCCAGCGCAATTAATGCTTACGCCAGTACAGTGTACCATGATTCGCTGTTTCTTGCTACCAATCTCGGGGTGATGGCTGCCTCACTGAATGATTCCTATAATTTGTTGGATTACCATAACTGGTACCTTTTTGAAAAAGAAGAAAACATACCGAGAACTACTTTTACTAAAATCACATCAGACAGCGACCAACTTTGGGCTCTCACCGCTGACAGTCGTATTTACACTTATGTTCAAGGCAAATGGACCACAGACAATATTACACCCGAAACAACCATCAACGACATTAACTTCAATTCTGGACGACTCATCATTTGCGCCAAAAATTTTGTGGTGATCAGAGAAGATGGTTCTGATGAAATTGTTAACGGAGCAATTAATGCGCCAATGACCGGAAGTTTCGATGGACAGGGCAATTTGTGGTTGGCGGATAGTGGCCTTGGTTTAATCAGCAATTTTGAAGGCAATTTTCGGTCGTATACTCCCAACGGGCCTTTCACCGATAAAGTTTTTACCATGAAGTGGATTGAAGAAAAAATACTGGTTTTATCGGGTGGTTATGATCAGGGCTATTTGCCCAGGGGAGACACTAGCGGTTTTAGTGTATTTCAAAATGGTAGTTGGGGAAATTATAATGCCTCAGGTTTGATCAACACCATTCAGACACCACTGGTTCATGATATGGTGGATGTTGCGGCTGATCAGGAAGGTCATTATTATTTTGCTTCTTTTGGCGATGGCATCCTGAAATGGGACGGTCAAACAATTTTTGAAATTGTCAACGATAAAACTCCCGGAAGCACCCTCAGCCAAACCATCAATCCGGCCAATGCCGTGCTGGTTGGTGGCATAACCACAGATTCGGACGGAAATCTCTGGCTGACCAACCACAATACTTCAGTACCGCTACAAAAGTGGAATGGGACTAATACTTGGGAAACTTTTAGTTTTGACACCTATTCCAAGCGATTTCCCCTGGCTATCGTTCTCGCTAAGAATGGGGATGTTTGGATGAATTTGAAACCGGATATTTCCGGCGGTTTGTTGATTACCAATGCCACAGGAAGTATTTCCCGTCAGTTGAATACCACCAGTGGAAACGGCAGCTTGCCGGACAAAACTGTTACAGCGATGAATCTGGATCTGAATGGCAATATTTGGGTAGGAACCAAAAGAGGGCTTGTCTATTTTACCAATCCCGGGCGGGCCCTTGATTTCACGGGCAGCCCGGACAATCCTGTGTTTTACGAATACGATGCCTCCTATCCTGTATTTGACAATAACATATTATTAGCAAAAGAAGAGATCACCTGCCTTACCGTAGATCCAGGCAACAGGAAATGGATCGGGACCAAAAACGGCCTCTGGTTATTTGGTGAAGAGGGCAATAAATTGTTTGAGCATTTTTCTATAGACAACAGTCCATTGCCTTCCAACAACATTTTGGCAATAGCGGTGGCTGGTAATTCCGGTGAAGTATTTATAGGAACCGATCGGGGCATTGTGTCATTCAGGGGAACCTCTACGACCGCCGCTCCCAAGTTGCAACAAGCTAAAATATTTCCCAATCCGGTAAGGCCCGGCTTTAATGGCATCATTAGCATTAGTGGATTAATCAACAATGCTACTGTAAAAATCACGGATGTTTCTGGTAAATTGGTATATGAAACACGTTCTTATGGAGGTACAGCTACCTGGAATGGCGCCGATTATAATGGCCGGAAAGCAGATTCAGGCATTTATTTAGTCTTTATTGCCAATGCGGACGGAAGTGAAGCCATCGTGGGAAAAATAGCTATAATTCACTAATATGCTCTACAAGACCAGAGGATTGGCGTTGGGTCATATCAAATACCGAGAAACATCCATCATTACCAGGATATTCACGGAAACATTTGGGGTTCAATCTTATATTGTGAACAGCGTGAGGTCCAAAAATGCCAAAACTAAGATTGCACTTTTCCAACCATTAACCCCTTTGGAATTGGTAGTTTATCACAACAGAAAAAAAGAAATCAACCGGATCAGTGAAATAAAATGTCTGTACAATTTTCATTCGATTCCTTTTGATATCCGCAAAACTACCATGGCTATTTTCATCACTGAATTTCTGGGGAAAACACTCAAAGAAGAAAATGAAAACATTCCTCTATTCAGCTTTCTTTTTGACTCAGTGCGGATGTTCGATGAAATGACGTCTCATTTTGAGAATTTCCACCTTCAATTCTTACTGCAATTCAGTAAATATCTGGGTATTAAACCGATTTCCGCTGAAGAATTATTAAAGGAAACCGGGAATAATTTGTTACAGGAAGAAGAGGTAGTTCAACAATTACAAAAGCTTTTGGAGAAAGACTTCAGCTATTATTTGCCCATTAACAGAAGTAAAAGACATGCCATGCTGAAGGCCATTATTGATTTTTATCGCTATCATTTCGATAACATCACCGCATTGAAATCGATAGAGATACTACATGAAGTGCTTGCATAAAAATAAAAAAAACCACATCACGGTGGTCTTTGCATTTTATGGTTTAATGATTAAGTTATAAACCGCTTTCACGTTTTACTACTTGCTCTGCCAGCAGGATCACATTATTATTCAACACTTCCACCACACCACCATTTACCATAATGGTCTGTTCGATGTTTTGCATTTTATACTTCACCGTGCCATTGGACAGAGAACTGATCATGGCTGCGTGGTTTTGCAAAACCTGGAACGAACCATTGCTTCCCGGGAATGTTGCCGATTCGACTTCACCACTAAATATTTCTTTTTCGGGAGTTATAATCTCAAGGTGCATATTCTCGATCTAGTTTTTAGATTCTGCAATCAATTTTTCTCCTTTTTCAACAGCCTCTTCTATTGTACCCACCAGATTGAATGCTGATTCGGGAAGATGATCATATTCACCTTCCATAATCATATTAAATCCTTTTATAGTATCCTTAATATCCACCAAAACACCTTTCAAACCGGTGAATTGTTCGGCAACATGGAATGGTTGGGACAGAAATCTCTGAACTCTTCTGGCACGATGAACGACCAGCTTATCTTCATCAGAAAGTTCTTCCATCCCAAGAATCGCAATGATATCCTGGAGTTCTGAATAACGTTGCAATATTTCTTTTACCCGCTGTGCTGTGTTGTAGTGTTCATCACCAATAACCTCAGGATTCAGAATTCTGGAGGTAGAGTCAAGTGGGTCAACCGCCGGATAAATACCCAGCTCCGAAATTTTTCTTGAAAGAACGGTAGTAGCATCGAGGTGGGAAAAGGTGGTGGCGGGTGCCGGATCAGTAAGGTCGTCTGCTGGCACATACACTGCCTGAACAGAAGTGATAGAACCGTGTTTGGTGGACGTGATTCTTTCCTGCATTTCACCCATTTCAGTAGCCAGTGTTGGCTGGTAACCTACTGCCGACGGCATACGTCCCAACAAGGCCGATACTTCAGAACCAGCCTGGGTAAACCGAAAAATATTATCGATAAATAACAGAATATCGCGCCCTTTACCTTGCCCATCGCCATCGCGAAAATATTCTGCAATGGTGAGTCCGGATAATGCCACTCTAGCCCTTGCGCCGGGAGGTTCGTTCATCTGACCAAAAACAAAGGTAGCTTTAGAATTTTTGAGACTATTTCTGTCAATTACGTCTAAGGGCCAGCCGCCATTGTTTTTCAATTCTTTATGGAATTCCTCTCCATAATCAACAATACCGGCTTCGATCATTTCCCGTAACAGGTCATTCCCTTCACGGGTCCTTTCTCCTACTCCGGCGAAAACGGACAAGCCGGAATACGCCTTGGCAATATTATTGATCAATTCTTGTATCAAAACGGTTTTACCAACGCCGGCTCCTCCAAACAGACCAATTTTTCCTCCTTTAGAATAAGGTTCAAGTAAATCGATAACTTTGATGCCAGTATATAATACTTCGGTTGATGTGGTTAAATCTTCATAGGTTGGTGATTCCCGATGTATCGGAAGACTTCCGGTGGTCTTTGGTTTTTCAATTCCATCAATGGTTTGTCCAATAACATTGAACAATCTACCTTTAATCGCTTCTCCAATAGGCATTTGAATAGGAGATCCCGTCGCTTTTACTTCCAAACCCCGCATAAGTCCTTCTGTACCGTCCATAGCCACAGTCCTTACACGGTCTTCACCAAGATGTTGTTGACATTCCAATACAATCACTGCACCATCAGGACGAGTTACTTCTAAAGCATCGTGGATACTTGGGATTTCGCCGGTTTCTTCAAAACTAACGTCTACAACGGGGCCAATAACCTGTGAAACCTTACCAATATTTGCCATTTTTTTGATTATAAAATTTGAGTTGTAAAAATTGCAGCACAAAGCTAAGGCTTAAATGAATTATTTACCAACTTCTAAATAAAATATCTTAATAAATTCAAGCCATCAGGACTTTAATAAAATACGAAATGTGGTACCCTGGTCAATTTCCGTATTTCTGACAAATATTTTGCCTTCGTGATAATTTTCGACAATGCGCTTGACCAATGTGAGGCCAAGGCCCCAGCCTCTTGCTTTAGTGGTATAACCCGGAGAAAATACATTCTTAATTTTTGATTTAGGGATCCCCTTGCCGGTATCACTGATGTCAATAATCACTTTATCATCCATTCCTTTTTTGATGGAAATATCAATTTTTCCAATGCCGCCCATAGAGTCAACAGCGTTCTTGCAAAGATTTTCGATGACCCAGTCGAATAGTGGCTTATTAATCCTTGCCCGAATGTCGGAAGGAACAGCGCTGATATGAATATCTACCTTTTTCGAAATTCTTTTTTTCAAATAATTGATGGTATTTTCAATAGTGGCAGGTATATTTTCATAGTTGAGTATCGGTGCAGATCCAATGCTCGAAAACCTCGCCGTAATCATTTCCAAACGTTGGATGTCTTTTTGTAATTCCGTAACGATTTCGTTGTTTTTGGTGGATTCATCCTCTTTGAAGTATTCCACCCAGGCCATGAGAGAAGAAATAGGTGTGCCCAACTGATGGGCCGTTTCTTTGGCCAGACCTACCCACACCCTGTTTTGTTCTGCAGCTTTGGAAAAGCTGAAAACGATATAAGCGATTATCCCAAACAAAGCAATAACTGACAACTGAACAACCGGATAATACTCAAGACGATCCAGCAACAGTGAATTTCTGTAGTAGACATATTGCCAGTCGTATATTTCCCCGTTTTCATCGCGATAGGTAATCTGAATGGGTTCATGTTCTTTTTTCATTTCTTCCAGTTCAGTGCTAACGATTTGTTGCTTTTCTTTCTCTGATAAATTGGGATCCTGTAATTCCGGTATATTTTTAGAATCCAGAAAATGATTGGCTCCATCTGTTAATATGATGGGTATTGAATGGTTTGGGGTCATGATTTGCTGAACGATAAATGAAAATTCACTGGCGGAAGATCCATCATTGGCTGTAAACTCCAGGGTATGAGCGTAAAGTTCAATAAACCGTTGTTCGCGTTCTTTAAGTTCTTCGACAATGATACGGGTGAAATAAACCGAAGCAAGCGCAATGGTGAAAGCAATAGCCAAAATGATGATATTGACGGCAGATCGTCTTTTATAAAGATCCAGATTTTTCTTTTTCGATCTTATGATTTTCATATTATTTTCCTCCGATCACTCCGGGCCTTTTCAACCAATTTGAACGAATAACAAATTAAAGCATTAAAAATGACTTGAAAGGTAATTTTTCCCAGACAAAACCCACAAAAAAAGAGGCTGCGTTAAAACAGCCTCTTTTTTTGTTTTTATCTATACTAAGATTTACCAACCTATACCGTAATAGGCTTCTTCTCCATTAGGATAAACTCCTCCGATCAGGATACCTTCTCCTTCTTGTCCTCTCAATGCTGAGCGGAGATCGTTGACATCACTTACCGGCCGTTTGTTAATGGCTGTGATGATGAATCCGTCACGTACACCAGCGTTTTTCCATTTTCCATCTTTCAATGCAGTAATCTTTACACCACCGTCCAGTTTTAAATCTTCTTTTTCTTTATCGGTAAGATTTCTGAAAGTACCACCTTCAATTTCAACTTCACCGGTATTCCGTACGATTTTCACCTCATTATCCAGGTTTTTCAGGGATGCATTAACGGTCTTCGTTTTACCATCCCGAATGTAAGTCACCGTGATTTCGTCGCCAGGACGATGACGTGCGACCTGCTCCTGTAGTTCGGAAGTATTGATGACGTTGTTATCATTGATAGCAATGATCACGTCACCTTTTTTCAATCCGGCGGCCTCGGCAGCACTTTTCGGATTTACGTCCATTACATAAACACCCTGGTGTTCTTTCACATGATCATCTTTAAGTCTTGGGTCATTTACATCTACGATGGAAATTCCTAAAACTGCCCGTTGTACAGCCCCAAATTCAATAAGGTCATGTGCGACTTTTTTTACCAAAGATTCCGGAACGGCAAAAGCATATCCGGCATATGTTCCCGTTGGCGTGGCAATGGCGGCTGTTATACCGATTAGTTGACCCTTGAGGTCTACCAACGCACCACCACTATTGCCTGGATTTACCGCTGCATCTGTCTGTAAGAATGACTCAATACCATATTTGTCTTTCAAAATAGCAATATTTCTGGCTTTTGCACTAATAATACCAGCAGTGACAGTGGAGGTGAGGTCGAAAGGATTACCCACAGCCAACACCCACTGACCAACCTTGGCATCATCGGAGTTTCCATATTTCATATAGGGAAGATTGCTTGCATCTATTTTCAATACAGCCAGGTCTGTTGAAGGATCAGTACCTACCAGTTTTGCTTTATAATTTCTGTTGTCATAAAGCGATACTTCAATATCGTCAGCTTGATCGATCACGTGATTGTTGGTTACGATATAACCATCGGGAGAAATAATAACCCCGGAACCAGCAGATTTTTCCGGCATTGGTTTGAAGTTTCTGGGATCTCCAAAGAAATCTTTGAACATATCTTCAAATGGGCTATTATATGCAGAACTATTTTGCGGATTATTAATCGTTGATTTTATGTGTACCACCGCAGGAGTTGCCACGGCTGCTGCATATTCGAAATTCAATCCATCTGGTACCGTGAAAGAAGAGTCAGAAAGATAATTTGAGAAATGTACATTCTGACTGTGTTCAACAGATTCATAATTTGGCGGTTCTTTTTCCATCAGTTTGTAACCACCTAACGCCACAAGCCCGCCAAAGAGTGAGGCGAAGATAAGGCCGATTAAAAATTGTCTTTTACTCATAATCACAATATTTTATTCAATTCTAAATTTATTTTTAAGTTCAATTTTAACTGTCACTGATATTACGACAATTTAAGCTATTTGATACCCATTTAACATTTTTTAACAAAAAAAGGCGGGTTTTTACCCGCCCTTCACTGGCATCAATTTAGTGCTATTTTACACTTATTACTCTTTTTACTGGCGTTTCTTTTTCCTTAGGTATGCTGATCTCCAGGACTCCTTGATTGAAAGTGGCGGTGATTTTATCACTTTTTACATCCTTACTTAGAAAAAATGATCTTTCAAACTCACCGTCTATCGTTTCATGACTATGAAGCTTCAACTTTTCATCATATACCGGGGCTTTTGTTCCAGTAACCGTAAGTTTGTTTTCATCAAGGCTGATGTGTATATCATTTTTATCAACACCGGCTAATTCAAGATATACCTTGTAATCAGTTTCACTTTCGGCGATGTCAGCCTTTGGGATGAAGGAATATTTTTTCTCTGGGTGATTACCTTTATGTTCCAACAATTCATCCAATACATGATTGAAATAATCCGGAACATAGGATTCAAATCGGGGTGAAAATTTTACTAATGTCATGGCTTTGATATTTTTTGTGGTTAATTATTTCTGATCACCATTCTCTAAAAATCATACCAAGCCCAAGATGTGATAATTTAGAACGCAATATTATGACATATTGACATATAATTATATAAAAGTATTTCATAAGAAGACAAAATGACACATAATTGGTGAAAATTCGGCGATTTACTCGATATGAAAAATTAGGAACACAGTTATTGCATAATTGAAATCAACCCGCTAATATTGCAGTCCCTTTCAAATAAAGGTTAATTCCTCAGTAGCTCAGTTGGTTAGAGCATCTGACTGTTAATCAGAGGGTCGCTGGTTCGAGCCCAGCCTGGGGAGCTGAAAATCAAGCACTTACGAAGTATAATTTGTAGGTGCTTTTTTGTTTGATACATAGTTCGATACACGAAATAGTACAAGAAATTCTCACCCAAATTCAGGAAAAGAAATCTTAAGATATTTTCTTTGGGGAAAAAGCGGAATAATCCGGAAACCATTTTCTGAGTTCGGTTTAAATTTTCATAAAATTTAAATTCAGAGAAAATGGAAAATCCCTTTAACGACCTCAAAAATCAACTTAGCAGAATTGAAGGACTTCTGATTCAGGCGTTGGAAAATAAACAGGAACAGAAAGTACCTTATGAAAGTAAATGGATGAATGTTTCGGAAGCGGCGGAATACCTTCAAATAGCAAAGCCAACTCTTTATGCCTTAACCTGTCGCAGAGAAATTCCTTTGTATAAGCGTGGAAAGAAAATTTACTTCAAGAAAGATGAACTAAATGAATGGCTGGAAAAAGGAAAGAAAAAAACATATGGGAACACAAATTGATAATGACTTTCTTATTTGAAAAGGTCTGTGTATCACCAGCATTTACCTTCAATGACTTATTTTTGCAAATCAAACAGTGCTCAAATCCATAGAAATTAATTATGAAAATTAAACCTCTAAAAAACATAACAATTTTGCCCAGCGATCTCACCAACATGGAGACAGAAACCAGGATGAGAGAAAGTACAGAAAAACATATTCGGAGGCTGTTAGCATGGGCATTCCCATGTACTACAGGGACGAGAGAAGCAAAGAATCCAATCAATTTATCAAGGCAAATGCAGATGGCTCGGAAGATCTTGTGGAATTTGATCTTGAAAGTGACAACCATAGTTTAATCAAAAAATTAGCCCCCGCCGGAAAAGGCCAGTGGGCACACATTATCCCAGGATAACAAACAACCAAAAAATCACATTCATTATAGCCGGACCAAATGGGTCCGTATAGCGTCCATTATACACTTGGAAATAGCCACATTTTCATTGAATGGCCGTCAGTTTGAATTACCTTTATCTTTAATTAAACAAAAAGCAGCATTGTAGTAATATTGTCATACATAATTGCTTTAGCTACGACTCACCCAATAGTCATATTGCACAATATGATGATCGTGACCTGCTTCCATCACAGGGGTCAGCATGATAATTATGACGATTGTGACCCCTTGATCAGGGGTGGGTCACTATGAAAATTATGATCTTCCTGACCCACCCTGAAAAACCTCAAACCAGGCGGGTCAATATCATAATTATAGCGGGTCAGTATGAATCAGAATATGCACTTCAGGGGTCCGATACTCATAATCGTAGGATTAATTCTTTATTTTAAGAATAATATAAAGGCACTCGGAATATTTGCAATATTCTTCATATTGTTCGGAAGAATTTGGATAATAGCCAATCATCAATGTACCGGTAAACGAACCGGAGTAGGGGGATATTTAAATTTAATAATCTTAATAGCTCCAACTTGATCCGACGGACCTGATTTATGTTTTGAGTTTTCTTCAGGCATATCACTCCCAAAATGATAATAAGCGAGAGGCATATTAAGCCCCTCGCCATTTCGGTCGGCAAGGCTATTCCTGGCAGGTTGGTCTCCACCAGGGCCTGCTTCCGCTTCACCTTGCGATTTTAAGAGCGTGAAATTTCCATCTCACTAACCCAATAATTTTCCCTCCTCCGATCAACATAACATGGTCATGTTCCTCATTTCTATTGAATGCTAATAAGACGTAAAGCCGTCATAATTCCATAGCTCATTTAAATGGACCTGCCTTTCTTTATTCTTCTCCTTTTCTTCTTCAACCTCATCGCCGCTTCAGGAGAAACATATTCCTGTTGTTCCGGTTTGATAAGGTCCCATAAAAGCTTTTCAAGCTGTAAATCTGTTCGTTCTTTAGAAAATTCCATTGCTTTTGTCTCTGGTCTTTTTACTTCCGAATATCCCGGCCTGAAAGGCTGAGACTGTTCGATCTGAGAAAGCCTGTCCAGGATGCCTTTGGCCGTGTATTGTTTTCCCAGGTCACTGCCGTTGAACACACAGCTGGTTTTGTGGTCGATATAGGTGACCCCGTAGACCCTGCCTTCCGGGTTGGACCTGATCACCAGCTGAATGTTCCGTGACCTCAGCCGTTTTTGCCATTGAACTCCGTCCTTAGGATCTGACCTGAAGGTGTTGTCTATCGCCCGCCGGAGTGATTCCCTGTGAGGTTTGCGCAAGGCAATGTTGAGTTGAAACTGTTTTTCGAGGAATGCCAGGGTTGGTTTGCCATCAATGGAACTGGCTTTGATGGGGACGCCGACCTTGTTCCCTATTTCATCGATGAGGCTGTACTGCAGTCCTTTATTTTGGTGCATCATTGATCCTTCTTTCCCCCGGTCTGCCTGTACATGGTATTGATTCAGTACCGCATTCAATTCCGGGATGGAGGTGTATCTATAAGTTCTTATTATGGTGCTCACAATATTGGAAATACTCCTTTTGGTTTCCGATTTTCCATAGGTTGTTTTTTGCAGATCGACGGGCCTTAAGAATTCCTGTTTGTGTTGGTTCTTATTTTTCTTGCTTTCTGCTTTTACCAGGTTGAACTGCGCTTCTATTTCCTTCCTTGCCACTTCCGACTGGTTCCTGCCGATGTTGTGGATGTCTATCCGCTTCCCATCAAATTGTATATTGGTAGTAATGATATGAATGTGCGGATGGGCGGCATCCTTGTGTTCATAAACCAGGTAAGGCTGGTTTCCGAATCCTATTTTGTTCATGTACAGGGCTGAGATCTCTTTGAGCTGGTCTTCGCCGAGCTTTTCCCCTGCATCGAAGTTTAAGGAGATGTGGATGGCATTGGTCTTTACCCTGGTGTTCTTATCGGTAAAGCATTTCAATCTGCTGTACTTGTCATAGAAATTCATGTCTTCGGGCCTTCCATGAAAGGCACTGGCCAGGATACAGGTTGCCCTGTGTTCTTTTACTTTATGTTCATTATAGCTGAGGGCTCCCCGGAGGTCTTTCCCGCTGATGATCCTTGCAACCATTTCTTACTGAGTTCAAATACAATGGTCAGCAACTGATCTACTTTTACCGCTACCTTTTTGTAATCCTCTGCCACCTTTAAGGCCTGGAACATTTTTTTACCGGCGGTATCGGCACTATGGAAATACCGGGTGATCTGGTTAATGTTGACCCCGATGGCATTGAGTTCCTTCCTGATAGCGATCAATTCCTCAATTGGTATATCCAGGGTAGTGTCCCTGTAATAGCAGGTAAATTTTTTTCGGGAAAGGATCTTTCTTGCCAGTTCTCCCAATGACCGGCAATTGCTGTTGTCAAGCACACTGCTCAGCCGTTCATACGTTGCCTGATCGACCCTGGCCTGGATATGATGGGTTAACCGTTTGTCTTTGTTTAAGATCACCTTCCTGCCCATAGCTGCTGACTGCATTTGTTGTTGTTGAAGGAATAAAGATAGGGCGATCAAAATACCGGGGTTCCGGCTTTATCCGGAACAGTCTGGTCCATGCTGATTATTTCCGCTTATTCCCCACAATATTTTCAAAAGAGAGAAGAAAAAAAAGAAAAGAGAAAGCAGTCGGAAGGAAAGGGATAGACGGGAAAGCAAGGCTTTTTGGAAAAATATGAAGGAGGGAAAAGCAGCAAGGATATTTTTTCAAAAACCGAAGGCCCCGGCCTTGTCTTTCCCGTGATAGCCCTTCCTATTTTTGATTTCCGCTTTTGTTTTTTTGGAACCTGATAAAATCTTCAGTCAACTTAAAAAATCTCTCCCTGAAAAGTGGGGCAAGTTCCGCGGCCACACTCGTCATTTCAATGGCCTTCCAGGCACGACTCCGGAGTGATCGGCAAGCGTTTTTGTATACAAAAATACATCTTGCTTCCCCCTATCGCGGGGTTTCCTTCCAGTAGGCTTTTGCCAAAAATGTTGAAGATCATCTTTACGATTTCATTTCAGATTTTGACTGTGTGTATTCTCATCCGTTTTGAATTCTTTTCTAAAAATTATGTTCGAAAACTTCTGCTATGATAATTTTCACCGATTAGAATAGAAAGTGATATCCACATTATTTTTCCCGCAGGTCTTATGTTTTCGTTGTCTGTATTAAATCATTTTTAGCCTGGCCAACCGAAACGGATGAAGAAAACCAAAGATGACGATTAGAGCCAGGTGTTTTCTTCATCGGTTTAGGGCGCGGAGTGGTTTCCTTATGGACTTGTGGAAGGATGAAACAAGGCCATGGGTAAACCACGGGAGCAAAAGCGGTGCCACGAAAATATACACTTTCGCATCCTGACAACAAGGCCCAGGGCTCTTTACAAAGATGATGCTGAGCAGTTGAATTTTGCTTTTCCACCAACACCATAGCTGAATATGGGGCCTGCACCAACAGTAAAATTGACTGATTACTATCGAATAAATGGATTTTAGAATGATTGTAAAAAATTTAAAAAAATATTTTTAATATCAAATTATTTTTATTTAATTTTATCAAAGAATAGATAAGTAAACTTTTTGCTAAATCCCAGGTTTATTTTTTGTGGGGTTCGGTAGTATTTATCAAAAAGCGCCTTTCAAATTCAAATGTACAATGGCAAAATAGCTGTCATAAAGCTATATAGTACTATTTGGCAGGTTTAACCATAGCCTTTATATCATATATCTCTAGGGGGATCAGGTAAATTTCAAGGAAGATTTAAAAGTCATTCAGATGACTCATGGGAAAATCACGTTTTGATTATTTTAAAACAATTAAATGGAATAACTATTTAAAAATTTAACTGAATCCATAAAATTATAGTGAAACATTTTTACGAATGGAGAATCACTTAAATCCATTGTGTCATTAGATTTTTATTGAAATTTTCATTACTAAATACCAAAATTATGAAGACCATTCAACTCTTGATCGCTACAGTTTTGGGCATAGTATGTGCCAATCTTTATGCTCAAGTAGAAATCCCAGATAATCAAACAATCAAAATGGGGAATAAGAATGTAGCCGTTTATATCAGTAATACAGGCAAGTATGGGCAAGCCGCCGGCATTGATATTGACCCGGGTAATTCACTTGAAGGGATTATTATTGAAAATGGCACCTCAGAAAGCGCCGGTTTTTATGCGGATGGCGATTACGCCGTAATCTGGAGCCCTGGAGATCAGCAAAGGCTATTGCGGCTGTATGATGAAGATCTTATGGGTGGTTCCACTTACGAAAGGGCTTATTTCGATAGCAACGGCAATTTATACACCGTAAGTGATATGAATCAAAAAAGGGATATTTCCCAGATAACGGATGCGATAAGTAAACTGAAAGGGATGAAGGGGGTAGCATATTTTTATGTCAATCCTGAGAATGAAGAAAAATCAACTGAAGACAAGGCAATAGCCATAGCATCCGAAAAGAAATATGTAGGACTCCTAGCCCAGGACGTTGAACAAGTGATCCCTGAAGCGGTGGATACTGACGGATTTGGAAATAAATTTATCAATTATTCGGCTATCATTCCGGTATTGGTGGAGGTGTGTAAATCCCAGCAGGAAATGCTGGACACGCAGGAAAACCAGCTTAAAACACAGGAAGAAGCCGTTCAGGCACTTAACGATGAACTTCAGCAACTGAAAGAGATTGTTGCCCAACTACAAGCCGCTGGTCAGAACTGATCTGCTTATAACACAAGCTCACATTATGAAGTACCCAAATAATCAAAGCCATGAAAAGATATCCAATAATCTATGTTGTGGTTTGGGCCATTGCAATTGCCTGGAGCACCTCTGTTGCAGGGCAAAGCATTCACTATTCCTATGACGCCTCCGGTAATCGCATCCTGCGCACTATTGTGATATCGGGTGGCCGACAAGCCATCAGTGCATCCGATACATTGCGGGAAATGCAGTTTGAAGATTTGATAGGCAACATGAAAGTACTCATTTACCCTAACCCTACTAAAGAATCCTTGCTTATTGAAATACACCAATTACAAGATGACCCACCTCATCAAATCATGAGAACCAGGGCCATAGCAAGCATATATTCCGTATCAGGAATTTTGCTTATGAACTTTTCCTTATCTAATAACTCCGTCAACATTGACTTATCTGGGTATCCTGATGGCGTTTATCTCCTGAAAATTGCTACTGACAATCAATCTGGTGGCTGGCGGATAGTCAAGGAATAATTTTTTAACATTCAAATATCATGAAATTACATACTAATCTCCATATATGGTTCATGCCCTCATACATACTAACCATATGCTTGTGTTTTTTATCAGAGGCACTTCAAGCTCAGTCGGAAACAATTAATTTAAACGAAACGATAAGTGGAAACAGAAGATATGAAGCTACCCAGAAAATTACGCTTTCACCGGGGTTTAAATATACCCAGCAATCAGGGAGCAATTTCCAGGCGCGTATCGTACTTTCAGGTGGAGGGTCATATACTTTTACCGAACCCACTACAAGTGCAGGTCTGCCAATAAATACGTCTTATCCTGTAGGGACTACCGCAGGTGCTCAGGGAGTGAGTCCTACGGGAGCAGCTACTTATACAATTCCCATAAAGGTGTGCCCCGGTGTTGCCGGCATGGAACCCAATTTAACAGTAAGTTACAATAGTCAGGCAGGCGAGGGTATCCTGGGCTTAGGATGGGGAATTACAGGACTGTCGGCCATCACAAGGGCAGCTTGTGACTGGTATCACGAAGGGTTTATTAACAACATACAATTCAATAATAGTGACCGATTCACACTGGACGGGCAACGGCTTATCCAGATTTCCCCACTTAATATGGAATATCGCACCGAGATTGAAACCTTTTCCAAAATCCTCGGCAGCGGCCTTGTTGGTGGTGGTGATCCCACTTATTTTAAAGTGGAAACCAAAGATGGAAAGACCTTGTATTACGGGAATACTGCCGATTCGCGCATCGAAGCACAAGGGCGCAGCCAGGCATTGGTATGGAACTTAAATAAAATTGTGGATAAAAACGGAAATTACGTCACTATTACCTGGTATGAAAACAATAGCACCGGTGAATTTTACCCACTTACAATCAATTATACGGGTACTACCGGTTTCTCACCATTCAATACGATAGAATTCGAATATCAAACCCGCACTGTCCCGGTAGTAACATACATCGCCGGCAGTAAGGTAACCTTGGGACACTTGTTAAAAAATATATATGTTGAAAGCGAAGGTGCTACGGTGGGTCGATACGAATTCCTTTACAATACAACTACGTCCAGACTGACAGAAATCGTGGAATATGGTAAAAATAATACCCGGTTGAACTCTACAGTAATTACCTGGGGGACGGCCAACTTTGGATTAAGCGAGACAGCCTCGATTTCAGATTCTCAGGTCACGGGCCGCATTTACGGCGACTTTAACGGCGACGGAAAAACGGATATGGTTATTATTAAATCATCCACATGGTATTTATATTACGCCAACACATCGAACAGTTTTACGCTTTATTCATCTAGTAGTATGCCATCAAACTTTCAATTAGTTCGAAGGGGAGATCTGAATGGTGACGGGAAGGATGACCTGTTGGTGGTCCGCAGTGAAAGTGGTTACTACAGGCCTTCATTATTGATGGCAACCGGAACTGGTTTTACGACCACTAATCTGTCTTCTCCGTATTTCAGCACATCTGCTGAGATCCTGGTGGGTGATTTTAACGGCAATGGCAAGGAAGATATGCTGGTGAAAATTATAGGCGGTTCGTCCAATTGCAAGATTTATGAATTCAGTTTCAGCGGAACCTCTTATTCTTCCTATAGCAACATTGCCACTGCTACTATTACATGGGCGTCCGGAGACACATATTGCGAAATCAAAGAAGTGTTACTGGATATGACCGGCAACGGGAAAACAGACCTGATGGTACTCGATACAAACGGAAGCCGGTTTTATGAACTGGAAAGTAGTGATTTAACGCTGATTTGTTCGCTGAGCTATCCTACGATTAACCACGTAAACCTGTTCGGTGATTTTAACGGCGACGGCAAGACCGATATCTTCTCGTTCGATGTGAACAATATCTGGAAGGTCAGTACCTCGACAGGTACCGGGTTTGTTCAAACGACGAATACAATCTTTAATGGATTTAATCCTTATGTATATTACAACAACTTTTACGCGCGTGATATTAACGGAGATGGCAAAAGCGATCTGGCAGCTGTAGGGCGCGGAACCAGCATTTCAAATCCTGTGCGTATTTATGTAGCTTTTAGTAATGGCCAGGATTTCAGCCTACAAATGTACACACCCCCTACCACACTTGCCGTAAGCCCAGATTACAATACGTTAGGCGACTTCAATGGTGAGGGTAATATTGACTATTACTATAACAATGGTTCAATAGGGAAGATGTATACGATCTATCGTGGCCGGAACCAGGATTTTGTGGCTTCTATTCGAAATGGCCTCGGGGTGAGTACCGGGTTTTACTACAGACCACTTACCAATTATCTGAGTACAATATACACTAAAGGCTCAAGCGCTTCTTATCCTGTGATGGATTTCCAGGGACCATTGTACGTTGTTTCCTCGACATGGAGCGACAATATTAACAGCTCCATATCCCAAACCGATTATACGTACCAGGCTGCCCGCATTCACCGGCAGGGAAAAGGATTTTTGGGGTTTCAGAATATAACGGCTGTTAACGATGTAAATAATGTCAGAACCTCAGACAGTTATGGATATAATTCCACTTATTATAATGTTTACCTACAGTATAGGTCTGAATCTACAGCCGATCAGGTTTCACTCATTTCATATACCAGCAATACCAACTCATTTATATCGTACGGGAACCAGCGAATATTTCCCTACGTTAGTCAATCAGTGCAAACAGATTATCGCACCAGTATTACAAAAACATCTTCCTTGTCTGTCGACAACTACGGCAACCCAACTGCCATGTCAGATACTTACAACGACGGATCATACAATACAGTCACCTACTCGAACTATTCCAGCGCGGGTTCATGGCTTCCGGCCCGGCCACAGAACGTGACTGTTATACGAAAACATTACCAGGATGCATCGAGCTTTTCGCTGGCCACTACCTACACCTACCAAAGTGCAACAGGATTGGTATTAACCGAAGCTACCGGGCCTCTTACGGCGTCATACCAGTACAATGGTGATGGCACCGTGAGCCAGGTAACTCTGTCGGACGGAACCTCCAGTAGGGTTACACGATTTGAATACGATACCAAGGGAAGGTTTGCCACCAAGATCTATAATCCGTTGAACCATCTAATCCAGCGGACATTCGACAATGCAACGGGTAATGTACTCACCGAAACGGCGCCAAACGGGAAAGTGACCAGTTACACTTACGATAATTTCGGGAGACTTACCAATACAGTCTATCCCACAGGGCAAACCATAACCACCGCTTACCAATGGGCTACAGGTTCACGGCCGCAGAACTCGGTTTATTATGTACTTACTTCCAGTACCGGGTTGCCATGGGTAAAAGAATATTACGATATTTTCGGGCGGCTATTGCGCACTGAAAAGCCAGGATTCAACGGGACGGCTGTTTATACCAGTCGTGTTTATAATACTCGCGGATTAATGGTTCAGCAAAGTTATCCCTACTATTTGGGTTCACAGGCATATGCCAGGGAATTCACATATGACGATTTCGGGCGACCCGGAGTGGATGCGGGTCCTACAGACATCGTCATGTATGTTTACTCAGGAAAAACCACCCAAACGATAAAAGGAGAGCAAACAGGATCAGGAACCGTAGACGACCAGGGTAATTTGGTTTCCGCTATAGATAATGGAGGCTCTATTACTTATACCTACAAAAGTGTGGGTAAACCCGGAAGCATCACCACAAACGGGGCATCGTGGAGCATGACTTATGACAGTTATGGACGTCAGACCGGTTTAACCGACCCTAATGCGGGCACGACTACTTACCAGTATAATGGCTTTGGAGAGATTACCTCACAAACTGATGCCCGGAATAACACATACACGATGGGCTATGACCTTCTGGGGAGGATCACTACCCGCAATGGCCCTGAAGGATCAACTACCTATGCCTACGACCCCTCGGGCAACCCCGGCTTGCTGCGCCTGGTTACCTATCCTGGTGGTAGTGAGTCGTTCACCTATGATTCGTATGGCAGGCTTAACGGCAGGTCGAAAACCATTGATGGCGCCGCTTATACCACAAGTTACGGTTACGATGTCCAAAGCCGGATTACCTCCCTGACCTATCCTTCTAACTTTGCGGTGACCAATGTCTACAATACCTATGGCTACTTCTCGCAGGTGAAACGCACCGACAACGGCGCCATGATCTGGCAGGGAAATGCCATGAATGCCTTTGGGCAGTATACCGGATGCCAGTACGGTAACAGCCGCTCCACTTCCACAGGATACAGCAGCTTCGGGATATTGCAAAGCATCACCACCGCAACCGTTCAAAACCTGAGTTATAATTTTGACCCCATCACGGGCAATTTGCTGAGCAGGACGGACAACCTGCGCAGCCTTTCCGAAAGCTTCACCTACGATAACCTTAACCGGCTGACCGGAGCAAGTGGTCCGGGCCCGCTCACGATGAGCTTTAACGCGTCGGGCAACATCACCTCGAAAACAGGGGCAGGGAATTATTCCTATGGAAGCCAACCACATGCCGTGACACAGGTGACCAATCCACAAGGGTTGATACCAACTGTTGATCAGAATATTACCTATACGCAGTTTAACAAAACTGACCGCATTACCGAAGGCAATTTGAGAATGCAGTTCAGCTACGGCCATGACCGACAGCGCACTGCATCGAAACTTTACCAGAATGAGGTGTTGCAGAAAACAATTTATTATTTCGACAACTATGAGAAGGAAGTCAGCGGCAGCAATACCCGGCAACTGCATTATATAGCAGGCGGAGATGGCCTTGCTGCGATTTATGAAATCAACAACGGCACAGGCACTATGTACTATGTACATACCGACCACCTGGGATCGTACGATGCCATCACCAACCAGAGCGGTACGGTGGTGCAAAATTACAGTTTCGACGCCTGGGGAAGGAGAAGAAATCCCACCAACTGGACGTACAACAATGTGCCCACCAGTTACTTGTTTAACAGGGGCTACACAGGACACGAGCATTTGGACCAGTTCGGGCTGATAAATATGAACGGGAGAATGTATGACCCCATACTCGGGCGGATGCTGGCACCGGACAACTTTGTGCAGTTGCCGGATTTTACCCAGAGCTTTAACCGGTATGCCTATGCGCTGAACAATCCGCTGGTGTACACCGACCCGGACGGGGAAAATCCAATATTGATTGCTGCAATTATAGTCGGGGCTTATTTAGGAGGTAGTGCAGCAAATGATGGAAATTTTAATCCAATTAAATGGGATTGGTATAATGCCAAAACATATGGAGGCATTGTTGTGGGTGGCTTGGCTGGTTGGGCGGGAGCTTCCGTAGGCCTGAGTGTAGGCGCTTCGGCAATGGCAGGAGGCGCTACAACTTTTGAAGCAGGTATTGCCGGCGGAATGATGGGAGGGATGGTGTCAGGTGCTATTAACGGGGCAGGAATGACGGCTTTGGCGGGCGGCAGTTTTAATGATATAATGGGAGGGATGGTTCAGGGGGCTGTCATTGGGAGTTTTTCAGGAGCCCTTTCAGGTGGTGTTGGTGCTGCAATAGGAGATTTTTCAGGTGTTCCTGGTAGCGGGTTTAAAAATGCCGTGTATGAAATAGGTCATTCTGTTTTGAAGGGAGGGGCGCAAGGATTTGCTGGGGGATCTATGATAGCTGCAATGACTCAAGACGCCAGTTATTTATGGCAAGGCGCCGCTTTTGGTGCTGCAGCTGGCGGGGGGCTGGCAGGTTTTAGAATAGCCACAATGGGGCCAACATTTATGCCCGATTCCGAAACTTATTGTGAACTTGAGGATTTTGGTCAAGTGTACAGGAGAGGTTCAATTTTTACGCCAAGAGGTGCAGGTGTTACATTAGGAAGGAATGTAGTTACTAAATTAACAGGGAATACGGATTACGATAGATATTTATTGCATCACGAAACCGGTCACCTTTCACAAATAAATAAGATGGGTGCTTTTAGGTTTTATACACGTACAGCCAGGGAATACCTGAAATATGGCTTAAGGTATGTATATAGTACTAGTGGAACATTAGAATATGGAGCGGAGTATTACGCCTTTCGAAGGTTAGGTTATTATTACAGTTGGATGGGTCTGCGATTCTTTTTTCCATAACAATATAACCTTTAACAATATAAAACAATGAAGATTATTAAACTAAACATCCTGATATTGATTTTTGCTTTTATAACTTCTTGTGATTGTTTCCGGCAGGTACAAGGAATTGTAATTGATTCCGAAACCCATTTGCCAATTGATAGCGTAATAGTGACGGATGTCGAGATAGCTGACAGCTTAAGAAGTTTAGATTCGGTTATCTACACAGATAGCCTTGGTAGCTTCAATTATACATCGATGTCAGCAGGATTATTTGGCTGTCCTAAAGTATTACTGGTATTTGAAAAAAAGGGGTATGAAAAAATCATCAGGAAATATAAATCATGTTGTACCAACAACACTACTGTGATTTTAAAGAATATTTCAGACTAGACAAAGGCCCGGTAAGCTCAAGCTTTTATCTTCAACTGGACGTACAACAACGTACCTACCGGTCACCTGTTTAACAGAGGCTACACAGGACACGAGCATTTGGACCAGTTCGGACTGATAAACATGAATGGGAGAATGTATGACCCCATACTTGGACGAATGCTAGCGCCGGACAACTTTGTGCAGTTGCCTGATTTTACCCAGAGCTTTAACAGGTATGCCTATGCGCTGAACATTCCGCTGGTGTATACCGACCCGGATGGGGAATTAGTATGGTTTATTCCTGTTATTATAGGAGCTGTAGTTGGAGGATACACAGGGGCCTCAATTCAATCAGGAACGGCCGCATTCTGGAATTGGCAACCGGATGCCTGGAAGGGGGCCATTGTGGGCGCTTTTATTGGGGCTGCTGCGGGAGCAGGTGTGCTAGCCATTATAGGACCAACGGGAGGGATAACAGGGATAACCACTTCTGCCGGAACCGTAAGTCAGGGCTGGGGTATTACTACTACGGCATTGCAAAGCGCTAATGTTAATATGGCTTTTACCACTTTTGGTGGCGGCGATATAGATAATATTTATAAAAGTGGATTAGTTGGAGCGGCTTCCGGGGCATTTACAGCTACCGGTGGTTTTGGAATGGTGAATGCCTGGGGATCGAAAAGTGAAGCTTTACAATTTGTTGGGAGACAGTTATATCAAGGAATTGGTACTGCAGGAACTTCTATTGGAAATAACTGGGCAATGGGCAGAAATGCTTTTTCCAGCGTTACAGTTGGTATAGGGCCAGTGAATTTTACTTTTGGCAAAGGACAAAACTTGTTACAATGGCAAAATAATATAGGAAATATAGCCATAAATACTTTTGGTTTAGCCAATACAGCATTTGGTGGTAAAGTTCGGTGGAATTGGAAAAACTTAACAGCTGTATAAAGGCGGAATAATTGATAAGTTAGCTGATCCAGCAAAGTCAGAGTCAGGATTTAGTCCATACGCTGTTACAGGTAACAGTGGGGTAACAGGTGAAATTTTTTCACATGAATTACATCACGTCTGGCAATCTAGGTCTATGGGTGATATGTTTGCTCCGAATTATATAATGCAGGGTATTTTTGGTATGGCGATCAATCGTTTTAGATATTATACTTCTTTTGGAGGTGGCAATTATCCAGCTTTTGTTTCACCTACGCGCAATTATTATGAAGCTATACCGGATTTTTATCCATGGTGGTAACTTAAAAAGATATATATGAAACATGTTTTATTAATGCTTATGATGACGAGCTTGATAGCCTGTGATAAGTCTGTTCAGTTAACAATTAATAAAGAAACTGTTTATTCTTTAGATAACCCTTGTGGAAAGATTGAGTTTAGAGCCTCAACTTTTTCAAAATGGATTACGATATATCAGAATTTTAAGATGGGTGAATACAAAATAAATTTCGATTCCTTGAAAGTCTTAATTGATCCACCAGGAACATTTAAAATTGATACAATAAAATTTTATGAAAAAAACAGTCTATTAACAAATGTCACCAAAAAAGCTACAAAACCTAGCGACCAAATTAGTGTCTATTTAATTTTTAATGAACCAGTATACACATTTGATGGCACTATTCTAATATTACCCTGTTCTTATCTTACTTGTGATAAACAGCCGATAATAAATGATACTATTCGCATCAACTTGTAGAATTCCAATACCCCTTACCGGTTCCAGTAAATCACTAAGACTAAAAAGAAAGGTTCCAGAGCTTCATCTGACTTGTGAAGAAAAAACTTTAAAAAATAAATATGTATGAAAAAACAGGCTTTTTTGGTGATTATGTGCTTCTTCCCACTTATGGCCATTTCGCAGGTAAAATATGGCGTTAAGGCTGGGGCTACTTTGGCGTGGTACAGATCATCTACTGACGAAGGAATGATTCCCGATTACCGCACCCTGGCAGGGTTTCAGGGCGGCGCTATCATGGAGGTTGTTATCAATGATTATTTTTCGTTGCAACCTGAATTACTCTTCAGTACCCGCGGCGCGAAAATGAAATTCGCAGAAGTTTATACTATCCCTGGACCATCGGGATTTATAACAGTACAGACAAAGATTAAAGGAGTCTTTACTCCCCTGTATGTCGATATACCTGTTTATATAAAAGTGGGCTTTCCATTAATGAGATCAGACAAATTTACTGTTGGTGCAGGCCCCATATTCAGCTATGGTGTTGGTGGAAAAGCAAAATTCAACGGTTCAGCTGAGGACGTCAATAGCATTGGCAGTAAAATCAATATTATCGGAGATATGAAACTTTTTTCCAAAGATAAGTTAGTGCTTAAAGATCAATATGGACGCGAATATTCAACGGAGGAAGTCCAAATCACGTTGTTGAAGCGTTTCGATGCAGGTTTTGCCTGTTTTGCTGCCTATGAATTCAACGCCCGCGTTGTACTAAACCTAAGTTACCAGTATGGACTAAGAAACATCAGCAAAGATCCCAATGAAAACCTTTGGAATCGGTGTCTTGCTATTTCCCTGGGTTATAAATTTGATTAATTGATAATAAACCGGTTTATTTTCTCGCGATCAGCATTTTCTAAAAGGTGGTTCTGAGGATGAAAAATAGACAGAAATTCATACACCAACCACACCTCACTATAGTTGGCCTAATCAAACTTCACAAGATTGGCATACAATTCCCTCTTCACAGAATCTTCAAAGCTGTCCAGATAATTTTCAGTGGTTCTCAAGTCAGCATGACCTAAAGATTCGGAAATCAATTCAATGGAAGCTCCACTCCGTTTCAACACAGTGCTAAAAGAATGCCTGGCAGTATAGGTGGTCACTTTGTTTTCTATTCCACATTTTTTGGCGATCCTGCCCATCCACTTATTGGTTGTTTGAGTTAGTTGCTGTACCAAGTCCCGCTCGCGTCTAGCCGTAACTCCGGGATAAAGAATGGGGAATAAATAAAAATCAGGCCCTCTATTCCAACTCCGTCTCCTATCAATGATATCTTTTACATGTCGATTCACGATCACCACAATGGGCTTCTGATTACTTCTACTTGTTCTGGCCGTCTTAGACCTAATAAAAATGATAGTATTCTCAGAAAGATCTTTGTTCTTCAGCCTGGCTATATCGGCGATGTTCATGCCATTGCATAAATAGCTGAAAATCCAAAAATCCTTGGCTTGCGACTCTCCCTCATTTTCTGGGGCATATTCGAATATTTTTTTTATGTCTTCAATCCTTAACGCCTTTTTGATATTTCGGGGCTGTGGAATCACATATCGTCTTCTTCCAAAAGGATAGAGATCCCGACTAAACACACCTTCCTCTATGGCCTCGTTCAGCACAGCTCGTAAGCATCTCGCATTTATACCCACTGTCGTCAGGGATCTTCCTTTTTTTACCATCCAGTTTTCGTATGCCTTTAGAAAATTAATCGAAATGTCATCGAGCGACAGGCTTCTTTTAAAATCGGTGAATGATTTAAGAGCAGTATTATAGGTTGCTGCAGTGCTAATTCTATCTTCCTTTCTGAGCTGCTCTATATACGTTTCAAACCTGTATTTAAGGTCTTTTTGATCCTGGCTTGCATTGAAAAATAGTTTTTCAAATCTTTCAAATGTAAACAAGCCCAGATCATCAATTAGTTTGTTAGCATTGATGACGTATTCATCAAGATTAAATTTGACATCTCGCAATTCGTTTGAAAGTCTCATTCCCAAGATGATCTTATCAAAATCATGTTTGGTTAAATGTACATTCAGTGCATAGTATTTTCTTTTTCCCGCATAATAAATTCTGAGCTTAACGGGATAGGTATCATCTTTCCTTGCCCGACGCGTGTCTAGATGTAGTCCTGGAAGCGCTTTTTCGATCATAAAGTTTGATACATCATTTGATACATAAAGCCACAAATCACCTATAAATTAAACTGGTATGGTACAAAAAAAGTTACACAAAATAATTTATAATTACCTGATATATAATGATTTATAAAAATCAACAATTAAAATAATACAATTTTAAGGCGTCTGTTAATCAGAGGGTCGTTGGTTCGAGTCCAACCTGGGGAGCTGAAAATCAGGCACTTACGAAGTAAAATTTGTAAGTGCTTTTTATTTGCCCGACAATTTCATTTTAATCTCAGCAATTGGAGAGCCTTAAAATTCACTTCTTATTCTTTTTTTGTTTATTTCAAAAATGGTCATCATGCATGAGTCCCCTAAAATTGTAAGTTATCATAAGGTATTTCAAAGAACTTTTCACTGAAATGACCAATTTTATGTAAAAGGAGAAAATACACCGAACCCATTTTTGCTGGTTTAAGTAAAATTGTCAATCTGATTAAATTAAAAGTATTGACAATGGAAAATCCATTCGATGAGATAAACCAAAAATTATCGAGAATTGAAAACTTATTAATGCGGATTCGTGAGGATAAAAAAAACTCGGGAAACTGATGAGAAGAGTTTGCTTGGCGTTCAAGAAGCCGCGGACTTTCTGCAGGAGGCAAAGGCAACTTTATATGGTCGAACTAGCCGGCGAGAGATTCCATTTTACCAGCGCGGCAAGAAAATTTATTTCAAGAAAAGTGAATTAATTGCTTGGGTGGAAAAGGGTAGGAAGAAGACAGATAAAGAATTGCTTGACAATAGGAGCTATTGATTTATGATCAACTTAGTTATATGAGCCGTTTTTTTATATTTATTGGATCAATAAATTACCAGTTAACATCGTCGATATACCCAGGCAATCCAAGTTTGTCAAAAATGATCTTCACCTGCGGGATGATTTAGTAGTTACCGCATTTCTTTCCCAATTCTTCATTGAACCGATCCAGCCATTTTTTAAAAGTTTTATCGCTGTCTTGATAAAGATTTGCCAGTTTCTTGAGGGTAAATGGTTTTATTTCAATTCTCTGTCCAGTCATACGCATTCGAATTTTCAATTTTTTCGATTTAATAAATATAGACAAGCCGGTAATTACTCTTTCCGGGGTCTGCTCGTTCCCTTCCGTTTGTCCAGGGAATTCCCAATTGTTTCTGAATATTCCATGCAAAGGACGTCTTTGGCAAATAAAAGCCGAAAATGTTGTTCTGTCCTGTTACAGGGGTACCGGTACCCCATATAAGTTGTTGATAATAAGTTCCTTGAGGGGAAAAATTCTAACGGAAGAGTTTAGGTAAGGATGAAAGTGAGAAAAAAATTTGCGTCATTCAAAGACTTGCCTTCCTGATACAAAGCATTGATTAAGGCTTTTCCAATACCGTTACAGCCTACGTTCATAACGATCTTTTTTTGTTTAATTGTTTTCATGATAAATGTTTTATGACAAATATTTTTAGACTACAAAGATATTGTTTTGAGAAGGAGGCAGTCATGCTGCTTTTTCCTATATCTTTGTAACATTTTCCTCTACAATGACATATATTATAAATTCAATTAATAGCTTAATTTCTATTCTTTGCCATAGTTGATTTTATTAGACAACACCATCCAATTTTATATCCCTATTTAAAATCTCCAGATATAAGGTAAACAACGTCCTAAAAGTGTTCAACAATTTGTCAGTATGGGGTACCACTGAAGCGAAATCATTTTTTCCTATCCTCATTCCAAAAACTTATTTCTGTCACATAACTCAGTAGAACATAGAATTAATTATCTTAGAAATACACAAATTCTCAATATGTGACTATGCTTTCAATCGAAAAATCCAAAAGGATGCTCAACAAAAATGGCTATAATTATACTGATGATGAAGTGAAGAAAATAAGAGACTTTTACATTTCATTGCCGAGATGGAATATGAATATTTCTCAAAGTCATAGGAAGGCGATAAGGCTAAAATTCACCCATTTTTGTGTATAATTGACATACAGTTCTTTCCCATCAACTTAATTCATTTGATATCAAAATGCAAGTGAGTTAACCGGTGATTCTCAAGAAATAGTTCATTGAAAAACATTGAAAAATAGAGGGTTATGGAGTGGGTTCAAATCCTGGCTATATCGGTCGGACCATGCCAGGTATATCGGTCAAATGGTGCCACTTTGAAAGATGCTGTAAAGTAGTTAAAAATATAATTTATTCATTTTTTAATATTCCTTTTCTCAATGATTCACCTTTTAGGTCTATTCTATGTGAGGAGTTGACAAGCCTGTCTAATATTGCATCAGCAATTGTTCCTTCCCCAATGATATCATACCAAGCTGAAACAGGTATTTGAGAGGATACAATGGTTGATGATTGTTTATGCCGGTCATCGATAATATCGATGAGTGCTTCTCTGGCGTGGTTGTCAAAGGCCTGAAGGCCAAAATCATCCAGAATGAGCAGGTCAATTTTTGATAATTTTTTAAGTTCTCTGATATAGGTTCCATCTACTTTTGAGAGTTTCAGTTTGGCCAGTAATCGGGCAGTATTGGCATAATAGACTCTTTTTCCCATCATACAAGCTTGCTGACCCAATGACTGGGCCAGGTAGCTCTTGCCCACTCCTGAAGCCCCGGTGAGGATAATATTTTCTTTTTTTGCCATAAAATTCAGGGTACTCAGGCGGTGAAACATATTTTTGTCCAGGTTTCTGGATTCAGCATAATTGATCTCTTCCACAGTGGCTTTCTGACGGAATTGAGCCTGATGGATCAATCGGTCCATCTTCTTGTTTTGTCTGTCTTCCCACTCGTGATCGGCCAGCAATGCCAGGTATTCATCGGGTGTTATGTCGTTAAACTGATTGCTCTTTACATGTTGGCCATGCAACTCGGCCATGGCGCTTAGCCGCATGTGTTTCAGTTTTTCAATGGTTTCATTGTTATTCATTTGATTGTATTTATGTGATTAAATTATTGATAAGATTTCGCCCCCCGGATGTTGTCATGAGGTGGGATATGTGATTGCTTATGGTCTTTTTCCCAGTCATCCAAAGGCACACCATCCAATTTGTTTTCCAGGATATTTTTGATGCGTTGATAGGAAACTGCTTTGGCATAGACAGCACGGCAACAGGCATTGTTAAGTCTTTCTGATCCATAAATCCGGTGAAGCTGAATGATGCCCATGGCCCGCTTGTAGGCCGTTTCGGGGTAGTCGCATTCTATGAACAAGCCCTCGATACAGGCCACTACATCGCTGCCATGCCTGGCGGCCATTCTCTTAAAAAAATCAGGGCTCCAGTCCGTATATTCTTTCTGCGTACTGCTCAGATGGCTTTTATTGGTGATATAAATCCCTTTTGAAGGGTTGCGTATGTGCAGGGCGATACGTTCATGGTAGTGGTATATTTCTACCAAAGATTTGGTATAATGGATCAAGGTTGATTTACCGATATATCGATAAGGAACGCTATAATAGCTTTTGTCCGCAGAGAAGTAAACATATCCTATTTTCTGCACTTTGGCCCTTCTGTAATCTTTGAGTTGGTAAGCAGCCTGTGGAAGTGGTTTGAGGTAGGCTCTTTCCACAGATTGGAAGAGTTCTTTTCTACTGGCTTCCTTGCGTTGAAAAAGCAGATTGTTGTAACTCTCCAAAAGCCTGCGGATCTCAGCATTCAGCTCGCCAAGGGAAAAGAAGGTCATGGACCTGATAGGGTAATAGATCCTCTGATAGGCGAGTTGAACAGCATTTTCAACCAGAGCCTTGTCTTGGGGCGAATAGCTTCGGGTGGGGTTGATCACACAGCTGTAATGGTTTGCCATGTCCTTGAGCGAACGGTTGATATCCGGCTCGTATCTATGAGCTCTGGTCACAGCAGATTTTAAATTGTCCGATACGATGGCTTTGGGCACTCCGCCATAAAAAGACAAAGCATTGCTTATGCATCCGATCAGGTCTGCTCTTTTTTGGCTCATGCAGGCCTCTACATAGGTGTATTGGCTGTTTGGCAGGATGGAAACAAACACTTCTACACCGATCAGTTCTCCGGTCTGCTTATGGGTAATGTAAAGTTTGGCGCCGGCAAAATCAATGAACATCTCTTTGCCTGCCTCATGTTCCAGCTTCATAGAGCCCTTCAGTTTGGCATACTTGCGCCTGTAATGCTCCATGAATTGAGTGTAGCCGTAGGGTGTTTCGACTTGCTGTCGATACTCGTTGTAATGGTACAAAAAGGTGAAGCCTGGGTGGTTGCGTGATTGGTTGATCTGTTCGAAATAGCCCATCAGCTCATCGAACCGATCATTATTGATTGTCGTATGGGATGGGAACAGTTCTGTAAGAAAAGCATTGTCCAAGCCGAGAAGCTCTTCAAAACTATAGTCGCAAGCCCTGAAAAGCTTCATGTAGGAATTAACCGTATTGCGGGAAATACCCAGGGCCCCGGCAATTTTACGGTTGCTCAGACCGTCTGTTTGCAAGGTGATGATTTGTTTTATGTCCATAAGATCAAGTGTGTTTGCCATATCGCTTTTTAAGGCGAAATAGCCGCTTTTTAAACTTGATCTTTCAAAGTGGCACAAAACGAAACGTTTTAAGCAAAATCCTTAATACGTTTGTGGCACAGTTTGAACCGAAATCACTGGCACTATTACTCCGAAATCACTGGCACAAATCGAACCGAATTAGCCAAATCCGGCCGCCCCGACATTTTTAGAGCCGCTTTCGGGTGGCTCTTTTTTTATTCATTTCTTATGTTCGTCTTTTACATTCTGCTCCGAATTACCATAATTCTATTACCTCCAAACAAAAACCCTGTCTGATAAAATTATCTGTCATGATTTCGGTAGCAGCGAGAACGTGGTCATTTCAAATCCAACTGCCCCGATAAGAATAGGAGCCCCATTTTGTGGCTCTTTTATTTCATTCCAAACTTATGCGCATAAGTCATTTATTGATTAAAAATTAAATTTGGGTTGCATCCGAAAAACAGATTAAATTTCTTCTCTAAATACTGTATAAACTCAGATAGCTGCATTTTTCCTTATTTGAAAATTGGGGACATTTTGCTCTAACAATGCGTTTCCCTGGAAATTTTATGTTTTTTTCAACCCCTGATTGTCACTTCAATTTCAATGTTTGACCTTATTATGCTCAGCTATAAAATAAATCCTTGTTTGTTTATTTATTCTTCCCTTAAAGCTTCGGCAGGATTGATGGAAGCTGCACGAATTGTATGGTAACTGATCGTAATGAAGGTGATGACCACGGCAGCCAATGATGCAAATATAAAAACCCCAACATTAATGTCAATGCGATAAGCAAATGTGTCATGAAGCCATTTATTCATCGACCACCATGAGAATGGCGATGATATCAGAATGGCGATGATCACCAGCATCATAAAATCCTTGGACACCATAAATATAATATTACCCACCGTGGCTCCAATGACTTTTCGGATGCCAATCTCGCGGGTTCTCTGTTCAGAAGCATAAGAGATCAAGCCCAACAATCCCAGGCAGGCAATGGAAATGGTGACGATGGAAAATATGGAAAATATCGACCCTTTACGTTCATCATTTCTGTATTGCTGATCAAATTCCTCGTCAAGAAATCGATATTCAAACGGCCGGTTGGGGAAAACATTTTTCCAGGCTGATTCCAGTTTTTTAATAGACCCTGGCAGGTCCGATGCAATCCTGACGTGTACCACAGAATTATTGGCGCGAAGTAAAAATAAAATGGGATCTATAACATCATACAAAGATTTATGATGGTAATCTTTCACCACTCCAACTACCCGGGCAAGGGGTGCATCCAGGCTGGATCCAATATGAAATTTTTTCCCAATGGCATCGTCCCAATTCATTCTTTTAGTCATAGCTTCCGTGACAAGAACAGCGGAAGTAGTATCTGAAGGGAAATCCCTCGAAAAATTCCTGCCTTCTACAATTTTCATCCCCATTGTGGGGATATAATCATAATCAATAGAATACAGATCGATGCCACGATCTACCATTCTGCCACTATCATTTTCCACATATAGTAGATTTTTTCCAATTCCATAACCTGGCGAAGTAGCGGCTGTTCCAACATCTTCTATCGATGGGATCTTCATGAATTCATTCCTTAACACACCATATTTACTGCGCATATCATCCGTAAAGAGTCCGAACCGGATAATATTATTTTTATTGAAACCCAGATCGGCAGTTCTGAGATAGTGGAGCTGATCTTTTACGATCCAGGTGCTTTCTATCATGGCAACTGATATGCCAAACTGTAAAATCACCAGCAGTTTCCTTAATAATGGGCTGCCACTGCGCGACGAACTGTTGCTTTTCAGAACCGTAATAGGTTTGAAGGATGACAGGAAAAAGGCAGGATAGCTACCAGCCAAAATCCCCAGAAAAAGAATGATTCCAGCCAATGAAAGTAAAATATCTCTGTTTAAAAACACAGAGGCATCAATTCCTTTGTCAAGCAGATTATTGAATTGAGGTAATAGCAGTATGACCAGCAGGACACTGAGCATGGTAGCGAGCAATGTGATTAAGATTGATTCGGTAAGGAATTGCGTGATGATTTGCCGTTTCAGTGACCCCATTATTTTTCTGATCCCAACTTCTCTTGCTCGCCGCATGGAAAGGGCCGTGGAAAGATTCATATAGTTAATTCCGGCAATAAGAAGCATGAAAAACGCCACAGCCAAAAAAATATAGATATAGGAAATATCACCATTTACACCCGCTTCACCTTGTGCTTTTGAATAAAGATGAATGTCACGAATGTTCTGCAATTCGTATTTAAATGAAATACCATAGGGTTTGAAAATTTCCGCACAGTATTTATCATAGATCTTCTGCAGTTTATTTTGAAAAGCTTTGGGGTCTTTAAGTCCAGGTGTATATAAATAGGTGGCGACGCCAAAATTCCCCCAATTTCCGGTCTTCCTGTAATCTTGCAGGGTAGAATAGGAAATAATGCCATTTAATTCGCGCAAGTGGGTGTTTTTAGGAATATTTTTGATGACCCCGGTTACTTTGTACGTTAAGCCCTCGCCTTCCATCGTTTCTCCGAGCACATCAATTTTACCGAAATATTTCATGGCAATGTCCCTCGTAAGCACAATGGAATTGGGTTCATCCAAACATTTTTCAGGATCACCCTGGAGGAAAGGGAATGTCAATACCTGAAAAATGGTAGAATCAGCATAAGCAAAATGTTCCTCATAAAAATTTGAGTCCTCTTTCTTAAACATCAATCTGCCCGCGTCGCTGATACGGACCGCCTGTGCCACCTCCGGGAATTCCTGTTTGGCTGCAGGTGCAAAGGGGATCTGGGCCACCGCCCACTGAAATTGATTATCGGTTTCGGTGATATTGGTCACCACCCGATAAATATCCTTACCTTTTTCAAAAAACCGGTCATAACTCAGTTCATCCTTGACAAAGAATATGAGGAAAAGACTACAGGTAATTCCCAGGGTAAGCCCTAATATATTGATCAGCGTATAAAACTTTCCCTTAAGAAGGTTACGGATCGAAATTTTAATTAGATTCCGGAGCATTGGTTTAGTGATTTTGGATCTAAATAACTTGTATAAAGATAGATGTTTGAAATCATCAAAATGTTGCTGACAGGTGAAAATATAATTGACAAAGAAACAGTTTTGTTCAAGAAATTGAGGCCTCAAATTTACGGCTATTGCTTTTCCAATGCACAAGGATCTGTGAGATTAACCCTGCTACTGATTCAGCAAATTATTTTCATCACAATTGCCGAGCCGACGGCTTCAACCATAACCCGTCCAATGGTCTGTATTCCTTAACGAGTTGTTCATGTAAATTGAAGGGGCCATTTTAGCAACAAAAAGTAATTCTGATAACTTAAAGCCGAAAAAGTATCGATTTTGAGCATAGTCCCTTATCCATAGTAAAATTATTTCTATCATCCATTAAATTGCGACCTGATTGATGCATTTATAAATACACTTTTTGAAAATGCACATTCAAAGCTGAACCACTTATATTCGTTCTGTTTTTGATGCTGAGTCAAAAAACAGCACGAATCAAAATGATGATTTTAGACAAAAAGATATCGGTAAAGGAACGCTGGATTGCAATCATAGCATTCGCCATGCTGGTCTATGTGTTGGGCATCATTTTACCCATTATGGAGATCGATGCTGCCACGTATGCTGAAGTTGCCATGGAAATGTTTGACCGGAGTGATTTTCTGTCGACCTATTCCAGGGGTATGGACTGGCTTGACAAACCGCATTTTCAATTTTGGATCACAGCGTTGTCATATCATCTTTTTGGTGTCAATGACTTTGGTTATAAATTTCCAGGACTCCTTTTTTCTTTATTCAGTGTTTATTTCACTTTCCTTTTTGCTAAACGATATTATTCTAAAACACATGCGTGGATTGCTGCCCTGATGCTTTTCTCCTCCATGCATTTTATTATTTCCAATAGCGACATACGCGCAGAAGTGTATCTCACGACGCTTACCATTTTTTCTATGTATGTCTTTGCCCGATACATGGAAGAAAAGCGAACTATTCACTTCCTACTCGGTTGTTTGGGTTTGGCATGCCTGATGATGACCAAGGGAATTTTTACCATCATACCCGTTGCTTCAGCCGTTGGAATGACACTAATTATGAAAAAACAATGGCGGGAAATATTTCATTGGCAGTGGCTGGCATGTGCCGCAGTGACTTTATTGCTGCTTAGTCCTACGCTTTATGGATATTATCAGCAATTTGATATGCATCCTGAGAAGAATATTTTTGGAATGCATGAAGTTTCAGGGGTGCGTTTTTTCTTTTGGGACAGTCAGTGGGGAAGATTCACAAATAACGGGCCGATCAAAGGGGCTGGTGATCCTTTTTTCTTCTTTCACACCATATTGTGGGCCTTTGCTCCCTGGGGCTTTTTGGCGTATTATGCTGTGATCTTAAAGATCCGAAAACTCATAAAAGGGAAAGTCCATCAGGAGCAATATACGTTTTGGGGATTCATTGTCATTTTCATGATCTTCACAATCTCTAAATTCCAATTACCGCATTACCTGGTTCCCCTGTTGCCTTTTCTTTCCATTCTTACAGCGGAAGGCGTTGTCCAACTTGTGCATCACCTCAAAGCCCTTAAAGTGTTTAAAGTTATACAAGCTGTTCAGGTTATATTACTGTTCATTGCAATTCCACTGGTGCATTGGCTTTTTGCCAGGGCTTTTCCCCAACCTGATATGATCATTATTTACGCGGCAATATTCCTGGTTGTTGTCATCATCTATCGAAAGCCCCAACAACAATTAAAAAAATTATTGCTGCCTCCAGCACTTGCCATGCTGTTGGTGGGATATTATTTGAATCGGACATTTTATCCGGCATTATTGAAATATCAATCAGAAAGCGAGATGGCTTACGACATAAAAGGCCAAAATATCCCGGTTGACAACGTGGTTACATTAGACAAAAAACAATGGATCATTGATTTTTATTTACACCGCGTGATCCCGGATCTATCAATAGACGCTCCCAGGGAACAGTTGTCCGGAAAATATATCATTTGTCCAGAGGAAGCATTACAGCAATTAAAAAATAAATCCATCGATTTTTCGATCATTAAAAAATACAAAGACTTCAGGATCACCACTTTGTCTTTGGAATTTGTGAATAAGACCACACGCCAAAAAACCTTGTCCTATTTTTATTTAATAAAGACCTGACCATATTTTTATTATAACCACTTTCTGCCAAGTATTTGCAATCATCTTCTGTAATCAGGTTGCGTTTTTAGGCCGAACATCGTAATATGAATTACAATTACTGAGATACGCTAATCAATAGAAGGCCAATGAAAATTTCAATAACTCCCTCCAGGCATTATATAGTTTGCTGTCGGTATCTGATCATTGTTTCCTTCCCGGCTATTTTAGGAACTTGTACATCAACCACCACTTCCCCTATAAACCGTGAAGCACTGGTTACCAGACATAATGTCCATAATAAAAAAATTGATACGCTTTCCGCGCTCAGTGTTGGAAATGGGGCCTTTGCCTTTACTGTGGATGCTACCGGCCTGCAGACTTTTCCGGAAGAATATGCCAGAGGCATTCCTCTTGGCACCCAATCAGAGTGGGGATGGCATAGTTTTATTGATACGATGGGCTACGAGTTTAAAGAAACCTTAAAATCTTATGATATACATGGGCGCCTGATACCATATCCGGTACAGTTTAAAACTCCGGGGCGAAAACAGGATGCCGCTAATTGGTTCAGGGAAAATCCCCATCGTTTGCATTTGGGTGTTGTAGGTCTTGATTTGACTAAAAGTGATGGAGCCCGGGCCCAATTGAAAGATATAGAGCATGTCGACCAGCAGCTTGATCTTTGGAAAGGCGCCATTAACAGTGATTTTTCTTTCGACAATGTGCCTGTAAAAGTGACAACCTATTGTCACCAGGAAATGGATCTTATCGCGGCCAAGGTAGCGTCACCTTTATTGAGCCAGGGTCAGCTCAAAATTAAGTTCCGTTTTCCCTACCCAAGTGGTGACTTTGTGGGCGACGGATGTGATTGGAACAGTCCGCAAAAACATACAACAACCATAATATCGTCCGATAAAAACAATGCGATATTTCAAAGAAAGCTGGATATCGTAGAATATTATGTGACCTTGAGCTGGAAGGGTAATGCAACAGTGGAGCAAAAAGGTCCCCACGAATTTTTACTTTCATCACCCCAATCAATATTGGAATTTAGCTGCCTGTTCTCCCAAAATCGTGTCAAAACTCCGTTACCGGATTTTGAAGAGACCGCATCAAACAGCGAAACAAAATGGCAAAAGTTTTGGGATAGAGGAGGCGCGATTGATTTTTCCGGCAGCACCGATCCCAGAGCCTTCGAACTTGAGCGTAGAATCGTATTGTCACAATATCTGATGGCAATACAATGTGCCGGCTCCTTGCCCCCACAGGAAACCGGACTAACGTACAACAGTTGGTATGGAAAATTTCATTTGGAAATGCACTGGTGGCATGCAGCTCACTTTGCACTGTGGAATCGGATCGATCTTTTGGAGAAAAGTCTGGATTGGTATAAAAAAGTTGCCCAAAAAGCCAGACAAATTGCTGAACAGCAGGGTTATGACGGGTTACGATGGATGAAAATGACTGATCCTTCAGGAAATGAAAGTCCTTCGGGGGTTGGATCATTTCTCATCTGGCAACAACCACACTTTATTTATTTTGCCGAGCTTTGCTACCGGGCACATCACGATACTGAAACACTGAAAAAATACAAGAATTTAGTGTTTCAGACCGCTGATTTTATGGCTTCCTACGCATTTTATGATCAGGAACACGACCGGTACGTTTTAGGCAAAGGTTTGATTCCGGCCCAGGAGTGTTTTGATCCAATGGAAACATATAATCCGCCTTTAGAATTATCCTATTGGTACTGGGGTTTGTCCACAGCCCAACATTGGCGAGAACGGTTGGGGATGACCAGAAACAAGAAGTGGGAAGATGTGTTGAATAAACTGTCAGTTCTTTTTCAGAAAGACGGATTGTATACGCCTGCCGAGAGCACGCCAAATGCCTATATTGAAAAAACCCACATGTATGATCATCCGGCAGTTTTGGGTGCTTACGGTATGCTTCCTGATAACAGGTTGATCGACACCGTGGTGATGAGACGAACTTTTAATTATGTTTGGGATCACTGGCAATGGAATCGTACCTGGGGATGGGATTTCCCATTGACTGCCATGACGGCAACGCGGTTGAATATGCCTGAAAAAGCGATCGATGCATTATTTATGGATACACAAACGAATACTTACCTGGCCAATGGCCACAATTATCAGAATGGCAGATTGAGATTGTACCTTCCTGGAAATGGCGGTTTGTTGATGGCTACGGCCATGATGTGCGCAGGATATGATGGATGTAGTATAAAAAATCCGGGTATTCCGAAAAACGGGCAATGGAAAGTTCGGTGGGAAGGCCTTAACCGAATGCCATAGTTGTATCAACATTTGTCAGATTATTCCGCAACAATATAGAAAATCCCGGTTAATTCAGGTATGAAGCAGGTGCCTGGTTAGAACGCTTTTCTTCCAAAAGAAGTCTGAATAAAATGGTTGAAATCTGATAAATTTAGATCAGTACGAATTATGAATCCTCAAAGTACTTCATGCGATTTTTTACCGACAATCAAAAACAAAAAATCCTCTGGAAATTATCTTCCAAAGGACTTTGAATGTCTTTCATGTAATCATTATTCCTAACTACATAATGCATGATTCTTACATACCACTGCCGGTAGCCGTAGTATCAGCTTCCATGCTGGAAGAATCGGCCGGAGCCATTTCAGATGGTGCAGATTCTGATTCAGCAGGCATAGTACTTTCCACATTGGTTGAATCCGAGGATTCTGAAGATTCTTTGTTCCCTGAGGTACAAGCTACAAAACCCAAAAAGCTAACACCAAATACAATTGCTAAGATTAATCTTTTCATAATTGTCTAAAGTTGATTTAAAATTCAGGCTTAATACATAGATCGGTAAAAGGTAACCCAGGGTTTTGTTAAAAATTTGGGTTACCTTTTAATCTGAATTGTATTAATTTGGCTCCACAATGATATGGAGAAAATAAAAAATATTGAGGCCGCCCTGGTGGAAGGAATGAGAATTGGAAATAACGGCGTTCTCAAACAAATATATAGTTTATATTATCCGGTGATTGAATCTTTGGTGATCAAGAATCATGGGTCAGAATTGGAAGCCAAAGACGTTTTTCAGGAATCGGTAATTTTGTTGTACGAAAAATTGCAACAAGATGAATTTGACCTGAGGTGCAGTATTAAAACATTTTTATATGCCATCAGCAAACGGCTGTGGCTGAAAAGATGGAATGAAAAAAAGACAAAAGTTTTTGATACGGAGATAGAAAGTGATTCGGGTGATTTTGATGAGGCGTACCTGGCATTTGAAGAACAGGAAAAGCGCTTCCAAAGTATGAATATCGCACTGGCACAACTTGGTGAACCATGTACCACTATTCTAAAGGACTTTTATATCAACGACCTCAGTATGGTGGACATTGCAGATAAGTTTGGATATACCAACGCTCAAAATGCAAAGAACCAAAAGTATAAGTGTTTGCAACGACTGAAAAAGTTATTTTTTGAAATGAAAAATGAAAAGAACGAATTGTCATGAACGGCAAAAATGATCAGGAATGGTTTGACCGGTATATCAAAGGTCAGCTCGATGAAGAAGAAGTAAAAGAATTTGAGGAGCGCCTGAAAAACGATGACGCTTTCAATAAATCTTTCAACGCATTTCGGGAAGTGATTCGGCAGCTTCACAGCAACGACCGAAAAATTAAACTGAAAGGCCGGCTAAATCAGATCCACAATGAAATACTGCTGGAAAAATCAGTTAGAAGGGAGAAAAAATTTGGTCGTACCATCCGGTTGCACTCGGTCACAATGATCGTCGCTGCTTCAGTGGCACTGATCATTGTATTTGGGGCCATCTTTACCATCAACTACATCAATTCGTTCAAAACCCAGGAAGATAAATACATCAGCCTGAAACGGGAGGTAGCATTAATCCAGCGTTCACAACGTGCCATGATCGACACATTCAACAGCAAATCGCGTAAAGAAGCGGAAGAAAACAGAGGCAAATATACCGGTACAGGTTTTCTGATCAATAAAGATGGCTATGTTCTTACCTGTTACCATTTAGTGAAAGACCAGGATTCGCTGGCATTGGTCAATGAAAAATACGGACATCTAAAAGCTTATTTAGTAAAATTCGACCCCAATACAGACGTAGCGCTTTTGCGCATTGAAGACAGCCTGTTTCAAAATCCTAAATTGATGCCCTTTACCCTTTGTGACCAGGAGGCATTATTGGGTGAAAAAGTATATACCCTCGGATATCCCAAACAGGATATTGTGTACAATGAAGGCTCGGTAAGTTCTCACTCGGGTTACCAGGGCGACACCACTTCATATCAGGTTTCGATACCACTCAACCCCGGAAACAGCGGCGGACCATTGATCAACGACCTGGGTTGTATAGTAGGGGTGGTGAACGGCAAAAACATAACTGAAGAAGGCGCAGCTTTCGCCTTGAAATCAGGCTACCTGAAAAATTTCCTCCAGGATCCAGCGGACACGGTCAACCGGGTGAATACTTTTTGGGGCAGGAAAAGTTTGGTATCTAAACTTCCAAGACCCCAGCAAGTAAAAAGTCTGATGGATTACGTTTTTGAAGTGAAAGTCTACGAGAATTAAAATCCCGCTGAGAAATTATGCAAAATCAATTGAGAGGATGTTGCGTGCTTCGTTATCGCGTACCTGGGGAGGAAGCGATTGCTTGATCTCTTCAGCTAGCAGATCAATCAGTTTGCGTTTGAATTTTTTCCTGCTGATCACCAGGCTGATCTCTCGTACCGGATAATCTTTAATAAACCTGAGCCGATCGAGCTTTTCTTCCCCTAGATCGACTGTGGACAATTCCGGCACCAAAGTTACCCCGCCTTCTCGGTCTACGATGCGCATCAACGCTTCGATGGAACCACTTTCATAAATTATCTGATTGGTTTCCTGGTCAGTTTGCATTATTCCACAAAGATTGATGGACTGTGTACGAAAGCAATTCCCTTCTGATAATAGCCAAATTTTATAGTGCAATAAATCTTCCACATCCAATATATTCACCCCTTGCGGTGCTTCCTGTGCATTGAAATAACACATGAATTGTTCGTAAAAAAGGGGGATTTCGGTAATCAGAGGCATATTAATCGGAGTTGCCAATATGCCGGCATCAATATGCTCTTTTTGCAATTCCTCAATAATTTCTTCCGTCTTAGATTCTTTGATGCGCAGTTTTACATTTGGATATTTTTTCAGAAAGCCACTCACAAAAAGTGGTGTGAGGTATGGAGAAAGCGTCGGGATCATGCTGATGTTGAGCGCCCCTTCTACACTTTCGTGATATTGTTTTACTTCCTCTTCTATATACTGAATTTCATTCAGGATTTGCCGGGCCTGGGCAATCACAACTTCACCAATATCGGTAATGGCCAGTGGCTGTTTACTGCGATCGAACAGCGTTGCTCCAATGGTGTCTTCCAGTTTTTTCACCTGCATACTGAGGGTTGGCTGGGTTACATAAGAATGTTTTGCCGCTTCGGTAAAACTACGATAGGTATCGATGGCCACGATGTATACAAGTTGCTGCAGACTAATGTTCATTATAGATTCATTTTATGGTTTTAATATTAATAACAATTTGCTCTATAAAAGCTATTTTTACAAACCGGCATGGGAATATTTCTTAAAATACAGACGCGGTGTATTTTTGTGAAAAGACACTGTTTACAATGGCCATCAGGTATTCGTGATCTCAATTTTTATCGTTAGAGATCTCCGGTGATGAATACTAAAGTGGAAGAAACAGATTTCAGAAATCATCAAGAACTGGTTTATTACCAATCAACATCTACTACTATGCTCAACAAGTCAATTTATTGCTTAAATTTCCCTTTTCATTCAACATTAACATCTTTCTTATCGTATTGATTCTTTCAAAGACCGTCTAATGAACCAATCCAAAGAAACCATCATTGCTGTTCACCAGGTAAGTAAACATTTCAAGGAGGTACGCGCTGTTGATAATCTGGACCTTGAGATCAAAAAAGGAGAATATGTGGCTTTGCTTGGACCGAATGGCGCTGGTAAGACCACATTGGTAGAAATGATCGAAGGCATCCAGTTGCCGGATAAGGGTGAGATCACGATCAAAAATATGCATTGGGCGCACCATCAGGATGAACTGCATCGCATTATTGGCCTTTCACTTCAGGAAACGCGTTTCATCGATAAGCTTACTGTTCGCGAGACTTTAAAATTGTTTGCCACTTTTTATGAACTGAATCACCAGCGCATTCGTGAAATACTGAATTTGGTGAACCTGGAAGAAAAGAAGAAAAATTATGTAGTCAACCTTTCCGGGGGTCAGCGGCAGCGACTGGCATTGGGCATCGCCCTGCTCAACCAACCGGAGATCCTGCTGCTTGATGAACCTACCACCGGACTTGACCCTACGGCCCGAAGGGAGGTCTGGACTATACTCACCAGGTTGAAAGAGGAATACAATACCACCATGATCCTCACCACCCACTATATGGAAGAGGCTGCATATCTTTGTGAAGAAATCATTATCATGGACAAAGGAAAGATCCTTGCCCAGGGTTCATTGGATGAATTGTTGAGCCGGTACACCAATGGTGAAGTCATCGATTTTAAAGTCAACGGTGAATTGCAGCAAAATGAAATTCCGGTAACCGCCAGAATACAAAAGATCAGCTATGATCCGGAAAAGCGACAGGGTGAGATTGTTGTGGAAGATCTGGTGAGTTATCTTCCCGGATTCCTGGAAATGATAAGTGCAAGAGGCTTGCAGCTTACCTCATTGGAATGCCGCAAAATGACGCTGGACGATCTTTTTATTTCGATGACTGGCAGAAGATTGCACGAATAAAATCACACCAACATGATCGAACAAACACTTCAACTCATTCTCATTCAGTTCAAGGAATTTTACCGTGAACCAGGGGTCATCTTCTGGGCCATTCTTTTCCCCATTCTCATGGCCTGGGGTTTAGGCATTGCATTTACGAAAAAAGGTGAATTGGTCCGTACGGTTGCGTATGTCGACAACAGCAGTACTGCTGCCGGCGATTCTATGGAAGCATATCATATGAAAAAATATTTTAATAACCTCAATGCTGGCGAAAGCAATACACTGTTCACCAAATTGGGGAACGACAAAATGGGAATAACGAGATATATCTTTGCGCCAACGGATTGGGAGAATGCCATTCTCAAACTCAAAAGAGGTGAGGTCAATCTTATCCTCGATGCCCGAAAAGATTCATTGATCTATCATTTCGATCCAAAAAATCCGGAAGCGCAGTTGTCTTATCTTCAGTTGTCTGGCGTCGCCAATCATAAGAAAGCCAATATTAAGGAGGCCAGCATCGAGCCACTCACGCAAACCGGTACCCGATACATCGACTTTCTCATTCCAGGACTTATCGCCTTGAATATCATGATGTCGTGTATGTGGGGAATCAGTTACAACCTCATCGACAAACGCATGAAAAAATTATTGCGGCGGATGGTGGCCACGCCCATGCACAAATCGAGTTTTCTCATCGCCCAATTTCTGGCGAGGTTGGCGCTTGGTGTTATTGAGGCCCTTCTGCTAATCGGGTTTGCCTACTGGTATTTTGATACAAAAATTCAGGGAAATGTACTGGCGTTGCTGGCTATTTTTTTTGCAGGTAATCTGGCATTTACCGGAATTGCTATTCTTGTTTCTTCAAGAACAGCCAATACCGAAGTGGGCAACGGCATGATCAACGCCATCGTGATGCCAATGATGATCCTTTCCGGAATTTTCTTCAGCTATCACAATTTTCCGGACTGGGCAGTAGTGGTCATTGAAAAGCTCCCGCTCACCCTTTTGGCTGACAATATTCGCAGTATTTTTATTGAAGGCGCCGGATTTACTCAATCTTTCATGCCCATATTAATACTATCGGCATTGGGTATCATCACGTTCCTCGGCGGATTGAGAATATATAAGTGGTCTTAATAAAATACATGATTGAAACGACTCAATTATTACAAAAACACCAGATTTTGTGGGACTTACTTTCAACCCAACCAGAAGGGTTTTGTACCAGTTAATTTCAAGTGACTGTGGGTGTATTTTGTTTCCCATGAAAAAATCAGATTTATCCACCATGGGAATTTGCAGATTAGTAATGGCAATTTGGTTATACCGCTGTGGTTTTCATCTTTACCAATAATTGAATAATTTTAGATTCGATATGTAGTATCAACAACTACCTTCCCATGCAACCACTCCATGTGTTACAAAATACTTTCGGTTTTTCTGCATTCCGCGATCGACAACAGGAAATTATTCAAAATGTCTTAGCCGAAAGAGATACCCTTGTGCTCATGCCAACCGGCGGTGGAAAATCACTGTGCTATCAAATACCGGCTTTAATGCTCGATGGCCTCACGGTAGTGATTTCTCCGTTGATTGCCCTCATGAAAGACCAAGTCGATGCTCTGCGCCTCAACGGGGTAAAAACCGCCTTTTTGAATTCCACTTTGAGTAATCAGGAACAAATTAAGGTAATTCGAGAAATTGAATCAGGTCAGTTAAAATTGCTCTATGTGGCCCCGGAACGTATTTTCAGCGACTCCGGATCTTTCTGGGATTTCCTCCAGAAACAGCGAATCAGTCTGTTTGCCGTAGATGAAGCGCACTGCATTTCCCATTGGGGTCATGATTTTCGCCCGGACTACTTAATGCTTGCTATTCTTAAGGAAAAATTCCCCAAAATACCAGTGATCGCCCTCACCGCCACCGCCGATGAGCTCACCAGAAGCGATATAGTTGACAAGCTAAACCTCGTAAAACCAGGTATTTTCATCTCAAGCTTCAATAGAAAAAATATTCGCTATATCGTAAAACCTAAACGAAACAGTTTCGGACAATTGCTGGAATTTCTTGAAAATCGTCGTAATGAATCCGGAATAGTCTATTGTCTGTCCCGAGCCTCCACAGAAGATATCGCTGATCAACTCAAACTGAATGGCTTTTCGGCGCTTCCATACCATGCTGGCCTCGACAAAGGAAAACGTGAAAAACACCAGGAACTATTTCAAAAAGATGAGGTCAGGATCATTGTGGCCACCATCGCTTTTGGCATGGGCATCGATAAATCCAATGTCCGTTTTGTAGTACACATAGATCTGCCCAAAAATATTGAAAGTTATTACCAGGAAACCGGTCGTGCCGGCAGGGATAGCCTGCCCAGCGAAGCACTGCTGTTTTATTCTTATGGCGATGTTATGAAGTTAAAAGCTTTCACAGAAGTGGAAAACAACGAGAAACAATCGGCCATCATGTTGAAAAAACTGAACCAAATGGCTGATTACTGCGAGATCCAAACCTGCCGTCGTCAATACCTGCTCCATTACTTCAGTGAAGATTCGCCTGGCGAATGTGGTAACTGCGACATTTGCCTTACCGATTATGAAAAGATCGACGGTACCATCATTGCCCAAAAAGCACTTTCAGCGGTAGTAAGACTAAATGAGCAATTCGGTGTACATTACATTATAGATTTTTTGCGTGGTTCAACTTCTGTAAAAATTCGCCAAGAACATAAGCAGATTAAAACATACGGAGTGGGAAGCGACCTCAGTAAAGAGGAATGGCAATGGTATCTCCAGGACATGATTTCCAAGGGTTTGCTGCAAAAGGCCCGCGGAAAATATCCGGTTCTCAAACTTACCGAACAAAGTTACCTTATTTTACAGGGTGTAGAAAAAGTATGGCTGCGCAAAATGAAATCCGAACCTGATCATTTTACCATCGAGGAGGAAAAAGCAGATTATGAAGTGGAACTTTTTAAACAACTCAAAATATTGAGAAAACAAATCGCCGATTCTGAAGGTGTACCCGCTTATTTGGTATTGTCGGATGCCTCATTGATTGAATTAGCCACCTATCTTCCGGTAAATAAAAATCATTTTTATTCAATCTCCGGCTTCGGGAATGTGAAAGTGGAAAAATATGGCGAGGTCTTCAAGAATGAGGTGAATGATTACGTCCAAAAAAATGGACTGCATTCCAAAATGCATTTGAAAAAAGCCAGCAACCGGAAAACAAAAAAAACCGGCCAGCGCTCCAATACCAAAAATGTGACTTTTGAATATTTCAAACAGGGTCTCAATGTTGAGCAGATTTCCGACATGCGAGATCTGTCACCAACGACCATTGAAGGACATTTGGCCCATTTTGTTGAATCCGGGGAAATCGATATCAGTGAGTTGGTAGAACCAACAAAACAATCAAAAATCCGGAAGGCCATAGCACAACATGGACTTTATGCACTTAATCCAATCAAAGCGGCATTGGATGAAAGTTTTACCTACGGTGAAATCCGGTTGGTGGTAGCTGATGTCAGAAAAAATCAACCCATTGAATAATGACTATGGAATAAAAAAGGTCCCCACCAGTGGCAGTGACCTTTCGTTTTCGGATTTCAAAATTAACCTTCAATCGTGTATTAATGTCTTGTGGGATAGCTCCGGCTGACGAAAGTTTCTCGTGATCGTTCTCGTGGTGAAGTAGCAGACCTCGTGTCTTTTCGACTGTATTCCACCTTTTCAGCCCGACGATCATTATGATTGTTATTATTATTGTTGTTGTTGTTATAGTCATTTTTATGATTTCCCTGATGGTGCTCAACATATTCCGAGTGATGCGGTGTGGGCTTATTGATGATCACCACTTTACTTGGATAATGATATTTTTTATTATGCTCATAGACATTGTGCCGATGGCCCGGATGAATATACACCGGGTAATACTGACGGTAAAATACAGGTTGATATCCACAATAAGAATCACATACATGGTCATGCAGCGGGTAATAATTGTAATACACTGAATTCACAATATGACCATGTGGATTGACATTTATTTCAACAAAAACATCCCCACGATGAAGGACGACATCGAAGAAAAGTGCGCCTTTTACGTAATATTGCCGGGCGTGCGCCACTTCATATCCGTAATAATTATTATGAAAAACTTGCACAACCGGTGAGGGCAGATACCAATTGGTATGACCTTGTATATTGACAAAGAATTGTGCTTGTGCATTACTTGTGGTCCAGGACATCAATCCTAATGCCGCAACTAATAATATAATTTTCAACTTTCTCATGGCTGTAATCATTAAACTTTGATCAAACAAAATCAAGAATTGGGCCAAAATTTCTTTGTGCTCACAAGATGTTGATTTGCAATTGTTTATAGATTTGTGCGTTGTAGGAATGAAGACAAAAAAATGCAATACATTTGGATCGTTTACTAATTTAGATGGAGAAATTGGGTATTTCCTAGTGATTGTCTTAGGATATCCTTTCAAATTCCATAGCTGCTGCAACATATTATTTTCCTTTGATTTGTAATTTGCTTATTCAAAATTAATTTTAATTTTTTAAACTTTCTCACCATGGAAAATTCCACTGTGATCCGCATTGAAGGATTGAGCAAAACTTATGATGATAATGAAGTCCTGAAAAACATTAACCTCGATATCTCCTCCGGGAATGTTATTGGCTACATCGGTCCTAATGGGGCTGGCAAATCCACCACGGTAAAAATACTGGCCGGACTCATTCCAAAGTTTAAAGGCTCGGTTAAAATATTGGGATATGATCTGGAAAAGGAGCCATTGGAGATCAAAAAAAGAATTGGTTATGTCCCGGAAAATGCCGAATTGTACGACGTGCTCACTCCACTGGAATATTTGCAATTTATTGGCGATCTGCATGAAATGCCACGAAAGACTGCTACGGAAAGAGCCAACAAATTGCTGAACTTTTTCGGCCTTTCGGCTCAAAAGCAAAAGCGTATGGATACTTTTTCCAAGGGGATGCGTCAAAAGGTCCTCTTGATTTCCGGGTTGCTCCACAATCCGGAGATCATTTTTCTGGATGAACCACTATCAGGCCTTGATGCCAATGCCGTGATGATGGTCAAGGAAATAATTGCCCGGCTGGCCAGGGAGGGAAAAACAATATTTTATTGTTCACACATGATGGACATTGTGGAAAAGGTTTCTGACCGAATTTTACTGATCAACCAGGGGCAGATCATTGCGGATGGCACCTTTGCCCAACTCAAGGCCAGTGGTGATGAGTCCCTCGAAAAAATCTTTGCTAAACTTACAGGCAATGTTGATGACACCGACCGAAGTGAAGAATTCATCAAAGCTTTTCGGGACTAAAATGGCACCGAGATGAACAAAGCCCTGCTCAAATTTATCGCGCTTTTCAATCCGTTGCTGCGCCGGTTTGGAATCCACACCGGGCAAATGCACGCCATACTGCTGGCTAAACTCACTGTCGATGATCGATCATCCACGAATATGATGGGTCAAAAAAGGACCTACAATCCAATATTGAAAATTCTCCTGATGCTTGGATTTGGATTTTTTATGATCTTTTTCCTGATCATCGCCGAACAACCTTTGCTGGCTCATACTATCTTTTTTATTGTTTTCATGGTGATGATGATCAGCACGCTCATTGCTGATTTTACCAATGTTATCATCGATGTGCGCGATAATTATACCATTCTTCCGCGACCGGTCAATGATAGCACTTTCACTGTTGCCCGTATTCTTCATATTTTCCTGCATCTTGTTAAGCTGGTTTTGCCTTTAGTTTTGCCCGCCATGATTTATCTACTGGTCAAAGAAGATATCCTGGTATTTTTGGCATTTATAATTGAGATATTATCCGCTGTGCTCATCAGTGTTTTTCTTGTCAATGCATTGTATCTGGCCATTCTCAGGTTTATGAAACCGGAACGTTTCCGTGACGTGATCGCCTACTTCCAGATTGGATTCATCATCATCATTTTTATTGGGTATTATGTGATGCCCCGGTTAGCGGATCAAAAAATGCTCGATCATATCGATTTACTCAATCACTGGCTGAGCTATTGGCTGCCACCGGTTTGGATGGCCGGTTTACATGAATTGGCTAAAGGATCTTTCACACTCTGGAATGGTATTTTTGCTCTTTTAACGATTTTAGTGCCCATTTTCAGCCTCTTCCTGATCGTGAAATATATGGCCCCGGGTTTCAATATGAAAATTGCGCAAATGGGTTCCGCATCCAGTGATATCATGGACCCTTCTGATCCGGACCAACGCAACAAACTGATCCTCGCCGACTGGCTTGCAAAAAATTTAACTTTCTCCAGGTTGGAACACGCCGGTTTTCAGATCACCTGGCGGTTGAGTGCCCGGATCAGGGAATTTAAAGTGAGCAGCTATCCCTCCTTTGCCTTTATTCCGCTGTATTTCTTTTACCTGATATTCGTCAATAACAAGGATCAAAGTTTGGCGGAACGATGGCAACATTTGCCCCTGGGCAAGTCCTATTTGCTGCTGCTGTATTTGTTGGTTTTTATTTCATTTACTGTTTTGCAGCAAATCACCCGGGCCAATAAATACCAGGCCTCCTGGGTTTTTTATACCATACCGAACAGCAAACCCGGCCGTCTGCTCGCGGGTATGTTCAAAGCTGTCATGTTCAAGTTTTTCCTTCCATTAGCTTTGCTAATTTCTGTCTTTGTCTTTTGGGTCTGGGGCTGGAGAATTTTCCCCGACGTCATTTTAGCCATTTCAAATGACATCTTTATCTCGCTAATTATTGCATCGGCCCTTACCCGTAAATTTCCATTTTCAGAACCTGTCAAAATCGACCGGCAAATGGGCCGGATATTTGACATTATGCTCGTAGCGTTATTGCCATTGGGTATTGGCTTCGTCCATCAATTTATCAGTCAGTGGCCGCTGGTGGTGTACATTTTCATTTTTATTTCTTTGCTTTCCAACTGGCTGCTATTCAGAGAATATGCCTCGCTTGAATGGAAACAGATCAAGAACTGACTGACGCTGATCTTTACATTTAAAATCCAAGGCCCGAATTTTGGGATCCATAATGCGTTTGACTTTACTCTTTCTATCTTTGCAAACTAATTGAATTTAGGCATGGCTGAAAACGGCACAGAGAAACTTTATACCCACAAATTCTGGTTGCTCTGCATCAGTTCTTTTTTGTTTTTCTCCAGTTTCAACCTGATCATTCCCGAATTGCCGGACTATCTCACCAAGCTGGGAGGGGCAGAGCACAAAGGCCTGATCATCCCATTATTTACACTCATGGCTGGATTTTCCAGGCCTTTCAGTGGGCGTCTAACAGATACGATAGGACGTGTGCCAATCCTGATCTATGGTGTGGTGGTATGCATTATTGCCGGATTTCTGTATCCCATGGTGACCACAGTGATCGGTTTTTTTGCATTGAGACTTTTGCATGGCATGTCCACAGGATTCAAACCGACCGCATCTTCGGCGTATATCGGAGATATTTCCCCTGTTCATCGACGGGGAGAAGCCATGGGAATTCAGGGTCTTTTCGGGAGTCTGGGCATGGCTGCCGGCCCCGCTATCGGAGGTTGGCTGGCTAATCTTTATGGCTTCAATGTGATGTTCTATGCCTCGTCTGTTTTTGCCATTTTATCCGTATTGGTGGTGGTACGGGTTCCCGAAACCCTGATCCACCGTGAGCGCTTTCGATGGAGTTTATTGAAGATACGCCGGAAAGATATACTGGATAAAAAGGCATTTCCTTCCGCGATCGTTATGTTGCTTACCGCATTTTCTTTCGGCACCATTTTGACGCTGATCCCTGACCTGAGCGACTATGTCGGCGTAGAAAACAAAGGTCTTTTCTTCACGGTATTTACTGTTTCATCATTGTTGATGCGTATTTTGGCGGGCAAAGTTTCGGACAAATACGGCCGCATTCCGGTGCTCATGGTCGGTTCCATGCTCTACGCCTTCACCATGGCATTTGCCGGCTGGACCCAGTCCGCGACAGAATTGTTCATCGTGGCTTTTTTCTTCGGAACAGCCATGGGCATTACTTCACCCACCATCTTCGCCTGGACAGTAGACCTCGCCGATGACCAGCGACGCGGCCGGGCGCTATCCACCATGTTTATCGCTTTGGAAGCGGGCATTGGCATCGGCGGCGTGATTGCCGGTTACAGTTATTCCAACGAACCGGCCAACTTTCCGATATCCTTTACCATATCTGGCTTTTTAGCATTTATGGCTGGTATTTATTTGATATTTTACCAGGTGAAGCAAAGAAAGTTTGCTGCCGTGAGGAGTTAAAAGTCAACTTATACTGGAATTAACAGAATCGACTTATTTCTAAAAAAAGACCGCCGGTAAAACGGTCTTTTTTTGAGAAATTAATGATCTTTTACTGTCCTGAACTATAGGATAGATCTGCAAGGTACCAGCCTGTTTTCTGATCACTTTTATAAAGTAGAGGTTGGGTTCGTTTCCATAGATCCTGTGCCTCAGTTCCCAGGATTTTGTTGCTTTCGGTATTGTGACTGGCATATTCTTCCGGACTTGAAGCCCAATCATGAATGATCAAGACCGGGCCTCCAGCGCCAAAGCCATTGGTATAAATGGTGAAACCATAGGGTATATTTTTCGATTCATACAAATCTTTCCATTCTTTGGAAATCTTCATCATGGCGTCATAATTTTCAGGATAGAAATAAAAGTATGTCCAGACGCGATAATTGGAATTTCCCGACGCCAATTGGTCGGCTTTATAAGACAATTCAGGGTGATAGTTCACCATAAATGTTCGATGTGACTGATAAGTACCGTCATACTGTTTAAAAAGTTCATCCGTTTTATCTTTACCAACCTTATCTTCCAGAGATTTCCACATATCCTTGTCTAATACGGCAAAGTTCTCCACCGGAGTTGCATATACATAAGTATTGTCATCTTGCCGGAATGCCCAAAATGTGATGTCTGTTATCGCATTATCTTTCAAGGCTTTAACAATACCCTTTGACGCTTCATCATATTTTGTCTGCTGTGAAATCAGTACGTAATCTTCATGGATCATCAGCCGTTCTGGTGGTTCCTGGGCATTGGATGAAATGGTGAACATTGTCATTGACATGGCGAATGCCATGATACAGGTCATAGTTTTCATAGTGTTGGGTTTAAGGGTTTATTATTGGTTTGCGTTATATTAAATATAATTATAAGTTTCTGATAATCAATACATATCCAGATTTTTTGAAATTATCATTATTGATCGTCTGACATATGCTAATCATTTGATACACTTTTTTTCAGGATCATGATTTTTTACATTTCATTTTCTCGGGAACATTGTCGCTTTTATATTTATGCATTATGCATGGAAAACCTTTTCTCACCATCTCCAATGCCACAATTCGTTTTTTGGAAAAAATACTCTTTAACGACCTTTCTTTCGAGATCAAACAAAAGGAACATTGGGCCATCATCGGGCCCAATGGATCGGGAAAATCGACCCTGCTCAAAGCCATCGCCGGACGACACAATATCCTGATTGGCCAGGTCAAATATCATTTTTATGATGACTTCATTCAGCAGCATCCGGAAAATAGAGAAGGGTTCAATTTCAGACACCTGGTCGCTCTTATCGGTCAGCATCACCAGTTTCGCAACCGGGCCAATATCGCCGATTTTTTTTACCAACAGCGCTACCAGGCCAGTTTTGCTGATGATACGCAAACTGTCCGCGAATACCTGAACAAAATCCTGGCATTGGAGCGTGCTTTCCAACTCCCGGAAATATTCGGTTACGATTGGATCGTTCGCCAATTAAAACTCCTATCGTTGCTCGACCGTTCGCTGATCAAATTGTCGAACGGCGAAACACGCCGCCTGCTGATTGCCGCTGCGCTCTTAAATCAGCCACATCTTCTTTTGCTCGATAATCCCTTTGCAGGTCTGGACGTGGATACCAGGCCATTCCTGCGCCAACTGATTGATGACATCGCCGACCGGGGTATTCAAATCATAATGGTCACTACTCAGGAAGAAATGCCATCATGTATTTCGCATGTGTTGCTGATCAATGAGCACGATGAAACAGAAACCTTCACCAAAACCGAATTTGAGAATGCGGATCTTCAAACAAACCGTTCCGACAATATTAAGATCGATAACAAAACACTGGAAAAAATCCATATCCCGGATGGTGCCGCTTACCACTTTAAACTGGCAGTAAAATTCGATGCTGTTACCGTAAAATATGGTGATCAGCTTATTCTCGATCAGGTAAACTGGGAAATTCACAAAGGGGAAAAATGGGCATTGGTCGGGCACAATGGCGCTGGAAAAACGACCCTTCTAAGCCTGATCAATGGCGACAATCCACAGGCCTACGCCAACAAGATCACCTTGTTCGATCACCGGCGCGGCAGCGGTGAAAGCATCTGGGACATTAAAAAACGGATAGGTTTTATGTCGCCGGAATTACACCAATATTTCCGGTCCGGTGAAGATTGCCTTCATGTGGTCATATCCGGCTTTTTTGATGCCATCGGTGCACATCGGAAATTCTCCGCTGATCAACAGGATCATGCAAGACTCTGGTTCGATCTGTTGTCAGTTAGCCATCTGGAAAATTTACCATTTAAACACTGCTCCGCCGGTGAACAGCGTCTTGTACTTCTAGCTCGCGCTTTGGTGAAAGACCCTCCACTGCTGATCCTTGATGAACCCTGCCAGGCACTGGACAACCTTCAAAAACATCATTTTACCAGTATCGTCAACCAACTTTATCAATCGCAGGAAAAAACACTGATCTATGTTTCTCATTATGCTGATGAAATTCCATCATGCGTAAATCGCGTGCTGAAATTATCTGAGGGAAAAGTCATTGATTATCAATAATACTGTTGCCATCAGAGCTTAAAAACAGTTTCCAGATGAACATTTCATAATTCCTATCACAAAGAAAAATGTAAACTTTTCCTGATTTGAAAAGTTCAATAACCAGAATTTTAAAAAGCTTTAAAACATGAAAATAATTATTGTAGGTGCTACTGGTACCATTGGGAGCCATGTCTATAATGCCTTATCCAAAAATCATGAAGTGATCAAAGCCAGTGCCAATAAAGGGGAGATAAAAGTAGACATCACCTCCGCCGATTCCATCAAGCAAATGTTTGAAAAAACAGGCGGATTCGATGCGCTGATCTGCACGGCAGGAGGCGGACATGTAGGCCCGTTTGAATCGATGACAGAGGAAGATTTCTACAAAGGCATCCGCAGCAAAATGATGGGACAGATCAACCTGGTTTTGACTGGCCAGCACTATATCAACCCCGGTGGCTCATTCACCCTCACTTCGGGTATTCTTACCGATGATCCCATCAGAATGGGCACGAACCTCACCGTGATCAATAGTGCGGTAAATGCTTTTGTCATGGCAGCGTCGTACGAATTGAAAAACGACGTACGCATCAACGCAGTGAGTCCTGCATTGGTAGAAGATTCTGTGAGCGCCATGGGTCAATTATTTCCCGGTCACGTGCCGGCCACCATGCAGCGGGTCACCATGGCTTATGTTAAAAGTGTGGAAGGAATTATCAATGGGCAGGTGATTAAGGTGTATTGAAAATTAATTTCTGCTAATCCCATATTCTGGATGTTTTTAGATATTTACATCCGTTCCGTTTCAAGCGTCCGCTTGGAACGATATTCGGATATGTATCGCAAGAGGACGCTTGAGATAGAAAGTGAGTCTCCTCCTAAAATTATATCTCTTTCATCATAATTCTGGTACTTTTTGACTCTGAAAGATTATTCACCATTCAGCTCAAATGGTTAACTTAGAACCATATGTGGAAGAACCGGAATGATTATTATATTTATTTTATAAATGTAGTTGCCTTATCTCAGCTCAAAGAGTGCTGGAGTTTTAACCCTCAAAATGAAATTCACCACAAAAACCATCCATTAAATTCCTGGTTGATTATCTTTGAAACCATGTTGGGTTTTTGGCATATTCTTATACCATGTTAGAAAAACAAGATCAATTTTATAAGGGACAAACAATGGCATTCAATTTTTATCAGAATTTCAGATTAGGTGTATTGGGCGGCGGTCAGTTGGGCCGGATGTTGATCCAGTCGGCTATTGATTTCAACCTTGACGTCAATATTCTTGACCCGGATGAAAATGCGCCGTGTAAAAATATTTCCACAGAATTTTCCGTAGGTAAACTTACCGATTACGATACTGTATATGAATTTGGTAAAAAATGTGATTTGCTTTCCATTGAAATTGAAAACGTGAATACCGGAGCGCTGAAGGTGCTGGAAACAGAAGGCATAAAAGTTTATCCTCAACCAGCGATCATCGAGATGATCCAGGATAAGCGGTTGCAGAAGCAGTTTTATGAAAAAAATAATATTCCTACTGCACCATTCCAGCTTACCGAAAACAAAGCAGAAACCCGGCAAATGGACGATTTTTTGCCGGCCGTGCATAAACTCGGCAAAGCTGGCTATGATGGACGCGGTGTGCGGAAACTATTTTCGAGTGCAGACTTCGACAATGCTTTTGAAGAACCCGGGGTTTTGGAAAAAATGATTGATTTCGAAAAGGAACTTTCGGTAATTGTCGCCAGAAACGCACGGGGTGAAATGGCCACTTTCCCGATTGTGGAATTGGTTTTTCACCCGGAACATAACCTGGTGGAATACCTGTTTTCCCCAGCCGAAATCAGTCAGGAAATCGCCGAAATAGCTGAAAATACGGGTAAAAAGGTTATTGAAAAATTGGGCATGATTGGTCTGCTGGCTGTAGAATTATTTCTGACGAAGGATGGCCGGATATTGGTGAATGAAATAGCACCGAGAACACACAATAGCGGACATAATACCATTGAATCCAATTACACTTCTCAATTTGAACAGCATCTCCGGGCCATATTGAATTTGCCCCTGGGCGCCACACGAAGCAAAATTCCATCTGCCATGGTGAACCTGCTGGGGGAGCCCGGCCATACCGGGCTGGCCAAATTCGAGGGCCTTGAAAAAATATTGGCACTCGACGGTGCCCACGTGCATTTATATGGCAAAAAACTCACCAAACCATTTCGAAAAATGGGACATGTTACCATCATCGATCATGATGCGGCTCGTTTGAAAGAAAAGGCTAAATTTGTAAAAGAAAATTTAAAAGTTGTGTCATGAGCACTCCATTGGTTGGTATCATTATGGGCAGTCAATCTGACCTCAGCGTCATGGCTGAAGCAGCCAAAGTTCTGGAAGAATTGAATATTCCGGTAGATGTAAATATCGTTTCCGCACATAGAACGCCCTATCGGATGATTGAATATGCCGAAAAAGCCAGAGAAAAGGGCCTTAAAGTGATCATTGCCGGCGCGGGCGGTGCCGCGCATTTGCCAGGTATGGTAGCTTCGGTAACTACTTTACCGGTGATTGGTGTACCGGTGAAGTCAAGAAATTCCATCGATGGTTGGGACTCAGTGCTAAGTATCCTGCAAATGCCGGGAGGAGTACCTGTGGCAACAGTGGCGCTTGATGGAGCGAAAAATGCCGGCATTCTTGCTGCACAAATCATCGGATCATATGATCAGGAAGTGGCCAAGCGCCTGCAGGCCTACAAAGAAGATCTAAAGAGTAAGGTGCTGGATTCGGCTAAGAAACTGAAGGAGAAAGGGTATTGATTGGCGATGGAAGAATAATATCTTATTATGGGTAAGAAGACCCTTGGATTGGGCTTATTTATAAATAAATATTTGCGGTCTGTTTTCTTCTTTTAAATAGCCACGGTACATACCCGAAGTATTAAAAACCATGGCAAAATTACCCTTGGCATCCAGCGCAATAACACCGCCATGTCCGCCTAATTTCTGCACCTGATCAAATATCACTTGTTTTGCTGCCTCTTCGATGGGGATATTTTTATAGGTCATCAAAGCAGAAACGCTGTATGCCGCCACGGTGCGAATAAAATACTCTCCGTCACCAGTAGCTGATACAGCACAGGTTTCATTGCTGGCATAGGTGCCGGCACCAATAACCGGTGAATCTCCAATGCGACCGAATCGTTTATTGGTGATCCCACCTGTGGAAGTTCCGGCTGCAAGATTACCGTACATATCCAAAGCCACGGCCCCAACTGTACCATATTTATGGTTTTCTTCTTCCCTGGTTTCCGGCAGATAGTAATACCCTTGCGGCCCCTTTTTCTTTTCTGCTTCCTGTACATTTTTCCACTGTTCGTAGCGATGTGGTGTAAAGAAATAAGAAGGATCTACAATCTCCAAACCTTCTTCCCTGGCAAATTCTTCGGCCCCTTTTCCGGACAACATCACATGAGGAGAATTATTCATCACGGCAATGGCAGCATTAATTGGATTTTTAATATTCGTAACTCCAGCTACAGCCCCTGCATTTAAGGTTTTACCATCCATGATTGAAGCGTCCATTTCATTTTTGCCTTCGCTATCGAAAACAGCTCCTTTGCCCGCATTGAACAAAGGAGAATCTTCCAAAATATTGATCGCACATTTTATGGCTTCAATGCTCGCGCCTTTATGGGTTAGAATTTTGTAACCTGAATTCAACGCCTCAGCAAGCTTATCGTGAATGGAATGCTCCAATGAGTCAGTCATGTTTTCTTTGGTGATTGTGCCGGCACCACCATGAATGACCAGTATTATATTTTGCGCTTTGATGGAAAAATTCATAAAAAATAAACATCCTATAATAAAAATTAGACAAATTCCATTGGATTTGGTTGGCGCTAATTCAAATTTTTTGATCATAATTGCAACTTAAGTAAGAAATTTACATTTTTATTAGTGTAGGATGAGACAAAATATAAAGATAATTGCAGTGTTAATATTTTTAGTTTAAAAATCTTATTCTATTTTTGGGGCTTATTTTCGGATTGGTGTTTAACCTAAAATGGAACAGACATGGAAAACGATGAAAAACGAAGGTATTCATCACTTGAGTTGGGTGAATTTGAGGATCTTATTGTTAACAAACTTGAGAAAGCGCGGATTGAGCTTAAATACATCAAGCAGACTTTGAGCAAAAATAATGACAGTGGTACCGACAGTACTTCGTCTTATACTAAAATTCTGGAAGATGGAGCAGATACCGCCGAGAAAGAAAGTCTGAGCCAATTGGCTGCGCGACAACAAAAATTTATCAATAACCTGGAACAGGCTTTGGTGCGGATCAAAAATGGCACCTATGGAATTTGTATCGACACCGGCAAATTAATTCCAAAAGAAAGACTGAGAGCGGTTCCGCATACCATGCATTGCATTGAGGCCAAATTAAACAGAAACTAATTTGGATTTCCTTAAAAATCATGTTGAAGCCTTGATATTTTGTACGGCAAGTCCGATTAAGGAAGAGGAAATACAGGCCAGCATGACGGAAATGTTTGATGCTGAGGCACCTCTCGATGATATTCGGTCCGCAATTGATGAGATTGTGGAAAAATATGAATCAGAGGAATTTGCCTTTGAAGTGATTAAAGTTGGAGGAGGCTATCAATTCTTGACCAAACCAGCTTACCAAGCGAGCATCGGCATCATGTTAAAACAACAATCCAGAAAACGGTTATCGACTTCCGCATTAGAAACGCTTTCGATCATTGCATACAAGCAACCAGTCACCAAATCTGAAATTGAGAAAATCAGGGGAGTAAATTGTGATTATTCCATTCAGCGTCTGTTGGAGAAGGAATTGATCGAAATTAAAGGAAAATCCGAATCTGTTGGCCGACCGATCATTTATGGCACCAACACAAAATTCATGGAATATTTTGGGATCAATGATCTTAGAGATTTGCCTGCCCCTAAAGACTTTGCCACGGAAGAAAATCAGATCGGCACTGAAAATGAAGGTGATTAAGACCTGTAAAATATCTTAGCTCTTGTTAATAACATTTAATAATAACCTTTATGGTGCCACGATCAGACAAAAATAAGCACAGGGCTAATCCTTCCAAAAAATTTCGCTCAAAAGGCACTGAAAAGAATACGCCACCGGATTATGATCTTTCCAATGCCAAAAAGTTCAAAAAGAAACCAACAAAAACGAGTGATTCCGAAAAAAGTAAATTCCAGGATGTCCGGCTCAATAAATATATAGCCAATGCAGGTATTTGTTCCCGCCGGGAAGCCGATCAACTGATTCTTGCTGGTCGGGTTAAGGTCAATGATAAAATTATTAGCGAACTCGGTTTCAAAGTAAAACCTGGTGAAAAAGTATATTTCGATAACAAGTTGCTGAGACCGGAAAAGTTTGTATACGTGCTTCTTAATAAACCCAAAGATTTCATCACGACTACAAGCGATCCAAACGAAAGAAAAACCGTAATGCAATTGGTAGCCAGTGCCTGTGATGAACGTATTTATCCTGTAGGCAGACTAGATCGTAATACCACCGGATTGCTACTCTTTACCAACGATGGCGATTTGTCAAAAAAGCTCACCCACCCATCCCACAATATTAAAAAAGTCTATCAGGTTGAATTGAACAAACCCCTGGAAAAACCGGATTATGAAAAAGTGATGCGTGGCATCGAATTGGAAGATGGCATAGCCACTGTCGATGATCTTGTAATTTTGACCCCGGATAATAAGCAGTTGGGCCTGGAGTTACATTTAGGAAGAAATCGAATTGTAAGAAGGATTTTTGAATCTTTGGGGTATGAGGTTGTCAAACTTGATCGTGTCATGTTTGCAGGACTCACTAAAAAGGAACTCGTCCGGGGAAAGTGGCGATACCTCACTTCCAGAGAAGTTATCCAACTTAAACACTTCCGATAAAATCATTCTTTCCGCAGCGTTCACACTATATTTTCCTATCCCGGCAAGGAGGGGCTACGCTAAAATGATGAACATTTCTGCTTGTGGTTATTTGACAGCACCATGAAAAAATAGTATGCATGCATACTTTTTTATCGATAAATTTGTTTATTTACATACTGAAGTTTTTGAATAGAAAAGTAGGTCAAACAGATCACAAAGGGCGTAAAAAAACAATAACCTCACCAATGTTGCGAAGTTATTGTTTCTGTGGTGATGAGTGGACTCGAACCACCGACTCACGGATTTTCAGTCCGATGCTCTACCACCTGAGCTACATCACCCTCAAATGCGGATGCAAAGCTAAAAGAATTTATCATTTGCTGCAAAAGAAACCATGATGAATTTCTTGAACATAAAAACACAACAATTTGCTCGAAAACAAAATGAAAAGCACCGGATATATGGAACTTCTAATATTCAAACGAGTGCCCATTTTCCAAGGTGGATTTTAAATAAAAAGTTAAAAATTGAATTGATTAAATGGCTATGAATATGATCATTTTCCAGCGTATTCTATTTCTTGCCGTGGTACTCATCGCTGCCTGGCTGTTTTTCAGGCGTGTATTCAGGATCAGAAAAAATATCTTATTGGGACGGGAAATAGACCGGCATGACCAGCCTGGCCAAAGGTGGAAAAACATGTTATTGTTCGCGTTTGGACAAAAGAAAATGTTCAAAAAAATCATTCCGGCCATCTTGCATTTTTGTGTTTATGCCGGCTTTTTAATCATAAATATTGAAGGGATAGAATTTTTCATCGATGGTATTACAGGTAACCACAGAACGATTGCCCGATTGCTGCAATCGGTGGGTTTCACCCCTTTCTACACGGTCACCTTAAACATTTTTGAATTGCTGACAGTAGCGGTTATTGGCGCCAGCAGTATTTTTTTAATACGGCGAAATTTAGTCAAAGTTAAACGTTTTGATGGCCTGGAAATGACGCATTGGCCGAAACTTGATGCCAATCTCATTCTTATCTTCGAAATCATTCTGATGTTTGCCATTTTAACGATGAATGCCTCCGATCAGATCTTGCAATTCAGGGGGGTGTCAGGTTATCCTAAAACAGGCCTGATGATCATAAGTGAAATATTTGCATCCCCCTTTTACCGGAATTTAGATACACCAGGGCTCATTGTAGTAGAAAGATTTGCCTGGTGGATCCATATTGTTGGGATATTTGGTTTCGCTATCTATGTGACCTATTCCAAACATCTCCATACGTTTATGGCTTTTCCAAACACCTGGTATTCCAACCTGGAGCCCACAGGAAAGATGCAGAATATGCCTGAAGTTACCTCGGAGGTTCAAAATATGCTGGGGATCCAGTCTGAACAGCAAAGCCCGGTAAATCCTGATGAAATCCCCAGATTAGGGGCTAAAGATGTGCGGGATCTTACCTGGAAAAATCTGATGGACGCCTATACTTGTACAGAATGTGGACGATGTACGGCAGCGTGTCCGGCAAATCTGACAGGAAAGAAATTGTCTCCCAGAAAGATTATGATGGATACCCGCGATCGCCTCGAAATAGTAGGAACGGCTATAATTAAAAACAGAGGTAAATTTGAAGATGGACAGGCACTTCTTGGAGATCACATAACCAAGGAAGAATTGTTTGCCTGCACGGCGTGTAATGCTTGCGTAGAAGCATGTCCAGTGCTGATCGATCCGCTGTCTATAATCCTTCAGTTGCGCAGGTATCTTGCCATGGAGGAATCTGGGATGCCGGCACAATGGAATGCTATGTTTTCCAATATAGAAACAAGTTTTTCGCCCTGGAAATTTGCCCCTGCTGATCGCTTTAATTGGGCTGATGAATTGGCTGAAGCAAAAGAAAAAACATCAAGTCGCCATGACAAATAATAAAGATTTATATCGCGTAACTACCATGGCCGAAATGGCTGCACGTGGTGAACAACCGGAAATTCTTTTCTGGGTTGGTTGTGCAGGATCATACGATGACCGTTATAAGAAGGTCACCAAAGCCCTGGTAAAAATACTTAATTCGGTGGGTATTGATTTTGCGGTACTCGGCCCGGAAGAATCCTGTACCGGTGACCCGGCCCGGAGAGCAGGCAATGAATTTCTTTTTCAGATGCAGGCACTGGCCAATATCCAGATCCTTAATGGTTATAATATTAAAAAAATTGTAACTGCCTGCCCGCATTGTTTTAATACACTAAAAAATGAATATCCAGACTTGGGAGGCCACTATGAAGTGATCCATCATTCGCAGTTACTTCAGCAACTGATCAATGACGGTAAAATAAAAATGAAAGATAGCAGTTATTTTAAAGGAAAAAGGATCACCTATCACGATTCTTGTTATCTTGGACGGGCCAATAAGGTATATGAAGCGCCGCGGGAAGTTTTGGCCTTGCTTGACGCCGATCTCGTTGAAATGAAAAGATACAAAACCAATGGTTTATGCTGTGGTGCCGGAGGTGGTCAAATGTTCAAAGAACCTGAGAAGGGAAAAAAGGATATTAATATAGAAAGAACCGATGAAGCGCTGGCTACAGGAGCAAAAATTATCGCGTCGGCATGCCCCTTTTGTATGACCATGTTGACTGATGGGGTAAAAAATAAAGAAAAAGAAGAAGAAGTGAAGGTTTTGGATTTAGCCGAATTGATCGCACAATCACAAAATATTTAAAACTTCATTTGTATTCTTTTTATGATTGTAACAAATTGCAGATTGATCTAAAGTGGGAGGAAAACATGTTTGTATCTTTTGAAACGTTGAGTGATGATTCCAGGATATGGATTTATCAAGCTGAAAGAAAGTTAAGTGACAAAGACATTTTATTTATTCGAGAAAATACAGAGAATTTTTTAAACAGTTGGAGAGCTCATGGCCGCGATTTAATGTCCAGTTATCAAGTGGTGCACGAGCAGTTTTTAATTATAGCCGTTGATGAATCATTCAGTGAAGCCAGTGGATGCTCTCTGGATGATGCAGTACATTATATTCAGTGGCTGGAGAAACAAATAGGTATAAATCTTTTTGACCGGACCCAGGTAGCCTTTCTAATCGGGCACCAGGTACACGTCATTCCTATGCATGAATTGAAAGATAAGGTGTTGCAAGGAATAATATCTGGTGCTACAAAAACGTTTAACAATCTGGTAGCCAGAAAGGGAGACCTTAGTACGGAGTGGGTTCTGCCAGCCCAGGAGTCCTGGTTGGCAAGATATCTGTAAGACAAAAACCACTGACCGTTCATACTACCTGTTAAATTTTATTAATTGGAAAAATCGATTAGTTATTCGACAAGAATAATTAATTTTGGTTATATCATATAATCAGTTGGAGCACTATGAACAGGTTATCATTGATTTTCGTATTTATTGCTGTTTTCATCCTGCTTTCCTGTAGTGCGGGAAAGTTGGCCATGAAAAAGGGCGATAAGAAAACGAAATATGGTGAATATGATGTTTCGATCGGGTATTACCACAAAGCCATCAATCATAAGTATGATGTCGCTGCCGCTAATTTTAAGATCGGTGAGTCCTATCGTCTGAGTAACCGCATCAAGGAAGCCTTACCGTACTATAAAGCCGCAATGGACGGAAATTATCCGGATCCCAGTCTACCATACTACTACGGTGTTTCGCTTAAAGTGAATGAAAAATATGACGAGGCTGAAACTGAATTACAAAACTTTGTAGAAAACAGTAAAGATGATGAATTTATAAAATTAGCAAAGTTAGAACTCAACAATTTGGACGAAGTTCATCAGATCATTGAAAAGAAGAGTTACTTCCGGGTAAAAAATCTGGACGAGATCAATTCGGAGAATGCTGAGTATGCCCCTGTTTATCTGGATGGCCAGTTATATTTCACCTCTTCAAGACAAGCCGATAAAATTTACAAAGCCACGGGCACTGGTTTTACCGATATTTATAAAGTGAAAACACAAGGTGCACGAGTTGATTTGAGCACTTTGACACCATTGAGTGACCTGATCAACAGTGACAATACGAATGATGGGTGTATCACTTTTTCTCCGGACGGACAGACCATGGTATATGCAAAGGGCAACAGTGGACGTCGAAAAGGAGCCGATGATGTCGATCTGTATATTTCGCGATTTCGCCGCGGTGCCTGGTCAGCTCCTGAACTGATGCGTATCAATGACCCAAAAGCCTGGGAATCAACACCAGCTTTTTCACAGGATGGTCAGACACTTTATTTTTCATCCAACCGACGCGGTGGTTACGGTGGGACCGATCTTTATGCTGCGACAAAAAATCGACGCGGCCGTTTCAGCAGTGTGCGCAACTTAGGACCAGTTATCAATACTGCAGGCGATGAAATGTTTCCGTTTGCCGGTCAGGATGGCAATTTATATTTTTCATCAAATGGACACCCGGGTCTGGGCGGATTGGATATTCTGGTTGCAAAGCGAGCATCGGGCAAAATGGTCGTGGAAAATCTCGGACCTCCCATCAATTCCAGCAGTGATGATTTCGGTATATTCCTGTATTCGCTCGATAAAGGATTTTTTTCTTCCAATCGTGATGGTGGGAAAGGAGATGACGATATTTATACGTTTATCAATAATGACCCGGATTTAAAGATCGTGAATTATTTTCTGGTTGGCACTACTGTTACCAATACCAAGGATAGCAGTGAGGTGCCGCTGCCAAATACAGCAGTGAAATTGTTTGGTGTTAACGATGAATTGCTGAATGAGGCGTTAACCGGTCGTGATGGTAAATTTTATTTCCGCGTTTATCCGGAAGAAAAATACACCCTCGTTGCTGAAAAACCGGATTATTTTACCACAAGGGCCATTTTCTCGACGGAAGGTAAATCTATTCCTAAGAATCAGCTCAATCAGTTAGTAACGAATAAAACATTTGAAACCAGGGTACAACTTGATCAAATAGAATTGAATAAATCAATTGTACTTGAAAATATTTATTATGACCTGGACAAGTGGGACATCAGGCCGGATGCAGCCGTGGAACTGGACAAACTGGTTAGTTTACTGAAGGATAATCCTGAAATCAAGATAGAGCTTAGTTCACACACTGACAGTCGGGCATCCGCCGAATACAATGACGAACTCTCAAAAAAGAGGGCCCAGGCTGCAGTAAATTATATGGTGTCAAAAGGTATTGATCCGTCACGACTTATTGCGCGCGGTTACGGTGAATCTCGACCGATCATTACCGATGAACAAATTGCACAGATGAAGACTGAAGAAGAAAAGGAGGCTGCTCATCAAAAAAATAGACGCACTGAGTTTAAGGTAATCGAATACAATAAAGTAGTGGAAGAGCAGCAGGATGAAGAAACTGAGGATATTGGCGTATTGCAAACACAAGAGAAAATTGACACCACCAAAGATGGGAACGACCTGGAAAATAAAATTGATTGGGACAATTAAAAAAACAAGAATAGAAATTATAAAAGTCAATTATCTATAATTCTTCCTAATTTAGCCCTCATAAAATTCGAGGGCTTTTAATTTTTACCGGTTCTATGAGTGACAGATATATGCAACGCGGCGTGTCGGCCACCAAAGAAGATGTGCATCAGGCGATCAGCAAAATCGATAAAGGTATTTTTCCCCTGGCCTTTTGTAAAATAGTACCTGATCTTCTGTCGGGAGACCCGGAATATTGTAATATCATGCACGCCGATGGTGCAGGCACAAAATCGTCGCTCGCCTATATTTACTGGAAAGAAACAGGGGATCTTTCAGCTTGGAAAGGCATAGCCCAGGATGCCATCATTATGAATATAGATGATTTGGCATGTGTTGGTGCTTTGGATAATATTCTTTATTCCTCGACCATTGGTCGAAATCAAAAACTAATTCCGGCAGAAGTTATCGCCGCTCTTATCAATGGGGCCGAGGAGGTTTTACAGCTCCTGCGCGATTATGGGGTCAATATTATTGGCACTGGAGGAGAGACAGCAGATGTCGGCGATCTGGTGCGTACAATCATTGTGGATAGCACTGTCACGGCAAGAATGCCACGTAAAAAGGTGGTCAATCCGGAAAATATCCGATCCGGAGACGTCATTGTGGGTCTCGCCTCATTTGGTCAAGCTTCGTATGAAAATGAATATAATGGCGGAATGGGAAGTAATGGACTCACTTCTGCTCGTCATGATGTATTCAATAAAATTTATGCAGAAAAATATCCGGAGAGTTTTGATCCTGTATTGGAACAAGGACTGGTTTATTCGGGTAAATATTGTGTAGAGGATACTTTTGATAATTTACCAGTTAATATGGGAAAACTGGTACTTTCTCCTACCCGAACATATGCACCGGTAATTAAACACATATTAGAAGATTCGGGACAGGATATTCATGCGTTAATTCATTGCAGCGGAGGAGCGCAAACCAAAATTTTACATTTTATAAACGGATTGCATGTGATCAAAGACAATCTTTTTGAAGTACCGCCACTTTTCAAAATTATTCAGGAGGAAAGCCAGACCGATTGGAGAGAAATGTATAAAGTGTTTAACATGGGGCATCGCATGGAAGTCTATCTTCCGGAATCCGTTGCAGATCATATTATTTCTATTTCCAAATCATATCAAATAGATGCGCAAGTTATCGGTCAGGTTGAATCCATGTCCAGCCAGGCAGATCGAAAAGTAACCATAAAGAGTCAATATGGAAATTTTGAATATGCTTAGTTACTGGAAATTAAATCATAACGGTTTCCCTATGAACCTGGTGTTTCCCAATGAACCTGGTGAATAAATAGTAATGGACACCATCAAAATTATGATAAATCCAGTTCGAGGGCTTCGATTTTTTGGTTGATGATATTCATCTCTTCCTCCGTCAATGTGAACTGTATGGCCCCTACATTGTCCTTCACTTGTTGAGCATTTCGGGCACCGGCCAGAGCCGCCGAAATGCCGGGTTGATGGATGGTCCAGTTTAACGCTAATTGGGCCAGGGTAGCGTCATGTCCATCTGCAATGGGTTTAATTTCTTTTAAAAACTGATTCACGTTTTTGATATTTGCTTTGCGAAAGTGCGCAGTGGCGGGTCTGCTGTCACCCGGCCCAAATTTATAATCTTCGGTTATTTTACCGGTTAATAGCCCCCGTTGCAAAGGGCTGTAGGCCAAAATGCCAATATTGTTTTGTATACAATACGGCACAAGATCATTTTCGATATTCCGTTGCACCATGCTGTAGGGTACCTGATCAACTGCTTGGATTAAAGCATTATTGGCACGATCCAAAAGTTCAACAGAATAGTTACAAACTCCTGCGGCCTTAATTTTTCCTTGTGATAAAAGTTTTTCTATCGCTTCCATTGTTTCTTCGACTGGGGTGGTCTTATCGGGCCAATGGGCTTGATACAAGTCGATGTAATCTGTACCCAATCGTTTAAGGCTTTCTTCACATTCTTTGATGATACTTTCTTTACCACTGTATCGATAAATGTCAACCGGTTGACCTTCATTATTTTTCGATTTAAAATAAAACTGCCCTTTGTTTCCGGTCCATCTCATGCCATATTTGGTTAAAATCTGCACCTTATCTCTCTTCCCTTTTATAGCTTTACCGACCAATTTCTCACTGTGGCCAAAGCCGTAAACAGGAGCTGTATCTATAGAGGTAACTCCATGATCGATAGCTGTTTCCATAGCATCCACAGCGTCTTTATCATCAGCACCGCCCCACATCCAACCTCCAATAGCCCATGCTCCGAACGTTATTGATGTTACACTTACTTCACTTTTGCCTAATTTCCTGTATTCCATTGAATTATGCTTTTTTGGTTTAGAATATAAAAATAATTGAGGATGTATGAATTTGTAATATAATTAATAGCCTCAATAATTGAAATACGAATATATTTGGAACTATTAAACAAGTCTGGAATCTTTGTTGTTGCCAGCTTTTTATAGTTTTTTAAAATTTGGAGGGGCTATCATGAGTAAAAGAATAGTTACATTTTCAATATTTTTATCCGTTTTGACCGGCGGCCACGCAATGGCGCAGGAAAACATCTATAAACTGCATTCTCTTTTCTTATATAATTTTACCAAACATATACAATGGAATAATGTTGATGGTGACTTTACAATAGGGGTCTTTGGGAATGATATTGCCTTGAATGTGGTCAAAGAAAATTTAGCCAATAAAAAATTCGGAGATAAAAATATAAGGGTCATTCGCGTTGCAGGATTAGGCGATGTAAAAGCAAGCCAATTGCTATACGCACCTAAATCTAATAAAATAAAAATCATTGATCTGATTAGCCAGAGCGATCTTTCAAACACCTTGGTCGTTACGGAAGATGACCTGATTAAGGAAGGCGCCGATATCAGTTTTTTCATCAGCGGTACCCGACTTAATTTTAAGATCAGCAAAAATCAGATCGAAGCCAATGGATTGAAAGTAAGCAGTGCATTGCTGTCTCTAGGTGAAAATGCGGATTAATAATATCAGTCATTTTTCTGTAGATTGGCGATCCTGGCAATATGGCCCGGCTATGAAAATGAGCATATTTCTGTATAAAAAAAGGTTGTCGATTCGACAACCTTTTTGTGAAACCTGGAATTCTATAAACCGAAAAAATGCTTGAAGTATCGTCTATCTGAATAGAATTTAAGTTCTTTATACCGCATTAAATCAAATACATGATGTTGTTCTTGTTCAAACGGATGGATTAATACATATTCGGTTTTATGGATTTGCTGACCGTTTGAATTGAAATCTTGAGAAAAAATCCATAAACAGCATAAACCGATAATAATTCCGAATAAAAGTATAATATGGCGTTTTGAAGCGAACATCATTTTCTATGACACAATTCACGTGCCAACATGGTCATTTGAGAGATATTGGAAAATGGCCCTTTTTAATCCAGGTTGGCCTTGTTTATTGGTGTTTCCTTTAGGATAAAGTTTAATAGAATGTGATCTTGATCTGGGCATGCCATCAGAATTTGTAAAACAGGCGAAATTAAAAATTGCAAACTTTTGCTCCTACCAGGAACGGACCCAGCAGGAAGCAAGGGACAAACTCTATACTTATGGGTTGCATCGTGACGAGGTTGAGGCAATTATTGCAGAACTCATCACGGAGAATTTTATTAATGAAGAACGCTATGCCCGCACTTTTTCCGGTGGAAAGTTCAGGATTAAGAAGTGGGGCCGAATGAAAATAATTATGGCCTTAAAACAAAAAAAATTGACAGAGTATTGTATCCAAAAAGGTCTTGAAGAAATCGATGAATCGGAATATTTAAAGTCCATCGAACAATTGGCTGAAAAGAAACTGGGCCAACTGAAGGAATCAGATACCTATTTGATCAAAAACAAAACTGCCCGGTTCTTGATTGGAAAGGGATATGAGCCTCAGATTGTTTGGGATGTACTCAACTACCTCATATGAATTCTTGAAAGAAAATTTAAGGAAGCATTAAAAAGGATATATTAGAATTCAATAAACAGGTATCGATATAGACAGAACTATTGTACCCTTTCCCAAAGCCAGAAAAGTTGACTGGGTGCAGGGAACTATGCTGGAGGATTAATGATTCATGAGACATTCAACTGGATATTTGACGAATACTCATTCTAACTTACCTTAAACCCTTTTTTCTCCAGTTGGTTTTTAAACAGATCTTCGGTTTCAGTAATCATTCTATCCATGGTAAATGCCTGTTTAATTCGTTCTTTGGCATTTTTTTCAATATTGGATTTTATATCTGGATTGGAAAGCAGATAATTGATGCCATCAAAAAGCGCCTGTGGATTTTCAGGTGGGACGATATATCCCGATTTTTCATGTTCAATCAATTCTGCTATCCCGAAGACATTCGTAGCGACACATGCCTTTCCCACTACCATTGCCTCCCGTAAAACATGGGTCATGCTTTCTGATCGCGATGATAGAACAAAGAGATCTGCCGATTTCATGATCGACAAAACATCACTTCTGAAACCTGGAAATTTAATGATATTTTCAACGCCAAATTGATTGGCGCTGGCCTTGAGTTCTTTTTCCAATTTACCAGTTCCCAAAATGAGAAATTTCCAGTTTAATTTTTTATCAAGCACTATTCTGGCTACCTGAATCAATAGATCAAATCCTTTTTGCCACACGATCCTTCCCGCTCCAACCAAAATCACTGAATCTTCCGGAAATCCGAATTCCGTATTGAGATTGATGGTTTCCACTTGTTTTGGAATATAAATACCATCATGAATTGGATGGATAAAACCATCTTTAAACCAACCGTAAGTCATGTAAAGCGCTTTTAATGCTCGTGAGTTGGTTATGATGCCATCGACATAATAATTAAATGCGATATGATGATAAAGCCTTTTTTTTATCGTGTCTAGCGCCTGTCTGGCAAAAACAACAGGAACACCGGCTATTTTCGCGGCCAAAGCCCCGATTTTCACATCCCTGTTTTGGGAACAGACCACGATCTGGATTTTTTGCTTTTTTAGAAATCTGTAAAAAGGCGGAATCTTCCAAAATGCCACATCGAGACCAATATCAAAGGGAAAGACCGTCAAACCATTTATTAATGATCTCTTTTCTGTTTCAGATCCCGGTTTACACGATATCACAATATCGTGTCCTCTATCCTGGAGCCCTTTACCTATATATATATTCCATTGTTCATCACCACCCCATTCAGGATAGGTATTTAGGAATAGGATTCGCATAGTTCAATTTTTTTGACAATTTTCGAATATCGCTGCTCATTTCCCAATTATCCCAACAGTTTTAATTTTTCAAAATATATTCCAGCACTGTTTCGATTGTATGTGCAAAGTCATTTCCCGGATGTTATGCGGGTGAGTGCAAATAAAAAATTAATTTTTTATGTGCTATCTGTGCTATCTGAAAGATCAAAAATGCATTAATCACTATTACTGTTAATCGTACTGTCTGGCATTCTATAACGCAGAATTATTTGTTTATCGGTAATTTTCCGCAACATCGGTTTCAGAATAATTTCAGCATTGTCTTTGGTTTTTTCCAATATTCCTGATTGCAGCGCTGCTTCTCTTATTTGTTTCTCGGCATTTTGATAAGCCAGTTCAAAAGTCTTTTTTTCTTCATCATCATTGGGGAATATTCTGCTCCACCAGCCTTTTCTGGTAAAACTATGAATTTTCGTTTTGTCCAGGTCAAGCTTGTAATAACAAAGTTCCGGTTCAGGAACTGTAATAATGATGGTATCACCCAACTGCTGAATATCCCTGGAATCAATAGCTGTAAGATCGATGCATCCTGCCGCTTCACCCGACGCGACCATTACTGCCTGTAAATCAGGGTCGAAATCGTAATTCTGCAAAATGGCATTGCCTGTTAATTTAGCGTTGCTCAAACGGTTATAATCGAGGATCTCTTTAAAATTATATTTCACCAGTTCCAGCTTACCAATATTTTCGATTTCCTGAACAACTGTGTTTGTGCTGATAATGTGGGTTTTATCCGACTGTTGATTAAATGGCCAATGACCAGTGAAATAAAGCAGGAATATCACCAGTAAAAACAATATCCATGGCAACAATTTCCACAACATACGAAAGGGGATCATGTCGTCGTCGGTTTAGTTAGGGGTATTCAAAGGCAACTTATGGACTTCAAAATATTCTGACAGCAGGTTTTCCACCACTTTTTTCACTGGTAAAATGCTTTTTACATGTTCGATTGTCGGGCCGGCACACCAAACAGATTTATACGTAGTTCCGAAAGCTGCTTTTTCCAGGCGCTTCATGCCGCGGTAGAAGGTTAACATTTTTGCAAATCTCTTCAATTTCCGGTTTTTATTCAAAAAAGATTCCAGAAGAGATTGATTTGTGCCTGTTTGTTTTACATAAGGCGTGTTGATTACGGTACACGGAGTTCCCGATAATTTAGTGGTCATCACGATATCTTGGGCACCATAAGATATACAGGCGTTCTTGTATTCGGCTGAGACGTCCGATTCCGTAGTCGCAATAAACAGGCTGCCCATGGAAATACCGCAGGCGCCCAATTGTAATTTTTCCAGCAAACCACTTCCTGTTGCCACGCCACCTGCCGAAATAATTGGAATGGAACAGTGTTTTTTCAATAATGGGATTAACAGCTCAGCTTTCAGAGGGCCGGCATGTCCACCTGCATCGCTATTGACGGCAATCAGCCCATCAGCGCCGAGATTTTCTACCTTTTGAGCGTATTGCTCATCTATTACATCACAAAATACCAGCATATCATGACGATGACATTCCTCTATGATTTTCTTTGGATTGCCCAAAGAAGTTATAATGAAATCTACCTGATATTCCAGACAAATATGTAATTGCTCCTTGAGTTTTACGTTGGATTTATTGGCGATCAAATTGATCCCAAAAGGACCCTGGCATGCTGATTTCATCGTTTCCAGTGCTTGTCTCAACTCCTGACCTGTACGATAATTCAAAGCGGGAATTGCACCAGTAATACCAGCTTTTGTAGCTTCTATCACCATCTTTGTATTCGACACCAAAAACATTGGGGCCATGATGACCGGATATCTTATCTTCAATAAGTCCGTTAATTCAGTGGTGATAAATGGTTCCAATGATTAGTACTGATTAAAATTGTAGTGATGTTTTTTTTGTTTTTTTGGCTGCCAGGGTTGGGCTGGAGGCCTGGCGCAACCATAAACCAATAATGCGCCAATTATCAACATAAAAATGGTTTTGACGGATGATTTTTTCAAATGAATTGAATTTTGAACGATTTTCATAAATTAACAGCAAATAGATTAAAATAGTTTTAGCATAAAAAATATGCGTTTGTTTTTGTGAAACAGATCATGCATGAAGAAATGTTTCGATATACACTAAAATTAACGGCATAGTTGATATATAAATTTGTTGGTGAACGAGTAAATTATTTAAACCAACTAATTTTGTATCAATTAGCTTCATCAAACCTTAAAATATTTCTGAATATTTCCATTAATTTTATCCGGTCATGTTGGATTAAATGAGAATGTGATTTGGCGCATTCGATTAAATACTATATTATTTTGAAAAAGATTATTGTAGCTTCCACCAATCCTGTTAAAGTTTCCTGCACCAAAGAGGCTTTTGAAAAGGTTTTCCCCGATGAATTTTTTGATGTTGTAGGAGTGGACGCTCCTTCTGGCGTCACAGATCAACCCATGACCGAGGAAGAGACTCTAATGGGCGCCATGAATCGTGCGAATTATGCCAGGAATATGCATCAGGACGCATTATATTGGGTCGGCATAGAAGGCGGTATTCATCAGGAACCTGAGATTATGGAGGCATTCGCCTGGATTGTGATATTATCTGACAATCGGTTGGGCAGGGCACGAACTGCTACATTCCAACTGCCTCCTGAAATTGTGAAATTGGTCAATTCAGGTGTTGAATTGGGCCACGCTGATGATATGATTTTCCGGCGCACCAATTCTAAACAGGGTAATGGGGCCGTGGGTATTCTCACCAATGATTTGATTGATCGTACCGATTATTATCGTCATGCTGTAGTGCTGGCACTTATCCCTTTTATACATCCTAAACTTTACTCAGTCAAAGATGGCCAAAACTAAATCAGCCTTTTTTTGTCAGAACTGTGGCGCCCAATCACCAAAATGGCTGGGCAAATGTCCGGCTTGTGGGGAATGGAATACTTACGTAGAAGAAATTATTGAGTCCTCCGGGAAAAAGTCGTGGAAGGGGGTGAAAAATGGTAAAAATACCAGATCAAAGCCTCATCTTCTCAGTGATATAGAACATCGCGCTGACATCAGAATTAAATCAAACGACGATGAACTCGATCGGGTTCTTGGCGGGGGCATTGTTCCCGGTTCGTTGGTCTTGATCGGGGGTGAACCGGGTATTGGCAAATCGACCCTTTTATTGCAGGTCTCTCTTCAGATGGACAAAACGAAGATCTTGTATGTGTCAGGTGAAGAAAGTGAAACACAAATCAAGATGCGTGCAGATCGTATGCGTGCCAATTCTTCGGCCTTTTACATATTGACCGAAACTTCCCTTGATAATATATTTGAACAGATCCAAACCTTATTGCCAGGAATTGTCATTATAGATTCCATCCAGACCATGCAATCGGATCAGATTGAATCGGCTCCGGGAAGCATTTCACAGGTACGCCATTGTGCAGGGGAATTAATGAAATTTGCCAAAGAATCCAATGTTCCCGTTTTCCTCATCGGGCATATCACCAAAGACGGATCCTTGGCCGGACCCAAAATCCTGGAACACATGGTTGATACCGTAATTCAGTTTGAAGGTGATCGTCATTTGGCGTACAGAATACTACGGACTACAAAAAATCGTTTTGGCTCCACCTCTGAACTGGGTATTTATGAAATGCAAAACAATGGCTTGCGGCAGGTTTCCAATCCTTCGGAAATACTGATTTCCCAGCGGGAAGAAGGGCTTAGTGGTTTCACGATCGGGGCATCATTAGAAGGCAACCGGCCATTGCTTATTGAGATCCAGTCCCTGGTGAGTCCGGCCACCTATGGCACGCCGCAAAGAAGCAGCACCGGTTTTGATTCCAAAAGGCTCAATATGCTGCTTGCAGTTTTAGAAAAAAGAGGCGGTTTCAAACTAGGTATTCAGGATGTTTTCCTGAATGTGGCGGGTGGCATCAAAGTTGACGACCCGGCCATCGATTTGGCGGTTTGTATATCAATTGTATCGTCATTCCAGGAGATGCCGGTTAATAATAAAACCTGCTTTGCCGCTGAAGTAGGTTTGGGTGGCGAGATACGTGCCGTCAATAGGATTGAGAGCCGGATTGCCGAAGCTGAAAAGCTGGGATTTAATACAATTTATATTTCAGGCTATCATAAAAAAGGCATAAATTTTTCGAAATACAATATACAAGTCCATGCATTTTCACGACTCGATCAGGTAATCGGGGAACTTTTTGGTTAGATCAATAGGAAAATGCAGTTGACACTGTGCAGAATTGATGCCTGTGGTTCTGAAAAAATTAACTTTTTTATTAAAAAGCAGGGTTTAATCCACGTAAATCAGCTTTATTTTAGATTCAATATAAATTTCCATTAACACCCTTAATCCATCGAATTATCCTCAAAATGTTCCTAACTTTGTCCAAATCAGAGTACCTTAAACGGACCAAATCAATGGAATACAGAATAGAAAAAGACACAATGGGGGAGGTAAAAGTTCCCGCTGAAAAATACTGGGGGGCTCAAACTGAGCGATCACGTCAAAACTTTAAAATTGGTGGTTTAAACATGCGGATGCCCCATGAGATCATCGAAGCCTTTGCATATCTTAAAAAAGCGGCAGCAATCACCAATAATGAATTGGGGGTGTTGCCAAAGGACAAAGCAGATATTATTGCCAAAGTGGCTGACGAGATCCTGGCCGGAAAACTCGATGATCAGTTTCCGCTGGTTGTTTGGCAAACAGGTTCCGGCACACAATCCAATATGAATGTGAATGAGGTAATTGCTAATCGGGCCCATGTTATTCTTGGTGGAAAACTGACCGACAGTCCGAAGAAAATTCATCCTAATGACGATGTGAATAAATCACAATCTTCCAACGACACTTTTCCCACAGCAATGCATATTGCAGCATATAAAATGGTAGTTGAAAATACCATTCCAAAAATAGAAAAACTCAGAAATACTTTGCATGAAAAAGCTGCAGCATATTCTGATGTCGTAAAAATAGGCAGAACTCATTTTATGGATGCAACCCCGCTGACACTCGGACAGGAATTTTCAGGTTATGTGTCCCAACTTGATCATGGAATAAAAGCATTAAAAAATACCCTAGATCATTTGTCGGAACTGGCGCTTGGAGGAACTGCAGTAGGGACCGGATTGAATACACCTCAAGGATATGCTGTTAAGGTAGCCGAAAAGATTGGATCCGTCACCGGATTTCCATTTAAGACAGCTGATAACAAATTTGAATCACTTGCTGCTCATGATGCCATTGTGGAAACCTCAGGAGCTTTAAAACAACTTGCCGTAAGCCTATTGAAGATTGGAAACGACATCAGGATGTTGGCTTCAGGTCCCCGTTGTGGAATTGGTGAAATAATTATTCCTGAAAATGAACCCGGGTCATCAATTATGCCTGGAAAAGTAAATCCAACCCAATGCGAAGCATTAACCATGGTGTGTGCCCAGGTTATTGGCAATGATTTGGCTGTAAGTGTGGGCGGATCCTATGGTCAGTTTGAGTTGAATGTTTTTAAGCCGCTGATGATATACAATATGCTTAATTCTGCTCGTTTATTGGGTGACGCATCTTTGTCTTTTAATGATAATTGTGCGTACGGCATTGAACCCAATCATCAGGTAATTTCTAAAAATCTGGAAAATTCATTGATGCTCGTAACAGCGCTCAATACCCATATTGGTTATGAGAATGCTGCGAAAATTGCAAAGAAGGCCCATAAGGAAGGCACAACATTGAGAGAAGCTGCGATAGCGCTTGAACTTGTTACCAATGAACAATTTGATCAGTGGGTAGATCCGGGAACGATGACAGGCAGCTTAAAATAGTACAAAAATCAATTTGACTTGTATTCATTAAATTTTGTACTTTAGGGAGGTACTTTGAAAATTTGATAATTTAAAATGATCAGAATGAAAAATCTCGCATTATTTTTAGCGCTTCTTTTCTGTTTTGCACTTGCCAATACAGCGCAGGCACAATTAACAAAAAAGGAGAAAAAAGAGTGGAAGAAAAAAATGAAGAAAACCACGCCGGAACAATTCAAAAGGATGTATGATGAAAATTCTTCCCTCAAAAGTGAGGTAAGTAGTTTACAGGGACAACTTTCCAGCCTACAGGCAACCTTAGGGGAAAAGGATGCCAAGATTGCAGAACTTACGGAAGACAATCGAAAAATGGAAGCACAAGTAAATGCTGCAAAAAAGGCCATTGCAAAAGCCCAGCAGGAGGCTGAGAGTGCACCCACGTCATCAAGCAAAATTGATCCCAATGTGGGTGTTGTTTTCAAAGTGCAAATCGGAGCATTTCGCAACAAGGACCTCTCAAAATATTTCAATAATCATGAGAATTTCAGTGGAGAGACAGATGAAGATGGTGTTCAGAAAATCACGCTTGGTATTTTCAAAGATTATTGGGAAGCAGATACTTTTAAAAAATACCTCCGCGAAATGGGTGTCAATGATGCCTGGATTGTGCCATACAAAGATGGGAAAAGGGTAGCCATGAAAGATGTGCTGGAAGGTGTTATTTGAAAATCTCCGTAAACCACATAAAATTTTTATTGCATAAACATTTTAAAGAGAAGGGCGATGTGTTATCATCGCCCTTCTCTAATTATATAATAATAATGTTTATTAAGATTTATCCTGCTTGATGTGCTAATACATTTATTAAACTATCATCCCTGGCCTCCAGGTTTGATTCTCCCATGAGGTATTCATCCACAGCCCTGGCGGCTTCCCTGCCTTCAGAAATTGCCCATACAACCAGAGATTGTCCTCGGCGCATATCTCCGGCTGCAAATATTTTCTCAACATTGGTCTGATATTGATTATTGGTTTTGACATTACCGCGTTCATCCAATTCAAATTTGGCTTGTTCTGCAATTTCGTTGGTTTCTCCATGGAGGAAGCCTATGGCGAGTAACGCCAGATCGCAAGGTAATTCACGTTCAGATCCCTGGATTTCAATAAATTCCGGCCGACCATTAACGCCTATTTCCCATTTGATATCCACTATTTTCAAACCTTTTACGTTGCCTTTCTTATCGCTTATGAATTCTTTGGTTAAAATCGACCAGTATCTGTCACACCCCTCCTGGTGAGATGAAGATGTGCGCAATATCATTGGATATTTCGGCCATGGATCTTTTTCGGACCTTTCCTTTGGGGGTTTGGTAAGCAATTCAATTTGTGTCACCGATTTGGCGAGATGCCTGTTGGATGTTCCAACACAATCAGATCCGGTATCTCCGCCTCCAATTACAATCACATGTTTATCTTTTGCAGTAATCTCCTTATTGGCAGGAATTTCAACCCCGGCATTTCTTCTGTTTTGCTGGGTGAGAAATTCCATGGCAAAGTGTATTCCTTTAAGATTTCTACCGGGAATTTTCAAATCACGAGGCAATGTAGCGCCACCAGTGAGTAAGATAGCTTCATACTCTTCCATCAATTCCTGCATGGCAACATCTACTCCTACATTGGTACTTGTTTGAAAGGTAACGCCTTCTTCAACCATGAAATTAATCCGGCGTTCTACTACCCGTTTTTCCAATTTAAAATCAGGAATTCCGTAAGTCAGCAAGCCCCCTACTTTATCTGATCGTTCAAAAACCGTCACCCAATGTCCTGCTTTATTCAACTGGTCTGCAGCCGCCAAGCCTGCCGGACCCGAACCAACTACGGCCACTTTTTTCCCAGTTCTTACTTTTGGCGGATCAGCTTTGATATACCCCAAGTCATAAGCTTTTTCGGCAATTGATTTTTCAATGAGTTCTATCGCCACCGGTGGCTTGTTGATGCCCAAAACGCAGGAAGATTCACAGGGCGCCGGACAAATTCTGCCTGTAAATTCAGGGAAGTTGTTAGTACTGCGGAGGATATCAATAGCAAGTTTCCAATCACCGCGGTAAGCAGCATCATTAAATTCTGGTATATTATTTCCCAGCGGGCATCCGGTATGGCAAAATGGCACACCACAGTCCATGCATCTTGCAGCCTGATGTTTTGTTTTTTCTTCACCAAACTCAATATACAACTCCCGGTAATCGTGTATCCTTTCTTTAGGATCTCTGGTTTTGGGTAATTCCCTTTCAAATTCTAAAAATCCAGTTGGTTTTCCCATATTCTATTAAATTGCCTCCTTCAGATTTTCTTTCTTTTGCAATAATACGCGTTTGTAATCCCGTGGCATTACTTTCACGAATTGATTCAAGGTAAAACTCCATCCATCCAGCACCTTTTTGGCCACTGAACTATTGGTGTATTTGTAATGATTTTCGATAAGTTCTTTTAGGTTATTAATATCTTCATAATCCATCTCATCAAACTCAACCAACCCCAGGTTGCAATAATGCTGGAACCTGGAATCCGGATCCCAAACATAAGCAATGCCACCGCTCATACCTGCAGCAAAATTTCTACCCGTTTTACCTAAAACGACTACTCGTCCTCCAGTCATATACTCGCATCCGTGGTCGCCAACTCCTTCAACAACGGCTTTCACTCCAGAGTTTCTTACGCAAAAACGTTCGCCGGCCAAACCTCTGATATAGGCTTCTCCGGATATCGCTCCATAAAATGCTACATTACCAATAATTATTTGCTCTTCAGGAATATAGGTTGCTTCCCGGTCAGGATAGATGATTAACTGTGCCCCAGAGAGCCCCTTGCCAAAATAATCGTTGGCTTCACCTTCCAGTTCAAACCGTATTCCTTTTGCAGCGAATGCGCCAAAACTTTGTCCTGCTGATCCTCTGAATTTTACATCAATGGTGCCACATGGCAGGCCTTCACCCTTATATTTCTTTGAAATTTCATTGGAGAGTATCGTACCAACCGAACGGTTGATATTAATAATATCAAAGCTGGCTTTAACAGGCTCCTGGTTTATCAAGGCAGGTTCTGCTATTTCCAATAATTTCCAGTCTAATGCTTTTTCCAACTCATGATCCTGGCTGGTACTGCAATAAATCCCTACGCCTTCTTCAGCTTCTTCTTTCTGTAGAATGCCACCGAGGTCCAGCGTTTTAATTTTCCAATGGTCTATGTTATCTCTTACCTTCAGGTAATCGGCCTGTCCAATCATTTCATCCACTGTTCTAAAACCTAACTCCGCCATGATTTCCCTTAATTCCTCAGCCAGGAAAGTAAAGAGATTTACAACATATTCTGGTTTACCAGTAAATAACTGCCTCAGTTCGGGCCGTTGAGTAGCTACGCCAACAGGACATGTATTAAGATGACACTTGCGCATCATGATACATCCTTCAGTGACGAGTGCTGCTGTGGCCACACCCCATTCTTCTGCACCAAGCAAAGCCGCAATGGCGATGTCCCGGCCAGTTTTTATCTGGCCATCAGTTTGAACCACAATTCTGTCGCGAAGTTTATTTTTTACCAGGGTTTGATGTGTTTCAGCAACGCCCAATTCCCACGGCAAACCCGCATGACGGATTGAACTGATCGGAGAAGCACCAGTCCCTCCGTCGTGTCCTGAAATTAGTACAACATCCGCTTTCGCTTTTGCTACGCCAGCAGCAATTGTTCCTACCCCGGCCTCTGCCACGAGTTTCACATTTACCCGGGCATTTCTATTGGCATTTTTAAGATCATGGATCAATTGTGCCAGGTCTTCTATGGAATAAATATCATGGTGTGGAGGTGGAGAAATTAATCCAACTCCAGGTGTCGAATGCCTTACGCGGCCAATCCATTCATCTACTTTATGACCGGGCAGTTGACCACCCTCGCCGGGCTTGGCACCTTGTGCCATTTTAATTTGCAATTCAGCGGCATTCGTCAAATAGTAACTTGTGACGCCAAACCGGCCGGATGCGACCTGTTTAATTGCGGATCTCTCCCAGTCACCATTGGGTTTTGGCTCAAATCTTATTTCATCTTCACCACCTTCGCCACTGTTACTTTTCCCGCCAATACGGTTCATGGCAATCGCCAAAGTTGAGTGGGCTTCATGGGAAATAGAACCGAATGACATGGCTCCGGAAGCAAAACGTTTGAAAATATTCTCTTTAGGCTCTACCTCTTCAATGGGGATTGAATTGAATTTCTTGAATTCAAACAATCCGCGAAGCGTTGCAGCTTTCTGGGTTTGGTCATTAACTTTTTTGGAATACTCTTTATAGATCTTATAATCACCTTTCCTTGTTGACTGTTGGAGCAAGTGGATCGTTTCCGGATTAAAAAGATGGTATTCTCCCCGTCTTTTCCATTGATATATTCCTCCTACTTCCAGTCTTTGATTGGCAATGGGTTTGTCAGGATATGCCGATTTATGTCTTACCAACACTTCCCTGGCAATTTCGTCAAATCCAAGACCACCGATTCTCGATACTGTTCGAAAGAAACATTTGTTGATCACCTTTTGATGTATGCCCAAAGCTTCAAAAATCTGAGCTCCCTGATAGGATTGGATCGTTGAGATACCCATTTTGGAAAAGATCTTTAACAATCCGTAATTGATTGCGGCTATGTAATTATCAAAGACTTCATCAATGGACATTTCTTTTAGAAAAATATTCTTTTTCTTCAGATTGACTAATGTTTCGAAGGTAAGATAAGGGTTGATGGCACTGGCCCCATAGCCAATCAATGTGGCATAATGATGGGTTTCGCGTACATCAGCCGCTTCTACAACAATCCCTGATTTTACCCTGAGACCTTTACGAATGAGATGATGGTGTACTGCTCCAGTTGCCAACAATGACGGGATAGGAGCACGATCTTTACTCATCTTTCGATCAGACAATACCAATACGTTGATACCATAACGAACAGCATTTTCTGCTTTGAAACAGATATAATCTATGGCTTCTTCTAATGCGCCCGGTCCTTTGAGCGGATCGAAAGTGATGTCCACCACTTTTGATTTAAAAAAAGGACTGTCCAGGCCTTTGATCTTTTCAAGTTGTTTGTTTTTCAGAACTGGTTGTTCAATATAAATCTGACGGCAATGTTCCGGTGTTTCATCGAGAAAATTCTTCGTAGATCCAAAGCTGGTAAATAATGACATTACCAGACGTTCTCTGATTGGGTCAATCGGTGGATTGCTTACCTGAGCGAAAAGCTGTTTGAAATAATGGGAGAGATGCTGACTTTGATCCGAAAGTACCGCAAGTGGTGTATCTGCACCCATAGAGCCTACAGGTTCAATTTTAGAATTCACCATGGGTTCGAGGATAACTCTGACATCTTCACTGGTGTAACCATGAGCTATTTGGCGCTGGGTTAAAGTATCCTCCTCATATTGGAATTCGAAATCGGCAGACAATGGCAGGTCTTTGATTGAAACCTGATTAGCATCCAGCCATTTCCGATAAGGTTTTGCAGTACAAATCTCCTTCTTAAGTTCTTCATCGCTGATGATACGTCCCTGAGAAAGATCCGCCACAAACATTCTTCCTGGTTGTAATCTGCCTTTCAAAATTACTTTCGACTGGTCCACGGGCAAAGCACCGGCTTCGGAGGCCATGATCAATTTATCATCTGAAGTAAGGCAATATCTTGATGGTCTCAGTCCGTTCCGGTCAAGCGTAGCTCCAACCACATTTCCGTCTGTAAAACAGATGGATGCCGGACCATCCCATGGTTCCATAATAGAAGCATGATATTCATAAAATGCCTTTTTATAATCAGGCATTAAGTCATTTTCCTGCCATGCTTCCGGAATTACCATCATCATACAATGCGCCAGTGAACGTCCTCCCAAAACAAGGATTTCGATCATGCTATCAAGATTAGCAGAATCTGAGTGAGTAGGATCGCAAATAGGCAATAGTCTTGCGATATCTTCTTTGCTAAAATAGCTCGACTCCATCAACGACTCTTTGGAACTCATCCAGTTCACATTGCCCCGGATGGTATTAATTTCTCCATTGTGGGCAATGTATTTAAATGGTTGAGCTAATTTCCATTTTGGAAATGTATTGGTTGAAAAACGCGAGTGAACAAGAGCAAGGGCAGATATTACTCTTTCATCGGAGAGATCTGGGAAATATGGCGTTAATTGATCAGTTCTTAACTGTCCCTTGTAAACCAATGTTTTATAGGAAAAGGATACAAAGTAGAAATCACCATTATTTCCTTCAACATTGTGGCCGATGAAATGAGTAGTGTATTTTTTTAATACATAAATTTTCCTTTCAAGGGCCATTGGATCTGTAATGGTTTTATGGCGCACAAATACTTGTTCCGTCCATGGCTCCAGTGATTTTGCTGTAGCACCGATTTGGCCATTGAACGTTGGCACAACGCGATAACCCAATAGTTCAAATCCAAGTTCGTTGATGTGTTTATTCAGAACGAATCTACATTCTTCACGCGCTTTCTCATCGGCAGGAAAGAAGATCATGCCCACACCGTATTCTCCAAAATCAGGAAGATTAAATCCCAGTTCAGCACATTCTTCTTTCAGAAATTGATGTGGCGTCTGTATAAGGATTCCGGCACCGTCTCCAGTTTCAGGCTCACAGCCGCAACCACCACGATGCTCCATGTTCATCAGCATAGTGATTGCATCCTGCACAACATCGTGAGATTTTTTACCTTTTAAGTTGGCTACAAATCCTATTCCACAAGAATCGTGTTCCATACTCGGAACATACAAACTATTTATTTTACTTTCCTTCATTCGCACTTAACAGAATATTTTACCAAATCCTATTCAGGGGTTTTGAGAAATTAAATTATAAAGCTTAATGGTTAAATTGACAAAATCATGCTTCACGTCATTTGTACCAAACCATCCCTAACCTCAACAACGGAGCAGATTATTAGTTCAATGAGCCTGTAAAAATACAAAAAAAAATGAATTTTTTTTATTGACCTTGCAAAAAAACATGAAGTTCATTAGACGAAATCTGGCAAAAAGCTCAAAAAACTGATACAATTAGCATTTTTACTTATGTTTTAGCGTTGAATTAAAGTCTTCACGGAATTCAAAGCAGATTCAAGAATTTTCACAATTTCATCAATTTCATTTTTACTTATGATCAGCGGTGGAACGAAGCGAATGGTCGTATTTGCTGTACAACTCACCAATACACCAAGTTCCAACATTTTTTGTGCTAATTCCTGACAGGGAAAGTTAAACTCCACACCAATCATCAAACCTTTACCGCGTACTTCTTTTACAGCGTCATTGCCTTGTGCAAATTCCTGAAGTTTCTTTAAGAAATACGCGCCAGAGTCTTGCGCTTTTTCCAACATATGTTCTTCCAATATGGCCTTTGTGGCAGCCAAAGCAGCGGCGCAAGCCAATGGATTTCCCCCAAAAGTAGTGCCGTGATCACCAGCCAAAATGACTTGGGCAACGGTTTCTTTGGCAAGGACTGCACCAATAGGCACTCCACCCCCCAGTGCTTTTGCAATGGTTATGATATCCGGTTTGATGTCATAATGTTCGAAAGAAAACATTTTACCAGTACGACCCATACCAGTCTGAATTTCATCAACGACCAGTAAAATACCTTTGGATTTACAGATTTCAGCCAGTTTTTGCAAAAATCCCTTTTTGGCCGGGATTACGCCACCTTCACCCTGAATGCATTCAACAAACACTGCTTTTGAATTTTCGGGAATTTTATCAAGCGATTCCAGGGAGTTATAGGACAACTGTATAAATCCTTCCGGAAGTGGCCCGAAGCCTTTTTGATATTTTTCCTGTCCCATGGTAATAGACGCAATTGAACGTCCATGAAAACAATTCGTGAAACTTATTATTGGTCCTTTCCTGCCATTTATTTCACCATATTTTCGTGCTATTTTAATGGCCCCTTCGTTTGCCTCTAAACCTGAATTGCAAAAAAATACCCGGTCCATTCCTGAAATTTCAGTCAGTAATTGGGCCAAAACACTTTGCGGTACATTATAATAAAGATTAGAAATGTGGATCAGTTTTTCTGCTTGTTCTTTGATCGCACTCACCACTTTGGGATGACAATGCCCTACGTTATTTACAGCAATTCCAGCTAAAGCATCTATATAAACCCTTCCTTCATCATCATAAACCTTGGTGCCCTCACCTTTGATGAAGATGACAGGGAACCGTCGGTAAAGTTGGAAATGATGGTCATCATACAGGGCCTTGAACTTATCGGAAAAATTTGACATATTTTTTCAATTTGATGGTGTGAATAATTTTTTGACAAAATGGAACGTTGCGCATTGATATTAACTTAAATACAGAATAGATTCTGTCAAAGCAGATTATCTATACTTATGATACTCAGAAAATCAGGTTATATTATGCCGTATTCAGTCGCATGCTCGCTTCTTTGTAAAACTGATTGATTGTTAAGGTTAACTTATCATACTCCAATAGAAATCCGTCATGGCCATAGAAAGAATCCAATTCACGATAGTAGGATCCGTCAACATGCCTGGTAAGAAATTTCTGTTCAACTATCGGAAATAGTATGTCATTATCGATGCCAAGGAAGAGGCTTTTTGCTTTTATCCTTTTTAATGCATCGATAATACTACTACGACCACGGCCTACATTCTGAGAGTCCATAGCTTTGGATAGCAGCCAGTAGGTAAAGGCATTAAATCGCAGGGCCAGTTTATCCCCCTGATATACCTGATAAGAAGCGGCCTTGAAACCATCAAATTTTTCTTCAGTTTCCTCTGACTGTTTTATATCATAGCACACATAATTGCGATAAGAAAGTAGTCCAACAGCTCGTGCGGCTTTCATACCTTCGATACCTGCGTTTTGGTGACTTTCTTTCCAGGTGGGATCTGCATTGATGGCCATCCTTTGTGTTTCATTGAAGGCAATGGCCCAGGGAGAATGCTTTGCATTGGCTCCAATGGCGATCAGATGTTCAAAAATGTCTGGCTTTTTGATGGCCCATTCTATGGCATGCTGTCCCCCCATGGAACAGCCAATAACGGTATGAACTCGATCAAAACCCAAATGGAGCCGCAATAGTTCAAAACTGTTTACCATATCTTTATTGGTAATCAGTGGAAAATCGTGGTAGTAGGGTTTGTTGGTTTTAGGATTATCAGAAAGCGGGCCAGTAGAACCGTAGCATCCTCCCAGCATATTGGCACATATCACAAAATGTTTATCAGGATCATACAATTTATTTTTTCCAAAAAGCCCTGACCACCACTGGGTAAAATCAGAGCTGCCGGAAAAAGCATGCAATACCCAAATCACATTGCTTTTGTCTTTATTTAACCGACCAATTGTGGAATAATAAAGCTGGAATTCCGGCAATACCTCGCCGGACTCCAACTTGAATTCCTTTTGATAATGAAAAACCTTATTTGCTACCATTATTTATTTCACACTGTTACAACTTCAGGCTTGTAAACTTTTTCGAATGCCTGGGTAAAGTCGGCTTTAATATCATCAATGTGTTCGTAACCTGTAGAAACTCTTAATTGTGATGGTTCTACGCCAGCACTGAGCTGCTCCTCATCGGTAAGTTGCTGGTGCGTAGTGGATGCCGGATGGATGATCAATGTTTTGGCATCTCCGACATTAGCCAGATGGCTTACCAATTTCAAAGAGTCTACGAACTTAGCAGCATTTTCCCGGCCGCCTTTTACGATAAAACTCAATACGCCGCCATAACCCTTTTTGAGGTACTTGCTGGCTACGTCGTGGTAAGGACTTGATGTCAAACCAGGATAATTAACGCTTTCAACATATTCATGATTTTCCAACCAATGGGCCAATTCCAAAGCATTTTGAACAGTCCTTTCTACACGCAACGATAGTGTCTCCAGACCCTGGATAAATAAAAAGGCATTGAAAGGACTAAGTGCAGGTCCGTAATCTCTCAATCCTTCAACTCTGGCTCTGATAATAAAGGCAATATTCGGCAAGCCAAGGGGATTATTTTGTCCAAATGTTTCCCAGAATTTTAATCCGTGATAACCTTCTGAAGGTTCGGTAAACTGAGGAAATTTACCATTTGCCCAGTTGAAATTACCGCCATCAATAATCACCCCACCAATACTGGTGCCATGTCCCCCAATCCATTTGGTAGCTGATTCCACCACTATATTGGCGCCATGTTCAATAGGTCGCACCAGGTATCCGGCAGCTCCGAAGGTGTTGTCAACCACTAATGGTATTTTATGTTTCCTGGCCAGTTCGGCAAAAACTTTGAAATCAGGCACATTAAACTCCGGATTTCCAATACTTTCCAGGTAAAGTGCTTTGGTTTTATCGTCAATTAATTTTTCAAATTCTTCTGCCGTATCTTCCTTAGCAAAACGGGCATCTATTCCCAATCGCTTCAGTTGCACTTTAAATTGATTGAACGTTCCACCATACAAATGGCTGGTCGTTACAAAATTTTCACCGGTTTGAATGATGTTTGATAAAGCCACAAACTGGGCTGCCTGACCAGAGGCGACGGCTAAAGCGGCAACACCCCCTTCAAGTGCGGCCATTCTTTGCTCCAGCACGTCCGTAGTGGGATTCATAATTCGTGTATAGATATTCCCAAACTCTTTTAGTGCAAACAAATTGGCACCGTGTTCAGAATTCTTGAACACAAAGGAGGTGGTTTGATAAATAGGGACAGCTCTGGAACCCGTTGTGGGATCCGGTTGTTGCCCGGCATGTAACTGCAATGTTTCGAATCTTAAATCATTTGCCATGGTTGTATTTGATTATTGGTTTATAAATTAAATTAAAAGTATAGTCAATATAATCTTACCCATTCTATGGGGTTCATGCTATTGCTAAACAAATGGACAACAATTGTTTAGCAATAATGCCTACACATACAACAGTAGAAAACTAACGATGAAATCCCGGAAAATCGTCTTAAGGAAGGGTTATCCTCAAAAACAGTAGAAGTTGTAAGATTGATTTTTTTCATTGCTTATCAATTTATATTCTTCCGATTCTTACGGAATCAGGATTTAGCACCTTGGCTCCAGCCACCAGGTTGCTAGGGTTTCACCGAGCCTGTCTCTTCACCCTTCTTTATAAATCAATTTTTGTTAATTGACTTGAGCCTGCAATGATAAAATATGCACGGCATTTTTCCAAATGATTTTACTGTTTTTCCACGTCCATTTGCCCTTAAAATGACAAATTTTATCTTTTTACAACTTTTGAATTAAGATGGTCAGCACTTGTGTCGCAATCAATCCCACCTTTGTAAACTCCGGGTTCCGAATAATTGAACCACCAATTTATTATGATTCAAATTTCTGTTTGACCTGTCCAATCCCGGGATCATATTTTTTATTTCAATGATTTCTGTCGTTAATTTGTGCGTAATAGTTATTTTAAAAAAAAGCCCTTGCAACTTTTATGCATTGGCAATATTTTTTTAAGCACAATAGTAAATTTCGAATATGAAATTGATAGAAGTAAATGATGCCAATTCAGCCAGGGAATTTTTAATGCTGCCAATCCGGCTCTATAAAGGCGAAAAGAATTGGATCAGGCCTCTGGACAAAGATATTGAAGCTGTGTTTGATCCTAAACAAAACAAAATCTTCAGAAACGGAGCGCTTATTCGCTGGATACTTCAGGATGATGCCGGGTTAACCATAGGACGGGTAGCTGCTTTTGTCAATAAAAAAACTGTAAATAAAGATAACGAACAGCCTACTGGTGGAATGGGCTTTTTTGAATGTATCGAAGACGAAAAGGCCGCATATATATTGTTCGATGCCTGTAGAGATTGGTTAAAAGAAAAAGGCATGGAGGCCATGGATGGACCAATAAATTTTGGTGATCGTGACAAGTGGTGGGGATTGCTGGTAGAAGGTTTTGATCGGGAACCGAACTATAATTGCAACTACAATTTTCCGTACTACCAACAATTTTTCGAGAACTATGGTTTTCAAACTTATTTTGAACAATTCACATTTGCCCGAAAAGTACTTGATCCGTTAAATCCGAAATTACAGGAAAAAGCGAATAGGATATTCAAAAATCCGGATTATTCCTTCAGGCATATACGTCTCAGGGAAATCAATTTATTCACAGATTATTTCAGGGAAATTTATAATCAAGCCTGGGCCAGCCATAAAGGGGTGCCTCAATTATCAGCTCAGGTTGCCAAACATCTGATGAAACAGATGAAGCCCATCATTGATGAAAAAATAATGTGGTTTGGATTTTACAAAAATGAACCAGTAGCATTTTTCATCATTCTTCCAGAGGTAAATCAGATATTCAAGCATGTAAACGGGAAACTGGATTTACTGGGGAAATTGAAGTTTTTATGGCATAAATACCGGAAGACCTGTAATAAAATGTATGGTGTTGTGTTCGGTATTGTGCCGGAACATCAGGGCAAAGGCTTGGAGGGCGCCATCATTGAATCGGTGCGGAGGTTGGTACAGGGAAGTTACCAACGTTATGAAAACTTTGAAATGAACTGGATCGGTGACTTCAACCCAAAAATGATCCATGTAGTAGACCAGGTGGGCAGCTACAAGTCAAAAGTGCATAAAACCTACAGGTATTTATTTGACCGGACCAAGCCTTTCAAACGACACCCCATGATCAGCTAGGTCTATGAAAATATCATATATTTTCCAGCAAGATGTTCCAAAAGATTAGCACAATTTGACATAGGAGCCGAGCCACTGCAGGTCTTTTTTATGCTTTTCCACTGCCCGGCTCACATTTTCATCATCGATATGGCCGTCAATATCTATATAAAACTGATATTTGAATGATTTCCCTTTTTTAGCCGGCCGGCTTTCCAACTTGGTCATGTTGATGCCTTCGTTGAAAAAATCCTGAAGTAAGATCATCAGGCTTCCCGGCTTATCGGGTGTTCTTGCCAGAAAACTTGTTTTATCATTATTACTTTTTTGATTTTTGATGTTTTTGCCAATGATCAAAAACCTGGTGAAATTGTCTGACGAATCTTCCACATTATCAAATAAAATGGGAAGGTTATACATTTTTGCCGCAATATGAGCACACATGGCAGCGCTTCCTTTTTCTTTCAATGCGATCTGGACCGCTTTTGAAGTAGAATTGACCGGGATCAACTCAATTTTATTTCCGTTGAATGATTCATCGATGAATTTCATGCATTGCTTAAAACCGATGTCTTTGGAATAGATCTTCTTGATTTCTTTTAGATTTTGACATTTGGTGGCAAATGCGAAATGGATGGGCAGAGAAATTTCTGCAGTAATCTTTAAATCCGTATTGCCAAAAAGATCAATGGTTTCACTTACTATCCCTTCCTGATTGTTTTCCAGGGGAACAACGCCAAATCTTGCCCTTTCGGTATCAACAGCCTCAAAAACCGAACGAATATTGTCCAAAGCCAGATATTCACTCATTGCCCCAAAACGGCTTTCGGCTGCCTGATGGGTAAAGCTTCCTTCAGGTCCGAGATAGGCAATTAATTCCGGTAATTCCAGATTTCTACTGATGGCAAATATTTCTAAAAAAATGGCTTCGATGGCTGATCGTGTCAGAATCCCCATATTGGTTGAGTTCAACCGGTCTATAATACTTTTTTCCCGCTCTGGTCTGTAAATCGGAACATTTGAAGATCGCTTTAAATTGCCGATAGTTTTTACAACCGCCATCCTGTGATTCAGAATTTTAAGAAGCTGGTCGTCCAATTGATCAATCTCTTTTCTCAAGCGTTCCAGTTCTTCATTGGTCATTTTTTTATAAATTATAGCACCGAAATATAGTGAAATGCGGCAAAAGTATCTATTTTTTGAAATTATTCAAATCATCCAGCTTTTTGATTATCAATATCATATCTGATGAAAAAATTGAGTGAAAACATTATTTGACGTTAAATAACAATGGCAATTGAAATTGAAAACCTCAATAAAGTAATTGAAGCGCTGAAAGAGGAAAAATACAGCCTTCTTAAAATAATCTCCCACGACATCCGGTCCCCGTTTAACCGGCTTTACGCCTTATTGCAACTTTTTGAGATGGAATCGGAAAATATATCTGAGCAACAACACCAATATATCAATTCGATGTATCTTTCATTGCTCAGCGGACTGGAAATGATCCAGAATCTTAAAGACCTTCGGGAAATAGATTTCGAGAGCATAGAGGTCCATCAGGAAACAATACCCTTTAGCGAACTTATTAAAGATGTTTTGAGGATATTCAGCCAAAGGATACAGTTGAAGGGTCAATCGGTTAATTATGAAGTAAACGAAAATAACAGCGTGTATGGTGATCCATTCCTTATTGGCAGGATACTTGAAAGCCTCATTTCAAATGCCCTGAAATTCAGTAAATCAGAAAAAGGGATTAAAATTATTTATCAGGCTTTCGACGATAATTTTGAGATAATTATCAAAGACTATGGAGAAGGGATAAAACCACAGGAAGAATCCATGTTATTCCAAAGGTTTTCGAAACTATCTTCCATTGCCACAGGAGGTGAAGGTTCTCTTGGCTTAGGATTGTACAATGCCAGATTTTTTGCCGGGTTAATGGGAGGCGATGTTTTTTATAAAAGGCCTAATGAGATGGGATCAGAATTCATATTACGTCTGCCGAATCATTGATCCTCTCCGAGAAGCCCCAGTAGGTATTCCCCATACCCACTTTTTAACAAAGGCTGGGCAATAGCTTTTAAAGTGTCCTTATTGATAAATCCCATGTTGTAGGAAGCTTCCTCAACACATCCGATTTTGAGACCTTGCCGTTCTTCAATGACCTGGACAAACGTACCAGCCTGCATCAGGGAATTAAATGTGCCGGTATCCAACCAAGCCGTACCCCGATCAAGAATACCCACTTTCAATTTACCCCGATGTAAATATTCCCGATTCACGTCGGTGATCTCGTATTCTCCGCGCTTGCTGGGTTGCAGATTTTCAGCAATCGTAACTACTTCATTATCGTAAAAATATAAACCAGGTACCGCGAAATTCGACTTGGGTTTTTGGGGTTTTTCTTCAATGGAAATGGCTTTGTTGTGTTCATCAAATTCGACCACTCCATATCGTTCGGGATCTTGCACATGATAGGCAAATACCACACCGCCATCAGGATCATTGTTAGCCTGCAAGAGGTCTGCCAATTGAGAACCATAAAAAATGTTATCGCCCAAAATTAGGGCCACCTTATCTTTGCCAATGAAATTTTTTCCAATGGTAAAAGCCTGAGCCAATCCTTCTGGTTTTACCTGAATTTCATAAGTGAAAGAACAGCCGTATTTACTCCCATCACCCAATAATTTCTGAAACATTGGGATATCATGAGGGGTAGAAATGATAAGAATTTCTCTGATCCCCGCCATGATCAACGTAGTTAGGGGATAGTAGATCATGGGTTTATCGTAAACAGGCATCAGTTGCTTACTCACTGCCAGGGTTAAAGGATGCAATCTGGTGCCCGAACCACCGGCGAGAATTATTCCTTTCATATGTTTAGATTTTGTATTTCAAATGTCTGTTGTCAGTTGAAAACTTTGATATCGAATATGATCACATTTTACGGTTTAATGATAATCATAAGCTCAGTTGCTTTTATCGATTTTCGTATTGTCCTTTATAATAATTTTGATAATTGCCCGAAGTAACATTATCAAGCCACTCTTGATTGTTGAGATACCAATCTATGGTTTTTTCAATGCCTTCTTCAAATTGCAATGATGGTTGCCAGCCCAATTCATGCATAATTTTATTGGCATCGATGGCATATCGCAAGTCGTGACCAGCACGGTCTTTTACGTAAGTGATCAGATTTTCTGACGTTCCGGCAGGTCGATTTAGCTTTCTGTCCATCACTGCACAGATCACCTTGATAAGATCGATATTTTTCCATTCATTGAAACCACCAATATTATAAGTTTGTCCTACTTTTCCCTGATGAAATACCATATCAATTGCTCTGGCATGATCAACTACAAAAAGCCAGTCACGCACGTTTTCACCTTTACCGTAAACCGGTAGCGGTTTATTGTGTCGGATATTATTAATGAATAAGGGAATAAGTTTTTCAGGGAATTGATTAGGGCCGTAGTTGTTGGAGCAATTAGAAATTACAACCGGTAACTGATAAGTGTTATGATAAGCGCGGACAAAGTGATCGGAACTTGCCTTTGAGGCTGAATATGGAGATTGAGGGTCGTAGGCAGTAGTCTCCAAAAAAAACCCTTCGTGGTCCAGCGAGCCATATACTTCATCAGTTGATATATGATAGAATAATTTGCCTTTCATATTATCCTTCCATTGATTGCGGCTGGCATTTAATAAATTCACCGTGCCCACAACATTCGTGAAAATGAATTCCATCGGGTTGGTGATAGACCGGTCAACGTGAGATTCCGCAGCCAAATGAAGGATACCATCGAAATCCTGGTTATTGAATAATTCAAAAATGAAATTGGCATCTACTATATCACCTTTGATAAAATGATAATTTTCTGCCTGTTCTACATCTTTGAGATTTTCCAGGTTTCCGGCATAAGTGAGTTTATCCAAATTGTAGATCTGGTATTCGGGATATTTATTTACAAACAGCCTGACTACATGTGATCCGATAAATCCAGCACCGCCGGTAATGAGTAAATTTTTCATGGAAGATTCTAATTTCTTATCGCTTTATATATTTTTCAAATTTATTGTGCTCTGTTCTGTACAGATCTTCTTTTGGGAGTGATTTAAAATATTCGTAGGTGATTTTCAATCCTTCACCTCTGGAGACTTTTGGTTCCCAACCCAGCAATTGACGTGCTTTGGTAATATCAGGTTGCCGCTGAGTTGGATCATCCTTGGGAAGTGGTTTGTAAATTACCTTTTGGGTTGTATGTGTAAGTTTGATGATTTCCTCAGCAAATTCCTTGATGGTGATCTCATCCGGGTTACCAACATTGACCGGTTCGGCATAATCACTCAACAACAAGCGATAGATCCCTTCAATAAGATCATCCACATAGCAGAAAGAGCGGGTTTGTGAACCATCGCCAAAGACAGTAAGATCCTCCCCCCGAAGTGCCTGCCCGATGAATGCCGGCAACACCCGGCCATCGTTAAGGCGCATACGCGGGCCATAGGTATTGAAAATCCGAATAATACGAGTATCGAGTTTATGGTATGTGTGGTAGGCCATGGTTATGGCTTCCTGAAAACGCTTTGCTTCGTCATAGACGCCGCGTGGTCCTACCGGATTGACATTTCCCCAGTAAGATTCTGTTTGTGGGTGTACCAGCGGATCCCCATATACTTCTGAAGTGGAGGCGACCAAAATGCGGGCATCCTTCGATTTTGCCAAACCCAATAAATTGTGTGTACCAAGAGATCCCACTTTTAAGGTCTGTATCGGAATTTTCAAATAATCAATAGGACTGGCCGGTGAAGCAAAATGCAGAATGTAATCCAGCGGGCCAGATACATGGACAAAATTTGATACATCATGTTCATAAAAAATGAACTGCTGAAGTTTGAACAAGTGCTCAATATTTCTGAGGTCACCCGTGATCAGGTTATCCATTCCCAGAACTTCAAAATCTTCCTTAATGAAACGATCGCAGAGGTGAGAACCAAGAAATCCTGCTGCGCCTGTAATTAATACTCTTTTTCTAGCCATGTATTTCTTTTCTGCCAATACTGTAATATGTGAATCCTAATTTTTGCATTTCTTCAACAGGATAAAGATTCCTTCCATCAAATATCACTTTGTTCTTCATTTTTTCTATCATCTTGTCGAATTCCGGCTGCCTGAAAACCGGCCATTCTGTAATAATGAGCAGGGCGTCAGCGCCGTGTAAGGCTTCGTATTCATCTTCAAAAAGCTCAATCTGGTCTCCCATCAATTTTTTCACGTTATTCATGGCTTCGGGGTCATAAGCCCGAACTTTAGCCCCTGCATTGAGCAGTTCCCTGATATTATAAATCGATGGCGCTTCCCGAATATCATCAGTATAGGGTTTAAAGGCCAGGCCCCAGATTGCAATTGTTTTGTCATGAAGGTCCCCGAAATGGGCTTTTATTTTCTCGATCAGCTTTATCTTTTGACGTTGGTTAATATCCATTACAGATTTTAATATTTCAAAATCGTAACTGGCGTTTGTAGCGGATTTCACCAAGGCTTGTACATCTTTGGGGAAGCAACTGCCACCGTATCCGATTCCTGCAAACAGGAATCTTTTGCCTATTCGGCTGTCCGTACCAATTCCTTTTCTGACATCATCGACATTGGCCCCAAGTTTCTCACAAAGATTGGCTACTTCGTTCATAAAGGTAATTTTGGTAGCCAGAAAAGAATTGGCTGCATATTTGGTGAGTTCTGCTGAGCGTTCATCCATAAAAATAATTGGATTGCCTTGTCGCACCAATGGGGCATATAAGGCATCCATTATAGATGTCGCTTTTAATGAACTGGTACCCACAACAACACGGTCAGGTTTCATAAAATCTTCAACGGCAACACCTTCTCTCAGAAATTCCGGATTGGAAACAACATCAAATTCTACCGAACTGTTTGCGGCTATTTTTTCCTTAACTTTTTCGGCAGTACCTACCGGCACCGTACTTTTATCAACAACAACAGTATAGTCTTCCAGTAAAGGCCCAAGTTCATCAGCGACCTGGAGGATATATTTAAGATCTGCTGAACCGTCTTCATCCGGGGGTGTTGGTAGCGCCAGAAAGATCACTTTTGCTCCTTTTACACCCTCAGCCAAATTAGTAGTAAATTGAAGACGGCCATGGTTGAGGTTCCTTTCAAATAAAACATCGAGACCGGGTTCATAAATCGTAATTTTACCTTTTTTTAAGGAATCGATTTTATCCACATCGATATCAATGCAGGTGACATGATTTCCAAGTTCGGAAAAACAGGTTCCGGTTACCAAGCCCACGTAACCAGTGCCTACCACGGCAATTCTCATGGTCTATTAATTTTAATGGTTATTAAGGTTTTTGAAAGGGCCAAAGATATAAACAATTCTTTTAATAAATAGAACAAATCTAAGATAAAATATAAATAAATCATTCAAACATTCAGGGTCATGATCAGTAAACAATTCATGATTAGCAGCTATTCATATCATAAATTATCCTGAGGATTGATCTTTGTGGCGATGGAAGCCGGTCTGAAAGAAGCCAGAAATGTTATGACCAGAATACTCAGGGAAGTATATAGAAAATCCTGAAATTCCATTTTTATCGGATATGCTTCAAGTACGGCAGTTTGCATTCCCATTGATATAAAACCAAATTGTTGCTGGGCAAAACACAATATATACCCCAATGCCAATCCAGCGATTGCTCCGGTAAATGAAATGATGCTGCCTTCCGACAGGAAGGTGTTTTTTATCAAATTTTTGTTGGCACCAAGAGAATATAATATGGCAATGTCTTTTTTCTTGTCGATGGCCAGCATCGTAAGTGAAAAGAATATATTGAATGAGGCCACAGCCAGGATGAACGAAAAGGTGATATAAACAAATAATTTTTCCCATTTGAGCACCCTCAAAATATCTGCGTGTTGTTCATCACTGTTGAGCACATTGAATTTATCACCCAATATGGATTTCAGATTATTTTGAACACCGGCAATGGAATAGCCATCTTTTACTTTTACTTCCAGGGAAGTCCGCCGACTCCCATAATCAAGAAGGTCTACAGCAAAATCAAGTGGAACAAAAACATAATTGAGATCATATTGTTTCTCAATGGCAAATACCCCGGAAACCAGAATTACTTTGTGGTTAACCAGGCGATTTGGGTTTAATCCCCCGGTAATTTGGCCTCTTTTTGGATAAAAAAATTGTAGCGTGTACATATTGTTCAGTTTGGTGATGTTTAAAGCATACTGAACACCTTGTCCGATAACGGCATATTCAACACCGTTTTCTTTCAGTTTCATATCTCCCTGTACAATGCGTTCGTCCAAACGATGGTGTTGAATAAAGTTGTCTGCCACACCTTTAATCTTCACCACCATTTCAGCATTTTTATACCGCACATATGCTTCATCTTCCACCACCTGGGTTATGATCTCCACACCTTCAATTTTTTTGATTGAATTGATCAACTGATCACTTACTTCAAATGACTTGCCTGTGCTGGCTACAACTTTGATTTGAGGATCAAAGTAGTTGTATAATGACTGAAGCATATTTTCCAGACCATTGAAAACAGACAAAACTATAACTAAAGCCATGACACCGACAGCGACTCCCCCCATCGATATAAAGGAAATGATGTTGATGAAATTTTTCTTCTTTTTGGAGAAAAAGTATCGTTTCGCTATAAAAAATGGCAGATTCAACTTTTGTTGGATTTATTAATCATGGTTTGAATGTTCAACATCTTCATCTGACGGTGGAATGTACAAATTTTTAAAAATAGATTGTATTTTATCGGCATGCTCTGCGCTGTTATCCAGGAAAAAGATTAATTCTGGAATAATCCTTACCTGCTTGCCGATTCTTTTACCCAGCATACCTCTGATTTCCTTTTTGTGATCATTGATTTTATCGAACATCTCCTGTTTATCCTTATCAATAACAAAACTCATTTGGATTTTTGCAACACTGAAATCCGGGCTGATTTCCACATGAGTTATTGAAACAATATTATTGACAACAAGGCTTTTTTTGTCTTGCTGAAAAATTTCAGCCAATTCTTTTTGAATAAGACGGGCGAATTTTAACTGCCTGGTAGTTTCCATTATCTTACAATTTTTTGAGAATGCTTGTTAATTAGACCGATAAACGACTAATTTTAGGCGATTCATCTGACTATTAATATTCAACAAATATACTATTGTTAAGTTATTTTAGAATTAACGACCCCTATCGATTAATCGTAATTTTTATATTACTGATTTTATTTCGATTACCGTTCTTTATTTCCAGCCATTTTTTCACCATACCGGAACTCAATTGGATGATCATTGGGGAGAAAATACATGAAGGTGCGTTGATGTATGTTGGTGTGTGGGATAAAACCGGTCCGCTTGCTGCTGTGGTGTATTGGATTTTGGATATTATTTTCGGTCGGTCTCTGCTTACTTATCAACTACTTGGCGCTTTTCTTTTTTTTATTCAGGCTGCATATTTCAATACTTTTCTGATCCGGCGCAAAGCTTACAATGAGAATACTTACATTCCTGCTTTTGTGTATGCTCTTTTGGGATTTTTGTATTTCGACATGTTCACCTTATCTCCCCAGCTTCTAGGTCTCACCTTCGTATTAATTTCGCTGAATAGTCTCTTCAGACACCTCGAAACGCGTATGAAAGTAGATGCCAATCTAATTAGCATTGGTATATTTTCAGGATTGGCGGCACTTTTCTATTTGCCCTACATTTTGCTCACCCTGGCATACATTCTGGGTTTACTGTTATATACTTCAACCTTAGTTCGCCGATATTTTTTATTGCTCTATGGTGTTCTTTTTGCCTTCCTGCTGGTCTGGCTACTATACTATTGGAAAGGTCACATCCGTGAATTGCAAATCGATTACTTCAATGCCCTTTTTAGGGTAGAAGAGCATGTCTACATTAAATTTACGGCGCTATTCTTACTGAGCGCTTTCCCAATTTTGATCCTGACTGTGAGTATTTTCAAGGTTTTTAGCTTCCCCAGTTTTATCAATTATCAGGTTAGGATACAGAGTATTTTCCTGATTTCGTTGATTACACTTACAGTAGCCTGGTACTTATATAGCGAAAGAACCGGGGCCTCCATCGTCTTTTTTGTGCCGTTTTTCTCCTTTTTTCTGACACATTTTTATCTCATCATTAGAAAGAGAATACAACGGGAAATTCTTTATGGGATTTTCACTATCTATGTTATTCTGGCTGGTTATGCGCCTAATTTCAATTGGTTTTCGTTGCGAGATAAAGTGAACATATCAAATCTTATAGTCCACCCGGTTGCAGAAACCGAAATGGTTAAAAATAAAAAAATATTGGTGCTGGGCGATAATCTAAATTATTATCAAAATGCCAGCCTGGCAACACCCTATCTCAATTGGAGATTGTCAAACATGCAACTTGGTCATTTGGAATACTATGACAATCTTGAGGAAATTTATCGCAATTTCTCCAGGGAAAAGCCAGAAATAATTGTAGATGAAACCAGGCTTGTTCCCCAATTGTTTGAAAAAATCCCATTGCTTGAAAGTACATATTACAGGGTGGGAGATTCGCAATTCTACCAGCTTAAATCCAATAGCCAATAATTTTATCAATTTCTCTTTGCAAGGCAAAGTGATTTTAATGTTTTAGTATAAATATTTGGTTACCATTTCAACTTTGCGAGTAAATACAACCCTGAAAAACACTATTGTTTGACCTAAGCTATGTAGTACTTTTGTACTTAGAAACGGAAATAATTACCTGCCGTAAAGATTTGGGATAGCTTTTATTTCAAAACTTCTTCCAGCATTTTTTCTTCCTGCTTCGTGACAAATTTTGAAATTAGGATACTGATCTCATAAAGTAAAAGCAACGGAATGCTCATCAGTATTTGACTCATTACATCTGGTGGTGTAAGCAGCGCTGACAAAGTTAAAATTACAATGATAGCATGTTTACGATAAGTTTTAAGGAATGCCGGTGTAACTAGTCCGGCTTTACTCAAAAAGAATATTACCATTGGCAACTGAAACATTATGCCGCATGCCAACACCAGCATGATCAAGGTGGAAACATATGACGTAAGGTCAATTTCATTCATAATACTGGGATCGAGTTGATAGCTCGAAAGAAAACGAATGGAGATGGGTGACACTACGAAATATCCAAACAATATGCCGCATAAAAAGAGCAGCGTGACAAAGAAAACCGCGCCTTTGCTCACCTTTTTTTCTTCCGGATATAAACCGGGCTGGATAAATCGCCAGAATTCCCAAAATGCATAAGGAAATGCCAGGATAAGTCCTACTACAAACGATGAAGAAAGGTGCATGGTAAACTGGGCGGTCATTCGACGATTTTGTATGATGAATGGCAGCTGATCAATACAAAACGCATCTGTTCCGGTGATCTGCCCCAATTTGCACAACATTTTATAAGACCAGAAATCTGCCCTTGATGGCCCTAAAATGATGACATGCCAGACAATTTTTTTCAATAAGAATGCGATAACCGCAAATACACCGATCGATAACAGCGACCTGATGATATGCCATCTCAACTCCTCGAGATGCTCAAGGAAACTCATTTCCTTTTCATCCCCATTTCTCTTCAGTCTCAATGTAGTCTTTGATTATTTGTATAGCGGAAATTCTTTCATCCAGGTATTTACTTCCTGTTTGATTGATTTTATTTTACTTTCATCTTCTTGATTGATCAATACTTCATCGATCAATTCAACAATGTGTTCCATTTCGTTTTCTTTCATCCCTCGCGAAGTTACTGCCGCAGTTCCAACACGAATCCCCGAAGTTACGAATGGTGAGCGATCATCAAAAGGAACCATGTTTTTATTAATGGTGATATCTGCTCCAATTAATGCGTCTTCAGCATCTTTGCCGGAAATATTGCCTTTGGAGCGCAAATCGATGAGCATTAAATGATTATCTGTCCCACCGGAAATAACCTGATATCCTTTATCAATGAATGCTTTGGCCATTACGGCTGCATTTTTTTTGACTTGCAGGATATACTCCATATAGTCATCCGAAAGCGCTTCCTGAAAAGCCACGGCTTTTGCCGCAATGACATGTTCCAATGGGCCACCCTGTGTTCCCGGAAACACGCCAGAATCTAAAAGAGAAGACATTTTTCGTAACGAACCTTTTGGCGTTTTAATCCCGAGCGGGTTTTCAAAATCTTCACCCATCATGATCATACCTCCCCGTGGACCTCGCAATGTTTTGTGGGTTGTGGTAGTGACAAAATGACAAAATTCCAGTGGATCATCCAGTAATCCCCGCGCAATCAAGCCGGCAGGATGGGCGATATCGGCCATCAGCAATGCGCCTACCTCATCGGCGATATGACGTAATCTTTTATAGCCCCACTCTCGACTATAGGCAGATGCACCACAAATAATTAATTTGGGTTTTTCTTTTTTAGCAATTTTTTCAACATGATCATAATTGATCATACCGGTTTCTTTCTCGACGCCATAGAAAGATGGTTGATATAGTTTTCCGGAAAAATTTACCGGTGAACCATGGGTGAGATGACCTCCATGCGATAAATCAAATCCCAGGATCTTATCGCCCGGATTGAGTACTGCCAGCATGACTGCTGCGTTTGCTTGTGCCCCGGAATGAGGCTGAACATTTACCCATTGGGCTCCGAAAAGCTCTTTGGCGCGCTCCCTGGCGAGATCTTCCACCATATCAACAATTTCACATCCTCCGTAATACCTTTTTCCCGGAAGGCCTTCTGCATATTTATTGGTCAGAACGGTGCCCATGGCTTCCATGACCTGTTTTGAAGCAAAATTTTCAGAGGCGATCAGTTCAATACCATTTTCCTGTCGCTGTTGTTCTTGTTGGATAAGATCGAAGATTGCTGTATCTCTTTGCATTGACTTGATTTAAAATGAAGGCCAAAAATAATCCAAGCCTGAGAATTTCACAATTAATTTCAAAAATGTCTGACTTTCAAATGACTTAAACAAACATTGATTAAATTTGATACAGTTAAAAAAGCATCACACGATGAAACCACAAGGTATTTTTCGATTATTTTCTATTCTGATTATAATTTTGATCCTGGCTTCCTGCAACCTGGATTTCAATATTAAAAAGGGTAATGGAAATATCACCACGACAAGCAGAAAAATTAGCGATTTTTCCAGTCTGGAGATCGGTGGAAATTACAAATTGAGCCTGGAGGAAGGCAATACGCCATCTTTAACCATCAAAACTGACGAAAACCTGCTTGATTATATCAATGTAGAGTCTTACGGTGATAAATTGTACATCAACAATGTTCATACGCTCAAGAGTACCGACGGCATTAATATTCATATCATTTACCAGCATCTCAACACCATTTCTTGTACAGGTACCTCATCTATTAAAAATGCCGGGTCTTTAAAATCGGATCAATTGAAAATTGATATGAGCGGTGCCGGGGCTGTGGAAATGGATCTGGAAGTAGCAGAATTAGAAGTAGACCTGTCTGGTGCCGGTGTGGTTAAATTATCCGGCTATGCCAAAAACGAACAATTCGATATCAGTGGTGCTGGAGGGCTCAGAGCTTACAAGCTCAAAAGCAATAATTGTGAAATTTCGCTGAGTGGAATTGGTGGCGCCGAAATTTATGTCACACAAAAATTGGATGCCACTATTTCCGGCATTGGTGGCATTTCTTATCGCGGACAGCCCAGTGTCATCGAGCGACATGTGACTGGTCTTGGTAAAATCAAGCAATCGAATGAGTATTTTGAAGAAGAAGAAAATCTTTGATCTGGAATATTTGGTTCTTTTCTTTCCTGAAATCTAAGATACCGGCGTAGCCAGGCTACTCAAGACACTGCCGATAATCATCCTCCTGTTTAATTTTTTTCCTGAAGGCACTGAGTATTTTACTTTTTATATTTTAATCGACATGCATAATAAATATGAAGTCAGTTAAAATACGTCTCATACGATAAAAATAATTTAATTATGATAGCCCTTTAAAAGGATTTTAAGAAAATTATCCAACAAAAAGCAAAACACATTCAGGAATTTTTCGAATAAATAGTATGCATGCATAACAAATTTATATTAAATTTGAAGTTTACCGAAGTGAAATATCCAGTAATGATCAACCTGTTTGTATGTGATAAACTGGCATTGTTCGGAACCATACTAATCGTAGATGCCAATTATATGCATAACCAATGAAAAAGGATGAATCCATCGATTATTATATAAAAACCGCCTGGCACAGTTTATCGCGTTTGTATAATCAAAAAGCCCAAAAACACGGCATTACAACGTCAATTGCCTTTGTGCTTTTAAACATCAGTTCTTCGGAAGGCACTCCGGCAACTAAAATAGCCCCGCTCATTGGGTTAGAATCGAGGAGCCTAACCCGTGTTTTGAAGGCATTGGAGGAAAAAGGTTACATCTATCGGGAAAAAGATGTCTCGGATAAACGTTCCGTTCGCATCTATCTCACACCCAAGGGAATGGAGAAAAAAGGCAAAGCCATAGAAACGGTTAAAGCTTTCAATCAGTTTTTGTGGGAGCGTATACCAGAACAAAAACTACACACGTTCATCGAAGTTTCTGGTAAGATCATCGACTGGGTAGAAAATAATGCAGAACTCCGGCAATTAATCAATCAAAAATGATCTGGACCTATCAAAAATTCAATGTAATCCAATGAAAAGAAATATTCAGAAAGTCGCTGTGCTAGGTTCCGGAATCATGGGATCGAGAATTGCTTGTCATTTCGCCAATATTGGAGTAGAAGTACTGCTGTTGGATATCGTGCCAAAAGCAGCAACCGATGACAAAAACGACAGCGACACCAAATCTACTGATCTTGCATTTCGCAATGGTATCGTCAAAGAAGCCTTCGAAAAAGCCATTAAATCCAGACCAGCGCCGCTTTATCACAAAGATTTCGCAAACCGGGTCAGGCTCGGGAATTTTGAAGATAATCTGAAGGATATTGTCGATTACGATTGGGTTATTGAGGTTATTGTAGAAAACCTGGCCATTAAAAAACAACTTTTTGAAAAGGTCGATCGCCTTAGAAAACCGGGTACCCTGATCACATCAAATACTTCTGGCATCCCCATTAAATTGATGTCAGACGGCCGAAGCGATGATTTTCAAAAACATTTTTGCGGGACCCATTTTTTCAATCCACCTCGTTATCTCAAGCTGCTTGAAATTATTCCAGGACCAGCAACTGATCCTGAGATTATCGATTTTCTGATGCATTACGGAAGTCTTTATCTGGGCAAAACTACAGTTGCTTGTAAAGATACTCCTGCATTTATTGCCAACAGGGTAGGTATTTATTCCATACTTAAAGTGGTGGAAACGATGCAAAAACTCGACCTCGGCATTGATGAAATAGACAAACTTACCGGTCCGGTGATCGGCAGACCAAAGTCAGCCACTTTTCGCACTTCTGATGTAGTTGGGCTCGACACGTTAGTTAAAGTTGCCAACAATTTATATGAAAGTCTTCCCGACGATGAAAGTCGTACCATTTTTAAGTTGCCTGCAATAATTGGAGAACTGGAAAAACGTCAGTGGCTTGGCGATAAAACGGGGCAGGGTTTTTATAAAAAAATAAAAGATGATAAAGGTAACAGCCAGATTCTCACTCTTGATCTGAAAACACTGGAATACCAGCCCAAACAAAAGGTGAAATTCCCAACGCTTGAAATGACAAAACCCATTGAAAACGTCAAGGAAAGATTCAAAGTGCTATTGTCTGGAAAAGATAAAGCGGGTGAATTTTACCGGGACTCGTTCTATGGTGTTTTCCAATATGTATCGAACAGAATTCCGGAGATCTCAGAGGAATTGTACAAAATTGATGATGCCATTTGTGCAGGGTTTGGCTGGGAAGTTGGTCCGTTTGCCACCTGGGATTTACTCGGGGTGAAAACGACTGTTGAAAAAATGGAAAAAGCCGGTTACAAACCCGGTGGATGGGTACTCGAAATGTTGGAAAACGATATGCATTCTTTCTATCATATCGAAGAGGGAAAACCTTATTATTATGATATCAACACCAAAAAATATGTCCCAATTCCAGGCAGGGAAGGTTTTATCATACTGGAAAATCTGCCAAAAAACAAAGTGATCTGGGAGAATTCCGGATCGACAATTTATGATCTTGGAGAAGGCGTTATCAATCTGGAATTCCATACGAAGATGAATACAATGGGCAGTGAGGTGATTGAAGGTATGCACAAAGTATACGATATGGGTGAAAAAGAATATCGCGGAATTGTGATAGGCAACCAGGGAGCCAACTTTTCAGCCGGCGCCAACCTGGGAATGGTGTTTATGTATGCAGTGGAACAGGAATACGACGAATTGGATATGCTCATCAAAACATTCCAGAATACTATTATGCGCGCACGTTATTCTGCTGTTCCTGTTGTAGTGGCTCCTCATGGAATGTCACTGGGGGGTGGTTGTGAATTAACACTACATGCCGATGCCGTACAAGCGGCGGCAGAAACATATATTGGATTGGTCGAAGTTGGGGTAGGTCTTATTCCAGGGGGCGGAGGAACCAAAGAAATGACCTTGCGGGTTTCGGATAGGATAGAAGCCGGAGATGTGGAATACAACGCCCTGCAAAATACGTTTATGAATATTGCCACCGCTAAAGTGGCGACTTCCGCAGCGGAAGCACGCGAAATGAACATACTCACCTCAAGAGATAAGATATCCATCAACCGCGACAGGCAAATCGCCGACGCTAAAAATTTGGTGTTAAGCCTTGCGGAAACAGGATACTCCAAACCTGTAGAACGTAAAAATATCAAGGTTCAGGGACAAGGTGGAATGGCTTTGTTCCTGGCAGGCATATATGGTATGCGCATGGGTAATTACATATCTGATCATGATGTGAAGATCGCCAAAAAAATTGCCTATGTTATGAATGGAGGGGATCTTTCCAGTCCAACTGAAGTTAGCGAACAATATCTTCTGGACCTGGAAAGAGAAGCATTTCTTTCACTGTGTGGTGAACGCAAGACCCTTGAAAGGATCCAATCGATCCTGAATGGCGGCAAGCCATTGAGAAATTGATCAACGATAAAAATGAATTTAATCCAAAAAAATTGAACATATGAATGCATTTATCATAGCCGGATATCGCACTGCTGTTGGTAAGGCCAAAAAAGGAGGTTTCAGGTTTACCAGGCCTGATGATCTGGCTGCTGACGTTATTAAACATTTAGTCCAGTCTGTTAAAGGGCTTGATCCGCATCAAATAGATGATCTCATTGTTGGGAATGCAGTGCCCGAAGCAGAGCAAGGAATGCAAATGGGGCGGATGATCTCATTGCTCTCCTTGCCCGTAGAGGTGCCGGGAATGATCGTCAATCGTTACTGTGGTTCTGGACTTGAAGCCATCAATATTGCTTCCGCAAGGATTCATGCAGGCATGGCAGATTGCATCATTGCCGGCGGTACGGAATCCATGTCGCTGGTGCCGATGATGGGATGGAAAACTGCATTAAACTATCGTATTGCCACGGAGCATCCCGACTATTATACAAGCATGGGGCTAACGGCAGAAGAAGTGGCCAAACAGTATAAAATTTCTCGTGAAGTACAGGATGAATTTGCCTTTAATTCACACATGAAAGCCTTGAAAGCAATTAAGGATGGAAAGTTCAAAGAAGAAATTGTGCCCATCACGGTCGAAGAAACTTATCTGGATGAATCCGGCAAAAAGCAAAAAAGGACTTTTGTGGTAGATACCGATGAAGGACCCCGGCCGGACACAACCATCGATGCCTTGTCTAAACTAAAACCAGTTTTCGCCCAAGGTGGCAATGTAACGGCCGGCAATTCTTCGCAGACATCTGACGGCGCTGCCTTTGTACTGATTATGTCAGAAAGAATGGTTAAAACATTGAACATAAAACCTAAAGCCCATCTTGTGAGCTATGCTACAGTTGGGGTTCCACCGAAAATAATGGGCATCGGACCAGTAGAGGCTTTCCCCAAGGCATTGAAACTTGCGGGTTTAAAAAAGCAGGATATTGAACAAATAGAATTGAATGAAGCTTTTGCGGCCCAGTCTTTGGGTGTGATCCGTCAGTTGGATCTTGATATGGAAAAAGTAAATGTGAATGGCGGAGCTATTGCTTTGGGTCATCCTTTGGGGTGCACCGGGGCCAAATTAACGGTTCAGCTTTTACATGAGATGGAGCGCAGAAATCAAAAATATGGCGTGGTTACTGCATGTGTTGGAGGCGGTCAGGGTGTTGCGGGAATCTTTGAAAGACTGAATTAAAAAGCACTCATTCAATTGAAATCAGCGGCATGGCACAACAATGAAGACGTTAAAACAACAATTTTAATTTAAGGATAATCAATAACATTCAACTCGATAATGAAAACACCAAATGTCTATGGAAACAATTGATAAAAAACATGCAATGAGAGGCGGTGAATTTCTGATCCGAGACACGGAAGCGGAAGAAATTTTCATCCCGGAAGAATGGTCGGAAGAACAAAAAATGATCGAACAGACATGTCGGGATTTCTTGAATACCGAAGTACTTCCTAAACTGGAGGAGATCGATTCCATGAAACATCCAGAATTGATGCCGCAATTATTGGACAAGGCTGGTGAACTGGGACTTTTAGGTACGTCAGTGCCAGAAGTGTATGGTGGATTCGGAATGGATTTCAACACGTCAATGCTGATCGCAGAAGAGGTTGGTAAAGGACATTCTTTTGCCGTGGCACTTTCAGCCCACACTGGTATTGGCACTTTGCCGATTTTATATTATGGTACGGAAGAACAGAAAAAAAAGTATCTGCCAAAATTGGCCACCGGTGAACTGAAAGCCGCTTATTGCCTCACGGAACCAGATTCCGGGTCCGATGCCAATTCAGGAAAAACGAAAGCAACACCCACTGAAGATGGAAAATATTATTTGATCAACGGACAAAAAATGTGGATCACCAATGGCGGGTTTGCCGATTTATTCACTGTTTTCGCCAAGATAGATAACGATGATAAATTATCAGCTTTTATAGTTGAAAAGGATTTTGGTGGCATCACGATGAATCCCGAGGAAAAAAAGATGGGGATTAAGGGTTCTTCAACCAGGCAAATATTCTTCAACGATTGTAAAGTTCCAGTGGAAAATCTTCTGTCGGAAAGAGAAAATGGTTTTAAAATAGCCCTCAATATTCTGAATATTGGGCGAATAAAGCTGGGTATCGCTGCTGTAGGTGGCGCAAAAAGTGCCCTTGTCCTGGCCATTAAATATGCCAATGAACGCAAACAATTTGGAAAAACAATTGGTTCTTTTGGGGCAATTAAGCATAAAATTGGCGACGTGGCAGCACACATCTTTGCCTCAGAAACTGCCCACTATCGCGCCGGACAAAATATTGAAGACGCTTTCCGTGAAATGGTATCCAAAGGAATGCCTGAATCCGCAGCCAAACTTCAGTCTACGGAACAATTTGCCATAGAATGTGCAATACTAAAAGTTCACGGTTCAGAGACTTTAGATTATGCCGTGGATGAAGGCGTTCAGATTTATGGCGGCATGGGCTTTTCGGCGGAAGGACCAATGGACCGGGCTTATCGAGATTCCAGGATCAACCGCATTTTTGAAGGCACCAATGAAATCAACAGAATGCTAACCATCGATATGATCCTTAAAAGGGCCATGAAGGGAGAACTCGATTTGATGGGCCCTGCTATGTCCGTAGCCAAAGAGTTGACATCGATACCGGATTTCGGCGATGTTGACGATTCAGAGTTATTTATTCGGGAGAAAAAAGTGTTAAAAAACCTGAAGAAAGCAGGGCTCATGATTGCTGGAGCCGCCGTGCAAAAACTCATGACCGATCTCAAAAACGAACAGGAAATTCTAATGAACCTGGCCGATATGCTCATCCAGGGATATGTGGCTGAATCAACACTTTTACGGGCTGAAAAGATCATTAAAATGCAAGGCAAAAAGGAGAACGCCCTTTATAAAGAATTGGCGATGATCTATCTTCATTACGCGGTGACGAAATCGTCAGAAGCCGGGCGGGAAGCAATTTATGCATTTGCCAGTGGGGATGAATTGCGGATGATGTTAATGGGCCTAAAACGTTTCACCAAAATAGATCCATATAATTTAAAGGAAGCGCGCAGGAAAATTGCTAACCATCTTTTGTCTAACAATGATTACACATTCTGATTATCTGATTAATTAAATCTGATGTATTAATTCAAAGAAAAAGCCTCTGATTTATTTCAGAGGCTTTTTTGTATCGTTAATTTGAACTGGACTAGACTGCCCTGCCGATAGATAACAAGGTATTGCTAACCTTCAAACCTGCTTCCTCAACTTTCTCTTTGCTGATCTTGAAATTCATTTTAGAATTTTCAAATACAAAACTGATTGCAGCACCCTGGTCGGTGAGATCATCTTCAGTCACCACCAATGTGTTCGTATAATTTGTCTGTTGCAAAATTTCCAGCACTTTTTTGGGATTTGTCTTGGAAAGAAAGGCCATTTGACAATTCTGAACGTCTTCCGGGGAACTAATCAACACCACCTTAATGGTTTTTCCCCAGGCACTCTTGTTTTCCAGATTTGTCTTAATTTCGTTGTAAACCTCATTATTCCCGAACACACCCACCGTAAACTGTGTTCCGGGTGTATTCTCCCACTTGATCTGTTTGGTGAAATTGTATAAAAACAGTGCCTGAAGTTTGTATACAGAAACACTTTGAGCAAATACCTGCCTTGCACCAAACGCCGCAACCAGCAGAAGCAGTAGCAGTAAAACTTTTAGTCTTACACTATTTGCAATTGATCTTTCCATAAAATACTTTTTTATTTTCATGACTAATACTCAATTATCTGGTACGAATTTATATGAATAGAAAGATAAAATAGAATCCAGCTAAAGAGATGGCTTGAAAAACCAGTAATGAAAATCAAAATTTTGAATTAAAATTTGACATTTTGACCCTTAAAACAATTTCTTGTACGAAGGGTATAACTTGATTCTCGAGGAAGAAAGGGAAATTAGTTTCGATGAAAAAGTGATTATCTGGGATAAAAGTATAAACTATTTTTAAGATAGATATTAAATGGGTGTAAGCTGCAATAACATGACCATGTAATCAAAACGTACTATTTCTACCCACACCGATCTGGTTAAAAGCTAAAAATCATACCTTTTTAAGGATTTTGGTTCAATTACCAGGTAATAGGAGTACAAAGAAAAATCAGATCATATTTTTCAACTCCATCAATTTTATAATGGCAGCAACAATATTGTCTTCCTCCAATGTCATATAATTTAAGATCAGATCAAATGCACTATCATTGGCTTTTTTACCTTCAAAATGATCCCTGATCAATTGTCGTTTGTGGTCAATTTCTTTGATTTTCTTTTCAGCTTCCTCCAGCGTGATCATTTGTTTTTTACTGATTTCATTGATCCGCCATTCCAAAGGGGCCTGCAATTTAATATGCAGACAATTCGGCATGTGCCGCATGATGGAAACTCCTCCCCGGCCTACCACAATAACGTGTCCTTGTTCTGCGAAATCACGTATTACTACACCGATGGTATCTTTTATCTTGCGGTCACCAGGATAATAGCGATGAGAAAGTGATAAAACCACATCTTCAACTAAACCTTTTTGCTGGGCATTGGCAATGTCCCGAACCATTTCAGGCTGGAGATTCAACTCTTTGGCGGATTGTTCAAGAATTTCCTTGCCAATCCATTTCCATTGACCTTTAGCATAACTCTGAAGTTCAATTCTGTTCAGTGCGGCTGTTAATAAACTGGCCAGTCTTTTTGCCGGACAACCATACTCTCTGGAAATGGTTACAACCGGTCCGAAATTGGTTTTGAGATTCTTACGCGGCGTTTTATCGGCGTTGAACCGGTTTTTCATGTATTCCAGTAAGATGTTACTCATGGCGATTTATCGTTTAAGTTGTGATTTCAAATTAAATAAAAAATTGTCCTCCTAACATTTTTTCTCTACTATATTAAACGATTTCCAGGATATTCCGATAATACGGTCTATTGATAAAATGTAAAATATTGGCTTATTCAGACTGTTTTTCTATACTTATAAATCGCCAAGGCATTGATAGACAGGGCAAAAATAAGCATAACCAAAAAGTGAAATCGCAAATCGTAAAGTCCCGAACCTTTTAACAGGACCATACGCATGACTTCAATGAAATAGCGGATCGGATTAAAGAATGTGATACGTTGCGCCCACGCCGGCATATTCTCAATAGCGGTAAATAAACCGCCCATCAATATGAAAATTACCAGGAAAAACCAGGAAATAAACATGGCCTGCTGCTGTGTTTCCGTAATGGCAGAAATTAACAGTCCCATTCCCAGTACGGCAATGATGTATAATGAGGCGAACAAGTAAAGATCAATAAGGTGCCCCACTATGGGAATATCAAAAACAATTTTGGCTACAATGAGTCCCAGTGTCAATTCGAACAGGGCCAACAGCCAGAAAGGGAGTGTTTTACCGATGATAAACTGATATTTTTTAACCGGGGTGACGTTGATCTGTTCTATCGTTCCCAATTCTTTTTCGCGAACAATGTTCATACTCGACAAAAAAACACTGACCATGGTCACTAGCAAGACAAGAATTCCAGGAACCATGAATGCCTTATAATTTAATTCCGGATTGAACCAAAAGGAATTTTCTGAATTAATTTGCCGGTAATCAGCAGAGGATACCAGACCACTCCGAATGCCATATTTTTCCAGCACCATCTTGTTGAATTCTATTAAAATTGTATTGGCATAGTTGCTGGCGAGGCCTGCTTTTGAACCATCAATGGCATTGATCAGCATTTGGATGGTGACACGCCCCTCTTTAAAAACATCACGATCGAAATGAGGTGGGATTTCTATGGTCAGATCGGCCCTGTTATCTTCGAGGGCTTTCATACCATCTTTCTCATCAAAAGATGTCCCAACAATCTGGAAATATCCGGATGCGGTAAATTTATTGGTCAGTTGTCTTGATAATTCCGATTGATCGTGATCTATCACAAACAACTTCATGTTCTTGATCTCATAATCAACGGCATATGACAAGATCAACAATTGAATTACCGGCATAGCAAATATGATCGGTAACATCGCCCGGTTGCGAAAGATTTGTTTGAATTCTTTTTCAACAAAAAACAGTATAATTTTCATTTTAGCTCAGTCTAACTTTATAGTTCTTAATACTCAATCCGATAAAAAACACCGTGAATCCAACCAGGATTAAGGTCTCCTTCCAAATCATCATTAAACCAGAACCTTTGAGCATAATATTTTTTATAATGACCACGAACCACCTCGCCGGTACAATATGTGAAATAAGGCGCAAGACCAGTGGCATATTTTCTATCGGAAAAATAAATCCGGAAAGTAAAATTGTCGGCAGCATTAGTCCCATCAGAGAGACCAAAAGGGCCACCTGTTGAGAACTGGTCACCGTTGAGATGAGTATTCCCAAAGACAAGGCGGTAATGATAAAAAGAATTGTTTCAGCAATCAGCAATATCAGGTTGCCATGTATGGGCACTCCAAACACAAAGTATCCCATGGTCAGGACAATCATGGCATCGGTGAAAGACAATAGTAAATAGGGAATGACCTTGGCAATAACAATTTGGCCAGGCGCCATAGGAGTCGCCAGCAATGTTTCCATGGTACCCAGTTCCTTCTCTTTCGTCAGAGAAATTGAAGTCATCATGGCTGATACCAGCATCATAATAATGGTAATTAAACCAGGTACAAACAAATATACTCCTTTGAGTTCCGGGTTGTACAGCATACGTTGTTCTGCTGAGATCTGGATGGGCACGCGCAATTGCTTATTCATTTCACCCTGGTAATCGGCCAGGATTGCTTTGGTATAATTCAACAGCAGGGAAGCCGTATTTGGATCGGAAGCATCGGAAATTATTTGAACCTTCGCAGTTTTTTCTTTGATCAGTTTCTCTCCGAAATTGTTGTCAAAGATGATCACCTGCTTTATTTTACCCTGTTTAAAGACCTTGTCTATTTCCTGTTCTGAATTGATGAAGCGATCGGCAATAAAGTAGTCTGATGCCAGGATCTTGCTGATGATACGTCGGCTCTGGTCGTCTTTGGCGTGATCGAGAATAGCGATATGGGCGTCTTTAATTTCATTGGTGATGGCAAAACCAAAAAGCAAAATCTGTATTACCGGCATTCCAATCAGGATAATAAGCGTTCGCCAATCCCGTAAAATATGGTAAAATTCTTTCTTTACAAAAGCGATAAATCGGTGCATATTTTTAATGATTATATTCCGATTTTCCAGAACGGGCCAGATGTAAAAAAACCTGGTCCATGGAATCGGCATTGAATTTTTGTTTTAGCTGTGCAGGAGAACCCAAAGCATCTATGCGACCATCTACCATGATAGAAATCCTGTCACAATATTCGGCCTCATCCATATAATGGGTTGTAACAAAAATGGTAGTACCGCCAGCGGCTGTTTCGTAAATCATTTCCCAGAAATTACGGCGGGTGACAGGATCTACCCCGCCGGTTGGTTCATCGAGAAAGACAATCTCAGGATCGTGGAATACCGCCACAAAAAATGAAAGCTTTTGTTTCCAGCCTAAAGGCAATGCCGCTATCGGTTCGCCGGCTACTTGCGTTAAACCAAGTTTTTCAAGCAATTCATCCGATTTCCTTTTAATCTCTTTTTTCGCCAAACCATAAATGCCGCCATAAAATTTGATGTTCTCCCGGGCGGTAAGGTCTTGGTATAACGAGAATTTTTGACTCATATAACCGATGTGTTTTTTCACCTTTTCGGTTTGTGAATATATATCGAAACCGGCTACATGTGCTTTTCCGCTGGTAGGCGTAAGCAATCCGCAAAGCATGCGCATTGCCGTACTTTTACCTGCTCCATTGGCTCCCAGAAAACCAAAGATCTCTCCTTTTTTTACATCAAAGGTAATATGATCTACAGCCGTGAAAGCGCCGAATTTTTTGGTCATCTTTTCAACAACAATGCTTTTATCATCATTCATGTTCCAATGTTTTATTTTCATATCCCATGAGGTGCATGAAACAGTCCTCGATGTTTGGTTTTATCCGGTCAATTTCAATATTTTCATGCTTTTTTGTCACCAAATAGGCCTTTAATGACGAGAGATCCGCATGCTCTTGCTGATCAGTATAATGGATGAAGTTGCCAAAAAGAAATGCAGAGTTGACATGTTCATATGCTCTGAGATCCTGGATTAGCCGATGTTTTTCACGACTGCTGATGGCATATAAAGCGTGGTCAAAATTGTCAACAATGTGCTGAGGCTGATCAATGCTCAGGATTGATCCGTTTTGCATCAAAGCCACACGATCACATAAACTGGCTTCGTCCATATAGGGGGTAGAAACAACAATGGTGATGCCCTGATCTTTTAACTTTTTTAGCATTTGCCAAAATTCCTTGCGTGAAACAGGATCAACTCCGGTGGTCGGTTCATCCAAAAATATCAACTCCGGTGCATGGATCATAGCACAGCTAAGTGCGAGTTTTTGTTTCATCCCTCCGGAAAGCTTGCCGGCTCTTCTCTGTTTGAACGGTTCAAGCATATGGTATATATCTTTGATCAGATGATAATTGGCTTCGATGGTGGTGCCGAAGATGGCAGCAAAGAGCTGTAAATTTTCTTCAACCGAAAGATCTTCGTACAGCGAAAATCTTCCCGGCATATATCCGATATTTTTTCTGATCTTTTTATAATCTTTAACTACATCCAAACCAAGTACCCTGGCGCTACCACTGTCGGCCAGTAACAAAGTGGTAAGGATACGGATGAGACTGGTCTTACCCGCACCATCAGGACCTATCAAACCAAAAACTTCTCCTTTTTCCACATGGAAAGTCAGGCCTTTGAGGGCTTGAACATTTTTATAATTTTTTTCCAGATTTTCTATTTCTGCTATCATGGTTTTAGCTGGTTCTGTGGCCGTTTTTATTCAAAATGAACTTCACCGGGCATACCCAATTTGATGGCGCCATCGTTCTTAATTTTCACTTTGAAAGCATACACCAGGTTAACGCGTTCATCTTTAGTTTGCACCACTTTTGGGGTAAACTCAGCCTCTGAGGAAACCCAACTTACAGTTCCTTCGTAATTTTTGGAACCCTTTCCGTCGTCGATATTTACGGTGACTTGCTGGCCGATTTTCACCTGTGCCAATTGAGTTTCACTCAAATAGGCCCGAATGTAGATGTCTTCCAGACTGGCGATTTTAAATAGTGGTTTGCCAAATGCGGTCACTTCTCCTGGTTCAGTGTAGGTGGTTAGTATCGTGCCTCGAAGAGGGGATTTAATGATGCTTTTTTGGATTTGATCTTCAATTTGCGCTACCTGTATCTGTAGTGGTTCAATTTCGCTCAAAATACCTTCGTTGGTAGTATTCAATTGGGAACGCGTGGCGGAAATGCGTTTATTCACCACATTGATCTCTCCATTCAGATCATCGAGTTGCTTGGTTGTTGCAGCACTGTCAGCAAGCAAAGCGATAGTCCGGTTTCTTTCTCGCACGAGATTGGCTTTTTGGTCCTCTAGCACATCTATCTGAACTTTCACATTTTGTGTTTTGGCTTTTAATGCGAAAATACTGGCTAAGAGCTGTTCTTTTTTAAGGTGTAATTGCACGGTATCTACCAGACCATAAACTTTGCCAGGTTCTAATAAGTCACCTTCATCAACATTAAAAGACACCAACCGGCCATTTGCTTCAGATGAGATGATCGTCTCGTCGGCTTCAAAGTTACCGTAAGCATCGGCGTTATCGTTATTCCCCGAGCAACTCCAAAACAAGAAGACCGGGGAAAAAAGGAGAATAATTTTTTTCATGATATTGTTCAATTTGTTTTTTAAAGATTCCCAGAAATAGTGAGCAGGTTATATTGTGCCTGTTTGAGTTGTATCAGATGCATTTGCCTGGTTAACTCGGCTTGTGTTTTCGAATTTAATTCGGTGATGTATTCTGAAGGTGTTATGGTTCCATTTTGCAATTGGGTGAACGACCGGGTCGTAATTCTTCCCTGGACCTCAACAATATCATTGTCTTTTTTCAAAATGGCCTTAAGCTTGTTGATATCACCTTTTTCTTTGATCATTTGCCTTGAAATATTTTCTTCAAAGTTGTTTAGATTCGATTGAACGATTTGTTGCCGGGCAAGATTGATTTGCTTTTCCCTTTTTACATTGCCATAGTCGAGAATATTCCAATTCAACTTCAGGCCGACCATGTAAAAATTTGTAAATGTATTTTCGAAGAAATTCATTGGATTTGGCTGGCCGAAACCTCCCTGGGCAAACAACATAAATTGTGGCCTTCGCTTTGCCGCACTTATTCCTGAAAGCGCATCATAGTAATACTGCCGGGCTTTGTAAAGTCCCAACTCCGGGCGGTGCATGCTTTCCTGACCGCTGATACTATCTAACCCTATCGGCATTGTCAGACTGGTGTTTTCATCAATTTCCTGACCAATCCAGCTCCCGAGCATGTGCAGTGCTGCCCTGTGATCGGCTTTTATGCCATCCATTTGTTGTTCTGTGCTCAATAATTGTTTGATGAAATTGTCCTCGGTATTTTTCATCAGAACGCCACGCTCTACCCTTGAACTTATTGTTTTCAACTGATCTTCCAGCACACGGTGTACGCTTTGGAGAATTTCCAGGTTTTGTTCTGCGAGCAGGGCACCAAAATAAAGCTGGTTGATGGCAGATTTGATCTGGTATATATTCACTTCTACACTTTGTTTTTCAGTATTTATCATGGCTTCTTCAGCCATCTTCTGATTTTTTGTCATTCCACCATCATAAATGGTCTGAGTGAGTTCCAACATCAATTTATACTGGTCTTTTGGAATGATCGGCGTATCAAACAAAGGGTTGTTTGGAAAAGAGATGACATCTGATTGATAACTTGCCTGTCCTGAAAAATTGAAATGCGGAAGATAAGCACTATTGAGATTTTTCTCGTTGAGCATAAAAATGGTTTCTTGCTGCAAACGTTGTTGCGCCAACGGAGAAAGTTGCTCAGCTTGTTGATGACAATGCTCCAAAGTAATGGACTGGGCTTTTACTGTCATCATACAACTAAAAGATAAAAGGGGCAAAATAAGCCATGATACAATTTTCATAATCTATTTTTTTGACGTTCTAAGGATCGTATTTAAAATAATCTCAGGAAGTATTTTTTTGCGTTCATTGATGAACTCCTGAAATGCTGCATCATTCATCGATAAGGCCTCAGTGATAATCGGTTTGGCCAGAAAGGGAAATATGCAGACAGAAAGCAGGTTGACCATAAATTGATTTGGTGGTATTGGTTTGTATATACCCTGGTCTATTCCTTCCTGTAATTGTTGCAGGAATTTGCTTGCCGGCACTTTTAATAACAATTTTTTGAATTGTGCAATGATCTCAGGATTTTGATGGATTTCACTTATTACAAAAACCGGCAAGTATTGATTTTCTGACAACATAGAAATATAAGCGTCGACAAATTGATATACTTTTTCTTCGAGTGTTTGTTCTCCATCGAGAATACCAATCGCTGAAGGCAGAAATTCTTTGAACATTTCCTGAAATATACCTTGAAATAGTTTTTTCTTGTCTCGAAAATAATAATGTAGCAAAGCTTTGTTGATTCCGGCTACATCGGCGATCTCCTGCATTCTGGCACCATACATTCCTTTTTGCATAAAAACCTTTTTTGCTGCTTCGAGAATTTTTTGCTCAGTACTTTGAACGTTTGGTTTATCCATTTGGTTTAACTATTTGGTTAAAATTAATTCAAAAAAATTTTCCGATCAAGAATTCACCTCATTTTTTTTGCTCATCGCATTAAAAGGAGGAATGCTTAATCAGAAAAATTAGCCGGACTAATCTTGTTTTACCCAGATTTCATGTTGGCCGGCATTGGGTGTTGCATTGAAAGCCACAATTTCCAGTTGGCCTCCATTTTGCAATTTAGCCTGACAGTTTAATGATTTTCCGGTATCGGGATTGTAAATAGAGCCTCCTGTCCAGGTGTTATTGGATGGATCGAACGTCAATTCCTCAATTATTTTCTTGCCTTTAAGCGGCATTTTTCTCATTCTGACATCAGGGTTGTTTACATCCAGTATTGGCTGGCCATTGGCAGCGGTCGGATTTGATAACCACACGATACGGCCCTGATATGAGGTTCCCATTTTATCGATCTTTACCATCAATTTGCCATCCGGTGATTTCCAGACGCCTTCAATAGCATCGGCATTGTTGGCCTGAAAACCAGTGAAAATCAGTAAAATGGCGGTGAAAATAAACAAGATCGAATTTTTCATAATTTCTATCAATTAATGATTGCTAAATTTAACCGGTTAATCCATTTTTTATCCGATTTTTAGTTCCGGTTTCTTACGTCGACAGATAACATTTGGTTGTTAATGTTATAAACATTAATATGCCATACGAGTACAAAGTAACTTAATTGCACCAGGCAATGGATCACAACATACCCGAATTGATCCGTCTTCAGCGATCATTCTTCGATTCAGGACAAACTTTATGCCTGAAATTCAGAATTAAACAACTCAAGCTTCTTTATGAAGCCCTCATTAAGTACGAGGAAGACATTATCAAGGTTATTTACAGCGATTTTCGCAAAGCTTCATTTGAGTCATATGGTACTGAGATTGCCCTGGTTAAGGAAGAAATAAAGCATGTACTGAAGCAGTTGCCTGCCTGGATTAAACCACAAAAGGTTAAATCACCGATATCTGCCTGGCCATCAAAAAACTATATTTACCAGTCACCATATGGAGTATCTTTGGTGATCGGTGCCTGGAATTATCCCTTACTTTTAACACTTTCACCTTTGGTTGGCGCCATTGCGGCTGGCAATTGTGTAATTGTAAAACCTTCTGAATTGACCTCCAATACTTCTGCCTTACTGAGCAAAATTATCGGTGAAATTTATGACCCAAACTATATCACTACCGTAGAAGGCGGACCAAATATTACCCAAGCCATCCTGCAGGAAAAACTGGACTATATTTTTTTTACGGGTAGTGTGCGCGTCGGTAAAATTGTGATGGAGGCTGCATCCAGACAACTTACTCCGGTTACACTGGAATTGGGAGGTAAATCGCCGTGTATTGTCGATGAAGATGCAGATCTCGATACTGCGGCTAAAAGAATTGCCTGGGGCAAGCTGGTGAATGGTGGCCAAACCTGTATTGCCCCGGATTATTTGCTGGCGCATAGCAGTATAAAAAAGAAGTTGACTGAAAAAATCAAACACGCCATTCAACAATTTTATGGAAGCGATATCCAAAAAAGTCCTGATTTTCCCAGGATCATCAACAAAGCCCATTTCGACCGGCTGGTGCAATTGCTTGGTAGCGGCTCTATTATTTTTGGCGGTCAAACCGACGCATCTGATCTCTTCATTTCGCCCACTTTAATCGAAGATATCGACTGGGATTCTGAAATCATGCAGGAAGAAATATTTGGCCCGCTACTACCCATTATGTCATTTGAGCAACTGGATGATGCGATGGCGGATATCAAAAAAAGGCCAAGGCCTTTGGCATTATATTACTTTTCGAAATCCAAAAGAAAGCAACGCCGGATCCTGGAAAATATCCCTTTTGGTGGTGGATGCATCAACGATACACTATTTCATTTCGGAAGTCCTTACCTGCCGGTGGGGGGTATCGGAAACAGTGGTATGGGACAATATCATGGTAAGCACACCTTTAATACATTTTCTCATGCCAGGGGTATTTTAAAAAGACCCAACTGGATTGATGTACCCATTCGATATGCGCCTTACAGTGGTAAGTTGCGCTGGCTCAAAATGATTTTCAAACTGTAGGCCGTTCTCCTGATAAGGATTTTTGATAGCGTAAAGTAGAAAATGCAATCCCAAAATCGGCAGGTAGTTTTACGTTGGGGAAAAGCATGGTTACGGCAATCTTGATAATGGCCATATGGTGAATGGCATGTTCTATATTATAAGCCAGTTCACGGTCTATACTCGTCTTTAATGACATTGGGGCCTGGGTTGTTTCCGAATAATTTACTTGCAAAACCAGTGGTTTTCCCAGTTCGATTTTATCGATTTGATCCATGAGGAGACTTGTTTTTGTGATCGCTGTTTTGCGATTGGTTTCCAGCAAATAATCATGTTTTCTTTGATCATAATTAATTGTTCCTTCCACATCGCCTATCAGAAGTAAATCAAAAAACTCCAATACATGGCGCACATGTTTACCGATGGTGTTACCACTCAGCACATCAATTTCATGATAATACTCTTCATCCCGAAGTTGTGTGATGAGTTCACGCAATTGATCTAAAATGGTCTTTGAAGTAGTAATAAGGGGCATCGGTTTTGTTCAATTAGTATAAGCAGGGAATTAAAAAATCCTAAAGAAAAATATTTGTCGTCAAAAATGCATTTGAACAAAGTTATTGAAAAAACAGTAAAAATTAATTTTAGATTCCATCGAGCCCGAATAACTTTATATCCGGGGCAAATAATTTTAATGATTGTCTCAAAACTTCGATGATCAGAAGACGGATTAATGACTTTTTAACCAGCGTATTGAATTATGAATTCTGGCCTTACCTTATTTTTTATTTTCCCATGTTTTTCTACGGGTTTTATCTGGCGGTGAAGTCACGTTCCGCTACTTATTTTACTACGGCTAACCCAGGTATGAAATTCGGCGGAGTGATGGGTGAATCGAAATACAAAGTACTTCGTAAAATCGATCCTCAATATTTACCAAAAACAATTTTTATCCCGGCCAATGGTTCGATGGATTTCATCAATACTAAAATTCAAATAAACCATTTTAATTTCCCAATGATCATCAAGCCAGACATTGGGGAACGGGGCAAGCATGTTGAACGGATAAATAATCATCTGGAACTGGATCAATATTTTATACATTTCAACCAGGCATGCCTGATCCAGGAATTCATAAATTTTGATATAGAGCTGGGCATACTTTATTACCGAAAGCCCGGCGAAGCACATGGTCATATTTCTTCCGTGGTAGTGAAAGATTATCTGAAAGTTCATGGCGATGGGAAATCTTCACTGGAGGGTTTAGTGAAAAAAGCAATGAGAGCCCGAGGGAGATTGGATTATCTAAAATCCAAATATCATGATCAACTCAATATGGTTTTGCCAATAGGTACATCCATGTGCCTGGAACCAATTGGTAATCATTGCAGGGGGACCACTTTTCTTAATGGCAATAACCTCATCAACCGTGAACTTGAACACGTTTTTGATCAAATTGCAGGTTCTATCGAAGGTTTCTATTATGGGCGATTTGATGTTAAAGTTTCAAGCCTTGATGATTTGTATGCTGGTAAAAATATCAAAATACTGGAATTGAATGGGGTGAGTTCCGAACCAGCGCATATTTATGATCCGGATAATACACTGATCAAGGCTTACCGTGATGTTTTAAAACACATGCGTATCATTGAAGAAATAGCCTGCGAAAACCATCATCTGGGACATAAAAGAGCATCTCTTAAAGATTTTATGATTGGATTGAAGGAACATTTTAACAGAACTTAAAGTAAAACTTACTTTTTTTCCAGAGATTCCCGTTTTTATCCACATTTAGTTGCCAGAATTTATTATCTTTCCCTTTAGAATCCCCCAATTGTCCATAATTTTTTTAATGACTCTGTTTATGAGTTATTTTTTTGAAATAAATATTCCGGTACACCCGGATTTGTAAATATTAAATTTTTAAACAATGAAAAATAAAGTCTCGAGGAGAAAATTTCTGGGAGCGACTGCCGTAACCCTGGCAGGAATTTCTATCGTTCCGCGTTATGTATTGGGTGGCAAAGGTTATGTGCCGCCCAGCGATAAACTGAATATTGGCGTTATTGGAAACGGTCGGCAAAGTCATGGATTGTGTAGTAATTTTGTGAAAATGGACAACAACCGGATTGTAGCGGCAAGTGATGTATATCAGGCGAAACTCGATTTGTTTGAACAATTCATAACGGATCAATATGCTCAGAATGCCGGCAAAGAAAAATGGAACGGCTTAAAAAAATATCCGGACTTTCAAGCCATCATTGACCGCAAAGATATTGATGCGGTCATTGTGGTTACCCCTGATCATTGGCATGCTTTACCCGCCATTGAAGCTGCCAATTCAGGCAAACATGTTTATTGTGAAAAGCCACTTTCACATACCGTTAAAGAAGGACGCGCAATGGTGAATGCGGCCAGAAAAAATAATATCGTATTCCAGACCGGTTCTATGCAAAGGTCCTGGGAGCAATTCCACCATGCCTGCGAGTTGGTGACCAACGGTTATATCGGAGATGTTAAAACTGTGAAAGTAAGTGTTGGCGATCCGGCTGTTCCGTGTGACTTACCTGAAGAAACCATGCCAACGGGCTTGAATTGGGATCGTTGGTTGGGAGCAGCGCCTGTGCGACCTTTCAACAGCATACTTGCCCCATTGCCAACCGATAAAGGATGGCCCATGTGGCGTCAATATCGTGAATATGGGGGAGGAATCCTGTCTGACTGGGGTGCTCATATGTTTGATATTGCGCAATGGGCACTTGGAATGGACAATACCGGACCGGTAGAGTTAATCCCGCCAAAAGACCCAAAAGCAACGCGTGGTTTGCTTATGCGTTATGCCAATGGCATCGAAATGAGCCATGAAGATTTTGGACGCGGATGGGCTGTTGAGTTCAATGGCACCAAAGGGGTGCTTCAAGTGAGCCGATCATTCCTGGAAACCAAACCGGAAAACATTGCAAGTATGGAGATCAAATCATCTGATAAACATTTATACAAAAGTGACAATCACTATCAGAACTGGATTGATTGCATAAAAACCGGGGAAAGGCCAATTTGCGATGTGGAAATCGGACACCGTTCTTCATCTGTATGTGCCATTGCCAATATCGCTTATTGGGTAGGTAAAGATCTTAAATGGGATCCCGTGAAAGAAAAATTCAATGACAAGGAAGCGAATAAATACCTTACCAGAAAATACAGAAAAGGGTACAAAGTGCCCGTTTAAAAAATAAAACGAGCGGCTCCTGGGCCGCTTTTTTACTATTTATTCAGATCGCCCACGGCAGCAATGTCGATATAGACTGGCAAATGATCGCTGAAGCCCCCGGTGTAGAATGGTCCCATATAACTGCGATAAGGGGCTTGTCCATCTTTATCCAATAACCAGGCTGGCCGGAATATTTGAAATACAGGGGTGGTAATTCTTAACTGTTTTCCATCCAGCAAGGATTTGGAAATTATGACCTGATCAAATATTTGCCAACGATCGATGATGTCGCGATGAAAAATGGTTCCGATACGGCCATCTTCGTCCTCCGGAGCCAGATTATAAAGTTTGGAAGAATCTGCATTTTCACCAATCAAAGAGGCACTGAGTATATCATGCAAACTTCGGTTTTTGGGCGTATCATTGAAATCACCCATGACCAATATATTGGCCGATGTTCCAATGGTTAATAATGAATCAATGTGTGAACGCAGACATTGAGCTGCGGTTATGCGCAAACTTTCCGTTCTTAGTTCACCAGACCACCTCGAAGGCCAATGATTGACCAAAACATGAACGGTGTCGTCATTTATTTGCAATGAAGCCAGTAATATATCCCTGGTTTGATCATTGTGTAACAAAACTGGAAAAAATGCTTTTTCAACCAGCGAAAATTGATCCGGTCGATAAAGTAAGGCCACATCAATTCCTCTTGGATCCGGTGATTCCTGATGAACGATTTTATAGTTAAATCTGGCCAGCGGGGATTTTTTGGTCAAATCGTCCAAAACCCGGGCATTTTCAATTTCGGCCAATCCAATAACCGACGGAGGTTTCCATCCACCTACTGCAATAATAACCTTGGCAATATGGTTAATCTTTTGCCAATAATGTTGTGAATTCCAGTGTTTGTCACTTTGCGGGGTAAATTCAGAATCTTCCGTTTTAGCATCATCAAGGGTATCGAAGAGATTTTCGACGTTGTAAAACATAAAACGAAAAGAGGTATTAAAATCCCAATCCGGCTTTTTATCTGCATTTTTTGGATGTTGGGCAAAAAGGTCAGTATCAATTAATCCTGAAAAATTGACCAGTAAAATAAATATACAAGTGAACCAATGACGTTGAACAATTCGGTCCTTTGGATAAAGTTTAACCATCAGAATATAACGGGGGCAATGAATTTTACATCAAACAAACAAATACAATTTTTCAAATTTAACACCAGAAAAACAACCCGGCGGCATTGAAAGCCGTAATTAATGACGATGTTTAATGCGTTCGATTGCAAAAATTGATGATTGAACAGAAGTTTTGGAAGTAATAATTGGTCAAAAATTCGAAACAACTTTTTTTCTGTGAATATCACATTCACCATTATGCACTATCCTGTTCGTCCCTTTCACACATTAGTTAATAAATAAATAATATTGGCTTAAAAATTGCATAAACAGTTTAATCAAAATAATTAGTATGCTTGCATAACAAAATAAATCATGATCAAGATCCAACCGACTTACCATCAGGGACTGGAATATGTACAACTCTCCAGGTTGCCTTTCAAACAAGCGATATCGTTAAATGAATGGCTTCCTGAAACAGGAATTTTCAAAATTTTTGTCGACGGCGAAGAAATTAATGATTGCGTCAGCTACGATGATTATGAGTTCTGGTTCGAAACGACAAAAACCGAGTACAGTTTTTCTTCTTCCCTGATCTGACCGGAATACCGTTGAGGCCATTTCTTTTGAGGAATAGTAAGTAACATTTCTATTTTTATTAATGTTCAGTCTTCTACGGTGAAATCCAGCGGGATTCCCAATTGCTTGTACAGATTTTTTCGGGCTTCTTTATCCACACGCAGAATTTCATGTGCTGCCTGGGCCACCGCTTCGGCATGTTCCCTGGGTACTACGATCACGCCATCACCATCTGCCACAACCACATCACCTGGTCGTACCAACACACCACCAATCACAACCGGCTTTTGTACAGACTCAATCTCGTTTCTTCCCGGTCTGATGCCCCGGCCTCTCTTTGAAATGTTCATATAAACCGGAATTTGTTCCTTGATGATCTCATCGGTATCGCGGACACCACCTGCTGAGACGATGCCAACAGCACCTTTTGTTTTCCAGAATAACGAATTGTTAGAACCGGTAGACCCGGTGTCACCATCGCCCTGGTTATCAATCACCACCACGCTTCCAGGTTTCAGATATTCAACGAATGGTTCTGGCGACAATTTCCCGTACCACCGGTCACGCCAGTTTTCATATTGTGCTTTGGGCAGGTCACTCGGGAATTTTTTATTGGTTGGGACATAGCGTACCGTAACTGCAATTCCGCAAAACCAATGTTTGAACTGATCTGTGTCTTTCCACAGCGCTTCAATGGATGGATCCATCAATCCAATATCTTTCAAACCAATTAGATCCATGCCATCAGATACATCTGCGACACGCAATCCTTTGTATAGGGCTAAGATCTCGTCGTCGTTAAGTGCTGTTTTTTCCTGGGCGAAAGCTAAATTTTGAACATATAACCCAAACAGTACGACAAAAAATATGCTGATTGAATTTTTCATGACAGGTCGATTTTTTAGGTTTAAGATGACTTTAATTTAACCATTCTTCCTAAATTTTTGAAGATGACTTTGTCAAATCCTTGAAAAACCAAATTAATGGCATATCAATTTTTTTATTAAAAAATAGATTTCAGCACCAACAATGATACACGACAAGTGATTTTTAAATAGACGGATTTAGTCGTTATGGACTAAATGAACCAAGTAATTCATTTCGAGATCCTGGTGATTTTCAAGATTTGGATGGGTGGCATAATGGCCTGACCTGCAGCATTGAATTGCTGGATCTTTTTTACAATTTCCATTCCTTCAACCACCTGACCGAAAGCGGCAAATCCCTGGCCATCGGGGTTGCGCTTTCCACCAAAATCTAATTCCGGCTGGTCGCCAATGCAGATAAAAAATGAGGACTGGGCAGAATCGGGGTTATCACGGGCCATTGATATCGTTCCATCCCTATGTTTCAAGTCTGTTTTATTGGTGCGCTCCAATGGAATAGGTGGAAAAAGCATTTCCTGATACCATGGATGCACATCGGCCTGAATTACTTCGATCTTTATTTTATTGTCAGGCTGGTTATCCGGTGTTACGGTGCGGTAAAATGAACCACCATTATAATAACCGGCATCAACATATTTCAGAAAATTATCCACCGTGCGCGGCGCTTTTCCCGGAAAAAGTTCTATTGTAATTTCACCCAAAGTAGTTACGATCTTCACTTCGGGATAATGATCACCCGAAGCCAAAGTAAGTTGAACAAACAAAGAAAGAAAAAGACAAATAGCCTGGCACATCATCTACTGTTTTATCGCTTCCCACAATATTTCCACCGGATGTTTGGCAAGACGTCCGGTGCCATCTTTAATCTGATGCCTGCAACTGGTGCCTGGAGCAGCGATAAAAACCTGATCAGGTTGCTTGCGTATCTCCGGGAAAAGTACCAATTCACCAATATTCATGGAGATATTATAATGTTCCTTTTCGAAGCCAAAAGAACCGGCCATTCCACAGCAACCCGATGGGATCACTTCTACAGTATAATTCTTTGGCAGGGAAAGCAGCCGTTTGGTGGGCACCAGGGAGGCCAGCGATTTTTGATGACAATGACCGTGTAGTTTGATCTTTCTTTTGTGGTCTACAAATATATTCTTATCCAGTTTTCCTGATTCAAACTGTTGATCGAGGAATTCATCAATGATAAAAACATTGTCAGCCAGTTTTCTGGCTTTTTCGCGATTTTCTCCACTGGCCAGATCGATGTATTCATCTCGAAAAGTAAGGATGGCCGAAGGTTCAATGCCAACAAGTGGTGTTTCATTGCTAATGAGGGGAGAAAAAATATCAACATTCTTCCGGGCAATATCCTTTGCCCGCTTTATCATTCCTTTTGAAAGGAATGTTCGTCCACTCTCCTTATGATCGGGGATCTCTACTGTGTAACCCAATCTGGTGAGCAGTTTGATGGCAGCGATTCCGACTGGTACATCGTTATAGTTGGTGAATTCATCACAAAACAAATAAACCTTCCCATTCTCTTTTTTGGCGTTGGGTATTCCGAAATCCTTTCCCCGTTGTTCGCGATACCAATCCCTTAATGTGAATCCATGCAAGGGCGGCATTGATCGCTTTTTGGCAAAACCGATCATACCTTTAGCCAGTCTGCCTGGTATTTTATTGTTAAATACAAAATTATATAAACCGGGTGTTTTCGATGCGATGGCTGTGAGCGATGTGAAATAAGCAATCAGTTGCGTCCTGAAAGGCACCCCGTTGGCATCGTAATAGTGCTGGAGGAATTCCGCTTTTAGCTTGGCAACATCTACATTGCTCGGGCATTCCGATTTACAACCTTTACATGACAAACAGAGATCCATCACCGATTTGATCTCTTCCGAATCGAAAGGATTTTCCTTGTCGCTATTGGTCAGTACTTCGCGCAGGATATTTGCCCTGGCCCTGGTGGTGTCTTTTTCGTTTTTGGTGGCCATATAGCTGGGACACATGGTGCCACCTGAGAGGTGTGTTTTCCGGCAATCTCCGGAACCATTGCACAATTCTGCGCTGCGTAAAATTCCCTGGTATTCATCGAAATTAAAAATGGTGTCGTACATCCGCGTTGCCTGTCCTGGTTTGTATCGCAATGAGGTATCCATCGGTTGAGTATCAACGATTTTACCAGGATTGAAAATATTTTCCGGATCCCAGGTTTTTTTGACTTGTTCTAATAATTCATAACATTCCTCGCCTACCATAAAACGGATAAATTCACCGCGAAGCCTGCCATCTCCGTGTTCTCCACTGAGCGATCCCCTGTATTGTTTTACCAGTGTTGCAATTTCCTGCAATATGGTTCTGAAGAGTTTGGTGTCTTCTGTTTTTTTGAGATCCAAAATCGGCCGAAGATGTAATTCACCCGAGCCAGCATGTGCATAGTGGACACAATAAAGATTGTATTTTTTAAGAATCTTGTTGAATTCCCTGATGTATTCCGGAAGGTCTTGAACGTCTACCGCAGTATCTTCGATGACCGGTACCGGTTTTGCATCTCCGGGCATATTGGATAGTAACCCTAGACCCGCTTTGCGCAAATTCCAGACCTTGGAAGAATCTGATCCTGTAATTATGGGAAAATGATAACCAAAACCGGCTGACCTCATTTCAGCTATCATGGATTCGGCCAAAGATTGTGCCTCATCGAGCGTGTCTCTGGAGAGATCCACCACGAGAATAGCCCCCGGATCCCCCTGGATAAAAAATCTATTTTGCCGCTGGCCGATATTATTTTTGGTGCATTCCAGGATGTAATGATCCATGAGTTCACTGGCCTGTGGCTTATATTTCAAAGCGATCAAATTGGCTTCCAGTGATTCGTTTACATTGTTGAAATGCGCCGCCACCAGCAGTTGTTCTTTGGGGGGCTGCGGAATGAGATTGAGTTTTATTTCCGTAATAAAAGCCAGTGTCCCTTCAGAACCAGCGATGAGCTTACAAAAATTGAACGGTTTATCCGTGCCATCCAGCGGGGCCGCATCCATCAACAGGTCCAGTGCATAGCCGGTATTGCGGCGGCGGATCGTTTTCCTGGGAAAATTATTTTTGATGTTACCACGGTTTTTCGGATCACTGAGTGCCGCTTTGGTATTTTGATAAATTTGCTGTTCTAGTGTTGATTGCGCAGTCTCACCACTGCATTTCTTTGCGAATTCGTCGGATGATAAAGGACCGAATATTGCTTCAGAACCATCACTGAGAATGGCATGCACCCCGATAGTGTGTTCCCTGGTGCTGCCATAAACCACGGAATTTGATCCGCACGAATTGTTGCCCACCATACCTCCAATCATGGCGCGATTGGCTGTTGAGGTTTCGGGCCCAAAATAAAGTTTGTATTTGGAAAGATAAAGGTTCAGATCATCGCGAATTACTCCGGGCTGAACACGCACCCAATGTTCCGCTTCATTCACTTCCAGGATTTTATTGAAATGTACTGAAACATCCACAATAATTCCCCCACCTACTACCTGGCCGGCGAGGGAAGTGCCTGCGGCACGGGGAACCAGAGAGGTATGATTTTCATGGGCAAAATGAATGAGCTTTTTAATGTCTCCGGTGGTTTTCGGAATGGCCACGGCTTCCGGTATTTCCCGATATGCTGAAGCATCCGTAGCATAAAGTTTGCGCATGGTATCATCAAAATACAATTCTCCATCCAGCGTCTTACTTAACTCCTGCAAATTCATCTTCAGGTTCTGTTCTAGTTCGTTCATCACTTTATTAACGATCGGTAAAAGTAAGTGATTTGGGATTTAAGTGTTATGTACAACAAGCATAATATTAAATCAGCGAAATCTTTTTTGAAACCAGTAAAATCCCTTCACAATAGATCCATATGGTCCATTCACCAATTTTATCTTCGATAGGTTCCAAAATGGTGTCTCCCAAAAAGAAAGTATGTGGATTGGACCTGATCTGATATTGCCCTTCAAAAGGAACGACAATTTCTCCAAATTCATTTTTAAACGGCGGATGGTTGATGATATAATCCAGATATCGGCCTTTGCCTTTGAAAATCTCGACAAGCATGCCAAATTCAACTCCGATCTCAGCCTTTACCTTTTCAGACATTTCTATCAACTCGGGGAGTGATTTACTATCACGGTCCCAGGGTGTGTATTTCCCAAAGCTGATAATCTCAATCTCCGGCAGTGGTTTTTTACTACGTTTCAATGTTTATTCCCAAGTCATTTTTGTTTTGCAAATTTCAGCCAGATCATGTTCTCGCACAATTTTTACAAGAAATATATGCGGCTCATTTCTTTGTGAAGTGATTAAGATTTTTTCATGTTGAAACAGCTCCGACAAATAATTCACATCAATCTGTCGTAGATTTTTACTGGCCCTGATTGAAGTTGGTACCTGGTCCAGAATCCACTCAATGTATTTGATATGACTGATATGGCCATTGAGATCGATTTGGCTATGCTGGGTAACGATTTGCCTCGATTCGCCATCGATTTCAAAATTGGGTACTTTGGCAGCCAATCCTTCAAATGCTTCTTTTCCCTCAATAGGCGCCAGTTTGTCGCTAATCGGTCGCAGATCTTCCGGCTTTTTACTTGTTCGATCTATCAGGGCGTAACAAGCAGTTGCAATGGCAATCACTTTCCCGGTTTGACTGGTGATCAAAAAATCCCGGGCCATGAACCATCTTTTTATGGTTTTTATCCAGGTGATGACCTGGAACGTTTCTTCCCACAATGGCAAATCCGATATTTCCAGGCTTATCCGTGTCATGATCCATTGCTTATTCAACGGTTGGTAAACATAGTAACCAAAACCGTTGTGCATGCCGTGTTCCACGGCGCTTTCCTGCAGCAATGAAAATAATGCCGGAATAGAGATTTTCAGGTCGGGACCGGCCTGAAAGGAAGCCACTGTAAATTGACTTGTCCAGATATCGCTAATTTGGTTTGCCAAGATGTTTTTGACCTAAAGTAACAATCATCGGCCAAAAATAAAACTAATAAATTTGTCGCGCTGAGCGTTAGACCATATTAACGGGTCAATTTTGAGCGAATTCCGGGTTTCGGAGCTCATTTTGTTGGAATTCCCTGGAATAAGTTGAGAATTCAAAATTGATAAATTCCAGGCAAGATCTATATTCAGCCAGCACATTAATGCTTTACCTCAAATTTATCGTTATCCCGATTTACATCATAAAACGCCTGGGGATCAATGCTCACCTTTTTGATGGCTTTATTGTTTTGGATGTTCAAAACATAATGTTCGGGATTTTCCTTCCAAACGGAGATGGATACATTTTCCTCACGGGTTGAATCATCGGAGTAGGTGATTTTAAGCCGCACTGGAACCGGCATTCCGCCTTCATTGGTAATATCAATGGAAAGCATCTGATTTGATTGTTTTACACTCGCAATGCCGACGTCGGCATAACCGTAGTCAAAAAACCAGTGCTGCCACAACCAATCCAGATTTTGTCCATATCTTTCGTTGATATAATAGAATAAATCATAAGGGGTGGGGTGTTTTCCTGCCCATTCAAACATAAAATCTTTGACATATTGGTAAAAATGATCTTCGCCTATCAAAGATTGCAAAGCTTCCATGGCTATCGGACCTTTGGTATAAAAGTTAAAAATACTGGTCATTTCCTTCATGATGTTGCTCGTTTCCGTCATCAACGGTAAATCATCATCTCTTCCTCCAAAATTGTAATAGAAAAAACTTTTGCTATAGAGACCTCTTGGTCTTAGCGAAGGATAACCCTTTTTATTCACATATTCCTCCATCATTGAAGTCATGGTCTCATCAAACCAGCCATATTTTCTTTCGTTGATACCCATCAAGAAGGGGAAATAATTGTGTGCGATTTCGTGTGCAGTGATGAGCATAGTGTTCATCATGTCGGGCACCGATTCGTTGTTGGCCATCATTGGAAATTCCATGCCTCCTCCGCTGCCGCCGTTAAAGGTTATATGTTCAAAATAAGGATAGGGTATTCCGGGAAACCCGGCAGACATGATTTCAATAGATTTTTGGGCGATTCCGGTTACCTCGTCAAAATTATAGGCCTTAGCAGGATAAACAGCTTGAACCCAGCAGGTATGTTGTGGATCCGGATTTTTGGCAGCAGCGCCATCCCAGAGATAGTGGTCGCTGGTAGCCCAGGCAAAGTCCGGCACTTGATGTGCAACGAATTTCCAGGTCCTGGTCCCGGGAGCCTTTTTTCGGATTGTCTTCCAGTCTTTAGCGGTGAGAATGTGCACCACCTCGTTGCTGGTTTGAGAATCGCGAATTTTTGTCAGTACATCATGGGGATACATTTCTTCCGGATTTTCTAATTTACCCGTGGCCCAAATCATATACTGACCAGGCAATGTCAAAGATACTTTGTAGTCTGAAAAGTCATTGTAATTTTCCGGAATACCGATATATTGATCGGTGTCCCAACCGAAAATATCATCATAAACGGCCATTTGGGGGAACCAATAGCCCATAAAATAAGAAGTGCTGTCGGCTGCCCCGGTACGAATTCCTTCTTTCAGTGGCATTTTCAGATGATAGCTGATCGAAAAATCTGCCGATTGCCAGGACCTGATGGCATCGGGAAGAAATAACAATACATTCGTGCCTCGCTCACTCCTCATATTGGACGACATCAACTTTCCGTTATATCTTACCGAATCCAGGTGTACGCCATCCGTGATATCTACAATGGGTACTTCCATTTGACGTGCAGCACCTTTTTTATAAAAATTTTGCATCACTTTCACGACCACGTAAATGAGAGAATCGGGGCTGTTGTTTTGATAATGGATGTTGGCTATTCCCCAAATTTCCCCTTTCCTTGGATCGAATGTAGCATTGATATCATAATTCGATAAATTTTGCCAATACGCTTTGCCAGGTAAGCCCTGTCGTGTTCTGGTATGTTGTTCAATGGCCTGTTTATACTCACGGGATTCGTAAATCCTGGTGATCTGAGCATTGGCAGAGAGTGCCATTACACAACCAATAAACAATATTAACCGGGTCCTTTTGTACATCCTAAATCATCTAATGTGAAGCGAGCGCAATATAAAATATTTCGGGAATGTATAATTTACCTTCATTGACAAACTTGAGTAAAAGAACTATCGAGATCTTCAAAAGTTTTATTTTACAAGAATAGATTAAATATTGGCAGAAGCCTGCTGGTTTGGTGGAAAGCCTATATTCGAGATGCCTTACTATTCTTCTTCTATTTTCATCCTCCATAAGTGAATCAGTTTTATTGAATAATCGTTCATTTTTATATAGACAAGAACAATAAATAGGGCAAGCGAAATTCAGCTTGCCGTTAAACAATTAAATAGTTCTGACAGTATGGAACTCACAAGCACAGCATTTAAACAAGGGGAAGCTATTCCTGCGAAATTTACTTGCGATGGTCAAAACGTTTCACCGTCATTGAAATGGCACGATATTCCCGCCAACACGAAAAGTCTGGTATTAATATGTGATGATCCCGATGCTCCGGGTAAAACATTTGTTCATTGGGTGGTGTACAATATTTCTCCTTCAATCACAGAATTTTCTGAAAATATTATCCCCTCTGACCTTCGGAATAAAAACATTATGGAGGGTAAAACTGACTTTAACCGCATCGGCTATAGCGGCCCTTGTCCTCCGGGTGGCACTCATCATCATTATCACTTCAAATTGTACGCCATTGACCGTGAAATTGATAAAACACCAGGATTGAGAAAAATAAACGTATTAAAGGAAATGGAAAGGCATATTTTGGCCCAATGTGAATTAGTAGGCATTTATAAAAGACATTAATCCAAACATTATGAAACCTCTGATCAATTCAACAGATTTTGGCTCGATCACTGTAAACAAAGAAAAAATCGGCCACGATATCGTTATCGATGCTGAAGGCCAGGTACGAAAACGCAACAAAAAATTATCAAAAATTATTTATGGCACCTCGCATATTTTGTCATTGGACGAAGCGCGGGATATTTATGATCCCTTGGCCAATGAGTTGATCATTGGTTCCGGGCAAAATGATCAATTGAAACTATCGGCAGAAGCTTCGGATTTCTTTGAGGAAAAGAAATGTAAAGTGAAAATTTTTCCCACTCCGGAAGCTATACTCTACTGGAATCGCTATGAAGGACATGCGATTGGTATTTTCCATGTTACCTGTTGAAATTTTAATATTTCACCAGTTTAACTGTTGTTGTCGCTGATTTGGAATCCGAAATTCTGAAGAGGTATAAACCTTTCGATACTTTTATGCCTGCATCATTTCTGCCGTCCCAATGGAAAATTGCATTATGCCGGTTCGACTGAAGTGACAGATCCTTTCTTACCAATTGTCCTTTTTCATCATAAATTGTTGCCTTCCAATTGCTATTCGGCATCGACTGAATTTCAACATCTACTGACTCTTCAAAAGGATTGGGAAAAGCATCAATATATCCACCAGTTGGTTCTAACAGTATTTCTTCGGTGGCTGTTATGTCCTCAAGCTTGGCTATATTGTCGTCAATCCATTGGGTGCGTTGTGTGATCCACTGTTTTAAATAATTAACTTCGGCAGCATAGGTGTAACCAATATAATTATTGGGCCAGATATAAATTCCAAGTATATCCCATCGCTGAAAGTTTCGTTGCTGACTTTCGTCCAATACCTGGGCGGTGGAATCAATATATTTCATGAGGTTTTCTGTTTTAAGTGTACCCTGTCTCAGCGTTCGCCAACGGTCCGCAAGGGCAGATGTAAACTTTGTGTCTTGTCGAAAGCGATACCACCAAAAAGGCACCTGCCAGTAATCTTCACCACAAACTTTATTAAAATCCCAGGCCCAACCACTGATGCTGGAACCTTCACAATAATCTGCATTGCCAAATGCCAGATTATAGTCCCAGATCGGCCCCATATACATTTTGCCGTTCTTGTCTTTATAAAGAAAAGTACTCAGCCGATATGCATCCACATTTCTGGTTAGTTCATTTACAATGGCATAATCAATAAATGAATTGACCTCGATAAATGAGCGGTAGCCGGTTTCGTCGTCTGTGAAGTGTACGCTTTTGAGATTATCTTCGAAATCACTTACAAATTTACCGATGTAGTTTTTCTGGGCCTCAACAATCTCATCATTTTTAGGGTATTCGTATTGAAAAAATATTTTTTGATCTGCGGAATGGGCATACAGCGGTGGATAGTTGGATTCAAACCCAAGACCGCTGTTGTTGCCGTCAAACTTGTCGATCTTGATGATATAACCTCCGGTGAGGTCATCACCGGAAATTTCATCGGGATTCAATTTGCTGATATCTACGCGGTTCTTGTCTCGTTTGATTTTTTCTGCCATCACGTAAACACCCTTGTAATCATTGTTGATCACCACTTCACAAAACCGGGTCCTGGAAGCATACCATCCGAGCACTCTGCCAATATGATAAGTCAGGGCATTACGCATCAGGGATTTGTCGCTATAAGGACCGTGTAATATCCAGTCCTCTTCTTTGGGCATGCCAAGTATTGAAGTCGCTGAATCCTGATCAGACGGCGTGCGCAATTCGATGCCATATGATTTCTTTTCAAAACTCTGGGAGGACGATCCGTGAAGTTCAATACCAATATCCCCATCATAATCATTGGGATTGTCCGTAATGTTGTTGCGCTGTTCTGGTCCATTGTCAATAATTGCCATCCAGGCATGTACTTTCGGTTCATCGGGAATGGCGTTGCCATTGGTATTGATGATGACAATGGGCAAATTGGAAGAGTTAAGGTTCACCTGTGCCTGAAGATTAACATGGAATAGGATCAATGAAAGAAAAGTCAATAATCCAGCAATTTTCCAGGTCTTCTCCAAATGACCCTCATCTGATATAAAAAGTATATGACGCCGTTCCATCATGCTCTATTGTAAAAATTCAAAAAATATCCAGCTTCTTGCAAATTGCATCTTCCCTTATCAATGCAATTTGATTCCTTAAAAATTTTAATTCAATAACCATAAATTTAATGATACATTCATAAATAATCCGTTTTTAAATTATTTATCATAGTGGTCAAAGACATTTTGAACAGCTTTGTTAAGAGGATTACGCCGGGATTTTAATCATTACAGCCATCAATAATTATTTATCGGTGGATCTTTGTAATTTGTGGTTTACTCATGCGAAAAAATATTCACCGGAAACATATTCTGCCAACACTTTTTATTCGTAGAAAAAAAATATGATTGACACTGTAATCTTTGATCTCGATGGTGTGATTGTCGACAGTGAGCCTGTTCATCAGGAAAACGAACGATGGATGTTTGAACAATTAGGACTTACATTAACCGAGGAAGAACACAAAAATTATATTGGCACCTCGGCCATCGATATGTGGAAACAGGTTATTGCCATTCACGATCTCAAAAAAAAACCAGAAGAACTTCTGGAGATGGGCAGAAACCGCTACCTGCAAATGTTAAAAAAAGAAGACCGTATTCGATTGGTTCCGGGAGTTAAAACTTTGATAAGCCATCTGGGGAAAAATCATTTTGGCTTATTGCTGGCTTCTTCGGCCTCCAAAAAAACAATTCTTACCGTGCTCAATCATTTTGACTTGTTGGATCAATTTGAAGTGATCATTGGTGCTGACGACGTCAATCGATCAAAACCATTTCCTGATCTATTTTTGAAGGCCGCTTTTGCACATCACGTGCAGCCTGAAGATTGTCTGGTAATCGAGGATTCGGTCAATGGTGTAAAGGCGGCCAAGGCAGCAGGTATGAAATGCATTGGTTATCAGAATTCTTCTGCTTTACTCCAGGATTTGAATGAAGGTGATTATGTTGTGGAATCTTTATCAGAAATAAATACTCAACTGATAAATTCACTGTTCCGGTATCAGAATCCGGGCATTTGATTTTTATCCGGATTAAAATCACAAAAAGACAAAAATAAGGCCGCCCCAAAGGAGACGACCTTTTTAAGTTTTGAATTATTGACCAAAATTACAAAACCACCTCTTTATTCATCACCCATGCCTGAGCAGATATCAGGTCACCGAATGTCTTAAACTTCAAATATTCATTATGAAATTGAGCATGGCGCATCACATTGCTTACATAGAATTTTTTAAAAATATCTTCCGGTGCGACTGTGGCTATTTTTCGAAGTCCCAATCTTATGGCTTCAGGCAAGATCTCCGATTCCATCCAGTTCCTGTTTTCTGTGCCAACAACACCCTGGAAATAAATGTCACTAATGAACGCACTGGCTTTGTACTTCTTTATAACCTCCAGAATTATTTTAAATGTTTCCTGGTAAGCAGGAGTTGTGGTGGCTTTTTTCCACACTGTAATAACCGAATTGCTGGCTTCATCGAAACTCACCTGAGCAAACGCCGAATTAAAAATCACTTCCATATTCAACACATTTTTGCTTACCCTTCAATGAGTACAAAATTAATTCACATGGGGTTTTCATTTTTTTCATATCGGCCAAACAGATTACATTGTGATACTATTGTTTATTAAACCGCGATCCTGCCTGTATCAATTGGGTTATTATAATAATCCTAAATAACAGATAACTGATTTACAATCCTTTAATGAAGGTGTTCAAGGTGTTTTACGCTTGGAATAATTAAAGTAAAATTGGTTTGTTCGAGGGCAATTATTTAGTGATACTTTATTGTCAAACAAGTTGGAGGACTTTATTACATCATAATCTTGCAATTTTCTGTTACACTGGAATTGATGCCGTGTGCAAATCGCATTTCAAATTGTCTATTACTTTTCTAATTTCGTCTTAATTACTTGAACATGGATACAAAAGCATTAGATCAGTATCTGGATGAATCGTTGAAAATGTTTGACGACGGCCAGACTTTTTTGGACATCAGAAAATATTTGGAATCAAAAGATTTATCGGCAGAAGCCATCAAATATATCATTCGTCTGGTGGATGAATTTGCCATTGAGGAGGCCAAGCTTGCACATCAAAGAAACAATGCAAAACTGCGTATGCTGCTTGGGGTGTTGGTCACCTTGGTTGGCCTACTGGTCGTTGGGGGATTTTATGGGCGTAATATGTTGATCGGATATTACCGGATTTTCGCTTTTTCGCCATTGGCAGTAGGGATCTTCCTTTTGTACACCGGTTGGCGGGAATACCGGAAATTAAAAAATACTTCTCCTGAAATAGAAGATACCAAGCTCAAACTTACTCGTCTTCTTAAAAAATAAAATAGGCGATGTCAATATTTTTATTTGCACTTGACCTGTGAAGAACCCATAAATCATTTCACGCCTAAAAAAATATTTGGATATTATAAAACCGTAAGTATTTCTGGTTTTCCATCAGTTACCAGAACGGTATGTTCGAATTGGGCAACCCTGCTGTTGTTATGGGTGGTCAGTGTCCATCCATCTGACAATTCCATTGCTCTGCAGGCCCCATTTGAAATATACGGTTCAAAGGCGATAACCATACCGGATTCTAAGATGTTTGTTTCTTCAGGATCGAAATAATTCAGAATATTTTTAGGATGAGCGTGCAAAGTTCTGCCAATGCCGTGGCTGCACAAATTCTTTATCACCGTATATCCCTTGGATCGGGCTTCATCCTCAACGACTTTACCAATTTCATTCACCGTTGTCCCGGCGACACATTTTGAAATGGCTTTAAGCGTTGCTGTTTTGGCGCATTGGCATAATTTATCCAATTCGTAGTTGTATTCCCTTAAAACCAAGCTATAACCGACATCACCAAAAAAACCATTCAATTCTGCAGATACATCGATGTTGACGAAATCACCACATCGAAGTATTCTTTTATTTGGGATTCCATGGGCAATAATTTCATTGACGCTTATGCATGTATTCCCCGGGAAGTTATGAAAATATTTTGGGGCACTTTTAGCGCCAAATTGCTTCATCACTTTTTCCCCAATTTCATCTAATTTTTGAGTAGTGGTTCCCGGTTTCATAGAATTGATCATTTCCCAGAGCACGTGGGCCACCACATTGCAAACTTTCCGAATCGCAACAATATCTTTCTCCGAATTTACAGACATATCTACTCAGTGATCATGTGAAAAAATACCAGGAGTAAACTTCCTTAGTGATACGACAAATATTAAAAGATTTTGTTTCGATATTAATTTTTCTTTTTCATTTCTGAAATTCAAAACATGATCAACGGAGTTTGCCCAATTGTACGATAAGTGCCGTGCCGGCAAAAGGTTGTTCGGGATTAATATTGGCAAAACCATATAATCCCAGTCCAATGGCACGAAGTGGTCGCAAGGAGATTTGTACATTCAGGGGAATACCAATGGCAGGTGTATAAATTTTCTCATCACATAAAAAACAGACTGATTTCGAACCTCCCGCAACAGAAAGCCCTGTAGCAATGGAAAAAAGCGTATTTTTTCCAGTTGAAGCATATCCATATAATAGTCCTGCGTCCCATATATCATGATATTCCATAAAAATGTAACCGCTGCCATTGTATGTGCCACGCACAGATATCAAATGATGCCTTTGTTGATATGAAAATCCAAAAATCATGGAAACGCCAATATTAGTATTGGCAGTGTGTAAAGTACAGGTCCCGGGCCCGATATTTAGCCAATAAGTCGATTTCGCTACTGTTATATTATTCGGGTTTATGCTCTCTTGACTATATTTTTGTGCTTGGATATTAAATCCTGCCAGTAGGAATAAACCAAGAATTATTGTCGATTTCGTACATTTTGCATTAGGTTGGAAAATATTTTTACTGCCGTTGACTATACTTTATTTTGATGCATCAACGATTATGAAAAATACGGAGCTATAAAATACCGGCTATATGGCTAATTGCTAATGCCATTTGATGAATGGCGCTATTTGCAATTCAATTATGGTTTCAAATTTTGCAGGGCTGGATTTTTACGAATTTTATCTTGTATGTGTTTCAAATGGTATGAAATACTAAAAAATGTGGTACCGGAATAATGAATTGCAAATATTTATTAGGTGTACATTTTATCAATCTCTCGAAAAGTCCATCGAGCATATTTAAAAATAAAAGGAAGGTTCTCCCTTCCTTTGGATATTAAGTACTATTTTTTGACCTGATGATTTTAAGAGGCTATTTTTTCGGCAAACGACCGGCTTTTTTCAACGCCTCATTAATCAGCCATTCTAGCTGCCCATTGGTACTTCTAAATTCATCGGCAGCCCATTTCTCCAAAGCTTTCATTATTTCCGGATCTACACGTAATACAAATGGCTTCTTTTTGGGCATATATTAATAATAATTTTCTTTATCTGTACTTTCCAGTAATATCGTTAAACCTTTGCCTTTGTTATAGCAAATGGAAATGGGCTTCCAGCCTTTTTGGCAAATTTCATTCAACCGGCGTTCAAATTTTGATTCCGGTTCAAACACTCCTTTGGTCAAAAGCTTGTATTCTTTCATGACTTTGGTTTATTGATGTAAAGTTCCCGTATTGATTACCGGGCTTGCATCCCGGTCACCACACAAAACGACCATCAGATTGCTGACCATAGCGGCTTTCTTTTCTTCATCAAGATTAATAATTGCTTTACTGGATAACATTTGGAGGGCATTTTCTACCATACCTACTGCGCCTTCAACAATTTTGAATCTGGCGGCTACTATGGCAGTGGCTTGTTGCCTGCGCAGCATGGCCTGAGCGATTTCCGGTGCATAGGCCAGATAACCAATGCGCGCTTCCATTACTTCAATTCCCGCAATCAGGAGCCGTTCACTCAATTCCTTTTCCATGGCTTCATTCACCTCATGAACTCCTGACCTTAAAGTAACTTCAGCCAGTTCATCATCAAAATTATCATACGGATACGAGCCTGCCAGTTTTCTTACGGCGGCGTCAGATTGCACTTTCACGAATTGTTCAAAATCATCCACTTCGAAAGCAGCTTTGTATGTTTCTTTCACACGCCAGACCAGGATAACACTGATTAGAATGGGATTTCCCACCTTGTCATTCACTTTTACCCGTTCGCTGTCAAAATTTCGGGCCCGGAGCGAAATGTTCTTTTTCGAATAAAATGGATTGGTCCAGAAAAATCCATTGCGTTTTACTGTGCCGCGATAAGCGCCAAATAACACCAATACCTTCGCGTGATTTGGACTAACGATAAAAAAACCTGGAAGCAATAAAATAAATAGTACTACCAATAATACAAACCATGGATTTTCCATGGTGATGAATCCGAAGAGACTAATTCCGAGGAGCACTAACTCAACAATCAACATTGGATAACCACTGGCTGATTGAATAATTCGTTCTTTTTCCATGATAAATTTGATTTACAATAATATTAAATTGATATCATATTAAATTACGAATTATGAATGAAAATAGTTCAGCACTGACGGATGTTTTTGGAATGCAAATTATTATTATGATCGGCAAACAATTTTTTTCAAAAAAAGAAAAGCCACCCAGAATAGATCTGGGTGGCTTCTGAGTACATATTCTATTTGATTACGCTATGTTTTCCAGATCAAAAGGTAATTTTCGCAGTCGTATTCCGGTAAGGTCGAATAGCGCATTTCCCAGGGCTGGAGCAAGTGGGGGCAAACCAGGTTCACCTACGCCGTCGGGTTTATCGTTGTCGGCAATGATGTCGACCTGAATTTCCGGTGTTTCGTGGATCTTTAACATTTCGTACCGGTCGAAATTTTTCTCCACCGTTTCTCCCTGTTTAAAGGTGATGGGGTGCTTTAGTGCCGCCGTAAGTGCCATGACAATATTACCTTCGGTTTGATTTCTGATGTTATCAGGATTGATTGCCAGGCCGACATCGATTACACAGAAGATTTTTTTGATCAGTATTTTACCGGCATTGTTCCTGGCTATTTTAACCACATGTCCGGCTTTTCCTGCAAAGAACTTCCAAACGGCCACCCCTCGTCCCCAGTTTTCCGGTAATGGTTGGTTCCAATTTGAAATTTCAGCCAATCTGTTCAAAATACCTGAGACGGGATCACCTGCGTCCAGCATTTCCAGCCTGAATAACATTGGGTCTTTACCGGCCAGATGAGCCAGTTCATCGATAAAACTTTCATGAGCAAATGCTGTAGTGGAAGAATAAACTGATCTCCACCAGCCAATTGGGATAGTCGTTTTAGCATATATATAGTTGGTTTTCTTGTGTGGGATTTTATAGGGCATTTCACTGACACCTTCCATGGCACTGCCCACTTCCTTTTCAATGGGTCTTCCAAAATTTTCTACGCCTATTGATGGTGCGACAACTTTATGCTGGAAGGCCAGTATTTGCTTTTTCTCGTCTAGAGCACCTCTTAGCCGACTATATGTTCCAGGTCGGAAAGGTCCCTGCGATGTGTCATCTTCGCGGGTCCAGATGAGTTTCACCGGAGTTTTCACCGACTTTGACATAAAGGCTGCTTCCATGATCGGATCAACAAAAAGTCTTCGCCCGAAGCCTCCACCGAGGTAGGTAATGTGGATGATAATATTCTCCTCTGGTATATTTAAATATTTAGCCAGATTACGTCGAACACTGTCCGGCACTTGTGTTGGCGCCCATACTTCACATTCATTTTCACGAACATGGATCACCACATTTTGAGGTTCCATGGGAGAATGGGCGACAAATGGCATTTCATAATCGGCTTCAATTTTGTCTTTGGCCCTGCGGTATTCTGTTTCAAAATTTCCTTCATATACGTCTACGATACCATCCTGGCCGGCCAATTTTTTAAAATCTCTATAGATATTTTCCGTATTAACTTTGTCAAAGTCTCCGTTGTCCCACTTAATTCTTAGTTTTTTTCTTCCCTGCAAGGCTGCCCAATAGTTGTCTGCCAAAACGCCAACACCGTGATATGTATGGTCAAAAACCTGACGTTCGACTTGTAAAACATGTTTTACACCAGGCACAAATTTCGTTTCGGAATCATCAAACTCAACCACCGAAGCACGTAAAACCGGAGCGTGTTCTACGGAAGCATACAGCATTCCCGGGACTTTTACATCCAAACCAAATATAGCTTTCCCATTGACTTTTTCCAGAATATCAGGTCTTGGCAATGACTTCCCAATGATTTTGAAATTTTTCCTGTCTTTTAATGTAGGTTCTTGCGGTGCTTCAATTTTACTTGCTTCATCTACCAGTTGGCCATAGTTCAAATGCTTTTCTTTGGAACGAGAAAATACTTTTTTGTCTTTTGTATAACAATCTGAAGGTTGAACGCCGAACTTTTTGGCCGCTGCCAGAATGAGCATTTCGCGTGCCGAAGCACCTGTTTTTCTCAACATTTCAAAATTTCCCCGAACACTAAAACTACCGCCGACACTTTGGTCACCGTACTTTTGGTCGCTCATTGCCTGTTCTATAAATATGTCATTCAGCGTAACATCGAGTTCTTCTGCGATAATCATTGGCATTGACTGAAATGTTCCTTGTCCCATTTCCGGTTTATGGGCCATGATCAGGATTTGGTTTTTGTCATTGATCAAAATAAAAGGGTTGAGGGAAGCCAATGAATTTTTATCCAATGACATATTGGCGATGACTGGCTTTTTGCTATCACAACCTGTCGTGAAATAAAATCCAACGGCAAGTACGGCAGAACCAGCGCCGGAAATTTTAAGGAATTTTCTGCGGCTTAAAACATTAGTTGATTTCATTGGCTTTGAGTTTGGCGGCTAAGTGAATGGCTTCTTTTATTCTGGTATAAGTACCACACCGACAGAGATTATTGCGCATAGCATTGTCGATATCTTCATCCGTCGGACTGGGGTTATTTTCAAGCAGGGCAACGGCGGACATAATTTGTCCCGACTGGCAATAACCACACTGTGGCACTTGTTTTTCTATCCAGGCTTTTTGTACAGGATGATTATTGTCTTCCGATAAACCTTCTATCGTAGTGATAACCTGGTTTTTGACACCTGAAACCGGGAAGGAACAGGAATTAACTGGTTTGCCATCAAGATGAACAATGCAAGATCCGCATTGCAATATTCCGCATCCATATTTGGTGCCCGTTAAACCGATATAATCTCGAATTACCCAGAGCAATGGCATGGCAGGGTCCACGTCAATCTTATATGTTCGGTTATTAACATTCAAGGTAAACTGAGCCATAATTTTTGACAATTTTAAGTAGACAATTTAACAATTAATCGACTTAAAAAAGTGATCGTATGACCATAAGCTTTCAGGCCTTAGAAATTGGTGTATTTCGGACAAAAATAGAGGATGGATATATCAGGACATTAGCTGAAATACCAGCAGGGAACTCACATAGGCCAGCCCAGACATATAGAAGAGTTGGATTAGAGGCCACTTGAGGCTGTTGGTTTCTTTGTAAACAATAGCCAGTGTACTCATACATTGCATGGCAAATGCATAAAAAACAAGTAAAGAAAATGCTACAGCCGGTGAATACACAGGTTTCCCGGTGTTGGGATTGATCTCTGCTTTCATGCGTGATTTAATAGTCGATTGTTCATCGGCGCCGATACTGTAGATGGTGGCCATAGTTCCCACAAAAACCTCCCGGGCGGCGAACGAGGTGATTAAGGCAATGCCGATTTTCCAGTCGTAACCCAGCGGTCTTATGACAGGTTCTATGAGTTGTCCGAATTTTCCCGCATATGAATTTTCGAGTTTGAAAGCTTCTACATGTCGCTGGAATTGTTCAGTGGTTAATGGCTTGTCCTGATATTCTGCGGCCACATAATTTTTTGCATTTTTGACTTTATCACCAGGCCCGAAAGAAGCCATCACCCACAAGATAATCGAGATGGCAAGTATTATTTTACCAGCTTCGAAGGCAAATGTTCTTGATTTCGCATAGATGGTAGTACCGACATTTTTCCATCGGGGAAATTTATATAAAGGCAATTCCATGATAAAATAAGTCCTGTCGCGTACTTTCATGATTTTTGAAATGATCCATGCTACGGCAATGGCGGTTACAAAACCAAGAATGTACATTCCCATCAAGGCTAATCCCTGGAGATTGAGGAATCCCAGCACATATTTATCCGGCACGACCAGTGCAATCAATATAGTATAAACCGGCAAACGTGCAGAGCAGCTCATCAGCGGAGTCACCAGAATGGTTGTCAGTCGTTCTTTCCAATTGTCAATGGTGCGCGTGGCCATAATTGCCGGGATGGCACACGCCACACCTGAAATTAGCGGTACTACACTGCGTCCATTTAAACCAAATTTTCGCATAATCTTATCCATGAGGAACACCACCCGAGACATGTACCCGGATTCTTCCAAAATGGCGATAAATGCAAACAACAAAGCAATTTGAGGCAGAAAGATCAAAATTCCGCCTATGCCGGGAATTATGCCTTCCGTGAGTAATTCTGTCAGTAATCCATTGGGAAGGGTGTTTTTCAGGAACATGCTCAATTCAGAAAAAGTGAAATCGATAAAATCCATGGGTGCGCTGGCCCAGGCGAATATCGCCTGAAAAATGATGAAGAGGATGACAAAAAAAGTAATGTAGCCAAAAATCTTATGGGTAAAGATCTTGTCCAGCCTTGACGTGAAGTTTTTACTTTCATGCAGATTATAAACGACTGCCTGTTCAATGATTTTATCGATGAGTTTGTATCGCTCTATGATTTCTTTCGATTGATTGAGTTCCGGGTGATATTTGTTAGAGAAAATTAATTCCTTAAGGAAAAATTTATCTTCTTCTGACAATCTCAAATAGATTTGGTGCTGCTGAGCCAGCAGGTAGGCCACATAGTTATGATCAATTCCAAATCGCTTCTTGACAGTTTCAAGTACAGGTTTAGAAAATTTTTCGACGTCAATAAACGGTTCCCCGGTTGGGAGGTGATCTTCAATAATCGCTTTTTTTAAAAGTTCAATACCCTGGCCGGTGCGGGCATTAATGGAGATAACCGGTACTTTTAATAACCGGGCCATGGTAGTTGGACTCACACGCTGTCCAAGATTGGTGGCCACATCAAGCATATTGAGGGCAAGAATGACGGGTATTCCAAGATCTTTTACCTGGGTAAATAGCAATAAATTGCGCTTGATATTGGAGGCATCCGCAATGACAATGATAAGATCAGGATAGTGCTTGTTGTTGGGATCTGCTAAAACATCGAATACTACTTTTTCATCCATAGACCTGGGATACAGGCTATACGCTCCTGGTAAATCAACCACTTCTATCCTTTGGGACTCATTCAACCGGCATATACCAGTCTTTTTTTCCACAGTAACCCCCGGGAAGTTTCCAACTTTCTGCTTTAAACCTGTAAGGTGATTGAAAAGAGAAGATTTTCCGGAATTGGGGTTACCCAACAGCGCTATTTTTCTAATTGTATGCTCACCCATTTTTTTACTCGATGAGGATGCTTGATGCCTCAGCTATCCGTATGGATAAATTATACCCTGCCACGTCTATAGCAATCGGATCCCCCAACGGAGCCCTGAAATTGACCTTTATCCTGGCCCCGGGTAAACATCCCATTTCCATTAATTTCAGTGATACGGTACTATCGGTATAGCCTTTTATGATGCCATATTCACCCGGTTGCAAGTCTGCGACACTTTTATCCATCCACTCTTATTTAGAATCATTTTAAATTGTGGCGCAATTTACATGGTAAATCATAAATAATCAATAAAATCTCATTTTCTGATTTGTTTAACAAAAATTAAAAAAAGTTAAACAAAAATTACAATTCACACCATTGATCCAACAGTTCACGCCACGAACTAAAGTGTTCACGCATTTATTCGTTGCCCTGCGCCAGAACTGAATGTTTTAAAGGAAAAATTTCTCACCAAACATAAGAATCATGAAAAAGATGAAAAAACGTTTAACAACTCAACTTGTTGCACTGCTGACATTGCTGGTTGCCACAAGCACTATGTTCGTCGGATGCAATAATGACGACGATGAAACAGACAATTCTCAGAAAAATATTGTGGAATTGGCTCAAAGTACTCCGTCTTTAAGCACGCTGGCCTCTGCCATTGACGCTGCTGGATTAACGAGTACTTTATCTGGTACAGGGCCATTCACGGTTTTTGCACCAACAAATGACGCCTTCAATGCCTTACCGGCCGGTGTGCTTGATTCCTTAATTAGCCATCCGGACCAACTGGCTGATATTTTAAAATATCATGTAGTTAGTGGATCAGTAACCTCCTCAAGTCTCAGCAGTGGTCCCGTGTCAACTTTGCTTTCCGGAGAAAGCATCGATGTAGTTGTATCAGGAGGAACCGTAACCCTAAATGGATCATCTGACGTGACTATGCCGGATGTAATGGCTTCCAATGGAGTTGTTCACCTCATCGATGAAGTATTGTTGCCACCCACTGAAGAAAAACAAAGCATTCTTGAAATTGCTAGCGCCAGTGATGATTTTTCAACATTGGTGAGTGCGTTGAATAAATTCCCGGATTTGATTACGACTCTTACAGGCGATGGACCTTTTACAGTGTTTGCACCAACCAATGAAGCATTCGAGAAATTTATTTCTGAAGATAATCGGTTTGCTTCACTCGATGACATAGACGATGCGACCTTAAAAGAAGTGTTAAAATATCATGTAATCGCCAATCAAAAAATCCTGTCCTCTCAAATTGCAAGTGGCGATGTTGCTACTTATCAGGGTGAAGATGTTGCGATCACCAAAGATGCCAATGGCGTAATGTTAAATGATAACGCAAAAGTGACAATGGCCGATATTGATGCGAAAAACGGCGTCATCCACGTTGTTGATGATGTAATTTTGCCACCTTCCCTTCAACAAAAAACAATTGCCGGAATTGCAGTTGAAACGCCAGATCTTTCTACCCTGGTGTCTATACTCTCCTTACCGGAATTGAGCGACCTGCTGAGCGTTGCCAGTAATAAATCTGCAGACTTAACAGTTTTCGCTCCAACCAACGCTGCGTTTGCAGACTTGCTCACGGCCTTGGGAAAAACCAGTCTTGATGAAATCCCCACAGGCATTCTCAAAGAAATTGTGGAATATCACATATTGGGATCTGCAGCATTTTCAGAAGATCTGATGGCGCAAACATACCCTACTTTATTGCCGGATGAATCGGTTACTGTCTCGCTAATGGGAGGTGTAAAAATAGATGATGCCAATGTAGTTACGGCTGATGTTCATGCCGCCAACGGGGTGGTACATGTCATTGACAAAGTGTTATTACCGTCTTACGTCAAAGCGGCACTAGGGACCATTGTAGAAGTAGCCATGTTCAATAAAGACTTTACCACACTGACGGCTGCTGTGCGCAAGGCAGGTCTTTTGAATACACTGGAGACCACAGACAATTTAACATTGTTTGCTCCCAATAATGCCGCATTTGAAGCTAAAGGCATTACCTCGCTAGATGATCTTACTGCCGAAGATCTCACCCCCATTCTGCTCTACCATGTGGTAGGATCAAAAGTAATGTCAAGTGATTTGGCCAGCATCCCCAATGGAATTGTCAATACATTGAACACCGGCGGTTATGGCAAATTCTTCCTGAGTCTGGGAAGCGATGTGTACATCAACGGATCTTCGAGAGTGATCGCAACGGACATAGAAAAATCAAATGGTGTTGTGCATGTCATTGACAAGGCGTTGATCCCACCTTCGAAGACTGTCGTCGAGATTGCATCAGCTTTGGCAACTGCAGACAATGACAAACAATTTACCAAACTGGTTGGACTGCTGACAGATCCCGCACAGTCCGACGTGCTCTCTGCATTGTCTGATGCCAATGGTAACTTCACCGTATTTGCTCCAACTGACGCAGCCTTCGATGCCATTGCATCGACTACTGCCGGCCTGACTGACGCTCAGATCACGAAAGTGTTAAAATACCATGTTCTGAACGGCAGGGTTTTCTCAACGGATCTCAGCAATGGTTTAATGCCGGCCACACTCGAGGGAGAAAAGCTTACAATCAACATTTCCGGTGATGGTGCTGTATCAATTTCGGATGCAGGAAGTACCACCGAATCCAATGTTATTCAAACAAACATTCTGGGTACAAACGGAGTTATCCACGTGATTGACAAAGTACTTATTCCATCATTATAGGTTGTTGGGTTGTTTGTTTGGTAAGCAGAGCCCGGGTAACAAAAATGCCCGGGCTTTCGCCTTACTTTTCTCATTTTTATTTTCAACCGCATGTTCCGATTTAAGTATCGATACCTCTTCATTTTTCTGCTCGCTCTTTATTCTTATCTGAATATTTTATTTACAGAAGGTTATCGCTTATTCGGGTATCAACTCAACGGATTCTACCTGTTTTTGGGGTTGCTTGGGGCTGTTTTTTTGATCTGGGAGTTGGATCGTTTTCTGGAGAGATTTCTTAATTATTTTAAGGGAATCACCAGGGACAAATTGCATCCGCTTATTATTTTCTTTTTGCTCAGTTTGATCAATGTGGCTTTAATTGCCACTTTGGCCACTTTTATAATTTCATTATTGCTTCATGAACCAGCAGAGGAACTGGCATTTCATTTCAAGATTTCTCTGGGATTTGTCTTTCGGATCAATCTATTTCTGAACAGCATTAATGCGATTGTCTATTTTATGGATCAATTCAAGAAATCCCAGTTGGAGGCTGAACAACTCAAAAAGCAGAATCTGGAAGCTCAGTTCGAAGCTTTGCGAAGCCAGATCAACCCGCATTTTCTGTTCAACAGTTTAAATGTATTATCTACACTTGTTTATAAAGATGCTGTGGCATCGGCAGAATTCATTCAACAATTATCCAAAGTATACCGGTATTTGTTGTATTATCAGGAAAAGAAAGTGGTCGTGTTTGCGGAAGAATTGCATTTTCTGGACGCCTATGTTTATCTGTTAAAAATCCGCTTTAAGGATAATCTGGACATCAATTTCGATATTCCTCAAAATTACCATCAATATTATATTGCCCCGGCATCCTTACAGCTGCTTATTGAAAATGCCATCAAACACAACATCGTGTCGGCCAGGCACCCTTTGACCATCCGGATATTTATCAAAGAGGATAAATATGTGATTGTCGAAAACAACTTGCAGGAAAAAATCATTAAAGAACATTCAACATCGACAGGCCTCAAAAACATATCGCGCCGTTATGAGTTTATCAGCAATGAAAAAGTGATCGTTCTTCGGAATGACACGAAATTTTCAGTTCAAATTCCATTAATTCAACTGGCTGATATATGAATGTATTAATTGTAGAGGACGAATCCCTGGCCAGGGAGCGTTTAGTTGACTTCATCAAAAAATATGATCGTTCTATTAACATTGTGAATGAGCTTGATTCTGTGGAAGACGCTGTTTCATTTTTACAGTCAAAACCACATGTTGACCTGACGTTTCTGGATATCAGACTTTCCGATGGATTGAGTTTTGAAATATTCAATAAAATATCAGTTGATCAACCGGTCATATTTACCACGGCTTACGACAATTATGCCTTAAAAGCATTTAAGGTCAATAGTGTGGATTATTTACTTAAACCAATCGATTATGATGAATTGGTTTCAGCCATCGATAAGTTCAAAAGAAATATTCAGCAAAATCAACTAAACCCACCGATCGACCAGCATTTCATTAAAAACATCGTTAAAGAAATAGATCACCGATACAAAAAGCGGTTTATTGTCAAATTTGGTGAACACATACAATTTAAAGCGGTTGAGGATATCGCCTATATTTTTGCGGAGAACAAGACAGTTTACATTCATACCAGGGATAACAACCGCAAATATATCATTGATCATACACTTGATGATCTTGAAAATACATTTTTAGACCCGGACTATTTTTTCCGGATAAACAGGAAGTTCATCGTGCACATCGATGCTATCGAAGATGTACGGAATTATGTGAACAGCCGGCTCAAACTCCGGGTGAAACCTGTGTGTGACATGGACATGGTAGTAAGCCGCGAGAAAGTGAACGATTTTAAGTCCTGGTTAAATCAGTAAAAAGTCTTTGAAGTTAAACTTACCAAACATTCCTTCTATGAAACAATACGTTTTAACCATGTGGATTCAGGAAAAGCATTGCTGGTAACTGGTGGTGCCATTGGGATCAACGGAACTTTTTTGTTGGTGGATGCTTTTAAATATCTTGAAAAGTCTGCCGGGCCCAGGTACAAACAACTTTCTAATTAAAGCAATTCCACCAGTCGATAAAAATCGAACATGGTCAGACGGAAAGCCTCCCGGCTATCTTCTTTTGGGAAAAGAGGCATTTTGGTACCATCATCAACGATAAAACTCCAATGAGCTCCGGATTTGATCTGTTGATAAATTTTTGATGCGTCACGAAATTGATCATCTATGTTATTGAGATGGACCATAAGTGTTCCTGATTGGCTGGTTTTTGGATTGAAGTAAGTCAAGTTGATCGAATCATATTTGGCCAATGGGCCTTGTGGTTCCATTAAAACGTAAGCTTCGTCCTTAGACCAGTTTTCCACAATAGCAAGGTTGATGGTGGGAATGGTATCACCGGTAATGCGATCGTGAAAACGATAAACTCGGAGTTTGGCTGTTTCCATATCCTGCAGATCATAATAAGCGCTGCGCACATTTTTAAAAAACAATTCCGAAGCGTCGGTGGTGTGAAACCTGGGTTCATTTTCGTCCACATGTTTATTTTTACCAGGGAAACATCCGGAGCATAATAATATAAATGTGATCGTTGTGTACAGTATTTTTTTTAAATTACGCATTTATGCTGCTTATTTCTCGATGAATGAGTATAATCGTAAAACCAATGTTCACAACCTTGGGTTCAAAATGACTAATGATTATTTTTGTTTTTCATGTTGAACTGGAAAAAATATAATATTTATCTCACTGTCGTCATTGTGGTCATAGCAATGGCTGGTCTCAATATTGCCCTCGTATATTTTGAGAATAAATCACCTGATTCCGGCATTCACTCTTTTGGAAGCGCTTTGTGGTACATGATCGTCACACTTTCAACCGTTGGTTATGGCGATAAATACCCACTCACACCCGGGGGTATCATTATAGGATCCATTTTTGTTTTTGGAAGTTTGGGTGTACTGGGATACCTCGTTAGTACAATATCAAACAAATACCATAAAATGATGGAAGATAAAAGACTTGGCTATGGAGGCACCAATTTTGAAAATCACATCCTGTTTATCGGATGGACAGATTTCAGCAGGATGGTGGCCGATGAAATATATCATACCAACAAGAAGATTGCCATTGTCACGCCCAACAAAGACGACATCGATCTGATCTATGCGCAATATGACAGTAGCAATGTTTTTGTGCTGTTCGCCGATTTTCAGAATTTCGACATCCTTAAACTGGTGAATGCCGACAAGGCCGGGGTTGTTTTCATCAGCACAGGAGATGATGCCCAGGTGCTGTTGTATGTGCTGGATTTCAGAAAAAGGTACGCTCAGCCTCAAATCGTAGTTTCTTTGGAAAATTCCAAGCTCAAAGACACCTTCGAAGCAGCCGGTGTAACCTATGCCATTGCCCGCAACGAGATCGCTTCCAAATTGGTGGCGAGCTACATTTTTGAGCCGGATGTGGCTGCCTTAAACCACGATCTGATCAGCGCTGCACGAAAAGAACAGGACTTCGATATCCAGGAATATGCCGTCACAGAAGATAATCCGTATGCAGAGAAGGATTTTATCGATGCGTTTTTCGATCTGAAAAAAGACTACAATGCCATATTAATGGGATTGAGCAGATTTGAAAATGGAGTGTCACGTATGATCACCAATCCTGCTGCAGGAGTAGTAATTCGCACAGGAGATTATCTGGTATTGATGTGTGATGGAAAGGTAAAAAAGCAATTGGTGAAAGTCTTTGGCGTAACTGAAGGAAGAATATTCAATCACTAAAAGCATATTCATTGCAGGAGCGAAACATTAAGAAAACAATCCTTATTGTAGCAGGAGCACTGGCTTTAGGCCTGATCTTATCTCAATTCACCAGCCTTATCACATATTTCAAAGATAAAGTTGTGTTGCACTGGGGCATCTTTTCGTTATTATCGATGTTGATCCAGTTTCCTGCATATTATACAGCCAAAAAAATGCTGGATAAAAAACCGATTTTCAGATCTTTGATCATAGGTGTTGCTGTTTTGTCAATCGCTTTTGGCCCCTGGCTTATTTTCTCAACGGCACCTTTTACTTATTATACCGGTGGCTTGATCGCTTTGATGTTGGCAATCAGTATTTATGGTATTTCCACCATGATCCATACTTTCCAGCCCTTAAAAGGGGGAAATATATTATTATTTGCTTTTTGGCTGATAAGCGTATTAATTTTTACCAGTGCGGCTATGTCTTTCAATACCAGGCAATATCTGCTTTCGGCGCTGGTAATTCTGATGGTTCTATATTGGGAAGGTCAATATTTCCAATTTTTAATAAAACGATGGTATCGATTGGGTTTTACATTTCTGATGCTGTTGTTAATGGTCCTCGGTGAATATTTAAGCTTCAACCATATAGAATTTTTCAAAGATCAGTCTGTATTTGAAGATAAAATAGTTTATGAAGCAGATACTGAATTCCATCATCTTGTCATCACGCAATGGAAGGACGACTACTGGTTCTATATCGATCGTTTGAAAAATTTATCAACGCTGGACGAATTTCTTTTTTATGAAGCCATGATCCATCCGGCATTTACTTTAGCGGACAATAAAAAGGATGTTTTGTTACTTGGAGGAGAAAATGGTTGTGCTTTGCGGGAAATATTGAAATATGACCAGGTTGGGAAGGTTGATGTTGTATCTCAGGACACCGTTCTCCGTCAGATTAGTGCGAAACTTCCAATTTTCACCAGCATGAACAATGATGCTTATAAAAACAAAAAAGTAAACATCATCCATGACGACCTTTTGCAGTTTATCAGCCAGACCAATCGCAAGTATGATGTCGTCGTTATTGACCTGCCCGACCCGGTATCTGTGGTCACAAACCGATTTTATACCAGGGAATTTTATCAGTTTTGCCGACAGATGCTGCAAACCGATGGCGTGCTGGTCACCCAGGCCGGAAGTCCGTATTTTGCCACAGAAGCATTTCATATTATCGAAAATACCATGCATGCCTCTGGATTTTTCACCATTCCTTTGCACAACCAGGTCATTACCATTGGGGAATGGGGGTGGCTCGTTGGGACCAAACATCCTATTGCCGATGCACGGACAAAAATGGTCCACGCCCAGCTCGAACGAATTCAAACCCGGTGGCTCAATCGGGAAGCCATCACCATGATCACCTCTTTTGGCAAAGATGCCACAATTAGAGATTCACTTGAGATCAATACGCTTCGGAAACCATTACTTTACCAGTACTATTTAAAGGGAAACTGGCAACTGAATTAAATGATGCAGTCGAAGAATTGGCTATTTTCCAAAGGCACAGACCTGCTTGTACTTTTCCTGCCGGTGTGGGCGACATGGGTGGCGTGTTTTCTGTTGCCATCTTCCACACTGCAGCGGGAAGTTCCTGTTTGGATCTGGGTGGTATTTATTCTGGGCATCGATGTGAGCCATGTTTGGAGCACGCTTTTTCGCACCTATCTCGACAAGGACGAATTTAAACGACATCAGTATATTCTCACCTATACACCAATCCTTTGTTTTTTTGCTGTTTTTGTGGTGGTGAGTTATTCTACTGGTTTATTCTGGAGGCTGCTGGCGTATTTTGCCCTGTTTCACTTTATCAAACAGCAATATGGATTTTTGGTGCTTTACAAAGCCAGGGCCGGGCATTTTAGAATCAAAAAATTTTTTCGCGATAAGTGGGTCATTTATTTTTCTATGATCTACCCGGTGATATTCTGGCATTTGAAAAGCGATCGAAATTTTTCCTGGTTTGAAACTGGCGATTTTATCAATTTTAAAACCATTTTATTACAGGTCCCTGGCTTTTCAATGCAGATGTTGGATCAGGGACTGGCCGTGGCAAATATTATTTACTGGCTGGTGATGCTGGCCTGGCTGCTGGAAGAAGTATGGTTGTATTATAATAAACAAATCAGATTTTCCAGTGGTAAAGTTTTCTGGATGTTTACCACCGCGGTGAACTGGTATTTGGGCATTGTTTATTTCAATTCAGACCTGGCTTTTTCTCTGACCAATGTCGTGGCGCATGGAGTGCCCTATATGACGTTGATCTTTTATTATGTGCACCGGAAAAAGGCTTTAAGTCCGGTATATTCCCTGGATAAAAAGCCATTTTTACCCGGAGGAGGCCTCTATGGAAGCCTGGTATTTCAGGGTATTTTTATGTTGGGAATAGTGTTCATACTGGCTTTTGGTGAAGAATATCTCTGGGACATGTTGCTTTTCAGAGAGAAAGCTGGTTTTTTCGAAAGTATATTGCAATATCCAATGAACATGCTCGAAAATCCATATCTTCAGGCTTTTGCCTTTGCGATGTTGTCCATTCCCCAGGTTACGCATTACGTGCTGGATGGCTACATCTGGAAAGGCGATGAAAGCAATCCATATGTGAAACTAATTTTTTTGCGCTGACGTGAACCGCCGCCATTTTCTTCAGATCGGAGCACTTTCAATACCTGTAATTTTGCAGGCATGCCAGAAAAAAAGCAATAAGGCCACGCCATTTAAGGTTGTCGTTCATGATGATATGTCCGTCGGACATTTGGTGCGCGATAGTCTGCAATTTCGGGAGGGTAACCAACGAGAAGTAAAATATTTGATCGTAGGAGGTGGTATAGCGGGAATGAGCGCTGCTTATCAATTACGTCACGAAGATTTCCTGCTTTGCGAATTGTCAGATCGGTTGGGGGGAAGTTCATCCGCTATACCTTATAATAATACAGTAATTTGCCAGGGGGCGCACTACGACCTGGACTATCCATCATATTATGGGAAGGAAGTACTCGAAATGCTCACTGAATTGAATATCATCGAACATGATGCTTTTAGTGGCCGCTATAAATTTATTGAAAAAAAGTACCTGATTCCCAATCAGCGGGAAAGCCGGTGTTACTTCAAAGGACAGATCAGAAAAGAGGTATTGCCGGACGGTCCGCTGAAACGGCAATTTATTCAGGCAATTCAAACCTTCGTTGGCCACATGCCAATGCCGACACCAAAAATTGGGGACCAATTCCGATTTCTTAATGATTTTACCTTTGACCAGTGGCTTCAGGAAAACCTCTCACCGGATCCGGAGTTTATGGCTGGCATCAACTATAATATGCGCGATGATTATGGGGGAAATGCCAGTGACGTTTCTGCGTTGGCGGGTATTCATTATTATTCCTGCAGGCCATACTATACTCAAGCCGTGGAATTGTTTTCACCACCGGAAGGCAACCACTATTTTTTGAGAAAAATAGTTGATCGTTTACCGGAAAGACAACTCCTTACCAATCATCTTGTAAAACATATTGCCGAACGCCAGGGCGTGTATGAAGTAGATGTCGTTGATGTTACACAAAATGAAATCCTTAAAATCAAAGCGGAAAACATCATTTATGCCGGACACAAACATGCATTGAAATATGTTTATCCACCAGCCTTTGAACTTTTTGCTGATAATGTTTACGCACCGTGGGCAATTGTGAATCTTTTGTTGGATAACCAATTAACAGATCGGGGCTTCTGGCAAAATGAAATGCTGGGGGTGGATGAAAATCTTATCGGCTTTGTGGATTCTGACGCACAGTTTACGCAAAATAAAGATCACCGGATTCTCTCGGTTTACTTTTGTTTCAAACCGGAAGAAAGAACAATGATGAGCCTCATCCCTGACAATAAATATACATTTGTAAGAGAAGCGCTTGAATTTATTAATCAATATTTTGATCAAGATATTTCAGGTCATGTTCAAAAAGCATTTGTCCAGGTAATGGGACACGCCATGCCTGTACCAAAACCGGGTTATTTATTCCACGATAAAAATAAAATTTGGGATAAGTCTAATTTTGCCTTTGCCGGGGTTGACAACAGTCGGCTTCCTTTGCTGTTCGAAGCGCTTGATTCGGGAATAGATGCGGTGCAGTATCTGAAAAAAAAACAATTGCTTTGACCACCAATATTTTATTATGGCAATCAAAGCAATAAGTATAGTTATTTGCTCAACGCGAATGTCAAACGGTCATAATTTCCTGATCTTTCTTTTCCAGTAATTCATCTACTTTCTTAATGTATTCATCGGTAAGTTCCTGGATTCTGCCTTCAGCTTTTTTCACCTCATCTTCAGAAACATGTTCCTTCAGCAGTTGTTTAAGTTGGTCGTTGGCTTCTTTGCGAACATTGCGTATGCTCACCCGACCCAGTTCCGCTTCATGTTTCGATTGTTTTACTAGTTCTTTTCTTCTTTCTTCAGTAAGGGTAGGGATATTCAGCCTGACCAGTTCGCCGTCGTTCTGTGGATTTAATCCCAGGTCGCTGTTGATGATGGCCCTTTCAATCTCATTGACCAGCTTTTTTTCCCATGGTTTGATCACCAGGCTGCGGGCGTCGGGTGTGTTGACAGAAGCAACCTGGTTGATCGGTGTTGGATTTCCGTAATATTCTACCAAGATACCATCGAGCATATTAGGCATTGCTCTGCCGGCCCGGATCTTTGCAAAAGCCTGTGAAACATGATGAATGCATTTGTCCATATGCTCCACGGTGTCTTCGATGATTAGTTCTATTTCTTCCATAATTTTTGAATTTATATCAATGCACCAGGGTGCCTACATTTTCACCACTCACAATTTTGAGCAGGTTCCCTGGTTTGTTCATATCAAATACAATAATAGGAAGGTTATTTTCCTGACACAAGGTAAAAGCCGTCATATCCATCACATTGAGGCCGTTTTTGAGCACATCCTGATAGGAAATCGTCGAAAACCGGGTGGCGGAAGGATCTTTTTCCGGGTCCGCGGTATATATCCCATCGACACGTGTTCCTTTGAGTACCACATCGGCTTCTATTTCCACCGCTCTGAGACTGGCAGCTGAATCGGTGGTAAAATAGGGGTTGCCTGTACCGGCTCCAAAAATTACGATTCGCCCTTTTTCCAGGTGTCGTATGGCCCTGCGACGTATGAATTGCTCGCAAACCTGGTCAATTTTAATTCCCGACATCAAACGGGTTACCAGCCCGTCTTTTTCCAACGCACTTTGCAACGCCATGGCATTGATTACGGTAGCAAGCATGCCCATGTAATCTCCCTGTACGCGGTCGATGCCTGATCTAACGGCCTGGACCCCTCGAAAAATATTGCCGCCTCCGATCACAATAGCCAGTTCAACACCCAGTTCTTTCACTCTTTTAATCTCTCTGGTGTACTGCTCGAGACGGTGAGGATCGATTCCAAACTGTTGGGAGCCCATCAACGCTTCACCACTCAACTTTAACAAAAGACGTCTGAATTTCATCCTGGCTGGTATTTGAATGAGCAAAGATAATATTGATATTACATTTACCTAAGAATTAAAATCAAAATTGGATCAGCAATTGGTTTTTTTCCACGCGCTGGCCGATGCTGGCGGATATTTTATGAATGACACCTTTTCCTGAACATTTGATGACATTTTCCATTTTCATAGCTTGGAGAATTAAAAGAGGATCTCCGCTCTTCACCGAATCGCCCTCACGCACCAAAATTTCTGTGATGAGGCCGGGCATAGGCGCTTTGAGATCGGGTAATCTGGACTTGTCCAAATTGTTCATACCCAGTTTGGCGATCAGCAAATCCAACTCTTCCTTTAAAGTTACAAGGGTTGATTTGCCATTTATTTTCAGATCCACTGTTTTAGCCTTTGGATCAAAGCGTATAACCTCAACAGAATATGATTTGTGATCATATAATATATGGTATTGATTGTTCCCCAGGTTTTTGAGGTCAATATCCAGTAACTTACCGTCGACATTCACTCCGTCTTCAACGAATTCGATATCGAATTTCAATTTATTTCCAACCTGCGCGTTTATCATTTATTATTTTTTCATGAAAGGATAAAGAATTTTATGCTTTAATTTGCCCTTCTTTTCTATTTTGAAAATCTTAAACTAATGATTAAGAGGAGTGTAGTCAATTTATATTTATTATTTGTTTTCCTGGTTCTGTCGGAATGTAAAGTTTCTTCACCGGGCACCAACATTACTGCTAACCTTAATTCGGCCAGAGCAGACACCGCCAAAATTACTGAATTACCTAAGGAAGTTGTACTACCAACGCAAATATATCGTGGTGAACGTACCCGATATTTTGATCTGGTCCATACGAAGCTGGAAGTTCGTTTTGACTGGGAGAAACAATATTTATATGGAATAGCCACCCTGGAATTGAAACCACATTTTTATCCGCAGGATCATCTGGTGCTGGACGCCAAAGGATTTGAGATTCATGCTGTCTCAATTGTGGAGGGAGATTCCACCAGAAAAGCACCATTCACTTATGATTCTACTAAGCTCGACATAACCTTAGGCAGAACCCTTAACAGGGATCAACATCTTTTTGTTAAAATCGACTATACTGCCCGGCCCAATAAATTAAAAGACAATGGAGGTAAAGCGATCATTTCGGATAAGGGATTATTCTTTATCAATCCATTGGGTAAGGAAGGCAACAAACCTCAACAGATCTGGACGCAGGGGGAATCGGAATCAAGTTCCTGCTGGTTCCCTACCATCGATGCACCCAATCAGCGATGTACTCAGGAAATGTATATCACTGTCAAGGACAAGTATAAAACTTTGTCCAATGGAATTTTAGTGTATTCCAAGTCAAATAATGACAGCACCCGGACAGATTATTGGAAAATGGATCTGCCCCATGCGCCATATTTATTTATGATGGCCGTTGGTGATTTTGCTATCGTTAGAGATCATTGGAAAAACATTGCTGTTGATTATTATGTAGAACCTGATTATCAACCCTACGCCAAAGACATTTTTGGCCACACACCGGAAATGATCAGTTATTTTTCAGATTTACTGCATTATCCGTTTCCTTGGCCCAAGTATTCTCAGATTGTGGTAAGAGACTATGTATCAGGCGCGATGGAAAACACAACTGCCTCCTTATTTATGGAGGATCTTGAAATGAACAAACGATCATTGATTGATTATAACTGGGATGACATCATTGCGCACGAACTTTTTCATCATTGGTTTGGTGATCTGGTAACTTGTGAATCCTGGGCTAACTTACCTTTAAATGAAGGGTTTGCTACTTATGCCGAATATCTTTGGTTAAATCATCAATTTGGCAAGCAGGAAGCGGACTATCATTTATATGAAGATTTGCAAGACTATTTATCTGATGCGGAAAATAAAGAAGAAAATGTGATCAGGTTTTACTATGACAAACCGGATGATATGTTTGACAATACTTCCTATGCTAAAACAGGTCTTATTTTGCACAGATTGCGACAGGTGGTTGGTGATGAGGCGTTTTTTCGCTCGCTGGAATATTACCTGAAACAACACGCATTTTCTTCAGTGGAGATCCAGGACTTGCGATTGGCGTTCGAGCATGTAACGGGTCGTGACCTGAATTGGTTTTTTAATGAATGGTTCTTGGCCTCGGGTCATCCGAAATTGAAAATTCAGCAAATATATAGTGATAGCCTCCAGACATTAACCTTGAAGGTTTGGCAAAAACAAAATACCCAGCAATATCCGATTTATAAACTTCCATTGACAGCCGATGTGTGGATAGGAGGCCAGGAACATACAGTTGATTTGACTTTGGAGGACAAATACCAGGAATTCACTTATAATTTTACCAATAAACCAGAACTGGTGCTATTGGACGAAGATTACACTTTGATCGGAGAAATCGATCGCGACCTGGATGATTTACAATATTTAAAACTGTATCAATATTATCCGCACAATGTAAGGGCGCGACTGGAAGCATTACAGCATTTCATGAATTCCAAGCAAGACTCATTGTCACAGGTTGTGATCGGGAAAGCTTTGGATGATCCCTTCTGGCGGCTGAGAGAACAAGCGGTTGATTCATATGCCAATGATACTTTGGGACAATATGAAACAGTGGAATCAAAAATTATAAAAATGGCAACCGGTGATCCCAAATCCCTGGTACGTGCCGATGCCATCAGCGTTTTGATTTCCAAGGACAAGGAAAATAACAAGGATATATTTAAAAAGGCTTTAAATGATTCTTCTTATGCCGTTCTTGGTGCGGCGTTATACGGGTATCTTCAAACCACGTCTGACGATATTGATTCTGTCATTGCCAGATTTAGTGGGGAGGATAATTTTAATATTGTCACTCCTTTGGCTGATTATTTTGTTCAGGCGGGAGATTATTCCAGATATGATTGGTTTGTCAGCAAGATTGATCATTCCAGTGGAAGTGATTTGTGGTATTTAATCAAACTTTTTGGTATATATTTAATGAAAGCCCCGGAAGAACAGGCTAACAAGGGCGCCGGGAAACTGGAACAAATTGCAAGAAACCATTATCAATACTACAATCGACTTTCTGCGTATCAATCTCTCGAATTATTGACCAGGGTGGCGGGTGTAAATGAAGCATTGAAGGATATTCGTCAAAATGAAACGGATGAACGCATCAAGGATTACCTTGCTAATTAGAAGTATACTCAGTCATTCCATTATCGAAGCTTAAAACCGCAAAATGGGCCTCAGGTAATTTTTTTTTACATTTTAGATCAAAAATTTGAATAAAAGAAAAAAGGATATAATTTTGCATTCCCTTAAAACAGCGGCGTTTTTTTGCTATAAATTTTAAGGAGAAGTTCTTTTAAAAAATTGAATTCAGGGGAGATACCAAAGTGGCCAACTGGGGCAGACTGTAAATCTGTTGTCGAATGACTTCGGAGGTTCGAATCCTCCTCTCCCCACATCAATGTTTGAGATTGGGGAAGTACTGGAGATGGTGGCAATTTGATTCCATCCTGACCCATGGCAAAGCGCAAACTCAGATAAGTTCTGCGGGAGTAGCTCAGTTGGTAGAGCGACAGCCTTCCAAGCTGTAGGTCGCGGGTTCGAACCTCGTCTCCCGCTCTTTTTATTTTATTGGTTTTGGAAAATATTTCCGAAGCCGATGTAGCTCAGGGGTAGAGCGCTTCCTTGGTAAGGAAGAGGTCATGGGTTCAAATCCCATCATTGGCTCGATATATTGTAAATTTATTTACTGAAATTATTTATTAACTAAAGAGAAATTTCAACATGGCAAAAGAAACCTTTGACCGTTCAAAACCGCACGTTAATATCGGTACTATAGGTCACGTAGACCACGGTAAGACTACTTTGACCGCCGCTATTACTACTGTGCTGGCTTCAAAGGGATTGTCCCAAATTAGAGGATTTGACTCAATTGACAACGCCCCTGAAGAAAAAGAAAGAGGTATTACCATCAATACCGCTCACGTAGAATACCAGACTGAAAACAGACATTATGCTCACGTCGACTGTCCTGGTCACGCTGACTATGTTAAAAACATGGTAACAGGTGCAGCACAGATGGATGGCGCCATTTTGGTAGTAGCCGCAACCGATGGGCCAATGCCTCAAACCCGGGAGCATATTCTTTTGGCGCGTCAGGTTGGTGTGCCGGCAATTGTTGTTTTCCTCAATAAAGTGGACCTGGTTGACGACGAAGAATTACTTGAACTCGTTGAAATGGAAGTTAGGGAGTTGCTTAGCTTTTATGAATTTCCTGGTGACGACATTCCGGTTATTCAGGGTTCAGCACTTGGTGCGCTGAATGGAGAGCCGAAGTGGGTAGAAAAAGTTGAAGAACTTATGAAGGCTGTGGATGAGTACATCCCAATGCCAGAAAGACTTATCGATAAAGATTTCTTGATGCCAGTTGAAGATGTATTTTCTATTACTGGTAGGGGAACAGTTGCAACCGGAAGAATTGAAAGAGGCGTTGTAAAAACCGGCGAATCAGTTGATATCCTTGGTATGGGTGCCGAAAATCTGAAATCAACTGTAACTGGTGTAGAAATGTTCAGGAAAATCCTCGACCGGGGAGAAGCCGGAGACAATGTTGGTTTGCTGTTGAGAGGTATTGATAAAGATGAGATCAGAAGAGGTATGGTTATTTGCAAACCAGGTTCTGTAACGCCTCATTCCCATTTTAAAGCGGAAGTTTACGTCCTTTCAAAAGAAGAAGGCGGTCGGCATACTCCTTTCTTCAATAAATACAGGCCACAATTTTACATGAGAACCACTGACGTTACCGGTGAAATCAAATTACCGGATGGTGTGGAAATGGTAATGCCTGGTGATAATGTTACTATCGAGGTGGAACTTATCAACAAAGTAGCCATGGAAAAAGGTCTTAGATTCGCCATCCGTGAAGGTGGTAGAACTGTTGGAGCCGGTCAGGTAACCGAGATCTTAGACTAATTTAAATATAGAACTCCAATGCGTTTCTTATAAAATGGGAAACGCATTTGTTTCTGATTTGAATTTTCAATAACTTTGCAGGCCAATTTCCACACGGGTGTAGCTCAATTGGTAGAGTAGTGGTCTCCAAAACCATTGGCTGGGAGTTCGAGTCTCTCCACCCGTGCAACAAAAACAGTGTAAAATTGAGAAAGCTAAAAGCATTTATACTCGATTCGATTGATGAACTGAAGAATAAAGTAACCTGGCCAAAGTACCGGGAATTGCAAAGTAGTTCAGTTTTGGTATTGGTGGCATCATTGATTTTTGCAGTGATTATCGGAGCCATTGACTTTGTTTTCGATAATATAATGACCTGGTTCTACAATAATTTTTAAAAGAAAGAAATACTAACCAATGAGTGAGCTCAAGTGGTATGTCATCAGGGTAATCAGTGGACAGGAAAAAAAAGTAAAAACCTACCTGGAAAATGAAATTAGCAGGCAAGGTTTGGACGAGTTTATTCCACAGGTGCTTATTCCATCGGAAAAAGTGTACGAAATGCGTAATGGGAAGAAACGAATTCGCGAACGAAACTTTTTCCCAGGTTATGTTTTAGTATCCGCAGACCTCACTCATGGAGAAGCAGTGCATTTGGTAAATAGTATTCCTGGAGTTATTGGATTTTTAGGCAACAACAGCGTTGGAACATCCAAAACTCCTGTAGCGCTACGGCAAGCTGAAATTAACAGGATCCTTGGAAAAGTTGATGAAGCCGGAGATCTGGAAGAAAAATTCGATACTACTTTTATTGTTGGTGAAAGTGTGAAAGTGATGGATGGTCCATTTAGTGGATTCACAGGAACTGTAGAAGAAGTTTTTGATGAAAAGAAAAAGCTCAACGTAATGGTGAAAATCTTTGGCAGAAATACGCCTGTTGAGTTGAATTATATGCAAGTAGAAAAACAAGATTAGCATTATGGCCAAAGAGATAGAAGGTTATTTAAAGTTACAAATCAGGGGCGGGCAGGCAAATCCTTCTCCACCTGTAGGTCCGGCATTGGGAAGTAAGGGACTGAATATAATGGAGTTTTGCAAGCAGTTTAATGCTAGAACGCAGGAAAAACAAGGACAATTACTCCCGGTTCTCATAACTTTATTCAGAGACAAGTCATTTGATTTTGTTATTAAAACCCCGCCGGCAGCAGTACTTTTAATGGAAGCAGCCAAATTAAAGGGTGGATCAGCCGAACCAAATCGTATCAAAGTTGGCTCTGTAACCTGGGAACAAATAAAATCGATAGCCGAAACCAAAATGCAGGACCTCAATGCTTTTGAGGTGGAATCAGCGATGAAGATGGTAGCAGGTACGGCGAGGAGTATGGGACTAAATGTAAGAGGAGCGGCACCTTGGGCCAAATAAATAATTAGACAATGGGTAAAGTTAGCAAAAAGCGTAAAGCAGTTTTAGAGAAATACGATTTGAATAGTGATTTCTCTTTACAAGATGCAGCCAAGATGTTGAAAGACATCACTTTTACCAAATTCGATGCTTCAGTTGATATTGACGTAAGACTGGGTGTCGATCCCAGAAAAGCAGACCAGATGGTACGTGGTGTAGTGGCATTGCCACACGGAACCGGCAAGGAAGTTAAAGTTTTGGTGCTGTGCACTCCTGATAAGGAAGAAGAAGCCAAAGAAGCGGGGGCCGATTATGTTGGCCTTGAGGAATATATCTCTAAAATAGAAGGTGGCTGGACTGATGTTGATGTAGTGATCACCATGCCCACGGTAATGGCCAAAGTTGGAAAACTTGGAAGAATTTTGGGTCCGAGGGGTTTAATGCCCAATCCCAAATCAGGCACAGTGACTTTGGAAGTCGGGAAAGCAGTGAAAGAAGTTAAATCAGGGAAAATTGATTTCAAAGTTGATAAATTTGGCATAATCCATACAAGTATCGGTAAATCATCATTTACCCCAGAGAAAATTGTTGACAATGCCAATGAAATTTTGCATACCATATCAAAATTGAAGCCGGCTTCAGCAAAAGGCACCTATGTGAAAAGCATATATTTGTCGAGCACTATGAGCCCTGGCATATCAATCGATAAAAACAGTATAGCTGGATTATAAAATGACAAGGGAAGAAAAAACACAGGTAATCGACGAACTGGTCGATAAATTCGGTAAATACGGTTATCTATATTTTACCGATGCAACGGGTTTATCCGTCGCACAGATCAATAAATTTCGCAGGCTTTGTTTTGATAGGGGTATAAGCTATGGAGTGTATAAAAATACACTGATCAAAAAAGCACTGGGAAAATTGGAACAAGATTACGAGGAGTTTAGCAATAAAGTTTTAAAAGGTTTTACAGGAATAATATTTTCTGAAGAAAGTGGAAATCTACCTGCGAAGGTGATTAAGGAATTCAGGAAAGGTGCATCTGTGGATAGACCGCTATTGAAAGGTGCTTCCATCGATACCGATCTTTTTGTTGGCGAAAACCAATTGGATGTACTGGTTAGTCTGAAAACGAAAAATGAACTTATCGCAGATGTTATCCTCTTATTGCAATCACCGGCGAAAAATGTTATTTCCGCTTTACAAAGTGGGACACAAAAACTGGCTGGAATTGTGAAAACCTTGTCAGATAGAGAACAATAGTAGAAATCAGTTGAAGAACTAAATTAAGTATTATTAAAATGGCAGATTTAAAAGCATTCGCTGAACAGTTAGTGAATTTAACTGTTAAAGAAGTAAACGAACTTGCTGAAATTCTAAAAGAGGAATACGGCATAGAACCAGCGGCAGCAGCTCCGGTTATGGTAGCTGGTGGTGGCGCTTCTGGAGGTGACGAAAGTGCCGCTGAAGAGAAAACTTCATTTGATGTTATTCTGAAATCAGCAGGTGCAGCGAAATTGAAAGTCGTAAAGGCTGTTAAAGAATTAACAGGACTTGGATTAAAAGAAGCAAAAGATTTGGTTGATGCTGCTCCGAAACCTGTTAAAGAAGGTATCGCGAAGGATGAAGCTGAAGGTTTGAAAAAACAACTCGAAGAAGCCGGAGCAGAAGTAGAAATTAAATAAGATATTGTCCATTTATACATATTAAATGGTTGATATTCAGGCCTGGTCCCGATTGCAATCGGGGTCAGGTCTTTTCCCGTTTGTGCATACTCCTATAGAGTTAAGACCCGGAAATTAAGTCCGGTATGATTAGAATTAAATTACTTCACTAAAAGATTAAAACTTTGGCTACTCATAATCAGAATATCCGGAAATCTTTCTCCAAAATTAAAGCAGTAATTGATTACCCCGATTTTTTGGACGTTCAATTACAATCTTTCCGAGATTTCTTTCAGTTGGAAACACCTCCCGAACAGCGAATACAGGAAGGATTATACAAAGTTTTTGCTGAAAACTTTCCTATTTCAGATTCGAGAGAAAATTTTGTCCTCGAATTCATTGATTACATGGTCGATCCTCCGAAATATTCGGTGGAGGAGAGCATTGAAAGAGGATTAACTTATTCAGTTCCGTTAAAGGCAAAATTGAGGCTGTCTTGCAACGACGAAGACAACGAAGATTTCGAAACCATTGAACAAGAAGTTTTTCTGGGCAATATACCGTATATGACGGAGAAAGGCTCCTTCGTGATCAATGGCGCTGAAAGGGTGATTGTATCACAACTTCATCGATCTCCCGGTGTATTTTTTGCTCAGAGTAAACATACAAACGGGACCAAATTGTATTCAGCCAGAATTATTCCATTCAAAGGTTCCTGGATCGAATTTGCCACTGATGTGAATAATGTGATGTATGCATACATCGATCGCAAAAAGAAATTTCCGGTAACCACACTTTTGAGGGCGATCGGTTATGGTTCCGACAAAGAAATTCTCGATCTTTTTGGTCTTTCGGAAGAAATAGATGCTACGGCGTCAAAACTAAAAAAAGTGGTAGGCAGAAAATTGGCTGCCCGGGTTTTGAGGACTTGGACTGAAGATTTTGTGGATGAAGATACTGGAGAAGTGGTTTCTATCGATAGAAATGAAGTGCTGTTGGAACGAGATTCCGTGATTGGAGAAGAGGATATTGATACCATCATGGAATCTGGGACAAAGTCAATTATTGTTCATCGCGAGGACATTAACATCAATGATTACCAAATCATTTACAATACACTTCAAAAAGACAACTCAAACTCGGAAAAGGAAGCTGTTGAGCAGATTTACCGTCAATTGAGAAACTCTGAAGCGCCTGATGAACAAACCGCCCGGGATATTATTCAAAGCCTTTTCTTCAGTGACAAACGGTATGATCTTGGAGAAGTAGGCCGATATCGGATCAATAAAAAACTGGGGCTCGAAATCGACGCGGAAGTAAAGGTTTTGACCAAGGATGACATCATCCACATCGTGAAATATCTTATTGGTTTGATTAATTCCAAAGCATTGGTCGATGATATCGATCACCTGAGTAACCGGAGAGTGCGTACAGTTGGAGAGCAGTTGTATGCGCAATTTGGGGTTGGTCTGGCCAGGATGGCAAGAACCATCAAAGAAAGGATGAATGTTCGCGATAATGAAGATTTTAAACCGGTTGACCTCATCAATGCCAGAACGTTATCTTCCGTTATCAATTCATTTTTCGGAACCAATCAGCTTTCTCAATTTATGGATCAAACCAATCCATTGGCTGAAATCACTCACAAGCGTAGAATGTCTGCACTTGGACCAGGAGGTCTTTCCAGAGAAAGAGCGGGATTTGAAGTACGTGACGTGCACTACACCCATTATGGCCGGCTGTGTACCATTGAAACACCGGAAGGACCCAATATTGGATTGATCTCGTCACTTTGTGTTCATGCGAAAGTAAATGGCATGGGTTTCATAGAAACTCCATATAGGAAAGCATCTACGGGGAAGGTGGCCATGGATGGTGAAGTGATTTATCTTACGGCAGAAGAAGAAGATACACATTATATTGCGCAGGCCAACGCACCATTAACTGATCATGGGGCATTTATCAATGATAAAGTAAAATCGAGATTTGAAGGAGACTTTCCTTTAGTTGACCGGAATGATGTTTCGTATATGGACATTGCGCCAAACCAGATTGTTTCAGTAGCGGCTTCATTGATCCCATTTTTGGAACACGATGATGCCAACCGTGCATTGATGGGATCTAACATGCAGCGTCAGGCTGTGCCTTTGGTAAGGCCCGAAGCGCCAATTGTAGGCACTGGCCTGGAGGGCCGGGTTGCCCGTGATAGCCGTTCACTTTATCTGGCAGAAAATGATGGTGTTATTGATTTTGTTGATGCAAACAAAATCGTTGTAAAATATGATCTTACGCCAGAAGAACAGCTGGTTGGATTTGATGAAGATATCAAGACATACTACTTAACAAAATTCCGAAGGACCAATCAGGATACCTGTATTAACCTGAAACCTATTGTTTCCAAAGGACAGCGTGTGACCAAGGGTGATGTATTGTGTGAAGGCTATGCGACTCAGGGAGGTGAACTGGCGCTAGGTAGGAATTTAAAGGTTGCATTTATGCCCTGGCAAGGATACAATTTTGAAGATGCCATTGTTATATCAGAAAGTGTTGTACGAAACGATACTTTCACCTCCATTCATGTTGAAGAATTTGAACTGGAAGTACGCGATACCAAAAGAGGTGAAGAAGAACTGACATCGGAAATCCCAAATGTTAGTGAAGAGGCTGTACGGAATCTTGATGAAAATGGCATCATACGGATCGGCGCTGAAGTCAACGAAGGCGATATTCTGGTAGGCAAAATCACACCAAAGGGAGAAACAGATCCAACTCCGGAAGAGAAACTTTTAAGGGCTATATTTGGAGATAAAGCGGGTGATGTGAAAGATGCTTCACTTAAGGCACCCCCATCACTGGAAGGAGTGGTCATTGAAACCAAATTATTCTCCAGGCCAAAGAAAGACAAAGATTTACGAGCTAAAGCCAAGAAGGACGTCGAAATCTTAAAGGCAAAATATAGCCAGGACCTCACGGCACTGAAGGTGCAAATGATAGATAAGCTAACACAATTGCTTGAAGGAAAGAATTCACTTGGGATCAAACATAAATTTGGTGATGAAATACTCAGCAAAGGTGTGAAATTCAATAAGAAAGCTATTGAAGACAAGCTCTTTCCGGATAAGAATATTTATCGTGACGAAAGCAACTATAATGTTCCCGAAGAAGTGAATTTGGTAGGCGACCTGATTTTGGATGATTGGGTTAATGATCAAAAAATTAATAAGCTGGTGGTTGAATTGGTGAAAAAATATAACCGCAAGCGAAATGAGATCTCAGCAAAGTTTAAGAGAGAACGATTTACACTTGAAGTGGGCGATGAACTTCCCGCTGGCATCGTACAATTGGCAAAGGTATATGTAGCCAAAAAGCGCAAACTTAAAGTTGGCGACAAAATGGCTGGTAGACACGGTAATAAAGGTGTTGTTGCTAAAATTGTTCGCCAGGAAGATATGCCATTTCTCGAAGATGGAACACCTGTTGATATTGTTTTAAATCCATTAGGGGTGCCATCGCGTATGAACCTTGGTCAGATTTATGAAACAGTATTGGCCTGGGCCGGTGAGATTTTGGGTAAGAAATATGCCACGCCAATATTCGATGGAGCTTCCATGGAAGATGTTTCTGCTGAATTGAAAAAGGCCGGACTGCCTGAATTTGGCCGTACATATTTATACGACGGACTTACTGGTGACCGATTTGATCAACAAGTAACAGTAGGCATCATTTATATGCTAAAACTGGGTCACCTTGTGGATGATAAAATGCATGCCAGGTCCATTGGGCCATATTCACTCATTACCCAGCAACCATTGGGTGGTAAAGCCCAATTTGGTGGACAACGATTCGGTGAAATGGAGGTTTGGGCATTGGAAGCATTTGGCGCATCTCATGTCTTGCAGGAAATATTAACCGTGAAATCGGATGATGTTATCGGCAGGGCTAAGGCATATGAGGCTATTGTCAAGGGTGAGAACATGGCAAAACCGAATATTCCGGAATCTTTCAACGTGCTTGTCCATGAATTGAGGGGACTGGCTTTAGAAATTACATTAGATTAATAAACCTGTTAAAGGTTAAAAATTATAATTCGTTATTATGGCATTCAGAAAAAATAAAAAGTTAAAAAGTGATTTTACCAATGTCACTATAAGTTTGGCTTCTCCCGAATCAATTCTAGAAAGTTCGCATGGAGAGGTCACTCAACCTGAAACCATAAATTACCGAACGTACAAGCCAGAAATGGGGGGGCTATTTTGTGAACGTATTTTCGGTCCGGTGAAAGATTGGGAATGTCATTGTGGTAAATATAAGAGAATTCGATATAAGGGGATTATCTGCGACCGTTGTGGTGTGGAAGTTACCGAGAAAAAAGTTCGAAGGGAAAGAATGGGCCACATTGAACTCGTGGTGCCGGTAGCACATATCTGGTATTTCAGGTCATTGCCCAATAAAATTGGTTATCTTCTTGGTTTACCAACCAAAAAACTCGATCAGATTATTTATTATGAACGATATGTGGTTATTCAGGCGGGTGTGAAAGAAGAGGATGGTATCAGCAAGATGGATTTTCTGACCGAAGATGAATACTTGGATATTCTCGATAAATTACCAAGAGAGAATCAACAGTTGGACGATGACGATCCTCAAAAATTTATTGCCAAAATGGGTGCCGAGGCACTTGAAATGTTATTGGCAAGAATCGATCTTGATGACCAGTCTTATGAGTTAAGACATCAGGCGGCAACAGATACTTCACAACAAAGAAAAGCTGAGGCTCTTAAAAGATTGAGAGTCGTCGAAGCTTTTAGGGAAGCGCGAACAAGAATTGAAAACAGACCTGAATGGATGATCATAAAAATGGTCCCTGTAATTCCACCTGAATTGAGACCATTAGTTCCGTTGGATGGTGGCCGATTTGCCACTTCTGACCTTAATGATCTCTATCGCCGGGTAATTATTAGGAATAACAGACTAAAAAGATTGATTGACATTAAGGCGCCTGAAGTCATTCTCAGAAATGAAAAGAGAATGTTGCAGGAAGCCGTGGATTCTTTGTTTGATAATTCAAGAAAAGTGAATGCGGTTAGGTCTGATGGCAACCGGGCTTTAAAATCCTTAAGTGATATGCTCAAAGGGAAGCAAGGCAGGTTCCGTCAGAATCTTTTAGGAAAAAGGGTGGATTACTCTGGCAGGTCGGTTATTGTTGTCGGCCCTGAACTTCAGATGCATGAATGTGGTCTGCCCAAGAGCATGGCGGCTGAGTTATTCAAACCCTTTATCATAAGAAAACTGATCGAACGAGGGATTGTCAAAACAGTTAAATCCGCTAAGAAAATTGTAGATCGAAAGGATCCTGTAGTTTGGGATATTCTGGAAAATGTGTTGAAAGGACATCCCGTTTTACTCAATCGGGCTCCTACGTTGCACAGGTTGGGTATTCAGGCATTTCAGCCTAAACTCATCGAAGGAAAGGCCATTCAGTTGCATCCATTGACATGTACAGCATTCAATGCCGATTTTGATGGTGACCAAATGGCAGTACATGTTCCCCTGGGACAAGAGGCTATTTTGGAAGCATCTATCCTGATGCTATCCTCACATAATATTTTGAATCCAGCCAATGGTGCGCCAATTGCCGTGCCTTCACAGGATATGGTGCTTGGACTGTATTATGTCACCAAAGGCAGAAAGGGCACAAAAAGCAATCCAATGCCAGGCGAAGGGATGACTTTCTATTCATCTGAAGAGGTAATTATAGCAGTAAATGAACGTAAAATTTCCAAACACACCTTCATTAAAATTAAGACGAAAGTCAGGAATGAAAAAGGCGAACTGGAACCACGAATTGTTGAAACAGTAGCCGGCCGTGTGATTTTTAATCAGTTGGTCCCCGAAGAGGTTGGATTTGTCAATGAATTGCTTTCTAAGAAGAAACTACAACGGATCATTTCTGATGTGTTTAAGATATCCGGTATGGCCAGAGCGGCGCAATTCCTTGACGACATTAAAAACCTTGGTTTCCAGGAATCCTACAAAGGAGGTCTTTCTATTGGACTGAATGATATTTTGATTCCTGAAACGAAAAATGATCTTATTGACGAAGCCAAAAGTGAGGTCGATGAAGTCTGGAATAACTATCTGATGGGTCTGATCACAGACAATGAACGATATAACCAGGTAATTGACATTTGGACCAGGGTGAATTCCCAAATCACCAGCACGTTGATGAAACAGTTGGAAGAAGATAAAGGTGGTTTCAATTCCATTTACATGATGATGCACTCTGGTGCCCGAGGGTCAAGAGAGCAAATTCGACAATTGGGTGGGATGCGAGGTTTGATGGCAAAGCCCCAGAAAAATTTGTTGGGTTCTGTAGGTGAGATCATTGAAAACCCAATTCTTTCGAATTTCAAGGAAGGTTTAGACGTTATTGAATACTTTATATCCACTCATGGAGCCAGGAAAGGTTTGGCTGACACAGCACTGAAAACGGCTGATGCAGGATACCTGACCAGAAGATTGGTTGATGTTGCACAGGATGTAGTTGTTAATGAAGAAGATTGCGGCACCTTGCGCGGTATTGTTGTGACCTCACTTAAGGATAATGAAGATATTGTAGAACCATTGTCTGAAAGAATTTTAGGTAGAGTTACTGTTCATGATATTTTTGATCCAATCAATGATGAATTGATTGTAGCGGCAAATACCGAAATCACAGAAGATATTGCCAAAATAATCGAGACCACGAGTATCGAGGAGGTCGAAATCAGATCTGTGCTTACCTGTGAAACCAAACAAGGAGTTTGTTCCAGATGTTATGGACGGAACCTGGCAACCGGAAGAATGGTACAAAAAGGAGAAGCCGTTGGCGTTATCGCCGCACAGTCGATTGGAGAACCAGGAACGCAATTGACACTGCGTACTTTCCACGTTGGTGGTACGGCTTCCAATATCGCCGTAGAAGCAAAAATAAAGGCTAAGTTCAATGGAATTGTTGAATTTGAGGACATCAGGTCAATCACTACGACCAATAGCGAAGGGGAAAAAGTAGAAGTGGTAATGGGACGTTCGGGTGAGATAAAAATTGTTGAGCCGAAGACCAAAAAAGTATTGATCAGCAATCATGTGCCTTATGGTTCTTTCCTAAAAGTGAAAGATGGGGATACCGTGGAGAAAGAATTTGAAATGTGTTTCTGGGATCCATACAATGCGGTCATTCTTACGGAATCAGATGGTAAAATAGAATATGAAGCGATAGAAGAAAGCATCACTTACCGGGAAATTTCAGATGAACAAACAGGCCATAGAGAAAAAGTCATTATTGAATCAAAAGATAAGACTAAGAATCCTGCAATCTTGATTAATACCAAGAATGATGTGCTTTCTTATAATATTCCTGTTGGTGCTCACCTGGCAGTCGGGAATGGAGAAAATGTTAAGGCCGGACATGTGATTGCCAAAATTCCAAGGACCATGGGCAAATCCCGTGACATTACCGGAGGTTTGCCGAGGGTAACGGAATTGTTTGAAGCTAGGAATCCATCAAACCCAGCCGTTGTAAGTGAAATTGATGGTGTAGTAAGCTACGGAGGTATCAAGCGTGGTAATCGTGAAATATTTATTGAATCTAAAGATGGCGTTAGAAAACGCTATTTGGTACCGCTGACAAAGCATATTCTGGTCCAGGATAATGATTTTATCAGGGCCGGCATGGCTTTATCAGATGGAGCTATAACTCCTGCAGATATTTTGTCCATCAAAGGCCCAACGGCTGTACAGGAATATTTGGTCAATGAAATACAGGAAGTTTACCGGCTTCAGGGTGTTAAGATCAATGACAAACACATTGAAACGATTGTTCGTCAAATGATGCAGAAAGTTGAGATTATCGATGCTGGTGATACAAGCTTTTTGCCTGGACAGGTTGTAGATAAATGGAATTTCCGGGAAGAAAACGATACCATACTTGACAAAAAAGTGGTCGTCGATCCTAAAGATTCTGAAACCTTGAAGGCTGGACAAATCATTACAAGTAGAAGACTGCGTGATGAAAATTCCAGCCTTAAACGACGCGATTTAAAACCCGTAGAAGTTAGAGATGCTCAACCGGCTGTTTCCCAGCCTACGTTGCAAGGTATTACACAGGCATCTCTTGGAACTGAAAGTTTCATTTCAGCAGCTTCATTTCAGGAGACCACCAAAGTTCTCAGTGAGGCATCAATTCGAGGCAAGACAGATAAATTGATTGGTTTGAAGGAGAACGTGATTGTGGGCCATTTGATCCCTGCGGGTACTGGAATGAGAGAGTATGAAAGACTTATTGTCGCATCTCAAGAAGAGTATGATGCATTGGTAGCATCCAAGAAGGAATTCAATAAGGTTGAAGAGGAGACGAACCAAGAATAGATCATGGAAGGAGATAAAAAAAATCCGAAAAATCCAAATCAAATCAATATTGAACTTTCAGAGGATATTGCAGAGGGTGTTTATTCAAACCTTGCAATGATTGCACATTCAAATAGTGAATTTGTAATTGATTTTATACGTTTGATGCCGGGTGTGCCGAAAGCTAAGGTGAAATCAAGGATCGTCATTACTCCGGAACATGCCAAGCGGCTGTTATATGCGCTTAAAGAAAACATAGAAAAATATGAAGAAATCTTTGGTGCCATCAAGAAAACTGAAGAGGCACCAAGGTTTCCTATCAATTTTGGAGGCACTGTCGGAGAAGCATAGTTTTTAAGTAAAATTTCAATTTTTGGATTTGCTTAGTTGACTTATTTGCCTACCTTTGCAGTCCTAAAATTTCGAGGTAAACATTAACAGAATAAGTATATGCCTACTATTCAGCAGTTAGTAAGAAAAGGTAGAACCAAACTTACCGGCAAATCAAAATCACCTGCGTTGGATTCGTGTCCCCAAAGAAGAGGGGTGTGTACCAGGGTGTATACCACTACACCCAAAAAGCCGAATTCAGCTATGCGGAAGGTGGCCCGGGTGCGTTTGACCAATGGGAAAGAAGTCAATGCCTATATTATGGGAGAAGGCCACAATTTACAGGAGCACTCTATCGTACTGATCAGAGGTGGCAGGGTGAAGGATTTACCTGGTGTTAGGTATCATATCATCCGTGGGGCATTGGACACTGCAGGTGTAGATGGCAGATTACAGGCTAGATCTAAGTATGGTGCTAAAAGACCAAAAGCAAAATAACAAATCTATTAAGTTAAGAAAATGAGAAAGGCAAAACCTAAAAAGCGATATATTTTACCTGACCCCAAATTCGGTGATACAATGGTGACTCGGTTCGTGAATTACCTTATGGTCAGGGGCAAAAAAAATCTGGCTTTCAATGTATTTTATAATGCAGTTGGTTTGGTTCAGGAAAAAACTGGTGAAAATGGTTTGGAGGTTTGGAAAAATGCGCTTAACAATGTTATGCCCGTTGTGGAGGTAAAGAGCAGAAGAGTTGGCGGAGCAACTTTCCAGGTACCAATGGAGGTTCGTCCTGAAAGAAAAATGACACTCGCAATAAAGTGGTTAATTAAATATGCGAGATTGAGGGGAGAAAAAACAATGGTTCAACGTCTTGCCAATGAAATCATGGCGGCCGCCAAAGGGGAAGGTGCTGCAGTAAAGAAAAAAGATGATACCCACAGAATGGCAGAGGCAAATAAAGCATTCTCACATTTCAGGTTTTAATTAAGTAATGGCTAAAAAGGATCTTAAATATTTAAGGAATATAGGCATCATGGCGCACATCGATGCCGGAAAAACAACAACTACCGAAAGAATTCTCTACTATACCGGGTTGACCCATAAGTTAGGAGAAGTTCATGAAGGTGGTGCGGTGATGGATTGGATGGAGCAGGAACAAGAACGGGGAATTACCATCACTTCTGCTGCCACAACTACTTTTTGGAAGTACCCTACACATCAAGGTCAGGTATTGCCTGATACCAAGGACTTTCGCGTTAATATTATTGATACTCCGGGACACGTCGATTTTACAGTTGAAGTAGAACGGTCTCTCAGGGTGTTGGATGGAGCAGTGGCCTTATTTTGTGCCGTATCGGGGGTTGAACCACAATCCGAAACTGTTTGGAGACAAGCCACAAGATATAAAGTACCCCGCATTTGTTTTGTAAATAAAATGGATCGTGCTGGTGCGGACTTTTTAAACGTTGTTTCTGAGATAAAATCCAAGTTAAAGGCGAATCCGGTGCCACTTCAAGTACCGATTGGAGCTGAGGATAATTTTATCGGTGTTGTTGACCTAATCACCAATGAAGCGATAATCTGGAATGAGGAAGACAAGGGAATGACATATGAAAAAGTACCAATTCCGGATGATCTCAAAGAAACTGTGAATGAATGGAGACAAAAGCTTGTGGAAAGTGTAGCTGAATATGATGAGGCCTTATTGGAGAAATTCTTTGATGATCCGGATTCAATCACGAAAGAGGAAATGATGGCGGCAATTCGGAAAGCAGTAATCGATCTTTCTTTTTCTCCGGTACTTTGCGGATCTGCATTTAAAAATAAAGGAGTTCAGTCATTGCTGGATGCGGTATGTGCATATTTGCCGTCGCCATATGATCTTCCGCCAGTGACGGGACTTAATCCCTATACTGAAAAAGAAGAAATAAGAAAACCGGAAACTGAAGAACCATTTGCTGCATTGGCATTCAAGATCGCAACAGACCCATTTGTTGGTCGACTTGCATTTTTCCGGGTATATTCTGGTGCCCTTGAGTCAGGTTCTTATATCTACAATATGCGTACTGAAAAAAAGGAACGTATATCTCGTTTAATGCAAATGCATTCAAACAAACAAAACCCGATCAATGTCGTGGAAGCCGGGGATATCGCTGCCGGTGTGGGATTTAAGGATATTAAGACTGGTGATACCCTCGTTGATGAGAAGCACAAAATTGTGTTGGAATCAATGTCATTTCCGGAACCAGTTATTGGCTACGCGATTGAGGCCAAGAAACAGGCAGATGTCGATAAATTGAGCATGGCCATTTCGAAATTGGTGGAAGAAGACCCTACGTTGAGTGTGCAAACCGATCAGGAAACCGGGCAGACTGTCTTGAAGGGAATGGGAGAGTTGCACCTTGAGATAATCATCGATCGGATGAGGCGAGAGTTTAATGTTGAAGTGAGCCAGGGTGCACCGCAAGTAGCTTATAAGGAAGCGGTAACCGCATCCGTTGAACACAAGGAAGTATATAAGAAACAAACTGGTGGGCGTGGGAAATTTGCAGATATCGTATTTGAATTAGGACCACGTGAAGATGGTAAAGAGGGATTGGAATTTGTAAATAATATTGTAGGTGGTGTTATCCCTAGAGAGTTTATACCAGCTATTCAAAAAGGCTTTCAGGAAGCCATGAAAAATGGACCTTTGGCCGGTTATCCAATTCAGAGCTTAAAGGTAAGATTGTTTCATGGTTCATTTCATGATGTCGATTCTGATTCTCTATCATTTGAATTAGCTGCCCGGTTGGGTTTTAAGCAAGCAACTAAAAAAGCCAGTCCTATTATACTGGAACCAATTATGGCAGTAGAAGTGGTCACACCTGATGAATTCACAGGTCCTGTTACCGGGGATTTGAATCGTAGGCGTGGAATCATGAAAGGAATGGATAGTAAGGGAGGAGGTCAGATCATTAAGTCTGATGTTCCGCTTTCAGAATTATTTGGATATGTGACGGATCTTAGGACAATTACTTCAGGCAGAGCTTCTGCCACTTTAACGTTTTCACATTATGATCCGGTTCCCAATAATCTGCAGGCAGAAATCATCAAAAAATCACAAGGCGATTAAAACTCGGTTAAACATAAAGTTATGACCCAAAAAATTAGAATTAAATTAAAATCGTACGATTACAATCTGGTAGATAAATCATCGGAGAAGATTGTTCGTGCCGTGAAAACAACGGGAGCAGTTGTGAGTGGGCCAATCCCATTACCAACAAAGAAAGAGTTTTTTACCGTGTTGCGATCGCCACACGTTAATAAAAAATCAAGGGAGCAATTTCAATTATTTACCTACAAGCGATTGGTAGACATCTATTCAAACAGTACGAAAACAGTGGATGCGTTGATGAAACTTGAATTGCCCAGTGGTGTAGATGTGGAAATTAAAGTATAAAAACTTTCAATATTTCAGGAAAGAACCAATAACCATTTATTGGTTCTTTTTTTATCTCACAGAAAAAGTAAAAATAAAGGGCCACTTTGGTTAATATCGTAATTTTGCTACCTTTGCAGTCCTTTAACGAAAGAGTAAAGAAAAAGCGATAAATAATTATTGTTATATAGAGAAATGTCTGGGATAATTGGAAAAAAAATCGGAATGACTAGCATCTATAGTGCCAATGGACAAAATGTCGCATGCACGTTGATAGAAGCCGGTCCTTGTGTAATAACACAAGTACGAAACGAGCAAACAGACGGTTATAAAGCGGTACAGCTTGCTTTTGACGAACGCAAACCAAAAAATACCCCTAAAGCACTTCAAGGGCATTTTGCAAAGGCCAATACCACACCAAAGAAAAAGGTAGTTGAATTCAGAGCGTTCAGAATTGAATTCGAAGGAGACGTAAAAGTGGGTAAGGTAATCAATGTGGGAGAAGTGTTTAAGGAAGGCGAATTTCTGGATGCGATTGGCACCTCAAAAGGAAAAGGTTTTCAGGGTGTTGTGAGACGTCACAATTTTGGTGGCGTTGGTGAAAGTACACATGGTCAGCATAATAGGTTGAGAGCTCCTGGTTCTATTGGCGCTTGTTCATATCCGTCAAGGGTATTTAAAGGATTAAGGATGGCTGGACGTATGGGTGGAAATAGAGTAAAAGTCCTCAATCTTCAGATCATGAAAATAGTACCGGAGAAGAATCTTATTTTAATAAGTGGTTCAGTGCCCGGCTCCAAAAATTCTTATATCATACTAGAAAAATAAGACGATGAATATATCGGTATTAGATATTCAGGGAAAAGATACTGGCAGAAAGGTAAAATTGAATGAAGCGGTATTTAAAATAGAGCCGAATGATCATGCCATTTATTTGGATGTAAAACAATTTCTTGCTAACCAAAGACAAGGAACTCATAAATCTAAAGAACGTGCTGAAATAACTGCTTCAACCAGGAAAGTAAAACGCCAGAAAGGCACCGGTACTGCCAGAATGGGTAGTTTAAAATCGCCTTTATTAAAAGGAGGAGGACGGGTTTTTGGTCCAAGACCAAGAGATTATGGGTTTAAACTCAATAAGAAAGTAAAAGCATTGGCAAGGAAATCTGCACTTTCCTACAAAGCCCAAAGCAATGACATTACTGTCATTGAAAATTTTAACCTTGAAGCGCCTAAAACCAAATCATTTCAAGACATTCTAAAGAATTTATCATTCAATGATAAAAAGATTTTATTGGTGATGTCAGACATGAATAACAATATAGTACTCTCAAGCCGGAACTTAAAAAATGCCAAAGTGGCGTTAGCCGAAAGCATCAATACCTACGATTTGGTTAATAGTGACAAATTGGTTTTATGTGAGGGTACAATTGAAAAAATTGAAAAGATTTTGAATTAAAAGGATCATGACAGTATTAAAAAGACCTTTAGTAACAGAAAAAGTTACAGAACTTAACGAAAAAGGCAAATATGGCTTCGTGGTCGATAAAGATGCCAATAAAATACAGATCAAGAATGCTGTAGAAAAAATGTATGGTGTCACGGTTGAAAAAGTGTCAACAATGAAATATCTAGGCAAGTATAAAAGCCGTTATACCAAGGCAAGAGTGATTTCTGGCAGGAAACCTTCTTATAAAAAAGCCATAGTTACGGTAGCAGAAGGTGAAGTCATTGATTTCTATGGTAACATATAAAGGAAATTGAACAATGGCAATAAGAAAACTTAGACCGATTACCCCAGGACAACGATATAGAACGGCTCCTGAATTTAATGAGATTACTGCTGCATCTCCTGAAAAATCCCTGTTGAAACCAATTCGAAAAAGTGGGGGGAGGAATAATCGCGGTAAAATGACCATGCGGTATATTGGTGGAGGTCATAAGAAACGTTTCAGGGAAATTGATTTTAAAAGGAGTAAACACGATATCCCCGCTGTAGTTAAATCGATAGAATACGATCCAAACAGAACCTCCAGAATTGCGCTATTGTATTATAAGGATGGCGAAAAGAAATATATCATTGCTCCGGAGGGCCTCAAAATTGGCCAGGAAATTTTTTCCGGAGAAAATGTTGCACCAGACCTTGGAAATTGCCTTCCACTCGCGAATATTCCATTAGGTACCATCATACATAATATTGAATTACAACCCGGATCCGGTGCAGCAATGGCCAGGAGTGCCGGTTCCTATGCGCAGCTTTTAGCAAGAGAAGGTAAATATGCTACCATAAAGTTGCCGTCTGGAGAGATGAGAATGGTATTAGTTAGCTGTTACGCCACTGTAGGGTCAGTTGGGAATAGTGATCATATGAATGTGACGCTTGGAAAGGCAGGGCGAAATAGATGGCTGGGAAAAAGACCGCGTACAAGAGGCGTTGCCATGAATCCTGTTGATCATCCCATGGGTGGTGGCGAAGGTAAGGCATCCGGGGGTCATCCAAGATCAAGGAAAGGATTATATGCCAAGGGTAAAAAGACGAGGCATCCTAAAAAATATTCAAATAGATTAATCATTGGTAAGCGATAAATTTAATGGGACGATCATTAAAAAAGGGGCCATATATTGATTACAGGCTGGAAAATAAGGTTCAGGTTATGACTGATTCAGGAAAAAAATCAGTGATTAAAACCTGGTCTAGAAGGTCTATGATTTCGCCGGATTTTGTAGGTCATACCTTTGCTGTGCATAACGGAAACAAGTTTATTCCAGTATATGTCACTGAAAACATGGTAGGACATAAATTGGGTGAATTTGCGCCAACGAGAAACTTTAGAGGACATATATCCAAAAAGGATAAAGGTAAAAAATAAGCGTGATGGAAGCTGTAGCAAGATTAAGAAACATACCGACTTCCCCGAGAAAAATGCGTATGGTTGCAAATATAATACGGGGTCAAATGGTGAATAAAGCATTGAGTCTGTTGAAGTACGAATCCAAGGAAGGTGCTGCCAAACTTGAAAAGCTTCTTTTATCGGCCATATCAAATTGGCAGATAAAAAATGAGGATGTCAGGTTAGAAGATGCCGATTTGTTCATCAAAGCCATTACTGTAGATGGTGGTAAGATGTTGAAACGATATCGTCCGGCGCCTCAGGGAAGAGCACACAGGATTAGGAAGCGCTCAAACCATGTAACCATAGTGGTTGACAGCCTTAATGCGGCTCAGCTTGAAACACCAGAAAGTGAAACAAAAGATGCTCAATAATTTAATATGGGACAAAAAGTAAATCCTACCGGATTCAGATTAGGTATCGTTAAAGGTTGGGACTCCAATTGGTATGGAGGCACTAATTTTGACGAAAAACTTATTGAAGATCATAAAATAAGAAAGTATGTCGATGCCCGTATTCCAAAAGGCGGTATTTCGAAAGTAGTGATCGAAAGAACATTGAAAAGGATAACCTTGACCATACATACCGCAAGACCAGGGGTTGTGATTGGCAAGGGTGGAGCTGAAGTTGACAAAATTAAGGAAGAGCTCAAGAAAATAACAGGTAAAGACGTTCAGATAAATATTTTTGAAATTAAAAGACCAGAATTAGATTCCAAATTGGTTGGAGAATCGATTGCCCAGCAATTACAAGCTAGAATATCTTATCGTAGAGCTATGAAACAAGCGATTGCTTCTGCAATGCGCGTGGGCGCACAAGGTATAAAAATAAAAGTTTCTGGTCGTCTGGGTGGTGCTGAAATGGCAAGAACAGAGCAATATAAAGAAGGCAGAATTCCGCTACATACCCTGAGAGCTGATATCGATTATGCCATTTCGGAAGCCAACACGGTATACGGCAAAATAGGAATCAAGGTATGGATTTTCAAAGGTGAGATTTATGGTAAAAGAGACCTGTCTCCCAATATTGGAACAGGTCATGTGAGTACACCTGGCGGTGGTGGAAATGCACCGGGGGGCAGAAAACGTGGAGATGTTCCGAAGAGAAAAAGAAGATAATTCCGGTAACAAAATTTCAAGATAATGTTACAGCCTAAAAGAACTAAATTTAGAAAGAAACAAAAAGGAAGGGTTAAAGGAATAGCCCAAAGAGGTCATACTATAGCTTTTGGTTCATTTGGCTTGAAGGCTCTGGAACCTGGGTTAATTACTAGTCGACAGATTGAGGCAGCCCGTATTGCTGTTACCAGGGCTATGAAAAGGGAAGGCCAGGTTTGGATCAGAATATTTCCGGATAAACCTATTACCAAGAAGCCGGCCGAAGTAAGGATGGGTAAAGGAAAAGGCGCTCCGGAATATTGGGTGGCTCCAGTGAAACCCGGGACAATTATGTTTGAATCCGGGGGGATTAGTAAGCAACTTGCTGAAGAATCACTGCGATTGGCTGCTCAAAAGCTTCCAATAAAAACACAATTTGTGGTTAGAAGAGATTACGCAGAATAAAATGAAAAGCACAGAATTAAATTCCTTATCTCTGGAAGAGTTGAAGCAAAGATTGTTATCTGAAAGAGAAATATTGCAAAAACAAAGGTTTGCCCATACTATTTCTCCAATTGAAAACCCGATGAAGATCAGGGAAACCCGAAGAACAATAGCAAGAGTTCTGACTTTGCTCAAACAAAAACAGGCTGTAATTAAATAATTAATATGGAGACCAGAAATCTTAGAAAAGAAAGGGTGGGGATCGTTGTGAGCAGCAGTATGAATAAATCGATTACAGTAATTGCTCGCAGAAAGGTAAAACATCCGATATACGGTAAATTCATTGGCAAAACAAAAAAATTTATGGCCCATGATGAGAAGAATGAAAGTGGCGTTGGTGATACGGTACGCATCATGGAAACCAGGCCGTTGAGCAAGAGTAAACGTTGGAGATTAGTTGAAATCATAGAAAAAGCGAAATAAGATGATTCAGCAGGAATCGCGCCTTAATGTGGCAGACAATAGTGGCGCTAAAGAGGTTTTATGTATTAGAGTGTTGGGAGGTACGGGAAAACGTTATGCCACCATTGGCGATAAGATAGTGGTAACGGTAAAATCCGCAATATCATCCAGCTCTTTGAAAAAAGGAACCGTTTCAAAAGCGGTCGTTGTAAGAACCAAAAAGGAAATACGCCGTAAAGACGGATCTTATATAAGGTTCGAAGACAATGCTGTGGTCCTTTTAACAGCGACTGATGAACCTCGAGGTACCAGAATTTTTGGCCCTGTAGCAAGGGAATTGAGAGAGAAACAGTTCATGAAGATTGTGTCATTAGCCCCAGAAGTTTTATAAGATGGCAAATAATAACAAGAAGACTCATAAATTCCACCTCCGAAGAGGAGATACAGTGGTGATCATTGCCGGCAATAACAAGGGCAAAAAGGGAAAGGTTCTGGAAGTGCATCGCGACAAGGATAGAGCGATCGTTGAAGGGGCTAATCTGATCACGAAACATGTAAAGCCTTCGGCAAACAATCCGAATGGTGGAATAACAAAAACGGAAGCCCCTATTCATATCAGTAATTTAATGGTGGTAGATCCTTCCAAAGGAGATCCTACACGAGTAGGAAGAAAGCGGGACACCGAAGGAAAAATTCAAAGGTATTCTAAGAAAACTGGAGAAATTATAAAAAATGGCTAATCCAAGATTAAAGGAAAAGTACTATAAGGAAATAGTACCGGCGTTGAAAGAAAAATTCCAATATAAATCTGTAATGCAGGTACCCAAACTTCTGAAAATATCTGTTAACAAGGGTATTGGAGCAGGAGTGGCCGATAAAAAGCAAATCGATGCTGGAGTTGAAGAATTAACGATGATCACCGGTCAAAGGGCAGTACAGACCATAGCTAAGAAATCCATATCAAATTTTAAATTGAGAGAGGGGATGCCTATTGGAGCTCGTGTCACTTTACGCGGTGATATGATGTATGAATTCATGGACCGGTTAATGAGCGTGGCCTTACCTCGTGTGCGGGACTTCAGAGGAATTGGCGATAAGGGTTTTGATGGACGTGGTAATTATACACTTGGTGTGAAAGAACAAATCATTTTTCCAGAGATCAGTATTGATAAAGTGAATAGGATTTCTGGTATGAATATCACCTTTGTTACCACTGCCAACACTGACGAAGAAAGTTATGAATTATTGAAAGCTTTCGGACTCCCATTTGCAAATAGTAAAAATTAATATATATGGCAAAGGAATCGGTAAAAGCCAGAGAAAGAAAAAGAGCAAGACTTGTAGCCAAGTATGCTGCGAAACGCGCGGAATTAAAAGAAAATGGGGACTGGATTGAATTGGATAAACTTCCGAGAAATTCATCCAAAGTAAGAATGCACAACCGTTGCAAACTTACCGGTAGACCCAAAGGGTATATGCGCAAATTTGGCATTTCCAGGGTTACATTCAGGGAAATGGCAGGAGATGGTAAAATTCCTGGTATTAAAAAGGCCAGTTGGTAAGCTTTTTATTCTTTCATAATTAGATTTATTCTTTTAACTTTGCAGGCCGTTTGCAAAAGCGGTAAATAAATTAAAAAAATTAATGGATCCGATCGCAGACTTTCTTACTAGAATCAGGAACGCAATAAAAGCGAATCACAGAATAGTTACTATTCCTGCTTCAAATATCAAAAAGGAATTGACCAAGGTATTACATGAACAGGGATTTATTCAAAATTTTAAATTTGAAAATACCGGACCTCAGGGTGAAATTAAAATTGCTTTAAAATATAATCCTGAAACCAAACAATCCGCCATATTGGAGTTGGAAAGGATCAGTAAACCAGGCCTTAGGAAATATACAAATACTGAGGAATTGCCTCGGGTACTGAATGGGTTGGGTATCGCCATTCTTTCTACTTCTAAAGGAGTTATGACGGATAAACAAGCCCGTCAGGCTCACATAGGTGGTGAGGTTTTATGTTATGTATATTAAAATTGATATGAAATGTCTAGGGTAGGAAAAAAACCGATAGATCTTGTTGATGGAGTCACAATTGATGTCAGTAAGGACAATGTGGTTACTGTTAAAGGACCCAAAGGAGAACTCTCTCAAAAAGTAGATTCGGATATGAGTGTCAAAATTGAAGATGGGCATATACTCGTTGAAAGACCCTCTGAACAAAAAAGACATAAAGCAATGCATGGTTTATACCGGGCATTAATCGCTAATATGGTGCAAGGAGTTACGCAAGGTTTCAAAAAGGAAATGGAATTATTTGGTGTAGGTTTTAAAGCAACCAATCAGGAAAATATTCTGGATCTTAGCCTGGGCCATTCACACCATATTTATATGCAAATTCCAGAAGAATTGAAAGTGACTACGGAAGCAGCCAAGGGTAAGAATCCCACGATTATTTTGGAAGGGATAGATAAGCAGTTGATCGGTCAGGTGGCGGCAAAAATCAAATCGCTAAGACCTGTTGAACCTTACAAGGGTAAGGGTGTTCGATTTACTGGTCAACATATCAGAAGAAAGGCTGGAAAAACTGCTGCTAAATAGAATATAGAAATGGCTACTAGTAAGAACGAAAGAAGGCTAAGGATAAAACAGAGTATTCGAAGGAAGATCAGCGGTACTGCTGACCGACCACGTCTTTCAGTATTTAAAAGCAATGCCGCAATAGTTGCTCAATTGATTGATGATATCAATGGTCATACCTTGGCCTATGCCAGTTCAAGAGAATTTGGCAAAGCAGAAAACACCAATGTGGTGAAATCCAAAGAAGTTGGGAAGAAGCTCGCTGAAAAAGCAATAGCCAATGGGATTAGTGAGGTTATATTTGACCGCAATGGATATTTGTTTCACGGTAAGGTTAAAGCTTTGGCGGATGGTGCCAGAGAAGGAGGACTTAAATTCTAGAAAATATGTCTCAAAGGAATATCAAGTCAATAAAGGCCAGCGAAATTGAATTAAAAGAACGCGTTGTTGCCATTAAAAGAGTTGCCAAAGTTGTAAAAGGTGGTCGTAGGTTTAGTTTTTCGGCCATTGTGGTTGTTGGCAACGGCAATGGTGTTGTTGGTTACGGACTGGGAAAGGCCAATGAAGTGACAGATGCTATTACCAAAGGAATAGACGATGCTAAGAAAAATCTGGTGAAGGTGCCCATTAAAAAAGGAACTTTACCCCACGACATAGTTGGTAAATACGGCGGCGGTCTTGTCCTCATGAAACCGGCTTCTCCGGGAACTGGAGTTATTGCAGGAGGTGCAATGCGTGCTGTATTGGAGAGCGCTGGCGTAAAAGATGTTTTGGGTAAGTCAAAAGGATCTTCCAACCCTCACAATGTGGTAAAGGCGACCTTTAATGCTCTTTCTCAATTGAGAGATGCTTTCACCATTGCTCAGACAAGAGGAATCTCGTTGACAAAAGTATTTAATGGTTAAAAAGAATGGCTAAGATAAAGATCACTCAAATCAGAAGTTTAATAAAAAGGCCAAGTGACCAGAAGGCTACCATCAAAGCTTTAGGCTTGGGAAAAATAAACAAGACTGTGGAAAAGGAAAAGACCCCACAGGTTTTGGGTATGATAAAAAAGGTCAGTCATCTTGTATCTGTAAGTGAATAGAACATGAAATTACATACTTTAGAACCAGCATCAGGTTCAACAAAAACAAGAAAAAGAATTGGCAGGGGTCAGGGTTCCGGTAAAGGTGGAACATCAACCCGTGGTCATAAAGGAGCCAAATCCAGGTCAGGGTATTCTCAGAAATCCGGTTATGAAGGCGGACAGATGCCATTGCAGAGGAGATTACCAAAATTTGGTTTCACCAATAAATTCAGGATTGAATTTAAAGGCGTTAATCTTGATGTTATACAAGAACTTGCAGAGAAGGCGAAGGTGGAAACAATCGATGTTGGATTTTTGATTGAACACGGTATCATTAGTAAAAATGAACGCGTTAAAGTTTTGGGACGTGGCAAAGAGGATTTAAAAGTGAAAATCAATGTTTCTGCACATGCATTTTCATCTAGTGCCGCGGAAGCCATTGAAAAAGTTGGAGGTACAATAACCAAACTTTAAAATGAAAAAGTTTCTCACCACATTAAAAAACATTTGGTCTATCGAGGAATTGAGAGATAGAATTCTCAGTACCTTCGGTTTTCTGGTTATTTACCGGTTGGGCTCATATGTGGTGTTACCGGGTATCGATCCCTCAAAGCTGGCCGCTAAAACAGGCGGTTTTTTCGACTTATTGAATACGTTCCTTGGGGGCGCTTTTAGCAAAGCTTCCATATTCGGGTTAGGAATTATGCCCTATATTTCGGCATCCATTGTGGTCCAATTGTTAACCGTGGCCATGCCCTATTTCCAAAAGATGCAGAAGGAAGGCGAGTCGGGAAGGAAGAAAATTAATCAAATTACCAGGATCTTGACCATTGCTATCTGTTTGACACAATCAGTTGCCTATATAAAAGGAACAATTGCCAAAGAAGCTGTAATCATAGATCAAACCATATTTACTTTTTTGGCCATGATCGTCCTGACATCAGGAACGATTTTCTGCATGTGGCTTGGGGAGCGGATCACTGACAAAGGTATTGGCAATGGTATTTCCATGTTGATCATGATCGGGATCATTTCAAGATTTCCAGGACAGTTGGGCGCTGAAATGATTTCCAAGGGCATGGGTGGTGCGTTATTATTCATCATTGAATTGATTGCTTTATTCTTCGTTGTTATGGGGGTGGTCGCACTTACTCAGGCAGTCAGGAAAATTCCAGTACAGTACGCTAAACAGATTGTGGGGAACAAAGTATATGGAGGGCAACGGCAATACATACCGCTAAAGGTGAATTCTGCTGGTGTAATGCCTATTATATTTGCCCAGGCATTGATGTTTTTACCAGGTATGATGGCTGGGTATTTTGCAGATAAAAATGATTTTCTGGCGTCAATTGGCTATGCTTTTGCGTCGTTTACTTCTCCGGCATACAATATTTTATTGGCAGTTCTGATTATTGTTTTCACATTCTTTTATACAGCAATTACCGTGAATCCCAATCAGATCGCTGACGACATGAAACGAAATGGAGGATTTATTCCTGGGATTAAGCCAGGTAAGCAAACCTCTGAATTTGTAGATAACATTTTGACTAAAATTACTTTGCCGGGATCTGTATTTCTCGCAGTAGTGGCTATTTTGCCTGCTTTTGCTGTGATTGCCGGTGTTAGTCAGGGATTTGCCCAATTTTATGGCGGGACATCGTTGTTGATCCTTGTGGGGGTTATCCTGGATACGCTCCAGCAAATTGAAAGTTATTTGTTGATGCGCCACTATGAAGGAATGATGAAGTCCGGAAAAATAAAAGGAAGATCTCAAGTGGCTGTAGCTTAGATTGTGAAGCAGTTAGAAAATAACAGAATCAAACTGTAAAATTATATATGGCTAAACAATCTTCAATTGAGCAAGATGGTACAATCGTGGAGGCACTATCCAATGCGATGTTCAGGGTGGAATTGGAAAATGGACACCAGGTAATAGCGCATATTTCGGGTAAGATGAGAATGAATTATATCAAAATATTACCTGGGGACAAAGTAAAACTAGAAATGTCACCTTATGATTTGACTAAAGGCCGGATTGTTTACAGATATAAATAATTAATGACTTATGAAAGTTAAGGCATCGGTAAAAAAAAGAAGCAGCGAATGTAAAATCGTTCGCCGTAAAGGTAAAGTATACGTGATTAATAAAAAGAATCCAAGGTTCAAACAAAGACAAGGATAATTATGGCAAGAATTTCAGGTGTTGACATTCCCGAAAATAAAAGAGGTGAAATTGGCCTGACCTATATCTTTGGGATAGGCAAAAGTACCGCTCAGAAGATATTAGACAAAGCAGGAATAAGTAGGGACAAAAAAGTAAAAGACTGGACTGACGACGAATCTAATAAGATAAGAAGTGTAATCAGCGAAGAAATAAAGGTAGAAGGGGTATTAAAATCTGAAATTCAGTTGAGCATTAAGCGCTTGTTAGATATCGGTTGTTATCGGGGATTGAGGCATAGAAAGGGTTTGCCGGTTCGGGGTCAGCGCACCAAGAATAACTCCAGAACAAGAAAAGGTAAGAGAAAAACAGTTGCTAACAAAAAGAAAGCCACGAAGTAATATCCAATAATTATGGCACAAAAGAGAAAGGATAAAGCAAAAAAGAGGGTTGTAAATGTTGAGCCGGTCGGGCAGGCACATATTCGAGCCTCCTTTAACAATATCATTATTTCAATTACCAATTCTGTTGGACAGGTGATTTCCTGGGCATCGGCTGGTAAAATGGGTTTTAAAGGTTCCAAGAAAAACACACCTTATGCCGCGCAAACAGCTGCGGAAAATTGTGCAAAAACAGCCTATGATCTTGGTTTGCGTAAAGTAGAAGTGTTTGTTAAAGGACCAGGAGCAGGACGGGAATCCGCAATAAGAACGATCCAGAATGTTGGAATTGAGGTGACGTCAATAGTAGATGTGACCCCATTACCACACAATGGTTGTCGTCCGCCGAAGAGAAGAAGAGTTTAAAAGTATAATAGAAATTGAAACATGGCAAGGTACACAGGACCAAAGTCGAAAGTTGCAAGAAGATTTAATGATCCGATATTAGGCCCAAGCAAAGCGCTTCAGAAAAAAGCATATCCTCCAGGACAACATGGACGTGGAAGGAGAAGAAAGCAGTCGGAATATGCCATTCAGCTGGGCGAAAAAATGAAGGCCAAATTCACATATGGAATTCTTGAAAGACAATTCAGGAATTTGTTCCATCGGGCTTCAAGAAAGACAGGGATCACGGGAGAAATATTAATGCAATTGCTCGAGTCCAGATTGGATAATGTTGTTTATAGACTAGGGATTGCGCCAACCAGAAGAGGAGCCAGACAATTGGTATCACATAAACATATCACGGTAAACGGTGATATTGTCAATGTGCCTTCATTCACATTAAAAACAGGAGATATCGTGGCTGTTCGTGAAAAATCAAAATCCCTGGAAGCCATTGTTGAAAGTATATCTTCACGGACCAGCAAGCGCTATCCGTGGTTGGAGTGGGACGGTAAGGAAATGGCAGGTAAATACGTTTCTTTGCCTCAACGGGAAGAGATACCTGAAAATATCCAGGAGCAACTCATCGTTGAATTGTACTCTAAGTAATCAATTAATCTCAATACCAAAGACTAAATACATATGTCTATTTTAGCATTTCAAATGCCTGAAAAGGTGACAATGGAAAAGGCCGATGATTTTCACGGACTATTCACATTTAAACCATTAGAACCTGGTTATGGCATTACAATGGGTAATGCACTGAGGAGAATACTCCTGTCATCACTGGAAGGTTATGCCATCACGGGTATAAAAATTCCTGGTGTACTACACGAATTTTCTACAATTGAAGGCGTGGTTGAAGATGTATCTGAAATCGTATTGAATCTTAAACAGGTAAGATTCAAAAAGGTTGCTGATAATCCAGAAAACCGGATAACCATTCCCATCAAAAATAAAACTCAATTTAGAGCAGAAGATATTTCTGCCCAGACCTCCTCATTTGAAATATTAAATCCGGAACTCATAATATGTAATCTGGATAACAAAGCCGATTTTGAAATAGAATTGATGATTGAAAAGGGACGGGGATATGTGCCGGCAGAGGAAAACAAACCATCGGAACAAGTATTTGGATATGTTCCGATCGATGCCATATTCACCCCCATTAAAAATGTAAAATATAAGGTTGAAAATACCAGGGTAGAACAAAAAACTGACTATGAACAGCTCATCCTGGATATTGAAACCGACGGATCAATTCATCCTGAAAATGCACTTAAAGGTGCCGCAAATATTCTCATACAGCATTTTATGTTGTTCTCTGATCAAACAATGATCCTTGAAACAGCAGATCAGAAAGAACCCGATACAGTGGATGAAGAAATGCTGCATATGAGGAAATTGCTTAAGACACCATTGAGTGATCTGGATTTATCAGTACGCGCCTACAACTGTCTGAAAGCTGCTGATGTTAAAACATTGGGAGACCTGGTTAAGCTGGAAATTTCTGATATGATGAAATTCAGGAATTTTGGTAAAAAATCGTTGGCCGAATTGGAACAGTTGGTTGCTGAAAAAAATCTGACATTCGGGATGGATTTGTCAAAGTATAAACTTGAAGAGGATAATTAGAACATGAGACACGGTAAGCGATTTAATCACCTTGGCAGGACATCTACCCATAGAAAAGCCTTGCTTTCAAATATGGCTTCTTCCTTGATATTGCATAAAAGAATATCAACAACTGTAGCAAAAGCAAAGGAATTGAGAAAATATGTGGAGCCATTGATCACAAAATCGAAAAGTGACGATACCCATAGTAGACGGGTGGTATTTTCCTATCTCCAAAACAAGGAATCAGTAAGGGAGTTGTTTGATGAAGTATCAGAAAAAATAGCTACCAGACCAGGTGGATATACCAGGATCATTAGAACGGGAAGTCGGGTAGGTGATAATGCAGAAATGTGCATGATTGAATTGGTTGACTATAACGAGTTGCTTTTAGAAGAATCAGGGCCTAAGAAACCCAAGACCAGAAGAAGTCGCAGAGGTGGTAAAAAATCCGATGAAGGGGTCGAAGTGGAAGCTAAGGGTGCTGAAAAAGAAAAATCACCAGCGAAAAGCAAATCTGATAAATCTGAACCTGTAGCAGATAAGGCGACCGGGCAAAAAGAAAATGTTGAAGTCGAAGCATCAGAACAAACGGATCAAATCCAGGAAGCTGAAAAAGTAGAAGAAGAAGCTGAGGAAATCAAAGATTCTGCCGCAGAGGAAAATGTGGAGGCCAAGGAAGAAGATTCTGAAGCAAAAGATGAGGATGAACCCGGAGAAAAAAAGGAGTAATTCTGTGAAAATATAAAATTCTATAGGGATTGACCATTGGTTCAATCCCTATTTTTTTGTATTAATAAAATGGTAATGAAGCCTGTTTTGCATAAGTTGACTATTCTTTATTACTTTGCCAAACCTTTCCAAAAAAACCAAAAATGAAATATACCACAAAGGAAAAAGCACTACTTATTCTTGAAGATGGCACTTCATTCTTCGGCACTTCAATCGGAAAAAAGGGAACAGCCGGAGGCGAAATATGTTTCAATACCGGAATGTCCGGGTATCAGGAAATTTACACCGACCCTTCTTATTATGGGCAGGTTATTGTTAATACCACTGCCCACATTGGTAACTATGGGACAAAGCAGAATGAACAAGAATCATCGACTCCAAAGATCTCCGGATTGGTGGTCAATGACTTTTCCATCATTCATAGCCGCATCACCTCTGATTATTCTCTTCAGGAATATTTAGAGAAACATGGAATTGTAGGGATATCAAATCTTGACACAAGAAAGTTGGTACGCCATATTCGTGATAAGGGTGCCATGAATTGTATCATTTCTTCCGAAGAATTGGATGAGAAAAAACTGAAGAAATCACTGGACAAAATACCTACCATGGAGGGTTTGGAACTTTCTTCGTTGGTTTCTACCAATACACCATATTACTTCGGAAATGAGAAAGCTTCCTATAAAGTAGCAGTACTTGATTTGGGCACTAAAAGTAATATTCTCAAACAACTCAGTTTAAGAGATTGCTATTGCAAAGTGTTTCCGGCCAAAACGACTTTTACAGAAATGGAGAAATGGAAACCAAACGGATATTTCATATCTAATGGTCCCGGAGATCCGGCTGTCATGGAATATGCCATTGAGACGGTAAAGGATATATTAAAGGCCAACAAACCTTTATTTGGTATATGTCTTGGTCATCAGATTCTTGCCTTGGCCAGCGGCATCTCTACCTTTAAAATGCATCACGGTCATCGGGGTTTGAATCATCCGATTAAAAACCTGGAAACAGGGCGGTGTGAGGTAACTTCGCAAAACCATGGATTTTGTGTCTCACGGGAAGATATTGATAAATCTGAACAAGTTGTAATTACACATATTAATTTGAACGATAAAACGGTGGCAGGAATAAAACTAAAAGATAAGCCTGCTTTTTCGGTACAATATCATCCTGAATCGTCACCGGGGCCCCATGATTCAAGGTACCTGTTCGATTCTTTTATTGATCTAATGTCTAAACAATAAATTTTTTAAAGTATGAGTCTTATAGAAAGTATTCACGCGCGTCAGATCCTTGATTCTCGCGGAAATCCTACCATTGAAGTAGATGTAATTACGGAAAATGGATTTCTTGGCAGGGCAGGTGTCCCTTCCGGCGCCTCAACCGGAGAAAATGAAGCAGTCGAATTGAGGGATGGAGATAAATCAAAATATATGGGCAAAGGAGTTTCCAAAGCAGTTGAAAATGTTAATGAAAAAATTGCAGATGAAATCATTGGCTTGTCGGTATTCGATCAGAATTTGATTGACAAAATAATGATCGAATTGGATGGAACGGAAACAAAAAGCAAACTGGGTGCGAATGCTATATTGGGTGTATCACTGGCAGTGGCGAAAGCAGCTGCCCAGGAAGCCGGTTTACCATTTTATCGTTATTTAGGCGGGATGAATGCCCACACCTTGCCTGTTCCAATGATGAACATTATCAATGGCGGTTCACACTCTGATGCCCCCATTGCATTTCAGGAATTTATGATACGACCGGTTGGCGCACCCTCCTACTCTGAAGCACTGAGGATGGGATCTGAAATCTTTCATAACCTGAAAAAAATCATTAAGGACAAAGGCTTGAGTACCGCTGTTGGTGATGAAGGAGGATTTGCACCAAACTTTTCGGGCGGCACAGAAGAAGCGCTAGACAGTATACTCAAAGCGATTGATACGGCTGGCTACAAGGCTGGTAGTGATGTGACCATTGCCCTGGATTGCGCAGCATCAGAATTCTATGAGAATGGCAAATACAATTATGCAAAATTTGAAGGCAGCAAAGGTGCGGTACGCAGTAAGGAAGAACAAGTGGACTATCTTGCTGGATTAATTGCGAAATATCCAATAGACTCCATTGAAGATGGTTGCTCAGAAAATGACTGGGAAGGCTGGGCACTGATAACCAAAAAGCTAGGTGATAAATGTCAGCTTGTGGGTGACGATAATCTGGTAACCAACGTAAAATTTTTGAAAAGGGCCATCACGGAAAAATGCGGTAATGCAATTTTAATTAAAGTAAATCAGATCGGTTCTCTTACAGAAACTTTAGATGCCATTGAGATGGCTCATAAAGCTGGCTGGAAAGCCATTGTTTCTCATCGTTCTGGTGAAACTGAAGATGCTACGATTGCAGACATTGCAGTAGCTACTAATGCCGGACAGATTAAAACCGGTTCAATGTCGCGTTCGGATCGAATGGCTAAATATAATCAGCTTCTGCGTATTGAAGAGGAATTGGGAGAAACTGCAAATTATCCAACAAAATCATAAAATTTTGAGTAATGAATTTGGAAAGCCTCAGAAATCTGGGGCTTTTTTGTTTTATTTGTGTATGAAATATTTTTGATTGTGAAGATTATCAACATTAAAGTGTTCAAAAAGCTCCCACCGATTTCTAAGAATTTTTATTTTGTAACAGGTATGCTTTTTTTATTTTGGATGCTTTTCCTGGACACAAATGATATTTACAGTCAGTTTCAACTCAGGCATAAACTTAATGAGTTGAAGCAGGAAAAGAGGTTCTATACCCAGAAAATAGAAGAAGTAAAGGCAGAGAGACAGCAGTTACTCACTGATAAGGATATGCTTGAGAAATTTGCGCGCGAAAAATATTTCATGAAAAAAGATAATGAAGATTTGTTCATTATTGTACCTAAAAAATAGAAATTCATATCCTCGTTCCATTATATGTATGAAAAAGGAAATCAATTATTGGTTTGTTTTATTGACGCTTTGCATACTTTCTGTGCACGTGTATGGTCAGGATCAGCAACAAAATCGATCTAAACCACCAAAGCATTCAGAATTTATGGATAAAGTTTTTGTTGGTGGTGGATTTAACATGTGGTTCAGTGATTCTTATAGTTTTATAGAACTATCACCGATTGTCGGTTATAAAGTGACCGACCGGTTTTCAGCGGGTGTTGGAGTGACCTATCAATATTTACAAAGGAAATATTATTATCCCAACGGCCAGGAATTTAACAATTCTGACAATGTTTTTGGAGGACGCCTTTTTGCTCGATATCAACTTGTAGGGCCGCTTTTTATGTACGGTGAATTTGAAGATTTAAATTTGGAGGTCCATCAATATAACAACCAGTTCGAACGGGAATGGGTCCCCGGAATGTTTCTTGGGGGAGGTCTAATGCAGCCTTTTGGCAGAAAAGGTGGAGTGGCTATAATGTTTTTATACAATGTAATGTATGATGACCTCCGCTCACCTTACAACAGTCCGTTTGTTTACCGGATATCATTTTTTATTTAAGAGGCATAAAATTCATTAAAATTCCAGATTGAATTTTTCGGCGAGGTTTTTTAAATCGCCGATTACGGCTTCTAAAAGTGGAATGCCCTCCAGTAATCTTTTTGATGTCATTTCTCTTTCAGGATCTCCTGGGATTAAAACCGATTTTTGGTCTTTTATGGTTTTTGCCTGACGGAATTTTCTAATCCACTGATCCATGTTTTTTTTAAAGTCCGATTTTGGCCGGAAAGCATCGATGCGCATGGCACCGAAAAAATGTCCGATACCTTCACCCGGCATATCATTGGCAAGGGGTAAAAAGCTCACAAAAGGAGGTACCCACGGGCCATAATTCGCACCGGATAATACAGCGGAAAAAATATCAACAATGGAACCAAGACAATATCCTTTATGACTTCCATGTTCTCGGTCACCACCCAGTGGCAAAAGTGCTCCGCCATCTTTTAATTCGAATGGATTTTCAGACGGATGGCCTTCACGATCTTGTATCCATCCAACGGGTGCTTTTTTTCTTTGACGCTGTAATATCTCAAGTTTGCCATTGGCCACCGTTGTAGTTGCGAAATCCGCGACATAGGCAGGTTCTTCACCTGCAGGAATCGCAACAGCAATAGGGTTCGTTCCCAGCAACCTTTCTGCTGCGAAGGTTGGAGCAACCAGTGGACTGGCATTGGTCATGCTGATGCCAATCATGTCTCGATCAAGCGCCATCATCGCATGCTGACCTGCAATTCCGAAATGGTTTGAATTTCTGACGGAAACCCAACCTGTTCCGACTTTTTCAGCTTTTGACATGGCAATTTCCATAGATCTCGGTCCAACCACCAGCCCCAGTCCGCTATCTCCATCTACAACAGCGGTGCTGGGGGTTTCATGAATTATTTTAATGGTTGGCGAAGTATTAATTCTCTGCGCTTCCCAAAGCCTGACGTACCCTGAAAGCCGGGCTACGCCATGGGAATCAACACCCCTCAAGTCAGCAGAAACCAGTGAATTCGCTGCCAGTTCAGCTTCAACTTCCGAACATCCGATCTTTAGAAAGACCTCTTTTGAAAAAGTTTTCAGTTTGTCGTATGAATACATTGATCAACTATAAAAGGTGGGGCAAAATTAGAAATAATCCTGTAAAATGGACCAAAGTATACTAAAATCTATGGAAAACCGTGAAGGTTGAATGATCGTGAAGGTTGGATCTTGTGTTAATGGAAGGCAATCATATCATTGCCGTCAAATAATTCCCGTTGTATCGCCTGCAACATACCTTCTTTTAGTGAATGGCTGGATACGCGTATCTTTTTAAAATGATACTTTTTGAGAATGTAATTCACAAGCAAAGAAGCAACAACAATCATATCCACCCTCATTTCTATCATTCCCGGAATGAGCAATCGCTCCTCTCTATTCATGGTAAGGATGGCAGTATGGATTTTATAATATTCTTCCAGGTCAAGTGGAAATTCTGTCTGATCGGATTTTATTTCAATACCAATTCTTTCACAATAAATATCACTCAAGGTATCGAATGTTCCAGAGGATCCGATAAGGATTTCCGGATTGTATTCGGATATGGCCTGATCGAGAGGTGTCAGTTGTTGTTCGAAATAATTTTCCAAACTGTTTATTTCATGTAAGGGGATGGGTTCTTCACGATGAAACCAGTCCAATAAGCGTTGTGCTCCAATTTCAAAACTTTTTTTCCAAGAGATGAAATATTTATTGCCGATGATGAATTCAATACTTCCACCGCCAATATCAAGGATTAGGGCATCTTTACGGCCAATGTCCAGTGCCGTTTTCACCCCATGATATATATATTCAGCTTCTGCTTCTCCCGAAATAATGTCAATGGGCAGGCTGGTTTTTTGTTCAATCAAATCACGGAACTGACGACCATTTTTGGCGTTTCTAAAGGCACTTGTGGCAAAACCATAAATTTTGGTTATCCCTTCCAGATCGATGATTGTCTTGTATTGAATTAAAGCATCCAGCGCTCTTTGTTGAGCGCTTTCTGTGATGATGCCCTGATTTATGCCATCTTTCCCAATTTTTACAGCAATTTTTTCATTATAAAAAATGTAATATGCGCTCGAAGTTAACTTAGCAAGAAGTAAGTTAAATGTATTTGTACCCAAATCAATAACTGCAACTTTGTGCGCTTCCATTTTTTTAAAATATGGCTGCAAATTTAATAATAGAATAACTAAATTTTCAAATTTTATAAATAGATTTAATTTACAGGTAATTTATTTAAGAATATTTTAATATTTCATTTGTAAATTCAACGTAATTACAATACCCAAGAAATTTCAAAGATTATGCCAGAACAAAAAGGAAATGAAGAAAAATATGCCCTTCTGAAGGAAATGAACCGTGCGTCCCTGCTGGGTGGAGGTGAACATCGTATTGAAGTGCAACATAAAAAAGGTAAACTCACGGCCAGGGAACGTATTGAACTCTTGATTGATAAAGGATCATTCCATGAAATGGGTAAGCTGGTAACACATCGTTCCAATGATTTTGGCCTGGACAATGAGATTTACCCAGGTGATGGAGTTGTTACTGGTTTTGGAACAATAAATGGACGGTTAGTATATATTTTTTCACAGGACTTTACCGTATTTGGAGGATCTCTGTCGGAAGCACATGCAGAGAAAATTGTTAAAATAATGGATATGGCATTAAAAAACGGGGCACCCGTCATCGGCCTTAACGATTCCGGTGGGGCCAGAATCCAGGAAGGAGTTGTGTCATTGGGAGGCTATGCCGATATATTTTACAGAAATACCAGGGCATCTGGAGTGGTCCCTCAAATCTCTGCGATCATGGGTCCATGTGCCGGCGGGGCGGTTTATTCTCCAGCCATTACCGATTTTATCTTTATGGTTGAGCAAACATCCTATATGTTTGTCACTGGGCCAAAAGTTGTAAAAACAGTAACTCACGAGGAAGTGACTTCCGAAGAATTGGGTGGTGCTATTGCTCACAGTACTAAAAGTGGGGTAACACATTTCACTTATTCAAACGAGGTGGCATGTCTGGAAGGTATTCGTAAATTGTTGGAATACATTCCTCAAAACTGTGAAGAGGATGCCCCTGAAGAGGCATATGAAATCAACGGCGTCGAAAAGGTACCACAGTTGAATGCAATAATGCCGGACAGTCCCAATGAACCTTATGACATGAAAATTGTCATTGAATTGATTCTGGATAAAGATTCATTTTTAGAAATCCAGCCTTTTTTCGCAGAAAATATCGTGATTGGTTTTGGGAGACTGGCAGGTAAAAGTATTGGTGTTATAGGCAATCAACCTCAGTCATTGGCTGGTGTTTTAGATATTCACGCCAGTCAAAAAGGGGCAAGATTTGTTCGTTTTTGTGATTGTTTCAACATCCCATTATTGGTTTTGGAAGATGTTCCGGGATTTTTACCAGGTACCGACCAGGAATGGAATGCCATCATTACCAATGGGGCTAAACTTTTATATGCATTCAGTGAAGCAACCGTGCCGAGAATTACCGTAATCACCAGGAAAGCTTATGGCGGGGCGTATGACGTCATGAACTCAAAACATATTGGGGCGGATCTCAACTATGCCTGGCCAATGGCAGAAATCGCGGTGATGGGTGCAAAAGGCGCCGCGGAAATAATCTTTAAAAAAGAAATTGCTGAGGCAGAAGACCCCGAGAAAAAACTATCGGAAAAGGAACTGGAGTATGTCACAAAGTTTGCTAATCCTTATATCGCTGCATCACGTGGTTATATTGATGAGGTGATTATGCCTGAAGATACCCGGGAGCGGTTAATCGCTGCCTTCAGAATGCTCGAGCATAAAATTGATAAAATACCCAGGAAAAAACATGGCAATATTCCTTTATAGTTTAGTCAATGTTCGATTAGAATATTGCCAGGACTACTTTTCCGGCAGGTAGAAATCAAGAGGATTTTCTTTCATGCACTTAAAGTGTCCCTTAGGACAATTACTTCTGCCCGATTTGGAACAGGGTCTGCAGCGTAGGTTTTTGTTTTCAAGAATATAAAATTTTGTGCCGTAGGTATAAAAATTATTAGGAACTGTGCCACCCCAGATGCTGTACACCGTTTTTTTAAAAGCCGCGGCAATATGAGTGAGTCCCGTATCATGACCAAAAACATAATCAGCATTTTTTACAATGGAAGCAGATTGGCCAAGATTGAATTTTCCGCAACCATTGAACACAATGGCCTTTTTATTCAATTTTTTTAATCCTTCTTCGAAAGGGGCACTTTTTTTTGTGCGGGCAAAAAATTTCTCCAATTGTTCGCCCATATTTTGGTCCTCTTTACCGCCCACCAAGACAATTGGCCGGTTGATTTTGTCGCAAAGAGTCACCATTTTTTCAAAAGGAAGTATTTTGGTAAATCCCGTACCCCCCATCACATAGGCGACATAACCTTTACGGTGTGTTTCCGGGAGCCAGTCTATTTCTATTTCATCTTTCGGTGGAATATAAAATTCCATGCCAGCGTCGTCATTTACAACACCCAAAGATTTCACAGCGCCAAAGTATCGGTCTACTACGTGGCAGTTGGGCATGAAATCAATTTGGAATTTAGTTAATAAAAATCGCTGGATCCACAGCTTGTTATAGGATGAAGAAGGCTTTCGCAGCGAGAGTTTGATTAGGGAAGTCCTGATATTTTTATGTAAATCTACTATAAAATCGAACTTTTCATTTTTTAGCCTTTTAATTAAGTCCTGCAGATCATCATCGAAAAGATGTAGTTTATCTATATAAGGATTCTCAATAACCAGCGGTTTAAATTGTTTCTTGGTACAAAAATGAAGTTCTACGCCATCAAGCTGTTGTTTAATACACCGGATGACCGGCGATGTCCAGGCAATGTCACCGATGGATGACAGCCGAATAATAAGGATTTTTTTTATGGACTTCACGTGCAGTTTGAATGTTAGAAAATTATTTTATTGAAGGTTTGCACTCAATTGAAAGCTAAATCAAAGAATTTTTTCTTTTCTGGTTTTTAGATGTTTTTTTACTTTATCCAACGACCAGGCATTGAAAGTATTTTCTTTAGTAAGACCGCCTTTTCGGGCAACACAGACACCGAAGTACATATCGTCCAGACCGTTGATTTCATGAGCATCCGGATTGATGCTGAGTAAAACCCCTTTTTCAACGGCAAAGTTTATCCAACGCCAGTCAATATCCAATCTCCAGGGATTGGCATTCACTTCGATGATCACACCGTATTCAGCACATGCCTCAATAATGGTTTTATGATCGATGGGATAACCTTCACGTTTCAATAACAAACGTCCCGTCGGGTGGCCCAAAAAGGTTGTAAATGGATTTTCGATGGCTTTTAACAAGCGTTGTGTTGCTTTATTGCTATCCATATTTAAATTGGAATGAATAGAAGCCACCACAAAATCAAAACTACTTAAAACTTCTTCATTGTAGTCCAGGGATCCGTCATTTAATATATCAGATTCAATCCCTTTAAAAATTCGAAATGGCGCCAAGGAATCATTCAAAGCATCAATTTCATGATGTTGTTTTTCAATTCTAAACGCTTGCAATCCGTTGGCATAAAAAGCCGATTGGCTGTGGTCGGATATTCCCAGATATTCAAAACCTTTATCGATGCAGGCTTGAGCCATATCGGTAAGATTATTTTTGCCATCACTATAATTGGTATGATTATGAAAAGTGCCTTTAAGATCCTCGTAACGGATGAGTTCGGGCAACTTCTTTTCACGGCTCAATTCAATTTCAAAAAATCCTTCACGTAATTCCGGAGGTACAAATTGGAATTGGAGATGGTCGTAAATCGCCTGCTCAGCATCAAATTTTTCTTCCAGTGCCGCCATATATAAATTTTTGCCATCCGCCACCATTCGCGCCAAATGTGCTTCAGAACCGGTGTGAATTAAAAGTTTGTTGTAGTATTCCTCGCGGCGGCAAACATAACATTTTATGGCCAGACCTGTCGGTTGGTAACGGCCATTCCAGGTGAATGGCCCTGAATTTTTCACATTATGTTCCAAATCCTGAATGGAGTTGATAAAATCAATCACTGTTTTAATCTGACTATCGCCAATGATAAATTCCAGCATATCTATCACTTCCAGTTTTCGACGATAATCACCTGTGACGGATACCAATGCATTGGGAAATCGTGTAGTGATCTGGCTTAACAATAAATCTGCAATGGGTTTAACATCAGCGTAGTAGAATTTCCCGATATTGGCAAGCTTGTATTCCAGAGCTTTTTGGATTGTTTCCTGGGTTTTTTCTCCAAAACCTTTCAGTTTGGCAATTTCGCCATTTTCACAGGCCTGAATCAACGCATCGATCGTTTCTATATGAAGTTCTTTCCATATGGTCCGGATCTTTTTTGGTCCGATCCCTTTTATTTCGGTCATTTCCAGGACTTCCGGTGGAGTTTTGGCCTGGAGTTCATTCAGCAATGGAAAACTTCCCGTCTCCCGTATTTCTTCGATAACGGTTGCAATGCTTTTTCCAACGCCTTCCAATTGTTCGAGATCACTGATACTAAGGGTTTCTAAGTCGATATCAATCCGTTCCAGGTTAAAGGCAGCATTGTTGAAAGACCTTATTTTAAATTGGTTTTCATCATGGAGGTCCATGAGGGTTACTGTACGCTTCAAAAGTTTGACGATGTCTTTGTTGCTCATAGTGCTATACGCTGGGAAATAAATAAAATATGTAATTGGGACTGCAAGGTAAAATATAAAATATTGAAAAGAGTATGAAGTTCCGCTCAATCAATTACATAAACACAAAACCGGAAAATCGATGTAAATCGATGAAAATCATATACCAATTTCATCACTGGTGAGTCACAAAAATTTTTTTGATGAAAATATTATAAAGTTAGATTGTGACAAAACCACTGTTTTATTGGTTTAAATACAAACAATTTCTAAATTCATTATCATTGATCATCCTGATCGAATAACAATTCAGGAACCAATTTTTTAGGCTTGATCAATCAAATTTTATTTTTGCTATTTTTCATAAGCATTGTGATAATTTCTAATTAATCAAAAGAAGAAGTATGAACTATTGGTTGGTAAAGTCTGAACCGGGAACATATTCATGGGATGATTTCGTTAAGTTAGGAAAAGATCATTGGGATGGCGTACGCAATTACCAGGCGAGAAATAACCTAAAAGCCATGAAAATCAACGATGAGGTGCTGTTTTATCATAGTGGTGATGAGCGCCAGGTTGTAGGCGTTGCCAAAGTAGCGGGGGAATATTATCAGGACCCTACCACTTCGGATGATCGATGGGTAGTGGTGGACCTGGTACCAGTAAGAAAACTGAACAGAGCGATTGCGTTGTCAGAAGTTAAAGCCGACCCGCGTTTAAATCAAATCTCATTAGTGCGTAACTCCAGGCTTTCCGTTATGCCACTTAAAAAGGAAGAATACGATTTAATATTGGCCAAGGAGGTGAATTGAAAAACCAAGGAGGGAAAATGAAGCAACTCTTCATATTCATTCTTTTTTTTGTGAATCATACGCTCTTGGCGCAAATTGAACAGCCCACAAGAGTTGAGTTTGAAATGCAGGAAGAGGATGAACACTATGTTATCATCTCAGCTGAAGAAAAAGGAGTTGTGTTGTATCGGGAAGTAAAAAATACCGAGACTAAAATGGAGCGTAAATGGGAAGTAGTATACCTGGATACTGCATTGAATGTAGTCTGGAAAAATAATTACTACATCAATTTGCGCTATATCAACCGGGGATATGAGTATGCCAGCGGTTATTTTTATTTACTTTTCCAGCAAAATACGGAAAGTCCGGATGCTGATTTATACGTTGTAAGGATAAGTCTCAATGATCAAAGTTATAATACCTTTCTCATTGAAAGAGAATATCCATTGGACCTTACCGAATTTGAAGTGCTGGATAATACGCTAATTTTTGCCGGTTATGCCAATACACGACCTGCTGTTGTTTGTTATGAATATGGGAAAAACCAACCTAAAGTGTTGCCCGGATTCTACAATAATAAGAGTGAACTGCTTCAATTGGAACTGGATCACAAATTACATATTTTCGATGTAGTGACAAGTATCAGGACCAATGATGGGAGAAAGACAATTTCGATCAAAACATTTGACACGCTTGGTGAAATGTTAAAAAATATCACCCTGAAACCTTCCAATGAGCGGAGTCTGCTCTACGGCAGGAGTGTGCCGCTTTTGAATAATTACCATCTTGTTGCCGGCACATATACCCGCAAACGTTCTGATATTTCGAGGGGCATATTTCTGGCGCGTATCGCACCCGACGGCGAGCATGTCATCAACTATTATAATTATGCCGACCTGAAGAATTTTTTCAGTTATATGAAAGCAAAACGGGAAAAACGCATCAAGGAAAGAATTCAACGCCGGAAGATAACGGGCAAGAAGAATAAATTCAATTACCGCTTGCTGGTGAATAGTGTGGTTGAGAACACGAATCATACCTACATCATGATCGGAGAGGCGTTTTATCCAAAATATTCCAATTCCAGTTTTTACAATCCATACACTAGTTTTAATCATTATGGAGACTATGGTATGTTTTTCGATGGTTATCGCTACACCCATGCTGTGGTTGTTGGTTTTGATGAAAGGGGTAGATTGTTGTGGGACAACAGTTTTGAGATCAGCGATGTAGAATCATATGATCTCGAGCAGTTTGTTCACGTCACTGCCCATCAAGATAAGATCGTATTGCTTTATCTGTATGATAATGTGATCAGGACCAAAATCATTGAAGGGAACGAGGTTATCGAAGGGAAAGCATTTAACGATCTAAAATTATCATTTGAAGATGATGTGGTCAGCGATTCGGATAGTAAATATGGTGGTCTGAAATCCTGGTATGGGAATACTTTATTTGCCTACGGCATTCAAAAAATTAAGAACACCAAAGATGAGGGAGTAAAACTCAGTCGTAAAGTATTTTTTATCAATAAAATCTCCTATTGAAAATTTATAAAATCTGAAGGAAGCCAACGACTTTTACAAGGCTATTTTTATATATTTGCCTCAGATATCGTCATGCAAAAAAAATTAATCTTAGACCAGAATCTTCTGAATATCACCATTAGCCGGCTTTGCCAGCAACTGATTGAAAATCACCATAATTTTTCAGATACAGTAATTATCGGACTACAACCGCGAGGTATATATCTCGCCGAGCGGATCAAACAAAATCTGGAAAATATTGTAAATAAGAAGATCCCGCTGGGATATCTCGATACGACCTTCTATCGTGATGATTTCAGAAGAAAAGATGAACCGATCAAAGCAAACGCCACAGAAATTCCCTTTTTAATAGAAGACAAAAAGGTCATCCTCATCGATGATGTGCTTTTTACCGGGCGAAGTGTACGATCGGCACTTGATGCTTTGATCGCTTTTGGAAGGCCTAAAAAAGTAGAATTGCTGGTCCTGGTGAATAGGAAATATACCCGGGATCTGCCAATTGAACCAAATTATATCGGGAAATCCGTGAATACGCTACAATCACAACGCATCATGGTGGAGTTGAAGGAACAGGGCAAAAATAAAGATAGCATCTGGTTAATTAATAATATAATTGCATAATGGCCAAACTCAGTGTCAATCATCTTTTAGGTACCAGAAACCTCACCTTCGAAGATCTCCAGTTGATTTTTGAAACAGCAGACAATTTCAAAGAAGTAATCAACAGACCCATAAAAAAAGTCCCGTCATTGAGGGACGTTACCATTGCCAATGTTTTTTTTGAGAATTCTACCCGTACCAGAATATCGTTTGAACTGGCTGAAAAGCGCCTTTCTGCCGATGTAGTTAATTTTTCATCTTCATCGAGTTCAGTAAAAAAAGGAGAAACATTACTGGATACCGTCAATAACATTTTGGCGATGAAAGTAGATATGATCGTGATTCGGCATTCCAGCCCGGGGGCACCTCATTTTTTGGCCAGAAAGATAAAAGCCAGAATTGTAAATGCAGGTGATGGAACACACGAACATCCCACCCAGGCCTTACTCGATGCTTATTCAATTCGATCGAAATACAAAAAGATTGAAGGTTTGAAAGTGGCAATAGTCGGTGATATCCTGCATTCCAGGGTAGCACTCTCTAACATTTTTGCTCTTCAAAAACTGGGAGCCGAAGTAATGGTTTGTGGTCCTAATACCCTGTTGCCAAAGTATATTGGGGCTTTGGGCGTAAAAGTTGAGCTTGATGTATTTAAGGCACTTCAGTGGTGCGATGTTGCCAATGTATTGCGTATTCAGTTGGAACGTCAGCAGATTAAATATTTCCCATCCCTTCGAGAATACGCGATATACTATGGTATTAACAAAGCCTTGCTTGATACCCTCGACAAGAAAATAACCATAATGCACCCAGGGCCAATAAACCGGGGGGTAGAATTAAGCAGTGATGTTGCCGATTCGGAACATTCGATCATTTTAGAACAAGTCGAAAATGGTGTAGCGATTCGGATGGCAGTACTGTATTTGCTCGCTGGTGTGCGCGGTGAAGTGTAATATATGGCAACGTTTCCCAAGATCTCTGTTGCTTAATATCCTTTTAAACCTGTTAATTTTAAGCGATTAAAAATATATTTTCGCTTTTTTGGCTTTTCTTTAACCCTTCCACAGCCTTCAATTTTATTGGTCAATTCCAACAGTCTTCTTAACTTGCCGCACTTTTTTTTGTTGAGAGGCTTGGAGTATTTTGGTATAGCACAAATAAAGAAAATTTTAAAATGAGTACGGCTCACAAAGAATCACATCTTCAAAAGCTTACTTTAGCGGGGTTGATTATTACACTTGGAGTGGTTTATGGTGATATTGGAACAAGCCCGCTTTATGTGATTAAAGCCATTGTTTCTGGTGCGGGGGGATTTGATGAATTATTGGTCTATGGCGCATTGTCCTGTGTTTTCTGGACACTCACCCTTCAGACTACAATAAAATATGTCATCATTACCTTAAGAGCAGACAATAACGGGGAAGGCGGTATCTTTGCACTGTTTGCACTCACCAAGAAAAAGACAGTGTGGGCCGCCATTTTGACCATGATTGGCGGGAGCACCTTATTGGCAGACGGGGTGATCACACCATCCATCACTGTTACTTCCTCCATTGAAGGACTCCATTTGCTGAATACCAATGTTCCGGTGTTACCGTTGGTATTGCTCATCCTCACATTATTGTTTTTTGTCCAACAGTTTGGTACGAATTTCATTGGAGGCTATTTCGGACCGATGATGGTGATATGGTTTAGTATGTTAGGCATATTGGGCGGCATACAATTATTTTCACATCCACAAATACTTCAGGCGGTAAACCCGGTTTACGCCTATGAATTTTTAACCAAATATCCAGGAGGATTTATATTGTTGGGTGCGGTATTTTTGTGTACTACCGGAGCTGAGGCACTCTACTCTGATTTGGGCCATTGTGGACTTAAGAATATCAGGATTTCCTGGATCTTTGTCAAAACCACATTATTATTGAATTATTTCGGTCAGGGAGCATGGCTCATTATGCATGGCGATGAACATGGCATGGCCAATCCTTTTTATGCCATGATGCCCAAATGGTTTTTAATTCCGGGCATTTTCATTTCCACCGCAGCGGCTGTCATTGCCAGCCAGGCCCTTATCACCGGTTCTTACACCTTGATCAGCGAGGCAGTTTCTCTTAATTTTTGGCCAAAATTGAGAATTTTGCATCCTACAACCATCAAAGGTCAGGTGTATATTCCCATGGTGAATTGGTTTCTTTGGGTTGCATGTTGTTTTGTGGTAGTGTTCTTTAAGGAGTCATCCAATATGGAAGCGGCGTATGGTCTGTCTATTACCATCACGATGATTATGACTACCCTGCTTTTATCTAACTATTTGTTTCAGAAAAGAATCAATCTCATTTGGGTTTTTATCATCATGATTATTTTTCTGGCCATTGAGGGGAGTTTCCTGGCGGCAAATCTCAATAAATTCGAGCATGGAGGATGGTTTACCATCCTGTTGGCCACCATATTTTTTCTGACGATGTATGGATGGTATTTTGGCAGGAAAATAAAAAATCGCTATGTCAGTTTTGCCAATGTCAAAGATTATCTGGAGATGTTCAAGGAATTAAGTCAGGATAAATCGGTTCCAAAAATCGCCACCAACCTGGTGTATATCACCAAAGCCAATCGCCTGGATCAGATTGAATCCAAAATCATCTATTCGATATTCCAGCGGCAACCAAAACGTGCCGATACTTACTGGTTTTTGCATGTGAACATACTTGATGATCCTGGTGCATTCACCTATGAGGTGAACCAGATCATTCCTGGCACACTCGTTAAAGTAGATTTCAATCTGGGTTTCAAGATTGAGCCAAGGATCAACTTATACTTTAGAGAAGTAGTAGAAGATATGATCGAAGCCGGCGAATTTAAGCTTGAAAGCAGCTATACTACATTGCGGAAGCATGGCATTCCGGGTGATTTCCTTTTCATAAATCTTGACCGGGTAATGACCAGAGACTATGAATTACCAAAATGGGAAACATTTGTGATGAGCCTGCATGAATTCACCCGGTTGTTGAGCATCAATGATGTTCGAACACTCGGCTTGGACACCAGTAATACTATCGAGGAAAAGGTACCGATTACTATTGTACAATCTCCGGAAAAACGAATCAGACGCAAGCGCCTGCCCAGAAAGAAAAAACCTGAAACAATTCAGAGAGATACCGGAGAATAACAATCCGGGAGAGATTAAAATCGGGCGGCCATTAACAGGCTGAGATCTTTGTATTTCATACCCAGCTTGCGGGCAATGATAGCATTGGTCAAACTGCCCTTATAGCCATAGACACCCCGGAGAAACCATTTGTGGGTAAACATCATTTCTTCCAATCCACCGGTTTCAGCGATTTGCAATAAAATTGGGGTGAAAATATTGCTTAAAGCATTGGTGGCGGTTCTCGCCACACGCGAAGCAATATTGGGAACACAATAATGAATGACGCCATATTTTGAATATACCGGACGATCATGGCTAGTGAGTTCTGATGTTTCAAAACAGCCTCCCTGGTCAATACTGACATCGATAATTACCGAGCCTGGTTTCATTTGTGATACCATTTCTTCTGATACCATAAATCGCGGGCGCCCTTTTTCGGCACGAATCGCACCAATCACAACATCAGCATTTTTTAGTGAATCGAGTAAGGTGTTAGGCTCAAAGGTTGAAGTAAATACTTGTTTCCCCAAGGCATGTTTAAGCCTTCGGAGTTTATACAAATGGTTGTCAAAAACCTGGATATCCACACCGTGCCCTAGGGCAGCACGAGCGGCGAATTCTGCAACTGTGCCGGCACCCAATATTACCACCTTGGTAGGTGGGACACCGGTAATTCCGCCAAGAATAATGCCTTTGCCATTGTGAACGCTGCTAAGATACTCAGCGGCAATGAGCATCACTGTACTTCCTGCAATTTCGCTCATTGCCCGAACAGCCGGCATACCACCAACTTTGTCTTCAATGAGTTCGAATGCAATGCCGGTTAATTTTTTCTGGTTTATCCTTTCAAAAAAATCACGGGCAAGATGGCCAAACTGCAAGGCGGAAAAAAGGGTTTTGCCAGGTTTGAAAAATCCTATTTCTTCAGGGGTGGGCGGTTCTATTTTAAGCACAATATCGGCCTCAAAGACTTCCTTGTGGGAATATACGATCTTAGCTCCTACGTCACTATATTCCTTGTCATTGTATTTAGACATTTTCCCAGCGCCACTTTCCAGCCAAACTTCATGTCCGTTGTTCACCAGTAATCCGACGCCACCGGGTGTTAAGGGTACCCGTTTTTCCTGTAAAGAAATCTCATTGGGAATGCCAATGAAAAGTGACTTACGGTCATTTTTCACTTCCAGAACTGCTTCCTGAGGATAAAACTGTCCCTCTTTTACCAGTTCCTTAAATCCGCCTTTTTGTTTACTAACCATATTTGATCAGTCCAATATTCCTTTGCTTTTCGCCTAAAATATCGATGGTAATTTTCAAATATCTGTCGGGCCAGAGTGGAGCGATCTTTTCCGGCCATTCCACAAAACTTATATTATCCGATTCAAAATATTCTTCCAGTCCGATATCGAGGGCCTCTATTTCTGATTTAATTCTGTAAAAATCAAAATGAAAAAATTTTTGCCCATCCTTGCTGAGATATTCATTGACAAGTGTAAAAGAAGGACTATTAACATTGTCTTCCACATTCAGGGCATCACAAATATTTTTTATAAGCGTTGTTTTACCAGCACCCATTTCCCCAAAGAAAAGCCATATTTTATAATCTCTGCCGTAATCTATAATTTTCTGAGCAGCAGCAGCCAATGCCGCTTCTGACGCTACCATAATCTCCACGATTGCAGACTTTATCTAACGATTTTTTGAATTTAATGAAATTATTGGAATTATCATTTCTTCCATAGACAAACCGCCGTGTTGGAACGTATCATTGTAGTATTTTACATAATAGTTGTAATTGTTTGGGTAGGCAAAGAAGTAATCTTCCACAGCAAATACATAAGTGGAAGACACATTGATTTTGGGTAAAAATATGTTTTCAGGCTTTCGGACCACATATACCTTATCTTCTTCGAATCCAAGATTTTTGCCCAGTTTAAAACGAAGATTCGTATTTGTATTCCGGTCACCAACGATTCTGAATGGTCTTTTAACCCGGATGGTGCCATGGTCGGTAGTAATAATGACCCGGGCCTTTTTCTCTGCTATTTTTCTCAGAATATCCAGTAATGGTGAATGCAAAAACCAGGACATAGTTAATGAGCGATAGGCCCGCTCGTCCGGTGCTAGCTCGCGTATTACTTCCATCTCTGTACGCGCATGGGAAAGCATATCCACAAAATTATAAACAATCACATTCAAATCATTGATCATCAAGTTGTTTATGTTTTCCAGTAGTGCTTTACCTTGTCCAATATTTTTGATTTTGTTATAAGACCACCGCAAGTCGAGGCGGTTCTTTTTCAATTGGCGTTTTAAAAATTCTTCTTCACTGTTATTCTTTCCATCTTCTTCATCCTCATCTATCCAGATATCATGGTGCTGCCGTTGCATATCCAGCGGCATCATACCGGAAAAGATAGCATTACGGGCATACGCCGTGGTAGTAGGTAAAATACTATAATAATTTTCTTCTTTGTCGATATTAAAATACTCACTAAGTGGTTTTTGGATCATTTTCCACTGGTCAAACCGCAGGTTGTCTATAACGATGAAGAATAAAGGGGAATCATCTTTTAAATCGGGAAAAACTTTTTTGCGCATCAATTCGTGTGATAATATGGGCCTTTCCCCATTTGGATCATTGAGCCAATCCTCGTAATTATCGATCACAAATTTGGCAAAATTGAGGTTTGCTTCATTTTTCTGTAAATCCAACACTTCTACCATATCATTGTTGCCGGTGCTTGCAATCTCCAACTCCCAATAAATCAATTTTTTATATACGTCTGCCCATTCACTGTGAGAAAGATAATCATTGAATGCCATGCTGATATTACGAAAATCCTGTTGGTAGCTAAGATTTGTTCGCTCGGATACCAGTCTTTTATTGTCCAACAATTTTTTTACCGAAAGCAGGATTTGATTGGGATTAAGCGGCTTGATCAGGTAATCGGCTATTTTTGAAGCAATCGCCTCTTCCATGATCTGCTCCTCTTCACTCTTGGTAATCATGATAACCGGAATATTGGGTTGAGTAGATTTAATTTTGCTCAATGTCTCCAAACCTGACATACCGGGCATATTTTCATCCAGAAAAATTACATCATAATTGGTGTTTTCAACTTCATCGATAGCTTCGGCGCCACTGGTGACCGGTGTGATGTCGTAGCCTTTTTGGTTGAGGAATAAAATGTGGGGTTTGAGTAATTCGATTTCATCATCTGCCCATAAAATATTATATCTTTGCATAATGTAGATTTGGTTTTGACGCCAAGTTAAACTATAGTTTAATCTGAACCACTGTTTTGAATAAGAAGAAAATAATAAATGATCCGATTTATGGATTCATTACCATTCCAAACGAACTCATCTATGATATAATTAACCATTCTTACTTCCAAAGGTTACGCAGAATAAAACAACTCGGTTTAACTGATTTTGTATATCCGGGGGCTCTTCATACACGATTTCATCATGCATTAGGGGCTATGCATCTCATGCAGGAAACCCTCGGCAATTTGAGACAAAAGGATGTGGAAATTACAGATGAGGAATATGAGGCCACGCTGATCGCTATGTTGCTTCACGATATTGGACATGCCCCATTTTCGCACGCACTTGAGAATATTCTCCTGCCCGATATTTCACACGAAACGATCTCGGCCATCATCATCAATACCCTAAATGAACATTTCAATGGTGCACTGGATATGGCCATTGAGATTTTCAGACAAACATTTCCCCGCAAGTTTCTGTACCAACTTGTTTCAAGTCAGCTCGACATTGACCGGTTGGATTATCTGAATCGTGACAGTTATTTTACGGGTGTAGCAGAAGGCCGCATTGGCGCCGATCGTATCGTCAAATTGTTGAATGTCAGAAATGATGAAATTGTAGTGGAAGAAAAGGGCATTTACAGCATCGAAAATTTTCTGAGTGCCAGGAGACTTATGTACTGGCAGGTTTACCTGCACAAAACCACGGTAGGTGTTGAGGCCATGCTGGTACAAATTGTAAAGCGGGCAAGAGACCTGGCTACTGTAGATATTTGTGCCAATAAAGCACTCAATTATTTTGTCAATCATAAGGTTACGGTTGAAGAATTGGCAAATAACAGCCAGGTCCTGGAGTTATTTTGTGCAATTGATGACTACGATCTATTGGGGGCAATCAAGATGTGGCGCGAACATTCCGATTTTGTTCTTTCGAAATTATGCATGATGCTCACAGATCGAAAATTGTTTAAGGTGGTACTTTCCAATCACAAACCGGATCAAAAATCACTTTTAACACTTAAATCACAAATCAAAACCAAGCTGGGTTTGAACAAAAAGGAAGTTAATTATTTCTTGCTGAATGGCGTCAAGAGCAATGCCGCCTATATTAGCGGTGGTCAGAAAATCAAAGTTCTCACGAAGCAAGGTGAAATTGTCGACATTGCTATTGCCTCTGATTTACCAAATATTAAAGCTATGAGGAAAATTGTAAAAAAATATTATCTATGCTGGCCTAAAATTCTAACTTTGTGAAATTTTGGAGTTGCAGATCTCAGCATTTTAAGTGTTAATTTGTTCAAACAATTCAATATTATTTTAAATGGAGTTTACGCTTAAACAGATTGCCAATATATTGGACGGCGAGGTGATTGGGTATGAGAATGAGAAAATACGAGCACTTAGCAAAATACAGGAAGCCAAAAAAGGTTCTATTACTTTTCTTGCAAATCCAAAATACGAGAATTATATCTATGAAACAGAAGCATCGGCGGTCATAGTGTCCAGGGAATTTAGTCCCAGGAAAGAAATAAGGGTTAATTTGGTCAAAGTAAATGATCCATATAGCGCGTTTACTTTGCTGTTGGAAGAATATTACAAGATCATCAGTTATCAGAAAGTTGGGATTGAAGAGCCGTCTCATGTTGGAGAAAATACTGAAATTGGGACAGCAATATACCGTGGTGCTTTTTCTTACATTGGGAAGAATGTAAAAATAGGGAATAATGTAAAGATTTTTCCTCATGTCTACATAGGAGACGACATTGTGATCGGAAATGACTGCATCTTATATTCGGGCGTGAAAATATATCATGGCACCAAGGTCGGTAACAAGTGTGTTTTTCATTCAGGGGTTGTCATTGGCAGCGATGGTTTCGGCTTTGCACCACAACAAGACGGCACATATAAAACCATACCTCAACTGGGTAATGTGGTAATTGAAGACAATGTTGACATTGGTGCCAACACAGTCATCGATCGGGCAACATTGGGTTCTACGATTATCCGAAAAGGTGTAAAACTCGATAATCTCATTCAAATAGCCCACAATGTTGAAATTGGAGCAAATACAGTTATTGCCGCGCAAACAGGAATTTCAGGGTCCACTAAAATGGGTAAGAATTGCGTTATTGCCGGTCAGGTTGGCGTTGTGGGGCATTTGGAAATTGCAGACCATGTGACACTGGCTGCCAAAACAGGACTTTCAAAATCGGTAAAAAAACCAGGTACTATGAAATTTGGGTATCCCGCACAGGACTATAAAGAATATTTGCGATGTCATGCAGTATTCAGAAATTTGCCAGAATTAAGAGAGAGAGTTAAGCAACTTGAAGAAAAAATACTAAATTTGCGCCCTGATTAAAATTGAATGCATGCATATCAAGCAACACACTATAAAAAAGCCTGTTACGCTTAGTGGGGTAGGTTTGCACACCGGGGTTGAGGCACATATGACCTTGTTACCTGCGAAAGTAAATCATGGCATTAAGTTCCAGCGGATCGACCTGGAAGGCCAGCCGGTTGTAGATGCCGATGTTGATAATGTGGTGGACCTTTCGAGGGGGACGACCATCGAACAGAATGGTGCCCGCATTGCTACGGTTGAACATACCATGGCAGCCTTGGTAGGCATGGAAATTGACAACATCCTGATTCAGCTTGACGGCCCGGAGCCACCCATCATGGATGGCAGTTCCCGCATGTTTGTTGAAGCCATACAGGAAGCTGGACTGGAAGAACAAAATGCCCTTAGGGATTTTTTCGAAGTTCCTGAAAGTATTTTTTATCGAGAGGCCAGCAGAGATGTAGAAATTGCAGCCTTGCCGTTAGATGATTATCGCGTAACGGTGATGATTGATTACAAATCACCAGTGTTAGGCAGTCAGCATGCCTCATTAACAGATATAACTCAATTCCCCAAGGAAATAGCTTCTTCGCGAACATTTTGTTTTCTGCACGAATTGGAAATGCTGTATAAAAATAATCTGATCCGTGGCGGAGATTTAAATAATGCCATCGTAGTGGTTGACAGGGTAGTGGAAGAAGGCGAACTTGATTATCTGGCTGAATTGTTCAACAAACCCAAAGTAGAAGTCAAAAAAGAAGGCATTCTGAATAATGTGGAATTACGCCATAAAAATGAACCTGCTCGTCATAAATTGCTTGATGTGATGGGTGATTTGGCATTGGCTGGCCGACCGCTGAAAGCGCAGATACTTGCTGCAAGACCGGGACATGCTGCCAATGTGGCGTTTGCTAAAAAAATCAAAAAATTGATGAAGCAGTATGAACAAGCCGGTGTGCCCAATTATAATCCAAATCAGCCACCGGTCTTTGATGTCAACCAAATAAAAAATATCATTCCGCACAGGTTCCCGTTTTTATTGATTGATAAAGTGATCTATATCGATGACAGTACGGTATCCGGTGTCAAGAACATCACTTACAATGAACCCTTTTTTCAAGGACATTTTCCTGGAAATCCTGTGATGCCAGGGGTGTTGATTGTAGAAGCAATGGCCCAGCTTGGGGGCATATTTGTATTAACTACAGTGCCCGATCCTCAAAATTACTGGACATATTTTCTGAAGATCGAGGAATGTAAATTCAGAAGAACTGTATTGCCAGGAGATACCTTGGTAATGCGCTGTGATTTGCTGGAACCGATTAAAAGGGGAATTGCCAAAATGCGCGGACGAACCTATGTAGGTAATAAATTAGTTACAGAAAGTGTAATGATCGCAAGTATTGTTAAAAAGAGTTGATGAATCAACCATTAGCATACATTCATCCGGAGGCCAGGATTGCTGACAACGTTGTAATAGATCCATTTGCATCCATTCATAACAATGTGGTGATTGAGGAAGGGACCTGGATCGGTTCCAATGTCACCATTATGGAAGGCGCACGTATCGGGAAAAATTGTAAGCTTTTTCCAGGATCTGTGATTTCCGGACTTCCACAGGATCTGAAATATAAAGGAGAATCCACAACGGTAGAAATAGGTGACAATACCGTAATTCGTGAATTTGTTACGATAAGTCGTGGTACGGTAGATAAACACAAAACAAGCATTGGCTCTAATTGCCTGATCATGGCTTATGTGCATATCGCACACGATTGTGAGGTTGGCAATCATGTCATACTGGCCAATGCCGTGCAGATCGCCGGACATGTTAAAGTGGAAGATTATGCGGTTATTGGCGGCTCTACGGCTGTCCATCAATTCGTCAAAATCGGAGCACATGTGATGGTAGCCGGTGGTTCATTAGTGCGGAAAGATGTGCCGCCTTATGTCACCGCAGCCAGAGAACCGCTCAGTTATGCGGGAATTAATTCTATCGGTTTGCGCAGAAGAGGCTACAGCAATGACAAAATTAATGAGATTCAGGAAATCTATCGGCATATCTATTTGAAAGGCAAGAATAATTCCAAAGCCTTGGACATGATACAGATGCAAATGCCAAGTAGCCGGGAGCGGGATGAAATCATCAATTTCATCCGCAGTTCTGGACGTGGCATCATGAAGGGATACAATTATATACCATGAAAATTGTCCTGGAACAGATATCCAAACGATACCACCGGGACTGGATATTTAGGGACATTTTTCAACAATTCAATGCGGGCACTTCTTATGCCGTGACGGGCCCCAACGGCAGTGGAAAATCTACATTGTTACAGGTAGTTGCCGGTAATATTCTGGCCACCGGGGGTAAAATATCTTATTTTTTCCAGGGGAAAAAAATTGAACCGGAACAGGTTTTCAGGCATCTCAATATCGTAGCGCCTTACCTCGAACTTCCTGAAGAATTCACAATGAAAGAATTTTTACAGTTTCATTTCAAATTTAAAAAGCCGAAAAGTGATATTTCTTTAGGTGAAATGCCGAAACTATTCCAGTTGAAAAATGCTGAAAATAAATACATCAAAAATTTTTCAACCGGAATGAAGCAGCGCCTTAAATTGGGCATTGCTTTTTTTTCTGATGGTGATTTACTGCTACTTGATGAGCCCGCCACCAACCTCGATAAATTGGGTTTACAATGGTACCGCGAGATGGTTATTCCCACTTTAGAAAACAGGATCGTGATCATTGCCTCCAATAGAACCGATGAATTTGATTTTTGTGATCAAACCATTGATTTGATGGACTATAAAAAAAGATCTTAGCATTGGTCGCTGTGCTGATAAGTAAACTTGATTGATATTCAGACAAAAATTATGAATAAATTCTTGTATTTTGCTCAGTAGTTTTTTGACATTGATCTTTATAGAAAGTCTCATTTAGAAAAGAACTTAAAATCAGTCTTCTGGCTGGCTAAAACCAAATAATTTGTATAATAAGTTCATGGATTCCATGTAATTTTAAGTTATTTCATATATTCAACAGTACAATTCCAATTTCAACTGTCATGAAAATATTTTCCTTTCTGTTGTCTGGGTTTATCATTATGATGCTGCCTATGATGATGGGTTGCACTAAAAAAATTGAGTCCCCGCTGTCTGACCAGCAACAGGCTGCCAAGATTCTCGATGAAGGCAGTCCTTGGGGCGGATCGGGAAAGGTGGAGGTGGTTAGTTTACCAACCGGTGTTGATCCTTCCAAAGTGACCAACCTGCAACTGACATTCGATACCAATGGTAATCCAGATTGGATCCCAACCAATTTTAGTGCTTCAGGTGCTGATGATTTACTGAGTGCTTCAGGGGCACTCTGGAGTTGGGCAACACCATCCGGAACTTCTGTGATCACACTGGATGGAGCTACTGTTTCTGAATTGACCAGTTTGGATGTGCAAGTGGGTGAGTTGCGCCTTACGTTCGAAGTGAATGCAGCAAGTGGTGGCCGGATTGCAGGCTTTGATGGCACCTATTCGGTTTTACTAAAAAGCAATTGACAAATTTTATTGACAAGCTAATTGAATTCTACGATGGTGATTCCCGAACCTCCGCGATCGGCGTGTTCATCATAGAAAGTTTTCACAGCTTTGTAATCTTTCAATTCATTCCGTACAATATCGCGCAGAATACCATCTCCTTTTCCATGGATGATTCTCACTAAAGGCATGGCAAACATAATGGCGTCATCAATAAAATTCGTTAAGATGGCGATGGCTTCATCTGCTCGTTTACCCCGAATATCCAGCTCGCTGGTGAATTCAGATTTTCTCTGGTTGATGTCAAGCCCCTTGATCTTGTTTGTTACGCTCGGCTCGTTTTGCTGGTTTTTGAATGATTTTTTAGATACTTTCTCCAGTCGGTTCAGTTTTACTTTCGATTTCAGATCACCAAATAGTACGGTAGCGTCCATCTTGCCTGTTTGTAATACTTCACCAATATTTCCCTGATCTTTCAGTCGTACGAAATCACCGGTATTGATTTTACCCTGAACCACTGTAACTTCTTCTATTTCTGGTTTTTTAGTGATTTTTTCGGGTTTTAGGTGAGAATCATATGATTTGAGTTCTTCTCTGATCTGCTTCGTCATTGTTTTCTCTGCCTTATTTTCCCGGATCTCCCGGATGAGATGTTCAATTTTTTGATTGGCTTCCCTGATCAAATTTTTAGCTTCATGCTTTGCTTCATTGAGAATAGTCTTACGATTATCTTCGATATCTTCCTTGAGAGAAGTATAATGATTCAATGTTTTATTCAGAAGTTCGTTTTTCTGGTCGTAGTCTTTTTTCTTTTCCTCATACGATTTTTTTTCCAATTCCAGCTCATTCAACAATTTATCCAACTGGATCTCATCAACTCCAATTTTACTGCGCGCCGATTTCAATACTTCTTCAGGCAATCCGATCTTTCCCGCAATTTCCAAAGAAAATGAACTGCCGGGTCTTCCGATTTCGAGTTGATACAAAGGTTGGAGATGCCGCACATCAAATCGCATTCTGGCATTGACCATGCCAAGGGTTGATTCGGCCATTTTTTTCAGATTACTGAAATGGGTGGTGACAATACCCATGGCTTTGCTTTTGACCAATCGTTCCATCAGTGCCTGGGCGATGGCGCCACCAAATTGAGGGTCAGTACCAGAGCCGAATTCATCGATCAGAAACAAGGTGTTTTTATTGGCGTACCTCCTGAAGTAATCCATATTTTTCAAATGCGAACTATAGGTGCTCAAATCATTTTCTATGGATTGTTCATCGCCAATATCGATGAACAGGTCATCAATGATATACGCTGAAGATCCTTCAGAAACAGGAATGGGCATACCACATTGTAACATATATTGCAGCAAACCCACCGTTTTGAGGCAAACTGATTTTCCACCTGCATTGGGTCCGGAAATCACCATAACACGGTTTTCCTCATCGATCCGGATATCGAGGGGGACTATTTTTTTTTGTTGTTTTTCCAGTGAATATTTTAGAATGGGATGGATGGCCTGGTGCCAGTCGAATTTTTTTTGCTTGTTAAGGATGGGGAATATGGCATCAAATTCCAACGCAAAGAGGGCTTTACACCGAATAAAATCTATTTTTCCGAGAAACTGATAAGCAAAATCAAGATTTGGCAGTTCCGGCCTGATCATGTCTGTGAGATTTGTCAATATTCTGATAATTTCACGGCGTTGCTGGTATTCGAGATCTTTGATGGTATTATTTATTTCCAATACTTCCGCAGGTTCAATGTATGCGATGCTGCCCGTGGCCGATTCGTCATGAATAAAACCCTTGAAAGTACGTTTGAATTCTGCCTTCACCGGTATGACCAAACGGCCATTCCTCACCGTCAATGAGGCGTCATCCGGCGTCTGCCCTTCACTGGTCGTTTTTGCGATCAGTTTTTCCAAAGTTTTTCTTGCTTTAATACTTTGCGACTGAATTTCAGACCGGATCTCGTGCAATTCATGTGAAGCATTATCTTTGATTTCTCCCCTTTCACTGATCTTTTCGAAAATTCTTAACGCCATCTTATGATCAATATGAAGACTCTTTGACAGGGCACAGATTTCTGTAAAATCATCCTTTCGTTGATCTAAAAAGTTGATCCAGGAATATGTGGTTTGGATAGAAATACCAACTTCGTACAATTCATCCGGTTCCATAAATGCACCGATTACCCTGGCTTTATGCAGGTGTCGTTGTGCGTCGAGGTGGCTCAAAGCGGGAAGGTTTTCTCCTGACCGAATGGCCCTGATCATTTCTTCGGTCTGGGCACATAATCTGACGATCAGGTCGCTATTGGAAGAAAACTTCATTTTTTCCAGAAAACCCAAGCCCAGTTTACTAACACAATGTTTTTTGAGTTGATCCCTTATTTTATCAAACCCTAATTTTTCTTCAATATTATTTGGGAACAACATAGACGGAGATGGAGATCATTATTCGGTTTTATCTTTACTACTGGCAGAATTTAATCTTTCTTCCAGGCTGAGGCTATCGGCAAGTATAGTATATATATCATTTAGTGCTTTTGGATCGTTAAAGTAATGTTTAAAGCTAAGCCGATAGATGGAGTCTTCGACTTGATGCTTTTCGAAAATTCTTTTTTCGTAAATTTTAAATATTACTTTTGCAGAGTCTTTGGGAATACCTAATTCCTTTATCTTGGCCTCCAAAATATAGAGGTCTTTCATCACAGAAGCGATCTTCTGTCGTGAATACAATCCTTTCGGATCTTTCGGTTGATCCGGATTACAGGCGGTTACCAACAGTATGGCCAGAAATACGGCCGAAAAATAATTTTTCACGGGTGAAAATTACTTAAATAAGTTCTAATTTTAAAACCAAATAAAAACGAATGAAGGAGCTCGTTAAAAAGCTTCGGAAATACCAGATCCAGATCAGAAAGGCCATCAATAACCAGATGCAGGGTGATTTTCATTCTGTGTTCAAAGGTTCGGGTCTTGAATTTGATGATGTGCGCGCTTATCAGTACGGCGATGATGTGCGCATTATCGACTGGAATGTAACCGCTAAAGGACATGGCACATTTGTGAAAACTTTCCGGGAAGAAAAAGAACAAATCGTATTTTTCCTGATCGATGTGAGTGCCTCACAAGAAATCGGCACACCAGGAAATCAAAAGATCGATATCGCCAAGGAAATTGGCGGTGTGCTGGCACTATCGGCGGTTGAAGAACAAAGCCAGGTAGGGCTCATTTGTTTTTCAGATCAGAAGGAACGCTATGTGAAACCCGGTAAAGGCAACAAACAAGCTTTTCGTTTCATTGCCGAATTATTCCGATTGACTCCCAGTTCACTTAAAACCAACATCAGCAGGGCTATTTTATATGCCCTGGACCTGATCAAAAGAAAAAGTGTGGTCATTTTAATTTCCGATTTTATCGATGACAATTACGAACATAACCTTCGGGCATTGGCAAGGAAGCACGATCTGGTAGTAATCCATCTCAGCGATAGAAGAGAGACCAACCTTCCCAGGCTGGGAATCATACCGTTGTTGGATAAAGAAAGCAAAAAGACACTTTGGATCAACACATCATCTCCTGTTTTCAGGAAAAATATAAAGGAAACTTTTACCGGGAATAAATCAAAGCTGGAAGATTTTTGTCGCAAGCAGCGCGCCAATTATGTCAATATTTATACCGACGAGGATTACATTCCAAAATTGATTAAACTATTCAGGGTGAGAAATAAATCAAGGAGAGTTGCGTAACGGATTCAAAATAATAGTATTGGGCATGCTGGGATGGTTGCTGTGTTGCAACACTTTGGCACAACGCATTTTGCCTCAGGGAAAATTTTTGGAGCGCGAAGCCAAAATTGGTGAAGAAATACCATATGTGCTTACGGTGAAATATCCAAAAAATCTCACCATACTTTTTCCCGATAGCACCTATAATTTCAGTCCTTTTGAATTCAATTCCAGGACATATTTTAAAACTCACTCCGACAGTGTGAATAGCATTGACAGCGCCATATACTTCCTTACAACCTTTGAGATCGATTCAGTGCAACACCTTGGTCTGCCGGTATTTGTCATCAAAAATGGTGATAGTACCACCATTTCAACCGGCAAGGACTCTGTCCGGTTGATCCAGATGGTGAAAAAAATTCCCCAAAATCCGGCCTTGAAAACAAACACCAATTTTGTTAAAGTGCGGAAGGCATTCAACTATCCAATATTCCTGTTTAGTGTTGGAGTGATTGCCGTACTTGTATTAATTGTCTTCATCTTTTTCGGTAAGCGATTGCAAAAAGCGTGGAAGATTTACCGAATGCGCAAGTCACATCATAAATTCACATCAAATTTTTTCAACCTTATTCGCGATGTGAGCAGCAATAATCCATCAAAGTCAACAGAATTTGTGCTGAATATTTGGAAGAAATATATGGAACGTCTGGAAATGGAGCCATTTACTAAAATGACCACCAAGGAGATCATCAACATGCATCACAATGACCAATTGAAGCAAACCCTCAAACAAATCGATGGCGGCATCTATGGCAACATCAAGATGTCAGATCTATTCAACAAGTTTGATTATCTCATGAAATACGCAGTTGAACGTTATCATATAAAAGTTGAGGAGGTCAAAAATGGATAAGATGACTCACGAGATTAATCATTGGTTTTCATTGTCCTGGTTTTATCCGGCCACTTTTCAAAATTATAGTTGGGAATACAAGTTTTTCCTGGTGTTTTTGTTATTTATTCCTTTGGTTTTTATCGTGAAATGGTTGCTAAACCTACGCTTGAAGCAGAAACTGACCATTGCCTTACCACAAAAGCAACTTAAAACTGATTTTTCAAGTATCCTTCGATTCTTACCCGAAATATTGATAGCACTTGTAATGGCATTGCTGGTAGTTGTGCTTGCCCGGCCACAAAAAACCAATGAAAAAGTGGAACAGTGGACTGAGGGGATTGATATTATGCTGGTGTTGGATATATCTCGTTCGATGGAGATCCAGGATTTCAAACCTGATCGGCTGGAAGCCGCCAAAAGTGTCGCCAAGGAATTCATTGCCGGCCGATTTCGAGATCGTATTGGTGTGGTGATATTTGCCGGAGAGGCTTATTCCCTTTCACCGTTAACTACCGATTACAAGTTGCTGGATTCCTTTATTGACGGCATCAACTTCGATAAAATAGAAAAAGATGGTACGGCTATCGGTAGCGCGCTAGGCGTTGCGATCAACAGAATGCGTGAATCCAATTCCAAGTCCAAGGTGATTATACTTTTGAGTGACGGCGATAATAACGCCGGCAACATCGATCCAAATACGGCAGCAAGGCTGGCCCAGGCATACAACATTAAGATTTATACCATTGGCATAGGCAAAGAAGGCACTGTTCCTTCGGGGCAAAAAAATCTTTTTGGACAACCCATTTATGTTCAGAATACCATGGATGAATCAACGCTGCGCGAGGTAGCCAGGATTGGCGATGGTAAATTCTTCAGGGCATCAGACAACAAGGCCTTGGAAAACGTGTTCAGCACCATCGATACGTATGAGAAATCGGAGATCAAAGAAACCCGCTACAAAGACACAACCGATTTTTATCCCGTTTATTTAAAATGGGCTATGTTTTTATTTCTATTGTGGTTATTATTGAAATCAACCTTCATCAGCAATGTTTTACAGGATTAATTTTCGATGGGTTTGATATCGAGTACGGGTGTTCCATTCAAGGCGTCAAGCCCTTTTACCTTCAGTACATTATTGGAGATCCCCAATACTTTCACTTTGGTAAGACCAAGGTTGTTGGGATGAATAGCCCTGAATTTAGCGAATATGCCTGATTCCTCTGCTGAAATAGACTTTTTGCCATAAGCAATCATGTTAAATTTGTCGGCCCGGTGCAAATAAAAAATAATATAGAGATGTTCATACTGCTTTAGCAAATTAAAAGCATGATGCGGGATGTCCTCGTTCAATATGATTTCTGAAACAGTTTCAGACCAACCTTCAAATTCAATACTTTGTATCTTGTTGCTTACATGTCCGATGGGTGCTAAAGATATCATGATTTTTAGATATGTAGTATTTAGTCAACCGGTATAGTCACCTGATAGAAATTTACAATCTTTATATTTCTTATTCACTTTAATTTTCCAAAAAGGTCCGTTTTTAAGCATAATCATAAACTTAACCCCAAAATTATGCATAAAGCGAGTAAATCCATTTTTGTTGGGAGATTGTCCTTTAGGCATGGCAATATACATGAAGCCCATTTTCCTTGTGGCGCGTTCAAAGCAAACATTTCCCGAAAGCATCTCTGCGGTATTGTTTTTAATGATAAAGCGAACTTTTTGTTCTTTAGGACCCTGCTTTTTTGGATCTGGTTTGGCACCGGTTTGGGTATTCGGGGTTGGTATATAATCTTTGATTTCCTGTGCTTGCACCCTTTGAGCATTAAAAAACACCGCACACCAAATAATAATGACCATTGAACTTATCAGAATTCGCCCCATAAAAACCCAATTGTAAACGGGTGAAATTAAACATTTCTAAAAAAAACATGCAACTGCCAATCTTTTAATAGATTGCTTTTATTTGTGAATTATCCTGGAAATCGTACAATGTCAAGCGCCTGAGTGTAAAGTATGCCAGCCAGAAATCTTCCAGCGACTGGATATATCTTGCCTTTGCCTGGTCCTTTTCCTGCAAGGCAATATTGAGGTCAGTGATGGCAATATTACCCACTTTGTATCGATTGAAAGATATGTTGTATCTTTTTTGAGCAATATCATCTGCGAGATGGGTAATCTTTATCTGATCTTTTAGCATTTTAAATTGTCTGACCTGGGTGAGCACTTCTTCGGTAAAATTCAATTCATCCTGATTCACGGTGTACTGAACCAATTGCTGATTGGCCTGGGCTGATTTTACTCGTGATTTCCGACGACCCCAGTCTAATATCGGGATTTCAAATCCCATAGTTACAATCTGCTGATTTTGTGGATCTTGGTACAAACCACTGACATTTTCATTTTGTAGCGTGCGATTGGTAAGGCCAAGCCTGGCAAAAAGATCGGCATTTAATCCGGTTTCTCCTTTTGCCTGAGCAATTTCACGATCAGCTTCCAGTTTGCGCCGCTGGTAAGAAATGATATCTGTTCGATTGTTCGTTGCTTCTGTCAGCGCTTTTTGTTCCCCTACATCAAAGTCTGGAATTTCATCCGGTAAAATCAGATGGAAGGCTTCAGAAGACGTGATGCCAACATAAGTTTTCAACCGCAACGTGTAAATTTCCAGGTCGAGGTTTGCCTGGGCTACTGCCTGACGCGCATTCATGACCGTAAGCTGAAGTTGCAGCAGTTCATTTTCTGCAATTTTACCCAAGTTATACCGGCCCTGGGCAATTTTATAAATCGTATCGTTGTTGGCCAGGTTTTTTTGAGCAATCTGCAGGTCAATTTGTGCCAGCATTAAATCAAAAAATCGCCTTGTTGTATTTATGGAGACGACTTCCAGATCTTCCAGATAGGACCGCTTCGATTCTTCATAGCGGAGTGGTTCAATTTTTTTGTCCCAGCCCAGGCCGTTGAATTGGAACAACGGTTGAGTAATTCCAATTTCTATCGGGGTACCCGAATAGATCCAATAGTGGTCGTCATTCGCAAAATTATCAAAACGGTTTATGCCTGAATTGAGGAACAACCGGGTACCGGTAACGGCAATGGATTGTGATAATCTCAGGTTGATGTCAGAGTTGTTAATAGACACCGGCAAAAATTCATAGGAACCATCATTCTGTCTAACTTCATCGAAAGAACGGTTAAATCCAGGAAACTGTCCATCCAATCCCAGTTGTGGTTTGTAATTGGATCGGTAAGTCTGGTACTGCCAATACCGGTTTTCTTTGGTGGTTTGAGCTTGTTTGGCGGCAATGGATTGGTTTTTTGCGATTTGGATGATGTCTTGTAAGGTATACATTAATCCGCCGTCATTTTGGGCGAAAACCGGACCATATGCCCATAAAATAGCAACAACAAAAAATAATTTTTTCATGAGTAAGAACACTTAATGTTAAAAACAATTCAATGGTACACTATCCCCTAAGTGTATCACAAAAAGGCTATTGAATTAATATTTTACTATTCATATCTCAGCGACTCAATAGGATCTTGATTCGCTGCTCGCTTCGCGGGCGTGATCCCAAAAATTAATCCAACGGTGGCCGCTACACCGAAAGACAATAAAATAGAAGAAAAAGTAATGATGGTTGGTATTTCTGCAAATCTGGAAACCAGCGTTGCCAACGTAATACCCAATGCTATTCCGATCATGCCACCGGTAACACTAATCATTACCGCTTCAAATATGAATTGTGAAACGATATCTGTCTTTTTTGCACCCAGCGAAAGGCGCAATCCGATTTCTTTGATGCGTTCAAGGACGGAGGCCAGCATGATGTTCATGATGCCAATACCACCCACCAATAAGGATATGCCAGCAATGGCACCCAGCACGAAATTGAAGATTTGGTTGGTGCGCTGCTGTTGTTTCAACAAGAGTTCCGGAATGGTAATTTCAAAGTCGATGACCCCATAATGCCGACGTTCTAACAGCCTGGATATTATTTCCGACATAGGCTGTAACAATTCTGTTTCTGATACCTGAACTACAAGTTTATCAATTTGATGGTAATTGGTTGACCCTTCTTCGGTATTCTGATTCTGATTACCACCAACAATCACCACACCGGCACTTGGGTTACGATTGCGTTCAATCATAGCTTTGGTAACCAATTCACGATTTTCATAGCGGATCAGTATACTGCGAATGGGCGTATAAACATCCATATTGTAGTCGCGAATACCGAGTTTCGAAATGCTTGACTTGGAAATCAATCGTTCCTCCAATACGCCAATAATCTTTAACCAATGTGGTCCACATTTAATGTTTTTTCCTATCGGGTCTTCTGTTGGAAAAAACTTGGTTTGGATTGATTTTCCTATGACACAAACCGGTTCGCCTTTAACCAATTGCTGGTCATTGAACATCCTGCCTTCTGCCAAATTAAAATTGGTCAGCTCAAAATAATTGGGTTCTACACCAACTAATTTTGCAGAGCGTCTGATTCCATTTTTTATGATGTACGTATCAATAACAATTTCGGGACTTATTCGCTCAACATCGGGGATCACTTCCGAAATAGATTCGGCGTCTTTCAGGGACAAGCCTGGTGAAAACTTCTTTTTTTCTTTGTTTTGTTGGTTTTGATCAACTTTTTCTTCCTTTTGCTCAATGATAGGTTCAATCACAATGTTGTTGACGCCCACCAGTTTGATTTGCTCCAGTATCTCCTGTTGAGCGCCATTGCCAATGGCCAACATGGCAATAACAGCCGCCACGCCAAAAATTATCCCCAGTGCAGTGAGGATTGATCTGAGTTTATTTGAAAAAACCGCATCAATCGCTATATAAAAATTTGCTAATAATCGCTCGTACATAATCAAAAAGTTGAAAAATACTTAATTCGGATTCGACCTGCGACCTTCTCCTCCTGTACTTGCAGATCGCTGTGATCGACGTGGCCGATTATTATCATCGCCCACAGTTTGAGTTGTACCGTCAGGCAAGGTGATGGTCTTCTTTCCGGGGTCTGCCTTATTTTCATCATCCTTTGTATTCTTTTTCATTCGCTTACCATTTAACTCAGCTAATAGCTCTATAGGTTTCTCGTCCATGTTGCCCGGAACAGACATATATACACGATCGTTTTGAGTAAGCCCACTTTCAATGATGGCAGCATTATTGTTAACCGGACCGATCAATACCTCCTGTTTTGTAATGTTCAAACCGGATTTTTTAAATACATACGTGATTGAATCATACTGACTGTGGAGGCATTCCAAGGGGATAGACAATGCGCTATCGATTTCGTCGATCATAATGCGATTGCTGGTGGTCATTGCAGGTTTGAGTGATTTATCGGTACCCTCCACTTCTATCGTGGCTTCAAATACCTTTGAATCTGAATTCGGACGTTGTTCGCCTACATTGGCCACGCGGGTCACCACGCCTGTAAGTTTTTTATCCGGAAAAGCATCCAACCCGATCTCAACCGTCTGACCGGTTTTTACTTTCCTCACATCTACCTCATTAACATAGGTTTTTGACAGCATTACCGACAGGTCAGGCAATGTGGCTACAACAGGTCGCCAGGTACTGATTTGTGATCCTGCCTTGATGGGTTTGCCGTCCCACCCTTTGGTGTAAATAACCATTCCCTGTTCAGGGGCCCTAATCGTAAACTCATCAATTAACGATACCATTTGGTCGTATTCTTTTTTGGACTTTCTCAATTCGGCAGAAACTTCAGTCATTTTAGCCTTATTCTGTTCCAGTTTAATTTTGTAATTTTCCTTGGCTTGTTGAAGCGCGCGCTTCGATTTATCCAGATCAATTTCGGCTTGCTTGATGGTTGCCGGAGGTTCGTATTGCGACTGGTCCAGTTTGATCTGCATTTCTTCCACTGTATACTGAAGATTGATCAATTCATCCCTTGCCTGGCGCATTTGCAAGGTCGTGTCCAATTGACTCTGGGTAAATTCGGATTGTTTTTTTTCCAAATCGATTTCCTGGTCTTGTAGCCGACTTTGGAAATCGGATTTATCCAGATTGGCAATCCAATCACCTTTGCGAACTACTTTTCCTTCTTCTACAATATCCTGTATAGTGAGGTTATAAACTCTGAATTCCCTCAATTGAGTAGGGCCGAGTATTTCTATGGAATTTTTTGCTTCCAATTCACCGGTGGTGGTAATGTCGATCACAAATTTTCCTTTGCTGACAGGAACTATAATATCATTCGCATCAGAATTGTCGGTTGTTTTAAAGAAAAGAAAACCCGATACAACTAAGGCTATGGCAACCAAACCAATTATTAAATTCTTTTTCATACACTGAGCGTTTTAATTGAATGAATACTGCTGGCATTGTGCCATAATACCTCAAAATTTTGTGAAAAAAATCAGTAGTAAAATGTACTTAAAAACACATGGATTAAATCCCCCAAAACTATAGCATAAAGATAACGAAACTTTTAGTTAAATCTTTTAATTTCGTTATGGATATAGAGATAATCTGGTTGTAACCCATTTATGAATAACAGAGGTAGCAATCGAATTACAGCTTTATCCCATTAAACCGCTAAAATTTCCCCTAAAAAAAGTGAATATCGAAGCACACTTTGATGAACGCATTAAAATAGATGTTAAATGTGCAATATTCAGGATTTATTAGTATTGCTTCAGAATTCATAAATAGGTTTGAGGGAACCAAAAAGGCATCCATATTCAAGAAACAATTTTTCAGTTTTTCGAGTACCTTTGCCGCCTCAAACAATACTTGCCTTAAATGAAGGGTTTCCGATCCTTTTTGATCATGCGTGTTTGATATAAATCAAATTTAGAAGATATGAAGTGGCTCATTAGTCTGATATTGAGAAAAGTTCCGAGGAAATACCTGCAATATGTCAGTCATATTTTCTTGAAAATACTGATACCCTTTTATTGGGGCAACAATGTTCAGTGCCCCATCGATGGTAAAACATATCGGAAATTTTTACCCTATGGCCGGCTGCATCCCAGACCCAACGCACTGTGTCCCAGTTCTCTTTCATTGGAAAGGCATCGCTTGATGTGGCTTTACCTGCAGGACAAAACCAATTTTTTCTCTGCGAAGCTAAAGGTATTGCATATTGCGCCGGAACTTTGTTTTATCAAAAAATTCAAGGCATTACCCAACCTCGAGTACACCACAGCGGACCTTGATTCGCCATTGGCCGATGTAAAACTGGATGTTCACCAGATCCCCTACAGCGAAAATACTTTTGATGTAGTTTTTTGCAATCATGTGATGGAACATGTAGACCATGATATTGAAGCGATGAAAGAGATCCTGCGGATATTAAAGCCAGGTGGCTGGGCGATCATCCAGTCGCCAGTGTATCCGGAATTGCCCCATACACTTGAAGATCCTTCCATTATCGCTCCTGCTGAACGGGAAAAAATTTATGGACAAAATGATCATCAACGCAAATATGGTCGCGACTATGGGGACCGTTTGAAAAGGGCGGGATTCCAGGTAACAGAAGACCACTATGTTCAGCAACTGGAGACATGGAAAGTAAAACGATATGCTTTACCCCTGGATGAGATCATATATTTCTGTAAAAAAGGTTGATGAAAAACCAGGGAATATCATCAGTATTTTCCCAGCGCAAAGCGGCTCATTTATAAAAGTTTTTTTCAAAGGCGTGAAATTCATCTTTCCCTAAAATGATGCGTCTCCAGAAACTTTTAAAAAAACCCAAGCCATAGCCAGTCAATTGAACCGTTGCAGCAGCAATGGTCAGAAGGCCTATTTTTAAACTTTTCAGCCTCATTGAGGCATCTAAAAATATCAATATCCAAAAAGTAATTAATGGGACCAGCACCCGGAAACTGTGGTGGTAAATAGCATGAGGAATGGATAAAATGATGTAAGCAACAAATACCGATGGCAACAAGTGGACGAGTTTCAAAGATTTGGGATGTCTTTTGTACAGATTGATGCGCGCGATGCCAGAATTGAATACTTGTTTGAAGAATTTTTTAAGGTTTGTACGTCGTTTGTGAAAGACAAAGCACTCAGGGACCAATATAGATTTAAATCCTGCTTCGGCGATTCGAATGCTCAGATCGATGTCTTCACCAAACCGCATGGCCGCGAAGCCTTTTGTCTTTTCAAATACATTTTTTCCAAATCCCATGTTGAAACTCCTGGGATGGAATTTTTCTATGGATTGACGACCGCCACGTATGCCTCCTGTGGTAAATATCGAGGTCATTGAATAGCTGATCGCTTTTTGTATCGGTGTAAATGAATCATGTTCGCGATCAGGACCTCCAAAAGCATCGAAAGATTGTTGACCGAACGCCTTTTCTAACGCTTCAAAATAACCCACCGGGACCAGGCAATCGGAATCAAAAAAAATGAAGAAATTCCCAGCGGCTCGTTCGCAACCGAAATTGCGGCTGTCTCCGGGGCCGCTATTGGGTTTGTAAAAATAATGAAGTGCCAATGTTTGCTGATATTTTTTAGCAATTGCCTCACAGGTTTCTTCCGAGCCGTCATCCACGACAATCACGTCAAAATCCTTGTTTGTTTGCCTGGTCAAACTTGCTAGTAATTCATCAACTTCGCCAGGGCGATTGTATACAGGAATGATAACAGAAAATTTCGGCATTTGACAATTCTTAGCGGTTCTTGCCTGTTAACACTATCGTTTGAGAAAAATGAAACATTGACATATCTGATCAAAGTTAATGAAGGCAGCGTTAAATCCGGCAACAAGAGATGAAAATGGATGGAAATCCTGGCCATTTAAATTTGACTAACCCAGTCACTCCAAATGGAGATTGGTGGCTTCCTCCAATAAAATTGTTCAACATCGCGCGGAATTATTATTACTTTTTTTTGATAATATATGATATATTCATGGAATGACGGTTAAGGCCTCATACATTGTTTACTTTTGAGTAAGCCAAAACACTAAATCAAGAGAAGATTGAGTAGGTATCAGCACATAATTGACCGGATCAAAAATGGAGATGAACAGGAAGTTATGGCTTTGTATCAGCAATACAAAAATAATTTTGTGGGATGGGCATCAAATAAATTTCATCTGGACAGAGACAATGCGCTGGATATTTTCCAAGACGTGGTTATTGATTTTTATAACGATATCAAACAGGGTAAACTCACTGAAATTCGCTATTCCATTAAAACACTGCTGTTTTCTATCGCGAAAAATAAAATCTATAATAAACTGCGCTATGAAAAGAAATTTGATGTTGATCATAAGGATTTTGAAGGCATGGAATATGCCAATACAAATGATGACAAATTGGAACTTAGCGAACGCAAACGCATTATGGTTGAAACGCTGGAGCAATTGGGTGAACCGTGTCATGCCATCCTGAAACTATTTTATTTTGACGATTTTTCCATGGACGCAATTGCCCAAACGTTAGAATATAAGAATGCGGATGTGGTAAAATCTCAAAAACTGCGCTGTTTGAATCAGTTGCGCCAGCAGATCATGAAACATTTCAATCATGATGATCTCTGATAGAACAATATTTAACCCATTTAAATAATAAAGCTGAATAAATATTTTGCCGACGATGCATTGTGATATTGACCAGACGAGAAAGTACCTGAATGGGAAGATGGGCCCTGATGAGAAGGCCATTTTTGAGGGAAACCTGCACGATGATCTGCAATTCAGGAAGGAATTTGAATACAACAAAGATTTGCTGGAAAGCATGCAGGTGCATTTCAAAAGTGACCTGAAAGAAAAATTGAAGGCACTTGATGAAGTGCCAGTGATTGCAATTTCTTCCCGGTCCATCTATTATAAAGTAGCCGGGGTAGCAGCAGCCATTTTAATACTGGCGGTTTCTTCATATTTGTTGTTTTTCAATGTTCCGAAATATCAAAAACTGTTTGAAGCATATTATAAACCGTACTATAATGTCCTGGAAAGTACGGAAAGATCCACTTCATCCAATACCGAATTGACGGGGATGAAGCTTTATGAACAAGGGAAGTATGCCGAAGCGGTTTCCGTGTTTGATCAGGCATTGAAACAAAACCCCGAAGATGTTTCTTTGAACTTTTACCGGGGCCTTTCGCAATTGGCACGAAATAAAATCCAGGACGCTATAGAGGATTTAAATGAGGTGGCTGCTAAAACAACATCACCATTACACGAACCAGCCCGGTGGTTCCTTGGATTGGCTTATTTGGAATCAGGAGATATCGATAATGCCCGTGAAATTTTTAATGAGATTGCAAGGTCCGGAGACGCCTACAGCGAAAGGGCTGCAAAGATCATTGAATTGCTGGATTGATCAAATACGATTAATACTTCATAACCCGTCAAAAATATGTTCATTCATTTAGGGCGGATCGCTTTTTTCTCCAGATGAAAAGTGCTGCACCAAAAATCGCTACAGCAAGAAATATTACTGCAATGTTCCAAAAAAGTTTATTTCTGTTTGTGTTAAGGCCGGCAGTTGGAGTACCGAGGTAAATAAAAGCACCCCAGTAGTATGGGTTGGCGGTGATATTATCAGCCTGTTCCAGGTATTTTAATTTGGCTTCGCGCATCGCTGTTGCATAGGGCATGCCTTTGTCAAGCGCTTCGTAGAATAACAGCATGATGTCCATTGTAGGTCTGTCTGAAACCGGCCACAAGCTCATCATAATGTTGGGCACGCCAGCATAGGAAAACCCTCTGGCCAGGCTCATAATACCTTCGCCTTTATAATATTTTCCAACACCAGTATTGCATGCGCTAAGACAAACCAAGTCTGCGTTCAGATTAAGATTGAATAATTCATAAGTATGCAGCAGTCCGTCTTCCTTGTCGTTCTCACTGGTGTTAAAAATGATTTCCGAGTTCATTGGATCTATATCATCGACGCGACTATGAGAAGCTAGGTGTATGATGTTGTGCCCGCTGGCTGCATGCTTAAACATCGCTTCAGAGACCGACGATCCGGTGTTGGCGTCTCCCTTCAATATGGCGGCGATGGATCTCACTTCATCTTCTGCAAAAGGCAAGTCAGGCAGACTGTCGATTTCGGAGCGCTGAGCTCTTTTATATGCCAGTAATTGTTTTCCGTCATTATCACGAAAGGTAGGCGCAAAACCGACGAAATCACCAGACGGGAACTTTCCTCCTTCATCACCTTCCCATGTCATCAGTTTGGCCGAATAGTGGTAAATAATATTGTAATTTTTGATGAGATAGGGCAGATCTTTATAGCCGGTCCCTGATGTCGGCGTATTTTGCAGTAATGTTTCAAAAGGTAAATAGCTTAGGGCCCCGTCGGGGATGATGATCAACTGGTTGGTCTGGCCCTGATTTTCCTTGATCCGTGCTATAACTGGAGCCAACACAGTTTGGTACAAATCGCTGCCAGTTTCCATGTATTGAGCAAGATCTTTGTGAGCCAACGAAGTTTGAAATTTGTTAATCTCTAGAACGAGTTGTTCTGGTTTTGAAATATTTACATATTCAATTTTGTTATTCAAAAGCAAAACGGTGTGAACGGTATTTTCTCCGATAAAATATTCGATCAGCGCTTCATCCGGCAGCAGGTGTTGCTGAAAAGTCTTGATGTCGAGATCGGTAAATTGATATTTCAACTGATAATAATCCGGAAATTGGTCTTCCATTTCCTGGATCAATGCCTGGTTTTTCCGACGCAAGGAAAACACACTGTCCTGGCAATTTTTTAATGTCGCTGTATCGTTGGCGGCATAGCGGTAAGTCCAGTTGAGTTCAGAATTGTAGTAAGCAAGGTCTGTTTTAATTTGTCTCTCTTTTTCCAGCGCGCTGTCTGGTATATGCACAAACGACTTTGCGCGCTTGTCGGCGAGTGTTTCCTGAAGGAGATTGGCCTTGTTCTTTTCCATCAACTGGAATACTGTAGCAAGGTAAAAGTTGTCTCCGGATTGGTTATAAAGTTTAACGGCTACTTCAATAGCATGGTCGATCAACCCCTCTCCTTTGTTACCGAGCGCCAGTTTGCTTTTCATTGTTTCAAATTCAGTTCTTATAGAAACAATCAAGCTTGTGGCCAACAAATAGCTTTGCAAACTGGCTTCGAGATCTTCAGGATTGTTGAGATTCTGCAGGGCATCGCCTTTCATTTCTAAAACAGCCAACAATTCCGGCTTACTGAATACTTTGTCAATTTCCGGGTTATCGTAAGAATTATCGGGGTTAAAATTTGGCACCAGGGCCATAATGGCTTTTTGATATTCCTCCAATGCTTCGTGAAATTGCTGCAAGTTTACTAATGCCATACCGATATTTTCATGGGTAATGGCCAAGTCCTTTGAGTATTGTTCGTGTCGGCTTTCTCGTATCCGCAATGCTTTCTGATAAAAGCTCAAGGCTTTCTCATCTTGCTTCATTTTGGTATAAACAATGCCAATATGATCGTAACTGTTGGCAACGGAGGGGTGGTCTTCGCCCAAGCTTTTTTTCCAAATTGATAGTGCTTTTTTATGATAATTGAGCGCTTTTAGGTAGTCGCCCTTTTCAGTGTAAACAATTCCCAGGTTGTTATAATTGAAAGCAATATCCGGATGATTGGGATTGAGTGCTTTGTTGCGAATGGCGAGGGCCCGAAGGTAATATTCCAGGGCTTGGTCATTATCGCCGGATACCTGGGCGTTCGCGCCGAGATTGCTATAAGCCAGGGCAATATCGGGATGATCAGGATCGAGGGTCTTTAATTTAATATCCAGCGCCTTTTGATAATATTCCCGGCCCTCCGGGTAGTCTCCATTGTCCTCATACACCACACCCAGATTGTTGTAAATCGCCGCCACATAAGGGTGAAGTTCTCCATATTGTTTTAACCAAAACGCCAGTGATTTTTCATAATAGGGAATGGCTTCTTCAGAATAACCTTTTTCTTTGTAAATGATGCCAATGTTGTTATACAACCTTCCTATCCTCGGGTCTGAACTTTCTGATCCTTTCTGAAGCAACTTCAATGCAGACAAATAATGTTCGATAGCGATATCCAAATGCCCGCAATAATAATCGGAAATACCTGCGTTGAGATGGGCATTGCCGAGTGTAGAATAATCATCCGGGATTTTATTCTGACAAAGTTGCAGCGCCTTGGTGTGATAGGTTAGAGCCTTTTCATAAGCTCCTTTGTCCCAGAAATCTTTGGCCAACTGATCATAGAATTGGTACAATGGTTTCCACGACTGGGTTTCCGAATAGGTCTTTTCGATTTTATCAATAAAAAATTTGGCGCTGTCCGACTGGTCCTTATCAAAATATTGATTGGCTAACTGTTGATATTTGTTGATGAGCGTTGAGTCAAATGGACTTGCAGGTTCCTGCAGTGCATGATCATACCATAAACCGGTTAGGTTAAGATTGCTGAAGACGGCACGACTGGTAAAAACCAGGAAAGCAAATATGGTGAACGATGGAAGAATGGTCATTGCAACAGGTTGTTGGGATGCACACATATAAATATACAAATTTTAATTTTGACAGGTAAAATGCTGGCGTGCTGGCGAAATTTATAAGAAGACAAGCTTATTTTATCTTGGCGGAGTCTGCAAAAGATAAAAAGGGATAATTATCGAAAATTTAAGAGCTGTCCATAAACTTTGTTCAATAAATCAGGTAGGGCCAAGTACATCCATGATGATGAGGCGTCAATTGCAAAAAATTTCAGGCAGATCATGAAAATATCATTAAATTTCCACTTCAACATAATTCACCTAAACAATGAAGCTTTTTTGCATCCAGAATTTTTCAGGTTTGATAAGTCAATTATGAAACAGGTGGTAGGTATTTTTTTGTTGCTTCTGGTTATATCAAGCTTGCTGGTTTCCTGTGACATTGCTAGCGAAAATAAGGCTTTTGAACCAGGGCAAATATGGAAAGACAATAACGGAGTGCACATCAACGCCCACGGTGGTGGAATTATGTTTTACAACGATGTTTATTACTGGTATGGCGAACATAAAATTGAAGGAAGGATCGGCAATACTGCACAGGTTGGGGTGCACGTGTATTCATCCTCCGATCTTTACGATTGGAAAGATGAAGGCATTGCCCTAAAAGTTTCGGAAGATAGTTTAAGCGATATCACCAAAGGCTGCGTTCTGGAACGCCCGAAAGTTATTCATAATGAAAAGACCGGCAAGTTTGTGATGTGGTTTCATTTAGAACTTAAAGGGCATGGTTATGACGCCGCCAGATCCGGTGTGGCGGTTAGTGATCGGCCTTTGGGGCCTTTTAAGTTTATTGAAAGCTTCCGGCCGGATGCCGGTCATTGGCCCGTTAATGTACATGATTTCCACAAGAAGCCTGTAGCTGATTCGGTGAAGGATAAATACTGTGGCGGCTACGGTTGTCTTCCGGCCAATCCGGATTCCCTGAACATCCTGGGACGTGATTTTGAAAAAGGACAAATGGCGCGCGACATGAATCTTTTTGTGGATGACGATGGCAAAGCTTATCTGTTGTACGCCTCCGAGGAAAACAGCACATTGCATATTTCCCAGTTGACGGACGACTATCTTTCCTATTCCGGCAAATACGCCCGGTTCTTCATCAATCGATATATGGAAGCGCCGACGATATTTAAAACGAGTGAAGGGAAGTACTTCTTTATTGGCTCCGATTGTACCGGTTGGGCTCCCAATGCGGCCAGATCGGCTTCAGCTCCAAGCATCTGGGGTCCGTGGACAGAATTGGGCAATCCGTGTGTGGGCGCCGACTCTGCGCTAACCTTCCATTCCCAAAGCACCTATGTGTTGCCGGTTCACGGTAAGAATGACGCCTTTATTTTTATGGCAGATCGATGGACGCCAAAAGACCCCATTGACGGACGGTATATCTGGCTGCCTATTCATATCGTTGACGACCACCTGGAAATTGCCTGGAAGGACAAGTGGAGTTTGGAAGATTTTGATGAAAAGTATTGATACTTATAATAATTCTGTAACCGCTCTTAATTCCCCAGGCAAAATCGTTTGATAGAAAAAGCTGCTTTGGTGTCCCCAAGTTTTGCTGCCTGTTGCCAGTCTGCACAGGGATTTTGTTGCAGTTCATTCATCTGGTATTTGGTGTTGCCCAACACCCGAAAGTAGACCGCATTGTTTGGATCTAATTCCGCGGCTTTTCCCAGATCTTTTATTGCCGAAGTATAGTCGTTCAGTTTGGCCTCACAGTTGCCCCGGTTAAAATAAGAAGCCGCGTCATCTGCTTTCAAATCAATAGCCTTGGTGTAGTCTTCCGCAGCGCCTTTGTAGCTTTCCATTTCCTCCCGGATGGTGCCCCGGTTGTAATAACTGTTGGCATTTTGATCGTCGAGTTTTATGGCCAGGTCAAGATCTTTCAGCGCACTTTCAATATCCTGAATGTAGATGTAGGCTTCCGCCCGCGACGTGTAAACATCTACGTTTTTGCTGTCTTGCTGAAGGCTGGCGGTGAAATCGGCAATGGCAGGCTGATAGTCTTCCTGCTTTAGATAGCATCTTCCGCGGTTGATCAAACCTTCACTGCCCGAGTAGCCCGCATTGATGGCCTTGTCCAGGAATGATAATGCCAACGGGTAATTCTCTGTATAAAAATAGGACTGACCAAGATAAAAACTTCCTTCTGCCTCCAGCTTTTCCTGCTTTTCCAGCCAGGTCAGGTCTTTGATCGCTTCCGGGTATTTTTTCATCGCGTACAAACAGGAAGCCCTGTTCTCAAAGGCTTTTTCGTAATCTTTTTGGATACTCAAAGCCTTATTGTAATCCTCCAATGCCTCATCGTATTGCTCCAGAAGCTGCTTGGCTTTTCCGCGGTTGTTATACAAAATATGATCTGCTGTACCCAGGGAGATGGCCCGATCATAGTCGGCGATGGCGGCTTCATAATCTTTCAGCCGAAAGCGAGTGTTGCCGCGTTTGTAAAAGGCTTCACCATAGTCTGGTTTCAAACTGATTGCCTGATTAAAATCTTCCAGGGCGCCTTCATTATTTCGAAGATTATAACGGGTCTCGCCACGATGGCTGAAAATCTCGGCATGGTTGGCGCCCATTTCTATGGCTTTATCGAAATCGGGTGAAGCTTTATCAAACTGTTCCAGAAAATAAAAAGCATTACCACGGTTTTCATATGACAGTTGGTCCCGAATTCCGCCCTCGATGGATTGGGTAAGGTCATAAGTGGCATTGTCATAATGTTTCAGGAAATAGTTGCTGTTGCCCCGGCAATAAAAAGCCTGCTTGTTGGTCTCTCCACGACTAATGGCCTGGTTGAGTATTTCCAGTGATTTATCATAATTCTTCTGATTGTAATAAGCAATGCCCAACGTGGTATAATCTGCTGTTTCGACAACACCTTCATTTACCGCTTTACTCAGGTCATCTATAGTGGCTTGCCAGTTTTTCCGGATGAAATACAATTGCCCGCGGTTTTTATAAGCCTCGAATAAATTCGGATTGATTTTTATTGCTGAGTTTAAATCAGTCATTGCGCCGTCAGCATCTTCCGTTTTGATCTTCGATTTACCGCGGCGATTGTACAGTACATCTGTTTTTATGCCCTTGCTTTCTGCCTGGTTGTAGGCCTGGAGGGCACCGGCATAATCTTCCGTGAAAAACCGCGCGTCGCCCAGCAACATCTGATTCTGGCCATTGTCACTGCCGAGAGCAATGGCTTTGGCGAAATCGGCGGCCCCTTCTTTATATTTTTTTAATTCCATAAAAGCCTTCCCCCGGAAAACATACGTTTCGCCTTGGGTATTTCCTTTTGTTATGGCCTGGGAGAGGTCCGCAATGGCATCTTCATATTTTTTGAGGTTGTAAAGGATCTTGCCCCGGGTAGCGAAAGCTTCAGGGTCAGCAATACCTGCATTTATAGCAATATTCAGATCTTCCAGGGCTCCGGTGAAATCTTCTTTTTCGAAGCGAACGGTTCCGCGATACCAATATACCCTGGGTTCTTTGGTTTCCATCCGCACTGCCGTATTCAGGTCCTCCAGCGCATCATCGTGCTTGCCGGTCACATATTTGCAAAGTCCCAGCATGGTATATAATGATTCGCTGCTTTCTCCTTTTTCTTTGGCTTTGTCCAGATCGGCGAGCGCTTGTTGATAATTTTTCTGTTCATAATAAGCGGTGCCCCGGTTTACATAAGCTTTGCCATAATTAGGATTGATCTTGATGGCTTCGCCATAATCGACAATGGCTGCATCCGTCTGTTTCATAAGATATTTGGCTTTTCCCCGGTTGTTGTATACCAACTCACCTTTTTCGCCAAAAGAGATGGCCTTGTCATAATCGCTAATGGCGTTTTTGAAGTCATTGATATGGAACCGGGCATTCCCTCGCTGGTAGTAAATGTCACTTTCCTGCGAACCCATCTCTTCCGCCTTGTTAAAATCCGAGATGGCGCCCTCATAATCTCCCACTTCGTATTTCGACCTGCCCCGGAATGCATAGAGTTCAGGAGACACCGCGTGCATATCTATGGCTTTGTTAAAATTTTCCAGGGCTTCGGTCCATTCTTCATCATTGTAATGGAGAATTCCCAGATATTCATGGGCAGATTTTATGTAATCATCCAAAGCCAGTGCTTGTTTAAAATCTGCCTTGGCTTCCGGGCGGTTATTGTTCTTGAGGTTTATAATTCCGGAAAGGTAAAATACAGGGGCATTGTCCGGGAAATCTTTTTTGGCTTCCTGAAAAACGGCAAATGCCTTTTCGCGGTTTCCCGCCAGGTAATAACTCAATCCGCTATTGAGGCTGGTTTTAAAGGGAGATTTCGCTGCCCATGACGAAAATGGTTCATTGATCTCAACTACTTTTTTAACGGCAACGATACTGGAAATGAATGTTGGTGTATTGTCATTATCAATATGGACGATCATACCAACTACTTCCTGATTATTGTTGATGACGATAGCGCCGTTAAAACTTTCATCAGCTTTTTGCCCGATTTCCAGCACTGTGCCATAGCTTTCTACTTCCGTGGCGCCTTCGACGCTGGCGGCGAAGATCTTATTGTTGGTTGGACCTTCTGCTTTTACGATAAAAACTTTCTCCCCTGATTTTGGAATGGTGTAAGTCGTTTTGATGGGGGTGAACTTATTCGAAAGATTGTTGTCAACGGTGAATTGCACCAATCCGGCTGATGCATTCGCACGCACCATATTGCGGATATTGTGGATGGTGCTGTCCGCCGTAATGATCTGAGCAAAAGAAGCCCCTTTGAAGATCCAGTCGTTGGTCACACCCTGACCGCTTGCATCGATAAAAAAACCACTGCCTTGTCGTATAAGTGTGCTGTCTTTACCATAAACCTGGACCAGAAAAACTCCTTTTTCGATTTGGGCGAAAGTTTTGGTGCTGAATAACAAAATGGCCAAAAAAATAACCGTGGAATAAAAAAGCTTGTTCATTGCAAACTGTATTTGCTGATAAATACCGGTGTCTGATTCAGTGAAACCAGACATGTAGCAAAATTAATGTTTTTTCAGATGGCTCCGGGTATGGAAAATCAATCGAAATGCGGGCGAATGGTACAATTGTAATAATAAAAAAGGTTTCGGTGAATCACCGAAACCTCGCTCTAAAAATGAAAAATATCCTCAGTATTTACAAATGAATTACCTCATCATACGCCGCTGCAGCCGCTTCCATAATAGCCTCGGACATCGTCGGGTGCGGGTGAACAGATTTTATGATTTCATGTCCTGTCGTTTCCAGTTTTCTGGCTACTACTACTTCCGCAATCATTTCTGTTACATTGGCGCCGATCATGTGAGCACCGAGCCATTCGCCATATTTGGCATCAAAAATTACCTTGATAAAGCCTTCTTTAGCCCCGGCAGCGCTGGCCTTTCCTGAAGCGGAATAGGGGAATTTACCTACTTTTATATCATAGCCGGCCTCTTTGGCAGCCTTTTCGGTATACCCGACGGATGCGATCTCCGGTTGCGTATAGGTACATCCGGGCAGGTTATTGTAATTGAGTGGTTCCGGATTTTTCCCGGCAATTTTTTCAACGCAGATGATTCCTTCTGCGGATGCCACGTGGGCCAGGGCCGGACCTTTAACGATATCGCCAATCGCGTAAATACCCGGAATATTGGTGCGGTAAAAATCATCGATAATGACCTTGCCCTTATCGGTAGCAATACCTACTTCTTCCAGGCCAATGCCTTCGATATTGGTGGAAATCCCAACCGCTGATAAAACTATATCACATTCTTCCTGAATTTCGCCATCCTTGGTTTTGATGGCCACCTTGCATTTTTTGCCAGCAGTATCAACTTTGGTGACTTCTGAACTGGTGAGCACGTTGATGCCGGACTTTTTGAAAGAACGCTCCAATTGTTTAGAAACTTCTTCATCTTCAACAGGAACAACATTGGGAAGGAATTCCACCAGCGTCACCTTGGTGCCAATGGAATTATAGAAATATGCAAATTCGGATCCGATTGCGCCTGAACCGACAATAATCATCGATTCCGGTTGTTTTTCCAGCACCATGGCTTTACGATAACCGATAATTTTCTTGTTGTCAATTTTCAAATTGGGAAGCTCGTGAGATCTTCCACCGGTAGCTACAATGATGTGGTCAGCGGAGTATTCGGTCTTCTTTCCACCCTCTTCTTCCACTTCCACTTTTTTATTAGGCTTCAATTTGCCGAAACCTTTCAGAATATCGATCTTATTTTTTTTGAAAAGAAATTGGACACCTTTGCTCATGCCACCGGCTACATCCCGGCTTCTCTTTACCATAGCTTCAAAATCTACTTTCGCATCTTTCACCTCGATACCGTAATTCTTTGCGTGCTGAATATATTCAAAAACCTGGGCGCTTTTAAGCAAAGCCTTGGTCGGAATACAACCCCAGTTGAGACATATGCCGCCGAGTTCGGCTCTTTCTACAACAGCTACTTTCAAGCCCAATTGAGAGGCCCTGATGCCTGCCACATATCCGCCTGGTCCACTTCCTAAAATGATGAGATCATATTTTGATGCCATACTTGATGTGTTTTGATTAGATGGGTGCAAAATTAATTGAAAAAGAACAGAATAAAAGAAGAATTAGATTTTATCAAATGTGAATGCTTGTTCATGTAAACAGACGGGACCAAAGCATGATATTGTTTAGTAATCTGATCAAATTGTAAAAAAGAATCAATATTAAGAAGACGTTCTTGATGCTGAACAACAATTGGTTTTTTCTGAAGCTGAATTGCACCTTGGTCATTAGCAACAAATAAAAAAGCGGAAGAATGATGGCAATAAACCGTGAAATATTTGACGGATCTGCCGGGATAATAATCCAGATTGATAAATAAAATGACAAGACTATTGAAATAAAATTTAAGAATACATGGTCTTTTTGATGATCACGAGGATAAACAATGAATACAGAAAGTAATAAACCAACTAAAGCTACGATTACCGGGGATAATGCATGTGGCACAAAATTAGCCCCCACTTCTTCAAAAGTCTGAATTAAATTTTTCCTTAATTGCCAGTGGGGGACCAGTTCAGAGAAAATAAGGTTTCTACCAGGAATCAAGATCTTTACCATCAACCAGAACATCACTCCGGAAACTGAAATCACAAAATAGAGTAGAGGCTGAAACGTTTTATTGAGGAGAAAATGCCGGTAAGTGATTAAAAATGCCAATAAAAAAGCGATCATAAAAAACAATCCCGCATATCGCTGTAACAGCATAAGAAAATTCATGATGGCAGATAAATATAGAATTACCGGTTTATCCTCCTCGAAATACCGTTCTAAAAAATATAAGCTTGCAGTTAGCAACAATAGAAAAATGGCCTCCGACCATACAAATACATAGAGCATCAACAATGGCATGGAGAGTACCATGAACAACTGGAAAATGAGGAAATATTTTGTCCTTTTAATGTATTTTTTGGCCAGTTGTGACCAGAGGAGAAGAATGACAATGGCAGAAAAAAAATGCAACAGTTTCACGTAGATATTAAAATGATTTACACCAAAGCTTAATATAAACGGATAAAGCGGGGGCCAGTATGTCAGGATATGTTGCTTATTGATTCTCGCTTCACCGGTTTGATGAATATGGGCGGCAATCTTTCGATATAGTTGAGAATCTGATGAATAAAGATTCCCTTTAATAGTTGAAGTAAAATAGAACACGCAGAAAAGAATAACAGATCCTACAGTGATATAGGAATGTAAGGACTTTTTTTGCTTGTATTTCAAGGTTGATTTCGGACTTAAATAAATTCTCACTTATTTTACTGGACCTAAAATTAAAAAGCTGATATTTTAAACCTATCATTAATAAGCAAAAGATGAAATTACTCGAAGGAAAAACTGCTTTGATAACTGGAGCATCAAAAGGAATAGGAAACGCCATTGCAAAAAAATTTGCTGATCATGGCGCCAATGTTGCGTTTACATATTTGTCGAGTGTGGAAAAGGGACAGGCATTGGAAAAGGAATTATCCGATTTTGGTATAAAGGCCAGAGGTTACCGGTCCGACGCTTCCGACTTTGCAGCAGCCGAAAAACTGATCAATGATGTAGTGTCGGAGTTTGGCAGTTTAGATGTTTTAGTAAATAATGCTGGTATAACCAAAGATAATTTGATATTGCGTATGACGGAAGAGATGTGGGATACGGTCATCAATGTGAATTTAAAATCGGTTTTTAATACAGTAAAAGCGGCGTCCCGTAAGTTCATGAAACAAAAAGCCGGCTCCATCATCAACATGACTTCGGTCGTGGGATTGAAAGGAAATGCCGGCCAGAGTAACTATGCAGCTTCCAAGGCAGGCATCATCGGTTTCACCAAGTCGGTAGCGCTGGAGTTGGGTAGCCGTGGAATTCGTTGTAATGCCATTGCACCGGGTTTTATCGAAACCGAAATGACTGAAGTGCTGGATGAAAAAATGGTGCAAAGCTGGAGGGATGCCATACCCCTTAAGCGTGGAGGAACACCGGAAGACGTGGCTGACCTGACGGTATTTTTGGCATCAGACATGTCTTCATATATAACAGGTCAGGTGATCCAGGTAGATGGTGGCATGCTGACATAAATATTATTGCGTTGGTTCGCCGGAGCGTTGAATACCAAGTTGAATGAAGAAATTTAGTTTATTATTTGAGAGCCCCCCCTGGCTGATCTTTGCAGGTATTGTATTGGGCACTGGTTATGCGGCTTTACTATATTACAAAAGGTCGGGTCCCTGGGGAAAAAATCTTAATTATTTACTGGCATTTCTGCGATTTGCGCTGGTGACACAACTGACATTGCTGTTGTTCGGGCCATTGATACGTCAAATTAAAAATTCATCAGAACCCCCAACGGTCGTACTGGCAATAGACGATTCCGAATCCATCGGACAAATTGAAGATTCTTCTCAAACGAACGGGCTTAAGGAAAGGATTGCTTCGCTGGAAAATGCACTGAGCAAAAAAGGTTATTCGGTTGACATCCGCACATTGGACCAGAAAAATATCTCGGCAAACAATATTCAGTTTAGAACCAAAAGTACTGATTTGGATGCCATGCTCAAAGGTATACAGAATGATTATGAATCCAGAAACCTCGCCTCAGTTGTGCTCATGTCCGATGGCATATTCAGTCTTGGGATGAACCCAACCTATAGTCATTATGGTTTTCCGGTCAATACTGTTGGGCTTGGTGATACCACTAAAAAACCGGATATAAATCTTAATGCCCTGCAATTCAACAAAATCGCCTACCAGGGAAATAAATTTCCAATTATGGCCGAAATCAAAAGTGTTGGAATGCCGGATAAGGAATTCACCATTCAGGTGAGCCTGAAAGGAAAAGTGTTGGAATCGAAAAAAATTTCGGTCAAAAAAAGAGATCAATTTGATCGTGTACAATTTTTGATGGATGCCAAAGAAAATGGTATGCAGCGATATGTGGTATCAGTAGTCCCGGTGAAAGATGAATTTACCACCTCCAACAACACCCGCGAAGCATATATCGACATCATCAATGGTAAAGAGCGAATTCTCGTTGCCGCACCGTCTCCGCATCCCGATATTAAAGCAATCCGGAAAGCCATCGAAAAAAATCAGAATTATGAAGTAGTGCTATATATTCCGGGAATTGATCAGTATAAGGAACAGGAATATGATGCGATAATTTTTGATCAGGTGCCTGACAAGCGCGGTGTTTTGTACGATCTGCTGACGAAGTCCAAAAATAAGAAAATCCCTAGTTGGTACATTCTGGGGGAACAGACCAACATCGGACAATTCAATCAAATAAATGGACTGGTAACTATTCAACTGATCAATAATCAATTTGACGATATTTTTCCTTTTTACAATCCCGATTTTAATACGTTTAATTATTCCAAAGAAAATATCCCGGTCATCAACGAATACCCGCCGGTGCTGGTTCCGTTTGCTAATTTCAAAGTATCCCCGAGTGCCGATGTGATGTTGTATCAGAAAATAGGCAATGTCCGAACCAATAAACCATTGTTGCTGTTGCAAAACAACAATGGCCAGAGAACGGCAGTAATGCTGGGAGAGGGATTGTGGCGCTGGCGATTACAAGAATATGCCAATCATGAAAATCATGATGCTTTCGATGAAATGATTTCCAAAGTCATCCAATTTTTGTCTACAAAAGAAGACAAACGTCGGTTTAAAGTATATCCGATCAAAAATGAGTTTTACGATAATGAAACGGAGGTCTTCGAAACAGAAGTTTACAACGAGATCTACGAGCCTACTTACGGTCATAAAATCGAGCTCAATATTACCGACGAAGCGGGAAATACCAAAGGATTTACTTATGTCACCAGTGCCAGCAATTCTCGTTATCGTGTCAGCGGGCTGGAAAAAGGCATTTACACCTACGATGCTTCAACAGAACTTGATGGAAATAAACTTACATCTTCCGGTACCTTCACAGTAAAGGCATTGCAATTGGAAACCATGAATCTCACCGCAGATTTTAATTTACTGAGGAACCTTTCCGTCAATAGCGGGGGTAAATTTTATATGCCAGACCAGATGGGCCAGTTGCAAAATAACATGGTATCGCAATCACTCAAAGACCGTATTTACAGCACGGAGGATTACCTGGCTATTATCAATTTGAAATGGGCGTTTTTTATTTTATTGATCTTTATGTCGATGGAGTGGTTTTTACGCAAATTTTTTGGCAGTTACTGATGCGGGTTTGTGGTTTTTAGCGCCCAAACTGGTATAACGGTTTGATATTAAAGTCTTTTACTTAGCACAATAATCTAATACCCAATATGAAAAACCTTCCCAAATACTTGAATATTATTTTTTGGATTGTGGTTCTGATCAACCTGACCGCCAATCTGATGAAGAATCAGATGCTGGAATATATCAGCAAACCTTTACTCATGATTATCCTTATGGTTTATTTCACCCTGAAAATGAAAACAATGCGGGGGAAAGTTTTTATATGGACCTTTTTCGCCTTGTTTTTTTCCTGGTGTGGGGACCTTTTTTTAATGTTCCAAGCCACCAGTAGTCAATATTTCCTGATCGGACTGGTCTGTTTCCTGCTGACCCATGTTTGTTACATTTTTGATTTTAGCAATCTTCAGTTTAGCCGGGAGGACCATCATCCTCAAGGCGCTTTTGTAAACATCAGAATGGTATTTTTAGCGATGGTTGGCAGCGCCATCTATTATCTTTTCTATCCGGGATTGGGCGACCTGAAATTTCCGGTTGCGATTTACACCTTTGTTTTAATCTTAATGGCCATTTTCGCAGTGAAACGAAAGGGACTTACCAATGATCAAAGTTTTATACTGGTGTATTCGGGGGCCTTGTTATTTATAACCTCCGATGCCCTGATCGGGATCAATAAATTTATCCGGCCCATCAACTATGCCGGCCTATTGATCATGGCTACCTACGTTTCTGCGCAGTATATGATTGTTCGTGGAATTTTGGCGCACGTGAGAGATGCAATAAATGATTAATTTAATCCTTACCGTCAGGAAATAGGGAAATGGGCAAGGGTGAGTGCCAATTTTTGGATCATCATTTTGAGGTCATTCCGGCTATTTTCAATATCACGACAAGCGATATTCTGTGAGAAGAGTTCCGCAGAAAAGACTTTGGCGTTGCTGGCAATATCGAGTTTATTAAGGTCAGGCAGATTAATATAAATATTGATTTGATCGTTGAGCTTCAATTTTCGTCTCAGGAAATTCACAACATTAATATTGGGTTTTTCTGAAATTTTCAGGGTTCCTTTTTCGACTACCGCTTCAATGTTGTTCAGTGAATTGGCTGGTCCTTCAAAAACAAGTTTCTCTTTTTCGCCCTTAGCAATGTAGATGTTACAGGGCAAATCAATTTGAAGTTTTTGGATGGCAGAAACGTCTATTACTTTAGTAAGCAGGCTATGATCAGAATTCCTGTGAAAAACATTCGAGTCGAGCAAAATGAGAATGGAAATGGCGACAATCAGTGATGCATAAAATTTGAGTTCTCCTTTCATGATTTTAATATTGTATGTGTTCAGGAAAACATTTGGAATGCTCAGTGAATTTTGGTGCAAAAAAGATTCTGATAAATTGCTGGCATTCCATGGCTAAGTGTTCGATTTATTTAATAGATGTTAAAGTAGCCTGAAAAGTTGCAGGGAGGAAAAAATAATTGTTAAAAAACCCTATATCAATTGTTAATTAATGTTAAAAAAGCATGCAGATCCCACGGTTTGGGGGACCTGAATGCAAAAGTTTTGCGCATTTTTGCCACACAGAGAATTAAAAAAAAATAGGTATTAATCCAGGGCGCTTTCAAGGTCACCAATCAAGTCTTCAGCATCTTCAATGCCAACGCTCAATCGAATGAGTGAATCGCGTAAGCCGACCTTTTCCCGTTCTTCCTTGGGAATAGATGCGTGGGTCATACTCGAGGGATGGCCACAAAGCGATTCAACGCCACCAAGGGACTCTGCCAACGAAAATAATTGGAATTTTTCCAGAATCGCAACAGCTGCCTCTTTGCGATCATCTTTGAGGCTAAAGGAAAGCATACCCCCAAAATCTTTCATTTGTTTTCTGGCAATAGCATGATTGGGATGATTTTCAAATCCCGGCCAGAACACGAATTGTACCTTTGGATGATCTTGCAGGAATTTGGCAATCTGTCTACCGTTTTCACAATGTCTTTCCATGCGTAAATGCAGGGTTTTGATCCCGCGTAATACCAAAAAGCAATCCTGAGGTCCAGGAACGCCACCACAGGAATTCTGGATAAATGCCAATCTTTGGTGCAAGTCAGCGTCATTCACCACGATTGCACCCATGACCACGTCGGAATGGCCGCCCAAATATTTCGTGGCGGAATGCATCACAAGGTCGGCACCCAGATCCAATGGCAATTGCAAATAAGGTGTCGCAAAGGTGTTGTCAACAGCCAGCAGGATTTCTTTGTTTGCAATGATTTCTGCGATGGCCCGGATATCGATGATGTTCATCATGGGATTGGTGGGCGTCTCCAGCCAGATCATTTTGGTTTTCGAATTTATCAACCCTGCAATACGATTGGCGTCCGACATATCCGCAAAATGAAAACGAATGCCGTATTGTTCAAAAATTTTAGTGAAAATCCGGTACGTACCGCCGTAAAGATCATTGGCGCTTATAATTTCATCACCGGGCCTGAACAATTTTATGATGGCGTCGATGGCGGCCAGACCCGAGGCAAAGGCAAGTCCGAATTGTCCGTTTTCCAGAGCGGCAATATTTTTCTCAAATGCCGTTCGTGTAGGATTTTGGGTCCTGGAATATTCGTAGCCTTTGTGTTTTCCCGGAGACGCTTGTACGTAAGTAGAAGTTTGATAGATCGGTGTCATAATCGCCCCGGTTGAAGGATCGGGCTTTATGCCTGCGTGAATGGCTTTGGTTCCAAATTTCATGATTTCAGTTTATGGTTGTTTTTAGAATATATATCAATGACAAATGATCAATTTACTGACCTTTCCCAATCCTTATCTTTAGAAAGGTAAGCTTCAAGTTTCTTTTTGAGCGCGGGAGAGGCAGAGAGATATTCTGGTGAATTGGGCTTTTTTTCAGGGAATGATTCCACATGTAAAGTTTGTGTGGGGAAAGCGAAATTCACACCCAATTCTTCTGCTAATTTGAGTATTTCGATCAGGATCTCATGTCTGCATCTCAATTCTTCAGGCCAGGTGGGTACAGCAAAAAAGATATAAAACATAACACTGAGGGAATGAGATGCCATATCATTGAAATAAATGTTGTAATAATCTTTCCTGGTGTTAGGATGCTTTTCAACGATTTTCCTCAACCCTTCTACAAAAACATTGATCAACGTTGACGGGGTGTCATAAGTAAGTGCGATTTGAGTATAAAAACGCCGATATTGCCTTAATCCGTGATTATCGACCGTCGTACTGGCTAGCGTTCCATTGGGAACATACATTACTGAATTTCTGAACGTCCGGATCCGGGTGGCGCGAAAACCTACCTCTTCGACTGTGCCATCAATTACGCCTGATGTGATCCAGTCACCGATCTGGAACGGTTTATCAATGAAGATCATGATTGATCCGAAGAAGTTTTTAAGGGTATCCTGGGCCGCCAGGGCAAATGCCAGTCCACCGATTGATAACCCGGTGAGCAGTGGTATGATATCGATGTCAAGATTGGCAAGGATGGCCAGGCCACCAATGATCACCACGAATATTTTCAGCGTTTTACGGATTAGTGGCACCAACTGATCATCCAGAGTGCTTTCTGTTTTCTCCGCCAGTTTCACCATATACATACCCATGATATCGGCGAGTTTATAAAAGACGATCGTGGCAAAAACAGGCCACAGTGCCTTCAGGACCAGCATAATATAATGGTTCACGATAATGGGCAATTGCAATACCGGCACAAGAACCAAAAGTATGGGAAATAAAATCAAGATACTGATGGGCTTGGCAACTGGCGCGACGAATTTTTTGGCGATGGTTTTTTTGCCTTTTTTAATCAATAAACCCAGGATGATCCGTTGGATGATAAGCGTAAAAAACTGGTGAATGACCACACATATTAATATAAGCAACAACAGACCGATATGCTGCCAAATGTGTAGGCCAAAGACTTTTTTGGTGCCGAGTTTAGGCAACAAAGTCAACAATTTATCTGCTCCGAAAGGATAAACTTGTTTATATAAACCAGGGATACGTTCGGCAGCTTTCTCTGAGTAATACCACTTATTCCCCTTTTTTTCCAGATAAATCTCGGGGTACTTGTCAGAAATGTAATACCGGTGTTTTTCAGAAAGTGAATCGGTGTAATTGGGCTCCGTAGGCACCTGGCTGAAATTGATGATGATACCGGCCCCTTTATAGATCTGCAACAGCTTGATGGCCAATTCTTTTGCCTGCTCTTCTGTGCGGTTCGATTGGTTGAAAACTTCGGCAGCCACCTTGGGATCATAATGATCTTCATCGAGGTTATTGATGTGGGTCGAAAGTGTATTGTAAGGTGATGAAAGATTATGTTCAAGGTCTTCACTTTCCTGGGCCGATACCATTCCCGGAAACATGAGGATCAATGATAATAGAAAAAAGTTTTTTTTAATCATGACTGACCTTTTCTTAAACTCATACATTTAAAAGACGCAACTTTATTCAAAGGACAACACAGAAAAACTGTTGCCATAACATTTGTAAAGGTGAAATGCCCTTTCCCTGGTCAAATAGATTAAAGCAATAGGCAATCCACTTTCTATGGGTTCAAAATTAAGCAACTTGCCGTCCTGATCATAAATATAGGTAAATTCCTGCTCCGGGTCGACTACCACAAAAATCTGATTATCGGTGCTGAAGTTGTAATATTGCAATTCCAGATGACTGGATGTTACCAGATTTGATTCTAAAATCGAAGCGCCGGAACGATTCAGGATGGACAATCGGCCATAATCCTGGCGCGCAATCACAAATGTTTGTCCAAGTGCATCAGGAACCAGCCAAAATTTACTTTCTTTGGTGGTTTTATACAATTGTTCGCGACTTAGAATTTTTCCTTGGAGATTTACCTGGATTACTTCGCCAGTTTCGGAGACAACGATCAATTTGGTGGTACTGAAGTCATTGCCAATGTCGGTGAAGATAGGCCCGGAAATTGGCGTTTCCAGTTTAATTGGAAATCCATTATACATTTCTCCTCGACGATTCATCACATTGAGCACGCCGTTTTTTTGCAGTGCGATCATGCAATCCCCGCCTCGAACACGTACATGAAAGGGTGCACAAGCCAGAGCGCCGCCTAGTTTTCTTGGTTGCCAGCCTTCCAGATTCTTTTTGTCCTTGTCATAGAGATAAAGATTGCCCTGGTCGTCGGCGAACATAAAGCGATAACGCTTTGAATTATCGTAATCGATCACCGAGAGATATTCCACATTGATGTTCTTGTCTGGTTTTAATGGAAAATCTGCAACATGGTCCCCATTTCGATCCAGCAAAAATATGCGGTGTTTGGTGGCAAAGACATACTGTAGTTTTTTGTTTTTATAATAGTCCACCTGGGCTATGTCGGTAGTGATGCGGCTTCCGATACTGTCACCCCACAAGATTTCGCCTTCATTTGAAATAAGGTATAAAATGTTCAGTGAATCCTGGACCATCACCTCAAACCGGTTGTTGTTGTGGTTTCTTACGATAAAGGGTTTGGTGACGATTGGCGTCAAGGTGTAGGCGCTTTGGATCTTTTTGAATCTGCTGGCGAATTCAGGTTTAACAGTTACCGTGTGGTGCTCCACATCCAGACTGGTATAATAGCGATTGTCGAGGTTGCTCACCTGGAAGGCCAGCATATCAAATGCCTTCATCTGATTGTGATACTGGCGGAAAATGGTTTTCCATTTGTCATTGAGCTGTTCATAAAGAAAATCCCAGAACATCGGTGTATTTACCATCAGGCTGATGCTCGATTCCCCCAGGGTATTTTCAAGAAATAAATTTTGCTTTACTGATTTTCCCCAGGTATTTTCATCATCAATTTCCTTAAGAAAGTATTTGACTACCTGCATTTTGTTGCCCAAAACAATATAATCCCCGTAACTGGTAAAATATGAATTTTCAAATCCGTGAAACGAACTGCCGAGAAATTGTTCGGGAAATTCTATCACTGGTAACTGGATGATTTGTTGGTCCATAAATGATTCGGAATACAGGGAATCTCCGCTTTGCGCGACAATCCTTTGAGTATATGCAGTAAGGGAATCCATGGCTTCCCCTGCATTTTTTGCTTTGATAAGCATGAGCTTATCCGGTACATCCGGTTCAATGGTTTCCAGCGTAGCGATGCCAATTTCGTCATCAATCCAGTCTAGTGATAAACCGGCATTATTATCGAAAGTCCGATACCGGTCAAGCTGCTTCCGGTCATTTACGGCCCAGTATTTAGTCTGGGCTATTTGCCAGTTTTTGAAATCCGAAAAGGCCAGATCATAGAAAACGGCCGTACGCTGCGGCAGATATTGGGTGATGTTGACTTGTTGGGCATTTTGATTGTGAAAGGTATTGATGAAGTCAGGTTTCGCCGACACTGCCTGCGTACTCACCCCGTTAAACAATATTTCATGATCGGTAAATTTAATGTCCAGAAACGTATTGCCGGCAAAAGTAGCCAGTCGCGACAATTGTTTTCCGGATTCTGGGTTGAGAAACACCCCACCTAATTTCGGTAGTTTCGAAATGTCGAGATACAGATTACCTTCGTCATTTTCAAGTTTGGAAATATCATTCAGTGAGGTGATATGCTGCTGGAAATTATCTTTAAACTTTTCCTGAATATTGCGGATCACATCTTCTACCAAAAATGGTGTATAACTGCCGATCAGATAATTTTTGTAAATCAGAAAAGTGAATGTTTTGTTGGAAGACCGGTTGACCAACTCCTGGATCTGGAACTTCATAAATTCCCGTTTCTTCAGTGTATAATGATAACTCTTTTTGAGGGATTGCAGGATCTTGGAAAACATGTCGTTTCCACTGCCTTCAAGATCGAGATAGAAGGTGAAATCGAAACCATCGCTGCTGACAATCTCGGTAGAAATCAGAAATGATTTATTGCGGAATAGTTTATCGATGGTGCCATCCTTGCCTGTAAGGCTGTCCAATTCATTGACGGTGTTCTCGTAATCAGCAAATCGTGGTATCTGGCGCAATGTTTGCCAAACTGGCTTGGATACAATCGAATTCCAACTTTCAACTGTATTGTTGTTTTCATAAACCATCACAGCATTGCCGGGTACCAATTCCCAGATATCGAGACGCGGCTGATAAAAATTTTTGTATACAAAGTAAGCCGCAAGTCCGACCAGGGCAATGTTGAGCAGGATGTAGATATGGATTTTTTTCACTCAGTTCTGGCTTTTTGCAAGTTTAGACCAATTAAAAATGATAATCAAACAAATACGACATCATTGAAAAATCCCGATGTGGTGAATTTATGTTATTCAATGCATATTTAATAATTTAGCCGGACAGTATGATGAGAGAAAAAATGCCGGTTGAAGATCAGGTAGAGAACATTGGTTTTAATTCTATAGGAGGGATTGAACTAGTTGGACGATGGTGGATTTCCCATGAAACGCCAGAAGCTATAGTGATTGTGACCCATGGCCTGGGAGAGCACATTGGCCGGTATGACAATTTTGCCAAAAAATTCACCGATAATAAAATTAGTGTATTTGGTTATGACCTGCGCGGTCATGGGAATTCGTCAGGAAAGCGGGGACATGCCCGGTCCTTTGAAGAATTGGTCGTGGACCTACAGCAAGCCATGATGCAGGCCCGGTTGGTTTACAACGATTTGCCGCTGTATCTCTTCGGTCACAGCATGGGCGGCAACATCGTGGCCAATTACCTGCTGCGCATCAAATCAAAAGAAGTATCGGGAGCCATCGTTTCTTCCCCCTGGTTTGACCTGGTTATGAATGTTTCACCAGGTAAATTGAAAATGGGCCGTTTGATCAATTCGGTTTGGCCATCGTTCACAATGAACAATAATATCAATCCGGAAGATCTTTCTCATATCACATCGATAGTGGAGCAATACAGGGAGGATCCATTGGTACATGATCGTATTTCAGCCAGGTTGTATTTCAGCAACGTCGAAGCCGGCAGGTTTGCTAATAATCATGCCGACAGGCTGTCAATTCCAGTATTGATTTGTCATGGCACGGAGGACCAAATAACCAGCATTTCAGCATCGCAACAATTCGCCGCGAAAGCTGGTAAATTGGCAGAATTTCACACCTGGGAAGGTGCTAAACATGAACCACATCACGATCTCCAGCAAGAAGAAGTGTTGAAATATTATGTGGATTGGATTAAGGATTTAAACCCAAATCGGCAATAGAAAATAAAATATCAGTCTAACGGCAGTTTTCATTATTGAGCGCAAAAAATCGTTCGCCATTCACGAAAATCTGTTCGTCCTTAATGTGTAACTGCAAGGTGAGCATTCCTAATTTTTTATAATTAAGCGTAATCGTTCCATCCTGCCCGATACCCTCGGCAGCCCATGTCCCCCTCTTATTGCCTTTATATTTGCTTTTTTCTCCTTTGAGAATTCCACCAGATCTTATATTGGTAGAAAACGTACTATCCGGGCAGATCCAGATTTCATTTTTTTCGCGGTACATGGCTGTAGAACTATAGGACATCAGGTACTTGCCGTTGAGAAATTTTTTCCAGTCAAATTTATCATATATGCCGGTTATACTTGGGGCTTCTAATTGTGTGGCATTCACCAGGGATCTGAAATCTTTTATATATTCTTCAAAATGATCAACAGGTGAAAGCAGAATAAAGACGAAAGTATAACCATGTTTTCCATCAATGGCTTCTGCATATCCCACCGAGGGTACTTTGGTTCCGGTGAACTTAAAATCAGCTACTAACTTCCCATCATTTATGGTAGGTTCATCTTTTAAAGAGCCGGTTATGGTTTCCGTAAGATGAATCGGATCATTCCAATCTTGTTTTAGTTCATCGAGTGTTTTTTGTCGCACATTAATGAACATATATCCCAATTTATTTGATACAGGAAGCAATAAAAATACTTCTTCACCTTGAGGCAAGGTACCGTACCAGCCATTTGGAATAATGCTTCTCATGCCAACAAGCGGCGCTTCAATGGTATCGCCAGTTTGGTAAATTGTACCGGATTTTATTCGGTTTTGGGCATTTATGGTATAAAAGGGTAAGGCAGTTAATAGAAAAATAAGCGCTGATTTCATCTTTCTTTTATTTGTTACGACTAAAGTAACAATTCATCGGCATTTTTAGGGGCAAATGGATAATTTTTAATGAGGGTCAATAAAGGGTGAAAATTTCACTCACATTTTTTGAGGAAAGTCCAAATATCAATTTAACCATCAAGCAACCAACATTCATTTTTTGTTATGTGATGCATATCACATATAAATTGTACTTTTAAAATATTTATATACTAAGCGTGAATCTGTTGATATATCAAAATAGGCCTGTGCATGATATATATCATATTTTTACAATCAATTATTTGTTTGTTTTGATCACGTAAATTATAATCATTCTAATATTTTGACATTTTGAGCGGTTTAAAGTTCCGGAATGTGATGTTTCAATCAACTGAAAATCTCAGTATTCCATTTATTCGGTTACTGAACGAATAAGACACTTAGGGATATTGCTAAAGAGTGAACTTTTGATGCTATAAAGAATAAAAATATGAAACAAACCAGGCGTGATTTTATTAAGATATCAACCCTTGGTTTTGGGGGTGTTCTTGCCGCCGGGTCGGTATTTAACTGGACCAAAGGGGCAATTTTCAATGAGGCTGTTCAGGCAGGTGATTCATCAAAACGAACCCCAACTTATTGTGAAGTTTGTTTCTGGAAGTGTGCCGGTTGGGTTTACACCAATGACCATGGGGAAATTTGGAAGATCCAGGGAAATGACGACGATCCCCACTGCAATGGACGTCTGTGTCCAAGGGGTACGGGTGGTGTAGGGATGTATTACGATGAAGACCGGCTTAAAAAACCACTCATCAGAAAGACCATCAAAGGAAAACAGGTATTTGAGGAAGCGACTTGGGATGAAGCGCTGGATGTAGTAGCTGAAAATCTCAAAAAAATTGCTGATACACATGGGCCGGAATGCATTGCGTTGTTCACCCATGGTTCCGGCGGTAAATTTTTTGGTGATCTGGTAAAAGCGTTGGGCTCCACCAATATTTCCGCTCCTTCTTTTGCTCAATGCCGGGGACCGCGCGAAGTGGCATTTTTGACAACGTATGGAGAAATAATTGCCTCTCCGGAACGAACAGATATTCGCGATACGAAGTGCCTGGTATTGATTGGTTCCCACATTGGAGAAAATATGCACAACGGCCAGGTACATGAAATGTCGGATGCGATCGATAAAGGAGCCACAATTATAACAGTAGATCCGCGGTTTTCTACGGCAGCCAGCAAGTCAAAATATTGGCTGCCCATTAAGCCTGCCACAGATCTGGCCTTATTATTAGCCTGGATGCACGAGTTGATATACAACGAATGGTACGACAAAAAATATGTCGGGCAATACTGTTACGGGATTGAAGAACTCAAAAACCACGTAAAGGATTTCACGCCCGAGTGGGCATATGGGATCACTACCATTGCACCGGAGGTTATCACCACTACGGCCAAGGAGATGGCCAACGCCTCACCAGCAGTGATCGTACATCCGGGCAGGCATGTAACCTGGTATGGTGATGATACTCAGCGGTTGAGAGCGGTGGCTATTTTAAATGCTTTATTAGGTTCCTGGGGCAAGAGAGGAGGTTTTTACTATCCGGCAAAACAAGATCTGCCGAATTATCCTCACCCTGAATTCCCAACACCACGGCGTACTTGGCGGGATGCACATCCGGGAAAATATAACCTTGCCCTTGAAGTGGTATCCAACGATATTTGTGATTCAACCATACCAGCGCCAGACAGGGCGTGTAGTTTTAAAGCCTGGATTGTGAACGGCACGAACCTGATCAACACGCTGCCGAATCAGAAAAATACCCTGGAGGCCATTCAAAATCTTGAGTTTATGGTGGCCATAGATACCATGCCGATGGAAATCACCGGTTATGCCGACGTGGTTTTACCGGAGTGCACTTATTTGGAACGTTACGACTATTGTCGTACCGACCAGAACCGGGAGCCAAATATTGCGCTTCGTATTCCGGCTGCCAAGCCAAAATATGATTCAAAACCCAGTTGGTGGATTGTGAAGCAACTTGCCTCCAGATTGGGGCTTGATGCTTATTTCCAATGGAAGGATATGGAGGAATTGCTTGACTGGCAATTGAAACAGGTTGGTACTTCCCTGGAAGAAATGAAGAAAATCGGTGTAAAGAAATTCCCGCGTGAATATGATGACATGTACATCCGCGAAGGACAACCGTTCCCATTCAACACCAATACCGGAAAAATTGAACTTTATTCCACCGACATGGCATCGGAAGGATTTGATCCAATGCCGGTGTATACACCGCATGAAGAACCACCGGCCGGTTACTATCGACTGAATTACGGCCGAAATCCAGCCCATACATTCAGCAGGACTTCCAATAATCCAAATTTGACAGACCTTTTTTCTGAGAATGTGTTGTGGGTCAATCCACGTGTGGCAAAGGAGTGGCAATTGAAGAATGGTCAGGAAATATGGCTGGAAAACCAGGATTCGGTTGTTTCAACTTTCCCCATAAAAGTCCGCATCACTGAACGGATAAGGTGGGACTCGGTATACATGGTCCATGGATTTGGTCATGCCAATAAAAAACTAACACGAGCATATGGCAAAGGTGCCAGTGATACAGAGATGATTACCAAGGTGCATGTGGACCCCATTATGGGAGGTACTGGCATGCGTGGCAATTTTGTCACATTCAAATTAGAGGATCCACATAAAACGGAAGTAGTGTCATGAGATATGCAATGGCTATTGATACCAGAAAATGTGTTGGCTGTGCCGATTGCGTGGTGGCCTGCCAGACTGAGAACAATGTTCCCATCGGGTACTGCCGTGACTGGATCGTGGAAACCAACGATGGCACTTATCCACAGTTGGAGTTGGAATTAAGATCGGAGCGCTGCAACCACTGCGACAACGCGCCATGTGTACGATGTTGCCCAACCGGTGCCAGCCATTTTAGTGATGGCGGTATCGTTTTGGTAGATCAGGAGGAATGTATTGGTTGTGCTGCCTGTATCGCTTCTTGCCCTTATGATGCTCGGTATACTCACCCGGACGGTTATGTTGACAAATGTACGTTTTGCATACATCGGGTGCGGGTTGGTCAAAAACCGGCATGCGTAGAAGTTTGTCCGACCAAGTGTCTGTATTTCGGTGATCTCGATGATCCGGAAAGTGATGTTTCCAAAATGCTGAAAAAACGCAAATTCAAAACATTAATTCCGGAGGCCGGCACGAAACCACAACTCTATTTTCTTGTCTGAAAAATATAAATAAAGCATTATCATGAAGGAAGAACTTATTGTCAGCGGAAGAATGAATCCTGGAGTTGATCCGATATTGCACATTTGGGGATGGGAGATCCCGTTTTACCTGTTCCTGGGTGGCCTGGCAGCGGGCGTGTTGTTTTTTGCGGCCATCTTTTATATACGCGGCAAGGAAAATGATTTCAAAGCGGCTGTGAAAATTGCACCAATGTTTGTGCCGTTCATACTTGTCATTGGCTTATTGGCGCTTTTCATGGACTTGAGGCATAAATTACATTTTTGGCAGCTTTATACCAACATTAAATTGCAATCGCCCATGTCTTGGGGTGCCTGGACTTTGATGGTGATCACACCGTTGTCTGTGGTTTGGGCGGGGACCTATTTGGAGGATGTTTTTCCAAAATTTAGCTGGAGGTGGAACTGGTTGCGGGAATTAAAGGATTTCTTTGTTAAGCATCGCCTGATTTTGGCGTGGATCATGGTGGTTTACTCCATCATTCTTGGCATTTATACCGGTATTTTATTATCGGCATTTAATGCCCGCCCGTTGTGGAATACTTCAATCATGGGACCGCTGTTTCTGACTTCTGGTTTATCCGCCGGGGCGGCGATGATCATGTGGATGTCAAAAAATGCCCTGGAACGCACCATGTTTAGTAAAATAGATCTGGCACTGATTGCCATAGAACTTTTTCTGATCATTCACATGTTCATGGGATTTATGGCCAGCACAGCAGTACAGATCGAGGCGGCAAACCTCTTTCTTGGCGGGCCATATACTTTGCCATTCTGGATATTTGTAGTGTTTTTAGGGATGGTATTACCTGGTTTCCTGGAGGTCTGGGAATTGCGGGGCCATCATGTACCGGCATATTTACCAGCCGCTATGATCATTTTCGGAAGCATTATGTTGCGGTTCATCATTACCTATGCGGGTCAGGTGAGTCGTTATTTGTATTGAGCCATAATCGTTGTAAAACATGGAAAATAAAGAAATGAAAGGCAACAAATATATGAATCCATACCTAGCCGGTGTTCTGCTGGGAATGGTTTTACTGGCATCGTACTATCTCACGGGCCGGGGGCTCGGGGCCAGTGGCGCCATGAAAAGTGTAGTAGTGTCGGCCGTAGATGCGGTGTCGAATGACTATGCCACCCACTCGGGATTTTATGCTCATTATGTGACGGAAGGCGAAAACCCAATGAAAACCTGGCTGGTTCTGGAGGTTTTTGGTGTGTTGGTTGGTGGATTTATATCCGGGGCCATATCGGGGAGATTAACATGGAAAATAGAAAGATCACCAAAAATCACCAGCAGGAGGCGTATCTGGATGGCTATCATTGGCGGAGCACTTTTTGGTTTCGGTTCACAACTCGGCCGTGGTTGTACCAGTGGCGCCGCATTGAGTGGTATGGCGGTGCTTTCTGTAGCAGGCTATGTGACCATGATGGCGATCTTTGGAACTGCCTTTGCTTTGGCGTATTTTTTCCGAAAAAACTGGATTTGAAAAATCTAATTATAAAATAATATGGGACCAATAATTCCTTTATATCATATTTCAGATGAGATCAACTTGCTTGTAGCTTTTTTGATCGGCCTGGGTTTCGGCTTTGCGCTGGAACAGGCTGGATTTTCCAGTAGCCGCAAACTGGCGGGAATGTTCTATGGCTACGATATCACGGTACTTAAGGTCTTCTTTACCGCTGCCATGACCGCCATGCTTGGTTTGATCTTTTTAGGTCAAATGGGATTGATGGACCTGAGTATCATTTTTGTGAACCCTTATTATATTAAATCAGCAATCATAGGCGGCATGATCATGGGAGCAGGATTTATTATTGGCGGTTTCTGTCCCGGTACCAGCGTGTGTGCTGCGGCCATAGGTAAAATCGATGCCATGTATTTTCTGCTGGGAAGCCTGATCGGAATTTTATTGTTTGGGCAGACCTATCCATTTTGGGAAAAAATCTATATGGCGGATTTCATGGGGAACATCAAACTTTCCAGCGCCTTGGGAATTAGTGACGGATTACTGGCGTTTATTGTAATAGTGATGGCAATTTTGATGTTCTGGATCGGAACGCGCGCGGAAAGAAGATTTCATCGAGAAGACATCACCAAAGAAATTTAAAAAGAATAAAAATGAGTACCAGAATTATTTTATCCATTGTATTGGTTTGTCTGGGTTTGGTGGCAGCTATTTTACCCGACAAGAAAAATAACTCGAACGAACTCGATGCCAAAGAGATGCTTCAGGAACTGGAATTGAAAACCTATATCGTTTCTGTCGATGAAATGGCCGATGCACTGATCAACAAAGACCCATCATATCTTCTGATCGATCTGCGTACCCCGGAAGCATTCAAACAATTTAGTTTGCCGGGGGCCATCAATATCCCTTTCGACAGCTTATTCGAAGTCAAATGGCAGCCCTTCATAGATCAGATCGCACGTAAAAATGTCTTTTATTCCAATGGTACTACACTGTCCAGTGAAGCCTGGACCCTGACACGTCAGAAAGGCTACAAAAACAATTATATACTGGAAGGCGGACTGAATAACTGGTTTTCGACCATTATGGAGCCCACTCCACCGGCGAGCACACAGGACAATGAAGCCATGGCTTTGTATAAAAAGAGGCTTGGTGCCAGACAGTTTTTTACAGGAGGAAGTGTTTCGCCCTCTGCCGATAACAATGCGGCGGCATTACCACCTGTGCCAGCGAAAAAGCGAAAAATGGTGGCCGGTGGTTGTAGTTAATCATTATCAAAGCAAAAAATTATGCAAAAACCATATATCAAAATACTCGGAATTGTCGTAATCCTCAGCGCCTTATTTGTAATACTTTCTTCGTGGAGAGCATCTAAAAAATACAATTTTAATACCGAAGCCAAGACGGTTTACAAATTGTTGCAAGAGCGAAATCATTACATCACGCCTGACCAAGCCATCAAAATAATCGATCAGAATGATCCGGAGTACGTATTGGTGGATCTCCGCAATCCCAGGCAATTTGCCAATTTTCATGTGGGAAATGCTGTTAATGTTCCATTGCAGGCAGTATTGGATAATCAATATCACCAGATCTTTAATGACAAGCGAAAGAAAGTACTATATTCTGATGAATGCATAGAAGCCAATCAGGTATGGATTCTGCTCACTCAATTTGGATATCAAAATCTTTTTGTATTGGAAGGCGGGGCCGATTTCTGGAAAAATCATGTTTTAGACAAAAACGTATTCAAGGCTGACGCTATTTATCAGGACGAAAAACCAAAATATGATTTTAAGAAAGTTTCGGAAGAAGCGGGGATGGCACCTGCCAATAGTAATTCCGAAGAGGCAACACCTGCTTTACCTACGGTTCCTGCCAAACGAAAGAAAATGGTGGCCGGCGGATGCAGTTGATTTTTTAATCTGATATAAGTATAATTTTTTTAACTGAATACGATTGGAAATTTATTCTAATTGTTGAAAACCCTGGTAATATCAATTATCAGGGGTTGATTTTTTGTGTTCTTGCCAGAAACAGTGATATGCCAAAAAGTTAAGTTAAATGACGACTTAATAAATGTCGGGAACGTAATTTAATTCGGTTACAATGGTGGATTCGTATATATTTTCATCTTTAAGCTTTGGCAATTTTATGGGGGGCTTGAGTTTGTAGTGATACGGGATTTTACTCAACATATGGGAGATACAGTTCAACCGGGCCAATTTTTGGTCATTGGCATTCACAATAAACCAGGGTGATTGCGTGGTATCGGTATATTGGAACATCACATCACGGGCCATTTGAAATTCATAGCGTTTTTCCCGTGATTTCAAATCCATGTCACTGAATTTCCAGCGTTTCAATGGATTATTAATCCGTTCTTCAAAACGTTTTTCCTGAATTTTATCGCTGACCTCCAGCCAGTATTTTATCAGAATTGTTTCCGACCGGATCAGCATCATTTCAAACTCCGGGCAGGAATGCAAAAATTCCTGATATTCGTCTTCAGTACAGAACCCCATTACTTTTTCCACACCGGCCCGATTATACCAACTGCGGTCAAAAAGCACAACTTCTCCGGCAGCAGGCATGTGTTCCACATAGCGCTGAAAATACCATTGGGTTTTTTCCTTTTCGGTAGGCACACCCAATGCAACAACCTTGCAAACCCTGGGATTGAGCCGTTCTGTGATCCTGGCAATGATCCCACCTTTTCCAGCCGTATCCCTGCCTTCAAATATGACCACTATTTTCTTGCTTTCCTGTTTCACCCACTCCTGGAGTTTAATCAATTCTATCTGAAGTTTTTCCAGTTCGTTGTCATATTCCTTACCGGTTAATTTCTTCCTTTTATCCAGAGTTACCTCCTTGTTCATTTTTACTTTTGGTTTGGAGTCGTCTTTGTGCTTTTTCTTTTTGCTCATTTTAGGGGTGATTTTTGGTGGAATGTAAACAATTTTGTAGCATAAATAAAATAAACTGCAAAATCAAAGAAGATCAAATGTTATCGATCAATGAAAGGACCGTGAACCGAAAGGTTGTGTCTGTTCCCACTGAGCTTTCCACTTCGATATGTCCACCGTTTTTCTCCACGAATTCTTTGCGCTGGGCCAAAACTGAACCGGTAACTTTTTCCTGATTGGCGCCCAATCGTAATTCGAATTGCATCTGCAGAATTCTTTCGCTTTTGGCAGAATAACAGGTAACTGGTAAGTTTATATATATTGGAAAGGAAGTGATTGACGGAGCGGTAAAGTTGCAAAATCAACAGTGAATTCAGATGCCATACAACCAATAGCAGGTCATGAAACATCAAATTCAACCCGGACTTATCTTTGACAATCCGGGTAATTTATATAATTTTGTAACTCATTCCCTGATAAACTAAATCAAAAAGTGATATTTAAAAAATTATCCTACTGAAATAGAGGGAATTATATTATATTAGAAGTACTCAAAACAACGGCTTTAGAAGAAACGGTTTCAATTTCTGAACCGTTCTTTTGTTTTTATAAACCATTATCAATTATGTCAAAGATTTCATATTACACGGAAGCAGGATTGAAAAAACTCAAAGATGAATTGAACGAGTTGAAAACCAAAGGCAGGACGAGCATTGCCCGCCAGATCGCCGAAGCAAGAGATAAAGGTGATTTGAGTGAAAATGCAGAATATGATGCTGCCAAAGATGCCCAGGGTCTTCTTGAACTCAAAATCGCCAAACTTGAAGAAGTAGTGGGAAATGCTCGTGTATTGAATGAAAATAATATTGACACTTCCCAGGTTTCGATTTTATCGAAGGTGAAAATTAAAAACAAGAAAAATGGTGCGTCGGTGATCTATACACTCGTTTCAGAAGAAGAAGCTGATCTGAAATCAGGAAGAATATCGGTGAAATCTCCCATCGGGAAAGGGCTCCTGGGTAAAAAAGTAGGGGATGTTACGCAAATCCAGGTTCCGGCAGGAAAAATGGAATTTGAAATACTGGAAATCAGCCTATAATTATGAGTAGCATATTCTCTAAAATCGTCCGTCGGGAGATACCCGCATATATTGTCGCAGAAGATGATAGCAATCTGGCTTTTCTCGATATCAATCCGCTTTCTGAAGGCCATACGTTGGTGGTTCCCAAAAAGGAGGTAGATTATATCTTCGACCTGGATGATGAATCATATATTGCCCTGCATCTTTTTGCAAAAAAAGTCGCTTTGGCCATTCGAAAAGTAATTCCCAACAAGCGGATTGGCACTGCTGTTGTTGGCCTGGAAGTACCTCACACTCATATTCATTTGATCCCTTTTACCAAAATGTCGGAATTTAATTTTGCCAATCCGAAACTCAAATTCAGCAATGAAGAACTGGCTGATACTGCCAATAAAATTCAGGCAGCTTTCAGTGCACTTTAGGGAATAAATTGAACGGGTAAACCGCTAGATTTTTAGGCATTTTCACCGTGAAACATCAGGCGATTATGTTGGCTAAATAAATAAACAGCAGGTGATTATTTAATCCGGTCGGGATTGTTGTTAAGGAAGGATTTCCAGCTTTTTGAATTGGTCACGGGGGCTTTCATATTGAAGTGATGACAAACCGCAACTGCCAGAGCATCGGTGGCATCTAAAAACCGGGAAGTATTGTCGAACTTGAGCAACATTTGAAGCATGTTGGCCACTTGCTCTTTGGAAGCATTGCCTTTGCCGGTTACCGCTTGCTTTACTTTTTTAGGAGCGTATTCTGTAATGGCTATTTCTCTGGAAAGTGCAGCCGCCATAGCCACACCCTGCGCCCGGCCCAACTTCAGCATCGACTGAATATTTTTCCCGTAAAATGGGGCTTCCAGGGCCACTTCGTCAGGATGAAATTCATCGATGAGACTGATGACACGCTCAAATATTTTTTTGAGTTTTAATTCATGCCCATTGAATTTGGAAAGCTGAATGACGCCATATTGCATTAAAGTCATGGTATTGCCATCAATGGCAATAAGGCCGTAGCCCATCACGCTGGTTCCAGGGTCCATGCCCAGGATGATCTTTTCATGGTATACCGAATTATTTTTTCCCACGCTTAGATTCTGTCCTGTATTTGTGTATTAAATCGATGACAAAATTCCAAAATTACCAGCAGGTTACCTAATTTTATCGCCAATGGAAATATATTTCGGCATCATTTCACTGGCATATTTTTCTTTTTGCATACTCCTCATTGCTGGTTGGCAAAAAATTCCAGTTATTCATTCAGGTCACTGGAAAAATAATGAAATCTCCGGTGAAATGGTTTCGGTGATCATCACGGTACGCAATGAGGCCCAAAATATCGCTAAGCTGATCAATGATCTCAGCAACCAGCAATATCCAACAACTTGCTTTGAAGTCATCATTGTAGATGATCAATCCACCGATGACACGCCACAAATTATCAGGGAACTCCGGCTTCATGTCAAATTTAAACTGGTTTATCTTATTTCTGACATTCCGGAAAATTCAAAAATTTCTCCAAAAAAATATGCACTGCAACAAGGCATCAATGCTGCAGTTGGCTCGATCATCATCACGACAGATGGTGACTGTAGAGCAGGGCCTCACTGGATAAGTTCCATGGCCGGATTTTTTGCTCAAAATCCAGTACTTTTTGTAGCTGGGCCAGTGTCTTTGGATCCTGTACAATCGTACCTTGATAAATTTCAGACTTTAGACTTTGCCAGCCTGATTGGTACCGGAGCAGCTTCCATTGCCTTGGGTTATCCGCTGATGTGTAATGGGGCCAATCTCGCTTTTCGCCGGAATATTTATGATCTCATTGAAGGTCAGACAGGATTTGAAACGTTGATTTCCGGGGATGACGTTTTTTTGATGCAAAAAATTCATCGGCGTTTTCCGGGACAGGTGGCTTTTCTAAAAAATCCGGAGGCGCTGGTGCTCACCAAGCCACAACCTGATCTTAAATCATTTATTCACCAGCGCAGGCGGTGGGCTGGCAAATGGCACAAATACTTGTTTGCCTGGTCTCGCAGTGTGCCGGTTTTTATTTTCCTGTACCATTTATCCACTTTAGTCGTAGTGATTCTGGCTTTTTTTTCCTGGATCAATGGGACCTTTATCTTGACGTGCGTGGTCTTGCGGATGTTGCTGGAATATCTGTTTTTGGATAAAATTCTTTTTTTTCAGGGTAAAAGGTTAAAATTGCAGGACTATTTCCTGGCAGCTTTAATTTATCCCATATATGCTGTTTTTTTTGGTATTTTGGTGAATTTAAAGGGATTTGAATGGAAAGGAAGAAAATATGGAACCGATGGCTATGACGGAAGCGGAATTTGAAGTACTGGATGAACTATATTTTGTCCAGTCATTTACCGAATTGGTCCGGGCCGTTGAGTATGATGAAGAAAAATTATTGGAAATATTGAGTGATCTTTATCGCAAGGGCTGGATCAATTGCTATAGCGCTCCTTCAGCCTCAATTGCTAAACCAAAGGCAGATATCGGAAAATTCGGTAAGCAGTATTTCTATTTGGCCACCAGGGAGGGTTTGAGGCAACACAATAGCTAACCAAACGCATGGACAATTCCCGCAATGTCGCGAAATCACCAGGCTGGTATACAAGAAGACGACTGATGCAAAATAAGCCGGCGATGTTCGGCGCTTGCGTTATTGGGTTGTCGGTTATTATCACGTTGTTGGGCTACCTGATTATGCCAGACCAAACACCCGATGCCAATGACGGGGCAGTACAAATCCAAAAAATGCCTCCGGGTTTTCGGATGACTTTTTTACGCATTAGAAAAAATGCTACCGTCCAACATCGAAACTTGCTCCAAAAATTAATTTTCGGTCAGGAAAATCCTTATATGATCGTCCCGATCAAAGACTACGCTATTAATGGTTTGCAAGTGGTGGCTAATATTTACGGCAAGTCCAATTATATCAAAGAATACAGTCTGATAAATGTGGTGATGCCACTGAACATCGAAGAAGCTACGACCGTCAAAAAATCGATGCATGAAACTAGCGTGGATAGTACCGAAATTTTTCATTTCAGGGAAATAGGAGGTCGGGAAGTATCCATGAACTATCGGCAACTGGTTGATATTTTCAGAAAAAATAATATTGAGCATCGCACTTTTTGGCTGGGCACTGACCGTGCCGGCAGGGACATGTTAAGCAGATTGCTCTATGGCACCAGAATTTCGCTTTCTATCGGTTTTGTAGCTGTACTGATCTCACTATTTCTTGGTATTTCACTGGGTTCCTTAGCCGGTTTTTTCGGAGGAATGATTGACGGTGTAATTATGTGGTTCATTTCAGTGGTCTGGTCAATACCTGGCATTATGCTGGTTATTGCCATCAGTATGGCGCTGCAAAGTCGCGGCGTATGGGTAGCCTTTGTGGCCGTTGGGCTCACGATGTGGGTGGAGGTTGCCAGGGTTATTCGTGGTCAGATCATGGCCATCAAAGAAAAATTGTATGTGGAAGCGGCAAGAGCTTTTGGCATCAGTAACTTTCGTATTGTTTATTTCCATATTTTACCCAATATCCTGGGGCCGATAATTGTATTGGCTACTGTCAATTTTGCCTCAGCCATATTGCTGGAAGCGGGATTGAGCTTTTTAGGGTTGAGCGTGCAACCACCAACACCTTCCTGGGGAGTTATGATCAACGAAGGGTTTCAGGCTATTGGCACAAAAAACAGTTGGCATCTGGTCTTGTTTCCCGGACTAGCAATTTGTATAATGGTATTGTCGTTCAATTTGTTTGGAAACGGGTTGCGGGATGCCTTTGATCCCAAGACACTGCTGAAATAAAAAATGGATAATCCTGCATTAAAAGCGAAGTATGACCTGAAGGAACTGGAGTTGAAAGCATTGCTTGAGATCACCCAGTCGATCAACAACAACCTCCCGGAAAATTCTTTATACAAGATTTACGAATTTACAGTTCGCGCCAATTTGAATATCAAAAAACTGGCACTCTACGTTTTTGATGAGGCCTGGAGTTGTAAGGTAAATTATGGCACAAATTCTGATTATTTGAGTATCCCTCTAGAACAGGCTTTTTTGAATTATGAGAAAATCACAAATCTGGATGGCATTGGACAAGGGACATCATTTGAAGAGTTTAATGTACTCATACCCGTTGCCCATAAAGAACGGAAATTGGCATTTGTATTCCTGGGAGGGTCTAATCAGGAAAATGGTGAAATGTTAAATACCAATTTTATTCAGGCACTGAGCAACATCATCATCGTGGCCATTGAGAATAAGAAATTGGCCCGCAAGCAGTTGGAACAGGAAATGATCCGCAGAGAATTGGAAATTGCAGGGAAAGTGCAGCAGTTTTTGTTTCCTAAAGACCTTCCTTATACTGATCGATTGAAAGTGGCAGCCTTTTACCAGCCCCATCATTCAATAGGTGGGGATTATTATGATTTTATTCGGATGAATAAAAACCAGTTTTTGTTTTGTATCGCCGATGTATCGGGTAAGGGTATTCCCGCTGCTTTATTAATGTCTAATTTCCAGGCATCGCTGCGGACTCTGGTGCGACAGACAATTTTATTGCAAGACATCATCACTGAACTTAATTATCAGATTATATACAATGCGGAAGGTCAGCATTTTATTACCTTTTTCGTAGGTATTTATGATGCCAGCCGATCGCGATTCAAATATGTCAACGCCGGCCACATTCCACCCATTCTGATTCAGGATGGTAAAAAGGAAGTGCAGTTGGACGAAGGAACCACAGTGCTTGGGGCATTTAATGAATTACCTTTTCTCAAGATTGGCATTATTGAAGATATCAATGAATTTATGATTTGTTCGTTTACTGATGGCCTTACCGAAGTTGTAAATGAACAAGGGGAGCAATTTGATGGAGAAAGGGTTTATGAAGTGGTACGTAAACACTTGGCGGAGGAACCCGATCTGATCAACGAAAAAGTGATAGAACATATGAACGAATTTAAAGGAAACACATCTTTTCTCGATGATATAACGCTTTTTACCTGCTGGTTAAATAATAAAAAGCTCAAGCAATAATTTCCTATAACTTTGGCGCCATATTATACTCCCAGGTTCATCCATATGCTTTTCCCGGGTATGCTTTGGCGGCATGCCGGAGAGGATAAACAACTCTTTCTTACGTTTGATGACGGACCCATTCCGGAACTGACGGAATATGTGCTCGAAGAACTGGATTTTTTCGGCGCGAAAGCTACTTTTTTTTGTGTTGGCGATAATATTAATAAATATCCGGCACTGTTTAAAAAATTGATTGCTCGCGGCCATGCTGTAGGAAATCATACTTACAATCACCTTGACGGATGGAAGAATACCAAGGCTGATTATGTGGATAATTCTGGCAAATGCCAGGCAGAAATGACAAAAAACGGATATAAACCTAAAATAAAATTATTCAGGCCTCCTTATGGAAAAATTAAACCCTCCCAGGTGAAGGCGCTAACCGGAACCTATAAAATTGTGATGTGGGACGTACTGACCAATGATTTCAATAGCGCTCATAGTGCCGGATTTAGCCTAAGCCAATCTCTGAAAAATACACAGAATGGTTCGATCATTGTTTTTCATGATAATTTAAAGGCAGAAAAAAAGCTGAAATTTATGTTGCCGCGGTTTTTGGAACATTTCAAATCACATGGTTTTGAATTCAGAAGTCTTCACCAAGTATTACCTTAGTGGTCACTTTTAAATGATTCGAATAATAAAACAATCATCAGAGAGAAGCACATGAAGTTCATAGATTCACACGCACACATTTATCTTGAACAATTTAAGCAGGATATTGATGAGGTGCTGTATGAGGCAGGTGATAAAGATATCGATAAAATTTATATGCCCAACATAGATGGTTCGACCATTGAACCAATGCTTGAATTGGCAGACAGGTTTACGGGCTTCTGTATTCCGATGATGGGATTACATCCCTGCTCGGTTAATAAAAATTTTGAAGAGGAATTGGCAGTAGTAGCATCATGGCTGGGCAAACGGCAATTTGCCGCGGTCGGGGAGATAGGCACAGATTTATACTGGGATAAAAGCTTATTTGATATTCAGGTGGAAGCATTCTGTTATCAAATGGACCTGGCCAGGGAATATCAGCTGCCCATTGTGATTCACTGCCGGGAATCAATGGATGAAACCATCGATCTGGTAGAAAAACATAAAAATGAAGCATTGACCGGTGTTTTCCATTGTTTCACCGGAAACCTTGATCAGGCTCAACGTATTATTGACCTTGGCTTTTATTTGGGTATTGGAGGAGTGGTCACTTTCAAGAATGGAGGACTCGAAAAAGTCATTCCCCATGTTGATTTAAATAACATATTGCTTGAAACCGATAGCCCCTATCTTGCCCCAGCACCATTTCGCGGCAAACGTAATGATCCTGGGAAAATCAGCATAATTGCCGGGCGTATTGCTTCCTTAAAACAGTGCACAATAGAAGAAGTAGGGCAAGTCACCACTAAAAATGTAAACAGGGTATTAAAAAATGTTGAGGAAAAGTAATTATCGCATTTTTAATGTCAATAATCCGGATGCCCTCAAATGCCAGGGGGCTGTGCTTATTATATATACCGGCGGTACAATGGGTATGGTACATGACAAATCGGGGGCTTTGGTAGCCTTGAACTTTAACCAAATAATTCAAAAGGTACCTTCCCTGAAATCACTTGATCTTAAACTGACTGTGATCTCATTTCCCAAGCCGCTTGATTCCTCCAATGTAAGTATAGAGGAATGGCAGGATATTGGTTATATTATCAATGAAAATTATCATCAATATGACGGCTTCGTGGTGCTGCATGGTACGGATACGATGTCTTTTACTGCCTCGGCATTGAGTTTTATGCTACATGGACTCAACAAACCAGTTATATTCACCGGGGCACAACTTCCCATCAGTGCGGTCAGGTCAGATGCCAGGGCTAATCTTGTGAGCGCTCTGGAGATCGCGGCGGCTAAAAGGGATGGCCGCCCCCTTGTTCCGGAGGTTTGCATTTATTTCGATTATCAGTTGATGCGTGGTAACAGAACTTTTAAGAAACGCAGCAATCAATTTGCAGCATTTGGTTGTGAAAATTATCCGATACTGGCGAAAGTAGGGATTAATATTTCATATTTTGAAACACTGATCAGGCCTTATAATCCCGAAACAAAACTCGACTACAAGTATCAGTTCGAGCCTGGTGTATTCGATCTGATTTTATTCCCATCTATACGGGAGTCTTTTGTCAGGCATGTCATCAATATGCCTGGTTTGAAGGGTTTGATTTTAGAAACATTTGGTTCTGGCAATGCGCCAACTGAACCCTGGTTTTTAAATTGTTTAAAGGAAGCCATCGATCGCGGGATCATTGTCTACAACGTTTCTCAACTCATTGGAGGCATGGTTATGCACGGCAGATATGAGACCAGTAAGTACATCGGTGACCTCGGTGTGGTGAGCGGAAGTGACATTACAAGAGAGGCGGCAATAACAAAGATGATGTTTTTGCTTGGAACTGAAAGAGATAAAGTTGAAATTAAGAAAAAATTAAGTGAGCCGTTATGCGGTGAAATGACTGTCTGAATATGGCCTAAAAATCTATTTTAAAATTTGGATAAAGTCATTTTTATTGATTTATTTGTGCCTCCAAGAGCCAAAAAATTGGGTTTTGGAGAGGTGACCGAGTGGTCGATGGTGCTCGCCTGGAAAGTGAGTGTGCCCCAAAAGGGTACCATGGGTTCGAATCCCATCCTCTCCGCACTAACGAAAAATTTTTTATTTTTGAATTAATAAAGTAAAACCTAAATTATAGAATTCTAAAATCGGAACTATGAAAAAGTTAATTGTTTCATTGATGGTGGCAGGGGTGTTTACCCTCGGCTTTTCTCTTTCCACATTTGCTCAAGAGCAAGGTGATACGGCTACGGCGGCTGCTCCAGCCCCGGCTCAGACCACAGCAGCAAGCGCTGGTGATCAGGCTGCAGCTTCAGATGAAGTGGCACCTGGTGAAGAGCAACAGAGTTTTCACCAAGTGGTAAAAGAACAGTTTATTGAAGGTGGATGGCAGTTCATGTCAGTTATTCTTGCTTGTTTGATTGTTGGTTTAGCGATAGCAATTGAAAGGATTATCACGCTGAATCTTGCTACGACCAACACAAAAAAATTATTAGCGAAAGTTGATGAAGCAATCGCGAAAGATGGTGTAGAAGGCGCGAAAGAAGTATGTAAAAATACCAGGGGCCCCGTGGCATCTATTTTTACGCAAGGTTTGTTGAGGATGTCCGAAGGTATAGAAATGGTTGAAAAATCAATTATTTCTTATGGATCCGTGGAAATGGGTCGTTTGGAAAGAGGTTTGGTTTGGATATCACTGTTTATTTCTCTCGCTCCGATGTTAGGATTCATGGGTACTGTAATTGGTATGATTGAAGCTTTTGACGCTATTGCCGCAGCCAATGATATCAATCCTGCCTTGGTGGCTGGTGGTATTAAAGTGGCTCTTTTAACTACTGTGGGCGGATTGATCGTTGCAGTTATTCTTCAGTTGTTCTACAATTATCTGGTATCAAAGATCGATTCTTTGATAAACCAAATGGAGGATGCATCCATTTCTTTGGTTGACCTGCTTGTAAAGCACAATTTGTCTAAGTAATATTTATTTAAAAGAAATCGAATGGATACTTTTGATATAATGTTGTATCTGGCTTATACCCTGGTGATCATTGCCGCGGTAGCAGCTTTGATATTACCGTTGATTAACGCATTCGGAAATCCCAAATCATTGCTTCAGACCGGAGCCGGTGTTTTGGTTTTGGTTGTAATATACCTGATTGGTTTTGCGTTATCATCTAATGAAGTAACAACGGTGTATACTCAAAATAATGTTGGTCCCGACCTCTCAAAATTTGTTGGTGGCATCATTATTATGATGTACCTGATGATAGGTATTGCTATAATCAGTATATTCATTACAGAATTAAGTAAATTGTTAAAATAATATGGCTAGAAAGAAAAGGGGCACTCCTGAAGTCAACTCGAGTTCAATGGCGGATATTGCTTTTCTGCTTTTGATCTTCTTTCTTGTCACAACGACGATTGCGACAGATAAAGGGTTGACGATGCAGTTGCCACCAAAACAAGATCCGAATCAACCGCCACCTGATATCAATAAGAATGCGAGGAACATTTTTAAGATACTGGTGAACTCTCAGGACAGATTGCTTGTAGAAGATGAACCCTTGGCGGATATTGATGAACTTAAGGATAAAGTGAAAAAGTTTGTGCTTAATTTTGGAAAACCAGATGAAAAAGCCGTTGCACTCTACAATTCGCTTCCTCAACAGTTGAAAACAATGTCGTCTAAAAGCCCTGATTCGTCAGATAGTCCTGAGGAGGCGGTGGTATCGTTCAAATCCGACCGCGGCACAAGTTATGATACCTATATATCTATTTTGGACCAATTACAAGGGGCATATTATGAGATATATGGGGAGCGTTTAGGATTAACTGCCGAACAATTCAGAAATCTGGACCTTAAAAATCCTCAGGATAAGGAAAGGTATGAAAATGCCAGGGAAGGTATTCCGATGAATATTTCAATTGCAGAACCATCCAAAATAGGAGGCAAGTAAAATGGCAAAATTCCAGAAAAAGACCGAAACCAGTCAAACGATCTCAACGGCTTCATTACCTGACATTATTTTTATGCTATTGTTCTTCTTTATGGTGACCACAGTATTGAGAGAAGTTACCCCATTGGTGGAACAACATATACCGAGGGCCGTTCAATTGCGGAAATTGGAACGAAAGGATTTAGTAAGTTACCTGTACATTGGCAAGCCAAGAGATACTAGAAAGTATGGTACTGAACCAAAAATTCAGGCCAATGACCAGTTCATTGACGCGGATGGGGTTATTCAATTTGTTCAGCAGGAAAAAGATAAACTGAATGAAAACGAAAGGGACCAAATCACGATTTCTTTAAAGGTGGATGAAGATGCCAAAATGGGTATCGTAAGTGACGTACAACAGAAATTGAGGGATGTTAATGCCCGTAAAATCATGTATGCCACAATAAGAAAGACTGAGAAGAAAATGTAACAATTAATAAATAACAGATATTTATTATTTTGAGGTCTTCCATTAAGGAAGACTTTTTTTATTGATGCATTCCAATAAATATAAAAAGATCATTAATTCGTGGTGTATGTACGACTGGGCCAATTCAGTATATTCATTGGTCATTAGTTCAACCATATTTCCCATTTATTATGACAATGTGACTCAAACTGGCACAGGGAGTGACAAAGTTAACTTCTTCGGATGGCCGGTAACCAATACGGTGTTATATTCTTATAGCCTGTCATTTGCATTTTTATTCATTGCCTGTATTTCACCCTTGCTTTCCGGGATCGCTGATTTTGGTGGAAAGAAAAAGACTTTTATGAAATTTTTCACCTATGTTGGCGGGATTTCATGCATCGCTCTGTATTTCTTTAACGGCACCAATATAGAATTCGGGATATTTTTTGCCACACTAGCGTGTATTGGTTACGCCGGAAGCATTGTCTTCTATAATGCCTATTTGCCTGTTATCACAACTCCGGACAAATATGATATCGTTAGTGCCCGGGGATATGCCATGGGATATATTGGAAGTGTCCTGCTGCTTATTTTTAATCTCGCAACCATTTCAAGGCCTCGTTTTTTTGGTTTTGCCAATGAGACTGTGGCCGCTCAAGTGTCTTTTATTTTGGTCGGTATTTGGTGGATGGGATTTGCTCAAATTGCTTTTTACTTTTTGCCAGCTCAGGATCGTGGTAAAATAGCAACTTCAACATTGTTTAAAAGAGGCTATCAAGAAATCAGAAAAGTTTATAAAAGCCTAAAGCACTACCCTATCTTGAAAAAGTATCTTATTGCCTTCCTGTTTTATAATACCGGGGTACAAACTGTCATGTATCTTGCCGCTTTATTCGGTGATAAAGAATTGCAATTGCCCGGAGATAAATTAATCATCACGGTATTGATCATACAAATAGTAGCTGTTGGCGGGTCGTATTTATTTGCCCGGATCTCTGAACTTAAGGGCAATAAATTTTCATTACTCGTGATGGTGTTAATTTGGGTTTTTATCTGCGGGTATGCCTATTTCATAACCACGGCCAATCAATTTTATTTTCTTGCTTTTGTGGTCGGCATGGTGATGGGTGGAATTCAGTCATTATCAAGAGCAACATATTCAAAATTAATACCGCAAGGCACAATTGATCACACCTCATATTTTAGTTTTTATGATGTTTTGGAGAAAATCTCCATTGTCATGGGAACTTTTGCCTATGGCATAATCGAACAGATAACTGGTAGTATGCGAAACAGCACCCTGGCACTTGGATTATTTTTTATGGTTGGCATGGGTTTTCTTTGGCTCATTAAAATACCAATGAACAAACGGCCATCCACCGCGCCCATAATTTCATAGAAAGACGCTATGGTAAAGTGAAATGATTACCAACAGTGAAGTGCAGAGGTAAATAAGATTTACCGGCAAACCGATCTTAAAAAAATCCTTAAAGTTATAACCACCAGGTCCATAAACGATGAGATTTGTTTGATAACCAATAGGGGACATAAACGCCCCTGAAGCAGCAAAGGCTATTGCCAAAAAAAATGGGGTAGCGTCAATGCCAAGATGTTGGCTGATACTTAGCGCTACTGGAAATGAAATAGATACCGCACCGATATTAACAATAAACGTAGTGAGAATATTGGTGACTAGCGCCAAGCCGATTAATAATGAGAGATTACCATAGGGCCTGAAAATATCAATCATCTTAGTGGCGATCAATTCCCCGGCCCCCGTTTTTATGATCGAAACACCAATGGCAAGGGAAAAAACCAGTATTACGATGAGATTAATGTCCAATTCACGTTTTACATCCTGAACGGTAATGAGTTTGAACCCAACCATAATTGAAAGGATAATTAAAAGTGAAGGGAATAAGGAGAACTGACCTGAAAACAACAGGATAATGGCACAAATAGCGCTGACTCCAATAGCATAATATTTCTTCCTTCCTGGTTTAACAATATCACGCAATTTGGAGATTACAAAGAGATCACGATAAATTTCCACCCGGTTCCGAAAATCATCACCGGCATATAAAAGCAATAAATCTCCTGGTTCGAAAGTGATATCACCTATTTTCCCACTAACTTTTTCACCATTTCGATGTATTGCAATAATGGCAGCGTTGTATCGATTTCTGAAGTCACTATTTTTCACCGTTTTTCCGATTAAGCTTGAATAATTACTTAAAACACCTTCCACAACTTCATTGCTGTCATTATTGTAAAATCTTGCGGTAGTAGGAAGTTCCAGGCCCTTATCGGAGTTGATCAAATCAACGATGTCATCGATCTTGCCCGCAAAAAACAAGACGTCATTTTCTTCTAATGTCTCATTCGGGTCAACAGGGGAGATGATGCGTTCACCACGCAAAATCTCTACCAGATAAACACCTTTCAGATTGCGCAGGCCGGCTTCCTTCACTGACTTGTTGATCAATTTAGAATTTGGTAAAATCCTGGTTTCGGTCACATATTCCCTTTTGTTTTCACTGTAAGTACCCAAAACGTCACGATGGTCAGGGAGGAACTTGTGCCCAAAGAGGGCAATGAAAATAATCCCTGCTATTGTTACCGTAATGCCGACCATAAATAGGTCCTCAATTTTAAGAGACGGGAAATGATAATCTTGTATAAAGCCATTGAGCACCATGGTGGTGGAGGTGCCAATTAATGTGATCATGCCTCCCATGATGGTGGCAAATGATAACGGGATCAATAAACGGGAAGGAGAAATACGGTTCTTTTTCCCCCAGTCGACCACGTAGGGCGTCATGAGTGCGACAACCGGGGTATTGTTGATAAGGGTAGATAAAAGGGCCACTTGGCTCATCATTCTTATTAGAAATCCACGGTAAGTTTTGGCTTTTTTAAAGATGAGATCAAACAACATTTCTAGCTGGAAATTCTTTCTTAGACCAGTAGTAATAAGAATGAGCATCACGATGGAGGCGATGGATTCATTGGAAAAACCGGTCAATACTTCTTTGGGAGTCAGAATACCGGTGATGGTGAGCAGTAACACGGCCAACATAAATCCCACCGATGCGCGTACATATTCTTTGTAGATTAACCAAAATAGTAAACATACGATGATAAGTACAAAATATGGTTGATATTGTGCTGAGATCATATGAAGTATTTGAAAAATAGAGCAATTGACTGCGAAAATATTCCGGCGAAATTTATATAATAATCGATCCAAATAAAATAGTATCAGGAACTTAATCTTTTTAGTCTATGGTTTTACTAGATTTTCCAACTTTTGAATATCGATGGAAGAAAACCGGAGACAAAGTATTTCTGTTCGATGTGATCCGAAAGAAATATGTGGTATTGACACCGGAAGAATGGGTTCGACAGCATTTGATTCATTACCTCATCGCTAAAAAAAATTACCCCAAAACCTTGATAAAAATTGAAAGTGGTTTGGCTTATAACAATTTACCCAAGCGGTCTGACGTGGTGGTTTTTGACAGAAAGGGGTCCGTATTTATAACCATCGAGTGTAAGGCACCCCACGTCAAACTCAACCAATCTACCATAGACCAGGTGGCTGTTTACAATAAACAATACAAATCGAAGTTTCTTGCCATTACCAATGGGTTACAGCATTTAGTTTTTGAGATGGATTATCGCAATAAACAACATCGATTAACCGGGGAATACCCGGATTTCACATAAAAAAAAGCCCCACGTAAACAGGGCTTAAGAAATTCATCAAAATGATGTTATCCCAAGAAACTCAATAAAATACCAGCGGCCACAGCCGATCCGATCACCCCGGAAACATTGGGCGCCATCGCATGCATCAGGAGGTGATTTGACGAATCGGCTTTTAGCCCTTCCATTTGTGAAACGCGTGCAGAGTCGGGAACTGCAGAGACCCCGGCATTTCCAATCAAAGGGTTGATTTTGTTTTCAGTAGAAAGGAAAAGATTCATGAATTTTGCAAATAGTACGCCTCCTGCTGTAGCAATGCAAAAAGACAAAGCCCCCAATCCGAAGATCAAAAGAGACTGGGGTGTTAAAAACACATCGGCTTGCGTGGATGCTCCTACAGTCACACCCAACAATATCGTGATGATGTCAATTAACTTTGTACGAGCTGTTTCAGCCAATCGCCCTGTAACGCCTGATTCTTTCAGAATATTACCAAAAAATAGCATTCCCAGCAAAGGCAGCGCCGATGGAGAAATGAATGTGGTAATCAACAAAGCGATAATCGGGAAAAGCACTTTTTCTAATTGACTGACTGCACGTGGCGGTTTCATCCTGATCAAACGTTCTTTTTTATTGGTAAATAACCGCATTATTGGAGGCTGGATCACCGGGACCAGCGCCATATAAGAGTATGCGGCAATGGCTATAGATCCAATATACCTGGGGGCCAACTTACCCGAAAGAAAAATAGCCGTTGGGCCGTCAGCTCCTCCGATGATGCCAATGGCGCCTGCTTCTTTCAAACTGAAACCGAGGTATAATGCGCCGATGAAAGTACCAAAAACACCAATCTGAGCAGCTGCGCCAAGAAGCATCAGTTTAGGATTGGAAATAAGGGATGAAAAATCAGTCATGGCTCCAATTCCCAAAAATATGAGGGGTGGATAAACACCGTAACGCACTCCGAAATAAAGATAATTCAAGACGGATCCCTGTTCGTAAACCCCCACCTGATAGCCCGTTAAAAATGGAATATTGCCAATCAGTATTCCTGTGCCAATGGGTACCAACAATAGCGGTTCATAATCATACTTAATGGCTAGAAAAATGAAAATGAGCCCGACGCAGATCATGACTACGTGGCCCCAGGTCAAGTTGGCAAACCCTGTGAAATGGTAAAAAGTTTTAAGATTTCCGGAAACACTTTCCCAAATACCGGGAATGTTGCTATTGGTGGACGCAGAAATAGTTTTGCTTGCGGATTGGGCCATGACTGGCACTGAATATGCACCATTCAACACAATGCGCATACCACCTAGTATTGCGATCACTAAAAAAATTATAATTGATTTCTTCATTTTATTCGCTATTCTATTTCTATCAAAATGTCTCCTTGCAATACATTCTGTCCTTCTTTTACTTTGATGGAATTAATTGTGCCATCAAGGTCAGCCAGAATGTTATTTTCCATTTTCATCGCCTCCATAATCATGAGAGTCTGACCTTTTTTGACCTGATCACCTGCATTTACTTTTATTTGGAGAATTACACCTGGTAAGGGAGCCTGGACTTTGTTCAATTTTCCTGATGCTTTAACAGGTGCCGGTGTATTGGATTGAACTGTGGCAATAGGCCTTATGAGTCTTGGAGTTTTTGTGGTGCGTATCTTTTCTTTTTCCAGTTCAACGGCGTATTCCGATCCGTTAACCTCGACAGTCACCATATTTTCTTCCAGACTTTTTATTTCGACATTATAGCTGTTACCGTTGATTTTGAATTTATACAATTTCATCTTTTTAAGTATTTTTAGTTTTTAGGTGTCATCGAATCAATCTTGTATTTACCATCGACTGGATTGCGGACTTCGGAGCGTTTTGTAGTTCATATAGATTTTAGAACTCCAGGGCGAATAATTTTTCACCGTTTTTTCGATTGTCAGCACCCCGCTTTCTTCGTCGTGCATTTCGCCAAAATATAAATGCAATGAGGCACTGATAGCCGATACGACTTCTCCCGAGATCTCACCGGATTTTAAGGTCGATTGAGCAATTCCGACTTGTTCCCTTTTAGACTTCTTTTTAAAACCAACAAGGAAAAATGGCATTAGAAATTTAAATAAAGTGAAAAGTACGAGTAAAGCCCCAAAAACAACCATCATCCCAACCACGGTAATCAGCCATCCTTCGTCTTCCATAAAGCCACCGTTGCGTTCCATCAATATGGTTATGGAATTCATGCCGGAAGCAATTTCTATCGTTTTATTCCGGTAGCCAAACAATTCAATTTTGGCAGTCACGGTACTATCAGGAATTTCAAGGGTAAAAGCACCATTCATATCAGTCTGAACATATTTGGAAGAACCTTCGAGATAGATTCGTACTCCCTGGATAAAAGAGGTATCCTGACTATGATGGATCATTTCAGCTACAAAACCTTCCAATAATCTGCTTTTGGGTTTAGGAGGATTTTGAGCATGGCTAACATAAAACACACAAAGGAATACTGTTAATACAAATATTTTTTTGATCATGATTTCAAGCTTAATAAATCATTACAAGGGTATATTGCCATGTTTTTTGGGTGGATTGTAATCTTTTTTATTGGCAAGGGTTTCCAAAGCTCTGATAATCCGGAATCGCGTATTCCTAGGCTCGATCACGTCATCGATAAAGCCATATTTCGCAGCCTGATAGGGATTGGCAAATTTAGTTTCGTACTCGTGTTCCTTTTCTGAAATATATTTGGCGCGTTCACTTTGGTCCTGGATTTTGGAAATTGTTCGACCTTCCAAAACCTCCACAGCTCCTTTAGCGCCCATAACGGCTATTTCAGCACTGGGCCATGCATAATTACAATCACCCCTCAACTGTTTACAGCCCATCACATCGTGAGCCCCTCCATAAGATTTCCTTAGCGTAATGGTGATTTTAGGGACGGTTGCCTCGCCGTAGGCATACAGCAATTTTGCGCCATGTAAAATGATGCCCCCGTATTCCTGACCACTTCCTGGCAAAAAGCCGGGAACATCTACAAAAGTGATAATTGGAATATTAAATGCATCACAGAAACGAACAAAACGGGCAGCTTTACGGGAAGATTCAATGTCAAGAACTCCGGCAAGAATGCTGGGTTGATTGGCGACTATTCCAACTGGCCGTCCATTGTAGCGGGCAAATCCAACAACCATGTTTTTGGCGTAGTTTCGATGAACTTCCAGAAATTCCCCATAATCGACCGTGTTGTGGATTACATCCATCACATCATAAGGTTTGTTTGGATTATCAGGGATAATATCGTTCAAATTATCCTCCATTCTATCTATTGGATCATCTCCACGCAATACTGGCGGTTCTTCAAGATTGTTGGAAGGTAAATAACTCAAAAGTTTGCGTATCATCAACATACCCTCTTCCTCGTTGCTCACCATAAAATGCGCCACGCCAGATTTTGTAGCATGTACATTGGCCCCACCGAGATCTTCCGTGGTAATTTCTTCACCGGTGACCGTCTTCACCACTTTCGGTCCGGTCACGAACATGTAACTGTTTTGTTCACTCATTACTATAAAATCGGTAAGAGCGGGAGAATATACCGCACCACCTGCACAGGGGCCAAAAATTGCAGAAATTTGCGGGATTACACCCGATGCCATGATATTGCGCTGAAAGATTTCTGCATAGCCGGCCAAACTGCGCACACCCTCCTGGATACGTGCACCTCCGCTATCGTTTAGGCCAATTACCGGAGCGCCAACTTTCATTGCTTGCTCCATTATTTTGCATATCTTCAATGCAAATGTTTCTGACAATGAACCACCAAAAACTGTAAAATCTTGTGAGAACACAAAAACAATACGACCATCTATGGTGCCATGACCAGTGACAACCCCATCAGACAAATACTGCTGTTTATCCAGTCCAAATGATTTTGTTCGGTGGGTTACGAACATGTCGTATTCTTCAAAACTTCCTTCATCCAGCAACATGATGATGCGTTCACGAGCGGTAAGTTTGCCTTTTTGATGCTGGGCATCAATTCGGTCTTGACCTCCGCCAAGGCGTGCTTCCACGCGTTTTTCAATCAGTTCATTAACTTTTTCCTGGTTTTTAGAATTTACTGTGCTCATGTCTTCTCATTTATTTTTTTTCACAGAATTCAGTCAAGACACCGAATGTAGATTTTGGATGAAGAAATGCGATGTGCAAGCCTTCAGCACCGGGTCTGGGTTTTTCATCGATCAGTTGTACATGTTTTACTTTGACTTCGGCAAGTGCACTTTCGATATTGTCAACCGCGAAAGCAATATGATGGATCCCTTCTCCTTTCTTTTCAATAAATTTACCAATGGGACCTTCGGGGTCAGTAGATTCCAACAATTCCAATTTTGTTTGGCCGATCTGAAAAAAAGCCGTTTTTACCTTTTGATTAGGAACTTCTTCAATGCTGTAACATGATAACCCGAGTACATTTTCATAATATCCAATGACTTCTTTCAGGTTTTTTACAGCAATTCCAAGGTGTTCAATGTGAGAAACTTTCATCTTTTTTAGTTAGTTATTTTGGTTGCCTGCAGGGCGTAACAAAATTTGAAAAGTACGTGAAATTAAAATATGACCAATGTCAGGGCAAAATATGATAATAGTACGCCCGTATTTGTATAAACCGGATTTTTGTTCCTTCATAAAGATAAGTTATGTTCAGCGGCTTTGATTCCTGTAGATTGTATTTTTGCTTCCTTAATTTATATTTTCATCTAACCTGTTTATTAACATCAGGGTGTCGAATGTTTAAGATGTTCGTAAAAAAGGTTTAAAATGCGTCAGTTTTCCTATGTCGGAAAAATGACAAAACACCATCAAATCAAAAATCGTGTATTGATTTGTCACTTGGCTGATGATATTTGTACATACAAGAATAGTGAATGATGGAATAGAACATATTTTTAATTTAATGTTTGTAATTTAATGATCGGTAAAATTGGCAAACCCAATGAACAGTCAAAGCAATCTCTGGTATTTCGAAGATATTGATTTATACAATATTTTGTGTCCCCACAAAGTACCGCACATGCGTGAAAAGCATAGTTTTCACAAATACAAAAAAGACGATTTCATTTATTTTGAGTCAGAACCTTCAGAACACATCTATTTGGTGGCAGATGGCAGAGTCAAAATCGGAAGTTATTCGGAAGATGGCAGGGAAATAACCCGGGCCATTTTGGCTGCCGGCGAAATTTTTGGTGAACTGGCGTTGGTAGGTGAAGAGAAAAGGTCAGACTTTGCCCAGGCTATGGATGAAAATACAACCATCTGTCCAATGAGCATAGATGACCTGAAGGAACTCATGGCGCATAATAAAGCATTGAGTTTGAAAATTTACAAATTGATCGGTTTGAAAATAAGAAAGTTAGAACGTAAAGTAGAGTCGCTGGTCTTTAAAGATTCCCGGACAAGGATTGTAGAGTTTTTAAGAGACTGGGCAAAAGAAAAGGGTAAGAAAGTAGGCTTCGAAACCATGGTCAAAAATTATCTGACCCACAAAGACATTGCAGCATTAACAGGCACTAGTCGACAAACCGTCACTACGATATTGAATGAACTTAAGGATAAAAACATCATCAATTTTGACAGGAGAAGAATTCTGATACGCGATATGGAAAAGCTGAATTAATCAGCAGTCAGGGTAAATCGGTGTCTTCAAGGTCTTCCGGTCGATCAATATCCTTCAACACCGGCAAGACAAAAAATGTAGTACCATATTTTCCAAGTTGTTGAGTGGTTGTTTCAAATACTGATTCCGTCCCCCATTTTTTTCCATAAAACAATCGGGCCATCATCCGTTTCATGCCGATGAGATAATAACCACCATCATGTGCGGGACCAATGACAACCTCTACGTGATCCAAATGATGAAAGGCGTCCAACAAAATTCGATTGTTTAAATTATAGATATCGGTTCCAATCAAACATATTTTCTTGTAACCCAGATTTAACCCATATTCAACTGCATTTTTCATTCTAATCCCCAGGTGTTTGCCTTGTTGTATGGCCTTTAAGTATAGCTGATCATTCCACACGTCACATGTCTCGATGAAATCGGAATAGAACACTATTTTATCCAGGGGAAGATCCCGGGTGATGCGGGCCGTCTTTTCCGCAAGTTTTTGATATACAGTCAGCACATATTCTTCTCCTATATGTTTCGCTAATCGCGTCTTGACCGTCCCCGGTAAGGGATTTTTATAAAATATGATCAGAAGATTGTTTTTGGAAGTCATCGGAAAGGGGAATATTTATCACTGAAAATGAGGGCATTAAAGTTGATTGCGGAAATTGACATAAATTTTTTTAATTATATAAACAATAAGCATTAAATTGCGTTGATTTATAATAAATTCCGTGAAATAATAGATTTTTCATAAATCACAATTGGCGCGATTATTGCGCAAATAAAAAACATTCCAAACATAATTTTGATCATATGAGATGAAATTTACATTGGTCTTATTTACTTCATTGATGCTTTCCTGTGGCTATTTGGCCGCACAAAATTCTCCATTGAGTAGGGACCAGGGTGAAGAAATGCCCAATTTGAAAGGCGATCTCAACCAAAAAAACCGAATAGAAATCTATCCAAATCCTGCGACTGATTACCTTACCATTACCATCAATCATTCAAATTTAAAATCTGTTCAATTTGAATTGTATAATATAATAGGCAATAAACAAAAGTTGAACGTTGAAGAAGTATCTGGAGATAAATATAAATTGGATGTTAAAGATTACACTTCTGGTTATTATCTCATCGTCATAAAAGATCCTGTCACCAGGTTTAATGAGGCTTTTAAGTTTCAGAAAAAATAAATTCCTGAACTTTCCACCTGATTTTTCACTTCTGAACTTTTCGAAAAATATTTATCATTAAAATTCTGCATTTCCGGGTGTACGCGGAAATGGAATAACATCCCGGATGTTGGTCATGCCGGACACGAATAACATTAGTCGTTCAAAACCAAGTCCGAAGCCGCTGTGCGGAGCACTTCCGAACTTCCGTGTATCGAGATACCACCACAGGGTTTTTTCATCGATTCCCAATTCAAGGATACGTTGACGTAAATTGTCATATCGTTCTTCCCTTTGTGAACCGCCAACGATTTCCCCGATACCAGGGAACAATATATCCATAGCCCGAACGGTTTTTCCATCCTCATTCTGACGCATATAGAAAGCCTTTATTTCTTTAGGATAATCATAGAGTATCACCGGTTTTTTAAAATGCTTCTCTACCAGATATCGTTCATGTTCAGATTGCAAATCGGCCCCCCAGTCCTCAATTAAATATTGAAATTTTTTCTTTTTATTGGGTTTGGAGTTTTTCAGTATCTCAATGGCATCAGTATAGGACACCCGGGCAAATTCATTATCAATGATAAATTTCAACCGTTCAAGCAGCGTCATTTCACTTCGTTCATCTTGCTTCTTGAGGTTTTCTTCTTCCGAGGCTCTTTTATCTAAAAATTCAAGGTCTTCCAGACAATGTTCCAGTGTGTACTGCACAATATGTTTCAGAAAGGATTCAGCCAAATCCATGTTATCCTTCAAATCATAAAAAGCCATCTCCGGTTCAATCATCCAAAATTCAGCCAGGTGACGAGAGGTATTAGAATTTTCAGCCCGGAATGTCGGACCGAAAGTATATACCTCAGAAAGGGCCAATGCACCAAGTTCTGCTTCCAATTGTCCGGATACCGTAAGATTTGTTTCTTTTTCAAAGAAATCTTTAGAAAAATCCAGCGTCCCATTTTCATTTAATGGGGCGTTTTTTAAATCCAAAGTGGTCACCCTAAACATTTCACCTGCACCCTCGGCATCTGACCCGGTGATAATAGGAGTGTGCATGTTTAAAAATCCGCGTTCGTTAAAAAATTTATGAATGGCGAAGATTAGTGCATGTCTCACCCTGTAGATTGTACCGAAAGTATTGGTTCTGGGTCTTAAATGAGCAATTTCTCTGAGAAATTCCAGCGAGTGTCTCTTGGGCTGAAGCGGAAATTCCTCGGGATTTGAATCACCCAGTATTTCTACCCGCTCTACGGCGATTTCCACAGATTGCCCTTTGCCGGGAGAAGCGGTGATATTTCCCACCACGGAAATACATGCGCCTGTCGTGATCCTTTTTAAAGTGGCCTCATTGATTATTCCCGGTTCGGCAACAGCCTGTATATTTCTGAGTACCGACCCGTCGTTGATGTTGATAAAAATAACGTTTTTATTATCTCTTTTTGTCCTGACCCAGCCTTTGACATTTACTATTTTTCCAATTTCCGGTTGATCTAAAATCTCTTTTATCTTTGTTCTGCTCAGCATTTTTATAGCGATTAACGTGTTCGTGCTAAAGAAGCTGCAAATTTAGTAAAAGAATCTTTTTAATCAGTTTTTATTGTAACTGCTTCTATTTTTTGACGTTTTAATTAAACCGTCATAGTTAAACAATTATCGATTTATATTAAATTTGGCAACTAGTGATCGCGAGAAAAATCACACTATATGCAGAAACTCGGATTAATACAGACGTTAAGTCAAAAACTTTCACCTCAACAAATTCAGTTCATAAAACTGTTGCAAATTCCTACTGCGGAACTTGATACGCGAATTGAAGAAGAACTGGAGACTAATCCCGCGTTGGAAGAAGGTAAAGAAGAAACTGCGGAAGAAAATCAGGACTTTGATGAATTTGAGGAAAGCCACAATGACAATAGCGATGAGATTAATTTTGATGAATACCTCAATGATGACTACAGCGGTTATAAAATGCAGGGTGATGGTAATAATCCCGATGACGAGGACCGGGAAATACCGATCGCTACTTCAACCACACTGACAGACCAATTGATGAATCAGTTGGGCTTTTTGGGTCTGGATGAAAGACAATATAAGATTGGTGAACAATTGATAGGCAGTATTGAAAGTGACGGGTACATCAGAAGGGACCTCGATGCTATCATCAATGACCTTGCGTTTGCTCAAAATATTGAAACCGACATCGACGAACTGGAAGAGATATTGAGAAAAATCCAGACGTTTGATCCGGCGGGTATTGCAGCCAGAAATTTGCAGGAGTGTCTATTATTACAACTGGAAAGGAAATTAGATCATAACGGCGAAGTGACATTGGCTATTCAAATCATTGAAGATTGTTTTGATGATTTCACCAAGAAACATTATGATAAGATTAAAAAGAAATTGAATATCGAGGACGATGACGCGTTGAAGGATGCTATAGAACTTATTACCAGGCTCAATCCTAAACCCGGAGGATCTTCCGGTGAAATTGTAAAGACCCAGTATCTTATTCCGGATTTTATACTTACCAACAGCAATGGCAAACTGGAATTGACCTTGAATTCGAGAAATGCTCCCGAATTGCGAATTTCCCGATCTTATTCTGAGATGATGCAGACTTATGATAAAAGCAAGAAGAGAGATCGAAAATTGCGGGAAACCGCCACTTTTGTAAAACAAAAACTTGATGCTGCCAAATGGTTTATTGATGCCATTAAACAACGTCAGCAAACTTTGCTCAATACCATGCGCGCCATAGTAAATTTCCAATATGATTTTTTTATGAGCGGGGATGAGAGCAAATTGAGGCCTATGATCTTAAAAGATATTGCCAATCAGATTAATATGGATATTTCCACGGTGTCCAGGGTGGCAAACAGTAAATCAGTTCAAACGGAGTTTGGGATATTCCCGTTAAAATACTTCTTTTCAGAGGGCATTGCTACTGATTCCGGTGATGATGTGAGCAGTAGAGAGGTGAAAAGTGAACTGAAAAAGCTCATTGATGATGAAGACAAAAAGAAACCATTATCAGATGATAAACTTGAAAAATTGTTAAGGGAAAAAGGTTATAATATTGCCAGAAGAACTGTGGCCAAATACAGGGAGCAGTTGAATATTCCGGTGGCAAGGTTGAGAAAAGAATTATAGTGACGCAGCGAATGGCTAAATTTATCTCTTTTATTATGCATCCTCTGTTGATGCCGACTTATCTCTTTCTAGTGATCATATTGTTTGCACCACCTGCATTCCACCCGCTTACTGCATATGCCATGTATAAAGTGGTGCTGATCATTTTCATAACTACATTTATCATCCCCGTTCTCAGTATCGGAACGCTGAAAATATCAGCATTTATTACCGATTTTAATCTGTTTGATCGCAAAGAACGATTGCTGCCATTTTTATTCATTACTTGTTTCTATGGCCTGACAGCCTACCTGTTTTTTGAAAAAGTTAATTTGAATAACTTGATTTTTGTCACATTTGCGAGTGTAACAGTGCTTCTATTGGTTTTGTCAGTGATCACTGTCTTCTGGAAAATAAGTATTCACAGTGCAGGCATTGCCGGTTTGATTGGTTTTCTTTGGGGATTAAAATTTAAATACCCCATTCATGAGCTGATATACCCATTGGTAGTAGTCACTTTATTGGCAGGTTTGGTCATGTCTTCCCGGCTAAAACTGAATGCCCACAATCCGGGACAGGTGTATATGGGAGGAATTATTGGATTCCTTATCTGTTTTTTGTCTTTTTATTTATTTCTCTAGAAGAGTCCAAGCGATATGCCGAACATCATTGGGCTGGTGGTGGTTTGGTAGGGGCCTTTGTTTTTTTGGAACAAATCCGATATGCTATAATAATAGAAAAGGCTAAAATTTCCATAGCCAAATTTACCATATGCGCCATATCTGATATGATTCAATTCGAAATCTTCTTTTTGTTTGATTTTTTTAGTCTGACCATCTTGGGTATATTTCACTTTTGTTTTGCCATCGATCAAATAGCCGAATTTACCACCAATAGTAATCTTAACACTACGTTTCGGGTCATATTTTCTTGAAATCCAGCGAATTTCCATTGGAATATCTAAAAATGTCGTCGCAAATTTTGATTTGGAAAATGAGGCCTTAGAATAGGTAGAGTCGAGGCCAATCAACGTAAGATCTTTATTGTTATTGGCGTCTGTAACATAGCCAAGTGTTACTGCATCATTAAAGGCATATTTTTCCGTACCGACACCGAAACCCGGATGAAACGAAAAATGGGAATCACCAATAGGAACGTCATAGAGATAATAAGCATTAAAAATTTTAGACCCCCAAAAATCCATTTTCATTTCTTCAGGTCTGTCCATTAAAGTATTGAATCCAACTTCGATAATGAGGTCGCCGGGTACATCGGGTCGTCCAGCTTGTTCGTGTATTAATTTACTTTGATGTTTGGATTTATTATTGCCTGATTGACTGTCCTGGGCATAACACAGGTTGAAAAGCATCATAGACAAGAGCAGGAAAAATATTTTCTTTTTTAGTACAGCGTCTAAATTCATGGTTTTTATATTGCTTGGGGGCAAAGATAAAGGAAATTAAAAATGATTGGCAAATAATTTCTTTTATAACGGGTTTTAATTATTTAAATTTGCGACCGTTTTGAAAAAATATTCAAGCAATTAAGGCCGGACTCGTAGCTTAACTGGATAGAGCACCTGACTACGGATCAGGAGGTTGTGGGTTCGACTCCCTCCGAGTTCACTTGATTATCAGGCACTTACAAATTAATATTTGTAAGTGCTTTTTTGTAAGATCAATTTAATGACAGTAAAAAATATTTGATCATTTCAATATGTTTTGTAGAAAATTACCCACAACTTAATAGGTCTAGATTTTATAAATGTTCTGAGATCAATCTTGACAATTCTTTATTCCATCGAATATCTTCCAATATATCTTCAAACACAAAAGATCAGCGAAATTCGTTGAAATGGCAAGAGATGGTAGATTTCTGTTGGTATGTCTTCAAATCAGTACGATGAAATGCTCCGAGGGCTTTCTTCATTATTTTAAAAGTAAGATTGAGAGGAAATGGCTTTAATATCAGAATATTATTGTTTTTTAACTTCCGCCAGATGATTTCGATATATTCGATAGACCAAATAAATGGAGATCAAAAATTCAGTAAACAATATAATCGCAACGCCGTAAACCATTTTCAGGTCCAATAAAAACCCAACAATGATGGCAAGATAGAATACAAGTGTGGTAAAAATTTCACCTTTGAAAAATGAATTGATCACTTTGCTGTCATGATCAAAATTTTTGTAAACTATCAATAACATCAGGAAATTATAAAACAATACCGGGTGAGTCACGGTAATGGCAAGCATGCTTAAAGAGGAGAAATGAAGATAATAATAAAAATCACCTCTAAAGATGAAAAGAAAAAGGTATCCTGGTAAAAACTGGTAAAAAGATGCAAAAAAACCAGATAATTGCCAAAGCAATATATTTATAGGTAAAACCTGATATATCGATCCTCATGATGTCGTTTAATGTTATCGTGTAGAAAGTATTTCTCCACCAAATTAATAAATTTGGAGGAACGTTTATATAAATTATGATTTAACGCGAAAATTTTAATTGCTTTTCGTCACATGATAATAAGCGCTTGGGAGGAAATACTTTCCGTTCAAATAATTGAGCTTGATGATCGCAAAAAAAAACAATTAATTCATTAAATATTTTTTAGTAAAAAGATTTTCTATGACTAAGATTATTGAAACGCATGACATAGCCAAAATATATGTAATGGGTTCCCAATCGGTAAAGGCGCTTCAAACAATTTCCATCGATATTTTAAAAGGTGAATATGTTGCGTTTATGGGTCCCTCCGGATCTGGTAAATCGACGCTCATGAATATAATTGGGTGCCTTGACACCCCAACTTCCGGAACATATATTTTGAACAATAAAGATGTGAGTCATCTTACAGAAAATGAACTGGCGGACATCAGGAATAAAGAAATTGGTTTCGTATTTCAAACATTTAATTTGCTTCCACGAGCTACATCATTAGAAAATGTTGCTTTACCGCTCATCTATGCAGGATACGGAAAATCTGATCGCGATGAACGCGCGATGGCAACCTTGGAAAGTGTGGGACTTGCCGATCGCGCCAAGCACAAACCAAATGAACTTTCAGGAGGACAGAGACAACGGGTAGCGATTGCCCGGGCATTAGTTAATAACCCGAGTATTATTCTTGCCGATGAACCTACAGGTAACCTTGATAGTAAAACTTCTTACGACATCATGGATCTCTTTCAACAGTTACATAGTGGAGGAAATACCATTATAATGGTTACCCACGAAGATGATATTGCTCATTATGCTCATCGTATCGTCAGGTTACGAGATGGTTTGGTCGAAGAAGATAGTCCTAATGAAAATATTAAGACTGCCAAAAAAATAAAATTAGCCACTGAATAGAGCGTCTTAAAGTTTCAATATCAAGTTTTTACTTTTCACATTAATTCATATTGGAATTTCGGTCAACAATATTTGCAGTAATAGCAGTTCTTATCGCTTATTTTGCAACAAAATGCTTATAGCATTGTTTGTATCCTTTTATTAATCATAGGGAAAATAAATCATTTTCTAATGAAAATATATACGAAGACTGGCGACAAGGGACAAACTTCATTATTGGGAGGCACCCGAGTGCCTAAGCACCATATAAGAATAAATGCCTATGGGACTGTTGACGAATTAAATTCTTTTTTAGGGCTAGTGCGGGATTTAGATACCGATGATATGCGAAGGAATTTTATCCAGGATATACAATCCAGGCTTTTTACTATCGGATCTTCACTGGCAGCAGAAACGGAAAAGGCTAAAAAATTCAAACCAGATATCATATCAGCAGATATCGAATCTCTTGAGCACGCCATAGATGAAATGAATGAAATAGTACCGCCTCTGAAAAATTTTATACTTCCCGGAGGACATCAACTGGTCTCGTACTGCCATATTTGTCGTTGTGTTTGCAGAAGAGCTGAACGGTTGGTAATCGATTTATCTCAACAAACTCCGGTTGAAGAACATGTGATTATTTATCTGAACAGGTTGTCTGATTATCTTTTTGTTTTGGCCCGTAAAATATCATTCGAACTTCATGTAGAGGAAATTCCCTGGAAACCCAGGCAATAATTTTTTCATTGATTATGGGGTTTTAATTTGCTAATTTCGCAAGCATTTTAATTTCTATTGTGAATAAAAGATCATGGTTGAAACACTGAAAATTGACTATAAACTGCGGGACCAGTCAAAAGTAAAAGATGTTGATTTCTCTAATATAGCATTCGGGCGGGTTTACTCAGACCATATGTTCATGGCTGATTATAAGCATGGTGAATGGGACCATTTTGTAATTGAACCCTATGATTTTCTGAAGTTTCAACCCGGTTCTGCCATACTGCATTATGGCCAATCGGTTTTTGAAGGGCTTAAAGCTTATAAAAATACGAAAGGAGAAGTTTTAGTATTCAGACCGGAAATGAATGTGAAGAGGCTAAACATTTCGGCAGAACGTTTATGCATACCAGAAATTCCCGAAGAAATATTTATGAGGGGAATGACTGAATTATTAAAAATTGATAAGTCCTGGGTTCCGGACGTGCCCGATACTTCCCTTTATATCAGACCATTTATCTTTGCTCTGGATGAATATATTGGCATTCGTCCGTCGGAAGCTTATAAATTTATCATTTTCACCTGCCCTGTTGGGGCTTATTATTCAAAACCAGTTAAGGTAAAAATAGAGACTGAATTTAGCAGAACGGTAGAAGGTGGAACTGGATTTGCTAAGGCCGCGGGTAATTATGCAGGTTCTCTCTATCCGGCCAGATTAGCACAGAAAATGGGTTATGACCAGTTAATCTGGACAGATGGCAGGACTCACCAGTATGTAGAGGAAGCAGGGACTATGAATGTAATGTTTATTATCGACGATACCCTGATCACGGCTGATACTGGAGATACAGTATTAAAAGGAATTACCAGGGACAGTGTACTAACCATTGCAAAAGATTGGGGTATTAGCGTGGAAGAGCGTAAGATTTTAGTGAAAGAAATTATTGAAGCCATTGAAAATAATCGCATGGTGGAAGCTTTTGGAACTGGCACCGCAGCTACAATTGCCAACATTGCAGTAATCAGTCATGAAGGTAAAGATCATGTTCTTCCCCCAATCACAGAACAAAATTTTTCGAAACGTGTATTGAAGGAATTGAATGACATTAAAACCGGCAAAGTTGCCGACAAATATGGCTGGATTTATAAGATCTAAATGAATACCTGGGATTTAACAGACCCACTCCATTGGAGTGGTTTTTTTTTGAATTTCGAATGGCATGTCATTGATAATTAAGACATTTTACCTTTATTTTTTGCTGGTAATTTTTGGTCAAAATGTATTGCTGGCACAAAACTATCTGGTGTTGGAAAGATCCGGATCAAAAAAAGACACCAATTTCAAGATTGGGGAAACGATGCGTTTCAAACTAAATAGTGAAAAATTTTATCGGAAAGATCAAATTGTGAACCTTGAAGATAGTACAATTGAGTTTAAGGGCTATAAGGTTTATCTAAATGAAATTGAAAAAATCGATATTAGTAAAAAGAGGTTTTCCGGATTTAATTTTAATGAGATCGGAAAACTTATCCAAATTGCCGGAGCGGGGTATGTGGTGCTTGATCAGTTTAATAAATATGTGGTACAGGGACAGCAGTGGGAATTTGAACAGGATGTTTGGATAACCGGAGGTATATTATTTGGGACAGGCACGATATTGAGGCTATTGCATCCTAAAAAATTTACCATATCGCCACACAATAAAATATACATTTTTGAAATGTTGAATCAATAAATATAATTGCAAACATGACCAACGAACAATTGAAAGATATAAAGGCTCGCGTTAATGCCTTGAGGAGGTATCTTTGACTATGATAACAAGGTGAAGGAAATAGAAGAAGAAGAAAAAATTACCGTTGAACCGGATTTCTGGAATGATCCCAAAGAAGCTGAAAAATTGTTGAAGCAAATTAAGGCCCAAAAGGTATGGACAGATAGCTTTGAAAAAGTAAAGAGCATGTTTGAAGATATGCAGACTTTATTCGAATTCTATGATGCCGGAGATGTAGAAGATGAAGAAATGAACCGGGAATACAAAAAGGTACTCAAGGCAGTTGAGGGATTGGAGTTTAAAAAAATGTTAAGCGGAGAAGAAGATCAACTCAGTGCCATAATGGAGATCAACCCGGGGGCCGGCGGAACTGAGAGCCAGGATTGGGCGGAAATGCTCATGCGGATGTATATCATGTGGGGTGAGAAAAATGGATATAAAGTCCGTCAAATTGACTTTCAACCGGGAGAAACCGCAGGATTGAAATCAGTGACTTTGGAATTTGAAGGGCAGTTTGCTTATGGATATCTAAAAGCGGAAATTGGCGTGCATCGTCTGGTCAGGATTTCACCTTTTGATTCCGGTGGGCGCAGGCATACTTCATTTGCTTCTGTGTTTGTATATCCCGAAATTGATGATACCATCAAAATCGAAATTAATCTGGCAGATATTACCTGGGAAACTTATCGATCGGGTGGCGCTGGTGGCCAAAATGTTAATAAAGTTGAAACGGCTGTTCGATTAAGGCATGCCCCATCAGGGATAGTTGTAGAATGCCAGCAGGAGCGGTCTCAAAATCAGAATAAAGAGAAAGCCCTGAACATGCTCAGATCCAGACTTTACCAGGTGGAATTGGATAAGCAAAATGAAGAAAGAGCAAAAGTTGAAAGTTCTAAACTCAGAATAGATTTTGGTTCACAAATAAGAAATTATGTTTTGCATCCGTATAAACTAATAAAGGACAATCGGACTGGCGTTGAGCGCACCGATGTTCAGAATGTATTGGATGGAGATCTGAATGAATATATTAAGGCATTCCTGATGCAAAGTAGTTAAAGGTTTGTGGGCAATATTTTGAATAGTTGATGGTAAATACTTAATTAACACTTGGATCTTTCGCCATTGTTGAAAAAAGAGTTTCGCACTAAAATTTTAAATTTATGACACTTGAAAATAGGTATTCGTGCAGCCCGGATGAAAGTAAGCAATTTACTACAGAGCAGTTAAGGGCACATTTTCTTGTTCCTGACTTAATGTCGCCAGGACATATTAAAGGCGTATATTCCCATTTCGACCGAATGGTTACACTGGGTGCAATGCCTACTCATCATTCCATTCTGTTACCAAATTATTCTGAATTCACCAAGCAGAATCATTTCCTTGACAGAAGAGAAATTGGTGTTATTAACATTGGAGGTACCGGCAAAATATCAGTCGATGGTGAATCTTATAAAATGGATCATAAAGATTGCCTCTACATCGGGAAAGGGGGAAAGGAAGTGCATTTCAAAAGCGATGATTCAGGTAAACCGGCGATTTATTATATGTGCTCAACTCCGGCACATCATGAATATCCTGTACAACATGCCGCCAAAAAGGACGCTAATCCTGTGCAATTAGGAAAACCTGAGACCAGTAACGAAAGGACTATCTATCAATATATTCATTTAAAAGGTCTGCAAAGTTGTCAATTGGTGATGGGATTTACCGAATTAAAATCAGGATCTGTTTGGAATACCTTTCCACCCCACGTTCATGATCGGCGTATGGAAGTGTATTTCTATTTCGAGCTTGACGCTGACCAACGCGTGTGTCATTTAATGGGTAAGCCAGATGAAACCCGTCATATCTTTGTGCAAAATCATGAGGCGGTGATCTCACCAAATTGGTCGATCCACGCCGGAGCTGGCACAAGTAATTATAGTTTTATATGGGCCATGGGTGGTGAAAACATGGAATTCACGGATATGGATGGTGTTACAATGGACGTATTAAAATAAGGAGTTAAATATTATTGAATTCAGAATATTATGTCATTGAAACTTTTCGATCTTACTGGAAAAAATGCATTGATCACCGGTGGAACACACGGATTGGGAATGTCTGTAGCCATGGGTCTTGGAAAGGCAGGTGCTCAATTGATTATCAACGGGCATACCCCAGCCAAGATGAATGAAGCATTAACTCAATACAAAAATGCAGGTCTGGTTGCAACCGGGTTTTTATTTGATGTAACTATTGAGGAGGAGGTAAAAGAAAATATTGATAAAATAACCAACGAAATTGGTCCGATAGATATATTGGTTAATAATGCAGGGATCATCAAACGCACTCCCTTGGTAGAAATGGAATTAAAGGATTTCGAAGAGGTATTGCGTATAGATTTGACGGGGCCATTTCTGATGTCAAAATATGTGGTAAAAGGCATGATTGAGAGAAGGTCTGGTAAAATTATCAATATGTGTTCGATGATGAGTGAATTGGGCAGAAATACGGTGGGCGCCTATGCTGCTGCGAAAGGCGGACTCAAGATGCTCACCAGAAATATGGCAACGGAATGGGCCAAATACAATATTCAAGTAAATGGAATTGGTCCTGGCTATTTCGCCACTTCTCAGACAGCCCCAATCCGTGTTGCCGGTCATCCATTCAATGATTTTATCGTCAACAGAACTCCGGCCGGAAAATGGGGTAATCCTGATGATTTGGCTGGCGCCGCTATTTTTTTAGCATCTAAAGCATCAGATTTTGTCAATGGGCACATCCTTTATGTCGATGGTGGAATTTTAGCTACAATTGGAAAACCTGCTAATGAAAACTGAACATAGATGTTACTGGTAAAAAAGCATTTAAAATTCAGCAAGTACCTCACTACATTTTTGCAATTAAAGCTGTTTGAACAAATCTGATAATTTAAGGAGATCAATATTCCCACCGGATAAGATTACTCCGACACGTTTACCTTCGAAGAATTTTAGATTGGAATAAACAGCAGCCAGAGCAACCGCTGCAGAAGGTTCCACCACTATTTTCATGCGCTCCATCAACAACTTCATACAGTAGATAATAGAATATTCATCGACTGTAAAAATATTGCTTACCAATTTTTCGATGATGGGAAATGTCTTATCACCAAGAGAAGTCAACAATCCATCGGCAATTGTTTGCGGATTGATGGAAGGAATGATGTGATGATTTAAAAATGATTGATGGGCATCGTTTGCTCCTAAAGGTTCTGCACCAATCACGCTAATACCAGGTGAAAAATGGTGAGCACTCAATGCAGTTCCACTCAACAAACCACCTCCACCAACTGGTGCTATGATATAGTCCAGATTTGGGACCGCTTCAATAAGTTCTTTCGCACAGGTGGCTTGTCCGGCGATTATTGCGTAATCATTATAGGGATGGACAAAATATGCCCCAGTACTTTTAATGATTTGTTCCAAAGTTTTTTCGCGGCTTTCAAGTGTAGGCTCACATTCAATAATTTCAGCTTCATATCCTTTAACAGCCAGTTTTTTAATTGAAGGAGCATTTGAAGGCATTATAATAAAGGCTTTGGTTTTTCGCATTTTGGCGGCTAATGCCAACGCTTGGGCGTGATTGCCAGAAGAATGTGTAGCTACTCCATTTTTCAATTGGCTTTCTTGTAAACTGAACATTACATTTATGGCGCCCCGGAATTTAAATGCACCAACTTTTTGAAAGTTCTCACATTTGAAAAAGATATTAGTGCCCATAATATTATCGATCGCTTGCGAACTTAGTACAGGGGTGATATGGGCAAATTGAATGACCTTATCTGATGCTGCCTGTATTTCGGACTTAGAAGGAATGTTCATAAGGGGACATTAAAATATTTCAGTAAAATATACGGCAAAAAAGTAAAGAATGATAAGGCCGTCCATCAATCCCGTAAAATACCATTTTGGTCGCTGAAGGTTGGATTTCCAAATTAATACAATAGTAATGAGACTAAATACTGCGAGATACGGCCATAATCGTATAATTTCCAGATGCAGGAAGAATGACAACACGAAACAGATTGTAGCCAATATTTTACTTTTGTTTTGGCCAATTGTACCAGGTATAGTGACTAAATTTCTGTGTTTGTCCTGATAATAATCACGTATATCGAATGGTATTGCAATGGAAAGTATGAACAGAAGATGCGCCATAAAAATTTTTAAAATTTCTCCAAATGTTGGAATCTGATTAAGTGCAAACAATGGAAGTATTGAGCCAAGTGATGCCCAAACATAGCTAATAAGAAAAATTTTGAGGTAGGGCACCTCACGAAGTGGCCACACATCATTCGATTTTCCGGATGTTGGTGTATTATACAACAGAGATATGATTCCTAAGTGACCCAGGAAAATCAATGCTTTCCATTCATGAATGAGAAATGGCAAATGCAACAATAATATCAGGATCAGTACAATGAATTTCCTGAGATTGACGATTCCAACTGCCTTCTTTAAACTTTTGATTTTCAGGAATACGGAGATATCTACCTGGGTCTGGGTGATGATATGGTAGGTGAATATGGTGCTGAAGAAAACGAAAGAAAGGATGGTAATTGGAGGCAGCAATATGCCGGAAAAAATAATAAATCCTGCCCAATAAAATGCAACGGCACAGAGGGCAATGAAAATGTGGTTGTCAAATAAAGCTTTAATTACACCCCGGATCTTTATAATGACACTATTTATTGAAATGTTGTTTTAATTTACGAAAAGCCAATATACCACCGCCAATTAATAAATAAACCAAGTATCCATTAATGGGTATATTTGGATCAGTATTGCATGGAGGAAGCGGTGGGTCCCCACACGGTCCATTCTGGGCATAGGTCATCATTATTGTAAAGAAAAACCAAAGAAAAAATAGCCACCTCATCATTCGTGTACAAAAATCTGTTCAAAAGTAAAACATTTGCGATTTAAATTATACTTTTTAATGATGAAAAGTAAGTTGCTGACTAATATTCAGTTATACAACAACTAAATCAACAAAAAAGGGAACCTTACGATTCCCCTTTTTGATTAATCTTTTTGTTCTTCTTTCTTTTTAACCTTCTTCTTCACTTTGAGTTGAAGAGCATCACTTTGACCATCATGGTCAGCGACAATTATGTCACCATTCCCGATGTCACCTTTTAGTATCTCCTCTGCTACGGAGTCTTCTAAATATTTCTGGATGGCCCTGTTCAGTGGTCGTGCCCCATATTGCGGGTCATATCCTTTTTCAGCCAGAAAATCTTTAGCCTTAGCGGAGAGTTCAATGGAATAACCCAGCGATTCAACTCGTGAGAATAATTTCGTTAAGGTGATGTCAATAATCTTATGAATGTGTTCTATTTGCAAAGAATTGAATATAATCACATCATCTATGCGATTTAAAAATTCCGGACTGAAAACCTTTTTTAAGGCACTTTGAATGGTTGATTTCATTAGCTCATCACTACTCTGCTGCCTTGATTGAGTTGAGAAACCTATTCCGGCTCCGAAATCTTTAAGATCGCGTACACCGATATTAGACGTCATGATGAGAATGGTATTTCGAAAATCAACCCGTCTACCTAAACCATCAGTCAATATTCCATCGTCTAAAACTTGTAATAGAATATTGAATACGTCCGGATGCGCTTTCTCAATTTCATCCAGGAGAACTACACTATATGGTTTTCTTCTCACTTTTTCAGTGAGTTGACCTCCTTCTTCGTAACCCACATAGCCTGGAGGAGCTCCGACTAATCTTGAGACGGAGAATTTCTCCATATACTCACTCATATCAATCCTGATCAGTGAATCTTCTTTGTCAAATAAATAAGTAGCCAAGACTTTAGCGAGTTCTGTTTTACCAACACCCGTCGGTCCGAGGAAAATAAACGAACCAATTGGTTTTCTTGGATCTTTTAACCCAACCCTTGTTCTCTGAATAGCTTTGACTAATTTTTTAATAGCATCATCTTGCCCGATTACTCTAGCACCAAGTTCGCCAGACATCCCGCGCAGCTTTTCGCTTTCATTTTGGGCGATTCTTTTGGTTGGTACGCCAGTCATCATTGCAATTACTTCCGCAACATTCTCCTCGGTGACTGTGTATCGTTTGGTGCGTGTTTCTTCTTCCCACTTATCTTTGGCCGTCTCCAACTGCTCCATTAATTTTTTTTCTTTATCCCTCAGTTGGGCAGCCTCTTCATACTTTTGACTTTTTACGACCTTATTTTTTTCTTTTTTTACATTTTCAATAGACTCTTCCAGTTTAATGATGTCTTCCGGAACATGGATATTGTTGATATGCACCCGGGCACCGGCCTCATCCAGTACATCGATTGCTTTGTCAGGTAAAAATCGGTCACTAATATATCGATCGGAGAGTTTGACACAAGCTTCTATTGCTTCTTCATTATAGTTTACGTGGTGATGGTCTTCGTATTTTTCTTTAATATTTTCTAATATCTCCATTGTTTCTTCGGGAGTCGTAGCGTCGACCATGACAACCTGGAACCTTCTGGCCAGTGCACCATCTTTTTCAATATATTGGCGGTATTCATCGAGGGTAGTTGCACCTATACATTGTATTTCCCCACGAGATAAGGCAGGTTTGAACATATTTGACGCATCCAAAGATCCGGAAGCTCCGCCAGCACCTACAATAGTATGCAATTCATCAATAAAAAGGATTACTTCAGGCGACTTCTCCAATTCGTTCATAACGGCCTTCATCCTTTCTTCAAATTGACCCCGATATTTTGTGCCTGCGACCAAACTTGCCAGATCGAGTGTCACAACACGTTTTCCAAATAATACGCGCGATACTTTCTTTTGGACAATACGTAATGCCAAACCTTCAGCTATCGCTGTTTTTCCAACGCCTGGTTCGCCAATTAATACCGGATTATTTTTCTTTCGTCTACTAAGAATTTGGGCTACACGCTCAATTTCTTTTTCCCGGCCTACGATCGGATCAAGTTTGTTATCATCGGCAAGTTTTGTCAGATCCCTGCCGAAATTGTCCAATACCGGTGTCCGTGATTTTTCACCTGATTTCGCTGCTGGTTCTCTGCCACTGGAAGATGAACCTCCAAAAATTCTAGAAGAATCTTCATCTCCTTCGTCAGTATCAGAAGAAGACATGGGATTTTCGGTTTGATATTCCAGTAATTCTTTCACCACCTCATAGTTGATGTCGAATTTTTCCAGAATCTGGGTTGCAATATTATCTTCATCCCTTAAAATAGATAATAGTAAATGCTCCGTTCCAATGAGTTGACTTTTAAATATTTTTGCCTCAAGATAGGTAATCTTTAGGACCTTTTCAGATTGCCTGGTCAGAGGGATATTGGCGAGATTTTTAACATTATTGATGGCAGTGCCTTTGGTGGCTTGCTCAACGGCAAGTCGCAATTCATCCAGAGATACACCTAATTTTTTTAAGAGGCTAATTGCCACACCCTCTCCTTCACGAATCATACCAAGAAGTAAATGCTCGGTGCCGATATAATCGTGCCCCAAACGCAATGCTTCTTCTCTGCTCAGGGAAATTACCTCTTTGACTCTATTTGAAAATTTAGCTTCCATATATTCCCTCCTCGGTGGATATAATTATTTTAATCAATTTACTAAAATACGATTTCTATAACTTCTAATTAAACGAACGTAATAATAAAACGTTTTTTTATCAATATTGTCTTATTTGATCCATTTTGATTTTGTCAACACATCCATTGCATTGGGTCCTTCACAGAATATTAAATCAATGATACTCAAATTATTATCAAAGTCTTTGCCAAAAACCTGCCAATATGGAAAAGCTTCGAAGCACAAATTATTTCTGGTTCTTCTTTTAGGGTGTATATGGCCTCTGACATCATTAAAATCTACATTAACTGTCTTATTAAAATAATCTTCGATCAGAATTGTTTTATTTATCTTCAAGAAATCGAGACATTTTGTCAGCAGCTCAAAGTTGAGATCAAAAAGATATTTATATTTTCGATTCAAGATCTGGTAAAGATCATTAGCAAAGTATTCGTAAAATGGGGCTTTCCCATAAGCGGACTGTATGGTTCTCGAATGTACCGGCAACCATTTTTGATCATAATCTATTTCAACATCTTTCATCGGAATTTTCCTTTGAGTATGTCTCACAGGTACTATCAACGTTTCAATTTTATTCGCACCACGAATTCTACAACGATTCCGATATGTTTGTTTTATGTAGAATTCCGCGCTGTCCAGATATATTTCATCAAACTTATAAATTAACGCAAAATATTCAATGCAGGGTAAATATTGACATTCTATCAATAAATTTATACTCATTTTCAAAAATACACAATAGATCAATCAATTTTTTGTCAAAACATTAATTTCTATTGGACTTATAATATAATGTTGAACAATTGGTCTCCCGTATTATTTTATCGATCTCGCTAACTATTTGAGATTTTGTTACACTTCTGATGATATCAATTTCCTGATTGATCAAATCAACATTGCCCAAAGCTTTGGACATCGCCAGACCTATAGCACGGTTTAGTAACTCAGTTTCAGAAAAAAGAATGGTTGACTCAGCCTGATTCTTAACTTTTTCCAGTTCTTGGTCATCAGGTCCATTGGTGATCAATTCATTCAATACTTCATTGACATATTTATCGGCTTCAACCAGGGAATGATCAGCATTCAATTTACCCGCTATAACCAATAAACCCGGATCAAAAGAACCCAATAAATAGGCATCGATTTGATTGAACACTGCTTTTTGTTTAACCAACGTTTGATACAGCCTTGAAGATTTGCCATGACCTAAGATATCACAAATTAAATCAGTTGGATAATATTCAGGGTCCATTCTGCCTGGCATATGATAAACTTTATACAGCGCATCAATTGGCACTGCCGACGATACTTCTTTGAACCGGTATTCATATTGTTCCGGTTCTTTTGGTAAATGGCTTAAATTATGTGTTTTACCATTTATGCTCCCAAACCACTTTTGGATAAGATCAAGTGTTTGATTTTGCTGAATATTTCCTGCCACCACCAGTATGGCATTAGCCGGGTAGTAGAATTTATTGAAAAAATCACGTACATCTTCAAGCCTGGCGTTTTGAATATGGGAAATTTCTCGACCAATAGTAGGCCAGCGATAAGGATGCACCTGATAAGCCAATGGACGCAGGTGTAACCAGATATCGCCATACGGCTGATTGAGATAGCGCTGTTTAAATTCTTCTATCACTACATTTCGCTGTACATCCAAAACTTTGTGGTCAAATGCCAATTGCAACATTCGGTCGGATTCTACCCAGAGACCGGTTTCCAGATTTTGAGCGGGCAATGTTACATAATAGTTGGTGATATCTGAATTCGTAAAAGCATTGTTATCGCCGCCCACCTTTTGTAACTCCTCATCAAAATTTTTCACATTCACTGAACCGCCAAACATCAGATGTTCAAACAAATGAGCAAACCCGGTTTTGTCTTCTTCCTCATTCCTTGAGCCTACTTGATATAAAACATTGATGGCAACCAGGGGCGTCGTATGATCTTCATGAAGAATCACACGCAGACCATTGTCCAAAGTATATTCGTGATATTCGATCATAAATCTGTGGGGATCAAGACTTAGTGTGAAACATAGATTTCAATGGGAAAAGTTTTAGATATACTTTTATCTTCGATTGTTGAAAAACATTTAAGGTTACCTGGTATTTTAATAATAATTTTATCGTTTTTATTACAAACAAGGGGTAATTGTACCAATATCTGTAAGAGAATTTTCAATTAATAATAATTTTGCTAATATATCATTTATAAATCTAATAAGACACCAAACATAAGGAGGCCCTTCATTCTCTTGAATAATAAACAAAATATTATATCCCCTATTTTTTCCAGGATTTTCTGTGTCCTGTTGCTGGTGTTCGTATTGGCGTGTTGGCCTGCAGGATACATTTATGCGCAAAACAAAAGTAAACTTAAAACGGAAAAAACTGCCAAACCTAAAAAGACAAGAACCAAAAAGTCAAAACTTTTTCAGAGCAAGAAACGAAGCAAACTGCTCGAACGGTCATACAATAGAAAGCAGTCGAATTATACCGGATCTATTTATTTAAATGCAAAGCCGAAAGATTTTTCGGCAATTCGTGAAGAAGTGGAACATCACCCTGAACAAAAAAGAGCCAAAGCTACGAAAAACAGACGGGCATATATGAGAGCCAGTTCAAACCACATTCAGAAAAGTTTTGGAAGTGAACCGATTTTCAGAGCAAATAGACGGTTGACCTATAGATATACCTCGAAGGCCATGCAAAAAAACAAAGGCACCACGTTAGTGAAACCTTCCAGAACCAATCCAAAGAAACAGTCCAGAAAAGTTCAAAATAACCAGGGTAATATATTTCTTCAACCGCAAGCAAAGCGTGGAGATTTCGGATCAATAATTACCAGTGAAGAAAGACATCCGGGTAGAACAAGGGAAAAGAGCATTCAGTCAAAACAAGCAGAACAGCGCAAAAATTCGGCAATCGCTCAAAAATTTCAAGGCAATATTAAAACGACGAAAAACGAGACTAAGCTCACTCGGAAATTCAGTTCAAAACGCTCCCAGCAATATTCGGGTAACCTAAATGCGAAAGTCACCAAATCTTCTGCCCAGTTCAGAAAAACAAATTCAATGTTTTCATCAAAATACAAGGGCGATATTGTTTTACCTTCTAAAAACCCAAAACGCAGACAATTTGAATATGATTCAAAGATGGCACAAAACTATGGAGGAGCAGTAAAATCACCCTCGAAATATTCGGCGCCATTCTTCACCAAATCGTATAGTGGCAACCTCAAAGTGCCGGGGAGAAAAAATGAAAATCGTGAATATCGTGGAAAATCGTTATTGGCCCAGCAATATAGAGGAAACATAAAGGTTTATTCGAAACTAAGTCAAAACCGCTGGTATCATAACGATTCAAAATCAAAAGGTAACTATTCAGGAAATATTAAGGTGCCTTCAACAAAAGCACACAGACAGGAATTACAAGCCAAATCACTCGATTATTCAGAGTATTCTGGAAATATAAAGGTATATTCCAAACAAGGTCAGAATCGACAGTCCAGGAATGATTCCAAAAATATAAATAACTACTCGGGTAATTTAAAAGCACCTTCACACAAAGCACGTCAACAGGAATTACAAGGCAAATCCCTAAACTATGCCGAGTACTCAGGTAATATAAAGACAAATCGAATAAAATCCAGACAGCAAACTGCCCGGAACACACAGCAGGCCATCGCGAAATATTCCGGAGAAATATTCGTACATAGCGATAAAGATGAGAAAAGAAAAAATGAATATTTATCGGAGACCGTGCAACAATATCGTGGCAGTATCAAAGCCAAGAGCAGAAAGAATTTTATCGATAAGATGATTGACAATTCCAAAATTGCTTCCAATTACCAGGGAGATATTAAACTCCCCGGCTCAGCTAAGGAAGAAGGTAAATACAAATATCTGTCGAAAAGTGTTCAACAATTTCCCGGCGATTTAAAACTGAAATTCTTTAAGAAAAATGATAGGTCTGTGAAAGACTATAGCAATATGATGGCCAATTACCAGGGAGACATTGTGTTGCCAGCTAAAAACTACAAAAAATATAATTATCAATATTTGTCAAAGGTGGCCATGAATTTCAGAGGAAATTCGAAAATCCTGAGTAAAAATGCCAAAGATCGATATTATAAAAACATTTCCGACAGAAACCAGGTGGCCTTGGGAAACTATAAATTAAAATATCCCTGGTATCGTGATTTACAAGAGCAAATATTATCAGCCAGAGTACAAAATTATCAGGGGGGGCCTAAAACTAGTTTATTCACCAGGTTGTGGTACAATTTATTTGACAAGACCGACGAACGAATCAAAAAAGCAGATAACACGGTCAGAAAACCAAAGTACGATACCAGGGAGGCTGCAATCTGGTGGTGATCGAATTGAAATTTATTGATTATTAAATACAGACGAGAACATGAGCGGAGTGAATTGGAATGAACTCGATAGAATCTCTTTGTTGGATCAAATCATTCAGGTATCAGAGCATTTTGATGTATTGATATTTAAACATAGTACCATATGTTCGTTAAGTGTTATGGTTAAAAACAGATTGGAAAGAGATTGGAATGACAATGAATTGGTTGACGTTAAACCTTATTTTTTAGATCTCCGTGTTTTCAGGGAAGTTTCCAACGATGTGGCCCACCGCTTTGCAGTGCCTCATCAATCTCCTCAAGTCCTCATCATAAGAAATGGAAGTTGTATATACGACAATTCGCATTATGGTATTTCATATTCTGACCTAAAAAGTGTATTTTCAAAGGCTAATATGATTTGAGGTTTAGATACATCCATTATCTTTAGTGGTTTAATTTTATTCCAGGGTGTTGATAAACCAAAACCATGAATAAGCGTTATTAGAACACACAATAATATTGATATATGCGAGTTAGAATGGGGCTTATCATCATTGCTATACTGCTGGCAGGCATTACAGATGCCTGTGCCCAATATAGTGGTGATTACGATTACAGCACGGAAATGATTTGGGGAGTAACCAAAGCCACCAACAGTGGATTGATCGGCGGCCTTATGTTCAAGTATAGTAAGGAATTGAAAGACGATCACTATCATGGATTGGGTATTGAAATGGTGAACGTAAAGCACCCCCAGGAGCAGAAATATTATACCAATGCTGGAAACACATTCATTTGGGGTAAAGAGAATTATCTTTATAGTATTAGGTTTTCATATTATCGGGAGGTAACATTCTTCAAAAAGGCGCCACAGCAAGGCGTGCAAATCAATGGAATTGCTGCCATTGGCCCGACTTTGGGACTCGAAGCGCCATACTATGTTGAAATAGCAGTGGGCGGGGGATATACCATCAAAGTGCCTTATGACCATACAAATCCTCAGCATCGTTATGAATACATTGTCGGAACAGGAAATATACTTCAGGGTGTGGGACAATCGAAGATCGTTCCAGGGATGAACACAAAATTGGGTCTCTCGTTTGAATTTGGAACATTCAAATCCAATGTAGTGGGAGTGCAGGTAGGCTTTCAGGCGGATTTGTTTACAAGAGAGATCATGATTATGCCTACCACCAAAAATTACAGCTTTTTCCCCAATGCATTTGCCACCTTATTTTACGGATCAAGAAAGTAGAAATATATGCGGATAGTTTTATTTGCGTTATCCGTTATATTTGCGCGAAAGGAATAAATAATGATAGAATTACCGGTTATTTCAGAAGAATCAACAAAAAGGAAAAAGAAACCGGACTGGTTGCGGGTAAAACTTCCGGTTGGTAAGGAGTACCGCAAGGTTCGTGGTTTAGTGGATAAATATCATCTCCATACCATCTGCGAAAGTGGCAATTGTCCGAATATGGGGGAATGCTGGGGCAATGGTACTGCAACTTTTATGATACTGGGTAACGTATGTACCAGAAGCTGTACTTTCTGCGCCGTTGCAACTGGCAGACCACCGGAATATGATGAAGATGAACCAAGGCGGGTAGCAGAAGCCATCAAACTCATGGGTGTGAAGCATGCCGTCATAACTTCAGTAAACCGCGATGAATTAAAAGACCGGGGAGCTGAAATTTGGTTTCAAACAGTTACACAGACAAAATCATTGAGCCCGGAGACCACCATTGAAACACTGATCCCTGATGTCAAGAATAATTGGGATGCTTTATATCGAATGATCAGTCCAGGCCAGGAAGTCGTTTCACACAATCTCGAAACGGTGGAACGACTCTACCGCAGGGTACGTCCACAGGCCAAGTATTACCGCAGTCTGGAACAAATAAAGAAAACTAAGGAATACGGTAAGCGCACCAAGTCGGGCATAATGCTTGGCCTGGGTGAAACCAATGAGGAACTTTTTAAAGTGATGGACGATCTGGCGGCACACGGATGTGATATTCTCACACTTGGACAATATCTTCAACCGACTAAAATGCACCTGGAGGTTGTGGAATTTATTCATCCTGACAAATTCAATATGCTAGGTGAAGAAGGCTTGAAACGTGGTCTAAAATACGTAGAGTCTGGGCCATTGGTGCGTTCGTCTTACCATGCCGAAAAACATGTAAGGGTTTAGGGAACTAAGCCTTTTTTTTAATCGAGCAAATTTTAAGTTTGAGTTAAATTCCTGCCTATCTGCTGTGACAATGTGATTTGATCATAAAATGGTTTATCATTATTCTGATGGAATTCATGTCATTTCTATCGCATGCCAGGCAACACACTTTTTTAAAGAGAAATTTCCAGGCGTAGGGCCAAAGGTCAAGGCCTATACGATTGAAGTAGCCCGGGCCATGCCATCCGATCAATATCTATTTCAAACAGTTGATGAGGAGGTGACATTTGGAGAGCAAATGGTCCATATCATCAATAATATAGTTTATTTGGGTCAGAAAATATATGAAACTGATCATTCGCGTTTTGAACCATTTGATGCATCAAAACCGGATGAAGACCAAATTACTGATGCATTGAGCATGACGGTTGATTATGTGGCTGGAAATATTGCCAGTTTTCCAGAAGCAAGATTATCTTAGGAAATAGAATTTTCCGTTATGTCCAGGAGCAAAGAGCGAATCTTTTACCCGATCAGGGGAATCATGTAACGTACAATCGGGGGCAAGCTATTGTTTATCTGCATTTACAGTTTACAAGACATAAAACCACCCCCATACCGGGGGTGGTAACGATTTTATTGGCAGATGGTTTTGAGGGTTGGTGGTTTACAAATCCTGTGCTTCAGCACTCAACATCCAGAGGCGTTTTTCAATGGTTTCGATCAATCCCCCCATCATACTCACTGTTCCTTCATCTTCTGCCTCGCTTGCCTTTTTCAGCACAACGCGCATTCCTTTTAGCAAGTGCTGATTGTTTTTGAGGACCAATTGAACTGATTCTTTGGCTGAAGTGACATTTGTAGAAACGGGTAGTTTAGCATGATCCAGGTATTCCTTAAAGGAATGAAGTGGTACACCACCAAGGGTGAGTATCCGCTCTGCAATGGCATCTACATTTTCCGCAGCCTCATTATACAATTCTTCGAATTTTATGTGCAGGCTAAAGAAAAATTTTCCTTTAATATTCCAATGAAAACCTCTTAAATTTTGATAATAGATCTGGAAATCGGCTAAAAGTTCATTTAAACTTGAAACGACTTGAGATGTTTTTTCGGGATTTAAAAAAATCGGATTTTCCATATTAATATTTTTTTAATTTAAACAATCTACATTAAGAACGATTTCAAGAATTATAAAGGTCATCTATATTTTTTATTGATCCATAAGAAAAGATTATTTGACAATAAAAAATGTAAATTTCTCCTTTCTCGGGTAAATAAATTAGTTATGAGTGATCGGCTATAAGTGATGGCTATCGAGACATGCTCTTAATCTGATAACATATAAAAATCGAAGATGTTCCAGGAGTTGGGGTTTTTCTAAAATCCATTTTTACACGCTAAATCATTTAAGCAGGGTCAATTATTTACTGGCATTGAAGAGTTTCTCTTTTTCCTCCTTAGTCAGGCTCTCGTAACCTTTTTCAGATATTTTGTCCAGGATTGAATCGATTTCATGTTGGCTGACATCCCCTTTCTTTTTAGCGGTGGCGGCAGTATGATGTTTTTCTTTTCGATGAGTTACTTTGATCTTTGGCCTGACAATAAACATACTTTTTACGAATTCCATCACCTGAAAAACCCAACGCCCCATTTCTCTTCCTTTTTGCCATTGTCTGGCATAGATATATCCAATAAATGCGCCACCAAGGTGCGCAAGATTTCCACCGGCGTTACTCCCTACACTACTGATGAAGGAAATAAAAATAAAAACCGCCACCAGATACTTAATTTTTACGGGCCCTATAAACAATAGAAAAAACTGGTAATCTGGCAAATAGGTAGCTATGGCGACTGATATAGCCAAAATAGCCGCAGATGCGCCGACCATACCATTGAACATTTGGGCCCTGTTTTCATAAAATGGAATAAGATTATACGCCAATAAATAGGTAATTCCACCAGCAATAGCGCCCAACACATATAAATTGATCAGTTTTTGAGAACCTAAAAATTCTACGAAAACACGGCCAAACCAGTAGAGAACCAACATATTCATTATAATATGAAAAAAATTGGTTAGACTATGGGCAAAGGCATAAGTAATGATGGTCCATGGCCGTGTAATGAACTCGTTGATTGGGGCAGGAATAATGAATTGTTTGAAAATTGATTCGAATAAAAGTTCAAAACCAAAAATTCTGGAAAAGACAGAAAGAATTTCGAAAATAACAAAAACGATAATATTGATAATAATTAACTGCATCAGGCCATTATTCGGTCTGTTCCAGGCATGCTTAAACTCTTCGAGTATTGAATTCATAATCTGCTAGTAAAATTTATTACGCTGTTTTTGCCAGATCTTTATCAGTATAAACGCAAATATCATTCCTCCAATATGCGCAAAATGGGCTACATTGTCCCCCGGTGTTTGACGAATGCCTGAAAAAAGTTCAAAAAAACCATATATAGCCACGAAGTATTTTGCTTTAATGGGTATGGGTGGAAAAAGCAGCATGAGGGTTGTATTGGGGAACAAAAGCCCGAAAGCCATCAAAATGCCAAAGATCGCTCCTGATGCCCCAATCATTGGAATATTTGTGATTAAATAGTAGATCTGGTCTACCACATTGGTGGCTTCACTTTTTAATTCCTGGTTATCAGGTGATTTATAAAATGAATCTTCAATTTGATATGCCTGACTCATAAACGCGCCAATTTGTCCTCCATAATTGCGGAGGTCACTATTCTTTGCGAGGAAATCACTGTAAGTCTCGGGTGTTGGATCTTTTCTGAATTCCATCACCGTGTTTTCGATGGGTCTTTTTTCAATATAATCGATGGTAGACCAAAGGATTCCCGCACCAACACCAGTGATCATATAAAAGATCAAAAATCGTTTGGGGCCCCAGAACTGTTCCAGCAAAGGTCCAAAAATAAAAAGGGCAAACATGTTACTGATCAAATGGAACCATCCGCCATGAAGAAACATATAGGTGACGAACTGATAGGGTTTAAAGGAATCTGCCAGGACATAGCGTAAACCAAACCAATGGCTCAGGTCGATTTTCAGAATCTGCTCAAATGCCAGGATCACGACATTTATAATCAATAGATTCCGTACAACCGGCGTTAATCTTCCAAACATTGCGATACTTATTTATTAAAAAAACTATTTAATTTTTCGAATTCCAGGATATGAAAAATGCGCTGGCCATCAGGAGCATAATTGGGATTTTTACAGGCAAACAACTGATCAATCATCATCGCCATTTCTTCCCTGGCTAGTCTTTTGCCTTTTTTTATCCCGGCATTTTTAGCCATGGCCCTGGCAAGATTTTCAACATTGTGCGCTTTGTTTTCCAGATGATTTGCCTTGAAATCCTCCAACACGCCTTTAAAAATAACCGCGGCCGAATTGGCATTTACATCGGCGGGCATTCCGTTGATGGCAATTGTATTTTTTCCAAATTCCTCAAATGAAAATCCGATGGTTTTAAATTCTTCTTCCAGTTCTTTAACCAACGTAAAATCGGAAGGTTTCAACTCCAGGTGTTCAGGAAAGAGTGACTGCTGTGAACTTCCCCGTTTGTTATTCATCATATTCAGGTAACGTTCAAAGACAATACGTTCATGGGCAGCCTGTTGATCAACAAACATCAAGCCCGACTTAACCTGGGTAACCAGGTAGGTGAGTTGTACCTGAAAAATTGTTTTTTCACCAGTGGTATCTTCTAAATTTGAATCGGTTATATTGAGATTATTGACCTTGCTTCCAAAAGTCAACGAAATTTTTTCGCCCTCATCCATCTCCATCTCCTTTTTGCTGGCAGCTTCAAAAGTTTCATTTCGCAGGGCGCCTGCATATAGTGATTCCCAGTTTTTGAGGTTTGATGTATCTTGAGGGGTGTTTTTGAATTGCTCGTAATTTTTATTGGAAATTTGAGACTCCTTTTCCTTTTGCCTTTCAGCGTACATTTTAAAATTTGTATCGTAGCTGAAATCGATGGCCGGGGTGATATTATGTGTGCCCAGCGCCATTTTTACCGATGTTTTGATCAAGCTGTAGACTGAACGCTCGTCGTCAAATTTGATCTCCGTTTTGGTCGGATGCACATTCACGTCGATATGCTTGGGATCGATGTCTAAAAACAACACAAAAAAAGGATATTGATCGTCGGCGATGAGTCCTTCGAAAGCAGAGGTGACAGCGTGGTTAAGATAATTACTCTTGATATAGCGATTATTCACGAAAAAATACTGTTCACCCCTGGATTTTTTGGCATTTTCAGGTTTGCCAATATATCCTCTTAACTGCATATCCCCGGTACTTTCATTACACGGTACCAGTTGCTCCCGGTAATTTTTGCCAAAAAGTCCCACAATGCGTTGGCTCAATTTGCCTTCACGCAACTTATACACTTCCAGGTCATTCTGATAGAATGTAAAGGAAATATCGGGATGTGCGAGCGCCAGTCTTGTAAATTCCTCCATGATATGACGCATTTCTACTGCATTGGATTTGAGGAAATTGCGTCTTGCCGGAACATTAAAAAACAGGTTTTTTACGATAATGGAAGTCCCTGGCTGGCAGGCGATATTTTCATGGTTTTTTGTCTGTGAGCCTTCCACATTCACGAAGGTTCCCAGTTCGTTTTCCCGTGGTTTTGTTTTTAATTCGACCTGCGCTACTGCGGCAATGGAAGCGAGTGCTTCACCCCGGAATCCCATCGTGGTGATAGCAAACAGATCTTCGGCTCTTCGTATTTTAGAGGTTGCGTGACGTTCAAAACTCATACGAGCGTCCGTTTCAGACATGCCAATGCCGTTGTCAACCACCTGTACAATACTTTTCCCCGCTTCTTTCACGATCAGTGTGATTTCAGTACTACGCGCATCAATAGAATTTTCAATCAGTTCTTTTACCAGTGAAGCAGGTCTTTGGACCACTTCACCAGCAGCAATCTGATTGGCGATCGATTCTGGCAATAATTGGATAATGTCTGACATTGGATACGGTTAGGACTGGAAATAATTTCTGGTCCTCAGAAAGATGTACAAAGGAAAAATCACCGCAAATATATAAAGTGCAATATTTCCGAAATAAAGCCATCCTACGATCGTTCCCAAAAAAATGATGATCAATAAATATTGCATCATGCTGGACCTGGTTTCACGACGTTCCCTACGGTTAAATGCATTTCTTATGTTTTCCCGGTAAGATTGTCGGTTTTCGTCAACCAATTGACCACGGATACGTTCGGTGCGATTTTTGACATCCTCCTTTATTGGATCGTAATATCTCGGCTCAAAGTTGAACCTTTTATATTTAGGCATCCGTGTAAGACTAGGGAATTTCATATATTTGACTGAGTCCTTTGTTACAAAGTAAATTTAAAAATGTATTTATAACAAATTGATAACTTTTTAAGGATGAAAAAAGTTTGGGGGGTGATTTTAGGAATTATGTTCGTGCATACTATGGTAAGTGCGGCAGCCCCTTACCGTGGCAGTGAGGACCGATGGGTAGACAGTATCTATCAGAGAATGACATATGAAGAAAGAATAGGCCAACTAATCAATTTGAAGATATCTATCACCAGGCAGAATCTCTCAGACTATAAGGCCCTTGTTAAAAAATATCCGATAGGATCCATTACCATTACCGGTGGTGAGCCATCAGCCATTATGGAGTTCATCTCCGTGCTGAAATATGAGACTAAATGTAATCCCCTGATCGGATTTGAGAATACCGGCAGATCGTTAAGTATACCGGCAAATGGTGTAATGAAATTTCCTGAAAAGCAGATTTTAGGGCATTTAAATGATGCATCGCTGTTTACAGCACTGGCTAATGCGATCACAGGACAGTATTCAGTTTTTAAAGCCAAAGTGGTCAATATACCAGTATGCAAGGTGGATTCTAATGATGGTGATTTGAAGTTCGGATTTCAGGATTATGGAATGGACCAGCATGAAGGAAGCGAGAAAATGGGCAATTTTACCAGGGAAATTAATAGAGCAGGCTGCGTGACGAATATTGATTGGGCCATGGACATTGAAAATACTGACGAATTCGCACAGAATTATAAATCACTGAAATGGTCAGAGACCTGGCTGAACGCAGTGAGCGAGAATGCCGGTTTCTGGAAGGATTTCAACAATGAACTGTCACAAATAACTTTTACCTCAGTCCCTGAATTTACTCCGAAGGAGGCTATTTTTTATCGCAAAAGATTATTTGACCCGCTGCTGTATAAATCACTGGGTTTCAAAGGTATTGTGAATGGCGACATCGAAGCCATTCATTCCACGAATCCTTCCGGTAATATTGATGATCTTATTGTGCGCTTTTTAAAAGCCGGAGGTGATATGATCACTACAGCCGTTCAGCCTGCAATCTTGTTTGAAGACATAGATAAGGCGGTAAATTCTCATTATCTGCGCAATTCTGAAATTCAATTGAAAGTAAAAAGATTACTTCGATTGAAATATCTCACCGGATGTTCAGTGGATTCGGTTGTTAATACTGATAATATTTTAAGGCGCGTCAACAATCCCGATGTTAACCTTGTCAACTATCAAATTTATGGGGATGCAATGGCTTTGTTGCGCAACGATCGGGGTATTATTCCTTATGAACAACTCGATGATACAAATTTTGCTTCACTGAGTATAGGTTCCGATCATTTGAATGTTTACCAGGAAACCCTGGAGAAATATACATCTATTGTTCACTATATATTACCGGAAGGCGATTATTCAACAGAAGAATTGGGATCTCTGCTACGTCAAATGAGTGCTTTTGAAAATGTCATAGTCGGTCTGCACATGGCCAATAATGGTGAAATTGATAATCGTATTATCAACCTCCTGGACTCACTAAGACAACATAGCAACGTTGTGATCACGGTGTTTGGTAATAACATCCCGGGAAAAATCGGCGAAGATTTCCCCGTTATTTTGCAAGCATACGAAGACAATGCATACACTCAATTGCTCGCGCCACAAGTAATATTTGGTGCTGTACAAAAATCCATCACGTCAAATAAGACTCAGCAAAACACTTTTCCCCACATTACAGCCGCATATTCTGTGCGGCCGATCCGAAGATTGTCTTACGCACCACCGGAGTTGGAGGGAATGGATTCCAGAACCCTGGATCGAATCAATGATATTGTATCGGAGTCTATCGATTTGAAAGCCATGCCTGGATGCCAGGTTCTTGTTGCAAGAAATGGGGCCGTGGTTTTTGATAAGAATTACGGTTACTACACCTATGATAGCATTATTCCGGTTACGAGCCGTTCGATCTACGATTTAGCATCCCTTACCAAGGTTTGTGCGACAACACAATCCATCATGTATTTATTGGATCATGACCAGATTGATCTCAATGCCAAAATAAGTGATTATTTACCAGAATTGGTGGGGACGAATAAACAGGACCTTATTGTGAAGGATATCTTGTTGCATCAGTCGGGGTTGAAACCTTTTTTCCCATTCTGGAAAAATACCATTGATGTGGATATCAGTGGAAATGCATTGAATTATTATCGAGATTATCCAGACCCTGATTACAACAGTGAGGTAGCATATGGCATGTTTGCCTCGAAAGAATTGAAAGATTCTCTTTGGACCTGGACCATCAATACCGATTTGCGCCGCAAAAGTCGCTATCAGAAAAAATATGACTACAAATATAGTGACCTGGGGTTTTATATGCTTCAAATGATGGTGGAACGGATCACAAAACGCCCGCTCGATGTTTTTGTCGATTCGATTTTTTACAAATCCATAGGCATGAATACCACCACGTACAATCCGCTTTGCAAATTTCCCATGAACAGGATCGTGCCTACGGAAATGGACAATGACTTCAGACATGTATTGGTTTGGGGAACAGTACACGATCAGATAGCAGCAATGTATGGAGGTGTAGCAGGTCATGCGGGTTTGTTCAGTAATGCAGATGACCTGGCGAAATTACTTCAGATGAATCTTCAGGGAGGTATTTATGGCACCCACCGATACCTTTCAACAAATGTAATCGACCAATTTACAGCAAGACAAAATGAAGATAATCGTCGGGGTTTGGGTTGGGACAAACCTGATTTAAAGGATGATTTAAGTCCGACGAGCCACTATGCTTCCCCAAAAACTTATGGTCACCAGGGATTTACGGGTACCGCAATTTGGGTTGACCCAACATTTAACCTTATTTTTGTGTTTTTATCGAACAGGGTACATCCCGATGCTTCTAATTTCAAACTTATAGAATACAACGTGCGTAAAAGAATTCAAGACCTCATATATGAATCGATATGGAGTTTTGAAAAAGTTCATAATTAACAACCACAGATGAAAATTGGAATTGTTTGTTACCCGACTTTTGGCGGTAGCGGAGTAGTTGCGACTGAGTTGGGAATTGGTCTTGCCAAAAAAGGCCACAAAGTTCATTTTATCACCTATTCACAACCTACGCGGTTTGATTTTTTTAATGAGAACCTTTTTTATCACGAAGTTGAAATTTTGTCTTATCCTCTATTTCAATACCCGCCATATGAACTCGCATTAGCCAGTAAAATGGTAGATGTTGTAAAATATGAAAAGCTGGAAATGTTGCATGTACATTATGCAATCCCGCATGCTTCTGCCGCGTATATCGCCAAACAAATCCTGAAAAAACAGCATGTCGAAATACCAGTGATTACGACATTGCATGGAACCGATATCACCCTGGTTGGGAAAGATCCATCTTATGAACCAGTGGTTACATTCAGTATTAATGAGTCAGATGGCATTACAGCGGTTTCTGAGAGCTTGAAACAGGATACTTATAAAATGTTCAACATAGAAAAGGAAATTGAAGTCATTCCCAATTTTATCGATCTGGAAAGATTTAAAAAACAGAAAAAAGAGCATTTCAAAACAGCAATCTGTCCCAATGGGGAAAAACTGATAGTCCATACCTCTAATTTTAGAAAAGTTAAGCGGGTAGATGATGTGGTCAAAATATTTCAGAATTTACGAAAAGTAATGTCCGTTAAATTGTTGCTTGTGGGCGATGGGCCTGAGCGAACAAAGCTTGAATCCATGTGCCGGGAATGCGGTGATTGCGATGATATCAGATTTTTGGGTAAGCTCGACGCGGTGGAAGAAGTACTTTCAGTGGCGGATCTTTTTATTATGCCTTCGGAAAAAGAAAGTTTTGGGTTGGCTGCATTGGAAGCTATGGCCTGTGAAGTGCCTGTGATATCGTCCAATACCGGAGGGCTTCCCGAATTGAATGTGCATGGCTTTTCCGGTTATATGAGTGATGTGGGCAATGTGGAAGAAATGACCAAATATGCCCTGGAAATTCTTGATGATAAGAACCTTCCCAGGTTTAAGAAGAATGCACTGACAAGGGCCAAGGAGTTTGAAATCAGTAAAATCTTACCACAGTACGAAGATTATTATCAATTTATTCTGGACCAATACACCAACGTTATAGAGGTATAATTTTGTTTTTAACTGAAGTAAAGGTGTAATAATAAATATTTTGATGTTAATTTTGCACTCTTAGCAATCATCTAAACCAAATCAATATGGAATATCTGGCAATAAAAGATATTAAACCCAAGCACGAAGGCTCCAAGCGGATGTTTAAAAATCCGGTGTTGCACAATCTTTCTCGCTCTCATATTTCAATACCGATCAGTTTGCTGGTATTTTGTGCTATTGGATTTTTATATTGGGGTGTACGTAATACGGAATTGAATTTTGGTTCTTATCTGGTGCTTGTTTTTGCTGGTTTCATTATTTTCACATTATTTGAATATCTCATGCACAGATATTTATATCATATGGTTCCGACCAGTAAGATCAAAGGATGGATGCAATATAATATTCACGGCGTTCACCATGAATATCCCAAAGATAAAACCAGACTGGCAATGCCTCCCATCATCATTATTATCGGCTCATTGCTTTTTCTGGGAATTTTTCGACTGATTATGGGCCCTTTGGCTTTTGGCTTTACCCCTGGATTTTTGCTGGGTTATGCGGGATATCTTAGTGTTCATTATATCGTTCATGCATTTCAACCACCCGACAATGCATTCAAGATTTTATGGGTTAACCACAGTATACATCACTACAAAGATCCTGACGTGGCTTTTGGTGTATCATCTCCCTTGTGGGATTATGTGTTTGGCACCATTCCCAAAAAGAAAAACCGGAAAAAATGAACCACTGCAAAGTGGTTTTTTTATATTCAGATAAAATTGAATTCCATGAAAATTCGTGTTGGATTTGGTTATGATGTTCACGAATTGCGTCAAAACCAGGCGTTCTGGCTGGGGGGCATCAGGATCGATCACCACAAAGGTTCGGTTGGTCACTCCGATGCCGATGTGTTAATTCATGTCATTTGTGATGGGTTGCTTGGCGCCGCCAACCTGCGTGATATTGGTTTTCATTTTCCCGACAATGATCCGAAATACCTGGGAATAGATAGTAAAAAATTGCTCATTGAAGTCATCAATTTATTGGACACCAATGGATGGAAAATAGAAAATATAGACAGTACCATTTGCCTCCAGCAACCAAAGATAAATCCGTATATTCCGGCCATGAAGCAGTGCCTGGCCGATGTAATGCAGATCGATGTGGAAGATATTTCCATTAAAGCCACGACTACTGAAAAGTTGGGATTCGTTGGTCGTGAAGAAGGCATTGCTGCCTATGTAGTGGTCTTGATTTCCAGATAATATGACTGCTGGAAGAAAATTAATTATCACAGAAGACGGATCAAATTCCATCTTCAACGAGGATCTCGGAGAAACATACCATTCTATTCATGGGGCAATTCAGGAATCGGAACACGTATTTATCCAAGCTGGACTAAAACACCATTTTTCAACGTATGATACGCATTATGTGAGAATATTCGAACTTGGTTTTGGTACCGGTCTCAATGCCTTGTTGTCTTGTCGTTTCGCTGAGAAAGAAAAAATACATGTCGATTTCACCAGCGTTGAAGCGTTCCCCTTGGAAGAAACTGAATATTCTGCGTTGAATTATCCGAATTTATTGCCTTTTGCACAGAGTCAGCAAAAATTCCTAAAAATGCATCAATGTCCATTTGACAAGGAAATCTCGATCTCCAGGCATTTCACCCTAAAAAAAATGGCCGAAAAATTTGAAGATATTTTGGTGAAGAAAGGTGACTTCGATCTATTTTTATATGATGCCTTTGCTCCTGGAAAACAACCGGATATCTGGTCAATTGACAACCTGGCCAAAGCATATCGAATGTTAAAAAAGTATGGGATTCTGGTGACTTATTGCGCCCAGGGGCAATTTAGAAGAAACCTGCAGCAAGTTGGATTTTCTGTAGAAAAGTTACCCGGGCCGCCAGGTAAGAATGAAATGATCAGGGCAGTTAAAATCGAATAACTTCTCTGGGTGTTACGCACCAATTCATTTTTTCATCCCACGCTCCCACATCATCTATTTCCTCCGCCGGGGGAAATAAACTCAGACCGACTTTAATAATATTTGGAGACATTTGTTTTAAAAAACGGTCGTAAAAACCTTTGCCGTAGCCCACCCGGTGTCCTTGGCGGTCAAAAACAAGTAAGGGCAGAAATACCACCTGGATTTCTTCCGGCATTACCTGAATTGATTCTATGGGTTCCGGGATTCCCCACTGGTTTTCCAATAGTTTTGTTTCAGGCGTAAGTAAAAAACTTTTCATCTCCGGCGTGTTGGCACGAGTAGCCGGCACAACGACCTTTTTTTTATGCTGCCAGAGAAAATGAATGATCGGCCATGTGTTTATCTCATTTTTTGCTTTAATGGGTAAGAAAATGTGAAAAACACCAAACTCGTTGATCGCTAAAGTTTCATGCACTTTTGAGGTGATCTTTTCACTTAGGATGGCTAACTCAACTGCACTGAGGTGCAGGCGTTTTTTCATGTACGATTTGCGCAATTCCAATTTATTCATCACCAATCAACACATTAAATCTGAAATCGAAAGGATCCAGATACTCCATCAACACATTCAGAAAGTCTTTGTTATTGAAATAGAAGTTTAAAAAATTATCTGTTCGTTCCTGCAGATTGTCATTGGGAAACAGCCGTGATTTTAGGTTTTCAATTTGACGTAACCCAATCGCCTGATTTTGTTCTTCGGCTTTTTTCATGCGTTTTTCGATGTTTTCCAGGATTTTCTGGGTGCGCGCCAGTTCAGCTCCCACAAAACCTTCCAGTGATTGATCAACAGATAACGCTTTTTCATTAATTTGCTCAAATACTTTAGAAAGCCAGGATTTTTCCTCTTCCAGATCTAGCTGGTGACTGGTATTTTGATGAATGTAAATATCTTTAAGTTCGTGGGCTGGACAGAACATCATTTTGACAGAGAGTCCAAGTTTTTCAATTTTTTTGGCCAGTGTACCACTGATAATAAGTGCAAAATTTCTGGGCAGCAGTATGGGAAAGTCTACCTGATAATGATCAAAAACCGGCTTTAGTTGCATCCAGTAGGCCATTTCTGCCGGACCACCTATATAGGCAAGATTGGGAAGTATCATTTCCTGATATAACGGTCGAAGCACAACATTTGGACTGAATTTTTCTGGCTCCCGGTCAATGAGTTTTCTCATTTCTTCTTTGGAAAATTCCAATGTTGTATTGAGCACTTTATATTGACCGCCTTCTTCTACAATGCGCTCACGTAATTCACGATCCAGATAAAAGAAATTGATCTCACGGGGAAAAATCTGTGTTTTGTATCCGACGTCGCACAAGTGTTTGTTGGTGTTTTCAACCAGATGATTGGCATGATGGTGAAATATTTCCTCCTTAATCACCGGACCGAATAATTGCTTCAAATCAGGGTCGTCCGCATCAATGACCAACAGACCATATTCGCCAAAAAAAGCGTTGACGATATACCGGGTTGCTTCAGCGAGACTCTTGTGATTGAGATATGCTTGTTCAAAAATTGGGGCTTTCTCGGGTAGCGCATCTATGATTGATCTTAGGGAATTAGGATCCATTTTGCCTACAGCACCCTGTTGATTTTGTTCCCATTTGTATTCTTTCCCAAAAAGCCTGAAGTGGTTGATTTCTTCAAAATCATGATCCTCCGAAGCCATCCAATACATAGGGACGAAATGATAGTCAGGAAATTGTTTTTTGAGTTGCCGAGCGGCATTAATGGTTGTAATTATCTTATATATGAAATATAGCGGTCCCGTAAAAATATTGAGCTGATGACCTGTTGTGATGGTAAAGGTCTTTGGGTTTTGCAAAGCATTGATTTGCTCCGATATTTCTGTTGACATTTGAAGAGTTTTGTACTGCCGGCGCAATGAATCAGACAATATTTTCCGACGTTGATCATCGAAGGTTCGTTGATCGATAATCGAATGAAAATTTTCCGGATTTGGCTCGAACGAATAAAACGGCTTTAGTTCTTTTTTACCGTTGATATAGTCTAAAAAAATAGGAGAGAAGCTGGCCGTCTCTCCAAGGTCGATTTTTTCCAATCTCATAGGTGGATTAATTCTGTGTATCTTTTATTAAAACTCCATCATTAACGGAAGAAGCCTGAGCTTTGTTTGTCGCTGGAACGCCATATAGATCAAATTCGGTAGCCCTTACAATGGTCGCTGTTACAAAGTCTCCAATCCGCACATAATTTTGGCGGGCATCAATCAGCACTTCATTATCAACTTCGGGAGAATCATATTCGGTCCGACCGATAAAATACCCCGATTCTTTGCGATCGATGAGTACAGGGAAAGTTTTGCCAATTTTTTGCTGGTTCAGGTCCAATGATATATCCTGTTGTATATCCATGAGTTCTGCGGCTCGTTTTTCCTTGGTTTTTTTTGGAATATTGTCCTTCATCGAATAACTCCGGGTGTTTTCTTCATGAGAATATGTAAAAACGCCCAGCCGGTCGAAGCGATGTTTCTCAATAAATTCCATCAATTCACCAAAGTCCTTACGTGTTTCACCAGGATGACCAACGATCATAGTGGTTCTGATGGCAATTTCCGGAATTCGAGTCCTGATTTGATCCAGAAGCGCAGCAGTTTTTTCTTTGGTGGTTCCCCTACGCATAATTTGCAGCATTTTGGTGGAAGCATGCTGTAAAGGAATATCAATGTAATTGCAAATATTTGACCTTTCACGGATCACATCCAGCACGTCCAAAGGAAAACCGGAAGGATATGCATAATGCAGTCTGATCCAGGAAATACCTTCGACATCGGACAATCGTCTCAATAAATCCGCCAGGGTTCGTTTCCCATATATATCCAGGCCATAAAATGTAGAATCCTGGGCAATAAGCAATAATTCTTTCACGCCGTTTCTGGCCATATTTCTGGCTTCGGTTACCAATTCTTCTATTGGTCTGGAGATGTGTTTCCCGCGCATCAAAGGAATGGCGCAAAAGGAACATGGCCGGTCACAACCTTCGGAGATCTTCATGTAGGCGTAATGTCTTGAAGTGGTGATAATGCGTTCCCCGATAAGTTCATGGCGATAATTGGCCTTAAATTTTTTGAGCAATAAAGGAAGTTCCATGGTGCCGAACCATGCATCAACATTGGGGATCTCTTTTTCCAATTCTTCACGATAGCGTTGTGATAAACAGCCTGTCACGTACACTTTTTTGACAAGACCTTCTTTCTTGGCGTCGGCATATCGCAAAATAGTGTCAATCGATTCCTGTTTGGCATTGTCAATGAAACCACAGGTGTTTATGATCACAACTTCCGAATCATCACGCAATGCTTCATGCGTCACAGCTATACCATTTCCTTTTAACTGCGTAATCAAATTTTCCGAATCCACGAGGTTTTTCGAGCAACCCAGTGTTATCACATTCACACGTTCCTTTCTTATTCCTTTGGTTCTCAATATTTTAAATTTAAAGTTGCAAACTTACAAAAAATTACGCTCTTGCCGGTCTGAGAAGATAAAACGTTTTGGCATAAAATTTAGCTGAAATGCATCGAAATCAATTTATTGAATAACTTTGCGGCACATGTTGAAATAACCGAGAAGATCGCTGAAATGCATACATTAAAAGCACATTTCATTCCATTTGTTTTAATATTTTCAGGTTTTCTGGTTCTTTCCTGTGAAAATGAAGATTGTGTTTCTGTACACACCAATAATTTTCTGGTAGAATTCTGGAAAGCCGACAGCTCGGCCACTCGGAAAATTGCTTTTTATTCCATCAAGGCAGAAAATAATGATTCGGTATTTTATAATCTCGATTCCGCAAGATCACTTTACAGTCTGCCTGTCAATCCGGCTGCTAATGCAACCACGTTCATATTCACGGAGATAGATACCATTATTCGTGACACCGTCAGTTATGAACCCCTGGATGTAAAAGCAGATACATCATTTTCCAGTAAACTAATAGAGCTTTCGTATCAAAAAGGTGAACGGATAATTTCGGTAGATTGCGGAGTGGAGATCGCCTATAGTAAGGTCAATGTTGAAAAATGTGATTTTCCGAATTATGTACTCGAGAAAACAGATCTGTCAAGATTTAATCATGACAATATTAAGATATATTATTAGCCTATTTTTTCTGCTGGGCACCTTTGGCGTTCAGGCACAATTAAATAGATATCTGCCCTCAGGGGTGCGTCTGGGTACCGAAGTCGGGGCCCTTCCATATTTGATTTTTTCCCAGCAACAGAATCACATGGAATTTACCGGTGATGTTGATTTCGATCGTTATTATGCAGTGATTGACTACGGACAGGTGAATTACCATCTCAATGAAGATACCTACGACTATAAGAATAATGGGAGCTATCTGAGAGTCGGAGGCGATGTGAATTTTATGTATAAAGACCCACATCTCAACATCGCTTTTTTTGGCATTCGCTATGCCATGAGCAATTTCAATGACCAGTTAAATTACAACACTAAAGCTGTTATTCAATCACAAACCGGCTGGCCTTCAACAATAGAAACTTCCGAAAATAACAAGGCAAGTGCTCATTGGGCTGAACTTGATGCCGGGCTGAAGGTACGGATTTACAAACAATTGTTTTTCGGATTTACCGTGCGATATAAAGTTTCACTAAAGGTTCAAAGTGATCCCAATGGGCATCTTCGCCCATATTATATTCCTGGTTTTGGTAAATACATCAATCCGGATTCCTGGGGATTGAGTTATTATGTATATTTAAGAATACCGTATCGCAAAAAAGTGATATACCAGAAAAAGGAAATACCGAAACCAAAATCAAAACCAACTGAAACCCCTGTAAGGCAACAAAACCTTAGACCACAATCATTCTGACAGAAGTAGCATTCAACTCTTTTTGAACAGGGAATCTACAAACTCAAAACGGTTAAAGATCTGAAGATCATCAACTTTTTCTCCCACGCCAATATACTTTACCGGAATTTTAAATTCATCGCTGATACCGAGTACAACACCTCCTTTGGCGGTGCCGTCAAGTTTTGTGATGGCGATAGACGTCACTTCTGTGGCTTTCGTGAACTCCCTGGCTTGAATTACGGCGTTTTGACCAGTGCTGCCATCAAGGATCAGTAGCACTTCATGTGGCGCATCCTCCATTATTTTTTTGATTACCCGCCTTATTTTAGAAAGTTCATTCATAAGGTTCACCTTGGTATGCAGCCTTCCCGCAGTATCAATGATCACCAGATCAGCATTGCTTTCTACTGCCTGTTTAACAGCATCATAGGCCACTGAGGCCGGATCTGTGTTCATGCCGTGCGATACTACCGGCACATCTACTCTTTCGCCCCAACGTTTTAATTGATCGACTGCCGCTGCCCTGAAAGTATCTGCCGCTCCTAAAATGACTTTTTTACCAAGGTTTTTATAGTGTGATGCAAGTTTTCCGATTGTGGTTGTTTTGCCAACGCCATTTACGCCTACGATTAACATCACGTAGGGCTTAATACCGTCAGGCAGAATGAAATCCTGGGGATCGTCCACATTATTTTCATTAAGCAACGAAGCTATTTCTTCTTTCAAAATTCGGTTGAGATCATCCGTTCCCAGGTATTTGTCACGCGCCACACGTTCTTCTATTCGCCGAATGATTTTGATCGTGGTCTCAACGCCAACATCCGAAGAAATCAGTATTTCCTCCAGCTCATCGAGCACTTCGTCGTCAACTTTTGATTTGCCGACTACGGCTTTACCCAACTTTGAGAAAAAGCTTTGTTTGGTCTTTTCAAGGCCTTTATCTAAGGTTTCTTTATCGTTTTTGGAGAAAAATTTAAACATGGAAAGCGTAGGTGTGATTTATAAAAATATAAAAAAAGTCCCTTATTTGGAGGGACTTTCAATTGTTCCGCAAATTGAAATATTATTTTCTTTCCAAAGTTTCCTTCACAAGTTCAACCGGCACCATTTCTTCTTTGAAAGTGTATCCACCGGTTTTTTCAGATTTCACAGCTTTGATTACTTTGGCATAATCTTTACCGGTTCCGGTCTTCAGGGTAGCAACAACTTTCTTTGCCATAATTATTTAATTTCTTTGTGAACAGTATATTTCTTTAGTATTGGATTGTATTTTTTCAACTCAAGCCTTTCAGGGGTATTTTTTCTGTTCTTGGTGCTAATATACCGCGAGGTCCCCGCCATGCCTGAGTTTTTATGTTCGGTGCATTCCAAAATTACCTGGACTCTGTTGCCTTTTTTTGCCATTGAAATATAATTTTATTTTATTCAACAATTAAACCTTGTTGTCTGGCTTTTTTCAAAACGGATGAAATGCCATTTTTGTTGATGGTCCTTAAGGCCGAAACAGATACTTTCAATGATACCCATCGCCCTTCTTCAGGAATATAGAATCGTTTTTTCTGAAGGTTTGGATAAAATTTCCGCTTTGTTCTATTATTGGCATGCGAAACATTATTTCCAACTCTTGGCTTTTTCCCCGTTACCTGACAAATTCTAGCCATTATTGTTATTATTTCTGGTTTTACAAATTGGTCTGCAAAATTGGCAAAAAATATTCGAAGTTCAAAATGCTCTTCTTTTTAAATATCATGATGGAGTAAATGTCCATTTGCGGTTTGGGCAATTCCGGAATTTGTTTAGGAATTGGGTGGGGAACATGGAATTTCAAACATTTTTACTGTCAGTTTTTCAATCACGATCGTTAAAATAATAAAAATTAATACCTTTGAATCGACACATTCTTCAGAATAATTGTTGGTGCAATGATCGAAACAATACAAAATAGTCAACAGGCCAGGGAGCTTGAAGACAAATACGGCGCTAAAAATTACGCGCCTTTGCCTGTTGTTTTGCAAAAAGGAGAAGGCGTTTACTTATGGGATCTTGAGGGGAAAAGGTATTATGACTTTTTGTCGGCGTATAGTGCTGTTAACCAAGGGCACTGTCATCCAAAAATCATTGAGGCACTCCATGAACAAGCTACGAGGCTTACCCTTACATCACGGGCATTCCACAATGATGTGCTTGGTCAGTATGAAGAATTTGTAACCGACTATTTCGGTTATGATCGGGTTTTGCCGATGAATACCGGGGTAGAGGGGGGAGAAACAGCCGTAAAATTATGTCGAAAATGGGCTTATGATGTTAAAGGAATACCAGACAACCAGGCAAAAATTATTTTTGTTGAAGGCAATTTCTGGGGGCGGACATTAGCGGCTATATCTTCATCAACTGATCCATTAAGCTACAAGGGATTTGGCCCTTACATGCCTGGTTATATCATAATTCCTTACAACGATATACCTGCCCTGGAGCAAGCGTTGCAAGACCTGAATGTTGCCGGTTTTATGGTGGAGCCCATTCAGGGAGAAGCTGGCGTTATCGTGCCTGATGATGGTTATTTAAACAGCGCTTATACACTATGTCGTGAAAAGAATGTGTTGTTTATTGCCGATGAAATACAAACCGGAATTGGCAGGACAGGCAAATTGCTGGCATGTGAATATGAAGGTTTCAAACCAGACATATTGATATTGGGTAAAGCACTTTCCGGCGGAGTAATGCCGGTATCTGCCGTGCTGGCATCAGATGAAATTATGTTGACCATTAAGCCAGGAGAACATGGTTCAACCTTTGGTGGAAATCCGTTGGCTTGTGCAGTAGCAATAGCTGCATTGGAGGTGGTCAGAGATGAAAAGCTGGCAGAAAATGCCTATGAACTTGGCGGGATTTTCAGGCAGCGCATGCAAAAATTGATAAAAAAGTGTGACCTGCTCAAACTGGTACGAGGGAAGGGGCTACTCAATGCCGTGGTGATCAACGATTTGCCTGAAAGTACTACTGCCTGGAATATTTGTATCCAATTGATGAAAAATGGTTTACTGGCCAAACCTACCCATGGCAATATTATTAGATTTGCACCGCCACTGGTTATTAATGAAGAACAGTTGGATGCTTGTTGTGAAATTATTGAAAACACCTTCATATCATATCGTTGTAGATGAGAAAAATTGTGTTTGTCCTTCCGTTGTTTTTTGTTTTTCTGTCTTCTTTCCAGGAAGTAAAATTGGTGAAGACCAAAATTGGCGATGGTATCACCATGCAAATTCCTGAAAATTTCGTTTTGGTTTCGCAGCAGGAAGTAAAGCAAAGAAACATCAGCGACAAGGATCCATTGGCGTATTATACTGACCAGTCAGGCGATGTCGATTTTGTTGTCAACATGGCGTTTTCCCGGTGGCGAAACAGTGATATAGAGATGATGCGAAGTTTCTATAAATCGAATATTATGGGACTTTACGATCAGGTCAATTTTATTAGGGATGAGGTTGATGAGATCAATGACAGGTCCTTTGCTGTATTTGAATTCGTATCGAAGGTGGAAGATGAGCGGAATTTATCGATCAGTGGCAATGCGATTAGCAAGTATGTTTATATTGAATATGCTATCATAAACAACAAAACTGTATTATTTACTTTTAGTTGTCCGGCAAGGTTGAAAAATTACTGGGAGGCTACCGCCAGAAAAATGATGAATTCAGTTAATATAAGCAAAACACTTTAATGCATTTATCGGTTTACTCACCAGAACGTTTCATGCGTGAAGCGTATGTGCAGGCCCAAATGGCATTTGAAATAGGGGAAGTACCGATAGGGGCAGTAGTCGTTTGTAAAAATCGTATTATTGCCAGAGCGCATAATCAGGTTGAAATGTTGAAAGATGCTACTGCGCATGCAGAAATGCTGGCGCTTACGGCGGCGTTTGAATACCTGGGAAGCAAATATTTGGAAGAATGTTCTCTGTATGTCACGCTGGAGCCTTGTATAATGTGTGCTGGTGCAATGAATTGGGCACAGATAGATGCGGTTTATTTTGGAGCCAGTGATCCAAAGCGTGGATTCACACGAATTCATCATAGAATTCTTCATCAAAAGACTTCTATTTACCGGGGTTTATTAGAAAATGAATGCACCACTTTGCTCAACGATTTTTTCAACAACCTGAGGGAAAACTAAATGATGTCAAGGTATACTTCTTATGATATTAAGGTAAAAATTCCGTTAGTTGGTTTTATTTATACAACACGATAGATGTATTAATACAACTCAACAATTATTTATCAATTCAATGTTAAACCTAAAAATTAATTTAAATTATGGCTTTTGAACTTCCTTCATTGCCTTATGCATTTAATGCACTGGAACCGCATATCGATGCGAGAACGATGGAAATCCATCATGGTAAACATCATGCAGGTTATGTCGCAAAATTAAATGATGCTGTAAAAGGCACCGATGCTGAAGGTAAATCTCTAGAAGAATTAATGAAATCAGTCAGCAAGTTGTCTACTGCAGTGAGAAATAATGGTGGCGGACACTTCAATCACTCATTATTCTGGACAGTTATGTCACCAAATGGTGGAGGTAAACCTACCGATAAGCTTGCAGAGGCCATCAATAAAGATTTCGGTTCATTCGATGCTTTTAAGGATCAATTTTCAACCGCTGCAGCCACGCGATTTGGTTCAGGATGGGCCTGGTTATGCTTAGATTCCGGTGGGAAACTATTCATTACTTCAACACCAAATCAAGACAATCCGGTGATGGACATATCAGAGAAAAAAGGTAAACCCATTCTTGGAATTGATGTCTGGGAACATGCTTATTATCTTAATTATCAAAACAGAAGGCCCGATTATATCGCTGCCTTTTGGAATGTCATTGATTGGAATGCTGTCGCCAAACGCTTCCAGCAAGCTTAACAAAAAGTAACTACCATTCAAAAAGCCCCAACACGGGGCTTTATTTTTTTTCATTCAACATTTTTTCCAGGTCGTAAAGATCATCGCGCAGGCGTGCTGCTTCGATAAAATCAAGATCTTTTGCAGAACGCTCCATTTTTTTCCTTGTTTCATTCATCAATTTTAATAATTGTTCCCTTGACATGTATTCTACCACCGGATCTGCAGCCACGCTCGGATGTTCATTTTCCGTATAGTATTTCTTGCCTGTCTTTTTGGTATCTGCCACTTTCGTTTGACCTAGGATTGATTCTTTGGACTTGATAACAGTTTTGGGCTCAATACCGTATTTTTTGTTGTAGTCTATTTGAATACTTCGTCTCCTGTTTGTCTCATCAATCGCAGTCTGCATCGAATCGGTAATTTTATCCGCATACATGATGACTTTACCATTAACATTTCGTGCGGCCCTGCCAATTGTCTGGACCAGCGATCGTTGGTTGCGCAGAAAACCCTCTTTGTCAGCATCCAGGATAGCGACCATCGATACTTCCGGTAAATCAAGTCCTTCCCTCAACAAATTCACGCCGACCAAAACATCAAAAATTCCAAGTCGAAGTTCTCTCAAAATTTCCACACGATCCAGTGTTTTTACTTCCGAGTGTATGTAGCGGCATTTAATGCCGGACCGATCCAGATATTTGGTAAGTTCTTCAGCCATTCTTTTGGTGAGGGTAGTTACCAGTACGCGTTCGTTTGAATTAACGCGTTCGTCAATTTCGTTCATCAGGTCGTCAATTTGATTGAGGCTGGGTCTAACATCAATTTCGGGATCGAGAAGTCCGGTTGGCCGGATAATCTGTTCCACCACCACGCCTTCGGATGCTCTCAATTCATAATCTCCCGGAGTAGCGCTCACAAATATCACCTGGTTCAACATTTCTTCGAACTCATTGAAAGTAAGGGGCCGGTTGTCGAGGGCAGAGGGCAAACGAAATCCAAAATCCACCAGGTTTACTTTTCGTGAGCGGTCACCACCCCACATGGCCCGTACTTGTGGAATGGTCACATGACTTTCGTCGATAATCATCAAATAATCATCAGGAAAATAATCAAGGAGACAAAACGGCCTTGCCCCTTGTTTTCTCCGGTCGAAATAGCGCGAGTAATTTTCGATGCCAGAACAATAACCCAGTTCCCTGATCATCTCCAGGTCAAATTCAGTTCTTTCTTTGATGCGTTTAGCTTCCAAATAGCGTTGTTCTGATTCGAAAAGGTTTATCTGGGAGACGAGATCATTTTGGATCTCATAAATAGCCTGATTGATAATATCCTTCCCGGTTACAAACAGGTTGGCAGGATAGATAGTAATAAATTTCTCCTCGGCAATTTTTTTCCCGGTTTCCGGTTCAATGATGTGGATATTTTCTATCTCATCACCCCAAAAGAGTATTCGGAAGGCAAAATCGGCATACGCCGGAAAGATGTCAATCGTATCACCTTTAACCCGGAAATTGCCCCGTTTAAACTCAACCTCAGTACGACTGTATAAAATGTCAACAAACCTATAGAGTAATTGGTTGCGTGGTATATTATCGCCTTCGGCAAGTTTAATCACATTTTTGCCAAATTCTTCAGGATTACCAATACCATAAATACAGGAAACTGAAGCCACAACAATCACATCTCGCCTTCCTGAGAGCAACGCTGACGTGGCACTTAGTCTGAGTTTCTCAATTTCTTCGTTGATGGACAGGTCTTTTTCAATGTATAAATTTGTGGTCGGCAGATAGGCTTCCGGTTGATAATAATCATAGTAAGAGATAAAATATTCAACCGCATTTTCAGGGAAAAACTGCTTTAATTCACCATAGAGCTGGGCTGCCAATGTTTTATTATGGCTTAAAACCAAAGTTGGTTTTTTTACTTCATTTATAACATTGGCAATGGTGAAAGTTTTACCGGAGCCAGTAACTCCCAATAAGGTCTGGGCTGGCTCATCGGCTCGAATCCCCTCTACCAATTGTATTATAGCCTGAGGTTGATCGCCTGTAGGTTCGTAATCACTAATTAGATCAAATTCCATATATCCAATTTCCGATAAAAATTATCCTATTTGTTAGTGAAACAAGGACTTTCTATTTATATTTTCAAAGACCTTTTTACGGTAAAATTACAGTTTTTCTAACGAGTTATTTTTTATTCTTTATATAACATTCAAACCACATACGCATGGCGCTTAATATTATTTTAATTCAAGCGTTGGCTGAACTATCCTATTCTATTGCTATGGCTGACGGCGAACTTCAAAAGGAAGAAAAAAAAGCATTTGAAGCAATTATAAAATCAGAATTAGGCAATGATGCCTGGTCAGCACGAAATCGTTTTGCTATTCTCGAAGAACGCATCACGCCGAACATAGAACAATCCTACAAATTCGCCATGTTTGCCATCAAAACCAACAAAAAAGATTTTACGCCGGAATTGCGGCAAAAATTCATCAACGTCATCGAACGGGTAGCCGATGCGGTAGATGGATTGAGCAACGAGGAAAAAGTTATTATCGACCGGTTTAAACAAGATATTGAAACCATTTAACTGTTCCAGATTTCCCAGGATTTTTCTGCCTGAAGTTCCAGCATTTCAGAACCATTTTTTATCTGACAACCATTTTCCGATCCTTTTTTAAGAAACAATGTTTCCGGAGGGTTGTAAATAAGGTCGTATAGGTAATGCTTTTTGCCCAGCATCTGATAGGGTAAATCGGGACATAAGTTCAGGTTTGGAGACATTCCCAAGGGTGTAGTATTGATGATCAGCTTATAATTTTCCAATTTTTCAGGAAACTTATTCAGCATTTCATAGGTCAAGTCACCTTTATGGGGATCCCGTGAAACAATCTGAAAATCCACCTTAAGATCGGTAAGAACCGCAATAATGGCTTTGGCCGCTCCGCCGGTACCCAGAATCAATGCCTGGAATTTTCGATTAATATCCAGCCAATTATTCAAGGATTGTCTGAAGCCATAATAATCGGAATTGAAGCCGATTCTCTGGCCGTTGGGATCTATTTTCACCACATTTACCGCGCCTACATTTTTGGCACTCACATCAAAATCATCCAAGTATTCTTTGATCGATTCTTTGTATGGAATGGTGACATTAAAACCTTTTAGTTGGGGTATTTTAAATATTTCTTCAACCATTTCTATTTTTTCAATTTCAAACAAATCGTATCGGACATCAGTAATGGTCTCTTTCTTAAATTTCTCCGCAAAATATTTTTTTGAAAAGGAATGACTGAGGGGATAACCGATTAAGCCGAACTGTTTTATCACTGGTTGAATTATTTTGACCCGGTTCTGAATTTGGCAATCTTTTCAATGGCGATCACCAGCAGGATCCCAAGTGCAGTAAAAAGCAGTGCTTGAAGCATCATTGGATTTTGACCGGTTTTTGTCAGGTATACTGCTGGCGATATATTTTGCTGTATAAGAGGAACAAGTTCGCCTTTGCTATTGGTGAAATAAGAAAGGGTCTCTTTCCAAGGCCAAATCTTATTCAATGATCCGATCATAAAGCCCGCCAATACACCAACTGTAATATCGTGATATTTACTCAATAACCAGGAAACAATTCGGGCAAAACTTAGCAATCCGACAACACATCCCAGGGCAAATACGACAATTACTCCGATGTTCATATCTTTTACAGCACCAATAATGAATTCATATTTACCCATGATCAATAGCATGAAACTGCCGGAGATACCGGGAAGTATCATGGCACAAATTGCGATTGCGCCTGAAACAAAAACAAAAAAATAATTTTCCGGGGTATTAGCTGGCGTAGCGCCAGTGATAATGTATGCCACAACAATTCCAAGGATCCATGCGATGGCCACCTTCCAATTCCATTTAATTATTTCCCGTGAAACCATGATGGCTGAAATGATGATTAGGCCGAAGAAGAAAGACCAAAGTTGGATGGGGTTATGACTAAGCAAATAATGAATTAATTTGGCCAGCGAGATAATGCTCACTCCAATACCAGACAATAGTGTCACCAAAAAACGTCCGTTAACATGATTCCAAAGTGCCGAAATCTGACCGCGGAACAACAATTTTAGGGCTTTCCGATCGAATTGTTTTATGCTTTGCAGCAGTTCTTCATATATTCCGGTAATAAAGGCTATGGTGCCTCCTGAAACGCCGGGAACCACATCGGCACTTCCCATACTAATCCCTTTCAGAAAGAGCAGGACATAATCTTTTAATCTATTCATAGGGCAGTAATGAATGTGCCGTGGTTGTCTTATTTCAAAAAGTTTTATTCGCTTTCTTTATGATTTAGAAAGAAGTTGAAGGTATCTCCTCGCATGCCGATTCGAATGGTTTCCAAAGGGATCACTTCTGAAGGAGCAATGTTTCCTAAATTCACATTACTGCCGAGTAATTTAATAAACCAAACTTGTTGTGCTTTTAATGGTGCTTCCCAAATAATTTTTTCAAAGGGTATTTTGGTGAGAATTTCTTCTACCAAACCGGAGCGTACTTCGCCGCTGGATCTGAAAAGGCCTACATTGCCACTTTCCCGCGCTTCACCGATCACTTTCCAGGCACCCGCGTCGAGTTCTTCCTGCATAAGTTTGATCCATTTATAAGGGGGAATGATCTTGTCAACATCTTTTGAGCCGACTTCAGAGAGCACCGTTACTTGCTCGGAAAGTTTACGGATATATTCACATTTGAGGTCGTGATCAAATTCAATGGACCCATCGGAAACTTCGGCATATTCAAGACCATATTTGTCCAGTACTTTCCTGTAATCGTCAAACTGTCCACGCACAATAAATGCCTCGAACAAAGTACCGCCAAAGTAGGTAGGCACGCCGGCATTTTTATATGCTTTAATTTTATCCTGCAGATTTGGCGTAACAAAGGACGTTCCCCATCCAAGTTTCACAATGTCGGTGTAATCACCGGCAACGCTCAGGAAATCTTCCACCTGTCGTACACTCAATCCTTTATCCATGGCCATGGTCAGGCCCACCTGGCGTGGCTTTGCAGTCCTTTCTGGAATGTCTTTTAAGAAATAATTCATTCGGATAAAAATTTAATTTTCAAAGATCTCAGGGAACATACCCACGGGGTGGTTACGTTTTACTGATTTTTCTTTCTGAATTGATCTATAATTTTAAAAAGTGCCTTCTGGGTTTCTAACTTAGGGAAAAATTCCAAAAGGCTTATATGATTTTCAAAGTTCAAGATTAATGCATTTTCTAAATAATTAAAGGCCTGTTTGTATTTGCCGGCGCCAATTAGATAAGCGGTAGCACGGTAATAAAGATCAGATTCATCCGGCATTTCTTCCAAGGCATTCAGAACAATATCGAGTGCCTTGTCGTAATCACCTTGTTCATAATAGATAAATGACCAGTTTAGGATAATTTCTTTATCTTCGGGATCCAGCAAAGAGGCCTCTTCGTAGGCGTCCAGACTTGAAATAATATTGCCGGTGTGATATTCGGCCTCAGCTACTTTTTTCCAGTACAATGAATTTTCACAATCCAATTTCAGGGCCCGGTTTAAAAAATGGATTGCTTCATACCACTTGCTCTGTTTGGTGAGGCAAAATCCTACCCCATACCAGGCTTCATCATAAAAATTATCCAACTTTACGGCCTTCTGATAATATTTTACACCAAGATCATAGTGTTCGAGTTTTTCATATGCCTCGGCAAGACAACAATAAACTTCCGCACTTGGCCCTTCATGATCGATGGTTTTACGAAAAGCATCGATGGCTTTGGAATATTTCTCCAGGCTCATGTATGAATTTCCAAGATTGAAAAAAGCAGAGGCAAATTCTTCATCAATCAATACGGCATACTCATAGGCATCAATGGCATCCTGAAAGTGGCCCAATTTGGCGTAAACAATACCCAGGTTATACCAGGCATACTGGGAGTAGGGATCTTTGTCGATGAATTTTTTATAGTATGAAATGCTACGTTCCAGCTGACCAGTGACATCGAGGCAGTATGCCAATTCATACAATGCACTTTCATGATTGATGTTGGCCTCGATAGCCCGTTTGTAATATTCTATCGCATTCTCATATTTGAACGCATTTTGGTAGGTCAAACCAATATTATAATATAATTCATCTTTATCCTGGGTAAAGGGCTCGGCATGGAGATAAACATTTACTGCCGCTTCATAATCGCCTTTAAGTGAAAAAATGGAGGCTTTAAGCATCAATATTTCCGGATCGTTGGGTTGTAAAGCACTTGCTTTATCCAGCAAATCTATACTTTCTTCATATTTCTCCAGGCTGGAAAGTACCTGTGCTTTGTCCAACATGAGTTCAGTCGAAAAAGGATATTGATCGATGGCAACATTGCAAGCATCGAGTGCACTTTTGAATTTGCCTCGATCAATATAGTACTCTATGATTTCCTCAAAATCTTCCAGCAGGTAAAATTCGAGCGTATCATTTTTGAGTTGATCTTCAAATCGCTTTACTAAAGCTTTGAACTCGTCTTTTCTTTTATAATCCTCGCCCATAACAAATATACTTCTCAATGCATCCTCGACGCATATTAGTGAAAAAAAACAAATTGGAAAAGATTATTTGACTCAAAACAACGACTGAATAAACCGTCAAATCAACTGATCATTCAACAGTGTTGTTTTAGCCAGTTTTTCAGAAATACGGGTGTTTATAGTTTTATTTAAAGTCTTGAATTGTAGCATGTTATGACAATCGCTACCAATAAAACTTATTTTCCCCTGATCCAGAAGATTTTTTGATATTTTCTTTACAGACTTCGAATAATAACCGGACAAAGAAAGTAAATTTAATTGGAAATGTACATTCATGGCTCCCAATTCTTCAATTAAAGACTGATTGGACTGGAGATAAAGGTATCTTTCCGGGTGAGCCATTACCGGTTTATAACCATTTACATTCAACTGAAAGATGACATCCTTTAAAAAGACCGGTTCATTCATAAAGGAAGTTTCGAATAAAAGGTAGCGATCACCAAAAGTGAGCAATTTTTCTTTATTTCTTATTCTTTCTAAAAGGTCTTCGTCAAGATAATATTCTGCTGCTGCTTCGAGAATTACATCGATACCTTCTACCACCAGGGCCTCTTTTACTTGCAATAATGCATGGTTAATTTGCTTGGGTGTGTTGATGTAATAGTCACTCATTATATGTGGAGTAGTAATGATTTTTTTTACTCCAATGGCCTGGAATTCACGAATGATCTCCACTGATTCTTTTGTTGAGGTAACGCCATCATCCAAACCTGGGAGCAGGTGAGAATGGATATCGACCCGAACAGGATAATGGATGAATTTGTATTTTGGTTTAAACCAGTTCAACATAGGTTTATGAGGAAAATCAGTGCAAAAATGATGGCAGGAAAGGAACTAATTTCTTCTTCTTCTTTTGTTTTCCATTATCATAGTAGCCATTGTCGTGATAATAACCATATCCATAGCCATTTTTATTCGATCCTTTTATGGCGTTCAGAATTATTGATAATTGACTGATTTTTTGTGTTTTAACGAATTTACTGATTCCCTTCAAGAAATTTTTTCTTGAAAAGTCAGCCCGCAATATGAAAAGAGGAATATTGGCTTTTTTCATGGCGATAAGGCCATCCGTGACCAGGCCTACCGGAGGCGTGTCGATGATTATCACGTCATAAATGCTTTTAAGCTCTTCGATCATACGATCGAAAGTACTGTTATGTACCAATTCGGATGGATTTGGAGGGATAGGACCCGATGGTATATAATCGAGATTATCCAGATCAGTCTTTTTGATGCAATCTGTTACTTCATGTTTATTGATGAGGATTGTGCTGATGCCATGGGTTACTTCCTGATCATAAAAAACCTTTTGGATTTTTGGTTTTCGCATATCCAAATCCAGGAGAATCACTTTGTTATCGAGCATACTGATGATGCCCCCCAGATTAACCGCAATAAAAGTTTTGCCTTCACCACTGATTGTCGAAGTAATGGAAATAATAGTTTTTTTGCCATTAAGTCGAAGAAATTCAAGATTACTTCGTATGGACCGGAATGCTTCAGTAATTTCGGATTTCGGGTTTTTGTCAACAACCAACCGGGTAGACAATGTTTTGCCATTGCGATATAATGGAATAGAACCAATTACCGGTAAACTGGTGATTTTTTCAAGTTGCTGAGTGCTGGTAACTTTATTATTTAAAAGGTAATTGATACCGATCAAAAAGAAACTTAGGATGAATGCTGCAACAAATCCGATCCCATAGATCAAAAATTTATTTGGAGAAATTGGAGATGAAGGTGTAGTGGGTGAAGACAAAATTTTGAAGTTTGTCACCGTTCCGGCTTGGGCCAATTCAAACTCGGCTTTGTTCTTCATAAGTGAAAGGTAGAATTCTTCATACAACGAATAATACCGCTGGGTTTTGGTATATTCGGTACGTTTTGAAGGCAGACCTACAAATTCTTTTTCAACCTTATTTCTTCGTTTTGTAAGATCATCAAGATTCTGATATAGTGACTTCCGTGTATCGTCAAGATAAGTGACCAATCGGTCCTTTAAAAATTTGATTTCCTGTTCCTTTTTTTGATAAGCGAAGGTGTTTTTATTGTAAGAACCCAATAATACTTGCCGTTCTTCAATCAACGCATCCAATCGGTCGACATCTTGCCGGACATCTGAGGGTAATGCGCTGATTTCGGATGGATTAAGAGAAAGATCACTGTCGGAAATCAGTTGGTCATACATTTTATTGTACGAAGAAATTTTATGTCTAACAATGAATTTCTGGGAATCGAGTTCTTCCATGATATGAATCGTATTGCCCAGGTTTTCATCCAGATTGGCAGTGCGGTTATCGATGGTGAAATTTTCAAAGTATGTTTCTAATTCAGATAACTTATTCTCGGTGGATTGGAGTTGTTCATTGAGGAAATCGATTTTTTGTTGATTCGCCATGTTTTTCTCCATCCTGGTAAAATAGATATACAACGTATCAATGGCATTCACAACATCCCTGGCTTTGTATCGATTATTATCCTTGAAGGCTATGGTGATGGTCTTCGCTTTAAAATCCAATGGCTGAACGATAATATTGGAAGCCAGATAATTGATCTGTGATTGTTCATTGTAGATCCTGAAGAAATACTTGTTTTCTATTTTGGGGTCATAACTCTGGGTCAGGGTGATGAAAAAGGTGAAATTGTCATTCTTGATGGTGTCACCGAAATGATAAACCCGGGAAATCTGGTTACTCCCCAAATTATAATGCAGGGCGAAATCATTTTTATTTAAAATTTCCAGATCGAAGGTAAGGTTGTAATAATCCGGATTTTTAATATTGTAGCTGACTTCAAAGGGATTGTTGTTATACCGTTCTTCATACAAAATATCACCATATTGAAAATAACCAACATCGAGTTGCACCGCCTCAACAACTTTACTGAAGAAGAGTTTTGATTTGATCAGTTCAATTTCCCTGGACAGGTCATTGATATCATCGTCGAAACTTCGGAAACCCAGCACGCTGGCATCGCTTTGTACGTCGAGTTGTATCACCGAGCTGGCTTCAAAAAGATCTTTGGTATACCGAATAATAGTATAGGCTACCGTAAAGGCGGCTATAAATATTAATAAAACCCAGATCAGGTTTTTGCGAAATACCCGCCACAGTTTTTCAAAATCAACACTCTCCAGGCTAATATTACCCGTTGCGTTGTTCTCAGCAGACTGAAGGCTATTTTCGTTGGTCAATTTGTTCAACCCTTAAATTATTTACTACAATTTATCCAATGCCACAATCAACACAATGATATTGGAAATAATCGCCAATGCCGTTGCAAGGTCCCGCACCGATTCATTGAATATTCTGACAACCGGTTCAATATAAATAATATCACCAGGCCGAACATCCAACATACTACTTTTCATGCCGTCAATGGTCGACAAATCCACAAGAAATACTTCCGGATTGTGTAAGTCGCCCCGGATCAATCTGATGTTACGGCTTTTGCCGTGTTCATCGATACCCCCTGCCATGGCCAAAACTTCCAAAAGTGTGGTGCTTTCATTTTCCAGTGGAATCACTTTTCCTCCTGAAGCCCCCAAAACAATTACTCTTTTATTCAAATAGCTCACCCGAACGAATGGCTCTTTATAGAAATCACTATATTTTTTTTCCAGCAGTTTCTCAGAATTATCCAGCGTAAGCCCTGCAATGTGCACATATCCGATCATGGGTAATTTAACAAATCCGCTGTCGAGTACCAAAAACTCCGGTTTTTCCCGGTATTGCTGGTTCTGATTATTGCCCACAATTTGCAATTCATTATTGGGATCAATGATGCGCTCACCTTTGTTGGTAAATACTTTGATTTCCAGCAGGTCATTCGGCTGAATGATATAGTTTTTCTCGGCTACTTCCAGTTGTGAAGACAAAAATGATAAATCCTTATCTTTGTCGATTTTAAACATGTAGTGTTGTTTGTAAACTTTGCAGGAAGCAAGAAAAATCATCAACACAAAAAATACGCTAACTTTCCTGACCAAGGTACTCAAGGCTTTCAATCTTTTCGACAAAGATAAATTAAAAAATTCAGTTAATTCCCAATGATGTTTTAAACTCCCGAAAGCTGGGAAGTTCGAGGTCTTTGGCTGAAAGGTTTGGAGCTTCAATGTTCCAGTTGATCTGAAGTTCGCCATCGTTCCAGATAATTCCCGATTCGGCAGTTTTGTTGTAAAAACCGGTGCACTTATAAAAGAATATACAATCTTCAAGCGCCAGAAAACCGTGCCCAAAACCTTCCGGTATGTATAACATATTATTTAGCGTGCTGTCCAGCACCAGACTGTACGACTGACCAAATGTTGCGGAATCCGGCCGCAGATCTACCGCTACATCCAAAGCCTTTCCGGTGATCACCCGCACCAATTTACCCTGTTCATATGGTTTTTTCTGAAAATGCAGTCCACGTAATACGTCCTTTCTGGAGAAAGATTGATTATCCTGTACAAATATCGATGGGAGTCCGGCTTCTTTAAATTTTGTCTGGTGATAAGATTCGAAAAACAATCCGCGTTCATCGGTAAACTGGGGCGCTATGATTTCTACCAAACCCGCAATGCCCGTTTCTTTTATCTCCATGTATTGGTAGTTTATGCGCTTTTAAGTGAAAGGATGGAACGATGATATTTCTCGATCACAATGTTTTCATCAAAATTGTTTACCGCTTTTAACCGGCTGTTGTCGCCCATAATTTTTCGGTCTTCAGCGTTTAGGGTCAGTAATTTTTCCATTTTTGAAGCAAGGTCAATGGCATCTTTGGATTTACACAGAAAACCATTATAACCATCTTCCACAATATTTCTACAACCGGGCACGTCCGTAGCAACCAGGGGTAAACCCATGCTGGCGGCTTCAAGAAGGGTTTTTGGCGTGCCTTCCCGATACGAGGGAAGGACGACGCAATCAGCATCGCACAGGAAAGATTGAACATCATCCGTACTACCAAGATAATCGACTTTGTGTTCGGTGACCCATTTTTCAATGAGGCTTTTTGGGATTCCCCGTTTATGTTTTTCATCGATAGAACCCAAAAGCTGGAAATTTGCTACCACCCCTTTTTTTCTCAATTCCTCAATAGCTTCTACATATTCCACGACACCTTTGTCATAAATCAAGCGACTGACTAACAAAAATGTAAAAGGCCTTTGGACCGTCTTTGGCGTTGGTACATATTGATTGAGGTCTATCCCTGAACCAGGAACGAGTTCACACAATTCAGTCTTTACGATGCCTTTTTCCAGGAAAAGGTTGTGGTCATCTTCATTTTGAAAAAAGATCTTTTTAGGAAACCGAAAAGCCAGCTTATAGAGCCAAATGGCAATTTTCGAAGAGAGACCTTCCCTCAAAAAGACGGTTCCCAAACCACATACATTATTGATAACCGGGATCCTTAATAAACTGGCGGCAATGGTTCCGTAGATGTTGGGTTTTATGGTAAAATGAAGAATTATATCTGGTTTAATGCGTTTATAAATGGAAAATAATTCCAGGATCAAAAAAAAGTCTTTTGCCGGATTCACTCCCCGGCTATCCATACGCACCGGAATATACTGACAACCCAATGACTGCACTTTTTCAGTATAACGGTCCTCGGGTGCAACAGCAAAAACTTCGTGACCATGGTTTTGCAATGACTCCACTAAGCCTTTACGGAAATTATAGATGTTCCAGGAAGTATTTAAAACAATGGCGATTTTCATGAAAGATCGGACACTTCAAAAAGTGATATAAAAAGTAGAAATAAAACTAATTAAATTTTCAAACTACAAATAAAGGAATAAAATATTAATAATTTTGAACGAAAGCTTATAATTTTCGTCAGTATGATGTGACGGTTAAAATAGAAGAAAATTGAATTGAATCCTGTATGATAGACGACACCATATCCACGGCAACACAAAATGAACGGGCCATATTGGTGGCTTTAACAACCAGCCAACAAAGTGCTGATAAAGTCAGGGAATATCTTGATGAACTTGAATTTTTGGCTAGGACACTTGGACTGGATACCAGGGGGCAATTTTCTCAAAAAATGGATAAACCTGACCCCCGCACATTTATTGGCAAGGGGAAAGCGGAAGAAGTGCGTGCCTTTGTCAGGTCACATGAAATTGATCTTGTAATTTTTGATGATGACCTCAGCCCTTCCCAGTTGAGGAACCTGGAGAATTTATTTAATTGCCGCATATATGATCGCAGTCTGCTAATCCTCGATATTTTTCTTAGCCGGGCCAAGACAGCGCAAGCCAAAACACAAGTGGAACTGGCAAGATATCAATATTTACTGCCACGTCTTACCAGAATGTGGACCCACCTTGAACGTCAGCGCGGGGGTACCGGCACGAGGGGTGGCGCTGGTGAAAAAGAAATAGAAACAGACCGGCGCATTATACGGGATCAGATCAACATTTTAAAAGGCCGGCTGGAAAAAATCAACAAACAAAGTGTCACACAACGGAAATCACGATCAAATATCGTTCGCGTCTCACTCGTAGGCTACACCAATGTAGGTAAATCAACCCTGATGAATTTGCTTTCGAAATCCAGTGTGCATGCAGAAAATAAGCTTTTTGCCACGGTTGATTCAACGGTAAGAAAGGTGGTTATTGATCACATTCCGTTTTTATTGTCCGATACGGTGGGATTTATCCGGAAATTGCCACACCATTTGATCGAATCCTTCAAGTCTACACTGGATGAAGTGGCAGAGTCGGATATATTGCTGCATGTGGTAGACGTATCTCACCCGTCTTTTCAGGATCAGATTGAAGTCGTGAATAAAACACTGACTGAGATCGGTGCCACTGACAAACCGGTCATTTATGTATTTAATAAGATAGATATAATGGAACCAACGGAGGAGCATTTCGATGAAGAGGGACAGGTGTCAATCGAAAAATTGAAAGCGTCCCAATTAGGAGTCAGTACGGTGGAAGAGCGCGTGTATATATCGGCGGCAGAAAAAATAAATATTGATGAATTAAAGCACAAATTGGCCAGCAAGGTGAAAGAAAGGCACCTCACCATTTATCCCAATTATCTCAATCATCAGGTTTATTGAAAGCAGGGTGAATGAATGACTATCAATGGCCCTGATTATTATCCGTCAGGATTACATTCACCTGAGGGTTACGAAGCCAATGGGCCCTGATCAGCTTTCTGAATTCTATCGTTCCTATAATATAATAGGTATTCAGAGAACGGTGTTCTTCTGATATTTCAATAAAATCAGTTTTATCGATCAGGTTGTAATCTTCAAAGCGTACGTAAACTTCTACTTTGAAGTCATCGGTTAACCGGTAACCCAGTCCCTGATTGAGCTTTTTGAATTCATATTTGTACTGATACGTCAGTGCAGAAATATCGGAAAGCACTGCAGAACCAGTGGGATATCCTCCGGCACCTTTGCCAATAAAAAACTGATGTTCGGAAAAGGCGCCTTCTACTATAACTCCGTTAAATTCATTCTCTACTTTGTATAATTCACTTTTGTCATTGACAAATTGTGGCATCACGTAGGCGATAACGTCTTCGCCGAATTTCCTGCTTTTTGCCAATAGTTTTATGTTGAAACCTTTCTCCTGGGCAATTTTGATATCGAAATCATTCACATTCTGTATGCCAAAATTGAAAATGTCTTCCGGTTTAACGAAAATGCCAAAAGCATGGATCAACATGATACACAGTTTGTACTTGGCATCATAACCTTCCACATCCAGGGTGGGATCGGTTTCTGCGTAGCCGAGTTCCTGTGCTTCTTTTAGCGCCACCTCGAAGCTTTTTTGTTCTGAAAATATTTTGGTAAGAATATAATTAGTTGATCCGTTAAAAATGCCTTCTACGGCATTGAGTTGATCGTTATCGTAATATTCTTCCAGGTTTCGAAGAATAGGGATGCTCGCACAGCTCGCACCTTCATAGAGCAATGCAGTGTGATGTTTTTGCTGTAATTCATAGAGTTCTTCCATGTTATCAGCCACCATTTTTTTATTCGCCGTAACCACGCACTTACCATGTTTCAGTGCAGTAGTTACGATCTCATAGGCCGCCAGTGGATCATTGATCAATTCCACTACTACGTCTACTTCCGGATTATTGAGGATGTCCTCCTTATCAAATGTGAAATAATGGGAGGGCAAAGGGCGTTTTTTGTCCCGGTTTTTTACACAGATCTTAAGGATCTCTGCCTGTATGCCTTTGGTTTCCCTGAGGACGTGATAAAGTCCCTGGCCCACCACGCCAAATCCAAATATTCCGAGTTTTAATTTTTTGTTCATGGCTGTCTATTTAAAAAAAAATCCCTTCGCATAAGTCAGAAGAGATTGTTTTTTTAAAACTCTGCTAACTTATCTCCCCATATCGGGCAGGAATTGGCACCTTTATAAATTTTTTTGAGATTGATGAGGTTGCCAAGGTTTCTCAGGGCCTGTTCCCTCCACCTTTCTGGATAAGTAAACAATTTTAATCCGGCAGTTATCATAGAAATTGAGTTTGACAACGATTGAAATGCATGGTTCCTCCTTTCTAAAGATATACTGCCAGGTTATTTCTATTTCCTTATTTAAAGAACGAAATGCAAAGAAAATCACTGCGATGCAACTTTGCAACTAAATGGTATGGATGATTGTTGACCACAGGGTAATGCCTTCATAACAGGTAATTTACCATTTTGATGAGAACAGGGATTAAAAGTTGCAATCTGCACATAAAATATATTAATTTTGCGACCTGAATTTCCGGCCTCGTAGTTCAATGGATAGAATAGGAGTTTCCTAAACTCTAGATCTAGGTTCGATTCCTAGCGAGGCTACTTTTTCATACTTCTGTAATTCGCTTTACAGCACTTCAGCTTATGGTGCCAATTTGTTACAATTAATATTAAAGATCTGCACAGCCGCACACTTTTTTAGTAAGGAATTAAGTATTGATTGGGGATGACTTCTTAGATTTTTGAAATTAATCAACCGGACGAGTACACGTCGATTTTTTTCGTCGAAGGCATCGTTTTATCTCCTGTCAGCCATTTGAACTACACTTCCTTGGCCCGAATCAAATCCACCTGATTTTTGATTCAGGTTAAAACCACAAAATTGATGAAGGATGTAGTACTCGACAATGGAGTTCAGTCGATGCCCTGATTGGTGTCATCTAATATCGACAGTATCTCACTACATTGTTCCGCGTCATAATCATTGTGCAAATTTGCAATAGTGGCCTTCTTGTTACAGTTCGTCCGTCAGTAAGGGCTAAAAGTCACTTTTAAGAAATCACCTACCACTTTATCTGAATTTACCATTTGTTTCCGGATGTTTTCCAGAAACCTGAATTTGAAACGCTTCAAGTTTCCGATTGGAGTTGAGGAATGCCCGATCTTAACCGATCTTAAATTGTGTATCATGAATTTGTCAAAATTAAGAACCATGTGAAACAAACAGCCACAAGGCCGTGGCCCTGCCGACTTTTCATGTCATTCTCTGTTCGGTTTCCCAAGACTTCAGAACCAGCTCGTTAGGCGGGGACATCCGAGTGTGAAAACGCATCATCATTTCTTTAATTCATCCTGCACTTGCTGGCTCATCCGCAGGTGCTTGCGGAGTGTGGGCAGGGTACTGTTGATCCAAGCCTCCAATTGTGCGTTGCCCGCGACGGCAGTGGTATTGGAGCGGTTGTTCGTGTTGTTGCCCTGCGTAGTGGCACTCCTGTTGTTGTTGGGTACGCTGTCACTTTGGCCAAACTGGCCTTTGGTACTGGCATTGGCGGTTGCCGAATTTATGTCACTTTGGCCTTGATTGTTCTCCGCTTCTGTCCCATATTTTTTTGCGGCATTCTCAAATTTACTGATGGCACCTTTGTGACCTTTCACCATCATATCCGCATATTGCCTGTCAAAATCATCGGAGGGTGTTTTTTGAAGTTTGTCTACATTGTCCTGATTTTGGTCCATCATTTCAGTTGGGAAGTCCCAGCCATTGTCGCTGGCTATTTGTTTTAATTTTTCGTTTGCCGACTGGTGGTCGCTTTTGATGGTCTGGGCGAGGTCTTTCACCTGCTGGTTGTTGGATTTGCTCATGGCTATTTCCGCCATTTTGATCTCCATCATGCCATCGCTGGCGGCTTCTTTTACAAAATTGCGCTGGCTTTGGTCATTATTTACCTGACTGTTATTGGCGATTGCCTCCATTGTATTTTCAGTGGCACCAAAACTTTGGACCTCGTCTTCGCTGTCGATGTGGTGGTTCCTGCACGATACGGTTGCAATGCCTAAGACACAAACCATTGTGAGTGATTTAATGAAATTTGTTGTTTTCATGGTCTTACAAGTTTTGTCGTTGAACGTAAAGTTTAAAGTATTAAACCTGGTCTGCAAAGGTTAAAAAGTATGCCAGTCCTGAAAGTATGGGGAACGAATGACTTCCACGGTCCGGTTCGCTGCAAAAGCAGGTTTTGGAACACGACTAGAAAAATGATCATTGCACCTTACATAAAAATCATGGCGACTTCGCGGAAATCACTTTGTCGCTTGCCGGTATGTTCACAGCCGGCTTAAGCCTTTTTGTGCTTATCGGTGGGAATTTCCTGATATTCCTTATTGGTTATTTGGCAATTGGGGACCGGGATTTGCTTTTATGCTGCCTGCCCGAAAAAGGTAAAAATGGAAGTATGATGCCACGGCTGGAAAGGACGGACAATGAATTCTCACTTCTTCAGTGCACCATCGCTATATTCGTTATTCCTTTTTTCATCGTTTTTAAACATCGGCGCGTGTCGTTATTATTCCACAGACTACCCCAGGTTGAGGAATTATTTGCAGGACTCATCCGGCCTTTCAGTTGTGGTTATCCAAATTCCAAAAAAGAATTATTAAGATGAGTATCAATGATCTGAACTTACAATTTGTTCCCGGATATACGAAACATGGTTAAGCAGATACACTATATCTTTAAAATCATGACTTGTTCGGGAGTCTTTGCCTCCACGTTCATGAAATGCATCAAATTTGGATGCCATAAAGTAGGGAAGGGGCAACCATAGGACCGGTAAACCATCCGGATCGTACAAAAAAGATATGTGAAATCAGGCTTTAAGCGCCTTCGTTGCCTGCATCAGAAACTGCTCCGACCTCCACCTGGATTTATTTTCCATTTAAACTTTGTGCTATATTATCTTTATACTTTTCCTGCAATTCTTTCAATCGCATTTTCAAATCGTTCACCACATCAGTATAAGCCGGGTTATTAATTAAATTATTCATTTCAGAAGGGTCTGTTTTTAAATCATAAAATTCCCAGGAATCGACAACATTGTAAAAATGAATTAATTTATAATTCGTTGTCCGGATACCGTAATGTGGTGTGGCCCCAAAACCTTTCTCATAATAATGATAATAAAGGGCATCTCTCCACTTTTCCGGGTTTCCTTTCCATATTTCGCGCAATGATCTTCCCTGCATTTCATCCGGAATTTTCACTCCTGCCATATCGAGTAATGTTGGTGGTATATCCAGATTTTGAACAAGATTATCGGAAACACTTCCCGATGCAATTTCTGGAGGATATTTTATTATCAAAGGAGTTCTCATGGCTTCTTCATACATGAACCGCTTATCGAATAAACCATGTTCACCAAGAAAAACCCCCTGGTCGGAAGTATAAACCACTACCGTATTTTTATCGAGGCCATTTTCTTTCAGAAAATTTATTATTCTTCCAACGCTTTCATCTACCGAAACGATACATCTCAGGTAATCTTCCATAAAACGCCTGAATTTCCAGTGGTCATATTCAGTTGTATTACCTTTTACTTCCCGGAATTCATCCTCTTCCTTTTTATAGGCCTGGTCCCATTTGGCACGTTCCTCCGGCGACAACCGGTTCAGTCTTCTCCAGTATTCACCCGGGGCCCAGGAATTGACAGGCGCAGTATCGCAACGGTTACAGGGGACCTTAAAATCCATTCGTATATCCATATGGTTTCTCACGGTGAGCATTTGCCTTTTCAAAGCCTCTCTGCCCTGGTAGTCATCATAAAAGTTATCAGGTAACGGGAAATCCTTGTCGTTGAACAGTTGCAGGTTTTTTAATGCCGGCATCCAGCTTCGGTGGGGAGCTTTATGCTGCATCATCAGGCAAAAAGGTTTGTTTTTATTGCGTAAGCATACCGTAAACCCCCTATTGGCTCAATCTGCCAGATCTATTAGCTTTGCCCGGGGCCAAAAAGTGTCTTGTTAGTCGGTAAAAGTTCTTCGATCCTGTTAATGGGGTGGTCATTGATCATTTCCAATACTTTCTTAAGCCATCGATACGGATTCACATTATTTTTGGCACAGGTTCCGAAGAAAGAATAAAACATGGCGATGCGCTGGGCGGCTTCGTGGGAACCGGCAAACAGGTAATTCTTCCTGCCAAGAGCCAAAGGCCGGATGGCGTTTTCTACCAGGTTATTGTCGATCTCCAGCATTCCGTCATTGGCATACAGGCAAAGTTTCTCCCATCTGGACAAGGTATAAACGATGGCCTTTCCTATGGGGCTTTTGGGCAGTACTTTTTGGGTATGTATCTGTTCTTTCATCCATTGGCCCATCTCTTTCAAAACCGGCACCGCTTTCTCCTGTCTTAAAATCTGCCTTTCAGCATAAGGCATGCCTTTCTCCCTGGCTTCACGTTCTGTATCGTAAAGCTTGCCCAAGGCCTTCAGGGCATACTCTGCCTTTGCCTTGTCGTTAGTCAGGGCCTGTTCAAACTTACGCCTTGCATGGGCCATACAATGCACCAGGTCTATGCCCGGCTGGGTATCAAACCACTCGTATGCATCATAACCATCAACCTGGAGATATCCCTGGAACCCATTAAGGAATTTCCTGGGACTGGGCCCGTCGCGGCCGGGGCGGTATTCGAATAACACCAGCCGTTCTATCGGGGCATGATACACCCACATGTATCCCTTATGGGTCTTCCCTTTGCCTTTGCCTTTCTCCAATACCCTGATGGGGCTCTCATCGGCTTGTATGTAATTGCCGGAAAGGATGATCTGTCGTTGAATCTCATAAAGTGGCTGCACCAGCCCGGCTGTATGGGTCTGCCAACCCCCAATCGTAGAAGCGGGAATCCGCATCCCATCCCGCTCGTAGCGTTTGCCTTGCCGGTAAACCGGAAGATGATCGACAAACTTATCCACGGAAATCTGTGCCAAAAGGCCCGGCCCCGGAATACCCTTCTCTATCGGGCGGGATGGTAACCGTCCTATCAATACCCCGTCTTCATTGTCTTTTACATACCTGGGGCGCACATACCGGTTGACATACAATTTGCCCGGCTCGTATTCCAGCTCTTCGGTCACTTCTTCCCCGATCTTTCTCATCCCCCTAAGATCGCCTTCCGGCTCAATGATGATCTCCTTGCGGGGAAGATGGGCCGGTAACCCCTGGCGTACCGGCTTTTCCTTCCGGGGTGATTTCTCCCTGGTATAGGTGATCTTTTCTGTGACAGCCTCCCTGGGTTGTTCTTCCAGGTTAAATCCAAGGCTAAGCTGTTCTGAAGGCTGGCTCGGAACAAAACGTTCACTCTTGCTGCCAAAAATCAATCGCTTGAGTTGGGCCAGTTCAAACTTGAATTTTTCAAGCTCTGATCTGAGGTGGGAATTCTCCTGGGAAAGGGCAATGGCTTGATCGATAAGTTGCGCTTTTGTTAAGGTCTCCCAAGCTGTTTCCATAGAGGCTAAAATACACAAAAAATAGCCTTTATCCTACTTTTAAGCCTGTTTTTGATAAATTTTTTCGATGGTATACCGCCTTCTTTTCCGCACTGAATCCAACTGGATGCCCTCCAGGATGAAAAGGAGATTTTCAGCGCTCACCTCCAGGCTTTTTCCAGGATTGCCCGCTCCTGGAAGCTCATAAGTGCCCCGCTCCAGCCGCTTGGAATAGATCGCCAGCCCTCCGCTCTCCCAGCTTAGCAGTTTCACCTGGTTGCGCCGACGGTTCATGAAAATAAACACATCCCCGCTCAGGGGGTCCCGCCAAAGTTCATTGCGTACCAGTCCGCTCAGACCGTCAAAGCCTTTGCGCATATCGGCCACCGGCCTGTAGAGAAAATATCGGCAATGTTGGGTAAGGCTCAGCATTTGGATAAGATCAGGGCCAGTTCTCCTTCACTGGGGCGTTGGTGGAAGCTGACCCTGCTTCCCGTGGGCAGTGTCACTTCTAAATATACTGACCGGTGATTCGCAATCCCGGTAACTTCTAAAGGAACAAATCCTTGCGCTGATCCTGTTTCCCCTCTTTTCCGGTTATACCTGCTTACCCAGTAACTCAGTACGTGCAATGGCAGTCCTTCTTGCCTGCAAAATTCTTCTTTCGTAATGGCGCTGACTAACCACCGCTCTACTATCGGATACATCTCTGATTTTGTACGCATAGCTTTTTTTTGCAAGATTAATCAATCCGCAGAACTTTTATAAGTGGGTGTTTACAGCATGCTTACTTTATTGCGATTTTTTAGCCAGTCAATCGAAAGGTCGGTAATAATATCAGTCACGTAGCCACGGTAAACGGTGTCCTTCCCCATTTTTATAAAATCGGGATTATAATAATCACCCTGACCGGGCAATATATTCCAGTAATCAAAGCCGGTAGGGTCGCTTTTTAAATGCCATTTACCAATCATTGCCGTTTGATACCCATTTTGCTGCAATAGCCTGGGAAAAGTAACCTGATTTCCATTGAATTTCTGGCCATTACCCCAGACCCCGTTCAAATGAGAAAACTTTCCGGTTTGTATAACTGCACGGCTTGGAGCACAAAGCGAATTGGTAACAAATGCCCTATTGAATATAATACCCTCATGAGCCACTTTATCAATATTCGGGGTTTGAACGAGTTCATTATTGTATGCGCTGATTGCCTGAAACGCATGATCATCGGACATAATAAACAATATATTTGGGGGCATCTGTTCCTTGTGGTTGCATCCGGTTACAATTGATACAGTAGCAAAGAGTACACACAACCCGGTATTTCTGAAAATTTTCATATTAAGTATTTTTTTAATGTAGCGAAAAATTATCTAAGCTGGGAGGTGTTTTAATTTCCTCGTCCGGTATATTCCTGGTACATTGGGTTGGCTTTGAACAACAGCCCTTGCCGGTCCCCGGAATGTTCCTAAACCAATGTATTCAGTATCCACTTCGTTCTATTCAAAAATTTCATTGTTGTCTCCATTATTCTTTGGCCCCCGATCCATAAGGCTGCTTGATTTCAGGGGCATCGACACAATTCAACCGGATTCTTTCGCCACTGGATTTGTCGCTGTCGCCGCCGGTAACCTATAAATTGGAGGTCCTCATTCCCGGCAATCCCACCAGACTAAGAAAAAAAATACTTTGTGCCGGAATTAAGTTAAACCGGCCGAAAAATGCAACGAATGCTTGAGGGTAACCTTATCTACTGATTATCTTCCCTCAGGGCTTTTCTCGAAGCCTTATCTGCCAGGGCAAAAAGATGGTCGATAGCATTTTTTTGATTTGATGGTTTGTGGCCCTCAATTTTGATGAATTCACAATCGATCTCATTGGTTATTTGGTAAAACTCCCGGTATAAATCCGCCTGGCTAAAACGGACATTTTTCCTGGACCGATAGTCATTTTGCTCCAACCGTGAACGCCTGCCAGGCAGGCCAGGGATGGTTTGAGAATCCGTATATACGGTGATGCTGCGTCCTGGTGTTTGAATTTCGCCCAGTGCCCACAATAAGGTCTGCAATTCCAGCCTGGAGGGGGTTGTGTTTTCAAATCTTTTCACCTTGATAGCTGACTTCAATAACTCGACCTTAGGAGGAATAGGTGGGCTGAACACCAGATAAGCCCCATAACCAACGTGTGTTTTGGTATTCACACTGCCATCGGTCAATAATATCAGTTTATCCATGCAGACGTAAATTACATTTCTGTCTGAATTTAAAGTTTTTATTATACAAACCAGGTAAGTCGCTTATTTCACTGCATACATTCACGCGGTTATGTAAAGTCCTTTTCGGATTTTCCTTTGCACGCCGTTATTTAATGACGTAATTTTCATAAATCGAATGTCGATACATTTTTTTAACAATTTTTAGCAAAATACCACTGGATTTCGTGCCGTTTATTTTCGATTAACAGGCAGATAATTTTTTAACCGGTCTGATGATGAAATATATCTGTATTGATGTTGAATCGGATTTCAATTCAAATAGGCAGTGAAATTCTTTGAAACTATTTAGATTTAAAATATGGCGAAAAACAACCTAAAAGCGGATATAGATTTTGAAAGCGATCTTTGGAAAGCGGCAGACGAACTTCGCGGTGCTGTGGCGGAAAACCAGTATAAAGACTACGTGCTGTCCCTCATTTTTATCAAGCACCTTTCGGAACGGTATGAGATGCGAAGGGATGAACTGCAACATGAATTGGAAGACCCGCAATCCGCTTACTATTCTTTAGATAAGGAAGAGCAAAACTATGTGCTGGAGGACCCGGATGAATACCTCTCTAAAAATGTGCTCAAAATCCCACGAGAGGCATCCTGGCAATATTTGCAGGACAATGCCGAACAGGACGACATCAAGGTAAAAGTGGACGGTGCGCTCGATCTGTTGCAGGGCGTACTGGATACCTATAAACCGGGCAACCCTGATCTGCTGCCCCGGATCTTTGTGAAAAGCCAGCTTACGGCCCGGCAGGTGGGCGGCCTGATCAACCTGTTTTCTCAAAAGAAATTTTCAGAAAAAGAAAATCCCGAAAGCGATATCCTCGGGCGGATCTACGAGTACTACCTGGGCAAGTTTGCCATGGCCGAAGGCTCCGGTGCCGGACAGTTCTTTACACCCGGTTCCATTGTGCGCTTGCTGGTGGAAATGCTGGAGCCCTACCAGGGCCGTATCTTTGATCCGGCTTGTGGCAGCGGCGGCATGTTTGTGCAATCCATGAAGTTTATTAAAGCGCACGGAGGGAATGTGGGCAATATTTCGGTGTACGGCCAGGAGCGTTACGATGGCTCCCTGCGCCTCTGTAAGATGAACCTGATCCTTCGGGACCTTCCTTTTGACATACGACTGGGAAACAGCCTGCTCGACGATAAATTTTCGGACCTCAGGGCCGATTATGTCATCGCCAATCCACCTTTTAATGTAGATACCTGGCACCCGGAGGACTTGCCGGAACACGACCCGCGATTGCTGGGACCACGGGAAGAATTTACCACCGATGGCAATGCCAACTACATGTGGATGCAGACTTTTTGGCACCACCTGAGTGATAAGGGCACTGCCGGCTATGTGATGGCCAATGGCGCCATGACCACCAACAACAAAGGCGAAAAGAACGTGCGCCGGAAAATGGTAGAAGAAGGCATGATCGACTGCATTGTCCGATTGCCGGATAAGTTGTTTATGACCACGGGAATTCCCGCCTGTTTGTTCTTTCTGAGCAAAGACCGCGACGGCCACGGAGAACACCGCGACCGCAGGAATCAGATCCTGTTCATCGATGCCAGCAAAATGGGAGAGATGGCCACCCGGCGTCTCCGCGTATTTTCTGATGAAGACATCGCCAAAATTGCCAACACCTACCACGCCTGGAGAAATTTACACATCCCTAACGCATCTCCAGAAGACAATAAATCCCTCCTTGAGGAGTGTGGCTCGAAGAGCCGGGAGGTGTATTCGGACACCCCCGGCTTCTGCAAATCCGCCGCCCTCGAAGAAGTAAAAGCCCAGGATTATAAACTCACCCCAGGCATTTACGTGGGCACGGAAGATGAAGAAGACGATGTGATTCCCTTTGAGGAAAAAATGGCTAAATTGAAGGTAAAGCTTCAACAACAGTTCCAAAGATCCCAGGAGCTTCAAAAGACCATTATCGATAATTTTGACAAGTTTTGAAAAAGGATGATTTATATAGTGTTCTAGTTAATCTTGACCACAATAAATTGGTATCGGTTATCCGTGAATTAATTTCACGATCGGATGGTCTTGATCTTGAAATGCCACGGAATGTGCCCAAAGACAGGCCTTTTCCGGATTTATGGCAGGGGTACGAGAACATGAGCAAAATTGCAACTGAACAAGAAAGGATCATTTGTGAGATTCAGCCAAAATTTTCAATGGAAAGCACCATTGAAAATTCAATAAAACTATCAAACGAATTCCAGCCCAACCAATATTATTTCATTTTACTCGTTGAATTGAATGAAGAAACGAAGGCAGAATTTATAAGCATAGCTTCGGGTAAAATTCGTGGTTTCAGATTTTTGGGAATCAATGACCTTCTCGAACGACTTGAAAAATATCCTGATCTAGCGGAGAATATAGCCAAACCCGAAGATCCTAATGAAAATGTTTCAGGTAGTTCCAGTCAAAAAGGAAATATTCATGATGCTGCGTCTTTACGAAAAATTAAGGAAGAGATTATTAATTCCCGGGACAAAAACTTCTGGTGGCTAAATGCGATCAATGAAAGATGGTCTATGGCGAAGATGCAGGTTGGGGATAAAGAATTTTATAGAACAAAAGATAAAAATGGCAAATTACTGGCGAATGTTAAAACACTGACAAAAGGCGATTTTGCCATAGGATATCAGGGTTTGCCAGATCAAAAAATAATAGGTGTTTGCAGGATCGAGGACGATTATGAATCATCAGAAAGAATTGGATTTAGGTTACTGTACAAGTTCCGGAACCAAACGACTTATGAACAACTAAAGGCCCTGGATAAATTTAGGCAATCTCCGCTGGCGAAAAACCTTACGGGTAGTTTTAAAAAACTGGATTACGACGTTTTCATAGAAATATTGAACAGCACGGAACTAAGTTCCATAGAAACCGATGATCGGGAAAACCAAACCGACTCCATCCCCTTCCACCTGGATTATATAGAAGAAATTGACCGCCTCAACCGGGAGCCCATTGCAAAATCATTGGCCCGTTTACTCAATGACCAGATATTTAAGGAAGAAAAAAAAATTCGCCATTCATTTATGATCCACCTACAGGGCGCCTGGGGCGATGGCAAATCCACATTTTTAAGATTATTATCAAAACATCTGAAAGGAGTGGATGAAAATGACGATCCCTTACCGGAAGATAAATGTAAATGGATAGTCGTTGATTTTAATGCATGGCGGCATCAACATATTGACCCGCCGTGGTGGATCTTCATGGATACCGTATACCAGGAAATCCAAAAGAACAGTAACAACAAACTGTGGATATGGCTTAAAGAACGATGGTGGAGATTGATTACATTAAATGGCTATTACTGGGTTTCATTTCTTGTATTCCTTGGACTGTTCCTCATCATGATGTTGGTTTTTGGTTTTAAATCCTTGAATCTCTTTTCACTTTTAAAAGACCCAACCAATAGTCAAAACGGGCTTTCTGTGATTACTTCTTATATTTCGGTGATTGGGTCAGTCTGGTTTTTTGTGAAAGCGTTATCCGGTTCATTAATTCCAGCTACATCCCAGGCAGCCAACGAGTTTAAAAATAAGGTGCGGGACCCAATGGATGTATTAAAGAAGCATTATGAAAAACTGATAGGCTATTCGAATAAAAATGTGGCTGTTTTTATCGATGATCTCGACCGGTGTAATGCTGAATTCACGGTAGGCTTACTGGAGGGGATACAGACATTGTTTAAAGAACAGGCCGTGCTTTATGTAGTAGCCGGCGACCGTCATTGGATAAGCACCTGTTTTGAAAACCACTATGAGAAATACAAGGATGTAGCCAGGGAACCGGCCCAACGGCTGGGTCATCTCTTTCTGGAAAAGGCCTTTCAGTTGTCTATCCGGCTGCCGAAAATATCTGGAAATACCAAGAAGTCCTATTGGGATTTTATCCTGAATCCTGCGAAAAAACAGGATAAGGCAGAAGACAAAATGGCAACCGGAAAAAAGCAGGAAGTAAAGAAATCCATTGGCTCCACCTACAATTCGGACGAGCTGACAAAACCGGAAAACATGCAGAAAATTGTAGAAGAGCACAACATCAATATCGAACAGGCAACTGATCTGGTGCTGGAAGTGATGGATTCCAGCCATGAAGACATTAAACACATGTTGCAAAATTACCACCATTTGATCGATGCCAATCCCAGGGGGGTGAAAAGGCTTGCCAACCAGTATACGGTCTACCGGAATATCCTCATTGCCGAAGGCCGCAATTTTGAGCGGGAAAAGCTCTTTCGCTGGCTGATCCTGCAAAATAAATTTCCGGTATATACCGACTGGCTGGAGACCCATATTGATCACTATGCAGATGGCGAAAATACCCCGGAAGAATTACAGGAATTGCAGGATGATGAAAAGTGGAAGGAACTATTTTTTGAAGCAAAGGACGAAACCAAAAGAGTACTTGAACCGGATGATATCGCCATTTTTACCGGCATGAAAGGCGAAGAAAATAATGGAACTCAAAAATAGGTCGAAATAGAAATTTTTTAAACAATGATTAACAGATCAAAAGTTATTACTTATAGTCTACTTGCCCACATCAACAATTCCGGTACGCTTTTTAAAGACTTACTTGATGTTTTTATACCAATTGTAAAAAAGGTTTTATCTGATTTGTCCGCGAAAGGAGTTACCAAGGGGTCACATATTTCGGAAATTCAGGAAGACATAAAGGCGCAATTTGGGATTGATATTCCTGTTGTAGTTTTAGAGAGGTGTCTTCAAAGAATTTGTCGTGAATATAATTCTGAAGATTCAACGTTGATTGTGGTACATCAAGATAAATCATTTGAATTATATGAATTTGTTTTTGATGAATTTCAGACTACAATAGAAAAGAAGGCAGATGAAATTCACAGTCTGGAAAAACTATTTAAGACATTCTGCGAAACGGAAGGTTTGAAACATAGTGATTACAATTCTATTTTCACATTTATTAACCTGAACAACACTTCTTTGTCGAAATATCTTTCCAATACAAAAAATGATCTTAAACAAAATGATTTTCAACTTGAAGCACAATTTATTCGATTTTTTCAGGGTATCCCTTCTATATTCAATCTTATAAAAGAAATATATATTGGATCCATCATATCAAGTTATATCGAATATAAAACCGAAAATATAACTTGTGAAGTTGAATTGCTTTTTGATACAAACTTTATAATAAGCCTTTTAGATTTAAATACTCCTCAATCAACGAAAACGACGCAGAGAGTTATAGATATTGCCAAATCATGTGGATATAAATTAACTGTTCTTAATGTCACTATTGAGGAAGCTCAAAATTTACTCATGGCAAAAGCTGAAAATTTTGAAAAGGCCTATTTACAGATGAAAATAAATCCTGAGGATATATATAATGCATGCGATAGGAGAAATCTGTCAAGGACGGATTTGGAAAGGATAGCCGATAATTTAGAATTGGAGTTAGATTCAAAGGGAATATCTAAGGTTGCAGTTAAAAAAACAATTGAGAATAAAGCAAAGTACAGCAATGAATTTGAAGATCTGAAAAGCAAAAGATACAATGAATTTGCTGCATTACATGATGCTATAGCAATTCACTACATTAGAGAAAAGAGAGGAAAACGAATAAAAAACTTTGAGGATGTTAATGCATGGTTCGTAAATAATTCATTAAGCCATAATTCTTTGAAGCAGTCAGATTTTCGATACAAATCTTTCCAGCCAATCATTATTAAAGCTGACGATTTATTAAATGTTTTATGGTTGAGTAATCCTGGAATGTATAGTATCATCAAGACAGAAGAACTTACTGAAATTGGTTTAAATGAGTTAATATCATCTACTCTAAATAGCTCTTTGCCAAAATCGAGAGTTATTAAAGAACTGGATGACAATATTAATAAGTACAAAGACGACTCTATCAGCGAACAAGATATTCTAAGGGTGGCGGCCAGAATTACAGAACGGCAAATTAAAGATATAGATAAACTCAATGCTTTGGCTGAAAGTGATCCTAATAGTTTTGTGGAAAAAATAAAGAAAGAATCTGCATTGCAAGAACAACTTGAAAAGGAAAGAAATGAAAGATTTGATAATGCGATTAAGGAGTTAAGACAGGATGCAATTCAAGCGGAGAAATTAAGTGTAGAATTGGCTGCAGAGAAAAGAAAAAGCGAAGAGGAAAGGAAAAATACTGACGAACTTAAAACCAGATTAAAAACAGAGAATAAAAATAGGGCTGCATTAAGAGATATTCATTTTAGGAAACAATTAAGGAAATGGCGGCGAAAACCATGGATTGAACTAATTCTTGAGATACTAATTGCTATAGTTTTTCTTTTAGCCATCTTATTTCATGAAAATTGGAATATATCAGAGTTCTATTCCAGAATGGAAACCTTACTTAAAAACTGGATTTTTATTACGGCACTAACCGTTTATACATTATACATTACTGGGATAACAATACGTACTTTGTTTTTAAGATATAGAAGTACCTCAGAGATAGAAACTTTCAAAAAAGGAATTGTATATCCAAAAGAGATACAGGAGTTAGAATAATAGAATAATGCCCCAAAACTGGAAAACATATAGATTTTCTGAATTATTTGATGTTTCTTCAGGTCTTTCCAAAGGAAGAGAAGAATTTGGTTTTGGTAATCCTTTCGTATCATTTAAAGATGTTTTTTATAATTATTTTCTTCCTGAAAAATTAGGCGATTTAGTTAATGCAAATCATAAGGAAATAGAAAGATGTTCTGTGCAGAGAGGCGATATCTTCCTAACCCGAACAAGTGAAACGCCTGATGATCTTGGTATGAGCTCTGTAGCTTTAAAAGATTATCCAAAAGCAACATTTAACGGTTTTACAAAAAGGTTGAGATTAAAATCCAACTCTCCGATCAATATATATCCTGAGTTTATTGCTTATTATTTAAGAAGTCGAAGTTTTAGAAATGAGGTTTCAAAACACTCATCCATGACAACAAGAGCAAGTTTAAATAATGGCGCTATAAATTCATTTGAAGTCACTTTACCTACTTATAATGAACAAATACGTATTGCTGAAATATTGAAGCCTCTGGATGACAAGATCGAGCTGAACCTGGAGATGAACAAAACCCTGGAAGCCATGGCCATGGCCTTGTACAAACACTGGTTTGTGGATTTTGGGCCTTTCAGACACACCCCTAACCCCTCTCAAGAGGGGAATTTAAAATCCCCCCTAAAGGGGGGTGCCCGCAGGGCGGGGGGTGTTATTCCTCAGAAAGAAGGTCTCCGCAGGGCGCAGGGTGTAAATTCCCTCCCTAAAGAAAATAAGGAAAGTGTTACTTCACCCGGATCACCCGCTGCCATTCATCCTGGGGGAAATGCTCCGTTGTACGGCTCCGGCAAGTTCGTGGAGAGCGAACTGGGCATGATCCCGGAAGAGTGGGAGGTGAAGAGGTTAAAGAACTTCGGCAAGGTTATTACCGGTAAAACACCATCTAGTAAATTTCCCGAACATTTTGGTGACAAGATCCCATTTGTTACTCCGACGGATTTTAAAAATTATGGAATGTGTATTTATGACGCAAATAGAGGTATTTCTGATGTTGGTGCTGAGGTTTTTGGAAATAAAATTATTCCTCCAAACTCTGTTATTGTGACATGTATTGGCTCTGACATGGGGAAAGTCGCAATAAACAAGGTTTCATGCTTAACTAATCAACAAATCAACTCCGTTGTGATAGAGAATTTAGAACATCCTTTTGTTTACTATTCAATGGTAAATAATTATGATTTTTTGAAAAATTTAGCTGGTGATGGAACTACAATGCCAATAATAAATAAAAGTGATTTTGAAAATTTGGACATTTTGAGTCCTCAAAAAGAAGTATTAAATAAATTCAATAATGAGGCTTTTAAATTTGAAATCTTGATTGGAAACAACATTGAAGAAAACAAGACATTAAGAAAAATTCGAGACACCCTTCTCCCCCAACTAATCAGCGGAGAAATCGAAGTAAAAACAGCAGAAGAGGAGGTGAGTAAGGTGGTCTGAACCGGGATTGGCCAGGATTGTTAGATTAACGGGATTATAAAATGGTAAAAGATGAATTGACTGGAAAGATTATCGGATGTGCGATGAAAGTGCATAGTACCTTGGGAAATGGATTTCAGGAGGTCATCTACCAACGCGCATTGGCAATTGAAATGGAGCATCAAGGCCTTTCTTTTGAACGAGAAAAAGAGATGGATATTTACTATCGCGATATTGATATTGGGACCCGAAGAGTGGATTTTTTGGTTGAAAATCAGATACTGGTTGAGCTAAAAGCGCTTACAAGATTAGAAGATGTACATCTCGCACAAGCTAAAAACTACCTGGAGGCATTTAATCTCAATATTGGGTTATTAATCAATTTTGGTGAGACGAGCTTGAAATTTAAACGACTGCAACTTAAATGGGATGAAAATCCTAAAAATCAATAAATCCCAATTATCGGGCTAAAGTAAAATAAATATTTGGATGAGTTTAACCTCAATATCGTTTGCTGATCGACTTTGGAGAGGCCAGTGTAAAATTTAAAGATTGCAATTAAAATTAGAGGGAAATCCTAAAAATCATTGAATCTTGGCTATCCCGGTTCAGACAAATGAGTGGGTTTTTTGGTTGAAAATGAGATACTGGTTGAACTAAAAGCGCTTGCAAAATTAGAAGATGTACATCTCGCACAAGCTAAAAACTACCTGGAGGCATTTAATCTCAATATTGGATTATTAATCAATTTTGGTGAGACGAGCTTGAAATTTAAACGACTGCAATTAAAATGGGATGAAAATCCTAAAAATCAATAAATCCCGATTATCGGGCTAAAGTAAAATAAATATTTGGATGAGTTTAACCTCAATATCGTTTGCTGATCGACTTTGGAGAGGTCAGAGTAAAATTTAAAGATTGCAATTAAAATTAGAGGGAAATCCTAAAAATCATTGAATCTTGGCTATCCCGGTTCAGACAAATGAGTAAATTATTAGAAAATACCGTCGAGCAAGCGGCCATTCAATGGCTGGAAGATCAGGGTTACCGGTACATTCCGGGGCCGGAGATCGACCGTCCGTTAAAGCAAGTAGCGCTCACCGGTGCGCTGCGCAATTTTTTGCAAAAGACGTATCCCGAAATTCCACCATCCGTCCGGGAGGAAGCGTTGAACCAGTTCACCCGCCCCCGGGGCCAGGACCTGCACTACCGCAACCGGGACATCCACCGGAAGATCACCATGGGCATCGACCTCTCCTGGAAGGAACAGGGGAAAGACCAAGCCGCCCATTTGTACCCCATCGATTTTGACAATCCGGAAAACAACGATTTTCTCTGCGTCAACCAGCTGTCCATCGAAGGCAAAAACCAACGCCGTCCCGACCTGCTCATTTTCATCAATGGCCTGCCCCTGGTGGTTTTTGAATTCAAGAACATGTTCGATGAGCAGGCCACTGTGGAAGATGCATTCAACCAGATCCAGCATTATAAAAAAGATATTCCCCAGCTTTTTGAATTCAATGCCATCACGGTGATCTCCGATGGCGAAGAAACCTATCACGGCATGTATTCGTCAGGCCGGGAGTGGTTTGCACCCTGGAAGTCGGTCGATGGCCGCTCCATTGCGGAACATGAGTTCCCGTTAAAAGCATTGATCGAAGGGTTGTTCCCCAAAGACCGACTGATCGCCTACCTGCACAATTTCATCTTTCACGAAGACCACAGCGGCAAACTGGTCAAAAAAGGGGCAAAATACCACCAGTTCTTTGGGATCCGCTTTGCCGTAGAATCCACCAGGCAGGCCATTAAGCCCTATGGTGATGGACGCATCGGCGTGGTTTGGCACACCCAGGGCTCCGGTAAGAGCATGTCCATGGCCATTTACACCGGCATTTTAAGGCAACTGTCCAGGCTCAAAAATCCCACCATCGTCATCCAGGTAGACCGCAACGATCTGGATAACCAACTGTACGATAATTTTGTATTGGCCAAAGATGTGGTCGGCCATGTAGAGCACGCCGGCAGTACCGATCAACTTCGCAAGCTGCTCGACCGGGAAGCTGGCGGGGTCATTTTTACCACCATCGAAAAATTCAGGGTGAAGCGATCGAAAATGAAATTGGCCGATCAGATCGCAAAACTCCTCGAGCGACACACCCCTAACCCCGCTCAAGAGGGAAATAAGAAGTCCCCCCTGGGGGGTACCTCAGAAACAATGCTGACAAGATCCCCCCTTGAGGGGGGTGCCTCGAAAGAGGCGGGGGGTGTAAATTCCCCCCTTGAGGGGGGTGCCCGCAGGGCGGGGGGTGTTAATTTGGTCGACCTCCGCTATTTCACATCCTCCGAATACCTGGTCTATAACCCACATTTGAAAGAACGGGCAACGGCATTGCGTAACGAAAGTACATTAAGTGAAGTGCTGCTCTGGAATGAACTTAAAAATGACCAATTGGGTGTTGATTTTCATCGCCAAAAACCAATCGGTGAATACATTGTCGACTTTTTTTGTCCGGAGTTAATGCTGGCCATTGAAATTGACGGAGAATCTCACCATCACGAAGGAGGACCGGAACGGGATGAGAGAAGGCAACGCAATCTGGAAAGTGCCGGCATTGATTTTTTGAGATTTGATGATGCGGAAATTAAAAAGGATATAAACCGCGTTATGATTGCCATCGAAGATTATGTAAATGCCAAAAAGATTGACACACCTTTAACTCCGCTTAAACGGGGAATGTATAATCGAAACAAGCATTTGCTTGAAGCGGGTGAAATAGCCCACCCCATCCTTTCGGAACGGGAAAACATCATTGTGATCGCCGACGAGGCCCACCGTACACAATATGGTTTTGATACCGGTGGCTATGCGCAGAACCTGCGCAGGGCGTTGCCCAACGCCTCGTTTATCGGGTTTACCGGAACACCGGTCGATAAAAAGGACGCCGACACCCGGGTGGTATTTGGCGAAACCATTCACGTTTACGACATCAAGCAAGCCGTGGATGACAAGGCCACCGTACCCATTTATTACGAGCCACGGATCGTCAAACTGGCCTTGAATGATCAGGATATTGACCTAAAGGCCGAAGAGATCGTTTCCGAGATGGACGAAAATGCTACCAATGTGAAATGGGCCGCCATTGATGACGCCGCCGGGGCCGATGACCGCATTGCCAAAGTGGCCAGTGACATGCTCGCCCATTACACCCTTCGAAATGAATCACTGGATGGCAAAGCCATGATCGTGTGTATGAGCCGCAGGAATTGCGTGAAAATGTATGATGCCATCACACAATTACCCAACTGCCCGGAAGTTGCCGTGGTGATGACGGGAAACATTGGCAAAGACCCGGAATCGTGGAACAAACACTTGCGCACCAAAGATGCTCAGGAAGCATTGAAAGGCAGGTTTAAAAAACCTGAAGATCCCCTGAAGATCGTAATTGTGCGAGACATGTGGTTAACAGGTTTTGATGCTCCTTGTCTCCACACCTTGTACGTCGATAAAATCATGCACGGCCACAACCTCATGCAAGCCATTGCCCGGGTAAACCGTGTATTTGGGAATAAACCGGCTGGCCTGGTGGTGGATTATATTGGCATTGCCAGTCGCCTGCGGGACGCCACGGATAAATATACCAAAGGCGGGGGTAGGGGAAAACCCACATTCGATACCAAAGAAGCCGCCGTCTATTGCATCGAGCAATACGAAAAGGTAAAGCCTTTGCTGGGCGATGTCCCCTGGGACGACCTGGACGATTTGCGGGAAAGCGAGGTGATCCTGGCTGCCAGAAAAGCTGTCAATTACATTCTTCGCGATGATGAAACCACCGATCATTTCTTGAAGGAAGAGCGAAAACTCAGCGAATTGTTCGTCATGGCCAAAACAGAAAGGATTATCTGGAATATTATGGACCAGGTGGGATTTATTCAAAGTGTGCGCAAATCTGTGCGAAAGATCAAGTTTCCGGCAGGAACGAGAAAAGCGACCGAGGCTGCCATACGTGATCTCATTGCCCAAAGCATCGATAGTGAAAAGATCATCGATGTATTGGGAGAGATGGAAGTGGACCACATGGACATTTCCATCCTCGACGACCGGTTCCTGGCCACGGCCAAAATAGCCGAGGACGGGGCCAACATCCGCATTGAATTGATGCGAAGGATATTGATGGATGAACTGAAGGTGAAAATGCCCAGGAACATCCGCCGCTATGGAAGTCTCAAAGAGCAGATCGAAGAGATCATCGATCAGTACCACAAACATGCCATCGATTCATTGACGGTCATCACGGAATTAATGAAACGCGCCCGGGAACTGCAAAAGGAGGACCAGCGGGTCAGGGAACTTGGATTGAGCGAAGAGGAGCTGGCTTTTTACGATATCCTGGCCAAAAAAGCAGGCGTGGTCCGGGAAGACGGCCTTATTAAAGACATCGTGCACAATGTGGCCAAAGCTGTGAAAAGCAACCTCCAACTGGACTGGTACAAAAAAGAAGATGCCAAAGCCGCCATCCGGTTGGCTGTCAAGAAAGAATTACGCGGCAAAGTCGACATCAAAGACCTCAACAACATCCTGGCCGACATCATGGAACAAGCCGAGGGCCAGTACAGCGAATGGCCGGAGGTGGGGTGATGAATGTTTACCGCCAATCGTATTAATCGACTTCTGGTTAATTCGTGATTTTATATGATCATTAAGACCAGCCAGATACTTTATCCTTTCAGTTTCCTGTATTGGCTTGGTGAGATGGCATTGTACTTCCTGAATGTCCGTGAAAAATAGGAGGGACTTTTAAAATTCGTTTCTTCCATGATCTGTTGGAGCGTCAGCTCAGTAGTCAACAAAAGTAACTGGGCCTTTTCCACCCGCTTTTTGATCATAAATTCACAGGGCGTCACCCCTAAAATTGACTTAAAAATCCTGGAGAAATGATCTTTGGAAAGATAAGCCATCGCGGCAAGCTCCTTCACAGAAAGGTCATTTCGAATATTATTCTGAATATGTACCAGGATGTGCCGGAATGTTGTATCGCAGCATGCTTGTCGCCTGAATTTTCTGTTCAGCATCAATAAAACGAGAAAAAAGCTGTCCGATAATTGCCGCCGATTCAATATGCTGGTTAATATTGATGTAGATGGGATTGTTGTTTACCCATGGTTTTTTCTGGTAAACATCCGGATCATGATGCGGTAATTTTAAGCCAGGCACAACTTCAACCAACCTTTTAAAAAGACATTTGTCCAGATCGGTAGCACGAATTTTGGTTTTAACAGCATAGAGATTGTAAGGGCTTAATCCATTGTTCATTGTAATTCCAAAATGGATATAGTAGTGGCTTAGGTTTCGTTCAAAGAGATAAGAACAAGGCGTAAAACTGGGGATCAGGTAGAGGTATCCTCCTTCCAGCTTTGTTTTTTCCCCGGAAAGAATGATCTCACCTTTACCGTCTTCAATAAAATAGATCCGCGAAAAAGGGCTGATAATATTTACATATTTCGACAGGTGGTCAAATTTGGAATATGCAGTATTGTTCAAATGAATAATAATCGATTGCCCTATTTCTTTTGAATACATATCGCTGAAAGTTAATCAATTAAATCTCTATGAGGCCAATGTCAAAATAAAATCCTGATGTGATAAAGCGTATTTGTGCAAATTTCGGTCAGTATTGGTCAAAAAATTACAACGGTTCAGTGTTACATTTACCTCGTGCCTGGAATCAGGACAAAAGCAAAAAAAACGATACAGTTAGGGACAATATTTTAGATGATTCTACCAGGTCAATTTCATTATACATCTGCTTTGGGTTTCCGCTGGTTAAAAAACTGAAATCCACATTTGGTTGCCCAAAGCAATATGAAGCAATAAATTCAATCGAGATGCTCAAGAGGATGTTCTCTTTTTGAAGGATGGTATATCAATAAGAAATCATACATAACATTTACAATCCATTGATAATGCGGGATTGAAACTGGAATCCAGGATTTAAACAGAGATTGAATTACATAAGGCGAATTATACCAAACCATAGAGATAGCTTATATAAAATTCATTATTACCTCATCAAACCAATGCAGCATGGAAAACAAAACAACCGTGGGTGGTTATACAGATAGCCGGGGAGAATGGAGACCCGATGATCCGGTTTCATACGCACCGGTTTTTATGTGGCCCCCCAAATTGACCAAATTCCTGATTTGGTTATTCAATTATATTTTCTCCTGGAATTTAATTTATATCGCTGTTGTTTTTTTGAGCTACTACTTTCTTCAGCCACCACTTGAACAGATGAAATCCTTCAAAATCGGGTGGATATCAACGATTTTTTTAAGAAACATGGCACTCGTATGGATTGTGTACGGTGGGTGGCACCTGTTTTTGTATAAATTTAAATCACGGGGAACAGAACGGAAATACAGCTCGAGATGGCAAAACGCCAATGGGTCGACCTTTTTATGGAACGACCAGGTTTATGACAATGTATTTTGGACCTGTGCCAGCGCGGTACCCATTTGGACAGCCTATGAAGTCGTAACCTTTTGGCTGTATGCCAATCATAAAATTCCCTATTTGGATTTTCACCAGCATCCGGTGTATTTTATTTTGCTTTTTTTACTCGTCCCGATCTGGAGAGAATTTCATTTCTATTTGATCCATCGATTGATTCACTGGAAGCCATTATACAATACAGTTCATTACTTGCACCACTACAATATAAATCCTGGTCCATGGTCAGGGTTGGCCATGCACCCGGTAGAACATCTCCTGTATTTTAGTGTCGTTTTAATTCACTATGTCGTCCCTTCTCACCCTTTGCATTTCTTATTTAATTCGCAGCATACCGCCCTGACGCCAGCGCCAAGTCACTCTGGTTTTGAGGGAAAGGTGTTCAGGTATTTGTCTTTCGGCTCCTACTTCCATTATCTGCACCATCGGTTATTTGAATGCAACTATGGCGAGTCAACTATTCCACTGGATAAATGGTTTGGGATTTTCGAGGATGGCGCACAAACTCAAACTGAAAAGCAACGCGTTGCTTCGGCTTATAAAAAATTAAGCGTCACTAAAATTATTGAAGAAAATCCCGAAGTAAAATCAGTTTATTTAACCAGTGCTGATCATGCTGATTTACCCGAAAATATCCCCGGGCAACATCTGACCTTTAAGATCCCATTTTATAATAAGGAATTCTGCCGGGAAGTGGATAAAGTCGATCGCGCCCAAGTAAAATATGCCTTACGTTCATATACCATTTCCAATATTAAAGAAGATAATCAGTACCGGATATCTGTAAAAAATGAACCTGGGGGTCAGGTTTCATCTGTAATGCACCATGTATTAAAACCTGGAGATATTTTGGAGGCTAAAGGGCCGAAGGGATTTTTTGTACACAAACATATCAAAAGGAAACCAAGTGTTTTCATTGCTGCCGGTATTGGTATCACTCCTCTTTTATCCATGTTGAAATCACTGCGTAATACCAAAGATGAGATTTACTTTATCCTGGCTTCAAAACGAAAAAGCGTTTTGCATTTCAAAAAGGAAATAGAGCAAATATGTGATGACAATAAACATATCAAAGTTCATGTGTTTTTCAGTCAGGAACCTCAGCCAAGCAAAGCGGATATCCGTGGTTCATGGGAATGTCACAGCAAACGGCTGGATATGGAATCATTGAAAACGATACTTCAAAAACACAAACACTACAACTTTTATATATGTGGTCCCGAAAAAATGACGGAATATCTGGTAAATGAAATTACAACCTGGAAAGGTCCAAAGAGCCACATCCTTACCGAAACCTTTGGCGCAAATACCAACAGGCGAAATCAAATTGACAACAAAAAAGTGATACAGGTCCACTTTAAAAGATCAAAAAAAATAGTTGAGTGGGACCATGACCACAGAAATATCCTCGAATTTGCCGAGTCAAATGGTATTCATATGGAGGCCGGATGCATGTTTGGTGAATGTGGTGCATGCAGTACAAAAATAGTTGATGGCAATGTTGATTACAATTACCATACAGCCACCAAAGCAATGAAGGGAAATTGTCTTCCTTGTTCCTGCCATCCCATATCAGACCTTTGTTTGGATGCATAAAACAAACAATGGCGTATTTTAATTTTCAAACATGAAAGAACAGATCATGATCGAGTATTGGCAGTCATTAATTCGTTATGCAAACTATAAGGAAGCAATTTTACTGTTTTTCAAAGTAAATGGCTTAAGCCATCATGTCCTGGAATCGAGATAAACAAAGGTTATCTATGAAGCCAATTATCCGGGTTCAAATATTTTATGATAGAATATCGGGCGTTGATGTGGGACGAATATTTAATACAAGGTATACGACCGACAATATGACAATAGCTGAATTGTTCCATATCATGACGTAAATGTGCAATGGAATTTTGGGGGCAGGCTTTAATTTGCAAAATTATCGATACGAAAAATCCTAAATGCCATAAATATGAATTTCAATGTAGTATTCGGTATTACACTTATTGCCCTGGGCGCATTTTCAGCGGGCAGTTTCGCCGTGCCTTTCGGGAAAATTAAGGATTGGCAATGGGAATCGTATTGGATGGTTTTCAGCCTGGGTGCTTATATCTTTTTTCCACTATTGGCTAATTTCCTTTTTGCCCCGGATTTCATTTCAATCATCAGGTCAACTTCCTTTGCAACAATCATCACAGTATTTTTATTAGGTGCAGTATATGGTGTTGGTAATCTTTCTTTCGGATTGACTTTGCGCTATTTGGGCTTATCGCTTGGTTATGCGCTGGCTTTGGGATTGATGCTCGCCATCGGTACACTTATCCCGCCATTAATTGACGGGCGTCTCGGTGTTATGATTCGGAATTCCGGGGGAGGCCTTTTAATCTGGGGTGTAATCGTTGCCAGTTTCGGTATTGCTCTTTCTGCCTGGGCAGGCATTTTAAAAGACAAGTATGTTTCGGATATCAAAAAACAGGAAAGTATTGGCGAGTTTGATCTGATCAAAGGTATATTGTCGGCTTTTTTGGTGGGGATTACCGGCTCGGCCATGTCGTTGGGTTTTGAACAGGGTTTGCCCATTTCAGAGGTGGCGGCTCGAATGGGCGTGGATTCGTTGTTTACAATGGTGCCGGTTCTGATCGTTTTATTCTCCGGCACATTTGTTACTACCATTGCCTGGTGTGGTTTTTTGGGTTACAAGAACGACTCACTCAGAAATTATATCAAAGCAGAATCACCGAAAGTGCTGAGATTGAATTATGGCTATGGATTATTGGCCGGTGTGCTTTGGTTTGCCCAATTTATCGTTTATGGTATGGGCAAAAGTAAAATGGGACCATTTACCTTCACTTCATGGGGCATCTTGATGGCTTTGACCATCGTTTTCGCCACCGTTTGGGGGCTGCTTCGAAAAGAATGGAAAGGTACCCCGTCAAAAGTGTATTTGCTGATGATTTTATCGCTTGCTATTATTATTGCTTCTTCATTCATGATCGGGATAAGTGGAACGGAATAAATGCCTTATGTGTTGCATGTTTAAAAACCAAACACACCAACTGAAACATCTTAAACCCGAACGCTTAGAAATTTTTTTTATATGAACTCCAGAGAACGAATAATTACGGCCATCAATCATCAATCACCCGATCGTGTACCGCTTGATATGAGCGCAACGCCAAGTTCGGGTATATCGGCCATTGCCTACAGTAATTTAGTCAAACACATCGGCCGTGAAGCGTTGCCTGTTCAGGTATACGATGTAGTGCAGCAGCTTGCCCAGCCGGATCTGTCGATTATCGACCGGTTTGGTGTCGATGTACTCGATATCGGGCGCACATTCAACGATCATCCAAATGACTGGCAGCCAACTGTTTTGGCCAATGGTGCTCCCGCCTTTTATCCTAAATGGTTTAACCCGGCAAAATTGTCCGACGGATCGTTTGTGACCTATGACGATGATGGCCAACGTATTCTTTCGCGTATGCCGGTTGGAGCAACCTTTTTTGATCAAACCTACTTCCCTTATATTGACGGCTATCCTGATTCATATGAAAACTTAGACGCTGAAATGGGCAGGATCATGTGGGCGCGTGATGCACACAGCCCGTGGGACCATGCCGGAGAACCTGATTTCTGGCAGAAATTGCGTGAAAACACACTGAAATTAAGGCAAACAACGGATAAGGCACTTATGGTGGTTTGTGGTTGCAATCTGTTTGAATGGGGCACTTTCCTGCGGCGCATGGATAACTTCCTGATGGATCTGATGTGTGAACCGGACAATGTAGAGAAACTACTTGATCAATTGATGATCCGCCACCTGGCAACCCTTGAGCATGTTTGCAATGCGGTAGGAGACATTGTTGATATCGTCCGTTTTGGTGATGACCTCGGCATGACTTCGGGTCCTTTCATGGACGAAGAAACGTACAAAAAGCTGTTTAAACCACGGCATAAAATTCTGTGTGACTACGTAAAATCTCACAGCAAAATGCATACATTTCTCCATTCCTGCGGCTCCATATCCTTGTTAATGCCCCACCTGATTGAAGCCGGCATTGAAATATTTAATCCGGTTCAAACCAATGCCCGCAATATGGCCCCTGATTTTCTTAAAAAAGAATTTGGCCAGGATTGTACATTCTGGGGTGGCGGTATCGAAACGGCAGGAACGTTGAATACAGGAACACCGGCACAAATACGCGAGCAGGTTTTAGAACGGTTGGAAATCTTCTCTCAAGGCGGTGGCTTTGTTTTTAATACGGTCCACAATATTTTACCGGATGTTCCTCCGGAGAATATAGTAGCCATGTATGACGCCGTGAAAGAATTCAATAATAAATAGTTTAAAAGGATAAATGATGAATAGATCTTTACAGCTCACGGCTATTTTTTTTATGGTTGTTTTTGCCAGTTGTCAAACAAATGTTTCGAAAAATGATCGTCTGAAGTGGTGGCAAGATGCCCGTTTCGGAATGTTTATTCACTGGGGACCGGTAACCCGCTTTGGGGGTGAAATAAGCTGGTCTCGCCAAGAATATGGCAAGGCCAAATACGATTCGCTTTACAAGGGTTTCAATCCGGTTAAATTTAATCCCGAAAAATGGGTTGAGACAGCTCAAAAGGCCGGGATGAAATACATGGTCCTGACGGCCAAGCACCACGATGGTTTTTGTTTGTGGAATACCAAAACCACCAGCTACAATATCATGAATACACCTTTTGGCCGTGATGTTTGCCAAGAGTTGGCCGATGCAGCCCACAAGGCCGGAATGCCGATTTGCTGGTATTTTTCTCCTGCCGATTGGAAAGATCCTGATTGCCGAAACCCGGAAACGAATGATGTGTTTGTGAAAAGAATGCTGGAACAAATTAGAGAATTGCTGACAAACTATGGAAAAATCAGTCTGCTTTGGATTGACTTCGAAGGTTCGCCCTGTCCGTGTAAGCCCAAAGAAATTTATGATTTGGCGAAAAAACTCCAACCTGAAATTATCATCAACAACCGTCTTGAAGCATTTCTTCCTGAAGAATCGCACAGTTATGTTGGTGAATATGCCGATTATGCCACCCCTGAAGGTTTTGTACCTGGTTATGGCGCAATTCCTTGGGAAACCTGTACCAACCTGGGGCATCAGTGGGCATGGAGACCCGGTGATACGCCACGCCCGGTCAATGAAGCAGCCACAACACTTTTACGATGCGTTGGCGGGAATGGCAATCTGCTGCTGAATGTGGGCCCCGACAGCCTGGGACAAATTCCACAAGAATTTCAGGAACGTCTGTATGAGTTGGGCAACTGGCTGAAACCACGCGCTCAATCCGTGTACAATACCAAAGGTGGGCCGTACACACCAACCAATGATTATGTATGTACCTTCAGCGGGAAGAATTTGTATATTAATTTTCTGAATATAAAAGGCGATACCGTCACTTTACCCGCTTTGCCTGCAAAAATCCTAAAGGCAACTTTTATAACCGGGAAAGAGGTACGTTTTTTTCAACAGGATGAAAGTTTCAAATTGATTATACCCACGGCAGATCGGGAAGATATTGCCACTTTGGTATCTATTGAAACTGACAAATCCATGGATCAAATAGGACTGATACCGCCGTTCTCAACATCCGGATCGCTGGCTTATAGTTGCAAGGCCATGGCATCAAGCGCTATCGGGCAGTTTCTACACGATCCTTCAGCGGCATTCGATGATAATCCGAACACCTATTGGGAACCGGGAAGGAGAAGCGATGTCGATTTCAACAGTTATTATGGCAAAAAGATCAATTACAGGGATGAAACAATTAAATCGCTTTACTGTAAGGACGGGTGGCTTGAGGTTGATTTGGGAAAACCACAAACGGTGAACCGCATTTATCTGAGCGAATCTGTTTCACGGAATTCTGAAATCAGTGGTTTTGAGGTGCAGTCAGAAAAAAATGGAAAATGGCTGACCATAGCCACCGGTAAGAATATGGGGGAATGGGAAAAAGAGATCACCCCGGTAACAGCCAGAAAGTTCAGATTGGTCATTCTCAACCGGTCCGGATTTTCAGGGATCAAGGAATTCCAGCTTTTTCAGGATAAAAATAAATCATAAACCAAAATTCATGCAGCGATTTGGACAAATTATTGGGATTAAACCTGAGCATTTCGAAGATTACAAAGCATATCATGCCGCAGTCTGGCCTGATGTCCTGAAAATGATTACAGCATGTAACATCCGCAATTATTCCATCTTTCACAAAGGCGGATTGCTCTTTGCCTATTTCGAATACGCGGGCGATGACTTTAAGTCCGATATGGCCAGGATGGCTGCCGACCCGAAAACACAGGAGTGGTGGGCCATTATGAATCCAATGCAGCAACCATTAGAGAACCGTTCTGAAGGAGAATGGTGGGCAACGATGGACGAGGTTTTTCATCTGGATTAATCAAAACAAACAATCGTTTTATGCTGATTAAATATTCCATTAAAAATTTTAGAATGAAAATGGAGGCTTTCCAACGATCGAACTGAAAGACTATTTGATCCATTGAAAACAAGACGTCAAGTGAAACATTCCAGGCACAGAAGTCCAAAAAATTTTCAGTCCGGCTTATCTGCAGCACTGTCCGCTTATCACTTTAATGAGAAGCAGCCATCATAAAAAATTAACCCCTTTGTTAATAAGTGCCGGTAATTTTATTCAACCTGTCTGGCCAGGCTGCTGAAAGACTATGAATTTTTTATTGCATGGCGGTTTCATCCCAGAGGCATCATAGACGTATTGGATACTGTTTCCATTACTAAACGTGATCTGGCTGGGTAAATTTAAATAATTGTATTCGGCCTTTTGTTCTAATCGTTGCCGGTATATAGCCTGCCCGAAACAGGACGCTTCTTCATTTCACTCCTTTTGATAATAAAAGGCACAAGGACCACTGCGCTTCACCTTGCGCCAGAGAGGTGAGTATAGCGCCAGGGCGCGACAAGTGACACGGATTTTCATTTGATTTCGCTTTCTATTAGGTTTCAGCCTTGGGCAATGTTCCATTCCTGCGTTCAACTGCCTGTCGAAACTAAGGGAGCAGGACACGAACATTGCTGTACCTGCTGCCATACCGCAGGACGGCCAACCTTGTGCACTGGGTTTTTCGCATCCGGTCACAATGACCATGTGGGACAAGTATGCATAGTTTGGTTATTTCCTCCTGGATTGTCTGAAGTTTGGTAGTTCTCTGGATTCTTCCGTTTATGGGCAGTATTCAATGGGTTTTAGGTTCTTGTTTTACATGCCTGATCCTTAGTATCCGGATCTCTTTATCGGTATGTTTGTTGGCTATCCGGTAAGAATATTTTTCGAAAGCCCTGTAATTGCCCGGATTGTCCTTTTTGTATTTATCAAAGGGATACTTTCCCGGAAGTAGTCATCCCGCAAATGTAATTCATTAAATACCCTCCCGCCCAATGGAAGCAATCCAAGCATATACCCGGATGTGTTGAATTTGCCTTTTGCTTCTCTTTCAATGATAAGAGGTCTTAAACCGCGACTTGTCAGCAGATTAGCGCAGGTAAGCCCGGCAACTCCCGCCCCAACAATTAAGATCTTTAAATCATCCATATCTTATTAACCCGTTGGTTTTGTTTGAGATTGCATTATAATGTAGAATAGAAAAAAATGCCACAATTCAAAGCCTGATAATGGGTTTTCCGCTCACAGGTAAATCTCATGGAAGGCAAATGAGGGAAGTAACAAAAAAGCCGATTTTTGTGTCAATCCCGGTTAATGTGTGCCTCTGGGCATGAAGATGGCTGCCTAATCTTTCTCACCCCAAATAACTCCACCATCTGGGTTTTTCCTCTCAGCGACATATCGCCCATCGCGTCCAGCGTGTAGTCGCGCAACTTGAAATTGGAAACCATGTCTACGATGTCGCGGGAGATGATAAGTTTCTGATGCCGTTTTTTGCATTGCTCCATCATGCGAGAGGTGGTGTTGAGGATATCACCGGAATAAACAATTTCCCGCTTGATCACGCCCATCTCACCCACAACCACTGCTCCTTTATGTACAGCCGCTTTAAAAGTGGGCACAACCCCATATTTTTGCCGGTAATGCCATTCGCGTTGAGCAATGGTTTCTTCAATTCTGAAAAAGCAATCGATGCAGTTGGGATCTTTGGTAACCGCTTTTTGTGGAGGCCACGAGATCACGACCTCATCACCAACGTACTGATAAATATCTCCCCGCGAGTTTAATATCGGGTCGGTAATGTCGAGATAAAAATCATGAAGCAGCGAAAAAAAATGCAAATGGCCGAGTTGTTCGGCAAGGGAGGTGGAGTCACTAAGGTCAAGAAACATAAAAACGCGTTCTACCTCATGCGGCCTGTGGAACTTTCCCAGAAACATCGACAGCAAAGTACCGGGGCCGTATTTTTCGTAGATCTTCATTCCCTGCAGGGTAAAGAATGCAATGATCAGCCAGGTTACAATATTGCGTATGGCATAAGGATCTAGTACCAGCAACCGGATGGCTTCCTGAAGTTTATGGTTATTTGACAGAATCTGGTCTTCATAAAAAAAGAAATACGATACCACGGTGTTCAGGGTGAATATGAACACAAAAAAGAACAGAATATTTACTGCGAGGTAGTAACGGTAGCTGCGATTGCGCAACTTTTCATTCAATACCAACACGAGGATCCCGCCGCCGACCACGCCTCCAAACGCCGGGCCAATGATGTTTACCAAAATAAATGAACCGAGAGGGAGATGCTCGGGAACAATAAAGATAAATCTTTCAGAAACCAGGTCATAGGTAACGCATTTATACACCGCCAATAAAGCACCACAGAGTATCCAGAAAAGAGTAATCGCCAGGACCTGGTTAATTTGGGTTTGGGTTTTGGGTCGGATGTGCATCAATCTTGGGACTTATCGCGGAAGATACTCAAAATTCGTAATCTGTGAAAATAAACGGTCAGCACATATAACCGTGCTTTTTTGGACTCTGTAATGGCAATGACACTCAAGTCCCGGATTCAATTTCCAGGGGGATTTGCCAATGACTATTTTGCTGGAAATCCTGGCTTAGTATTTACTTTTTGGACTTTGTTTCATATTTCCAATTTCTCCGCTTCCCTTCACTGATCCATTCTATGGCCGTTTGAAGCCTTTTTTGTCGCGTTGTATCGGTCTTCGCTTCGGTCAACCATTCCACATATTCTTTTTTGGCGGATGGCGAAAATTCCTCAAATACTTTTTTTGCTTTCTTATTTGCTTCTAACGCTTCTGCGAAATAGTCAGGCATTTCCAATGGTTTCTTTGTCTTCGGTTCCCTGGACGGCAGTTTTATGCCATCGTCATTCAGCTTTTTAGCCTGACGCACAAAATCTATAATAACATTGTCGGGAGGAAGGTCTTTCAGCGATGTTAGCTTGCCCATATTTCCCATGGCATCGCCACCCTGGTTCGACCGGGCTTCCAGGTAGTTTTTAGGGTCTTTCAACAGTTTGTCTTTCCAAAACCCGAAAACGACATGCTGTTTGAATGCCGCCATATTGCAATACGGCCCCTTGTAGTCAAATGAGGGCATTCCCCATTTGATGGTTTCCTGAACTTCGGGATTTCCCTGATGAACCAGTTTTCGAAGATGCTCGAGAATGGGTCTCGCAAATGGCTCAGCCTTTTCGATGTATGCATCAACTCTTTTATCAGCATTTGCCATGGTATTAGGTTTTTTGTTTGCTATGCGCGGCGTATCGCAGTATTGTCCGGGGATAGCACGCTTCGAAACGAAATGACAATTCCGTCAATCTGCTTTTACTCCCAAATTAAGCATTTGTCCTGAAAAATAAATGCTTCGATCACAATTACATCCCCAGCTATTATCACCCGTCCGACCGACGGAAAGCCTGTGTGAGAGCAGCAGCCCGAAGGAGTATCGGAGAGACCATCTTCGAGCCAAAATATCCGTCTGACGGCTCACCGCTCAAATCAGGTTGTTCGTTCAGCCGCCGGACGGAGATGGTGCTCCTCATTGCACAAGTGGAAAAAGCTTGCGTTATACTATGGTCATTTAAATGACCTGACGCTGGCCTCAATTAAATGACTGTCTGAATGCCAGGGGCGAAAGTTTGGTTTTTGTCTTGAAAAACTTGCTGAAAGACTGCGGATGTTCGAAGCCCAATGCGTAGGCGATTTCGCTCGCCGACAGATCGGTGGTGGACAATTTTTCCTTGGCCTTTTCAATCAGTTTGTCGTGGATGTGCTGCTGGGTGCTTTGTCCCGTCAATACCCGCAGCAGTCCGCTCAGATAATTGGGCGATACATTCAGTTTTTCGGACACATATTGAACAGTGGGCAGGCCTTTTTCCACCAGGTCATCGCTGTTGAAATATTCGCTGAGGATATTCTCCAGGCGGTTCAGGATTTCGTGATTGGTTATCTTTCGCGTGATAAACTGACGATAATAAAACCTGTTGGAATAAGTCAGTAATAATTCAAGCTGGGCAATGATGACATCCTGGCTGAACTTGTCGATGTTTGAATGATATTCCTGCTCGATATTTTGCAGAATGCCGGTGATGGTTGTTTCCTCTTTGTCGGAAAGAAACAGGGCTTCATGTACGGCGTAATTAAAATATTCGTAATGCCGGATCTTTTTGGCCAACGGTGTATTCCACAAAAAATCGGGGTGGACGAGCAATAGCCACCCCGCATGGTTTATTTCGTCGTCCCCGTTCACTTCAATTGAAATCACCTGGCCTGGCGACATGAAGAACATGATGCCATTGTCATAGTCATATTTTTGCTGGCCATACCTCAACTTGGAATTAAAACTTCTTTTGAGCCCAATAGAATAAAAGTCATTCACCCAGCTTATGGCTTTGTCGTTGGCTACGTGCCTGATGGATTCAAAATTGATCACGCTTATCAAGGGATGCTCCGGCTTTGGCAGCTGCCTGAACTGGTGAAATTCGCTGATGGTTTTAATTCGGTAAACACGTTTGTTGTTCATATTTTATCGATGGAGTTTTATCCTTTATTCGTTTTTTGTTCCAGGCAAAGCAATGTAACTGTTTGCCGCCTTTTTTCTACGATCACCAGGGTATTTCCGCTTCTTTGAAAAATTTCCCGGTGGGTCCGTCATGGTCCAGAGTAGCATATTTTACAATTGGTTTTGCGCCTTGCTCCGCCGTTTGTGTTCCTTTGAACTGATTCAGGTCGGTTGCGGTATAACCTGGCTCCACGCTGTTTATTTTAAAATCGGTGTCTCTGAACTCATGAGCCAACGCTATGGTAAAAGCATTCAGCGCCGTTTTGGAAGCACTGTATGCATCGTACATTGCCCGGTGGGGATGATCTTTTCTAAGACTATCGTGAAGTGTCAGGGAACTCAATACACTCGAGACGTTTACGATCCTAGGTGCGGTGGATTTTTTCAAAAGAGGGATAAATTGTTGTGTCGTTTGTACGGCACCAAAAAAATTAGTCTCAAATACATTGCGTAAATTTTCCATATCGCCGGCAGACATATTTTGCGGCTGGGCTCCGGCAATGCCGGCATTATTGATTAATACGTCCAATGCTTCAATTTCGGATTCCAATGCCTGCCTTGCTTTTTTAATAGAAGTGATATTGGTAACATCAATTTCTATAATATCCACATTTGAGATCCCTGAATCTTTCAACCTTTTTATAGCATCTAAACCCCTCGTTTTGTCCCGGCTGCCCAGATAGACAAAATAACCGAGCTGTGCTAACTGTTTCGCAGTTTCGAAACCAATCCCTTTGTTGGCGCCTGTGATCAATGCGGTTTTCATAAATTTTTTCAAGACTTTTTTGAATGGTAGAACAAGTTTTAGCTATTGTGAAAACAGCTGGCGAAATCTTCGGCAAAATCAGTCATCTTTATTTTGCCCATTACCGCCGGCCTGTTCCGGTAATAATCTTCCGCCAATGCCTGGCTGTGAAAGCTTGCGTGGAGTTCAACCAAACCGGCAGCAAGATGTTTCGGCATGCCGGTCATTTCCAGTCCGCTTTGCATTTGTTCATTGGTAATGGTGATCCATTTTAACTCCGGCTTCCCGATGGCTGCGCCCAGAATACCGGCAGTTTCATTGGCCGTGAGTTCGTCACTGGAGACATAACGCACTTTTCGGTCAGTGGACGGCGTTTCTATTTCTTCGGCTACGGCGGCGGCAATGTCTGCCGGAGCAACCCATACGAGTTTGTCATCCCCGCCATAGTTTGCCGCGATGAAGCCAGACTCTTTGATCATCGGTATAAAACGGTACAAATTGTAATAGAATGAGGTGGGGCGCATGAGCGTAAGGGCGATGTCTGGCAGTTCCTTCAGAATGTCTTCAACCATACGCGCACCCAGAATGAACCCCGTGCCCTTGTCGAGATGCGTGCCAAAACTGCTGAGCTGGACAACACGTTTCACGCCCGACTGCCGGATGGCCTGCGCATAGTTGTTGCCAATGGTGCGGCAATACTCGAATGGGTCGAGGTCATGGTTGAAGTAGTAATTGGGTGGCACCATACAATACACGGCATCGGCGCCGGCAAAGGTGGTTGCGATAAAATTAACATCTTCCAATGAGCCGATCGCGGAAGTAGCGCCCAAGGTTTCGATGTCTTTTTGTCTTTCGGGTTTGCTGCTGATCACGGTTACTTCATGGCCATTTTGCACTAATAATGTTGCCAGTGGCTTGCTGATGTGTCCTAATGAACCTGTTACGATGATTTTCATGTTTCTGCTTATTTGTTTTTGCAAAGTTCAGCAGTCACTAATAAACCGATGTAGCCAAATCTAAGGTTGTTGTAGTCGAAATGGTTTTTGGGGTTGAGCTTAGAGTAGAAGGGAAATACTGTTATTTTAACCAATTTATCGTTGAGTATTAGAAGTGCGTCCTTTTTCAGCAACGCCTTCTGACCTAAGGAGGGCACTCTGCGTCAATGGCTTACTTGTCATCAGTATGGCATACCAGTGCTGAGGCATTTCGTTTGCAATTCGCAGAGCTCCGTACGGAGGTTTTGCGAATAATAAAATATAATTCAACCTATTTCCTTTATATTGACAAAGCCCTGATTGGGAAATTGATCGTTGATCTTTATTATGATGGTGATGCCTGCAAAATCACTTACTTGACTGGATTTCATCTCTTTTAGATTGTTGAAACTATTTTTTATGCTTTCGGTGGGGATAAAAAGTTTAAGTTCGTTTTTGATTACATTATTTAATATTTTTGTCCCTTTTAGTTGATGTAAACTAGTTGTAAAATACCTGATTTGTAAGTTCATTTTCAGCTCTATGTCATGTATAATTTGAGATTGCAGTTTTTTTGACAGTTGGTAGGGTTTTTTAATTTCATCTAAATGTATCTCTTGAGTTTTTTCCGTAATTTGGTAATTTAATGAACCATCAGCCCACTTCTTTTTAATTAAATCATATATATTAATGTCATTAACTACATAGTCAAATTTAATCGTACCATTATGTGGTCTAATGCCACTAAAATGTGCACTTAATTCTTTTGGTGATATCTCTTTTATTAATATTTGAATATTTTGATCAAACCTCCATTTATCGTTTAATATTTCATGAGCAGTTAACAATGATATGCCAAGTCTTTTAGCCTTTGAAATGGCTTTACTGGAAAATCCTTTTGTAGTTACCATTATGCCAACATTAGCATTTACATCTTTCATTTTTGATTCAAACCCATCTACCTGACCAATACTAAGTTTTGAATTGTAATCTCGACATTCGATTATGGTTCGTAAGCTACAACCAGCGATTTCTCCTGTTATTAAGATGTCAATTTGCCTTTTCTTATCTGGCCCTTCTAACCATACGTTCTTTTCAATAGTTTCATGCTGTTTTATCATTTTCTGATAAATTGACTCCACAAAAGATTCGAATTCTTTGCCTGTATTCTTACTCATTGTCTTTAATTAAACAATGAACCTAAGTTACAACCTCTAAATTATTTTTCTATAAGAAAATCTGTTTTGACGCGCGTGTTGTGTGCTGGCTGTGCGTAGACCACGCGTGCCTTTATCCTTTGGCATGAGTCATGTCGTTACTTGACTATTTGTAGCCTCAGTAAAATAATGAACAGAAGCGATTTCACGTCTGCCCGTCCGACCGCTGGAAGGCCTGTGTGTGAGCAGCGGTCCGACGGGTTGTTCGACGGACTAACTACAGGCAGGCCAAATACCCGTCTGACGGCTGATAGATCACTACTCAAATCAGGTTGTCTGTCGAGCCGCCGGACGGGGAAAGTACTCCCTTGCAAACCGGTAGAGATCCTGTGCAGAAGCAGCGGCAGGCCTGCCACCTATTTTGCCGGAGCTACATTTTTCTCGAAAGTCTTTTTGCCAGCGCTGGCCTTATCCATCGAAATAATGACATTTCCCACTTTTTCTCCACTCATCACATATTCAAATGCTTCTTTTATCTGCTCGATAGGATACCTGCGATCGATAACCGGATGGAATTTTCCCTGCTGAATCAGGCCTTTGATGAATTGCAAACTCTTCTTTACATCAAACGGAAAGGGGAACTTTACCTTTTTGCCGTTCCGCAGTGAAGTTGTCATCGCCAATAAAGGATTTTCGATGCGAGACCCTAACTCGGAAGAAATATATACGCCTGCTGGGGTCAACAATGATTTGCATTTACCAAAAGTGCTTTTGCCCACGGAATCAAGGACATAATCATATTTTTCGTCGTCTTGCGTAAAATCTGTTTGAGTGTATTCTATTATCTTATCTGGCCCCAAAGACTGTACAAGTTCCATATCTTTTGCACGGCAAACAGCCGTCACAGAAAGATTGTAATACTTCAGGAACTGCAGCAATGCGGAGCCTATGGCGCCGGTAGCGCCATTCACCAGCGCTTTTTGCCCGGCCCGGAGTTTCACCTTATTGATGAAGTTATACGCGTAATGCGCCCCCTCAGCGCTGGCGGCAGCTTCTTCATAGCTGCAGTTTTCGGGCATGAGGAGGATTTTTTGTTTTTCCGGCAGCACCATATATTCGGCGTGGGAAGATATGCCGCCGTCATGAAACCCCCATACTTTTTGGCCGGGTTTAAACTGTTTTACTTTTTCCCCAACACTCACGATTTCCCCGGCGAAGTCTGTTCCCGTAACGGACCGTATGGGTTTGGACAGTCCCGTAAACAACCTCATGATGAATGGACGCCCGGTCAGAATGGCGCAATCGGTTCTGTTCACCGTGCAGGCGTGCACTTTTATTAGAAGCTCATTATCTTTTGGGACAGGCTTATCAATTTCTTTGACGCTCAGCACTTCAGGTGGTCCGTATGTGGAGTGGATTGCCGCTTTCATAAGCTTTTTTATACCATAATTATTGATTTTACAAAAAGGTTCCGGATTATGAACCAAGCCGTTTCAAAAAATCAAAGATAAAAAAGCGCGGTTTGAAAGTGCACCCTGAGCGGCCTCTTGTATGCTTAATTGAAATTATAACTTGTCAATGGCATTTTTTAGATTCACCATATTTTGCCGTTCCTGAGCTTTGATCCTGGCCTTAAAAATGGGGAAAATCGCGCGCACAAATCCATGGGGTGTTGCGATAAACCTCGACTCCAATTCTGTTTTGGGGCCGTTCGAATTAAGTTTCAATTGTAGAGTAACTTCAATGGGTCCGCCGTTTTCGAATGTCACTTCATACGGACGCTCATAATGTGTAACAAAAACATTAATCGTGTCGCTCAAATGCCACTTGGCACGAAAGGATGTTCCCTTACCGATGGGGCCATTGGTTTGTTTTTCCATGAACATAACATCCGGATTCCACTTTAATTCATTTCGCATATCTGTGATGTAATCAAAAACAACGTCAGGGGATTTTTGAACGCTAACGTGATTGATTATTTCTGACTGGCCGCCGGAAACCATATAGGATATGCCTAAAGTAACCAAAATAAGGGCTGCGAATATCAGTAAAACACGAGAGAAGACTTTCATGATCGCGGCAAACTAATAATTAGTCTGCTATAATTTATTTTCGTACCAATTTAAGCCGGTTTATGTTATCAAACAAGCTGTCAATAAGTGTCTTATCTCCTTTTTAATAGGCGCAAGAAACGGTGGCACAAAGATTTAAATCGAAAAATAAAAACAAGTAAAAGCATCCGGCTGGCAAATCATGTCAGTACAGATTAATCGCCCTGTAAAATACACTCAGGACGTAATCATGAAATTCACGGTAATGCAAGTCCTTGAATACAAGATTAACCAGTAATGGATAATTTCGCTATATTTAGGTTCGAATATTCCCTGGCATCCTTTATATAATATGTTTTTTAAAATTATAAGACAGTTGTCCCTGCAATATGTTGGCCGTTTGATGAAGGCCAAGCCGGTGATCATCGCCCTGGTATTGTTGGGTTTTCTGGTTATCATATATTCTTTCGTTGGTATCTTTCACCAAAATCCGGTCGATTTTAATGCTGAGGTACGGCCCATCCTCGACAGTAATTGCATCGTATGCCACGGCGGGGTAAAGCAGTCAGGCGGGTTCAGCTTTTTGTTCAGGGAAGATGCCCTGGGCAAGGCCAAGTCGGGCAAATTGCCCATAGTTCCGGGTCATCCTGATCAAAGCGAAATGATTAAAAGGCTGACCGATGCGGACGCGGAAGTGCGGATGCCTTACGGCAAGACGCCCCTCACCGCAAAGCAAATATCAACGTTGAAGCAATGGATCAAAGAGGGCGCCCATTGGGAAAAACCATGGTCGTTTATGCCCCCGAAAAAGATCACCCCACCGGATGAAAGCGATGAGGTCTTTGTACAGAACGACATCGACAAATTCATTCTCCGGAAATTGGGAGAAGAAGACCTGCAGCATTCCCCGCCTGCCGGCAAGCCGACCCTCCTGCGCCGCGTGAGCCTCGACCTCACCGGCTTGCCGCCTACTGAAAATGAGGTACAGGAATTTTTGAATGATGATTCGCCCGAAGCCTATGAAAAGGTCGTGGACCGGTTGCTGAACTCACCGGCTTATGGTGAACGTTGGGCGTCAATGTGGCTGGACCTGGCACGATATGCCGACAGCAAAGGATATGAAAAGGACCAGTACCGGAATATATGGCATTACCGGGATTACGTGATCAAATCATTCAATGAAGACAAACCCTATGACCAGTTTACCATAGAACAGCTTGCCGGAGATTTGCTGCCCAACCCAACCGATGACCAGATAATCGCTACGGCCTTTCACCGCAACACCATGAACAATGATGAGGGCGGTACGGACAATGAAGAGTTCAGGACAGTGGAACTGATCGACCGGGTGAACACCACATTTGAGGTGTGGCAAGGAATCACCATAGGATGTGTGCAATGCCACAGCCATCCCTACGATCCCATCAGGCATGACGAATATTATCGCTTTATGGCATTCCTGAACAATACCCGGGACAGCGACCTGCCTGACGAGTCGCCCACATTCGTTACCAAAAGCGATTTTGACGATGCCAAAGCAGAGAAAATCATCGAGCAGATTAGGATGCTCACCCATGACCAAACCGCCATGCCGGAAACCCGTAAGGAGAAACGAAAACATTACCTCTTGCCGGACCTACCCGTCAGGGATTTTGATGATTCCTCCAGGGTGGTTTTTGACAATCCTTCTTTAAAGTTCAAGGGAGAAAATGCCTATGTGGCTTATGACCGTATTAACCTGAACCATGTCAAGAGCCTCTATTGCCGGTACAACTCGGACAATGGCGGGATCCTGGAAGTGCGCCTCGACAAATTGAACGGGCCGGTTTGGGCCGACTTGGTCATGAAATCTACATTTGGTGAATATGGCGGCACCAGTGCTCAAGTTCGCCAGCCTGTAAGTGGCTTGCACAAAATTTTTTATATTTTGAAACCCAATGAAAAAGGAGTGGGAGATTGCCGGATTTGGGAATTGCAACTGACGCGGGACAAAGGAAACGATAACAAGACGCTCGATAGCCTCAGGGCTCAACTGGAAAAAGCCATAAACCCGATGGGTACCCCTGTGATGCGGGAACTCCGGGGAAAAGACCGCCGGACCACCCAGGTTTTTAACCGGGGCAACTGGCAGAACAAGGGAGACACCGTGGAATGCGCGGTGCCGCAAATCCTGAACCCATTCCCAAAGGGAGCACCAAAAAACCGTTTGGGTATGGCTGAGTGGCTGGTTTCCCAAGATAATCCTTTAACGGCCAGGGTAGCCGTGAACCGTTTTTGGGAACAGTTGTTTGGCTTTGGTATTGTGGAAACACTGGAAGATTTTGGTTCGCAGGGCACACCGCCCTCCCATCCGGAACTACTTGACTGGCTGGCGAATAAATTTGTGGACGATTACCACTGGAGTATGAAAAAGCTATTGAAGTTGATGGTGATGTCTGGCACCTACCGGCAGTCTTCGGTGACCTCTAAGGAGCAACTGGCGCTGGATCCCTCAAACAAATATTTGTCCCGTGGCCCGCGTGTACGGCTCACAGCAGAGCAGATCCGGGACCAGGCCCTGGCGGTGAGTGGCTTGCTCAGCAAAAAAATGTATGGTCCCAGTGTAATGCCTTATCAACCACAGGGAATTTGGCAAACCGTGTACAGCGGACAACAATGGGAAGTCAGTCCCGGCGAAGACCGCTACCGGAGGGCGCTCTACACCTACATGAGACGGACGAGCCCCTATCCCGACATGCTGATTTTTGATGCCCCCAGCAGGGAATTTTGTGTGGCGCGGCGTACCAGGACCAACACGCCGCTGCAGGCATTGACTGTACTCAATGATACCGTTTTTACTGAGGTCTCCATTGCCCTTGCCAAGCGCATGGTAAATGAAGGAAAAGATGATGTAAAACACCAGATAGCTCAGGGATACAATATTGCACTGTGCCATCCGCCGGATTCCACTACACTGGATGCCCTGCTGGATTTATTTCAAAAATCCAGTGCGTTTTATAAAAACAATCCGGACAAAGCCACAGAGATGGCCGGAACGTTGGAAAATGCTGATAAAATAGCACCATTGACTTTGGTGGCCAGTGCCATCATAAACCAGGATGAATTTTTAACCAAGGAATGACCATGAAAGACCAATCACAATTTGAACAGGAAAATGAAAAACTTCAAGCCATCACCAGGCGCCATTTTCTGTTCAGTGCCGCCACGGGTATCGGCGGTATTGCCCTTGGTTCCCTGATGGGCTGCGGGCTAACGCACCGGGATACTACCGGGGAGGCCATCTCGAACGCCTTGGCATTTAAACGTCCGCATTTTCCACCAAAAGCAAAACATGTCATTTATTTGCACATGGCCGGGGCGCCTTCCCAACTGGAATTGTTTGATTACAAGCCGGTCCTTCAAAAACTGAATGGCCAGGAATGTCCGCAATCATTCCTGGAAGGCAAAAAATTTGCTTTTATCCAGGGCGTACCCAAGTTGCTCGGCCCGGTAGTAAAGGAATTTAAACAACATGGACATTCCGGGGCATACATATCCGACCACCTCCCTTATTTTCAGGAATTGGCTGATGATGTTTCTTTTATCAAGACCATGTACACCGATCAGTTCAACCACGCGCCTGCGCAACTATTTATGCATACCGGCTCGCCCCGTATGGGAAGACCCAGTATCGGGGCCTGGGTGACTTACGGCCTGGGCACCACCAACGAGAACCTCCCCGGGTTCATCGTCCTGGCGTCAGGGGGAAAAACGCCAAGTGCCGGTAAAAGCGTCTGGGGCAGCGGCTTTCTGCCGACGATTTACCAGGGCGTCCAGTGCCGTTCCGAGGGGGACCCGGTCTTGCATGTTTCGGACCCGCAAGGGATGGACAGGGCTTTGAAAGGTGATCTGGTGAAGACCATCAATGCCTTGAACCAAAACCATCACAACAAAGTAAATGACCCCGAAATAGAGACACGGATAGCCCAGTATGAAATGGCCTTCAAAATGCAGTTGTCTGTGCCGGAGGTGATGGACATCAACGAGGAACCTGCTTACATCCACGAAATGTACGGTACCGAGCCAGGCAAGTCCTCTTTTGCCAACAATTGTTTGCTGGCCCGCCGTTTGGTGGAAAAGGGCGTGCGCTATGTACAGCTTTTCCATTGGGGCTGGGATTCCCATGGCACCGGCCCAGGTGATGCGCTCAACGGTGGTTTCCTGGACCGTTGCCGGGAGGTGGACCGGCCAATGACCGCCTTGATCAAAGATCTGAAACAGCGGGGGTTGCTGGACGAAACGCTGATTGTTTGGGGCGGGGAATTTGGCAGGACGCCCATGCGCGAAAACAGGAATGGCGGGTCAAAGGGGTCCCTGGGCCGCGACCACCATGCAGAGGCCTTTACCATCTGGATGGCCGGGGGCGGGATAAAACCTGGCAACAGCTATGGTGAAACTGATGAAATGGGCTATTATGGCATCAAAGACCGGGTAGGCGTGCACGATCTGCAGGCCACTATTTTAAACCAGTTGGGCTTTGACCACGAAAAGCTAACATACCATTTTCAGGGAAGGAATTTTCGCCTGACCGACGTGAGCGGCAAAGTGGTGTGGGATTTGGTGAGTTAGTAGGGGACAGGGGTTAAAAAATGATGATGGTATTGAAGATTTTTTATGATTGCAACACTTCACGCTGACATAGGCGACTTTTTGACGTTTTTCGGGAGGTTCCATCCACTGATGGTGCATCTCCCCATTGGCTTTTTGCTGGCAGCGTTAGCCCTGGAAATTTTTTCTAAGAAAAAACAGTTTGCTCCGCTCCAGCACGCCGTTTCCTTTGTGCTGGCCCTGACCGCTTTAAGTGCGGTCGTTACTGCGGTAATGGGCTATTGGTTGTCCATCAGTGGCGATTACGACCAGGAAAGTGTTTTCTGGCATAAATGGCTGGGCATTGGCCTGACCGTCTTTTGTGTGGTGGCCTGGTGGTGCAGGTACCAATATGATAAACGCCATTCTATCCCCTGGAAAAAGAGCTATTTTGCAACATTGATGATATCATTTGTGCTGTTGCTGGCTGCGGGCCATGCCGGTGGTTCCCTCACCCACGGATCGGATTATATCACGGCTGCCATGCCCAATCCCTTAAGAAAACTGGTCGGTCTTCCTGAAAATTCTAACCAGGAGATCGTGGAGATCGAAAATATCCAGGAGGCGGTTGTCTTCCACGATATTATACTGCCGATATTCAACCAGCGCTGTGTGAGTTGCCACAATGCCAGCAAGAAAAAAGGCGGCTTGCAATTGGGAAGTGAAGCATTGATATTGAAGGGCGGGAAAGACGGCAAAGTGCTCGTGGCCGGCAATCCGGCAAAAAGCCACCTGTACACAAATCTCCTGCTTTCCCTCGACAACGACAAGCACATGCCCCCCAAAGGGAAAACGCCGCTGACCCAGGACCAGATATCCATGATATACTGGTGGATCAGTCAGGGCGCGCCGTTCGACAAGAAGGTGGCCGATCTTATCGTACCGGACTCTATACAATCGGTGCTGGCCAAAATCGGCAAACCCCGTAGAACTTTAGAAGGCATCTTCGCCCAGGCCGTGGACCCGGTGGACCCCGCCAAATTGTCAGCGATATTGGCCGGGGGATTTGTGGTGGCGCCGGTGGCCAATCAGGTGAACTATGTCATGGTACATTTAGCGGAAGATAAGGATACCCTGTACGCGGAAGATATTGGACTGCTAAAAGACGTCATGAAGCAGATGACCTGGCTCGACCTTGGCGGAAAATTCATTGCACCGGAGGCGATGATTAAGCTGGGCCAGTTCGGGAACCTCACCAGGCTGCACCTGGAAAAAACCAATATCAGCAATGCGATGATCAAAGCCCTCATTGCGCTGAAAAACCTGGAATATCTGAACCTTTATGGCACCGACATCACCGACGATGGTGTACAATATCTGGACTCACTGCAAAACCTGAAGGCATTGTATCTTTGGCAAACCAAGGTCACGGAAAACGGTATCAACAGGTTGAAGGCAAAAAATCCCAACTTGTTCATCAACGATGGGCTTCAGGCCAATAACCTGGGAGATTCATTACTAACAAAAAATAGTTACTCTTACCAGTAGTGGAAAAATAAATGGGGGCAAAGGGAAAATGACTGATGCCGGCACTAGGGTTCCACTGTTGATCCGCTGGCCACAAGGTGGATTATCGGGAATAGTTAAAGACGATTTGATTGGATTTGCCGATTTCTATGCCACATTTTCAGATCTTGTTCACAAGGAAGAATTCAATGATGGAAAGAGTTTTTTGCCCATTATTAAGGGCGAAAAGTACCAACCCAGGGAGACCCTCACGATGTCTTACGATCCGCACTGGGGACATAATGATCAATACAGGGGAAGATTTGTCAGGGACAAACGATATAAACTATATCAGGATGGTCGGTTTTATGATCTAATGACCGATTCGGAAGAAGAGACCCCAAGATCTTTACAAGATTTGACAGAAGAAGAAAAGGTGGTTTGGAAGAAATTAAATGCGGTGCAAGAAAAATATCCTGTGTGGAAATGATGTTTAGCTTTATTTCAAAGAAATGAAAAAACATTATATCTTACTGACTTTGGTATTTAAATTATGCCGGATTTTAAGAAGCATTATTTTTGTTTAAATATTCATAAGTTTGATGAACGTGAAGAAATTAATTTTAATACACCTGGCTTTTGTACTGTTTCCGCTCCTGGCGAATAGCCAGAAACAGCCTAATATCATTTTAATCATGACTGATCAGCATCGTTTCGATGCATTGGGTTGTATGGGCAATGAAGCGGTAATATCTCCGAATATTGACAAAATTGCAGAAGCTGGGGTGATCTTTAAAAATGGATATTCTTCGGTTCCCAGTTGCACTCCTGCACGCTCCGGATTGCTTACGGGAATGTCTCCCTGGCATCATGGTATGCTCGGATATGGTCGGGTAGCCCGCCGGTATAAATATGAGATGCCTCGCATGTTACGCGAAGCCGGTTATTACACATTTGGGATTGGTAAAATGCACTGGTATCCTCAAAAGGCCTTACACGGTTTTAATGGAACATTAACAGATGAAAGTGGCAGGGTTGAACAGGATGGCTATATCAGCGATTATCGCGACTGGTTTAAGTTGCAGGCGCCCGGTGAAGATCCGGACAAGACAGGAATAGACTGGAATGAAAATCGCGCCGGAGTTTACCTGTTGGATGAGAAACTCCATCCAACTTATTGGATAGGGACAACGGCCGTTGAATTTATTCAAAACTATAACCTGGACAAACCGCTATTTTTAAAAGTTTCATTTGAGCGACCACACAGCCCTTATGATCCGCCACAGCGATTTGTGGATATGTATAAAAACGCAAAGATACCGGAGCCCATCGTAGGAGACTGGGACCGGAAATTTGCTACCATTCAGGGAGGCAAGGATGCAGCGTTCGGAGATTTTGGCGTAGAATTCGCACAGAAAAGCAGAAAGTACTATTATGCCAACATTACTTTCATCGATGAAATGGTAGGAAAAATCATTCAGGCATTGAAAGAAAAGGGGATGTATAACAATACATTGATTTGTTTTACTGCCGACCATGGGGATATGCTTGGCGACCACTATCATTGGAGAAAGACCTATGCCTACGAAGGTTCTGCGCACATTCCATTTATCGTGAAATGGCCGGAGACAATGAATGCCGAAATATCACGAGGCTCAAAATTGGGAAATCCAGTGGAGTTACGCGATTTTCTACCGACGTTCCTGGATGCAGCAGGCGCTGAGATTCCAAAGGATATGGATGGTGCTTCATTGCTCACCCTAATAAAAGATCCTCATGCCTCATGGAGACCATACATCGATATGGAACATGCCACCTGCTACAGTCAGGACAACTACTGGGCCGCCCTGACTGATGGTGTCTGGAAATACATCTGGTTTTTCAGGACCGGTGAAGAACAACTCTTCAATTTGAAGGAAGATCCTGGAGAAACCAGGAATCTTTCTGAGATGAAAGCATACTCCAAAGAGCTTTCGACATGGCGTGAAAGAATGGTGGACCATTTGTCTGAAAGGGGAGAAGGTTTTGTGAAAGACGGGAAGCTGGTAAAAAGGGAAAAGACCATGTTGTATAGCCCCAACTATCCAGGTGATGACCGCAGTGAGCCGGAACGTGTTAAAGATTGGCTCGAAATTTATAAGGGTACCGATTGATAGGACTTACACAAATAATTTCAGATCCGGACTGATTATCGATATTTATAAATTTCAATTTGTCAAGGAATTGGTCCAATTGTTCAGGTTATGGCAAATCGTTTTTTTTGACATCTTACAGGGATGAATTTGACGATTAAGGGAAGCTTTGTTCACAGGTTTGCCCATTTGAATGTCCGAGATCAGATCCATTACATTGTTGATATTAGAATAATCCTGAAAATCATCTGCTTATTAAGATTCAAATTCCTAAACAGCAGTTTTCTTCTTCTCAAAATTTAAGTTGAAATATTCTGCCGAAACTCCCTGGAATGGAAACCCATACACGCGCAGTGGGATCAGCAACATCAATTTCAAAGGATGGATTGTTGAAAGCAGCATCGAGAAGATCTGCCCAATGGCCAGCATGACCGAATGGAATAGGGACATATTGTTCGTTTTCTGAAAAGTTAATTGCAATAATAATGACCTCATTTTCAGTCCAACGCCGATACAAGAGTATACGATCTGACGTGTTGCAATATTCTTGTTTTGCCTGCCCTCTTGGGGCCCGAAGTGCGGCAAGTGTGTTGCGCAGCTTGCCCAGCTTTCGGTAAAGGGTTACCAGAGGTAATACGGTTTCTCCGTCCGGGGTAGACGCGACATTGTAGAAATAATCCCAATGCAATGGCCGTAAACCTCGGACACGCACCATACCTCCCGTTGCCAGGCCGGTGTTCTCTGCAAATTCCTGACCTGCCCACAACATGGGGATGCCAACACTGGTTAGCAGTGCGATAGCATACGGCTGTAATTTCCACCAGGCTTGACCATCAAGTCCATTTCGATATTCGTATCCCCCGGAATCGGTGGTTCTGTCACCATGTTGTATCAAATAGAATAGCCGGTTTTCATCATGGGATTCGATATACTGTACGGGAAGCGCTGATATGGTGTCTGCTCCGATGTTTTTTAGCCCTGTATAACCTTGTCTGTCGAAGCGTTCATCGGACAGAATAAGTTCATTTCCTAAATCAGGAGACAGGTTATTATACGCAGCCATATCCTGGGCAATAATGGCCAGTCGTTTTTCCCAGTTTCCATTTACAGCACTTTCCGAAACAGGTGATAATTGGTAGGCACTCTCACCCAGGTCTTCAGCAATTTGAATGATCGTTGAAGTTCCATTGGCAACTTGCAGGAAGCGTGAATATTTTTTTGATTCAGCATACGTTGAATTTGTCAGTTCCCGAAGGGAGTTAAAAGTGGGTCTGTTTTCCTGACTGTACCAGTTAATCGCCCCATCCCTGGTGATGGGCTTACGATCGAGATAACCATTGACATGGTCATACCGGAAACCATCAACGTGGTATTCATCCAGCCAGAAAGCATTGACGGCAGCAAAGAATTCCTGAGATGATGCCATGCGCCAATCGTTTTTTTTACCAAATTCATCGTAGGCGCTTACCAGTGGGTTTGGAGCACGATGCATTCCTGACTCATCAGTATAATGATCATCCTGCCACAGGTGGAAAAACCGTTCATAACCAATCTGGTAGGGGAACATGCGGTCAGTGTGGGCATACACCATGTCGAGTATCACAGCTATATTGGCTGCATGACACGCCTTGATGAGTTGCCGTAGTCCTTTTGATCCGCCAAAACGTTCTTCAGGAGCAAAGTAAAAGATGGGCATGTATCCCCAACGGTTTGGCTCGGCAATGCTATTGACCGGCATCAGTTCTATAGCATTAACCCCTAATCCAGCCAAATAGGGAATTCGATCGGCAACACCCGCGAAAGTACCACTAAACTCCGCAACATTAAGTTCATAGACAATAAGATCATTCAAAGCGGGTACTTTATAATTGTCATCGTTCCAGGTAAAAAGGGTATCGTTAGGCACATGGAATACGGAAAATATCCCGGCATCTGTTTCCCGTGCGCAAGGATCTCCAAAATAAAGACTGCGGACCTGTTGTTGGTTGTCGCTGGATGGCCCACTGATTTCAAACCGATATAGATATGTACCTGGTAAAAAAGGAATGTATTCGCTATGCCATCTGGTCTTGGCAATATCACCCCAATGGTTATCTTCGGCAGGATCGGCAGATTCTTGCACAAGCGTATAAACATTTGCAGAAACCTTGATATCGAATTGACCCTGCTTGTTGATAACATAGACCTTCACAGAAAAGCCATGATCATTTTCTATGCTTGGCAAGCAGATACGAAATCGCACTTTATTACCTTTTATCTCCGGGCCGGTATCAGATGCTGTGAACATGGGAATTTTCTTTTATTATGTCAGTTGGTTAGGCTGGTTAGTTGTATTCGAGTGTTTTGCTTTCAGTTCAATGCTGTCGATATTCATTTAAACTCACAGTTTCAATTAGGGTTGAAGTATTCATTCAAATTGATTGGTGTTGTTTCCTGAATTACTGGGATTGGAAGGATCTATTTCCCGTTTTTTCAAATTAAAGGGAAGCTCAATGTTGAAGTTACCCTTCGATCGTCGTTGCAACAGGTAGAATGGACCGGAAAATCCTCTGGCAGATAGTTCAAAGATTGGAGAAGGATTAACCGCGAAGTTTGATGATTAAAAGATCACAGCACCAAAACCTTTTAATAGTATTCAGGCCACGAATGAATTTCGGGCCGGTTTAATTTAAAGAATATTAATTTCCTTTTCATAATTCAAATTTGTAATTTCCTGAGACAGATTTTTCCGATATTCGTTCACTGCGAAAATTTATGGAGGTCTTTGCTTTTCATTTCTATTAATGCAGTTTTATATGGTATTCAACTGATTGTTCAGTTAAAGCAGAGGTGTAAAATGACCCGGGAATCAGACAAAGAGTTGGTGATAAAAATGAAAAATGGGAACGTGGAGGCCTTCAATAAGCTTTTCTTTAAGTACGCTGGAAAAGTGAGGTACATGGCCAGATTATTTATCTCTGATTCTGAAATTGCAAAAGATGTTGTTCAGGATATTTTTTTTACCATATGGGAAAAAAGACTCATGATCAATGAAAATTTGTCTTTCCAATCATACTTATTACAGTCAACCAAAAACCTCCTGATCAACATGGTGAAATCACGCCTGAGAGATGCAGAGGCAAAAAAATATTTTTTAGATACCTTGGATAGGTCACGGAACCAAACAGAAGATTACATCATATTTCGTGAACTTGATGACGAAGTAAATAAGCAATTGGAGCAACTGCCTCCCAGACAACGGCAAATCTTTATGTTGAGCAGAAGTGAAGGGCTAAAAAACAGCGAAATCGCACAAAAATTGAATATTTCAAAGAGAACGGTGGAAGAACACATCCATCAGGCCTTAAAACAACTGAAAGGAGGGATCAAGCAAAGCCAGTAGTCCTTTATCCTTCCTTACGAAGTCTTCCCGGACTCAATAATCTCAAGAACATAAATTTTTTTCATCAGTCACTAGGTGTGAACCGGAGGAAGATTGTACTAATAGTATAAGTGATTGGCATGAAAATAAATGAAACACTGGTTAAAAGGATGTTAGAGGGGTCATATACGGAGGAAGATATTCATATTTTGCGCCTGTTGAAAATGAATGACCAGCTTGATGAAGAATTGGCGAAATTAATTGATACAACATGGTCAGCTTACCAACTTACTGAAAAAGAAAATGAACCATCGCAGCTTAGGGAAATTCTGGATGGCGTGCATGAAAAGATCATTAGCAAGGAAAATTTCTTCACGGGCATCGGTTTAAGTTCAGAAGATGGAAATCCAGTTAGCAGGCATTTTGATATCATGTATCTGGCTAAAATTGCTGCCATATTTTTGATATTTATTAGTTCAATACTTTTCGTAGCCATCAATATCGGGAAAAATCCAACGGACTCTGTGGTATCAGAATCAATAATACTGAACAAGTCGGTTGAATTTGGCAAAAAACGGACCTTTTATTTAAGTGATGGAACTAAGGTTATGCTTAATTCGGGTTCCGAACTTATCTATCCGGGATCATTTCAAAATACAAAAGATCGTACAGTAGAACTCAAAGGGGAGGGTTTTTTCGAAGTAGCCCGTGATGCTGAAAAGCCATTCAGGGTAAAGACAGGTTCCTATATTACCACTGCGCTTGGCACGTCATTTAATATAACTGCAAATAATGATAAAGTAGATATCGCCCTGGTAACCGGTAAGGTTAAAATCTCCAGAGGAGAAGTATTTATCAAATTAAAACCTGGGGAAATGGCTGAATGCAACCTGTCAAATGGGGAGATCAGTAAAGGAACTTACGATTCTGAGACTGTATTGGGATGGAAAGAAGGCGTCATCAAATTTAATTCTGCCGGGATTAATGATGTGTCAAATTTACTTGAACGCTGGTATGGCATTGACATGGAAATCGATCCCGGGTTGCCTTCGAATTTAAAGATCACCGGGACATTTAACAATGAAAATCTCAGAAGTATTATGAATGGGTTGTGTTTTTCGTTGAATTGTCGCTATACGATGGACAGTCATCATGTGAAAATGATCAAAAACTAAATACTAAAATTATGATACAAAAAAATGGGCCGTAACCAGCCCACTTAGTAATGATTTAATAATGGCTATGATCCATCGCCAAATTTTTCATAGCCAAAAACATGTTCAGTTAAAGATTTATTAACTAAAACACTCAAAGTTATGAAATTAAAACTACTTGACCTATTCATTGCTGTGTCCAAATATAGTATTACAGGTCTCATTATTCAGTGTCTAATATTCACTGCACTTTTTGCAGAAAACACTTCAGCCCAGGTAAAAAGCATCAAGGAAGTGTCCATTCGTTTGAGTGACGATCATCTATCCGTTAAATCCCTTATTAGGGACATCGAATCTCAAACAACTTTCCGGTTTATTTATGTCGACAAAGACATCCAGTTCAATAAGCGGTTGGAGCTAACAAATCTGGATGTTTCGGTCTACGATGCCTTGGTTGGTGTTGCAAAAGAAACGGATCTCAAATTCCGGCAGATCAACCAGTCTATTTATATCGGTAAAAATGAGGAGAAGATCAACAACATTGTACCGGAAGAAATATATCAGGCAATCACTGTTACGGGGAAGGTCATTTCTTCAGAGGATCAAGAAGGCCTTCCCGGAGTGAATGTTATCGTGAAAGGTACGAGCCAAGGAACAGTTACCGATGTAAATGGAGATTATAAAATTGAGGTGCCGTCTAAAGAGTCTGTCCTGGTTTTCAGTTCTGTGGGGTATCAGAAAGAGGAAGTGCCAGTTGAAAATAGATCAGTAATTGATATTACCCTTATACCTGATATAACATCAATGAATGAAGTGGTGGTTATTGGATACGGCACCATGAAAAAGAGTGATTTGACCGGTGCAATTTCTTCAGTTTCAGAAACGGATTTAAATAAAGTACAAGCCTCAAACGTTCTTCAACAAGCTCAGGGTCAATTAGCAGGCGTTGATATTGTTGAAAGTGATGGCACTCCCGGTTCAGCTCAGACTATTCGTATCAGGGGCAATCGTTCCATAACTGCCGGCAACAATCCTCTTTATGTCGTTGACGGCATTCCGACCGACCAGGGCATCAACGATTTCAACCCCGGGGATATCGAATCCATTGAGGTACTGAAAGACGCAAGTTCTGTTGCTATTTACGGGTCCAGAGGGGCCAATGGCGTCATTCTGATTACGACCAAACGCGGTGAAAAAGGTAAAGCTCAGATCGGCTTTAACGCTTACTATGGACTTAAAAAGCAGACGGCAGATTTCAATACCATGAATGGTGAGCAATTTGTTGAATATAAAAGAGTAGCGTATGGCTATAGTAAAACAGATAATTCTCATGACCAGGTTTTATTAGGGACACTTAATGATAATTTCATAAATGGTATTGAGACCAATTATCCGGACCAGATATACAGAAATGGAGCCCAGACCGAATACCAGCTCTCGGCAAGCGGGGGTGGTGAAAAGTTTAACTATTATCTTTCCGGCAATTATTATAATGAGGAAGGCCTGATAAAGAAAACAGATTATAACAGGTATTCACTAAGAGCAAATCTTGATGCAACATTAACCACGAAACTTAAGATAGGATTAAGCCTGACAGCATCCCAGGATTTACGGAATAGCATGAGTGATCCCACACTCGATGCAATCAGGTATGTGCCTATTACCCAGGCGTATGACTCGGAAGGAAATATCGTTGCATATCCCAACCCTGAAGAATCACTTGTTGCATCACCCCTGGTAAATTTCGCTCCTAATCAATATGTTGACGAGACTAAAGGATTCCGTCTTTTCTCAAATTTATTTGGAGAATACCAAATCAACCCTTCTCTGAAATACAGGCTTAATTTCGGAACAGATATTCTTTACAGCCGCAGAGGTACATTCACAGGCGACTATACCGGTTCTTCTCCTGTCGGTTCAGTGCGGAACGGCAATGTCTTTTCCTATACACTTGAAAATATACTGACTTATGACAAAACGATAGGGAAACACAGTATTAACCTGGTGGGTCTTTTCAGTTCGCAATATAATTCCACTGATAGCTCCTCTCTCTCAGCAAGGGGTATTCCAATCACCAAATCAACTTTTCATGATTTAGGATCTGCTGAAACGATAACCGGGATAGGCAGCTCACTGACTGAATGGGGTTTATTGTCATATATGGGAAGACTAAATTACAAATTCAATAATAAATATTTACTGACAGCCTCTGCAAGAGCTGACGGATCGTCAAGACTGGCAAACGGCAACAAGTGGGCTTTCTTCCCGGCAGCATCTATTGCATGGATCATATCCCAGGAAAACTTCATGACCGGGGTTCAGGCCATTTCATTCCTGAAATTAAGGGCCGGATATGGTTCTGTCGGCAATACCGCAATAAGTCCTTATCAGACACAGGGCGGACTCATAAGATCTGCATATAACTTTGGCGGAAATTCCGCCTATGGTTACCAGTTGAACGGGATTGCCAATCCATCATTAAGCTGGGAAATCTCGAAGACCCTTAATATTGGAGTTGACTTTGGGCTCCTGAATGACAGGATATCAGGAACACTGGAAGTATATGAAACAAACACCGATGATCTGCTTCTCCAAAGGTTATTGCCAAGTACTTCAGGTTATGACAATGTAGTGCAAAACATTGGTTCCACAAGGAACCGCGGATGGGAACTTACGCTCTCTGCCCATGTTTTACCGACTTCTTCCGAACTTAAATGGGACGTGGACATGAATCTTTTCTCCGATAAAGAGGAAATAACCAAATTATTCAATGGCACATCAGATGATGTTGGGAATAGCTGGTTTATAGGTCAGCCTATTCATTCATTTTATGATTACGCATTCAATGGCATCTGGCAGTCTTCTGAAGCCACGGAAGCAGATGCCGCAGGGCAGGCTCCCGGCCAGATAAAAATAAAGGATGTGAACGGAAGGGATGCAAATGGCTTTCTGACAAAACAACCTGACGGACAGATCAATTCTGACGACCGAGCAGTTCTTGGGTCCACAAATCCAGAATGGTCAGGCGGATTGACAAACAGGTTAGCCTATAAAGGATTTGATTTTTCCATTCAAATTTATACCAGACAGGGCCAGATGCTGAAATCTTCATTTTACGATCTGTCAGGAAATAACTGGGAAGGTAGACGTGCAGCGCTCAATTTTGATTACTGGACTCCTGAAAATCCAAGTAACGAGTATCCTGAACCTCTTCAGGGAAAACAGATCATTTATTCATCGGCCCTTAATTATTTTGACGGATCTTTTGTCAAGATCAAAAACATCAACCTCGGTTATGATTTTGCAAAAAACCTGATAAATACAAACGCTATCTCATCTTTAAGAGTCTATTTATCAGCCACTAATGCTATAACTTGGTCAAAGTTCAAAGTGGTAGATCCTGAAACAGGAAGTGCGCTATCGTCAGCCACTTATATTATTGGAGTCAATCTGAAATTTTAAATACCGGGAAATATGAAAACGTATATAAAAGAGATATTAAAAATTACAATACAATTAAGCCTGATCGGGATTTTGTTCCTCACAAATGCTTGTAACGATTTACTTATAGAAGATCCTGTCAGTCTTGCAACTGCAGACAGTTACTATTCGACCGCTGCTGGCATCAGAGACGGACTGAAAGCATGTTATCCTCCTTTAAGGGATTATTACGGAAGAGAAGGAACTTTCTTTCTTACTGAAGCAGGGACAGACATTAATACCAACGGATTTGGTGGAAACGTCAATAATCCTTCTTTTAATAATTATGACGAGAATCTAAAAGCAACCAACTCTTTCTTTTCAGCAATATGGGATTCCTTCTATAAAGGTATTAACCAGTGCAATAGCATTATAAACAGAACACCGAATGTAAGTGATATGTCAGATGCCGAAAAAGCGGTTATAATAGGTGAAGCACGTTTCCTGAGAGCCCATTATTATTTCATATTGGTGCAGCAATGGGGGGATGTGCATTTTACACTCGAGGAAAGTTCGGGAGTCGTTACTGAAGCTTATCATACACCGGCCGCTACCATATACTCCGACGGGATAATACCTGACCTTGAATATGCAGTTGCCAACTTACCTGATCCCTCTAAAACTACTGTTGATTACGGAAGGGCAAATAAAGGAGCAGCAGAAGCTTTGCTTGCAAGGGTTCAACTTACACTTGGCAACTGGACGGAAGCTGAAACCCATGCAAAAAATGTAATTAATAATTATAATTATTCGCTGGTACCCCTCGATCAGCTATGGGATATAAAAAACAAAAATAATGCTGAAGAGGTCTGGTCTGTCCAATACAGCACCGATCCTCTTGTCAATGGAGCCGGTAACTCAAGCTTTCTTTATTTCAACTGGGACTATACCAGAAATCCTGCAATGATCAGGGACATAGAGAATGGAAGACCATTTCAAAGAATTATGCCTACAAATTATTCTCTGGATATGTGGGATCCTTCAGCAGATGCCAGATTTGATGCATCTTTTAAAACCGTGTGGTTAGCAAATACGCAAGGAGTGATAAATGGACAAACCGTAATGCCGGGGGATACTGCAATTAAAATAGTCCTGCATCCTGTTGACGATGCTGTTCAAAACAGTGCTCCTTATTGGTATATAGACTATAACGGGCAGGATGTGACAAACATAACTGACAAACTTCAAATTGGGGGAGACAGCAGGAGACTCTGGCCCTGCCTCTTTAAGAAATTCTACGATAATCTGAGAGCTGACGTCAACGCCACCGATGGAAGCAGGGATTATTATGTAATAAGACTTGCGGAAATGTACCTTATAGTGGCTGAAGCAGCAATGAACCAGGATAACAATGACGAAGCGGCCCAATATATAAATGAATTAAGGGCCAGGGCCGTTAAACCCGGGAAGGAAGCAGAAATGAATGTCACTGCTTCGGATATCAACCTCGATTTTATCCTGGAAGAAAGAGCAAAAGAATTAGACGGTGAAGGCTTCAGATGGTATGACCTGAAAAGAACCGGGACCCTTCTTTCACGTGTCAGAATGTATAACAAAGATGCAGCTCCTAATATTCAGGAATTCCATCTTGTCAGACCGATTCCGCAGACTCAGATTGACAGGGTATCTAATCCTGGTGACTTCCTTCAGAATCCGGGCTATTAATTAAGGGTTTTAGGTATGGGGTGGTAAAATTCACTCCATGCCTGTTCTTTTGCTCAATTAAAGGAGATTGCCTTTTTGGGAATGAAAACCATTATGTCTATAATTTATGGTTATGAAGACACTAAAAGTCACCAACATCATTTTTCTTCTTTTACTATATATTAATGGGTATTCACAGAATGTTTCAGAGCACCCCAATGTCCTTTTTATCTGCGTGGACGACCTGCGTCCAGACCTGGGGTGCTATGGAAACACCCTGATAAAATCGCCAAATATTGATAAACTGGCCAGCCAGGGGTGCGTGTTTACCAACGCGTATGCCCAGGTGCCTACCTGTGGGGCATCGCGGTACAGCATGTTGACCGGGATGTTGCCTACAAGTAAAGCGGCCCTCAGCAACGAAGCCAGCCGGATATTGATCTCGGACAATCCGAAAACCGACGAACCAGAAACCTTCATAGACCACCTGCGCCGGAACGGATATTATACTGTGGGCATAGGCAAGATCAGCCATTACGTAGACGGTTATGTTTACGGCTACGAAGACCCGGTGTCCGACAAACGGGAATTGCCCTACAGTTGGGACGAACTGGATTTCAACCATGGCAAATGGGGTACTGGATGGAACGCCTTTTTTGGTTATGCCAGCGGAGAAAACAGGCAAAGCCTGCAACGGCACGTGAAACCCTATGAAATGGCCGACGTGAGCGACACGGGCTACGTCGACGGGCTGACCGCCCAACTGGCGGTAAAGAAGCTCGGCGAGTTGGCGCAAAAAAAGCAGCCGTTCTTTCTCGGCGTGGGCTTTTTCAAGCCCCACCTGCCTTTTACCTCCCCAAAAAAATACTGGGACGTGTACGACGCGGTCAGTATCCCGCTGACGCCATCGCCGGACATCCCAGAAAACGTCAACATCGCCAGCCTAATGGACAACGGGGAGTTCAACGGGTATCTCGATGGCGACGAAAGGGCCGTTTTGTCCAAACCGCTTTCTGATGAATATTCCAGGAAACTGAGGCACGCGTACTATGCGGCCGTCAGCTATGTGGATGCCCAAGTGGGCAAGGTGTTGGACGAAGTGCAGCGGCTCGGCATCCAGGACAACACCGTCATCGTGTTGTGGAGCGACCATGGCTGGCAGTTGGGAGACCACCGCGAATGGGGCAAGCACACCATCTTTGAAAGGGCTCTGCACAACGTGCTGATCATAAAAGCACCAAAAATCCAGGGAAATGGTGGGGAAACTTGTGGCCACATCGTGAGCACTATCGACATCTACCCCACAGTGGTGGAGCTTTGCGGGTTGGAGATGCCGCACAAAACGGATGGCGCAAGCCTCGTGCCGCTATTGGAAAAACCAAACACTGTCCAATGGCAGGACGTGGCTTATGGATATTACCGGAACGGCATTTCCATGCGTACACCAAACTACCGGCTGACCAAGTATTTCAGGGACGCACAACCGGTAACCGAATTGTATGACCAGAACAAAGACCCTAATGAAAACAGCAACGTGGCAGGCGATAAGCCGGAAACCGTACAACAGTTGATGCCGCTTTGGGAAAAAGGTGACACCGGCCTGTACCGATAAATTTCTGCATTGACAGCCTGCGTTTTTCCTAACATTGAAAATATGCCAAATACCCAGGGGGTTTATATATTGCAGACAAACCATTTTTGATCATGAACAAAACGACCACTATACTCTCATTTCTGCTCATCGTATGCATGGCGTGCAACAACGAACGCAAAGTTGCCGAACAAACTGCGCGAAAGCCCAACATCATCTACATCCTGGCCGACGATCTGGGATATGGCGATCCAAGTTGCTATGGCCAGCAAAAGTTCAAAACCCCCAACATCGACCGGCTTGCTGCTGAAGGGATGCTTTTTACACAGCACTATGCCGGCACAGCTGTTTGCGCCCCGTCCCGTTCCAGCCTCATGACCGGGCTGCACACCGGCCATACGTTTGTGCGGGGCAACCGCGGCATGCACGGAGGCCAGTTTCCATTGCCCGATTCCGCCGTGATACTTCCCGAACTTCTGAAAAAGGCAGGATACGTAACGGGCTGCTTTGGCAAATGGGGCTTGGGATACCCGGGTTCCACTGGCGACCCCATCAACCAGGGGATCGATGAATTCTTTGGTTTCAACAGCCAAACACTGGCACACAATTATTACCCCTATTTTTTGTGGCATAATAGGGAAAAGGTGATGTTGGACGAAAACTCGGGAGAGAAAAAAGGCGCCTATGCGCCTAACCTGATCCAAGAGCAGGCCATGAAATTTTTGGAACAAAACAAGGACACCACGTTCTTCCTGTATGTACCCACCACGCTTCCCCATGCCGAATTGGCCGCACCGGAAAAATACATGGAGCAATTTGAGGAGCCCGGCCAGCCCGAAAAAAACTTCGGCTTCCAAAGTATTTATGGCCCCGAAAAACCCTACCATGGTGTGGATGACATCGATAACCCGCGTTACAAAACAGGAGGTTATGCCTCCCAACCTTACCCCCATGCGGCTTTTGCGGCCATGGTGAAAGTGCTGGACGACCAGGTGGGCGAAATCATGGACAAAGTAAAAGCACTGAGGATCCAGGACAATACGCTCATCATTTTCACCTCCGACAACGGCCCTCACCTGGAGGGCGGGGCAGACCCCGATTACTTCGACAGCAACGGTCCACTAAAAGGCTACAAGCGCGATTTGTACGAAGGGGGCATCCGTGAACCCATGATCGCCAGTTGGCCGGGCAAGATAAAGGCCGGCAGCAAGACTGACCTAATCTCTGCTTTCTGGGACGTAATGCCGACCCTCTGTGACCTGGCAGGCGTGAAGCCGCCCAACAACATCGACGGGATTTCCTTTTTGCCCACGTTGCTTGCCGAACAAGGACAACAGCAGCACGACTATCTTTATTGGGAATTTCATGAAAAAGGAGGCAGGGTGGCTGCCAGGAAAGGAAAATGGAAAGCCGTCAAATATAATGTGATCCAGCATCCGGACGCGTCCCTTGAACTTTACGACCTTTCCGAAGATATCGGAGAAGAGCACAATGTGGCAGCACAACATCCGGACGTTGTTGCGCAGATGGAGGACATCCTGAAAAAGGCACATACCGAAGACCCCGCCTGGCCTTTTATCGCTAGCAATTGATACCAAGTTTCTACTTCATATGAATATCTGTTTCAGAAGAATAAAATCAGACTCAATTCGAATTGAGCATTGAAAAAATATTTATAGGAAATTTAATTATAATTGAACATGAAACAGCTTATGTTTAAGACATTGATTGTCATAAATTTCCTTTATTTATCGATTTCATGTAATAGTCAACAGACGTACAAAAAACCGAATGTTTTGATCCTGCTGGCAGATCAATGGCGAGCTTATTCTCTTGGGTACGCGGGAAACTATGGTGTCAAAACCCCGAATATTGACCGGTTTGCTGATATCAGTGCAAACTTTCAATTTGCCGTATCTGGCTTACCAGTGTGCACGCCTTTCCGGGCCTCGTTGATGACCGGTCAGCGCCCACTCACCAATGGCGTGTTCATGAACGACGTTCTGCTCGATACTACCGCGCTCACCATAGCGGAAATCCTTGGCCAAAACGGTTACCAGACCGGGTTGATTGGCAAATGGCACCTGGATGGACAGTATAGGTTGAGCTACACACCCCCCGGTCCCCGCAGACAGGGTTTTCAATACTGGAAAGCTGTAGACTGCGACCACAATTACAACCATTCGGTTTACTATTTCGATGGCGATACCACACGGCACTACTGGCAAGGTTATGACGCCATTGCAGAGGCACAGGATGCCAAAAAGTATATTAAAGACCATGCCCATAATGGCGGCCCCTTTTTTCTGATGTTGTCTTGGGGTACGCCTCATGCTCCTTACCACACGGCGCCGGAGCAATACAAAGCTATGTATGACTCCGCCAAGATCGCATTGCGGCCCAATGTACCTGACAGTATGAAAGACAGAGTCCGTTACGATTTGGCCGGTTACTATGCACACATGTCGGCTTTGGACGACATGGTCGGGGAAATCGTTCAGGAATTAAAGGATGAGAAGATCCTGGACAATACCGTCATTTTATTTACCTCGGACCATGGAGACATGCTGGGGTCTCATGGGCAATACAAAAAACAACGGCCGTATGACGAATCCATCCGGGTGCCAATGCTGTTTCATTACAGTGGTAAAAATGGGATCAAAAGTGGAACTTATAATGCCATGATCAATTCCCAGGATATCATGCCTACGCTGCTGGGGCTTTGTGGAGTGAAGATACCGAGTGCTGTTGATGGCCTGGATTTTAGCGGATATTTACGTGGAAAGGAGAAAGACCCCAAAGATACTGCAGCCGTCATCTCCTGCATCCAGCCATTTGGCCAATGGACCAGGGCCAATGGGGGAAAGGAATTCCGGGGAATCCGTACACCGCATTATACTTATGTCCGGGACCTAAGCGGCCCCTGGCTTTTGTTTGATGACCAAAGTGATCCCTATCAAATGGACAACCTGATAGGCAATGCGGATTATTTCGGTTTGCAGGCCCGGCTTGACAATGTACTGGAGCAACACTTGAAAGTTGCGAATGACCGATTCCTGTCGGGACCTGATTATGTGAAGGAATTTGGTTATCCCAAACTGGATTCTACAGGCACCGTGCCTTATTTTTCCAATGGCGCATGGCATTTGTGAAAATAAACCTATTATTTGACCCAATGAAAACCAAAGGATTCCCACTGATAATATTGGTATTGTTTTTTGCTGTTGGATTTGCGCATGGGCAAGGTACAACGGACAGTCAGTCGAGAACCGCTTCAAAACCTGACCGGCCAAATATACTGGTCATCATGACCGACCAACAAAGCGCGACGATGCTTTCATGTGCGGGCAACAAATGGCTGCACACCCCGGCGCTCGACGGGCTTGCCTCGGCAGGCGTCCGGTTTGAGAAGGCCTACGTCACCAATCCGGTGTGTCTTCCTTCCCGGTTTTCGATACAAACGGGCATGTTCCCATCCTTTGCTGGGATACGGGAAAACGACAGGCCGGTTAACAGTGAAAACCAGACAAAGGTTGAAAGCTTGTATTCCAGGTCATTGGGAAATGTCTTTCGCCATGCTGGATACGACACCTATTTTGGAGGGAAAGTGCATTTGCCGATGCAAATTTGGAATGCCGCACCTTGGGGGTACAGTGTCATCACAAAGAACGAGCGCGACACACTGGCCCTGGATGCCTCGCAGTTCTTGTTGAGCCGCAAACCCACCGACAAGCCGTTTTTGCTGTTCGTTTCTTTTATAAACCCACACGACATCTGCTACGATGCTATTCGGTTTGGGTGGCCAGAAAGTGGCCTGGCAAAACATACGCCCCCCGACTTGTTCGATGCCTTGAAAATGCCGGACGGCGTTACCAAAAAAGAGTTTTATGATAAATATTGTCCGCCACTGCCAGCCAACCACCAACCCATGTTCGTGGAACCGTACATTGTGGACAGCCTAATCACTTTGAGGGGCTTCCGGAAGGCAGTGCGGGATAACTGGACGGATGAAGACTGGCGACTGCACCGCTGGGCCTACGCCAGGCTTACTGAAAAGGTCGATTCATTGATCGGAAAAGTTTTGACCGCGCTGGATAAATCAGGGTTAAGGGATAATACCATTGTTGTGTTCACCGCCGATCATGGCGACAACGATGCATCGCACAAGTTGGAGCACAAGACATTTTTTTATGAGGAAGCGGCACGGGTCCCCTTTATTATTTCCTGTCCCTGGCTAAAAGAAAAAGGCCGGGTGGACAGCGTGCACCTGGTTAGCAACGGGCTGGATATTTTACCAACCCTTTGCGACATGGCGGGCATTGACCCTCCCCCTGGACTTGAGGGGAGGTCTATTGCCATATTGCTGAACGATGGGAAAACGCCCGGTTGGCGTGACCACATTTTCATAGAAAACCAGTTGGGGTACCTGATACATACCGGGCGGTACAAATACGAACTGGATGACAAGGATGGCAACAGAACCCGGGAAGTCTTCTCTGACTTGCAGGTTGATCCCGGTGAAACATGCAACATGGTCAATGATTCGAAATATGCCCGAATAATCCAGCAGTTGCGGGAAGAATTGTTGGCGCATTTGACAAAACTAAACATCAAGATTGTTCCTCCCGGGGAATAGAAAACAAAGAGACTGATAGGATCATGGTGGACCAATGTGATTTGCCATGGCCACAGCGATGGTCCGTTTCAAATTTTAAACCTAAACCTTAAATACATAGTGCAATTAAAATGAAGTATCAAAGGAACCAAATCCTGTTCGCCCTGGGATTAATAACATTGACCTTTTCGAACATCAGGGCGCAAGAAAATCCAGACGGGAAAAAGCCCAATATCATTTTCCTGTTGACAGATGACCAACGCTGGGATGCTATGGGCGCCATGGGCAATCCTGTCATCAAAACGCCGAACATGGACAAACCGGCCACGGAAGGTGTTTTATTCCTAAATGGATACGTCACCACTTCCATATGTTGTGCGAGCCGGGCCAGCATTTTGACCGGACAGTATGAATCCCGCCATCAAATCAATGATTTCAACACCAACGCAGAAGGCATCGATATTTTTGATACGTACAGTTTAAAGCTTTGCTTTGGCTTTTTCTGCTTCAAAAAAATCTTCAGAATGTTTGGTTATATTTGATCTTTCATAATGTATGATGACCTGCACTCCATTGCCATTCGTTGGTCCTGAGGCCTATTAATCCGGAAATTGATTTACAAAATCAGAACCATCATGTTGGCTTAGCTGAGCGAAAAGTTAGCCGACAATGTGAAGGTGGCAATTTCATCCGGGATATCGTTTTTGACAGCCTCACGTTACTGTATATAGAGTATAACATAAATGATTTATGAAAACCAGGATTCTTTCTATTTTACCGAAAACCATTCATCACCTATTCTTGCTGTTCTTAATGCTGAATGGATCAGATGCATTTGCTCAAATGCCACAGGGCGTCCCGCATCCGGGTAATAATTCGCCGATCGATTTCACCTCTGCTTCTGATATTATCTTGTATATTGTATTGCCTGTGGTGCTGGTTGTGGCTTATGTGATCCTGCGCAGACGAAAATTAAAAAAAAGACAGAAAGGGCAACAAAATAGCCCAGGAGACGGACAATGATACCATCAACATACGATTGAAAGAATAAACAGGCTGCACCAAAATGCCTGCCTAATCCCAGCCCGTTTACTACTCTACTGCCATTGTATGGCAAAGTACATGGCTGGTTTTGAGCCGGTATTTTCAATGCCATGAGGAATTTCGGAAGTCACAAAATACACATCACCCGTCGAACCTTTATAAAAATTATCTCCAATTTGCATTTGGGTATCTCCTTCTATCATCAGGATGATCTCTGCCGCCCTATGGGTATGAGGCGGATGGCTTTTTAATCCGGCATTGAGGGTGGTAACGTGCATGTCGTAGTAATCACACATGGCGGTCGAACGCCTGAAATATTGGCGTACACCACCTTTATCATGTTCCTTGAAGGTGAGGTCATTCCAATCGACCATAAAGGAACCTCCGGCTTCCTTGCCTCTTGCTTCATTGACCGGTGCTTTGGAATCATAGCTAAATACATAGTAGCCGGCATCCATTTTTTCCGGATTCGTCAGGGAAAATTCATCTCCCGGCATAATCATAGCAATGCTGCCCGGCACCAGGGTCTTTTCACCATTCGGGGTCTTGACCGTCAGCCTGCCTTCTTTCACGATCACCAAGTGTTCCAGGTGCTCAGCAAAGTCATTTTGGTCCTGGGTAGTTCCCGATCTCAATCGGTAACCGGAAACATTCAAATATTTAAGATCCCGGGTACTCCCTTCAAAAATCGTATTTTTCCCAAATGCAGCATTCCCCTCAATTTTGATTTCCTTCCAGTGATATATACCTGGATTAATGGGTGAATTTGATGTTGTGGAAATAGTTGTATTTAATAAGATGAAAACAAGGAATAAGGCTTTCATAAGGTGACCGGTTAGTTTATATCATTCTACAGTGTGATGACACTTTTCTGGTTAACTGGCTAAAATAACTAAATTATTTTATGATTTCATCAAAATGTTGAATTCAGGAGGATTATTCATGGACCAGGATTGATTGTTGGTGAAGGAGGAGAATAAGATCATAGCCTGCCGGGTTTGATTAGCCAATGTTTATGCATGTCCTATTCTTATCCCGGGATGAAAATAAAGATGCACAGAAAATCATAGATTTGAAATTCTTTCACGGGCTAACCCTTCATACACCTTTTGTCTTGTCAGGCTTGCGCTCCTGCTTTGGAATGCTAAAATGCTGGTGGGTTGAACATTAAAACCCGGGGCGCCGGAACCACCCCGGGTTGACTGACATTCTGAACGATGGCAGCATGTTGGTTTTGGTCAATATAAAATTACCCAACATTGGTAAGCCTGCCGCTTCAAATCATTTGACGAATAATTCCTGAATCACAATCATAAAAACAAGTCGTCAGTTTCTGGATTTTAAGCCTTTCCTAATCGACATTGTCGTGTAAAAACCGATTATTTCCCAGTATCTGATTGTCGTCATTCAGATTGTAGCGGGAAATATTTTTATCGGATGAATGCGGAATATCCTGCAGGTGAACTTTCCGGCGAATGTATGCCGGTGTTTCCCACTTATCCTTGTAATCATCTTCCTTGAGCGGACTTTGTTTCAGGGTTTTCAATTTCTCAATCCGCTCTTTTGATTGTTTCATCAAATAGAATTTTTTGGCATCGATATTTTCATCCTCGGGTTTTTCATATTCCGATTTTTGCTCCATTTCTATTTGTTTCAACAAATCGTCCTCATCATCGGCCGCCAGGGCATGCTGCCCGATTTTTTCATCTTCTTCCTCGCTGTGTTGCTCTGGTCTCTTGAATATGTAGGTCCTTTTTTGTTCTTCGGATGGTTCGACACGCTGTGAAGCCGTCTGTTCAAACATATCCATTTGTGCGGCTTTTTTAGGATCCACCGTCTTATTGGACTCCAGGTGAATTACCCGTGGTTTATTCCTGTGTCTCAGATTTTCAATATTATGATCAAAACCTGTGGCAATCACGGTTACCCGTATGCTTTCATTGAGTTCAGGATCCACACCGTGACCAAAAATCACCTCAGCTTCATCACCGGCAATTTCCTGGATATAATCCGTTATTTCTGTCAATTCGTCCATTTGCAATTCGGCTGCTTCTCCCGAAATAATGGACAACAAAATTTTCTCGGCACCATGAATGTCCTTTTCGTTGAGCAGTGGCGAGGCAAGTGCTTCTTCCGCTGCCCGGCGTGCCCGGTTTTCCCCTTCGGTTTGTGAAGAACCCATTACGGCCGAACCGGAATTGCTCATGACGGTCTTCACGTCTTCGAAATCGACATTGACATAACCCGGTACCGTGATGATCTCTGCAATGCCTTTGGCGGCTGTGGTTAGTATGTTATCGGCCTGGCCAAATGCGTTTCTGATGGAAAGGTTGCCATAGATCTCCCGCAATTTATCATTGAGGATCACCAATACTGTGTCACAGGAACCTTTCAATTCTGCGATGCCGAGTTCAGCCTGTTGCATTTTCTTTTTGCCTTCGAACGAAAAGGGCACCGTCACAATGCCTACGGTCAGAATATCAAGCTCCCTGGCCACTTTGGCAATTACCGGTGCAGCGCCCGTACCGGTGCCGCCACCCATACCTGCCGTGATAAACACCATTTTGGTGTCGTCACTGAGGAGATCCCTGATCTCTTCCCGGCTTTCCAGGGCGGCGTCTTTACCCCTTTCAGGATTAGCGCCCGCGCCAAGTCCCTGGGTGAGGTTGGCCCCAATCTGTAACTTGTTGGGGATGGGGCTATTCATCAGGGCCTGGCTGTCGGTATTGCATACAATAAACTCGACATCTCGTATGCCCTGGTTAAACATGTGATTGACGGCATTGCTTCCACCGCCTCCAACACCGATCACTTTGATGATCGATTTGTGATGTTTCGGAATGTCAAACATATAAGAATTATCAGTCATGACTAAATTTATTTTTGTTTCCGGAAATTCAACTATAATTCTCGCGTATTAAAGTAGCTTATCCTGGATTAGTAGTCTTCTTTGCCATCGATATCATCAATCAGCAGACCTTTGGTCTTATCGATGATGCGACGGAAAATATCACTACCGCGATCTCTTTTTTCCCTGCGATGCGAAAAATTCTCACCTTTTGTTTCAAGGTACCGGTTTTCACGGACGTCAAGCGCCCTGAAACCAGAGAGTACTAAGCCAACACCGGTGGCATACATGGGCGATTTCACCGTTTCAATTTTACTCTTGCCCAAATGTTCATTCGGATAACCTACCCGTGCATCCATCCCAGTCATATATTCTACCAGTTGTTTCAATCCTTGCAATTGTGCACCACCGCCGGTGATCACGATACCACCGGCCAGTTTGTTCTCGAAACCTGATGTAATGACCTCTGCATGGATCAATTCTATAATTTCCTGCATCCTGGCCTCAATGATATGTGCCAGATTCTTGATCGAAATTTCCTTTGGGGCGCGGTTCCTCAATCCCGGAATGGAAACTATTTCATTGGGATTGGCTTCTTCGGCGATGGCCTTGCCAAACTTGGTTTTCAGCAATTCGGCCTGGTGCTGCATTACCATACAACCTTGTTTGATGTCATTGGTGATGATGTTGCCACCAAGCGGGATCACCGCTGTGTGCCGGATGATGTTCTCATGGAATATGGCGAGGTCTGTGGTTCCACCGCCGACATCCACAAGACAAACACCAGCCTCTTTCTCCTCTTCACTCAATACCGACATGCTCGATGCAAGGGGCTCCAAAATGAGGTTCTCGATCTCCAGACCTGCTCGCCTCACACATTTGTTGATGTTGTTGATGGCATTGGTCTGTGCGGTGATCACATGAAAATCCGCCTCCAGTTTAACGCCTGTCATGCCCACTGGATCTTTGATGCCTTCATCATAATCAACATAATAGTCCTGAGGCATCACATGGATGATCTCGCTGCCGGGGGGAATGACTGTTTTATACATATCATTGGTGAGCCGATTAATATCTTCTACCGTGATCTCATCCTCCGTGGAATCTCTGGTGATGCTTCCATGATGGATTGAACTACGGATGTGTTGTCCGGCGATGCCAACATTAACCACTCTGATGTTGATACCGGATTGGGCTTCCGCCTCTTCAATGGCGCGTTCGATGGCAAAAATGGTTTTGTCAATATTGGAGACTATGCCCCTGATCACTCCATCAGAGACGGCCTTACCCAAACCAAGTACTTCCAGTTTACCATACTCATTTTTGCGACCGACGATGGCGCAAATCTTAGTAGTACCGATGTCTAAACCGACGACAATTTTATCTTTTTCCATAATCAAAAAATATTATTCGCAAACGATTTGATCTTTAAAATTTACATTTACTCTACTATAGGTATTCCAGCCTTTGGCCGGAAGAATATGTTTGTAGAATATTTTAAGCCTTTTGAATTTCTTATCGATATCCTCCGGCTTTCCAAATATTACTTGCTGTTTACTCACCTGGGTATACATCGAAATGTCACCATTCCTGCTCACATACAATTCGGCAACCTGAGCCTTCCAGAAATCATCCAGCTCGATGTATTTCAGTAGATCCAGCATTTCGCTACCCAGTTCAGAGTCATACAAATGCTTCATGGAGGCATCTTCCGCAAATGGCCCCCTGATGAGCAATACCCTGGCTGTATATCGCTTAGAAATCGGCAGGATGTCTCCCCGGTCACTGATATAGCGATCCGGCATTTTTTTGCTCAGCATCCGGGCTATTGGGCGACTTTGATTGATGCTCACAATTAAATTTCCCTTGAGGTCACGGAATACTTCTGCATTCTGCACAAATTTCTCCTGTTCTATTTCCTGTTCCAGTGTTTTTAGATCCAGATTGGCAAACGGCTCTCCAACAATCCTGCGGCGGCCATTGTCTGTGATGATTGAAACGATTTCTGCATCACTGATGAAATAATTGCCTTTCTGATTATCGATATCCACCATGATTGACTGACAGGAAACATCGTCATATTTTTTGCCCACAAAACCGATCATGACGAACACCATGATCGCGAAACCCATGAATTGGCCGATATTTTTTCCCCGACGATTAAGCATGATCTTCTCTTTGCGTCATTAATTTTTTAATGGGTTCTGCAAAACGGTCTATATCACCGGCTCCAATGGTGAGCAGCACCTCGGTTTTAAGCCGGGAAAGCTGCTTCAATAAATCTTGATCTTTGACCATCCTTTTGTTGGGATTATTTATCCTTCCAAGGATCAATTCAGAGGTCACCCCGGGCAATGGTAATTCCCGTGCCGGATAAATGTCCATTAACCAGATCTCATCAACCACTTCAAGGCTTTGGGCAAAACCATCCGCGAAATCCCGGGTTCTGGTGAAAAGATGCGGTTGGAAAATTGCCGTGACCTTTCTGTTTGGATATAAAGCCTTCACCGATTTCAAAAAAGCGCTGATCTCCGCCGGATGATGGGCATAGTCATCGATATAGACCAATTTTTTTGACTTGATCACATATTCGAATCGCCTTTTTACCCCGCCGAAGTTTTCCAGCGCATTGCGGATCGATATCCCATCGATGCCGAGGTTCAACGCCACCGATATGGCTGCTATGGCGTTTTCTATATTATGATATCCCGGAATTGACAACTTCAGATCGCGGATCCGTTGTGCTCTGCTCTCATAGTCAAACCAGAAATAACCTCCTTCTACCCGAACATTTTCAGCCCGGTTATCACCGGAATCCAGGGCATAAGTCTGGTGCTTCATGGTAAACTGATTCAGCAATTCGTTGGCAATGGCATGTTTTATATACAGCATACCATCGGGATGAATATTGCGAATGAAATCACGAAATGAAGTTTTCAGTGATTCGTGATCCTGGTAAATATCGAGGTGGTCCGCATCCGCTGAAGTGATCACGGCGATATCCGGGAAAAGCCGCAAAAATGAACGGTCATATTCATCGGCCTCTACTACCGTGATCGTTTTATCTGAAGGCTCACCCTGAATGATCAGGTTGGATTCATAACCCTGCACGATGCCACCCAGGAATGCCACACTGTCCCTTGCCGCTGTTTTGAGTATATGCGCGATCATGGAGGAAGTCGTGGTTTTTCCATGCGTGCCGGCAACAGCCACGGTATACAGATTTCTCGTGATCATTCCCAGCACTTCCGAACGTTTCCGTATTTCGAATCCTTTCGACTGGAGAAAATTAAATTCTTGATGGTTTTTTGGTATGGCCGGTGTGAAAACCACCAAAGTATTTTCCTGGTCATTCCGTATATTTTCCGGTATCAGATCTGTTTGATCGTGATAGTGTACATCTATACCTTCTGCCTGCAGTTTTCTTGTCAGCGGCGTTTCTGTCCGGTCGTAACCGGCCACTTTTTTACCCTGGAGCAAGAACCATCTGGCGAGGGCACTCATTCCAATGCCACCGATACCGATAAAATAGACGCTATGTTTCTTATCCAGGGTCAACTTGCCAATTTGATTACTTCGTTAGCGATTTCTTCTGCTGCCTTTGGTTTGGCCAGCTTCAGTATATTTTGTCTTAATTCCTTCTGTAAAGGTTCGTTATTCAATAAATCCAATGTCTCCCTTGCCAGCCTCACCACCGCTTCCTGGTCCGGCACTATCTTAGCTGCCTTCCTGTTCACCAGTGCCATGGCATTCTTGGTCTGATGATCCTCAGAAACATTCGGTGAAGGCACAAAAATGGTCGGCTTCCCGGCAATGCATAATTCCGAGATGGCCAGGGCCCCGGCACGTGAGATCACAACATCAGCCGCGGCATAGGCGAGATCCATTTCCTTTAGGAATTCATAAACCCGCAAACTGGTTTTATCATGATCTTTCAGTGTTTCCGTGAACTCCTTAAAATAAATCCGGCCGATTTGCCAGATCACCTGAATACCTGCAGCGGCAAATGCAGAAATTGCCTGCAGCATGCTGTTATTGATCGTCCTTGCCCCGAGACTTCCACCCACGGCAAAGACCGTTTTCTTATCGGGATTGAGCCTAAAAAAGGTTAGGGCTTCTTTCCTTTTTTTCTCGATATCCATGATGTCGCTCCGCACCGGATTTCCGGTGATTACGATTTTATCGGCAGGAAAATAGAGATCCATATTTTCGTAAGCCACACAGATCTTTTTCACCCTTTTCCCCAGTAATTTATTGGTGAGGCCGGCGTATGAATTCTGTTCCTGGATCAAAGTCGGGATACCTTTGCTGGCTGCCACACGCAACATCGGCCCACTGGCATATCCTCCTACACCAACCACCACATTGGGTTTAAAACGATCCAGTATCCGCCGGGCCTTCAGGGTACTGGAGATCACTTTAAATGGAAATGCCAGGTTTTCCAGGGTCAACTTACGCTGCAAGCCACTGATCCATAGTCCTTCAATTTTATATCCGGCTTCAGGCACCTTCTCCATTTCCATCTTTCCCCTTGCGCCAACAAACAGGAACGCTGTATCAGGATACATCTCCCTGATCTTATTGGCAATGGCAATGGCCGGATAAATATGGCCACCGGTGCCGCCTCCGCTAATGATGATTCGATATGGTGTTTTTCTTTCTATAATTATTATTTTTATCAGGCCGCTCTGGCCACACGTTTAAGTTCATTTGATCGCCGGGCCGCGAATTCCATGTCGGTTTCACCCCGGCTTACACTCAAAATTATTCCTAAAGAAAATCCGGTAAATAAGAGGGACGTGCCTCCCATGCTCACAAAAGGCAATGGTAAACCCGTGATGGGCAACAAGCCTACGGCCACACCAATATTCACCATGGCCTGGAGCACCAGCGCCAGGCTTAAACCGGCGGACAACAGGCCCCCGAATGCACGCTCGCTTTTCATGGCGGTCCGCATACCACGATACAGTAATCCCAAATAAAGCAGCAATACAAATCCCGCCCCCAGCATACCGTATTCTTCCACAATAATGGCAAAGATAAAATCAGAATAGGAATGGGGCAGAAAGTTCCGCCGAACGCTATTGCCAGGGCCTTTACCAACCAAACCACCGGTAGCGATGGCGATGTAGGATTGTTTTGCCTGAAAAGGCACTTCATGGGGATTCAAGAAATCCTGTACCCGGCTGACGGCTGTTTCTCCCCGCTGACCAACCGTAAACGCTACTGCACCGGCCAAAACGCCCACAAATGTTAAAATAAAGAGATATTTCATGGGTACCCTGCCAATGAACAGCATAATGCCACAAGTCACCATGAGCAACAGCGCCGTTGAGATATTCGTCATGGCAATGAGCCCGCAAACCATTCCGCACCACAAAAGGATTGGTATCAGCGATTCTTTGAAATCCTTGATGGTTTGCTGTCTTTTCGCCAGCATACTGGCCAGTTGGGTGATCAATGCCAGTTTAGCCAGGTCGGAAGGCTGAAAAGTTTTGTCAATAATTGGAATGGTGATCCAGCGCGATGCATCATTCAGGCTGGTCCCGAATTGCCATGAAAATATCAATAGCGGCACCGAGATCCAGAGGGCAAACCTCGAAATTTTGGCATAATAGCGATAATCGATCTGGTGCGCGGCCCACATGGCGATTAAGCTAAGAACCACCAGGAATCCATGTCGGAGCAGGTAATGTTCGGTATCGCCACCCATATTTTTATAGGCCAGGGTACCGGTAGCGCTATAGACCACCAAAATACTCAGGATCGAAAGAATGATCACAATGGCCCAGATCACCGGGTCACCTTTCAGATTTTTATCAACCCAATTTTTTATCATAGCATTAACATTAGGTTGTTTTCAATTTTACTTTTCAATGCCAGCGTGGCTTCCACGAATCGTTCACCACGCTCTTCATAATTTTTAAAGAGATCAAAACTGGCACATGCCGGGGAAAGTAAAACGACGTCCCCTGGTTTCGACCTCGAAAAAGCCACTTCCACGGCTTTAAATATGCTGTCAGTCTTTACGATGTCGGCAATCTTCCCACTGAAATACCGGTCGAGCTTTTCATTGTCGACACCCAGTGAAATCAGGCATTTGACCTTTTCACGAACCAAACCAACGACCTGATCATAGTCATTTCCTTTGTCAATGCCACCGGCAATCCAAAGAATTGGCTGGTTAAAACTCTCCAATGCATACCATACCGCATCGACATTGGTCGCCTTGGAATCATTATAAAATTTCACTCCGTTGATGTCGGCAATATATTCAAGTCGATGTGGTGCATTTTCGAATGTTTTGAGGGATTTTTTGATGGTATCCCAGGAAATGTTCATTGACCTGGCAACCAGAATGGCGGCCATGGCATTGATCCAATTATGTCTCCCTTTCAGGGCAATGTTCTCCACATTAATTTTCGATATCTCCATTCCTTCCGGGAAACAAAGGTGCTTCCCTTTCAGATATGCTGCCATATTTTTATCCGCATTCAAAGAAATACCCAATTGCCGTGCTGGCGTATGAAGGTTTTGCAATCCTTCCAAAATATTCGGGTCATCGGCATAGTAAATGAAGACATCCGAATCGGTCATATTCTGCACGATCCTGAACTTGGATGCAATATAATTTTCCAGTTTATCGTCATAACGGTTCAGGTGATCTGGCGTAATATTTAATAATATACCGGCATGCAGCCGGGTGGCGAACATACCATCCAGTTGAAAACTGCTCAGTTCCACCACATAATGATCATAATCCTGTTGGGCAACCTGTCTGGCCAGGCTAAAACCGACATTGCCGGCAAGACCTGTGTTGATGTTGGCTTCCTTGAGTAAGTGATAAGTCAGCAACGTGGTGGTTGTTTTGCCGTTCGTCCCGGTAATGCCAATAATGTCCGCTCCAGTAAATCTACCTGCAAACTCAATCTCCGAGATCACTGGAATCCCGCGGACCCTGATATTCTGAATTAAGGCGGTGTGATCCGGTATCCCGGGACTTTTAACTACCTCATGGGCTTTATAGATCTCCTCCAGCGTATGATTACCTTCTTCAAATGAAATTTGGTGTTCTTCCAGTACCTGTTTTTGCCTTTTAGGAATGAAGGCGTGATCAGACAGAAAAACGTCATATCCCTTTGCTTTTGCCAGCAAAGCAGCTCCTGTACCGCTCTCTCCTCCACCAAGTATGACTATTCTATCGTTCATTTACTGAAATTTGATCTGTACATCATTGAATTAATCCGTGTGTTCTATCGCAGCTTTAATGTTGCCAGCGTCATGATGGCCAGCAAGATGCCTACTGTCCAAAACCTGGTTACAATTTTAGCTTCGTGCAGGTTCTTCATCTGATAATGATGATGGAGCGGTGACATCCGCAACATCCTTCTGCCTTCACCATATTTCTTCCTGGTATATTTAAAATAGGAAACTTGTACGATCACTGACAGATTTTCGATCAGGAATATGCCGCATAGAATGGGGATTAATAACTCTTTTCTAATGGTAAGTGCGAGGACCGCAATGATGGCCCCCAATGACAGGCTACCGGTATCGCCCATAAATACCTGTGCAGGATAGGCGTTATACCAGAGAAAACCGATACACGCTCCTACAAATGCCGAACAGAAAATCACGAGCTCTCCGGAGCGTGGAATATACATAATATTGAGATAATCCGAGAAAATGACGTTGCCCGACAAATAGGCCAAAATGGCCAGCGTCAGTCCGATAATGGCGGAAGTGCCTGCTGCCAGACCATCGAGGCCATCGGTGATATTGGCGCCATTGGATACTGCCATAATCACCACAATCACCACACCGATATAGATCGGCATCGTCAGCCACTTACCGGCACCAAATGTAAGTGCGCTATAGTCCAGCTCATTGTTTTTCACAAATGGAATGGTGGTCTTCGTGGATTTCACATCTTTATAATGCATCTCAGACATTTCCAAACCGGCATTGATCCGCTGGTTAGGTTCAAACTGTCTGATCACCACATCGGTATGATAATAAAGCGTAAGGCCAACGATCAGGCCGAGCGACAATTGGCCTATGATTTTGAATATGCCGCGCAGTCCTTTTTTGTTTTTTTTGAATACCTTGATGTAATCATCCAGGAAGCCAATGAGTCCCATCCAGAGGGTGGCCACTAAAATCAGTATTACATAAATATTCTCGAGTTTGGCGAAAAAAAGTGTCGGCAGTACAATGGCCATAATGATAATGATTCCGCCCATGGTGGGGGTGCCTTTCTTTTCCATTTGGCCTTCCAGGCCTAAATTGCGAATTGTTTCCCCCACCTGTTTCCTTCGGAGCAAATTGATCAGTGTTTTTCCAAACGTTATGGTGATAATGAGCGAAAGCAATGCCGCCATTCCAGCCCTGAATGAGATGTACTGGAATACCCCTGCTCCGATCAGGTCATATTTTTCATGTAAATATTCGAAGAGGTAATAAAACATCTTATTTGTGACCCGATTTTTTGTTCGACATCAATTCAATCATTTCAGCTACTATTTTTCTGTCATCAAAATCATATTTAACGCCTTTAATCTCCTGATACGTTTCATGTCCCTTACCGGCAACCAGGATAATGTCCTCATCCCTGGCCAGCGCTACGGCAGTTTTTATGGCCTCTTTGCGATCGGTAATGGATAACATTTTTTTATAATCTGCAGGACTCACCCCCGCTTTCATTTCTTCAATAATTGTTTCAGGCTCCTCGTTTCTGGGATTGTCAGAAGTCAGGATCACCTTATCGCTCATTTTACAGGCAATATTGGCCATTACAGGACGTTTGGTCTTATCACGGTTTCCGCCACAGCCAACCACAGTAATCACCTGCTCATTAGCCGTACGTACCTTCTGTATGGTGTCAAGCACATTTTTGAGCGCATCCGGTGTATGGGCATAATCTACCACAGCAATAATCGGAGAATCTGTTTTAACCCGCTCAAACCGTCCTGGAACCGGGCCAAGCGCAGACAGCGAAGTCAGTATCTGCTCCGGATCTTCTCCTAGCAATACTGCCGTGGCATATGCTGCCAAAATGTTGTAAGCATTGAAATCACCGATCAGGGTAAACCAAACCCTTTTGTTGTCAATTTCGAGTTCGAGACCTTGTAGCGTATTTGAAATGATCTTTGACTTAAAATCACTCAGCTTTTGAACGCTGTACGTCTTTTTTTCTGCCCGGGTATTCTGAAGCATGACTGCGCCTCGCTTATCATCGACGTTGACCAGTGCAAATGAATCGGAAGCCAGATCGTCGAATAATTTCTTCTTGGCAGCAATGTACTCGTCGAATGTCTTATGATAATCGAGGTGATCGTGGGTGATGTTGGTGAAAACAGCCACGTCAAAGTTCAAACCGCTTACTCTTTTCTGGTGAATGGCATGGGAACTTGCTTCCATAAAACAATGGGTGCAACCAGCCTCCGCCATTTCTTTCATCAGCGCATTTAATTGCAGCGCATCCGCCGTGGTATGGGTGGATGAAATGATATCATCATTGATTTTATTATGTACCGTAGACAACATGCCCACGTTGTAGCCCAGGTTCCGAAATAGTTGGTATAACAGGAAGACGGTAGTAGTCTTTCCATTGGTGCCGGTTACACCGACTAATTTTAACTTATGCGATGGATTTCCATAATAGTTGGAAGCAATGATACCCAATGCCGCCGCACTGTCGGCCACCTGGCAAAAGGTTACATTTTCCATATTCCGGGGTACCTGCTCGCTAACAACTGCGCTGCACCCTTTTTGGATCACATCATCAATAAATTGATGCCCATCTACCCGGGTACCTTTCACTGCCACAAACAGATCGCCTTTTTCAACCTTTCTGGAGTCAAAGCATACCTTGCCTATAGCCACATTCATGTGCCCCGAAGTAGCCATAAGTTTTACTTTGTACAGTATATCTTTTAACTCAATCATGAATCAAGTTTTAGTGATATGGTGCTGCCTTTTAATGCCTTGCGACCAGGCATTTGCGACTGACTGACTACGCGGCCATCTCCATCATAATTTACGTTCAACCCCAGATTCTCCAGTAGGAAAATAGCATCCCGCAGGGTCATACCTAAAACATTAGGTACAACCCCGGGAGCTATCTCATCGGTCGTCCATAACACAGCATTATTCTTCAAATCAGTCCTCACCCATTCGTCATCGGTTGTGGATTTGAATGGCACATTGAGTACTGAACATATTTTTGTAAGATCTTCACGATTTCCAGCTTTGATGACAGGAAAAATTCCCTCATTATCATTTTCTGCAATATCGTAGGGCGCTTGTATTTTAAGATCAAGAGAATAGATCTTATCGGCAATTTCCTTGAAAACCGGCGCAGCAACGCTGGATCCGTATTGTTTAAAACCTTTGGGGTCATTGATGACCACCATGCAGCTATATTTCGGTTTTTCTGCAGGGAAATACCCTACGAATGAGGTGTAATATCTTTTGGTATATTTCCCGTTCTCTATAAGTTGGGCAGTTCCTGTTTTGCCGGCGATTTTATAGTGGCTGTCCCTGATATTTTTGGCTGTGCCATGATCTACCACACCTTCCAGCATTTCCTTAAGTTCCCGCAAGGTTTTGTCAGAACATATTTTCCTTCTGATTATATCCGACTCATAATTTTCAATGACGTTATCCGCTTTTCTAATGCTTTTTACAATGATCGGCCGGATCATCCTGCCATCATTCGCCACCGCATTGTAAAGGGTCAAAATCTGAAGCGGGGTCAATTCCACTTCGTAACCAATAGACATCCAGGGTAAGGTAATGCCACTCCAACTGGGATCAGTAGGATTTTTAATTTTTGGGATGCCTTCACCCATGAGTTGAAATCCAAGGGGCTGGCTGAGACCCATATTGTTGATGTAATCGACATAGCGCTGGGGATCTGTGCCAAAATGATTGTAGACCATCTTACTGATCCCGATATTGGAGGAATATTCGAAAGCTTCCTTTACGGTAATTTTGCCAAAACCACCGGGCTTATGGTCCCGCATGGTTTGATTATAATATTTGTAATTGCCATCACCCGTTTCAATGCTATCCGTCAGTTTGAGATTGCTGTCCTCGAGCAGTGCTATCATGGAGGCCAGTTTAAACGTCGAGCCCGGATCTGTGAGTCCCTGGACCGCATAATTGTACACCTCACGATAGTCACCGTATTTGTCACTTTTGGTGAGATTGGAAATGGCCTTGATCTGTCCCGTCTTCACCTCCATGACCACGGCACAACCATAATCCGCATCATGCTCGTGCAGCGCTGACAACAACGCTGATTCCGTTACATCCTGCAGATTTACATCAAGGGTGGTTTCTATATCATAGCCATCAACAGGTTTGATCTCAGACCCATCATAAAGCGGCCGCCATTTTCCACCCGCTATTTTCTGAAATAATGCTTTACCATTTTTGCCTGAAAGCTGGTCGTTGAAGCTATATTCGAGGCCCGCACCATCGTCATTGGCATTGATGTAGCCTATCGTACGATAACCAAGATATCTAAAAGGTGTATACCGTCTGTCATGTTTTTCGAAAATCACCCCTCCTCCAAGACGACCTTCCCTGAAGAGTGGCCATTTTGCCATTCTTTTTTTATCCTGGTACTTAATCATCCGGCTATTAAGAATAATGTATTGCCGCTTGGAAAGCCGGGCGTCAAGAATTTTTCTTTTGTAATAATCCTTGGTGTAATCATTAAAAAACCTCGATAACAACAGGGACAATGAATCCAAACCTTTTTTAAAATCCTCGTCGGCAGCAATGGTAGGATCAAAAGCCACCCGGTAGAATGGAAGTGAAGTAGCCAAAAGACTGCCGTCGTCAGAATAAATATTGCCACGGGTCGCCTTGACTGTTCTGTACTGCAAATCAACTTCCTCGGCCAATTTGGCCCACTTGCGGTCATCAGCTCGTTGCAAATAGACAATTCTTGCCAGCACGGCAACAGTAAATATGCCGATCAGCAAAAAAGCTATCCGAACACGCAATATGATGGACTTCCTAATATTCACTATCGTCTATTTCTATTTTGTATGGCGGATCTACACTTTCCTTCAAACCCTGGCTTTTTACCTTTTTGGCCACTTCGGATTGTTTGCTGGCAAACATGTAATCTGCCTTTAGAGAAGTATAATCCGCCCTCAATTCCTCTACCTCATTTTGCAGTCCATCGATCTCCCGGATATTACGTTCAGCAAAATGATTGTTGCCGATGTACAAAATACCCAGCAGGGTGATGAACAACACATGGGGAATATATTTTGACGGTAACCCTTCATCAAATAAATGCTCCAGTTTTAAGCTTTTCTCAAAAAACGTGAAAAGGTTGTCTTTCCGCTGTCCGCTCTTATTGATTTTATAAGTGTTACGTCCCATTTCAGGATATTTTTGTTGCAACTCTTAATTTGGCACTTCGCGCCCTGTTATTGGCTTCAACCTCTTCGTCACTTGGCATGATCGGCTTCCTGAAAACAGGTTCGAGTGGCCTTTGAATATTTCCGTAAACATCTTTGTCTTGTTCGCCGTAAAATTTGCCTTTGCTAAAGAAATTTTTCACCAGACGGTCCTCCAGGGAGTGGTATGAAATGACGGCGATACGACCTCCCGGTTTTAGTACTTTTACGGATCGCCCGAGCATTTCTTTCAGAGCATCCATTTCATCGTTCACCACAATCCTCAGTGCCTGGAAAACCTGCGCATAATATTTATTTTCTTTACCCCTAGGTGCCAGATCTTTCAAAATCGTCTTAAAGTCATCAATGCTGTTCAGTGCAGTGTAAGCCCTGGCATTGACGATCGTTTTAGCCAATGTTTTGGCATTTTTCACTTCGCCATACATACCAAAGATCTTGTGGAGTTCTTCTTCGGAAGATTTGTTGAGAATATTCCGGGCATTTTTCCCAATGTTTTGGTCCATACGCATATCCAGCCGGGAATCAAATCGGGTAGAAAAACCCCTTTCCGGGGAATCGATCTGATGACTTGAAACACCCAGATCGGCCAGTATGCCATCTGCTTCAGATATGCCATGAAGTTTAAGATATTTATCAAAATACCTGAAATTGGCCCGGATGAAGGTGAACGATTTGCTGCTGAGCCGCTTCGCCTTCTCTTCGGCATCCTGATCCTGGTCGAAAGCAAACAGCCGACCCTCTTTTACATTTTCCAGTATGGCCATTGCATGCCCGCCACCACCAAAAGTAAGGTCGACATAGATGCCTTCGGGTTGAATGTTCAGGACTTCTATGGATTCTTTCAGCATTACTGGTCTATGGTAGATCATGGCTGTTATCATATCACTCTGTTAAATGTTTTTGGGCCAACTTCGAAAATTCTGTGTTATCACTGATTATATGTTCATCATATGTTTTCATATCCCAGATCTCTATCCTATTGCCCATGCCAACCAGGATCAGTTCTTTATCCAGATTAGCATATTTAAGCATGGCCCTGGGTATCAGTATCCTTCCCGCGCCATCAATTTCAATTTCCGAGATCCTCCGAAAGAAATTCCGCTGGAGCTTGCGGTATTCTTCGTTGAACTCATTTAGCGCGGCTATCCTTGAATAAATCTTTTTGTACTCCACCAGGGGATACAACACCAGACACGGCTCCAGTCCCAGACTGATGATCAGTTGGTTTCCGGATACTTCGGGCATTTTATTTTTTACCCTTGATGGTAAAGCAATACGCCCTTTCGCATCTAGTTTACATTCATATTCGCCGGTGAATAATGACATCAAATTGTAGATTTAGCCATTGCTGGTTGTACAAAGATATTAATTAAAGCTACAAATTCAACCACTTTCTCCCACTTTATTCCACATCAATACAAATTTTAGTATCCCTGATGAATTATCAACATACAATACGGGCAGAAATGTGGAAAATTTGTGGATAAATGGCAATTTAATGGCCATCAGGCCCAATATTTCCGGTGGGAGAAAGTGGAGGTAGGTCCTTCTAAAAGACAAGAAGCCGGGACATTTTTAGTGTAAATCATCTAATTTTTAATCCAAACCTATCCTTTTGAACATTTTAAATTACCTTTGCGGTTTTATATAAATTCATCGGAAAATGGGAGGGAAGAAATATTTTGTCTTACTTTTTTTATGGTTATTCACAGCCGCATGTTCCACGCAGACAAACTCTAAAAAGGATATTATTGAAACCTCGCTAAAAGCAGGAATGTGGCGGGGTATCCTCACTACACAGTCCCAAAAACTGCCGTTTAATTTTGAAGTCAGTAAGGAAAAGGGAACGTATCGGGTGACATTGATCAATGCAAAAGAACGTCTGCCCATCAATGAGTTACGAATAGATCATGACACGCTCTATCTTCCGATGCACATCTTCGATGCAACCATCATTGCCCGCATAGCGGACAATCGCATGAAGGGTATTTGGAAGAAAAACTATTTGGCAGATTACGAGTTACCTTTCGAGGCAGAATATGGTCCGGCATATCGCTTCGATACCACCGGTGCAACTCCCAGCGTCGATTTTAGTGGTACGTGGGAAAGTCATTTTCTGGAAGATAACAAGGATGATCTGGCTATTGGGATCTTTCACCAGAATGGGAAAAAGGCAACGGGGACTTTTTTAACATCTACCGGTGATTATCGATTTCTCGATGGTGTCGTTATTGGTGACTCACTGAAATTGAGTACATTCGACGGGGAACACGCCTATCTTTTTACTGCCAAAATGAAAGCCGATGGTACGATTGACGGTGATTATTGGGCTGGCAAATCCTGGCATCAAAAATGGGCCGCATTTAAAAATCCTTCCGCTGGTTTACCCGACCCCAATACCATGACGCATTTAAAAAAAGGACATGACCGATTTGAGTTCAAATTCCCCAATGTTGACGGAGATCTGGTAGAATTGTCAGATCCGGATTATCGAGACAAAGTGATTGTGGTAGAAATACTGGGTACCTGGTGTCCAAACTGTATGGATGAAACCAAATTTCTGGCTGACTGGTACAAAAAAAATAATCGACGGGGTGTTGAAGTGATCGGGCTGGCTTTTGAACGAAAACCGCAATTTGATTATGCCAGTGAACGCATCCAAAAAGTAAAAGATAAACTCGGGGTAGAATATAAAATTTTAATCGCAGGCACCAACAACCAGGAGTCACAGGCCAAAGCCCTGCCCATGCTTGATAAAATCAGGGCCTTTCCTACCACCATCATCCTGGACAAAAATCACCGGGTAAGGGAAATTCATACCGGATTTTCGGGACCAGGCACCGGTGAATATTATGAAAAGTTCATTGCCGATTTTAATCACCTCATCGACAAATTGGTGGCGGAATAAATCCGATGGGCAAAAAAGTAATATTGCAAAGGATAGGCAACCGGAAGTAAATGAAAGATCGCCCGGGCCTCAAAAAAGCCTGACTTAAGGGTATTTGGATGTGTCCCCAAAGTCAGGTTCATTAAAGCTTTGCTGATTATCGATCCTTTTTAGCTTTTACATCAATTGTGCCTTCGGAATAAGTCGCTGTTCCGGTAAGTAAATTTTCACCGGGCTTTATCTTTATGGTAACATATTCTCCTTCAACATACGCCCCGAATGTGATGTTTTCACCTTCAGTTTTCAAATCCCTCATTTCAATTTCGTAATCACCAATCTTGATTTTGCCCTGGAGATTTCCTTCATTTTCAGTGAAGATCAACTGCCCCACTGAATATTCATAGGGGGCATCCTTTGCTTCATATTGCCAGGTCCCTAAGATTTTGTTAGTATCTATTGTTGCATAAACGCTGCTCACGACCAAAAACAACAGGAATCCTGAAAAAATTGTTTGTGCTAACCATCTGTTTTTCATGATAGATAAAAATATTAAATGAAACATATTTATTAAAAGTCTTGCTAAATTACCGCTATTCCCGGAAAATAGGCTATTCTTTCAAAGGATTGGGACCAAAAGTTCGTATATGGGGCAAATAGAAGTGTTTTAACCAAAATTTGCCAATGGTAAGCCGGATCGTGTGGTTGGGTAAAGGAAGTGCTGAAAATGGAGTAGCCCTGTAAAAATTTAATCCCTGACTGTCCGATTAGCCGAAACAACTTCACCAGATCACGTCATCACATCATCACATCATCAACCAAATACACATTAAACAAAAAACATTACCATATACTGCCAATTTGCCTTATCTTGGGCGGCGAAATTCATAAAACAGTGCCATTAAACCGGTTAAAGCAATTCATTAAGGAGTATAGCCATCTCTTCCGTTTTTTGGGATTGGCATTACTATTACTATTGATCTGGGTGCTGATCAATTCTTTATTCCCGGAATGGGTCAGTGACCTCAACTATGCCATCATCAAACCCCAGGCCAATGCGAGTGCCGGTATGCTGCGTCTTTTAGGCTACCAAATCGATCAGGATTTTTTGGTCAATGGTTGTGATGCGCGTATAATCATTAATAACCGGGCGTCCATTTGTGTGGGTCCGGGTTGCAGTGGCCTGGAATTATTCCTGATCTTTGCGGGGTTCATTCTGCTCTTCAGGGGCAATCTTCGGAACAAGCTTTGGTTCATGCCGTTGGGGTTGTTCCTGATTCTCGTGCTCAATATTCTGCGCATCGTTGCGCTGAGTCTCATCGCTTATCACAAACCGGAATATCTGGATTTTAACCATAAATACACTTTTGTCATTATTGTGTATGGGGCCATATTTCTGCTATGGCTGATCTGGGTTAACCACTTTGCCACCAAGCATGAACCGGAAGAATAGCACGGTATTATTGTCCGTCCTGGTGCTGCTGCTCCTGTTCCTGGCTTACCTGAGGAACAGCTATTATCTGCATCTCAACTTTTCCGGGGAACCCATGCTGGACCGTATGACGAAGAGCGGTGATATGATACTGGGGAATGAAAATATTGTACCTGCCACCGGCTCCGTGAAATTTTGGTCGGTAGTACAATATTGGGTATTTTTCCTGGTAGTACATACCATGGTCTTATGGGCCGCTTTCAACAACAGCAAGGTATTGCGTATTCATTGGCTGACCTATTTTGCGCTGAGTGCTGTTAGTGTGTTTATCTTTGTACTTTACCAACAATTTCATGCGCTTTCGGGACTTTATATCTATGCCTCTTTCATAAAAAACTTTTTATTATCACCCCTTTATACCGCAGTGGCTTATATATTTGTGAAATATTTTGCTAAGATTGTAACCTAAGGACTTTTATTTGATGCATATCCGGTTTGTAGCTGTCATTTTTATAGGATTTTTGATGTATTCCTGCGTTTCCAATAAAAAGATACTCTATCTGCAGGGTGATACTGATTTGAAAAAACTGGATTTACCCAAAGATACGGTGTTAAGAGATTACAACATCACGAATTACCATTACACCTTACAACATGAAGATGCCATCAGTATTAAGATCACCAGCCTCACCCCTAAGGAATACGATTTCTTTTCCCTGGGTCTGCCCGATGATAACATGTATTCCGGTGGAATCAATCAGGGGGCATTGCGGGGATACCTGATCGATGCTGAAGGGAACATCGAATTCCCGGTGGTGGGTAAGGTAAAACTGGCTGGATTAACCATTTATGAAGCCGAAAAAAAGATCCAAAAGATTGTGGCCGAATACCTGGATGAGCCGGTAGTGCGGGTGAGGTTGTTGAATTTCAGGTTTACGGTATTGGGAGAAGTAAAGAGGGGGGAGGGGGTGCTCAGTACTTATAACAACCGGGTATCCCTGATGGAGGCTATCGGTATGGCCGGTGGTTTGGATGAGTTGGCCAACCGCTCCAAGAATAAAAATTGTACGGCAGCATGAAGATCAGGCGAAGGTGTACTATGTGGACCCACTCAAGGAAGATTTTATTTCTTCACCATTTTATTACATCCAGCCCAATGATATCATTGTGGTGCCGCCATTAAAACAGCGTCCGTTCCGGAATTATTTCGGAGAAAACCTTGCCTTATTCGTATCATCACTGTCGCTCATATATACTGATCATTAACCTTACCAAATAAATATAATTGAAATAATTGAATGCAGACTGAAAATAACTTTGAACAGAAAGAAACGACAGTGAACTCGATGACTTTAAGAAGATTCTTTTTTAAGATCCTGAGAAGATGGCCCTGGATTGTTCTTTCCCTGCTCTTTGCCGTGTCCGTGGCTTATCTGTCAACCGGTATACAACGCCGGTATACAACATATCCTAGTACCATACTTAGCAAGAAATATGAAAGGCAAACTTCAAGGAATGCCCTGGACGTGATCCAGGGAGGGGAGTACTTTTCAACGGTCAAGGACATCAATCGGGAGATAACCGTATTACGATCCTATTCTATTGTATCCGAAGCCATCAGTCGATTGCGTTGGGAGATTTCCTATTATAAGGAAGGCAATATCAAGACCGCGGAGCTTTATAAATCAAGTCCAATCAAAGTAGCAATGGATACTTCAGCCGATCGTGATCATGTGCCCTATGAGGTGATGTTCCGGTGTCATTTTATCAATCCGGGAAAATTCACCCTTTCATCAGATGATGAGGAATGGGACCAGAAAGTGTCCGGTAAACAATATACTTACGGGACGAGCTTTAAGCCCATGGGGGAGCACGTATCAAAGTTATCCTGGAACAGACCGGTGCCTTGCGATCGGAAGACACGGAATCCTTTTTAAAATCAATGATCTCAATAACCTGGTTAGTCAGTATCGTGCTGAGTTGAATGTTGGATGGGTGGCCAAAGGTTCAGCCGTATTAAGTTTATCGCTCACCAGTGAGCAACCTGAAAAAGCACGGGATTTCCTGGATGAAATAGGGAAGGTTATCGTAGACAAATCCGTTGTGGATAAAAACGGCATGGCGGTAAAGACTATTGATTTTATTGATGGCCAACTCACCAAGATATCTGACTCACTCAATGTGCTGGGCAACGCCATGCAGTCACTCAAGTTGTCCAATGTCGATCTGACCGGTGGATCAGGAGAACTATTCCAGAAGATCAATGATCTAGGAACAAAAAAAATATGAATACGTGCTCACCAATCAGTACCTCGACTACCTGGAGGGATACATCAAAAACAAAAGGACAATGAGATCATTGCTCCGAATACTGTTGGGGTTAACTCCCCTATTGCTGGACGATTGATCAGCAAATACGTCGAACCAGCAAATGGAGCAAAAAGCCAAACAAAAAGAGATCAACAATAACCCCATTTATTCAACGGGAAAAAAAGGAAACCACAGAGATGTTGTCGAATTGGAAAGAGGAATCGTCGAGAACATCAGAAACATCCAAATCCAAAAATAAATTTGACATCAAGGAAGATTAACAAGCAAATGACATATTATTTCGGACAGTTCAGGAACGGTGCTCGAAGATGAAAAGAAATATGCCCATTTTCAAAGGATATATGAGCTGATGGCCAATTTTATTCGCATGTTGCGACCAAAAAGCTCAACGCCAATATTGCCAAAGCTTCGCAGGAAGCGGACTATGAAGTACTGGACAGTCCCCGGTTATCCGGTGGCCCTATCGTACCAAAAACCCAGCGCAATTATACCTTGGCAGTGATCCTGGGTCTGGGCATGCCAGTTGGCATCATTTATCTGATTGGTTTTTCAATCCTTTTATAGTTTCTAGAGATGAATTGTGAAACATACCGAAATGCCACTATTGGGTATGGTGGGGCATAGCAGCTAAAAAACTCCCTTGGTGGTGAAGAAACAGCCCAAAATCTTCCATTGCGGAATCATTCAGGAATTTCCGGGCAAATCTGCAATATTTTTTCAACGAATGGGGAGGCGTCCCGAATATTCCTGATCACATCTTCAGTCAGTAGAGAAGGGAAAACGTTTTGCTCCATCAACCTGGCTTATATTTTTGCCATTTCAGGAAAGAAAACTGTAGTTATTGGTGCGGATATAAGAAAACCAGCCTTATCTAAAATTTTCAAAAAGACAGGAAAGGAAGGATTAAGTACCTACCTGGCCGGTATCACGCCATATGAGAAATTATCAAAGTCGTTTACATGAGAACTTATTTGTCATTCCCAGTGGTGAAGTGCCGCCCAATCCGTCAGAGCTGATCGTAAGTGAAAGAATGATGGAATTGGTTGAAACTAAAAAGTGATTATGACATCATGATTGTCGATTCCCCTCCCATCGGTATTGTTTCCGATGCCATGGAACTCAGCGAATTTGCCGATGTCAATCTGATGATTGTTCGCCAGGGGGGAACCCGAAAGGCAGCGCTGGATAATATAAACCAAATGTATCTCGACAAAAAATTACCCAATCCTGCCATTATTTTCAATGACATTGATTTCTCAAAACTTAGCTACGGATACGGCTATGGCTATGGCTATGGATATGGTTATTATTACGGTTATGTCAGGGATACGGCTATTACGAGGATGAACCGGAAAAACAACGGGGATGGAAAAAGATCTTCAGAAAATTTAAAAACAACAAGGGATAATTTTTTCGTTCTAATCCCTGCTGGCGAATGCCTTTTAGAAAAATTGTGTCCCGATGAATAGTGATGGTAAGAGGGACATCGACCCATCCACTTTTCATCACCCTGTCACTTCACTTCAGTACATCTACATATCCATAATTCTACGCATCCCTCATCCACACTTCCACCCATCCACGCATCAACACGTCACCACATCACCTATCTCCCCATCTCCCATCTCCTCATCCACACATCATTGCACCATCAAACCATCGCATCATCAACCCATTTGCACCATTCAAACCACCGACGTAAATTGATCACCAAAACAACATAAATTACGATTGATGACAACGATAAAGGAACATGTACTTCTTTTAGGGGCAACTTCTGATGTGGCCAGGGCATTGGCTAATCAATTTGGCGCCCGGCACTATGGACTGATGCTGGCCGGGCGTAATGCCACCGAATTGGAAAAGTTAAAGCAAGACCTCGAAATCCGGTATCAGGTACCGGTGCAGGCTTTTGAATTTGACGCATTGGATTTTAAGTCTCACCAGAAATTCGCAGAGGCGCTGGATCCTTTTCCATCAACCACCATACTGGTATTCGGACTGCTGGGAGAACATGAAAAAGCGATTCATCGACATGATGAGGCCCTCAACATCCTGCACAGCAACTATACCGGTGCTGTTTCTGTTTTAAACCTCCTGGCAGATCGCTACGAAACCATGGGAAAAGGGACCCTGGTTGGGATCAGTTCGGTGGCGGGCGAACGAGGACGCCAAAGCAATTATCTCTACGGCAGTGCCAAAGCCGGTCTAACCACCTATCTTTCGGGATTAAGGAACCGGCTTAGTCATGCCGGTGTCCATGTCCTTACCGTAAAGCCGGGTTTTATCGCCACCAGAATGACGGAAGGGCTCAAACTACCCGGACCACTTACCGCCAAACCGGAACAGGTAGCCAGGGATATCATCAAAGCCATCAACAAGAAAAAAAATGTGATCTACACGCTCTGGATGTGGCGCTACATCATGATGATCATCAAAATGATCCCGGAATCACTTTTTAAAAAAATGAAGTTGTAAATCGATGAAAAAACAATGTCGGAAGTGGGTGGAGATGTGGAAGCGTGAAAGTGTGGAAGCTTAGATGGGTGGAATTGGAAGATGAGGTGGGGTATAAGGAAATGGGGAAATGAGGGACAAAAAAGACGTCTGGTCAGGCCAACACCAAACAAAGATGTGATGAAACATTCCGTTCATTTTTAACAGATTCCTTAGCGCTTGCACTCTGGCCTTTCACACCCTGCTTCAGAATGACGATACAAAATGGAGATTGAAAATATCGAACACTGTACATCCAATACTAGGTATGAAACAAAAAAAGCGTTGGTGGGGCAAAATAGCGGGCCTGCGTAAGCCCTGAGGGTTGAAGCATTATTTTGCCTAGACCTTTTGCATACTTTTGGGGCAATGCCAAAAGTATGGAGCATACCAAGCCAGAACTGCTGGCGACAGCTTAAAAAAATTGGAACCAACTATCAAGTGCTAAAAACCGGTTTCTATAAAATTGAAAACATTCATAATATGTGATGAAACGAGAGAGGAATCTAAATTACAATTCGTAAATATGCGCTGGCCGGGTAAAATAGCGGGGGTGCGCAAGCCCTGAGGGCTGAAGCATTATTTTACCTTGATTTTTCTTTGGCTCCGTTTCTTTTCATCTAAGGAAAAGAAATGAACATCCAGGCACAACGGCGATATGAAAAATCTGGCTTGAAGCCAAGTCCATAACAAAGGAAGCTATGACCAGTGTCGAGTTGCATTCAAAAAGATTCTTCACTGCGCTGCGCTTCGTTCTGAATGACGTTTCAAAATGGGCATGTTCTTTGGAAAGATCTTCAGAAAGAACCCCACAGCCAACCTTTACCGTCATCCTCGAGCATCCTTGCGTCGGCTTGGGCATTGGAATGCGAAGGATCTGGTCGAAAGAACCACATAGACAAAAATAACTTGAACCTGGAAGAACTAAACAAGTATTCAACAAACAACCTGTTGCACTCAAAAGATTCTTCACTGCGCTGCGCTTCGTTCTGAATGACGTTTCAAAATGTCAAATGTCAGAAAGGCGGGCAGGCTTGGTAAAATAGCGGGGGTGCGCAAGCCCGGCGGGCTGAAGCATTATTTTGCCTTGATTTTTCTTTGGTTCTGTTTCTTTTCATCTAAGGAAAAGAAATGAACATGCAGGTACAACGGCGATATGAAAAATCTGGCTTGAGGCCAAGTCCATAACAAAGGAAGCTATGACCAGTATCGAGTTGCATTCAAAAAGATTCTTCACTGCGCTGCGCTCCGTTCTGAATGACGTTTCAAAATGTCAAATGTCAGAAAGGCGGGCTGGCCGGGTAAAATAGCGGGCCAGCGCAAGCCATGTGGGCAGAAGCATTATTTTACCTTGATTTTTCTTTGGTTCGTTTCTTTTCATCTAAGGAAAAGAAATGAACATCCAAGAGCATCGGCAATTCCCAAAAGCATTCTTTCGGCCTGGTCAGGCCAACACCAAACAAAGATGTGATCAACATCCCGTTCATTTTTAACAGATTCTTCAGCGCTTGGGCTCTGGCCTTTCACACCGTGCTTCAGAATGACGCTTCAATACGGATAGGCAGGTATGAAAAAAACACAGAAAGGACCACAGCGCCAAACCAACCGTCATCCTCGAGCATCCCACCTGGGCTATGTGAATTGGAATGCGAAGAATCTGTAAGCCCGGAAAGAAAAGATGACCGGTTATAACAATTTAAACTACCCAACAACTCAACAACTCATCAAATCAACAATTCAACAATTCAACATATCCATGCATCTGCACATCAAATAAACTCTACCAGCCATACCCATTAACATTTTTCTCACAACCATGTAAGAAAACTGCAAAAATTAACATGTCCGATACTTGCAAGTGTGCCTGACATTTTATTTACTTTGAGTAATTTTTTTGCTCAATCTTCCATTTCAGCCATTACAAAAATGGGACTGACGTGGCGAAGCTGTGCGAAGGGTTGTAGGTTATGACTAGAAGAGCGAAAGCGTGAATGGGTCAAAACCAATGTGTTAAGGTGAACAGAAATTATTTTTGAAATGAATAAACCTAAGAGTACCCACAAGGACCTTGAAGTATGGAAATTATTCATTGATCGGGTGGAAGAAATCTATGCTCAAAAAAGCAAAATTTGAAATAACCTATCAGTACAAACACGAATCTACCCATTCTCACATTCACGCATCCACGCATTAACACATCCACGCATTCACTCATTGACGCATGCACCCCAACATGATTGACGCCCTCATCACATCGAAAACACGGGTAAAACTGCTGCTGAAATTCTTCCTGAATCCGGATAATTCCGCTTATCTGCGCGGTTTGGAAACGGAATTCGGAGAGTCAAGCAATGCCATCCGGCTGGAACTCAACCGGCTCCAGGAGGCCAACATGCTCAATACGGAATTGCAGGGCAATCGCAAGCTGTTCAAAGTCAACCGCAATCATCCGTTGTATGGAGAGATCAACAGCATTGTGCGCAAGTATTTCGGTCTCGATGTGATCGTGGATAATATTGCCAAACGCATGGGCAACCTCAAGGCGGTGTACCTCACCGGGGATATTGCCCGGGGTAAAGATAGTGGTATTATCGATATGGTGTTGGTAGGAGACATCGATAAAAAGTATTTACTGAACCTGATCGGCAAAGCCGAAGCCATCATCAAAAGGAAGATCCGCTATTTGTTGTATTCCACCAAAGAGTTTAAAAACGGGGAAGCGCCACAGGACCTGCTGCTGATCTGGAATAACGGCGGCATATAGGTATGGGTTGATGCGATGATATGATGATGTGATGGTATGATGGTATGATGATGTGATGGTATGATGAGTATGATGATGTGATGGTAGTGATAGATGATGGATGGAATGATGATGGTAGATGATGTGATGGATATGATGTGATGATATGATGCTGGGGATATAGGGAAGCGTTGTGGTAAGTGATCACAATGAACCATCATCCAGAGCATCCAAACCTATCCAGGTAATCCGGCATGCGGAGGATTTGGCAAAGCGAAACGGAAAGCCAAAATTCTTGCGCTGGCTGGTGCATCAGAGTTTCCTAAAGAAGATTTTGATGAAGAAAATCCAACAATCCCCTAATCCAACAAATCCAAATTCTGACAATTGCCGATTCCCCTCAAAATTACTGGTTAAAAGAAGCTGAGGTGATGATAATTCCAAAATATCATCATAATAATATTAAAAGGGAAATATATGGCAGTTCAACATGTTGGACAAAGTGAAGAAAACAAAATTGTAAAATCCGAGACCATCAACAACACAAGCTATAAAAACTGGCACGTGCTGTACACCAAGCCGCGCAATGAGAAAAAAGTAGCGGAGCGGCTGGAAAAGGATGGATACGAGATCTTCTGCCCATTGGTCAGGACCTTGCGACAGTGGAGTGACAGGAAGAAAAAAGTATCGGTGCCCATGTTCCCTTCTTATGTGTTTGCCAGGGTCGATGAAAAGGAAAGATTGGAAATCGTCAAGGACCCGGGTGTATCGCATTTCATATTTTGGCTGGGAAAACCGGCCATCGTGCGGGAGTATGAGATCCAGGCCATCAAAAAAATTGAGGAACATGGGGAGGAGATTACAGTAGAGCACAACGGTTTGGAAAAAGGTCAGCGCATGGAGATCACCGAAGGGCCCTTTAAAGGATTGGTGGGCATGGTAGATAAAGTGGACAAGCGCAAGGTGTTCGTGTACATCGAGCAACTCGACAGTAAAGTAAGTTTTAAATACAATACGAACAGGTCGTCGGGATCATGAGTACGAAGGCTTAATTACAATGAAGAAGTTGAAGCAAACAGATCCTTTACGGATTCCGGACAACACATTATGTTAATCAGTATATGTCGCAACACAAAATCAGCCAAACAACGAAACAACAGATCAACCCATAAACGATTCAACACATAAACAAATCAACCCCCGTTCCTTCCAGGGCAAACCCCGGATATCACGTAAATTAACACATGGACAAATTCGCTGACATTGTACATTTCATCCGTGGTCTTTATGGTCAACCAGAAGGAGTGATCCCCTTGCATGCGCCGGTCTTTTCCGGCAATGAAAAAAAATACGTCAATGAATGTATCGATAGCACCATGGTTTCCAGTGTCGGGGGTTTTGTCGATCGGTTTGAACGTCAGATGGCCGAATTCACTGGTGCTTCCTATGCGGTAGCGGCCGTCAATGGTACGACTGCCCTGCACCTGGCTTTGTTAGTGGCCGGGGTAAAATCCGGAGAAGAGGTGATCACCCAACCCTTGACTTTTATCGCCACCATCAATGCAATCAAATACCTGGGTGCAGATCCGGTTTTTGTCGATGTGGACCCGGAGACCCTGGGCCTGTCACCCAACAACCTGCGCAGTTTTATTGAAGAGCATAGCACCAAAGGTAAGGATGGCTGTCTGTACAATAAAAAAACAGGCCGGAAAATTACTGCCTGTGTGCCCATGCATACTTTTGGGCATCCCTGTCGTATAGATGAGATTCAGGAAATTTGTAGCCACTATCAATTGACTTTGGTGGAAGATGCCGCCGAAAGCCTGGGCAGTTATTACAAAGGAAGACATACCGGGACATTCGGCGATCTGGGGGTTTTTAGTTTCAATGGTAATAAAACCATCACCAGCGGTGGGGGAGGCATGATCGTGACCAACGACCGCCAATTGGCAGAACGTGCCAGGCACCTGTCGACCCAGGCCAAGGTAATGCATCCATGGGACTATGTGCATGATGCGGTGGGGTTCAACTACCGGATGCCCAACATCAATGCCGCCCTGGGCGTAGCGCAGCTTGAACAGATGTTATTATTTTTAGAACAAAAACGCAGAATTGCCGAAACCTATAAAGAATTCTTTGACAGCCTGGACATCAGTTTCATGACAGAGCCGCATAATGCCCGATCCAACTATTGGCTCAATGCCATCATCCTGGATGACAGGACAGAAAGGGATGAATTCCTGGCCTACAGCAATGATCGGGGCGTTACGACCCGGCCGGCCTGGACATTGATGTCAGCGTTACCCATGTTCAGGGAATGTGTGCATGGCAACCTCGACAACGCCCAAAACCTGGAAGACCGGCTGGTAAATATCCCCAGCAGTGCGACACCATTGTGAGGAAGATGAGCATAAATGCACTGAACTACAGTTCAACAACTGAATAAACCGGACAACCTCGAATCGCTGAACTGTTTTTTGTTTAACCGTGAAATTAAATAAATCAAAAAACACAACTCAACGGTGAAGGACCTAAACGATTAAACAGGTATCATCGACTCAAGGATTAAACAAATCACCAAATCACCACATTAACCATTGAAAGAAAACATCATCTTAATCGGCGGCGGCGGGCATTGCAAATCCTGCATCGATGTCATTGAGCAGGAAGGGAGATTTTATATTCAGGGTATTGTCGACACCACGGAAAATCTTGGTAAAAAGGTGCTGGGCTATGAAATAATCGCTATAGATGATCAACTGCAGGACCTGGCGGGACAATACAACAATTTCCTGATCACCATTGGGCAGATCCGGGATCCATCCAAAAGAATTGCCTTGTATGACTTGCTGATAAAATACGGGGTCCGGTTGCCGGTCATCATATCGCCAAGGGCCTATGTTTCACCACACGCGCAAATAGGGTCAGGCACCATTGTGATGCATGGGGCCACCATCAATGCTGCGGCACAGGTAGGCGACAACGCCATCATCAACTCCCGGGCACTGGTGGAGCATGATGCCATGATCGGCGACCATTGTCATATTTCTACCGGGGTCATCATCAACGGTGGTGTACAGGTGGGCCAGGGGACATTTATTGGCAGCGGGACGGTGACCAAAGAATACATCACCATTCCGGAGTACAGTTTTATCAAAGCGCATCAACTTGTGAAAGCATGAGCATGACAAACTCTAGCAAAGAGGCCGAAAACTTCCCGTTGCTTTCAACAAGATTCATCGCAAAACAAACTATGGTGCATTCCCTTTTAAAATAAAGAGTGAGGGGGTTGTGAAGGTTGAAGTAAAACGATAAACAGGTAAAAAGGGATCAATGTTCCATTGTCATCAACCAGATTCTTCAGCGCATGCGCACAAGCCATCGCGCCGGGTTTCAGAATGACGGCCCGAAACGACTAAACGATTCAACAACCAAACAACTAAACATATAAACACATCATCAAATCATCAAGCCATCAATTATGTCATACAAATTAGATAGAACGGCTTTTAAAGCGCAGACCTTCCAGGAAGCGGATAACAACGTCGAATATTGGAAAAGTAAACCCTATGAGGAACGTCTGAAAGCAGCCTGGTATCTGATCAGTTGTGCTTATAATTTACCGTTGGACCATCCACCCCGATTAGATAAGACGGTTTTTGCATTCCGTAAGCACCAACATTAATGACAACTATATTTAATGAAGATTTTCTCGAATTCATCCGATGCTTAAATCATCATGAGGTAGAATATATTGTGGTGGGCGGTTACTCGGTGATTTTGCATGGTTATACAAGAACTACCGGAGATCTGGATCTGTGGATTGAAAAAGAAGGAGAAAATTATCAGAAGTTGGTCGATGCATTTCATGAATTTAACATGTCTGTTTTTGACATGACAAAAGAAAATTTTCTAAACAATGATAAAATCGATGTATTCACATTTGGACGGTCACCGGTGGCCATTGATATTATGACCTCGGTTAAAGGATTGGAATTTAAAGACTGTTTTAAGAAGGCGCCGGTATATGATTTGGAAGGCCTGGCCATAAGATTTCTTCATATCAATGATCTGTTGTCTGCAAAGAAAGCCTCCAACAGACCAAAGGACCAGGATGATATAGAACATTTAAACAGGAAATAATGAAGTGTTTTATCCTAACATTCCCTAAGTCATTATTTAATCCGCAGGTTCTCCCGGCATGAGATACTGAAGAAGTTGGAACGAGGGATCAACAAACGTCCCGTTCCGTCTACCAGATTCTTCAGCGCCAGCGCACAAGCCAAATGCCAACCATTCAGCATGACGTTCCAATATGGGCAGCAGGTATGAAAAAAAAAACAGATAGAACCACACAGCCCACTCCAACCGTCATCCTTGAGCATCCTTGCGTCGGCTTATGCATTGGAATGCGAAGGATCTGGTAAAAGGACCATAAAAAGTCCCCTCTCGAGTGGGGATTTAGGGGTGTGTTAATACACAATATACCTCAAACGGAGCCCGTTGTCTTTAACCAGATTCTTCACTACACTGCCAACCATTCAGCATGACGTTTCAAAATGGTAGATGGTAACAGATAATAATGAGCGTTATTCCAAAAAAAGAGCGCTGGCCCGGCAAAATAGCGGGGATGGGCAGGCATTGCGGGCGGAAGCATTATTTTGCCTTGATTTTTCTTTGGTTCGTTTCTTTTCATCTAAGGAAAAGAAATGAACATCCAGACACAACGGCGATACGAAAAAGCTGGCTTGAGGCAAGAACAAAACCAAATAAATACATGACCAGTGTCGAATTGCATTCAAAAGATTCTTCAATACGCTACGCTTCGTTCTGAATGACGTTTAAAAATGTCAAATGTCAGAAAGACGGGCTGGCCGGGTAAAATAGCGGGGGTGTGTTGGGTAAAGCGAGGAAGCATTATTTTACCTTGATTTTTCTTTGGTTCTGTTTCTTTTCATCTAAGGAAAAGAAATGAACATCCAGACACAACGGCGATACGAAAAAGCTGGCTTGAGGCAAGAACAAAACCAAATAAATACATGACCAGTGTCGAATTGCATTCAAAAGATTCTTCAATACGCTACGCTTCGTTCTGAATGACGTTTAAAAATGTCAAATGTCAGAAAGACGGGCTGGCCGGGTAAAATAGCGGGGGTGTGTTGGGTAAAGCGAGGAAGCATTATTTTACCTTGATTTTTCTTTGGTTCTGTTTCTTTTCATCTAAGGAAAAGAAATGAACTTCCAGGCACAACGGCGATACGAAAAAGCTGGCTTTAGGCTAAGTCAATAGCAAATAAAGATATAAACAACGTTCCGTTGCATTTAACCAGATTCTTCAGCGCCTGCACACAATCCATCGCACCGGGCCTCAGAATGACGTTTCAAAACGATTTAACAATAAATGTTCTTTACTTCTAATGAGCGTCTTCCCCAGTGTATTATGCGCCAATCGTTACCAGCGAAGTTTTACTTAGCGCCACTCAACAGAGGACCTTACGAGAAACTGAGATGAAACAAGATTAAGATACTGCCTAACATTTAGAGTTGTAGGCTCGGACGCATCTATTAACCGGGAATTTTCGTAATTTCGTTTTATATTGGTATAAACCGATTTAATAAAAAAGGATGGAAACTTTGATCGTAAAAGTTGACAATAAAAAAAACCGCACATTTCTTAAAAAACTACTCCATAAATTTGGTTTTGTTATAGAAGTAAAAACAAAACCTTCTATAAAATCAACTAACCCGACACATACGATAAATGTAGCTGGAAAACTGCATCAATATGCCAATCCTGACAGAATGAACCAAGAAAGTTCAGCATGGCAGAAAGTAGCAAAAGAAAAACATGACACTCATTGATGCAAACTATATTTTGCGATACCTTCTACAGGATGTCGAGGAAAAGTTCTTAATGGCAAAAGCGGTAATAGAAAAAGAAGAAATTACCATACCCGATTTCATTCTTGCGGAAGTCGTTTATGTTTTGGAAAAAGTCTATGATATACGACGAAAGGAAATAAAAGGTGTTATTGAGGGCCTTTTGAATTACGAAAATATATTGGTGAGGAGGAAAGATGCGGTAATAAATTCCTTAGAAGTATATGTAAACCATAAGATCGATTATGCCGACGCTCTTTTGATTGCATATTACCAATCAGGTAAAATTAATAAATTACACACCTTTGATAAGAAGATTCTAAGAATAATCTCATCAATAAAATTGTAATTTTTCACAAATAAATATTTGTTGGAAGTCGGGATTTGAATATGGACAAGGAACAGATCGGCCCGGTCAAGTCCACACCAGACAAACAATCAACATTCAGTTGCCTTTGAACAGTTTCATTACTGCATTGCCTATCATTCAGCATGACTGTACAATATGGGCATACAAGTATGAAAAAAACACAGAAAGAACCCCAACGCCAACCCTTACCGTCATCCTCGAGCATCTAAGTTTTGGCTTGCGCCTGGCATGCGGAGGATCTGTTAGAAAGAACCATACAAAGTCCCCTCTTGGGCGGGGATTTAGGGGTGTGTTAATACACAATATACATCAAACAGAGCCCGTTGTCTTTAACCAGATTCTTCACTACACTGCCAACCATTCAGCATGACGTTTCAAAATGGTAGATGGTAACGGATAATAAAGAGCGCTGGCCGGGCTCCCGATTGTTATCCGGGAAGCGGGCCGGTGCAAGCCCTGAGGGAAGAAGCATTATTTTACCTTGATTTTTCTTTGGTTCTGTTTCTTTTCATCTAAGGAAAAGAAATGAACATCCAGGTACAACGGCAATACTCAAAAGCTGGCTTTTGGCAAGATAAATAGCAAAGAAAGCTAGGATCAGTGTCAAGTTGCATACAAAAGATTCTTCACTGCGCTGCGCTCCGTTCTGAATGACGGTTCAAAATGTCAAATGTCAGAAAGGCGGGCAGGCCGGGTAAAATAGCGGGGGTGCGAAAGCCCTGAGGGAAGAAGCATTATTTTACCTTGATTTTTCTTTGGTTCCGTTTCTTTTCATCTAAGGAAAAGAAATGAACATCCAGGCACAACGGCGATACGAAAAAGCTGGCTTGAGGCTAAGTCAATAGCAAATAAAGATATAAACAACATTCCGTTGCATTTAACCAGATTCTTCAGCGCCCAAACACGGGCCATCGCGCCAGGCTTCAGAATGACGTTTCAAAACGACTAAACGATTAAACAACTCAACGACTAAACACATCAACAAATCAACAAATCAGCACATCATCAAATCATCATGAAATATGTCACCGACATCAACGATCTGGATCTCAATAAAACCTATACTTATGCCGATTATATAACCTGGCAGTTTAAGGAACGTGTTGAATTGTTGTGGGGGAAAATAAAGAAGATGACGGCAGCGCCTTCAACAAGGCACCAAAAAGTTGTGGGTGAGTTGTATGTTGCCATTAGAAATACATTGGGCAGGGGAGACTGCCAGGTGTTTGTAGCACCTTTCGATGTCCGGTTAATGGTAAAAGAGCACAGGGACCACAAATCGGAAAATGTGGTCCAGCCTGATATATGTGTAGTATGTGATGAAAGCAAGATCGATGAGAGAGGCTGCACAGGTGCCCCGGATCTGATCGTCGAGGTACTTTCTCCGGCGACTTCCACCAGAGATCTGAAAGATAAGCTAAAACTTTATGAACAGGCCGGGGTCCCCGAATACTGGGTGGTGGACGCGCATGATGGTATCGTTCATATGTTTGTTGCTGATAAGAACAATAAATATCAGGGGAGGTATCCAGTGACCGCTGAGGATGAATTAAGTTCAGAAACCATTCCAAGCCTGATCATACAAATGGAAGATATATTTCCGGATATTTTAAAAGAACCGGAAGAACCTTACGGACCCAATATAAAGCGATGGTAGCGGCGCCGGGCCTCAGAATGACGTTCCAATATGGGCAGCAGATGTGAAAAAAAAACAGATAGAACCACACAGCCAACCCCTTACGTAATCCTTGAGCATTCCAGAGCTGGCCTGCGTGCAGGAATGCGAAGGATCTGGTCAAAAGAACCATAAAGTTAAGATTAACTTGAACATATATTACGCAACAAGTATTCAACAAACTCCCGTTACGTTCCACCAGATTCTTCAGCGCTTGCGCACAACCCATAGCGCGGGGCTTCAGAATGACGGTCCTAATGAACATTGAATGAAAACTAAAGGCGGATGGACATACATCACAACCACAAGAAAAAACACAGTGCTTTACGTTGGCGTGACCTCCGATTTGCTAAATCGTATAGATGAGCACAAAAACAAAATATTTACTGGGAGCTTTACAGCAAAGTATAATGTTGACAAGCTGGTCTGGTTCGAATTTCACGAGCGCATTGAAACAGCCATCGAAAGGGAAAAACAGATCAAAGGCTGGCTCAGACGAAAGAAAGTGGCACTGATCAATGAGATGAACACTGGATGGAATGACTTGTATGACACACTTGATTTGTAATGTAGCCTTGAGAACCCCAACGCCAACCCTTACCGTCATCCTCGAGCATCGAGCCCTGGCTTATGCATTGGAATGCGAAAGATCTGATGGAAAGGACCATAAAAAGTCCCCTCTCGAGCGGGGATTTAGGGGTGTGTTAATACACAATATACATCAAACAGAGCCCGTTGTCTTTAACCAGATGCTTCGATGTTGGCACAAGCCAAATGCCAACCATTCAGCATGACGTTCCAATATTGGCAGGCAGGTATGAAAAAAACACGGAAAGAACCACGCAGCCAAACCCTACCGTCATCCTCGAGCATCCTTGCGTCGGCTTGGGCATTGGAATGCGAAGGATCTGGTCGAAAGAACCATGCAAACTTGAACCTAAAAGAACCAAACAAGTGTTCATCAAACGTCCCGTTACGTTTCACCAGATTCTTCAGCGCCCGCACACAAGCTATCGCGCCGGGCTTCAGAATGACGGTTCAAAAAGACATTGACGCATTGACGCATTGACACATTAAACAATCACCAAATCACCAAATCAAAAAATAAGCAACCATTCATGGAGGAAACCATCACCATAAAAGATCAGATCACAAATACCAAAAGCGAAGTACAGGAAAACTGGGACCTGGTGATCAAACCACAGTCAACCTTGCTCGATATCCCCTGGAAAGACATTTGGCGGTATCGCGATCTGTTGCTGATGTTCATTAAAAGGGACATTGTCACTGTGTACAAGCAGACCATCCTGGGTCCTATCTGGTATGTGGTTCAGCCCATTTTAATGACCCTGATGTATATGTTCATCTTTGGCAAGATCGCCAAACTGTCTACCGACGGCGTACCGCAGGTACTGTTCTACCTGGCGGGCGTGACCATGTGGAATTATTTTTCAGAGACCTTTAACAATACCGCCAAAACATTCAAAGACAACCAGCAGATCTTCGGCAAGGTGTATTTTCCCAGACTCATCGTACCGTTGTCCAAAGTGATCGGTGGCATGGTGAAGTTCGTGATCCAGTTCGGCTTTTTCCTGGCCATATACCTGATTATGTTTTTTAAGGGGGCGGACGTTAGACCCAACACGTTTATCCTGCTCATGCCCGCGCTGTTGTTGCTCATGGCTGGATTGGGATTGGGAGGGGGCATCATCTTCACCTCACTCACCAACAAGTACCGCGACCTCACTTTTCTGTTGCAGTTTGGGGTGCAGATGTTCATGTATGCCACGCCGGTGATCATCCCCTTGTCGGCGGTATCGGAAAAATACCAGTGGATCCTCAAGCTCAATCCGCTGACGCCGATCTTCGAGTGCTTTAAATACGGCTTTCTGGGGGCAGGTACCTTCAACTGGAATGATCTCGCCTACAGCCTGGGGTTTACAGTGGTATTGCTGTTTGCAGGCATTGTGATCTTCAACCGCACCGAACGCAGTTTTATTGACACGGTATAACGCCAAAGCTTCCTGTGCATCGCCTGCACTGGATGGCGCATCGGCAGGCGAAGGATCTTGTAGCCAGGGACTGTTGAATCGTCAAACAGTATACCCGTTGATTTAATACAAAAAATCCAAACCAACAAAAACAAACAACTCAACGACTCAACAACTAAACGATTAAACAACTAAACAACTAAACAACTCAACATCTAAACAACTAAACAACTCCATCTAAACAACTAAACAACTCAACATCTAAACAACATGCATACCTTCTCCTTTGAAAAGCTCGATGTTTGGCAAAGATCACCAGTACTAGTCAAAGAAGTGTATCTTCTAACCAATGATTTTCCATCGGATGAGAAATATGGATTCATCAGTCAGATCAGAAGAGCAGTGGTGTCAGTTTCCAACAACCTGGCGGAAGGCAGTACGAGAAAGACGGCAAAAGATCAATCCAACTTTACAACGATGTCATATTCCAGTTTAATGGAAGTATTAAACATGTTCATCATTGCCATGGATCTGGAATTTATTACGGAGAATCAATATGATGGAATCAGGCCATTGATCGAAGGAATCGCCAATAAATTAAATGCCTTGCGAAATAGCCAGAATAAGTAAGTGATTGATTGTTGAAAGGTATTAATCAAAAAACCATAACTCAACAACTAAACAAATCACCAAATCAACACACCACCAAATCAACACATCACCAAATCACCAAATCATCAAATGAACAACAATGTACTGGTAAAAGTTGAAGGGGTCTTCAAAAAATTCTGCCGCGATCTCAAGTGCTCTTATTGGTATGGGGTGAAAGACGTCGACGTCGAACTGATGGGTATCCGCTAATTGATGGTGCATACAGTATCTAAAACAAATGAATTTTTGGACTCTAAGCTTCGAACTTTAGTAATATGGCTAAGCCGCTAAAAGTCTATCTCGATAACTGTGTCTTTAATCGTCCTTTTGATTATCAGGATAAGCTATCTGTAGAATTGGAAACTGAAGCTAAACTTTATATTCAGAAGCACATAAAGGAAAAGAAGATATCGCTTATATGGTCTTATATGCTCGACTATGAAAACCAACTAAATCCCTTTATAGAAAGAAAAGAGACTGTAAGTTTATGGAAAAAATATGCAATTGTTGATATCGAAGAATCGAAAAAACTTATTAATCAAGCGCTTAAGATTTTAGATTTAGGAATTAAAAGTAAGGATGCGCTGCATATTGCCTCTGCTATTACGGCCGAAGCAGATTATTTTGTAACTACTGATAAAGAAATTTTAAAAAAAATCCATCAGGTTAGCAACCTGACAATAATTAATCCTGTAAATTTCATCAATATACTGGAGGATTTAAAATGAGTGATGTAGAATTAAAACGAAAAGGCTTAACATTACTAATAGATCATTTAGGAGAAGTTGACGCTGAAAAATTTATAGCGTTGATCAACAAGGAAACATTTGATTATACCGAATGGCAAAAAGATCTGTTGACTGATGTGGACATAAAAAGCCTAAGCACCAAAGCGATGCAACTGCGGAAAGCTCAAGAGTGAGGTAAGAACGACTAGTGTCGTGTCACTCTTTAAAAAGCGATTATCTGCAGTCACCCCGAAGTCCCGATAGTTTTCAGGAGAGAAGACAGCGCACTGAAATACGAAGGACCTGGTAGAAAGAACCAGAACGCCAAACTTAAGTTGAACCTGGAAGAACCAACCAAGTATTCAACAAACGTTCCATTCAATGCAACCAGATCCTTCAGCGCTTGCGTACAACCCATTGCGCCAGGCTTCAGCATGACGATACAAATGGATAAAAAAAACGTTGGCCCGGTAAAATAGTGGGGGTGCGCAAGCCCTGAGGGTAGAAGCATTATTTTACCTTGATTTTTCTTTGGTTCTGTTTCTTTTCATTGAAGGAAAAGAAATGAACATCCAGGCGCAATGGCGATACGAAAAAGCTGGCAAGAGGCCAAGTCAATAGCGAATAAATACATGACCAATGTCAAGTTGCATACATAAGATTCTTCACTGCGCTCCGTTCTGAATGACGGTTCAAAATGTCAAATGTCAGAAATGCGGGCAGGCCGGGTAAAATAGCGGGGGTGGGAAGGCCCTGAGGGAAGAAGCATTATTTTACCTTGATTTTTCTTTGGTTCCGTTTCTTTTCATCTAAGGAAAAGAAATGAACATCCAGGCGCAATGGCGATACGAAAAAGCTGGCAAGAGGCCAAGTCAATAGCGAATAAATACATGACCAATGTCAAGTTGCATTCAAAAGATTCTTCACTGCGCTCCGTTCTGAATGACGGTTCAAAATGTCAAATGTCAGAAATGCGGGCAGGCCGGGTAAAATAGCGGGGGTGCGAAAGCCCTGAGGGTAGAAGCATTATTTTACCTTGATTTTTCTTTGGTTCCGTTTCTTTTCATCCAAGGAAAAGAAATGAACATCCAGGCGCAACGGCGATACGCAAAAGCGGGCTTTAGGCAAGATAAATAGCAAAGAAAGCTAGGACCAGTGTCAAGTCGCATACAAAAGACTCTTCCCTGCGCTGCGCTCCGTTCTGAATGACGGTTCAAAATGTCAAATGTCAGAAAGGCGGGCAGGCCGGGTAAAATAGCGGGGGTGCGCAAGCCCTGAGGGTAGAAGCATTATTTTACCTTGATTTTTCTTTGGTTCGTTTCTTTTCATCTAAGGAAAAGAAATGAACATCCAGGCACAACGGCGATACGCAAAAGCGGGCTTTAGGCAAGATAAATAGCAAAGAAAGCTAGGACCAGTGTCAAGTCGCATACAAAAGATTCTTCACTACGCTCCGTTCTGAATGACGGTTCAAAATGTCAAATGTCAGAAAGGCGGGCAGGCCGGGTAAAATAGCGGGGGTGCGCAAGCCCTGAGGTTAGAAGCATTATTTTACCTTGATTTTTCTTTGGTTCCGTTTCTTTTCATCTAAGGAAAAGAAATGAACATCCAGTCACAATGGCGATACGAAAAAGCTGGCAATAGGCCAGGGCAATAGCAAAGAAAGCTATGATCCGTGTCGAATTGCATACAAAAGATTCTTCACTTCGCTTCGCTCGTTCTGAATGACGGTTACAAAATGTCGAATGTCTGAAATGCGGGCAGGCCGGGTAAAATAGCGGGGGTGCGCAAGGCCTGAGGGAAGAAGCATTATTTTACCTTGATTTTTCTTTGGTTCCGTTTCTTTTCATCTAAGGAAAAGAAATGAACATCCAGGAGCAACGGCGATACGAAAAAGCTGGCAAGAAGCCATGTCAATAGCAAATAAATACATGACCAGCGTCGAGTTGCCTACAAAAGACTCTTCACTGCGCTGCGCTCCGTTCTGAATGACGGTTCAAAATGTCAAATGTCAGAAAGGCGGGCAGGCCGGGTAAAATAGCGGGGGTGCGCAAGGACTGAGGGAAGAAGCATTATTTTACCTTGATTTTTCTTTGGTTCCGTTTCTTTTCATCTAAGGAAAAGAAATGAACATCCAGGCGCAACGGCGATACGAAAAAGCTGGCAAGAGGCAAGATCAACGGCAAACAAAACAATAACCAACGTCCCGTTGCATTCCACCAGATTCTTCAGCGCCAGCGCACAACCCATTGCGCCGGGCTTCAGAATGACGTTCCAAAATGGCATCGACGCATCAACACATCAGCACATCACCGCATTACTAAATAAACATGAGTAACACAGTAATCAAAGTCGAAAACCTTTCCAAACTCTACCGCGTGGGGCAGATCGGCACCGGCACGCTCTCCCACGACCTCAACCGCTGGTGGGCCCGGGTGCGGGGCAGGGAAGACCCCTTTGCCAAGGTAGGCCATGTGAACGACCGCACCCAAAAGGCGCAGAAAGGCGAGACCGTGTGGGCGCTCAAAGACATCAATTTCGAGGTAAAGCAGGGCGAAGTATTGGGCATTATCGGTAAGAACGGCGCCGGCAAGAGCACCCTGCTGAAGCTCCTCAGCCGGGTCACTTCCCCCACCACCGGGGAGGTAAAGCTCAAAGGGCGGGTGGCCAGCCTGCTGGAAGTAGGCACCGGTTTCCATCCGGAAATGACCGGCCGGGAAAACATCTATATGAATGGCACCATCATGGGCATGACCCGCCGGGAGATCGCTGCCAAGCTGGACGACATCGTGGACTTTGCCGGGGTGGCGAAATACCTTGATACACCCACCAAGCGGTATTCCTCGGGTATGACTGTACGGTTGGGCTTTGCCGTGGCGGCCTTTTTAGAGCCGGAGATCCTCATCGTAGACGAAGTACTGGCTGTAGGTGATGCCGAATTTCAGAAACGTGCTATTGGCAAGATGCAGGAAGTGGCCCATGGAGATGGGAGAACGGTATTTTTGTAAGCCATAATATGGCAATGATTCAAAAGATTTGTGAGAAATGCATACTTCTACGAGATGGAAACATCGATAAAACTGGTAATTCAAATGAAATCATCGATTTTTATTTGTCAGACGACACAGTAAAACAAAGAAATACAAAAGATTTATTTCCGATTGAAAATTTAAATTATGGTATAAAGTTATTATCAATTGTATTAGAGAAGGAAAATAATGATTTGTTAATTTATTTCCATCTTAGCTCAACAGTTGATCAAAAGAATATTGGAATTCGTTGTAGATTGAAATCGGAAACCGATGAATTAATTGCAACCGCGTCAGCTGCACTTTCCGCCCAAAAAGTAGATTTGAAATCAGGCAATAATAAACTAAAACTTATACTATGTGATGTTAAGAGCAAACTTGCGGGTGGAACCTATTTTTTGGATTTATGGTTGTCCAAACCTAAAACTGAACCTATTTTATATTTGGAAAAGATAATTCAGTATGATCATGAGCCCATTGATCTTTATAATAATGGAGTACTGTATGAAGGTAAAAAACATGGATATATACCTATAAAATCTTACATAAATAATAATGAATTATAAATTGAAATCTGACTTAGCGTAGCATTATACTATTGATATTAAGATGTTATTCATATTTAAAAGGCATTAATAAATGAAGCTATATGTTGTGGGATTTCCTAAATCCGGTAATACTTGGTTAACAAGGTTATTGGCAAGGATTTTAGATATTAAAGTGAAAAATGGCATTATGCATGAATCTTTGGAGGTTGCCACTGAAGTCAATTATGAACTAATTCAAAATGAGTTTAATAGTGATTCATTTATTGCTAAAGTACATTTTTTGCCAAGCGCCTTTAGAAACGAAATTGAAGAAAACCCGAATTATTTAGTCTATATCATTAGAGACCCCAAAGCGGTTGTGATTTCTGCGCTTTTCTATTTTAATAATATAAAAGATCCACATTTATTTGAGAATATATCGTTTAAAGATTTAAAAAATCCTATTATTATTTATTATAAATTCAAAAAGAGAATAATTAAGGAAAAATTAATTAACAGAATATTAATTGACGGAATGAATGAAGAGTTTGGGAGTTGGAATAAACATCAACATGAATGGTATAATGAAATCAAAATGAAAAGAGCAAACATTAGGTTTGCATTCGTTTCTTATGAGGATCTGGTAAACGATACATTTAATTCAATCAAAAGGATTCTTTTAAATTTGAGTATAGATCATATTTCAGATCTTAAGATAAATGAATCTATTAAGAAAGAAGAGTTAGTACTTTTAAAAGATAAGATTAACAACATGCCTGAAGAGTATAAGATAATTTATAAAAAACTTCTTAGAAAAGGAGTAATTAACGATTGGGGTAAGTATTTGTCTCACAAGGAGGTTAAAAAAATTGACGGTATAGATTATTTTAATATAAAGAAAAAATTTTCGGATTTATAATGTTTTATCTGGTTTTAAATTATTTAGTATGATATCAGCAATAAAATGTTATTGAATCGATATGTAAAAGCAAAATTTTTTTAAGCAATACGCATTATATGAATTAAAATTAATATAAATAAAACTAGTCTATGTTTTTTCCGGAAAGGATATTGTCAATTAATGAGGATGATCGAGTGCTTGAAATTGGACCAGGATCAAAACCACACCCACGATCAGATATTTTGCTAGAACTAAATTATAAAGACAATGAAGAACGAATAGCACAATTTGGATGTAACCAATCGCTTACCACGGATAAGCAAATATTATTCTACGATGGTAATAAATTTCCATTTAAAAATAAAGAATTTGATTATATCATTTGTTCCCATGTCTTAGAACATGTTGATAATGTAGAATTATTTATTAGTGAATTGCAAAGAGTTGGTAAAAAAGGCTATTTGGAATTTCCAACTGTATATTATGACTATATCTTCAATTTCGAAGTCCATTTAAATTTTTTGTTGTGGGATGGTTCTGCCATTAAATGGATGAGAAAATCCGAAAACCAACCTTCATGAGTTTAAAGAAGTACAAAACTTTTTTCTATCGGCATTAGACCGTCAATGCTTTAAATTGGATGAAAATTTAAAGCCTTATTTTTTTCAGGGATTCGAGTGGAGTGAAAAGATCGCATTGGTGAGGGTTACAAATCTCAAAGAAGTCCTTTTCAAAGCATTTAATCCTGATATTGAAAAGAAACGAATTAATCAAAAACCCCTTTCAATAAGGGATAAAATAAAACTTAGAGTAATTAGATCAATTGAAAGATATTTATGAAAAAAAGGATTAATGATCTTCTAAACCTAATAGGTTTATTAAAATATATAAATAAGTGTCGCTACATAGTAAAAAGAAAAAAAGATTACAGAGCTGGATATAAAGTATTGGAAAAACAAAGCGCAAGCACAAAAAAAAGATTTGAATTTAAATGGTCAGAAAGGAGAGCATATTTATTTGATAATAGTCCAAAAACATGGTATGATAGGCATTATATCATTCACCCTTCTTGGGCAGCAAGGGTATTAAAAGAGATCTCTCCAAGTAAGCATATTGATATTTCATCCAAGCTATACTTTTCAACTATAACTTCGGCATTCATACCTTTCGAATTTTATGACTACCGCCCCGCAGAAATCAATCTCACAAACCTAAAAGTTGGGAGTGAGGACCTCACTGATTTGACTTTTGAAGACAATACTGTAGAATCCATTTCATGCATGCACACTTTAGAACACATTGGGTTGGGTAGATATGGAGATCAGATTGATTATGATGGAGACCTTAAAGCCATCAGTGAACTGTGCAGGGTGGTGAAAATAGGCGGTTCTCTGTTAGTGGTGGCTCCTATAGGAAAGATCAATAAAATAATTTTCAACGCCCATCGCATTTATAATTCTGACGAATTCATCTCCTATTTTGAGAAAAATAATATGACGCTAAAGCAATACGCCTTAATACCGGATAATAAAAAGGATGGTGACCTGGTCATTAGTCCTTCAGAGGAATTAAAAAATAGGCAGGAATATGGGTGTGGGTGTTTTTGGTTCATAAAGCAGTCATGATCATCCAACTACAGGGTGGCCTTGGCAATCAAATGTTTCAATATGCTTACGGCAGGTCACTTGCCATAGACCGGCGGCAGGATTTAATATTGGATTTAAGTTTTTTGAATGATCGCAAACCCAGGCAAAATTTCACTTATCGCGAATTTGAATTGAGCTGTTTTCGAATTAACGCCGAGGTCATAGATAAACTACCATTGTGGGTTAAATTAAAAAATCAATCTCCTTCAAGATTATCGAAATTAATACCTGGCCAGATCATTACTGAACGTAAATATTCGGTTAGTACTGTTCAATTTAATCATAGCAAGAATATCTATCTCTCCGGTTTATGGCAGTCCCCAAAATACTTTATGCATAATTGGGATTATATCAAAAACGATTTTCGTTTGTTAAAGCAAATATCTACTGAATCAAAAGCAATACAGCAGCAGATCAAACAAAGTAATGCGGTGAGCATACACGTTCGACGTGGGGATTATCTCGGTAAGCCCTTGCACCATGTATGTCCTCCGGAATATTATCAAAATGCCATACTGACCATTGAGGCAATAGTAAAGGACCCCGTTTATTTTATTTTCTCTGATGATATTCAGTGGTGCAGAGACAATTTGAAGTTCATTAGCGACCACTTATTTGTTGATCAGGCGGGGAGACCGCACTATGAAGATATGTTGCTGATGAGCCAGTGCCATCACAATATTATAGCCAACAGCACTTACAGTTGGTGGGGGACCTGGCTCAACGAGCATAAAGATAAATTGGTTTATTATCCATACAAGTGGTTCAATAAGTCTGGTTGGGAGATTGATGATCTCATACCGGAAAATTGGATTGAAATAAAATATTGAAAGTATTGGACCAAATTACCTCCCCTTTATTTTCCATCGTTACACCTGTATATAATTGCAAAGATTTTATCCTTGAGACGATCCGGTCCGTTGAACAGCAAACATACAGGAACTTTGAACTGGTGATCGTCGATGACCATAGTACGGACAGTTCTTTCGAGAAAGCGACACGGTACCTTTCCAAATCTTCTTTTACATACCAGTTGGTAAAAAGACCTGAACATTTACCAAAAGGAGTTGCTGCCTGTAGGAACTATGGCATCGAAATAGCCCGCGGTGAATGGATCTGCTTTCTGGATAGTGATGATAAATTTCTACCGAACAAGCTGGAAATTTTATCCAGGACTTTAAATAGTGGAGTTTCTCGTGCATTTCATCACTCGGTAGAATACATCGACGTTTCAGGTAATAAATTATCTGACAGAAAAAACGCGTCTGGGAAAACTGAGCTTGCGGAACTGATAGAAGGCAATACCATTGTTACTTCAAGTGTATGTGTTACCAAGAACCTATTGGTTAGGGCAGGCTATTTTAATTGGAACTTGCATGGAGTTGAAGACTATTTGATGTGGTTGAAAATTTCATTTTATACGAAATGGAATTATCTGGAAATCCCGTTAACTCAATATAGGGTTAGAGATAATTCATTGATGGGTGAAAGACGGCTCCAACATTATGTCACCGAGAATGTAAAATTATACAAGGCGGCAAAAAATGAAATTGAATTTTCCCCTGATCAGTTAAAAGCATTCCATCACAACCTGTTTTACCGAACCATGCGCTATTATGTATCAATTTCCCTCAACAAATATGGATATGGTGATTTTGTGAGAGGTGTGCTGATACTAATGAGTTCAGGTCAATTTGGGAGTGCAGCGTATTTCCTGAATTTGATCCATTGGCGGTTAGTGCTCCGTTTTTTAAGTGCAATCAAAACTAAATTACTTCACATCTTTGCGGTTATATCATAGGATTATAAAAAAGGCCAGGGAGGAGGCCTGGTTTCACTTTCCGGGCAATATCAGTAATTCCATTCTTATTTCATCTATGGGCAGGAGTGGCTCGACATGGTTGGCCCAGATCATCAATCACAAACGGAATTACCGGGAAATCTTTGAGCCTTTTTTGCCTGTCCGGGTGCCGGAAGCTTCTCGGTTTGAATATTGCCAGTATTTATCGGAGAAAATGGAGGCAGAAGAATTTAAAAACGATGCGTTCAAACTGCTTACCGGTCGTTTTAAAAACCGGTGGACCGATGTGGCCAACCCGTCATTGTTCTCTAAGAAGCAGTTGATCAAGGATATCAGGACCAACCTTTTGTTGGGATGGCTAAAGAGGCAATTTCCTCCATTGAAAATCATCTTGTTGATCCGGCATCCTTACGCTGTTGTCAGTTCATGGAAAAAACTGGGTTGGGGAGTAGAGCCATTGGGCGAAAGAAGGGACCTGGATATTATACTAAACCAGCAACAACTCCTCAAGGATTTTCCAATCATAGGTGAGTCAGTAAAATGTTTCGATACCAATGACTATGTAATCAGTCTGGGATTATTGTGGGGAATTTTAAATTATGTGCCATTAAGCCAGGATAAAGGTCGTGATCAATTTATTGTGGTCCGATATGAAGATCTGCTAACAGACCCTGGCCGTGCTACTTTAGACTTGATGGAAAGAATAAACATCAAACCGGATCACAAGCGATTAAATCGGGTGATCAACAAACCCTCCAGAACATCCTATGAAAAGAAGTCCTTTTTGGTCGATGATCATAATTTAGATCAAATGGAATTGGAAAAAATCAATCGGGTAATCAATTTCTTTCATTTGGATTATTTATATAAGGAGGTATCGGCATGAAGATCCTGGTGCTCTCCAGTTGTTATCCAAAACCGTTAACGCCGAACCACGGAATCTTTGTACACCAGCAAATGAAAGCCCTTTCAAAGCTGGGTGTGGAAGTTCATGTCATTCAACCTGTTGGATGGTACCCACCACTTGGTTTACATCGGTTGCATCCCTATTGGAGAACAGGATTTGAACAGCATCGAAATACATTTAAAGAATTCGAAGGGATCAGAATACACCACCCCAGGATATTTTCTCCTATGCCCAGCAGGTTTTTTCGGGAGCATAGCTGGGACCGGGAAGGACGCCAGGTGGCACAATTTATTTTAAGTCAAGAAGAGTTGAAAGATGCCGACCTGATCTATGCCCAGTTCCTGATCCATGAGGGATATATCGGCACCGTGGTGAAGAAGCACACGGGCATCCCCCTGGTATCCATTGCCCTAGGGGATGATGTGCATGCCTGGCCGGAAAAACATCCGGAAAATGTAACGAAATTAAAACTGGCATTGTACCGGTCTGATCTGGTGCTGGCCAACAGCCAACGCTTGGCGAGGGATGCAGAAGCCTGGGTGGGCCATCATCAGGAAGTAAAGGTGCAGTGTGTATACCAGGGTATTGACCTCGATCGTTTTCAGCCGGTGGACGGTGAACAGATGCGTGCTTTAAACAAGCAGCATTTCCACCTTGATACCGGGAAAAAACACTTGTTGTGTATTGCTACGCCGGTGGTCCTGAAAGGATGGATAGAATTGCTGGACACATTTGGCGAGATGCGGGAAGCGTTAAAAAACTGGAACCTGGTAATGGTAGCGCCTCTCAGAAGATCGCAGGATGCCCTGGACCTCATTTTGGAAGCAAAAAAAAGACACCTGGAACATCAGGTCGATTTTCTCGGAGCGGTGGATCCTGCCGATATGCCGCAATTAATGCAGGCGGTAGACGCCTTTGTGCTCCCCAGTTACAATGAAGGATTATCCAATGCTGTTCTGGAAGCGTTGGCTTCCGGCCTGCCTGTGATCACCACGGATGTCGGGGGCCATATGGAAGCGATTACCCATAAAGAAAACGGATGGCTGATCCCGCCAAAAGATAAAAATGAGTTGAAGAATGCGCTTAGAGAAGTCCTGTTGAATGTTAATACAAGAAATCACATCGCCCGAAAGGCAAGAACAGGTGCCCAAAAAATAGGATCTTACCATCAAAATGCCATTAAATTGATCGATCAATTCAACCATGCCATCCGTTAGCGTCATCATTCCAACCTACAACAGGCGTACCTTGCTGGATCAAACCCTGGCACAACTGAAAAATGTGATTCATGCTGCCAACACCAATACTGAAGTTTTGGTCATTGACGACGGATCAAGTGATAATACCTTATCATTCATAAAAGAGCACTATCCCTGGGTGAGGTTGTTTGCTCAGGAAAACCGGGGCGCTTCCTATGCCAGAAATGTTGGGCTTCAAAATGTCAATGGAGACTATATCCTCTATCTGGATTCCGATGACCTGATTGAAACAGGTTTTTTTGACGAGAAGATCAAATACTTGGAGGCACATCCCAAAGTATCCGGTGTCTATGGACCTTTTGATTATTTTGATTCAGAAGAGGTGTTTACCGAAGAAAACATTTTACCGCGACATATTCCTTATCCACTTGACGGTCCTGATTATGAAAAATCCCTGGAGCGGTTGCTTGGGGGCTGGTATATTCATCCCAGCAGTGTCCTGTGGAGGAAAAGCACTTTGCTAAACATAAAAGGCCATAATGAAACCTTAATGGTCAACCAGGACGTAGACCTGATGTTCAGGATATTGGTAAGAAAGCACCAGATTGCAGGAATACCATCCCCACGGGCTTTGATCAGAATGCACGATGGGGAACGAGTTGGTGGCATCAATAACAATCCGGAGAAACTCACTCATATTTTGGACCTCCGGCGGTTTTTTAAAACGGAATTGGATTCAAGGAAAATGCTTTATGACAATTACCGGGAGGCATTGGCAAGGTATTGTTTCAATCAATGGGCTGCTTACTACCGTTCGCATCCTGCAATTGCATCCGGATTTCTTAAGCTTTCAGAAGAATTACACCCTGCTCTCAATGTAAAAGGGCACTGGTATTTCCGCGCTCTTGGAAAAATTGCGGGTAAGGCCAATGCCGTTAAGATTAAGGACCAAATACTCGGTTTCAAGTAGAATAATCTCTCCGTTTGTTCTCCGTGCAAAAACTCCGAGGACTCCACGGTAAAACACACAAAGGCACACCAGGGTGGAACAGGGTTCCATGGAACATTAATTTCCAAAATGGAACAACGGATTAATTCACGCTTCAATTAAATATGATTCTTAAATCATGAACAAGCATATAATTATTAACCATTTACGACATAGTACGAATCTTGAGTTATGATCACGTCTAAGAAACCGATTGAATAATGTGTGGTATATTTGCACTAATCAACATTTCCGGTAATAACACTACCAACCCATTCAAAAAAGGAACCGAGATCATCGCCCATCGCGGGCCAGATGATGAAGGGTATTTGCTGTGGGACGGTGGCCCATCTATCGACTTATTTGCCGGGGAGGCTACCAGTGATGCCAGCAGGGCATTTCATCACCTTACGGATCTTCCCGGAGAATATCCCTGGAAAGTGGGTCTGGGACACCGCCGGCTGTCCATTATTGACCTCAGCCCACGCGGTCACCAGCCCATGGTTGATCCGGAATCCGGTTTGGCTCTGATCTTCAACGGTGAGATCTACAACTACAAAGAGCTGCACCTGGAACTGGAAACAATGGGATACCGGTTTACTAGCGAAACGGATACGGAAGTGCTGCTCAAAGCCTGGGAAGCCTGGGGGACGGACGCACCACATCATTTTAACGGCATGTTCGCTTTTATCATGCTGGACACCCGCCATCAGAAATTGTATGCTGTCCGCGACCGTTTTGGCATCAAGCCGTTATACTATGCCCGGCTCGATCATTATACCGTGCTGGCTTCCGAGATCAAGCAGGTACGTTCTCTACCCGGGTTTCAGCCAGTACTCAACGAATCGATTGCCTATGATTACCTGGCAAAAGGCCTGGTGGACCACAGATCTGAAACATTCGATCAACGGATCTTTCAACTGAGGGGTGGTGAAATGGTCATTGCAGATCTTCATAATCTGGGGTCTGATCGCGGAAAATCTTCCGGATCCAATACCGTCGTGGATTTCAATATCAAAAAGTGGTACACGCTCCGGCCACAGCCGTGGAAAGGGACCAAAACAGAGGCTGAAGCTCGGTTCCGGGAACTGTTCCGGGACAGTGTACGCCTCCGCCTCCGTGCCGATGTAAAAGTGGGGTCCTGTCTGTCCGGAGGCCTCGATTCCTCGGCCATTGTTTGCCAGATGGCCACATTACTTAATGAGGAAGAAAAATTTGTCGGACTGGAAACGGTGACAAGCCGGTACACCCAAACTGATTATGATGAGTGGCAATTTGCCGGTAAAGTTATAGAACAAACAAAGGCCACATATCACCATGTCTGGCCTACGGCCGACAAGCTGTTGAATGATCTGGATCGCCTCCTTTGGCACATGGATGAGCCGTTTGGCTCGACCAGCCAGTTTAGTCAATGGTGCGTATTCGAAGGAGCAGCAAAATCTGGGCTCATCGTAATGCTGGATGGACAGGGTGCTGATGAACAACTTGCAGGGTACGGTGGAAATGACGTGCCATTATATTCGGGGTACCTGAGAAAATGGAAATGGAAAGAGCTATATCGCGAATACCGGGGGTTTAAAAAGCAAAAAGGTTATAACCCTAAAGGTCAATTTTTACATGCACTGGAAAGGACTTATCCTTCTTTAAAACCGGTTTTACCCGTCCGATCTGAGCATGCACCGGATTGGCTCAGTTTGAAATCAATGAACGATTTTGAAATGCCAATCACAAGATCGCTACGTGAAGAAATGATATTGCAGACCACAGTGACATCACTCCCGGCATTGTTGCGATATGAAGATCGCAACTCCATGGCTTTTAGCATAGAAAGCCGCGTGCCTTTTTTAGACTATCGCCTGGTAGAATTTCTTATTGGCCTCCCGGAAGATATGATCTACCACAGGGGTATTCGCAAGGTACTTTTACGGGATGCATTGAAAGGATTGATTCCTGATGAAATAAGAGAACGCAAGGATAAAATGGGCTTTGTGTCACCGGAAGAATTGTGGCTGAAAAATGAAAAAACGGATTGGTTTAGGCATGAAATATTTGATAATGGCACACAGGATCATTGGTTCAATTATGATAATTTAAAAGTGATGATTAAAAATATGATCGAAGGTAAGAGGAAATTTTCTTTCGATCCCTGGAAATTGCTGTTGTTTAAAAGGTATTTAAATTCCTTTCACTGATGTTTTCTTTAAAAACAAATGTGCTCTATAAATTGTATTTATATGGTAAATACAATCTTAAATACAATTTGAGCAAAGAAATACTGTTACTCCACACTCCCGGTCATGTCGGTTCGGTCAGTGTGGCCAAAACATTAAAACCAATATCACAGCATTATTTCTTTTGCAATGTGCATTCATTGGTAGGGAAATATAAGATCACCTCGGCACGGCATATGCTGCAAAAGGTATTGGCTGAAAAAATAAAATATCGCGAGAGTAGTAAGAAGATTAAGATCATTACTTTAGTACGAGACCCTGTCAGCAGGGCCGTTGGGGGATTTTTTCACAATATTGACCAATGGATTTTTCCGGAAAAAAAACAACTGTTGTTGGGGAGACCAAATTGGTTTGAAGTATTGTATCACCACTTCAATGTGGCTGAAAAATATAATAACCTAACTTATCTACATTCTACTTCGGAATATCAACTGAATTGGTTTGATGAACAGGTAAAGTTCCTTTTTGGTATTGACGTATTTAAGAAAGAATTCGACACCGAAAAGGGGTATAAAATTTATAAAAAGGACAACATCGAATTGCTCGTATTAAAGCTCGAATTGATTGAAAAATGCTGGAATGAAGCCATAGGTCTATTTTTGAGTTTAAGTGTTCCAGAACTGGGCGCCAACAATAGTGCAAAAAACCGCAACGATTATACATTTTACAGGGAGTTTAAAAATAAATTGAAACTCGGTCAGAAAGATTTTGACTTATTGTATGACAACAAGTACATGGAATACTTTTATAGTGATAGTGAAATTAAGCAATTAATGGCTAATTGGGCTTGAAATCATGAGAATTGTTGTCCTGGTAAATAATTCCATGCGTTATGACGAACGGGTTAAAAGGCAAATTCAACATTTCACTGATGCTGGCCACCAGGTAGAGGCGATAGGGGTACTCACTGAAAAAGATCTTGATACACCCGCACTGCCGCAAATTGAGAATGCCCGGTTTCACTTGGTCGAACGCCGCAAAAGAAAAAATTATAAGAATTGGCTGAGCGCATCAGTTCCCCATAAAATGGCATTGGTGCTCCTCAAATTCGGGATAAAAGGGAATTTGATTAGAAAATTTGTGGTATGCACGACGTATCTGCCATTATTCCATTATGTCAAAAAAATCCGTGCAGACCTGTACTATGCCAATGACCTTGATACAACCGGAGTGGCTATGGATGTCAGTAAAAGAATGAAGGCCGGATTCATTTATGATGCGCATGAATATTATTATGGGCAGTCTTCCTCTGCCCCACTGTATTTGAGAGAGGCCGTAGAAATCTTTGAAAGTACAATAGTGCAGAACGCTTCTTCCTGCATCACAGTTTCCGGTTCCATTGCCAATAGGTTGAGTCAAAAATACAACATAAAGCCTCCAACAGTGATAAGGAATATTGGTACTTACATAAAAGTAAAAGAACCAAAAAATGTCAACGATCCGGTTAGATTGCTATACCAATCGGCGAACCTTGATTTGTACGGGCGGAATCTGAAAACATTGGTGGACGCTGTGGCCCGATTGGATAATGTGACATTGACCTTAAGGGGAAATATTGAGAAAACGCGAAAAACAGTATTGTTAGCTTATTTGAAAAAATTTCTGAAGGATGGTCAATTTGAGTTGAGAGATGCAGTTCCATACAAGATAATGATCGAAGAGGCCAGCAAATTCGATGTCGGTTTCATATTAAATAGTCCTGATAACGAGAACCACCAACTCACACTTCCCAATAAGATATTCGAATACATGAACGCCGGACTGGCATTGGTTTGTTTCAATACATTAGAATTGGCTAAAATTGTGGGGGGATATAAAGTTGGCGCTGTATGTCCGGAAAATTATCCCATACAGTTAGCAGAAACGATTAAAGATCTTGTTGAGGACCGAAAGAAGCTATTAACAATGAAAAAGAGGTCTTATGAATTGGCCAGGACCGAGTTCAATTGGACGAATGAAAAGAAACAGTTTGACAAGATCTTGCCCAATTAATTCATTGATTTAATAATTAAGTTGGACACTATTTTTTTGATCACTACAAATTTTCCGTTTGGGAAAAAAGAAACTTTTGTACTTGAGGAATTGAATTACCTGTGCAAAGTTTTCAACGTAGTTGTCTTTCCGAGTAATTGTCGGAACACCTGTCAGGAAAGAAAGCTACCGGAAAATGCTGGAGTCGATCTTTCTTTATGCGAAGCATTATCGTTATTACGAAATCAAAAATGGAGATATCTGTTTAGTTGGATTTTTTTGAAATATTTAATGATCGAACTTCTACATTACCCTCACGTATTACTCAGCTATAAGAAATTTTCTAAATTAATTGTTGCAATACTAAAAGCGAGGGCATCGTACCATTGGATAAAAAACTATCGCGGAAAAGAGAAAACTACTACAAAAATCATTTTTTATACTTATTGGGCTGGGCCGGTCACCTTAGGACTTTCAAAGTTTTCTAAGAATAACGATAAGTTTAAAAGTATAACACGAGCTCACGCGGCTGACCTTTACGCTTATCGCAATAAACTGAATTATAAACCACTACAATGCAGCATTTTTGAATTGGTTGATAGCATATTTACGATAAGTGAACATGGGAAAAGATATATATTAAACACTTATCCAAAGAGTGATTTAGGTCCAAAGACAATTGTAGCCAGGTTGGGTGTTGGAGCGGTAAATATTCGATCGATGGATCACTTTGATAATAAATTTGTTTTTTTTTCTTGTTCAAATATTGTTCCTGTTAAAAGAATAGATAAGATTATTAATATGATTGAAAGAGTAGCAAGTAAATTGCCAGACATTAGTTTTTATTGGGATCATATAGGGGGTGGAGAATTAGAATTAGACATGATGCATTTGGCTAGAGAGAAACTATCTTTACCAAATGTGAACTGGAAAATACATGGACCTCAAAATCACAATTATGTATATGATTTTTTGCAGAAAAATTGTGTTGATTTATTTATTAACCTCAGTGACTCTGAAGGTCTGCCTGTCAGTATCATGGAAGCACAGAGTTTTGGCATTCCCGCGATAGCAACAAATGTCAGCGGAACCAATGAAATTGTTAATAATCAAAATGGTTTTTTAATAGATCCAATGAGTAATTTGGAAGATATTGCCAATCAAATCATTAATTATATCAAAGGACCAATGGAGAACAGGATCACCAAACGGAAATTAAGTCTTCTGAACTTCGAACATAATTTTAATGCCCACACCAACTATCAGGCATTTGTCAAAGAATTAATGGACCAGTCAAAAACTGAAAACACTTGATATCGGGTGAACTTATTCGACTGATCTTAGCCCAAAATTTGGCCGGGTTCAACTATCTGAAAAAGAGGAAAGGTGTGATCAAGCGCATTTATAACTACTTATCGGATAAAATTAAAGGGTATACCCTGCTCATTCCTTATTTGAAATCGGAATTCAATTTAAGGATCCTGGTCAACACCAAGGACATCATAGGGTGGAACCTCACTTTGTTTGGAGAATATGAGGGTACTACCAACAAATTGTTGAGATTACTGGTAAAAAAAAATCATTATGTGATTGAAGCGGGGGCAAATTTGGGGAGCGAAACCCTGTTAATGTCCAGATTGTGCCCACATGGCCGGGTATTTGCCTTTGAACCGGCCCCGCAATCGTTTAACTATCTGTCTTTCAATATCAGGGAAAATCAACTTGACAATGTTCAATTTTTTCCAAAAGCACTCGGCGATAAGGAGGCCAACATTAATCTGTTTTTATTGCCGGATGATTTTCCCAATCAGGGCATGTCCAGTAAAATAAAACATTCCCGGGCCAATCGTTCCATTGAAGTGCCGCAAACAACCATCGATCATTTTCTGAAAGAAAATAGGCTGGAACAGTTTGATTTTCTGAAAATGGATGTTCAGGGTGCTGAACTGGATATATTAAAAGGAGGTGTCAACAGTATTATAGAACATCAGCCCATAATTTTCCTGGAAGCATCGGATTCTTATTCCAGTCTGCTTGAGATCTTTGACTTCCTGGCTACACAGGATTACACTCCATATCGGATTATGGAACGGAGAATTGAAAGGATTGAAAAGGTAAAATTGGCACCGGGGAACTGGATCTGTTTTCCTGCAAAATGTATTGAGCATAAATCATTCATTGAAGCATGGTAATATTTCTGCTCGGCATATTTTCATCTTTGCTGATGTTCATTTGTTATGTGCTTAACAAACCGGTGTATACCCTCATTGTTCTGGTATTTTTTTGTATTGTTTATTTACGGTATGTATACAGGAATGAAGGGTTGAAGGTAATCAATCCGATCTCCATGTATGCAGTGGCCGGTATTGTGATGGCCATATCCAACATCATTGGGATCAATGCCGCAGATACTCCGCAAAGAGATGTTTATTTTATTTATGCGGTGGAAGAAAACATCAATTTGGCCATGCTGATTGCCACGGTTGGGGTGGTATTTGTCGTGGTGGGCTATGAGTTGAATATAAGAAGAGTGGGACAAGTTCCGGCATTGAGATTATGGAAGATCAGCAGTATCGTCAATTCGCAAAGGGGGGTTAGAATACTGTTGTTCATTTCATTTTTGATCATTGTTTTGCGAATTTATAATAGGATCCCCCGTGTATTCGGGACCATTGAGGGATTCCTGTTAATGGCACCGATTGCCACGATTTTCTTTCTCAGCCGCTATGCTGTGGTTGCGAAAGACAAATATTACAGTCGCTGGGCACTGGTCCTGCTATTGGTGGAAACGGTAAGGGCTCTGTTATTCGATTATTTGAGGTTACATTTTATTCTTCCTTCCGTTGCTTTTTTATTGGGCTATATGCTGGACGATCCGAGAATTGACCGAATAATAAATTTCAGACTCGTACCAGTGTATGTCGTCATTGTGCTGTTTGTGACCTTTTTCACTTTTTTCGGATCAAATCGGGCATATTTATCGCAAGGCACTTCAAGATTTTCAGAGCTTCAGAACATTTCTGAAGAAGAGGGTATTGAGGATGAAAATACCCTGTTCATGCGATTCAGTAATTTTAACCAATTGACTAATGTGGTAGAACTGGTCCAGGATGATGGATTTTATAAAGGGGAAACGCTTAGATACCTGGGGTTTGCTTTTATCCCGAGGTTTTTATGGCCGGAGAAACCGCTGATCCAGATGGGCGCCTGGTTTGCTTATAAAATTGGAAGAGGCTATATCGATGAAAATGGCCGTTACCGTAACGCCATCAATATGACTGTATCCGGTGAATTTTATTTGAATTATGGATGGCCGGGGTTGATATTGGGCAGCATGCTGTTTGGCTTTATCATTTCGCTATTCTGGTCATCAATAAATATTTGGGATGAAAAACGTAATATACTGGCTACTATGTTCGGTTTCTATCTTTTATTTCTAGGGTTATTTTCTTTTGGGGCCAATATTAGTATCATGGTTACTATTACTGCGATGTATCTTATTACCTTGGCGATATCGTACATTTCAAAATTTTTTACTTCAGTTTCGGATGACATATAAAATACTTTGTGCCGGCCCGTTATGGAGGGGGAGCAATGCCAATGGGCTGTTCTATGCTCTGGGACGTCTGGGTCATGTGATCAAAATAATCGATGACCGCTATTATTTTAACTTCGAACACAACTCCAATAAAGGTAGGCTAATAGAAAGAATTTTCAGAAATTACAATATTAGCAGTTACAACAAAAGTATTCTGAACAATATAGAACAGTTAAAACCGGATATATTTCTGGTGTTCAAAGGTGCTTTTGTATTGCCTGAAACAGTGGTGCATATTAAAAAATCGGGCATTTTTACGGCCAATTTTTATCCCGATGTAAGTTTTACAGCTCATACCAGCATACTGCCAGAAACCCTGAAACAATATGATCTTATCTTTACTACGAAGACATTTGGTATTGAAGATATGAAAACCACACTGGGTGTTGAGCGTGTTCATTTTGTCCCTCATGGTTTTGATCCCAATGTCCACCGGGAGTTCAATGTGAAAGAGTTGAAAAGCAATCCACAATCCTCAGATGTTTCATTCATTGGCGGCTATTCCCAAAAAAAATCCGACATTCTCCTGCATTTAAAAAATAGACTGGATTGGATCGATTTAAAAATTTACGGGGAAAAATGGGATCGGAATCCCTATGGACACCTTCAGTCGTCCATACAAGGTTTTGGCATCACCAATGATTTTTATACCCTGGCCATTCAGGCATCAAAGATTAATCTGGGCCTGTTGCATGAACAGGTGTCTGGAGCATCCAGCGGGGATAAGATCACCTCCAGAACCTTTCATATTCCGGGTTCAGGGGGATTCATGATCCATGAGCGAACAGACGAGATCCATAATTATTTTGAGGAAGATCGGGAGATCGTTTGCTTTGAAACCCATGAAGAGCTTTCAGACAAAACCTCGTTTTATTTGAAAAATGAACAAGCCCGGGAAAAGATCAGAATAGAAGGTCATGCACGGGCCTGGAAAGACCATAAGCTGGATAACAGGGCTGAACGGGTTCTGGAAATTATGAGTAACCATCTGTCATAAGGTCTTATCGGACCAAGGCAATTTTGAAGGTAACATTTTTTTATAGGGACAGAAGGCAGGGAAATTTTAGCATAGAAGCTATTTTTTCGAAGATACAGGAGCACCTCAGAGGTAAGATCGAGATCAGCGAATTTAGGTTAAATAAAAACAGGCCCCGGTTATTGGAAATATGGAGGGCGTCAAGGGAAATGTCAGAGGTCAATCACATTACCGGGGATATTAATTTCATTGCCCTGGGTCTTAAAAGACCTAAAACCGTTCTCACCATACATGATTTGGGATATTTTGAAAATCCTGTTCATCACAAAATTAAAAGATGGATTTATGGAATGATTTGGTTTCGATTGCCGATTTACAGAACCGCAATGATTACCACGGTATCGGAATCGACCAAAAAAAAGATCGTGAATTATTTTCATGTTCCGCACCACAAAATAAAGGTTATCCCCAATCCGGTCTTTAATTTCTTTCGGTTCAGCCCGAGAGCATTTAATAAAGTCAAACCGGTGATCTTGCAAATCGGTACCGGGGATCATAAAAACCTCAAGGGATTAATTAGGGCCGTTAAAGAAATTCCATGCAAGATCATTATTGTGGGATTCCCTAAAAAGGAAGAAATTGAAGAAATGCAACGGTTCAGGATTGATTTTGAGATCAAGAATAATTTGTCGGATGAAGCATTGTATCAGCAATATGTCAATTGTGACTTATTGTATTTTGCCTCTTTTTATGAAGGGTTTGGTTTGCCCATTATTGAGGCCAATGCCGTCGGAAGGGCGGTAATTACCAGTAATATTTTGTCCATGCCCGAAGTGGCCGGTAAAGCAGCGTATTTTGTTGATCCGGCTGATATTGCTGCTATTCGGCAGGGAATTTTGAAAATAATCAATGACGACTATTATCGAGATATCTTGGTAAAGCATGGGACTGAAAATGTAAAAAGGTTTTCATTGGAACGTATAAGCGAAAAATACCTTGAACTGTATAAACTGATCGCAAATGGGGAATGAAAAGTTTGAAGTTTATTTCTGGCAAAATTCAATAAGTCCCCACCAATCGTATTTTATCCGTCATCTTTCGGAAAACAAGCAATTTGAAGTGTTCTGGATAGCGGCCAAAGACCTGGGTAAGGAAAGAAAGGGGATGGGATGGCAGGTGCCTGAAACAGGTGAGGCACATATATTAGTCAACCCGGAATTGGATGAAGTTGATAACATTTTGGTGACCTCGGACCCTGCCAATTCGATTCATATCTTTTCCGGTCCAAGGGGTATTCCCATAATATTCGCGGCATTCCGCAGAGCCATTCATCTTAAAAGAAAGGTAGCCTTAATGGCGGAAACTTATAACTGGATGGGCTGGTCCGGGAAATTACGTTTTCTCAGGGGTGTTATTGACCGCATACGGTTTGGCAATCATATTCGGATCATACTTTCCATAGGATATCAAAGTAAAATGTGGTTCAAAAAAGTCGGGTTTTCTGAGAAAAAGATCATCGATTGGGCATATGCCCTGAGCCACTTGATCACCCCATAATTACAAATAATAAAGATTCGACCCATCAAATAGTATATGTTGGCAAGATCATTAAGAGCAAAGGTATATTCGATTTGTTGGATGCTTTTGCTTTATTAATAAAGAAAAATTACAATTTAAAACTTGTGTTTTTTGGTGATGGAAATGATTTGCGAGACCTGAAAATCCGAACTGGAGACCGTGTATGGAACATTTAGTCAACTTTAGAGGATTTATGCCGAATGAAGCGATAAGAAGTCAAATTTCCGGGGCGGATCTTCTGGTACTACCAAGCAATGAGAAAGAAGGATGGGGAGCGGTTATCAGTGAAGCATTAATGGTGGGGGTCCCAGTAGTTTGTAGTCATTATTGCGGGGCCTCGGTTTTAATAAACAATCACGAACTGGGTAGGGTATTTGAAGCGGGTAACATGACGGACTTGTCAGAAAAGTTGGCTGAAATGGTCGAACTTGGCAAACCTGATCGAAAAATGAAGGAAATGATCATTAAAAATTATCATTCTAGAATGGGGGTACAAAGTATAATTGACTATTTCACTTTGGTTCTTGAATATATCACTACAAAGAGTAGTAAACCTATTCGAAAACCAGTTGCTCCCTGGTTAACAATAGTTCCAAATGAGTAAGAAAAAGATACTAGCTTTCTTTGATTATTTTTACCCTTCGGTGAAATCAGGAGGGCCCGCGGTTTCTTCTTTAGGGTTTGCTGAACGTCTAGGAGAAAATTTCGAAATAATAATTTTTACCAGAAACAGAGATTTTAATTCTTCAAATCCCTACGAAGGGATATTAGCAGATCGAATAATAAGTCTCAAGAATTTCTCAGTCATATATAATTCAACAGGAAATGAATTCAGAAATTTGTTAGGTCTGCTTAGAGAAAAACGCTTTGATTTTTTTTATTTGAATAGCATATATTCCTTTTATTATTCTATTCTCCCATTACTGATTTTAAAATTTAAGATATCTAAAGATCAAAAAATAGTACTGGCTCCCAGAGGAGAATTAGCCGGGAGTGCTATTGAACACAAGCCAATAAAAAAGAAATTATTTTTGTGCATCTATAAGTATTTCCTGGACAGAAGAATTGTTTGGCATGCCACATCGGACCTAGAAAGTTTGGATATCCGGAAATTTTCTAAGAAAGCTAATGTTTTAAAAGCGATAAACCTGAGACCTAAATCAGATACGACCGGCAATTCAAAGTATTCTCTGAAAAAGATAGTTGGACATATACGTATTGTTACCGTGGCAAGGATACATCCAATTAAGAATATAGATTTGGCCCTAAGAATTTTGTCTAATTGTAAGGGGCAGGTTACCTATGACTTATATGGTTTCAACGAAGAGAAAGAATACCTTGTTGAATGTATGAAAATTGCAGAGACCTTACCACCCAATATTAGTTTCAATTATAAAGGAGAATTATCACATGGAGATGTGATTAATGTAATCAAACAATATCATTTATTTTTACTATTAAGCAAAGGTGAAAATTTTGGTCATGCAATTTATGAATCACTTATAGGAAATCGCCCTGTGCTGATTAGCGATAAAACATATTTTAAATCGTTGGATAAATATGGCATTGGTTGGGATTTGCCTTTACATAATATTCAGGCATTTATCAGGATAATTAATCAATTGATACAGTACAGCGATAAAGAGATGAATAAAATGTATAAAGATATAAAAGAATATATGGTGAAAGAGGATTTTCATGCAGAAATTGAAAATTATATATCAATCTTTTCATAGAATAGACCCCATTCACAAAATTGTTCATTGATTAAAAGTGGAGGAGGAGCTACTGGTATTATATGAATGAAAATAATACGTCCAACCTCCAGGAGTACTTGCTAAATTCTGAGCAGGTTTTGTTTCCAATTTTAACTTATAAAGTGAAATGTCAATCGTTAAGTCACTTAAATTTATAGTAAACCATCCTTTAAATAGAAATAAAAAATTAAATGCCTTAATGAAATTTTTTAAGTGGCAATTAAACTCAAAGGTTTTTCCTTATCCAATTATCTTTCCATTTGCTGCAAAAAGTAAAATGGTAGCTTGGAAGGGCCTTACAGGAGCTACTGGTAATTTATATTGCGGTTTACATGAATTTGAAGATATGGCGTTTGTGCTTCATTTTTTGAGAGAAACGGATTTGTTGATAGATATCGGCGCAAATGTTGGTAGCTACACGCTGTTGGGATCTAGTGAGATTGGTGCTAAATCAATTTCAATAGAACCAATACCAGAGACATTTAAAGTATTAAAATTAAATGTTCAATTAAACAACATTTCTGATAAAGTTGAGATCATGAATATTGGAATGGGGAGCGAAAAGGGAATATTGAAATTCACGAAGTCCAAGGACACTACGAATCATGTTGCAACTACAAACGATACAAATACTATAGAAGTTATAATTGAGAAATTTGATGACATCATTCAAATCGATAGGCCGACTTTGGTTAAAATTGATGTTGAAGGATTTGAAAACGAGGTTATCAAAGGAATGACGGGGGCTATTACAAATGAACATTTAAAAGTCATTATAATAGAATTGAACGGATCCGGTAAAAGATATGGATTTTCGGATGATGAGATTCATAAGTATCTCCTGTCAAAAGAATTCAAACCTTTTAAATATGAGCCTTTCAACAGGCAAATAGTTCCGGTTGAACATTATGGGAACGTGAATACATTATATATCAAGGATTTGGAATTTGTATTTGAAAGGATTTCTGCTTCAGAGAAAATTAAAATTCACGGACATGAGTTCTAACAATGAAAATAATTGACATTATGAATTATAGTTTTTTATTGGTTTGAACAATCAGTCGATTTTTCCACTCAGCAGTATTTTTATTGGAACTATTCTAAAAGTTAACAAGGGGCACAACTTTTTTGAATCATTAATTTATTATTAAACATAAGTCATGTGCGGTATATTCGGAGCGGTAGGTTTATTTGATCAGTCAACATTCTCTGAAGCTGTGAACATTGTGGCACATCGCGGGCCGGATGATTCCGGTATTTTTTTTGATAAAAATATTGGCCTGGGACACAGGCGCTTATCGATACAGGATACCAGTGATGCAGCCCACCAACCCATGAGCACCTCAGATAACCGGTATACCATTATTTTTAACGGGGAGATCTACAATCACCGGGAAATTCGGGCAAAGTTGAAAGGGGAACATCATTTTCGGTCTACCGGAGATACGGAAACATTGCTATATGCCTGGGCCGAAATGGGGGAGAAAGTACTCCGGATGCTCAATGGAATATTCGCTTTCGCCTTATATGACCGCGTTGAAGATGCGGTGGTGTTGGCCAGGGATCCCTTTGGGGTTAAACCATTGTATTATTATTCAGATGCGGAAAAATTCCTGTTTGGTAGTGAGTTAAAATCAATTAATCAATTTTCCATTGACAGAACGATAGACCCACGGGCGATCATGGATTATTTGCGGTTTCTCTATGCACCTTTTGAACGAACACCTTTTCTAAAGGTAAGAAAATTACAACCGGGTTATACATTAAAAATCAATCTGTCAGGTCATCAAAAGATCAAAATAAAGCAATATTTCGAAATCCCTTTTAACGGTCGATATGAATATAAAAACGAGCGACAGGCCCTGGAAGTGCTGGATGATAAATTGCATATGGGGGTGAAACGGCAATTGATCTCTGATGTGCCCCTGGGCTTTTTCCTTTCCGGTGGCCTCGATAGCAGTGCAGTCTTGGCAATGGCGGCAGATGAACTGCAGGATGGAAAGATAAATGCTTTTTCAATCGACACTTCCTCCTATGGACAATTCGACGGTTTTGCTGATGATCTTGTTTATGCCAGGAAAGTAGCAGATCAGTACAATGTAAACCTCAATGTTGTACCCGCCAACCATCAAATACTGGATGCATTTGACACAATGATCTGGCATTTGGACGAACCGCAAGCAGATCCTGCTCCTTTACACGTCCGAAATATTGCGCGTATGGCAAGTGATATGGGCATCAAAGTCCTCTTGGGTGGATCAGCAGGAGATGATGTATTTTCAGGTTATCGAAGACATCAGGCCATTCGTCTTGAAACATGGCTAAAATACGTTCCGGGTTTTTTTAAGCATCGATTGAATAAAATGGGAAAAAAAATGGACAGGAATGTAGCCTGGCGAAGAAGGTTTACAAAGATCACCGATCAATTGGAATATGATACCAGTATGCGGTTATTTAATTATTTTACTTGGCTGGGATCGGAAAATACATTTCAATTATTTAATAAGCACGTTGTATCCGAATTGGACGATTATGAGCAGAGTGAGGTGTTTATGCAAAAGTTGGAGAACATCCCGAAGGAAAGCAATTGGCTCAATCGGATGTTGTACTGGGAAATGAAATCCTTTATGGTGGACCACAATCTAAATTACACGGATAAAATGAGTATGGCCGAAGGCATAGAAACGCGCGTGCCTTTTTTGGATCTTGACCTTGTGATGTTTTCTGCCAGGTTACATCCGGATTTGAAGATGAAAGGAAGGACTACCAAATATCTGTTAAAAAAACTGATGGAAAAGTACTTGCCTTCAGATGTAATTTACCGCCCCAAAACAGGTTTTGGCGCTCCGGTACGTCAATGGATTCGTCATGACATGGAACCATTGATCCATGATTACCTTTCACACGATACTTTGAAGAGGCAAGACATTTTCAATCCTGAACAGGTTGGTGAATTATTAAAGAATAATCGGGAAGGTAAAATAGATGCAGCCTACACCATTTGGTCTCTTTTGGCTGTTTCCTCATGGATTCACCAGTTTTGTGAAAAGAAGCATTAGCTGCCTAGTGACCTAGGTCGAATAATTGCAGCATAGCATATTTGAATATTTTACATGAAGGGAAATAAATTTTGTAAATGAAGAAAAATATACTTTTCGTATTCGGTACCCGGCCGGAGGCCATCAAAATGGCGCCGCTGATCAGGGTTTTCAATCAACATGTGGAGTTATTCGATACCAAAGTGGCCGTTACCGCCCAGCACCGCGAGATGCTGGATCAGGTGCTGGATTTTTTTGACATCCGCCCCGATTATGACCTCAACCTGATGCAACCCGGCCAGACCCTGGCCGCGCTCACCGCCCGCCTCGCCACCGGGCTCGATGATCTGTACCGGCAGGCAAAGCCGGATTATGTGGTGGTCCAGGGGGATACCACCACCGCCTTTATGGGTGCGATGATCGGCTTCTACCACAAGGCGCGGATCGTGCACATTGAGGCCGGTTTGCGCAGCGGGCAGCTCTATGCCCCCTTTCCCGAGGAAGTCAACCGCCGTATGACCGGAGTGGTCACCTTTGCCCACATGGCACCCACGCAAAAAGCAAAGAAAAACCTGCTGGCAGAGGGCTATGAAGACCATATCTACATCACCGGCAATACCGTGATCGACGCCCTGCTGCTGGGGCTGGAGATACTGGATAAAAAGCCGGAACTGATCGATCGAACCCGCTATGGCAAGCTGGACCTGAATAAACGCATCATCCTGGTGACCGGCCACCGCCGGGAGAGCTTCGGGGAAGGATTTGAACACATTTGTGAGGCCATTGCGGAGGTCAAGTCGCAATTTGAAGACGTGGAATTCATTTATCCCGTCCACCTCAATCCCAATGTGCGTGAGCCGGTGAACCGCATCCTCGGGAATGTGCCTGGCGTACACCTTGTAGAGCCGCTAGACTACCCCCACCTTATCTGGCTGATGAAGCGGTGCTACCTGGTCCTGACCGATTCCGGGGGCATCCAGGAAGAAGCCCCGTCCCTGGGCAAGCCGGTGCTGGTCATGCGCGAGGTCACCGAACGGCAGGAAGGGGTCGATGCCGGCACTGCGAGACTGGTAGGCACAGACAAGAGCAAGATCATCGACAGCATGACCGAACTGCTCACCCGGCCCGCAGCATATGAAGCCATGTCCGGCGCGATCAATCCCTATGGTGTTGGCAAGGCAGCAGAAAGGGTGCTGGATATTATGAGGAAGCTGGTTGATGATGTGATGATGTGATGATATGATGATGGGATGTTGGAATAGGGAAATAAGGAGATGAGGTAATATGATGATGTGATTTTGAAATGGTATGATGAAATGTAGGAGGGGGATGGGTGAATGAAGCGATAGAAAAATGGGGAAAATGTAGTGAGTGCCGCAAAACCAAACGTTACCGTCATCCTCGGGCATCACGTTCCGGCCATACGTTTTGGCCTGCAAGGATCGGGTAGAAAGAATAAAATTGTCAAATACATCTAGATAAAAAAAGTCCCCTTTCGAGAGGGGATTTAGGGGTGTGTGATGATATACTAAGTGATGGTTAATACGCCTCTGCCGTGGTTCGTGTCCTCACGAAACACCTTGTGGGACCATAAAAAGTACCCTCTAGAGCGGGGATTTAGGGGTGTGTTAATAGACAATATACATCAAACACAACCCATTGTCTTCAAACAGATTTTTCAGCACTCCCCCGCATGCCAAATGCCTACCATTCAGCATGACGTTTCAAAATATCCCCTGCCGTGGTTCGTGTCCTCACGAAACACCTTGTGGGACCATAAAAAGTCCCCTCTTGAGCGGGGATTTAGGGGTGTGTTAATACACAATATACATCAAACACAACCCATTGTCTTCAACCAGATTTTTCAGCACTCCCCCGCATGCCAAATACCAACCATTCAGCATGACGATACTAAATAGAAATTGAAAATATCTGGCATCATACTCCCAACACATCAGAGTCCCCTTCGGGTGACGTCTGAGTAGAATTTGGTAGAATTTTGATTAGAACGTTATGTTAAGAAAGCGTTGGAACGGCAAAACAGCGGGGGTGCGCCAGCCTTGAGCGTGGAAGCATTGTTTTGCCTTGATTTTTCTTTGGTTCCGTTTCTTTTCATCCAAGGAAAAGAAATGAACTTCCAACAGCATTGGCTAAGCTCAACCCGCAAGCGACTGTCCATCACCCATCTCCATACAGCGAGAAAGAAAAGGACATCACAGACATCTTACTCCCAACACATCAGAGTCCTCTCACCAGTGACTCTGCTGAGAACCTGAAAAATCCAAAAATCCATCAATCCAACCAATCCAAATTCAGACAATAAAAAAGCCCCGAATAGATCAGGGCTTAAGGTAAATGAAAAAAACAACCTTGTTACTGGTTCGCAGTCGTAGTATCCTCGGGGACCTCCGGAGCATTGCTGGTACTGCTGCGCCTTCCCAGATCACGAATACCGCGGGCATTGCCATAGGTATCGTAAAAGACCGGTTGTTTTCGCTTGATCTTGTAAATGAGCTTGTCCAGCCGGTTGGACAGCAGGTTGTCCATATCGCGGAACAGGATCGACAATTGTTTGGTGTTGGCCGGATTCAGGCTGAGCCGGCCTTCCTGCCTCTCCGTCAGCGCCTTGAATTGATCAATGCTTTGTTTCAATTCATCGCTGTCCTCCGCCGTTACCAGGTAGTCCTGCAGGGGCCCGGCCAATTTCGACGCTTCCTGGTAAATCAGCAGCGCCGTTTCCGCAGCACTTTGATCACTGGCATAACGAATATCGCTGTAACTTTGGTTGAAAATAGCCATCAGTTCGTGGTTTTGCTGCCCATAGGCATAAGCATGACCGGCAGAAGCAATTTCCGATGCCACCTCAGCCATGTGGTCCTTGGCCAAAGATTTCGCATTGGTAACACCGCTGGTATCGATACCGCGGGATACCGATAACTGGTCAATACCAGCCAGTTTTTCATTAAAGATAGTCACTTCCACCGTCAGGGGCCCATAAGTATTAATGATGGCGGCATTGTCATCAAACACCTGCTTGATGGCGGTGTAAGAACGGTGCTTGTTCTCTTGATTGTTATTCATAATAAAATAATTTAAGGTGTAACATTAAATATAAAAGCCGGTCTGCAGACCGGAAAATTGCCGGAACAAAAGGGTAAAGTGCGCCATGGTTACGGTAAGGCGATCGCGAAGAAGGCAAAAGAAAGTGGGCCCAACGCTTCGGGCCGGAGGCGCAAAGCAAAAGATGCCGCAAAAACCACTTCGGATAGCTCCAAAAAGGCAAAAGATACCCTGCAGATCGCTTCAGAAACCTCTCAGCAGGCAAAAGACAACCGCAACCTGACAAAAGGTAAGTCACGCCTGACAAAAGGTCCGTGTAAATCCGCATAAGCCTGCATGAAAAACGCATAAGCCTGCAACAACATGACAAAAGATCAGTCCAATATGACAAAAGGTTAGTCGAGCCTGACAAAAGATTAGTGCAAAAACGCAAAAGACAGATCACGCCTGACAAAAGGTTAGTCGAACCTGACAAAAGGTTAGTCCCGCATGACAAAAGTTCGGCAGCACGATAGAATGGAATGAAATAACATGATTTTAAATAACAGGTTGAATGTAAAATTAATATACATGGAATATTCGGAAAGCGCGGTGGCTGTTTTCCGGAAGGATGTTCTGTATGGTGTATAGTGCTGTTCAAAATAAATAAAAAGGGCTTTTTAGATCATTCAAAACAGGGATAATAAAAATAATTCGTTTAATTCGAATGAAATAAACCCTTCTGCGCCTGTAATAATTTTAAAAATAACAATAAAAAAATTAATGTCAATGTTTTTTTTTGATCCTGTGATGATATCGATGACTATCTTACTTTATTCAGTGATCATGATAAAAAACAGACGTACATCAATTTGTAATAACGCAATCTATCCTGAAAGAATCGAAAGTATTATTCCGCTCACATGCTTGCCAAATACCTGCCATTTAGCATGACAGTTAAAAATAGGGCTAATAAACATTGAACACCATACATCCCGCTGCCGTGGTTCGGTGTCTTCACGAAACACAGAAAGAACCCCAACAGCCGACCCATTACGTCATCCTCGAGCATCCCTGCGACGCCCCGCGCGACAGGATGCGAAGGATCTGGCCGAAAGAACCGCACAAAGTCCCCTCTCGAGCGGGGATTTAGGGGTGTGTTAATATACTAATACACCAACATAAAACCAGCCCGTTGCATCCAACCAGATTCTTCAGCGCTCACCCGCGTACTAAAAGCCTACCATTCAGCATGACGTTTCAAAATGGTAGATGGTAACAGATAATAATGAGCATTATTCCAAAAAAATAGCGCTGGCCGGGTAAAATAGCGGGCCAGCGCAAGCCCTGAGGGTAGAAGCATTATTTTACCTTGATTTTTCTTTGGTTCCGTTTCTTTTCATCTAAGGAAAAGAAATGAACTTCCAAGGGCACCGGCCATGCACAATAGCAGGCTATTTGCCTGGGCAAGTCGACGCCAAAAAAAGATGCGATCTAAGTCCCGTTGCCTTTAACCAGATTCTTCAGCGCTTGCCCACAAGCCAAACGCACCGGGCTTCAGAATGACGATATAAAATGGAAATTGAAAATATCGTACATCATACGTATAGTGAGAACCCCAACGCCAACCCATTACGTCATCCCCGAGCATCCCTGCGACGCCCCGCGCGTCAGCATGCGAAGGATCTGGTAGAAAGGACCACACAAAGTCCCCTCTCGAGCGGGGATTTAGGGGTGTGTCAAAACACAATATCGATCAAATGCAACCCGTTCCATCCAACCAGATTCTTCAGCGCTTGCCCGCGTACTAAAAGCCTACCATTCAGCATGACGTTTCAAAATGGCCCCTGCCGTGGTTCGTGTCTTCACGAAACACAGATAGAACCCCAAAGCCAAAACCCATCGTCATCCTCGAGCATCCCTGCGGTGGCCCGTGCGCTGGAATGCGAAGGATCTGGTCGAAAGGACCGCAACAAAGTCCCCTCTCGAGCGGGGATTTAGGGGTGTGTTAAAACACCATATCGATCAAATGCAACCCGTTACATCCAACCAGATTCTTCAGCGCTTGCCCTCAAGCCAAACGCACCCGGCCTCAGAATGACGTTAAAAACAACATCAGCGATTCAGCAATCAAACAAACCGGCACATCAAAACATTCAATCATGAACGTTAATATTTTCTTCCGCAGCAGCCGTCCCGGAGCCAACAGCATTGAGGAACTCTTCAGCACCGTCATAAATTCATTTCCGAAATCCATAAACTGCCAACGACTGGAGATCCCCTTTGCCAACGCTTCTCCGGGAAGCATCATGCAAAACCTGCGTTTTTCCAGAAAAAACCGGGCTGATCTCAATCATATTACCGGTGATGTTCACTACCTGGCCCTGGCTTTGGGCCGGCATACGATCTTAACCATTCATGATTCGTATTCTGTCTTAAAAGGCCCATACCTGAAAAAGTTGATACTAAAACTATTGTGGTTCTGGTTGCCGGCCATGATCGTCAAGCGCATCACCACCATATCGGAAAAATCAAAAATGGAAATAGAGACGATCGTTCCCTTTGCGCGCCACAAGATCCGGGTGATCCCCAATCCGTACAACCCCCTTTTGCTTGCAGATGAACACTTATCCCGCAAAGCGGAATCAAGAATCTTGGATGCCGAAAATCGATCTTCGGCAAAACCGGTGATCCTGCATATCGGTACCAAGGAAAACAAAAACCTCGAAGGCACCATAAAGGCGCTGGATAAAATAAACTGTAAACTCATTATCCTCGGCAAAGTCGATGAGGCACAGGCCAACCTGCTTGCCAGGCACAACATCGATTTTAAAGCTTATTTCAACCTGCCCTATGATGAAGTGGCAGCACTCTATCACCAATGTGACCTGGTGTGCTTTGCCTCGCTATACGAAGGATTCGGGATGCCCATCATTGAGGCTCAGGTTATCGGAAAGCCGGTGGTCACCTCCAACATTGCCCCCATGCCATGGGTGGCCGGTGGTGCTGCCTGTCTGGTCGATCCGTACGACGTGCATTCCATCCGACAGGGCATTTTGAAAGTGCTTGAACAAGCCGACTTCCGTGCGGAATTGATCCGCAATGGCTACGAGAATGTGAAGCGCTTTGAACCGGAAAGGATTGCCTCTATGTACACGGAAGTATATAGAGAAGTCATGGGAAAACAAAGGAAAGCCACGGCGTGAAAAACAGCACGAACAACCCCCAACCTTTCCATCATCCTCGTGCATCCCCGCATTGGCCTACGCGCCGGAATACGAAGAACCTGGAAGCACCCCCTGCCGTGGTTCGTGTCCTCACGAAACACAGATAGAACCCCAAAGCCAAAACCCACCGTCATCCTCGAGCATCCCTGCGACGTCCCGCGCGTCAGCATGCGAAGAATCTGGTGGAACGAACCGCACAAAGTCCCCTCTAGAGCGGGGATTTAGGGGTGTGTCGACAATATAAAACAAATACATCCCGCTGCCTTTAACCAGATTCTTCAGCGCTTGCGCTCAAGCCAAACGCTCCAGGCTTCAGAATGACGGTTCAAAATGAAATTGAAAACATCGAGCACAATACATCAAATACTATGTTGGAAAACGAAAAAAGCGCAGGCCCGGCTCCCGATTGCTATCCGGGCAGCGGGGGTGGGAAGGCATTGAGCGCGGAAGCATTATTTTGCCTTGATTTTTCTTTGGTTCGTTTCCCCTGCCGTGGTTCGTGTCCTCACGAAACACAGAAAGAACCACAAAGCCAACACCTACCGTCATCCTCGAGCATCCCAGCGGTGCCCCGTGCGTCGGCATGCGAAGGATCTGGTGGAACGAAACAAAACGTAAAAAGTCCCCTCTAGAGCGGGGATTTAGGGGTGTGTGATGATATACTAAGTGATGATTAATACACTGCGGAATCCAATTGGTTTTTGTTAAGGAGGGGAAAAACCCCCGATTCCATCCAACCAGATTCTTCAGCGCTAACCCGCGTACTAAAAGCCTACCATTCAGCATGACGTTTCAAAATGGCCCCTGCCGTGGTTCGTGTCCTCACGAAACACAGATAGAACCACAAAGCCAACACCCACCGTCATCCTCGAGCATCCCTGCGACGCCCCGCGCGTCAGCATGCGAAGGATCTGGCCGAAAGAACCGCAAAAAGTCCCCTCTAGAGCGGGGATTTATGTGTGTGTTAATACACCATATTGATCAAATACATCCCATTGCCTTTAACCAGATTCTTCAGCACTCCCCCCATACCAAATACCTGCCATTCAGCATGACAGTTAATAAAAGAAAAAGGAACACTCAACACTTCAAAGCAATCATGCGAGAGACACTTCAGGAAACAGGTTAACCATAAAACATTGAAAAAAAAGGTACTCATCTTTTACGATTACTTTACACCCGCTTACAAAGCCGGCGGGCCGATCCAGTCCCTGACCAACCTGGTAAGACTGCTCCACAACCATTTCGATTTTCACATCTTTACCACCAATCAGCACCTCGATGGAACGATACTAAACGTGTCGACCGATACCTGGACCATTTTGAAGGAAAGGCCCGGGTCTTTTACAGTACCCGGGACCATCGGCATTACAACACTGTTCAGGCGATCATCTGGCAAACTGCCCCCGATGTAGTCTATCTCAATGGCATGTTTTCACTGTTGTGTGTGGTCTATCCTTTAATGGCGCTGAGAAGGTCATCACAAATCAGGGTGGTGATGGCCCCCAGGGGTATGTTGCAAAAAAGTGCCCTGGAAATCAAACCAAGGAAGAAAAATATATATTTATGGGGACTGCAAAAATTCTTGCTTAATCGAAAGCGTTTGAAATGGCAACTCACTACAGAACAGGAACTAAATGAATTTAAATGGGTATACCCCAATGCTGGTAAAACAAGTCTGGTGGGCAATGTGCCTAAATTGGTTTCCGAAACCCATGTCAACCGTAAGAGGACAGAGAATGGGACCACCCGGTTGTTGACCGTGGCCCTGATCAGTCCGATGAAAAATCATCACCTGGTATTGAATGCGTTAGGAAAAATAAAAAATAACGTGGAATACGATATGTATGGGCCTGTGAAAGATCCGGACTATTGGGAACTATGTCAGGAAAAGATCAAGGGGCTGCCGCGACATATTCGGGTACGGTATAAAGGAGAAGCTGAACCTACGGTTATTGAACAATTATGGAAACAATACGACTACTATATTCAACCCAGTCAAAGCGAAAATTTCGGGCATGCCATTTTTGAAGCGTTAAGCGCCGGACTTCCGGTGATCATCAGCGATCAGACGCCCTGGAGAGATTTGGCCAATAAAAAAGCCGGGTGGGATGTTCCACTTAAAGATCCTGAAGCCTTGAAGGAAGCCATTCAATGGGCAATAGATATGAAACAGGAAGAATACAACCAATGGCGAAAAGGAGCCAGACAACTTGCTATGGATTTTCTCGGCCCATTCCGATTTTGAATCGGCCTACCTCAGGTTGTTTGAATAGTAAGAATAAGAACACATCGAACACGATACATCCGATACTATATTAGAACTGACAATACAAAAAGTGCGCAGGCCCGAGCTCCCGGTTGATATCCGGGCAGCGGGGGTGGGGGAAGGCCCCGAGCGGGGAAGCATTATTTTTCCTTGATTTTTCTTTGGTTCCGTTTCTTTTCATCTGAGGAAAAGAAATGAACTTCCAGGCACAACGGCGATACGAAAAAACTGGCTTGAGGCTAAGTCAATAGCAAATAACGATATAAACAACGTTCCGTTGCATTCCACCAGATTCTTCAGCGCCCAACCGCATGCCAAATGCCTACCATTCAGAATGACGTTCCAATATGGGCATACAAGTATGAAAAAAATACAGAAAGAACCCCAAAGCCAACACCTACCGTCATCCTCGAGCATCCCTGCGACGCCCCGCGCGTTGGCATGCGAAGGATCTGGTCGAAAGAAACATAAAAAGGCCCCTCTTGAGTGGGGATTTAGGGGTGTGTCGAGAATATAAAACAATACATCCCGTTGGCTTTAACCAGATTCTTCAGCGCTTGCACTCAAGCCAAATGCTCCAGGCTTCAGAATGACGGTTCAAAATGAAATTGAAAACATCGAGCACAATACATCAAATACTATGTTGGAAAACGAAAAAAGCGCTGGCCGGGTAAAATAGCGGGCCAGCGCAAGCCCTGAGGGTAGAAGCATTATTTTACCTTGATTTTTCTTTGGTTCCGTTTCTTTTCATCCAAGGAAAAGAAATGAACTTCCAAGCGCAATGGCTATGGCCAAAAGCTGGCTATTTGCCAAGTCAAGTCAACACAAAACAAAAAAAATGCAATTAACATCCCGTTCCATCCAACCAGATTCTTCAGCGCTCACCCGCGTACTATAAACCTACCATTCAGCATGACGTTTCAAAATGGCCCCTGCCGTGGTTCGTGTCCTCGCGAAACACAGAAAGAACCACAATGCCAACCCATTTCGTCATCCTCGAGCATCCCTGCGACGTCCCGCGCGTCAGCATGCGAAGGATCTGGTCGAAAGAACCGCAAAAAGGCCCCTCTTGAGTGGGGATTTAGGGGTGTGTCGAGAATATAAAACAATACATCCCGTTGGCTTTAACCAGATTCTTCAGCGCTTGCCCTCAAGCCAAATGCCTGCCATTCAGCATGACGGTTCAAAATGAAATTGAAAACATCGAGCACAATACATCAAATACTATGTTGGAAAACGAAAAAAGCGCTGGCCGGGTAAAATAGCGGGCCAGCGCAAGCCCTGAGGGTAGAAGCATTATTTTACCTTGATTTTTCTTTGGTTCTGTTTCTTTTCATCTAAGGAAAAGAAATGAACTTCCAAGCGCAATGGCTATGGCCAAAAGCTGGCTATTTGCCAAGTCAAGTCAACACAAAACAAAAAAAATGCAATTAACATCCCGTTCCATCCAAACAGATTCTTAAGCGCTCACCCGCGTACTATAAGCCTACCATTCAGTATGACGTTTCAAAATGGCCCCTGCCGTGGTTCGTGTCCTCACGAAACACAGAAAGAACCACCAAGCCAACCCATTACGTCATCCAGAGCTTCCCTGCGGTGCCCCGCGCGTTGGCGCGAAGGAGCTGGTTGAACGAAACAAAACGCACATAGTCCCCGCTCGAGAAGGGATTTAGGGGTGTGTCGAAACACAATATAGATAAAACACAACCCCGTTGCCTTTAACCAGATTCTTCAGCGCTAACCTCCATACCAAATACCTGCCATTCAGCATGACGATAAAAAATAGAAATTGGAAACATCTAACTCCCTACATTCATTGGAAACAGACCTCACAAAATATGATAATTCCTGGTATGATCCGGGAGCGGGATTGTTGAAAAGATTCCTTTGGTATTTCACCAATGCGTTGTTCTTCATTAATCCCCTTAACCCTTCGAGCGGGATAAAAATATTCCTGCTAAAACTATTTGGTGCCAACATAGGCAAAGGCGTTAACATCAAACCCGGAGTTAATATCAAATATCCGTGGTTGCTGGAAATTGGTGATCATGTCTGGCTCGGCGAAAAAGTGTGGATAGATAACCTCGCCAAAGTGGTCATAGGCAATAATGTATGTCTTTCACAGGGGTGCATGCTATTGACCGGAAATCACAATTATAAAAAAGTCACTTTTGATCTTATTACCGGACCGATCACTTTGGAAGATGGTGTCTGGATCGGTACAGGAGCGATAGTTTGTCCGGGAATAATATGCCGTAGTCATAGCATCCTGACTGTAAATTCAGTAGCGACAAAGGAGATGGAGTCCTATGCGATATATCAGGGAAATCCAGCCAAAAAGGTCAAAGAGCGTATTATTAAAGATTAAAAGAATTAGTGGCACACAGCGTCGCCCAACCAAAGCGGTGGTCTCTGGCGTCACACTGATAGGCCGGCATCGACTCAACAACAAAACAAATCACCAAATCACCAAATCAACAATATGAAGATCTCCATCATTACCGTCGCCTATAATGCCGCGAAAACGATCGGTGAAGCTATTGAATCTGTTTGGACCCAGGATTATCACGATGTTGAATACATTGTCATAGACGGAAATTCCAGCGATGGTACGGTAGAAGTTATTCGTTCCAATAAAGATAAGATCACCCAATGGCTCAGTGAACCGGACAAAGGCATTTACGATGCCATGAACAAAGGCATCGCCATGGCAACCGGTGAGGTGGTGGGCATGCTCAATGCCGATGACTTTTATGCCAGCCTCCGTGTGCTTTCCAAAGTTATGAGAGAATTTAAGGATCCACGGGTGGATGCCGTGTTTGGAGATATCGTTTTTCAGTCCAAAGACAACCTGGAAAAAACCGTGCGAACATATTCCTCGAAACGATGGCACCCCGGGAAATTTGCCTGGGGATATATGCCGGCACACCCCTCTTTTTTTGTGCGGAGAAAATATTATGATGATTTGGGCATGTTCAAAACCGATTATCAGATTGCCGCCGATTATGAGTTGTTGATCCGTTTTTTGTATGTGCACCAGTTAAAATATCGGTACATACCGGAGAAACTGGTAAAAATGCGTACCGGAGGGGCCAGCACCAGGAATCTGCGAAGTAACATTATACTTAACCGGGAGATCATTCGCGGTTGCAGGGAAAATGGCGTGCGCACCAACGTCGCCATGGTCTACAGCAAATATTTTAGGAAGATCTTTGAGTTGATCCCGGGAAGGATGCGATAATGTGATGATGTGATGATGTGATGATGTGATGATGTGATGATGCGATGATGTGATGATGCGATGATGTGATGGTAGGATGGTAGGATGATATAATGATGCGATGATGTGATGATGCGATGATGCGATGGTAAGATGATATGATGATATAATGATACGATGGTATGATGATGCGATGATGTGATGATGCAATGATGCAATGATACGATGATGTGATGATGTGATGATACGATGATGCGATGGTAGGATGATATGATGATATAATGATACGATGGTATGATGATGCGATGATGTGATGATGCAATGATGCAATGATGCGATGTTGTGATGATGTGATGATGTGATGATGTGATGGTGTGATGGTGTGATGGTGTGATGGTATGATGATGTGATGATGTGCTTATGAGATGATACGCTTGAAAGCGAGAGAGATCCAGTGGAACGAAACAAACCACACAAAGTCCCCTCTTGATAGGGGATTTAGGGGTGTGTGGTGATATACTAAGTGATGATTAATACACTGCGGAATCCAATTGGTTGTCGTTAAGGAGGGGAAAAACCCCCGATTCCATCCAACCAGATTCTTCAGCGCTTGCGCACAAGCCATAGCGCCGGGCTTCAGCATGACGTTCCAATATGGGCATACAAGTATGAAAAAAAACACAGAAAGAACCACAAAGCCAACACCTACCGTCATCCTCGAGCATCCCAGCGGTGCCCCGCGCGTCGGCATGCGAAGGATCTGGTGGAACGAAACAAACTGCAAAAAGTCCCCTCTAGAGCGGGGATTTAGGGGTGTGTCGACAATATAAAACAAATACATCCCGCTGCCTTTAACCAGATTCTTCAGCGCTTGCACTCAAGCCAAATGCTCCAGGCTTCAGAATGACGGTTCAAAATGTAATTGAAAACATCGAGCACAATACATCAAATACTATGTTGGAAAACGAAAAAAGCACTGGCCGGGTAAAATAGCGGGCCAGCGCAAGCCCTGAGGGTAGAAGCATTATTTTACCTTGATTTTTCTTTGGTTCGTTTCTTTTCATCTAAGGAAAAGAAATGAACATCCAGGCACAACGGCGATACGAAAAAACTGGCTTGAGGCTAAGTCAATAGCAAATAAAGATATAAACAACGTTCCGTTGCATTCCACCAGATTCTTCAGCGCTTGCCCTCAAGCCAAATACCTGCCATTCAGCATGACGTTCCAATATGGGCATACAAGTATGAAAAAAATACAGAAAGAACCCCAAAGCCAAAACCCACCGTTATCCTCGAGCATCCCTGCGACGTCCCGCGCGTCGGCATGCGAAGGATCTGGTGGAACGAAACAAACTGCAAAAAGTCCCCTCTTGAGCGGGGATTTAGGGGTGTGTGGTGATATACTAAGTGATGATTAATACACTGCGGAATCCAATTGGTTTTTGTTAAGGAGGGGAAAACCCCCGATTCCATCCAACCAGATTCTTCAGCGCCAGCGCACAAACCATAGCGCCTGCCATTCAGCATGACGTTCCAATATGGGCATACAAGTATGAAAAAAATACAGAAAGAACCCCCAAGTCAAAACCCACCGTCATCCTCGAGCATCCTGCGGTGCCCCGCGCTTCGGCATGCGAAGGATCTGGCAGAAAAAACCATAAAAGTCCCCTCTAGAGTGGGGATTTAGGGATGTGTGGAAATGCGACCTCCAGCTTCAAATTTTAATACAGACTAAATGAACATACTGATTACGGGTATCACCGGTTTTATAGGGAAAAATCTGGTCCGGTATTTTGAGGGCCGCGAAGATGTGATTTTATATGGTCATTCGAGGAACCTGGATAAAGCGGCCCAAGTGACCGGACTAGCCCGGAAATATTTGTTACCTAAGATATCCGTGGACGTGATCAATCAACATAAAATAACCGCTTTCATCCATCTTGCGGGTATTGCCCATGATTTGACGGGTAAATACAATGAACAAGATTACATCCGGGCTAACTTTGAAAACACGCGACGTGTTTATGACGTGTTCAATCAATCTTCAGCAAAGAAATTCATGTATTTCAGCAGCGTGAAGGCGGTGGCGGATCAAATTAATGACGTACTCAAAGAAGACACTGCAGCCCGTCCCGGCACGCCTTATGGTCAGTCCAAAAGGATGGCAGAGGAATATATCTTGTCTCATGGAGCAGAAGGAAAAAGCCTGTATGTGTCACGACCCTGTATGGTCCACGGTCCGGACAACAAGGGCAACCTCAACCTGCTCCATAAAATGGTAGATTTGGGATTGCCATACCCGCTGGGAAAATTTCAAAATCAACGGTCATTCTTGTATGTCGGCAATTTGTTGTTTATAATCGATCAACTAATTAGTAAATCCGTGAAGTCCGAAGTATACAACCTTTCCGATGACGGTTATCTGGACACCCGTGATTTAATCCGGTTGATGGCTGAGGTGACGGGTCAAAAAGCAAGGATCTGGAACTGGCCGGCCGGTTTGATCCGCAGGCTGACAGCCGTGGGAGACAAGTTAGGATTGCCTTTAAATCACCAGAATCTAACAAAACTGACCGGTAATTATCAGGTGTCGAATGAAAAGATCAAAGCGGCCATCGGCGCTTCATTGCCGTTCACGCTGGAAGAAGGACTGAAAAACACCATTGCTCATTTTCATGGAGTGGATAAAGTATAGTGTTGCCGTTGTGTTGCTGTTTATCCTCGAAGTGCTCTACTTTCGGGTGGCGATCCGCTATGGTATCGTCGACCATCCCAACGACCGGACGTTACACCAAAAACCCACCATCCGTGGCGGTGGCATTATTTTTCTGATCACTCCCTGGTTGTTCGCCGTACTTTTTGGCGGATTACCCTGGTGGTTGTTGGCAGGCATATCGATCATTGGTGTGACCAGCCTGATGGATGATATCAGGGATCTCCCCAACCGGGTGCGCCTGTCGGCCCAGTTCCTGGCCATGGCCCTGGTGTTCTGGAAGATCGGGGCATTTGACACTGATCCGGTATCCGCCATCGTTTTTCTGGTAATTGCCGTGGGGGCGGTGAATGCCTATAATTTTATGGATGGGATCAATGGAATTACCGGTGGTTATAGCCTCATCGCGCTATTGACCTTGCTCGTGCTCAATCAGTATGTAGTACATTTTACGGCAAACTCCTGGCTGACCATGCTGGTCGTTGCCGTTATGATCTTCAATTACTTCAACTTCAGGACCAGGGCACGATGTTTCGCCGGTGATGTCGGCAGCATTACCATTGCCTTTATCACTGTATATCTCATAGCGGTTTTGATCCTTCAAACCGGAAGTTTTGTTTATGTTCTGTTGTTATCGGTTTATGGCGTAGATAGTGTTTTAACCATTATTCATCGCATGTTGCGCAAAGAGAATATTTTCAGGGCGCATCGGTCCCATCTTTTTCAGGTTGTTGTTTTTCATGGAGGTATCCCTCATTTAAAAATGTCACTTTGGTATATGGTCATCCAGGGTTTGGTGAATGCGGTGGTTTTAAACATTGCAGGAAAAAGCCCGGTCATCCAGGCGTGGGTTGCTGTGGTAGTGCTGTCGGTTTTGGCCTTGCTTTATATTGGGGTCAAACGACATTACCTGCGGATATTTCCAGCACGTACGCTGTCAGGCAAACCAGGACCCATAACTTTAAAATAATGTATCAAAAAAGGATAAAAAGTTGGCTTGATCGACTGCTGGCGTCCTGTTTACTGGTGTTGGTATCTCCCATATGGATGTTGATTATCCTGGTGTTGTTGGTCACCCAGGGCATGCCGGTTTTCTTCCGCCAGGAAAGGTCTGGTATTAATAACAACCTATTTTTCATGTATAAATTCAGAACGCTAAAAAGGCATTATGGGGGTTTAGGCAGAAAGATCAGTTCGACCGATCTTACTCCCTTGGGAAAATTGCTGCGGCGGACAAGTCTCGATGAATTACCCCAGTTGATCAATATATTGAAAGGGGATATGGCTTTGGTTGGCCCGCGACCTCTACCTCCTGCATATTATGAGCGGATGGATGATAAAAATAAATTAAGGTATTCAGTAAAGCCGGGGCTCACCGGTCTGGCGCAGGTTCGGGGAAGGAATAATTTGTCATGGCGGGAGAAATTTGATTTTGATTGTCATTACGTGGACCATCTGAGCTTTACCCTCGATTACCTTATATTGTTGAAAACCATCCCCCAGGTTTGGTCCGGTGCTGGTGTAAACGCCCAGGGGATTGAAGGTATGCCGGAATTTAAAGGGTGAACGGCATGCCAGGCCTTTGTGTAACCGGAAGCTTAAGAATATGAAAGAAAAGATTCGTTAACCAGATCAGATATGCCCAAGATCCTGAATAACTCCCGCCGATGCGGGAATTTTTGTTTATGGACAAAATGGCAGTTTACTCAATTTTATTCATGGAAAATAACATGATATACCCAGGAATTTGATAAATTAGTGATTGAAATGCAGGACTTCAAACGATTTTTTAAGAAGTCAAAACACAAAACACGTTATTTTTTTAATCCATTCAATCAATTGACTTATGCTTTTATACGGAGCCGGAGGACATGGAAAAGTGATCATCGACTGTCTCCAATCCCAGGGAGAAGAAGTACTCGCAGTATTTGATGATGATGATGACAAAAGGACATTCATGGGCCTGGAAGTCATAAATTTTTATTCGGAAATATATCATCCCGAAGAAAAGGTTATTGTGACCATCTGTGAAAATGAGACCAGGAAGACCATAGCAGAAAAAATTGACCATGAATTTGGGACAGCCATTCATGATTCTGCCATTGTTTCTCCGAGGGCACTGCTGGGCGATGGTACGGTGATCATGCACAATACGGTGGTCCAGTCGGGTACGAACATCGGAAAACATACGATCATCAACATCGGCACCGTAGTGGACCATGACTGTAACATTGGGGATTATGTACATATCGGCCCACATGTGACATTGTGTGATCATGTTCTGGTAGAAACTGGAGCCTATATTGGCGCCGGGCCATTGTGTTGCCGGGGATAACAATTGGTGCCTGGTCAAAGATCGGAGCCGGCGTGGTGGTGAACCGGCATGTACTACCCGGGACAAAAATGGATGATTCTTCAGAACGCACGATCAAACCGGATTTGGCGTAAGTTTAACAGGTCCTTGCAAATGATGCATTTATTGCGATGAGTGATAAAGTTCAATTCAGTCCTGATTTCGATTTGGAGTGGTTACGGGCTTGTTTATAATATATGAATTGGCCATAAGGGACGTACCCAAAACGGGGCACAATGCATAAAAAGGTTTATGTTATTTATGTGTTATATTAAATCTCGATTAATAGTGATATTATTGCTGTAAATTGTGTTTATCAAGATATTGAAACCATATTCAGGCAAAAACAGCACACCCCGATTAACCTGATGTGAGATGGTGGGATGAAGAAAACATCTTGATTGAGTCAAAAATAGTACCTGAAATCCAATTATTACAGATTTGATCCATTTCCATCCCTAATTCAAAGGTGAAAGATAAGTAAGCATTTAATATGGATTCATAAGACTATATGGATTTTCGTGAATTGTTTTAGTTGGAAATTGATGTATAGGCTTCATTATTTTAAGAGGAATTGTTTCAAAATAATACCATTGGAATCACACATAGCATGCTTTTGACCGGGTAAGAACACTTTTGTTTTTAAAGGTTTTTATTGTGTTTTTTTTAGTTACATTTGAGCTAATTATCTTTTTATGGATAGATTCCTGATTAAGATCCGAATACTGCCCCGCTGGATAATCATTGTCATTGACATCATCATTCTGTTCTTTTCGTCCTTGCTGGCTTACCTGTTGCGATTTAATTTTGATTATAGCAAGCTTAACGGATTTCATGTAAATACGGGGATACTCATTTTTACCGGCTTTGGACTATTGTCTATTTTAATAACCAGAAGCTATGCCGGTATAGTCCGTTACACCGGTTTGCAGGATGCGGGCAGAATACTGTTGACCGTGGCTTTGGCTTCCGCATTGACTACCATTGTCAACTATCTATACTACTTTCAATATGGTATGATCATTTTGCCGGCTTCGGTGATCATCATTGCCTTTTTTGTGTCGGTATTATTATTATTTGCCTATCGCTTGTCTGTCAAGCAGGTCTTTACTTTTTTCCTCAACAAGGACCGGAAAAAGGACGGGGTGCTGATCTATGGCACTGGTCGTCTGGCCATGATCACCCGGCAAATCATTGAGAACGATTCCGGATCAAAGATTAAGGTAGTAGCCTTCCTGGAGGAAAACCGGCAAAAAGTGGGCAAGGTGGTCAATGGTATCCGTATTTTTGATGTTAAAAAAGATCTGGGGAAGATCATCATCCAGCAAAATGTAAAAGAACTGATTATCTCTGATCGATCAATTTCACTGCACCGTAAAAATATGATCGTTGATGAATGCCTTAAGCAGCATGTGAAAGTACGGCTTGTGCCGCCGGTAGAGAACTGGGTGAAAGGCGAATTGAGCTTGAACCAGATAAAAAATGTCAATATTGAGGAATTGCTGGAAAGGGAAAGCATTAAGTTAGACAACTATAATATCCGCGAAGAATTGAGTGGAAAAAGGGTCTGGTGTCCGGTGCCGCGGGGTCTATTGGCAGTGAGTTGGTCAGGCAAATACTGTATTATCGTCCTGAATGCCTGATCATGCTCGACCAGGCGGAATCGCCGTTATTTGAAATTGATAATGAGATCAAGCTCAAAAAGGGCACGCTGCAGGTGGTTCCTGTAATGGGAGATATCACCAATGAAGAGCGTATGGAATCGGTGTTTAAGGAATATAAACCGGAATTGATCTTTCATGCAGCTGCCTACAAACATGTACCGATGATGGAAATGAATCCATCCGAGGCGATCTTATGCAATGTGAAAGGCACGAAAGTTCTGGCAGACCTTGCCGTGAAATATGAAGCCGAGCGTTTTGTAATGATATCCACCGATAAGGCGGTCAATCCCACCAATGTGATGGGAGCCTCAAAAAGGATCGCTGAAATGTACGTGCAATCATTGAACAATTTTATTAAAGAGAAAAACCAGGAAGCAACCAGTTTCATCACCACGCGGTTTGGCAATGTACTTGGATCCAATGGTTCCGTTATTCCATTATTTAAAAGACAGATTGAACAGGGAGGACCGATAACGGTTACCCACCCGGAAATCACCAGATTTTTCATGACCATTCCCGAAGCATGCCAGCTGGTGCTGGAAGCGGGAGGTATGGGAAATGGTGGAGAGATCTTCATATTCGATATGGGCAAGTCCATTAAGATTGTTGATCTGGCCCGAAAGATGATCCAGCTATCGGGATTGGAAGTGGGTAAGGATATTGAAATTGTATTTACCGGTTTACGAAGCGGCGAGAAATTATATGAAGAGATACTAAGCACCCAGGAAAATACACTGCCCACCTATCATCACAAGATTTTGATTGCCAGTACCCGGGAAGAAAATTACCTGTTGGTGAAAGACCAGGTCATTAATCTGATCAATTCAGCATTGGATCGCGATGACTTGAAATTGGTAGGTATCATGAAATATATTGTACCGGAATTCATTAGTAATTCTTCAAGGTTTGAAGTATTGGATAAAAAGAGTTCAAATATTTCAGCAGAAAAATAAACCGGGAAGTTATATTCGCAAGAATTGACTTTTTAATGGAGGACATGACGTTTTTTTGGCACGATATGTTTGCTTTTCTATCTGCATTTTTCGTTCCCCTCCTGTTTACCCCGTTATTAATTTCTCTATCACTCAAAAAAGGGTATACGGCGACCATTAATCATCGTACTTCCCATATGAAAGCTGTGCCCAATACCGGGGGTATTATGTTATTCATAGCTGTTGCCGGTCCGTTGTGGATCTTTTCGGATTATCAGAATATGCCCAAACTGGAATTGTTCATGGCGGCTTTTGTGATCTTGCTGATTACCGGGATTATTGATGACTCCAATCCGCTACCTGCCGGGTTTAAATTTCTTGGTCAATTTATCCCGGCCATTGTGATCGTTACAAATCTGGACCCCGGTAACCTGGTGATTCCTTTTTTACAAAATGTATTTGATGTTCCAATCCTTTTCAGTGAACTGTTTTGGATTATTGTAATTGTCTTTATCATTAATGCATTTAATCTGATAGATGGCATAGACGGACTGGCCATCGTACTGGGTATTTTCTCTGCCATGATCTTTGCTTGTCTTTTCTGGTCGGCCCACAATACATCACTTTTAACTTTCGCAATCATTCTTTGTGGAGGTTTGCTGGGGTTGCTTCCGTATAATCTGGGAAAGAAGAGAAAGATATTCATTGGTGATACAGGTTCATTGTTGATTGGGGGCATTATTTCTTATTTTTCTTTGCGTTTTCTCTGCGTGCAGGGAGCATGTGATGCAATTAATAGCAATATTACCGTGGTGGCGGGGATCTTATTCATTCCAGCTGCAGATATGTTAAGGGTGATCCTGGGAAGAATGATTAAGCACCAATCACCATTCAGGGCAGACCGGACCCACATTCATCATTTGATCATGGCGAGATTCCATACCAGCCACATTGCAACGACGTTGATCGTATTATTGCTCAACGCCATTTTTTTTGCCGTAATCCTTGGTTTAACGCTGCATCTTACCGGAACTTTTTTAATCGTACTATTGGTCTTGTTCCTGATCTATTTTTTAGGAATACAATGGGTCTTTAAAACTACAGGTTAAATTTTTAGAATAGACGCTTGCGGAAACCATGACTGGGCTGCTGGCGTTTTCTGGTCTTGCCGGGCTTGATCTTCCTTTGCCCAAAGCCAAACCGGCTACCGTACATACTGGAATTGCCCAGTTGAGATAAATAATATTCGATTTTAAGGTTAAATATCATATAACCATCTTTTTTACCTGGATCTCCCCGAAAATTTTTGCCTTGTTCGGCCCAGGTCGGCTCACCGGGAGGGAGCGTTTCCCAGGTCCGGTCGGAAAGTTTTCTGGCAATTTCACTTGAAAAAGAAGCTGGAGCGGGATAAATACCACTACTGACATCATCCAGGTAATCGGTAGTTGTGAAATGATAACTCCAGTCAAGTACCACATTAAAAAAAGGATTGATCCTGAATTTGACACCGCCACCCATGGGTATGCTCAGGGCAACACTGCCATAATGCACCCCTTCCGTTTCCAATGGCCTTAATTTATATTTTTTCCTTCCAGTTCAGCAGTAGGATTATAAATTGATGGCGCCCTAATCCGACATAGACAAAAGGATTGGCAAACCTCCTGAGGTAAAATTTCCGTTCCTGGAACAGACTGGCCTGAATGGTCAGGTTTAATTCAAAATTGTTGGAGAGAAATGAAAGATTTCTCGATGGCTTTAATCGGATCGGTTTTATCATCACCATGGAGTTGGAACCAACCTAAATCGGCCCCTGCTGAGAACCAGCCATAGAAATTATAGCGTGCTCCTACATAAAAATTTGGGCGTATGTTGCCATTATCGCCATTGCGGGCAAGATCACCATAGTAATGTGTGGTGCCTGTACCTGCGGTGATCAGGAAGTTCCGGTTGCCGTTTCGGTTATTGAAATATTGAGCCGAAGCAAAGTCAACAATTAATAAGAAAAGAATGAGTAAGGTAAAAGATCTTACCATAGGTAACCCCAAATTTTATGCATGATCAGATAAACATAGCCAAAAATATGATTTTTTCACGAATAGATGGAATTAATTTTTAAAGTTTGTAATAAAAAATATGAAATTGGGTGATTTGGATGGATTCAATATAAGTATAAAATCATCATTTAACCAATGGTACATTTGTCGCCGACTCAATTATTGCACGGGGAATTAATTTTAAAGCATCAATTTGGTGGTTTTACTTCAGTAAATTGTCTTTAGAGTAGATTATGATAGGTGCGGATGATGATTAAGGGTATTCATCAATATTTGAAATACAACTGTATAAATACCCAATATGTATACCCGAAACCGGAGAAAATTCTTGAAACAATCCATGATGTTCACCGCTGCCACAACCGGCATTTCCGGTTTATCGAAGGCATCGTTAAAACGAGCAAGCAGGGTCAGCCCGAATGACCGGGTTAGCATTGCCGTTATCGGCCTGCACGGTGTGAGTTGGGCCAATCTTACAGATCATATAAAGATCCCAGGCGTGGAATGCGTGTCGTTTAACGGAAATCAAAGATCAGCGTACATTCATAATTTTTAGAACTTCGATTGTACTGCACCATATTGGGTTGGCCCTGTGGCCCTAATTGTTCCGGTTTTTTAAATTTGGTGCCGATGGGACTTATACCATGCATAAAAGAGATATCCCCATCCGGAAATTTACCATCCGTGTTGTCATTTCGTGCATTTTCAGGTTTTGCAGGGGTAAATAACCGGAGGAAAATGTCTTCGGATGCACAATAAATGGTGAATGGCTTTTCTATATTATCAATCACCGCCCAATATAGGTTTCGGTGATAACCTTTGAATTCAGGGTAATCCCAATCGGGAGTACCGGTAACTGTATTATTGTAATCTTTCTGCCAGACATTAAAGGCCATGCCTTTCATCCTGTTTTTCCATACCCGGTAAGGGCCGCGCCCGAGCCACTTGACGCCCGTAATTTTATTTTCAGGATAATTAAAGTTGATGCCGAGGTAATCATAACTCCCCTGCCTGGGTAAATATTCGGTGTGTAACTGCAATAATCCGTCACCCAATACTTCCCAAAGTACTTGCCTGAAGGCACCTTCGTAGCGCTCATTGACGAGAACGCCGGTGTCTGTACGTTGGATGTTCATATTCAGGAAGGTGGTTTCTCCGGTTGCCAAAACAGGCCCTCCCCGGAATGAAATTTCTTTACCATCGCTTACCACTGTTTCCAACAAGCCATTTGTTTTATCAAAAACGTAGCGCATGTTGTTAGTCGAAACGGTTAATTTTGTAGCTGTGCTGTCGATCCATATCAATCCGGCATGCTCGTTCCCCAACAATTGTTGTGTGATAACTTGCGGCGATTTTATAGGCCAGGTGTATGTGAATATTTCCCTGCCATAAAGATCATTGATGGTAACATAAAGTGCGTCATGTTGGTTGAAGTCGGGGGGTAACTTCAGGTCGATCATGGTGTTTTCTCCAGGGGCAACATCAGGAAAACGGGATTCTTGACTGGATGCCACTTCATAACCTGTTCGTGATGTATTTGGTGTGGGAAAATTGACGAGTTTCCAGGTGTAGGTGCACTGATTGAGGTTGGTATAAAAATAGCGATTTTCTACTGGTAAAATGCCAATGAAGCCAGGATCGAGAAAGGGTTTGTCAATAACCACGGGAGACCAGATCTCCTTGATGGCGTAGAAACTGCCTTCTTTTTCACGATGTGGCCCGAGGATGCCATCCGGTGCAGCATTTCCCACTACGTCAATATATCCATCTTCATCGAGCCGCACCAATCCTTCATCGGCAAAATCCCAAATAAAACCACCTGCTGACAGTGGGTTAGAGCGCATCAGATTCCAGTAATCTTCCAACCCTGCACCGGCGCCACCGTCAAAATTTCCGTGGAGAAATTCCGTTGGGAAAAATACTTCCCGGCCGTGAAAGAAATGACCGGTACAACAATCATAGTCGCGGTAATGACCGGTATCGGTTCCACGGAAAATGGCCCAGGGATGTAATACGGGTCGGTTTTGAGGATCATAGATCCAGAAGTCATCGTCCAGATCAAGGTTAAATCCGCCTTCATTGCCGTTATCCCAGGTGACAATACAGGGATGATTCACATCACGAATGACCAGTTCACGGACCAATTTAGTGCCGACTTCCGTGTCGTAGGCAGCCTGCCAGCCGGTCAGTTCGTCCAGCACAAACAGTCCCAATGAATCGCAAACATCCAGAAAATGTTTGTCGGGAGGGTAATGAGACATGCGCACGGCATTCATATTCATGTTTTTCATCAAAAGCACATCCTGGATACTCAGTGCCTTACTGGTTGTTCGACCGCTTTCCGGCCAAAAGCTGTGACGGTCGACGCCTTTAAACATGACCTTTACGCCATTGACATAAAAGCCATCTCCTTGACGCAATGTGACCGTTCTGAAACCAAATCGCTGCCGGATAGTGTGTACCGTCTGACCATCTTCATTTTGAAGTTCAATCTCTGCGACATATAGATTGGGGTATTCGGGTGTCCATGTTTTCACATGCTCAAATATTGTTTGGAGTGTTGCTTCCTCCTGTTTTTTATGCAGTTGAGTATAGAAAGGCTGACCAATTTTATGGCCATCCTGATCGTAAAGTTGTGCCACCGCTTTGTTCACGTTGGCAATGCCCTGAAGATAAATATTAGCCAAGAAATTGCCGTTTGCTTTAGCATCGATAGCTGTTCGCACTATATGTTGAGTGGGTTTGACTTCCAGGTACACCGGCCGGTAAATTCCACCAAAAATCCAGAAATCAGCTTCCCGTTCGGCCTGATTTACAGAACGATTAGCAGACCAGTCCCGCACTGTGACTTCCAGTTGATTATCATGGCCATAGTGCAGCAATTTGGAGATATCATATTTGAATTCATAAAATCCACCCTGGTGGGTTGGGCCTGCCGGTTTGCCATTAACAGTAACCGTGGCATCGGTCATCACTCCTTCAAAAACAATATCAACTACTTTGCCTTTCCAGTTTTGCGGGATTGAAAATGTTGTGCGATAAATTCCGGTTTGATAACTATCCGGTTGCTTGCGGCCGTAGCTATAAACGCCAAAACCTTTGGTTTCCCAGTTTGACGGCACAGCAATGGTGCTCCATTGACCGCTGTTCATGCCGTGATCAATATAGAATTGCCAATTTATAGTATGGTCCTTATCAATTCCTGAAAGATATCTAATTTGTGTGTTTTGTGCGGAGGTATGGAAAGGAAAACTAAAAAAGGTGGCGATTAGGCATAAATAAAAGGTTCTCATGTGTATCTTTTAATTCAAAGCTTAACGAGGGATTCTTTCTCTTAAAAGGACGAAATTAAAATATTTATTGCATTTTTTGTCCATCGAAATATAAATTACAGCCATGAAACCAGAATAATATAAAATGGCAGGAATGGAAAATCCAATCAATACAGGTATTGTTTCTTACGGCATGTCAGGGAAGGTTTTTCACGGGCCCTTGCTACATGTCAACCATCATTTCAACATTAAGAAAATTGTAGAAAGATCTTATAAGGGTTCAAAAGAATCTTTTCCATATGTAGAAGTGGTTGACGGTTTTGAAGACCTTATAAAGGACGACAACCTGGAGTTGGTCATTGTCAATACACCTGACGGTACTCATTATGAGTATGCTAAAATGGCTCTCGATGCGGGTAAGCATGTGGTGGTGGAAAAACCTTTTACCATCGAATCTTCCCAGGCTGAGAAATTGATCGATCTGGCGCATAAAAAAGGATTAATGATCAGTGCCTTTCAAAACCGGCGATGGGATGGCGACTTTTTGACCGTACAACAAATCATAAAAAAAGGGTTATTGGGTCGGTTGGTCTCTTACGAAGCCCATTTTGACCGTTACCGGAACTATATTCAGCCAAATACCTGGAAAGAGGAAAGAGGGCCAGGGGCAGAGATGGTGTACAATTTGGGATCACACATGATTGACCAGGCTTATGTGTTGTTTGGAATGCCATATCAGGTTTATGGGAGCCTGGGCATTCAACGGACCGGGGGTAAAATCGATGACTTTTATGATATTAAGTTGTATTACCCGGATTGGCAAGTCACCCTGAAGTCAAGTTACCTGGTCCGTGAAGCGGGGCCGAGATACATTTTACATGGTACACACGGATCTTTTCTGAAATGGGGTATCGATCCTCAGGAAGACGCACTGAAAGCCGGTCATCTGCCCAATGAGCCCAACTGGGGTAAAGAGCGTGATAAATACTGGGGTAAAATGAATACAGAGCCTGAGGGTTTACACATGATTGGCCGGATTGAAACATTACCGGGTAATTACAATGCCTTTTATGATAACCTATATGAAGCGATCCGGCTGGGTAAAGAATTGATTGTAAAACCCGAACAATCGCTGGATGTGATCCGGATTATTGAGGGGGCGATTGAAAGCAATAAGACCAGCAGGGCGGTTGAGTTGTGATTCAACTGGAATCAAAAATATAGTCTGTCAATTTTATGCTTTACATTTGGTGTTGTAAAATTTGATTTACAGGGGATAAATCAATGCAAGTTGAGGTCTTGTATGTGGTAGATTTCAGTTTTTTCCAATGTTCACCAAAAAAGAGAGCTTTTTGGATTCAATTGTGAGTATCCACAAAGACTTTGGATGACAATTATTGTATTATGATAATACGTTTTTAATCTTCAAAATGTCTTTCACGGCGTGATGGAAGTTGGCAGATTCGTGGTGCTGAACTGAAATAGTTTAATTTTATCTTTTCCATCACATGTTTACAATAATCGTTATGAACAGAAAACATGTCCTTTTTCATATTACTAAAATAATATGCTATTGGATTATTCCTGTTGTACGTATATGAATCCGAGGGTATAATGGACAAGTAAAAGTTGAATAATTTCACGAATTGATAAAATACTTCACAAAAAATAGCAATAATCTTCTATTAATTTTATCGCCCACTTAAAGTAGGGATCAAAAGGAATTTTATTAAGTGCTTCATACGGAGATTTTTATTTTCATAGAAATGACAAGTTGCATTTTCCCCGTCTATTGTTGCAAGTTTATACTGTGAATCAGCTCTTTATTAATCCAGTATCCCTGTGACAGGATAATTATATTATTTCAAGAATAAGATTCATTTTTGGAAGTCATGCTGTCGGCGTGTGTTGAATCCACAACCCCATCTTACATAATTTGATATCTTCTGTGTTCGATAACATTGAAATTAGAATGCACAATACATTTGTGCGTTTGATTTTTATCGAATCGTCAAAACTAAAACAAATTGGAAATGGGAAAGAGAATAATTGGATTTACGACAGGTTTTGCATTTCTGAAAAATGGAGTGACGAAACGGTACTTAGTCATATGTACCTTTTTTTTATTCGCTGGTCATGTATCATACAGTACTCCACCCACCTGGTCATCAGGTTATCCCAATATCGTAAGTGGAGCCACTTCCATTGATCTTAGGTATGAATTAAACAGTACGTCCAATGTTTACTATGCGGTATACAATGCACAACAGAGCGGCATAACACCCCAAACGATTAAAAATGCAGCCCTGTCTGGTACAGGTAGCGGACTGGTGACATCGGGGAAAGCGGCCAATTGGACAGCGAACACGGTTGGGACCTTTTATATCACCAATTTAACATCGAATGCGACTTACTATGTATATATAGTGGCAGAAAGTGGGACGGAATTGATGGTCCAGCAGGATATAGGGACATACACACCCTATTTGCCCAGCCGGCAACAAGGATACACGGATTTTCAAATATCCACGCTGATAGCAGGGTATCTGATGTATTTTCCGGAGGAGTATTATAAGAATCCGGGGCAGAGTTTTCCTTTATTAATTTTTCTGCATGGAGCAGGAGAGCGGAGTCAATCTGATTCGCCCAATTTTCCTTTGTTGCGAAGAACAGGTTTGCCTTATGTGATCGATCAGGGTAAGGACGTGCCGATGATAGTTGCTTCACCGCAAACGCCATGGTCTTGGGACAATTTACAGGAGGCGATCAATTCATTTCTGGAATTTTTAAAGACGAAATACAGGATAGATATCAACAGGATATACGTAACAGGGATCAGTGCGGGAGGGCAGGGATTATTTTACTTTACCAACGCCTATCCGAATAAGGTGGCGGCGATCGTACCGGTATCGACCTGGCCGAATGGAGATGTGAACAATTTTTTAAATATTCCGACCTGGGCATTTATGGGATCAACGGATACCCATGGAGCGTTGGTAAATTTTGTCAATGATTTAAACAACATAGGCGGGACGGCGAAATATACTGAATATCCGGGAGGGCATTCGGCCAGTGTATGGAATCCGGTGTACGACGGATCAAAGGGGGATGATATTTACACGTGGCTTTTACAATATTCCAAATCGGGCAATCAGACTCCAGTAGTCAGTGCTGGTTTGGACCAAACGATCACCATACCGACGAATTCGGTGGTATTGAAAGGAACGGCATCAGATGCGGATGGGATCATCACGAAGTATCAGTGGACGAAGCAGTCGGGTCCGGCGGTGACGCTGAGCAATGCGGCATCGCCGACACTGACGGCGACCGGAATGGTAGAGGGGAGCTATGTATTTCGGTTGACGGTGACTGATGACAAGGGGGCGACGGCCTACGATGAGGTGAAGGTGACGGTATTGCCTGAGAAGGTGAATCAACCTCCTGTGGCCAATGCAGGTAGTGATATGACGATAACACAAAATTCCATTACTGTCTCAGGTACAGCCAGTGATTCGGATGGTCAGATTTCGAATGTGCAATGGTCTGAAAAATCCGGAAGTGGCTGTCATATTGTTTCTCCTACCAAGTTGCAAACCGAAATAGACGGACTGGAAACAGGCACATATACCTTTCAATTAGAGGTGACCGATGATCAGGGGGCATCTTCTGTTGATAAATTAAATGTTTATGTTTCAGATAACTTGGATTCAAAAGGATTTGCACAAGGAATAAAATTTGATTTCTATGAGCTAGGCAAAGTTTATGAGCAAATGCCAGATTTTAATACGCTTCAACCCTATAATAGTGGAACAAAGGATATGATTAACCTAGAAAATAGACCGGTTAGTGACAGATTTGCATTTCAATTTCAAGGATATTTGAAGGTTTCGGTTCCAAATACCTACACGTTCACATTAGGATCAGATGATGGGAGTCAGATATTTATTGATGATCAACTTATTGTCAACAATGACGGTTTACACAGTTATAAGGAATTAGAAGATTCAATCTCATTGTCGGCTGGTTATCATAAAATAGTGGTTAATTATTTTGAAAATACGGGAAGTCAAATTTTGAATATATACTGGGAGAGTGGCTCAATGCCCTCTTGCACAATTGGTTCTGACTGCCTTTTCTATAGTATTTCGAGTGATCAAGTGCTTCCGATACAAGAGATCAATAATTTGTATTCCGGGATGGAATATTATTATTATGAAGGATTATGGGAGCAACTGCCTGATTTTAATTCCTTATTACCAAAAAGCATGGGGTATACAGATCAAATATCATTAGATATGAGGGAAAATAAGGACAATTTTGGATTTTTATTCAAGGGTTGTATTTATGTTCCTCTTGATGGCACATACGAATTTTATTTAGGTTCTGATGACGGCAGCAGATTTTATATGAACAATACACTTCTTATTGACAATGATGGGTTACATGCCTATAAAGAGGATTCTGTGATGATTAATTTACAATCGGGCTTTTACTCTTTTCAATGTGAATTTTTCGAACTTTCGGGGCAACAAAAATTACAACTATTTTGGAAGGGTCCAGGAGTTGAAAAGCAGGAAGTGCCTTCGCAATACTTTTACTACGACCCGACACAGCAGATTACCGCTGATCAAACCTTCACACTTTATCCAAATCCTAATGGCGGCAATAACTTTAATATAAAAAGTGACCAGCCGTTAAATATTAATGTGCAGTTGACTATAGTGGATAGTTATGGAGCTAAGTATGTGCTGAGTTCAGGCGAGATTTCCTGGATCAGTGGTTCAGAATTTCAAATAAATTTGAATACCAGTCTGAAGCAAGGTATATACATTATTCAGGAATATTTGCCGAATTCGGGCAGCATTTATAATCAGACTTTTGTGGTTCAATAGGTACTGGGGCTAAGATTAAGCCCAATGAATTGAATTGAAATAGAGCATCATACAAATCAAAAAGGGAATAACACCGGTTATTCCCTTTTTGATTATCTGCCTCGATCAATATTTACATTTTCGAAAATTCTTCAAACCGCTGGTCTATTTGTTCTTTGGTCAGCCGGTCACCGGAATGAATGATAATCCGGTATTTGAACGTGACCGAATCACCGGCGGCCAGTGTATAGTTCAATTCTTCTTTTCCATCGCTGAATATCTTTTGTCCAAGGGGGTTGGCAGCGAATAAGCCATAACCTCGGGCGTGCCAGTAGGTGGGATATCCGACATTGCCGGGATTGTCCAGAATAACGACAGAAATACCTTCATCGCCTATCTTTGAAGCCAGGTTGGTCCAGTCTGCCCTTTTACCCCAGCAATCGTTGCCTTCTACGCCATTGCTGTTGTAGTAATTGCCATTTACCCCCTCATTGTTCAACACGGGTACCTTGGTAGCTTTACCGCTTTCATCAGTAAAGACTGTTGGTTTATCTTCAGGCAATTCCAGAGCGCGGGTTACACGCATGCCTAATACGCCTTCTTTATTGTCATAAAAATGAACATCCTGGTCATGAGCCTTGAGGGTCGTGATCCGGTCGATGACCCGCTCATCACTGTCACCACTGAACACGAATTTGGTGTGTTCGTCCAACAATGTTGTTCCATCCGGAGCGTCCCAGGTCATTAAGACCTCCAGTATGCCCTGGTCATTTCCATTCTGGATATTGAGCACTTTTTGATGATGGATGGTGCCATAATGCTGGCGTTTTTCTGCTTTGATGGAATCGGAATTATTCCAAAAGTCCAGGTGATTTACATTGCCGTAATTAAACCAAAGGCCAACATGATGAGGATGATCGACCCGTTCTCCGGGTTTTGGGTCCAATGGAAAACCACGGGTAATGGTTGTGCCTTTGGCCGTTTTGATAGGCCACAATACGGGTTTTTTAATGCTTGTAGGGTAGATATAGGCGGTGAACAGGCCGCCGTCAATGTAGACATCAACGCGGCGTTCAGCATCATTTTCTACCAACTTTATCCGGTCTTGATCTGAAGTTGTTGCATTCATTGTCTCACCGGAATCAGTGGATTGCTTCTTTTCTCCCGAGCAGGCAAATACCAGCAATGCCACGGGGATTGCCAAAAAGGCGGATTTTGATATTATTAATTTTATCATCATCATAATTTTTGATGGTTAATATTTGAAAACTTTTCCACCTGCCAGCACTTCCTGACGCTGTTCATCGAAAGTCACATATTCACCAGTTCGGAGTGCCGCATTGGTCATGATGTTGGCAATGGAGTGATTATATCCAACGCGTACCGGCGCGTGAGGTTCTTTGCGATCCCTGACACTTTCCATCCAGTTGCGCATGTGGTTGGAGGTCATATCATCTACACCCGTGTTGGCGCTGGTTTCTGCAGCAGCGGCCCCGGAGAGGGAGAATTCATCCAAAAGATTCGGTTTCATTCCCATATCGCGGGCATATCTTTCGGTTAACCCACCATTCGGTGTGACCTTATTGGTATCGAGGTTAAGTTCACCGGCATTGGAATAATAAATCTCCTTTACACCGCCGGCGGAATTGGTGAATCGTGAAGAATACAATACCTGGAATCCTTTGGACTTGTCATCCAAGGGACCATAATCGAATACTGCGGTCATGGTGTCATTGTTCTTGCGTCCATCCTTCCAAAGGTAAATGCCGCCATTGGCCGCCACACTTCTGGGATGATCATATCCGGAGAACCAGTGCACGGTATCGATCTGATGTGACATCCACTGACCTGGAATACCGGAAGAATAAGGCCAGAAAAGCCGGTATTCCAAATATTTTCTGGGGTCCCAAGGTTCAAACGGACGATTCTGTAAAAATCGTTTCCAATCGGTATCTGATTCTTTGATGCTGGCAACCAGGTCAGGTCGTCTCCAGCGCCCCGGCTGATTCACATTCCAGGTCATTTCCACCATCACAATATCTCCGAATTTACCGCTGTTGATGAAATTGTAGGCGGCGTGATAATTGGGACCACTGCGTCGCTGTGAGCCGATCTGAACGATTTTTCCACTTTTTTGGACAGCTTCCAGACCAGCTTTGGCATCGTCCATCGTTTCAGCGAAAGGTTTTTCACAATAGGCGTCGCAGCCGGCTTCCACAGCTTGTTTGGCGAAAAGGGCATGCTGAAAGTCTGCCGTGCTGACGATCACAGCATCTACTTTGCCTTTTTCATACAATTCTTCATTATTCCGATAGGCATCTACTTTTTTATCAAATTTATCTTTGAAAAATTGCTGGCCTTCAGCCCTTCGGCGGTTCCATATATCCGAGATCCCGGTAAATTCAAACTGGAGTTCATCGGCATGTTTCATAAACGCAGGTATCAGAGAACCACGCGCACGGTCCGAAAAACCTACAATACCGACGCGCACGCGGTCATTGGCACCAAGGATGCTGCTGTAACTTTTGGCACTGAGACCAATGGTAAGTCCGGCGGCTCCAATGGCTGATTTTTTTAAGAAATCTCTTCTTGAATTCTCTTTTTGATTCATTGTTGATCTGACTTAAGTTTTAAATTTGTTTATTGAATTATTCGTTTTGTTTCAATTTCCAGGTTGCCTGATAAAAGCGATTTTCGAGATAACAATTCCCGGCTCAATTCGATATTGGTGATTTTTTTTGGACCGGTTTATCTTCATGTTCAGCATCTATATCCTTGCCATTAATTTTATTTTAATTTTTAGAATGCTCTCAACCAAATGTAATGGGCTCAGCCGGGCAATTGTCCATTCGACCATCTTGACATTTTTGGCAGAAGTGATTAAAAAATCCGTTTGGGAAAACGCATTCATGGCTTCAGGGTATTTTGGGTATTCAGCTTTATGTTCAACCAAATTTAAACTAAAAAAACCAAGCGACGAAAGAAAAAATATTTAATTCTGCGTAAAACACACGTTTGCATTAAGCGAATCACCCGATTTGGATTTTGGGGTTGCCAAGGGACCTGTTGTATGAGTTTGCGGAGTGGCCTGTTCAAATCAATTTTTTTTAAATGTGAATGTGTAAAGAGGCAGGCAGGGTTGAAAAAATAAAATCGACAAGTAATTTTATCTATCGTTAAGGGATGCCAGCTTCTATTTGGGAAACAGATGATTCAAACTATTTGAAAAACAAAGATTCACCCATATTTCGGGAGCCCTGGATAAAATTGAAAACCTATGAGTGATAAAATATTTAATGAGATAAAAATAAATTTAATACTTTTTGACATCGGCATCTATTTCATCTGACCAGGCCAAAATTCCCCCTTTCAGATTATACAGGTTGTCGTATCCATGTGAAGTTTCCAGGAAATTCACCACCTGACCACTGCGACTCCCACTGCGGCAATAGATCACCACCAGCTTATCATGGCTGATCTTATCGAGGCTTTGCATGATGTTGCCCATCGGAATATGATCACCCCCGATATTGGTGTAGGCACGTTCGTGGGGTTCCCGCACATCGATCAATTGAAAATCTTCGTTGTTTTCAATTTTGGTCTTCAGTTCTTTAACGGTTATTTCTTTCATTCCGGAAAATTTACGCAAAAGTAACCTCCCTGGGGCGAAAAAGAAATATTATTCCGATTTTTCCGGTGAAAAAGTACCGTTGTTCATCAGCGCAATGGCTTCGTCGGCAATTTTCCGGTTATATTCAAATGCCATTCTTTGGTAATTGACCAGATCCACGATGGATCCAATAAAACACAATCCAATAGTGAGTAAATACAGAATGCCCATTCCAATCTGGTTGAGGATGAATCGTTGCAAGCCGGGAATAACCAATAAACCGGCAAGCGAAGCAACCAGCACGAGTAAGGGTTCCCGACGGCGCGCTTTATAGATGTTTGTAAAGAGTTCCGCGTCGTCATCCGACATATTTTTCATCAGGTTGGCCACATAAATCAGTTCATTGCCATTGAGTTCCGGAAGATAATTAATGATTTTTGCCATGATTTTTAAGATTTAAACCGATTAATTTTCTAAAGCGTTCTTTTGATGTCCCAGTGTAATTTCGTCGCGAATCAATTGAATGATCCTGTAAACCAGCATCAGCAAAGCAAAGGCACCAAGCGGATGACAATGAAAAGATGCCACAATATCACCGTGCATGAGGTAGCTCACTGATCTGCCTAAACCACATCCGGGACAATGTTCAAATCCCATATTTTTCAGCGGACAAATACTCCATTCATGTTGATCCGGATTGACAAAAAATGCAAGCCATAGCAAACTGACAACCCAGACCATCAGTTCCAAATTCAAGGTCCTTAATATTTTTATTGCCTTTTTAAAATGCATAACTTTTGACCATTCCAACTTTAGACGTCACCTCAAATAGATCGGTTACACATTTTGGTAACCGCATCGATAGTTTGGGCGTCAAATGACAGTATGATGGACAGCGCAGACCTTTCGGATATCAAATCAGTATTGGACGGACAAATTGATGTTTTTAGAAATCTGGTGCAACGTCATCAACAAAACATATACAAATTGTCCAGAAGCATTCTGAAAGATCCTTTTGAAGCAGAGGAAGCTGCTCATGAAACATTTATTAAAGCTTATGAGAAGCTGGCACAATTCAGGCGGGAGGCTGGTTTTTCCACCTGGCTTTATCGCATTTGTTATCATATCTGCCTGTCAAAAATAAGAAAGGCCAGAAGACGGCCTGATCCGGTCAAAATGGATGAAAACGTTATGAACATCCAACAACTGGAAAACAGCTATGAATCCATGGAAATGCAGGACCGGAAAATGTTCGTTCAAAAAGCGCTTCGCAGTCTTCCGGAAGACGAACAACATATCCTGGTCTTATTTTATTTTCTTGACTTGAAAGTGAAAGAGATTGGCAAGATTACGCATACTTCAGAGAGTAATGTCAAAATTATACTATTTCGTGGACGCAAGAAAATATTGGCCGCCCTGCAAAAATTATTGAAAAAAGAAATGAGGGAACTATTATGAAAACTCCTGATCATCAACAAGAGAAATTTCTCAGAAATGTCATGAAGTCCGGGCTCAAAGACGAGCGGATCTTAGACCAGACATTTTCGAATCGTGTAATGCGAGACCTGTATCGACTAAGTCCTTCTAAAATAAGTGTCAATCCAATAAGGAAACAGTTTTACCATTTTTTCTGGCTGTTACTGATCCCCTTATTGGGCAGTTTATGCCTGATTTTCCTGGTGAAATCCGCTTTCATTTCCGACATGCTCACCCGTTTTGAATGGATAAACACCCGGACTATTTTTCTGATTACCATATTATTTTATTTCCATATTGTTCGAACATTATTATTTTTGGGGTTTTTCGGGTGGAAAAAATCCGGATTTAAGCTGACTACTTTATATAACGACATTTGAATAATGCACATAGAACTGAGCCGGGTAAATAATGACTATCATTTTCAATCGAAAAATGAGGATGGCTTGACCATTGATACGGATGCTTCGCCAGCGATTGGAGGACAGAAAAAAGGCTTCCGGCCCATGCAATTGTTGCTGACGGCGGTTGGAAGCTGCAGCAGTATCGATATTATTTCAATTCTGAAAAAACAAAGACAGCCCGTGGATGATTTAAAAGTTACCATTGACGGTGAACGTGAAAAGGATAAAGACCCATCGTTGTTCACCGGTATCCACCTGCACTATCGGTTTTATGGCGATCTGGATGAAACCAAAGTTAAAAGGGCCATTGGACTGTCACTGGATAAATATTGTTCTGTAGCCAAAACACTCGAAAAAACCGCAACAATCACCTCATCTTTTGAAATCATAAAAAAATAAGCCAGTTTTGGAGCTTCGTTAATTGGAAAATCCCAAATCGATGAGTGATTCACAGCATTTTGAAACGCGGGCAGTAAGAACACAAACCGAAAGGACGAGTCAACGGGAGCATTCCGTTCCGATCTATGCTACTTCCAGTTTTGTGTTTGATGATGCCGAGCAGGCCAGGGCACTGTTTGCCAATGAAAAGGAAGGCAACATCTACAGCCGCTTTTCCAATCCGAATAATGATGAATTTGTGCAGAAAATGTGCCTTTTGGAAAATACAGAAGATGGCATGGCGATGGCCTCAGGTATGGCGGCCATGTTTGTGAGTATGGCGGCATTTCTGGAACAGGGAGATCACATTGTCATCTCCCGTTCGGTATTTGGATCAACACATCAGATTACTACCCAATTAATGCCAAGATGGGGAATTACCCATACTTATGTCGATATTCATCAACCTGAAGAATGGGAAAAAGCCATACAATCCAACACCAGAATGATCTTTCTTGAAACGCCCTCCAATCCGGGTTTGGATGTGATCGATTTGGAATATGCCGGAAAATTAGCTGAGGCGCATAACGTGTTATTAAATGTTGATAACTGCTTTGCAACACCATACATTCAGAATCCGGCCAATTTCGGCGCTGACATTGTGACCCACTCCGCTACCAAGTTTATCGATGGCCAGGGCCGGGTATTGGGGGGAGTTGTTTTGGGGTCTAAAGAAAATATGGAGAAAGTCCGGTTTTTTGCCCGTCACACCGGTCCGGCGTTATCGCCTTTTAATAGTTGGATTCTTTCGAAAAGCCTGGAAACATTGGCTGTGCGTATGGACCGGCATTGTGAGAATGCTTTGAAACTAGCCGAACATCTCGAGCGCCAACAGGACGTCATCTGGGTTAAATATCCTTTTCTAAAATCTTATCCCAATTATGCTATCGCGAGTAAACAAATGCGACTTGGCGGGGGCATGGTCACCTTCGAATTGCAAGGTGGCCTGGAACGCGGAAGGAAATTCCTGAATAATCTGAAAATGCTTTCATTTACGGCCAATCTTGGCGATACGAGGAGCATAGCCACACACCCTGCTTCTACCACCCACTCCAAACTGAAACCGGAAGAAAAGGCCGCAGTTGGCATTACTGATGGCATGGTCAGGATTTCGGTAGGATTGGAGCATATTGATGATATTATAACCGATATTGAACAAGCGATTGAAATTTCCCGTCATGAATAGTCATAATATTTATAGGCAGGCTGGTAAAATATTGATTTTACTGACCTTAGCATGGTTTTATTACCAATGTACTACCCAAAAAAAGCATAGCAAGGCGGATCAGGAGGTTTATAAAGCCAGCGATTTTACGGATTCGGTTTTCACTGCCGGCATCGAGGGACCTGCGGTGGGTCCGGACGGACTTTTATATGTTGTCAATTATCAGAGGGAGGGCACTATAGGTAAGGTGTCGGCGAATGGCAAAGTGAATTTATTCGTAACCTTACCGGAAGGCAGTGTAGGCAACGGCATACGTTTCGATCAACAAAACAACATCTATATTGCCGATTATCCAATGCACAATGTGTTGAAAATTCCAGCCGGAAGCCGGCACATAATGGTGTTTGCCCACAATGACAGTATGAACCAACCCAATGATCTGGCCATTATGGGCAATGATATTTTGTTTGCCTCCGATCCAAACTGGGCGGATTCCACCGGACAATTGTGGCGGGTAGACCGTGATGGAACGCTGGTTCTTCTGGAAAAAAATATGGGCACAACAAATGGTATCGAGGTGAGTCCTGACAATAAAACATTGTACGTGAATGAAAGCGTTCAGCGCAATGTATGGGCTTTTGATCTCGATGAAAATGGCGAGATCTCTAATAAACATTTATTTACCGATTTCCCTGACTTTGGTATGGACGGCATGCGTTGTGATGACCAAGGCAATTTATACATTTGCAGACATGGCAAAGGAACAGTAGCCATTTTATCTCCTAAGGGCAAACTGATCCACGAAGTGGTATTGAAAGGCAAGAAACCCAGTAATATTGCCTTTGGCGGGACAGATGGTAAAACCTGTTTTGTGACTTTACAGGACCGGGGCAGGGTGGAGAAGTTCAGGACTGAATTTCCCGGCAGGTCCTGGAGGCTGAGAAATCCATAATGGATTAGCTTGTACTTTTTTCATGGCATAATCGAAAAATAGCCTGGGCCTTTCATTCTGATTATTTCCTGATATCTTTCTAATTTTGTTGGCTAAAGGTTAAACTTTTGTCGGCATGTCCCACGACAATTTTGATGTGATCATTGTTGGTGCCGGTCCCTCCGGTGCAATGGCAGCCTATGAATTGGCTTTCGCCGGTTATAAAGTCGGCATTCTGGAAAAAGAATCATTTCCACGGTACAAGACCTGTGGAGGGGGCGTGGTTTTCAGGGCAAGAAAAAACATTCCTTTTGACATTGGACAAATTGTGGAACGGGAATTTTTTCACGCCTTGTTTCGTGTCAACGGTAAAGAATATTGCATTCAACGGGAAATACCCATCATCAGCATGGTCATGCGGGCCCAATTTGACGAATTGCTGATCCAAAAAGCAATAGAGAAGGGTGCAATACTTATAGATTCATTACCGGCAGATGGTTTTATACCGGGTCATTTCAATCAAATAAAAACAAAAAAAGGAAATTTCAGGGCGCAATATTTTATTGCTGCAGATGGTGTTTACAGTCCTATGGGCAAATGGGCCGGTATACCGGATCATCGGTTTTTGATCCCGGCACTTGAATGTGAAGTTTATATAGATCCCGTTGAATTAAAAAATTATGTAAGTCAGGTCATCTTTGATGTCGATATCATCGAGCAGGGTTACGGATGGATATTTCCTAAAAAAGATCACCTATCGATAGGCGTTGCTTCCTTTAAACGGGGAAAACTCAATCTTCTGGATATTTACCGTAAATTTTTAAAGAAATGGGAAATCACGGGAATCGCTGAGGAATTTCGCCATGGATATCAGATCCCGGTGTCACCGCGTGGTTATTATTCCAAAGGAAATATTTTTTTAGTTGGCGATGCAGCCGGTCTGGCAGATCCTATTGTAGCCGAAGGTATTTCAAATGCCATCCAGAGTGGGAAATTGGCTGCAAAAGCCATCATTCAGGACGATTGTGATTGCTGGAACACGGGAAAAAAATATGCAGAACTGTTGCAACAAAATATTCTGTATCAATATCCGGAATTGCAACGCATTGCACACCTGTTTTTTAAACACACCACCATACGTAACGCAATTTTCAATTGGAAAGGTCAGTACCTGGGAGAATGGTTTACGGATGTCTTCATGGGTAAAAGGCATTTTCCAGTGAACAAAAGTCAATATTTACGCGCACTCTTTAAACTCATGACCTTGCATTAATTGATCTTTTACTTCTGCAAATGATTGAACATAGGTTTCTTCCAAAGCGAATTGAGCGGGCGATTATGGATGTGGTTTATATAGTTTAATATAACATTACCAATAATCCATATAAATATTTATATTAGCCCATTGCCTAACCTATGAAAATAATTTTTTTGAGATTGTACTATGAGTAATGTCCGATTCACAATTACTCTGGACCCATTTATTTTTCGATGGATCTTAACGTTACTATTATGCTTCGTCGGATTCCAGTCGTCTGCACAATTCAACAATTATAAATTTCAGCATATTACCATTGATAATGGATTGTCACAAAACCTGGTCTATTGTATTGCACAGGATCAGCAAGGTTTTATGTGGTTTGGCACCAAAGATGGACTTAACCGGTACGATGGCTATGATTTCACGGCTTATCACCACAATCCTTTCGATACAACATCCTTATCCGATAATACCATCACATCCTTATTTACAGATTCTAAAGACAGACTGTGGATAGGTACATTTCACGGTGGGTTGAATTTATTTGATCGCTCTGCCAATTCGTTTAATCATCATTTGATCAATAAAGGATTGGAGAATCAAACTGGCGGTGAAAACATTAGTGCGATCACTGAAGATGCAGCAGGTAATTTATGGGTAGGGACCTATGGGAATGGTTTGTTTAAAATTGAATTTGATGGCAATTCGACCGTACCACCAACTGGTATTACCCATTACCATCACCTCGCCAACGACAGCACCACATTAAATAGTGATTTTGTGTTGAGTGTTTTTATCAAGGATAATCAACAACTCTGGCTTACAACCACCACCGGGGGCCTTCAAATAGCCAACTTATCAGACACAGCCCTGAAATTTTGCAACCCACATTTCAAGATAAGTCAGGCATCAAAGAAAATCACGGGCATTAATACAATTCAATATGACATTCATCAGCGGCGACCGGTGAGCGCACAAATATTAAGGGATGGAGGAAGAAGCATTTTTAAAGATGAGTATCATCGTTTATGGTTGACTGCTCCATCGGGCTTATTTCTTTTGGATAGTACCGCTCAGGAATTGATCTATTTTAATCCGATTACCAGGGGAGGAGCATGGAGTAATGTTATATCCGCAGCCGAAGGTCCGGAAAATGGTCTACAGGGAGGCCATGATTTATGGCTGGCCACCTACAATGGTCTGGGAATTTTTGATATGGTAAACTTTAACTATCAACTCGTTAAAAATGAACCTGACGATCATACCAGTTTACAGCCCGGCAGGTTGACCAGTGTTTTTAAGGATCAATCGGGGTGTATGTGGATTGGAAGCAATGGTTATGGTTTAAGCAAGTTCGATATGCATGCGGCTTTATTCGATAACCGGTACCGGCATCTGGTAATCGACCAATTTCAAACAGCCGATTTCAGTGTTCGTTCATTCTATCAAAACGGTGACCAGTTGTTTATTGGAACCAACGATGCCTTGTTCTTGATCAACGTGAGCACCGACTCCATCAGCAAAATCGGGCTTTCTTCATTAATCCATCAGGATATTGGTGAAATATTTAGTATCACAGCGGCGGAGTCAGACGCTTTATGGATAGCCAGCAATATTGGGCTCATCTGGTACCAGTGGAGAGAAAATAAAGCGCGGATTTATGTACCCCAAATATCAAGAGGTCAGGTGGAGGATAACCGAATATTCAAACTGTTTAAAAGAGATGATGATCACATTTGTTTGCTCACAGCCCACACATTCAGTATTTTCAATACCGAGGGCAAAACTTTTACCCACTATTTTTATAATCAGGATGCCATCAATAAATACAGCGAACCAGCGTATGGAGATATTTGTCCCGACAGCAAAGGAAATTTCTGGTTGGGGACTGACCAGGGTTTGTTGTATTTCGATTCACAAGCTGGGACATTCCGGCATTATACCAACCGACCGATGGATTCGACAAGCATTAGTTTTAATGTGGTTCGCAGCATTTTGCCTGATCCACAAAAGCCGGATGAACATTTGTGGGTCGGAACCGCTGGTGGCGGGCTCAATAAATTTGACTTAGTCAATAAAAAATTTTCTCATTTTACCGAGGAAAGCGGGCTGCCTAATAATGTGATCTATGGCATTTTGTCCGATAAAGAAGGAAACTTGTGGATGAGTACCAACAGGGGATTATCCAAATTTAATCCGGCTACCAGTAAATTTCACAACTATGATGTGAATGAAGGTTTGCAAAGCAATGAATTTAATTCCAACGCCTATTACAAAAATCGGGATGGTATATTATTTTTCGGCGGGATTAAGGGATTTAATGCTTTTGATCCGATCAATATTAAAGTATATCCACATATTCCTCCCGTGGTCTTTACAGATTTCCGGTTATTTAATCAATCTATTACCGGAAAGGAAAAAAATTCCCCGCTGCAAAAAGACATTTCCGCAGTCGACAAAATCAAGATATCTTACCGCAATAATGTTATAAGTTTCCAAGTAGCGGCACTGGATTTTACCAATCCCATAAAAAATCAATTTGCCTATCGTCTCGAGAATTTTAATGATAGCTGGATCATGATGGGTAACAACCGACTTATTACCTTCAGCAACCTTGATCCCGGGAACTATATTTTGCACGTGAAAGCCTCGAACAGTGATGGCGTGTGGAATGAAAAAGGAATTTCCCTGGCCATCATCATTACCCCACCCTGGTACCGGACCAATTGGGCCTATTCCATTTATTTGGTCATTGCAGTATTCATCTTTCTATTCTTTCGCCGGTATGATTTAAACAGACTGAGGTTAAAAAATAAACTGGAAATCGAGCACCTTGAAACAAAGAAATTAAGAGAACTTGACCAGTTAAAATCAAGGTTCTTTGCCAATATTTCACATGAATTAAGAACACCTCTAACACTTATCTTGGGTCCATTGGAGGATGTAAAACATACCAGTGATGAAAAAGGGTTCCACAGACTTTTGCCCGAAATGCATCGCAATGCAAAACGTTTACTCCAATTGATCAATCAACTGCTCGATGTCTCCAAGTTAGATGCCGGTAACTACTCCATTCGTACCAATAGGGAGGATATTGTTAATTTTTTAAATCAAATTGTTCATGCTTTTTCTTCATTGGCTGACAGGAAACAAATTGTCCTGGAAACCTCCGTCGACGAAACATTGAAAAATGCCTTGCGAAGCCATAATATGCATTTTTATTTTGATGAGGATGTATTGGAAAAAATACTATATAATCTCATTGGTAATGCATTTAAATTTACAGAACCAGGCGGCAAAATTACCGTAGGGCTAACATTCTCCAACCAGGAAAAATCTTCCATTGATTTGAGTGTGAAAGATACCGGAGCAGGCATTCCCCCAGATCGATTGCCATATATTTTTAATCGTTTTTATCAAATTGAAACCTCTGTCAGGAGAAAATATGAAGGAAGTGGAATTGGTTTGGCGCTGGTGAAAGAACTCGTTGAATTGCATCATGGTAAAATAAGGGTGGAAAGCCACTTGGGAGCAGGTTCACAATTTATTTGTGAATTACCCCTGAATCATAAAATAGTCGAATCAAAAGAGGAATTCCTGAACAAAGATTCTGCTCATTATCACCTGGAAGAACTGGATTCCGAAAGCCATTTCGATGATGATAAGAATCGTGGCGCCAAAAAGCAATCTATGGTCCTCATTGTGGAAGATAACGATGATGTCAGGAAATATATTCACGAAAAATTATTGGACAAATATCATTTGCTGGAGGCCACTGATGGAAGGGAGGGCTTCGATTTGGCTACAGCGCAAATTCCGGATGTGATTATCAGTGATGTGATGATGCCCGAGATGAATGGGTATCAGCTTTGCAATAAGCTGAAAAATGATGATCGCACCAGTCATGTCCCGGTGGTTTTGCTCACTGCCCGGGCCGAAGAAAGTGATAAGATTACCGGCTTGGAGACCGGAGCCGATGCCTATCTGATCAAACCCTTTAATGCGCAGGAATTGCAGGTCCGCATTAAGAAACTTATTGAGAATAGAAATAAGCTCAGGGCCAAATTCAGCGGTAAGATCGTCGTCAAGCCTTCTGAAATTACGGTGACTTCCCGCGATCAAGCGTTGATGCGGCAAGTGCTGGAGTCCGTTGAAAAACATATAGCCGATGAATCTTTTTCAGTAGAGCGATTGGGGCAGGAAGTAAACATGAGTACTTCTCAGATTAACCGTAAATTAAAAGCCCTTATAAACCAATCGGCTCAACAATTTATTCGGTCCATACGCATGCAACGCGCTGAAACATTATTAAAAAATAATGTGGCAAACATTGCAGAAATTGCCTATTCGGTAGGATTTTCAGACCCCAGTTATTTTACACGCGTCTTTAAATCCCATTTTGGTTATCCTCCCTCGGAAAGAAAAGATTAAGATCCGGTTTTCAAAATATGGGTTAGAACTACTCACGCTATGAATTGCGTTGAGCATGTAGGCATGCGTAAATAATCCTAGTAATTTTATGATTTGTCCTAATCCTTTGAAAGCCATTGATGCTACTTTTGTAAAAACCCTTTGCAGACTCATATGATAACCAATCATGTTCCGGACAACCTGGGGTACATAATAATTTCTAAACCATAACTTATTGAATCACCATGAAAAAATTATTCTTATTTGGTATTGTTGGATTGTTTTCAGCATTACTGGAAACCACCTCTGCTTACGCACAAATAGAATGGACATCGGAGCAAAAAGCTGTGTGGGCAACAGAGACAGCTATTACGGATGCCTGGTTGAAGGGCGATTGGCAAGCAGGTATGGTATATTATGATGAAAGCTATCAGGGCTGGCCGAATAATTCACCCATTCCCATTCCAAAAGATAATATGGAAAAATCCATGAGCTTCAGCAATACTCAGGGAGGTAAACTTTTGTTCTGGGATGCAATTCCACTGGTTATTTGGGTCAATGGCAACTTTGCTTACACCGATTATTACTATCGTGCCGTTTGGCAAGATAAAGATGGTAAAAAATCGAACGAGCACGGTCGATGGCTGGATGTCCTGATGAAGAAAAACGGCAAATGGGTGCTCGTTGGCGATCATGGAGGAGAAGAACACGAACCTTCAAAATAATTTAGTTTGAAATCATTCATGGTTGAGAAGGGCTTTCGTTTATCAGGTCCTGAACCAAATGATGTCCAAAAATAGCAGCGCTTAAAACCTTATTTATAATACCAAAAATTTAATTAGCATGAACACACTTAAATTCCTATCAATTTGCTTCCTACTGCTGATTTTGACGCTAAGTGTACAAGCACAGGACGAAAAGGGCGCAAAACCAGTCATTTATGAAACCATGTATATTCATCAGAATATAGAAAACAGGAATGTTAGCCTGGATTCGCTGCTGAGCGTTTATAAGGAAAAAATCATTGCCCCCAATCAATATTTTGAAAGCAGTAAGATCCTCAGACACTGGTGGGGAAGTGACAGCCGTCAGGTGGTCTTTATGTATGAATTGAAAAGTTGGGATGATATATCAAAGGCATTCGACAGGCAAGATGAAATCATGAAGGAACACAAAGGATGGGCCACGGAAGCAGATGCCAAAGCATTCAGAAAATTGTGGTGGGCCTTCTTCAATGATGCGCATCATTCCGATGAAATCTATGAGGTGGTGGCAGAATGACACAAACCAATGATCTAATTATTAACCTTTTTAAATCTCGATTATGAAAAAATTACATTTATTGACTTTCTTTTGCCTAATTTGCCTATTATCCAATGGTATCACCGCTCAGGCGCAAACAGACAAACCGTATACAGAGGGTTCTGTTTGGGATGTTTCATTTGTCCAGACCAAATCCGGAATGGGAGATATGTATTTGAAAAATCTCAGTGAGGGTTGGGTTAAAATAATGAGAGCGGCGAAAGATCAGGGCTTAATTCAGGATTACAAAGTAATATCATCAGAACCGGCTGCTAAGACCGACTGGGATTTAATGTTGATGGTAGAATATAAGAATTACGCTTCCCTGGATGGCCTTTCGGATAAGTTTGAAGCATTGCAGAACAAAACATTTGGCAGTGAAGAAACTCAGCATGAAGCGGCCGTATCACGAAATGATCTTCGTGATTTATTAGGAGGTAAGCTGGGCCGGGAATTAATCTTTAAATAAAAACTTCTCTTCAAGTTAGGTTAGGAATAGTTGAAGCTAGACCGTCTCACAAAGACTGTCTTGTGCTTCTGCTAAGAAAGATGGATAGGCTTCATGAAAAAAGGCCTGTTCATTTTTTTTTATTTTAATGATGCTAAGTAAAATTGCCCTGGAAAATTAATCATGGTTAAATAATAATTTTAACCAACTTCTAACCAACAATATCATGAAGAAAAAAAACATCCTCATTGCCTTCACCGGTCTACTGCTCAGTACCATTTTAACGGTCAAAGCCCAAGGGGAAAATCAGAATGCCACAGCTCCGGCTGATGGTAAAGAGGACAGCACGTTCACGATGCTCAGGACCCCACAAAAAGTCGTCACGCAGGGAACGGTTACTGTGGAAGGCAAAGCCATTAATTACCAGGCGGTGGCGGGCACGCTTATTCTTAAGAATAAAGACGAAAAGCCTGCGTGCAGTATGTTTTATGCGGCTTATTTTAAGAATGATCAAAAAAATGATCGGGAAAGACCGCTTACTTTTATTTACAATGGGGGACCTGGTAGCGCTTCCCTCTGGTTACACATGGGTGCCTGGGGACCAAGGCGGGTGAATACAGCAGATACTATGCGTGTTTCTGCACCTTATAGCACGGTAAACAACGATTATAGCTTGTTGGATGCCAGCGATCTGGTATTTATCGATGCGCCGGGGACTGGATTCAGTCAAATTATTGATAAAGATAAAGGTGGGGCCGGGGACCCTAAGGATTTTTACGGGACCGATGAAGATGCAACAGCATTTACCAGTTTCATCACCCAATTTCTTACCACATTCAACCGCTGGAATTCCCCCAAATATCTTTTTGGTGAAAGCTATGGAACCTATCGATCGGCAGCCTTGTCGTATAAACTGGAAGTGGAAAACGGTGTTGGCCTCAATGGCATCATTATGTTGTCACAACTATTAAACTGGGATAATATGTCTGATATCAACCAGGGCAATCCCGGTATGGATCTGCCTTATCAGCTCAATCTTCCCTCCTGCACCGCCACGGCCTGGTATCACCATAAATTGCCCAATCAACCAGAGGAACTTGAACCACTTTTGCGGGAAGTGGAAGAATTTGCGATGGGCGAGTATGCTTTGGCGTTGAGTAAAGGTTCAGCGCTTGATTCATCATCCGTCAGTCGAATTGCAAAACGCCTCCATGAGTACACCGGACTTTCCGAGGCTTATATCAGAAAGGCAAATTTACGCATAAGCGGGCCGCTTTTTGAGCAGAATCTTTTCGCAGATGAAAACAAAGTGACAGGTCGTTTGGATTCCAGATTTTCAGGATATAGCATAGATCCTTTGAGCAAGACGCCCACCTTCGATCCCTTTGAATCCGGGATTTCATCCATATTTATTGCTGCTGCCAACAATTATGTTCATACCACCCTTAAGTTCGGTCGAGATAAGACCTGTCATGCGTTTGGTGACGGTATCATTGGCCACTGGGATTTCAGGCATCAGGTGCGTGGCGTGCCTTTTAAGATCTTTGGCAATGTAATGCCAGATTTGGCGGCTGCAATGACTTACAATCCACGCCTCAAGGTGATGCTCAACATGGGGTACTTTGATTTGGGCACACCGTATTACCAGGGGATTTATGAAATGCATCACCTGCCCATGGACCCTGCGCTCCAAAAAAACATCAGTTATGCGTATTACATGTCGGGGCACATGGTTTATTTGCACATTCCGTCATTGAAACAATTACATGATAATGTGGCGAAGTTCATTGCCGACACACATTGATTTTACAGGAAAATTAATTTGATCAATTATTTAAACATTTGATAATCTTCAGAATTTGTTTGGAGGAAAAATCACCAGTAATTTGCCATCTTATCTTCATGGTAAAGCAGCATACTAATCGGATTGATGTAGCCATTGTGGGGGCAGGGATCGTGGGTCTTGCCCACGCCTATGCACTTGCCAGGCGTGGGATGAAAGTGCATGTATTCGAACGTCATTCCAGGGCCTGGGGTGCTTCCATCAGGAATTTTGGATTGTTCTGGCCCATTGGACAAGAGGACCAATGGCTTGAAATCGCATGGAATTCCGGTCAGATCTGGAAAACACTTTCCAGGAAAGCTGGTTTTTGGCTTGAACAGCGCGGCGCATTGATACTAGCTTACTTCCAGGAAGAATGGGACGTTCTGGAGGAATTTTTCACAACACAATCCGGGAAAGATCGTGATTTGGTCATGTTATCAAACAATGACATTGAATCACGATATCCGATAGTAAATGAACAGCATCTCAAAGGTGGATTATTATCCAGGCATGAATTTAATGTCAATCCAGTAGAAGCCATACCCATCATCGCTGCTTTTTTACAAAAGGAATTGGGCGTTGTATTCCATTTCAACTCAGAAATAAAATTCGTCAGTACTTCGCTTGTCACGACCGATGAGCGCAACTGGAAGCCGGATTATGTGATCATATGTAGCGGTTCCGATTTTGAAACGCTGTATCCTGAGGTTTTCACAGCCGAAAACATACTTAGATGCCATCTTCAAATGATGAAAGGAAACAGGGCATCCAAAATGTGGCCATACCCTGTTTTATGTTCCGGGCTAAGTTTATTGCATTACAGCTCTTTTTTCGGATTGGAGTCAATCGGGCTATTGCAGGAAAAGTACCTGGATGAATTACCGGAAGAAATGGCCATGGGGATCCATGTATTGCTTACAGAAAACGGTTTGGGTGATTTGATTATCGGAGACTCCCACATCTATGGCAGTGAAATTCAGCTTTTCAGAAATGCGACCATCGATGTGAATATACTGAAATATCTCCATCGATTTGTTAAAATTCCTGACCTTGAAATCAAAGAACGTTGGATGGGTACATATGCGGTTGTCCCTGGGGAAAAGACGTTATTTATGAGCCCGGACCAAAATGTGTGGATTGCTACCGGTTTAGGGGGTTCAGGCATGACATTATCATTTGGCCTTGCTGAAAAACATATACATCAAATGCTGGATCAAAATACAATCAATGAAAACGAACAGAATCAAAGGCTGGCTTACTAAAGCCAGCCCTGCTGCATTTAGCATTTATACAATTATCGCGGCCTTTAGCGCTTACTCATGTATGTATGCTTTTCGCAAGCCTTTTGCGGTAGCGACTTTTAATGGCATTCAATTTTGGGGCGTGGATTATAAGATATTACTGATTACCTCGCAGGTGGTCGGGTATGCACTCTCCAAATTTATCGGGATTAAAATTGTTTCGGAAATGTCAGGTAAAAAAAGGGCACTGGGGATTTTGATTTTGGTAGGCATGGCAGAGGCGGCTTTATTCTTTTTTGCTGTGGTTAAACCACCGGTCAATATCATTTTTTTATTCCTCAATGGCTTGCCGTTGGGCATGGTTTGGGGACTGGTGTTTAGTTACCTCGAAGGGAGGAAAACCACAGAATTGCTCGGGGCCGGATTGTGTATCAGCTTCATCTTTTCTTCCGGTTTTGTGAAAAGCGCCGGTAAATTCCTGATGGTAGATCTGGGTGTTTCACCATTTTGGATGCCATTTTATACGGGTTTGTTGTTTAGCCTGCCTCTTGTATTTTTTGTGTGGATGCTAAACCAGGTGCCACCACCCTCGGATAAAGACATCGAACAGCGTACTAAACGGGTTCCTATGGACCGGCAGGCCCGTTTTAAGTTTTTCCTGCGCTTTGCTCCAGCGCTGATCATGCTGATCCTGGTTTATGTATTTTTGACTGCTTTCAGGGATTTCAGGGATAATTTTGCTGCAGAGATCTGGAAGACTTTGGGATACGGAAAATCTCCCGAGATCTTCACCATCACGGAAATTCCCATCTCCTTGGCAGTGATCGTGGTGATGGGATCGGTCATGTTTATTAAAAATAATAACAAGGCCCTGATGATCAATCATGTAATCGTTTTTATAGGATTGTTGCTGGTTGTTTTTGCCACCATGGGTTTTGAGCATAAAATACTGGGTCCTGTTGTCTGGATGACATTGGTGGGTCTAGGATTGTACCTGGGTTATGTTCCATTCAACAGTATATTTTTTGAACGTTTGATTGCGGCTTTCCGGCATGCAGCCAATGTAGGGTTTCTGATTTACCTGGCCGATTCTTTCGGCTATTTGGGAAGTGTGTTGGTTATGTTTTATAAGAATTTTGGTTTTGCCAATGAAAGCTGGCTGCGTTTTTTTATCAATGGGGCCTATGTGATGTCATTTATTGGTATGGTGCTGATCATTGGTTCTATGATCTATTTTCAAATGCAATTCAAAAAACAAAGAGTGGAAGCTTCTGAATTCAACTATACGACGGCATAACGTTTTCTAATGAGAATTTTAAAAATCAATGAAATACTTTTTTGAACGAGGGTGATATAGAACAACTGCTAATTCCGCATGGCATCCACTGCTTTTCTGACGGATCCATATTCACGCAGCAGTTTTTCCGCTTCTTGCCTTTCAATACCCAGTTCTTCCATGATCATGTGCGTTCCGCGTTCTACCAGTTTTACATTGCTGAGCTGCATATCCACCATCTTATTGCCTTTCACCCGTCCAAGTTTTATCATTACCGTGGTACTAATCATATTGAGCACCAGTTTCTGTGCCGTTCCGGCCTTCATTCGAGTGCTACCGGTAACAAATTCCGGACCCACAACAGCCTCAATGGGAAACTCGGCCGCAGCGGCCAGTCTACTTTCCTGATTGCAGGTAATACATCCGGTGAGTAAGCCTCTGGATCGGGCTTTTTCTACGGCTCCAATTACATAAGGTGTCCTGCCTGAGGCGGCGATGCCAATCACCGTATCTTTTTTATTGATACCGAATTGTTGCAGGTCTTCCCAGCCTTGTTCGGGATCATCTTCCGCATACTCAACCGATTCGCGAATGGCGCGGTCCCCGCCTGCTATCAGCCCGATCACCAAACCGGAGGGCACTCCGTAAGTCGGTGGACATTCTGAGGCATCCACAATACCAAGACGCCCACTGGTGCCAGCCCCCACATAAAAAAGGCGGCCTCCTTGCTGCATTCGCCCCACTATCTCCGGTACGAGCGCTTCGATCTGGGGAATGGCCCTGGCTACGGAAAGGGGTACGGTTTGGTCCTCTTTATTGATATTATCCAACAATTCTTGAACAGACATCTGTTCAAGGTGATCGTAATGTGACGGTGATTCGGTTATGCTCACGTTCTTAGATTTATTTGTTTTCAGTATGATAAAGCGTTAATCCGGCAATTGGATTTTCGATAATATTGCCAATGACAAAGCCCAGGTCTTTTGACAGATTTCTTAATATATCGTGGTTGAAGTAGGCAATGGAACCCACGAAATGGACCGGAAGCTGATGGTACTCTGTATATCGCAAAATGTAATTTTCTGCAAAATCCTGAAAGCTCTTGTACAGCAACTGATGGAAGTAAGCCAGGTTTTTATTTTCGGCAATAAAGCGGGCAAATCCTGCCAGATATCGACTGGGCATGGGCTTTTTATTCACCTGTTCCAATACGGTCTCTTTGTCGGTTTTAAAGGCCTCTTTAAAAAGCGCCTCAATTTCCACGGTCATGTTATTGCGCAGAAAATCAGAAATCATTTTTTTGCCCAGATAAGCTCCACTGCCTTCATCGCCAAGGATGAAACCCAGTGATGGTATGTTTTTTATAATATCGATGCCATTGAACAGACACGAACCCGATCCGGTACCGAGAATGCAGGCAATTCCCGGATCATGGAGACACACTGCTCGTGCGGCACCGAGCAGGTCGTTGTGGACCTGAATATCAGCCTCGGGGAAAAACTGCCGCATGGCTTCGCTGATCACGGACTTTCTTTCTATTGTGGAACAACCGGCACCGTAGAAGTAAATGGCATCTACCGGTGCATAGCTGACGCTGGGCAACAGCTCCTGTTCGATACCAAAAGTAATATCTTCCTTACTTTGATAATATGGATTGAAACCCTGGGTCCGGGCCTGTTTTATTGCGCCGTCACCGAGAATCATACGCCACTCGGTTTTTGTAGAGCCGCTGTCTGCCACCAATATCATATCAATCCTCTAAAATGCTTTAAAATCCAGCGACAAAATTAGTGCTTTCTTTTAAACATAAATCATCTTTTTTGTCATTCCTCCGTCAACAACAAAATTCTGCCCGGTAATAAAATTGTTTTTTGGGGCCATCAAAAATTCGATCATACGGGCGATATCTTTTCCTTGTCCCACACGTCCTGCCGGATGCTGGAGATGATCCATGCCGGTGAGCTTTTCTGGTTTTCGGATACTGCTTTTTTTATTCATGCTTACATCGATCCATCCCGGACTGATGCTATTCACGCGAACTTCCGGCCCCAGGCTCACGGCCATGGCGTGTGTTAAGGCATAAATGCCTCCCTTCGATGCTGTGTAGGCTTCCGTATTGGGTTCAGACATTTGTGCCCGGGTAGAGCAAATATTGATGATCGACCCTTTGGCTTCCTTAAGATGGCGGGCCGCATACTTCGCACTAAGAAATGTCCCGGTCAGATTCACAGCCAATACTTTATTCCATTCCTGAAGAGTGAGCTCTTGCATTGATTTGTTGATAGCAATGGCGGCATTGTTGATCAAAACATCAATGCCGTTATGGAAACGGTACACTTTTTCAATGGCTTTGAGCACCTGGTCTTCCTGGGTAATATCACAATGGATAAAGGTAAAATCACCAACAGCATTCAATTCTTCTGCTGCTTCCATTCCCGCTTCCCGGTCGTCTTCCAGGATGATAATCTTGTGGCCTTTTGTCAATAAGTATTTGGAGGAAACTTTTCCAATACCTTGCCCTCCTCCGGTGATGATGATGGTTTGTTGGTTTTGCATAAGTAATTGATGGTTGAAATGATGATATGAGAAATTGTACCGCAATTAAAATTGAAAAGACAAAATTAAAGCAAATTCAGTTCAAATTCATGAATAGAAAATTTGACGGAGATCCGGAAATGCCATTATCGACTCCTTAAGCAATGGCAAAATCTAATTGTGACAGGAATTGAATCCATTTTTAACCACAAGTTGATTGGTCGTATGAGGTAATCCGGCATCTTAGCGGGTTGATGGGATGCTCTATCAAAATCTGAATCCTTCAGCCGGGATAGAATTTAAGCATTTAAGAATATTAAGGATCATAGTGTGAACCGGTTAGATGAAGTTGGTATGATGACAGTGTACTATTTTCAATCAACTCATTTTGGAAAGACTTGGGACATGGAAGTTTAAGTATTTTCTTCATGTCTGGCATATTGCCTTCCGATGGTATAAAGCATTATTTCCGTTGTTTTTCCACGCAGGTTGATCGATCCGATTGGTCTGGGTGCAAAACGATTTTTGGAAGGCAATCGATCCATCAGGTCTTTCGATATCAACAGGTCTACCTCATGGCGATTGCATAAACCTTCGATCCTGCTTGCCGTGTTGAGTACATCCCCGGTATAGATAATCTCTTTTTTCAAAGTCCCAACCGTGCCGGTCGATACTTTTCCGTAATGCATGCCGGCTTTGAATTCTGGTTTTATGGCATATTTTTCCCTATAATGATCAGCCAGTCTATTGATGGTATCTACTATTCCAAAAAAGCAATTCAGACAATTGGCTTGTTCCAGACCGTCTTCCATATTCCAGGTAACAACAACTTCATCACCCACATATTGATAAATATGGCCTTTGTATTGGGAAATCGGGTCGGCGATGTCCGTAAAAAAATCATTCAGAAGTTCAAAATATCGTATGTGACCCAGTCTTTCGGCGATGGAAGTCGAGGATTTGATATCCAGAAACATAAAAATGCGCTCGACCTCTGAGAAGGGCTGGGTATAATTGACATCATTCGATTCTGATGAAGCGGAAGGCTTGCCTTCACCGGCCGATATGCCCATTTTTAAGGCGCCAAGTGCTGTGGACACCAATTTGGCATTGTCCCACGGTTTGACGATGAAATCAACGGCGCCTTCCTTGATGGCTTTAATGGCGAGATCGATATCGCCATAAGCGGTCATCATGATCACGCGGGTAGTAGGGGAGTTCGACCTGATTTGACGTAATAGTTCAAAACCTTCCTTGCCGCTGGTGGCACCGGCAGAATAATTCATATCAAGCAAGGCCAGGTCGAAAGTGGTCTCTTTAAGCAGACGAGAAATTTTTTCCGGTGTATTGGCCGTGATAATGTTTGAAAAATGTTTCTTCAGCAAAAATTTCGCTGCCAGAAGAATGTCTTCATCGTCATCTACCAGTAATACATGTGCAGTTTCTTTACCCATTTATATTTTTCCGGTTACCCGGGTATCAAAAGCGAGTTATCATTCACAAAGTTAAAACAGACAGGACAATTTCTTTACTTTGAAGTGATTTTTTATCAACACGGAAAAAAGACCTTAAAAGATTGTTGGTGAAGCAATTAATTAAAAAAAACAGGGGTCATCAAAAATCTGAATTCATAAAGGTTAAAATGAGCGATTCGATGTACAAACTCCACGACAACCGGGGGATATAAAAGGATCGTGAAAAAGATTCCGAATAATGAACCGTAGAGATGGGCATCGTGGTTGATATTGTCGGCCATTCTTTTACCGGAATAATAAGAGTATATCAGATAACCGGCCCCGAGAATGAATGCCGGAATAGGAAAGGGAATAAAAAATAAATAAATGGAGGAGGTTGGCCGGTATAGAATTGATGCAAACAATATTGATGCAACGCCGCCCGACGCCCCAAGTGAATTATAATATGGATCTTCTTTGTATTTGCTAAAGGTTTTTAGATCGGAGACAACAATGCCAGCCAGATAGGTAATCAGTAAATACAAAATGCCCATACCATTGAATTTATCCAAATAGATCCGCTCAATGACACCACCAAAAAAATACAACGCAATCATGTTGAAGAGCAGATGCATCGAATTACTGTGGATAAATCCTGAAGTGATGAACCGAAAATATTCTTTTTTGTGATGGACACTATAGGGATTAAAGATCCATTTCTGTTGAAGTACAGTATTATTCCAGGCAATCAAGCTGGTTATTACAGTAATTATAATTAATATCAGAGTAACAGACATGGCCGTGTGAGATTAGTTTTCACGATGTATTAAATTCTTAACGAAATTCCTGAGTAAAGTTTTATTGGCGCTATCAATATTCAATGCATTCAATATATCGAAACCTTTGGCAAAATATTGGTGCATACATTCTTCAGTTAAAGTTTTTACATTCAATGCGTCAAAAACATTTTTTACGGCCACTACTTTTTCTTCCGGTTTGAAATCTCTTTTTGAAATCCACGCTTCCAAGGTCTGTTTTTGTTGCTTACTGGCTATTTCAAGGCTTTTGATCAATAAATACGTTTTTTTATTGGAAATGATATCACCACCTACTTGCTTGCCAAATTTTGACTGATTGGCATATACATCAAGCAGGTCATCTTTTAGCTGGAATCCGATGCCGGCATTCACGCCAAAATTTCTTAAACCTGTTGCCAATGCAGGTGTTGCCCCCGCCAGCAACGCTCCAAGTTCAAGGCTAAACCCAAGCAATACCGCTGTTTTCAATCGGATCATTTCGAGGTACTGATCGACTGATACTTTTTCAGTTTTTTCGAAATTCATATCGATTTGCTGGCCTTCACATACTTCCGCTGCGCACTGATTGAATTTCTTCATGATCACATGGAGCAATTGTGGTTCTATATCCAACAATAAATCATAAGCGCGAACAAGCATCACATCGCCAGAGAGTATAGCAATGTTGGCATTCCATTTTTGATGAACGGTAGGCTGACCCCTCCTCAACGGGGCGTTATCCATAATGTCATCATGCATCAATGTGAAATTGTGAAAGACTTCAATAGCCAAAGCCGGTTTTAATGCATTTTTGATGTCATCTTTGAAAAGTGAATATGAAAGCAATGTCAGAAGTGGCCTCAGTCTTTTACCTCCGATTTTCAGAATATAGCTGATGGGATCATATAATTCTTTTGGTTCTTCACCAAAACTGTGATGTTCTAATTGCTGGTTTAATTGCGTTAAGTAGAAATCAATCCTGTCCTGCATGCACGAAGGGTCTCTTCAAATGGATAAAAATACCACAGCAATTTCAATTAAAATTTCAAGAATTGCTTTTGCTTACCTATATTAAGGCTAAAGGTAAAAAAAATGGATTTTATTCCTACCGTGCCAGAATTATTTTTGATTCAGCCTTCGTACAGAAAGAAGCGTGGATGTGACTGCAAACGTTGTTCAGGCGGTTAAAGTGCCCATTTTGCCGGCTTCATAATCAAAAATGGCCTGCTGGAGTTCAGGAAATTTGTTCATGACGAATGTGCCATAAGTGGCAATGGGTTCGTTGATTGGCTTGCCTCCCAAAAACAGTAATTCAACATCCGTCATAGCCGCAATTTCTACCATATTACCATTGTTCTGCAACGATACCATTTCATGCACGAAAACTTCTTCTCGATTGTCTGCCAAGACTTCTCCTGAAATCACATAATAACCAGCATTAAACTCCGGATCAACTGGTATTTCTGCTTTTGAGCCGGCATTGATGGTGATGTGATAAATACAAAGCGGGGTACTGGTTTTTGCAGGGCCCTTTTGCTGATATAATTCACCTGCAATAACTTTTATTGTGATGTTCCCGTCATCTTCCTTGATGATGGGTATACTGGAAGCTTTGATATTTTGGATGGAAGGGGCACTCATTTTTTTCCTGGCCGGGAGATTGATCCATAACTGGATTCCATGGATTTCTGCACCACTGCTTATTGGGTCTGCATACAATTTTTCTGTATGAATTATCCCTGAGCCGGCTGTGATCCATTGAACATCACCACTTTTAATGGATGTAAGATTACCCGCTGAATCTTTGTGTTCAAGGGTTCCTTCGAAAAGAATGGTGATGGGTTCAAATCCTCGCTGAGGATGAGGTGATACTTCTATGGTTTCACCTGGTTTCAAAAATTTTGGTCCTATATGATCTAAAAGTAAAAATGGGTCGATTCTTTTCTTGAGTGGTGCCGGCAAAGCACGCTGAATTCTTAATTTAGGCGTAACCAGTTCATCGTAGGCGGTGATGATTCTGTCCAGTGTTCTAATCTCTTTCATGTATTGAAGATATTTATCTTCAAAAACCTAATCTATACATAACATCAATAAACATTACAAGAGAAACAAAAAAAACGGAAATAAGAAAAAATGTAAATCGCTTACACACAAAAGATTGAACAGTGTTCTTTGGAGTAAAAAAATAATGACCTTTTCCCGGATATTTTAAAAAGTGAAAACTGTCATAACATGATCACCCATTGAATGCAATATGCCCCTTTTCATTGATATCAATTCAGAATGCGAAATAGCCAGTGAAAGGCTATATTCGCATTGCAGATTAATACTTATTGATCAGTTTACTGCCATAGGCACTTCAATAAGCAGTAAGTTCGATCCGGCATTCACCGCAACATGCAAACCTGCCGTTTCAGAAACGCCCAACCCATCCCTCGTATTTAATGATTGGTCATTCACAGTAGCACTACCTTCTATGACGAACACATATACACCGTTTCCTTTTTTCCTGATCGGGTAATCGAGACGGACATTTTTGTTGAATTGCCCAAGGGTGAAATAGGCGTCCTGATTGATCCAGAGTGCCCCTTCGTCTTCTGGCGCCACAATAGTTTGCCATTGATTCAGCCATTTTTCATCATTGAAATACTTCTGATCATATCTCGGCTCTATATTTCGTTGTTTCGGGAACACCCATATTTGCAGAAAGTTGACCATTTCTTTATCCGAATGATTGTATTCCGAATGTGTGATCCCGGAACCGGCTGACATGATCTGTACTTCTCCTGAATGTATTTGTTTTGCCGATCCGGTACTATCCTTGTGCGCTAATGTTCCGGTCAGTGGGATCGAAACAATTTCCATATTGTCGTGTGGATGGGTGCCAAAACCCATGCCCGGCTGCACGATATCATCATTCAAGACCCTGAGCGCACCAAAATGAACACGCTGCGGATCAAAATAATTTGCAAAACTAAATGTATGCTTGCTCAGTAACCAGCCATGATTGGCTACGCCTCTTGTATTGGCGCGGTGTAAGACTTGTTTTCCTTTTTCAAATGTCATTTTATTTTCCTCCTTATTGATTGTTTCCATTTAAGATATATTTAAAACATAAATTATTAATCTAATGAATTTCTTAATTCGTCAAACAAATCATTGGCGTTAAGTTCCTTTTCATCGACTTCAATTGTTCCGGTTTGATATAAGTGTATATACAATAAATGTTTAAACAATGTTTCAATTTTAAAATAATTTTTTAATACCTGTTACTTTTATATTAACAAAACGATTATGGAATTGAAATTAAAGTTCATTGCCATCGATCCTACAAGAACCATAAGTCAGGAAGAGATTAACAGGGAGCTTGAGGTCATCAGGCTGGCGAAGAATGATCTTAGCCATTTCAAATGGCTGTATGACCGGTATTTTAATATTATTTTCAGATTCATATACCGGAGAACTGATGATGAAGATGTGACCGCCGATCTGACTTCTCAGACGTTCCTGAAGGCGATGAGGAACCTTAAAAAATATGTATATAAAGGCGTGCCGTTTTCAGCATGGTTATATAAGATTGCGACCAATGAGGTTTATAAATATTATCGTTCAGGACGACGCAAAATGATATTTAGTTTTGAAGAAGAAATTGTTCATGAAATGATTGAAAATAGAGATCCTGATAAAAGTATGGAGGATCATGAATGGTTGACCATGATCATGAAACAGTTGAATGAATCAGAAATAGAAGTATTACAACTGCGGTTTTTCGAAGGCAAAACGTTCGCAGAAATCGCATTTATACTCGAGGTATCCGAAGCAAGTGCCAAAATGCGTACGTACCGGTCTGTTGAAAAACTTAAAGCTTTGGTGAAAGGAGGGAAAAATGACCCGGTTTGACATACGGCTAAGAAGACAACAGTTCAAGGAAAGCCGCATTGAACAATACAAAAATTATCATTCATTGATGGAGCGCAATGAGCAGTTTCATCGCAAGCGGACCCGCGGCATTTTGGTCGTTGTAGCCATGATCGTGATCATCATTGCTCTGTCGCTGGCATTGTTTCATCGCAGCGAGCCTGTGAAAAAAATACCGGATAAACCAAGGCAGGAGCAATTGGATCAGAACGATTCTCACGACTTAAAAAATTGATATAATAAAAATATTTAAGGGGCCCCGGACATTCATATTTGTTCAAACTTTAAATATTTCATGATGGAAACTAAGAAAAATCCAATCCTGGATTACAGGAAAAAGACCGGCCTATTCTTTAATATCGGCTTGGTAGCAAGTTTGCTGATGGTCATTTCTGCTTTTGAGTGGAAGTTTGTTCAGCGGATATCACTAGTTGAAATACCGGATCAAGACCCCGTGGAAACGTTAATCGATGCCAGGATCACCGAACAAAAAATAATTCCTCCCAAACCCAAGGTACAAAATTACACCCTGGTCGAAGTCAAAGAAGATCCTCCTATGGATTTCAAAATTGATATGGACCCACTAATGACAGACCTCACCAAAAATATTGAGGAGGGAGTTGTTGACCTGCCGCCGGAAAAGGCTGAAGACCCACCATTCAAAATTGTGGAACAAATGCCTTCATTCGATCATGACGGATACAACGGATTTAATAAATATGTGGCTAAACATCTAAAATATCCCGGAAAAGCCAGACAATTTCAGGTAGAGGGCAAGGTATTCGTACAATTTATTGTGGAACGCGATGGAAGCATGACCGATATTCATGTTGTGCGGGGTATCGGTTATGGTTGTGATGAAGAAGTGATGAGGGTAGTGAAAGAAGCACCTAAATGGGAACCCGGCCGGCAACGTGGTGAGCCTGTCCGTGTAATTATGATTCTGCCGATCACATTTAGATTGAATTGATAAATTATTTTTTCGGTAAAATAGTAAAAGCCCTGTTTCTCCAAATCATAATGGAGATTCAGGGCTTTTTCTCGTTCAAAATATTTCTATGGATAGGAAAAGATCGGGTCTTTTTCCAATGCGATTTAAGATGCGGTAAGACTTGGTGATTATCCTTCTTTGGAGCCATTTTATTTTTTGTGTATGTTTTGCCTGCTTTTAATATTATTTTTAGCGGATTAAATGATAATTTCAGATTTTGTATTTTTTTACACACACAGTCCAATTTTCTTACAGTTTTCAATATGGCTCAAACGGACAATGGTTTTTTAAAATTTTGGGAAAAGATTAAACTTGATTCAGTCAATGTTATTTTTTTATCCTTACTGGCGGCTCTGATAATTGGTTTTTCAGTCTTTTATGTCGTCATGAATATCCAAAGCAGTAAACAACAGGAACAAGCGATTACCGCGCAAAATCTGGAATTAAGACTGAAAGAAGAGCAGCACAATTTTCTGAACGATTTGCATGAAATCAGGGAAAAAACCTATTTGTACAAAATAAGCGGGGGGGCAACAGATCGATTTCAGGCGTTATATGCATTGAAAAATTCGGGCCAATCGTTTCAGACTTTAAGTAATGACCTTATATCTGACATTAAAGATCCTGAAGTCAGCAAGTTGCTGATCAATATAAAACAAGCCGCTACCATCCATAATAATCAGTTGTTGGGTATTCTGTCTGGGGGATCGGCGTTACCTGATTTTATGAACGCAAATACCGGTGATAGTACCGGCATCAAACTTTACAGTCAGGATTTGGCCGGGGGATCTGACTTTGATACCAAATTGGTTGAATCGAAAACCCACAATATCGAAGACCTGATGTATCAACTGAACGTGGTCATCAACAAGTTTATCGAACAGCAGCGTACCATCATGTCTCACAACGAGAGAGGATTGCTGGCGGGATTTATTATTTTTTCAATATTGATCACCTACGTGCTGGCCACCATCCTGCGAAAAAGATTAGCGCATGCCATCGATGAATCCGGGCAGTTGTTGAAACGGATCTCTCGCGGCGAGTTACCCGAGAAGGTGGATTCACTTGGGAATGTATTTGAAAGTATTCGCGCCAGCAGCGACATGCTGGTTGACTACCTCAAGGATGTGAGCCAATTTGCCCGGCGGATCGGGGACATGAAATTTGACGACCAGTTTAAGCCAAAAAGCGAAAATGACACCTTGGGTAATTCCTTACTGGAAATGCGGGATCGACTTCAAACGGTGGCCCGTGAAACCAGTATACGCGACTGGAATAACCAGGGGCAATCAATGTTTGCTGATATCTTGCGTCAATCCAGTGAAGAGATGGAACACATGGGTGACAAACTCATCGCGAATATGGTTGAATATCTCGGAGCAAGTCAGGGGGCATTGTTTATGATCAACGATCTCGATGAAAGTCATAAATACCTTGAGTTACTGTCTGCTTATGCTTTCGACAGAAAAAAAATTGTGGAAAAAAGGTTGGAAATAGGAGAAGGACTAGTAGGGCAGGTATATCAGGAAGGTAAGACAGTTTATATGACAGATATCCGTTTCGATCATTTTAACATTGTGACAGGACTGGGTGAATCAAGGCCTTCAGCGTTGCTTATTGTACCGCTCAAGGAAGAAAATGATATTGAAGGAGTCGTAGAATTGGCTACCTTCAATCGGCTGGAAGAATACCAGATCCATTTTGTAGAAAAAGTCGGCGAAATAATTGCCTCATATATCCGATCCGGAAAGGTGAACCGCACCACCAGGCTTTTGCTGGAGGAGACCCAGGAGAAAGCGGAACAGATGAAAGCGCAGGAAGAAGAATTGCGACAAAATATGGAAGAACTGGCGGCAACCCAGGAACAGGTAGAAAGACGGAACAAGGAGTTGGAAGAAATTCAAAACAGACTAAATGAAGAACAATATCTGCTCAGCGCACTATTGACCAGCACCCACGATTATATTTACTTCAAAGACCAGGGAAGCCGTTTTATTCGGGTAAGTGATTCCATGGTTAAACTATTTGGTAAAAACAAACAAGAAGAGGTCATCGGAAAATCAGATTTTGATTTTCAGGGTAAAGAACATGCGCAGGAAGCCTATGATGATGAACAACAAATTATTCGAAGTGGTGAACCCATGTTGGATGCGGTTGAGAAAGAAAACTGGGAAGATGGCCATATTACCTGGGTTTCAACAACTAAAAATCCGCTGAAAGACCAAAATGGAAAAATTATCGGCACATTTGGAATTTCCCGCGACATTACCAAAAGCAAGCTGAGTGAAGTGGAGGTAAAGAAACAAAAAGAGTGGCTGGAAAACTACTTTAAATTTACAGAGCATATTTTTGTGGTTACTGATCAACGAGGCACCATCAATTTTGCCACTAAAAGCATGCTTGATCATCTCAACAGGGAGACATTTCAGGGTCTTGAATTCGGCGACTTATTTCAAACTCCCTCATTAACTGATTTTCTTCATAAGATACAATATAATCAAATTGATGCCCGGGAGACCACCATGGCTATGCAGTTGAATAATGATGACCAGACATCGATCCAATTTTTATGTTATGCCAGTAAAAATGAAAATGAGGATGGTACCCGCAATGTTTTTATTATAGGACAGTGAAGAACGGGTATGTGTGTTGCGTAGGTATGATCGATCGCTGCATTGTTTTTGATTAAGAAATCAAATGATTAGCCAGTTAAATATCTTTTCTGAAAAATTACGCAATGGTTTCAATAAAAAGGTTCCAGGCGTTATATTGATCCTGATCATACTGAGTTCTTGTATGCAAAACCAATCTCACTACGCTGATGTCATCCTGTTTAATGGTAAAATATACACCATGTCTGCCGTCCAACCCAAAGCCATGGCTATAGCTATAAGGGCGGGAAAGATACTGGCCGTTGGTTCTGATGAGGAAATCTTAGCATTCAAAGATACAAGAACAGCAATTTTTGATCTTCATGGCGCAATGGCCACCCCTGGTATCATAGAGAGTCATGCCCATTTGATGGGCCTGGGTTATTCAAAAATGGAACTCGATCTGACTGACACCCATAGTTATGAACAAATGGTGGAAATGGTCAGGAAAGCTGTGGAGCACACACCCCCGGGAACATGGATCATTGGCAGGGGTTGGCATCAAAGCAAGTGGGACAGCATAACAGCACCGATTGTGGAGGGATTTCCAACACATGCAAAACTCAGTGCAGTATCTTCTGAAAATCCGGTCTTTTTAGTGCACGCTTCCGGGCATGTTGCCCTGGCCAATGCCCAAGCAATGGAAACCGCAGGTATTGGCAGGAACAGTAATTTTGAGGATGGAGGAGAGATCATTAAAGATGAATCGGGTTTGCCTACCGGGATTTTTAATGAAAATGCCCAATCATTGATCTATCAGTATATTCCGAAGCAAAATGTGGCTTCAGACCAGCGGGCATTTGAACTGGCCATGAACGAATGTGTGAGCCATGGAATTACCGGTTTTCACGATGCCGGCGAACCTTCCGATAAAATTGCCTTATTCAAAAAAAATCTGGAACAAGGCAATTTCAAAATGAGGCTGTATGTCATGTTATCCGGTAGCGATCGCCATTTGCTGGAAGAATATTATAAAAACGGACCTGAAATTGGCCTGGGTGGCGGATTTCTCACCATCAGGTCGATCAAACTGTTTAGTGACGGTGCTTTGGGTTCAAGGGGTGCCTGGTTGTTGGAACCGTATTCGGATATGCCGGGTGAAATCGGTGTGGCCACTACGCCAATGGATACCATCTATAGCATCAGCAGAAAAGCTCTATTACATGGTTTTCAGGTTTGTACCCATGCAATCGGTGACCGTGCCAATCGGGAAGTACTTGATCAGTACGAAAAAGTTTTTAATGAATATCCGGAAAAAGCGATAGACCATCGATTCGGGATAGAACATGCTCAGCATCTGACCACCAAAGATATTCCGCGTTTTGCACAATTGGGAGTTATCGCCTCGATGCAATCCATTCACATGTCTTCTGACCGGCCATGGGCCATCGAACGATTGGGATTGAAGCGTATTCAGGAAGGCGCTTATGTCTGGCAAAGCCTGTTGAAATCAGGAGCAAAGATCATTAATGGCACGGACGCCCCCGTAGAACCTGTAGATCCAATTCCATGTTTTTATGCCGCTGTCACCCGTAAAACGCTAAAAGGTCTCCCTCCGGGAGGATATGAACCCGAACAAAAAATGACCCGTGAACAAGCATTGCGTTCCTATACAATAGATGCTGCCTATGGTGCCTTCGAAGAGGAGTTGAAAGGTTCTTTAGAACCCGGAAAATATGCCGATATTACAGTTTTTGATCAGGACATAATGACTTGTCCCGAAGATCAGATTTTGAAAACCAGGGTGGTGATGACCATGGTAGATGGAAAAATTGTTTACAAGCGCAACATCTCCAAGATCAATCAATAAATCGGGCTGTAAATCTTCTCACGACGGATTCAAACAACCATTATTATTCACTGAACGTAAATTTACTTGTCCTATCTCGGGTTTTAAGGCCAATCCTGCTTTTGCAATTGTGATGTACTTATTATATCATTTTCATCAGTAATAAATTTTATGATTTTGGAAACCCATAATGCATTTCATTGTCCTTGACAAAAACAATAATAAATGTTAAGGAAAATGGATCTGATAAAAATCTCAAAAACAATTTTAGTAACGGTATTGGTTTCTGCATCATTTTTTGCCTGCGAGGACTATGAATTTCTCGGCAATGAGATCAGGGAAGTGCGTAATTTGAAAGAATTTGACAAGTTGCAACTCAGCACCGTTGGCAAGGTATATCTCAAAAACAGTCCCGACTATCGGATTGAAATATGGACGCACGAGGGTGTATTGGACAACATAGACACCTATGTGGATGGAAATGAAACATTGCAAGTGCAACTGCACGGACACTTCAAAAAGATGAAGAACCTGGAATATTACGTTTATATGCCCTATTTGAGCCGGTTGACTTTGAATGGTGTCTGTGATGTTTTTTGTTATGAAGGCTTCGAAACCGACCATTTAACGATCGATCAGCAAAATGTAGGCAAGATCCGTCTGCAAAATCTTTATTTGGATAACATAGCTGTAAATCTTAATGATGTAGGGGATATCATTTTGAGCGGTATGGTTACCAACGGAGATTTTGTATTGAGTGGGGTAGGTAATATTGATGCCATGGAATTGAATACTCTTCATGCCCGGGCCACACTCACTGGCGTAGGAGACATTGCTTTGAAAGTGACCGATTCTTTGGAGATCTTTCACAGTGGTGTAGGGAAGGTCTATTACAAGGGGAATCCCGCGGTTGAATATCATGGCGATGGTCATGTTATTCACGTATTTGATTGAGTTAAACTCTACGGGTCCTTTTGGATCAAATCATTAAAATTCGGCGCAAAGCCAAAAAATAGGTGCCTTAAATGTTTCAAAGGCTTGATGGATTTACGAATTCCAATAAAAAAAAGCTCCGAATGGAATAAGGTGGTTTGTATTTGAAATATCTGGAATTTAGCCAATTTATTTTACTCGAAATCATACCCGAAGCGTCATTAAATTGCTTCGGGTATCAATGGTGTTGGATATGTTTTAAATAATCTCCCGATTCTATTTTTTTCAAAGATGTTACAGGCCAATTATATAAATAAACCCAGCAGGTGAGTTTACGCTCATTCATAACGACCGGTATTTCTACACGGCGATATTCATTAGGTTCCTGGAAACCTGGACCAACTTCTTCAAATTCATCGAGCTTTTTAAGGATCGTGGTGTCATTCAACCGATATATATCACCAAAAACCCGGTTGTTTTTTCGATCATCTTTGATGGCTGCCGGATAGGTACCTGTGTCGTATAATCGGCCGTGGAAATAACCCGATCCTAAATATTGAGCGTTCATGTTCAGAAAGCGTGACATTTCATGGGGCGCGTCTTTTCTCAGGAATCCATATACAAATAGGTGATCACACATCTGATTCATATAACAAAAGAAATAAATGTGGTTTAAAAGCCACTGGTAAAATAGCTATTATTTCAACCAATTGGCCAGTTTATGTCGCTTGTTGATGATGGTCAATTTATGTGTTTTCTACGAAGCGATCATCTGCAATAATTCTTTTTATGCATTCATAAAGTTATTGGCGCCTGAAAGCATCGTCTGTCACGCAATGCAATTTGTGGTTGGTAAATGAGCCCCAATCTTCGGGTGATATTTGTTTCCTGGTATTTTCACGATATTTTTGTTTTATCTACAATGTCTCATAAATATATAGCAATGCAACGAACATGCTGGAAAATGGTGCCAAAAGCCGGCTCTATAGACAACCTGACCATAGTGAAAGAAGAACTTATCGACCCCCAACCGCATGAAGTTCAGATTTCGGTCAAGGCGGTCGGTTTGAATTTTGCAGATATTTTTGCCATGTATGGTCTGTATGGCGCTACCCCGGAAGGCGCCTTTGTTCCCGGCCTGGAATATGCAGGGACCATTTCGAAATTGGGCGAGGAAGTTAAACATCTGCAGGAAGGTCAGCATGTTATGGGCGTTACGCGATTTGGCGGCTATGCATCGGCCTTGAATATTGATGCTCGTTATGTGGTGCCATTACCGGATAAATGGAATTTTGAAGAGGGTGCGGCTTATTTGGTACAAGTACTGACCGCCTATTACGGATTGGTTGAACTGGGGAATATAAAGAACAATTCCACGGTTCTCATACAAAGTGCAGCCGGTGGGGTAGGGCTTTGGGCCAATCGCATTGCAAAAAATTTCAATGCCTACACCATCGGTTGTGTTGGTCATGAATCGAAATTGAAATTGCTGGAATCTGAGGGATATGATCACGGTTTTGTTCGTGATGGTAATTATAGGAATAATTTGAAAAAGGCTATTCAGGGTCGTAACCTAAATCTGGTTATGGAATGCATAGGGGGCAGGGTTTTTCTGGACAGTTACCTGGAAATGGCGCCAGAAGGTCGTTTGATCACTTATGGTTCAGCGCATTACGGACAAACCGGTGCCCGACCTAATTACATAAAATTGGCCTGGCAATATTACAACCGGCCGAAACTCGATACACAAAAAATGATTGAACAAAATAAAGCAGTGATGGGTTTCAACTTAATTTATCTGTTCAGCCAGGCCGACAAGATGCACAGAATGCTGGGCGAACTGCAGCATCTGAAACTCGGCAAACCTTATGTAGGCCATTCATTTCCTTTCACCGAAATCAGGACTGCTATCAGCAGGTTTCAAACCGGTGAAACTTCAGGTAAGTTGGTGGCCGTGCTGGACCAGGAATGACGCCTGCTGAAATAAGTCTAAGAATGATTTAAGCTTAATTTGGCAATGGAAGTAAGATGGTATTTTTTGATCTCCATCGTTCAGCTTGTTTTTACTGATAAAAAGACGATTTTCACATCAAATGTATCACCGGGGATGGTGGATTAATCGAGTGCTTTATGTATTTTTATATTGGGTTTAATCGTTTCGAAATATTTTCAATTTACCGGATATGAAAAATATTTTTGCAGTCAGAACTTTGGCCATCTCATTGGTGGTTGGTTTATCGGCTTGCTCCAAAACCATTTATATTGCGCCACAAAAGGTAGATTGCCTGGGAATGGCCGATCAAAAGTGCTTTCTTATCCGTTACAAGCCAGGAGACAATTGGATCATGAATTCGGGATCAATTGCCGGGTTTGATTATGAGGAGGGTTTTGAATATAAAGTAAAGGTAGTCAGGGAAAAAGTGCCTGGTCCGGTTCAGGGTGTCGGTGCCATTAACTACAGGGTTGTAAAAGTATTATCCAAAGAGCAAGCTCTGGAAAGTGCAGTTCGCCTTACCTCCCAGAATTGGCGGCTAACTTCCATTGAAGATGAAAATGGGGTGGAGAAGCCTGTCAATACCAGAAACATTAACCTTCATTTCGATACTGAAGAAAATAAAGTAAATGGCAATGCTGGCTGTAATCGTTTTTTTGGTGGGTTCGAGATCAAAGACGACAATATTCGTTTTTTGGAAATCGGTTCAACCAGAATGAGTTGTCCGGATGCAGCGGTAAATCGTACGGAGGCCATCTATCTAGGCACCCTCCGGCAAGTCATCCGATATCAATTTGTGGATGAAAAGCTCAGGTTGATTGGCGAAAATGATATTGCACTAATTTTTGAACCGGAAAAATAGTTACCATATTTACGCCCTGATATTTTTTATCCTGGCGTAAATGAATTCCACAGATTCCATAGTGATAAATCCGGTTAAACCGGAGCAAAGGATTTTTAGTCTCGATGTGCTGAGGGGCCTGGCAGTGTTGGGAATTCTCATCATGAATATTCAAAGTTTTGCCATGATCGAGGCCGCCTATATCAATCCCATGGCGTATGGCGACCTGACAGGTCTTAATCTGCTCACCTGGAAATTCGGGTATATTTTTGCCGATCAAAAATTTTTCTCTGTTTTCTCGATGCTTTTCGGAGTGAGCATTTTGATTTTCAGTCAAAATGTGGAAAAAAAAGGTGGAAATGCTGCGTTGCTATTTTATATCCGGTTGTTCTGGCTTTTCATATTTGGTATGATTCACGGGTATTTGCTTTGGCATGGCGACATTTTGGTCGCCTATGCACTGTGTGGTGCCGGTGTATTTCTCTTCAGGAATTTTTCTGCCCGAACGCTGATCATCCTTGGATTGCTCATCATGGCCATGCCTGCTTTTAATTACTGGATATTTGGTAAGGCCATGGAATACTGGCCGGTAGAACAAGCAAAAGATTTGATCAATACCTGGAAACCTGATGCTGAGACCATCCGCCAGGAAATTGAAGCATTGCGAGGAGGATTTATTAAACAACTGGAGTGGAGGTTTGCCGCTGCCTGGCGCCGTCAATCATTTACGTTTCAGGTGTGGTCGGCCTGGAAAGCCGGTGGTCTGATGTTGCTGGGTATGGCGTTATATAAATTAAAAATTATTAATGCCGGTAAATCCTGGATATTCTATTTGATGGGAACCCTGATCATGTTCATCCCGGGACTATTTTTACAAATAGAGGGGATTCGGAAAAACTTTGCGGCAGGATGGTCCATGGATTATTCCATGTTTTTTGGCTGGCAATGGAATTATGCCGGGAGTATTTTCATGGCCTTGGGATATATTTTTCTGATATTATTTTGTTTGAAGCTAAATCTGTTCAAACACTTTTTTCAATTATTGTCAGACATTGGCAAAATGGCATTCAGCAATTACATCCTAATGACCATAGTTTGTACGTTTATATTTTATGGTCATGGTCTGGCACTTTTTGGCAAGGTAGATCGCGTACATCAACTTTTGGTAGTGCTGGGAGTATGGGCCATTGTCATCATATTTTCACGGATTTGGTTGCGGAATTACAGATTTGGACCATTGGAATGGTTATGGAGAACATTGACATATGGTCATAAAATAAGGAACAAAATCAAAATGTGATCGACATACAGATTCGTAATTTAATCGTATATTCATTATTCAAAAGCTATATTTAGCCATTTGTTATGTATGAAAATGAGGTAAAACTGCTTCGCAGCCGAATAGAGAAACTTTCCAGTGAAGGCTTTGACCTGGAAGCCTGGAAAGATGGTACCATTGTATTACTCAACAGGATATTTGGAGAAGACAATCAAAAAAGTCGCCAAGTTGAAAAGATCCGATTCGAACTGAACAGTTGGTCCTTGCGCGATGCAAAAGGGTCAAAAAACCTGATAAGTTCTTGTAAAAAGCGTGGCGAGGAAATTTTGCAGGTTGCCATCGAAGAACTGGAGAATTTTGGTTTACCTGAAGATGTAGTCGAACAACATCAGGAACCGTTCAAAAAGGTGATTGTCGCCGCTCTGGAAGAATCATTAAAAGTGGCGCAGTTGAAGGAAATTAAATTGTTGCTGGCAACCAATGAAAAGGAAGATGCCTTAAAAAAGAAACTGCTGAGTAAACTGGAAAGCTATGGCAATGACACGGTTCCGGATGTGTTGGCAAGTATTTTGGTCAATAAGGAGAGCCGCAAGGTTCTGGGCAGTTGATGAGAGAGGAATTGCCTCTAATTTCGTTCAGAATTGGAATTTCACATTCATTGGATTAATTTTATTTCATAAAAGATAAATTCTTTCCAAATAAAAAATAATGCACTCCATGAAAATTTTTTTATCGATCGTCTTGGTCGCGGTATTCATGTTCTCGGCCTGTCAGCAAAATAAAACAGTGAAGATAGAAGCCGTTAAATATCCTGGAATGAAATTGGGCTTTACCACCCATAATTTCAACAAGACATTACCAATCAGCCTGGAAAACGCTAAGAAATTTGTCGATTTCGCCACTGAACAGGGCTTTGTATGGATCGAATTACGCGATCCTGTGGCAACACTCACCCTCGATGAATGCAAACAGGTTGCTGATTATGCAGCTCAGAAAAATCTTGAGATCGGCTATGCCATCAATGTTGGATTACTTGATGATAATTTCTGGGACACATTTGATAAGGGCCTTGAAAATGCGCTGGTTTTCCAGGGACCTAAAACGCTTCGCGATATTACTTTTGGCAGTGAATTGTCAGACACGTCCAAAGTGAGTTGGACTGCAGATGATTTGGCCAGAATTATCGAAACAGCCAACAATGCTGCCGGCAAGGCGCAAGAAAAGGGAATTCATTTTTTAATTGAAAACGCTAAAGAAGCGTTTGTTGGCCAAGACTCAACCTATTTTGGATTCGAAGATATTTTTAAATCCGCTGATGATGATTTGGGCGTGATGCTCGATATCGCCAATCCTTTTGCCGTAGCAAATGTGAAAGCCACGCCGGATCAGGTGGAATCCTTTCTCAAAAACCATATTGATCGATTGGGTTACATCCATTTAAAATCTGCTGCAGGCGGAAAAAATTTACCGGTCCTAACCGATCATTTGCTGGATTTCGATAAAGTGTTTTCCGTCATGAACGCACATAATGTACCTTATCTCTGCATTGAGATAGAAGCCGTGGACAACGTTGATCAGGAAAAACAGAATCACATTAAAAGTGTCGATTATCTGGTGGAAAAGGGATTTTTCAAACGATGAAACCGACATTGATTCCTAAAATTAAACAGGCCGGAATTTCAGGCCTGTTTTTTTTGATGGACAATCGACGATCTTAATGATTTGATTCTTCCGATTTTAAATTCGGTTCATCCCTTTGTTTCAGGATAAAAATAATGATGGTATAAATGCCGATAAATGTCCAGATTGGAAAGCAGGGCAAGGCTATAATACCCAGCACAAAGGCAACGATCAATGCCCAGTCTTTTTTATACAACAATCCAATGCCCGCGATGATGCCGGGAATGGTTATGATGCCTGCAATGGTCCATAACCCATATTTCACGATCCTCAATATCAGCAAAACATTTTCATCCGGTACGTAAATGGGAATAAGTTCTGACAGGACCATGGTGCCAAAAAAGATGAAGGCAATGTTTAATACGCTAAAAACCACGAAAAGTGTTCCGAGGATTTTTTTGTGCCGGTCGAAGTCGATGTATGCTGACATAAAGTTAACGTTTATTACTTTTTTATATATAGTACCTTGCATTATAAGGTACGCATCTTGCCCAAATATTCAAAATCCTATTTACTTTAATGGAGAAAAAAAAGGATATTTGGTTAATGATTATGTTTAGTAGAAAATTCCAGTGCTCATGTATTATAACCAAATCACCAAAAAATCCTTATTTATAGCCCTGTTTTCTTTGTCTTTTGTCGTTGGCCTGAAAGCACAAAAGACGCCCATCGATCGGTTTGAGAAAGAGATTGTTCAATTTGAGCAGCAGGACCGGGAAACAGGGAATATACAGCACGCCATCGAGTTCACCGGGAGTTCCAGCATCAGAATGTGGAAATCTTTGGCCCGAGACATGGCCCCCATGAAAGTGATCAACCGGGGGTTTGGTGGCTCTACATTGCCCGAGTTATTGCATTATGCCGATCGGATTATCTTGCCTTATCATCCAAAGATATTGGTGGTGTATTGCGGTGAGAACGATTTGGCCATCGACAAGACTAAAGCCAGAGCGGTCGTAAGGTCCTTTCGTGCGTTTAGCAGATATTTGCAGGAGAAATTACCCTACACCAAATTATTTTACATTTCTATAAAACCATCCATCAGTCGCTGGGCATATTGGGCGAAAATGGCCGAGGCCAATGCGCATATAAAGAAAATTATCAATAAAAATCCCAATTACACTTTTGTTGATGCCGCCTCAGGCATGCTTGATAAAGAGGGGTTTGTGAAACAGGATATATTCATAGAAGACAATCTGCACATGAACCAAAAAGGGTACGCCATCTGGACGGAAATTCTCAAACCGCAACTACAACCAGTGTATGACAAACTTTATCCTTGAGATAAATTTCTTTTGGATATCAGGAACAATCCCAGATAACATAGCAAACCGTTAAGAATAAGGATCTCAAATCCGAATTTATATCCATAAAACCAGGCGGCAGAATTCAGATTGATTACATAAGATAAGAGTGGAGACAGGAAACATACCACCGGGGCGAAGCGATCGTTGATCGGGCGCTTGGAAAAAATACCAAAAGCAAACAATCCAAGGAGAGGCCCATAGGTATATCCGGCCGCTATGAACAATGAATTGATCACACTTTCGTCATTGATGACCCGAAAAATTAAGATAACCATGAAAATTATGGCGGAAAAGGCCAGGTGCACCTTAATCCTGGTCTTCTTTTTATAGGCTTCGTCCTGATCACGAAAATTGAGGAAATCCACGCAGAAAGAGGTTGTCAGCGCAGTTAGCGCCGAATCCGCACTGGAATAGGCTGCAGCAATGATCCCCAGTAAAAATAAGATCCCGGTTGTGTTATTAAAATACTTCAGGGCCAGCAATGGGTACAGATCATCCGTCCGGACGGGAATGGCGATGCCCTTTTCATTGGCATAAAAATAGAGCAACGCCCCCAGTGACAGAAACAGAAGATTGGCAAAAACCAAAATAATGCTGAACCAGAACATATTTTTTTGAGCATCTTTCAGATTGCGGCACGTGAGATTTTTTTGCATCATGTCCTGGTCTAAGCCAGTCATTACGATGGTGATAAATGCTCCGGCAAAAAACTGCTTGAAAAAATTGTATTTACTCTGCCAGTGCCAATTGAACATCTTTGAGTAGTCACTACCCATGATTTTCCCCGGCAGATCAAAAAATGGTATTTCCATTGTTTTAGTTACAATCACGATCGTCACAATCACTGCGGATAGCATAAAAAATGTCTGAAGCGTATCGGTATAGACAATGGTCTTTATTCCACCTCTGAAAGTATAAACCCAGATTAGGGCAATAGTGAAAATGACGGTTACTGAAAAAGGTACTCCCCAGGCCCTGAACACGGCCAGTTGCAAGACTCCGGCCACCAAAAATAATCGGAAAGACGCTCCGATCGTTCTGGAAAGCAGGAAAAAAAATGCACCGGTCTTATAAGACCAGAAGCCAAAACGTCTATCCAAAAAAGTATAGATAGAAACCAGATTGAGTCGATAATAGAGCGGAAGGAGAACGGTTCCAATCACCAGGTAACCCAATAAATAGCCCAGCACCACCTGGAAATATTGGAACATGCTATTGCCTACTTCTCCGGGAACTGAGATGAATGTAATGCCAGAAAGTGAAGCTCCAATCATTCCAAAAGCCACAACAAACCACGGTGACTGGCGTTTGGCGGTAAAAAAGACTTCGGTGGTGGCATGGGAAGAGGTGAATTTTGCGATCAACAGCAACAACCCGAAATACAGTGCAATGATGATTAATACAACAATGGGATTCATAAACTCGATTACCTGTTTGATCAAAAATGAATAATTTTTTTTAATTTTGTGAAATTATTTCCGAGTACACAGTAATTTCTGACAAATTATCACGCTTTTCCAGTTTGGAAAAGTTTCAGTACACCAGGGAATTGATGTTACGCGGAATGTCAGATCTGATCATTTGAACTAAATTTTAGCACTATGAAATTTAGCTATCAAGAAAAAGAAGAGGTTGTTGTTCAGGAAGATGTAATGGATGATGAGATCAAGAACCTCGTGGTTTATAATGATGACTTCAACACTTTCGATCACGTCATTGATACATTAATCCGGGTGTGCAGGCATACACAAGAACAGGCGGAGCAATGTACCTACATCATCCACTATCGGGGTAAGTGTTCAGTGAAGGAGGGTGCTTACAAAGATCTTCAGCCTATGAAAGAGGCTATCTGCGAAGAAGGAATTGATGCCAAAATTCACTAAAAATTTTATTACCCTGACGTAACAACTTCTGCTGCTTTCCTGAATTCTACCAGAAAACTGGAACCGCTTCCCTTTTTACTCTCACACCAAACTTTGCCATCCATCACTTCCACATATTTTTTAACGATGGACAGGCCCAAACCACTTGAAGGCTCCCCGGCTGTTGGCTTGGCAGAGAGTTTCTGGAATTTCTGAAATAATTTCTTCTGGTCCTCTTCAGTTAACCCGGGCCCCTGGTCTTTTACCTCAATACGCAAAAAATCTTCCCGGCTGTCCAGAGTAACTGTAATTTCTGTGTTGTTTTTAGAGAACTTTAAGGCATTTGAAATTAGGTTCTCCATTATTTGAATGATGTAATTCCGGTCAATGACAGCATAGGTATCCCTTGTATTGATCTGGTAATGGATGGAAATATTTTTACGTGCTGCATCTTGCATAAAATGCCTTTCCATGCGTTCAAAAATTTCGGAAATATTCACTTTTTCCAGGTCCAGATTAATCTTTTGAGATTCGATGGCTTTAACATCCAATATTTTGACGATCATTTCATTCATTCGAGTGAGGGCACGCCAAATGATCTCGCTGGCTTGAAATTGTTCCGCTGACAACCTGTCTTTTTCAAATTGAACCAGTTCGGTCATACTCATGGCCATTGCAAGTGGATTTCGAAGATCATGGGCCAAAATACTGATGAGGTGATTTTTCTCCTGGTTTATGCTCACCAGTTGTTGATTTTGCTCTTCAATCAAAATATTTTGACGTTGGATATTTTCATTGGCCTCCCTCAGGTGATTGGTGATTTCTTCCAATTCCCGGTATGTTCGGGCATTTTCGAGCGCAATTTCGGTGTACACCGCTATGTTGCGAATGATGTTGAGGTGAAATTCATTGAATGCGTTTTTCTCAAAACTTTGAACAGTCAGAACGCCCAATACTTGCTCGTTGCTGATCAAGGGAAGGTAAATGATTGACGAAGCGTTTTTGTCGCCTTCATGCGGGACTTTTGCTGGATTGATGAAAAATTGATATTCTTTGTAGAAATCGCGGATGATTATTTCTTCCTGTTGGTGGAAGCAATAAGTGGCCAAAGCCGCCGTGTCCCCGAGATCGATTCTAACTTCTCTGAATGTGGAATCTTTGTCGCGAATAAGAGGAAAATACAATTCCTGGCGGTCTTTGTCATAGAGGCCAATGGCAAATACCTGGGCATCCATCAGTTTGTTTAAATTTTCATAATCTATTTCCACGATTTGCTCGACAATAATCGAAGCAGTGATCGATTTTCCAATGTTGCTGAGGAGTTCCAGATTTTCATAAGCCTCTTTCAATTTATCTTTCTGTTGGGCAATCTGGTCATTTTTTATTTGCAGTTTTTTGTTGACATAGCGTTTATGCAGGTATCCAATGAGGAGGAATATGAAAAAGATGCTGACAAAAATAGTAGCCGTCACAAAATAAGACTGCTTTGTTTTTGCCAGAGCATTTTCTTTTTCCAGTAAGGCCATTTTTTGTTTTCTGGCTTCTTCAGCACGTTCTTTTTCTTTCAAAGTCATTTTTTGCAGTTGCTGATCTGTTTTCAATTTGTCGATCTGCTGCTGTCTTTTTTCATTGATCAATTGTTCCTGAACCAGTTCAAGTTCTTTCTTTACTTTTTCATTTTTTAAAAGTTCATTGTGCAGTAGTGCCTTTTGCAGTGCTTTATCTTGTTGGAGCAATTCGATCTCTTTTTGGTTCTTCTCAGACTGTAGTTGCAACCGCTTAAATGCCAGTTCACGCATTTCCTGTTCCATGATGATTTCCTCAACATGTTCGAGGCCCAAATTTTTTGAGGAGGTATTTGAAGCATTTTCAAGCTGATTGATGCTGGCCGCCTTCATTTTCATGAGTACGGAATCGCTGTATGCAGCCAGGAGGTTGTAACTATCCAATGACATTTTTTCATTGCCCACTTTTTTATAGGTCCGGGCCAGTTCAAGGTAACTTTTTCGGATATAGTCCAGGTCATTGATTTTTTTAGCGTAGAACAAGGCTGCTTCATTGTAGGAAATGGCCACCTTATAATCGCCTTGTTTATAGGATGTTCTGCCAAGGTGGTTCAGGATTTCTGCAGAAAGTTTTGCTTCCTGTTGTGGATCTATAATATTGAATGCTTTCCGATAGCATGCGAGAGCGGTATCATAAGAATTTAAAAATTCGCGGTCGGCCTGAATTTCAAATATTTCTCCCTTGGAAATCAAGTTTTTAACAAATCGCAGTTTTTCCGGGCTTTTGCCAATACTATCATAGTAGTTGCTGACAAATTGAAAGTATAAATCAAAATATTCTACTGCCTGCGGATAGTTGCCACTGTGATATGAAGCTTCACCAATTTCACTGAGTGTACCAAAAATTCCCTGAATATTATTGATTTTTTTATAATAGATTAATGCTTCCTTGCTACAGTGAATGGAATTGTCATAATTCCTGATTTGTTTGTAAAGCCCTGAAAGTGTCACAAATACAGTGGCAGTGTGCGAAACGTCATACTCACCCTCATATAACTTTAATAACTGTTGATAATAATGAATCGCCTCTTTGGTATCGCCTTGTTGCTCATATAGTTTAGCGATTTTGACCAGGGTCTTTATTTTTGGGACGGTATTGTTTTGACGATTAATGATCTCATATGATTTGAGATAATATTCCAGCGTTTTGTTTGGCAGTTGCCAGTATTGATAAAGATCGCCCAATTCAGTGTAAATATGGGGTAATTTCGTGGAGTCATTGGCCGACTCCAATTCATTGATCGCCATCACATAATATTTGATGGTCAGGAAGGGATTATTTTTTTTCTGATAGGTCCTGGCGAGTAAAAGTGAACTTTCGACCAGATAATTGCGTTTTGCATTGATTTCCGAAAGCTGCAACGCTCGTTGACCCAGATTGATTGATTCCTCCAATTCATTGGAATTGTAGGCGGTTTTTGCAGAATCGATGACATGAGCGATACGAGCTGTATCGAGCAGGTGAACGTCGTATTTTATCACATTAAAATGATAGCCAGCAAGACAGGGTACAGGTGATAATATACAACTGATGCAAAAAGCAAATAATATCAAGAGTAATTGTACTTTTCTCATTTGCATATGTTGACTTAAATCAACAATTCAAGCAGGCACGACTAATCTACACATCAAATTTAAGTTATACTAATTTGATATGAAAAAGTGTACTTCAAACGACGAACCGCATTATTATTTTTTTAGTAATCAATTATCGATGAATAATGCCTTTGAAATTGTTAACTAGTATAGCATTTCATATTTTTGCGCCCGCCTATTGGTGATTGGAACTTTTTTATAATTGAGTTATACAGCAATTATGCGGTAACCATAAAAGAGAACATTTGGTGAATTTTCAAATATTAAATCTAATTTTCAATACACGCTGAATCTTACTTACTTTACAATACAAATTAAAAAACAAAGCGTAATTAAATGGAAAACCATCTTTCTAACCGCATCAACGCCATGGCCGAATCAGCCACGATCGCTATGGCGACCAAAGCGCGTGAGCTGAAAGCAAAAGGGATCGATGTGATCAGTCTTAGCCTGGGTGAACCCGATTTCAAAACACCGGATCATATCCGGCATGCTGCCAAAAATGCCATCGATGAAGGCATCTATTTTTCATACCCTCCTGTTCCAGGATACCCGGAACTGAGAAAAGCTATTGCCGAAAAACTTAAACGGGAAAACAGCCTCGATGCTGCCCCGGAAAACATTGTTGTTTCCAACGGAGCGAAACATTCCATCATGAATGTGATGCTCTGCCTCCTCAATCCCGGCGACGAAGTGATTGTTTTTTCACCGTATTGGGTATCGTATGTTGAAATGGTGCGTTTGGCAGAAGCAGAACCTGTGATCGTTTCAGGAGGTATCGATCAGGAGTTTAAAGTATCGGCAGCCCAGGTGGAGGCAGCCATCACACCAAAAACTAAAGCCATCATTTTTTCTTCACCCTGCAATCCTACCGGAACGGTTTTCAATAAACAGGAACTGGGATCCATTGCCGAAGTGATTAAGAAACATGACAACATTTATGTCATTGCAGATGAAATTTATGAATACATCAATTTTACCGGTGCGCATGTGAGCATCGGGGCTTTCCCTGGCATGTTTGAAAAGACCATTACAGTTAACGGATTTTCTAAGGGGTATGCCATGACCGGCTGGCGCGTTGGTTATATTTGTGCCCCTAAATGGATCGCCGCTGCCTGCAATAAAATGCAGGGTCAATTTACTTCAGGCGTGAACTCAATTGCTCAGCGGGCCGCCCTGGCCGGATTGAACGGGGACTCCGAACCTACCAGGAAAATGGCAGCTACTTACAAGAGAAGACGGCAATTGGTGCTCGATGGTCTGAACGACATTCCTGGAATCAAACCAAACCATCCGGAAGGGGCCTTTTATTTCTTTCCCGATGTGAGTTACTTTTTTGGTAAAAGTGATGGCACCACGACGATCAACAGCGCTATGGATCTTTGCATGTACTTGTTGAACAATGCCCATGTTTCCACAGTGGAAGGTGCGGCTTTTGGGGATCCCAATTGCATCAGAATCTCTTACGCTGCTTCTGATGAAAATCTGAAGGAAGCCCTTAAAAGAATGAAAGAATACCTGGCCAAACTGAAATAATTGCTTGATTGAATTAAAACAGGTATTTGACAAATTTGCTGACCTGAAGGTGCTGATCATCGGTGATGTGATGGTCGATGCGTACATCTGGGGGAAGGTGGAACGTATCTCTCCCGAAGCTCCTGTACCGGTGATTAGCATTCATGGAAAAGAATCAAGGCTTGGCGGCGCAGCCAATGTGGCAAAAAACGTGCATGCGCTGGGCGCTAAGCCATATTTATGTTCGGTGATCGGTGATGATGATGCCGGAGGCACTTTTTTGCATCTGCTGGGAGAACGCGGTATCGAAACATCGGGCATCGTTACAAGTGACCATCGGACCACGACTGTCAAGGAAAGAATATTATCCGGTGCCCAGCATTTGCTTCGGGTTGACAAGGAAACTGAAGAGTCCATCAATAAATCTGAGCGAACCCGGCTCCTGGAAAAGATCGATGACCTTTTAGGATTGGCTGATGTAGTGATATTTGAAGATTATGATAAAGGTGTCTTGTCGAAATCGATCATCCAATATGTTATTGAGGGTGCCAGGGTTAAAGGCATTCCAACCGCGGTTGATCCTAAAAAACGCAATTTTATGGCTTACCACAAAGCCACCTTGTTCAAGCCAAACGTCAAAGAGATCAAAGAAGGTTTAAAACTCGATCACAACCTGCGGGAAGATGCACATCTTGTGGAAGCCGTAAAAATGTTAAAAAGTAAGCTGGAACTGGAGATGGCGATGATCACACGTTCTGAATTGGGGATGTACATCGATGCAGGGAAGGAAAGACATTTTATCCCTGCCCATATACGCACCATATCCGATGTATCCGGGGCGGGAGATACGGTAGTGAGTACCGCCGCGCTCTGCCTGGCTTTGGAGTTGCCACCAAAATTCATCGCCGAATTATCAAATTTAGCGGGTGGTTTGGTGTGCGAATATCCGGGCGTAGTTCCGGTCGACAAGGACCAGTTATACCAGGAGGCTTCAAAGCACAATCTGCTCTGACATGCGGGCGAAATTTTTTTTAGGCAGCGCCGCCATATTGTTACTTTTTCTAATGGTGATTGATACGGCGACGCTTTCCATGGCTGCGTGCTGGAAGCAAGAAATAGTTCCCTTGTTAACAGACCGGGTTCTTTTGGCAGTGAGAATTATTTGCCTGGCAGGCACTCCGGTGACAGGACTATCTTTCCTTGGAAATTTCATGCTTTTCTTAATGACCTTAGTGGCCGGTATTTTTTATTTATCGATGGCCAATGTGCTGGTCTGGCATTCAGGTCTGGTGATAAAAGATAATTTCTCCGATTATTTCTCCTTAAAAACCATACTCAAAATCGGAAAACAGATTGCCTGGATATTGGTAATTGTTGTAGCACTGTTTACGCTTTTATTTTGGTATACGTTGGGTGAAGACAACAAAACGGGGATTGGCCAGTCAAAACTTTATACTGCAGTATACCTGGCAGTGATGGCATTTTTTAATACAGGTTTCAGCAATTTACCCAATGGCCTGATGAATGAACATTTACAGGCTTTTTATATTCTGAAATTTTTAGTGTTTAGCTGTGCCCTGGTGGGAAGTGCAGGCATTTTTACTTTGGTCAATCTATTTTCTGTACGAGAGTTACGCGAACGATTGAAGAAACCAGAAATTGATTGGCTGGAATATACAAAGGTTGCCGTTTTTGGCAGCGCATTGTTGTTATTACTGGGAAGTGTTGGGTTTTTCTTATTGGAGAATCACCATGTAATGCATGGTATGAAGTTTATGGAAAAAGGGATTGTTGCCTACAGCATGGCCATTGCACCAAAAAGTTCCGGATTTACATTTTTCAATTTGCAAACACTGCAGCCGGCCACCATTTTATTGTTAATCGTATTGATGGTGATCGGCGGTATGCCGGGAGCGGCTTCGGGTGGCGCTGGAATTTTGGTAGTTTTTTATGCGATAAAGCACTGGAGAATCAAACAACTTTCCACCCGGGATAATTCAACTACCTGGGCCAGCAAAACTTTCTGGACGTTGATCGTTGCGATCGCAATTGGCATACTGGTATTTCACCTGTTTTCCAACGAGTTGGACTGGTACGCCGCCATTTTTCACACCGTTTCATCGATCTGTTCGGTGGGCTGGCAATGGCAGAATGGAGCGATAATGACATCAGCAACAAAATGGATGACCATTTTCTTTTTGATTACCGGTAGGTTTGGTTTGCCGGTGATGCTGTATATTTATACTTTAAGGCAATATCGAAAAGTTGGTTTATTTTAGTGCTGTACATATTTTCTGTCAAATCGCATTGAGGTTTAATAGTTCAAAAAGATGCATCCTGTTTTATTTCAATTCCAGACACCTTCATTCCTGCAAGAAATTTTAGGCGATACGATAACCATTTACACCTATGGTTTCCTCATAGCGCTGGGAACAATTTTCGGCTTTTGGTATACAGCAAGACAGGCAAAAAAACAATTTAACCTGCCATTCGAAGATACCCAGACCCTGGTGCTTTTGATATTAATTGCAGCCATCGCTGGCGGGAAACTGTTTCTCTTTTTTGAATCTCCTCAGAAGTACATCCATGACCCCGGGTCTATGCTCAGAAATTTTGGAAACGGATTTGTTTTTTACGGATCACTACTGTTTGCCATTCCAACCATGCTAGTTTACTTCCGCATTAAAAAGATTCCGGTTTTGCCCATGCTGGATGTAATGGCCATAACCACTTGCATCGTACACGGCTTTGGAAGAATGGGATGTTTTATGGCCGGTTGTTGTTACGGCAAGCCTCATGAAGGGATACTTTCAGTGACATTTACCGATTTGCATTCACAGGCTGACCCACTAAATACGCCATTGTATCCGACACAATTATTTAGTGCGGGCATGATCTTTACCATGCTCATCATTTTGTTTTATCTAAAACGCAACAAGCAATTTCATGGTCAATTGTTCATGACCTACCTGATGCTCTATGCTTTTGGCCGGTCAATTGTAGAAATTTTCCGGGGTGATATAGAACGCGGCTTTGTGATTGAAAATATCGTTTCCAATTCACAGTTTATTTCCATATTGGTTTTTCTGGGGGCCTTGTTTTTTTATCTGCGGTGGCGAAGGACGCAAAAAGTTGCAATGAAAGATTGAAATACGCCAGTCAAAAAACAAAACAGATTTGTTTGAGATTAGAACTTTCAAGAAATATTTTTTAACCAAAAACACGATCTTTTATTTTTGAGGAACCCTGAACAGTAATTTCTGATTGGCTAAACCGATGTCGAAAGGCGGATTGCCAATGAACTCGCCATCGAGATGGGCAACCAATTCAGCAGCGTATTGTACGTCTACTTTTTTTGCGGTGAAAAATCGAACTTCCTTGATTTTCCCGTGACTGCCATCTTTCAGCTTTGGCAGGTGACGGATGCGCTGCACCACACTGATCGGATCAATAAGACAAATATCAAGTAAACCATCGTCTGTTTTGGCATTGGGATTGATCACAAAACCGCCACCGAAAGTGTGACCATTGGAAATGGTCAGAAGAAAAACATCCTGATCGTATAGTCGCCCGTCGATCGCAAATTGCAATTTCCTTTCCCTGAAGCGGGCAATGGTTTTCAACACCGTAACCAGATAAGCGAGGTGACTTTTTTTCATTTGACCGCTTCGCAGCATTTCCTGCACCACCATACCATCAAATCCGATACCCACACCATTGATAAAATATTGACCATTGCAAATACCCAGATCGAAGGCTTTGATGTAGCCGGAAAGCGCAATTTCAAGTTGCTGGTCAAAATCCAGTATGCCGTGCAGTGATTTGATCGAATCATTACCGGTGCCATTACTGATCTGGCTGAAAATAATATTTTCCCCGGCGAGTTCATTCACTGCATAATTTAAAGTGCCATCACCGCCCAACACAATCACTTCATTGAGTTCCTGATGTTCCTGAAAAAAAAGGGATAAATGCCCTTTGATGTCCTGACCGGGTGTAAAAAAAGTTTTAAAAGTAATATTTTGAATGTGTAGTCTTTGCTGGAGCAACGTCAATTTTTGCTGGAATAATGCTTTCCCCGCCGCAGGATTGATTACTATACAAAGGTGTCTTTGGGTGTTCAATGGATACACGTTCAAACATCAAAAATATTAAAAAAAATCCAGGTATGATTGCAAGAAGAAAAGCGATATAAGCGATAATTTTTGGGAGAAGGTATGGAGTCTGTAAGGAAGGGAAAAATTATATTCAAAAACTGAGATCCGTCAGATAAGATCGGAGCTATAACTACGCAAGTTAGATCAACTGCTTTTCCTCAAGTGTAGTCCTGATTTGATTGTGATAATTCCAGAATTTAGTTTCTATGTTCTTCATTACTTTCCTGAAATCCGGAAGATTTTTTATGTTATCGAATAAGGGGTCAATCGGAGTAAATATCACTGTCCAGTAATGATAATGGTCTTGTTCCGAAAACAATTTCAATTGTTCAATAGCTTTTGTTGCATCATCCATGTAGGAATAATATGCCGATAAGCTCAAATGTTGATAGATAGTTTGATCGTTATCTGCATAATGCTTATAATCAGTAAAATATTTTTCGGACTCTTCTGCCATACCCATTTTGGAATAAACCAATCCGATTTTAGCATTTTCACCTCTGTAAATATCCAGGTTCAGCGCATCCCTTATTTCAACAAATCTTTTATAGTAGTAATAAGCATTTTCATAATCCTTCTTATAATAATAGATTTTGGCTATTTCCTGGAAGATATCCATTCTGGTTGTATCTTTATTTAGAGCCTCAATCAATAGCACTTTTGTCTCCTCAAGATCCCGGTTCTTAGCATACAGGATATAAGCTTTTGTATATTCTGAATACAAATTCTGAGGATGATACTCTAACGACTTGTCAATGTATGTCAAAGCTTCCTGAGTAAAGCCTGATTGTATAAAAGCGTTGCTTATGTGCAAATAAATAAAACTTCTGGTAATGGAATCGTATGCCGTAATATCAATTTTAATTCCTCTCAATGCATATTCCAGGTATTTTTGTGTGTCGGGAAGATAATTGGCGTATAAATCAACCAGGAAAGCAAAGACCAGGTCAGAATTCGGATTATATTCCAGGGCTTTTTCAAAATAGGAAACAGCAAATTTATATTCATCATTACTCATATAGAATAATCCTTTTGCAACTAAACTTTGGGGCAATTTTTCATCGTATAATAATGCCTGATCAGCGTAATAGTTTATCTGAGCAGAATATTTTTTTTCAGTTTTATACTCATCCAAATAATAATAAGCAATGGCAATATCAGCATACGCACGGGCAAATTGAGGATCGTGTGCAATGGCTTTTTCAAAATATTGGATTGCTTCTTCTAAATTTGCAGGAATTCGGGTATTTAGCAGATCAAGTCCTTTTAACAAATCGTCATAGGCAGTCAGGTCATTAGTTGGGGGTTTATTGATTCTTTCTTCAACTTCAGGTGTAATGATGACCTCTATTTCATCTGCGATATTCTTTGCTATTTCCATCTGAAGTTTAAATATATCCTTTGTATCTCGGTTGTATTCTTCAGACCAAAGATGTTTATCATGTTGAGCATCAATCAATTGAATGTGAAGTAAAATTTGATTTCCGATTTTTTGTCCGCTCCCTTCTACTAAATAATTCACATTCAATTCTCTGGCGATTTCCGGGATAGGTTGGGGATTATTTCTGTACTTTTCAACAGAAGTTCTGCTGATTACCCTTAGACCTTCAAATTTTTGTAGGTTGTTTAGCGTGGATTCCATCAATCCATTGATGAAATAAATATTGGTGGAATCATTACTGTCATTGATGAATGGCAAAACCGCGATGGACTTTTCGCTAATGGCCAGATCTTTTGATGTTCCTGACTTCGTGATTTTGTTCAAAACGCCTGAGGCATAAATCAAATATCCTATTAAAATGGTCGCCAGCAGGATAAAAATTGATTTAATCCCAAGTCTTTTTCCTTTTGCTATGACGAAATTATGATCGCTGAATGGTGCAGCTTTTGCTTTGCCAGAAATTTGAGTTCTTTCGGGAACTATTAACCCCGGATTGGCAATTGCAAATACCTCTACTGGTTTATCCACGTTTTTGAGCTCAAATATGCCCATGGAAACGGTCTCGATCCCAGATTGATTTTTGACTTCATCGAATACCTTTTCCGAGATAAATACACTTTGTGGCGCGGCGAGCGATTCTATCCTGGAGGCAATATTCACACCGTCACCAACAATGCCATCTTTGGTGAACATTATATCACCGCTGTGAATACCGATTCGAACTGGTATTTTGGGTTCTTTTAGGAATTCCAATTGTAATTCTATTCCACACCGCACAGCATCAATGGCACTGCTAAAGGTGCTGAGCGTGCCATCTCCATAATATTGCAGAATCTTGCCTTTATATTTTTCAGTAATGGCATTGAATACTTCCCGGTGCCTGTTTCTAGATTCAATGGCCTTTTCCTCATCTTTTTGCATCAAGGCGGTGTAACCCTGAATGTCAGTGAACATGATCGCGGCCAATTGGTGTGTTGAAATGGATTCATCAACTGAGATGGAATCATTTTTTATTTCATCCCTCTTTCCCGTCTCTCCTGGCGGGTATCCAAAATATTCGCGAAAGCATTTGATGAAGTATGAAACACTACTAAAACCAACCTGATAAGATATTTCGGATACGGTCAAAGAAGTTCCCGTTAACATTTCTTTTGCATGTTGTAACCGAATCTGCCGGATAAATTGGCTCACAGATAATTTCGTCAGAATTTTTATTTTTCGCAGTAGGTTGGAGCGGCTCATGCCTATTTCACCGGCAAGTTCAGAAACACCAAACAGTTCATCAGATAAGTTTTCTTCTATAATTTTTGTGATCTTATTTAAAAATACATTGTCAACTGACCCGTCATTATACATGATAAAAAAGTTAGATCGACAAAAGGAATTTCTCTCTGGAAATTCAACGATTAAATAAAGATACAACTGTCATTTTGAATATCAGAGGATGATTATCGATAATTGGCCGACTGATTTGCACGGGAAGCTATTTGTTGCCTGTGACAGAGGATACTTTTATGATTATTTAACAGCCTTTTTTTTATTACCGATTTTTTTGTTTGATGGTTTAATTTGATCAATGTGATTTCAAGGAAAAATGATGTGATCACCGATTTAAATCCTCAGTAAAACTTTAGACATCCTGTAATTCTCAACTACTATTTTTCCAAAGACAATAACTTATCTAGTTCAATGGCGATTGAAAATATATTTTATAAGATCAATGGGGCAATGCCTGGCAAGATTTCATGGGTCTAATATTTAAAAAATGTGAACCCACTACTCGAAAATGAGCGTTTTGTTCAGCCCTGGTTTTTGGGCATTTAATCATCTCTTGCATCATAGTTTATATCCAATCAGCATAATTGATACTGTTTCGTCAAATTTGACATTATTTGCCACTTTTTTAATTAGTCATGCACGGCTGTTTGACAGAACTTTACATCGATAATTAAATGTCAAACTAAAAGTATTAAATCATGAAAAATCTTAAGTGTTTACCAATTGGCGATTTAAAAATTGTGATCCTTTTAGGTATAATTTTCACGTTAGCTGCATGCAGTGGCAATCAAGAGAATTCATCAAAGAATAATCTACAGTCGTCAGATGTTCAAACAAGTTCAAAACCTCCGGGAATGGATATCCATACGGCTGCACTTATCGGCGATCTCAAAGTCGTGCAGCAGCATATCAATGCCGGCTCGGATCTGAATTCGAAAGATAAAATAGGAGGGGCAACACCACTGATCACTGCGGCTGTATTTGGAAAAACTCAAGTGGCTAAAGCCCTGATTAAGGCTGGCGCGGATTTGAACCTTAAAAATAACGATGGTTCCACAGCGCTTCATGTTGCCGCTTTCTTTTGCCGTACTGAGATCGTTGAGGCTTTGTTGGACAAAGGGATTGATAAGAATTTAACGAATAACTACGGAGCTACCGCACTGGAATCTGTTGCCGGGCCTTTCAGTGAGGTCAAAGGGATTTATGATCAATTGAGTAAGGATCTTGGACCATTGGGGTTTAAACTGAACTATGGATACATTGAAAAGACCCGACCAATAATTGCAGAGATGTTGCAATAGACAAACCTTATAAACAATTACTAAGAAATGTCAACCGAAAACAGGAGATACGATATAGATTGGCTAAGGGTGATTGCCATTGGATTATTATTAATTTATCATATTGCCATTGCCTTTCAGCCATGGGGCGTATTTATTGGATTTATTCAAAGTGATAAATCTTTGGAAGCATTGTGGATACCTATGTCGATGATGAATGTATGGCGAATACCCTTGTTGTTTTTTGTATCCGGAATGGGTGTTTGCTTTGCCATCAGAAAGAGGGATTGGAAACGTCTGTTATTGGAGCGAACGAGAAGGATCTTTTTGCCTTTCTTATTTGGGATATTGTTTATTGTTCCAATACATCTTTTCATTTGGCAGAAGTACTATAACCAAGATATCGTATATTCTCCTGGTCCTGGCCATCTATGGTTTCTAGCCAATATTTTTATCTATGTGATCCTCTTATTTCCTGTTTTCTATTATCTCAAGAGCAATGAAAATGGTAAAATAAACCGATGGATAAAAAATTTGTATGCCAGTCCATTGGGTTTGTTGGTCATCATGGTGAGTTTTGTAGCAGAAGTGATTTTGGTAAAGCCGGAAATATTTGAAATGTACGCCCTGACTTTGCACGGATTTTTAATCGGACTATTGGCATTCTTTTTTGGCTTTACTTGTGTACTCAGTGGAAATGTTTTCTGGCATACAATGCGTACCTGGAGATGGTTATTTTTGACTGTAGCCTTGATACTTTTCTTGACTCGCTTGATTGAATTCCAATTAAAGGCTCCCAATTATCTCATGGTTATTGAATCTGATATGTGGGTCTTTGCTACATTTGGGTTTGCTTATAAATACCTGAATCATTCAAGTAAAACATTAAGTTATCTAAGCCAGGGGGCATATCCGATATATATCATACACATGATATTTCTGTACCTGGGCTCTTTTATGATATTACCACTGGGCATTCCAACGATATTAAAATTCATCTTGCTTGTTGCCTTTACCAGCATCGGATGTTTTATTGTTTACGATTTGATCATCAAAAGAACGAGCATTTTACGTCCCCTGTTTGGATTAAAAAGAATATAAATACTTTATTGGCAGGGCCTGCCAAGCATTTCGGATTCGACTCTCTGAAGCAATTATTGTTCTCTAACTTCAGTTGTATTCATAGATAAACTCGATTGGGAGTCAAGCTTAGGGGTATGCATTTGATTAATTTCGATTTATTTATAAAATTATAGGAGGTTCAATCAACCTGTTGCATCAGCAACGAGCCAATTATATATGATGAATATCCATTTAAAGTTTACAAATAAAAATAATTTATGATGAATACCACACCTAAAATTACACTGAAAACCAGCAATGATTATTTTTGGATTCTCCTATTTTCATTGTTTTTTATGCAAAGGTGCACTACCGGGAAGAGATCAGAAGATAAGGAAAAGTCAGAAATCAAAAGCGATAAACGTATCCATATCGTTACCAAGGCTATGGATTTTCAAACATTAGACACGATTCAATCCGGTTGGAATACGTTTGTCTATGATAATAATTCCACCGAGACACATTTTATTCTTTTTGACAAGTATCCTGAAAGTAAAACCATAGAAAATGCTGAAATTGAAATCGGACCGGTTTTTCAAAAAGGCATGGATCTCAGCAATGAAGGGAAAGCAGAAGAAGGATTTGCTGTATTTGGCAAATTACCTGAATGGTTTAGCCAGGTCGTTTATTGCGGTGGTTCAGGTTTAGTATCAGCAAATCATTCCAGTATTACCACCTTAAATCTGGATCCCGGATATTATGTTATGGAGTGTTATGTAAAAAATGCCAGCGGCGTGTTTCACAATGTTCTGGGAATGAGTAAAGCACTTGTTGTTGCTCAGGGAAACAGTGGGATGAATCCACCAACAGCCACTGTAAATATTACAATTTCCAGTGCCGATGGGATTATCTATGACAAACCAATTAAACCAGGAGAACAAGTCATTTCAGTATATTTTGAGGATCAGAAAGTGCATGAAAATTTTGTTGGTCATGATGTGAATTTGGTTAAGTTAGATTCCAACGCCGATATCGGATTCCTCGAAAAATGGATGAACTGGGCTGATCCCAAAGGACTTATAAATCCTTCTCCAGAAGGCGTTACTTTTATGGGAGGAGTGAACGATTGCCCAGCCGGAAAGACGGGCTATTTTAAAGTGGATTTTAAACCTGGTCAATATGCCTTTATTTCAGAAGTACCAAATTCACTGAGCAAAAACATGTTCAAAACATTTGAAGTTTCGGATTAATCAATTTCTGATTTTTCTGGGAGTGGTCAAGTTTATTTAAGGAAATGTTAAGATCAACATTATAGGAAAAATGCCGTGAAACCACCTGACAACGTACAACTTATCCGGGGAGAAATTGCTGATTATTACCTTGGAGAAGAGGGAATTTTATATTCTTACTCCAAAAGTCCAAAGCGCACAATTGAGAACATCACTGCCAACATTGCATTGGTTCAGCGAATAACAGGCAATAAGAAAGTTCCGTTGTTGATATATCTCAGCAATTCACCGGTACCTGACAAAGCCACACGCGAATTTTCAACTGCCCAGTTACCCAATGTTTATACCGCTATGGCCATGGTTTCCAAACCCGGGCTTTCGCAGTTAATCATGAATATGTTGTTCAGGTTCAAACCACCATCGATACCGATGAAATCATTTTCCAATGATCAGGAGGCCAGAGAATGGTTACTGCAATATGTATGAATTGAGAAAGTAGTGAATTTGTACAATATATCTTCACGCCCCAGGAATGAAACATTGGAAAATGCATATCAATATTCTGCTCCGGATAGGTTAAAAGCTCCACTTGAACCGCATGTAGAGTAATTTTCCAACATCGCCGAACTCCGTGCCCGAATCACCCTGAAACAACTGTCCGGTGAAGAGCAACTCCATATTGTTGGTTAGTGAATATGTGAGGGCAGGCCCAACAAAATAAGAGCCGTCAAATGGATTGATAATGGCAGCCAGGTCGCCGCGCAACAATGGGGAAATTTGATAACTCACCTGGCCGAACAGTGATCCCCTAGATAAGGTGAGATATTTGGCGGATGTTTCTGTCAGAATACCCGGATTGGGGATCCCCGCCTTGCCTGTTGTGCCAATGCTGTTGTACAATATGCTGGCTTGGAGATACAGACTGTTTGGAAAAGTGTAGTCACCAGAAATTGAAGCCACCAATTGACCCACATTTTTGTCAAGGGAATCTTTAGGATGAAAATAAGTGATTTCCCCACGGAAACCCCCACCTTTGATGGCACCTGACCAACCGGTACCAATGACAACATCTTTTTTAACGACACCGCCAAGGAACTGGATATCATAATTCCATTTGTTAAAACGGTACAATCCCATGAATGCCATCTTATCGATGTTATCACCGAGTTGATACACAAATTCTGCTGATGAGGTGTAGCTGTTAAAGTACTGAATTCTCAATGCATCAGTGCCCGGTCTTTCTTCATAGTCGAAGTCAAAATAAGAATAGGCATTAAAAACATCATTCGGGTTCCAAACGAGATTTTGTCCCCAGTTGATGCGATGACGCCCGAAACGGAATTGCCATTTATTGATGGTGTAATCAACATACAATCGATCGATGGTCGAATTGAGGAGGTAAGACTGCCCTTCAGCCAGATTGAATGACATATCTGCAAAACCATTGTCTTTTCCAATGTAATCGGCGTATCCGGGAAACGCATCGAAAAAATTCCCATAGAAAAAACGGTTTCGGATCTCGAGGTGTCCCGCAAAATGATCATTCGGGAACCACTGAAAATTGAGCCGGTTGTGAAAAAGATTTTGGGTGATCCATTCTTTGTTGAATTCCTGATAATTAATGGTTTGCATGTATTTCACATACCCTTTAAAAATGAGTTTACTGTTGTTGTCCTGAGCTGACAGCCGGACTGAAAAAAATATACAAAGCAGCCAAAGGAGAATGGTTTTTCGGATCATGAACAGTAATTATTTTTTTTGGTTTTGTAACGCTATAAATTGATTTGGTTTTCCGGTTACCGAACTTTACAGTTGTAAGTAGGCGTGGTAAACTTTATGTTTCATAAGACCAACAGACAACCCGCAACATACCTTCCTTTCCTTTACTTTTTACCGTCTTTCCTTTCATCACTAATAATTTTTCCGTCTTCTATGGTAATGATCCTGCGGGCTTTTTTCATCACACGTGCATCATGGGTTGAGAACAGGAAAGTGATTTTCTCCTGATGATTTAATTGTTCCATAATATCCAACAGCATTTCAGTCGATTTGGAATCGAGGTTGGCTGTGGGCTCATCGGCCAGAATAAATTTTGGTTTTGAAGCCAGGGCCCGTGCTACTGCGACTCGCTGTTGTTGTCCCCCTGAAAGTTTGTTAGGCCGGCTGTTGAGCCGATCACCCAGGCCAACTGCATTTAGTAAATTTTGTGTACGATCGAGTCTTTCTTTTGCTGATCGACCCTGCAATTCCATGATGAATTCCACATTTTCCTTGGCCGTTAAGACAGGAATGAGGTTATAGGATTGAAAAACGAAACCAATATTTTTGAGTCGGAAATCGATCAATTGCCGGGAGTTGAGGTTCCAGATATTTACATTATTCACGAAAACTTCACCGGAAGTAGGTCTGTCTAATCCACCCAGCATATTCAGAAAAGTGGTTTTTCCAGATCCAGAAGGCCCAACAATGGCAGTAAATTCTCCTTCTTCTATTTGAAGATCGATCCCGTTGACAGCTTTTACTGCGATTTGTGAGCCGTCATATATTTTAGTCAGATTTTTAGTTTGAATGATACTCATTGTTTGATAGGTTTAAATTATTCCATTCTTAATGCTTCGGCCGGATCGTTTTGCAGGGCTTTATATGCCGGATACAATGCCGCCAATATTCCAGTGATGAACACCAGGATAGTCACATTGATCATGAGGGACCATTGTATGTGCGTATATACAAAAGGATCATAACCAAGATCTGTATAGACATCACCCCAAAGTGAAAGATCGATTTTGTGGCTTTCAAAATATTTAGAAATGAGATAGCCCAGGATCACGCCCAATACCCCGCCTGTAAGCGAAAGGAATATTGTTTCGAGCAAGATCATTCCAAAAATCCTGAGTTTATTCATGCCGATGGCCATCAGCATCCCGATCTCCTTCACGCGGTCGAGCACGGCCATAAGCATGGTATTGATGATGCCAAATAGCAAAGCAAAAAGAATAATCACAATGAAGATATACATGTAGAGATCCATGGCGTCATTCAGATAACTCATTTCCGGACTTAATTCCGTCCAGTTCATCACCTCGGTATGCGGTGCCAGCGATTGAATTTGTTTTTGTAATTCCGGAACAACCTCGTTACTACTGGCAAGAATGGCCATTTCATGGGCAGCGCCAGGGGGTATATTTGTCAGTCTTGCCAGGTCCTGGTAGCGGACGAAAACATTAGATTCGTCGAAACCATTGTTGAGCGTATTGAAGATTCCCACCACTCTGAATGCGCCCGCGGTGATATTGTTGTCAACATCTTGCAAGGTGATCACGACCTTTGATCCCATTTTTACTTTTAGTTTTTCAGCCAGTTTTTGGCCGATCAGGATGGAATTTTTGCGATTTTCCTCGAAATAATTGCCTTCCACCAATTTGGTATAGAGATTGGTTGTTTGCTTCTCCTCATCAGGTTTTATACCAACAATTTTTACTCCGGCACCGGTTTCTGCCGATGCGACCATGGAATATATCACCAGGCGATTGCTCACCCCTTCTACACCTGGCAGATTCACAATTTTTTCACGCATTGCATCTGCATCAGGTATGAATTCTGTTATATCATTAGCCTGCCGGAATCCCGGTTCATGGACCTGGATGTGAGATATTTCTGTTTTGATCGCCTTATCAATCCGTTGGTCAGCCATACCCTTGTAGAAAGCGGTCATAAATATTCCGGCGCACAGTCCCAGAGCAATGGATATGATCATCACTAAGCTCCTCAGTTTGCTGCGCCATACATTTCTCCATGAGATTGAGAATAGCATTTTATTGATTGTTTAATTTTTCAAATTCATTTAAGATTTTAATCAAAATAGACTACTATGCTCTCAGTGCCAGGTGAACTTTCATTCTTTGAGCTGAAATAAGAGGATAGATGGCGACGATCACTGTGATAATAAATACCACAATTACCTGATCATAAAATACTGATGGCAACCACGAAAAATACATCAACGGTTCAATGCCCATGTCTTTCATGGTTTCGGCAGCATCGCCGGTTAGTCGAATCGGATTGTTGTAAAAATGGGCAATAATGGGGATGCTGCCAATAAAACCAGCAAGGACCCCGATCATCCCAATATATACAGTCTCGAAAAAAAGGATTGCAGCCAATCGGTATCTTTGCATTCCGATTGCAACCATCACACCCATTTCGCGTCGACGCTCTGCCACCATCATCATAATAGTACCGAAAATACCAAAACCAATCAGAATGTATAAAATACCTTTCATGACCTTTCCACCGGCACGGTCCGCATCGACATACTGAAGCAATTCAGGCTGCATTTCACTCCAGGACATTACACTGTATGGCGCAGAAATTTCAGCTTTTAACTGTTTCATGGCTTTATTCAGGTGGTATTGGTCCTCGATCATTAATACCAATGAGGTGACCATGTCATCAGCACTGTAAAAATTCTGACAATGCCGGATTTCCATATATATAGTTTGCTTGTTCAGATCAGGCGATGGAAATTTTAGAATACCACGGATGGGATATTTACCAGCGGCGCTGATGCCGTGATATCCCTGACTTAATAAAATCAGCGTATCACCGACATTCAAATTCAGATATTTTGCCAGGTCGACAGCAACCAGTACGCCATTATCATTGGGTTTGAGATAATGGCCTTTTTCAACCCATTTCTTTAACTCTGTCACTTTATTCTCTGCTTCCGGGTCGATACCGATCACCATAGAGCCGCGGGTGATCTTTTCTGAGGAGGCCAGGGCAAATGATTCTAACCGGGGCGCCATGCTGGTAATTTCGGGCACTTCTTTGATCCTGGTTTTCAGAGAATCTGTTGGCACGAAGGTGTTGTTGATGGTTTTATTTTCCCAGTAATCTTCCTGGTGGATCTGAATATATCCGGAATAAAACTTCACAATATTGTCGATCATGGAGCTATAAGAGCCTTCCTGCATGCTGGACATTACCGTAGATAACAAAACGCCAAAAAAGACAGAAGCAACAGTGATCAATGTCCGGCGTTTATTGCGCCACAGATTTCTCCAGGCCATGATTAAATTTTTTTTCATTTTGAATGATTTTTATATTCAACATGCCATTATTAAAAATAATCAATGAAGGCGTTTCATATTTTGCTGCGAGAAAAATGACTCAGGAATCGGAGTATTGAAGTCTGCTTTTTGCAACTCTAACACTGTTTTTTTGCCTTCTTCGTCGGCAGGTATCATTTCCCAATGCGTTGGCAATTCACGGCCACCCACATTTTTAATGTCTGATAGATGCATGGTGTTTACCAGGTTGCCATCTTCATCATAAAATTCCACTTTCAACTCATTGTAATGGTCTTTTGTCACCCAAACGATCACTTTTCCCCAAACGACTGCTGCATCTGGTTTTGGGGTCATAATTATCTTGTAGCAATCCATGCCATCAATACTTTCTTCACCGGCAATTTCATGGTCATAATCGTTCACAACGGAAGCCTCTTTAACCAGGTCGTCATTGGTAAAGTCTGACCCCATCCACGATTGCATCATCATCGAAGGCGGTATTTTGATCATCCGGTCGATGGAAGGTACCCAGTTCCACATTTCCTTATCGCGTTTGAGGAAGACCTGTCCGGCTTCTTTGGCCGGGGCTGTTATCTGGATCATGCTGTATTCCTGTCCGCGGTTCCATGACTTCATGGAAATGCTCCTTTTCCAGGTAGGTCTTACGATGGTCATGGTCATCTCCTGAGTACTATAGTCGCCACGCATTTTCTGGTCCATCTGGGCGATAATTTCTTTGGCCGATTGTGCCTTCAGTTCCAGCGATAAGAAAATCATAATCGTTGTTACGACCAACGGAATCAACATTTTCATGTTTTTATTGGTTTGACGTGTTAATGGTTGTGTCATTTTGTTTGGTAATTTCTATTTGATCAAAAAACTGGTCTATTATTTTTATAAAATTTTTTTCAAGCGGTTCGTGCGAAACACTGAATGCATCCAAAATAAACAATCCTTCCATGGTAGCAATCATTTGTTTGGCCAAAAAATGGGGATCCGGTTCCGGTTTTATTTCACCTTCCATCTGTGCTTTTTGAAACCAATTGTCAAATTCCTGATGAAAAAACAGATAATACTCTTGAAGTTTATCTTTGAATTCAGGACTATTCAATGCTGTTTGAATATAGAGGAGATAAACATTTAATCTCGGATTTTTGTTGTCGATCTCCTGGCTGAATTCCTCCGTCAATTGAGAATAGTTGTGTGCAATTTTTTTAAGGTTATCCCTCAATGATATTCCAGCGTCATAATCGAGTTTGAAATTTTCAAAATATGAAATCAGATACTTTTCAAAAGCTTCTTTGTAAAGCGCTTCTTTGCTGGAAAAATAATGATAAAAGGCCCCTTTAGACAATCCGCTTGCCTTTACCAATTCACTCATGGTCACTTCCTTGAATCCTTTTTTGAAAAAGAGTTTAAAGGCAATTGTCAATATGTGGTCTCTCGTATCCATATAAAAAACCGACCGTTTGGTTTGTTCATACGCATAATTGAAAATCCGGGTTTCATTTCGCTAAAATTTTTTCAACAATCGGCAAACATATATCGTATGGTTTAGCCATGGAATGTGCGGAGAATGGATCAAAATCAAAAAGTTCGTATGGCATAATAATCAGTCATTTGCATAAAAAAACCACACCCAAATGGAATTTGGATGTGGTCTACACCTGTTTTTTTTAGCCTTTATTCAGGTCTTTTGATGGATAAATATTTTTGATCGACCGGTGGGTCCGACAATCCAAATGTTTTGACGACGGCATGGTAATCTTTCAGGTCCAACGCTGTGCGGCCATTGGCAAATTGGGCTGGAACTACCACGATACGTACAACCCAATCGCTGAGATAATCGGGGCCTAAAGTTGATTTTGGAAAATCAGATTCCATAAATAGAGACACATCCGTCTTTGTAAAATCGAAATTATACAAAAGCGTTCCCTGGTCTGTGAGTCTTGTTTGCGGGAGGGCTCTCCAGATGTCCAGTGTTTCACCATTCACATCCTGTTGACCCCAGAGTAAATACACCAAAACGACATCGGAAGACAACATGTGGAAATTGTCCGGGAATGGTAAAAATACCTGATAATCCGGCGCTTCAAAATTTATGACATATTCAAAAGTATATCCTTCAGAGCCGTCTTGTCCTGCAGGTCCCTGAGGGCCTTGGGGACCCGGAGGGCCTTCTACGTAACTGGTTTCACAAGCCATCACACCAAAAAGAAAAAATAACAAAGCAACTGTATACCGTTTCATGACTTTTGTTCTTTAATGAAAAATATTTTTCATGACTCAAAACAAAGGACATGCCAAAAATTATTAATGCATGGATGCATCTGTCGGGTGCATGGTTACTTTACTGGAATGAAGGTCCTTTTTGAGCAACTAGATGTCAACTTATGAACGAGGTGTAGTTCGAATTCGGACAGTTGGTTGTCGGCATTTACAATAAATTGGCTTAAATTGATTAAATGACCAATTTTAAAAGCATGGCATCATTTGTGAACCATAGAACTCGATATTCGCGCTAAAATATTTGAATCATGAAAATTGATCTTAAACCCAACGAAGTAGTAACTAAAGTAAGTGACACCAAATTTTTAAATGGCAAGAGTGTATCAGGGAAACTTATTTTGACAAACCAACGCTTGTATTTTAAAGCCCTGGAAAATGGAGATCACGCCTATAATTTGGAAATAATGCCTGTTGAAATACAAGAAGTGATGCCTTTCAAAACTGGATTTTTCACCAATGACGGCATGAACATTATTACCAAAAACGGTCGGGAATTAAAATTTAAGATAAAACAACGGTCCTCCTGGGAAGCCTCCATCAACAGAATTTATTGACCAGAACTATATTATGACTTAGGGTTGTTCCTGCCGGGGCGTTACTTCAAAAGTCGTAGTTGCCGACCCCGGGTGACCATCACTTGTTATTCCCTCAATAGAGATCATGTATTTGCCCACCTGGTCTGAGGTATAAAATTCCAGCTTTATGGGATCCTTTCCTTTTGTAGTAATATCAGGGTTCCAATATAATAAATTGCGAAAATCAGGAATGGGACTGATCAATTCATCATGCGTTTCATACTTAGGTGCGTAGAATTCTTTCTCGGGTTGAAATCCACGGTAATCCATAATAATTGCATTGTCTTTAAATTCAAATCCCGCGAGATCTCCTTTATATGTGGCAAAACTTACAACGCCATCATAGGAAGTCGATCCATAAAAATACTCCCTTTTCATCACATCGAGTCGCTGGATCTTCAAGGGATCAAAAGCCATAATCTGATCTATATCAAAAATTGGTACGCCATCCAGGAGGACCAATGGATCGTTTTCAAAAATAGTTTTGTGGGGTAAATTGATTACCACGAAGTGAAATTTGCCTTTTCGTTTTCGCACCAATACACCTGCCACGTATTCTCGCATTACTTCTTCCATCACTGGAAATCGCACATAGTCATCAAGGAAATAACGTTCATCGGGTTTACCATAAAAATTACTGGTATCACCGGGCAGTATTTCTATGTTTAGGGGACTTACTTTCTTATATGCATCGGCAACTTGCATGTTGATACTACACTGCTGGATATAACCGCGTTGATGTTCATTTAAGAATAATGGAGATAATGGAAAATTGGTGGGATTTTCAGCAAATACATTGCGAAGTGTAATTTCATATTTGTTATTAATGTCATATTCAGGCCGGATGATGATCTGCTGTGGGCCATAGAAATCTTTAAGCTCAAACTGAATATTACCATATCGGTCACTCTTGGAGGAATAGAACCGGGTATATCTTGCAGGAATGGATAAATATACCATGGTGTCGGCTACTGGATTATGTGTGATTTTATTGATGATCGAGCCTTGTACCAGTTGTCCGCGAAATTCGGGAACAAATGACATTTCAGGAATGCTATCGTTGAATACATCCCGCCACACAAAACGTCGCCAACCCTGAGTGAGCATCAGGTTGTCGAGGGCTTCATCAGTTTGAGGGTCTATTGAATTAAAATAATAATCCGGGTTCTCTATTTGTCCTTTCAAATCGGAACTTAAAAGCAAGTAGGATAAAATATCCTGATGTCCTCTGCGCTGTAATGAATCATATAAAAATACAGACATTGACAAATGAGTCGTCAAGGTATCGATGTTATTAAGGGCGGTGGCCAGATCCAATGTCACTTTTTCTCTGGCCTGATAAGAAGGTTTATTGGTTTTCACTTGAACTTTAAGCTTGTCATTGGGTCTGTTAAACAAAAGGCGTTCACAAATGGGTTGACCATTGCCATTGAACAGCGTGATTTGTACAATGCCGTCACCCAAACGATCTTCAGGTATAAAAAAGGAAGTCTCACCGTGTTGGATTTGGCCATTCTGTGTGAATCCCACAATTCCTCGACATTGCGCCAGCAGATAGATTTTGGAATTTTCCAAATCACTTGTTGCAGATACTGCAACATCGACACCCTGAGCATTTTGACGGGTTACATGCATCACTATTCCACTTGTATTTGGCTGGGGCAAATTAAATTTTTGTATCGTACTATCCTTATCGATAATGACAGTATGGTATAAATGGCCTGGTTCCGGGGCAAATCTGAATTGTCCCATACCAAATTTGAGTGGTTTGAAATCAGCAATCACGTTGCCATTATCTTCCAAAAGCTTTCCTTGAAAATCCATGCCTTTGCCTTCCTCGCTGATTACCCTGAAGGCAATGGTACTTTCCAATCCATATACCATATTGCCCCCTTCCGGCAGAAATTGGGCATCGTAGTGGTTTTCATTGTCAACCGATGTTAATCCCAGCTTTTTAAAGGGATTTACAATCGTAATTGAGGTTTTGAAAAAGAAATCAGGGTCGAAATTTTTCATCCAGTTGGTATATGCCCGCACCAGGTAATTTCCTGCGTTGAGGCTTACCGGTAATTTCAAGGATCCTTCACCGAATCCGTTAGTCAATGCAACTTTGGCTTGAAATAAAGAATTCTGATTTGCATCAATCACCTCTAAATAAGCCACTTTGCTCATATTGAGGGCCTGATGTGTGGCGCCATCCACATAATATATTTTAAACCATACTGTTTCCCCGGTCAGGTAAAATTGCCGATCAAAATGAACGTACAGTTTCTCTTGCAGTGTATGGTCCCGATAATTTTCAAATGCAGGTTTGATCGTGTTGATGTCATGGTTGATACCCGATTGGAAAGCCATGGCGGTAATATCAATGCTACAGGAAAATAGAAAAATCAGGCTTATTTTTATCGGCAGTTTCATGAGATATTGTTCATGCATTATTCATATTTATTTCCAAAAAGCCGGCTTTTGGTTCGATCCCTGCAACCGACAATCGCTGCATGATATGCTGGCCATATAATATCCCTGAGGGCCAAACATGCCATACCAGACATCCAATGGATTATAGTTGAAATTTAAATAAAATTGCACACTATCGGTGGGGACCTCCCTACTGGCGCAATAATTATATGGATTGGGCATGATAAAGTTTGGTAATTCACCTCTCTTGATAAAAATGCGCACTTTAGAAATAGAAGCGGCATCAAAATAACCAAGCACAGGTTCATTAGGATCAGATACATTGTGAACATTGCCGGTTACCGTTCCCGGTTGCGGATCAAACAGGGATCCCAGACTTTCATTGTTTTTCTTGATATTTTCCCAAAACAGGTAAGCATCATCGCTCAAGGCATACTGCCGGACAAGTATGCTGTACTTGGTGCGCAATTTACGACTTCCAACAGAGACGAAAGTTAAAGGAAAATAACTGATCCGGTCAGAAGTGAGGTTTTTTGATGTGGCGATTAGAATCTGGGTTGAAGGCCTGGTTTTCCAACAATATGTAATATTGTTCGTACGTGGTACAATCTCATTACCATTGTATTCATAATAAGAAGGCAATTCAGCCAGTATTTCCCAGGTTTCTTCAAAATCCCAACGATAATAAGTCGTACCATTATCGGGGTCGTGGGTATCAACATAAATCTGTACGCCGGACTCTTTCCCGGATTCAATGTTGGCGGCGATCTCTGTGAATTCATAATGTACGCTATCTATTGGTGGCGTTTTATGCATGGTGACCAGGTCCGATTTGTAGTCCTTACCACCCTGGGTATGGATCAATAACAGGTACGCTCTGTCTACTTCTCCGATAAAACTGGTGGAATCCGTTTTGTAAACTCCCGGAGATTTTTCGGAAAGCAGAATATTTCTGTCCTGATCATCAACGATGGTGACCGTGGCATTGGTCTCGGGTTTGTATTGTACGGTATCAATCGGATATGTCCTGGTGAGTTTAACAGAATAACTGGTGGTATCATTGGAGATAAAACCATCTACCACCAGCAAGTCATCATATTCCGTACGCGGTGGTGTAAATGGTTCTATGCAGGTTGTCAGCGTCAAACTAAAGAAAAGCAAAATCAATATTTGGTTAAATCGGGAGGTGCTCATCAAAATCTGAAATTAAAAGTAATTGTGGGAATTGCTTGTGCAAAAATTGACAGTTTGTATCCCTGGATTTTGGTACCTTCTGTGACAAAGTAAATAGAATAAACATTGTCCCTCCCCAATAAATTGTACACCGAAATTGTCCAGGAGTTGTGGTACCATTGATGGATTTTATGGTTCCCTTCCAAGGTAAATGAAAGATCCAGTCTCATATAATCGGGTATTCGATACTGGTTTCTTTCCGAATAGTGAATGCGACGCGTATTACCCAGGTCGTATTTTGCAACCGGAAAAGTAATTGGCCGGCCAGTGGAATACGTAAAATTCACCGAAGTGCTGAATCGACGGTTGAACTTAAAATTCGTAATGACCGAAAGATCGTGTGGCTTATCATAGCTTGCCGGATAATACTTCCCTTTATTCAGTGTTTCCTCCGGATAGTCGCCATCCACCTTGATCAGTGTCCGGCTATAGGTATAGCTGATCCAACCATTCAGCTTCCCGATTTTCTTCTTCAGCAGGAATTCAACCCCATAGGCTTTCCCTTTACCACTTACCAGATCAGTTTCAATTTGCTGGTTGAGCAGTAATTGAGCGCCGTCTTTAAAATCAAGAATATCAGTAATTAATTTATAATAGGCTTCCACTGAAAATTCTACTGAATTTTGCCTTAGATTACGGTAATATCCTAAAGAAAACTGGTCCCCAATTTCCGGTCTGATATATCGGTCGCTGAGTTTCCAGGTGTCGGTAGGCGAAATGGCAGTGGTATTGGAAAGCATGTGGATATATTGGCGCAACCGGTTGAAACTCAATTTTAAGGAGCTGTTGTCATCGAGATTATATCTGGCTGAAAAACGATATTCCGGTCCGCCGTAATGACTGATGACCTGTCTATTGCCATAGTATAAGGTATCCGATACATTATCGGCCTTGCGTGGGAAACCTTCAGGATAGACGTAAACTGTGTGTGGTCCCAGATATTGATAGAAAGAGTACCGGAGGCCGGCATACAGGGATATTTTCTGGTTGATGTCAAACTTGTCACCGAGATACACTGCATTTTCCAAACCGTATTCATTTTCCATTTGAATTGGCTTGATCAAAGATTGACTGCCCAGTGGCTGATAGCTACCTGGATTCAAATCGTAATAAATTCCGCTGTATCCAAAATCGATCTTATGTTCTGAACTTGGGAAATAGCTAAAATCCAATTTGAAATTTCCTTCATTGATTTTATAGCCCAATTCAAAGGAATTGACGGGCACGGAAACGTCTTTAATATTATAGGAATATTGACTAAAAATGGCTGTGGTGACTCCATAAAGCTTATTGTTAAAATTGTGTTTCCATTGCAGTGATGCATTCTGATTGTTGTAATTGTACAGTGAATCTGAGTTGAGTTTGAATTTATCATTGCTGTAATAGCCCGAAAGATAGAGGGCGTCTTTGTCGCTGAATTCGTGGGTGATTCGGGCATTGAGATCATAAAAAGATGCCGTGCTGTTTTTAATTGAAGCATCGGGAATTTTCTTCAATAACCAGTCAGAATAGGTGGTTCGTGCCCCAATGATAAAGGAACTTTTGTCTTTGATGATTGGTCCCTCCAGCATGAACCGGCTGGTAATTGGACTAATTCCACCCGTCCCCGTAATTTTTTTCTTATTCCCATCGCGCGATTTCACTTCAAATACTGAAGATATCCTTCCGCCATACTGGGCCGGGATGCCGCTTTTATATAATTCTACACTTTTAATGACATCGGGATTGAAAATGGAAAAGAAACCAAACAGGTGTGAGGAATTGAAGATCGGGGCATCATTGATGAGCATCAGGTTCTGATCGACAGCGCCACCACGAACATTAAAACCCGAAGCGCCTTCCCCCACGCTTTGCACGCCGGGCAGTGTCAAAGCAACTTTCATCACATCCGTTTCACCGAGGGCAAGCGGAATTTGTTTCATGGTGGAGATATCCAATTTGTCGAGCCCCATTTGAATTCCTCGTACATTGACATCCTTTTCAGATTCAATGACGACTTCTTTCAATGGGATAATGTCCTGCTCGAGATTGATGTCGAGCTTGCCATCAGAATAGAGGATGATCTGTCTCTTGGTGCTCTTCATTCCGACACTTTTTATTTTCATTTCATGTCTTCCCCGCGGCAGTGTAATGGAATAGTAACCGAATTGGTCAGAAGCCACGCCGGTCCAGGGATCTTCTATATATACCACGGCGCCTACCACTACCTCCCCGGAAGATGCATCGCGAATATAGCCGGCAAGATTGGCAGATCCTTCCTGAATTTTTCTGGTCTTTATACCAATTTCAAATAATTTATTTTCAATGGAGGTTCTGAGTTTTTCTGCTTCTTCTTCCTGACCAAAACTCAGCATTGAGGAATTATATTCGGCGGATGGCCCGTTTCCGACATCAAAAAATCCTTCGGGAAGGTCCGCCATCAATTCTTGTCCTTTGGTGATGATCACCTGGTGTGAGGGATCGATGATAAAGCGCAGATCGGTATTGTGAAAGATTACATTCAAAACGACTTCGAGTGGTTTCTCCTTAACACGTAGGTTCACTAAAACACTATCCATCCACGCCGGATTGTAATAAAATTTATAATCGGTCTCCTTTTCTATTTTTTTGGCGAAATCGTGAAACGGATAATTGGTATAATCGCCTGTGATCAGGTCCTGTGATCTTGCCACAATAGCGCTGGAAATTAAAATAATTACGAATAGGATCCGGTAAAATTTTCCCATTATGGCATAGGGTTTTTTTGCTGATAATGGGCAGCAAGTTTCGCAATGCTGTTTTCACGGTCTTCCTTAAAGTTCAAATGACTTCGGCGCGCAAACCGGCGTAATTCTTTCTTTTGATCCTTGAGTACCTTGATCACCGATCTCTTACTTTTTACACTGTAGTATAGATCGTCTTTGTGTAGATAGATCCGGTTTCTTTGACGGAATTCTTCCCGGAAGTTTGTGGTGGAAGTTGACTGTTGTATCTCTTTGATCCGCCGCACCATTACTTTGACCTGGCCATCAAAAATCAGATCGTAAAACCCGGTTCTTAAAACAGTAACAGCAGCGCTATTCGGCTCGATATGGATGAAATGATGACCCAGTAAATCAAAATAATTGATCTTTTCACCAATTAATTGCACTTTGGCGTAGTAACCTCGGCGATCGAAATGTTCAGTGATCACCACATCATCATACAGATCATAACGCAGAAAGACTTGTTTATACAATTGACCATCATAAAAAATATTGCCTTCTTCCCAATCCTCCGATTCAAAATATTGATTTCCTTTTATGCTCCGGTCGAAATCAATATATTCACTGCCATTGTACAGCAACATTTGTTTTGCCATCAATTTATTATAAAGATATGTGGCGTTTTCTACGGCAGCCTGGGGATAATTAACTTTGTTTGCGGTAATGTCTTGACTATATGCTCGAATAAATGGCAAAAATACCAGCAATATGGTACAGCTTAAAAAATGTTGCATAAGTTCATCGTTGAAAGATTATTTTAATGCTTAACAATCTACAAGTTGCTATAAAATTGTTTTATTTTTAGATTTTTGCATGAATTTTATTACCAATTACTTAAGAAGACCCATAAATTATATTCTTCCCCTAATAATGCTTCAGTAATTTTTTTTATCATAATTTTCGGAATTATGGGAAAAACAGAAATACCGGAAAAAGGCCAGATCTTGTTTCCGGCAGAATGGTACCCGCAAAGTGCGGTGATGTTAACATGGCCCAATGATGATACTGACTGGCGTGATGATTTACCGGAAGTAGAATTATGCTATCAAAAGATGGCCAGGATAATTAGTGAAAGACAAAAATTGATTATTGCCGGCCATAATCGAGCGGCTATTCAGAAGCAACTCAAAGGCTGCAATCAACAAAACATCACCATTTATGAATTACCATATAACGATACCTGGGCGCGCGATCATGGACCAATATTCGTAAAAAAGGATGGAAGATACACCCTGCTGGATTTTCGATTTAACGGTTGGGGTAATAAATTCAAGGCAGATCGTGATGATCGAATCACTCAGAATTTATGGAAAATGGGCGCTTTCAAGGACCAGGTGCAGTATGAATATTTCGCTGATTTTGTACTGGAGGGTGGTAGTATTGAAAGTGACGGAGCCGGCACTTTATTGACTACAACGGCATGCTTATTAAGCGAAACCCGGAATCCAAGTATGTCGAAAGACGAAATTGCAACATTTCTTCAGCAGAAATTTGGCCTCGATCGGGTTTTATGGTTGCACCACGGAGCACTGGAAGGCGATGATACGGATGCTCATATCGATACTTTGGCAAGATTTTGTAATGAAAATACAATTACATATGTGGCAAGTCATGATGAGCACGATCATCACTTTGCACCATTGAAAGCCATGGAAGAAGAATTGCAACAGTTCAGGACCATAGACGGTTATAATTATACTTTGGTCCCACTGCCAATGGCAGAACCCATTTTTGATGAGCATGGTGATAGATTGCCTGCAACTTATGCTAACTTTCTAATCATGAATGACGTTGTATTAATGCCTTTTTATCACAACAAAAGAGATGATGAAGCGAGGGAAATACTACGATCTTTATTTCCTGAAAGAGAGATTATAGGAATTGATTGCCGCCCATTGATCAGGCAAAATGGCTCATTACATTGTATTACCATGCAATTTCCAAAGGGAGTATTATGAATAAAAAAAATATAAAAACAGCATTAGTCCAGCAATCCAATTTTGCTGATGTTTCGGCTAATATCAGCAAATTAACCAACAATATACAGCAATGTGCTGAAGCAGGCGCTGAATTAGTAGTGCTTCAGGAGCTACACAACAGCACTTATTTTTGCCAGACTGAGGATACAAATGTATTTGATCTGGCTGAATCGATCCCCGGACCTTCGACAGAACATTTTGGAGCACTGGCAAAATCACTGAATATCGTTATTGTCACTTCACTTTTTGAAAAACGAGCCCCTGGGATATACCACAATACGGCTGTTGTGTTAGATAGGGATGGTAAGATTGCCGGAAAATATCGCAAAATGCACATCCCCGATGATCCGGCATATTATGAAAAATTTTATTTTACACCGGGTGATCTGGGCTTCGAACCCATTGAAACTTCTTTGGGTCGACTGGGGGTTCTGGTATGCTGGGACCAATGGTATCCTGAAGCAGCTCGGATTATGACGATGAAAGGCGCACAAATGTTGATTTATCCCACAGCTATTGGCTGGGAATCCACTGATCCTGAAGATGAAAAACAACGACAACAAGATGCTTGGGTCATATCGCAACGCGGTCATGCCGTGGCGAATGGTTTGCCGGTTGTAGCAGTAAACAGGGTGGGTTTTGAAGCCGATCCCTCCGGGGTGACCAACGGCATACAATTTTGGGGAAGTAGTTTTGTGGCCGGGCCTCAGGGTGAGATCATTGCCCAATGTACGGGCCGGGAAGATCAAAATCTGATCGTTGACATTAATTTGGAGCGCTCCGAAGAAGTAAGGAGGATTTGGCCCTTCTTTAGGGATCGAAGGATTGATGCCTACTCGGGAATAGAAAAAAGGTTTTTAAGATAATTTGAAAGCACATTTAGTCAAGTAGTAATCATTGATCAGGTCGTTTCAAGGACTGAATCATCGGTATTTTTCGAATGAACAGTTATGTTTGCCTGATAGAGGCGATTTCCCTTGCAATGTAAAGGACAGCTAGAAATTCTTCCAAAGTGGTTTTTATTTGGTCAGTTGCGGTGGTTATTGCATTGATTTTTACATGATTGGGCTCGTAGATTTTAGTGTTGAGAAGTGATTTTATCTCGTGGTTGATGATTCCTCTCAGCGATTTGATCGTTTCGTCCTTTTGTTTGGGTAATTCCAAATATGATTCATCGGTTTTAACACTCATGACCGTATTCAGTGCTTCCTTGGTCAATTCTGCCACCAATTTTCTGCTTTCAAATTTTGGATATTGAAGTAAGTCAATAATTGATTTAAGCTTAGTACAAATGTCCTGATAGTGTATCACAGTCATAATACAATATTAAAAAAGTTCAAAAAAGTGACTTGTACTTTTGATCCTGCCATTATTGGAATAGTAACCCGATCGGGAAATACAGGCTAACACTGGGATGTAAGATTTTAGTACTGCAGTGTCGAATATAGTTTTATCAGAATTTGTAACTCAAACTCAACAACAGAATTCTTGATTCACGATTATATTCAAATACCTGGCTAAAATTCTCTCCATAATTTTCGCCTGCAAAACGACTCGTATTGAACACATCACGCAATGTTATATTTACACTTCCCTTACCATTAAAGAAAGCGCGCTGGACACTGGCATCTACATGATACCGGGCAAGGTCTCTGCCCTGTGCTTCAATTTCCGGTGCTTCATAATTGGCGGTAATTTGAAGATCAAGATCATAAGGCAAATTGAGGTCGGTGGTTAATTTGGCATTCCAGGAATAACCTTTGTTGGTATAATTTTTATCTAAGTTAGTACCATCCACGATGGTTCGGAAAATGGAGTAGCTGGCGTTCAAATTCCACCAATCGGTCAACTGTGTTGTATTGATTAATTCCAAACCATAAGTCATTGCGGTATTCAGATTTGTGGGCTGACGATATGATATTCCATTTTCTACATGAATGATCCAGTCCACCTGACCTTTTACATGCCGGAAAAAAATGTTACTTGTTAAATTGCCCTTTTTGAAGTTATACATATGCCCGAGTTCCAGGGAATGGATGAATTCCGGTTGAAGATCAGGATTGCCAATTCGCACATTGAGGGAATCAGAAACATCCGGAAACGGATTGAGGTGCCATGAATTGGGTCGGTCGATACGTCTGCTATAGGTGAATTTTAAGTCATTCTTCGAATTGAGATGATACAGTGCCTGAAAACTGGGGAATAAACTTAAATACTGCTGATTGTTTTTTTCTCCTGTTGTATAAAGCCTGGTATTCACCACAGTTTGTTCCAGGCGTGATCCTACCGAAATATCTAATCGGTCAAAAGGGCGTGAATAGATGATATAAGCAGCATGGACCTGGTCTCTATAGAGAAAATGATTGCTGATATTTTCCTGGTTTTCCCATTGGCCGGTTTCTTCATTTAATACTTCATAGTGATAGTTGTTGTCGTATTTTCTTAAAGTGGATTTATAACCCAGTTCCAATTTACCTGCTGGCAACGGTTGTACATAATCCGCCTGCAAGATTAGATTTTCACGATGTTCGTCACTCCTCGTGTGTTCTTGTCCTGTTTTATCGGCATTTTGCAGGTCAATGGTGCCATCATAAACGTCGATGTACTGATTTTCCAGTTGATTGCGAAAGGAATGACTGATGAAGGCTTTGAATTCTCTTACGGAGTCTTCATATAATCGTTCATAAATCAAAGCATTATCCATGGAATGGTTATTTTCAATTTCATCATTGAACCTTGTGTATTCCAGTAAGGGATTACCGCTTTGGATGTCGCTTAAACGGGTGAAAGAATGTTCCCGGTCTTCCTCATCCTCTTTATTATAAGCGCCTTCATAACTCAATTTGTTTTTGTTTAAATAGTAATCCAGACCAAAGTTCAAGGTATGTTCAAGATGTGTGCGTTTTCTGTCTCTGGTTTGATTCAGCCGTTGTTGATCCGTGTAAGTTTCCCTGGTGGTGTTGGAAGTGCCCACTTCCGGCCAATTGCGAAAACTGTATCCGCCAAAAATATTTAGATTTCTTGATCTATGATTGAGGTGCAGGTTAGTATTTAGGCGATATCTGGTGCCCAAAGTCACTTCAGTTTTTACATTGGTACCTGCCTTGTCACCCTGTTTGAGCTGGATATTAATGACACCCCCAGTACCTTCAGCATCATATTTGGCATTGGGGTTGTTGATTATTTTAATCTTTTTTACCGCGCTTGCGGGAATTTGCGATAAGTCGGATGACAGCACAGAATTACGGCCATTGACCAATACATTGGTGCTATTGCTACCCCTCAGTGTAATGTTACCGTCCTGGTCGACACTCACTGAAGGCACATTGCGTAAAATATCCAAAACACTTCCTCCAACATTTGACAAAGTTTGTTCCGGTTTTATACTCAAACCTTCCAGATCCGTACTAATCGGCTGCCTTATTTGATCGCTTTTAACCACCACCTCATTTAATTCCTTAGTAACCGGTGCCATGGGGATGGTACCGATGTTGTTATTTGAATTGGAAATGGTAATATTTTCTAACCGCTGTTTTTCATAGCCTACAAAAACGACTACCAAATCATAGGTGCCTGGTATGGCCGATAAAGTAAATTGTCCGTTTTCTTCAGATGTAGTACCTGCTACGGTTTTATTATCATCGGGGCGGATTAAAGCGATCTGAGCAAAAGGGATCGGTTCAACTTTCTTTTTGTCGATGATTTTCCCAGTAATATTGATTTTGGATTGGCTAAAAGCCATTCCCTGGTAAAGAAATAAAATAAGTATCCCTAACGATTTTAAATGCATGTGGAATTTTCTGATTTACAGGAATTTTTACATAAAGGGTTAAAAACCTAACAGAAGGTAATAAAAATTGTTTACATCGGTGTTTGACGTGGAGCCTTTTGTCGTAAATTGAGCTTACCTAACGATCAGGGCTGTTCATTTCCAATTCAAAGATTGATTTTATAGAAAACAGGTCATAAACCAGTTCACTTCTTTAAGGGAAGTCATCGAAAAATCAATGGATTTCATTTTGACTTGTAGCCCGGGTCGATATCAACCTGTCTGTAGAAACTTTTAAATGTTCAGTTCGAAACAGATTTATGTATTAAAAAGCCTCATTAAAGCTGATATAAAAAGCCCTTGAATCATTGCCAATTCCATAGTCTAACCGCGCATTCATTCGGGGTTGAATCTCGAAGCGCAATCCCACTCCACCATTGGGAAGCCAGGCTGTCATATCACCAAAAGTATTACCAACAGAACCAGTTCCAACCCAGGTTGTGCAACTAAACCGCGACATCATATTGCCATCTTTTCGTGGGTTTTTACGCATGAACATATGCCGGTATTCCATTAGGCCGAAAGCCATTGTGCGGTCACGATAGCGCCCCCAGTAATAACCCCTCAGATCAAAAGGCGTTCCTATCTGGGACATTTCCGGCCACGGTACATTATTCATCGCGATCCTGGTCTTCACTTGTCAGGCCAGTGTCATCCCTGGTCTTTTTATGGTTTTATATTGCCGGTAATCCAATATGATAATCTGATAATTACTTTTTCCCAGAAAGGCCTTGCTGTAAATATTGCTGCTCAACTCCATGAATATTCCCTTGTAAGCATTCACCATAAAATCTCTCGTGTCGTATTGGGCGAGTAAACCGATGGATACATTTTGAATATTGGTGCCATCGGCAATCACATTTGGATCTTCTTTCATGGTGGCATTGAGACTTGAGGCATTGGTTTGATTGAAGTCGATCAGGAATCCTGCGTAAAAATTTTTGCCGAACCGATGTGTTAATTTCAAAAATACCTGCCACCATACACGTTGATATTTGGTGGTAGAATCTGGTTTTTCAGGCTCACGAGCTTTATCAAACCCAACCCCCCAGTAATTATCAGGCATATTTTTCATCCAAATATCACCGGCGATACGGTTCTTGTCATTTTTAAAGAATACGACTGGCCTGAGATTTAAATTAAAAACTTTGGTGGTACTGTAACCGAGTGAAAAAGGGAGCGACGATCGCTGAAGGTCAGGGTCATTACGGTCTGTACGAAAAGAGATCAGTCCACCGAGATTGAGCATTAAACCAATTTCCGGACCAACAGAAGGGGCGATGAATGGAAAGAATTTAATGCGGCCGAGATCAAGTTGGCCCACGTAGGATGAATCCTTTTTTTGGATATAGGGCATTTTCTCCAATTCATCTTTTTCTTTGTCCTGGGCTTTGAGACTAAGAATTGGACCAAAAAACAAAATAATTACCATACACCGGTAGGAACGAGTCATCATATATTGGTAAGAGAAAAGTCAACATTTCGGAAATTTTAATTCCGAGTCGTTTCTTGACAAGACCCCAAAGTTGGTACTTATTTTTTCACAATCCTGAATCGTTAGTAATTAAAGTGTAAATTCTTAAATAAATAGAAACTGAGGGAAAAATAGAATACGTTGGCTTTTAGATCCTCATAAGGTTTGGTGCCATCGGATAACTGATAATCGCGATTGTGAAAATTGGTGAGATAATATTTGAATTTTAGATTTGCGCCGTATGGAAATTGTATACCGATAAACAGGGAATTGTAAAGCGTTGGCGTTCGTTGGCTAAACCAAACTGAAAATTTTTCGGTTTTTTCCTCATTCACAAAGGTTTTTTCTTTGTAGTTGAAAGGAAATTCAATTTCATATCCTCCATAAATATGAAATTTGTCAAGATTGCCAACTTTAATACCAACGGGAATTCCCAGATTGTACGTCCTGAATTTTTTTCTTTCACCGGTATCTTTGAAGTCATAGATAAATCCAACATTCCGGATAGTCAAACCTGTAAAAAAACCAGATCTTTCATTGAAGTCATAGTTGGCCAGTGACTGAATATTGAATACCGGAGAAAAACGCATGATCTGGCCGTCCGGACTCATTGGATAGTCAACATTTGCAAAAGAAAAAATGATTTCACCACCAGATGAGGAATACCACTTTTTGATTTGGCCATTGGCCACACTAGTGATAAATGCAAAAATAACGATCATTAAAACGGTGTGTCTTTTCATATGATTTTAGTGTTTTGTCTTTTCAATTTTATATAGGATTTTAGAGGTTGAATTTAACATTTGATTGACAGAATTTAAATGTGGTATGAAGCATATTTTATGGATTCACAAGTTATTTCCTTAAGTATCCTGATATCCAGATGCTTGGCCGAATTTGATCCAATTTCAGGTTCTGCGTTCCAATTGATTCATTTTGGTCAATAGTATTTTCAGGGCTACCTGGATGAAAAAGAGTCATTATTTTTCCAGAAAGCTCTAACGCTGCCCATAAGTTGGGCGCTTTCCTTGAATTAAGTCTAATAGTTGATATAATTTTTTGTTCTTTCTCTTTTATTTTTATCAACATACAGATTTATCCCTACTTTTTATTGGATTGTTCCTCATTTCGATAAACAACCTCATTCTGTTCCTGATTTTGGCTAAGATATTTTCCAATCAGCAGCGCTATAATGATAGTCATATAGAGCTGACCGGTTACACTAATCATGATTGATAATGATCTCGAAAAGGGAATTTGGGGAGTCACGTCGCCATATCCCAACGTCGATAGGGTGACAAACGTGAAATAAATATAATTGCTGATGCTGGTCGTGGACAGGTCATTGTTCATTGGAAAATTGAAAGCTTCAGGCTTGTATTCCATAATGAATGCCACGATAATTGAGAACGCTAAACCGATCAGCAAATAAGCATTAATTGATTCGGCAATGACATTCGCTGTGACTCTTCTGGCCATCGTCAATTGAGTCACCAAACGTACAACAATTAGCAAAAAGAAAATAATGTTTGCCAGTTGTGATAAAGCCAATAATATCGGAAACCCAAAAATGGATGAGATCCATTTTAAGGTAACGGCTATAATGGCACCAATGATTATATTTCTCCGATATTTATTCATGGCATAAACTGCTGAGATGAAAATGGCAGTAAAAAGAATATTATAGGAGATATCATGCCAAGCAGGGGGTAGTAAACTCACAAAAAAAATGGTGACGATCACTGAAATCAACAGGAAAGAATTGCCAACATTATTGGCGCCATTTTTAAAAAGTGGAATTTTAACCTTTCTCATTGATTATAGTCATTAAAAACAAAAACTTCACCTGTTTTCGTGCCAATGTACAAACAAATAAAGCTAATTATTTCACATCTACCAATGGTATTTCAATGGCCAACTGGGCATTGACCAGGGCATCGATTTTATTTTCTGCCTGGAAGTAGCGCACCGCTTTTCCGGCAGATAGTATCTTTTTGAACTTTTTGAAATATTGGGCTTTCAGTTTGGCCATTTCTGTATCATACTTTTGAGCGCGCAACCATAATTCATCAGTTTCGGTGTCGGTTAAGTTTTCATATGAATTTGCATAATCTTTGATTATAGCAATGCGCTGATTTTGAATGGCATATAACTTGGCATTATACGCATTATAAAGTACCCAAAATGGCACACTTTCAGAATCCGTTAAAGACATGGCCTGGGCAATAGCCGCTTTTTTTTCAGAATGCAATACGGTTCGAGTCATTTCAATATAGTCATCAGTTGTTTGGGCAAGCAACTGTACTGAAGTAAAAATGAAACCAATGGCAACGATGATTTTTTTTATGATCTTGTGATTTGTATTTTGGAATTTATTTATACGGATGTTAATGTCGCAAAATAAGTTAATAATTGATGCGAATGGTTTCAGAACTTCAATTTTTCTCTTTTCCCACATAGATTATTCTTCGGCCTGGTTATCGGCAGGAGTTTCTTTCGACACTGAATAAATACAGAAAGAATTAAAGGATCGTTCAGGATTTATTCCTTTTACTGGTACATTGAAACTCTATCAGTTTATTCTCTTTAACCTTTCCTTCATTGTTTTAAGATTTTCCGGAGGTGTATTTACCGTAATTTCACATCCGCCTGATAAGATGAACTTCTTTCCTTTTTGGCTTTTGATCAGCGAGTCGGTCATTTGTGTTATTTCGATTTTATTGGAATTCTGTATGGTGACTGGGTTAATATTTCCGCAGATGGCTACACCCGGTCCTATAAATTGATGGGCATCATCAAAATTTACCTGCCAATCAATGTCGAGAATATCCATGCCAATATCCTTTATCGAAGATAAAAGGTGTGTGATGTTTCCACAAATGTGCAATTTGACCATGCCTCCTAATGAATGGATGTAGCTTGTTAATTCCCGGTGGCGTTCCTTAACAAATCTATTATATGTCTCTAAGGAAATCTGTGAACAGATGGCATCGCCCATCCCAATCACGTCACAACCTGCTTCAATCTGGGCTTTGGCAAATTCCTTGGCAGTGTTCATGCATTTGTCCATCAATAAATCGCAAAAATCAGGGTCCAACATCAACATGACTAACATATCGCCAACACCAGCAAGATTACAGGCTTCGGCCAGAGGGCCCTCAATCCATCCAATCACAGGTATGGTTCCTTGGAGTAATTTTTGGTAGAGCTCGGCCCCACGAATACGGTCAAGCGTGCGTGGTGATTTGTAAACGTCAGGATTTTTGAGCGTCCTGACATCATCGATTGACTTAATGATCGGTCTGAGACATTTGGGAACACCTTCAGGAATAAATTCAATGTTCGCCCCAAAGGCAGAAGTTTCCCGATAAGGATCGGAAATTAGTTCCACCCAATCGAGATCAAAATATTCCATGGTCTTGATATTGCTTTCCACCAGTATATTATATCGGGCAGCAAATTCACCATAAGTATGGCCATTAAAACGCGCAGCAAAATGCATTAAAATAGGCTGGAAAGGGATATAACCCTGAATGGGGCCTTTATCGAGGTAATTCAAAAAATTCTGTTTTTTGTTCATGGCCTTATATCTTCCGAAATATGACAGACATTGAAATAATGAGTAAAAAATGCAGCGTGCTGCGAAACTTCTGGAAATGACAAAAATTTCACGTTCCTGTACATGAAAATTTTAAAGTGGTCATAACGAAAGATAGGACTTTGATTTCGGGGAACAATAACAAATTGACCGATTGTGTAGTAAGATCCGGAGAAAGTGTTTCGGAAATTATTATCTTCGTTGTTCATCCTTCCTGGATTTAATGAGTATTATTCCACGAAAGATACCAACTGAATTTACAACGTTGGTAAAACTGAGTTCATTTTAGCCAATAGGTCAGTAGAGGCAAATGGCCAGGTAAACAGGAATTTTCCCGGCGATTAATTCCTTGTTTAGGACAATTAAACAAGGTAAGATTAACTTTCAGACAATTTTTTATAAATAAGCTAACAAGGCATCTTCAGCGCCAAATAATAAATTATATTAACCATCCTGGCGCCTTCTTGCTCCGCCAGGATGGTCGGGCTTCTCCGGTACTTCGGTTTTGTCCGTTCCTGTTATAACTTCCACCCAGGTTGTGTCCATACTTACTATTATTACAGGTCTGACTTCTTTGACGATACTGTGAGTCATGGTTCAACTCATTTGGGGTTTGTTTTGTTGATTTCCATTTTTTTCTTCCCATTGTTAATCCAATTTAAAAGGTGAATAAAAAAGGTGTTTCATTCCCGGGAATGAAACACCTTTTTTATTCATTAAGAGAAGCTTTATTACATATCTGAAGTTTTTAACACCTCATCTCTGATATTACCAACCTTCGTAATGAGTTCCTGAACTACCTGATCATTCAACAATTCCTCCAGTTGGTTATTTTCAATTTTATTCTGGATATCCAAATTGTCATAGAGCTGAGATAATTCATTAAAGGCATTGTCGTAATATTTGGCATTGGGGGCATTAGGAAGAATCTCGTCCAGGTAAGCTTTAATATCATGCACATTTTGTTTTTGGTTTAAAACTACCCTGAATAATGGGGCAAGGATTACTTTTTTTGCATCATCAGGAAGCATATCCTTAGGATAGGTATTGATGATGCCCAGCAAAGTGTGCAGACTTTCAATGTACATGGCGGAGGAGATTACTCCTTTGACCAGGGATGCATCATCCCCCGAAACGTCATTGGTGGAGGTGTTGTACAGTTCACTCAAAATTGTTTTTAAAGAATCATTGTTTTCGAGGTTTTGATCATAGCGATTCATCATATATCCCAAAACATCTTTTTTCACGCCAAGTTTATCAGCCAGCATGCTTGCCGCATCATAATATTGTTTCGTTTCATCTTTTTGCTGATAAACAATACAATAGCCCATATCCGATAAAAAGACACCTAGATTTGCCGCAATTTTATTTCGGTTTGTTTCACCCGAAATAGCAGTAGCATTACCAGGATCGCTTAATATTGATTGATTGAAATCAGCTCCTGTAGCTTGAATCCTGGCGGCCACTTCAATAGGAGATGGTAATTTTGAAAACATGACTTTTGTCGCTTCATTTTCATTGGAAGTTTGTTCTTCGGCTGGTTTCTGTTTGCACGCATAAGTGACAACTAGAAGAATCGCCAAATATTGAAACATTCTTTTCATAACATTGAAATTAGTATTAAAAAATTCGACTATTGATTAAGCGGTTCAAATTAATAAATAAATTGAAAACTTTTAGTAAACATATCAATTTCCAGCAATTAAATATATGATATAGGTTCTTTTTTGGTGTCTCTAATTTATTTATAATTACAAGACATTATTTAAATTCAGAATCGTGAAAAAAACAACTATTTTGATGTTCCTCATATTTTGCGTGAGCGATCTGTTTGCGCAACACATTGAATTAATCCCTTTCGGTGGTTGGCAGTTCCCTGCTGGTGTTGATGCCTATTATGGCTATCAATCCGCAAGATTTCGAATCAAGGGTGCCGGAAATTATGGGCTTGGATTGCATTTCGCTATGCCTGACAGGTTTGTAACCATCAGCGCATCTTTTTCGAATATGAGTTCTGAACTCACTTACAAGTCACCTTCAAATCCTGAAAAAACATTTTCTGATGCCAGTCAGGAATATTGGATGTTTGGTATTTTAAAAGAAGTCCCAAAGGGATCGGTAAGTCCTTATGGCGGATTCATAATGGGTTGGACTACACTAAGACCCGAAGATCCGGATTACCAAAACATAACGAAGTTTACTGTAGGACTGGAAGGTGGTGTAAAATACTTTTTTAATGAACGTGTAGGAATATTAATACACGGCAGACTATTGTTACCACTTCAGTGGTCGGGGGGGGGGTTCTACGTAGGAACAGGCGGTTCCGGAGTTACATTTGGAGCGGGCACATCGATTATCCAGGGTGACATTGGTGGTGGACTTGTTATCAAAATTGGAGATAATTAAGGTCAAATCAATCTTTTACGCTCGAAACGGCAATTTTGATTTCCGATGCTATTTATAAGTTTTTAAGTATATAAATCTGGTTGATACGGTAATAATGGAGTAAAAAGACTGAGATATTCAGGTCTATGTACACTGACCAAATCTTATAAAGTGCCAAAAGTGTTGGCTTGTGTATGAATCCGAAATCCGGGGGCCACTCTCCAAAAGATTCTTGTCAGATCATTTTATTTGCAGGACATGGTTTTTGGCCTAAAAAGTGAGAAATTACCAATAAACATTTTCCTTGGATGATCAGAATACACGCACTGCAATTTTGTTTCTGGCTTGGTCCATATTTGTGACGACTTCAGACAATATACTTCAACCTATCTTACTTGGAAAAGGAGCACCTGTACCCATGTTGGTTGTTTTTCTTGGATCCTTGGGTGGTTTCTTCATCAGTGGTTTTAGCGGTCTGTTCATTGGTGTGGTGATTTTGACGCTGGGTTATAAACTCTTTTTAACCTGGGTTGGGGATAGTGAGGCAGTAGATACAGACAGAGAATAAATGACCTGAACAGGTTGACTTTTTTCTCTTTTTAGCTAATTTATGCTTGAATTTCTTTTCATCTAAAACCTCTAATAAGCGCCAGTAGATCTCAAAAATTATTTTATCAATTTAGTTTTATGTATAAGGCTTTGATTTCCAGCATTCCATGCACACCAGAAATCGAATCAACTCAATAATTTCAACAGAAAGCAGCATAAAGATAGATGTGTTTACACGTGGGGTTTAAATTTCCATGCGTGTAAAAATCTGCCGTTTTCGTTGATTTCTGATAAAAATAAAATCACAGCAATGGTATGGACGATTTTATCTATAAAACAAAACATTCGGTATTTGGTGAAATGTTTTTTATTTATGTAATTCACTTTGTTTTGTTTTTTAGAAATTGTAAATTTTCTTGCAATTAGTACCATTTCCCTAACGACCATCAAGATTAATTTAATAATGGGATTGAGTATTTTTTGAAGCAATTATTAAAGAAGCAATTATTAAACTAGTGTTAATGATTGAATAATTTAGAATTCATAATAAATCAGCATCTTTACTGAAGATAATATTTCGAAATTCTAATATGGATCATCCTGACAGGCATTTAATAGAAGGATTACAAAAAGGTGATGGCAAGGCGTTTGATGAGCTATATAAGTTCTACAAAATACCAGCCTTGAAATTTTGTATATCAATCTTAAAGGATGAGTTTGAGGCCGAAAATATTATTCATGAGGTTTTTATAAAGATCTGGACCCGCCGTGAATCTATCAATCCCGAACTCAATTTTAGTTCTTATCTATTCACTTCTTTGAAAAACAGAATTTTTGATTATCTGAAGGAAGTGAAGAAAAACGAGCAATTAAAAGAAAAATTCTGGGAGCGGATTGTTGAAATCCAGGAAGTGGATAAAGAAGAAAAAGAACTGCTTTACCAGCGACTTCATGCAGCCATAGAAACCTTGCCTCCTAAGCGAAAAAAAATTATTCAATTGAATATAGAAGAAGGCAAATCCTATCATGAAATTGCCGAACAATTGAAGATTTCTAAAAATACTGTCAAAAATCAGTTGGTGAAAGCCAAACAGTTATTGCGCAAGCAAATGGAAATCGCTTCGGTATTATTAGCGTTTTTCTTTATATAAGGTTTTACACCTCAATCATTTGGTTTTGTATCTCATGTTGTGAGGCCCTGTGTAAAATGAATGAGACACCGGTCTATTAAAACTTCCCTAACAATTTCTTAATATTAAAAAATCTAACCGCGTAGTAGTCCCTTTCTCAACACCTTCAGTAATAATATTAAACTGATGAAATAGCGATGAAAAAGCAGCGCCATGCCAAAGAATTAATCGATAAACTGCTTAAGAATAGATTGTCAAGAGAGGAGTTTGAACAATTTCTGGACGGTTTGGATGATGCGGGAATGGAAAAGGACTATGAGCAATACCTTCGATCTAATTATGACCGTATTATGGATGAATATGTTCGAGAACAGAATGCAGATCAGCAAATCTTTCTTAAATCCAGCGAATCACAAAATACCAAGAACCATATCCATAAGTTAAGCTATCGTGCAATGCGATGGGCCGCAGTTATTGTCATGCTGGTTGGAGTTTATTTTACTTTCCGGTATGTGATAGCGCGCATGGAAAAGGATTCTGCTAAACAAATGGCAACCAATACAACCATTCCTAGTATTGAAAAGGTAACAAAAGAAGGCAATTGGGCTCAAATGAATCTTAGTGATGGTAGTTTTATTCATTTGAATGCCGACAGTAAATTAACTTATCCTCAACAATTTGCGACCAGTCACCGCAGTGTGTCTCTGGAAGGAGAAGCATATTTTGATGTTCAGCATGAAGAAAACAGACCTTTTCTTATAAAGGTGAAAGATGTGACGGTAGAAGTACTGGGGACCTCATTTGACATTAAAGCCTACGACAATGATGGTACAATATCCGTAACGGTGGAGACTGGCCGGGTAAGGGTCGATATAGACAAGGTCAATGGCAAGTCAGTTTATTTATCCAAAAACCAGAAATTGGAATATTTACCAGCCACAAAAGCATATCAGGTTACAGACGTGGAAGCGTCAAGGGACCTTTCCTGGAGAAATGGCATATTATACTTCGATCAGACACCTTTCGCCGAAGTTAAACATACTATAGAAAGATGGTACGGTGTAAATATCATGGTGAAAGATACCGCCATTATTAATAAGAAGATTTCCGGTGAGCACAAAAACGAGAACTTGATTTCTGTGCTTGAAGCATTGAAATATGCTTTGAATGTAGATTATGAAATTAATGGTAAAAACATAACCCTCAAATAATAATGATGAAAACATGGATAAACAGCACCTAAGTTCAATTAATCTGAGGTTTATAGCATCTCAGACTATCTCAGCCAATCAATTAATTAAAGGAAGAAATTATTAAAAAACGATCTAACTGTACAATTATGGATTTTAAAACTTCTACTCAAAAACTCCTGCTGCGATTGATCGTATTCATCGCGGTCCCGCTTGTATGTGGAGGAACTGCTTTGGCGGATTCTGCCAATTTGGACCTCAAAAGCACCAAGATCAATTTCAAGGTGAATGAAGGTAAAATTATTGAGATTATAGATAAGATATCCAAACATACGGATTATGTTTTTATCTATGAAGACGCTCTCAAATCTGACCTCAACAAAAAAGTCAGAATCGAAAATGGTGAGACATTATTCGATGTATTAAGTGAAATATCCAAACAGTCCAATCTGGAATTCAGAGCTGTCAACCAAAATATAATCATCCGTAAAAGAAGTATACGCCATGAAAATCAAAATGCCATATTTCAGGGCATTAAGGTGACTGGTAAAGTGACGGCAATGTCGGATGGAAGTGGCATTCCTGGTGCTAACGTGGTTGTAAAAGATACACAGAATGGTACGATCACAGATATCGATGGCAATTACAGTATTGTAGTTGACAATGCAGATGCAACCCTGGTATTCTCTTATGTGGGTTACAATACCGAAGAAGTGGCCATTGGTGGAAGAAGTGTAATTGATGTAACACTGGCAGAAAGCGTACAGGCGCTGAGCGAAATTGTAGTCACTGCGTTGGGCATTAAAAAGGAAGAAAAAGCACTCGGTTATGCCGTGAGCGAGTTGAAATCTGATGATCTTGTAAAAGGTGCCAATCCCAATGTGCTGAAATCGTTGGACGGTAAAGTAAGTGGTGTAAACTTAACAAGTTTAAGCAGTGATCCAACCTCTTCAGTGTTGGTAAATATACGCGGAACGACGACCATGCCTTCTTTAAGCAGTGGTGCAGATGTATCTGCCAGGTCTCAGCCATTATATGTTATTGATGGTGTTTCTGTTGGAACACAAAGCTTTACTTCCAAAGATGGTGTTGATTTTGGAAATATTCTCTCCCAATTGAATCCGGAAGATATAGAATCAATTACTATTTTGAAAGGGGGAAGTGCCGGAGCATTATATGGCGCAGAAGGTGGTAACGGTGTTGTAATGATCACCACCAAATCTGGGATGAAAGGTAAAAAAGGAATAGGAGTCTCCTATACAGCTTCGGCACTTTGGGACCAGGCATATCAATTTTTCCCAGAACAAATGCAATTTGGACAGGGTGAGCGAGGATTCGAATGGCAGTATGACAATACAGACACCTGGGGGCCTGCTTTAGATGGAACAACTTCGGCAGATTATTGGGATGTGGCAGCGCAACAATGGAATTACGGACCACAATATTCATCTCAAGAAGACCGGGTAAAAGCTTATTTGCAAACCGGAAATACGGTGACCAATACGGTTGCAGTAAATGGCAATTATGATAAGGGATCATTTCGTTTATCATTGTCCAACATGGATAATACCGGTGTGATGCCCAATACAAAAACAAATCAAAAGTCAATTACCCTCAATACGGAATATAATTTAACCAATAAGGTTAAAATATCGGTAAGTACCAGTTATTTGCGCTCCTATTCACCGAATAAACAAAATATCGTTGGTTCAAATGGTGTTTTAAATAACCTGTTATTTAATTTCCCTACGAATCTTCAACCACTAAGTACTATGCATGATTATTGGCTGACAGGATTTGAAGATGTCAATCAAAATGGTTCAATCATGAAAACAAATGGCGTGGATGTCGCTGCTGACAATCCTTGGTGGACCACCTATGAATATCTGCATCGTTTCAGCCGCGATAACTATTTTGGGAAAATACAATTAGACTGGCAATTGTCTGATAAGTTTTCATTGATGGTACGTACAGGCTTCAATGATATTAAAGAGAATTATGAATTGAGAAAATCATGGGGCGCTAAGAGTGATCGCTATGGACAATTTATAAGCGGTATGAATAATGATCTTCAGGTTAATACAGATGCAATTCTCACGTATAATAATACTTTCGGAAAATTATCATTAAGTGCCTCTGTAGGGGGTAACTATGCTTATTCGAATGCGAGCAGTTTGGAAGCATCTGCTGGAGACCTTAGTACACCCGCTTTGTTTACACTGGCAAATGCAGCACCGGGCACACTAACAATTTCAGGAAGTACACCCTATAGCATTAATCAAGGATATAGTGCTTATGCTATGGCGACGCTGGATTACAATGGTGAGCTCTTTCTGGATTTAACAGGTCGAAACGATTGGAAAGGGGTACTTGATGAAGAAAAAATCAATTATTTTTATCCTTCTGCTTCATTAAGCTGGGCCGCATCACAAACATTTCACATGCCCGAGGCAATAAATCTTTTAAAACCCCGCATAGCTGTAGCAGATGTGGGAAATGGTTTGCTGCGAAGAAGATCAGTTGATACCTATTCGTATGAATCCAGTGACTGGGGTGCTGCCAAAACGGTAGTAATCAATGCTTCATTGGTTGACCCGGATATTAAACCAGAACATTCCATTACCAAGGAAGCCGGGTTGGATCTTTGGATGTTCGACAAACGGATCATGTTTGATTTTACTTATTTTATCAAAGATCAGAAAAACCAACTTGATAATATTCCTTTAGTTCAAGGAACAGGCTACAGTGGAATGCTGACCAACATTGGTGATGTGCGTAGCAAAGGGTATGAATGGGGATTTACAGTGACTCCGGTAAGAAATGGCGACTGGAGTTGGGATATCTCTGCCAGCTTTACCCATTATAAAGCAACCATTACGAGGTTGTCCGATAAATTTGCACCAAACGGGTATGTATTTGCCAATTATGATGGTAAGACACGGGTAAAAATTGCTGTGGGAGAAGAGATTGGGAATATTTATGAACAAAACCCCATTATGAGGGTAAAATCGGGCATGTACAAAGGCATGCCGTTGCTCGATGGTGAAGGAGGAGAATTCCAGAATGGAGATGAAACAGACCGGGCTTTGCTGGCCAATTTCAACCCGGATTTTATACTCGGATTAAATACTACATTGCGTTACAAACAGTTTTCATTGAATCTGGTAGGCAGCTTACGTGAGGGAGGCAAGTACATTTCAGTAAATCAGCAATATGCCGAATCCAATGGAAGGGCAACTACCACATTTGGATCAGGACCCGATAACCCCTTTTGGCAAGGTGGAAGGGACGCATCCTATGGAGGTTTACCATGGCCTGCTGCAGGTTCGAGTCAATATGATGTCATAAATACCAACAACGATCCTCAGCGTACAGATGTAGTGGATGATGCCAGTTATGCAAAAGGTGTTTTCCTCAATCCGGATTATGACGGTGATCCAACCGAAGCAACGGATGCTGATTATATTGTGAATGGTGCGGATCCTAATAATACTTTCTATCAGATACCATATAACAGCTATGGAGATGTAATATGGAATTTCTCCAGCACGCGTACATACGATGCTACGAATTTCAAGTTAAGGGAAATATCGATTTCCTATATGTTGCCAAATTCACTGACCAATAGGTATAAACTGAATAATGTCACGTTTTCATTGGTTGGCAGAAACATGTTTCAATGGAATGCTTCTGGTCGCAATGAAGATCCGGAATCGGCATTCTCAGGAGTAGGAACAAACCAGGGGATCCTTCGGGCTACTTTGCCAAGCGTCCGTTCGTATGGATTCAAGCTGGGCATCAATTTTTAATGTTAACTTTTATAAAAACTACGACATGAAATCATTTATAATAAAAACGGGATTCTTAATCTTCTTAATTTCTATTTTTGCTTCCTGCAGCAAAGATGAATTGAGGATAGATGACAGTTTGCAACAACTGAATGCTGTGGAATCTGTAAACGATCCATTCCTTCTATCGTCTGTAATCAAACAAACCGCCTTATTTTACCAAAATATGGGCTACTGGAGCCGCCGACTTCCATGTGCAGTACAATACATGGAAAGCAATTACCAGGGTAGTGACAATTACTACAATGGATTCAAACAGCCGATTGATGATATGTATTCCGCCATGAATATCCTTAAACTTGTTGACGGGGCAATCGGACTGACAAGTGATCGGCGATCTAAAACTCATGAGGGTATATTCACGATTTTCCGGGCCCTTATTTTTTCATACATGACCGATTATTATGGAGATGTTTACTATTCACAAGCATTGAAAGCGCGGGAAGGTATTTTATACCCAAAGTATGACAAGCAGGAAGATATTTATACTGGTCTGTTGCAGGAACTTGATAATGCAAACACATTGATAGCCCAGGGCACAGAACCCATATCTTCGACTTACGACCTGGTGTTTGGTGGTGATAAATTGAAATGGCAAAAATTTGCAAACTCATTGAGACTTCGGTTGCTCATGCATGCTTCTGATAAATTACCTGATGCAGCCGCACAAATCGCTGCTATTGTAAATAATCCAACCGCTACACCAATTTTTACCGATGCTATGGACAATGTATCCATTGAATATATCGGGGCAACGGCCGCCAATTCATGGCCAGGGGGTACGTTAAACGATGCATCAGGTGAGGAATTTGACAGGAGGAGACCTGCCAAAACACTTGTTGATAAGTTAACGGAATTAAATGACCCTCGTTTGCCAGTATGGGTATCACCAGTAGAAGTGCCCTGGACAAGTGATCCGGACATGGATGGGGTTACTTTCGAAACGACTGATCCAAATGGTTTTACCTATTCATCGACTTGGGAATATATCGACCGGTCAAATCCTGACATTGCCGAACATGCCACTCGTGATGTATTATTAGATTCGAACAAAGTATACGTTGGATTTGTGGCCGGTATGAATGGCGATTATAAATATGGCAATGGCCACTACAATACTGCAGCAGGTGGCGTTGTGGGTAATTTCAAAGTATCGAAATTTTCTAAACTATTAAGACAAAACAGTCACCCTTTGTTGCAAGCGATGATCATGAACAGTGATGAAGTGCAATTCATCCTGGCCGAAGCTGCTGCCAAGGGAATGATAAGTGGAAGTGCCGATGCCTATTATCGTAAGGGAATTACTTATTCTATGCAGCGATGGGGCATATCCGATGCGGACATAACCACTTATTTGGCCCAACCAGAAGTTGCTTTGCCAGCAGATATGGAAGGTCAGTTGGCTAAGATCGCGGATCAAAAATGGTTAGGATTGTTTCTGGTTTCTTCTGAATCTTATGTGGAATTACGCAGAACCAAATTGCCTGACATCTTTAATAATGGATACTTAAGCAGCTACGAATTCCCATTGCGTTACCGTTATCCTGGTAATGAACTGGGGCAGAATGTAGACGCCTATAATTTGGGTGTAGCTACTTTGTCTCCCGCTGTAGATGATCAATTTTCAAAAATGTGGTTGCTGCAGTGATGTTGAAAAGTAAAAATTAGAATAAAAATTTATTAATTAATAGGTTCTATCTACAAAAAAGGCGGTGGTGATTAGTTTCCCATCGCTTTTTTATATTTAGGGGATTAGTCGCAAAAAAATATGGTGGCTATAATATAACTCAAAATTGAAAGTGCAAATTTGGTCAAAAGGGATTTCGTTTTCCTGTTTACCATATTCAAAAGATTTTTGTGGAAAGGATGAAAGCTTTCGGTGTTTTTAGTAAAGCACTTCTTGTCAAAATGAAGTGTATTAATCCTTCATGAAAGAACGTGTGTAGATTATAAATTTATTTGAAATTTATTAACATATTTATAACATTGCATCAATCGTAGTCCTGTGTCCATAATAAATAAGCGGTTGGCGCTACTAATTCAGGCCTTTTCGACTGCTTCTGGTAAATAAACAATTCGGATTGGATTTTTTTATTTGAAAATGTTATTCAATAATAATTCAATCCTATCAAATAAATATTACAATTAGAATTTTGTAAATAACAGATGAATTTAATACTTATTTGGTAAACAAATCAATCACAATAAAAATTTATATGCCTCAATCCAGGATGGTTTGACATTAATATCGGAATGGTGCAATAAAAGCCCGAAGGTTGCCAATTAGATTTCCACAATCCAACTCACTGGTGTCGCCTATTTAATGTCTAATGGAATCTGCACAACTCCTTTTTAAGCAGAATATTAAACCTAAGTTTTTTGCTCCTAAGTTGAGGGTTGTCTTTTGGGGAATGAACATGATTTTTAATCAATTCGTGAAGTTGTTGTTGTGTTCATAGATTTGAACTAACATTTGTATCAATCAAAGGTGGTTACATCTTGTTGTAGTGATCATTAGTTTCAGCCAATTTGTATAATTTAAATTGAGATTTCAGGTTTTGCAGGATTGGGTCTAATGAATTTATTCAACAGAAAAAGCCCGGATAATTTAGTTCCGGGCTTGGCATAAATAGCAAATAATTATGCATTGTCTTAATTTACCGCATCAAAGGTGAGTTGTAATACCAATGATGGTTTATAAGCCTGTGCTCCCTGGGTTGCAGACATAAACATGGCAAGTTTCATTTTATTTTTTGTGATATCCTGGATGATAACAGTTCTTGTGAAATCCATTAATCCAATGAATTCCGTACCGGAAAATGCTAAGGTCGTTACTCCCGGATAGGTAATTTCCGAAGCAGTCGTGCCATCCATTTGACTTACAACATCCAATGTTAAATCTGTATTTTCTGTGAAGTTAAAGGTAGCTCCGGTCTCCGGTGTATAGGCTGATATGGCCAATCCGTTATCCTGACTATCCCCGGTAACTGTTAGAATGTCAAGTTGATTCACGATGGAAAAAACCAGCCCGGCCAGCGCACCTCCATTTTTAACATCATGACTGTAACTCCCATCATATTTGAAAGTAAATTCATCGTCATATTCTGCATTAAGACCAATCAATCCCAAAGCGCCCCCCGGAACAGATTGAACCGGCGTCATGTTGGCATCTGCCAGTGCGATGGCATCCGTTGCCGAACCTGTCGAACTGATTTTCCAGGTCCTCCCATTGACGGCAGCAGGTCCGCCGGTAAGCATTTCAAACTTGGTCAATGCAATAGATATTTGCGTATTGGCTTCTGCAGTTTCTCCGTTGCCAGTCACCGTTAGTTTGACATCATATGTTCCACCGGCTGCATAAATATGTACAGGATTAAATTCATTGCTGATTTCTCCATCACCAAAATCCCAGGAGTAACTATTTGCATTTTTTGCTAATGGAGTGAAGGCAACCTGATAGTCAGCTGCACTATAAAAGATCTGTGCTGAAGGTGGGCCGGTTTCCTCCTTCTGACATGATAAAAAAATTAAAGAAAAGCCCAGAAACACAGATACTTTCAGTAATAGTAGAGATTTATTTTCCATATGCACTAAAAATTTATTGATATAAAAATTGTTTATTCTATATTACAAATAATTTATTGATAAATAACTATAATATATTTTTCTTTTTTAAACATATTATGAAGTAGACGTGCCAATAACAAAGAAGTATTTTGGAACGCGTGCATCATTCTGTCAGATTGAAAATCCAATGGACACTTAACACCAGATGTCAGGAACCTAATGAAATAAATTATCAAACAACCGCTGAATTATTTCCTGTCTCATTGTCTAAAATATATTAGTATATTATAGCATTTGATAAAAAAATATTGCAATTTAAAACATCAATTGTCTGAGTAATACGCGATTTCTATTTTTTATTGAAATGAAAAAATTTCCTAGTAACATTAAATGCTATCAAGATGAGAAAAAATCTACTTTACGTGCTGATTTTATGTTTGATGTCCATGATGGGCATAGAAGCTCTGGCACAGATTACCGGATCCGGTACAATCCGGGAAGAAGGTAATACACTTGCCGGACAAATTTCTTCTAATGTCAATTTGCAATCCGGAAGAAATAAGAATGGTTTGGATCAATCCATAATTACGACAGGTGATGCCGCTGTCAATGCAAATCAAATATCCGAGCGTTATCAGAGTGTTAAAGTAACAGGGAAAGTAACTTCAATGACCGATGGTACTGGAATACCCGGCGTCAATGTGGTGGTAAAGGATACCCAGAATGGAACCATTACCGACATCGATGGAAATTACAGTATCGAAGTTGGCGACGCCAATGCTACGTTGGTCTTTTCCTATGTGGGCTACATTTCCGAAGAGGTTAACATCAACGGACGGAGTGTAGTCAATGTTGCACTTTCGGAAAGCATAGAGGCGCTGCAGGAAATTGTGGTAACTGCCCTGGGCATTAAAAGGGAAGAACGATCCTTGGGATATGCCGTAGGACGGGTAGAGGGCAAGGATATCGACCGGGTGGCCCAGGAAAATGTATTGAATTCATTGGCAGGCAAAATTCCGGGAGTTACAATCAATTCCACAGGTGGAACGGGTTCTTCTGTCAGTATGGTGATCAGAGGCGCTACTTCTTTAAGCAGCGATAATCAACCTTTATTTGTTGTGGATGGAGTTCCGTTGGTGAATACATTAAACAATGTTACACAGATTGGTAGCGACAACCGGGTTGATTATGGCAATGCAATTTCAGATATAAATCCGGACGATATTGCCAGTATCACGGTGCTGAAAGGGCCTAGTGCTGCAGCACTTTACGGCTCGAGAGCGGGCAATGGTGTCGTCCTTATTACCACTAAGAGTGCCAGCAAAAGCAAAGGCGTATCAGTTTCCGTGTCTTCCAATACCGTTTTTGATGAACCTTATAAATACGTAAAAAGAGAGACAAAGTTTGCAGCCGGTTATTTCTCCTTTACTCCGGACGATTTCCCTCCGGGTTATTTCCCAACCATTGATTATAGCCAGGCAGCCGGCGCCGGTATGGAATTAAATAAAGGGTATTACGCCGTTCAATGGGATTCTCCTTTGGATGCCAATGGTGTACCAGTTCCGAAGGAATTGATATCTCACCCCAACAACGTGGCCGATTTTGTTCAAACCGGTGTAACCACTACGAATGGAATCTCTATTTCCAATCGTAATGATGTGATGGATTACCGGGTAGGATTTAATAATATGAGCAGCAGGGGTTTAATACCCAATTCCGATCTTTTCAGAAATAATCTCACCCTGAATGCTTCTTCGAAAGTTCATGAGAAACTGGTGATCAGTACGAATATCAATGTTAACCGGTCCTGGTCAAACAACCGGCCATCCAGTAACCGGGGCACCAATCCACTTCAATGGGCCTACGCCGTTCCTCCGGATCTTGATATTGCACTTTACAAAAATTATTGGGAACCAGGTAAAGAAGGTTTCCAACAACGCACTCCGGATAACGACACCTACAATAACCCATATTTTCTGGCTCATGAAGTAAATAATAGTTTTATCAGAGACAGGATATTTGGCAATTTAAAAGGGGAATGGCAGATTACTCCTGAATTCAGCCTCATGGGCCGTTATGCGCTGGACTATTATACTGAAACCAGGGAAACCAAAATAGCACCGAGTTATTCCGGAGAACCAAACAACGGCGCATATGGTATTGTGAATTTAAGGAATTATGAAAGGAATGCTGATTTTCTGGCCACCTACAATAAGGATCTTGGAGAGTTTAGTCTTTCCGTTTCTGCAGGTGGAAATGCATTACTTCGCAGTGGGGCTAATGTGACAAATGCTTCTGCACCTTCTTCAGGATTGGTGGTACCGGGTGTATATTCTATCAACAACATTAAATCAGGTGCGCTGGACTATAGCAGTAGTCGTTATGAAAAAGTTATCTACAGTGCTTATGCTTTGGCCAATATAGCCTGGAATAATATGGTATACCTTGATCTGACGGCCAGGAACGACTGGTCAAGTACACTACCCCCGGAAAATCAGTCTTATTTCTATCCCTCAGCATCACTCAGCTTTCTGCTCAATGAGATGTTGCCGGTGGGTGATCAATTCAATCTGATCAAACTGCGTGGAGGTTGGGCAAAAGTTGGTAATGATGCCGATCCCTACTCGCTTTATCCGACATATGCCGATGCGGGGCAGTGGGGTGATGCAACCAGATTAAGTAAATCCGGCACCATTTTGACACCGGACCTAAAACCGGAGGAGGCAACAAGTTGGGAAACAGGCCTTGATTTTGGAATGTTTAACAACAGAGTGCGTTTTGAAGGAACTTACTATCAAGTCGATAATCGCAATCAGATCATTCGCAATATTCCGATAGCGCCTTCTTCAGGCTTTGATCAGATCAACATCAATGCCGGGCTGATTGAAAGCACAGGATGGGAATTTATGTTGGGAGGAACACCAATTCAACAAAACGGTTGGAACTGGGATATCAGCGTTAATTTCTCCCGAAACAGGACCAGGGTTGTAGAACTTTCCGATGGAGTAGATCTTATTAAATTTTGGAGCGATGCGAAGGGTGGTGCCTGGGCCTATACCGGGGATGAATTGGGAAATATTTACGATTCAAAAATCGTGGTGGTCGAAGATAAAAATTCACCCTATTATGGCTACCCCATCGTTGGCGGAGGTGATAATGAGTGGCAATCCATTGATGCCAAAGACACAAAAAATGTCATAGGAAATTACAACCCTGATTTTCTCGCCGGATTGCAAACTTCACTTTCTTACAAAGGCTTTACTTTAAATATGTCTTTTGACTGGCGTCATGGCGGACAGTTTGTCTCCCAGACATACCGCTATATGTCTGAAGATGCCAGTTCTCAGATCTGGTTGGATGGACTCATCAATCCCGGAGGAAGAACCGGTAAGGAATTGCGTGACTGGTTAGTGGCTAATGAAGACCAATATATCAAAAACGGCTTTCATGTCGTTGGTGGACCTACTGCTGAATATGGCGGATTCCCCGAAAAATACAGTGGCATTACGGTCAATGACGGTACGTTTGTTCCCGGTGTGGTCGCGGTATCTGATGGTGAAGGAGGAACAACCTACGTAGAAAATCTGGGTGAAAACAATCCATTGCCTTATATGCCCTATGTGGTGAGCTATCCCTGGGATTTCACCAAACCTTCTACCTTCGATGCCGATTTTGTAAAATTGAGGGAAATATCGCTGACATATCAGTTGCCTCCCGGAATAACCAAACAACTTGGACTTCAGAATGCCAATGTCTCAGTTTATAGCCGCAATATTATTTTATGGACCAAGGCTAAGATCAATATCGATCCTGAGCGTGCGTTCCAGGCTGAATCATCGACCCAAGGCAATGGTATCCAGTTTAAACAAGGTATTGAACGTTATAATGTTGATCCATGGGTGATCCCTGTTGGATTTAAAATTGGCCTTACTTTTTAACGATTAAATGAAAGAAACTATGAAAACCAATAAATATAAATCACTTGTTCTTTTGATTGCAGTCCTGACATTTATGTTTTCCTGCCAGGACCTAACGGAAGTGAATGAAAACCCAAATGGAGTGGATCCCAGTGTAGCCAGTCCCGATTTGATTTTAAGTACGGTAATCACACAAACCGGTCAGGAAGTTGTCAATCTGGGCTATGGCGATATCGCTGGAGTAATGCAACATACCCAAAAGGATGGATGGTCCAGTGGTCATAATGATTACGACTGGTCCGATCAAAGCTGGTCGCCTTATTATGGTATTTTAAGAACAAATGCCGATTTAACCAAAAAGGCTGAAGCGTTAGGTCTTGAATTTCATCAGGGAGTATCGCTGGTTATAAAATGTTATGTATTTGGCCTTATCACTGATCTCTGGGGAGATGCACCTTATACCAGTGCACTTCAAGGTGAGCAGGGAGGTGCTGACAATTTGCAACCGGCTTACGATAGCCAGGCAGATATTTATGCCGGCATTTTGGCGGATCTTGGCAAAGCCAATGATCTGTTATCCAAGGATCAAGCCAGTTATGCCCAATTCAATACAACCCAGGATGTTTTGTACCAGGGAAATGTAGGCAAAGTGGAGGAAATTTGCTAATTCATTGGCTTTGCGATACTATATGCGCATTTCTGCCAAAGAACCAGATATGGCAAAAACAGGCATTGAAAATATCGTGAATAACCCGGATCAATATCCGATCATTACTTCTTCAGCGGATGATGCGAATATGGATTTTCCCGGTACAAGTGCCACAGATTCATGGCCAAATAATACGGTTTATGATGCTACTCAGGGTAGCAACTATCGCCGGATAAAAATGTGCGCCACGCTGGTGGATACCATGGAGGCTTACAGTGATCCGCGATTGGGTCTCTGGGCTGCCAAGGTGTCTATACCGCTTGTAGTTGATGATAATCTCCCGGATGGAACTGATGAGATTATTGATGGTAAGCGTTACCTCTCACAAGACATTGCCGACGAGTATTATGCGGCCAATGGCGTTCCTTTGGATACAGATCCTAATTATGTGGGCATGCCACCAAGCTGGTCTATTGCACCATACATCTATAATTTAAATCCTTATCCTGCCCAGGCAGCCTATAATCCACATGTTTCCTGGTTAAATGACCGCTATCAAAATGCATCAGGGCCACTGCTCAAATCACGTATGATGACAGCGACAGAGGTTCACTTTATTTTGGCTGAAGCAGCATTGAAGGGTTGGAATGTTGGCAATGCAGAAGATCACTACAATGCAGCTATTCAAGCCTCCTTCGAAGCATGGGGAGTAGGGGGTGCTTATGACGATTACATGGCAGGCAAGGCAGCATTTAATGGAACACTGGAAGAGATCATGATACAAAAATGGATCTCGAGCTGGTCTGCCGCTGCCGAATCATGGTTCGATTACCGCAGAACAGGATTGCCAGCGCTGAAGGCTGGCCCAACAGCAAAGCGACAGGCTTTACCATTGCGGTTTTACTATATGATCAATGAAATAGACTTAAATCCGGACAATACCGATATTGCCATAGAGAATCTTGTACCAACACAATACTCTGATCCCGATGGGAACAACAGTGCCTGGTCAAAATCCTGGTTGTTGCAGGGTACAGGAGAACCCTGGTAATCATCATATTTTTAGGGTAAAACATAGAAGGCGGAGTTTAATGCTCTGCCTTTTTGTTAAGATCCGGTTATATATTTTGAAATGGATTTCTATAGAGAATTTTGGGTTTAACTTTTATTATGAGAACTGCCTTTTTAAATTCCATGCTTTTTTGTCTGTCGTTACTTATAAATGCCTGCACTGCAACAACAAAAAGTGAACAATTCAAATACGTACAGGAACAAATTTTTCTCCTGGTAAAAGAACATGTTCATGGCTCAACGATTGTCGAATTGCCCAATGGCGATTTGCTGGCGGCTTGGTTCCAGGGTTCGGGAGAACGCTGGGCAGATGATGTATTGATCATGGGAGCAAGGTTGCATGCCGGTGATACCGCTTGGACGACCCCTTTTGTGATGGCGGATGTACCGGATTTTCCCGACATCAACCCGGTACTGTTTTTGGATGATCAGCAACAATTGTGGCTGGTTTGGTATACGGTGATTGCCAATCAGTGGGAAACTTCCCTGCCAACTTTTCGCATTAGTGAAAATTACCAGCAACAAGAAGGGTCGCCGCAGTGGAAATGGCAGCAAACACTGTTTGTAAAACCTGGCGATAAAGCCGAAAGAGGGATTGTTCCCGGAGATCGATTTGTGGAATCTGTGAAACGACAAATCGAAAGTTACGGGGATTACATAAAAACCACCATGGGCGGTAATGCGGAAGTATTGGAGAAGCTGGATTGGTGGAAAAATGAGCTTTTATCCAAGGCTAAAGGTGAAAATATGCTTCGCAACGGATCGTATACCGACTCAACCGGGCAACGAGTAGAGGGTGAAATGGGATATCCTTATTTTCGGAGAATGGGTTGGCAAACGAAGGACAAAGCGGTCGTACTTAAAAACGGGAGGATCGTGTTGCCCCTGTATTCCGATGGTTTCAGCTTTTCATTAATGGCGATCACCGATGATCACGGAGTGCACTGGTCATTTAGCACACCACTGGTTGCACCCGGTAATATTCAGCCTTCGATTGCCCAAAAATCCAATGGCACTTTGGTGGCCTACATGCGGGATAACGGACCTCCGCCAAAACGATTACAGATCAGCGAATCTAAAGATGAAGGAAACACCTGGAGTGATGTCAGGGACTCGCAGTTGCCCAATCCTGGCTCGGGGGCTGATGTGGTTACGCTGGACAATGGCCATTGGGTGCTGGCATATAATGATACGGAGGAAGGAAGGAACAGTCTTGCTTTGGCATTGTCGGAAGATGAAGGTAAAACCTGGCCGTTTAAAAGGCATCTGGAATTCGATACCAGGGAAAAACGACTGGCTACCAGTGGTTCATACCCTTCGATCATTGAGGGCAAAGATCACATCATGCATGTGGTGTACAGCTTTCACCGCAATGATGTAGGGGACAAACCGAATGAGACCATAAAATATGCGCGTATTGATGAGAATTGGATAAAGATTGGCGATTCAGGCCAATAATATGGACAAGATTGTAAAAAGCAGACAGTAAGAATTTAAAAGCAACACATTAATAAAAACCGAAGATGTTTCGTATCATTTTAAAAATACTCCTGGGGCTGTTGGTCATTATTGGCATAGCACTCTTCTGGGCACTCGAGATGGTGGATTATACCCCATATTTCAAAACCGATTACTACACTTCAACCAGAAATCGGTTGGATAGCATATCCGGCCTGCTCACAATCGAGGAAGGATCGTTGGAAATTGGTCTTGCCAAAGTAAGCATCACACCCACCATTAATGCAAAGCAGGAACAGCCTGCCAAAGGTATTTTTGGGCAGGTGCCACTTGCCGGATTTGGCGACCGCAAAGGTAAACCCGCTGAAGGGGTTCACGATAGCATTTATGTAAAAGCGGTAGCGTTAAAGGTCGATGATAATTTGTTGGTACTGGTCGGATCAGACCTTTTGATCATGCCGCCCGCCGTGAGTGAGGGAGCATTGCAATTGGTTAAAAACCAGGCAGGTATTCTGCGAAGCCAGGTTTTTTTCTCGGCTACACACACACATTCCAGTTTGGGCGCGTGGTCTGAAGGATTGGTAGGCGAGCAATTTGCCGGCCAGGCCAATCCTGAATTGGTGAATTGGCTGGCACACCAGGTCAGTCAGGTTATTTTAAAGTCGGTGCATGATCTTCAACCAGGCAAGATCGGGACCGCAAAATTTGAAGCAGCCGATTTTGTGCGGAATCGTTTGGTGGGTGAACTGGGCACCAAAGATCCTGATTTTATATTTATTAAAGTACAGCAAAATACTGGAAAAAATGCCATTCTGGGATCGTTTGATGCCCACGCTACGACACTGGGCGGATGGAATATGCAGGTCAGCGCCGATTATCCAGGTTACTGGCAGCGCAAATTGGAAAGTCAGAGTGTGGATCTGGCGGTGTTTTTTGCGGGAAGTGTGGGGAGCCACAGTGCGGCGAGTAAAGGTGAAAAATTTGATAAGCCCCGGTTCATCGGTGAAGCGCTGGCCGACAGTGTCACAAAATACAGTGCCACATTGCCGTTGAGCGATCGCTTCAGTTTGGGTGCTATGACATTGAAAATGGACCTTCCGGACTTACACATCCGGGTAACCGATGGCCTCCGGATGAACCCCATCCTGGGGAGGAAGCTATTCCCACCCATTGGTGATGCCTACGTGCAGGTAGCGAGGATCGGCAACCTGATCTGGGCCACAGCGCCGTGTGATTTTAGCGGTGAACTGGCCAAATTGCTGAAGAATGAAATGGGCAGATCAGGATACAATGTGTTGGTCACCAGTTTCAATGGCGCATATGTAGGATATATCATCCCTGGAAAATATTACCATTTAAACGGATACGAGCCCAGAGTGATGTCGTGGTTTGGCCCATACATGGGCCCCTACACCTACGAAATGATCGACCGGATGATGGAGCGCGTTGCAGTCCAATGATAAAACTCGCGCGCTGTTTGCAACGTGTGCGAAAATACAGATAGTCCGGAGGCATTTGTACAAACTAAGTGGTGAAAGAAAGGCACGCGTTGCAAACGCGCGCCAGGAGCAGTGTCCCTTTGGGAGACCTTACTGAGAAAAGAATTTGGAAATCAATCCATATTCATCCGGCCACTTGAAATTATGAACTCTGTAAAAGACGTTATCTTTACAAAAAAACGATATATATGGACATACAAGCTTTGAAAATTGATCTCATCCGCTGGCTAACCGAATTACATGACGAATCATTGCTCAAAAAGCTTGAAGTGCTAAAAAAAGAGCAGGAAGAAAATTTTGAATTAAGTTCTGCCAAACAGGAAGAATTAAACCGGAGACTTAAAAAATATAATTCTGGCCAGATGCAATTTTCTTCATGGCCTGCGGTAAAAAAGAGGGTCAGAAATCGAGCTAAAGATGAAATTTAGTTACAACTCCCTTCCCCGAAGCGTCTCCCGACGGAGGGGGGACTCTGCGGCATAGGAAGTAAGATGAATGGAGTACCAGTTTCTCTGTAATTTAAAATTAGAAGTTAAGTCAATAGCAATATTTCACATGGTGGTCTTCCAAGACGCAGCGTGCCATTCGGAGGCTCTGTTGAAAAATAATTGGCGTATGTGTAAATGGCACAAGTCCCACGCATGCCGACGCGCAAAGCAGAAGACTTGCGCCAGTTAGGGTCTCGTTCGGAGGCGCTGCCGGGAAAAAGTGCAAATTATAATCAAATGAATATCTTTGTTCAACAAAACTGTTATTGGGGGAAAAATGAATTTAAGAAAAGTACTTTTCTGGGACACTGATTTCGAGAAAATAGATTGGGACCAGCATGCGGCTTATGTGATTGAACGTGTTGCCAGATATGGCTTCTTAGATGAATGGAAAAATGTATTGGATTATTATGGTCACGAAAAAGTAAAAAAAGAAATTTTAAAATTCAGGGATTTGGATGGAAAAACGCTGAATTACTTATCAATCCTATTTAACATACCAAAAGAACATTTTAGATGCTATCCACTTCAGCAATTCCCTCCGGCACATTATCCCTCCTGAAAAACCTCATGGCTATTGATGAATTGCGGGAATTTAATCTTGCGGGTGGTACTGCTCTTGCTTTGCACATTGGGCATCGTATTTCTCATGATCTGGATTTTTTTGGTCATACTGATATTGATATTACGGAAGTATTGGAATTATTACGGCCTGGCTATCCATTACAGGAGATGCACAGAACCCAAAATATTTTAGTGCTTGATATCAATGGTGTAAAAGTTGATTTTGTGAAATATGCATATCCTTTGATTGGAGCGCCAAAAGAGAAGGAAAAGATCAGATTAATTTCATTAGAAGATATAGCTGCAATGAAGTTGGATGCAATTAAGGGTAGGGGACGTAAAAGAGACTTTTATGACGTATACTTCCTGTTGAAAAAATTTGATTTACTTTCACTATTAGAATTTCATTTGAAAAAATATGGGCAGGATACCCGGTTTTTGATATTAAAAAGCATGGTTTACTTTTATGACGCTGAGAATGACGTTCCGGTACAGCTGCTTCATGAAGAAATTTCCTGGGAAGAAGTTAAGACAGTGATAACAAGACAAGTGAAAAATATTTAGTCATAAAATAATGATTTTCCCCTTTTTCCGCAGCGTCCCATTCGCAGGCTCTGTTGAGAAATAATTGGCGTATGTGTAAATGGCACAAGTCCCACGCATGCCGACGCGCAAAGTAAAAGATTTGCCCCTGTTGGGAAGTTGATAAAACTCGCACGCCGTTTGCAACGCGTGCGAGAATACTTGCTTAGTGTGGAGTGAATTGAACGAACTATATGGTGTGGGAAAGGCACGCGTTGCAAACGCGCGCCAGGGTGGGTTGGGGGCGCCAGGGTGGTCCCGTTTGAAGACGCTGCCGAGGAATTACTGTAATCAAGTTAACGCGAATTGATCAGCCAATAATTCAACCTTTTTTATCAATACAAATCTCTTTACTTTTTATGTGTCAGCGGATTGGCCGTTTCAAGCATGGCCGAAGTAATGATATTGCCCAGATCTTTGCCGTAGAAACTGGTACTGGTTTCGTAACCGCCTTTTTCATATTCTTCAGTGGTCAGAATATAGCTGATCCATTGATTGGCCAGCCCGCCGATTACCGGATGTTGAATGCCTTCCTGCTTTAACTGGTCTTTCACGGACAAACCAAGTTCAGCGATCAACTCTCCCGGCGCCCCGGCAATGAGCAGATCACCGATGCGACATGCAGCGATTGAAGTCTCCGAAGGGAAGACCTGATCGAGCAGAATTTGAATTTTGTTTTCATCCAACCCATATTCCTTTCCTCCGGTCTCCATAAATTGCGGATGCGGCCTTTTTTCAGGCAGTTTTATGACTTTATAATTGTAACCCAAGATCGGATTTGCATTCGGTTTGATTTCATGATAAACCGACAGCACTTTGGTGGCAATGGTTCTCCCATATCTTTCCGCTGTTTCGTAATGGCTTCCCCCGCTTTTGGCAATGACCGACTGGTCTCCCTCAGCGCCATTGTAATACATCGCTACAATCCCCTTGCCGATCAAACCTTCCAGTTCTCTTTGAAGGTATCCGGGCCATCCTGCCGATACCAGCATGTCATTTTCATCCATAATGGTGGGATGGGCGGTCCAGTTTACCAAAACGGTAAGGGGTTGATCATCCATTTGATCGATCCGGGTGACGGTAAGTGTTTTATCCACAAAGGGACTTCCACGCCGGTTACGGTTTAAATCCTGAAGTTGGATGTCAGCGGTTCCGACTTTCACCGGTTCCAGGTCATAGTCGGCCTCCCGGATTACGTCCGCCAGGGTGTTCACCACAAATTCGAGCAGTTTGGGTTGAAAGATGCCGATCGGGGCCATGTTGAAAATATTTTTGTCATTCAGCGAAAACATCTCCAGGCTGGTATGCGCATGACTGGGAAGGAAGAGGATATTCTCTTCGGTCCAGGTATTGTCATTCAATATTTCAATGACCCGGGGTTTCACATTGGGTGGCAATCCCAGAATGTCCAGGGTCACGATGGCGAATTTCTTCTGACCATCATCCAACACTAGTGCTTTGGTCCAGATGTCATCATGAATACCTTCGGCGGGTTTGCTCATACGCGCCCCGTAACCACCAAGGGTGTATCCCAGTTCCAATGGAGGCGTCAGTTTTTTGACAGCCACGTTAGCCTTGAGGCCGCGTGCTGCAACGACCGGATGCCATAGCCACCCGGTCAGGATGATTAAAAGTAATGATCTTAAAAAAATCATAGGGCCCAATTTTCAAACTCAGTTAAAAATGAAATGTACTTTACTATTAATGAGTGTTTCTTAGAGACACTAATTATTTTTAAACCTTCTCATGATCTCCTTCCAATTAGTGAACACGATACCTTCGTCTTCAAAGAACTTTTTCAGATCGGGGTCGGAAAACATCTTTGCTTCCCAGACGCGTTGCTGCCAGGAATTGGTAATGGTTTTCAGGTAATCGGTCTGGATGGAAGGATGAAAAATGATTTCCGTAATGCCGGGCTTCAATGATTGAATGAGTGTTTTAAAATTCGCTATTTTCTCTTCATAGGTTTTTCCCTCCGGCGCACTGGTAAAATTATCGACCTTTGGTAAGGTGTATTCGCTGGCCAATTGCATTACCTTCTCATTGAGCGGATAGCCTTCCTTTCTATACCGCTCCACCACTTCCTTGTCCGACATATCAATGGCATTGGCCGGAATGCCATATTCCTCAGCGACTTTAAAAAATACCTTGACGTAATCCGGCCTTGCATATAGCGTGCCCATGTGGGTATCGATGTGACTGGGGCGATGGCCGAGTGCAATTGATTTTTCGATCTGGGCCCTGATCTCTTTTTCCACTTCAGCAGCGCTGGCATGAGTAGCCACACCCGGTACTTCGTGCCATAATTTTCCATCAGGATCGATCAGGCCGGGTACGTCCTTCGGATCGGAAACAGGACCCCAGCGATACGTTTTCCATTCGCTCGTCAACGTGAGGTGCAAGCCCACGTCCGCATCAGGATGTTTGTTGGCCCATTCGATCATTTCATCGGCCCAGGGGCAGGGCATCATCACGGCGGTGGATTGGATGTCTCCTTTTAGCAAATAACTTTGTACCGCCAGGTTGGCTTCCTCGCACATGCCGGCGTCGTCAGCATGCAGCATTACCACCCTGGTGCCGACAGGATATCCCAATCTCTCAGCCCAGTTTCTGGGGGCGTTAACCGTAGTTTTATTGTCAATTGTAGATTTATAAATAAAAGAGGCTGTCAATACAAGAATGGAAAGTGGCAACAGCGTGTACCATAAGGATTTGGACTTATTGATTTTCATGATCGGTTAATTTAATTTTTAATATCGCGAATCACCTATTTTTATTTATGCTTTTTGTCAACATATTGGATCGGAATTACCGCAGATAAATGTGATAATTTCCTTCGGAATAATTTTGTGTTTTAATGATCAATTTTCGTCTGTCAACATCAAAGTGAAAATTCAAGGAATCCGAAAGCATCATATTATCCAGTTCAATCTTTGCCGGGGGCTCATTCAAATTGATTTGCAAAATATGCGGTATGTGTGTACCGCTTAAATGAATATTTAAGTCTTCATTATTTTGGTTGACTTCGATGGTAGTGCTATCGCCATTTTCGGAATAAGTCGTAAAATGACTTTTCCCTGACGGATAGATCAGGTAAGTGAGATAGCCATCGTAACTTATGTCGCCGAAGTGCGTGTACGATCGCTTAATATCCATTGGGATTATGGCGCCTTCCCGAATAAAAACCGGAAATTCATCCAGGGGGAATGACTGTCGGAATGTTGCCGGGCCCTGGATTGTTTTTGCATCATCAAACCAGTAACGCCATTGACCAGATGGAAGTTGGATCTCATTTTCCAGATCATCCTTGTAAATAGGCGCGACAAGCAGATCTTCACCAAATAAATAATGGTATTTCCCATTTACTGGCGTTTGCAGTGTTTTTCCCCCGCGGTGTCCCTCAACAACATAATGATACATATAGGGGATCAGTTCGGTGTGCAGCCAGGAAAATTTCCGGATGATCTCCAGTTCTTGGGGACTTCTTTTCCACAAGGCCCTTTCCCCATGGCCGCCATTCAGGAACAACCCACAAAAGGCAGAAAATTGTGCCCACCGGATGTAGAGCCTTGCGGGAATAATACTGCCTGAAAAACCGGCCACATCGGAACCAATAATGTTGTAACCCAGCGCTGCACTATTCAAAATGTTATTGATGGCCATTTCTATGCCTTCAATGCCGTCCATGGCAATATCTTCTGCATTTTCTTCCTTACCCGGAGTAGCGCCGGTTGACTGCCAGGTATGTTTTTGGTCCCCCACCCAGGTGACTGGAGCAGCATCAATGGGAGCGAATCCTTCCGGGTGATATTGCCTGTCCATAGCCCTGGCCAGGGTGACGAATTCCGGGTTTTGCTTTAAACCATACTCGTATTCTCCCCGGTAGTATTCATCCATATATTGCCTGGTGGTCATCAGGCCTTTCGAGGTTTTCCGGTAAAAAAATGGTATGGGTCCCAGTTCGGTGTAGAATTGTGTGGCGGCCCCGTCGAGTTTCCAGCCGTCAATACCATAGTCAAAAACCTGTTGTTGCAGGCCGTGCCACCATTTTACGGCTTCGGGTTTGGTGTAGTCAATAAATCCACCGCGACCTTTCCACCATTTTACCTGATCACCTCCGGAGAGGTATCCTTTATTATACACTTCCTGATACCAGTCTTCAGAATTGGCGATCGTAAGCCCTTTGTTGTAGCTGTTCACCATCGGGGTCATCCAAAGCACAACCCGATAACCACTATCCTGCATTTTTTTAAACCAGGCAGACGGGTTTGGATATAGTTTTTCATCGATTACGAAATCATTATACCGCAAACTCCAGGGGCTGTCGAGGATGACCGTCCTTACCGGAATATCGTTGGATTCATATCCTTCCAACAATTCATCGACACGTGCCGCTGTATTCTGATCATCTTCCCAAAGCCAGCATTCCAGCGCCCAGGTTGGCGTCAGGGGAGGGTTTCCATGGCGCTGTTTATTAAAAGGGATTCCCCATAATGGCAATAACCAATAAAAATACACGACGATAATCAACACGGCTAATGTGATCACCACGGATCTCATCCATTTTCTCGATCTTCCTTCCGAAGCTGTTTTCTGTTTCACTGTTTTAAATAATATTCATTAAGGTTATTTCATCAATTCCAACCCAAAAATGAGCGCCGAACTGTTGACAAGCGTGTGCACCAGCGCAGCGTAAAATATATTTTTGGTTTTAATATAAACATATCCGTAAGCCCAGCCGGCTACTGCTGCTAAACCCATATATATGATGGACCCGGCATGAAAGTGTACCAATCCGAAAAAAACACTGGTCATGGCCAGGGCGGTGTAAGTGCCAGTGGGACTGAGGTTGGCGCGTTCGATCCCAAAAGCGGCCAGAAAAGCCAAAACGGTAATTAAACCAGGAAACCATGGTAGCGGACCTTTCAGGGCATATCCGGCCAACAACGAACTGATCAAAAGAACCACCAATCCCCAAATCCAAAAGGTCTTCCAGTGATTGCTTTGCGCAATCCTTTTAGCCAATAAATTTTGCAACAGTCCCCTGAAGAAAAGTTCCTCGAACAATGCGGTATGGAGGAAGGTGCCTGTCATTTCGCGGATTATTTTTTCTGCCAGGGAAAGGTCAATAATATCGTGTCCTTTGATGTGAAGGAATTTCGTGATGTGACCTACACCCAGCACAAACAGGTAAAAAGCCAGCCAAACCCAGAGGGCGGTTCCTAAATATTTCCATTTAAATATTGGATAAGCACCGACATCGTTGAGTTGCCGGATTACAACAAAGGCATATATCGCTGCCAACATGACCACAATCCGGTAGATCGAATCAAAACCTCCACTGTGTAGGGGCAGATTGCCGGTGGGCTTAAAGTCAACCAAAGTGGTTGGCAATAAAAAAATGAAGAAAGTAGTAAAATCAACCCAGGTGAATTGCTGCGATTGCCGGCGATTGGCATAAAATACCAGGGTTGGAAAGAAAATGAGGTATGGAAGGAGGAAAACCGTACCCTGAAATGGATTTCCTCCATTGATCAAAATATAGCAGTAATACAGTGCAATGAGCATGGCTGGAAATATGACGATCTTCCGGAAGTTCTCATCCATCCGATTGCGCAACCAAATGGCTACATCATTCCTTCCAAGCGTGAAGTATACAAAATACAACAGGACGAAGAAAGGCAACGCCATGATCAGGTCCCCGATCGAATTAGCTTTCCAACTTAGTATAACAAAAAGCAGTGTCAGCAAGGTCGCCCAACGTCCGCCACTCCAAATTGACTGTTTAATGTTGGCCTGGTTGCTTTCCATATTTTTGTTTATTGGATATAAATGGGATTGGTAAAGATCCAGGGAACCCATTGGTCGCCAAGCCATAAACTCGCAGTCACGCGATAATTTCCTGGCTTTGATTGAATATCATAGTTAAACGCATAGGAATCCTTCAGTTCATTGATGACCTTTCCATCACGCAACAACTGAAATCGAACAGGTAGTGGAGAGACAACTTTCAATTGTTGTGCCGAGTCAAGCGGTATAACATCACCCATAATACCGCTCAAAGCACCGGCAGGGTTGGTAGCAAAAAACTGAAATCCATCGGCTTCAGCGAGACTTTCAAAAGCAATGTAGACATGGCCTTTCACAATATTGTTTTCAATGGACTTTGCCGAAAGGGTGTCACCGAAAACATGATCGTTCACATAATTGAAGGAATAGAAATACGGGTCCATCTCCCATTTGAAAGCCCAGCCGGCGACATCGGGTTTTCCCAGTAAAAGCTTCTCCTTCCAGCCCGGACTCACCATGGACATGGTCTTGGCGTCCGGGCCTACCCATTCCACTTTTCCATCTGCGGTATAGCGCGCCCGTATACTTTGGTTATTGTGCGCATCTACGGCAGCTACACCAGTAATTCTCCTGTTTTCATTTAAAGCATCCCAGTTGGCCAGTATGGCGGTTTGGTCGTCGTAAATTTCGCGGTAAGCCCAGCGCCGGTATTTTTTACCGTTGATGATGCTGTTCACGATAAAGGGAAACAAACTGTCTTCATCTTTAATGTCTGTGTGAATATTGTATATCTCCATGGCCTGATAATCGGGGTTGGACCAGTTGTGGGGATTTTCAGTATGAACATACACCACCAAACCGCCATTATTTACAATATTTCCAATCACTTCATTTTGGTCTTTTTTCCAGTCAATCACTACGCTGTCAAAAGGATTCACCATGAGGCCATTGCTGGTTTCTGTGCCGCATTGAAAGATGATGCCGTCATAAACGCCCTGATAACCATGTGGAAAAGTATCGTACTGTCCATGCGGATGGTCGGAAAAGAATATGAAATCCAGTTTGGCTTTTTTAGCTGCCGGCAATATTTCCGAAAGCACGCCACGACTATCGTGGGAGCGGTAGGTATGTGCGTGCAACACACCTTTGAACTCCTTTTGAGGGATAAATTTAGCGGGCTCTTTGCGGAGTTTGTTTAAAGCGATGCGCTCCTTTTCCAGCCGGGGATAGGTCACCCAATGTCTCCACCAGGAAGGTCCGGTTGTAAATATAAAAATGACCAACAGGAGGACGACAATGCTTAAAAATAAGATTTTAAATATCCGAAGGATCAGTTTAAAAAGTTTCATCTTAAGTATTGATTAAACCAGTGAATGCCCTCGGGATATGCCTTGTCAATAGGCAGTGCGCGATGCTTGGTTGGGTACCAGATAATGTCTTTTGGATCTTTGGCTTTGTTGTACAACAACCTGCTGGTGATGGGTGGCACGATCTCATCATTGGAGGCATTGATCATCAGCAAAGGACGGGGATAGATCATGGTCACAAAATTGATGGGATCAATGATACTCAGGTAATCTTTTACATCCTCAGAAAGCGCATCAATTCCAAACATTAGATTCAGATTACCCCCGGCCAGTGCGATTACCGGAACTTTGACCCTGTCATCTACGCCACAAAAATCAACGCCGATAATTCCACCAAGGCTGATCCCGAAAAAACCAATTCTTTTGGGATCGATTTCCCGGCGTTGGGAGAGGAAGTCTACAGCACGGCGAAGGTCGAATACCGTTTGGGAAACAATGTCCCTGGTCCAATAGCGGTATTTGCCGGTGAGGCTGAAATCATAGTCATTTTCCATGCGCTCGCCATGGTTGGCAATGTCGATGCGAAAAACAGCATAGCCACTGTCAATCAGGTATTGGTTTCCTGCCTCGATGTAATCGACTGTTTTGCGGTCGCCAAGGCCGTGCAGCAGTATGATCACTGGTAATGGGTTTTCTGCATTTTTGGGAACAGAGAGCAGGGCTGTTACCGTTTTGTTGTGAACACTTTTATAGGTGACATGGTACAAAAGATAATTCGGCTTTTCATCAACCAGGTTTACAGAATCATTTAAAGGCAGTTTTTGATCATAATCATAGTACCTGGCAATGGGCAGTGTTTTCTTGGGACCACAGGAAAAAATCAGTGTAGTTATGATCAATAAGATCAAAACCCGCCTAAGGCTGATCAAAATTGTATTTTCGTTCAGTTTAACAGTGGCCACCATCGACAATACATTAAACAACATCAATAAAAAATAAGGGAAGTGGCCCTGGAAAAAAGGCCAATTCCCGAGGGTTTACATTAAACCCAGCTCATTATTTTACCAGAACTTCAGTGCTGTCGGCCACATACATTCTGGTACTTTCGGTATATTCTTCACCATTTGGCGCGGAATATTTCAGATCGAGATAAAAAGCTTTATAGCCGGAATCAGGCAATGTTTCTTCAGCGGTCACCATGGATTGATCTTTCGTGCCAAGGTTTTTGCCACTCCATTCTTCATCCCGAAAATCACGGTCTTCCGAATCGGCTGACCATAAAATGGCATCGAGCAATTCATCCTTTGAGGCATTTGCAGAAAGCGTGATCTGTTTACCATCGACTGAAATCTTGTATTGGCATTCGGGATAATCCTTTTTCAATAAGGTATAATTATAGAAAGCGCTCAATGCTTTCAGTGCATCTTTTTTGTCACCAAGACCATGTCCGGCGTTGGGCACATAATGAATATAGTTTTGCCCGGGGATGCTGTCGATGTAATTCTTGATGGCATCGACCGGCCAGTACTCGTCATTGGTACCGATGAATATCATTTTTGGCATGGTGAGTTTCTTGCGGTAGGAATACGGATCTACCATGGTAGTAATCGCGTCACCTTCCGGCGTATGGACCTGCTGAGGGATTTCCAGTTTAACATAATCTTCAATCTGCGGGCTATACGCTTTCCACACTTTGATCTGATAATCGAGGCTGACCGGCATATTGAGAACATCAATTACCATAGGAGCGATGGCTTCTACCCGTGGATCGCTGGCACCGGTGAGCCAGGTGGTCCAACCCCGTTTTGAGGCACCGGAAATTACAAATTTGTCAACCTGATGTTTTAGACTTTTTTTGGAAAATTCCTGGACGGCGTCCATGGCGCGAACTGCGGTTTTTACCATGGGAAATAATAAAGGCCAGGAGTAATCCTTGTCTGTCTTAAAATTGTGAAGGGTATAAGAAATCAACTGATCTTCTACTAAGGTGTCGTACAACGGTTGATTGGGTACCTGCCGGATTATCGCGGTGATGGCATGGTTTTCTTCCGCTATTTTGGCCATACTCTGCAATAATTCGTCATCTTTGCCACTCCAGCCGGGCTCATTGTTTTTAACATGACCACCGGTGATGAATAGCAGTGTAGCGTCATAATTGTTTTCTTTGGGCACGATCACCGTGAGTTGATGGACCCAGGTGTATTGTCGCCACTGCTGGGAAGTAAGTAGCAGATTGTAGGCTTTAACTCCGTCGTTCATTTCGTACGTTTCTTTTGTCTCCCAATGATAGGTTTTATCGCCATTGTGCAAATATCGCTGCAATGCGGTTGATGGTGTGATTGGTTCTTGTTTAGTGGTGCAGTAGGTGAATGCACTGACTACAAATAAAGACATTAAAACTGTCCGGATTCCTTTTCTCATTTTATTGAATATTAATTTTTCCTTGAAAATTATTTTACTAGTGTCTGAACCTGATCCGGTTTTGGACTTTCTTCGATCAACTTTAGCGCATTGTTAATGTAAATTTCACCAGTCATTTCGCCAAGGCTGGTTCTGCTGATATATTCGTAGCGCTTGAAACTATTGAAATCGACTTTGGTCAGAATGTATCCGAAAGCATCGTTGGTAAGTCCGAACAGAAAAGGTTGGTCAGTGTTCATCTTACGCTTTACATAATAACCAATATTTGGCAGTGCTTCTCCGGGAATGGTCAATACCTGGGCAGTGCCAATATCGAGGAGGTTCACCTGCGTAGTGACGTGCGTGCCATCCGTAGTTTGCATATTCAGGGGAGAATTTTTGAGAATGAATTGCATCATGGGCGAATCAACCGGAAACGTAACGCTTTTGGCAACACAATATAATTCCGGATCCGGCTGTTCCGGGGCATTGGATATAATACGCAAAGCTTCATCTGCCAGCAAGTTGCCAATACGCTGGCATTCTGCCCAATCGTTGGTTTCTCCTCCATTTGGAAGCCGGTTATCTGCTGTGACCATGCCACCTTGCGCACTGTTCATAAATATGGCCATACCTCCAGCCTTGGATTCTATGCGATCATACAGCGGACCGCAAAGGTCAGGACTTAAAATACCGCGATCAGAACCAATTACTTCAGGATGGATGGCATAGTTGACCAGGGTGGCTATGGTTTTTCCTTCATTCTTTCCATCGGTAGCAATGGCTTGAATTACGCCACACCGGGGATCATAAAGTTTATCTGCGTAGTAATTATAGGAGATCTTTCCCTGGGCTTCTCCAACTGCGATTTTTAGAGATGCCGGTTGGAGTTTACTGGATGCTTCGTTCACGGCATCGGCAATTTGTTTGGCACACCAATCCAGATATTTCAGGTCAGCGCCGATATTTCCTTTTTCATCGGGGAAGGCATAAGCGTCCGGAGCGCTGTGGGTGTGTGTTGCCCCAATCAGGATGTTTTCCGGAGGTATATTTTTAATTAATGTCCGTGACTTGTTGCCGAGAGCGGCAGGCCAGCCCAGGTTGTCAACGCCAACAATGGCAACACGTACATTGCCATTTTCCAATACCATGGCTCTTACAGTAAGTTCTCCCTGTTTCACATGAGACGGTTTGGGCGTTCCGACACCCCCGGAAACCGGCAATAAAGGGTCCGGGGTGATATTCCGGAAAGCGGCTCCGGCTTTGAATGATTGGGCCATACCAGGGTCCATGATCACAAACGCCAGGACAGTAATTAAAATCAAAGATTTTCTCATAAATGTTTTCATGATAATACTTAAGGTCATTTTCTTGTTTTTAAATTTTAATCCTACATAAATACTTTTGCTAAAATCAATTTTGCATTGATGTTCCCCCAGACCTATAAAAGTGTGATGACAAAATACTGTTGGGTCATCGATATTTTGGCAATGATGGCAATTAAGTCAAAAAACTTCCTTATAATATCAATTATCATTTAAAAAGGTAAACCACCATTATGATATATTACTGTAAGATTCTATAAAATGACTAATGGTGGTTGGGAAAATTTTATATTTTCTTAAAAAGCAGTAAATCTTCAACAAGCATCATCGAACTTTTTAACAAAGTGAATTGGTATTTGCTCAGCCACGATATTTGATACAACTTTTGTTAACAAATATTTAATATCAAAATACCGAACAGGTCAATAGTACACTGGAAAAGTTCGGGCGTATAAACATTAGATAATTGTTTAAGCGGGCAGTTTCGGGCCAAAATGAATACATTGATCTAAATTCTGCCGGAGCCATGGTCTAGGACGGGTAAACATTTATCAATGCAATGCAGTATCCGGTTATTTTTTTGAAAGCCCGGACCTGCATGGATGAAGTAAGTCAACCATACAAAGTATCACATTTAATCAACATATATGTTCAATTTAACCATTATTAAGGATCAACGGAAGGTTCGGCATGTGCTGTTGGCCATGGTGTTGCTGACAGGTGTTATGGCGGGCTGTGATCAGCAGAAAGGGCACAACACCACAGCCACCAGCGAGCTGCCTGTAAGGACCAAAACATGGAAACATCGTTTGCTGGAAAAAATATTATTGCCCTCCCCGGTACCCGATCGGGTCATACTCAATCTCACAGAGACACCGGATCAGTCGATCGCCGTAAACTGGCGGACCGATACCACTGTTTCCCGGGGTTTTGTAGAGGTAGCCTCGGCCACGGCGGGTCCGGAATTTCCGAAGAACGCCAGACGCCTAACCTCGACCATGCAGGCCCTGACAACCCGGTATGAAGAGGAACCGGAAGTAGCGGCCCACTACCATTCAGCCATCATTGACAGTCTGGATCCGGGAGAAATTTACGTTTATCGTGTTGGTGTTGACGACGCCTGGAGCGAATGGTTTCAATTCAGAATGCCTGATGATTCCAGGAAACTGACCTTCATTTATTTTGGGGATGCCCAAAACAACATCAAGGCCATGTGGTCACGGGTGATCCGTGAAGCTTACAGCACCATGCCCCGGGCAGATTTTATGTTATACGCCGGTGATATGATCAACCGCCACGACCATGATATGGAATGGGGAGAGTGGTTTTATGCCGGGAGTTTTATCCATGCCACCGTTCCGGCCGTGATGACACCGGGGAACCACGAGTATGGTAAAGGTGTGGTTTTGTCTCCGCAATGGCGACCCCAGTTCAATTTGCCTCAAAACGGGCCAAAGGGGTTAGAGGAGACTTGTTATCAGGTCAACTTCTCTAACCTTAAGGTTATTTCTCTGGATGCTGAACAAATTGATGAATCGGACCACTATATGGAGGCCCAGGCAACCTGGCTCGATTCGGTGCTGCATCATGATCCAAGAAAATGGACAGCGCTCACACTGCATTATCCCTTTTTCTCCACGAAGCCCAATCGTGACAACGAAAAGTTGCGGGCACGTTTCAAGCCCATTTTGGATCGTTATAAGGTGGATATCGTATTGCAGGGTCATGATCACGCCTACGGGCGGGGTATGGTCAACAATGTGCCAACCGGCTATGCCATGAAAGACAGGTCTTCCGGCACCATGTATGTGGTTTCGGTGAGTGGACCAAAAATGTATGATGTTTCGGATGATCTATGGATGGACCGCCGGGCGAAAAATACCCAATTATTCCAGATCATTTCAATCGCGGGCGATACCCTTTCTTATCAGGCATTTACTGCCAGGGGTGATCTTTATGATGCATTTGACCTCATTAAACATACTGGCAAATCCAATCAATTGATCAATAAAATACCCAATACACCAGAAAGGTTATAACAAGTAATGTCAAACATGATGAGAAGATCCATTTTTACTTTTTTACTGATCAACCTGTATTTGACGGCTGTTGGAAAGGGGGATCTTCAAAAAATAAAAGCGGCCTTTTTTGATCCGGAATCAAAATACATATTGGTGGCGGCGCATCGTTCGGCCCACAATCAGGCCCCGGAGAATTCGCTAAAAGCCATGCACATCGATCCCGGTTTTTATACGGTTGAAGTAGTTGACTATATCAAAGCCCATCTTGGAAGGCTGTGGATCAATGCGCTGGGCGATACGGACAGCGCATACAAAAATGGCTACAGGACATCACTTGATGCATTGTTGGCAGGTGGAGCAAACGTAATTCAGACCGATATCCCTGAATTAATGTTGGATTACCTGCGACAGCATGATTTACACTGGTGATAGAAAAACGAGCCAGAAATAGGAAATATTCTGATATAGATTTTTAAATGTTGGTGATGAAAAGATCTTTTTTTGTTCTCCTGGTATTTTGGGGCTTATTGAACGGATGCAGCGATGGAAGAACATCCGCAGATAAATCGGTGAAATCGGTAATGGATGATGTTGTCACCAGGTTATATGCGACACTTACACCCGCGCAACTGGATACCATCAGGGAGGAATATATACTTCATTTTCTGACCGCAGATGAGCGAAGTGTATTGGCCCGGAATTACTGGTATTTTGATGTAAATGTACCGGTTAAAGTGTCGCTCATGCGGGACCGGGATCAGAAAGTAGTGCCATTCTGGCTGCCGAAAAGTGGCTTTGAAAAGACAAATATGTTGGTAAAAAATGAAGAATACACCTATGAGGTCTGGCAAAAGAATTTTCTAAAAGGCCAGGTATCCCTGGGGATTAATGGCTTTGACATGCACCGGCCGGTTTATTTCATATCGGTCGAAGCAGTAAATCCGGAAGACAAGTTGGAAATCACCAAAATATTTCCTGAAAATCAGCACCTCGATACCATGCGTGTCGGTGCTTTTACATATCACGACTGGGACGAACTGACCATCACCGGGTGCCCGGAGTCATTGCGCGGGCAGTTGCTTTTTACAACCATTCGGGGAAGGGCCCGCGAAGCACATATCGTTCGGAGCATTTCGCAAAACGCCATTCCCATCAAACCATGTGCCGGACCAGCTCATGCTCACCTGGAGTGGCAGTCCTGAAAACAGCGTGGATATTCAGTGGCGGACCAACACAGATGTGCACACAGGAATGGTGAAATACTGGTTGGCCAATACCCAAGATACGATGGCCGTCGAGGCCACGAAGTACATCATGGAAGATCGCCTGCTTCAAAATGACCGGTTTATCAATCGTTTCAAGGCAAAGTTGATAAAACTCCTGCCTGGGGCCAAATACCAATATCAGGCAGGCAGCAAGCCCGGAAACTGGTCGTCGGTGGCCCAATTTGAGACGGCTGCTCAACTTAGCAATCAATTTTCTTTTATCTGGTTTGGCGATACTCATCGGTCTCCCCAATGGGGTCAGATCCTGCAAAAAGCATACAACACTTATCCCGAGGCGGCATTCTATTCTATTGCCGGTGACGTAGTCAGTACCGGACTTTATCGCGATGAATGGGATAAGTTGTTTCAATTTTCCGGTGAAGTGTTTCGTTACCGGCCCCTGATGCCGGTTCCCGGAAATCACGACAACCAGGATGGATTGGGGGCCTGGATGTACCGCGAAATGTTTAGTCTGCCGGTAAATGGCCCGGAAACGGTTAAACCCGAATTGACGTATTCGTTCAACTACAAAAATGCGCTGTTTCTTATGATTGACGCCACTGCCCCGGTTTCTGATCAGACGGCGTGGATAGAAAAAACACTTGCCAATTCTTCTGCCCGCTGGAAATTTGCCATGTTCCATTTTCCGCCCTATAGTTATGAAGAAGATTATAGCCAGATCCGCAAGGAATGGTGTAGTCTGTTTGATTGCTATCACGTGGATATTGTGATGAGTGGCCACGTACATTACTACATGAGGTCCAAGCCTGTTTACGATGAAAAAGTAGTTGACTCGCCTGCCAAAGGGACCATTTATATCATATCTATCGGTATTCCCGTTCATCATGAAAAGCTTGCCCCAGAAGATTTTGCGGTGAATCGCGATACTGACGGTTGGTTATATCAACATATTGATATCAATGATAATCTACTCACTTACAAATGCCTGGATATTGAGGGAAATATTCGCGATGAATTTGTTATTAAAAAATAGAATTTCTGTATTGGATTAAACCCGTATTCCATGAAAAAAATAATCTTTATTCAACTGATATTGTTATCAGCACTAGTTGTTGTTCAATCATGCACCAGTAAAAAGCCAGTAACATTTTTACAACCGGTGCAGCCGCCTTATGCTATTCAAATCATAGCCGACCATGGTCTCACATCCATCGCTCCGGAAAACACCAAACCCGCAGTGCAGGCCGCTATCGATATTGGAATTCCCTGGGTGAAATTGGATATTCGTATGACTAAAGATGGCAATCTCGTGATATTGAATGAGACGGAACTGCAGAACGCCGGTTCTTCGACACTTGATCCGCAGATGTTGAACCTTGCAGACGTTGCCAAACTTGATGTCGGCAATTGGTTTGCGTCAAAATACAAAGGCACCCACATTGCAACGCTTCATGAGATGCTGGATTTTTGCAAAAATAAGATTAATTTGATTGCCGACTGTCAGCATGTTGAAGCAACGAAGGTGGTGGAGGTGATCAAAGCGGCAAACATGGAGAACCAGGTGATGGTTACCGGTGATCAGCAATTCCTTCGGGACGTTCATGGCGTATCATCCGGGCAAGTGGCCACCCTTTCCGATTATATCGCTGCCATGAGTCCGGATGGGTCTCGCAAAGCCTCGATTTACTCCATATCAGCACACAACGGAGACATTGATACGACCAATCTAAAAAATATCAGGGGTGAACAGGCTCCGGTATTATTGAATTTAGTCGGGGTGGATGATCGTCCGGCGCTTTGGCGAAAAGGTATCCATATCAAAGCAGATTATATCCTCACCGATAATCCGGCAGGTTTATTGGCCGAATACCAGCGGGCCTTAATTCCATCTGAAATTACCAATAAAGTTTCGGCGCATCGCGGTGCCAACCAGTTTGCCCCGGAAAATACGTTGGCAGACTATGAAAAAGCCATAGAAATGCAGGTGGATTTTATCGAGATCGATGTCCGGCTGACCAAAGACCACCACTTGGTCATTTTACACGACGGCAACCTCGACCGCACGACCAATGGTCACGGACCGATGCGGGAGGCCCTTTTTGATTCTGTCCGGAATTTATCGGCAGGGGCCTGGTTTGGCAGTCCGTATAAAAATGAAAAGGTGCCCACGCTCACAGAAGTTTGTCAGCTATTGAGTGACCGCAATGCTGAAAATGAACATAAGGTAAACCTGTACATGGATTGCAAAGATCCCGATGTGCCGGAGATGGTGCACACCCTGGAAAGATTTGGCCTGTTGGAGGGCGCGGTATTTTATGGTTCCGAAGAAACCCTTCGAAAGATCCGGGAGGTAAACCCCAAAGCCAGACTCATGCCTCCGCTGGAAGATCCGGATAAAATAGTCGAACAGATCGACCGGATCCATCCCTATGCTTTCGATACCCAATGGTCTGATCTTTCTGCCGACCTGATCAAAACAGCCCATGACCACGGTGTGAAGATCTTTTCCGATGCCATGGACGAAAATGAGTCCATCGATAAATACCAAAAAGCCATCCGCGAAGGCATCGACTGCATCCAGACGGATTATGTGCTGCGGGTTTACCGGGCGATGGATTTGATGGACGGGGGAACGCAGAGCAAGAATTAGAATTTGGGTTGGCCTGAATAAGCATTATTATCTATAAAAGGCCCATATTGAATTCGGAGCTCGCCAATTTATAGGCAAATTGATTAACTTACCGGTATAAGCTGATATTGGGTAATTATTATTTTTATTGGGAAGTAGTTGTGGGACATTATTTAAATGTACAGGAAAGTTAAAGCGACAGCCATATTTATGTTTGGATTTGTGTTACAATTTCCATCTTTTGGCCGAAATTCAATTGGATGAAAATGAATTATATCAAACTGCATATAATTACCTTAATGATTCAATTATCAAGTCAAACTATGTTGACGTCAAAACATTAGCAAAAAATTGTTCAAGTTGTTGCGTCAAAGGAAAAAAACTCAAATTTATCCCTGATCTTCAAGTTGCATGCCGCTTTATTGAAAATAATAGAGGATTTCCAATAGGCGATCTCGTGGCAAAAAAATATGATTTTTCCAGTGATTGTCTCCATGCTTTACGTATGGGAACTCGGGAATGCCAACTTGCTAATCAAGTAAGGGACTCTCTTGAATCTTTTTGGTTATCATATGAAATGAAACCTGACAATGAAATTGCCAAATCATTAGGAGAGTTAATATCAAACAGAAAAGATGGATATCAAGTATTCTTTTCAGATATCTATAAAAATACACTTGCTGCTGAAGTAAAATCATTCTGTCTTCCATATGATGAAATAATGTGGATGGGGAGCTCGACCATGTTCTTTTTTATATTTGATGTAAAAGGAAAAATAGCAGATATATATTCAGGTAGGACAATTCATTATAATTAACAAATAAAAACATCGCACAATATTGGCTATGTAAAATGCCTGATTCGGCGCATTTGGAGGCGGTTTTTGTATAGTAAACTAAATTTAAGTTGCGGCTTCACTGCTAGTTTTAATGGGACATTACGTCGCCTTACGCTTACATATCATACCTTTCGTATCGCCATCGTATATTTTTAGCTCATATCGTATCAATGCTATGGTATCAATTTCTTTTTCAGCGCATTAATGAATATTCAAGAGCAATTGATGAACAAACTGGAACAACATCCAAATTGTCTCCAGGTGAGAAATCGATATTGACATTTATATCAGATCATGCAGGCTGCAAATCTGGTGATATCTCTAAAAAGCTTGGAATACCAAATCCTACAGTTAAACGAATCCTGAGTGATCTTTTAGACATGAACTTAATCGAGCGACATGGAACAGAGCCCGGAACAAATTATTCAATTCAGTAAAAACGATATGTAAAAAACGATAAAGCACATCCCTTTTCAGTGTTACCTGATAGGTATGGGTAAAACAGAATTTATAGTGTTATTTGAAAGTACAGAGGTACGTGCTACTGGACGTTGTATTGTCAGCGATGCAGCAAACACGAAAACTTAGACAAAACCCCGGAAGATTTTCAATTATTGTCTAAAAGAGCTGACCGATAATGTGGATTCCAAGAATGCATATCCTGGTGGAGTTTCGGGAGCAATGATTGCGCTCATTCCTTTGGTTATAATAAATACGCTGATAGAATATTTATGGGCAATACTATTTGGAGGGAACGCAGTAAAATATACTTGATTGATATACTAATATGATATACCTTTGTGATATAAAATATTCACCTATGAAAACTGTATCACTTAAAATAGACGATTCGATTTTCGGCGAAACTGAAAAGATACTTGCCCGGATAAAGAAATCGCGTAACAGATATATTAACGAGGCGATTGAGTATTATAATAAACTTCAACGTAAACAGATTCTTGAGCAAAAACTTAAAAAGGAATCAGGATTAGTTAAAGCGGATTCAATGTCTGTACTTAAAGATTTCGAGGAAATTGATTATGCCGATTAAACAATTCGAAATCTGGATTGCAGACTTAAATCCACAGATTGGAACTGAGCCGGGAAAAACCAGACCGGTCTTAGTGATACAGACTAATTTACTCAATAAGATTCCTCACCCATCAACGATAGTTTGTCCGATAACAACAAACGTAAAAAAGGATTCTGAAATTTTAAGAGTTCATTTAAAAAAGGGCACAGCTAATTTGCATCAGGCTTGTGATATCATGATTGACCAAATTCGTGCGATTGATAATATAAGATTGACAAAAAGACTCGGTGTTATGCCTGATGAACTGATAGATTTAGTGAAAGAAAATATTCAAATAGTTCTTGACCTTGAATAATGCAAGACACCACAACAATATTTATAAAAAAATGGGCGGGATAGTATTAAATTCATAGGTCTTTGCTGGATTCAACTTTGGTGTAACTTGAGGGGAAGGTGCTCCGAAATCACCTACTTTTCCCATACTAACCGTTGGCAAAAATTGTCAGATCAACATTCAAATGATCCGTTGCTTGGCCACCTCATACTCAAACAGTAATTCTGATTTTTGTTAATGCCGGATTCTGAAACAACAATCAGAGATTTAATTTTGTCGCCCCCAAAAATATATCATTTTTCAGCGCTCCCTTAGCATACGGAGATGGCAGCATCGGGCGGTATTGGATGGTCCCTGTTCGGTATGATCGTTACATCCATTCCTTTTTGTTGTTGCTGTCCGGTCAGCCAGATTGTGGCCTTTCCACTCCAGGAGGTTGTTTTGTCGGTTGCTTTCAACTGCCACTCCAGGTGATGGCTGCCAGCATCATTCAGCACCAGTGAATAAGTGGCCCAACTGCCGGATTGCTGCTGAATATTTGGTTTCACGGTTTTTCCGTCCACCTGTAATTCCATGTCCGGGAAAGGCTTTCCGATGAAGGCGCTGTCCGGTTTCAGGAACAGAATATACCTGGCAGTAATCGTGGATGCAGCTAAGTCGATCGCAGTAGTAATCGCGTTGGAGGTGAAATGATTTTTATAACTGGTAAGTATATCCGGTGAAGGTATATTTGGCAACTCAATCTGTGTGCTGTTCATTGCTTTCCCATCCAGCGCAATGGAGGATACTTTGCCGGGATTCAGCAATTTCACTTCACGGCCCGCCTGTAAAATATGCATTCCATATTGGTGAGATGCTTCCTCAGTATCTTCATAAGTAACCCCAGCCAACAAAGGCCGGCTGGCATTCTGCAACGGGTACACTTCATAAATGGCCGCTTCATATCCCTGCAAAGGCAAGGTGATGGTGGCGCCGGTGGAATACAGATCGGGAGATATCCAGCGAGATGGATATATTCTTTCCAATACCAGGTTATTGGCGGCGGCATTCATTCCCTGGGCAGGAGATAATGTTATTGAAATTTTTTGTTCGTCCATTTGTGGGTTGCGTACTGCAATGATACCGCTGTCCTGTTTATAATGCACATAACCATAGGCTTCTCCTTTGGTAGGATCACCACCCACCATATAGGTTTTATTTAAAATTTTGAACCGATCTTTGGCCCATGCCAGCGATTTGCTCAATGCATTCCATTCTTCCGGATTGAGCATATCAGGTGATATATACAACTCATACATTGTTACACCACGGCCAAAATAAAAAGCGGCATCATCGGTAAACTTATCCAGCGGGTCATCTTTTCCGCCGACATTCGCCAGGCTCCCTTTAATAATACCATGTGTCATCAGGTTGCTGACAGGGAACCATACATCCTGGTTATGAAAATCATCATAGAGCACAAAATCTTTGTAGGTGACCGCCCCGTCCCTTTCGTTGACCGAGGGAACATCGGCAAAACCGTAATCGGCGCCCTGCATCCAGATCTGGTTGGCATTTTGCAACCACCACGGACTCATCCACGTTCCGGAAGTGATATTCAAAAATTCATTGGGATTGATGGCCCGTACGGCTTTGCACGCGGCAAAAATACTTTCAAGCGCCGCCCTTCTTGAGAAATATCCTACCGGGTGACCATTGCCTGGTTCACTCGATGAAAACTGGATGCCGTCCCATTTAAAATACCCTACTCCCTGCCTGGCAAAATCAGTTGTTCTTTTTTTAAACAGGGCGCTGTATTTGGGGCCGGCAATATCCATCATGGCATCATGAGGCGTGTGGCCCACCGTTTCATATCCATGCGCTTTCATCCAGTCGATCCGTTTCATGCGGAATGAATACCCACCTGTAGGGCCGAACCATAAACCCAATGTAGTGCCCAGGGGTTGCAACGCTTCCACAATCGGTTTTACGCCATGCGGAAAAGTTGAAGACCGCATCTGCCAGTCGCTTTCATAAATATCCCATCCGTCGTCCAACATAAAGGCATCGAGGTGAATCCCATACGGTTCGATCATGTTTTTTTTGAATAAATCAATAATGTGCAGGATGTTTTTTTCATTCATCACATGATCGGTTTGCACGCCCGGATAGACCGGCGAACGCAAGTCGTACCAGCTATTATACAACGCATAAGGCTTGTTGGGCGCCACACGGATATCCGGCAGGTAATTAAAGAACCAGTCCTTTACATTATGATCCGGAACCAGTCCTTCTACCAGCCAGCCACTCTCTACCCATTCATTGCGGACCACCTGCCCGATCAGTTCACGACAGGAAAGTTCCATAGTCTCTTCTTCATCATGTGTAAGCCTGTTGGTGGCAGCAGGGTATTCAATCCCAAAGAAGACCCCTCCATGGGCAAAGTCTGCCGCGCAGGGTTGCCCGAAATCTCCCTTTTTTATAATCCGGGTAGTTTCTTCCTGATCGGTTTGATCATATTGTACCTGCTGGTACGCATTGCTGCTTTCTTCTCTCATCTTGTAACCATTGGCCTGTCCCCCCGTTTGTCCTATTATTCCTTTACGGCTTATGATGGCCTGAAGCCAGTTTTTTTCCAGCGTAGTATCTTCAACTGATATTTTACGGCGGCTGTAAAATTTATCCGGTAACAACTGGTAAGTGATTCGTAACTGAATAGTATTTTCCGGGTCAAAAGGTGTAAAATATAATTCCAGTTCCTTGCCGCCATTTTCAACATCCTTAAAATCAAAATGGACATACTTATAATCCTTTTTGGTAAAACTCACCTCGAGGTCCCCGTTATAAATTTTACCCGGGGCACTCCAGTCTGTCCACATCATTTGTAGAGCATAGTCTCCATCGGTGTAAACACTATGTTCACGATTATAATAATTCGCCAGCCACGCTTCATTACCCATCAATTCGTCTCTTTGTAATAAATCGTTGGCTATGATCACCCGCTGGGTCACTTTATTATTCGATAAAATAAACACCTCCTGATGGTCCTGTTGTTCATATTGGGTGCTTACGGTTTGGGCGGTGCCATTCAAAGATAGTCCTGATATTACCAGCATGTAAAAGATCTTCTTCATCAGTAAATGTTTATAAATTGTCGATAATTCCTTTCCAGACCAGAATCCAATATAAGCCATGCTTTTCATTCAATTGATATATTATGCAAAAGTTCTGATACATGTTAAAGTCAGCCGCCTAAACACTATACATAACTTGTGGAAGATGAAACGTTAATTATAAAGATTTAATTTTTGTCAATTCTGTAGCCTTCTCCAAAAACTCCTTCTTCTAAAATTAAAACCGATGTTGAGCGCCACCCATCTCTTCGTGGATGTTGATTGCGATCAGCGCCAGAATGGCCAGAATGATCAATAATCCAATAAAGTTAACTGCCCATTTTCCAGGCTTGATACCTTCACTTTGGAATACAGGATTTAATTTCGGCATCACCAGCAAAATCACCACCATGTTCACAATGTACAAATATTGCTCAATGCGGTAGGTACTGATGATGGTACCGGTGATTAGCAGACTCAGCCAGATGTATAAACCGAGATGCAGGATGAAGAAAGTTTTTACCGAATTTGTATTGATCGGTTTTATGCGGGAGGTTTTTGACAGGTAGAACTTGTTATATTGAAATAATCCAATAAAAAGGATTAATCCCAAAGCCAGAAGTTGCATGAATTGCGCCATCTGCGCTGCATTTCCCTGGTAAATATTGGCGTAGGTCTTTTGAAGCCGGTCGAGTTCAAACGACTGCTGATAAACGATCAAAGGGATCACCAACACCACCAGCAACAATGGAACCAGCGATCTGGATTTTTGGGGAATTTCTTCCTTGGGCCATTCCGAGGTGAAGGTGCCATAGGCCAAACCAAGGCCACCGAAAAATCCAATGGAATACTCCATCACATTCCAGAAGTTGAAATGGATTTCGGTGATGTTGCCCATCACCTGTAAAAAATTGCCGAAGGCGAACCCGAATCCACCTCCAAGGCCGGCGAATATGGCTACCCTTAGCGCTGAATCATATTTATGACGTTTGATGAACCATATTAAAGCCAGGGCCATACCCAGGCAAGCTGCCCACAATTCTGATCGCGGTGGGGTCATCAGCCAATCAAACTGGTAGATGAAGAAGAAGTAAATGATGATGGCCCCAACCACCATTTCCACAATAAGGATGTGCCATTTTATTTTGGTCGATTCCGAATCCGTCAGCGCCAGGCCAAACAACCCACCCCCAATAAATCCATACAGCCCACCGATCACAAAAAGCATGGTTAGTCCATAGTACACATTGGCAAAATCAGTTCCCCGTCCGTAGCCTACCACAATGCCATAACTCATTATGCCTCCGATACCCCAGCCAATGGCCCCAGCCAATACGGACTTGAATAATTTCTGGTACCAATCATCCCGGCGTGACAATAAGATCACGCTAGCCGTTCCAATGGCGCCTGCCCAGGCAGCACCCTGTTCATGCCCAAACTGACCTCTGACTGCCCAGGCAGTTCCAAGGGACATGCCCGCGATTAGCAGGTTCAAATAAAAGTTTTTGTTTTTCATGGTAAGGGTGGTTTATAGTTTATTATATTTTAAAAATCAATGGTGCCATCGGCTTGAAAAAAATAAATGACTTTGCCAATGTTTATTGACTGGCTTTTTTGCCATTAATACTTAGAAATATTGATATAGTACTATTTCAATATACAAAATCACCAGTGATTTGAATCATTTAAGAAGGTCAATCGGCGGAATTAATGAATTGACACCCTTTAGAATTTGCCAATTGTACTGCAATCCTTTCATGAACAGATTTTCATAAAAGTTTTTGCTATTCGTAATAGCCTTTTTGGGGCATTTTATAGTATTTTTTGTAAAGATAGCACATGGTAAAATCAGCAGTGATCGGTTTTGGTTTTATGGGGATGACCCACACACTTAACATTTTGAAAAACAGTGAGCTGCAACTTGCTGCCATCGCAGACAAGGACCTCGAAGGAATTCAAAAAAAATTATCATCAGGCAGCGGCAATTTCGCGGTAGGTGACATAGATCCGCAAGTTTTGGATGGTATACACAAATATGCTTCACTGGAGCAGTGTCTGGACAATGAATCGCTGGATATGGTCAATATTTGTGTGCATACGGACCTGCACTATGAGATTGCCCGGAAAGCCCTTAAACAAAACAAACACGTCTTTTTAGAAAAGCCAATGTGCCTCGACATCAATCAGGGTGAGGAGTTGGTTGATCTGGCCAGGGAAAAAGGATTAATCCTGATGGTGGGCCACGTGGTGCGTTTTATGCCTCAATACCAGCTACTAAAAAAGTGGATTGAAAGCAAACAATTTGGTGAACTCCGGTTTTTATCCCTCTCGAGATTTTCGGGCGTTCCGGTATGGGGGCAATGGAAGGAAAAACAAAAAGCTTTCGGTTCTTCCGGTGGAGCACTTTTTGACCTGGTAATTCATGATATAGATTTTGTGCATTATGTGTTGGGCAAGCCCGATGAGATCAATTGCCACCGGATGCCTGGGTATCTCAGTGAGCAGGATTATGTGAATGCCCAATGGAAGTATCACGATCTGGGCATTACGGTGAAAATTGAAGGAGGGAATGTATTTCATGCCAGCTTCCCATTTCAGGCTGGTTTTATGGCGCAATTTGAGCAGGCAAGTATATTTTATTCGACACTGCAACCTGAATTTATTCAAATCGCGGATCATGAAAAATCGGACAAAATAGCAGCAGGCGATGCCAACGACGGCTTTTACAACGAAATCGACTATTTCGCTGCGTGCGTCAAAAACCATCAGGATCCGGTAGAGTGTTCCCCCGAATCTGCATTGAATACGATTAAATTATGTTATGAACATTTGATATGAAAACCATTACAAAAGAAGCGTTAGCCATAAATGGTGGGCCAAAAACTATTGACAAGTCATTTGACTGGCCGATTTTTGATCAGTCCGATATCGATGCCCTGACCAGTATTGCCCAAACAGGTCAATGGGGAAATCCGGATTGTGCCGGTATTGTTGAGGCCTTTGAAAAGGAGTTTGCCAGGTTTTGTGGCAGTAAGTATGCGCTCACCTGCGTGAATGGATCGGTAGCGCTCCGGTTGGCCCTGATCGCCAGTGGAGTGAAACCGGGCGATGAGGTAATTGTACCGCCTTATACATTCATTGCTACAGCATCTATTGTGCTGGAGGCCAATTGCGTTCCGGTCTTTGTAGATATCGAGCCGGACACCTACAATATTGACCCAGTGGCGATTGAAAAAGCCATTACCAAAAGAACCAGGGCCATTATTCCGGTACATTTTGCAGGACAGGCTTGTAATATGGACGCTATCATGGAAATTGCCAGGAAGCATCAGTTAACGGTGATCGAAGACGCCTGCCATGCCCATGGTGGAGCGTATAAGGATAAAATGCTGGGCAGCATTGGTGATGCCGGATGTTTCAGCTTCCAGTCATCAAAAAATCTGACCAGCGGTGAAGGCGGAATTGTCGTAACGGACGATGAGGCTTTGTACAATATGATGAATTCACTGCGCAATGTAGGACGTGTAAAAGGAGGCCAATGGTACGAACACCATTTTCTGGGTTGTAACTATCGCTTAACCCAACTGCAGGCAAGTTTACTTTCATCCCAATTAAAAAGGCTTGAAGACCAGACCAGGCGACGCGATGAAAACGGACTTTATTTAGCTTCTTTGATGGGACAAATTGATGGTATAATGCCATTGACCAGAGGTCATGGGGAAACCGTGCACACCTATCATCTTTTTATTTTCCGCTACGATAAAACAAAATTCAACAATATCCCAAAAACGGAATTTGCCAAAATGCTGGCGGCAGAGGGCGTGCCATCGTTTATGGGCTATCCGGAACCATTGTACAAACAACCGTTGTTCCAGAAAAAGCAGTTTATGTGCTATGCCATTCCGGAAGAGGTGGATTACACCAGGGTAAGTTGTCCGGTGGCGGAAAGAGCATGTTATGAAGAGGCTGTCTGGATTTTGCAGCATGCCATGCTGGGAACAAAAGAGGATATGGAAAAATTCGCTGCAGCGGTTCGAAAAATACAGGATGTGGTTACGGCGTAATGCATGCCCTATAGTTTGCTGCCCATCAGCCATATTTGATAGAGAATGGCGGCAACTTTAAAAGTCAAAAATGAAAATAATAAGAAATACTATGAATGATGATAAAACCGGAAATAGGCGGATGAACAGACGATTCTCCGACATATTCTTCCTCCTTGGACTGATGGTCTTTATGTCATCATGTTATAACAAGGCCATCGTCGACAAAACCTTATTAAATGATGGCTGGTTTCTTATATCCTCCGATGTTGTCGGTCATGACGGTCAAACCCTTTCATCACAATCACTTGATACCAACCACTGGGTGAGCACCACCGTTCCAACCACGGTATTGGGCGCCCTGGTGGATGCCGGGGTCTACAAAGATCCCTTTTATGGTAAAAATCTGGAGGATATACCCGATGAGCCATTCAAAGTGCCATGGTGGTTTCGTACCAGTTTTGATGTCGATAGTTTCAATCATAAAGATGAGATCATCAGGCTGTTTATTGATGGCATAAATTACAGGGCGGATTTTTGGCTGAATGGTATTAAAATAGCCTCCCAGGACACACTGTTTGGCGCTTTCCGACAGTTCGAAATTGACGTGAGTGCCGCCGTCAAAGCTCGTGGAAATATTCTGGCCGTTGAGGTTTACCCTCCAAAACCACGAGATTTTTATATGGGTTTTGTCGATTGGGCGCCGACACCTCCCGACCACTACATGGGCATATTCCGGGATATCCGGTTAAAACGCAGCGGTCAGGTGACCATCGATGCACCTTTTGTAAAATCAGACCTCGATATTACAAATTTGAAAGAGGCCGATATTACCATCAGCAGTGAATTGACCAACCATAGTAACGATACCAAAAATATCACGCTCACCGGTACCATTGAGGAAATTGTAGTCAACCAAAAAATCACACTGAATCCAGGAGAAAAGAAAACCGTGTGGTTCAAACCTTCAGAATTCCAGCAATTACAAATCAAAAACCCTCGTCTCTGGTGGCCCAATGGCTTGGGTAACCCGGAATTGTACACATTGCGACTGGAATTGAAAGATGGCAACAATATTCTGGATAGTCAGAATACCCGGTTTGGGATAAGAAAGATTGAAACTTACCTCAACGATTCAGGGGTTCGCGGATATAAAGTGAATGGCAGACCTGTACTCATCAAGAGCGGAGGCTGGGTCGATGATCTTTTCTTGCGTTATATGCCGGATAGAGATGCTGCTCAGATCCGCTATGTGAAGGAGATGAATATGAATTCAGTGCGTCTGGAAGGCGTATGGGGCAATAATCAGCACCTTTATGATCTGTGCGATGAAAATGGTATTTTAATGATGGTGGGCTGGAGTTGTCAGTGGGAATGGCCGGATTATCTGGGACTGGACATGAAAGTTGCCGAGGAAGACCAAAATATTCCCATCAATGAAGGGGTTGACTTGTATTCTGTAAAATACACTCCTGAAGAAGAACATTTATTGTCAGAATATTTTAAAGACCAGGTGCTATGGCTTCGAAATCATCCTTCCATTTTTACCTGGGCAGTGGGTAGCGATGCCATGCCCAAGCCAAGTCTGGAGAAAAAGTATCGCGCTACCTTGGAAAAATATGATCCGACCAGGCCATTGCTGGTTTCAGCCGGAGAATTTACCAGTGAAGTTTCCGGGCCTTCCGGCATGAAGATGAATGGGCCGTATGAATATGTGCCGCCGGTTTACTGGTATGAAGACAAAAAACTCGGTGGTGCCTTCGGGTTCAATTCCGAAACCGGTCCCGGGCCTCAAGTTCCGCCTTTGGAAAGCATTGAGAGCATGTTCCCTGAACAATACTACTGGCCACCGGATAACGACATGTGGAAATTTCATTCCGGTAGAAAAGAATTTGGCAGTATTGGGGTCTATTTAAAAGCCTTGAACAATAAGTATGGGAAACCCAAAGACCTCAAGGAGTTGGCGATGAAGGCACAAGTAATGAACTACGAGGCCATCAGGCCGATGTTCGAAGCTTTTGAGGTCAATAAACCTACGGCAACCGGCGTAGTACAATGGATGCTCAATTCACCCTGGCCGGAGTTCTACTGGCAGTTATATGATTATTATCTGATGCCTAACGGGGCCTATTTTGGCACAAAGAAAGCATGTCAGTTGTTGAACCTGATCTATAACTACGATGATCATAAAGTGTATGTGAGCAATGACAGCCGGCAAAACATCAGTGACTATGAAGCGACAGCTACGGTTTATGATATCAATTCAGTGAAGCAGTTTGAAAAAACTGTAAAAGTGAGCTTAGACCAGAATGTGAGCAAACTGTTGACCGATTTGCCAGCCATGAATGAAGCAGGAAAGGTCTATTTTTTGGACTTGCGATTAAAAGATCAAAATGGTCGGCTGCAATCCCAAAATTTTTACTGGCTGGCGGGCAAAAAAGATAAGCTGGATTGGGCCCAATATTATTGGTATTACACACCCCAAAAACAATATGCCGATTTCACAGCGCTCAATACCATGCCGAAAGCAAAGGTGGAAATGTCCAGGGAAATAGTGAAGCGGGGACAGGAATGGGAAATGAAAGTAAACCTTAAAAACCCAACAAACAAGATCGCTTTCTTTATTGAACTTAATGTCAAAGGTAAAAACAGCAAAAAGGCTATTTTACCAGTATTTTGGAGCGACAATTATGTGTCCCTTATTCCCGGTGAATCGAGGACCATAACTGTGAATTTTTATGATGAAAATCTTGAACCGGATGAACCGGTTATTGAAATGAGTGGCTATAATGTGGAGGATTCAAACATGTTGTAGAATCGATTATTTGTGGAAGTTGTATAAAAGGTCATCAAATGATGGCCTTTTCAATTAAATGTTGACCGGATTTTTTACATCCTGTCCGCGCAATATAGGATTGGGATTTAACAGTCCGACGCAAGGACAAACATCTTAGCATTTAACCCAAAATCTCGGATATGAAACCAAAAGTATTATTTGGATTTTGTACAGTTCTCTTGTTGTGTGGGGTACTTAATTCCAATGCCCAAACCACAACTGCACAACCAAGAGACGGTAAACTCCTGCGTGGAGAACTTTGGGAGCCATTTGTGTATACATCAAACGCTGATTTTTATGTGTCGACAAAAGGCAATGATGCCTGGTCCGGAACATTACCCGACCCAAATGCTGACGGTACCGATGGTCCTTTTGCCACCATCCAAAGGGTTCAAATAGCAGTTAAAGCTCTAAAAAGTCAGGTTTATAAACCAAAAGAAGCGCCTGTTGAAAAACGATGGATCGGATCACCACATCCCTACGGTAAAGGCCGGGATATTGTGGTATACATTCGGGAAGGATTTTATGAATTAAAAGAACCGCTGTTGTTTACCCCGGAAGATGGGGGCGAGCGCATCGAAACCAATTTACCCAGCGGGGCCTTTGAATATCATAAACTGAAGGACCACTATGTAACCTATGCGGCCTTCCCTGGAGAAAAACCGGTTATTTCCGGCGGACCTCTGTTAAAAGGCTGGAAGAAAAAAGGAAAGGTTTGGATTTCGAATAATTTATCATACAACGTGACTATGTTACTGGCCGATGGTGAAACACAAACTTTGGCAAGAACGCCGAATAAAGGCTATTTCATTCCACCAAAAATTTCTAAAACGACAGATCAAATATATTTTAATCAGGATGAACTACAATCCTGGAACGACATGCAAAACAACCGCGTGATCATGTTGTTGCGCTGGCATACCGGTATCAATTCAATTGGCCGCATTGACCAGAAGGCGGGAATCGCCTGGCTGAAAAATCCCGAGGAGGGTGTGGTGATTGTTCCGCCGAGATATTATGTGGAGGACGTGAAAGCATTGCTGGATACGGCAGGAGAGTGGTTTTATGATCGACAAAGAAAAGAGGTCAGTTATATTCCATCCGGTAGTAATGATCCATCGAAAATGAATGTTTCCATCCCTCAAATAAACCAATTGCTGGTGATCAAAGGAGAACCAGGTAAGCCGGTAAGAAACCTTCGCTTTTACGGTCTTACATTTGAAGGCGTTCAGCCCGGAGGTACTGCGATATCATTACAATTTGCGCACGCCTGTGAACTAATGGGTGGCAATTTAAGATCTATGGGCGGCGAAGGTGTCTCTGTTTTGGATGGCTGCTATCAAACCCGCATTATGCATAACATTTTTCAAATCATTGATAATATGGCCATTTATGTGCATGGTCCGGAAGAGCCGGGAGATAGCCGGGCAATCCTTCGGGAAACGATTATTTCATACAACCAGATTAGGGATTGCGGAGGAGTGAACATCCAGGCTTCTTTCGCCTTGAATACCACCATTGCTCACAATTATATTACCAAAACCAGGGGGCGATATGCAATATCAGTCGGGGGCTGGCGCAACCTTGAAGAAGCCCTTGATGGCGGGTATACTGTTGAATACAATCATTTGGATGATGTCCAAAAAGATGCAGATGATTCCGGGGCCATCAAAACTGCCGGGATCACTTTTAATTCGACAGTGCGCAAAAATCTGATCCACGATATCAGGGCTGGATATTTCAATGATAATGTGGGGTTTTGGTTCGATAACATGTCGCTCAACTGGGTTACGGAATATAATATTTTTTATAATCTGGAACAGGGCGAAATGAAACTTTGTGCAGCCAACCTGGTCGACAATCAGTACCGCTATAATTATGTAATTGAAGCGCCACAAAATGCCCCGGAAATGTTTATCGACGGCTCACCGGAATTTATTTGCCAGCGTCTTTCAATTCGTGCCGGTGAAACACTAACGGATGGCAGCATTGTTTCGGGAAGTGAAATTACAATCAGTGCCGATGTGGCGAACAAAGGTGCAACGGGAATATCCGAGGTCGTGCTTTACCTGGATGGAAAAGTTCATGAAATAAAGAATTTGCCGGTTGTTCACAATAATACGCGAAAGGTAAACTTCAATATTCGCATTTATGACCAGGGACCCCATCAGGTTGCTATTGGAGATACACCATATCAATCCATCCGGATGACGGGGGAAAAGCCCGTAGTCGTGTTTGAAGATATGAAGTTGAGTGATCCGGAAATCATTGAAGGTGAAAATGTCCTGGTATCGGCCATTGCCCGTAACCTGACCGAAATACCTCAGACTACGACATCAAAATTGTATCTGAACAACAAGGAAGTTGATTCACAGGATCTGAAACTTGCCGGCCTGGAATCAAAGCCCGTAGTTTTTGAATTGAATCCGGAAAGTAATCGGTATGAAATCAGAATCGGGAATAGCAGTCAAAAAGAATTGCTGGTCAAGGATTATACGGAAGTGGATATTAAAAATTCGGTTTTGTCAGAATATTGCTCTGCTAAGGCAAAACCATATAAAATCACATCAGACCAGCAGGCAGACAATTATATCATCGAAGCCAGTGGCTCGGATTTTTTCCATGCCGAAGATTCGTATGCGACTTTGTTCCTGGAGCAGGTCAAAGGGGACTTTGTGTGTACCGTTAGGATCAACCATTTCGGCCCAAGAACGCATGAATGGTTTAGGGCAGGTATTTTTGCGCGCAACGATTTGACGAAAAGTTTCGATACCCAACCCGGGAGCAAGGGATCGATGCTTGTTTTTGGAACACCTGGTCGTGCCGGTATAGAATACGATGAATTTGGAAACGGGTGCATGCACAAGGCAAACAGCGAGAACCTCCCGGAAAATGTTCAATTTCCAATATGGCTGAAGTTAATACGACACGGCAACAGTTTTACCGGCGCCATCAGCTTGGATGGCGAAAACTGGATCAGGGAAAAAAGATCTAGTGAATTGCCGGGATTAGGCGAGGTTATTGATCTAGGTCTGGCTGCCGGTGCGCCCGACAAAACGGCCTATAAGGTAGAATTTGATGAATGGAACTTAAAAGTTGCCAGATAATCCAGTGGCCCCTTTTGTGGATAGCAAGGTATAATGAATGGATACACTAAATTGAAAAAGGATATGCGCGTATTTTTTAATGCTGTCAGGATTGTCTCCTACGCAGTTCTGATTGTTTTTTTTGTTTTCAATAATCTTTTTGCTCAATCCATTGATCTTTCCAAAGCGACTATTGTTACATCTTCCAGCATACAGTCACCTATGCGGGAAACGTATGTGAAGATGTTGATTGAGGAGGGTGAACGTCGTACCGGAAGAAAATTAAAAGCAAGTGACAACTGGCCGGCCGGGAATAATGTAATTATTGCCCTGGTGTTATCAGAGGATGAACAATTGGCCAATCAACCAGTACCCAGGCGGATTGGAAAGGCAAATCCGGAATATAAAAAAGAAGGGTTTCATTTGTTTTCTGTTGGGAAATCCGGAGCAGAAATTGTGTGGATCATGGGTCACGATGCAAGAGGTGTACTGTTTGGAATCGGACAATTGTTACGTAATGCCGGTATGCATCGGGGAGGGATGGTCTTGGATAAAAATATTGATTTTGCCTCTTCACCTGCTTATCCAATCCGGGGTCATCAGTTGGGATACCGCAATACAGCCAATTCCTGGGACGCTTGGTCGGTAGATCAATATGAACAATATATCAGGGAGTTGGCCTTGTTCGGCACAAATGCCATTGAGAATATCCCGTTTCAGGATGGCCCTCCGGGTTATCATATGAAAATTCCCAGGGAAGAGATGAATCTAAAGATGAGCGAGATCTGCAATAATTATGATCTCGATTATTGGGTTTGGACACCGGCTGATGTTGATTTGTCAGACGAGGTTAAATTGAAAGCTGAGGTACAAAAGCACGCTGAATTTTATAAGCGCTGTCCGAGGCTCGACGGTGTGTTCTTTCCGGGAGGTGATCCGGGCAACAACCATCCGAAATATGTAATGCCTTTTCTCAAAGAAATTGCGGCTGAATTGCATAAATATCATCCCCAAGCCGGGATTTGGATCTCACTGCAGGGATTCGATGATGAAATGGTCGATTATTTTTATCAATATTTGGAAGAAAACAATCCGGATTGGTTAACTGGCGTTGTCTCTGGTCCGGGCAGCCCCGATCTGGCCCAGACACGTTTTCGTTTACCGGCAAAATATAAACACCGTCATTACCCGGATATTACCCACAATGTGCGCTGTCAATATCCGGTGGAAAACTGGGACCAGGCGTATGCCCTGACTTTGGGTCGGGAAGCGTCGAATCCGATGCCTTTTTATTATGCTAAGATTCATAACCGCTACGCGCCATTTACCGATGGTTTTATTTCCTATTCCGACGGTGTCCATGATGATGTGAATAAAGTGGTTTGGAGCCAGATGGGTTGGTATCTTGACAAAAGTGTGCAGCAGGTACTGGAAGAATATTGTCGGTTTTTCTTTGGTAATGATGTGGCAGAAGATGCTGCCAGCGGTATTTTAGGATTGGAAAGGAACTGGGCCGGGCCCTTGGAAGAAAATGGAGGTGTAGAAACAACCTTCGCATTCTGGCAGAACCTTGAAAAACAACATCCTGAGTTAAGAAATAACTGGCGCTGGCAATTACTGGTAATGCGTGCATATTATGATACCTATACACGCCGCCGGAAACTTTATGAGCAGGAATTAGAGAAGCAAGCCTATAATATTTTGGATGAATCTCTGGATATTGGTGCCGATGAAGCCATGAAACACGCTTTAGTAGTGGTAAACCAGGCAGATACCAAACCGATTGCTCAGGATTTGAGGGCAAAGATCAGTCAATATTGCGAAGCACTTTTTCAGTCCATCGGGTTGCAAACCAGTGTTCCGAAATATCATGCCAGTGGCTACGAACGTGGATGCATTCTCGACTTCGTTGATTATCCGCTAAATAACCGTTGGTGGCTGGAGGATGAATTCAAAAAGATAGGGTCGATGCCGACTGAAAAGGAAAAGCTGGCTCGACTTAAAGTAATAAGAACCTGGTCCAATCCTGGGCCTGGAAGTTTCTATGACAATATTTCAAATATTTCTCAGAGTCCACATGTTCAGACTTCATCGTATGACGCGACGGATGTGGCCTGGTGGGACAATGGCGTGAGCCGAAAACGCCTTTCCACCCAGTTGTTTCAGAATAATCCTAAGCTGGTGTATGAAGATCTCGACCCGAATGCAAGATACATTATCCGGGTTTGTGGCTATGGTGATGCTTTGATCCGTGTGGATGGGGAACGCCTGGAACCTTCTTTATACGATAAAGAGCTGGAAGGTTTTAAAGAATTTCATCTGGCGCGTAAATACATTTGTGATGGAAAGATTGAGATAACCTTTGATGAGCCGGAGGAATCTCAACTCAACTGGCGCAAGCATTCCAAGGTTTCTGATGTCTGGGTTTTGAGGCAATAAAAATGAAGGACCTCTATCCCCTCTCGGGCATTGTTACGGTGCTGAATACCCCGTTTAACCGCGATGGCAGTATTAATTTCGACGATTTAAAAAATCATGCTGAAGAAGCGCTGAAGGCAGGTGTTGCCGGTTTTCTTGTTCCGGCTATGGCCTCTGAGGTGTACAAACTAACTCCGGAAGAACGTATCGCAATGGTTCGAGTCGTACTGGAGGCTGCAAATAATAAGGTGCCTGTTATTGCCGGAGCCGGGGAAACTGATTTGGAGAAAAGCAAAAAATTGATCAAATCATACCTTGACCAGGGATGTGATCATATATTATTTCAGATCCCTTTTATTGATGAAAACCAGTTTCGAAACCATTTTATGACGCTGGCATCTTTGGGCCCGAAGGTGATCATGCTGCAGGACTGGGATGCTCAGGGTTATGGATTACCCGACGATTTAATTTGTGATCTTTTTGATAATGTTGAGGCTTTTCTATGTCTTAAAATTGAAACGATACCGGCAGGCATCAAATATTCCAACATATTGCAATTAACCCAGAGAAGACTCCATGTCAGTGGTGGTTGGGCGGTCAGCCAAATGCTGGAGGGACTAGCACGCGGCGTTCATGCATTTATGCCTACGGGAATGCATTATACCTATACACAGATCTATCAGGATTACACCAACGGGAAATTGCGGAAAGCTGAACAATTATTTAATGATCTATTGCCTGTAATTTCATTTGCCAATCAACACCTGGACATCTCTGTTCATTTCTTTAAAAGGTTGCTCTTTCGCCAGGGAATCTATTCAACCTTCGTGGTTAGGCAACCCATATTGACATTTGATGAAATTCATCAGGAAATCGCAGACAAGCTGATTGCGCATGCTTTGGAGCTAGAAAAAAAAGTCAGAGCCAGCAGGATTTTATAAAAAAATCAGTATTGGTTATTTTGAACTATTTGCTTTGGCAACTTTTAAACCAATGGAGACCACATTCCGCAAGGTATCTTTGCGCATAAACTGGTCGATTCTCAATTTATATTTTCCCGGACGGACGAAGGCAATTCCGGAGACAAATTCTTTTTGAAGATCAAAAATATCACCAAGCCCGTCACCGAGTGGAACCCCTGTAACCGCATTGAACAACTGAACGTTATTGAGGTCTTTTTTTAATACCAGCCCGGTGGAATCCTGGAGATAATATTGAAGATAAAGATTGCGGTAGGGGTATTGATTGGTATTTCTTATATCATAATAAAAATTGTATCTGGCAGCGGTATCTTTAATGGTAAAAGTAAATTCCGCAGATTCATTTATCGTCCAATAGCGTTTTGGAAAATCCTTTTTTGCTTCAAAAACAATATTGTTTTCACAAGACCATAAAAGGGCAATGATTCCCAAAAAATACCAGAAGGGTCTTTTATTCATTAAAAATCAGTGTTTATTTTTTTTTGAATTTCCGTCTATTCTTGTTATTTCTTTTCTTTTTGCGGGCCTTATTTGTAAATTTTTTATCCAACCGCTCGAGATCACTATTCAGTGATTGAGATACCTCATCCTTCACCTCAATATTGTCCTCTTTTAAAGTTGCCGGCTTTTCACCACGCTTGTTCATTTCCAATATTTCTTTTACCCGTTCTGCCGACAGCGAAATCCACGAATTTTCATTTTCATAGCCAAACCACAATACTTTTCTGAAAATATCTGTTTTCTGTAACCGTGCTTCTCCTTTCTCCGTCAACAAGGGTGCTTCAACTGTTGGGATGTCTTTAAGCGCTTCCATGTATGTCTCCAACTCATAGTTGAGACAGCATTTCAATCTCCCGCATTGACCGGATAATTTGCTGGGATTCAGGGATAAATTCTGGTAGCGAGCCGCTGTAGTGTTGACGCTTTTAAATTCTGTCAGCCAGGTTGAACAACACAATTCACGACCACAAGATCCAATACCCCCGAGCCGGCTTGCTTCCTGACGAAGGCTGATCTGCCGCATTTCTATACGTACTTTAAACTCACCGGCCAAAATTTTGATCAATTCTCTAAAATCCACACGATCGTCCGCAGAATAATAGAAGGTGGCTTTGGTGCCGTCAGCCTGAAATTCAATATCTGTCAATTTCATGCTAAGGCCTAATTGATTGATGATTTCCCTGGTGCGGTACAAAGTAGTCGACTCCTTATTTCGTACTTCTTCGTATTTGCTGATATCTTTCTGGTTGGCAATCCGGTATATCACGCGGATGTTATCATCGTCCTCTACCTTTTTCTTCATCATTTGTAGCCGTACAAGCTCACCCTGGAGGGAGACATGGGCCAAATGATGGCCATTGGGCACATCCACAATTACAGGATCACCATTGAAAAGGGTTAAGTGATTGATGTTGCGGAAAAATTCTTTTCTGCCATTTTTGAACCTTACTTCAACAATGTCGAAGTGATCACCGGTGGGCAGGACCATATCCGCCAGCCAGTCGAAACTGTTGAGTTTATTACATCCATCAGTACCACAAGTACCGTTATTTTTACAACCAGGAGCGGTCGAAGTGTTCGAATTGGTATTGCAAGAGCTACATGCCGTCATCACATTCCGTATTTAAAGTGTCAAATTAGAATTTGGTAAATTAATGAATAAAATATAAACAAGGAAAGGATTTATTGCAATGCCAGGAGATCTTGTCCAATATCTTTCCGAAAATAGACATCTTTCCAGGTAACATGACCCACGCCATCATAAGATTTTTTTAGGGCATCCGGCATCGTCGATCCGAGTCCTGTAATCGCTAAAACCCGGCCTCCATGGGTCACTGTTTTGCCATCCCGGCGCTGAGTGCCCGCGTGGAAGATGATCGTATCGGTATGGGTATAGTCAAGTCCTGTGATGATGTCTCCTTTGTTGTAATGGCCAGGATAGCCACCTGAAACCATCACTACGGTGGTTGCAATTCTGTCATCGATCTCAAGATTTATATCTCCCAGTGTGCCATTGGCTGTTGCCTCCAACAGGTCCACCAGGTCATTTTTGATCCTGGGTAACACTACCTGTGTTTCCGGGTCTCCCAGGCGCACGTTATATTCAATGACGTATGGGTTGCCCATAACATTCATCAATCCCAAGAAAATAAAGCCATTGAAATCAATATCGTCTTTATGCAAGCCGATTATTGTTGGTTTGATAATTTGTTCCTCTACCTTGTTCATAAAATCACCTTGTGCGAAACTGACTGGCGAAACACTGCCCATGCCACCAGTATTGGGGCCGGTATTGTTTTCACCAATGGGTTTGTAATCTTTTGCTTCGGGCAATATTTTATAATTTTTGCCGTCAGTGAGCACAAAGACCGATAGCTCAATTCCTTCCAGGAATTCTTCAATGACTACTTTGGCACTGGCAGCTCCGAACATTTTGTGAAGTAGCATCTCTTCCAGAACTTTTGTAGCCTGCTGGTGATCACTACAAATGATGACACCCTTTCCAGCAGCCAGACCATCTGCTTTTAAAACAATGGGAAGCGGGTGATTTTTCAGATATTGTTTAGCTTCTTCAATCTCCGAACTGATAAATGATTGGGAGGCCGCTGCAGGGATGTGGTGTCTTTGCATGAATTGTTTGGCAAAATCCTTACTGCCTTCCAATTGGGCGCCAAGTTTGCCGGGGCCAATAATTTTCAGTTGGTTGAAAGATCCATCTTTTTCCAGGTAATCTCTGATGCCCGCCACCAATGGGGCTTCAGGGCCTACCACCAACATGTCGATCCGTTCATCTTTGATAAACTTAGCGATCCCTGCAAAATCATTGATGTCAAGAGGAGTGTTTTGTGCAACATGACTTGTGCCTGCATTTCCCGGAGCCAAAAAGAGGCCTCTGCATCGCTTACTTTGACGTATTTTCCAGGCAATGGTATGTTCACGCCCTCCGGATCCTATAATAAGTATGTTCATGAAAATCGTTCATTAAACTGAAACCAAAACGGATAATTCGCATCCTGTTGAATACTGGATTTACGACGATTATTTAACGTTTAAGTCCCATTGGAATTAAAAACTACAAATTGACAAAAAAAATTAATTGCCAAAATCAGACACAAATTTTACACGCATCAATCGCAAATCTTCCTCGTCGTAATCTTCTTCACCCAATTCATCCAGAGCATCATCAATTTTATCTGAATGGGCATTCATAAAATAATCAAAAACTTCCTCCTGGCGATCTTTGTCCATGATGTTGTCAATGTAATAATCGAGATTGAGTTTTGTCCCTGAAAAACATATATTTTCAATCTCATCGATCAACTCAGAATAACTCAGGCCTTTAGCCTCGGCAATTTCCTGGAGATCTACCTTACGGTCAATCTGTTGAATAATGAAGATTTTTGTTTTTGATTTATTAACGGCCGATTTGACCACCACATCGGTGGCGGTAATAATCTCATTTTCATCCACAAATTGTTGGATAGCGTCAAGGAATGGTTTTCCGAATTTGACAATTTTACCCATGCCTACCCCATTGATCTTGGCTAGTTCTTCTTTGGTGGTTGGATAGACGGTCGCCATTTCTTCCAGTGAAGGGTCCTGAAAAATCACATACGGAGGTAATCCTTTCTGTCTGGCTACATCTTTTCGCAATTTCTTCAGGATTTCAAATAAGGTCTCATCATAGGCTTTGGCATTGATTTTGGGTTCATTATCTTCCTCTTCAATCAATTTTTCAAAATCTTTGTCTTTGACCAGCATAATGGGTTGCGGATGTTTAAGGAATTTCTTCCCTTTTTCCGAAAGTTTTAAAACGCCAATATTTTCCAGATCTTTTTCCAGTAAGTGGTGCATAAGTGTTTGCCGGACTATGGAACTCCAGAAATCCTCCGATTCTTCAGCACCACTGCCAAAAATATCCAGTTTGTTGTGACCGTAACTTTTTACATACTGGTTTTCGTTGCCAAGAATCACGTCAACGAGGTGTTTTAGACCAAAACGTTCACCGGTTTGTTCAGTGGCTTCCAGCACAGTTGTTACATATTCTTCTCCTTCATATTTTTCAGGGGGATATTTACATATATCACACCACATTGATTTGCCGCATTCCTTGCCATTGTATAATTCGCCAAAGTAGTGCAACAATTGCTTCCGGCGACAAATAGAAGATTCGGCATAAGCTGCCATTTCATCCAATAATATTTTTGCATTCTCCCGCTCCATCACAGTTTTGTCTTTCTGAAACTTTTCCAGCTTGAGAATGTCTTTGTAGCGGTAAAACAGCAGACAGTTTCCTTCCAGTCCGTCTCTGCCAGCGCGTCCGGTTTCCTGATAATAACCCTCCAGGGACTTTGGCGTGTCATAATGGATCACAAAACGCACATCCGGTTTGTCAATTCCCATTCCGAAAGCAATGGTTGCCACGATGACATCTACTTCTTCATTTAGAAAATCATCCTGATTCTTGATACGTACCGAGGAATCCAGACCGGCATGATAGGGTGCGGCCTTGATGTCATTTACAATCAGCAATTCAGCAATTTCTTCAACCTTTTTACGGCTTAAACAATAAATAATGCCTGATTTTCCTTTATGGTCGCGGATAAATTTTATCAGTTGCTTTTTGGCGTGGACCTTTGGTCTCACTTCATAATACAGGTTGGGTCTGTTGAATGAAGAAATGAATACATCTGCAGTTTCCATTTGCAGATTGCGCTTGATATCCAACTGTACTTTTGGAGTGGCGGTTGCAGTCAGAGCAATGATCGGCAGATTTCCCAATTGAGCGATAATCGATCGGATTCTCCTGTATTCTGGCCTGAAGTCGTGTCCCCATTCAGAGATGCAGTGTGCTTCATCAACAGCCACGAAATTGATTTTGGCCTTTTTTAGAAAATCAACGTATTCGTCTTTGGTTAATGATTCTGGTGCAACATAGAGTAATTTTATTTCCCCGGACAATGTTTCTTTCTTAACCCGCGTAATCTCCGCTTTGGTGAGGGTAGAATTCATAAATTTCGCATTCAGTCCAAAAGCATTTAGTTGATCGACCTGATTTTTCATCAACGCAATCAAAGGAGATATAACGATCGCTGTTCCATCTTTGATTATAGCAGGTAACTGATAGCATAGAGATTTACCTGCGCCGGTTGGCATGATTACTAAGGTATTCTTATCCGCTAAAATATTCCTTATAATTTGTTCCTGGTTACCCCTGAACTGTGTATAGCCAAAAACCTCCTTTAAAGTTTCTTTTAACTTGTCCAATTTTCGTCCCTCTTAAAACATTCAAACCATAAATAGTATGAAAGGTATTTTTATGTCAGTAAAAAACAATGGAATTTAATAAATATTAGAAAAAAAGTTGATATGTAATCCATCCATATATCAGACTCACTCAACTTTCTTTGAAACGAACAAATTCGGGAAAAAGGTTGATTTTTCTTCCGAATCTTGTTTAACTATCTTATTATTGCCGAAGAAGGTTAGCCCTGTAATTATTAAATTTCGTCAATTGCAAATTTAGGTTCTTTTTCTTAAAGAGACATTCATATTTAAGGATAATTTGCATGTATTTCATTGTTATAAGCCTACATATTTCGTATTATACAAACACCAGCAAAATCTATATTCATGAATAAAAATAATTTTGTTATTATTATGGCAGGGGGCATCGGTAGCCGGTTTTGGCCATACAGCCGATATGCTTATCCCAAACAATTTCTCGATGTTCTTGGAGTGGGTAAAACGTTAATTCAGCTTACTTTTCATCGATTTACGCAAATTTGCCCCAAAGAAAATATATATGTGGTATCCAATGATCGATATGAAGATCTGATCAAGGAACAATTGCCCGAGATGGCAAATGACCAAATATTATTAGAACCAGACAGGCGCAATACCGCTCCCTGCATAGCCTATGCGAGTTATAAGATCAGACAAAAAAACCCGGACGCCGTTTTGATTGTAACCCCTTCCGACCATGCCATCTTTATGGAGAATGCTTTTATTAACGTTGTTAAAACTGCGATTTCCGCTGCGGATGATGATAAATTGCTCACTATTGGTATCAAACCAACCAGGCCTGAAACCGGCTATGGTTACATACAATTTCACGAGGAAACCAAAGGCGAAGTCAAAAAAGTTAAAACCTTTACGGAAAAACCCCATTTGGAACTGGCTCAAACTTTCTTTGAAAGTGGAGAATTTGTGTGGAACGCCGGAATTTTCATCTGGAAAGTTGACACCATCATCAAAGCATTTGAAAAATTTTTGCCTGATATCTCAGAAACGTTCAGCAGCCTGAATGATGCTTATTTTACCGAAGATGAAATGCCCAAAATCGAGTGGGCTTACGCCCGAACCAAAGGTATTTCCATTGATTTTGGTGTTATGGAAAAAGCGGACAACGTTTATGTGATACCGGCGGAATTTGGTTGGTCAGATCTGGGTTCCTGGAGTTCACTCCATGAAATCCAAAAGAAGGATGAGGACAACAACGTAGTGGATGGCAACGCTTTGATTTATAATAGTAATAATTGCATCATTCGGGCATCCAAAGAAAAACTTGTGGTTATTCAGGGATTACAGGATTATCTGGTAGCTGATTGTGGAGATGTTCTCCTGATTTGTAATAAAGACGATGAAAAGCAATTCAGAAGTTTCGTGAACGATGTAAAAAATGAAAAAGGGGACAAATACCTTTAGGCGTGATTATTTTGCCTGACAGCCTCATATAATATTACCGCCGTAGACACTGAAACATTCAAAGATGCGATTTTTCCCAGCATCGGGATTTTTGCTTTTTGATCAGCCAATTGAAGTATTTCTGTTGAAATGCCATCTTCTTCAGAACCCAACACTATAGCCAAAGGGCCCTTGAGATCAGTATTGTAGATAATAGTATCGGTTTTTTCAGTACAGGCCACAACCCTTAGCCCACTGTTTTTGATATGACGTATAGCCGACGTCAGGTTGCTTTCACGACAAACGGGCAGATGGTTCAAGGCGCCAGCCGAAGTTTTCAGTGCATCGCCAGTGATCATGGCATTCCCTTTATTTTGGATCACCAGGGCATCTGCTCCCGCGGCTTCGAGCGTACGGGCAATTGCTCCGAAATTGCGAACATCAGTGATACGGTCGAGAATGACAATCAGCGGATCTTTGCCACGGTTGAAACAACTGTCGAGAATATGATCGAGTGAAGCATACTGGATCGGTGATAAAAAACATATAATTCCCTGATGATTTTTTCTGGTAATACGATTGAGTTTTTCCAGAGGCACTTTTGTATAGGGAATTTGATGATGTTTCACCAATTGCATCAATTCGGTGACTAACTCATTGTTCGCGGTGTTCTGGATTAAGACCTTTTCAATTTCTTTACCTGCCTGAATGGCCTCGATCACTACCCGGGTCCCAAAGATGTAGTCTTTGGCTGACGATTTAACATAATTGGACTTCATCATTTGTTATTTTTTGCCTTCCCTCCACAATTCGACGGAACGGAACCAATGGCGATCGTAATTTTTCTTGCGCAACAATGTGTAATGATCGGTGGAAAAGATATTTTTTACTTTGATAAATGAAAAGCGGATAATGGGCAATGTAATGTCACGATTATATACCCATTCTATGGTTTCTTCATTTTTGTATACTTCATCGGGATTGCCATAAATAATGTAGATCATTCCCATATCAGTCTTCCATCCTTCTTTGTAGTTGGTGAACAAGAAATTGGCACTTTCTACTTGGTCATAATAATTTTTAATGGTTGCTTTTGCCTTTGATTCATTGAGCGTCAATTCCAGCCAGTACTTTTCAAAGGCTGCTCTGGGATCAGGGGCATTTCTTATAGCCTGGGTTTCCTCCTGTGTTGAAATATAAATAAGCGGAGGCAATACTTCCGACATTGTCCGGCACAACGGATAGTATTCGTTTTCGATTCGAATGGCAATTCCATTGAGGCTTGCAGTATCGCGCTGGAAAAAATATAATCCCTGTTTTGTTAATGAAAGTGTTTGATCGGTCGTGAAGACAAAGGTGGAATCCACCGTTAAATTTTTACCGACAGGTCGTTCTTCGGTGATCATGGGAGGGATGGCCTCTTCAAAATCGCGATCGTAGTAATAGCCAAAAATGTTGGATGCCGGATCTGTTTCTGAATTTATTTTTATTGGAATTCCAGTGTTGAGATAACTTTTGATGATGGGAAGATTTGTGCTGGCATTCACTAACAGCAAGCCATCATTGGAATAATTGGCATTTTCGTCAATGTTGATATCGTAATAATATATTCTGATGGGCGATTTACGGATCAATTCAAGAACGATCACGCGGTCATCGCTGGCTTTTGAAACTGCAAAGCGCAGGTAATATTGATTGCCAGTCTTTCCGATAAGTTTTTCACTCCAATGTAATGAATCGGCCTGATCCGTTTTTGACAGATTGTCGTATCCCTTGGTAACCTTATAATATAATCGATAGTTTTCAACCGGATTTTCTTCCTGATTGAATGTTAACGATAAATAAATAACGATGGAATCTTTTTGAAAGATGGCTTTATGATTGATGAGAACATTGCTATGTATATCATACCAATAGGCGACATTTTTACTGGAAAATTCCTCCTGGGCCATAGCAGAGGTGACTCCATAAATTGAAATAATTAATAAGAAAATGAAGACTTTGGTGTTCTTCTTCATAGGATGGAATGATATTTTTAAATTACCAAACAAAATCCAAATCAACCGACAATTCATACAAAATTAATTTAATTTGAGCACGTTTTGTAAATAACGAAAAAAATGCCCATTTATACCACGGAGATTGCTTCAGAAGTAATTGTATCGGATAATCCGATACATCAACGTCTGCTGAAACCATATTTTGAATGTGTAGAATTTGTGCATGGAGATGTTTTGGAAGTTGGATGCGGAGAAGGCAGGGGAGTGCAATTGCTTGCGCCTGAGGCAACTTCGTTTACCGGCCTTGATAAAATTGAAACGGTTATTGAAAAACTTAAGAACAGATACCCGCTATACCAGTTTCACCAGGCAGTTGTGCCTCCCTTTGAAGGGCTGGAAGATGACGCGTTTGATATGTTGGTCAGTTTTCAGGTGATAGAACACATTCAAGATGATTATTTTTTCCTCGATGAGATTTATCGGGTGCTAAAACCTGGTGGTAAAGCCTATCTGACCACTCCAAACCGGAAAATGACTTTGACAAGAAATCCCTGGCACATCCGGGAATATACCGCACTGGAATTGGATCAACTTGCACGGCAGATCTTCGATACCACAGAAATGAAAGGCATCACGGGTAATGAAAAGGTGATGCAATATTACGAGCAGAATAAGGCATCGGTAGAAAAAATAACACGCTGGGATATTTTTGATCTTCAGTATAAATTGCCGGCATCATGGCTCAGGATTCCTTATGAAATACTCAATCGCTTAAATCGAAATAAGCTACGTACCGGTGATAATTCGCTGGTGACAGGCATAACCCATGAAGATTATTTGGTTTCCGAAAATGCGGATGAAAGTCTGGACCTTTTTTGTATTTTGACCAAATGAAAATATAGCATTTCAAGTGGCTGTCAGGATGAATACACTTTCCATTGAGCAATTACTATGTTTCCTGTTGACTTGCATCATTTTGATGCAGTATTCATGCGGACGTGGTGCACGTGAAAACCGGCAGGTAAATAAAGCCAGTCAAAACTCTGTGGACCAGGAAGACAGCGTCGGTGAAACGAATTATATGGACGATCTGGAAAAAAGCATCATTGGAGAATGGACCAATGTTTCTATGCGCGTTTTTGTTCACACCTTCAATAATACCGATACATCCTTTATGGTGGATGTCACCGAAGATAACTGGAACCAGAAAATGAATATCAGACCGATCACAACAGTAATAAAAGCCGATGGCACTTATTTTACTGAATACCGAAATTCTTTCGATTCCTTGATTTATAATCCGTCGGGGATTTGGTATATGGATGGTGACACGCTGATTATGAAGGACCGCAGCAACTACTACAAATACCAGGTATTTGTTGACGGAAATCGCGCAGAATTTCGAAATATGGTAGACTGGGATTATGATGGAAAGAAAGACGATCAATACTTTGGCGTACAACGTAAAAAAGAATGACACGATTTTATGTACAATGTAATTAAACAAAGAACCAACTACTTGAGTGTTGCCGACAAAATGATTTACTTCGGGCATTAATCATTTCAAACCCAGAAAAAAAGACAAAAACATTATGAGACGATTTTTTGCATTACTATTGCTTATAGGAGGACTAGCCAGTTTATCCTTTACCACCAATAATCATCAATTATTCCCAACAGCATTACGCGTGACAGTCTTGAATAAATTAGGGAATCCTGTTGAAAAAGCACAAGTAACACTTTATGCCAATTCGGATGATTATGAGAACGGGGAAAATGCAGTTGCTGGTCCGGAATTGACCGATGATAGAGGGCGAATTGTTTTTAAAGACCTGGAAACCAAGTCCTATTATGTGGAAGCCAAAAAAGGTGACATGAGCAATTATGGAGGTGGAGAAAAAACGAATACGCTGCAGAAAGGCAAAGTCAATAAGGTGAACATAGTCATCAGCAACGATTGACACAACTATTTGAATATTGAAATTTAAACTGATTTTCATATTGTTGGTGCTTGTGTCGGCAGGCGCCATTTTCTTTTTTATATCAAAAGGTAAACAGGATTTACAGGCTCCGGTATATTCTATTCCTGATTCTTTGGTGATTCCTTCTCAGGAATCCGAAGAAGGTGAGGAAGATGACCCGGAATCACGCCTGGCTTATGAGGTGAAAATGTTGGCAGATCCTGCCACGGGCACCATCCCATCGGATATAAGAAAACAGGAAGTGGCTTTTGCCGCCCGATTGCCAAAAAAATACAATATCAGCCAACAACTACGAAGATCGCAGATCAATGATGTAGGGGTCTGGCAATCCAGCGGTCCCTACAATGTAGGGGGTCGCACCAGGGCTTTAGCCCTTGATATCTCCAACGAGAATGTGATTATCGCCGGTGGCGTTTCCGGAGGCATGTGGCGCAGTGAAGATAGTGGAGATCACTGGTCTATGGTTACAAGCCCGTTAAGTTTGCATAGTGTAACCTGTATTGCTCAAGATACCAGGGCGGGCAAACAAAACATTTGGTATTACGGTACAGGTGAAATTATTGGCAATTCAGCCAGCAAATCTGATGCGGCTTACCGGGGAGATGGGATATTTAAATCTAATGATGGGGGTAAGCATTGGACACTTTTGCCTTCCACAGCACTGGCCCCACCAAATATTTTTGGAAGTCAGTTTCAATATATCTGGAATGTTATTACCAACCCGTTTGCCAACAGTCAGGATGAAGTGTACGCTGCAACTGTTGGTTCCATTTTCAGATCAATCGATGGGGGCAGTTCCTGGCAGGCAGTTTTGGGGCCCACCTTGAACAATGACCCCAATCAATCGATAACGAATGGGCGAATTTCAAGTTTCACTGACATTGCTATTACCTATAGTGGGGCTTTTTATGCAACACTAAGTCAAAATGGCATAAATGGCAGCAGTTTGACCCATGGCATCTACCGTTCTGCTGATGGTGTTAATTGGGTCAATATTACTCCTGCCAATTGGCCAGACAAGTTTTCCCGTACGGTTATTGGTGCTTCGCCATCCAATCCCGATGTGGTTTATTTCGTAGCAGATGCCGACCAGGAAATGATCTGGAAATACAATTATATTTCTGGTAATGGCACCGGTGCTGGCGGCAGGTGGACTAATCTCAGTGAAAATCTTCCTGAATTTGGCGGTCAGGTGGGAGATTACGACACACAGGGTTCATACGATATGGTTATTAAAGTACATCCCGACAATGAAAATGTTGTCTTTCTCGGCGGTACTAATGTTTACCGATCTACTGATGGCTTTTCAACACAGAACAATATCCAATGGATCGGTGGTTACGATACCACCAATACTGTGGATAAATACCCCAATCATTTTGTGGACCAGCACGCTTTTGTTTTCTATCCTTCGAATCCCAAAAAAATGCTTACCGGCAATGATGGGGGCGTTTTTATAACTGAAAATGCCATGGCTGCCAAAGTATCTTGGCGCCCCCTGAACAACGGTTACATTACTGCACAGTTTTACACAGTGGCTTTGGATGTTGCTGGTAAAAAAGGATATATTTTTGGCGGATTAATGGACAATGGAGTATATGCGGTGAATTCAACAGATTTGCAAAACTTTTGGAAAAGTATTGTCAATGGTGACGGAGGTTTTTGTGCCATTGCCAAAGATGCACAATATATATACGCCTCCACACAGAGTAGCCGAATTTTACGCCTGACCTTTGACAACAATCTTCAATACACCTCATTTACCCGTGTTGATCCATTTGATGCCGGTGAGAAATCCAATCAGGAATATTTGTTTATCAATCCATTTGTACTCGATCCTGGCAATCAGAATGTGATGTTTCTGGCGGGCGGCGATAAGATCTGGAGAAATGATAATCTCGCTCAGATACCAATTTTCAACAACAATAAAACGTCGGTGAATTGGGTATCTCTGGAAAAAACTGCTATCGCAAAGGGTCAGATCAGCGCAATTAGTATATCTAGTAATCCTGGTGAAATTGTGTATTTCGGAACCAGTACGGGCAAATTATATAAAATCAACAACGCACGATCTATAAATTACGAAGTGAATGAAATTGGTTTGGGTCAGTTTCCGGCCGATGGATTTGTTAATTGTATCGCTGTAAGCCCCCAAAATGCCGATCATCTCATGGTGGTATTTTCCAATTATAATGTGATCAGTATTTTCAATTCTTACGATGGAGGGGCGAGTTTCCAGTCAGTAAGTGGCAACCTGGAGGAACATCCGGATGGTTCCGGTAGCGGCCCTTCCGTGCGTTGGATGGATATCATTCCCTTAACTTCTGGTAAAAACCTGTATTTAGCGGGCACCAGCACCGGCTTGTATTCTTGTGAGGATCTGAATGGCGATAACACGATCTGGACGCAGGAAGCGGCTGATCTGATTGGCCACGCGGTAGTTTCAATGATTCGATACCGAACCAGCGATAATCTCATTGTTGCCGCAACACACGGTAATGGTGTTTTTACCACAAGATTGAATGATATCGTTCCAATAATGCCTGAAATTCCAGCGCCTGATTTTGCAGTTTCTAACGCTTATCCTAATCCTTTTTCAGACAAAATCACCATGCCATTCTATATTCCCGCAGACGGCCCGGTTAGAATTCAAATTTACAATGCAACCGGCCAGCTTGTGAAAACGCTAATGTGGGCACATTTATTCAAAGGTCAAAATTCTGTAACCTGGGATGGCACCAATAATGCGGGCGTGAAGATGGCATCTGGCCCGTATATCTGCCGGGTGGAATACAGCAATAAACAACGCGCAAAAAAGTTAATTTACATCAATCAATGATTGATTTTGTGAGCCGGACCATAGTAATAAGAGAAAGAAGAATACAGGCAACATGAAATACAATGGGTGATCGACAAAACTATTTTTTGAAATACTTTTTATGGGTGAACTATCTCATGCTGGGGATCGCAGCACTTTCTTGTAGTCCCGCTCCGGAAAAAATTATTAATGAAGCCCGAAACGCCCTGGATAGCGGTCAATATGAACTGGCACTTTCCAGACTGAAAGTGCTCAGTGATGAAGATGTTGTGAATCCTGATGTTTATAATATGCGAGGTATTGCCCAATTTGAACTTGGTCAATATGCCGGGGCCATTGGCAATTATGATCGTGCTATAGCGCTGGATAGTACCAATTACAAGCCTTTTTACAACCGCGGTACTGCCTATTATAAACTGGATAATGTGGGTGCGGCATATCGTGATTTTACCAAGGCTTTGGAAATTAAAGCGAATGAATCGGATATTTATATAAATCGGGCCAATGTGCTTATTTTAATGCATCAATTTCATAATGCACTCGATGATCTGGAAATGGCAGAAAAGCTGGATGTTGACAATTATCTCGTTTATTTCAATAAATCACGTGCCCTGATGATGCTTGATAGTCTGCAGGCAGCCGATCGTACTATGAAAAAATGCGTTCAACTTAATGGAGATTTCTCACCGGCTTATTATTTCCTGGGACAGATCAGTTTATTGAGAGACAGCACAGAAGCAGCATGCCTTTATCTCAAACAGGCTCAAAAACTTGGTTATACAGAAGCTGATACGCTCATCCGGCAATATTGTAACCGGTAACTACCTTTTGACATGATATCCGGCTTCTGAAAGGATTGTATTAATTTTTTCTTTCAGATCTCCCTGAATAATGATTTCCCGGTCTTTTTCACTACCACCGGCACCACATTTCGTCTTGAGCATTTTACTCAGTTTTTTAAGATCGGTAGCTGATCCGACAAAACCACTTATGATCGTGGCTGTTTTTCCGCCACGCCCTTTTTTTTCTATTCTCAAATTCAAATTCTGCTTGTTTGCCGGTAAAGTGGGCGTGAATAATTGATTGGTAGTTTCGTAATCAAAATGTGGGTCTGTTGAATATATAATACCAGACCTGTTGTCTTTTTTTGCCTTTTTACTCATTCAACTGATTAATTTACCGATGGGCGATGAATAAAGGGATGCTCGATTTTTTAAGGATATTTCTGGCAACACTTGGCAGGAAAAGGTTTGAAATATGACTTCTTCCGTAAGCCCCCATCACCACAATCGGATTTTGAATACTTTCGGCAAAGTTACTGATTTCATTGGAAATATTACTACCGGTGAGAAGTTGCAAGCCTACGTTGCTGTAATGTTGTTTTACCAGATCGAGCAAGAATTTCTCATTTTTAATTTCTTCCTCGGCGTCCGGTACTACCGTCAATACGGAAACTAATTTCTCTTTTATGCTTCCCGTAAATAAATTATTAAAAGATTTGATGGCGAATACAGAAGATTCCTTGCCATCATAAGTAAAGATGATATTGTCAATTTGCTTGAGGTTGGGAGGGATGATGAGCACCGGGCACCTGCTTCCTTTCAGCAATTGGTAGAGTAATGTGGTGTCTGGTTGCTTTGTGACATAGTTGTAGAATATACGATAGTTCAAAATGAGCAGATCAGAGTAAGTAGTTTGTTTGATGACTTCATGAGCCGTTAATCTGAAATCATTGTTGATTGTGTAGCGCACATTGTTTTGTTCTGCATTTTGCTCAAAAGCGCTAATGATCTCCGCTTTTTTCTGATCTTCTTCTGTGAGCAAATCGCTGCCGTAGGGTAAAAAATCAGCCAATACAGGTTCTCCGATATAATTGCTAATGGTAGATATGAAGGAGAAGTCCTTTACGAGTAACCCTACAAACAAATGTTGGCTTAATTGACTGAATAACTGATTGGCTACCTGAAATAAATTTTTATTGAATTTCGGGTCGTCGTTTAATGCAACAAGAAATTTGGCCATTTTTCCTTTCACTCGTATAAAATTTTATCAACGCATAAGATTGGTGGACGCAAAGTCAGTTAAAATTATTTATGCTTTAGCCTGAAAGTCCAAACGGGCCGTTTGGCATGGTTGACCACTTCCTCAGCGATACTTCCGCTCAACAGATGCAACAATCCCGTTCGACCGTGGGTGGCCAGCGCTATCAGATCGGCATCTATATCCTGTGCAAAATAAATAATTCCGTCCTCCTCAATTTTATCATTAAAAATATTCACCGTATAATTCCTGAGTTCATTCTCCCGGATAAATTCATTGATCAAATGCAGGGTTTTCCTGGTTGTTTCAAAATTATTGGGGGTGTTAATGCGCACAAGGTGCAACTTTGAACTAAATACTTCCTGTAATTTTTTGAGGTCTTCACCCACATGAGCTTCATCATCAGAAAAATTGGAAGCAAAGGCAATATCACTGATGGCTTTAAGTTCGGTTGGTGCCTTTACGGTGAGCACCGGACTTTTCGAATGCCGGACCACTTTTTCAGTATTGGAACCAATAAGCGCTTCTTCCAACCCTCCGGCACCTTTAGATCCAATAACGACCAGATCAGTTTTTTCCTGGTTTATTTCTTCTGTGATAAAATGAAAAGCACTGCCCAGTTTCACTTTCTTTTCAATCGTAATTTTCCCACCCTGATAACGCTCAATAAAAGCCTGTAATTTTTCTTCCGCCTGGCTGTGCAGAGATTCAATGAATTTTTCGTCGTACCCTATGCTGGCTGGTCCGCCCATCACTGGATAGGCACCATTTCCAATGCTGAAATCAAACAGACCGGTGTAATCAAGTACATGCAGCGCAATAATATCAGCGCCGCTGGCTTCTGCAATTTGACAAGCGAGGTCAAATGCATAGGAGGCTTGTTCGGAAAAATCAGTGGGGACTATTATCCGTTTCATGGCTACAGGCTGAATGTCAATACGTTTTCATTGAAAATAATGAGAGAAATCCCTTACATTATAGATACAAAAAAGGATAATAAAAAGTTATTTTGGAATGATGGCGGTCATTGTAAAAAATGACAATGGTCATATTTCACCACGATGGCGAAGTTTTGAAGAATTGTAAAGTGGGTAATACCAGGTGAATTAGCGCCCGTAAAAATCAGCTTCCCTGACCAATCCCTTGGCGTTCAACACCTTAATTTTTTTGCCCTGCAGAGAAATTAATTCCTGGCTTTTAAATTCGGATAAGAGTCGAATGACGGTTTCAGTTGCTGTTCCAATAATGTTGGCCAGATCTTCACGCGAAAGGGCTATGTCAATCAAGTCGCTGTCTCCACCCTCCATGCCATAGGTTTCTTTCAACATTAACAATGTGGCTGCCAGTCTTTCACGCACTGATTTTTGAGCTATGGTCACCAATTTTTGCTCCATCATGCCCAATTCGTGTGCAACTTTTTGTGCCATTTTCCTGAAAAAATTCGGATTGGCGTTTAAAATTTGCAGAAAATCAGTTTTAGGAATATAACAAATAGCAGCTTCTTCGATAACGGTGGCTGATGAATTATAAAATTCTTCGCTGATCAGCGCACGGTAACCCAGGAAATCTCCGGTCTTTGAAAGTTTTAAGATTTGTTCTTTCCCTTCAGAACTTATTTTGTAAACTTTCACTTTACCGGAGTTGATACAAAATAATCCCATCGGCCGGGTGCCTTCATAAAAAAGCGTTTGCCCCTTTTTATATCTGATGCAGGTCTTGTGTAAAGATATTGTTTCAATATCGTCCTTTGATAAATCGCTAAACATAGATTGTTCTCTACCCGCACACAGAGAACATGGAATTTTAATGTTCTTTTTTGTATTCAAGGTTTATTGAATTTTGATCAAATTTAGTTAAGAATTTGTTCATTAACAATCTTCATACATCGCGTAATCGCGTAGAATCCCCATTATTTTGACAACAAAATTGAAATTGGAATAGTTTCATGATTCACGTTAATCTAAGCTTTAAAACGGAACCCGTAAGATATTTTTTGAAATGTTATAAAATCAAACCAATTCCGAAAGTGAGTATGAAGATCAGGGTGGAAAGTGCCATCTGCCTGAGATAAGGATCGAGCTCAGCAGGATTCTTTTTATGGGTTACAGCCATACCGTTTTTTACTAAAAAAGGCAGGCTGATTGCAAAAAGAAATTGGACTGGAGAATTGTAATTAATCAGCACGAAGATCAAGGCTAAAAGAAATGCAAACCCTAGCAGACACCAATGATAAACGACTGCATTTTTTCGACCCAAACGTACAGGAATTGACTTTTTACCGGCATGGTGATCCGATTCAATATCACGGATATTATTGACATTTAAAACAGCTGTCGCCAAGAGTCCGCAACTTAATGCCGGTAAAATATAAGTCCACTTGAAGTTTCCGGTATGCAGGTAATAGGTGCCGAGTACACCAACGAGTCCAAAAAAGAGCAGAACTGCCACATCACCAAATCCGGCATATCCGTAAGGTTTTTTACCATTGGTATAACGTATTGCTGCTAAAATGGCCAAGATGCCAACCGATATGAATACCACGAATATGGCCCCTGAAAAACCAATGGATATTTTGAGTAGCCATAAACCACTGACCAAGGATAGGATCACAACAACGGATATGGCGATTTTCATAGCTTTAAGACTGATATTGCCCGATTGTACCGCACGCATCGGACCACCGCGTTGATCGTGGTCTGCGCCGTGAATGGAGTCGCCGTAATCGTTGGCTAGATTCGATAGAACTTGTAAAAAAATGGTGGTCAGCCCGGCGAAAAGCAGGACGTTCCAATTGAATTGATGGTCGGACGTGGCCAAAAAGCTTCCCAAGCCAATACTCGCCAAGGCCAAAGGCAGCGTTCGCGGCCGCGCTGCAGCTAACCAGGTTTTGAATTTATTCAACGCTCATTCAGATTAAAAAATCAAATTTAACGCTTATTTATGAATTGATAGCGTCAGTGAGTTCTTTTGATAACGGCTTGACTTTAGAAGGGAAAAAATTTACCAGCTCCCCTTTTTCATTGATCAGATATTTGCAGAAATTCCAGGATGGCTCATCCGTATTCCAGCCGTTATAATTTTTATCGGTCAACCACCGGTACAAAGGTGCCATATCCAGACCTTTCACGGAAATCTTTTCAAACATCGGGAAAGTCACTCCATATTTAGAAGTGCAAAACTGTTTGATCTCTTCATTTGTTCCAGGTTCTTGTCCGCCGAAGTTGTTGGCCGGAAAACCGAGGATCACTAATTTATCAGGATATTTTTTATAAAGTGCTTCCAGATCTTCGTATTGAGGTGTAAAACCACATTTGGATGCAACGTTTACGATCAGGATTTTTTTACCCTTGTATTGCGAAAAATCAACCAGTTTGCCGTCGATTGATTTCATTTTAAAATCATAAATGGATGTTGGAATTTCATTTTGAAATCTGAATCCGGAGATACCAACTAATACGGTGGCAAGAAGTGTTAAAAGTGCATGTTTCATGGTGATTACATTCTTTCTGGAACTTTGATTCCTAATAAACCCATTGCGCTTTCAATTGTTTTGGCGACTTGGGATGAGAACAAAATTCTGAATCTCCTTAGCGTTTCCAGGTTTTCACCAAATATGGAAACTTCAGTATAAAAGCGATTATATTCCTTTGCCAATTCAAAAACATATTGGGCCACTTGCGATGGAGAAAAGTTGTCAGATGCATCGCGAAGCATGGTTTTATAGCCATTGAGCAGTTGGATCACTGTGATTTCTGATTCGTGCAACTGACCAATGGTTTTAAATTCTACATCCCGATAATTTATTCCCATCTCATTGGCTTTTCTTAAGATGGCAGAAATGCGTGCATAAGTGTATTGAACAAATGGCCCCGTATAACCGTGAAACTGGATGGATTCTTCAGGATTGAAAAGCATCCTTTTTTTGGGGTCTACTTTCAGGAGATAAAATTTGAGGGCGCCCAAAGCAAGTGTTTCATATAATTCCCTGGCTTGTTCCTCATCGAACCCTTCAATTTTTCCCAGTTCTTCAGTGTGCCTTCTGGCGGTTTCCACCATTTCATCCATCAGATCATCAGCATCAACCACAGTCCCTTCTCTGGATTTCATCTTGCCACTGGGGAGGTCCACCATGCCATACGACAGATGGTAAAGTCCATTGCTGTAGGTACGCTGTAGTTTTTTGAGAATGGTGAACAGCACTTCGAAGTGATAGTCCTGTTCATTGCCAACCACATAAATGGATTTGTCACATCGGTAATCTTGAAATTTAAGATCGGCAGTTCCCAGGTCCTGCGTCATATATACGGAAGTTCCGTCCGATCGAAGCAATAATTTTTGATCCAAGCCTTCATCCTCCAGATCAACCCATACCGAACCGTCGTCTTTGGTAAAAAATAGCTTTTTCTCCAGTCCTTCCTGTACCACGGCTTTTCCTAGCAGGTATGTTTCTGATTCATGATAAATTTTGTCGAAAGCGACGCCCATCCGGCGATAAGTTTCTTCAAAACCATCATAAACCCAGCCATTCATTTTTTTCCAGAGCTCCACGACTTCAGGATCGCCTTTTTCCCAGGAAATGAGCATTTGTTGGGCTTCTTTGATCAATGGGGCTTCCTTTGCTGCTTCTTCTTTGGACAATCCCTGGTTTATGAGTGATTCTATTTGTTTTTTGTATTCCTGGTCAAATTTCACATAATAGTTACCGATGAGATGATCACCCTTTATGCCTGCGGATTCGGGCGTTTCATTTAGGCCAAACTTCTGATAGGCCAGCATCGATTTGCAAATGTGAATACCACGGTCGTTGACCAGATTCACTTTCACAACATCGTAGCCGGCAGCATTTAAAATACTGGCCACAGAAAATCCAAGAAAATTATTTCTTAAGTGACCGAGATGAAGTGGTTTGTTGGTGTTGGGGGAAGAAAATTCAATGACGACCAATTGGTCTTTTGGATCCAATGCGCCATAATTTGCATCTTCTGCAAGTGCTTTGAAAGTTTCCAGCCAGGCATTATGACTGATTACCATATTCAAAAATCCTTTGACAACATTGAATTTTTCCAAAAGATCGGTGTGATCCTGGATATATTGACCGATTGATTGTGCCGTATCCTCTGGTTTTTTTCTTGAAAATTTCAGAAAGGGGAATACCACCAGGGTGTAGTTGCCCTCAAATTCTTTATTGGTTGGTTGTAAAGCAAGATCAGCAGGATTGATTTCATGGTTGAAATTAGCTTTGAATGCCTCGGCAATCGCCTGTTTCAATTGATGTTCTAAATTCATCGATGTGGTATTATTCCTAAAGATTTTCCTTTTAAAAGGCCATAATTTTTTCGGATTGCAAAGATTGTAAAATAAAAACAATAAAGCATCGGGAGGAATTTAAATTGTACACTAAGGAATATTGGGGTTATACCATTTTTATAATTTTATCTATTGGTACATTGACTTCTTTTTTGACCTCATGTCATCAATCCTGCCTCGGGCCTTATGAAAATATTTACGGCTTCCAACAGATTGTTCGCCCGGTTTGGGGCAATGGTCTCTTCAGCAGCATCATGTTGTATCTTAATGATTTTTAGATCCATTGCGTTTCCGCATTCCATATCTCTTTCCCGGTCGCCCGCAAACCAGGATGTCGTCGGATCAATGTTGAATCGTGCCATCGCTTTTTCGATCATCAAAGTATCGGGTTTTCGACTGATTGAATTGCTGAAAGCAGGATGATAAGGAGAATAATAAATCGCATCGATCAAATGGCCGGTTGCTTCCATCATATATTCATGACATGCATTCATTTGTTCTCTGGTATAAACACCTTTGGTAATACCCGCCTGATTGGTTATGACTATGGCCAAATATCCGAGTTCTTTGATTAGTTTTATTGCCTCAGTGACTCCGGAGATCAATTTAAAATCTTCCAGCCGGTAAGTGTAGTCACCTCTTTCTTCATTGATCACGCCATCCCGGTCAAGAAACACGCATTTATTCATAGCTGATGGGACAAGTACACAAGTACAATTTAATATCATGAAATTTCTCATTTCTCGCAAAACAATAATATTTTTATGATCCTACCGTTGGATTTGAAATTTTTTTCAATTTTTACGGGGTTTTATAGGACATCTATTTTAATAAGTGGTGAGCGACTGTTTAATCATAATTCCAACGTACAACGAAAAAGAGAATATCAAGTCTATTATTGTGGCCATACTTTCCTTAGAAAAGGATTTTCACATACTGGTTATCGATGACAATTCTCCGGACGGCACGGCTGGCATTGTGCGTGATCTCCAGCATCATTTCAAAGGGCATATCCATTTGATTTGTCGTGAAGGCAAATTGGGACTGGGTACCGCCTATATTGAAGGGTTTAAATTCGCGCTTGAACATGGTTATGAATACATATTTGAGATGGATGCTGATTTTTCACACAATCCAAATGACCTGATCAAATTGTACGGGGCTTGTCATGATCGCGGTTACGATCTGGCGGTGGGTTCCCGCTATGCATCAGGAGTAAATGTTGTGAATTGGCCCATGGGTCGCGTGTTAATGTCATATTTTGCCAGTATATACGTACAGGTCGTAACGGGCATGCCCATCAAAGATTCTACTGCAGGATTTAAATGTTATCGGCGGAAAGTGCTGGAAACCATCGATCTCGACAGAATTAAATTTACCGGTTATGCCTTTCAGATCGAAATGAAATTTATCACCTGGAAATTTGGCTTTAAAATCAAAGAAATACCAATCATCTTCACCAACAGGACGCTTGGGGTTTCCAAAATGTCCAGCGGGATCTTCAGTGAAGCCTTCTTTGGTGTGATGATCATGAAATTACGCAGTTTTTTTAAAACCTATCAGCGGGCCTAATCAAAACGGATTGATTTGATGGGATTCATTCTGCTGATGATCAGCGTTGGGATGATCAGTACCATCGACACGACCACAAAAGTGAGAATATTCAATAAAATAATGATTTCCCAATCCCAGTTGATCGGCACAAAAGCCATATAATAAGTTTTTGCATCCAGACGGAATATTTTGAATTTTTCCTGCAAAAGCCCAAAGCCAATACCAATGATATTGCCAATCAAGAGGCCTTTCAAGATCAACAACATACCGTTGTAAATAAAGATTTTCCTGATGACCTTGTTTGGTGAACCCAATGCTTTCAATGTTCCAATCATATTGGTACGTTCCATGATCAGGATCAACAGGATTGAAACCATGTTGAAGCACGCTACGAATAAGGTAAGACTCAGGAAGATCACCACATTCCGGTTGAGCAGGGACAGCCAATCGAATATCTCAACGTATTTGTCATTGATTTTCTCAACATATTGATCATAATCTACGATGTCGTAAACCTTCTGCTGGTATTGATCAATTCTGTTGAAATTGTCAACAAAAATCTCAAAGCCGCCAACCAGTGAATCAGGCCAGTTATTGATTTTCTGAATGAGTTTAAGATCGCAGAGAACCATTTTCTCATCAAAATCTTCCATGCCTGTCTCATAGATCCCGGTCACCGTAAGCTTTCGGAAACGCACTGGATTTTGAATAAAAAAAACAATGGCATCATCACCTAATTTGAGGTTCAGTTTAGAGGCGATTAGGCTACTGATGACCATATCCTTGGAATCGGTAGAATCATTGAAATGAATGAAATCGCCCTCCTTCATGTTTGGTTTAAAGCGTTTCATATCAAAATTGGTCGTAACCCCTTTCAACAAAATTCCAAGTACCTCGTCATTCGCCTTCATCAGTCCGGGTTTGTGGGCATAGGTTTGCACATGGGTGATGAAGTCATATTTTTTATAATTGTGTGCTAGTTTGGAATAACGGGAAATGGGTTCTTCCTCGTAGGATTGGTTCAGGTTGAATTTGGTGACTTCCAAATGACCGCCGAAGCTGATCATTTTGTCCTGGATTTTATCCTGAAAGCCTTTTAGAATGATGAAAGAAACAATCATAATGCCTAAACCTATTCCAATACTGGCGATGGCAATTTTGTGGATCATGCCAGAAAATGTATTGGTTTTGGTGCTGCTGATTCTTTTCGATATAAAATAAGATAGGTTCAAGATAATTTTTAAATTTAGCCGAATGTGACGTTCTGACTGCAAAATAAAAAATATAGTATGAAACGGATCATCTTGGGCATTACATTTTTAAGTGTTTTTATTTTTTTGGCCTGCCATGCAGGGAATCGGGAAAATCATCAGGTGGAATCTTCCTTAAAAGTTGGCGCCGAAAGGAGTGCGATCTATTTGCCTTTGCTACAGGGCAAAAAAGTTGGTGTTGTTGTCAATAATACTTCCATGGTCGGCGAGCAACACCTGGTTGATTTCCTTAAAGAACATCAAATTGACGTGGCCACCATATTTGCACCTGAACATGGATTTCGCGGTAAGACAGATGCCGGAGAACAATTCGCCAACACTGTGGATCAACAAACTGGTATACCGATCATTTCGTTGTATGGAAGCACCAAAAAACCAACACCTGAAATGATAGATTCCCTGGATGTGTTGGTTTTTGATATTCAGGATGTTGGTGCTCGTTTCTATACCTATATAAGTACCATGCAGTATGTGATGGAGGCTTGTGCGGAAAACAACAAGAAGATGATTGTGTTGGACAGGCCAAATCCCAATGGGTTTTATTTAGATGGTCCGGTTCTCAATCCTCAGTTCAAATCGTTTGTTGGACTGAATCCCATACCCGTTGTTTATGGAATGACATTAGGGGAACTGGCCAAGATGATCAATGGCGAAGGATGGCTGGCCAATGGTGTACAATGCGATTTGCAGGTGGTGCCAGTCGAACATTACGATCACAATGTACATTATTCCCTGCCGATTCCCCCTTCTCCAAATTTGCCAAATGACCAGTCCGTCAATTTATATCCCTCGTTGTGTTTATTTGAAGGTACAGCGATGAGTGTTGGTCGCGGCACGTATTTTCCGTTTCAGGTAATCGGCTATCCTGACTCTGTATTCGGAGATTTCACATTTACTCCTCAACCCATTGTAGGGATGGATAAAGATCCGAAGTTGAAAGGGCAAAAGTGTTTTGGCGTTGATCTTCGGAATGCTCCTGAACTGAATCATTTCTCGTTGGAGGTTTTAATTAACTTCTATAAAAAGTGGCAAAATGAGGGGGATTTCTTTACCAGTTATTTCAATACGCTGGCAGGAAATGATCAACTAAAACAACAAATAATATCCGGCATGAGTGAAGCGGCAATTCGGGCAACCTGGCAGGAAGACCTGGGGATATTCAAACAAAAACGAAATAAATATTTACTTTATCCTGATTTTGAATAATACCAAACTTGGGGCCCCGTATTTAGTTTTATTCTAAAAACGCATTAAATTCATAATAATATTACCAGAAAACCAGTGATGAGGGATTTGCGAATAATTTTTATGGGCACACCGGAATTCGCGGTGGCAAGCTTGCAGAAGATCATCCAACATGGATATCAGGTGGTGGCGGTGATCACTGCGCCGGACAAACCGCAGGGCAGAGGTCAAAAATTATCATTTTCGCCCGTGAAGGAAGAAGCAATCAAAAATGGCACCCCAGTGCTTCAGCCCACCAATCTAAAAGATCCCGCATTTGTCGAAGAATTGAAAAGTTACCAAGCCAATTTACTAGTTGTTGTTGCCTTTCGTATGCTGCCGGAAGTGGTTTGGTCCATGCCTCAATATGGGACATTCAATCTGCATGCCTCGCTTTTGCCGCAATATCGCGGCGCAGCTCCAATTAACTGGGCCATTATCAATGGCGAAACTGAAACGGGTGTCACTACATTTTTTATTCGACATGAAATAGATACGGGAAATATTATTTTGCAGGAAAAAGAACCTATTTCTTCTGACGATGATGCCGGCAGTTTATATGAGCGATTAATGTTTAAGGGCGCTGACCTTGTTTTAAAGACTGTAGAAGTCATTGAAGCCGATGATTATGTATTAAAAACCCAGAAAGAGACTTTAAAACTAAAACCAGCGCCGAAGATTTTTAAAGAAGATTGTCAAATTGACTGGTCCCGGGATACTGAAAAAGTATATAATTTTGTTCGGGGCTTATCACCATATCCAACTGCCTGGAGCATCTGGAATAATCTGATCTACAAAATATATCGGGTTTCACCTTCTTCAGTGAATATCGATGGAACCCCAGGCACTTTCCGGTCAGATGGTAAAAATTTTCTAATGGTAAAAACGGGTAACGGTGCAGTCAATGTGGAGGAATTACAGGTACAGGGAAAGAAGCGCATGACAATTGATGAATTTTTGAGAGGAAACAAACTATGATCAAGGCAATAATGGCAGCCGTAGCTCAAAACGGAGTAATAGGGCGTGATAATGATTTGGTGTGGCATCTGCCGGCCGATCTTAAACACTTCAGGGAAACTACGTCCGGACACTATGTTATAATGGGGAGGAAAACTTATGAATCTATGGGCACCCCTTTGGTGAAAAGACTCAATATTGTTGTTACACGGAATCCGGACTATTATGCGGAAGGTGTCGTTGTTATGTCCGGTTTGAAACCCGCCCTGGAATTTGCTGAAAAACAGGGACAAAAAATGGTTTTCATCCTGGGTGGAGGCGAGATTTATAAACAGGCGATTTCTGTAGCAGATAAAATGTATATTACCGAAATACAGGCCACTTTCGAGGGAGATACGTACTTTCCACCCATCGAGGCTGAACATTGGCAGGAAATAGAACGGCAGGATTTTGATGCAGATGAATTGAATAAGTATGCTTATTCCTTTGTTGAGTACCGAAAGAAATAAAAAGTTGAATATTATTCACATTTTATTTTTTTACCAGTAATTATCACTCTGTTTTTCAATTAATATTAATTTAATTAAAACATTACACTTCGGATATTACCAGACTTTATGCGGGTTACAAGCGGGATACTTGTTATATCAAATTTTGAAAAGTAATTTTCATTCATAGATAGAAACTTATTATTTTTTAAGAAGATGAGCGGGGCTAGGATTTTTTTGTTGCTGATCTTAGGTGTTGGTATTGGGATTAATCCATCAAAAGGTCAATCAGATAACAGTGTAAATTATTCCAAAGAGTACGTTGGAAAGAAAATCGTAAAGGATGTTATCATTGTAAAATTAAAGGGGGATCATTTTGCACAAAGTGATGCACGTGTTGCAATTGATTCCGATCACGGTTTGAGCGATGTCCTGAAGCAGGCAGGATCCAGTCAATACAGACAACTTTTTCCACCAAGAACTTCTGAAAATTCAAGGACGTCAAATGCGAAAGTCGATCTTACCGGGATTTACCAGATTAATTTACCGCAGGGCACAGATATTTGGCAAACACTGAAGAAATTACAGGATTCCGGAGCGGTAGAATATGCAGAACCACTGTATCAAAATCTGCCCTTGGATATTCCGCTTGATCCCCTTGCCATAGACAATAGCGGCCAGCAGAACCACCTCGGACAAATCAAAGCTTACGATGCCTGGGAGATTGAAACCGGTGATACGACCATAGTCGTTGGTATTGTCGATACCGGGGTAAATTATAATCATCCCGATCTCAAGGGTAATTTGGCCTTAAACTATGCCGATCCCATAAATGGTATCGATGATGATCACGATGGATATGTCGATAATTATTTGGGCTGGGATGTCGGGGACAATGACAAAGATCCAATAACCGTTACCAATGGACATGGCAGTTCAGTGGCCGGTTTGAGTTCGGCCATGACGGACAATTATATCGGCATTGCGGGCACCGGATATAAAAGCAGATATTTACCCATAAAAGCGTATGCAGAGAGTTCAACTTCCATGATTAATGAATATCTCGGTGTGGTGTATGCCGCCAATCATGGTTGCAAAGTGATCAATCTCAGTTGGGGCGGGGTTGAGGCCTCCTCCAAATTTGGCCAGGACGTGATTAATTACGCAGTGCTTGACCGCGATGCGGTGGTAATAGCCGCTGCCGGCAACACACACGACAATTTGAATTTTTATCCGGCTTCTTTTAACAATGTACTTTCTGTGGGTGCCACAGATGATCAGGATAATCTGGCTTCCTGGGCGACTTATAGCTACAACATCGACATGATGGCCCCTGGAAATAATGTGCTTTCCACAGATAATAAGGATGGCTATGCCCGTGAACTGGGATCATCATTTGCGGCACCTCAGGTATCCGGGGCCGCGGCACTGGTGAGACATCATTTTCCACAGTTAACCGCCCAGCAAGTCATGGAACAGTTGCGGGTAACTGCTGATGACATTTACGATGTGGGATCCAATGGTGACTACCGGGGCATGCTGGGTAAAGGAAGGTTAAATATGTATCGTGCACTGACCGATACGGTTTCACCTTCTATCCGAATAGCCAATATTGACCATAATGGAAATTTCGGAACCCTGATCTTTCCCGGTGATACCGTGAATATTTATTCAACATTCAATAATTATCTGCGAAAAGCATCGAATGTGAATGTTGCCCTCAGTAGTCCTGATCCAACCTTACAAATCAATAGTCAGGATTTTAATATTGGTAGTATCGGGACCTTTGCCTCCGTAAACAATAATGATCATCCGTTCACTTTTATAGTTCCCCGGGACGCACAACCTGGTCAAAAGATGGTTTTCAGATTGGATTTCAATAATACAAATTATGATGATTTTCAATATTTTGAAATAAATACAACCCCTGACGCCTTTGAATTTGCTGTCGATTCGACGGTACTCACCATTGGAAGTGATGGTGACATGGGGTTTAACTATCAGGATTTGCACAGTGGTGTGGGCATGAAGTTCAAAGAGCGGGTGGTGGCCAACTGGCTGGGTTTGGTTATTGCAAAAGACGCCGAACATGTTTCGGATAATATTATCAGTAATTTTAGGACGAGAACCATCGATCATGATTTTCAGTCGATTGAATATGCCAGGTTATACAATGATACACCTGCAGATGAAGAGGCAAGGTCAGTGTTTGAAGAAAATGATAGTCTGTCTAATAGACTTGGGGTAAAGGTCGAGCAGAAAACACTGGGCTGGAAAAATCCGGATCACGATAATTTCATCATCATGGAATACCGGTTGACGAATATGACTGATTCATCCATGACCGGGTTGGATGTAGGATTATTTGCAGACTGGGATTTGAATAATTTTCAGCATAATGCGGTGGAATGGGACGGTGAACATGCAATGGGCTACACTTTTGACAAAGATTTGGGAGATCTGTATGCAGGTATGGCTATTTTGTCCGGTGAAGGTGAACCGGCTTTTCATGCCATTGATAAGGAAGCCTTTGACGGCAATACGGCAGAAATCCAGGATGTGATGGATGACGCCAAGAAATATGAGTTTCTTTCCAATGGACTGTCGAAGGTTGACGCCGGTCAGGCAGGTGGCGGTAATGATGTAGCCCAAATGATAGGCTTGAATGGAATAGCATTGAATGCTAAACAAAGCAAAAAAGCAGCCTTTGTATTTTTATTGGGGAATAGTAAAGATGAATTGGTGCAAAATCTTTTGGCTGCACAAGCTAAATACAATGAATACATCAGTAATCCGCACATCGACAGGGTGTTATTTGGATGCAAGGGACAAACGGTGACCATTCAGCAAGATTCATTAAATGGTCTTGAGATCTACAAGGATGTTCAACTTACGCAGCTTTTGGATAGCGGATCGGCTTATACAACTCCACCGGTTGAGAATGAGCAGACATACTATATCGTAAAAACGGTCAATGGTTATCGCTCCGACGTGAGCAGAATTTTGGTAAAAACAAAAGATCCCATTGCAAAATTTAAGATCCCGGCAGACACCTTATACACCGATGCCGGAACACCAGCGCGATTGAGTATTACCGATCAAAGTACCAATACTGATTCATGGTACTGGGATTTTGGCAATAAATATGGCAGCACCGTTCAAAACCCAAGCACGACTTATCAAACCAATGGTGAATACACGATCAATTTAATCGCTAGTAACGAATATGGATGTTCGGATACCGTGCAACATGCAGTGGTTGTAAAATATTATGCGCCTCTGCCAGATGTGACCTCAGATATCTCAATATGTAAAGGGACATATTTTGAAATTGCTGCATCCAACACGACAAATATTGGTGTTTATGCCGACCCGGCCCTGACCGCAAAGATATTCAGCGGGGAGAAATACGTTTCAGGGCCGTTATACACAAGCGATACTTTATATGTGGTGAACCAGGAAAATGGTGGAAAAAGCAAACCGGCCCCGGTTGATATTAGCGTAAATAAGCCGGAAACGGGATTTACTTATCATCTGGATACACTGGATATTGCAGGAAAATATGTGTTAACCGTATCCAATACTGCTCAACACTATACCACTTTAGTGTGGAATGCAGACGGAGAGAAAATTGAAAACACAGAAGATTTCAACTTTGAATACGGGGATAAATCAGCGTTCACGCTGACCCAAATAACAACGAATAATGAAGGATGTACCGATTCTCTGAAAAGGATCATTAAACCGGTCGCAAGTCCAAAACCTGTTGCTGAGAACATCGTTTTTTGTTCAGGGTCGTCTGTGACTATTGAACCAAAAAATGGCAAGGTCTTTTATTTTTATGATGATGAACAGTTGGAACATTTAATCCGCAAAGGGCACAATTTAACTTTTAATGATCTGTCAACCGGATCGTTGATTTACATTACGGGAATGGACAGCTTGTTGGAAAGTGATGCCACGCCAGTGTCTATTAAACCAACAGGACTGAAGGCCGATTTCACTTTTTCTCAGGATACCATCAACCTGGCGAATGGGTCCGAACTCAGAATTACCAATACCAGTAAGGGGGCTGATTGGTTTTATTGGTTGTTGGCGTCCAGGTCCATCGACACAGACACGGTACTGATAAAACAATTACAATACCCGGGGAATTATTCCTATGAATTAATTGCGGGCGACCAATATGGTTGCGTAGATAGAATTCTAAAATCGGTTTTGGTTCTGAATGTAACTGCATTAGAAGATCAATTGGCAAAAAATATTGGTTTATTTCCAAATCCGGCGCTGGATGTAGTCAATATTAAAGACTTTAAGCCATCGCAGGCAGGACAACAATATCAGATTATCGACAGCAGTGGAAAGGTGGTTTATGAAGGGATTACTCAAAGCCAAGCCAATGCATTAATTTCCTTCAATATCGCCTCACTGACAAAAGGCATTTATTTTATTAAGATTTATAACCAGGACCATCTATATTTCGGCAAATTTTTAAAACAATAGAATTCATTCATGAATCAGGTATTTGCTGAAATCATCACCATTGGCGATGAAATCCTCTATGGTCAAACCCTGGATACCAATGCACACTGGATTTCCGGGGAATTGGATAAAGTGGGCATCAAAGTCATACGGCGCACCACAGTTGGAGATCAGGAGGCTGATATTATCCGTGCACTGGAAGCGGCAGAATCAATGGCCAATATCATTCTGATCACCGGAGGCCTCGGACCAACCAGCGATGATCTTACCAAACCCTGTTTGGCCCGTTATTTTGATTCTCCCATGGCCATGAACCCACAGGCACTTGCAGAATTGGAGCAATTTATGAGGAGTCGTGGCCGTAATTTAAATGAATCCACAAGACGTCAGGCAATCCTACCCATAAAATGTACACCGATCAGTAATCCAAGGGGTACGGCCACAGGCTTGTGGTTTAATCGAAATGGGAAGGTGTTTGTGGCAATGCCAGGCGTTCCGCATGAAATGCGTGATATGATCACCGCCAGCATCATTCCGCGTTTGAAGGAAAAATTTGATCTCCCCGTTATTTTTCACAAAATCGTCCGTGTGGTAGGCATCGGTGAATCCTGGCTTTCAGAAAAAATATCGGATTGGGAACAAGCGTTACCCAAAAACATGAAACTGGCTTATTTGCCCACTTTTGGCGACATAAAGCTGCGCATTACTGCTTTTGGACAAAATATTGAAAATATAAAGATTGAAGTGGAAAAGCAACGATCATCGTTGGTGTCACTAATCCAAGAATATGTTTATGGCTATGATGATGATACGCTGGAATCAGTAGCGGGTAATTTATTGAGACAAAAAGGACAAAAATTAGCTTTGGCTGAAAGTTGTACCGGTGGTTATATTGCACACCTGATTACATCAGTGCCGGGAAGTTCGGATTATTTTAACGGTGGTGTTGTGCCTTATCAAAATGCCATGAAAATTGAGCAGCTTGGTGTTTCTGAAGAAACACTGTCGAAATTCGGGGCTGTCAGCGAAAATACGGTGATGGAAATGGCTACCCGTGTACGGGAAAAATTCAAGGCCGATTACGGTATGGCTACCAGCGGTATCGCCGGTCCCGGTGGAGGAACTCCGGAGAAGCCGGTTGGACTGGTTTGGATGGCTGTTTCAGATAAAAATACCTGTAAAACCCAGAAGCTACAGCTCATCAAAGACAGAATGGTCAACATACAATTAACATCTGTTGCAGCGTTGAATTTCTTGCGTCAAAGATTGTTAGAAAACGATTGAGAAAGCTTTTGAAAAGTACTAAATTGGCGAATCCGGTTTCTATTCAGATCAAATAAATTAAAAACCGATGGCACTAGTAGAAGTTAAAATGCCTCAGATGGGAGAAAGCGTTATGGAGGCGACCATCATCTCCTGGTTAAAGAAAGAAGGTGAAAAAATTGAGGAAGAAGAAGCACTTCTGGAAGTGGCGACCGATAAAGTTGACACGGAAGTACCTTCCATGATTACGGGCGTTTTGAAAGAGATTTTGGCCAGGGAAGGTGACGTCGTTCAAATTGGCCAGCCAATCGCTATGATCAATACCGAGACCATAGACCAAGTAAATAGACCTGATAATAGTGGGACATCGTCAAAAAATGAAATAACTGAAGTTTCCGGAAAGACGAATGGGATCAATATTAAAGAAACAGTTCGAGAGGGGGTAAATCCTCAAAAACAGGTGAGTAATGACGCACAGGAAATAGATGTGAATGAATATGCTTCATCATTTAGCAATGCCGATCGATTTTATTCTCCATTGGTTAGAAATATTGCCAAAGAAGAGCACATCAGTATGCATGAATTGGAGCAGATTGCCGGTAGTGGAAAAGAGGGAAGGGTTACGAAAAATGATATACTGAATTATTTAAAACAGAAGCAACAGGAAAGAATTAAAGAATCACATTCGGGGGCGCCTTTTTCAAAACCAACGGAGATCACCGATGAAGATGAGGTGATCGTGATGGACCGGGTGAGAAAAATTATTGCCGATCGCATGGTCGAATCAAGGCGGATTTCGGCCCACGTACATTCTTTTGTGGAAGCGGATGTTACCAATATCGTAAACTGGCGGGAAAGAATTAAAAATCAATTCGAACATAGTATAGGAGAGAAGCTTACATTCTCACCGATTTTCATTGAAGCTGTCGTTAAAGCCCTCAAAGACTATCCTATGATGAATATCTCCGTGCAGGATGATAAGATCATTAAGAAAAAACGGATCAACATCGGAATGGCAGTAGCATTGCCCAACGGAAACCTCATTGTACCCGTCATAAAAAATGCCGATCAACTCAATTTGGCAGGCTTAGCGAGACAGGTGAATGATCTGGCTTTGAGAGGGCGCAATAATGAGCTACATCCCGATGAAATAACGGGATCTACCTATACGGTCACCAATGTGGGGGTATTTGGTAGTACCATGGGCACACCGATCATCCTGCAGCCCAATGTGGGTATCCTGGCGCTGGGGGCTGTTGAAAAAAAGGTGTCGGTTTTGGAAACCAAAGAATATGGAGATGTCATGGCCATTCGGCAAAAAATCACTTTATCGCATTCTTACGATCATCGCGTCATCGATGGCGCATTGGGTAGCATGTTTGTGAGAAGAGTGGCCGATTATCTGGAAAATTTTGATATCAACAGGTCTTTCTGAAGTTCAAATCTCGATTGGATTTAAAGCGTTTTTTACATTTGGTCAGCCACACCTTCTACCTGATGCCAAACCCTGAAAATATTCAGTCCGCATATTTTGGCAATGTCTTTGGGCGAATATCCTCTTTTTAGTAATTCTTTGATGAGTTGCGGATATTCAGAAACATCCTTGATGCCTTTAGGCAGTGCATGCCCCAATCCATCAAAATCAGACCCAAACCCAACATGATCAATGCCGGCAATTTGGACTGCGTGATCGATGTGATCGGCTACCATTTGTATGTTGCCAAAAATGTCTTTTTCACCGGCTATTTTATGAATATACACTTGTGCCAGGGAATCGTCAATGTCCAGATTTTTATTTCTCAATTCACTTTCAATCGAGTCCCATGTCTTTCTAAGACTGTTATTCATAAATAAAGAACCAAAATTGATCATGATCACGCCACCGTTGGCAGAAAGTTTACGAAGCATGTCATCACTCATGTTTCTTTCAAATCCAGGAGTGAAATGTCGGCATGAAGAATGTGAGGCAATTACCGGTGCTTTGGTGGTTCTGATCACCTGGTAAAATGTGCTGTCCGATACGTGAGAAATGTCGATCATTATGCCAGTGCGGTTCATTTCTTGGACGACCTTATATCCAAATGGACTTAAACCACCCCAGGTGTTTTTGGTATCATAGGAAGAATCACAAATCTCATTGTCTTTGGAATGGGTGAGGGTGATATAGCGGATGCCTTCATCATAAAAAAATCGAACATTTCCCAGATCGCTTTCTATTGGAGCGCCATTTTCCATGCCCATTGGAAAGGAGATCAATCCCTGACTGAAATTATTTGTTATGTCTTCAGGACTATAAGCCATGGCAAATTTTGACGGGTATTTTTCAGTGAGGTCTTTCACCATGTCGATCAGTTGGATAGCGTATTTTTTTGCGCCGTTGTTTTGATATGATGCAGGTACATAGATTGACATAAACGGGGCATTGAGGCCCCCCTTCATGGCCCTGGGATAATCGAATTCTCCATCTGTTACCAATTTGGTGACGTCAGTCATTTTATGAATAAGCATTTCAGGGAGATCTACATGACCGTCCACAATGATGTAGCGATGTGCCAGTGAATCGGCTAAAACACCGAGATCTTCATTGGTGGCTTTGGCAGGTGATAGCTCAACTAAGGTTGATTTTTCTGATGAAGGTTTGTTGTGACAGGCAAATGCAACGTTCAGGAGGAATATAATTAGTGTTGTTTTAGTATAAGTCATAGGTCTTTAAAATTTATGTTTTTTAACATCACTTCCCGGTTTCGGTCCTGAAGGCGGAGGTCTTTCACAATGCTCGGTAAAGATGGATTATTGATCGAGAACAAAATGATCATGATCGTAAACAGGGCGCCAAAATATTCAGAGGCGGAAATATAAAAGGCCAGATCAATTAAGACCGAAATCAGTGCGTAAAAACTGAATTTCATCCATACGGCATGCTTGTGAATGACAAGTTTTTCAATTAAATCCTCCTTTTCCCAGGCATCATTCATCCGGCGCTTAAATTTTATCGAAGTATAAATGACTATCCCTGCCATCGCAATGGTAACTAATGTAAATAAAGCAATATTGAATGTCGGGGAAACCAAAGGACTCAATGCTTCGGTGGAAGCTTGCAGATAAAGCCATCCGAATATCAACAACGGTATGCCAATTGACAAGTAAGCAAAATTGATGATTTGCTGTAAATATTCTTTTGGATTTTTTGGTTTGAAGTCAATTTTTTGCATAAATCGTCGTTAGAAATGGCTTATGATATGCATTGTCATTATTGAAAGATTCAATATATGGTAAATTCTCAAGATGAAGAAAATAAAATATATCAATTCATTTTATCACCTGCACCGTGCTGGCCTCCTATTGATTATATTTTTGGGGTTAGTTATTTTCGGCTGTAAAAGAAGTGGAGAGAAAACCCTCGCGGAAAAGAAAAAACTGGATTCGTTGGTCATGCAATACCGCACCATTAATGATAGTATCGATGTGTCCTGGGCCAAAATGATCGATGATGACGACCAGAAACATCAGTATATGAAACGATTGTTGTTGGAAGTTTCCTACACCAATAACTATAACAAGGAAGCATTTGACAGCTTGAATGAATTGGTGGATACATTGGATTCCCTGCGGTATGATCAGCAATCAATGGAAGAATCCGAATTAATCGATAATTATGATTCGCTTACTTTTATGGCCACCAATGCGATTTGCTCATTTGCACAAAACAATCCCAGGTTTTCCGATTTCCCCCTGATGAGTGAATTGATCCATGACATCAATCAAAAAAATGACATGATGTTGATATATCGCATTCATTATGACAATTTTGTGAAGGCCCGCAATGAATTCATTAAAAAATACAGTAAAAAGCTGGACGCCTATTCAACAGAGGTAAATTTTGATCCCTTGCCAATGTTTCAGCTACCCGGTTAAACATATTCAAAATACAACTTTTTAAACCATTATCAGTTATGCATTTGTGGATAGGAATGTTTTGGGTTAAAATTTAAACTGAAAATATTCTTGTTAACATTAAGTTAATCGAACTACGACTTGCTTTGATGATCAATATTAATCGATTAAATTTGCACTTTCATAAGGGTTTATGAGCGAAAACATCAAACACGAATGTGGTATTGCACTGATCCGGTTGCGCAAACCATATTCTTACTATCTCGAAAAATATAAATCACCCGCCTACGCCGCCAATAAGCTTTATCTGCTTATGGAAAAACAGCACAACCGTGGACAAGATGGGGCTGGTGTAGTCAACATAAAAATAGAGGTTAAACCGGGAATTCGTTACATAAGCCGGTACCGTTCGATAGATCCCCAGCCTATAGCTTCTATATTTAAGAAAATCAATAAAAAGTACAGAAAAGTTAAAAAACAACATCCTGATAAATATTTGGATGCCAAATGGCTGAAGCAGAATGTAGCATTTACGGGAACCGTATGGCTCGGTCATTTGAGATATGGAACGCATGGTGTAAACAGTTTGGAAAGCACCCATCCCATGCTTCGGCAAAATAACTGGAGAAGCAGAAATCTCGCTGTGGCTGGCAATTTTAACATGACCAATGTTGATGAATTGTTTGATAAGCTCATCAAACTGGGCCAGCATCCTAAAGATAAGGTAGACACCGTGACGGTGATGGAAAAAATCGGCCATTTTCTTGATCTGGAAAATCAGGCATTATTCGATAAATATAAAGATCATTACAGCAATCAGGAAATCACCGGCATTATTGAAAATGAGTTGGATCTCGGCAATGTTTTGAGAAGATCGTGTAAGGATTTTGATGGAGGTTATGCCATGGCCGGCGTGGTCGGTCACGGTTCGTCATTTGTAGCCAGAGACCCGTCGGGTATTCGGCCGGCTTATTATTATGCCGATGATGAAGTGGTCGTTGTTGCATCTGAAAAACCACCGATCAAAGCCGCTTTTGATGTTGACTATAATGAAATAAAGGAAATAAAACCAGGACACGCCCTTATTATCAATAAAAGCGGGGACTATTACGAACAGCAATTTATTGAACCTTTGGAAAAAATGTCTTGTAGTTTTGAGCGCATTTATTTCTCCCGTGGCTCTGATCCGGATATTTATCGGGAAAGAAAACAATTGGGCAGGTTACTTGTACCGCAAGTACTCAAATCCATCAATTTTGATTTGAAAAATTCAGTTTATTCGTATATACCTAACACTTCGGAGACAGCTTTTCTCGGTATGATAGAAGGATTGGAGAACTATCTTTCGAAAAAGCGGAAAGAAATTTTGATAGAAGGCAAACCCACCCTGGACAATCTTGAAGATCTGCTTGATTTCAGGCCGCGAGTAGAGAAAATAGTATCTAAAGACGTTAAGCTCCGTACTTTTATCACGGATGAAGACCACAGAGATGATTTGGTTGGACATGTGTATGATGCAACCTACGAAGTGCTGAAAAAGGGGCGTGATACGTTGGTTGTGATTGATGATTCTATTGTTCGAGGCACCACATTGGAACGCAGTATTTTGTACCTGCTCAGTAAACTGGATCCGAAAAAAATCGTGATTGTTTCTTCTGCACCTCAGATTAGATTTCCTGACTGCTATGGCATTGATATGTCCAGGATGAAAGATTTTATCGCTTTCAGGGCAGTAATCGCTTTACTCAAAGACCACAACAAGGAGTATTTGCTGGAAGAGGTATACAATAAATGTATTGCCAGTATAGGGCAGATAAAGTCACCAAATTTTGTAAAGGAAATATATGAACCTTTCAGTGATGAACAGATATCCAGGAAAATTGCTGAAATTGTGACCCCACCGGATATTAAACCGGAAGTTGAAGTGGTGTATCAAACCGTAGAAAATTTACACAAAGCTTGTCCGTCACATCTTGGCGACTGGTATTTTACCGGAAATTACCCAACACCAGGAGGCAACAGGGTAGTGAATCATGCTTTTGTGAATTATATGGAAGGTAAACTCGTCAGGGCTTATTAAAAAAAATGCAGATATTTAAACCTGCACTCCTATAAGTTAACCAATAATGATTTGTTTCAAACTGCAAAACTTTCTCCGCATCCGCATGTTCGTGAAGCATTCGGATTGATAAACTGAAATCCCTTTCCATTCAGACCATCCGAGAAATCGAGGGTTGTACCCAATAAATAAAGCAGACTCTTTTTATCAACCAGTATCTTTATTCCTTTATCTTCAAATATTTTATCGCTGTCTTTGGTTTGATCGTCGAAACCCAGTTGGTACATAAGACCGGAACATCCGCCGCCTTGTACTGATACCCGCAGGTTGTGCTTTTCTGAATGGCCTTCTTCTTTCTTCAGTTCCAATATTTTGATTTTTGCTTTGTCTGTGACCTGTATCATTGCTGACTCCTTTCCTTATTTAATCCGCAAAATTAAGAATATGGTTAGATATATAATAATTCGCGCCCTTTAAAAACGCAATCTGGTCCATAATTGTTTTTGAATGAATTCAGAATATTCGATCGAAATTTTATTAAAAGCACTTCTTAAGATACCTTTGTACCCTTAATTGATCAGATAATGCAGGAAAAGAGAACAGAAATCAATGCAATTGGTGAATTCGGTCTTATCGATCTTATTACCAGAAATTTTAAGGCGGTTAATGCTTCCACAAAAATTGCAATAGGGGATGATGCCGCCGTTATGGATGTGGGAAATCGATATTTGTTACTTTCAACGGATATGTTGCTCGAAGGAGTACATTTTGATCTGGCCTACACACCATTGTTGCATCTTGGTTACAAAGCCATTTCTGTGAATGTATCTGACATAGCCGCCATGAATGGGGTATCGAAACAGGTCACGGTGAATATTGGATTGAGCAATCGTTTTTCTGTGGAGGCTGTGGAACAATTATATAAGGGAATTGAAGCAGCTTGCCAGGATTTTAAGGTAGATCTTGTAGGTGGCGATACCACTGCTTCAAGATCCGGATTGGTGTTATCGGTATCAATAATAGGTGAGGTAGAAAAAGAAAAACTTGCGTTGAGAAGCAAAGCATCAAAAAGAGATATTGTCTGTGTATCAGGTGATCTTGGAGCTGCCTATATTGGCCTGCAGATTTTGGAACGTGAAAAGCAGACTTTTCTGGCCAATCCGGAGATGCAACCCGAATTGGATAAATATAAATACATCGTACAACGGCAATTAAAACCAAAGGCACGGACGGATATTATTTATGAATTGGCCGAATTGAATGTTAAACCTAACGCCATGATTGATATATCGGATGGTTTGGCATCAGAACTTTTTCATTTGAGTAAAATGTCCGGAGTGGGTTTTAATATTTATGAAGATAAATTGCCCATTGATAAACAAACGTATGACACCGCCGTCGAATTCAAAATAGACCCTGTGACCTGTGTGATGAATGGGGGCGAAGATTACGAGTTACTTTTCACCATTGCACAAAATGATTTCGAAAAGTTAAAAAATCATCCGGATGTTCATTTCATTGGATATACCCATGAACAGGAAAAAGGCATTAATCTAATTACCAAAGGCACTCAAGTCGTTCCGATTAAAGCCCAGGGGTGGACACATTTTAATCCAAAAGCCGCAAAATGATCGTATACAATTTGGGAATAAAAATTATACCACCAATCAACAAAGCGCATATAGAAATCATCAAAACACCAGTAACACCAAGATCTTTAACGGCTTTAATTTTAACGTGGTAAGAGGGCTGAACATAGTCGCAAAGCCATTCCAGTGCAGTATTAAAAATTTCCGCCGTGAAAACCATTCCGATAAGCATAATGATCATGACCCATTCCACAGATGAGACCTGTAACAAGACACCCATAACAACGACCACAATGGTAGCCACAAAATGGAATCTGGCATTGGACTGAGTTTTCAGTAATATTTTAATGCCGGTGAAGGCAAAACCAAATCGTCTGATTCGTTTTCGGATGAGACCTCTTTTTGTAAGATTGGGGCGATCCAGGGTCGCCATAAATTCAGAAAAGTTTAAGCATTGGCAACTTCATCTTTCAATTTATTCAGGGAATCTTTGGCATCCCCAAAAAGCATTCTGGTTTTATCGCCAAAGAACAATGGATTTTCAATACCGGCATAGCCCGGTCGCATACTTCTCTTAAGTACTACTACACTGTGGGCATGTTCAACTTCCAGGATAGGCATGCCATAAATCGGACTTCCAGCATCCTCTTTGGCAGCGGGATTTACCACATCGTTGGCTCCAATAACCAGCACGAGGTCGGTTGAAGGAAATTGTTTGTTAGCTTCCTCCAGTTCCATGAGTTTTTGGTAAGGCACATCTGCTTCGGCCAGTAATACATTCATGTGCCCCGGCATGCGGCCAGCTACTGGATGTATGGCATATTTCACTTCTACGCCCTCATTTTCCAGGGTGCGTTCCAATTCATGGCAGGCATGTTGTGCCTGTGCCACAGCCAAACCATAACCCGGCACAATGATGACTTTACTGGCATATTTCAATTGAATGGCCGTATCGCCAAACGTGGCTTCTTTTACAACTTGTTCACGATCAGTTCCGGTGGATTTAATATTTTTTCCAAATCCTCCAATGATCACATTGAACAGCGACCGGTTCATGGCCTTACACATGAGTACGGTGAGTATGGTCCCGGAAGCCCCAACAATGATCCCACCGACGATCATTACCTGATTTCCGTAGATTAAACCGGCACCTGCTGCGGCAATTCCGGAAAACGAGTTCAACAATGAAATGACAACAGGCATGTCTCCACCTCCTATCGGGGTCACAAAAGTGACACCATATAAAAGTGAAACTGCCATATAGATCAGGGCAAGTGTGAAATTAGGCTCCGGTTGTATCATCACTACAATGGTAAGCACAATTACACCAATTAACATGATGAGATTGATGATCTGAGGAGCTGGTAAAACCAGAGTATCGCGAAGAAATCCATCGAGCTTTCCATAGGCGATTAAGCTGCCGGTGAAAGCAATACTGCCAACCAAAAGTGCAAATAGTATAATAAAAACCTGCATACTCATCATTTCGGTAGTGACGGGCAGATTATGAAACTCAACAATGGCAATCAACATGGAACAAGCGCCGCCAAAGCCATTGAACAGGGAAACCATTTCTGGCATGGCCGTCATTTTCACCTTTTTGGCAGCGATCCAGCCAATGATACCGCCCACGATTATACCCGCCAATATCCAGGGGTAATTATTGTGCGCATTCTCCATGGGATAAAACATCGTGACGATGATCGCAAATCCCATTCCTACACCGGCAATCAAATTCCCTCTTTTGGCAGTTTCGGGATGGCTTAATCTTTTGAGGCCGATAATAAAAAGTATAATACTGATCAGGTATAAAAAATCTAATAATGAATTCTCCACGACTTTATTAATTTATTTCGTTTTCTTTTTCTTTTTGAACATATCCAACATACGGTCGGTAACGGCAAAACCACCAATTACATTTATCATGGCCATGGCAATTCCTAAAAATCCCAAAAACAACAAAATATAGTGGTCCGGTTGGGTATTCCGGATCAAAACTATTGCACCAATGACAACCACCCCACTCACTGCATTGGCTCCAGACATCAGGGGAGTATGAAGAACAGTGGGAACCTTAGAAATGATCTCCATACCTAAATAGGTGGCAAAAATAAAAATATAGATCATTTCAATGTTATCGATGATAAATTTTAATAGATATTCCATGATGGCTTATTTTTCTCTTCCATATAATATTTCACCTTCAAAAACAACGCAACTCGATTTGATTACCGGATGGTCAAAATCAAATTCGGCTTTACCTTCCTTAATGAATAATTTCATAAAATTGTGAATGTTTTTCCCATACAACTGACTGGCATGCAAGGGTACATCAGCCGAGAGATCTGAATTACCAACAATTGTTATCTGCCCGGATTTGATGGTTTTTTTGTCTTTGGTGAGTTCACAATTACCACCCGTAGAAGACGCAAGGTCAATAATTACCGAGCCAGGCCTCATTTTTTCAACCATTTCTTTGGTTATGAGCAATGGAGCTGGCTTACCTCTCAATTGTGCGGTTGTGATTACAGCATCAGATTTTGAGACATGGTCAGATATTAATGCTTTTTGGCGATTTTTATATTCTTCTGTTTGCTCTACGGCATATCCTCCCGCAGATTTATCATCCCGGGCGCCTTCCACTTCTACAAATTTGGCCCCGAGACTTTCCACTTCTTCCTTGGCTGCGAGTCTTGTGTCAAATGCTTCAACTACTGATCCCAGTCGTTTTGCTGTAGCAATAGCTTGTAATCCAGCCACACCCGCACCGAGCACCAACACTTTAGCCGGTGGGATGCTGCCAGCTGCTGTAGTTAGCATTGGGAAATAGCGGGGAAGATGATTGGCGGCCAAAATAACAGCTTTATAACCAGCGATAGAAGCCATAGAAGACAGTATGTCCATACTTTGGGCAATTGTAATCCTGGGAATCATATCGAGACTTAACGCCGTTAGTCCGGCTTTAGCAATATCCTGAAGTGAATCAATCGAAATAAAAGGTTGAAAAGATGAAATAAGCATGGTTTTCTTGGTGATTTTACGCAATTCATCTTTTTCCAATGGGTGAATGGTTGCCAGGAAATTGGCGGAGTTCAATACATCCTGACGGTTTTTTACGGTTGCCCCAGCTTCCCTGTAATCAGTGTCATTGCATAGCGCATCTTCTCCTGCCCCTTTTTCAACAATGACTTCGTTCCCTTCGTCAATTAATTTCTTGACAAGTTCCGGGACCATAATAACCCTATTATCATCTTTTTCCTTAAGAATGCCGATTTTCATAAATGACCGGAAGTTTTAGCAAGTCAGACCTGCGTGAAAAAATATTTTTAGCAATATTAAAAAATGGCGCGAACATTTAAAGATAACAGAAGAAAATTTGAAAACCGTCCATTGGGGTATTTATCTAAAGGCACCAAATGGTATCGTAAAGTCTTCTCCATTGTTGCCTGCTTTTAAAATGGGGATCGATTTTAAAAATACATTGCTGGAACTGCATTTATTTGGCCAATTTTAATTTTATCAGGCAAATCTTCAAACATTTCAGCTTTATTCCAACATGTCTGGCGCGTGTTTGGGGATTACTTTCTGCAGATAATAATAATTATAGGGCGGAACAATCAAAAGGGACTGTTTATCCAAATAATGAGGGAAGTTCCAGAAGTGAAGGAGGTGTTGAGGGGTTGCTTACAACAAATTTTCTATTAATCCATAGCGTTCGGGAATGGTGATTGTGCCCTAAGCTAATCACAAATATGGTGCAATAGAAAAAATTAGTAACCACAGAGAATGGTAACCTAAATAGTGAAAGGTGAATTTTGTGTTTTTCCCTATTTAAATCCGGTCTTCTATAATGTACTATGTCGTAATTGAGGGGGTAATCACCGATTTTAAGAAAATTAATAAAAACCAGTTTATACCAAACCGATCGAACATACGCTTCAAACAATTTTGGAGTTAGGATATTCGAACTTTGGATTAAATTATTGTTAATGGAATGCAAGTATTATTGTCATATTGTTAATGCATTAAAATATTTGTTGAATTTATTCTTTGTGAAATACATTTATATTAAATTTGCTAATAAATAGAACTATATTAATATTTTATATTAACTTATATTTAAAGAGTGCAATTGAATAAAAGTTTAATTATATTTTTGAATATAAATATTTTTATTTAGTTTTACACTTATCTAAGTTGATAAAGGCTTGGATTTATTAAGGTTGTGGTATAAATAATAATAATTAAATTACTGTAAATGAGCAATTTAATTATTCAATTCTATTTAACAGTATTTTTATGACACACAAAAATCAGATATTGATCATTGATGATGATGATGCAATGTGTCAATTGTTGGAAAGGCTTTTTGAGAAAAAATATAATGTAGTGACTAAAAATGACGGTATGAGTGCTATGTACTGGTTGGTTGGCGGGCAAATACCGGATTTAATTATTACTGACCTGGATATGCCGAATTTAGACGGGGTTGAATTTATTAAGAACATCAAGAAGAGTGGCTATTATAAAGATGTTCCATTAATTGTGATCACTGGTTACAATGATAAGGAACAAAAGATTAAATGTATGAATTTCGGGGCTCACGATTATTTTGTGAAACCTTTTAATCCTAAGGATTTACTATTTTCAGCAGAAATTGTCTTGAAACACAGTCAAAAAAAGTTTAATCTTATATGATCAATTCCTACCAACAAATCGTGAAAAACCCAATAACCTTTACTAAAAACAATGAAAGTCCCATGACTGGTGATATTCTATTTATAGGAAATTCGGCCAGGGACGTATGTGGTGATTTGGTGAAGTTGCATTATACAGGATTATCGATGCCCGATTTTTCTAAAGCATTTTATTGGTTAGAAAATCGTGTATTAGCCGGAGGTGAAATGCCGATTGCGATTATTTCAGATTTTGAGCTCATTGATGGCAATGCATTTTCATTTTATTATAAAATTTCTTCAAACAGGCATTTCCGGTTAATTCCCTTCATCGTCTTATCACCAAATGGAACAAAAGAACAGCGATTAAAGGCCCTGAAAATCGGAATAGATGATTTTTATATAGATCAATTTACGGCTGAGGATATTCATGACAGGATTCAGTTTCTGCAGAAATTTAAAAAACTAACCAAAGAGTTTAATCCTCACCCTGAATTGAGTTTGAATTATTTTATTCCCTTAGTCCAGATGCCGGTACTCAAAAGATTAATGGATATAGTGCTATCCTTGACATTTTTATTGATTTTGAGTCCGTTGTTCCTATTAATCGCGATTTTGATAAAACTTGAATCAAAGGGGCCCGTTTTTTATATTTCTAAAAGAGCAGGTAAAGGTTACCGGATTTTCGATTTTTATAAATTCAGATCAATGCGGGTTGGAGCGGATGCAGAATTAGAAAAAATAAAACATCTCAATCAGTATGCTTCTAATACAAATAGCGCTTCTTTCGTAAAAATTGAAAATGACCCAAGGGTCACAAAATTAGGGAAGTTTTTGCGCAATACCAGCTTGGATGAATTACCCCAGTTGATTAACGTAATGATAGGGGATATGTCATTGGTGGGGAATCGACCGCTCCCATTATATGAAGCTGAAAAGCTTACTCGCGATCAGTGGGCAAAGCGTTTTCTTGCACCGGCGGGGATCACTGGTCTTTGGCAGATTACCAATCGGGGTAAGGGTGGTGAAATGTCAGAAGAAGAGCGTATTGGGTTAGATATTTCCTATGCTGAAAAGAGTTCATTCTGGTTCGATTTGGTCATTCTGTTCAAAACATTTCCGTCTCTTTTGCAAAAGGAAACTGTTTAACCTTTCAATTTACTTATGGAAGTTCATGTTGCACTTGTTATATTGGTAGTGCTGGAAGCTATTTTTTTGTTTTATTTTCTTTATGTGGTACTATATAATTTAATCCTTTCTATTGCGGGTTTGTTTAAAGCAAGGGTTAAATTACCGAGTGTAAGAGTCATAAATGATATCGTTGTGTTGATTCCTGCCTACAAAGAAGATAATGTAATTGTTTCCACAGCAAAATATGCCTTAAAGCAAAATTATCCAACTTCAAATTATGATATAGTGGTTATCGGAGATTCATTAAAAACTGAAACCATCAGGAAATTGAAGGAAATGCCGATAAAATATATTCAGGCCAATTTTGAAGTTAGTACCAAGGTCAGGTCTATGAAATATGCCTTGGAAAGACTTGACATAAATTACAATCTCGCTGTAATATTAGATGCAGATAATTTGATGAGACAAGATTTTCTAAATATAATCAACAATCATTTTAATGCTGGATATCAGGCTATACAAGGACAAAGGAAACCTAAAAACAACAATTCTTCACTGGCTGTTTTAGATGGTTTAAGTGAACATATCAATAATCACATTTTGCGGAAAGGGACTTGTAACCTGGGCGGTTCATCTGCCATTGTAGGATCAGGTTTTGCTGTTGAATACGGTCTTTTCCATCGGGTTTTGTGTGAAATTGACTCTATTGGAGGTTTTGATAAAGAACTTGAATTAATGCTACTCAAAAGGAAAGTAAGAGTACAATATGTAGCGGATGCAAAAGTTTTAGATGAAAAGGTTGAAAATGACACCGTTTTTGAAAACCAGAGAAAACGGTGGATATCAAGCCAATATTTTTATCTAAGGAAATACTTTTGGTCGGGGATGCAAGCGCTGGTAAAAGGTGATTTTGCCTATTTTAATAGTTTGATTCTGCGCTATGTACAACTACCTCGTTTGCTTAATCTGGGGATACTTTTTATTTTGGCACTGATATTTCTAATAGTAAATCATGAATCTTCAATAGTACCTTGGTTTATTTGGCCGGTATTATTCTTGCTTTTTCTTCTGTCTATTTTATTAGCCATTCCAATTCGGTATTATAATAAAGATTTTATTAAAGCAATCATTAAAATTCCTGGTACTTTTTTTATTATGCTAAAACTCCTATTTCGATTAAAAGGAGCAAACAAAAAATTCTTACATACACCACATAATAATTAATTGTTGAAGATGAAAGGGGAAATCATGATTTCGATCATAACGATTAATTATAATGGTATTAATGATACACTGGAATTTCTTGAATCAGTACAAGATTATTTGAGTCCGGAAATTGAAATCATTGTGGTAGATAATTGTTCCAAAGAAAATCCTACAGCAATAATAAAAGAAAGATTCCCTTCTACAATAAGTTTAAGAACAGAGAAGAATATAGGTTTCGCTGGAGGTAATAATGTTGGTATTAAAGCATCTCATGGCAAATATTTGTTTTTCCTTAACAATGATACACTGGTCAAGGAGGATATTTTTACCCCGATCGTCAAATATCTTGATGAAAATCCTAACGTGGGAATATTGACACCTAAAGTGTTATATCCGGATGGCGTAACTATTCAATATGCCGGGGCAATTGGTATAAGCTATTATACCGGTAGGGGCAAAAGATTGGGTTTGGGTGAAAGGGATAATGGTCAATATAACATCATTACCCAAACCGATCTGGGACATGGTGGGGCCATGATTGTACCTCGTAAAGTAATCGATGAGGTGGGTGAAATGCCGGAAATATATTTTCTATATTATGAAGAACATGATTGGACGCAGATGATATTGCGTAATGGATTTAGGGTTTGTTATTATGGTTTGGTTTCCATATTGCATAAAGAATCCGTAACAATTGGAAGTGCAAGCCCATTAAAAACTTATTACTTGACGCGTAACAGAATATTGTATTTAAGACGTAATGCAAAAAAATTGCAATTATTTCTTGGGATTTTATTTTTTGGATTTGTTTCCCTGCCAAAAAATACATTTAAATTGTTGCTTTCAAGGCAGTGGGCTCAATTGAAAGCCGTTTTTGATGGAATCTTATGGAATTTAGGAGTGAAAATCGGCGCAACGTATAATGGGAATTCTTAACAAGAAATGGAAAGAATATAAGGCCAAAACTTCTAAAGCCTCAATAATGGGATTTATCCTGAAATTATGGATTGGGACTTTCCGGTTTATAATGGCAAAGGTTTATTTGAGGCATTGCAATCAACTGGGTAAATGGGTAACGGTATATGGGAAACCGAAAATTGAAAACCTGGGAGAAATGTATATTGGAGATGAGGTACGAGTTTGGTCCAAAATTATTCAGGCGAAGCTATATACCGGCAACCATGGGAAATTGATTATTGGAAGGAATACAAGAATCAATGGTGCGCATATCGATGCTCAGATGGAAGTGAAGATTGGCAACAATGTACGTATTGCACCTTATGTGGTTATTATGGACAGTGATTTTCATGATGTGGCGGATCATTTTGCTGATGGTGTGTCCAAACCCATCATCATAGAAGACAATGTATGGATAGCACTTCGTGCTACCGTACTAAAGGGAGTACACTTGGGCGAAGGTTGTGTCATAGGTTGTGGAGCAATAGTTACTAAAGACGTCCCACCCTATACAGTGGTGGGTGGCGTGCCTGCAAGGGTGATTAGAAAATTGAAATAAATTTATGTGTGGTATAACAGGATTCGTAGACTTCAGGAAAAGATCCAATCTTCAATTAGTTCGTTCGATGACCGATGTTATGATTCACCGGGGACCGAATGATTCGGGATACGAAATGGTGGAAACAGACAATTGCCAAATCGGATTTGGCCACCGTAGATTATCAATTCTAGACCTCTCTCCACTTGGGCATCAACCTTATCATCATCAAGACAATATATTGGTGTACAATGGTGAAATCTATAATTTTCAAGAGATTAAACAAGGCTTGGAAGAATCAGGGATATCATTTGCTTCTCATTCCGACACGGAAGTCCTGATAAAATCCTTTTGTTTGAATGGGACCAAAGCCATCAATCAATTTATTGGAATGTTTGCCTTTGCCATTTACAGGAAAGACCTTGGAAAAGTCTATTTGGTAAGAGACCGTGCCGGTGTGAAACCCTTGTATTATTATTGGAAAGATGGTTTATTGTTGTTTGGCAGTGAATTGAAAGCATTCCACCAACACTCCGGTTTCAAAAAAGAACTTGATTTAGATAGCCTGGCCTTGTATTTTAAGTACAGTTATGTGCCCACACCATATTCGATTTTTAAAAATACACATAAACTCAGACCGGGATCGTACCTCGAAATTGATCTGAAAAATCAGGATATCAAGGAGGAAACATATTGGGATGTTTATCAATATTATAACCTTCCCAAATTAAAAATTTCCGAAGAAGATGCTATTGATGAACTGGATACACTGCTCAAAAGCGCATTCAACTATCGGTTGGTTTCAGATGTACCAGTCGGTCTTTTTCTCAGTGGTGGATATGACAGCAGCGCTGTAGCCGCCTTGCTTCAAAAAGATAGAACCGAGAAAATTAGAACATTTACAATCGGTTTTGAGGACGATAAATTTAATGAAGCACCATTTGCCAACGAAATCGCAAATTACCTTGGAACAGATCATAAGGAGTATTATTGTACACATAATGAGGCGCTTGAAATTATACCCAAACTCCCGGACATCTATGATGAACCCCTTGGTGATAACTCGGTAATTCCTACCACTTTGATTAGCCAGAAAGCTGTTCAGGATGTAACTGTTGCACTTTCTGCGGATGGTGGTGATGAAATTTTTGGAGGTTACACACGATTTAACGTTTCCAGAAGACTGACCAATACAATTCCTCCATTGATGCTGAAAACTCTGGCGGCAACAATGGATATGGTCAATCCGGGAAATATCCCTTATTTTAACCGGAAATACAATTTCAGCACACGTTATAAAAAGATGATCAGGATTTGGAAGAGTTTGGACCCGGTCATTGCGATGGATCTCATTTCCCAATTTAACCTTGATGATGACTTAAAAGCCCGGTTTATTGGCGAGATAAAAATAAGGAAAACATCATTTGACGACAGTGAATTGATTAACGCCAGTAATGACGATGTGAACAGGCTATTGGCCATTGATTTCAAGACTTTTTTATTGGATAACAATATGACAAAAGTGGACAGGGCTACCATGTCAGTGAGCCTTGAAGGCAGAGAACCACTTTTAGATCACCGCATCATAGAATTCCTCAGTACTTTGCCATCTGATCTTAAGATTAGAAAAGGCAATAAAAAGTACATGTTGAAAGAACTGGTTCATCGATATATTCCGAAAGAGCTGATGATGCGCCCTAAACAGGGATTTGTTGTTCCGATTCATGGATGGTTTAAAAAAGACTTAAAAGACCTACTTATCGAATATCTGAACAAGGAAAGAATACAACGGGAAGGATTATTCGACCCTGAAAATATTCAATCTTTGTTGAATTCATTTTTAAATAACAGAGGAGAGAATATTCAAAAATTATGGCATCTGCTCGTCTTTCAATTGTGGAAAGAAAGATGGCTTAACTAGAAAAAGCAGTGCATGTGGAAAAGTAAGTGAAACTTTCAATTTAACATATTTTACAATAGCTTAATTAATGTTTTTATGTCTGACGAAAAATTATACGTTCATTATGGTTGCGGACAGGTATCACCAAAGCAATGGGTAAACTTCGATGCATCTCCAACGCTTATGCTGCAAAAAACCCCCGTTGTAGGTTGGTTGTTACAAAATCAGCTTGGACAAAAATTTGACAAACATGTGCGATTTGGGGATATAACAAGAGGACTACCTGGCATAAAAGAAAACTCTTGTGATGGAGTTTATTCATCCCATGTTCTGGAACATCTGCCCCTGGATGATTTCCGAAGGGCCCTGCAGAACACCTATAAAATATTAAAGAAAGGGGGAAAATTCAGGTTGATCTTTCCGGACCTGGAAGTGTTGGTCCGAGACTACATCAAAGAATTTGACGATGGAGACAGTAATGCCTCTGTGAAGTTTATCCAAAGAACGGTAATGGGCAGGGAAACCCGGCCTAGGGGAATCAAAGCTGTCGGACGGCATATATTCGGTTATTTACAACATTTATGGTTGTGGGACCGACTTTCAACAGAAGCGGAACTCCGGAAAGTAGGTTTCACCCAGATACGCCCCTGCGATTTTAATGATTCAGAAGATGACATGTTTAAACTGGTCGAAGACAAGCAACGTTTTGCGTTATGCGTACGTTTTGAAGCTGTCAAATAAGCCTCATCTTATTACATTTCATAATTAGTCCAATCAAGATCATTGATAGATCAGATGCAAAACTATGAAGATTTTTTGTCAAAAATTGCTGAGATCGATAATCGTTCATTTTGCTTTTTTACAAGGCTTGCGGTTTGACCTGGAACGACAACTGCGCCAATTATTCCGGGTCCCTTTAGAAAAGGAGTTCAATATCATCGCTCATATTTTTCCACAGCGTAAGATCGTATGTGTTGATGTTGGTGCCAACAGGGGTTTGGCCATCGAGAGCATCGTGCGGTTAAATAAGAACTCAGTGGTAGTGGCTTTTGAGCCGAATCCTGTCCTTGGGGATAAGTTGAAAAAACGATACAAAAAAAATAAAAATGTCATCATTCACAATGTGGGGTTAAGTGACAAGAATAGCACAGAAAAACTGTATATTCCCCATTATAAAGGCTACGTTTTTGACGGGCTGGCTTCTTTCGATCCGGATATGGCAAAGAATTGGTTAAAAAACAATAATTTGTTTTGGTACCGGGAAGAATACCTGAGTATCCAGGAAATGACCTGCACCCTTCAGAAAATTAGATGATTATGACCTTAATCCATCCTTTCATAAAATTGGATGCCCAAGGCTATGAAATGAATATATTGCTGGGGGCTATGAATACGATCAAGCAGCACTGCCCGGTATTGCTCATCGAAACACCGGATGAGGATATCACTGCACTTCTCAGTCCGCTTGGATATACCCATTATGCTTATCAAAAAAACCGGCTTGTACGGGGATATGGCAGGGTAAATACTTTATATTTTACCAGAGATCAAATTGAGAATGCAGGTGAACTACTGATCTGAAGCACCATATGCCAATCGATATAAATATATCCTGATTTTTTATAATTATATTACGGATATGTCTTCGGTGCGTCAAACAATTGTGGCTTGAATTTGGAAAATTGTTGCATTTTAGGTCAAAATCGCCATTTTGTAGTGGCTAGACTTAAAAATAATTATTTTAATAAAATATTGTACTTTACAAGTATTTTGTCTATTTTGCCACGATTTATTACATTAAATTGATACTGACATGAAAGTGTTCCTACGATCTTTACTTGTAATGGGTTTTGCTCTATTCGCTTTTGAAGTGTTAGGCACAACAATATCCCATCCCTCCTGGTGTTTCTCCCATTACAGGGGCACAGGATATTTATCCGGGGACACTAAAATTTAACATTTTTGGTCCGACCAACCCGTATATTGGAGATCCCTATGAATCCAATCCTGGAAGTAATGCTTTTAATTCAAATTCCTATATGCGTAGCTTTAATTCGCAGTTTCATGATGAATACGAAGATTATTATTATGTCCCGGTCGGCGGGGACCCGTATTCTCAATTCGTCAATTTCCGGTTAGAGAAACCAAAAAATTACAATCCGGGTCGGACCGAACCGTATCCGATGATCATAATGTTGCATGGGGCTGGAGAAATAGGCAGAGTATGGTCAGGGAGTGTAAACTATACTCCTTCAGATGAAGAGTATGACAACAATGGAAGGAGCCTGATCCACGGTGGATGGCAGCAATGGTACGCGGTTTCCCAAGGACACCACCCTGTTCCGGCTTATCAGAATGCTCCTTGGGCCACGGAATGGTCGTGGGATGGTTTTGTCCTTTATCCCCAATCTTCTTATAATGCTGCCTGGAATGGGGGGCTAAACGCTGAAGTTTGCCAGATCATCGAATCGCTGTTCGGGGCTTTCAATATTGACCCTGACCGCGTTTATGTACATGGGTTGTCCAATGGGGCGGAAGGCGTTTGGGACATCATCCAGCAACGGCCAGACCTGTTTGCCGCCGCTTCTCCAATGTCCGGGGCCGGTCCTGATATTTGCGCCCCAAAATGTCGCCCAAATACCGATCATGATGGTAAATGGTGGGCTGGATACCAACCCGAATCCGCAATATGTGATCCAGACGATCCAGACGATGGAAAGCCAATGGAGCCGATTTTCTGGAATACACCGCAAATACAGGTGACGTAGTTACCGATGCATATGATCCTCAAGCAGAAAAATGGAAAGACCGGCATATCTTTATACCGGACCAGGGACATGGGATATGGAATGATACCTATTACCGGCGCGATTTTTTTCAATGGTTCCTGTCCAAAAGCAAGAAAGACATTTTTGTAGTTGGCGGGGATACGGTATTTTGCCCTGGAGCAATGAATATTTCGGTAGAATTGCGGTCAAGCCCTGGGTTTACAGGCTATGAGTGGTATAAAAATAGTGTGTCCGATAGCCAATTCCAACAACTGGAAATATATTGCCACTGATTTTGGTACCTATTCCCTGCGCTATAGTCGTGTTGATAATCCTGATCCCGGCAATACTGCCGATTGGGATTATTCGCATCCGGTACAGATTGTTCCGTACGCCGGTGGATTTTCTCCCACAATTACCGCCGCAGGGAGTACTACGCTTCCTTCTGCACTGGGCACGGTCAACAGCGTCACCCTGCAAGGACCAACTGGATATTCCGGGTACCAGTGGTTAAAGAATAGTGCCAATATCTCCGGGGCCACTTCCAGGACCTACTCAGCCACCACTGAGGGGAACTATACCTTGACGGTGAGCCAGGTGGAAGGTGGATGTGATTCCGATGCTTCCCTACCTATTTTTGTTTCGGTGGGTAACGATCCCGGTTCTCCCGACTGGTCCGACTGATTTTACAGCTACCACGAATTCTGAACGAGAGATCCAACTCAACTGGACCGATGTAGCTACCAACGAGACGGCTTATGAATTGTATGTAAGTGAAAACCCGGGAGGCCCCTATACATTCTATTCACTGGGTGCCAATGCAAACGCTCAACTAATCCAAAATCTAATTCCAGGCACAGCCTATTTCTTTAATCTGAGAGCGGTCAACAATAATGGTGGTTCTGATTATGTTCAGACGAGTGCCACTACCACCACTGATGATGTACCTCCTTCTGCGCCGACCAACCTTGAGGTACTCAATGTTCTGACAATTCGATCAATTTTACCTGGGACCCATCGGTAGATAATATCGGTATGGACCATTACGATATTTATTTGAATGGTTCTGTAACGGGTACCTCAGCAACCAATGGATATTATTATCAACGGTTTAACTGCTAATACCATCTATGCCATCAATGTTACCGGAGTGGACCTTGCAGGCAACGCATCGCCTTTGAGCAGCCAGTTATCGGTAAGGACATTGCAATTTGTTGGCAACGGCTTGAATTACAATTATTATGAGTATACCAGTAGTCTGAAGTAATGTTGGCCAAATTACCAGCCAACCCTTGGTTCATAGTGGTTCTGTGACCAATTTCCTGATCAACCTTTTTTCGAAATCAAGTCTGTATGCTTATCAGTATACGGGTTATCTTCAAATCGATGAAGACGGGACTTACACCTTTTATACCAACTCCGATGATGGCAGCACTTTGTATCTAGATAATGTATCATTACCTGTGGTGAATAATGATGGTGACCATGGCAACAGGGAGCGATCCGGTTCCAAATTCCTCGTGGCCGGGTTACACCCCATTAAAGTTTTATTTTTTTATAATTCGGAGGGGGCGAACTTTTGAACGTAAGTTATGAGCATTCTTCTCTTGGCGGCAAAATCGCTATTCCGGATAATAAACTTTTCCGCTACAATGACAATGGTCTGCCTTCAGTGCCATCCAATCCTACCGGTTTGACTGGTTCAGTGAATGCTACCTATATGCGGATCGATCTTACCTGGAATGATAACAGTAATGAGACCGGCTATGAGGTCTACCGGTCGACGACTTCCGGCAGCGGCTATCAGATTATTGGCTCAACTGGCCAGAATGTCACCTCATTTTCCGATACGCAACTGGATCCCCTGACTGATTATTACTATGTCGTAAAGGCGAAGAACCAGGGAGGTGTTTCGGGACCTTCTAATGAGCTTCATAAAGTTTCACCAAACACACCACCGGTACCGGCAGCGCCAACCAACCTGGTGCTCACCGTGAACACCAACAATTTATCCATGGATTTGGTGTGGACCGATAATTCTAATAATGAAACCGGATTTGAAATCGAACGCTCAGTGGGGAATAATACCACATTTGTGCGCATCTATATCGCCGGTGAAGGGGAAACCTCCTATTCCGATTTAGATCTATCGCCTTCTACCCGTTATTTTTACCGGGTCAACGCGGTAAATCCCGGAGGAAAGTCTGCAAGCACTAACACAGTTAATGATAAATCACCAAAAAGCAAGTCCTTTATTAATATCACTACTTATGGCCAGAATAGAGAAACGTCTGAAAATTGGAACAATTTTGATTCTCAGAATGAAGCTCAAGTAGGTACCGTTCTAAATAATATTATGGATAACTACAGCCAAAATACAGGGATTTCCATGTCTACCATTCAGAATTTTTCAGGTTGGTCAGCAAGTGGAGTTACCTCTGGTGCTGTTTTCCCATCAGCTACAATGGTGCGATATTTCTTTGCCAGTGGATCAGGGGTGGGAAAATTTCAGGTTTCCGGTTTGGATCCTGCCTCACCCTACAACTTTTATTTCATGGCCAGTAAAGATGCAGCTTCTGGTAATTATAATACAAAGTTTACCATAAGTAGTTCAGAGACTACCATCAATGCTTTAGGTAATGCTACACAACTGGCGGAGTTAAGCAATATCATTCCCAATTCAAGTGGTCAGGTGGTCATCGAAGTGTCGGCAGCCACCGGAGGCCAGGGTGTTATCAATGCCATGATCATAGAAAAAGGAGATCCTGCTGACCTCAATACGTTTTACGCCTCTGCCAACCAGGATATCAGCGATCCTGGCAATTGGGGCATTCTTGAGGATGGCAGTGGCGGAGGACTTTCAAATTTCTCCCAGGACAATGTTACCTACAACATTATGGGAAATGGTAATATTGCCAATAATATGGTTGTCAGTGGCACCAATTCGAAAGTTATTGTAGCCCAGAATGCCACCATTAGCGTTGGTAACTCGGTGAATAACCTGAAATTTTACGGCCTTGAACTCCAGGATGGGGTGAATTTTATCATGAGCAATGTCGCGGATACCTTCAATTTAAAGGTCAGTGGTTCCGAACTGCTTATGGGGACCAATTCGATCCTGGATATCGGCGGCAATACGCTTACCCTCGGTCCGAATTCAGCGCTCAATACCGATAATAATAATGGGGCAGTGGCTATCGACAATGGAAATATTATTTTGGACAACGGATCCGCTGTAGCCAACAACCTTTATCTGCAATCAGGCAGGGATAGTATCAATTACATGCATGTGGGGTTGGCCACTGCCGGGACACTCAATTTCCAGAGTCCGTGTAATTTGACGGGTTCAATTAAGATTGCCGGGGGTGATGTCAATTCCAACAGCAACCTGGTTTTGGTTTCCAGTTCACATTACGATGCAAATGTTGAAAAAATAGAAACCGGGTCACATCTGAATGGTGATGTCACTTTCCAGCGTTACTGGAGCAGACCAACCAATTATTATGGTTTCTTTTTACTTGGTACCCCCATGACGGGGCAAACCATTGGCGATTGGGCGGATGATTTTTGGATACAGGGTATTGATGGGCATTATCCTACGGCCTGGCAAAATGTAATGCTATATGATGAATCTACCGCCGCCTGGGTTGGAATGGGCAATTCTTCAGATGCGGTTTTACCCGGGACAGGTCTGAGTACATTTCTGTTTCCACGTGACTTCAGCGATGCGTTCGTTCGTTTCCAAAACACTGGCCCAATAACCCAGGGAGCTTTCCAATTCGATTTGACATATTCTTCGGGAAGTCCTGATCCGGGATGGAATATGGTGGCTAATCCATATCCATCAGCCATTGATTGGAGCAAGGTCAGGTGGGACGTGGCATCACAGGATTCCATAAACAATGTGGGTTCTGCCCTTTATATCTGGGACCAGGAGAATTTTGGTTATAGAGTATGGACCCAGGTCGACCCCCCGGGCGTAAGTTCGTTGATTGCTACAGGACAGGGATTTTTCATTCATACCAATAATGACAATGGGCAGCCGATTCGGTTGATTGTCACCGAAAACATTAAAGCCAATGAAAAACCCACCTTTTATCGCACAGCTTCACCTGAAAATGTGTTTGAAGTAACGCTGACGGATAAAGATGGACATATGGACAAAACCACCATTGCCCAGCGGGACGATGCTACTTCGGGATTCGATCCGTTCCTGGATGCTTATAAAAGGAATGGCGATTATGTGAATATCTCCAGCATTATTGATGAAAATGAGAAACTGGCCGTGAATGCCCTTCCGGTTTCTCCGCAATTGTTAATTCCTTTAAATATCGAGGTGATTGGTCCTGGTGATTATACACTAATGTTAACTGGGCTTGGTTCATTTTCCGGACATCAAAAATTTTATTTGCAAGATCATTACCTCAACAAGACAGTAGCGATGAAAGAAGGGGTAACGTACCCGTTTGCTGTCACCGATGATCCGGAGACTAGTGGTAAAAGGTTTATTATCTCCGCAATACCTGCTGTAAAAGTGAAGGTAGATCCGATGGAAGTTTCCGAAGGTACGACAGTTCGCATACCAGTGAAAGTAGAAGCATTTCAGGACATAATCAGCGCGAAATTTTCTATCAATTGGGACAACAATGTTTTGAAATTTGTGAAAATTGGTGATTTCGGTATTGATGGATTATCCGATCAGTTTTTCAGTATTACCCAAAATCCTGGTGGAACAACCACCATTACAATGGATTATCATTCTGATACTCCGGTTTCTCTTATGGATGATGACACGCTGTACTGTACTACCTTTGAGATATTGCCAAGTCAGCAGGAAAACATAACTCCGGAATTTGATTCGACGGATGATGGCGCCAATTTTGTAAATGCCTCGAATTTGGTGCTTAATTATGATTTCACCCCTGGGTTAATTTCCCTGAAAAAGTTGTTTGCATTGAATGGAAAAGTATCCAGCGTTTATGGCAATCCCATCGATAAAGTTGATCTTCACCTAACTGGTGATGAACATAAAGATTTGCAAAGTAAGTCTGATGGTACTTTTAATCTCGAACTTATTGAAGGCGGAAATTATGGTTTAATGGCTCAAAAACATGAATCATTGAATAACCGATACGTCAATGTGGCGGATCTTGTTCGCCTGTGGCAACACCTTGATGGGAAGAAACCATTCGACAATCCAGTTCAATATATGGTATCAGATTTAGATCAATCCGGTTCGATCGATAACCATGACCTGGAATTGATGATCCGACTAATATTGAACAGATGGCAGAAATATAATTTCGACTGGGTCCTTATACCACCTCAATTTAAATTTGATCTTTCCAATACCAATAATTTTAAGTCCGATCTTAAGTATCAGTTTGTGGCTGATAAAAACGGATTGAGTAGTATAAACTATACCGGATATGTACCGGGCGATATTTCAAGTGTGAATGGTTCGGGAAACAGATTGGATAACAACCAAAAGGTTGAATTAAACCTTGGGGCCGGTATCGTCGGTACCAATGAAGTGATCGAAGTGCCGGTGAGTATGGAAACAATGCAAAAAATCAACGGCATGCAGCTTACATTTTCATGGAGTAACAATCTCCTGGAGTTTTTGGGATATGAGTCAGACTACAAATCCTATTCAATGGTCAATAAATCTTCTGATTCACAGGGGAATCTGTTTGTATTGTTTGAAAACAGCGATGGTGGAAGTTTGAATTTGGCAGGGTCCCAGGATCTGATGAAGTTGAAATTCAAGGTACTGGCTCCCGAGGGGTCAGAGGGTAGTGTATCCCTGTTGGAAGATGAGCATCAGTCGTTTGCAGTGAATGAAAATCTGGAGAGTGTTGGAGTTTCCATGAATCCGGGTAAGATCTTCGTGGAGAAGAATTCCGATATAAAATATCTTGGCTGTTATCCGAATCCAGTTAAGAACGAGGCGACTTTGAAGTTTTATTTGAACGATAAAGCTGAAGTGCACTTTCTAATTTATAATACAAACGGACAATTGGTTTCCAGTTATCAAAAACAATTTGACAAAGGATATCAGAATTGGACCTGGTTGGCTGAAGCGGAGAACTCATCTTTGTCACAGGGCTTATATTTCATCGCCATTCAAACCGATCATTACAGGGTAGTGGATAAGATTATTAAACAATAAAGAAAGGGAAAGATCATAAAAGATAGCCTGGAAATTTCAGTTAATTAAGACGCTGGTTGTGAGGGTGAATAATTTAATGTGACATGAAACAATATATGTAATCAACATGCATAGCAACTTTTGTAGTAGTTTATGCAAAACCAATCATAAATGAAGAAAATAATAACGGTTTTATTTTTTGTGCTGATAACAGCATTGAATATTCCTGCATCTGCCCAGAATGATCCGTGTTCAGGGGCGTGTACTGCTTGTTTGTCTCGTTGCCCAGATGGACCATGCACACCAGATTGTATTGATTGTATTGCTACTAGCTGTGATGCTGGGGTTCCGATAGATGGGGCATCCGGGATTTTATTGTTAATCGGGTTAGGGTTCGGTGTAGTGAAAATATTTAGAAGGGGCAAAAGTACCATTACCTCATGACAAAAAAATTCCGATTGAGGAAATTGGGCCTCATAAGTCTTTCAGTTATTGTTTTTTTTGTTTTGGCCACATTGGTTTTGCACTGGATACAGGAACCGTTATCTCTGGATAAGGAAACAAAGAAACTTCATCAAGAGCGATTTATCCGTTTAAATCATGGTTGCACCAGGTTTAATTATGTTCAAAAGGACACTAACAATATTGTAGTATTTATTCATGGGGGTGGGATATTGGGTTATGAGGTTTGGTCAAAAAATATAGGAGTGGTAAGCAATCAGGGATTTTCTACACTGGAATATGACCAATATGGCCGTGGTTATTCTGCAAAACCCTTTATAAAATATGACTTAGACCTGCTTTATAATCAATTTATAGAATTAATCGATTCATTGGGATTAACCCATAAAAAAATAAATATTGTGGCGCTTTCAATGGGTGCTAAGATAGCCATGAAGTATTTGGACCAGTTTCCTGGACGGATCAATAAGGTGGCTTTTATCGGACCGTCTTTATTGGGCAAGTTTGAACCCAATATATTTCTAAGAACTCCGGTAATTTCTCAATTACTAATGACGGATTTTTGGCGTTTTCATTATATCGAAGGAAGGAGAAAGGAATTTGTAGATATGGATGCGTTTGAAGAATACAAATCAAAAATACTTTATTTCAGTAAAATTAGAGGATTTAAGCGGGTTTATTTATCCACGTGGTTGAATTGTCTCAGCGAGCCGGTGGACAAATATGTGAAGCGATTGCCGGAGCAGGAATCAAAAAAGGCAATGATTATTTATGGAGAAAAAGATCCTTATACTTTGGAAAATTCAGTAAAAAAATTACAAACATTTCTCCCTTTGGCCACCTTCCATATGATCAGGTCTGCCGGTCACTCTGTAAATTTTGAAAAGCCGAACGAGGTAAACGCTTTGCTACTCAGTTTTTTTAGTTCGAGTAAAATGAAAGATTAATGGATTGGGAAAATTTCAATTAAACGTTCAATACATGCTTCAATGATTAATAATGTCCTACCAAAAATAATTTAATGTATTCTTGTCAATGTTTCTATTGAATAAAAAATATTTGGTTGAGAAAGGGTCTGTCACAATCATTGAACGGTTTACCAAAGTTGGTTTTGGATTCGGGTCATTTTTGCTATTGGTCAGGTTCCTGGATAAGGAAACATTTGGAGTATGGGTAATCTATATGACGATTAGTTCTATCATTGAAATTACGAGAATAGGATTTATAAAGAATGCCCTGATAAAATACTATATTGATTATACTTCCGAACGAGGATCTTTTCAAACGGGTAGTTTATTGCTTAGTTTATCATTTTCGGTACTAATAGCCATTTTAATCGTGGTAAGCAGAGGGGCTATCGTACATATATGGAAGACAGAGTTATTGTTGAGCCTGCTGTATTATTATTTGTTTATACTGCTATTCGATTGGCTTTATTTTCATATTTACTTTTTAATTCAGGCAAATTTTGATTTTAGAGGAAGTTTGATCCTTACCTTCATCCGGAATGGCATTTTTTTTGTTACAGTACTGATTTCTTATATTTTTTCCCTGCATTTTAGCATCACTACTTTTGTATTGTTTCAGATCATGGCACTGTTTTTATCTACTATTGGGGCTGTAGTACTATATGGAAATCTGCTCACAATTTCAAAGTTCAATTTTCGACAATTCATGCTATTATGGAATTATGGCAAATTTAATGTCGGAACAAGTTTAAGTGGTATTTCTTTCAACACACTTGACAAATTAATGATCGGTGGATTGTTGAATACGGTTTTGGTAGCCATGTACGATACAGCCATGCGAATCGTCACCATTGCTGAAGTGCCCGTTACAGCATTGGGATATATATTTTTCCCATTTACTTCAAAGCATGTTTCTGAAAATAAAGATCCAAAGATCAACAAGATATTTGAAGAAACCACCGGAATATTGCTGGCGATTATTATACCAATTATCATCATAACCGTGGTATTCGCAAATTTTTTGATTATCCTGTTGGGAGGAAGAGATTATTCGGATGCAGCAAATATTATGAGATTCGGGATATTTGTGATTATTTTTTGGCCTTTTAACAGGCAATTTGGGGTAACCATGGATGCCATTGGCAAACCCAGGGTTAATTTTTATCTAAACCTGGTAACTTCTTTAATTAATGCGGTGATGTATTATATATTTATATCGAAATTTGGAGTGTACGGGGCAATCATTGCTTCTCTATTTACCAATTTCATTTCATTTCTTTACATCCAGCATTATTTATCGGAAAATTACAAAGTCAAATTCAAATTTATTATCATGAATTGTCTTCGTTTTTATACTTCTTTATTCAGAAGTGTTTACCTCAAATATAAAAGTTTAAAGGTATGAACTTCGCAAAGTGTTGTAGCTTTTATCTGAAGTAAAAGAGCAAAATCAAGTACAATGAAGAAATTGAACCTTGGATCATTGCCATTGAAGTTAAGAAGGGTTACCAGTGGGGGTAATTTTATCGAGGAAATTGATGGGTTGCGATTTATTGCAATTTTCCCGGTTGTTATTCAACATCTCAGTGAACGACTTATAAGGTTTCATCCGGATTCTCATTTTGACGAAAGCTTTTTGTCATCAATTGTTTTAAGGGGGCATATCGGGGTTTATATTTTCTTTGTGATCAGTGGCTTCATACTCGCCCTTCCATTTGCAAAATCCGCTCTCTTTAATTCGAAAAGTGTAAATTTAAAGAAATACTATTATCGAAGAATTACCCGGTTGGAGCCACCGTACATTGTGGTGATTACTCTTTTATTCTTTGTGCTGGCTTTAAAGGAAAAATCATTCTACAGTTTATTGCCGCATTATTTAGCCAGCATAATCTATTCACACGCCTTTATTTTTGGCATTTGGACGCCCATAAATCCGCCGGCATGGACCTTAGAAATTGAAGTGCAGTTTTATATTTTAGCGCCTCTTTTATCAGCACTGTATTTTAATATTAAATCACCCATGGTGAGAAGGGTTGGATTAATAATATTTTTGCTGGTAAAGACCATTATTATCACACAATTTAATATTCCGGTGCGTGTTTATTTATCGTTAATAAATTCTATAGAATATTTTTTGATAGGTTTCTTAATTGCAGATTTTTATTTAAACAAGAAATTGGGAACTTCTAGCAGGTATAAACTATTTGATTTAATAGCAATTATTTCCTTTTTCACCATCATGTTTACCTGGTCATGGAATAATGAATTGATATATAAATTGTTGTTTTTAGCGTTTCTTTTTGCCATGTTTTATGCATCATTTAAAAGTAAATATTTCAAAATGTTTCTACGGAATAAGTGGGTTTCAGCTATTGGAGGCATGTGTTATACGATATATCTGATTCATTTGGCCTTTGCTGAATTGTTTGTAACAATTACTAAAAACATATTGATTACCGGGAACTTTATGAGCACATTATTGATTAATTTAATTGTTTTTTTGCCTTTATTATTCATAATAAGCGTGGCATTTTTTCTTTTAATAGAAAAACCCTGTATGGAACCTGATTGGCCTTCGAAGCTTAAAACCTATTCACGTAATGTTTATTATAAATTCATTCAGAGCTAAATCCGCATGGATATTAAAATTGATTTTATGAGACAATTCTATAGTGTATTGTTAGCATAGGGAGAAATCAAAGAAAAATGATAGCTATGAGGATGGTAAAGTCTACTTGAATTATTCACTAATATTGAACAATGGAACTTCAGGATATATTAAAAGCGATATTTAAAGCGAAGTGGTTAATCATTGGATTGACACTGGCAACAGCCATAACCGGACTGGTAATTAAATTCACCGGTTATAAAAAATACAAGTCAGAAGCACAATTGTCAACTGGCATAACATTAACCAATAATATTGCCAATGAAAATAAATATCTCAATGCTTATGAGATCAATATGACTTTCGACAATCTGATTGAGAATATGCAATCGCGGATTATTGTAAATCAATTGATTTACGCACTATTGTTTCATGATCTTAAAGAGGGTAATGTGCCATTCAGGCCATTGGATGTTTCTTTATTTAATAATATGAGGAATTTTAGTAATAGGGATGAAGTGGTGCAATACCTGGAAAATAAATACAGTGGGTTTGAAATATTAAGCCCGGGAGATAATAAAGATAAGGAGATACTTAATAAAACAGAGAATATAAAATATGATTATAAGTCAATTAGTGATAATTTAACCATATTCAGGGTTAAATCAACAGATTATATTTCGATCCAGTTTGAATCCGAAAATCCGGATTTATCAGCCTTCGTTGTCAATAGCATTGCGCAAGAATTTATAAGATACTACAATAAGCAACAGTTAAGTTATGCCAATACATCACTTGAATCGTTGCAAAATCTGGTCGATCAGAAGAAAAAAGTATATGATGATAAATTAGATCGACTTAAAAAATTCAAAGATCAACATCAACTTTTTTCGGATGGCAATAATGCTGAATTAAAAACAACGCAGTTACTTGAAAATGAAAAATTAATTGAAGAAGAAAAGATTAAAATTAAAGGGTATCAACTTTCTTTAGATAACATAAATGAGAAATTGGGTCGATTTGACAACTCTTCTGGTAATTATTCCAGACTATTAGATATAGAAAGAAAAATAAAGGACCTGAATGAAAAGTATGTTGTCGGTGGAAATAGCGATCAAAAGATTTTAGACAGTTTAAATGTTCTTCGAAACCTTAAATTGATTGAGCAGAATAAAATAAATGAGAAATTTTCCAATCAGGAAGAGCGGTCAAACCTATTAGATGCAAAAAGTGATCTGGAAATAAAAATAAAATTATCCCAATCTAATCTGGATTATTTACAGAAACGACACAATGATTTAACTTATTCCTACGACAATTATTCGAATGTTGAAACCCAATTGAAGTCCTTACAGGATGAGGTGGATATTGCTCAAAAAGATTATCAGGATGCGCTGAAAAACTATACGGACGTGAAGGATAAATCGACCACATACCAGGGACAAATAAAACAAATACAGTATGGGGAACCCGCCGAGAATCCGGAATTCATGGATTTAATTACATTTCCGATATTTGCAGCTTTTCTGAGCTTCTTTCTGAGTATTTTGGTAGTTGTTGTTCTGGAGTTGACAGATATACGGATAAAAAACCAATCCAGATTTGAACGGCTTACAAGTTTAAAATTGTCTGGTATTATACCTTATTTGAAACCGGCAAAGAAAGATTTGAGGGCCATCCTGAAAATTCAGGGTAATGCGCAATATGAAAGTGAGTATATTCAGGAATTGCGTAAGATCCGGGTTGGTTTTGAGCGCAATCAAAACAGCATTTATTTATTTACAAGCTTGAAAAATCAGGAAGGCAAATCTTTCGCCATCGTATCGTTATCTTACGCTTTGAGTATACTTGGGAAAAAGGTTTTAATTATTGACACAAATTTCCACAAAAATAGCTTAACGACGTTATTTAAGGCATCTCAATCCTTCGAGAAATTATGCGCCGGGTTTTCGGATGAAAATTTTAGAAACAAATTAATAAATGATTCAAAATTTCTGATGGAATCTTTTTTAACGAATATTGCCACGAATATTTATTTATTGGGATCTAAACAATCTCACTTATCTCCCCAGGAAATATTTGCGAGTTATGAAATTGAGAAAGTGTTTGACTTCTTGAAAAATAAATTTGACTATATATTTATGGAAGGTGCTGCATTAAATGAATTTTCAGACACAAAGGAACTTTTGAATTATTGTTCTTACCTGATTCCGGTGTTTTCTTCCAATTCTGAAATAAAGAATGTTGACAAACCTTCCTTAGAATATTTGAATACAATAAGGAATAAGCTTGGACCCATTATTTTAAATTGTAAATCACGTATAGAATAATAATATGAAGGAAAAATCAAATTTCGAAAAACTTAGAATGCATTTTTTAATCATAATTGGCTTTTTAATCCCAATCTACTTTACGATTAAAATTCTATTCTTGTGAAATTGTATTATTCCGTCATCGATGTTCTAAGAAAATACACAATAATTTTTTTCACAATATTGTATATCATCTCATTTTTTATCCTTTATATATCTGACAAGTTCAATATCGTTTTTGGTTATTTTTTTCTTTTCATCTTTTTAGGTTTGTTATTTCTTATTATTTCAGTGCGGTATGAATTATTTATTTCAATATTTATTATTGTATATGTTAACTGTATTTTCTTCATTGATAGATTGTTATCGGCCAGTTTCGATTTCCCTATTAGCATTGTAGTTGAAGGCCTGACTTTATTGGCATTTTTAATATTACTGGCCAAAAGGAACATTTCAGGTTTTAACAATAAGATTGGTATTTTGACAATTGTTTGGCTGTTCCTAAATATTCTTGAATTGGTTAATCCAATGGCAGCTTCTATCAATGCTTGGTTTTATGCGGTACGAGGAATTATAAGTATGATCCTGATGTACTTCATCTTTTATTCCACCATCAAATCGAGAAAACATATTTACTTGATACTTTCTGTATGGTTATTTTTCGGATTTGTTGGGGCCTTGTACGGGTTGTATCAATTTTATGTTGGCCCACCTAAATTTGAATTAAATTGGCTTCAGGCCGACGAACTTAGGTTAAAATTTTTTTATGCCTGGGGTCGTTTAAGGATCTTTTCCATATTTTCCGATCCTAAAGATTTTGGATTAAATATGGCATTCTCTGCAATGATGGCCATTGTTTTATTGTTTAATAAAAGCATAAAATTCATTTTTAAGATTCCTATTTTTTTGGTCGCCATTTTTTGTTTATGGGCACTAATTTTTTCTGGCATTAGGACAGCAACAATATTGGTATTTGTTGGTGTATTTATATTTTTGATTATTGATTTTAACAAGCATATGGTTATGCTCGGAATGTTATTAATATTTACTTTACCGATATTGATCTTCCTTTCAAACCGGATTGATTCATTGTACATTATGCGTTCAGCCTTCAATACGGAGGAAGACGCTTCTTTTAATGTCAGGATTGAAAATCAAAAATTCATTAGAAAATATATTTTGCGGGCACCATTTGGGTATGGCATCGGTACTACCGGTGAATGGGGAGCCAAATTTGCCCCCGGCCACTTTCTCAGCGGATTTCCACCTGACTCGGAATTTGTCCGTGTTGGTGTTGAAAACGGTTGGCTGGGATTGTTATATTGGTCAGTATTCCTAGGAATAGTATTTTCTGTTGGAATTAGTCGATTATTTGCAATGGAAGATCCGGAATTGCGCAACTTACTGGCAGTCATATTAGTGGTGTTTTTTATATTTGTGGTATCAATGTATCCACAGGAATCTCTGAGAACCTATACACTTATTACCTTGTTTAGTATTTTACTGTCGATTATATCCAAGTTATCCTATGATGAATTATAAATTTGTGATGAAAAAAATATTATTGATTATTGTTATAATCATATGTTATCATGTAAGCGAAGCCCAGGTTATTGATTACAACAGAATAATCATACCTCAAGACGCCAGAAATGTTTCAACGGAGGAATTGTTAGTTCAATTGGCCTGGAATAATCAACCTGATAGTAAGATTTTAATGTTTAAAAGAGATATTGCTGTTTCAGAAAGGAAATTATCTTCGTTGGAATGGGTTGGATTGTTTGGATTCAATGGTAATTTAAACGAGTACAATATTCAACAATTCACAGGTACAGTAGATAATACAGGTAATCAATTTTTCCCACGCTATAATTTTTATCTGAATTTGCCATTCAGCAGCTTTTATGAAATCCCATTAAACAAGAAAATAAAGCATTTTCAAGTGAACGTTGCCAATGAGGATATTAATAATGCCAAATTGAATATTCGCAATAAAGTATTGAATGCGTACAGTAACTTCATACGTGCTCAGAAAATTTTGAAGATTAAAAATGATTTTGCAGAATTGGCCACTTCAAATTTTTTGACTACAGAAGAGGATTTTAAAAACGGCCGCATCCCTTTGGATCAATACTATACCATTTATCGAACTTATCAACAGCAGCTCATCGAAAAGGCTGATGCAGAATATGAATTTCAGACCGCCAAAAATGATTTGGAATTATTAATTGGCGTTCCGGTTGATGATATCATAAAGGAATAGTTTAAGGCATCGTGGGAATAGTAGAAAAGATACTTTTCTTATTTGATCCAGTGTCAGATGAAAATTCAGCCAGTTGAACACGATGTTAAGCCATGATAGAGGCATTTTAAATTTACAAATTGGGATTGATACTTCGAAGATATTTTGTTTTACTACTGAAGCTTTATAGAACTTCGCTAAGTTCCTAAAGCCTTGTATTTTGAAGAATGCGAAGAAGGGCAAATATTATTTGCCATGCCAGGTAAGACAATCGTCATATCCGTAAAGGCGTGAAGACCAACAGGTACGGATTAATACTGGTTAAAATCTTATAAATCAGCAATTTAAAATTAAGGGATGGTTATCAGTGCATATGACTTAATTTAATTATATCAAGATTATTTTGTATGAATTTGATATAATTCAATTAATTAGTATTTTTACAGCAGTAAACATCAGCGCTTATCAATTAATAATATGAATATAGGATGTACTTCAGGTTGAATGATTGAAATAAAGGGATGATTTTTATCCGCGAAAATTCATTTCTTCTAATTTAATTTCTTTTAAGATTTTTATCGTACAATAGCAAGCCATGCAAAATATTCTTGTTACCGGAGTGGGTGGAGGTGTTGGACAAAGTATCATAAAGGCTTTTGAAAATACTGAATACAATGTTATAGGAGTAGATTCTGAACCTGATGCAGCCGGGTTATATGGCGTCAAAAAGGCATACCTGGGTTTATATGCCAATGACCCTAATTTTATTAATCGGATCATGGAGATCGCATTAAAGGAGCATTGCAAATTGATTTTCCCTGGACATGATGTTGAATTGGAGCCCTTTTCAAGAAATATTGAAGAATTCAGAAAACAACATATTATACCGGTTGTGAGTGATGAAACCATCATCAATATTTGTGATGATAAATTCGAAACCTACGCCTTTTTGAAGTCCCATAATTTTCATGCGCCGCATACGCAATTGCTGAATCTTAATAAATCCGTTCAATTTCCAATAATTCTGAAACCTCAAAAAGGTGGGGCGAGGAGTAAAAATACATTTGTAATCAAAAGTGAAGAGGAGTTAAAACGTCATATTCCATTTATTGATAAAAACAACTGCGTTGTACAGGAATACATTGAAGGGGATGAATATACTTGCGGTTCAGTATCTTTCAATGGTTACTGCTATGGAGTCATTGTTATGAGAAGGACCCTGAGGGCAGGAGATACCTACAAAGCTTATGTAGTTAGGGATTTAAACCTTGAAAATTATGTCAGAGAAGTAATGACGGAATTAAAGCCATTTGGGGCATGTAACATTCAATTAAGAATGAAAGACGGCAAGCCGTATATTTTTGAAATTAACGCGCGATGTTCAGGTACTACGGCAGCCAGGGCAATGTCAGGGTTCAATGAACCGCTTATGGTAGCAGATTATATTATTAAAAATAAAATTCCTTCTTATTCAATTAAAGAGATTAGTATTTTAAGATACTGGAAGGAACTGGCAGTTGGTTACGACAAGATTGATTTGATTAAAAAAAACAATTTTTTCGAAGCAATAGACAACCCACAATTGTAATTTGAACGAATTTAATGGGTTGTGGTTTGCTAAAGTTCGCCGAATTCAAATTGTTCTAATTCAATAAGTCATGGGATTGCAATGTTCAAGTTTAGGAAATAAATTTCATCTCTATTTTGTATGTTATGTAATCCTGATCGTACTCAAGAATATATAAGATCCATTCTATATTCTTTAGAGAAACACCATATCGGCGAAGAATTATGGATATTTCTGTCCGCAGCGCTAATGTTGTTCGTTGTAATATTTATTTTAATTTTCAATAGAGATAAAGAACAACCTCTTTTCACTACAATTTATTTTATCACCGGCATACTTGCCATTTTAATCATTCAAATTCCAAATTTTGCCAGATATGCCGTTCATGTTAATGAATGCCAGCATATTGCGGAGGCAATTTTATTATCAAGAGATTTTTTGTTTTGGAAATCGGTGGATGGAACAACCATCGGCCCTTGGCCGATATACCTGTTGTCCCTTATTCACAAAACAGGGATTCCAATTGATTATTTCACGGTTAAAATTATTAACATAGGACTGTGGATCGTGACCACAATCATTGTGTACAAGATTTTCAGGGTGAATTTCAGCCCATTTTATGCACGGTTATTTATACTTCCGGTTTTTATGTTGATTGCTCTTTTGGACCACAGGGATCTGATCGGTTACAACGGGGAAGTCCTGACCAATATATTCTTGTTGCTATCCTTTTATCTCATACTCAGATCACCATTCCTGAAAAGTAAATTATGGATGAGATTGGATTATTTTATAATCGGATTACTTCTGGTATTGGCCCCATTTTCAAAATTTCAGGCTGGGCCTATTGCCTTCTTGCTGGGTCTATATTTTTTCTACCATCTCATCAGACAGAAAAGAGCCTACAGCTATTTGATCCTGGGTGTATCGATACCCTTGACTGCACTGATCATTTATTTATATAAATTTGATTTATTTTATGATTTCTGGCAATCCTATATCTTAAACAATATATATTATGCCAATAATGGCGAGGGATTAAACAATAATAAAGGATTGATTCTCCGATTTGCTAAATTTATTCTGATTTTTTTAAAGGCACCTGAATTGCGGCTTTATTTCTTAATCTCATTTATATTCATTGGTTATTTTATATTTTATATTGTACAAAAACAGGGTATACTCAGGGCGGCGAAAAATCTGTTTTCGGATTTTAATTACACCCTCATATTCATTTATTTAATGGCTTCATTATTTGTGGTATACGTACCCGGTAATGTATTTCTCCACTATGCGATATTCGCTTTAATCCCGCTACATATCACTTGTGCCTACCTTGTCCATAATTATAAAAATTTTGTTCCGGGATTGGTCAACAAGTATTCATATGTATTATTTCTGGTCTTTTTACCCTCGATCAATACCATATTTGGGGGCAATACGGCCTTTTCAAGCATTACAGAAAGAACTCATCAAGAAACTCAGGGATTGATTGTTCAATATCTGTGCCGAGAATCGGAAAAAAATGATCGATTGGCTATATGGGGATGGGAATCAAGTTTGTATTCAGATACTAATTTATTAATGGGTACAAGGGAATCACAGACACAAAGGCAAATTTTATCCTGGAAGCAGCAAAAATATTACTTGAAAAGATATTTGTCAGACTTGACTACCTACCGACCTAGGTTTTTCATTGATACTACAAAAAAGGATTCCCATTTACTAAATTATGACAGGGACAACTTTACAAATTTTGATGACATACGAAATTTCATTTATAAAAATTATACCTATGTTTTGGAAGATGATGGGATGATATTATATGAATTAAAAAAATTTCATTAACAGTTTTTATATGAATAATAATAGAATAGCAATTGTTGTTCCTTGTTACAACGAAGAAAAAAGGCTAGAATTTTCAGAATTTGAAGCTTTCATAAAGGACAATATTGATTATGATTTCATTTTTATAAACGATGGAAGTAAGGATGGTACCTTACAAAAATTAACTTCATTTTCGGAATCTTTTCAGAACAGGGTTTTTGTAATCAACAATGAAAGAAATCTGGGTAAAAGCAATTCTATCAGAGAAGGTTTTATTTTGGCACAAAGGGGAAACTATGGTATCATCGGATTTTTAGATGCAGATCTGGCAACACCACTTTATGAAGCCAAGCGCCTGGTCAATTCTTTGCACAATGAAAGTGATATTCTTGTAGCCTTGGGCTCACGTGTACATAAACTTTTAGGAAGTAATATTTTGAGAAGCAAGAAACGGTTCATCTCCAGTAGAATACTTGCCTATTTTTTCGCACAATTTACAAGATTAAAGGCTTATGATACCCAATGTGGGGCCAAGTTTTTTAGGAAGGAAATATGCCCGATAGTGTTCGAACAAAAATTTAAAACAAGATGGCTTTTTGATTTGGAAATTCTCTTGAGAATCAAACAAAATAATTATGATGTCAACAAATATTGCAGGGAATACCCACTATATTTATGGCGGGATATTGGTGATTCAAAACTGAGTTTTTTTGATTTCTATAAAATTTTTAATGAACTTTTTCGCATCTATAAAATATATGTAAAGTGATCCCTAACGGATTCCTGTAATAATTATACCTGATTTACAATATTGACTTTAATAACAGGAAAGGCTAAGACGTCAACCAATAGTACGCACTTAAATTCAATTGGAAAATGTCATTTGAAGCAACGTCAGCTACATTCGCATTTATTAAAACAGGAAATTGTATCATAATTATGAGTGGAAATCTTCACGAGGCCCATTCGTGATAATACTCATTACTCTTTAAAAACATTTTATTTTCAGGAAGGAATTCAAAGGGGATAGTTTACAGGGGTGTAGGTTGTTGTCGTCGATTTGTGGAATCATTCCTCAATGTGGGTAAAATTATTTTATTTTTTCATCAGTAGTACTTTCCTTAAATCAACTTTTTTGAAAATAAGATTTTTATCCGCCATCGTATGTAAACCGGGGATGAATGAATAAATATAATTGGGCAAAGTTGTTTCTGGTTGTTTAAACTACCATCATTAAAGAAATTTCAAGCACTAATCACGGTTCATGGTCTCATACCAGTTCCGACTCCAGTCTGTTAATATACTATGGCCATCATAAATGGCTTGTTTATTGTTTGCCCATTCAAACTTGCAATAATATTACTAATGATGCTTTTGGATTTCTTCAAATTCAAGGCGGAGGTATGATCGAGTCTCCATGTATTTCCATTGAATCTGACGCGGTGAATTTTTATGGGTAAATTAACATGCGATTATACAGGGAAGGTTAAGTTTGAATTGTGGAATAAAATATTTGTCAAACCGATTATTTGAGTTGTAAATTATTGAATGGCAGTTATTTGAGTTAATTCATTGAATGAAATCATAAATAGGTAGTTTTCTGCTTTGGTTTAATCAACCAGTAAATATTAATTTTAACGGATTTTGAGTAAACTACCTCTTAATCAGAACATTATTTGATGTCACGTGAAAAATTGCTATGGTAGGACGCACAGTTTCAGTTTAAACCCAGAAATTCATAGACTTACGATTGTAACATTACATTATTAGATAATTCCAGGAAGATGGCTACAAATCCAAGAATTGAATTCCCAAACAAAATAATATTATATAAAATCTTGAGAGATTATAAAATTGCGGATATTGGCAAAGGTTCTTCTTGAGGTTTTGGGCCAGATAATTGTTCATAATTATCATTTAGTTACAAAATGACGTTTGAGATGAAAGCACTGGGAATCAATTAAATTGGTATGATAAATTTGTAATTAAAAGTTTGGACACTAAAAATTGGAGGAAGAAGCCATGGGAAAAAAGACTAAAATTCTTAAAACATTGATACTAACAACTTTTTTATGGACAATAATATTTGGCATAATGTCATGCCAAAACGGGGATAATCTGGAGGATGTTAATTTACCCAATCAAGATAATAATATTATTCAGGATTGCTGCACATGTGATTTTACCATACCGGCAGGAACTGGGATCTATAATTTTGACGGCAAAAAACAAAAGATTCAAGCAGGACAGGTGATCTGTCTTGAAGCGGGGAAAAGATCAGGACTCATTTTCAGTAATTTGGAAGGGACAGCAGATAATCCGATCATTATTGTCAACCATGGCGGACAAGTAGAATTGGGTGATAAAGAAACCTCCAATGCGATACTTTTTTTAAAATCGAGGTATGTTCATTTGACCGGTACGGGGGATGTGTCCACGGGCTTTGGGATTAAAATTGCAGGGAGTAGCACTGGTTCACAAGGAATCGGTGTCGTTGGATTGAGCTCGGATTTTGAAATTGATCATATAGAAATTCAAAATGCTGGATACGCTGGTATGATGATCAAAACGGATCCCAATTGTGCAGATCATACAGGGGAAAGACCTAATTTCACCATGTATAATATATCTGTGCATGACAATTATATTCATGATACAGATGCAGAAGGGATTTATCTGGGGAATAGTTTTTACATAGGCACAACTGTCTATTGCGGGTATAAACAATATCCGCATGAGGTGCGCGGTGTCAAAATATTTAACAATCGTTTTGAAAATACAGGACAAGAATCTATCCAGGTGGGTTGTGGTGTTGCTGCTGTAGAGATACATGATAATCAGATCTATAATTATGGTAAAGCCAATAATGATATGCAAAACGGAGGCATTCAGGTCGGGCTGGGAACAACTGGAAAAGTTTACAACAATTTCATTAAAAGTGGCCCGGGTCCATCGATCGTAATTGAAGGGATTGGGGAAAATTATATTTATAACAATGTCGTTGTGAACTCCGGGTATGTTGCGGTCAATATCAATACCCGTCCAACACCATTGTCCACGGATATTGTAGCCAACGGATTTCTGGGCGGAGTTTATGTAATCAACAATACATTCATCAATCCGGCACAAGCTGCCATCAATGAATACATTAACCTGGCTAAGAATAATGTATTTTATAATAACCTCATTGTTACGTCTCTTTCTTCATGGCAACAAATGAGGATCGATACAGATTGGAAATTTTCCAATAATATCATAGTGAAAAATATTGGAGATGCCAAGTTTGCCGATCCGGCCCAAGATGACTACCACTTATTGTCAGGTTCTCCTGCCATTGATGCCGGTATAGATGTAAGTAATTATCACATCACCACGGATTATAACAATTCCTCGAGAACCACAAAACAAGGTTGGGATGTAGGGGCGTTCAGGAAATAATACTTGATATTTTTTATACCAGATTTCATTAATATAATTGAACGAGTTGACAGTTAATTTTTCTAACACTATGGGATTTCGGAATTTGCGGTTTCGGGTCATGGCCTTTATCGTTGTTGGTATTTTTATAAGTCTTAACGTTAAAGGGCAGGGATGCAATTGTGACTTCACTATTCCTGCGGGGAGCGGCACTTATAATTTTGATGGAGTCAGTAAAAATGCTCATGGAGGACAGGTCATATGTTTACAATCAGGGCAACGGACTGCCATTCAATTCACTAACCTGGTAGGATCACCAAATAATCCGATTACCATTATTAATTGTGGGGGTCAAGTCATTTTAGGAGGTAGTACAGCACAAAATGCGTTATTGTTTTTAAAATCCAGATATGTCCATGTTACTGGTACTGGTGAATCTGCAATTAACTATGGGATAAAAGTTACCTCGACGCAGACGGGATCAATGGGAGTAGGTGTGGTCGGCCTGAGTTCTGATTTTGAAATTGATCATATGGAAATTCAAAATGCCGGGTATGCCGGACTGATGATCAAGACAGATCCCAATTGTACCGATAATACTCCTGAAAGACCTAATTTTACGATGTACAATATTTCTGTTCATGACAATTATGTACATGAATCGGGTGCTGAAGGTTTATATCTTGGAAACAGTTTTTATACCGGCACAACAGTATACTGCGGATATACCCAATATCCGCATGAGGTGCACGGAGTCAGAGTCTTCAATAACAGGTTTGAAAATACAGGACAGGAATCGATTCAGGTGGGCTGTGGTGTTGAAGATATAGAAATTCATGATAATCAAATTTACAATTCAGGAAGAGCTAACAATAGTTCTCAAAATGGCGGTATTCAGGTAGGAGTTGGAACAACCGGCAGGGTATATAACAATTTCATTAAAGGGGGTCCAGGTCCGTCAATTGTAGTTGAAGGAATTGGTGAAAACTACATTTATAATAACATGGTTGTAAACTCTGGATATGCCGCGGTCGTTATCAATACACGTCCTACTCCCTTATCCACCGATATCGTCCCAAATGGATTTCTTGGCGGAGTTTATGTCATTAATAATACGTTTATTAATCCTACACAATTTGCCATCGTTGAATACATCAATCAGGCCAAGAATAATGTATTTTATAACAACCTCATTGTAATGCCCCAATCAACGTGGCAACAAATGAGGACCGATACAGATTGGAAATTTTCCAATAATATCGTTCTAAAGAGTATTACAGATGCCAAATTTGCCGATCCCGCGCAGGATGATTACCGGTTATTACCCGGTTCTCCTGCTATTGATGCCGGACGGGATGTCAGTAGTTATAAGATATTATCTGATTATGATGGATCTGTTCGGCCAGTAAATTCGGTTTGGGATGTAGGGGCATTTGAATTGAATGCTCAGACTCCAGTAGTCAGTGCTGGTTTGGACCAAACGATCACCATACCGACGAATTCGGTGGTATTGAAAGGAACGGCATCAGATGCGGATGGGATCATCACGAAGTATCAGTGGACGAAGCAGTCGGGTCCGGCGGTGACGCTGAGCAATGCGGCATCGCCGACACTGACGGCGACCGGAATGGTAGAGGGGAGCTATGTATTTCGGTTGACGGTGACTGATGACAAGGGGGCGACGGCCTACGATGAGGTGAAGGTGACGGTATTGCCTGAGAAGGTGAATCAACCTCCTGTGGCCAATGCAGGTGCAGATAAGGTGATTCAATTACCGATCAATACAGTGACCATATCAGGATCGGGGAGCGATGCTGACGGAACGATTACAAAATATCAATGGACCTTGGTGAGCGGACCGGCTGCAACCCTGCAGAATGCAACCACAGCCACACTCACAGCCATAAATCTGTTGGAAGGTTCCTATATATTTGGGTTGACCGTAACAGATAGCGATGGAGCTACCGGGTATGATGAAGTGAAGGTGACGGTACAGGCCGCCAATGTTCCGCCAACAGCCAACGCAGGTCCGGATAAAACCATACAACTTCCTACAAATTCTGTTGTATTGAATGGCTCGGGCAGCGATACTGATGGAAACATAACAAAATATCAATGGACCAAACAAAGCGGACCGTCAGCCACACTAACAAACGCAACCACAGCCACGCTTACGGCACAAAATTTATTGGAAGGAATTTATTTGTTTAGATTAACCGTGACAGACAATAACGGTGCAACAGGTTATGACGAGGTTCAGGCGACAGTCCAGGCCGTAAATCAGGCCCCTAAAGCGAATGCCGGATCGGACATTGCCATTAAACTTCCTATAAATTCAACCAATCTGCAAGGTTCCGGAAGTGATGCCGACGGAACAGTTGTCAGTTATTTGTGGGAAAAAGTAAGCGGACCAGCCGCAACCCTTGGCGATGTCACCAAGCCAGTCATGGGTATTTCCGGATTAGTAGCGGGTACCTATACCTTTGGCCTTACAGTGACGGATGATAAAGGTGCGACAGGCTATGATGAAGTAGTTGTGACAGTTCAGGCGGCCAATATTGCACCCACAGCCAATGCCGGGAGTGATATCATATTGAATTTACCAACCAATTCCACAAATATAGTGGGGACAGGAACCGATATAGATGGAACAGTCACCACATACCAGTGGACAAAGAAAACAGGACCTTCATTAACCATCACAAATGCCAACAAACCTACCGTAACGCTCAGTAATTTGGTGGAAGGAACATATGTGATGACCCTGACGGTTACAGATAATGAGGGCGCCAAAGGAACGGATGATGTAACAATCACGGTTCTTGCAGCCAATCAGCCACCAACTGCCAACGCCGGGGCGGATAAGATTATTCAGTTGCCATCGAATAATGTAATTGTTAATGGAAGTGGTTCCGACAATGATGGTACAATATCATCTTATGCCTGGTTACAAGTCAGTGGTCCTTCAGCTACATTATCGGGTTTGGATCAACCAACACTAACTGTCACCAGTATGGTTGAGGGAATATATATCTTTGGATTAACAGTTACGGACAATGACGGGGCAACGGATTATGATGAAGTCAAGGTTACAGTTACAGCAGCCAATATACCTCCAACCGTCAATGCCGGACCGGATAAAGATATTACCCTTCCAACAAATTCAGTCGTTCTTACCAGTACGGCCAGTGACCAGGATGGTTCAATTGCTGCTTATCAGTGGACAAAAGTAAGTGGATCTTCAGCTACTTTAACGAATACCACTACCTATCAAATGACAGCCAGTGGTCTGGTCCAGGGCAATTATACCTTTAGAGTTACCGTAACTGATAATGAAGGAGCTACTGCCTATGATGATGTGGTTGTTCACGTTCTGGCGGCAAATCAATCCCCCACTGCAGACGCAGGTCCGGATCAAACGATCACACTGCCTACCAATAGTTTGGTTCTCAACGGTAGTGGCACTGACAATGACGGATCAATCGTGAGTTATCTGTGGGCCAAAGTTTCCGGTCCAAATGCAACTTTGGTGAATGGAACAACAGCTACTTTAACATTGCAAAACCTGGTAGAAGGAACTTATATATTTGGCCTGACGGTAACTGATAATGACGGTGCCACAGGATACGATGAAGTCATTGTGCAAGTCAACCCGCAACCACCAGTCAATCAGGCACCCGTCGCCAATGCTGGCAGTGATCAGTCAATAACGTTGCCTCAAAACAGCATTACAATCAATGGTTCAGGTACCGATACGGATGGCACCATCGTTTCATATTCCTGGATAAAAGTAAGCGGCCCGGCAGTAACGATGGCCAATGCCGATAAGGCATCTCTTGATTTATCCAATTTAATAGAGGGCACCTATGTATTGAGGTTAACGGTAACGGATGACCAGGATGCCGCCGGTTCGGATGAAATGCAATTGACTGTTTATCCTCAAGCAGTAAATCAGTCCCCGGTTGTAAATGCAGGTAGTGACAAGTCGATCACGCTTCCTCAGAATTCAGCGGCCATCAATGCAACAGCTTCCGATGCGGATGGCACTATCACTGCTATAAACTGGCAAACGGTTTCCGGCCCAAACAGCCCAACTTTGAGTGGTCAGAATACCCTGAGTTTAACAGCTTCAAATCTGTTACAAGGAACGTATACATTTAGTATAATGGTAACAGACAATGATGGGGCAACGGCATCAGATCAGGTAAAAGTAATCGTGAATGCCGCCAATCAGGCTCCAACTGTGAATGCTGGCCCGGATAAAACCATTCAATTGCCTACCAATGCTTTGTCAATTACAGCGGCTGCAAATGATAATGATGGAACAATTGCGAGTTATCTGTGGACCAAAGTTTCCGGTCCTGCTGGGGCAGCTTTAAATAATACCAGTACGGCTACCGTTGATATATCGGGTTTGGTGGAAGGCACCTATGTTTTTCAAATCACAGTAACTGATGATGATAATGCTACAGGGTCCGATCAGGTCAAAGTGATCGTGCAATCGGCCAACCAGCCTCCCGTAGCAAATGCAGGGGCTGATAAACAAATCACCTTGCCAACGAATACAATCAATATTTATGGTTCAGCCAGTGACCCGGATGGTTCAATTGCCATGGTAGAATGGACCAAGGAGAATGGCCCTTCGGTGACCTTGGTCAATCAACAAACATTAACGCTCACTGCAAACGATTTACAGGAAGGAACGTACACTTTCCGGCTGACTGTAACAGATGACAAAGGCGCTACGGCGTTTGATGATGTTAAAGTAACTGTGGTATCTCCCGTTATTAATCAGGCCCCTGTTGCTAACGCCGGCCCTGACAAATCCATTACCTTACCCACCAATTCATTTACTATAAATGGCTCTGGTACAGATCAGGATGGTTCAGTGGTGTCTTATTCATGGACAAAGGTTAGTGGGCCTGCGGTGACCATACAAAATGCCAATTCTTCCAGTGTGACATTGACCAATCTTGTCCAGGGAGACTATCATTTTCAATTGACTGTGACCGACGATAAAGGAGCTACTGGTTCAGATGAAATGGTACTTTCCGTGAGTCCTGCGGTGAATATATCTCCTGTTGCTAACGCTGGCCCCGATATTACGGTTACCCTTCCTGTTGCATTTGTGAATATAGATGGATCCGGAAGTGATCCGGACGGTACGATCGCTACATATCTATGGGTAAAGGTGAGTGGGCCTGCAGCAACATTGACAAACTCAAACAAACCAACCGTTTCCATTTCGAATTTATTGGCCGGTACTTATGTATTTCGGCTGACAGTCACAGACGATAAAGGGGCGACAGCAACAGATGACATGAAACTGACAGTCAATGATCAGCCGGTCAACCAACCACCTGCGGCCAATGCCGGTCCGGATATTAGTATCACGCTGCCTACCAATTCGGTGAATATCTCTGGCAAGGGAACTGATATAGATGGTTCCATTTCATCTTATCATTGGCAAAAAATAAGTGGTTCAACCGCAACATTGCAAAATACAAATAGCGCAGTTTTAAGTGTTTCCGGTTTAATTGAAGGAACGTATACATTCCGGCTGACTGTGACGGATAATGATGGAGCAACTGCCTCTGACGATGTGAAAGTTACTGTTAATCCAGCGGCGATTAATAATCCACCAATAGCAAATGCGGGAAAAGATATCATTTTAACTTTGCCATTAAATAGTACCAATGTGAACGGGTCAGGCAGTGATAATGATGGAACAGTAGTTTCTTATCAATGGCAAAAGATCAGCGGACCTGCTGCCACCATTTCAAATTCGGATAAGAATGTTTTAATCTTATCGAATCTGGTTGAAGGAGTATATATTTTCAGACTCACAGTAACCGATGATCAAGGCGCTACTGCCACGGATGATGTGAAGATCACAGTTAATCCAGCCACGGTGAATCAACCTCCGGTAGCCAATGCAGGATCAGACATCACGGTTCAATTGCCTACCAATACGGTAAACATCAATGGCAGCGGATCAGATGCTGACGGGACAATTAGTGCTTATGCCTGGATTAAGGTGAGTGGTCCAACGGTGAACTTGACAAATACGAGTACCGCCACATTAACTGTATCGAATTTAATTGAAGGTAAATATGTTTTTCGATTGACAGTGACTGATGATAAAGGGGCCAAAGCGTCTGATGATGTGCAGGTTATTGTCAATCCTGAAAATATCAATCAAAATCCAACTGTAGATGCAGGGCCGGATCGAAACGTTTTTCTGCCTACAAATTCGATTAGTTTAACCGCCAATGCCAGTGATCCTGATGGAACTGTGGTGACATACGAATGGGTGAAGATCAGTGGACCAAATGCTACCTTGAGTGATCCCACCAAAGCGGTAATTTCTATTACTGATATGGTTGAAGGTACTTATATCTTCGAGGTGACGGTCACTGACAATCAGGGCGCAAGCGATAATGATCAGGTCAGGGTTTATGTTAAACCGGAAATTATTAATCAACCGCCAATAGCAGATGCCGGCCCTGATATAACAGTCAATTTACCAACCAATTCCGTCAATCTTTCAGGAACAGGTAGTGATAATGATGGAAATATTACAGCATACCAATGGAAAAAAATAAGTGGTCCGACGGTGACAATTGCAAACAGTACCAAGCCAACAGCAACGGCCACTGGATTACTGGAAGGCCAATATACGTTCAGACTGACTGTGACAGATAATAGTGGTGCAACGGCATATGATGATGTCATTGTTACGGTTTTACCGGAGCGCGTGAATAAGGCTCCTATAGCCATAGCAGGTCAGGATATTGACCTTTACTGGCCGACGAACCAGGTAACACTTTCAGGAGCAGGCAGCGACGAAGATGGCAGTATAGTTTCTTATCATTGGAATAAAATATCTGGTCCGGCCAATGACCAGACGTCAGCGGATTCATCGGCGATATACCTGACCAATATGGAAATCGGTGACTATCAGTATCAGTTGATCGTGATGGATAACAACGGGGCGACCGGCACGGACTATGTGACCATCACGGTGCATCCTGATAATACGAATCAACCTCCCAGGGCCAGTGCCGGGGATGATGTGGTGAAGACCCTTCCGCTGGATAGTTTGGTATTGACGGGATACGGTTATGATCCGGAAGGACAACAGATGCAATACAGTTGGGTAAAGGTCAGTGGTCCTGCAATAACTATCAATACAGCAGATAGCTTGTTGGTTTTAAAGGATATTGTTGCCGGGGTATACGTATTCCGGCTGCGGGTAGAAGATGACCAGGGAGCCACGGCCAATGACAATGTGATCGTGACGATAAACCCGGCGGGGGTCAATCAATCGCCGGAGGCCAATGCGGGACAGGATGTATACATCACGCTGCCACAGGATACGGTAAGTATTTTTGGTAAAGGTTTTGATCCGGAAAAACAACCATTGACCTACCAGTGGACACTCATTAGCGGTGAAGATCAGGTAACGATGGAAGGGATAAACAGTGCGACGCTGAAGTTATCGGGATTGCTGGAGGGGCAGTATGAATTTGCATTGACAGTGACCGATGATAAAGGGGCTTCTTCCACGGACCGGGTGAAAGTGTATGTGAATCCGGTTTTGCCGGACAATCAGCCCCCGACTGCGGATGCCGGAGAAGACCTGGAGCTGGGTTACCCGGTAACAGGTTACCAGGTTATTGGTCATGCCAATGATGTGGATGGGCTGATCATCGGTTACCAGTGGGAGATGATCGCAGGGCCGGCGGTAGATGGAATGATCACCAATACGGATACCTTAACGCTGGGCAATTTGGCGCCTGGGGAATACACCTACCGGCTTACCGTGTACGACAATGACAGTGCGATGGCCACCGATGAATTGGTAATCTTGAATCAATAAGGATAACTTTATGGGCCAGTCGGGTATCAGGGTTGCCAATATGTTCACTCCGGACGGCAACGGGCAGAATGAATACATGGAGGTGACCAGGAATGCCCAGAGTGTAAACGGGTGCAGTATCGTGGTATTCGATCGCAGTGGTCATACTGTTTATGAAAATAATTCATATAATAATGACTGGCATGGCACCATGAATGGTCAACCACTCCCGGAAGGGGATTATTATTATGTGTTGAAATGTGATGGGGGAAATGATACGAAGACCGGAGGGGTCAGAATTATCAGGAAGCATTGATGAGAAAAATTTTAGTAGCAGCATTATTTTTGTTGGTCGGTCGGTCAATACAGGCTCAGCAGTATCCGGTTTTTAGCCAGTATTATCTTACGCCTTATCTTTATAATCCGGCGGCGGTAGCCAACAGTGGAAGGACAGAAGTGAATCTTCTGTACCGCCAGCAATGGTCGGGCATTGAAGACGCACCTACGACCCAGGCATTCACTTTTGAATACCCCACAAAAAAACACCTCTATTTTGGGGCCAACTTTTATCATGATAAGACAATTCTTTTAAATACATCCTCATTGATGTTGGGTTTGGCATACCGGGTGGATCTGGCTAAAAACCAATCGGTTAAATTTGGTATCTCATCCGGCGTTGGTTTTAATAATTTTGATCTGGCCAACGCCGATTATCCTGATGACGAGGCATTGAGGAGCGTTCTAAACAATACGAGCTTTCTTAATGGTCAGTTTGGAATATTTTATCAGGCAGGTAATTTTAAACTGGGGGCATCCCTGCCTCAATTATATAAATACAGTGCAGTGGATACGGTAAAATTCCAGGCTTTCGAACTTGATCCGGTAAAAAATTATATTCTTACTGCTAGTTATGCCTTCAAATTCAGAAATGGTGTGTTGGGTTTAGAGCCCTTTGCCATGTATAGAAAAGATGAATTACTGCCGGAGATCATTGAAGCCGGGGCAATGCTCAATGTAAAGGATATATTAGTAGTTGGCGGGAGTTATCGTAAAGATTATGGCGCGTCGGGATATTTTGGCATTAATCTGAAAAAAAATCTATCCTTTGGCTATGCTTATGAATTTGCCACATCACAAGTGGCGGGTTTTGGCAATGGCACCCATGAATTTAGTTTGAAGTTCAGGTTTGGCGGTAAAAAGGAGAAAGCAGAAAAACCATTGGTAGCAGCCACGTCTTTACCTTCCATGTATATGGGTGCAGAGCAATCAGATAAAACAACATCAACACCGGAAAAACAAAATCAGCAAACCGGAGGAACAACAATAGCAGCGCCAGTTGAAACGAATGTTACTCCGAAAAATAATGAGAAATCGCCAGAAAAAATAGAATCCACTCCGGAACCTACAGGTTCACAGTCATCAATTAACGCTTTGAATAATAGTCCTTCAGCTTCATCTGTAAGTGGAGAAAATGGTTTCGACAATATCGCAGACCTGACTGTAGAAAAGGAAAAAGCAAAAACCACCCCTAATGTTCAGCAAAAACAATATCCACCCCTTGATCCTGGATTTTATGTGGTTTTAGGCGCATTCGAAATAGAACAGAATGCCGTGTTATTCACCAGGCAATTAAATGGAAGAGGCATAACGTCAAATTATCGGTATATACCGGACAGAAACCTGTTCTACGTTTATGCCTCTCACACCCAGGATGAAAACAAAGCCCAGAAACTCCGCCGTGAATTTTCAAAGATGAAAGATTACAGCGATGTGTGGGTTTTTGAGGTGAAGTGAACTTTTGATGAGTAAAGAAGCTTAACCTTATAAGACTGGCATTATAAATTGAATTTTTAAAAAACCATTTGGTCATTCTTCGGCTAGCAATTTTGGTCTAAGCAGTTCTAAAGGATCAAATGTACTTTTGAGGCATCATTCATCATCAGTATCTCTGAGTAAGTACACACCATAACTTGGAAAGACTCTATTGAGGAAACTGGGAGATTGAGATTATCACGGCCTTTTTTAAGGTGGCATAACAAAGAAGATATTGCACAACCAAAATATTCTAATATATACTATGATTTAACTTTTGAAATCAGAGTTCGAGTTTAAAACAGGGCTATTTGAGTTGTTTGGACAGCATGGTATTTAATAACTGGTTTTTCCGGGAAGAAAGAATAGGCTATCAATCCGGAGATCAGGTTGGTAATGAAATTTGCAAACGACTGATGCCTGGAGTTTTCTACTTGGCACATATTTTTTAATTCATCATTTATTGTTTCTATAAGGGATCGCTTTCTCAACAAGATTTTATGCTCTAATTCCATCAAAGTATCCTTCATATTGTTTCTGATATTTGTAATCAAATGTAATCCATCAAAGAACAGAATATAGGTAAGTGTTTGAGATAAGAATCCTTTGTCGGCATATAATTTACGTTTCAGGGCTTTGATAAAATTCTTGTTTTTAAGCGGTTCCCGGGCATCTACATTGCCTTGGGTAATAGCAAAATTGAGTAGTTCGCCTTTGTCATTAACGACTATATGAAGCTCAAAATCAAAGAAATATCCCATGGTGGACTTGCCAAGCTTAGCCAGTCCTTTTAAGACCTTATTCCTTTTGATTCTCTTATTTTTATAAACCCTTATAGGCGTAGAATCAATAAAGGAAATACCCGTGCCGTTACCCAGGCAGCAAGTTTTGATGAAGATAGACATGGGCAGAGTGGCTGCTTGCATGAGTTCAACAAACCTATTGTAGGAGACCGTTTTGGGGAAAAGGTGACCAAGATGTTTCTCTACATAGTTTAAATAGAAGTGCTTCATATTACGATGTCCTCCATATTGAAACATAACCATTAAGGGGATCAACTCACTCCAACTCATGGCGGGCCTTCTCTTAAGTTTGCGACCAAGGATATGTTTTTTACAGATTTCTCAAATTCTTTGCAGAACTCATCGATAAGTAAAAAATATCGGTAATATTATCATCGGTAATGGTCATGCTTTCAAGGATTATGTTATTGGTTTTCAACGACTTAATACTATCAATAAGCATGAATTTTACTTTTGATCAATACAAAATATCTGGTAACTTCGCATTGAATTATTAATCGAACGCAGGTTTTGAAGTACATATTTTGCAATGCCAGAAATAATAAATAGGAAATTACTTCTTCAACTTATCGTACTTTTGGCAGTATAAAAATCAAAGTACTTGTTTTAAATTTGTCATTGGTTATAACTTAAATTCGGCCTCAATTGAAATGTGGTACTTTTGTAAAGCCAAGGTCATTTGGCTCCTCTATTCAATAATCAGGAGAGTGGCGAAGATATCGTCCTGAATGTGGAATTAAACTTCAAAGAGATTTTAAATTCTATAAAATTTTGTTCTCGGAGATGATATCTGATTTGATATCTATGTGCTCCCTACAAATTCAAAATGGTAAAAAATGAAAAATGTATTAGTATTTCCTTGCGGTTCGGAAATTGGATTAGAAATAAACCGCGCATTAGCATATTCTACGCATTTTACATTATTCGGAGGGAATAGCGTAGATGATCATGGCAGATATGTTTATAAAAATTATATAAACGACCTTCCATTCATTGATGCACCTGATTTTATTGATAAAATAAATAAAGTTATAGAGTTGTATAAAATTGACTTTGTTATTCCGGCTCATGATTCTGCAATTTTAAAAATGGCAGAAAATGAAAACATTATTAAAGCAACCATCATTACATCAAATATAGAGACATGTAGAATCTGCAGATCAAAGAGTAAAACATACGAAATATTTAAGAAAATTATTCCAACGCCGAAAATTTATGATATAACAAAAAAAATGGATTATCCTGTTTTTCTGAAGCCAGATGTAGGGCAAGGAGCAAAAGGGACTTATAAGGTGAACACAAAGGAAGAAGTGGATTTTTATTACAAAATTGATCCTTCGCTTATTCCTTTAGAATACTTACCGGGCAAAGAATATACAATTGATTGTTTTACCGATAGAAATGGAAATCTTTTGTTTGCAGAAGGACGTGAAAGAACAAGAATTAACAATGGTATCAGTGTCAACTCAAAACAAATAAAAAACCCTCAATTCCAACAATATGCTGAACTCATAAATGAAAAACTATCATTTCAAGGTGCTTGGTATTATCAGGTTAAGGAACGAATAAATGGTGAAATGGTTTTAATGGAAATTGCTCCCAGAATTGCTGGAACAACGACCCTATATCGAGCTGCAGGCGTTAATTTCATTCAATTAAGCTTATTTGATAAAATGGGGATTGACGTAAGTATTTTAAATAATAAATTTGACATAGAATTGGATCGTGCTTTGTTTGCTAGATTTTCGATCAAAGAAAACTATGCATTTGTTTATATTGACTTTGATGATACAATAGTTGTCGATGATAAGGTAAATACTGATGTTGTAAAATTTCTTTATCAGGCAAAAAACATGGGCAAAAAAATTATTTTGCTAACAAAACATATTAAAGACATCAAAAAAACATTGTTCCATTTTGCAATTAGCGAATTATTATTCGATGAAATAATAGTAATAGGGCAAAACAAGTGCAAAAGCGATTATATAAAAAATACAAATTCAATTTTTATAGATGATTCATTTGCAGAAAGAAAAGAAGTTTATAATACCCTGGAAATTCCGGTATTTGGCTTGGATGCAGTGGAAGCATTATTTATTTGGAAAGCGTAATAAATTTGGTTTACAAGATCCTTTAAATAAATATAGTACAGTATGGTATTGAATTGTGATTAATATAATTTCGGGGTTCAATGTTTCAAGTACTTTTTCTTTTTTATTCAAAAATATAGATGTTTTATTATTTTCTTAATTTATTAGAATAATAACTAATGCATTCTGCAGGATATTTTCTTGCTTTTAGTTCATTGAGGAATCTTTCAAACTTATATTCTACTGAGCATAATTCAATGGTGTTGTTTTCATCATTGAAGATTAAATAATCTACCATATTTATCCATTTTCTGTTCTGACCAATGCTGCCGGGATTTATTATTAAAAATTGTCCACTATTAATCTGGAATTGGTGATGGGTATGTCCCAGAATATAATTTTGCGTCACTGTTAATTTTGAATCTGGATAGATTGATTTATTTTCTATTGTGTGTGTGCAAAGGAAGTTGTTTAATTGATGTGAACACTTCAAATTCTTTATAAGGTCGATACGACTGAATGATTTGATTGAATTTGCATAAAATTCTTGTACCAATGGGATTTCATGATGAATGTCTTCATTTCCCAAAAAGATTCTTTCATGATTGCCTTCGATAAAAATAATGTTTGTCAAACCACATACGATTTCCAGGCATTCATCATTCCATGGGCCATAATTGACTACATCGCCCAAGCAAACATATGCTTCTACTTTTGAATTTACTTCTTGAATGAATTTTTCAAGGGCAAGTAGATTTCCATGTACATCGGAGAAAATAGCATAATGCATTAGACAAACTGGTCAAAATATCGTTTAATATCGCTGTGATCTAAGGATTATCCTTGAAATCATATCAATTTCTGATTCAGCAAGTTGATATGCCATTGGCAAACAAAGAATTCTTTTGCTGATATCATTGGAGACGGACATTGATTTACTGGTTACATAGTCTAATTCGGATAAGGACGGGTAAAAATATCTTCTGCTGTAAATTTGATAATCTGAAAGAGAATTCAATGCTTTAAGACAAAGGTCTTCTGTTGGAAATAATAATGGGTAATATGAGTAATTATAATCCACTTTGGCTGGTATCTCCGGGCGGAAATAATTTAATTGTCCCAACATACTATCATATATCAGACTATCATTTTTGCGTTTCTCAAGGATCTTTTCAATGTGGTTTAAATTACACAAACCCATAGCAGCGTGCATTTCAGAATTTTTTCCATTTATTCCTAAGCCTGTAAATTTATAGAAGCCATCATGTCCAAAATTTCTTAAAAGGCTTAGTTTTCTGATAATCTCAGGGTCTTTACTTACAACGGCACCTCCTTCAATAGTATGGAACAACTTGGTTGCGTGGAAACTGATACAACTTATATCACCGTAGTTTAATAAACTTTCTCCTTTATACTTAACACCGAAACAATGAGCTGCGTCAAAAATTATTTTTAACTGGTGTTTTTTTGCTAATTCCTGAATCTTAGTGATATTACAAGGAATACCGTAAACGTGAGTGGCTAAAATAGCGCTTGTTTTATTTGTGATGGCTTCTTCTATTAAATCTACATTAATATTAAAATTTTTGGGATCGATATCCACAAATATCGGCTTACAATTTTCCCAAACGATTGATGAAGTGGTAGCTACGTATGAAAATGGTGTAGTAATAATTTCTCCCTTTAGATGAAGCGCTTTTATTGCCATTTGTAAGGCGATAGTACCATTTCCAACAAACAATAAATGATCTAGTTTTAGATATTTCTTGAGTTTTAATTCCAATTCATTGACTAGCGGGCCATTATTTGTCAGCCAATTTCGCTTCCAAATTTCTTCGATGTATCTTTGATATTCGGCAAATGGTGGTAGAAAAGGTTCGGTCACGTTTATCATATCTTATGGTACGATCAATTATTTCTAATATTTTTTATTTGTTTAAAAAGAGAGGGAAAAAATATGAATATGGAGGTATTTAGTAAACGATAAATACTTTCTAAGGTGAATTTTCTTTTAATGAAGGAACCAATCATATAGCGAAATGCTTTAGAATATTTCTTTTCCAGGGCATAAGCTTTTGCATAACTGTTATATTTATAAGCAATCGCTTCATTAAGAGCTTTTTCTTTAATATCATCCACTTTTATTATTTTATTGTTTTTAATCAATCGAAGAAAGTCCATTTCTTTTTGGTCAATACTTAGTCTTGCATTTCTTCCATTAATACTACCTTCATTTACACGATAAACTGAATATATTCTGTGAATGTACCTCATTTTTCCAAATTCGGTTAATTTCATGTAGATATACCAGTCTACACTGATTATGTTAAAAAAATCACCATAGAAATCTGATGGCTTTAATACATTTCTATACATGATTGTACCAGTTGTGACACAGTTGTATCTCGTCAATTTTTCAAAAGGTATATCCTTGTCTTTTTTGTAAATGGCGGTTGTGCCCTTAAATTCTTGTGCATTATGAAAAAGTCTTCTTGCATTTCCACAGATTAAAACATAATCTTTTTTTTTGTCCAAAAAATCCGACTGATGTTGTAATTTATAAGGATCAATCCAGTAGTCATCACCATCGCAAATGCATAAATATTGGCCTTGACATTCCTGAAGTGTAGCTAAAAAATTATTATGCATACCCACGTTTGTGGCGTGGGCAATCACCTTGATTTTGTCGGGATATTTAGCTTTGTAAGAATTTATAACCTCTCGAGTGTTGTCTTTGGAGCAATCTTCCCCGATAACCAGTTGATAAGGGAAAGGAACCTTTTGCGCCATAACTCCTTCGATAGCCTGAGCAATGAATTCTCCATGATTATAGGCAAGCATGAGAATGCTCACTTTCGGAGTAGCTTCCTTCATGATATTGGAATTTCTTTATATCAGTTTTTAATAACATTCTACTTTTTCCAAAGCATTTTAAATTCTGACAAAAGTAAGCAGAATATAAATATAATTAAAAATAATCTTTCAATAATCTAATTTTGTTTGGTTTGCATACTTAGTGGCAGCATCATAAAAAATGATCCTTAATTATTCAATTTTTGTTCACTTAGCATAAATTCTTATTTTAAAATACAAGGCATTTGCAGAAATTGGCAAGAAATTTTTACAGTTCCAAGTCCTCATCAATTTTGAATGATAAGATTTTTAAAATGGTTAATTTATAGGCTTAAGTTGCGATTATCATTTTACTTTTTGGTTGAATCTAAAGTTTGGTACTGCCTCTGCATAATTTATATTACAAATCCAAAAGCTTTTCAATATTGTGCTTATCACTGGCAGATGAAATAGAATCGGTTACCATTTTTATCATTTCATCCACAACAACCGGTGCCAAATTCAACTTAACAGCCAGATCTTTACATAATTTTACTTCGTTTTCGTGGATTTCTTTGTCGGCGATCATGACCTGAACAACATCATATAACAATACAATCTTGGCCTTTTCGCTGGATGGCGGATTAAATTTTATTTTGGACGGCTCGTCTTTTATTTCCAATACTTCAGCCTTGGTAAGATCAAATTTTGACGCCACTTCCATTACAATTTCCAATTCAACGTCATCGAGTATACCATCGGCGACAGCAACTTCCAATAAATTTTTAATATGGCTTTTGCGCTTGTCTTTTTCTTTCTGATTAAATACGTTGAATAAACTCATCTGCAAAAACGATTTTCTTAATGAAACATTTACTTTTCTATGACGAAATTAATAATAAATGCACTTATGCAATCTGATTTTTTATTGAATCACAGTCTAAATGCTTTTCTGACAATTTTAATACAAAATTAATTAATTAATATAAATTTTTTGATATTTTTTATAAAATATTTAAGCTGGCCCGATAAAAAAAGAGCAACCGAAAGGTGCTCTTTTCAAATTTATAACGCATTTAATGTTTCTATCGTTGTTTTTGCTTAATTAAATTTAAGGCAGAACCCGCTTTGAACCATTCTATTTGATTTTTATTGTAGGTATGATTCGTTTTGATTTCATCCTTGGATCCATCAGCATGATGGAAGACTAAGGCGATAGATTTTCCAGGTGAGAATTCGTGCAAATTGATGGTGTCTATCGTATCGTCTTCCAAAACCTTATCATAATCACTTTCATTTTCAAAGGTCAGTGCCAGCATGCCCTGTTTTTTCAGGTTTGTTTCATGGATCCTGGCAAAAGATTTAACCAATACTACTTTTACACCAAGATGTCGTGGTTCCATGGCAGCATGCTCTCGAGAACTTCCTTCTCCATAATTGTGATCTCCAACCACAATCGTGGGAATTCCCTGAGCTTTGTAGGCACGTTGAACCTTCGGAACGCTGTTGTTTTCACCGGTCAACTGGTTTTTTACCTTGTCGGTGGCATCATTGAAATAATTTACTGCGCCGATGAGTAAGTTATTTGATATGTTGTCGAGATGTCCGCGATAACGTAGCCATGGACCGGCCATAGAAATATGATCGGTAGTACATTTTCCTTTTGCTTTGATCAGTAGTTTCATTCCCTTGATATTTCCGCCATCCCAGGGTTCAAATGGGCTAAGCAATTGCAACCGTTCAGAATCTGGCTTTACCACAATTTCTACTCGACTGCCATCTTCAGCAGGTGCCTGATAACCTGGATCCTTAACGTCAAATCCTTTTGACGGCAATTCAAAACCAGAGGGCGGCTCTAACTTTACTTGCTGTCCTTGCTCATTTGTTAACGTATCGGTTATGGGATTGAACCCGAGATTGCCAGCAATGGCTAAAGCGGTGACCAGTTCAGGAGATCCGACAAACGCGTGTGTATTGGGGTTACCATCATTTCTTTTGGCGAAATTCCGATTAAAAGAGGTGACGATGGTATTTTTCTTGTCGGGATCATTGGTATGACGAGCCCATTGGCCAATACAAGGACCACAGGCATTGGCCAAAACAACGCCACCAATTTTATTAAATGTATTAAGATAACCATCCCGGTCGACAGTAAATCGAACCTGTTCAGAGCCCGGAGTAATCGTGAATTCAGATTGTACTTTTAATTTTTTATCCAGGGCCTGTTGCGCTACAGAAGCGGATCTGGAAATATCTTCATAAGAAGAATTGGTACACGATCCGATCAATCCCACTTCTATTTTTCGCGGCCAGCCATTTTTTTCGGCTTCTTCAGCAAGCTTTGAGATCGGAATGGCTCTATCTGGCGTGAATGGTCCGTTTAAATGTGGTTCTAAGTGTAGACAGATCAATTTCAATGAGCTGATCAAAATATTTTTGAGGATGGGAATACACTTCAGGATCGGCAGTGAGGTGTATTTTTACCTGATTGGCGGCATCGGCTACGTCATCTCTGTCGGTAGCCCTTAAATATCTTTCCATCGACTCATCATAGCCGAAAGTAGAAGTTGTTGCACCGATTTCTGCGCCCATGTTACAAATGGTGCCTTTCCCCGTACAGGATAACGATCGCGCACCTTCACCAAAATATTCAACAATACAACCCGTTCCACCTTTCACAGTCAAAATCCCGGCAACCTTAAGTATGATGTCCTTTGAGGAAGTCCAACCGTTCAATTTACCGGTCAGCTTAACACCAATTAATTTAGGGAATTTGAGTTCCCACGGCATTCCCGCCATTACATCCACGGCATCAGCACCTCCAACTCCGATGGCAACCATTCCCAAACCTCCTGCATTTACGGTATGTGAATCTGTTCCAATCATCATCCCGCCAGGAAATGCATAATTTTCAAGAACAACCTGGTGAATGATACCGGCGCCCGGTTTCCAAAAACCAATACCATATTTATTCGATACAGAGGCTAAAAAATTGTAGACTTCATTATTCTTATTTAAGGCTTCCTGCAAATCTTTGTCGGCACCAACTTTAGCTAAGATCAAGTGATCGGCATGTACTGTAGATGGTACTGCGACTTTTTTCTTACCAGCCTGCATAAATTGTAACAGGGCCATTTGAGCTGTTGCATCCTGCATGGCCACACGGTCCGGTGTAAAATCCACATAGGAAGAACCCCTTTGGAATGCCTCTGAGGCCAGTCCTTGATGTAAATGACTATACAGAATTTTTTCCGTAAGGGTCAAAGGTTTCTGTAATACTTTTTTGGCGGCTTCAATTTTATCGCTCATTTGAGCATATACAGCCTTAATCATCTCAATATCAAATGCCATTCAATTAATCATTAAGTTTTAATTAGGTATTTTAATTCCTGCAAAGTTAAAAAGAATTGACTTATTCCGGTTTTAGAATTCATCAAGTTTTGGTTTTTATTCCATAATTAATCATCAAAACAGATAGGTAAACATTATTTTCTCCTTTTTGATTACACACAAAACTCAGACAACCAAAAAGCCTATTCGGTTATTTATAATCATTCTAAATATCATTTAAAAATCAGATTTACAGAAAATTAAATAACAGATATGAAAGAATTTTCAGAAAATTGCCACCTCTTTCAGACTACTTTTTTTAAGGTTGTTTGAAAAGAAGACGTAGCATATTACATTTGTGGCTTCAAAAAAGGCCCTTAGCAAAATTTGCTTTTTAAAGTAAACTTTAATTCGATGATAATAGATTTTAGGAGGTGCATAGCAACTTGTTTTGCATTCATATTATTATTTGCTTTTTCGACACTCAGCGCCCAACAAGATACCACTAAAACATCTTCTTCTGCCAGTGGCGGTATTCCAACCGATCCTGCTATAATTTCACAGGGCCAAACATTATTCAAAAACAACTGTTCGGTGTGTCATGCGGTACATGAACAGGTAGTTGGCCCGGCACTGGCTCATGTTTATGAGAAACAACCCATTGAGTGGATATATAAATTTGTAAAGAACTCTCAGTTGCTCATTCAGAGTGGCGATAAAGATGCGGTAGATATATACGAGAAATTTAATAAAACTCAAATGCCGGCATGGGATCTGACCAATGATCAGATCCTCTCGATTATGGCATATATCAAATCTGAAACCGACAAAGGACCTGCCCAGACTGCTACCGCTTCAACTTCAGGAGGAACTACAACGACTAACCAGACTACTGGAGGAATGACTATTTCTTCGGGATATCTAACTGTTTTTTTGGTGGTATTGTTGGTGGTGCTGGCGATGATTCTGATTGTATTGATAATGCTTATTTCAGTACTTACCAGGTATCTGCGACAGAAGAAAGGTCTGGATGAAGGCGATCAGGAAATTATCGAACAAAAATTTGATTTAGGTAAACTTGTAAGAAGTCCGGCATTCATCTTTATCGTAAGCTTCATTTTTACAGCAGTGGTTTTAAAGACTGTGATAGATGGATTATATCATGTGGGTATACAGCAAGGATTTGCCCCGACACAACCCATCGCCTTTTCCCATAAAATTCACGCAGGCCAGTACAAAATTAACTGCCAGTATTGTCATACCGGCGTGATGAAAGCAAAAAACGCCAATATCCCTTCACCAAATATTTGTATGAACTGTCACCAGGTCATTACAAAAGTGACTGGGCAAGACCAACCCTCTCCGGAAATTGCGAAGATTCATAAGGCCATCGAAAATAATCAACCCATTGAATGGGTTCGGGTGCATACATTGCAAGACTTTGTATATTTCAACCACTCCCAGCATTACAATGTTGGGGGAATTGAGTGTCAAACCTGTCATGGTCCGGTTGAAGAAATGGAGGTGATCAGACAGTATGCCCCATTGACCATGGGCTGGTGTATCGATTGCCATCGAAAAACGAATGTGAAAACCGAGAATAACCATTACTACGACAAACTGGTGGAATTACATTCAAAAGTTTCCAAAGACCCAATGAAGGTAGAAGATATCGGCGGATTGGAATGTTCGAAATGCCACTACTAATGAAAGTTGAACTGAAGGTTATCGCTTAAAATATTTATGAAGAAAAGTAAGAAACAATACTGGAAAGGTTTAGAACAGTATACCAATCATCCGGACTTTTTAAAATATCAGGAAAAAGAATTTCCGGATTACTTACCATTCAATGCAGGAAAGCTGGAAGGAGAAGCTGGAAATTCCAGACGAGATTTCCTTAAATTAATGGGATTTAGCTTGGCGGCTGCTTCATTGGCTGCTTGTGAGGCGCCCATTAATAAAGCAATACCTTATTTAAACAAACCTGTAGATGTAGATCCGGGTATAGCGAATTATTATGCCTCAACCTATACCAATGGTGGAGATTATTGCAGTATAGTTGTCAAGACCCGGGAAGGCCGGCCAATTAAGATAGAACCGAACAAGACTTCGAAGGTTAGCGGGGGTGGAACATTCCCGCAAGTCCAAGCTTCGGTGCTCTCTTTATATGATCAGGAAAGACTTACAGGACCTTACATTAATGAATCGAAGGTTGAATGGGATGAGCTCGATCGGCAAATCAAAACTAAACTGGCTAATATTTCTACCGGCGGTGGCGCGATCAGGATTATCAGTAAGACAATATTAAGTCCGTCCTCAAAGGCAATCATCGAGCAATTTAAGGCGGCATTTCCAGGAACTGAACTGGTCATGTACGATCCGGTCTCTTCATACGGTGTGATCAAGGCAAATGAAAAATCGTTTGGAAATGCCATTTTGCCATCTTACCATTTTGACAAAGCTAAAACCATTGTAAGTTTCGGTTGTGATTTTTTAGGGACTTGGATAAATCCGATAAAATTTAGCAGTGATTTTGTTAAAACCCGGAAACTTGGAGATAAAGGCAAAGAGATGTCTCGGTTGTACCAATACGAGTCCAATTTGTCGCTAACAGGTGCCAACGCCGATTATCGAATTCCAGTTAAAATGTCGAAGGAAGGCTATCTCATAGCTTCACTTTACAACAAGATTGCTGCTAAAGCGGGCCAGTCGAAGATCAATATTTCAGAGGCAGATGCCAAATATCTTGACAAGGCAGCGGAGGAATTATGGATGAATCGTGGGAAATCCCTTGTCGTATCCGGATCTAATGATACTGATATTCAAGTGCTGGTGAATGCCATCAATAATTTGCTTGGAAATTATGGCAATACCGTCGATTTGAATACACCGGTCTATTACAGGCAGGGGAATGACGATCAAATGACAAAGTTCGTTGATGATTTGTCCGCGGATAAAATTGATGGCGTGATTTTTCTCAACTGTAACCCTGTTTATGATTATTACAATGGGGCCGCATTGAAAGCAGGGCTTAAAAATGTAAATTTAAAAGTATCGACGTCGGACCGCAGAGATGAAACTACTTCAGAAGTTGATTATATTGCTCCACAGCATCATTTTTTGGAATCATGGGATGAATCTAATCCCGTAGAAGGACATTATAGCCTGACACAGCCTACAATTACTCCATTATTCAATACCAGACAATCTCAGGAATCATTCATGGTTTGGAGTGGCAGTGCCAACACCAATTATTATGATTATTTGAGGGCCAGGTGGAGCGATGATTTCTTCAGCAAACAGCAAAAAATATTAGACTTTAATACTTTTTGGGATCAGTGTCTTTTTGACGGAGTCTACGAAGTAGAAAATACGAGCAATAACAGTTTCACATTTGCAGGAAATTTAGAAGCAGCAGCGGCCGGAATTAGTAAAAATTATCAGGCAGATCTCAAGGGATTGGAACTGGTACTTTATCAAAAAATGTCAATTGGCGATGGTTCCCAGGGTAACAATCCCTGGTTACATGAAATGCCTGATCCAATTTCAAAAGCCTGCTGGGACAACTATTTGACCATAAGTCAGAAGATGGCCAATGAATTTGGTATTGAAATGTTTGAAAGTCATACCATTTTGTTGAGTTTGAAGGTAGGTGAAAATACGTTTACAATACCGGCAATGGTTCAGCCGGGCCAGGCAGCGGGTACGGTAGGCCTGGCATTAGGGTATGGTCGTACTAAAGCCGGACGTGTTGGAAATAATGTAGGTCTTGATGCATTTCCATTTATTACGGAGATAAATGGTTCTCCGGTGCTTCTGAATACCGCTAACATAGAGGTATCAAATACGAAAAATGATTATCGTATTCCACAGACACAGACGCATCAGACCTTCATGCAACGCGATGCCATTATTCAGGAGGCAAAATTGTCTGAATACCAGAAGGATCCCGGTGCTGGCCGTTACCATCCGGAGATCACCGTGTCGGATGCACTTGATGCCAAATTGGGAGACAAGACGATTGATGGTAAGCTTCCTGCCAAAGTGATTACCTTGTGGAAAGGACACGATTATAACAATCACCATTGGGGCATGGTCATTGACCTCAATTCTTGTACTGGCTGTGGTGCGTGTACCATAGCATGTACTTCCGAAAATAACGTTCCGGTGGTGGGAAGGCAAGAGGTACTCAATCGCCGTGAAATGCAGTGGTTACGTATCGATCGGTATTACAGCAGTTATTATAAAGACGAAGAGGAAGCCGGTACTTATTCCAACCTCGAAAAAGTGGCTGAAAATCCGGAGGTGACTTTCCAGCCAATGTTGTGTCAGCAATGCAATAATGCTCCCTGCGAGACTGTTTGTCCAGTTGCAGCAACTACCCATAGCACCGAAGGTTTGAATCAGCAAGTCTATAACCGCTGTATCGGAACGCGGTATTGTGAAAATAACTGTCCATTTAAAGTACGGCGTTTCAACTGGTTCAAGTATCCGAATAATGAAATGTTCGACAAGAACATGGCCATGAACAATGATCTTGGAAAAATGGTCTTAAATCCAGATGTGACCGTAAGGTCGAGGGGAGTCATGGAAAAATGCACGTTTTGTGTGCAGCGTATTCAACATGGTAAGTTGGAAGCAAAAAAAGAAAAACGTCGGCCAAAAGATGGCGAGATTATTACAGCCTGTGCCAGTGCATGTCCCAATGAAGCTATATTATTCGGTGATATGAATGATTCCGAAAGCAGGATTGTGAAGAAATTGAAACTGGAGTTTCATGACAAATATGAGACGGTAGGTGAACCAAGGGCATACCGGGTACTGGAGGAATTGAATGTTAAGCCAAATATTCACTATTTAACAAAAATCCGCAACAAGGAAGAAGAACAAGCATAATTGACATTTTATGGAAGTAGTTTCATCTGTACGTGAACCTTTAGTAACCAGTGGTAAAACCGTAGCCGACGTCACCAGGGATACCTGTTATATGGTGGAAAGAAGACCACCGAAGTACTGGCTGATGGCAATCTCAGTGTCGTTGAGTGTTTTTGCTTTCGGGGCATACTGTTTATATAAGACTTTGTGGGTCGGAATTGGTGTTTGGGGCCTCAATAAAACCATCGGTTGGGCCTGGGATATCACCAACTTCGTATGGTGGGTCGGTATTGGTCATGCCGGAACTTTGATTTCTGCCATTCTTTTACTGTTTCGTCAGAAATGGAGAATGGGTATTAACAGGGCTGCAGAGGCAATGACTATTTTTGCGGTTATCTGTGCGGCCATGTTCCCACTGATTCATATGGGAAGATTATGGCTGGGTTTTTATTGGGTACTTCCACTGCCAAATACTTTTGGTTCATTATGGATCAATTTCAATAGCCCTTTATTATGGGACGTTTTTGCGGTATCAACTTATTTCACGGTGTCGCTGGTATTCTGGTATATGGGTCTTATTCCCGATTTCGCTACGATTCGCGACAGAGCGGAAAATAAGGTATCGCAATTTTTTTATGGTGTGCTGAGTATGGGATGGGACGGTTCCGCAAGAACATGGTCACGATATGAAAGTGTTTCGCTCATATTGGCTGGCCTGGCAACGCCTTTGGTACTTTCGGTTCACACCATCGTATCCTTCGACTTTGCCACATCAGTGATTCCCGGATGGCATAGCACTATTTTTCCTCCTTATTTTGTGGCCGGCGCTATTTTCTCGGGCTTTGCCATGGTTCAAACGTTGTTGTTGATTGCCAGAAAAGCCATGAAGCTGGAAGATTATATTACCAGGCTTCATGTGGAATATATGAATATAATCATCATCGTTACTGGCGGCATTGTGGCTATAGCCTATATGACAGAATTTTTTATGGGCTGGTATACTGTAAGTGGTTTTGAAAAATATACTTATATGTCCTGGGGCGCAGCTTCCGGAGCTTATGCCTGGGCATTCTGGACCTTGATTTTTTGCAATATCGTAACGCCACAATTTCTTTGGATCAAAAAGATCAGAACAAGTTTCGTGCTGTCTTTCATAATTTCAATCATTGTGAATATTGGTATGTGGTTCGAGCGGTTCGATATTATTGTAATTGATTTATACCATGATTACCTGCCTTCGAGCTGGGCAATGTTTTATCCAACATTATATGATGTGGGGGATTTCTTGTTTTCTCAGGGATTTTTCTTTACGGCATTTTTCCTATTTGTGAAATTTTTCCCGGTCATTAATATGGCAGAAGTAAAAAGTATCATCAAAGCATATTCAACTACTGAAAAACCAATTGAATAGATGGAAGGAAACGAAAAATATCTGGTAGGGATTTACAGCGATGAGGATAAAGTGCTCAAATCTGTAAATGATATCCGTTCTACCGGAGTAAAGATCCATGAAGTGTACTCACCATTTCCAATTCATGGCATCGATGAAGCATTGGGTTATCGCCGGTCGAGGTTGCCCATTGCTGCCTTCATGTTCGGGGCGCTGGGCACTACATTGGCCCTTACCATGCAGTTCTGGATGCTCGGTATTGACTGGCCCATGATCATAGGAGGCAAAAACTTTACTTCACTTCCACCATTCATCCCAATCACTTTCGAGCTTACAGTTTTGCTGAGTGCATTGGGGATGGTAGGCACATTCTTAATTGTAAGCGATCTTAAACCTTATAAGAAACCGAGACACTTTGACATCCGGGTAACGGATGACAAACATGTTATAGCCATCGATTTGGGCAAAAATGTGATTTCAAAGGAAGAAATCAAGAAGATGCTACAAAAGGGCGGCGCCGAAGAAGTAAACGAAAAGACTTTTGAATAAATACAAAGAGAATGTTAAAAGGTAATATAAATCACATATTACTCCCACTGGTTGTGATAGTTTTGTTCTCTTGCAGAGCAAAAGATAACTATCCGGGTACTGAATACGCGCCTAATATGTATCACTCTCCGGCTTATGATCCGTTGAAACAAATCACCGATGAACATGCTGGCATGTGGCTTAGTAACCGTGCTGATGGAAAAGGAGAATTTTACAATTCAAATCCATACAACCCGCATCACATCAATGAAAGGGTACCACCAGCCAATACGGTTCGCAGGACCAAAAATCATATTCTACCTTATGAAGTGCCCAAAGATAGTATTAATTATGCTTCTAAATATGTGCACAATCCCTTGGACTCTTCAAAGGAAATCGTTGAGGAAGGAAAACAACTTTTTCTGGTTTATTGTCAACATTGTCATGGTGAAGAGGGGCATGGTGATGGACTTGTAGGGCAAGTATATAAAGGTGTACCGGCGTATAATGTGGGAGTTACCAAAACATTGAGTGAAGGCCATATCTTTCACGTGATCACCTATGGCATCAGGCGAATGCACAGTCATGCCTCACAGGTAAGCATTGAAGATCGCTGGAAGATCGTACGTTATGTTCAAGTATTGCAAAACCAAGATTAAAGCATAATAACCCAACTATGTCTGAAGATAAATTTATTTTTAGTGCCGGTATCAAAAAGAATTTGATGATTATCCTTGGGGTTGGTGTGATTCTGACCATCATTGGGGCTATGCTGGTATCGGGTGGTGGCCATGGCCACGGAGCAGAAATGGAACAAGCTGGTGAACATTTCAGTTGGATCCAGAGATTGTGGACCAACCTCTGGTTAAATAATGTATTTTTTGCCGGGATTGGTTTGATCGGAGTTTTCTTTGTTGCCATAAATTATGCCGCTCAGGCGGGCTGGTCTGCTTATATTAAAAGAATCCCGGAAGCTTTTGGTGCCTGGTTGCCGATTTCGGGAATACTCATGGTGATTTTGTTTTTTGTGATCAATTATACCGGGCATTTTCACATGTTTCATTGGCTGAATCCTGAATTATACGATAAATCCAGTGAACATTATGATAAGATACTTGCAGGGAAAAGAATATACCTCAATGTGCCATTTTTCCTCACACGCATGATCGCATACTTTCTTTTATGGTATGTGATGTATTGGTGGCTGAGAAAAACTTCACTCCAGGAGGATATCTACGGAGGAGATGTTTACTGGCGGAAAATGCGTAAAATATCCACATTCTTTTTAGTGATCTTTGCATTTACTTCCGTAGGTGCCGCCTGGGACTGGATGATGACCATCACTCCGCACTGGAGGAGTACATTATTTGGTTGGTATGCATTTGCCAGTTGGTTTGTTGCGGGATTGGCTGCTATTACACTGTTGATTGTTTGGCTGTTTGAAAGGGGATATCTCAAACAACTCAATTCCAGTCATTTGCACAACATGGGTTTATTCATGTTTGCTTTCAGTATCTTCTGGACATACCTTTGGTTTGCTCAATTCCTGTTGTATTATTATGCCAATATTCCGGAAGAATCGGTATACTTCGTGGAACGACTTCACAGTAGTAAATATGCATGGATGTTTTATGCTGATTTTATATTTAACTTTTTCGTTCCATTTTTAGTTCTAATGACCAGGGCCTCAAAAAGGCATACAATCTTTCTAAAATTAATCGGTACAATTATTCTTATTGGACATTGGATCGATTTTTATCTCATGGTAACTCCAGGAAGCATCGCTGGAAATGGCGGATTTGGTTTTATGGAAATAGGAGTAACAACAATATACATTTCAATATTCTTGTTTGTAGTTTTGACCAGCCTTGCCAAGGCTCCGCTGGTAGCCCGTAATCATCCGATGTTGGAAGAAAGTCTCCACCATCATATTTAAAAGGGCAAAAAATAGTAGCTTAAAAAGTTTTAATAGCATAGCTTAAAAAGTAGTATGATTGGATTTTCAATTGCGATTGGGGTATTCCTCATCCTGGCGATTCTTTTTCTCATTTTCCGACTACACACCTTAGTCAATGTTTTAAGGGGCTCTGACAAAAAAGTTGGGGGCGGGATGAACAAGATCAATGGAGGCATGTTTCTGGCTTTTCTCATTGTTGGCTTTGGTTTAATGTTCTGGTACTCCATTGATAATTTTCATCTTTATCATATACCAGTTGGGTCTGAGCATGGCATGACTGTAGATACTATGTTCTGGGTAACCATGGCCATTACCGGAATTGTGTTTCTGATTACTCAGTTTTTGCTTTTTTACTTTTCTTTCCGTTATCAACATAAACCGGGGAAAAAGGCGCTTTTTTTAGCAGAGAATAACAAACTTGAATTTATCTGGACTATCGTTCCTGTTATAGCACTGACAGCCTTGGTGGTTTATGGCCTTTTAGTATGGAATAAAATCATGGGGAAAGCACCGGATAATGCTGAAGTAATTGAGATCATGGGGTATCAATTTGCCTGGAAAGCACGTTATCCCGGCAAGGATAAAAAATTGGGTACTTACGATTACCGTCTGATAGATGCAGTGAATGAATTTGGACTGGATTTTACGGATAAAGCATCGTTTGATGATTTCTCTCCTTTGGAATTACATTTACCAAAAGGGAAACCAGTGGAATTCAGGATCAGGGCAAGGGATGTTCTTCATAGTGTTTATGCACCGCAATTCCGATTAAAGATGGATGCCGTGCCGGGAATGCCCACAAGATTCTGGTTTGTTCCTACAAAGTCAACGGCAGATATGAGAAAAGAAACGGGTAATCCCGATTTTAATTATGAGATTGCCTGTGCCGAGTTGTGTGGCCGGGGGCACTTTTCGATGCGGTTACTCGTGGTTGTGGATGAACCGGCGGATTATGAAAAGTGGAAAGCGGAGCAAAAATCATGGCTTTCAAAAAACCCGACTTATTTGACCAAGGTGCCTTCCAATTTAAAGGAATTGGCAATGGCAAAGGCTGATATTAAACCTGGCTACCAGGATGGCAGCAATGCCAATGTAGCAACTGGTGTTGAAAATGTTCGATAAGAAAATTCCAAAAACATTCATATGGCTTCTACAATAGTACACGATCATGTTCACGAGGAAATGCATGATCACGAGCATGAACATGGGGGTAACTTTTTCACCAAATGGATCTTTTCCACTGACCATAAAGTTATTTCTAAACAATATTTATTTACCGGAATATTTTGGGCTTTTATCGGGGGTTTATTTTCCATTATTTTCAGACTTCAACTTGGTTTCCCGGGTGTTGACCTCACCTGGCTAAAACCATTGCTGGGACAGTGGATCACCACAACCGGTAAAATTGATCCTGAATTTTATCTGGCATTGGTCACCATGCATGGAACGATTATGGTGTTTTTTGTGCTTACGGCAGGCTTGAGTGGGACATTTAGTAATTTTCTCATTCCCCTGCAAATTGGTGCACGAGACATGGCCTCAGGATTTATCAATATGTTATCATACTGGTTCTTTTTTGCTTCCAGTGTGGTTATGTTCACATCACTCTTTCTGGAAACGGGTCCTGCTATGGGTGGATGGGTGATTTATCCGCCTTTAAGTGCGCTCCCTCAAGCCATTTCCGGTTCTGGAATGGGAATGACCTTGTGGCTTGTTTCAATGGCATTGTTTATTGTTTCGGTACTGATGGGGGGCATCAACTATATCACGACGATCATCAACCTGCGAACCAAAGGGATGTCATTTTCAAAATTACCGCTGACAGTATGGGCGTTCTTTCTTACTGCTGTTATTGGCTTATTGTCATTCCCAGTATTATTCGCGGGGTCTTTATTGTTGATTTTCGATAGGAGTTTTGGCACCAGTTTCTATTTATCGAATATTTATATCAATGGTGAAGCATTGCCAAATATGGGCGGTAGTCCCATATTATTCCAGCATTTGTTTTGGTTCCTTGGTCACCCCGAAGTATATATTGTGATTTTACCAGCACTCGGAATCACTTCTGAAATCATTGCTACTAACAGCCGAAAACCGATTTTTGGATACAAAGCAATGGTAATATCGTTGCTTGCCATTACCATCTTATCGTTTGTGGTTTGGGCACACCATATGTTTGTGAGTGGGCTTAATCCGTTTCTCGGATCGGTCTTCATGTTGCTTACACTGATAATTGCGGTGCCCTCCGCCGTAAAAGTATTTAACTATTTAACCACCCTCTGGAAGGGAAATATTGTCTTTACCCCAGCCATGATGTTTTCCATAGGTTTGGTCTCTTTCTTTATATCGGGTGGACTGACCGGGATTTTCCTGGGAAATTCAGCCATAGATATCCAATTACACGACACATATTTTGTGGTGGCCCATTTCCATTTGGTGATGGGAAGTGCATCATTTTTCGGGATGATGGCTGGAATATACCATTGGTTTCCAAAAATGTTCGGCCGTATGATGGATTCTCGCCTGGGTTCCATTCATTTCTGGCTGACATTCATTGGTGTATATTTGGTATTTTTCCCAATGCATTATATCGGTATCGCGGGATTTCCACGAAGATATTATTCATTCACCAATTTTGATGCATTCAGTCATTTCACTGATTTGAATTCTTTTATCAGCGTTGCGGCTATGATCACCTTTGGAGCGCAGTTAATATTCTTGTTCAATTTCTTTTACAGCATATTCAGAGGCAGAAAGGCACCACTCAATCCGTGGCGCTCGAATACACTGGAATGGACAACTCCCCGGGTGTTAGCTCACGGAAACTGGCCTGGTGAAATCCCAAATGTTTACCGTTGGCCATATGATTACAGCAAGCCTGGGGCAAAGGAGGATTTTATTCCTCAAAATGTACCTTATTCCCAGACTCCTGAATCTAACTTTCCACACGAGCAAGAGTTGGCAAAAGACGAAAAGGTTGTCGAAACAAAACAATGACAATAGCGAAGAAGGATAGGATTTTCAGCAGGTTGAGTTTTATAACTTTAATAGCAGTATATTTTTTAATACTGGTTGGAGGAATAGTGAGAAGCACAGGATCAGGAATGGGTTGTCCGGACTGGCCAAAATGCTTCGATAGTTGGGTGCCGCCAACCAATGTATCACAGTTACCTAATAATTATAAAGAGATATATTCCGATTATCGGCAAGTTAAAAATATTCGTTTTTCCAGGTATTTGGAAGCTTTGGGTATGAAGCAAAAAGCAAATGAAATATTGAACGATCAATCTATACAGGAGGAATCTGACTTCAATGCTTATAAAACCTGGACTGAATATATAAACAGACTGGTGGGTGCAACCATCGGAATTTTGATTTTTGCCACCTTGTTGGCCTCAGTGCGATATATCAAAAGAAATACAAAGATCTTTATCCTTTCGTTGGTGACTTTTATTTTGGTAGGTTTTCAGGGATGGATTGGATCTGTGGTCGTTTCAACGAACCTGATGCCCTGGGTGATCACTGTGCACATGATATTGGCACTTTTGATCGTTTTGCTGCTTATTTATATCTATTATAATTCAACCCAGAGCAATTTGTCTGGAATAAAGGATATATCCTTGAATAGGATTCGCTATTTATTATTGACTTGTCTTGGATTAATGACCATACAGATCTTATTGGGAACCCAGGTGAGAGAAGCAGTTGACGGGATTGCCGCATCATTGTCCTATACCTTCAGAGATACATGGATCAGTAAAACCGGTTTGCCCTTTCTCATTCATCGATCATTTTCATTGCTCGTTTTGGCGGTTCATGTAGCATTGGTTTATTACATTATGCAGGATATTCCCAGGGGGAATCCAATGCGGCGTTTGGGTTGGGCAATTGCAGTGTTTATAGCAGTTGAGATTTTGAGTGGAGCCATTATGGCATATACCGGGTTACCACCTTTCATACAACCACTGCATCTATTATTAGGCACTGTCATTTTCGGGGTGTTATTTTATGGTTATCTCTGGGGCCGCAGTGCCGGAAAGGTTTTTGTAATACAGAATTATTAATATGTTTCCAATATCGACGAAAGCATTTTCTACCTGGAATCAACTCCTCTTTAAAACGAAGAGTTATTATGAATTGCTCAAAGTCAGGTTGAGTTTCCTGGTGGCATTTTCTTCCGGTTTCGGATATATACTTGGCACCAGCGGCGCCATGGACTGGACCGGGTTCTTTATGTTTACATTGGGGGGATTCATCATTTCCGGCGCTGCCATTACAATCAATCAAATTCTTGAAAAGGAGTACGATGGAATGATGAAGCGCACCATGAACAGGCCTTTGCCAACGGGTCGTGTTAGTGTAAATGAAGCAATCATTTTCACCTTGATTCTTACTTTTATTGGCGTTGCGCTGTTGATTCAATTCACCAATGCACTAACTGTGACACTTTCTGTAATGTCCATGTTACTTTACAGCTTTGTGTATACCCCATTAAAGCGGGTAGGTCCGATTGCAGTATTCGTCGGGGCTATACCGGGTGCCTTGCCTCCATTATTGGGGTGGGTAGCAGCAACCGGTCAAATTACGCATGAGGCAATCATCATTTTTGGGATTCAATTTATCTGGCAATTCCCGCATTTTTGGGCGATAGCCTGGTTGGCCGATGATGATTACAAGAAAGCAGGCTTCAAATTACTTCCTTCAAATGGGCGGAAAGATATGAAGACTGCCATCAATATTATGATCTACACACTATTCCTTCTGCCATTTGGGTTATTACCGGCAAAATTTGGATTCACAGGAATTAATTCTGCCATTGTGGCAACGATTTGTGGCGTTCTGTTCCTTGCTCAAACATTCGGTTTAATGCGTGATAATTCACGGAAATCAGCATTGAGAATAATGTATGGATCTTTTCTTTATTTACCGATAGTACAAATCGCTTATTTACTGGATAAAATAGGATAATGGAAAAGGAAATATATTTAGAGGAACCGCGTCAGCCGTTATCAATGAACCCCAAAAAGTTCGGCGTTTGGCTGCTGATTGTATCGATTGTCATGTTGTTTGTTGCGTTAACAAGTGCCTATATTGTGAAACAAGCAGATGGAAACTGGCTAACTGTAAAATTACCACATATTTTTATTCTCAATTCAGTGATCATTGTCCTCAGCAGTATCACCATGCAGTGGGCATTCATTGCCGCCAAAAGAGATGAGTTACTGAAAATTAAAATAGCCATATCACTCACAGCAATATTGGGATTCATGTTTATTGCAGGGCAGTATTATTCCTGGTCGAGGCTGGTAGAAGACAATGTGTATTTTGTGAGCAATTATGCTTCAGGATCTTTCATATACATTTTTACAGGATTACATGCGGTGCATTTGGTGAGTGCCATTATTGTGTTGATGTTCACCCTTGTTTCCACATTCAGATTCAGGGTCCATTCAAAAAATCTTCTGGGAATTGAAATGTGTGCCACCTACTGGCATTTCCTGGGAGGACTTTGGTTGTATTTGTATTTCTTTTTATTATTGAATTCTTAACCCGATAAAAATTGCATAGATGGCATCGACAGCTATAACACAAGAAACAAAAGAAAATCTATGGGGAGGGGGTGTTTCTCCCTTTAACGTGAGTTACGGGAAACTAATGATGTGGTTTTTCCTGCTTTCCGACGCCTTTACTTTTTCTGGTCTATTGATTACTTACGGCTTACTGAGGTTCAGTCACAATGCCTATACAGGCCGGTTGGAAGATTTCGTTCCTTCTGCAGCATACTGGCCAGTACCCGAAAAGATTTTCGACGAAATTCCATTGTATCATGGCGAAGTGCCATTGCTTTTTGTGGGATTTATGACCTTTGTTTTGATTATGAGTAGTGTTACCATGGTATTGGCCGTTGAAGCAGGCCATCGGATGGATCGGAAAAATGTCATGAAGTGGATGTTGTGGACCATCATTGGAGGATTGGCCTTTTTGAGCTGTCAGGCATGGGAATGGACACATTTTATTATGGGTTCGGGTAAGGAAGGCTGGGGTGTACTGCTGTCTGATGGAAGTATTTTTCATGGTGCCAATTTGCATATGAACGAATATGGGCCACCACTTTTTGCTGATTTGTTTTTCTTTATCACAGGATTTCATGGGACCCACGTTTTAAGTGGCGTGGTATTGAATGCCATTATTTTCTATCAGGCTTCCGTTGGGGTATTTGAGAAAAGAGGGCATTATGAAATGGTTGAAAAAGTGGGCCTTTACTGGCACTTTGTCGATCTCGTTTGGGTTTATGTTTTTACTTTCTATTATTTGATCTGATATCAATAAAAATATATAAAGATGGCTTTGGAAGAAACTTCACGTGTACCGGTGCAACCTGCAGACAAGTCCAAGATCATGAAACTCTGGCGGATTGCATTTATATTGTTCATTATCACTTCGTTTGAATTTGTATGTGCGTTTACCTTGCCCCGGGGAGTATATTTGATCGTCATATTTGTGGTGATGACTTTGGTAAAGGCATTTTATATCGTGTCGGAATTCATGCACCTGAAATACGAAGTAAAGATTTTGATTTGGTCTATTTTATTGCCCATGATTTTCGTGGTATTTGCAATTTTTGCTTTTCTTTATGAAGGGGGGGCAATATTATCAGTACGATAATCTTGTCGAGAATTAGCTTTATTTTTAGAGTCAGGATCAGAAAAACATGTGCTGTGTCTGACTTTCTTTTTTTATTGGAGACAAGCCGGTGTATATCTGGCAAATTCTGAATGAAGAAAATACTGATACTGGTATTAACGATAGGCCTACCACTGGGAATTTTCCTGTTTTTAAAATATTTCGGTGTAAATCGTTTTAGTGTTCCCATAGAATATGCACATGGTATAGCAGGATGCGACAGCGCAGACCATCCGCATGTTGTGCCACCGATATCATTTAATACCATCAATGGCGACATATCGGGCACCACAAATTACAAGGGTTTCAAAGTATATGGTTTTTTATTGGTGTCTGATCCGGTAATATATAACAAACTCTTGTATCAACTTGGGCGTGTTCAGGATGCTTTTGTGGATAATCCCGATGTCACACTTTTTACACTTAGTACTAAAGATTTGTTTTCCGGGATTGGAATGAAAGCATTTGAAAATTATCGGACTGTTCCCGACAAGTGGATCATCGGTACCATTGGGAAAGTAGCGTTAAACGAATTTTTGGAATGTGGTGTGGGGGTAAGCAAAAAATTTCCGGATAATGAAAATCAAAAGAACACTACTGTGGTTTTAGTAGATAATGCCGGATTGATAAGAGGTTATTATGACGGAAGTGATACTGAAGAAACAGAAAGACTCATTGTGGAATTAAAAATATTATTAAGAGAAGACTCATTGAATAAACTTTCATGATCATTGCAAAAAGAACCATAAATTACACTTTATATATTTTTATCCTTTCGGTGGCAATACCACTGGCGGTAGCGTTATTGCTTTTTATGCCTTCGAAATTAGAGATGGGGGAATGGGTGAAATTTTTGCCTCATCTCAATGGCGTCATCAATTCAGCCACTTCAATTTTGCTGGTTACAGGGTTCATTTTTATAAAGAATGGTAAACAACAGTATCACAAGTACACCATGATTTCAGCCTTTATTCTGGGCACTATATTTTTGATTTCCTACGTTATATATCATTCCAGCGCACCATCGACACACTATGGCAATGAAGGTATGATTAAATATGTTTATTTCTTTCTGTTGATCACACACATTTTGTTGGCCATTGTGGTGGTCCCACTGGTATTGTTGGCATTATATTTTGCATTATCCAAAAAATTTGATCGACATAAAAAAATTGTGAAATTCACATTTCCGGTGTGGTTGTATGTGTCAATCACCGGTGTGATCGTTTATCTTATGATTAGTCCCTTTTACGCTCCGTAAAATTCAATAGCAATGAAATATTTAAAAAGCGCGATATTATTCATTGGATTCCAGCTATTTTTCATAGCCCAAACCTTTGCACAATGCGCAATGTGTCGCGGTACCGTTGAAAGTACGGTAAGTGAAGGAAATATCGGTCTGGCTTCCAAACTCAATACCGGCATTTTATATTTGTTTTTTACCCCCTATTTAATGGCGGCCTTGATTGGCTATTTATGGTATAAAAAAAGCCGGGAAAATGCACGCCGACAGGAAATTGCGCATTTACGGAAACAACGCATTGCACATCTGGGCCACTGATATAAAGTCAGTCATAGCTGGATTTTTAATGAAATAATTGGGCTAAAGGCATCATTTTAATGATCAACGATTACCAGATATTTTTTTCAACCAACATTGGGCTCAAATTGAATAGTTTGGTATAGCAATATCTTTTTTTCTTAAGTTCATGGAAGTTTAAAGAACTGTTGGAACTTACCAGGACAATTTTTTCAATCCATTGTCTGTGAATAAAGCGAAATTTGTCATAGACGTTTCCTAAATTTAATGGTCTAAGTTTAAATCCGTAATGGGGGACCTTAAATCTGTTTTTACTTCCAGGTATTTTTTGGCGGCGATCTTCACATTGATGGTTGGTGTGATTGTTCATTATTTCCTCTTCCAGATGCCCCAGAAACCAGATCTTTTCATTGCCAGAATTGAAAAAAATATTGAAGCTGAAATCAGCCATGTAAATAGTGATTTTGCCCATTTCAAAACACATTTAGAAAAGCATCCTTCGCTTACTTTTACAGATCTCAAGCAATCTTCTGCCTATCCATATTATATATTTTCCAACACCCGATTAATCTTTTGGTCAGATTATGTATATGTGCCAAAATACAGGGACGTTTCGGGAAGTTATGATTTGAAATGCATCAACACCGACAAGGGAAAATATCTGATACGCCAATGGAAAATCACCATTCAGGACAAAGCCTGCGACATTATTTATATGATTCCGTTGGAAGTGGAATCGAATGTTGCAAACCAATTCATCAAATCAGACTTCAATCATCGAATTTTTTCGGATCCTGGATTTCAGATCAATTTAGACAAGGCAAATCACGAGTATCCTGTCGGGTATGAGGGAAACGACCTCTTCTATGTCAATTTCCAGTCTTCCTATACTTTTTATTATCCATATGTAAAAGTTTTACTTTCAGTCCTGGTGGTGGTCTTTTTAGCATTGTTGGTATTATTTATGGTGGAGCAAACTGGTCGATTTTCACATGCGAAGCGATATGAGGCCGGATTTATTTTTTTGTTGTTAACAGCAGTGATCCTGAGGAGTGCTATGCTCATCACGAATTTTCCTTTTGGCCTTATCCCCATCGATCTTTTCGATGTTCACAATTATGCATCGTCCATGGTCAATCCTTCTCTGGGTGATTTGTTGTTGAATTTGTTGGCCTCCGGAGGAATCGCGGTATATGTTTTTTATAATTATTACCGATCAGACACTTTTAAAAAGCTGATAAATGCCGGTAAATACACCTCATTTTTGGTTTCAATGCTGCTGGTATTTTTGACATTCGTCTGGTTGTCTGTTCAATTCCAAATATACAGATCGCTCAGTTTTCATTCTCAGTGGACTATGGATGTGACGGAAGATCTTGATTTTAATTATCTCAAGATTATAAGCCTGATCATTTTCTTTATCAGTAGCGTTATTTATTTTTTGCTCTCCCACGTTTCTTTCAAGCTTTTATTTCGCTTATGCCGCCACCACTATCAAAAATTCATTGTTTCTTTTTTAATCGGGACAATTGCCTTCATATTGGTTTCAGGTTTTTTCAATCAGCCGTTCATAGTAATTGTGCTTGTAAATATTGCCTTTTACCTGGTGCTATACCTGTTTCGGTTACCCTTTTACGTGGGTCGTATGCAATATCTCACTTTTGTATACTTATTTATTTGTGGAATTCCCAGTGCGGTGATTGGTGCTTACGCTAATTATCAGTTTTATCAGAACCGAACGAGCTATAGCAAAGAACGCCTCGCCAGTCAACTGCTGGTAGGAAATGACCTTTTTACAGAATATCTGCTTACCAATGCCAAAGAGAAAATTAAAAACGATGCATACATACAAAACCGTATTTTCAGTCCGTATGCTTCCAAGAGCTTTATTGAACAAAAAATAAAGCGATCTTACCTGAACAATATCCTCGATCAATACAATGTGCAGGTGTATGTTTTCAATTCAAAAGGGGAGCCTTTTGAATCTTCGCGTACGAGTGTCAATTATTTCGATTTGAAGAAGATTTTTAAAGACTACAAAACGGATATCGACGGATTATACTTTTTGAACCAGATGGGTTCCGATGCAGCAAGCCGGTATTTATATTTTATTGAGATTGATCGCTATAACCAAGTAGCCGGCTATGTGTTGCTTGATTTAAAATTAAAAAGATTTGTGCCAAATACAGTTTATCCGTTATTACTTCAAAATAACCCATACATACAGCAACCGCTGAAGGAGGATTTCAGTTATGGCATTTTCGAAAATGATACTGTCAAGTATAGCTACGGAAGTTTTAATTATCGCAAGAATTTTAGGTCTGTTGATTTTAAAAACCCAAAATTATTTGATGAAGGCATTCGCAAAGGAGACTATCATCACTATGGTTTCAAAAGCAATAGCAACACCTTCATTATCATTTCTTCCAAGGTTTATCCTTTAGTTAATATCATTTCCAATTTTAGCTTTCTGTTTCTGATTTTCGTGTTTAGTATTTTGCTCTTGTTGATGTTTCTGAGCCTTTATTTATGGTTAAAGAAAGCGAAGCAGAACTATGCAACCCGAATTCAGCTTTATCTCAATTTTGCTTTTTTTGCACCCCTGATCATTATTAGCATCACCACGGTAAGTGTAATTGTGCAGACTTACAAAAGCGACCTGGAATTTCAATATCTTGACCGGGCTGAAGATTTAAGCGGTAAAGTTTCGGGACCACTCAATGATTTCAACAGCCAGCGTATCGACAGAGAACGACTGGAAAATGAAATTTTCCAAATTGCTCAATACTCGGAACTGGATATCAATGTATTCAACAGTACCGGCCGGTTGATCTCTTCAAGCCAACCTTTGATATATGAAAATGAACTTTTGTCGAGCCATATCAATCCTCAGGCATATATTCATATTGTAGAAGAACTCGACAACAGTGCCATTATGAATGAACAGGTGGGCAGCCTGAAGTTTAAGGACACCTATGTAAGCATAAAATCATTCGACGATGGAAGCCTTATTGGTATTTTGAGTCTGCCGTTTTTTGCCTCCAAACAAGATCTGGAACAACATATCATCAATGTACTGTCGAATGTGATGAATATATTTACTTTCGTTTTCATCTTGTTCTTATTGGTCTCCTATGTGGCCAGTGGCAGTCTTACATTTCCCTTGAAATTAATTACCCAGAAGATCCGCAGGACCACGTTGTCTGGTTACAATGAACCGCTCAGTTGGAATTCAGATGATGAGATTGGTTTGATGGTGAGTGAGTACAATCGTATGTTGGTAAATCTGGAAGAAAGTAAGGAAGCGCTTGCAAGAAGTGAAAAGGAAAGTGCCTGGCGGGAAATGGCCAGGCAGGTGGCTCATGAAATTAAAAATCCACTGACACCCATGAAACTCACCTTGCAGCATATGAAACGCCGACTCGAATTGGGGGAAGAGGATGAAAAAGTCAATAAATCCAAGCAGATTGAGACCCTGCTCGAACAAATCAATACATTGAGTGACATTGCTACCTCATTTTCAGCTTTTGCCAAAATGCCGGCCCCCAGAAATGAGCGATTTGAACTTACTGCCCTGATTCGCGAAACGGCAGCACTTTATGACAAAAGAGAACTTGGTGAATTGAATGCGCATGTAGAGGAAGGGGAGCATTTTATAATTGGTGATCGACAGTGGATTGGCAGGGCCATATCAAACATTATCATCAATGGTTTTCAGGCGTCGCAAAACAAGGGGAACCCACTCATCAAACTACGGTTTTATAAATCCGGGCATCACCACTTGAGACTGGAAATTGAAGACAATGGCGATGGAATCCCAAAGGAGATCCAGGAAAAAGTGTTTGTGCCTAATTTTAGCACCAAGTTTTCCGGGTCGGGAATTGGACTGGCCATTGCGAGAAGGGGCATTGAACACGCAGGAGGAAAAATTTGGTTTAATTCGGCAGAAGGGATAGGCACGGTGTTTTATATTGAATTTCCAATAGCCTGATGTGGCCAAAAATCCTGATCATCGTTTTTATTTTTTTGGCCGATCTTTCCGTGGCTCAGGATTTTCATCATCATTGTAAGAAAGTTCCCGCCCGGGGCAAAGAATTTGTCCTCGATTCTCTCACCGTACTCCCTGGATCAATTCACATCAAATCCGACGGTGATACCATCTCCCATTTTTCATTTAATGTTAACACGGGAGTTATGGTTGTTCGAGAAGATCTCGACACTATAGAAGTGTGTTATGCCACGTTACCCTATCGCTTAACCACAGAATACATGAAACGCAATCTGGCGGAATACAACGAACAGCAATATTATCGCGCAGCAGGCGATCTTACGAAGTCGGAGGATATTGCAGCAGAAAGGGAAGAGCTTTTTCCAACTGACAATATTAGTAAGAGTGGCAGTTTGAGCAGAGGCATTTCTTTTGGGAATACGCAGAATGTAGTGGTCAATTCTACACTCAATCTTCAAATGGAAGGCAAACTGTCGGATGATCTTAATATTCGGGCTTCCATTACCGATCAGAATGTGCCGTTTCAACCGGAAGGAAATACGGCGCAGATCCAGGATTTTGATAATATATTTATGGAAATCTATAATAATAATTTCTCCCTGAAAGGTGGAGACATTCTATTGCAAAATAAGCCATCGGCATTTTTGAAATATTATAAAAATGTTCAGGGTGGGCTGCTTTCTACAAAATATCAGTTGCTGAGTGGCAAATCACAAGCGGAGACGTCAATAGGCATTTCAGTAGCCAAGGGTAAGTTCGCCTCGGTTGTTCTGGAGGTACAGGAGGGCGTTTCCGGACCTTATCGCGTCAAAGTTCAAAATGCCGGTGATTATATAATTATCCTGGCCAATTCGGAAAAAGTATATCTTGACGGAAAACAACTTCAGCGGGGCTATGATTATGACTATATCATCGATTACAATAAAGCAGAAATCCAGTTCACCAGTCAGGTGTTGATCACCAAATTTTCAAGAGTCAGGATCGATTTCGAATATTCCGATCGTAATTACAGTCGCAGTGCCATTGCGGCAAACCACTATCAGAAAATTGGCAGGGCAAATCTTTTTTTTAATTACTATTCCGAAAAAGACAACCCAAATCGTCCGCTCACCTTCAATCTCGATCAATCGGATAAAGAATTAATGCAAAGTATTGGCGATAATCTTGATCAGGCAGTAAGAGTAAGCGCCGAAAAAACGCAGTATAACCAGGGCCTCATTTTGTATGAAAAGATCGATACCATCGATGCTACGGGCCAATCCATTCAGATTTTTAAGTATTCGACAAACGAAACCGCCGAATTGTATACGGTTGGCTTTAACGAAGCAGGGACGAATCAAGGTAATTATCAATTGGTAAATTCAACACTAAATGGCCGGGTGTATCAATGGGTTTCTCCGATCGATGGTATAAAGCGAGGGAATTATGAACCGATTTCCAGGATACCGGCACCGAACAGGAAAGATATGATTACACTTGGAGGAGGTTATCAGATCACCAGATATGATGATTTTTCTTTGGAGGCGGCATTTTCCAAAAATGATTTGAACTTATTTTCCAGCCTCGATAGTAATGATGACAATGGCAAAGCGCTTAAAATTGGATATCATTCAGCGCCACGACCGATAGGCCTGGGATTATATAAATTTTCCGGTGGGGTCAATTATGAATTTGATGACCAATATTTTACACCAATTGATCGCTATCGATACGTGGAATTTGATCGCGATTGGAATTATGATCCGTCGGAAAATGAGGACAAGACGGATGATCACATATTCAATATGACAATTAGGTTCGAAAAAGACCGAAAAAACCAACTCTCGTATGAAATGACACAACGAAAGCGGGGGGTCTACGTGAATGGGGCACAACATAAAATAGGCCTGGCAAAAGAATTCTGGCGCTTTCAGGTCGATGCCGATATCTTCACAATGAAAAGTCAGGGATTTAATTCGACAACTATACAGAAAAGTCAGAATGCTCAATGGCAGCGGATTAAAACGGATGTGCACTATAATTCAAGAATATTCGTGCCGGGTTATACGTATACTGTCGATAGAAATGCAATCTATGCACCATACTCAGATTCGGTGATCAGTACCGCTATGAATTATGCGGAACATCAGTTTTATATCAGGAATAATGACACTTTACATATCAATTTTGGTGCCTCTTATAGCTTGAGGGAAGACCGGGCACCTCAAAGTGGTGAGTTGGCCAAAAGCAATACATCAAAAACAATTCAGGCTTTTATGAAATCATCCATAAATCCGGATCATAATATTAACTTTTTTTTAACATACCGCAACAACATCAACTATCAATTGGCCAGTGGCCCAAAAGATGAAGAAACCGTAATGACCCGGCTGGATTGGATCAGCAATTTTTTTGAACGTCATATCCGGTCTGATCTTTCTTATGCCGTTGGTAATGGCCGGGAACTCAAGCGTGAATATGTATTTGTACAGACTGCCACCGGTGAAGGTACGCACACCTGGCGCGATGACAATGGAGATGGTGTTCAGGATCTCAGCGAATTTTATCTGGCTGTAAATCCAGATGAACGGAACTACATCAAGATTTTTGTGCCGACGGATGAATATGTTTCGGCCTACGAAAACAATTTTAATTACAGGCTCAATCTTGATATGCCTCATCAATGGCGCGAATCCGTAGGCATTCGGAAATTTTTGTCTCGATTCTCCAATATTTCTTCATGGAGTATTATTCGAAGGACGACCGATCCTGATCTGGCTTCCAGGTTTTTGCCTTTTTACAATCACATTCCTGAAGAAGATCTGCTTTCACTTCGCGAGTCGATTCGAAGCCGGCTTTTCTTTAATCGTGCAAATGCAGGCTTTGCCTGGGATATTGGTTACCTGAAGACTGGCAATAAACAGTTACTTTCCAATGGATTTGAAGATCGAAGATTGGAAGATTATTCGGCCAATGTAAGATGGAACATAAATCGATTTTATAACTTTAAAATATACATGGCTTCGGGCACAACAACGAGTAACTCCGATTATTTGCAGGGCCGCAACTACAGTATTGAATATCACAAAATAGGACCTGAAATTGCCTGGCAACCCGGCAATCAATTCAGATTGAGCAGTCAGTTGTCATACACCAATAAATATAACATCTTGTCAGAAACCGGAGGGGAAACGGCAGAACTTCAGGAGGCTAATGTTTCCGCAAAAATGAATAAAACTGCCAGCTACTCGCTGAATGCAATTTTCAGGTTGATCAATATCAAATTTGACGGGAAGGAAAATACCGCTGTTGGCTATGAAATGCTGGAAGCGCTAAGGCCGGGTACCAATATTGCGTGGAGTTTTTCATTTCAAAAAAAAATACTGAATGGGTTACAAATAGCATTGGATTATGAAGGCCGCAAATCGGAGGGATCTTCAGTGGTACACATCGGAAGGATGCAAGTGAGTGCATTGTTCTAGTGATAATATAACGGGTCATTTATTTATTGTAAGAGAAAAGACTGGTCATATTCAACAGGAACGCTATTTTAAGGTACCGCAGAAAAGATCAGTTGACATTCATATATGAATAGCACATCTTATATTCTGATGTTCTATTAATCCCAGTGGGCAATCACTTCATAATCATCATAATCGCTCAGAAAATTGAACCCGGTATCATAAGAAACCGTGAAAGCCTCACCAGATCGCAAGTTTGGAAAATAAACAACATCGTGTATTATTGCCCTTGAACCGCGATAGAGATAAATCTCGGCTGAAACATTGCAGGCTTTGAAGTTGCCTGTATTATGCAATTCAATGTCTATCCAGGCATGATTAATAATTTCCTTATAAATCAATTGACCTCCCGAATAAACCTGAGAAACAATTTCACTGGTTTCATACTCATCAACATGACGTACATTCACATATGGCTCGCCAACCTCGACATCGATATAACATCTGCTCAATAAAAATATCAAGGGCAGGAATATTAAAAAAAAGCGTTTCATGGCAATTCAGTTTGGTGTTTGAAAGACCTATACCAAGATTTGTGCCAATGAGCAATACGCTTTATAAAAGTCTCCTTACGTATACTTCAGCGAGCTTTGATAAGTTGTAATTTTCTAAAAGCCCTGGTTTTATACAGATTTGGTGTGGCTGGAAGGCGTATTTACTGTTAATGAATGAAATGATTCAGTAAAAAGATTAATCTGACTTGTTCACCTGATCAATACTCACATCCCAAGGAAATATACTAAAACCGGACTGGTATGTTATTTGTCGATCGTTACGTTGATTTACGGAGCATTTTGCTTTTAATGGCCGTCTGTCGTGTTCTTTTATATTTCGTGAAAAATTAGATTTATCAATGAATATAATTGGGATAAGATTTATCCGGCTTGATTGAAATCAGATCAATGAGAATCTTCACTTTCCTTACATAGCTCATCGAGCAATATTTGATTTTCCTATATTCAGGTTTAAATAAAAGATGAATTCATGGTTTCACAAAGATATACGCTACCCACAAAATTGATTGGCGTTGTAGCCGCAGCTTTATTGCTGATGGGGTCCTATTCGGAACTTGTGGCCCAGGCGGCAAAGAAACGGCTTCCAAATGACATCAATCTTCCCACATCATCGCACATTTGTCCGTCGCTGAGTGGGGATGGGATGTATTTGATTTTTTTATCCAATTATACCAACAGTGGCGATTATGAATTGAAATATTCTACCAGAACCGGACCTGATAGCTGGGAAAAATCCGAATTTGTTGGAAATTTGTTCAAGCCGACGGCGGATCATTTTGGAAGCTACAGCATTAGCTACGATGGCAAATATTTATTTTTTTCATCAGCCCGCGCTAACGGCATCGGCCGGTTTGACATTTGGATGAGCGAAAAAAAAGGGAAGTACTGGAGTGAACCAAAAAATCCCGGAAAACCATTAAATTCCCAGGGGAACGAAGGTGATCCCAGTTTGTCAGCAGATGGTCGTTCATTGTATTTTATTCGATGTGATGAAATGACCCTTAAAAACGAAAGGACATGCAAGATCTACGTTTCCAAACGCCGTTCAGAAACCTTGTGGGGAGAGCCGGAAGCTTTGCCTGCGCCGATCAATGTGGGAAACGAAACTGCACCGCACATTATGGCTGATAACCAGACACTCATATTTTCTTCTGACCGGCCTGGTGGAAAAGGCAAAAAAGATCTTTATTTATCCAGGCTTGAAGGTAATACCTGGAGTGAACCAGTGCCGCTTGATTTTATCAATACCGAAAGAAATGATGAATTTGTAAGTGTACCGGCACATGGTGAGATCATATATTACGACGATAAATATAAAGACCAGTGGAACATTTATAAAGCTATAATTCCTGAAGAATTAAGACCAAAAAAAGTGATGATGATAACTGGAAATGTTTCTTTTGACGGGAGCAATAACAACAATGCTGCTTTAGTACAGGCGTTTGATTTGGCGACGAACCAAATTGTTGGTACAGTAAAGGTCGATGACAATAACCCGGATTTTTTTATGACACTCCCGGAAGGGGCTTTATATGATTTTTCCGTTTTTCCGATAAATAGCGGACTATCCTATTATTCCATGTTATACGATTTGCGAATGATGAACAAACCTGCCTGGGAAAAACCTGACGTTAATCTGAAATCTTTAAATCCTGGTGTAACGATGTTTTTACCGGCGATACGTTTCGAAAATTATACCAGTACATTGAAAAATGAATCAGAGAATGAATTGAAAAGAATTTCAGCCATTATGCAGAAAAATCCGGGGCTTCGATTTGAGGTTGGCGCTTTTATTGACAAAGTTAATTATGATTCTCTTCCAGGACCAGACCTGACGGAAGTGCTTGTGGACACTACATTTGTGACCCTCCTGAATGATACAACAAGTCAATCGGATGATTTTCAGACACTGGATATAGAATCTGATAACATGACCGATTCTATGTCAATGAGATTGTCCCCCCAGGATTCTTTGCTGGCAGCAGGTTATCAAATGATGGATTCCACGATTGAAAATTCTATTTTTTACAAGTTAAAGTACACCTATAATAATAATCGAACTCAGCAACAGGCTCAGGCCGTTGTTGATTATCTGGTGAGTAAAGGCGTTCCTGAGCATCGTCTGGTGGCTACTGGTTACGGAGATCATTGGAAGACCGATCATGCGGAAGAAGAACGCAATTACTGGATTGAGTTGAAAGTATTGCCGAGGTATTAACTTTAAAAGAAAATTTTTAGATGATTTTCAACTCGAACCTACTGGCCAGCGCATATTTTTCCAGCAATTCCTGGCTGAATTCCATCGCCGTCTTCAATGCATCGTCATGGCCAAAATCCAGTATGATCATCAGAAAGATTTGTGTGTCATTGGTGACCATCGTATGCAACGAATCACTTGTTGGACTACCGAACGCCCCATTTTCATCTCGGAATACCGGTATCTGATGAATATTCAAAGTACCACGGCCAATTGCTTCGTAAGGTTCATTTTCTTCTCCGATGCCAAGGCCAATGTCGCCATTGATTTTGTCGGCATCATAGCCCCCGATTGAAAAGGCAGTAGTAACCGACACGAGATTGAGGCAATCGACAACATTATTGATTTGATAAAGGCTTTTGCCACTGACCACCCGGCGAGAAAGTGCTTCTGCCGAGGGGCGATATCTCGTTGGATCCTTACCCAACCGGCGGTACGCTTCTTTGGTCGCTTTGATTGTTTCCAACTGACTGATGTCTTCGATCTGGAGGTTTGTAGAAAGCTTGGATGTGGCATCCTGAATTTGATGCAACAATGTTTTAGGTGAGGGGCCAACTTTTACTGAACATTGTAGACAACCAAGACGAAGTTCCGGACATAATTTCTTTAAGTTGTTTTCAATGAAAATTTGGTTCATGGTATTGGTGGTCTATAATTTACAATTGCGAAAATAAAAGTTATCAATCATAACAAATAAACTTTTATTTAAATCATTATAGAATATTGAATCGAGTTGAACTTTAAATTATATTTGGCGCACTAAAAACTGCCGGATCGTCTAATAGGCAGGACATGGGATTCTGGCTCCCACAGTCTAGGTTCGAGTCCTAGTCCGGCAGCTTTCCTGCTCTTTTATTAATTTCTGTTACTTTTCAAAGAAACGGTGGATTATGGGTATAAAAAAGATTCCCATGAAAAAGCTGTGTCGAAAAACCACGGAGATCAATTCTGGTTCCATGGCAGATATTGCCTTTCTTCTGCTCATTTTTTTCCTGGTATCTACAACCATGCAAACTGATAAAGGATTAGTGATGAAACTCCCTCCTGAAAAAAATCGGGATCAAATGATTACGCCGATCAATGAAAGAAATCTTTACAAGATCAACATCAATTCGAACAACAAGATATTGGTAGAAGGTCAACCGTTTCAAGGTTTTGATGTATTGCATAAAGATTTGAAAGCATTTATCCTGAATTACGGTTACGATCACCACTTGTCGGATGACCCTGAATCGGCTGTGGTCTCCATCAAAATGAACCGGGGAACGAGTTATCATCAGTTTATTGATGTGCTTGATGCAGTTCAGGGTGTTTATTATGAAATATACGGAGAGAAAATTGGGCTTAGTGCCGACGAATTCAGGGGGATGGATATCAGGGATGAAAAACAATACGCATTGTATTCAAGCGCCCGGGAAGGCATACCGATGAATATTTCTATTGCAGAACCGAATAAAATCCAATGATCATGACAAAATTCAAAACCTTCCTCCAAGAACGGGAATCAGGCATTCCAACTTCAGCTTTACCGGATATAATTTTTATGCTGTTGTTCTTCTTTATGGTGACTACTATTTTTAGAAAAAATGATGCTGTCATTAAATATGCGGTGCCGGATGCCAATCAGATAAAAAAGATTGAGAACAAAATACTGGTCACAACCATCAATATTGGCATACCAAAAAATAGATCTCTGGGAACTGAACCAGTTATTGAATCCGGCGGAAATGTTTTGGGTATTCGTGACATTATTCCGCTGGTTTTATACGAGCGCAATAAACTACCTGTCTATTATCAAGATCAACAAATAATCCTATTAAAAGCTGATGAAAATGTAAATATGGGTTTGATTTATGATGTGCAACAGGAACTCAGGAAGGCAAATGCCCGCAAAATTGTTTATGCGGCGAATTGGAAGAAAAATACGATTCATTGAAATCCGCCTCATAGGTTGTGTAGTTTTATGGTAACTTTATTTCACATTAATTATTACTACAATTCATGTATTGTAGATTTGGCATGTTCTTAGTTGTATAGGACAACCTCTCCGGAATAGTTTATTTTAGAATTTTATTTTAAAAAAGAACTGATCAAATTTCTCCTTTTTAAGTTTATTGTTGTATATTTTCATTATCAGTTTTTTAAATATTAAAGCATCTGAACTGAAGAAATATTTTGGGAAAATTATTTTTTAACCACAACAAAGAAGGATGCTCAGGAAGATCAGAATGGTTTTAGCGGATGATGAGGTTGAAGCTGTCAATCTTTTACGTCATCTTATCACAAAAATTCCGGAGGCAGAAATTGTCGGGACATCGCGAACTGTCAGTGGTCTTTCTCGCCAGGTCCTGAAATTAAATCCGGATATTGTTCTTTTAGATATTTTAATGCCCCCGGGTAACGGTTTGGATGTAGCTGATGATTTACTAAAACATGGATATCAGGGTAAGATTGTTTTTACAACAGCATATTCTCAATATGCATTAGATGCTATAAAACGATCTGCATTTGATTATTTGCTGAAACCTATAGATTTGGATGATTTGAAATTGTTGGTGAACAAACTACAGGATGAATGGGCCATAAAATTTTCGGAAAATGGAATGTTGCCGAATACTAAAATTAAGATCAATACCAGATCTGGATTTATGCTGATGTCGGCATTGGAGGTGATATACATTAAAGCAGATGGCAATTATTCCAAATTACACCTCCTTCAAGATAAGAAAGAGATCACATCAATGAATCTGGGCCGTTTATTAGAAATTTTACCTTCGAAGATATTTTTTAGAATAAGTCGTTCAGTGATTATCAATCTACACTATTTAAGGAAGGTCGATCGAAAAAGTCTGGAATGTGAACTGCATTGTGATGGTCGTTCGATCAAATTTAATATGGGAGTTTCTAATCTGAAACAGTTGGAAACAATTATTTGAATTTCTGCTCAATCAATAAGGGGGGGTATTCATCCTGAAATTACTGGCATTCAATCAATAAGTCCATTTCTGTTTTTAACCTAAATCCTTATTTCCTAATATCGCTGTATATTATTTATACAACTACCACTATTCTTGATAGTCATATTCTGACATCCTCCAAGTTGCCACAACCTTATGGAGATAAAGTTTCACCTTTAACCGGGTGAAACTTTTTTATTCATATAGTTTGATGTCTTAAAAATTTATTTCCTATAAAATGGCATTAAAATATTTAATTCCGGTTCAATTCGAGTCGCCGTTCTCAAGACAAAATCGGATAGTCAGGTCGAATTGTAAAATTATGGTAAAATAACCAGGGGAGGAGATTCTATGAGCCTATAACTTGGCAGGACATCAATTAAAAAAGTATGATGTCCTGTCAGAAATAGCAGGCAAGTTGCCAGATAAAAGGTTTAGTGCAAGTTATGTTCTATTGTCAATTTTCCTGTTCATCAGATTTGTTTGTATGAACAGGACGATGTTGATCTCAATGCATGATCTCCACCAATTCACCATTGTTCAACACATAATATTTAATATGTGGGTCCCCGGATTTTTTGAGTGGAATAAATTTAATTTTATTCTCTTCCAATTCCTTTTTCCTTTTAAACGGTTTCACAAAATTGGTAAGGAATACGACCATCCAAACTAGCGAGATTAGGTAAAGTATAAATAAAATCATTGCTTTAAGTGTTAATGCTGTGTTCGACTTTTCGATTTAATTGTCGAATAAAGATAATCCGGCAATTGATCAATTCCTTCTCAAGAAAAATACCCACCGTACCCTTGTAAGGTTTAATTCTATTATGGTAATTCAACTGTATACTGTTCGTATTCAAGGTAGCATTGATCGCATTTAAATTAGATTGCACATGTTAAAGAATAGTTAAGTTATTGAATTAATGAAAAATACTCAAACAGCTATTAACCAAAATATTATGAAATCAATACTTCTGGAAGTTATAAAATATCCATGTTAATATTGGATAATATAAAAATGGAATTATAGTTTGGACCTACTATGTATAGTAACTGTATACGCTTCAATTTTTATCCGTGATATTCTTTAATTTGTAATATTTATTCAGCATTGGCCATCAATTTATTATTAAAAAAATACAATTTTTAAAAATAGCAGAATTGCACTTTATCAATAATTAGTATTGCTAAATAGTATTAATAGCAATACACATTTGTATAATCCAAACAAAGTTGAAAAGGCTTTGGTTAAAAAAGACAAATTGCAAGAAGTATTTTCTTTGCTGCAATTTTTATAATTCATTCAAAGTCATTAATCCATGTTTTAAATTGTGTAATCATGAGTATCAATGTCAGTTTGTTAAAAAAGATTTGCGAGACACCGGGTGTGCCAGGTTACGAAAAGGAGATCAGAAATCTCATCATTGGTGAAGTGAAGGCCTTGGTGGATGAAGTGCAAGTAGATAATTTGGGTAATATTCTGGCGATCAAAAGGGCCAGAGGAAGTGATTCAAACAAAAAAATCATGGTAGCGGCTCACATGGATGAAATTGGATTTATGGTTACACACATTGATGAGCAAGGCTTTCTCCGTTTTCATACGCTGGGTGGATTTGATCCGAAAACCTTGACTGCTCAACGTGTGAAAGTGCATGGAAAGCAAACATTACCTGGTGTAATGGGCACAAAACCCATTCATGTGATGAATGCTGAAGAAAAAAATAAAATGCCAAAAACGACTGATTTTTTCATAGATCTGGGTATGCCAAAGATGGAAGTGGAAAAATATGTAGGCGTTGGTGATCCAATTACCTGGGAAAGAGAACTCATTGAGATCGGCGATTGTGTGAATTGTAAGTCCATCGACAACAGGGTGTCCGTTTTTATTTTAATCGAATCACTGAGGCAACTTAGGGTAATTCCTTATGATGTTTATGGAGTATTTACTGTACAGGAAGAAGTAGGTCTTCGAGGCGCGGGCGTGTCAGCCCATCATGTCAATCCTGACTTTGGTATTGCCTTGGATACAACCATCGCTTATGACGTTCCAGGCGCACAGGATCATGAAAAGATCACTTCTCTGGGAAAAGGTGCTGCTATTAAAATCATGGATGCTTCCGTGATGTGTGACTACCGAATGGTGGATTTTCTTAAAAAGACAGCCGAAAAAAATCATATTAAATGGCAACCGGAAATTCTTACCGCCGGAGGAACGGATACCGCTCAAGTTCAAAGGATGGGGAAGAATGGGGCGATTTCCGGAGCTATTTCCATACCTACCAGGCATTTGCATCAAGTTATTGAAATGGCCAGCAAGTCAGATATTGAACAATGTATACAATTGCTTTGCGCTTCTCTCAAAGATATAGATCAATATGATTGGAGTCATAAGTAAATCACACCTTTTGGATTTTTGCAATGCTTGAGAGAGATGCAACGTCCCGCAACTGTGATGATCAATGGTGATTGTTAAACTGGTTGTAAATATCGTGGATGAAAATTTCGAATTCTTCTTCAAACTCATTATAAAAAGTCTTTAAATCCTGAATGGCCAGTTCCATGCCAGATTCAAATTTAGTACGACGGGCCATTCCTTTCAATGACCGATGGATCCCTTCGGTTAGGGCATAATTGACAAGCCAGTTGTGTTCTTTCATATATCGAAACATGTACTGAGTACCTTCAGGCAGTAAAAGCCAGTTTTTTTCGATGGTTTCATAGGTAAATGCCGCAAAGTCTTCCAGACTCAACTTGGAATACCGCCTCCAATTGGAAGCCAAAAAATGGTCGTAAAACATATCGATGACTACGCCAGAATAGTGACGGTACTTGTGGCGTATCCGATTTTTACTTTGACGGACGACGGGATGATTGTCTGTATACTCATCTACAGCGCGATGCATGATGATGCCTTGCGTTATCTCCTCCGGATAATTAAGATATTGCTTGCCTTTTACAAAGTCTGCGATGAAATTGCCGATCATCAATGACTCAGAAGGATAAGACAAATACATATGTCCAAGGTAGTTCATCCAGGCAAGGTACAAATTTTTATTTTTTAAAATTGAATGCTATGGAAGCTCAATATGTTTCCGATGATTTGTTTGGCAGGGCACTTTGGGATTTTCACCATCATCAATTTGTACCACCGCTCAGGCTACACAACACCTATGGTAAACCTGAGAATTGGGATGTTGAAGGGTTTTTCTATGATCCTGAAGATTTTTCTGAAATGGAAGAATTTGCCTTATCTCTTGGCAAGGGAGAAATATTGGATGTTGGGGCAGCCGCTGGGAGGCATGCGCTTTTTTTACAAGAGAAACATGACCTGGACGTACATGCGCTGGATATTTCAAGGTATTGTTGTGATGTCATGCTTTATCGGGGGGTTAAACAGGTCATCTGTGAAGATATTTTTCAATACAAAGGAACTGGTTTTGATACCATAATCATGTTGATGAATGGTATTGGCTTGTGTGGCACACAGACAGGGTTGTATAAATTACTGCTTCAACTAAAATCCGTCTTAAAAGTTGGCGGACAGATTATTTTTGATTCGAGTGATGTCGCTTATTTATTGGAGAATGAAAATTGGAACCCCACACGATACTATGGAGAATTGAAATTTCGTTTTGAATACAAACATTTGCTGGGTCAGTGGATTGAATGGCTGTATATAGATCAGAAAAAAATGGCAACAATAGCCAGATCCTGTGGCTGGAAAATGCAGATTGTGTATGAAGATGAAACAGGAAATTACTTAGCACGACTTTCTTAATAAGAAAATTTTGGCGATGTTTTAAACCTTTGCATGAAGATTGGTGTCTAATGAAAAAAAGTTAATATGAAAAAACCATGTACCTATAAATGTCATTTGCTTTTTCTTTTTCTATTGACCACAATCTTTTCACAAACCATGGGCCAGCCTATCAAAAATGAATTTTTGCCGCATCACGAGCATCAGGAAAATAGTACACTATTCATTGGACCCAATCCAACGACAGGAGAGGTATCGATGAAGTGTGATGCTTTAGAAGGAAAGGAAAGTTATCTAACGGTTTTAGATATTTCAGGCAGAACGGTTCTGGAGCGGTATATCAAGCGTTTTCCGGAAGATGGTCGAATTTCCATCGATCTTTCCGAATTTGCCGCTGGAATTTACATTATAAGGATCAATGCTGCACATTTAAAGGTTTCAGCAAAATTGATCCGTATTTAATAGAATAAGCATAGAGTAACATTTAGAAATATTTTATTATAAATTGCCTGGAATACCGGGCATTTTTTATGACAAATTATTTTGAGGATGATATACTCGCATATGTATATCTTGGTCGTGAAGGGAATAATCGAAATAAAATACTTCTTACCAAAAAGCAATTAATTGTCATTCGCCAAAATAAGGAGCGTGTCTTCGACCTCGACGATATCAAAATTTTGAAAATTACCAGCCGAAGACTTCTTCTGCCCATGATCACCGGTGGAATTATTTTTCCATTTTCCATGCTTTCTATGATCACCGGTTATTTTTCTCCTTATATATTACTCTTTACCATATTAATGAGCATCTATTTGCTGTATCTGGGGTTTTCAGGCCATCCTGTGATCTGCCTGGAAATACAACCCAAAGAATATGATATCAGTATAGGAATGGCATCAAAAAATATACGCGAGTTTGTCAATTTTGTGAATACCCTTTTACCAAAAAGTAAAACACCTCCGGAATTAAGGATGCTCTATATTCCCGTTCAACGGAACAAGCTCAAACTGTTGCAAGATGAAGGATACATACAGGACAAAACAGAAGGGACATTTGAAGCCTTTACTTATGATCAATGGCAAGTAGCACAAGAAGAATATCCAAGACCAAATTGGGTTGTTATACTGGTTGATCCATTGTATGCGAATGCGGCAATCACGTATCAAACAAACCGTAAAACCGGTGAGTTGCAGCCATTCTTGCAGGGAAAAATGGACAATGATGCGATATATCGGATAATGGACTGAAATAGTGTAAGTTGTATCAATATTATGAATTGATCATTGAAATGCAGTAATTTTGCAGATCAAATTGATTAAATTTGAGACACTGGATTTTTTAGGCATTGCTAAACTTTTCAAACAGTCAATAATTTTGAAGAAAATCACCAGGCCCATTGATAAAGTAGACACGCGAAAGAAATATGGCCCGATTCTTCTGGGAAAGGAAGATTGGCCAGTAGTTCAACTGGCCAGAAACAGAAAACAATTTATCGAGGAAGTTATTCAGGAAAGTGCCGTTCGACTGTTGCAATTACGGCCCTTAGGAAATCCATTGATCGAAGAATTGGAACTTACGCGATACAGAGAGCAACTTCGATGTAAAACCAATCCCTGGAAGGTTGATCCCGAAGACGAGATCCCGTTCTGGCAAAGATTAAAATCAAAGCTGGTTACCCTGGACAATGAAAAACCAGAAGACAGACCTAAAATTGCCCGAGAAATACTTTATGAAATAATTGATCGCTATAGCAATGAAATTGCAGGTAATTTCAAACCTTCACATTATCGTCTGGCACGAACCATGGTCACCTTTGGTTTTTCAAGACTTTTAAATGCCGCGAAAATTAAAAAGTTCGGGTCTTTTTGGAGTAAGGAATATACTTTACAAGATAAGATCGAGATTACAGGTGAAACTGAACAATTGCGGGAACTTGCAAAAATTGGGACCATCGTGATGGTTCCGACCCATTTTTCGAACCTCGATTCAATCGTAATTGGATGGGTGATTCATACATTGGGTCTTCCGCCTTTCATTTATGGGGCAGGCCTTAATCTTTTCAACATTAATATTTTTGCCTATTTTATGAATAGCCTTGGTGCTTATAAAGTAGACAGAAGGAAGAAGAATCTGATTTATCTTGAAACCTTAAGAACTTATTCAAGCCTTGCCATTCGCAGTGGTTGTCACAGCCTGTTTTTTCCAGGAGGAACACGTTCCAGGTCTGGTAAAATTGAGAACCGATTGAAGTTGGGATTACTGGGGACAGCTATTGAGGCTCAGCGAATTCTTTATGAAAAAGGAGCGGAAAATGGCAGGAAAAAAATATTTGTCGTTCCTGTTGTGCTCAACTATAATTTTGTTTTGGAAGCGCCGGCATTGATTCGCGATTATCTTGAGCAGAAAGGACAAGAAAGGTACTATCGGGAAGGTGATCGCTATGCCTCATCGGGAAGAATTTTGAAATTCTTAATAGAATTTTTTACCAAAGGTTCAAATATCTCAGTGTCTATTGGCAGGGGGATGGATCTGTTTGGAAACTTTGTTAATGATCAGGGTCACAGCATTGATAAGAACGGCATGCGAATCAATACGCGTGATTATTTTATGTATCAAGGAAAAATCACCACAGATTCACAACGTGAGGAGGAATATACCAGAATGTTGAGTGAGGTGATTGTCCGGGAATATCATCGGATAAACCGTGTTTTTGCCAGTCATCTCGTGGCATATACGGCATTTGAAATGCTGAGGAAAAAATATCGAAAAATGGATTTGTATAGTTTGCTGAGATTACCAGTGGACGAAATAGAAATTGATTACGGGGAATTCAGGAAGGTCTTTGATCGACTTCGTGACAAAGTGATTGAGCTTTTCAACGAAAGTAAAATTGATGTGGCCAATCATCTCATTGGCGATTTGGACAGGGTTATTGATTTTGGTATTGAGAATGCCGGACTTTTTCATACATACCGTCCATTGTTGAAGAACAAAAAAGGTAATATCATAAGTAAGGACCTGAACAATCTGTATTATTATCACAACCGCATGGATGGATATGGACTCGAAAAATATATCTAAAAAGCCAGTGGGAGTTGTAGGGGCGGGAAGTTTCGGAACAGCCGTGGCTAACATTCTGGCCAATAATGTGCCGGTTATCTTATATGCCCGAAAAAAGGAAATTGCAGAGGCCATGGCAACGACGAGACAAATTCAGGGCCAAACCATTAAAGATAATATTGCAGTCACCAATGATATAGGAATATTGGGCAAAGAGTGTGATGTGATCTTTCCGTTGGTGCCATCGGAGAATTTCCCTGAAATGATTACCATGTTGTCGCCATACCTGAAACCGTATCATATGCTCATACATGGAACCAAGGGCATTTTTGTGGTGAAAGAAAACTGGCGCGATCAAGGAGTAAAAATTGCTCCTGGTGACATTTGTACTATGAGTCAATTAATTCGAAAAGAGAGTTTGGTAGTTCGGGTTGGTTGTCTGGCCGGACCAAACCTGGCCAAAGAATTGGCGGACAATCAGCCAGCCGCAACCGTGGTGGCCAGCCATTTCGATGAAGTAATCAGGGAAGGCCAGAAACTTTTACGCAATGATTATTTTCAGGTATATGGAAGTAAGGAACTCATTGGAATAGAACTTTGTGGTGTCTTAAAAAATATTATTGCAATTGCCGCCGGGGCACTCCATGGAATGGGATTTGGTGAAAATGCCAGATCATTGTTGATTAGCCGTGGATTGATTGAAATGATCTATCTCGGGCGAATGATGGGCGCCAACACACAGGCTTTCCTGGGATTAGCAGGTTTGGGAGATCTTGTTGCCACTTGCTCCAGTAACTTGAGCCGCAATTATACGGTCGGGAAACGTCTTGCACAAGGTGATACAATCGAAGACATCTTATCTACCATGGAAGAAACAGCAGAAGGTTTAAATACCATTCAGGTGATGATAAAGTTGATTGAGAACTATCAAATGCGGGCACCAATTACTGAATCATTAAATAAGGTGCTAAAGGGTGATATGACGGTGGAAGAAGCTTTACGGTTGCTGATGAAATCACCGTTCAATATCGATATTGATTTTATGTGATCAAGTAACAGCACAAAATTACATTTTCAGCAATTTTGCCAGTTTAAGAATTCCTGCAATACTTAGAGAATCAGTAATTTTGTTTTCCATCACCATACTTATGGCTTCCTCAAAAGGCAATTTCCAGATCTTTAAATCTTCTGTTTCATCAAACTCCGTTTCACCTTCTTCAAGCTCTTCTGCCAGAAATACAAATCCAACCTCATCAGTCACTGAGTTTGAGGTATGAATCCGCAACATATTTGTCCAGACCCGGGCTGTAAGTCCTGTTTCTTCCCGTAATTCTCTTTTTGCAGCATCGAGTATATTTTCATTCAATGGCCCGCCGCCCATAGGAATTTCCCAGGAATACTCATTTATAGTATAGCGAAATTGCCCTACCAGCCAGGTATAGTTGTCATGATCCAATGGAACAATGCCTATGGCATGATTCTTAAAATGGACCCTGCCATAGATTCCCTGTGTACCATTGGGTCGAATAACCTGATCTTCATCTACCGAAATCCAAGGATTCATATAGATTTTCTTTGTCTCAAGTTTTTTCCAGGGATTGGATTCCATATACATTTTTTATCAGTATTTAATTTTAATAATGGGTGACAAAATTATTATTATTGTGCATATGCTGAAATTAACCTTTACCGAAAATCTGGTAGAAGCAGGTTGCGATGAAGTAGGAAGGGGTTGCCTTGCTGGTCCAGTTGTAGCAGCAGCCGTTATCCTGCCTTTTGATTATAAAAACCATGAACTTACGGATTCTAAGCTATTGAACAAAAAACAGCGGACAAAACTTCAAAAGGACATTCGACGCAATGCCATTACTTATGCCATAGCTGAGGTGAGCAATGAAGAGATTGATAAAATCAATATACTAAATGCTTCTTTTCTGGCAATGCATCGCGCCATTGATCAGCTTCTGCAAAAACCACAATTGTTGTTGATCGATGGAAATCGGTTTAATCCATATCCCAATATTCCTCATCAATGTGTTGTAAAAGGAGATCAGACATTTTTACACATAGCGGCGGCTTCGGTGTTGGCGAAAACTTACCGTGATGATTTGATGACAAAGTTAGGTATAGATTTTCCGCAATATGGCTGGGACACTAATGTTGGTTACCCAACGGCAGCTCATCGAAAAGCCATCAAAAGTTTGGGAATAACGCCTTACCACCGGAGGACATTCCGGTTATTGGAAGAACAATTAACAATATTCAAGGATTGATTAATCGTTGTGGGAATTCATGGTTTGGTTGATACCAATGGTACAAAATGAAATGCTCATCGATATAGCACGATCCATTATTTCCGGCAGTGATTTGAATTCTTCTTCACTAAATCGTCCCAACACATAATCAACTTGCTGGCCCTTGTGAAAATCATCACCGATACCCATGCGCAATCTCGGATATTGTGTGGTACCCAGTGAAATTTCAATATCTTTCAATCCGTTATGACCAGCATTGGATCCTTTGCCGCGCATCCTCAATTTCCCAAAAGGAAGTGCAGTATCATCGCTTATAATCAGTAAATTTTGCAGCGGCACTTTGAGTTCCTGCATCCAGTAGTTGACGGATTTTCCACTCAGGTTCATGTATGTGGTTGGCTTGATCAGGTGGATTGATCTTCCTTTGTATTTGAATTCAGCTTTGAAAGCAAGCCGGTCCAGTTGGAAATTCACCTTGTATTGATCGGCAAGTCTGTCCAAAGTCAGAAAACCAATGTTGTGACGCGTGAGTTCGTATTCCGGGCCAATATTACCTAAACCTGCAATGAGGTATTTCATGATAAAAAAGCATAAAAAATCCTGCCTGAAGCCCAGGCAGGATCAATGTCTAATTGGTGATGAATTCTATTCTTCACTCGTTGAAGTTTCTGTTTCTTCCGCTTCTTCCAATTCTTCAGCTTCCTTAGCAGCTTCCTCTTCTTCCAGACTTTTCAATACACGTGGTATATCCACGGTGGCAATTGTGACTCGGGAGCTATTCAAAATGGTATAATTTTCAGTCTGGATATTTCCTATTTTCACTGATTTTCCCAAGTCCAAACCACTCACATCTATATTAATATGTTCAGGGATATCCTGTGGAAAAGCCTTTAATTTGACATTCCTCAATTTTACCATGAGCTTACCTCCTTTTAATACACCTGGAGGATTGCCAATAAATTTAAGTGGGATGTCCATCTTAATTTTCTTATCCTCATCAAGTAACAGAAAATCTGCATGAAGCAGCATTTCACTTACCGGATGAAATTGTACATCCTGTAAGATGGCATCGTGGTGTTCTCCTTCAATATTGAGGTCAACAAACGCTGCATCTTGTGTGTACACCAAGTCTCTGAAAAGAATCATTGGAGCATAGAAATGAATTTGCTCCTTACCGCCATACAATACGCAAGGCACATTCCCTTCTAACCGGAGATGTTTTGTTTCGCTTTTTCCGAGATTTGCTCTTTTATACCCTATAATCTCAATTTTTTTCATGTTTTTAAATATTAATGTATGAATAAAGAACTTATCGATTCGTTGTTGTGAGTTTTTCTGATGCCCTTTGCAAACAAAGCGGCAACACTAAGTACTTTTATTTTGGCACTTTCGCGATACAGCGGAATGGTGTCTGTAACCACCAGTTCTTCTAAGGCAGAGTTTTCTATATTTTCATAGGCATTTCCTGATAATACCGGATGAGTGCAGATAGCGCGGACAGTCCTCGCGCCCTCTTCCTTGAGCACAATGCTTGCCTTTGCTAATGTTCCTCCCGTATCGATGAGGTCGTCTACCAGCACGACATCTTTACCTTCCACATTTCCAATGACTTGCATTGAAGCTACTTCATTGGCTCTTTTACGATATTTATCAATAACTACCATATCCACCTCATAGTGTTTGGCAAAGGATCGGGCTCTTTTTGTCCCCCCCACATCAGGTGAAGCAATGATCAGATTCTCCAATTGCAAACTGCGTATATAGGGCACAAAAATATAAGACCCATCAAGGTGGTCGAGTGGAATATCAAAAAAACCCTGAATCTGTCCGGCATGCAAATCGCAAGTCATGATACGGTCTGCCCCTGCGGCAGAAATGAGATTTGCCACCAATTTTGCAGCGATGGCCACACGGGGGCGGTCTTTCCGATCTTGCCGCGCATAACCAAAATACGGGATTACAACGGTCACGTATTTGGCGCTTGCACGTTTGGCCGCATCGATCATGAGCAACAATTCTAAAAGATTGTCAGATGGCGCAAAAGTGGAGTTGATCAAGAAAACATCACATCCCCGTACTGATTCTTTGAATGCAGGGGATATTTCACCATCGCTGAATTTCTGGATATCAATGTCTCCTAAGGGCCGGCCATATTCCAAGGCGATTTTTTTTGCCAGGTAAAGTGAATTTGTGCCTGAGAACAGCTTGACCTTCGACATGGTTGAGACTCCAGTAGATTTCTTCAGATATATAAAATAAAATTCCCGAAAATATCCGGGATTTTGTTGTCCCACTAGGACTCGAACCTAGACTGACAGAACCAAAATCTGCTGTGCTACCATTACACCATGGGACAAGGTAATTTTCTAATGCTCAAAATCGGGCTACAAAGGTAGAATGAAAAATTTATATATGAAAACGTGGAATAGAAATAATTAATGTTGTGTAATTAATTGTTTTTTTGGGATTGCATCAAAGTTTTGGGGAGTGGTCTTGTCAAAATCCTTAACCTAATCTTCTTAAATCCGGAATTATTTTAGCTTTGCATTTTGATCTTAAATTTGAATTCTCATGATGTTTGAAGCCATTAGTACAAAAGAACAACAAATATGTGTTGTAGGTTTGGGTTATGTAGGCCTTCCAGTTGCACTGGAACTGGCAAAAAAATTCAAAGTAATAGGGTACGACATCAATGCAAAGCGTATTGAATTGATGCGTCAGCATATTGATCCCAGTAACGAACTTGAACCGCACCAATTTGAAGGATGCGACATTTTATTTACCAGTAAAATCGATGACATAAAGCCTGCAACATTTTTTGTTGTCGCCGTTCCTACCCCGATCGATGAACATAAAAATCCCGATCTAAAACCTTTGTTGTCAGCTTGTAAAACTGTGGGGAATATACTTAAGAAAGGAGATATCGTTGTTTTTGAATCTACGGTATACCCGGGTTGTACGGAGGAGGATTGTGTTCCTGTAATGGAAGCTTCAAGTGGGTTGAATTTCCCCACAGACTTCAAAGTGGGCTATTCACCAGAGCGTATCAATCCCGGTGACAAGGAACACACCCTTACGAAAATAAAAAAGGTTGTTTCTGGTTGTGATGGTGAAACATTACGGGTGATAAGCCGGGTTTATGGAAGCATTATAAAAGCTGGTATTTTTGAAGCTTCTTCTATCAAAGTGGCGGAAGCTTCAAAAATAATAGAAAATACCCAGCGTGACCTCAATATTGCCTTGATGAATGAACTTTCACTCATTTTTAAAAAGATGGGTATTAATACGTATGAAGTATTGGAAGCGTCCGGTACGAAATGGAATTTCTTACCGTTTTATCCGGGATTGGTTGGTGGGCATTGTATTGGTGTCGATCCGTATTATCTAACACACAAAGCCAATGAACTGGGATATCATGCTAAGGTAATCCTTGCGGGGCGAAATATTAATGACTCTGTGCACACACTTATTGCCCGTGAAGTTGTTCAGTTTCTAATCGAGCAGGACAAGTCACTCTTGAGAACCAAAGTTTTGGTAATGGGGGTCACATTTAAAGAAAATGTGAGCGACATTAGAAATTCCAAGGTGCCGGAGTTGATCAAGGAACTACAATCATATAAAATTAATGTTGATGCCGTGGATCCGTATGCTAATGCTGAAGAATTTGAACATGAGTATGGAATCAGGTTGGTTGAAAAAGCAAATACTGATTATGATGCAATAGTGCTTGCCGTGAATCATCATGAATATGGGGTACTGGAGGAAAATTATTTTTTGAAAAAAGTAAAGACGGAAGGAGACCTTTTTTATGATGTTAAAGGGGTATTCAGAGGCCGGATACAACAATTGAAATATAGTAGTTTGTAGTCAGTCCAATAAGTTTAATGAAGATCTTGCCACCGCTAAGAATTAACAAAAAGCCAGAAATTAAAGCAATTATTTTTGATGCAGAAGGTGTCGTGGTCAATACTGAGCCGCTTTGGGATAAAAGTCAGCGTATTCTTCTTTCCAAATATGGTGTGCAATATGATCGAAATATATTGAAGCCTCTCATGGCGGGTCGAAACATGCAGGAGGGTTCGTCTATCATGATTGAATATTATGGACTGGATATAAGTCCCGAAAATCTTGCAGAAGAACGATGGACGATTATCAGGAAATTGTTCATGGAAGAAATAAAATTTATTGATGGTTTCAGAACTTTTTATGCTGGAGTAAAATTGTACAATGTTAAAACAGCCATTGCTACTGCTATGAATCGTTCCTTGATGGATTTGGTAGATGAACGTTTGGCGCTGAGGCAAATATTCGATGATCACATTTATCACATAGAGGATGTGGGTAACCGGTCTAAACCTGATCCGTCTGTCTTCCTGCTTGCTGCTGATAGTCTGAAAATTGAACCAGCACATTGTATGGTAATCGAAGATTCACCAAACGGCATTATTGCCGCTAATGCAGCAGGCATGTTATCCGTGGGAATTACCACAACTTTTGATCAGCAGGTTTTACACGAAGCGGCCTTAATTGTAGAAAATTTTAAAGAAATCTCGACTTCTTTGAAGCTGTTCAAATAAATTATCAACCTTTAGGATAATTTTTCTTTTCGTTATGTTTCCAATTGACTAGGATTGAGAAATTTTTTTAAATGAATACCCTGGGCAATTTTTTGTGGATTATACTGGGCGGATTTGTAATCTTTATTTTATATCTGATTGGAAGTTTGATGCTTTTTTTTACGATCGTGGGAGTTCCCTTTGGAATGCAAACTCTAAAACTGGCTTATTTGGGATTATTCCCGTTTGGCAAAGAGGTGGTGCCCGGACAAAGGGCTTCCGGATGTATTTATCTCATTCTGAATGTAATTTGGCTGATCTTTGCCGGCATTGAATTGGTGGTTATTCATCTGGTATTTGCTTTAATTTTTGCACTTACCATCATCGGTATTCCATTTGCACTTCAACACCTCAAACTTGCCCAATTGGCCCTGATGCCATTCGGACATAATATTATTGTAATCAAATAGAAATTATATCAATCTTCATGATTGTGGTGATGGTGATTCATCGCTATATTTATGTCGAACAACACAAACTATAATATATATCAAGATGGATTCTGATTTTTGTCCCAAGGTTGAGAAATGTCCAATTTTTGTGAACAACGTTCTTACCATTCAAAATGCCAGTGTTGCCTATAAGACACTGTATTGTCAGGCTGGAAAAGCGCGGTATACATCCTGCAAAAGATTTCAGATTTCAAATATTGCAGGATCGTGTCCCCAAAATGTTATGCCAAATAGTGCTAAATCCATTGAACAAATTCTTGCAGAAATGCAAAAGTAGTGTTTTCGATTGAGTATCAACGGGTATTATTTTTTTATTGCCATACCTGAACGAACAGGAATTTTAACCGGTTAAACACACCTTGCTGCATGGCAAATATTTTTGTGAAATCCGTATCGATCTTGTTATGCCTAATTGGTTCCTGAACCATATTAAAATTGTGGCGTTAATTTTATATCCACTAACTTCATAGTACTATGCGGTTGAAAGAACTCACCATCCTGACTGAAAACATTGATGGACAAAAAGTCTTTTATCGCCAAATTTTAGGCTTGCCATTTACCATGACTCATGCGAATTATTTTGAAGTTCGTATAGGTGCATCGAAATTGTTTTTTCATGCAAACCAAACATCAAATCCATATCATATTGCCATAAATATTCCATCTTTCCAGGAAAAGGAAGCCCTGGTATGGTTGAAAGAACGTGTCAAAATATTGTCATTTAAAGGCCAGGAGTTGGTAAACTTCAAGAGCTGGAATGCGAAATCCATATATTTTTATGATGAGGACAAAAACATTTTAGAATTTATTGCTCGTAAGGATTTGAACATAAAAGCAGAAGACCAATTTTCTGTACAAAATTTAGTAGAAATAAGTGAATTGGGATTGGCGGTGGATAACATTCTGCCCATTCATGATTTTCTGAAACGAAATTATAAGCTGTCTATTTATGCTGGAGACATGGATCAATTTTGTACTATGGGCAACTGGCATTTTTTATTTATAATCATAAACAGAGATCATAAGCGATGGATACCCAGGAATGATGTGGCTTTGATTGCACCTTTTGAGGCCAGATTAGAATTAGATAGTGGCCATGAAACAGCCCTTCAATTTAATGACGACGGAATGTTAAAATTGATTCAGTAGGGTGAAAAGAAAAATTTGGTGAGTTGGATATATGGACATTTTTTAATTTACTCCCTCAAGTATCACAATTAATTCACAAACGGAATATCGAGCAGGCAAAGGTTCAATTAAACACACGGTATGCTTTTTTGGTGGTTCAATCCAAAAATAGGGGAGGCTTTGTTGATTGGAACTTATGATAATACCAGTAAAAGGATGTTTCATCCAACAAAAAACCTTGATTTAGCCAGTGATTGGTAGTTGATAATTGATGCCATTGAAAGAATTTGCGGTATTTCTGGTCAAAAAACAGAAAATCCTGAATGGACCTTTTGTTGATGCCGGACAAGTAAAAAATATTCCGGCAAAAAAAATCATATCTAAATAATTATGACATCTGTGATCTTGTTTTCAGCTTGAACAAAGGGGCAATCAAAAATAATTATATTAGAACTGGCGACCTGGTTGGCAGAATGTTATATTTGTTTTGGCTAATCAAGCGTAAAAATTTTCGATAAAATCTAAGAGGGTCAGTCGCAAATAGAGCCAGTTGAATGTCGTGTTTTCTTGAAGAGAATAATGATGACTGTTAAACTGACTTATTTAGCATCTAAAAGTAGTTCCGTGATTTCATTTTGTGTGAATCGCGTGAACAGTCAATCTTATTGATAATGTTGTATTTATTTTAGATAATACCTGGCTGATTTATCCAGGGAAAAGGCTGATATCTATATGAAAATTAGTTTCAATATCAATTATTATACTGAGTGGGGACAAAACTTATTTGTTTGTGGTTCCTTAGCCATTCTTGGTCATTGGAATGAATCCAAAGCGTTGCCCATGCGTTTTCAATCCGAAGGAAACTGGACCGCCGATTGCGATGTCAGTCCCGATAAGGACTCGGAAATTCATTATAAATTTTTTCTGAAAGATGAACGAAACGGTTTGATTTTTTGGGAATGGGGCAGGAACCGAACATTAAAATTATCAGATATTCAAAGAGATGCGGTTTCACTTTTTGATTTTTGGAAATCGGCGCATCTTCCGGAAAATGCTTTATTATCGGCTGCATTTACAAACAATCTGTTCAGGAGGTCAACAGAATATGATAACCATAGTGACCGTAATGACTATACCCATCGCGTACAATTGGTTGCGCCGAGAATAGGTAGAAATATGAAATTTTGCATTATAGGTTCCAATTCCGGATTGGGTAATTGGGAACCTAAGAAGGCTGTAATCATGGATGATCGTGAATATCCGGTGTGGAGGGCCAATGTCAAGTGTTCCGGAAAACAACTGGAAATTGCATATAAATATGGCATCTATGATGTCCGTAAAAAGGAAATTGTTTGTTTGGAAAATGGTCCGGATCGTGTTTTGATAGCCAATAATGATTTGCCCGAAAAAAGGATTTTTATACAGACAGATGAACATTTTCGTTATGACAGTGACACGTGGAAAGGAGCGGGTATTGCTTTGCCTATTTTTTCTTTGCGGTCCAAACATAGTTTTGGAGTTGGAGAATTTCTTGATTTGAAATTATTGATTGATTGGACCGCATCAACAGGACTTAAACTCATTCAGGTGCTTCCTATCAACGATACAATTGCCACACACACCTGGAAGGATTCCTATCCGTATGCGGCTATTTCGGTTTTGGCGCTACATCCAATTTATCTCAATTTGCCAGCCATGGGGACACTTTCGGATGATGAGGAAATGGAACAATTTACCAGTAAAGGCAAAGACTTAAACAGTGCGCCGATTGTGGAATATGAAGCCGTTATGAAGTTAAAATCTGAGTTTTACAAAAAATTGTATGAACAAACCAAGGAAGAATTGTTCCGAGATTCAGATTTCAGAAATTTTTTTAATGAGAATAAAAATTGGCTTGCCCCGTACGCGGCATTTTCTTGTTTACGTGATCGTTTTAAAACACCGGAATTCAAAAAATGGCCTGCCTATTCAACATATTGCCACGAGGAGATTAGGGATTTTGTGAGCCCTAAAAGCGATCATTTTGATGATGTGGCAGTGCATTATTTCATTCAGTATCATTTGCATAAACAACTCACTGAAGTGGCAGAGTATGCCCGTGAAAAAGGCGTGGTATTAAAAGGGGATATTCCTATCGGGATTTACCGCCATAGTGTTGACGCCTGGATGGAACCCCGGTTATACAATATGGATAAACAAGCCGGCGCACCGCCTGATGCGTATTCCGCAACTGGACAAAATTGGCGTTTCCCGACATACAATTGGGAAGAAATGGCCAAGGACAATTATCATTGGTGGAAAAAGAGATTAATGAAGATGGCTGATTATTTTGACGCCTATCGCATTGACCATATACTTGGATTTTTTAGAATTTGGGAAATACCGGAGGAATCCATTCACGGGTTAATGGGAAGATTTAATCCAGCTATTCCGCTGTACTTATATGAAATTGAGGGGCACGGAGTTCATTTTGACTACGAAAGATTTTGCAGGCCGTATATCCGGGACTACATGCTGACGGAAATTTTTGGTCAATACAAAGATGAAGTTCGGAAAAAATATCTCGATCAAGTGCAGGACGATGCTTATCATTTAAAACCGCAATTCGACACACAACGCAAAGTTGAACATTATTTTTCAAACGAAATCGGGTTAAAAAGCAAGCCTGCTAAAGAAAAAATTAAAAGGATAAAAGATGGTCTTATGGAGTTGATTGGTAATGTGCTTTTCTTTGAAGGTGGCGATAGCGACGGTCAACACCGACAGAAAGAGGCGAATACACAACATGGATTTCATCCGAAGATAGGCATGCATTATACCTATTCGTTTAAGGATCTCAATCCTGAAGCTCAACAATCATTGGATCGTATATATATTCATTATTTTTACCAGCGGCAGGAACAATTTTGGCGTGAAAAGGCGATGGTGAAATTGCCGGCAATTATGCACGCCACCAATATGCTGGTATGCGGAGAAGATTTGGGGATGGTTCCCAACTGTGTACCGGGGGTGATGGATGAATTAGGGATTTTGAATCTCGAAATCCAGCGAATGCCGAAAAATTCTGATCAAAAATTCAGTAGCCCTCATAACGCCAAATATCTGTCCGTAGTCAGCCCATCATGTCATGACATGTCGACAATTCGTGCCTGGTGGGAAGAAAACCGGGAGGTTACTCAGGAATTTTATAATGAACAATTAGATCACTCCGGGGAAGCGCCCTATTTTTGTGAACCATGGATTTGTCGTGAAATTAATGAGCAGCACCTTAATTCACCAGCTATGTGGGCTATTTTTCCTATTCAGGACCTGGTGGCGATGGATGAAAAATTGAGGTATGACAAACCTCAGGAAGAACAGATCAATGTACCCAGCAATTCAGAACATTATTGGAAATTCAGGTTTCATTTAAATATTGAAGATCTTATGAAGGCCAAGTCTTTTAACCGGATGATATCAGAAATGCTGACAACAGCGGGCAGAGGCAGGGAATATTAAGCGTTCCGGAAAACATCACATAAAACGAATTAATAACTTTGAATGACCATTCAATCTAAATCTTCCTGTTTTTATTTGACCCATCAATGGCATTTCCAAGTTGTCATAGGAATCATATTGATCATTATTTTTTGAATTCTTAAAATCCTGTAATTAGTCGTCCCTAAAAAAGTGGGCAGAGCGAAGTTGGAACATATAGTTTAGGGATCGTTATGAAATACCAAAGTTGTTTTAGCCAGAAGACAATACGGCCCTTGAGTTTTCTCAAGACCCGTTTAAAATTGAATGCCGATGCCGCCATCAGGGCGTTGATGTGATCACCCCTTATGCCTTTCAGGTAGTTCCTGGCCAGGCGGTGATCTTTTTTCAGATGACCGATCACCGGTTCGATCCCTGCTCTTCGCTGGAACCACTTTTTAGCTTTCCGCTTCCTGTAGGCTGTTTTTGCCTTTTGATTATACGGGGTGACTATCCGGGTTGAGCCCACCCTGTCTATCCCCCGGTATCCCCGATCTACGATAGCCACACCTGGCCTTCTCCCTGTCAGCCGCTCTACCTGATCGATGGCCGCAGGAAGCGTCTTGCCATCATAGATGTTTTTCTCAAAAGATATCATTCCGACTATCACCCCACTGGTTTTGGTCCATCCTATGCTGGTCTTACACCCATATTCATATTTCTTGTACTCTTTCCCCTTACTCATACATTGCACATGAGGCTCATGCAAACTGTAGATCTTATTTTTATCTTTGGGCTTTTGGTCCAGCACCCGCCTGAACAGGGCAATCTTCATGGAAACGGCATTAAAAGCTGCCGGAGGAAGCTTCCGCTCCAACTCTCGCACCAGGCGGCCTGCTATGGTCCGTAATTTCCGCAGTGACTTACCGGCTATTTTTGATTGTTTCCTCCGCCTGTCAAACCGCAACTGTCTCCTCAACCCCTTCACCACAAACCGGTAGCTCTGGCGAAGTTCCAACTGGTTGGCTTCTGCTATGTCACGACATTTCTTAATGATTTTACCATAAAGCTTCTCATCGGTAGGAAAAGTAATGTTCTTCTCCTGGACGGTGGTGTCAAATATCACTTCGCCTTCCTGGCCGTCTTTTCCATTGAGCTCAATGGATAATCGAAAGATCTTTTCAGCACCCTCTTTGCCGATCCTGGTTCGGAACATGCTCAACTCATTGGCTTCAATAGGACATTTTAATTGAAATTGGCTCCCCCCGCAAAAGTACTGATAGTAGGGGTTCTCCACCCATTGCTCTACTAATGCTTCATCTGATAAATTACGAACCTGTTTTAAAATCAGCATCCCCACCATCAGCCGTATCGGTTTTGACGGCCTTCCAAAATCTTTGTAATAGCTTTCAAACTGTTTATTGATTTCTCCCCAATTGATCAAATCAGCCATCCGGTATAATGGATGGTGTGGGTTCAACATCTGTTTGAACGTGGGGAATAGAAAGCTCAGTTGGAATTGGTCAAGGTTGTTTTGATGTGCCATTTTTTGCAGGGTTTCTTTACTTAAAATACAAAACCTGCGTCTTTTCTCAAAGCATTTTCTACCTTATTTACTCCTTAATCCTTTAATTTTCAATATATTATAGCCCATTTCGACTTTCTTAGGGTTGACTAATTATTGGATTTCCCAGGAAATATTTACTTCATCATAAAGATCGACATTTTGCAAAGAAAGATCAGATGATGATCCGGCTTCATCTGAACTCATGGCTTTCATACGCGAGAAAGATTGTACGGGTTGTGGGCTATTTTGATCCACTCCGTATTGAATGCTAATGATTTTACCTAAAGTTACTCCGGATGCTCCTGCAATGACTCTGGCTTTTGCTTTTGCATCATCAACAGCCATGATGATTAACTGATTCCTATTTGTCTTTTGGGATTGCTCGGAAAGTTGAAAATTAAAATTGAGGTTTGCATCGACCGGTGATTTGGAATAAGTTTTCACCAAATCTGCCAGTTTATCTTTGGTATAATCGAATTTAAGGATAACGGATTGCACTGCGACATAGCCGCTGTCATATGATTTCCCCCGGTCATATCGGATATTTTTATGTACTGAAAAATTGATGATTTTCATATTTTCCTGATCGAATCCGCCTTTTTCCAGCGTATTGATCAACTTGTCAGTCTTTTTATTTAATGTTTTAATGGCATCGCTAAATTCCATTTCCAACGCCTGAATATTCATATGTACAACCACCTGATCTGGGGTAACACTGAGGTGACTTGTGCCCGTAACGGCAATGGAACGTTCTCCAGTGGTTTGAGCGAATGCAGTAATTACAAGAAATAAAAATACCAATGTTAACAGATTGAATTTTTTCATAAAGATCAATTAGTTGGATTAAATGAAATCTTGGTTAATGTTACGGCAATCTCATATTAAATGTTTTTATTCCATTGATTTCAATGATTCATGCCGATTCATGAATATAGAGATAAAAGCAATTCAATAGGTATGCATCTAAACGGAAAATAAGAATATCCGGCCTTTAAGTAATTTGAATTGATCATATTGAATGTTCATTCAATATTGACGTTTGCCGGACTCTTCTGATGTCGGGAAGTCCGGTGGTACTGGAAATGTAACCTTGCCATGCGCTACCCATTCACAACCTCGAATAAAAGTAGTCATGAATCCAACACCACTCAGTGCCAGTTTGTCGTGCCCCATAGCGGTATGAAAAACGTGCCCTTTTCCATAGGCAATTGTCATCAGCATTGGCTCATTGTGTTTTGTGCCATTATATTTTTCATCTGAATATGCCGTAGCCAGAATTTCCATGTTTTTGGCCGGTCCACGTAAGTGGTCATACAATTCGTCTTCCGTGTGCAACCATTTTTCAGGAAGATTTTTCATGATTGGATGATCTGGTTTTTGGTTAACAATTTGAAATTCGTGTCGTGCTCCATGATGACCAGCCTTTCCGGGTGAATTATCACGTATAGTTTTGCCATTATCATCAATGTAAACATAAGGGCCATCTTTTTCAGTCCGATTACCCCATCCTCCTAAGCCGATCATTTCATTATATGCAGGCCATTCAGGGAAAGCGTTGTCCGCAGCGTGAACAACCACAAGTCCACCACCTTTTAATATATATTTCTGCAAGCGCTTTTGGACTTTCTCGGGCCAAACATCGCCATCATACAGCGAAACGATGACGTCATAATCTTTAAATTGGGGATTGAAAGATTTCATGGATTCACCCTGAGCGGGCGTTGTATAAACGTCGGTGAGGAAAAGTTTTGAATCATTTAGTTCTTTCAGTAACACGGGGGTCCATTCTTTCCAGTGTTTGTGATTTACACTCTGGCCATCAATCAGCAGTAATTTTATGTTGGCAGTGTCTTTCTTTTTCTGAGCGTCTGCGATGAAAGGAAAAACTTGCATAAGGCAAAAAAACGTCACCAATGTAAGTTTAAAAAAATTGCTTTTTTTCATAATCCTAAAATTTATATGCCTAATCAAAGTTATTAAAAAAGATTATTTTTATGATGCAATGGAACAGAGATTGTATAACTGTTCCATTTACTTAATGAAGATAAATGCAATAATGAAACACTTTAAAGTAAAATACCATATCCCAAAATACTTGTATACTGTTCTTCTGGTGGTTTTCATTTCCGTTCAGGTTTACGCACAAGGATTAAAATTGGGAAAAATTGATTTTGTACCAACCGGAAAGGAAGTAGCACAGAATTATTTCCAAGAGGGATTACTTTACCTTCACAATTTTAATTACGATGATGCCATTAAACAATTTCAGATGGCAGAGCTGCTCGATCCTGATTTAATAATGGCCTATTGGGGTGAGGCCATGGCATACAATAAGCCAATTTGGTTCTGGCAAAATTATGAAAAAGCCAGAGGAGTGTTATTCAAAATGGGTGTGAGTAAGGAGCAACGCATCGGATTGGCAAAAACCGATCTCGAGAAGGATTTTGTGAACGGCATTGAAATTCTTTATAATGAAAAGGATGATAAACATTCCCGTGATAAAAAATATTCTGAGTTTATGGCCGGCATGTATAAAAAATATCCTGATAATGCTGAGGTCGGAAGTTTCTATGCGTTGTCTTTGCTCGGATTGTGTTATGATGGCCCAAACCTGGAATTATGGGATCGGGCATCAGGTGTATTGCAACCAATAATTGCAAAAAATCCAGATCACCCGGGCGCTTTGAATTACCTTATTTTTGCCTGTGATGATCCCTCCAGGGCTTACAAAGCAGAAAAAGAAGCGGTCCATTATGGTCAATTAGCTTCGGGTTCGGAGCATGCTATCCACGCACCTTCGCACATCTATACGGCATTGGGACAGTGGGCCCAATCTGTGAATTCAAATGAAGCTGCCTGGAAAATGGCAGACGAACTTGTGCAGAAAAAAAAACTGACACTTGAAGATCGTGATTATCATACGCTTTGGTGGTTGGAGTACGGCTACCTTCAAAAGGGCCAATATGGCAAAGCAAGCCAACTGTTGGGAGATATGAACCTCGATGCCCGCTACAGTAAATCGGCAAGATTGCGGTTTTTTTTGGCAGCGATGAAAGCTTCTTACCTGGTGGAAACAAGAAAATGGCAAAGCGAAGCTACAGGCTTGCAAGTGCCTACCGAAGGACTAGATCTCAAGATTAAGGCGATGGGATTTTTCTCAAATGGCATGGCCGCCGCGGTAAACGGTGATCTGAAAAAAGTGGATTGGTTCATTCAGAAAATTATTGACCAGATAACCCTGGAAAGCAACAATTCAGGCCAGGTGGCAGAATTTTATCACGGTGGCATCAACGCAATCATGAAAAATGGATCTGACGAAAATGATGTCCGCTTGGCGAAGGTCATGGAATTGGAATTGAAAGCTGTAAAAGCCATGAAAGTAAAGCAACAGGAAGACGCTTTTAAATTGATGGACCAGGCCATAACCCTGGAGGATCAAAGTACAATACTCAATGGCCCTCCAATCCCACCAAAACCAGCACATGAATTGTATGGCGAATTATTATTACAGGGCAATCAACCTCAGAAGGCGAATGAACAATTTGATTTAGCATTGAAGAAAGCGCCAAATCGCAGCCTATCTTTGTTGGGTAAATATCATGCCTTCAAAATGTTAGGAGACTTGAAAAGTGCCAGTCAAATTAAGATACTATTGCAAAAAAACTGGTCGACAGCGGACAGTCAGGTATTAGCAGATTTAAAATAATAGCAAATCTATTTTTAAAGGAATATTCAGGCTTTCTTCAGAAAGTTATCAACGGTGAGCCATAATTCTTCAATACGATACATGTGCAGATGATCGTGCATCATTATGTGCCGTAAAAAAATAAGGGGGTTAAACCTGAAATATTCAGCATGACGGGCTTCATTTACCCAATCTTCATTTTCAAATTGTTTTAATAGTCCAATCAACCTTTTCCGGTTAATCCTAAAATCGGCGAGACAAATAGCAAGGTCCATATCGATGAGGTCGTCATCAGAGACAGTCGTACCAGGCAAGTACGGCTCGAAGACTGGATTTTGGGTATTTTTAAATGTTTCGAAGCGTTTGATGATCAGATGTTGGGAAACGCTCAGATGACAGGCGTGCTCATGAATACTCCATTTATTCGGTATTCTTCGCAGCTTAAGTATTTCTCTTGGTATTTCACCAATAAGTTCTTCCAGCAGTTCGGGCGCGTTACCCAACATGTTCAGTTTGCTCTGGATATCCATGGTTAAAAGACTGTGCAGAGACGAAATTAGCAATTATTCGCAGTTTTATCTACTGGAAAATGAGACAGTTTGATATTATCACAACGTTTTGATAACATTGATCTATAGATCTTCAAATTTTTTGTTTATGAAGGAAAAAGTGTTGGTACTTGATACTGGTTATGATTCGTTCGAATACGAGGAGAATTTATTTAACCAAAACGGGTTTAAATTTGAGATTTTCCCCGGAATGAATAGTGATATTGCCGGCAAGATAAAATTTGCCCATAACGCGGTTGGTTTACTTATCAGGTGGACAGTTATCGACGAGGATTTTTTGAAGCAGACGCCCCATTTGAAAGCGATTGTGCGTTATGGTGCCGGTTATGAAAATGTCGATCTGGAAGCTGCATCTCGTCGCGGTGTGAACGTGTCGAATGTTCGCGGTTATGGAAACCATGCGGTGTCTGATCATGCACTGGCTTTAATGTATGCTTGTGCCAGGCATTTGCCGGAAGGCATGCAGCAAGTCAAGTCGAAATTTGGCGCTCCACCCGATGATCGGATTTTTGAATTTCATACCAAAACACTAGGCATTATTGGCTTGGGCAGAATTGGCGAGACACTGGCAGGCAAAGCGGTCCATTTATTCGAAAAAGTGTTTGCCGTCGATCCTTATATTCCCAATGAGCAATTTGCGAACCTCGACGTACAAAAAAAGTCTCTTGACCAATTGCTCGAAGAAAGTGATGTGATCAGCATTCATTGCAACCTGACTCCGGAAACTGAGGGAATCATCGATGATTGGGCATTTAAAAAAATGGCCAAAACCCCAATCCTGATCAATACTGCGAGGGGGCCAATTATCGATGAACAGGCACTTCTAAATGCACTGGAAGAAAAATACATTTTCAAGGCGGGTATTGATGTATATCGTACTGAATTACCAGAAGAATTGCCGGAGCGTTTGATCCATCATCCGAAAGTCATCGCTACTGGTCACTATGCCTGGTACTCCGAAAGATCGCATGTCGAACTCCAGAAAAGGGCTGCGGATAACTTGCTAGCCATGTTACAGGGCCGGATACCAGAAGATTGTCTTAATGGCTGAAAATCAAAATGATTTGTCATACCAAGGCTCTTGCTCAAGTGTTGCTAAGCCTCTGAAACAGGTAATTGAGCGGAAACCAGAAAGCCCAACAAATCACAAAAATTGATACACCGGTAAGGGTCGGATCCATTGATATCTTAATACCACCATAAATAATGTCTGCAGACGGAACGCGAACTTCTGACAGATATTTCAATTCAACATACAGTCCAACCAATTGCCCCAATATTCCCACGACCAGTGAAAAAAGGCCAAGAGATTGGAGATGATTCAAATTATTTTTGATTTTGATCATATTCTGTGGTCGTTTGATGAACAATTGAATGAGTATGACCACAATGAGGGCCACAGCCAGGAGCAACAAAAAAGTCAAAACGGACATAAATTCCCAGCCACCCTCGATGAAGAATTCTTTCAGAGACATAATATTTCAAAGTTAAGTGAATAAATTTTACCTGGATAATTTCAAAAGTATTTCCTATATACTTTCAAGTTTAGTAAAACTAAGGCATGTATATTTAACAATGAGACGAGCGGTGGCTCAGGGGGTTTACATAACAATATTGACCGCCCAAATGCCGAAAAGGTAGTTAATCATGCTGAAAAGCAGCTAAATTCGATCGTTCGTCTCATTTAAGCGTGATTCTTAGATAATTTCTCCATTTTTGAGTCGTCTGTGATGAATAGAATGGAATATATTGAAAGAATTCTGAACCGGCGCTGGATTTACCACATTGTTTTCTGGCTGGTGGTGACGGGCTTTTACAGCTTTTTCTTCAGTCATCAGTATGGCAACTACGGCGTCATTTTCTGGTTTGTGCTGCTCTTATTGCCCCTTACCATTGGCACTACGTATTTTTTAAATAATTTTTTATTACCCCGGTATTTTTTTAAAAAACGATATGGGCTGTTTGTGCTGTGTTTTTTTTACACGCTAATTATTTCCCTGTATTTTCAAATACTGACAATTTTTGGCATTTTCATTTTCGTGGCGCGTTTGAATATCCGGAAGCTGAATCTTGAAGAAGTAGATCCTTTCTTTTTGTTGATCAGCATGTATATGGTGGTATTTCTTGGCATGGCACTAAAGATGGTTCGATACCACAATAAGAGTCAACTGCAGTTGCAGCGACTTCGCCAGGAAAAAATAGAAGCGGAATTAAAATTTCTTAAATCCCAACTCAATCCGCATTTTTTGTTCAATACGTTAAATAATTTGTATGCATTGACGCTCGTGAAATCTGATAAAGCCTCGGAAGTAGTGTTAAAGCTTAGCGATATGCTCAACTATGTGCTTCATGAAAGTAAAAGTGATGTTGTTTCACTGGAGCGCGAAGTTGGTCAGGTGGATAACTATATTGCTTTGGAAAAATTGCGCTATGGAGACAAGCTGAACGTCCGGTTTGAAAAATCCGGGGATTTTCTCCGAAAATATATTCCGCCTATGCTGTTGATCACTTTGGTGGAAAATGGCTTCAAGCATGGTGTTTCCAAAACTATGAATGATTCATGGATCGGCATCGATCTTAGAGTTTCTCCAATGGAGCTGAATTTTGAAGTAGAGAACAGTTCTTTTCCGGCAAAACCAGCAGGTATGAGCAATGGGCAAGCAGGAGGTATTGGACTCAAGAACCTGGAAAGCCGGTTGAAATTGATTTATAACGAAGATTATGATTTGAGCATAAAATCCGGAGTAGATCGCTTTAAAGTTTCCTTGAAAATCAATATCACTAATTGAATGAAAACAAGTTGTTTGGTTGTTGACGATGAACCTTTGGCTTTGACAGTCATTGAGCAGCACATTCAGAAACTGCCCAATATGGAGGTCGCCGGAACGTGCAGGAATGCGATGGAAGCATTCGATTTTCTTCTAAGCAATGATATCGATCTGGTAATTCTTGATGTAGAAATGCCAGAAATTTCGGGCATTGAATTACTGAAGACGCTTCAAAAGATGCCTGCGGTGATCATTACCACGGCCTATCGCGATTTTGCGATCGATGCTTTCGACCTGGATGTAATTGATTATCTATTGAAACCGGTTTCATTTGAAAGGTTCTTCAAAGCCATTTCTAAATATTATCAACGGAATAGCGAGATAAAAAATAACCGGAAAGAAATGCCGATGCCGGACGCGTTTATTTATGTCAAATCGGACCGGAAGATATGGAAAGTTAAGGTTAACGACATCAATTTGGTAGAGAGCCTGAAGGATTACGTAAAGCTTTATACCTCCGAACGTGTGATCATTACCAGGGAAACCATTAGTAGTGTCGAAGAAAAGTTGCCATCCGGTAGTTTTATTAGAACTCACCGGTCTTATTTGGTGCCCGTTGATCGTATAATATCATTTAGTGCGGAGGAGATTGAAACCAACGGTCACACAATCCCGATCGGCAGAACCTACAAAAATGCGGTGCTCGGTTTTTTGGGTTGGAAAGGTTGAATTTACAACGATGGTTGTCGCTGATTCAACAAAATCAATTTCAGTGGAAGTGACCTCAAACTACATGGCGAGAGTCGAAGCTCCTTTCAGGAAATTGTGTACATTTGCATTTTATGGATCAAATAAAACTACATATTCATCCTTTCCGGCTATCGGACCTTTTGTTGTTCGACAGGGATAAATGACTATGATTTTAGGATAAAATAAACTTTCGGCCCTCTGAACACTGGTTTTAGAGGGCTTTTTTTATCATTATGTTGAAAAGAATCAAAGATATCAGGTTTTCAGTACAAACTGCAGGCTTCCTATTGGCGGCTCTGGGGATTATTATGTTTTCAGCCAAGGCTATCATGGTCAAACTGGCTTATCATTATAATATTGATACCGTTTCTTTATTGCTATTAAGAATGGGATTCGCACTTCCGGTTTACCTGATAATAGCCTTGGGGCAATTGAAAATGGGAAATTTTAAAAGGTTGTTTTATTTTGATTATCTGAAGATCCTTGGCTTAGGATTTATTGGGTATTATCTAGCCAGTTATTTCGATTTTTCGGGACTACGTTTCATTACTGCAAGTATGGAGCGATTGATCCTCTTTATTTATCCAACATTAGTGTTACTGATCTCAGCAATTTTTTTGCGTAAAAAGGTTACAATCAAACAGAAGTTGGCCATTTTAATCACTTATATTGGAATTATTTTAGCCTTTGGTTCAGGATTACAAATTGTTGGCGGTAATTATATAATTGGCGGTATTATGATTTTATTGAGTGCGTTGACCTACGCTATTTATTTGGTTGGAAGCGGACAACTAATCCCGAGATTTGGTCCGGTTTTATTTACTGCTTTGGCTATGATCGTTTCATGTGTTTGTGTGGTCATTCATTTTTCTTTTATTCACACAGCTAACTTGTTAAATTACCCTTCTCAAGTTTATATTTTAGGCCTTTCAATGGCCATTATTTCTACCGTAATACCTTCTTTTTTAATTTCCGCAGCCATTAAAAGACTTGGCGCTTCCAACTTTGCTATAATTGGGAGTCTAGGGCCAATTTCAACCATATTTCTGGCAGTTATATTTTTAGGAGAAGAAATCAATGTTTACCAGATCCTGGGAACAATCGTCGTGATCGCTGGTGTGACAGTCATAAATATTGAAAGAGCGGAAACAAAAATTATACAGAAATCATGACTTGATTTAAAAATGAAAGTAAAAGGGTTCATTTTACATTGCATGAGGCATATTGGTGTAACTCTAGGTGGAAGGATTATTTTTTTAGTCAGGGGAACTTTTTGTGTTTTTTACAAAAAAAATCCATTTGTTGACTTTTGTCATAAAATAGATACAATTCAATGACTAAATTTCATCTATACTTTGTCAGGTATATATAATTAATTTTCTAATAATTAGGGCAATGAAACAGACGATGGAATATATTTCGAGAGCGGTCGAATATTTGGAAAGGTGTGAACTGGTTTCTCCATATCGGAATGTAGTGGATATTGAACAGGCAAAAAGGGCGCTACAAATTGTAGAATTGGAACATCAAATCGAAGAAGCGAGACAACTTCACCGATATGAAGACATGGAATTGTACAAAAAAGAGTTGGATGAATTGATGGAAAAAGTCCAATAATATTGGATTATCCAGAAGATTCTTTTTATATTTGGAATGTCTTTAGAATAATATATTGTTAATCAAAAGTTAAAAGCCTATAGACAAAATTCTACCTCAATTATTGGGGAACTCCCAAAAGTATGAAGAACTTACTATTAAAAAAGAGGCCATCGGCCTCTTTTTTCTTTTAAGCTTTATTTGAAGGTTCAATTTTTACCCGGCTGAAAAATATATTTATTACTTTTTAATGAGGCCTAAGTCTCTAAGCTCGGTATTTTTAATATAATGTACTTTCTCTTTATTGTTGGCTTCAGATCTTTTAATGAAGATTTCTGCAGCGTTCTGATATTCGTCAGATCGCATGGCATCCTGTAAAAGCAAATATCCCATAATAATATTTCCTGCCATTTCGACCAATCTTCTGGCATGAAATTCTACCAATTCTTCGTCTTTCTGATCAATGACCAAGTTACTTGTTTTTTCAAATTCATCAGTCATCTTGATAAGATGTGCCTTGAGATAATCCAATTCCGGTCGTAGTTCTTCCTTTTCGTATTCACGGATTTTACTCAAAAAAATACCCGTAGTTACTCCCTTGATGGCTGCAACTACTTGTAGCTGGGATGTGCCTTCATAAATTGAAGTAATCCTGGCATCCCGGTATAATCTTTCTACCGGAAAATCTTTCATATAACCAGTTCCGCCATGGACCTGCAGAGCATCATAGGCGATTTGATTGCAATATTCACTGGAGATCATTTTCAATAGTGGCGTATAAACATCAGCTAATCGTTGAAAATATTTCATTTCTAGTCTTTCTTCCGGAGATAAGCTCCTTTCGTCGGATATGTGCGAATAACTTTTGTATAAATCGACAAATCGCGCAGTTTCATATAGAAGCGATCGCATGGCAAAAAGCCTGTTTTTCATCAGGGAAAGCATTTCATAGACGGCCGGGAAATGGATAATTTCTTTGCCAAACTGACTTCTTTCCAGGGCGTATTTCATGGCTTCCCGATAGGCGGCTTCGGCTATGCCGACAGATTGAGCCCCGATGCCCAATCTGGCAGCATTCATTAAGTTCATTACATATTTGATCAGACCCAGTTTGCGCTGTCCAATTATTTTAGCCGGAGCATTTTTAAATACCAATTCACAAGTCGGCGAACCTTTGATGCCCAATTTATTTTCAATTCTGCGGATGGTAACGGCCTTGTGTTTCCTGTCGTAAAGAAAAAGCGACAACCCCCTGGCGTCGTGGGTTTCTTCTTCTGAACGAGCAAGAACCAGTGATATGTCGGCATCGCCATTCGTAATGAACCGCTTCACACCACTTAAAAACCAGGTGTCTTTTTCTTTATCATAAGTCGCCTTCAACTGCACCGATTGCAGATCGGATCCAGCATCTGGTTCGGTGAGGTCCATAGCACCAGTTGCACCCAGTTGCGTGAATTGAGGTAAATATTCGCTTTTTATATCTTGATCGGCAAATTCATTGATGGTTTCCGCACAATCCTGCAGACCCCAGATATTGGCAAAACCGGCATCGGCACGTGAAACAATTTCTGCGGCCATTACATAGGGGATGGTTGAAAAATTCAAACCACCGTATTGACGAGGCAAGGACATACCAATCAGACCAGCCTGTTTTAATGCATCATAATTTTTTTGAGTCCCTTCCGCATATTTCACTTCATTATTGACAATTTTCGGTCCTTCGAGATCTACCGATGCAGCGTTTTCTGCCACAATATTCCCACAGATATCTCCGACGATCTCCAATACTTTTTCATAACTATCCAGAGCATCCTCATAATCCATTGGAGCAAAGTCATACTGATCCTTATCTTCAAAATTCCGTTCTCTCAATGCGATGATCTTTTTCATGAGTGGGTGAGCAAGATGGAATTTTAAATGTTGGTTATCGGTAAAAAAATTTGACATGATTTTTTAAATTAAAAGTGCAACGACATGTTTAGGCAGCAACTACTTGGCATTCTTTTTATAATATTTGATCATTTTCGGCAACACTTCGCCCACTTCGCCGATAATGGCATAATCCGCAATTTTGTTGATTGGGGCATTGGGATCTTTGTTGATTGAGATGATCATGGAAGATTCTTCCATGCCTGCGCGGTGTTGGACTGCACCGGAAATGCCACATGCAATGTATAGATGAGGCCTTACTGTTATCCCAGTTTGACCAATTTGCCTTTCGTGTGGAATATATCCGGCATCTACCGCTGCCCGTGATCCACCAACCTCACCGCCAAGCACATCAGCCAATTCAAACAACAAATTGAAATTTTCCCTTGAACCAACGCCATAACCTCCAGAAACAATAATCTGGGCATTTTTAATATTTATTTTTTTCTTTTCTACATGCCGCTCGATGATCTTTACCACAAAATCTTCTTCTTTGACATATTTGTTTATGTCCAGGTTCTTCACTTTGCCTGAATAGGCAACATCATAAATCTCCTTTTTCATCACACCTTCACGTACGGTGGCCATTTGTGGCCTGGTTTCAGGATTGATGATGGTGGCGATGATATTACCACCAAAAGCCGGTCTGATCTGAAACAGCAGATTTTTATATTCCTTTTTGTGTTTTTTATCAAAATGCTCCCCGATCTCAAGGCTTGTACAATCAGCTGTCAAACCACATTTGAGGGCGGAGGCAATTCTTGGGGCCAAATCTCTGCCAACGGAAGTAGCACCAAACAAAACAATTTGAGGTTTCTGCTCCTCGATCACTTTGGTGGTGATGCTCGCATGTGAAAGCGTACTGAAAGGATATAAACGTGCATCATCGGCCAGGTAAAGGACATCGACACCATATGGAAACATCATTTTTTCCAGTTCGTCAAGATTTTGTCCGATCACCAGGCCTTCGAGCCCACATTTTAATTCATCAGCCAATTTGCGACCTTTGGTCAATAACTCCAGACTCACATCGGCGATTGTGCCCTCATCATATTCACAATAGACTAAAATATTATTCACGGCTTTCTAATTTTCATTGAAAATAAGATTAGAAATTTCCATCAACCGATGGTATGGCTTTCAAGCAAGTCTTTTATTAATCCTTCTATATGTTCATCGCTGCCTGAAAGTATTTTCGATTCTTTTGCCTTAAAAACAACATTGGTGACTTTTTTTACCTTGGTGGGAGACCCCGATAATCCCAACCACTCTTCATCAGCGTTCAGATCGGCGACCGTCCATTCGGTGATTTGTAAATACGGACGTGAATTGTAGAGTGTGAGGTAATCTTCCGTATCCTCTTGCATCTCAGAGACTGTTTCGGCATGCTTATATTTCATCAGTAATTTGGCATTTCTGGCCCTGCAATCGGGCGCAGATCCATGAACTGTGATCAAAACGGGCAAAGGTGATTCTACGGTTTCAACACCATGTTCCAACCGTCTTTTGACCGTCACGGTATTTTTGGTGAGCGAAGCTATTTCTTCAGCGTATGTCACCTGGGGAATTTTTAATTTTTCGGCGGCTTGAGGGCCAACCTGTGCAGTATCGCCATCAATAGCCTGTCTGCCACATAATACCATATCGTAATGGGCCATTTTCCTGATAGCCAATGAAATGGCATAAGAAGTGGCTAAAGTATCTGAACCGGCAAATTTTCTGTCTGTGATCAATACCCCGTTGTCAGCGCCCCGGTACAATCCCTCTCTGATAATTTCAGCCGCGCGTACCGGTCCCATGGTCAACAAGGTAACCGTGGATTCAGGATATTTGTCTTTAATCCTCAAGGCTTGTTCCAGGGCTTTTAAATCTTCAGGATTGAACACTGCAGGAAGAATAGCACGATTCACCGTGCCGTCTGCTTTCATTGCATCTTTGTGCACATTGCGCGTGTCAGGGACTTGCTTGGCGAGCACAACGATTTTAAATGCTCTCATGAAAAAAAATTATTGTTTAGAGGCTAAAAAATATTTATCCAAGTTAGAGGATGTCAGCATAAAAAGACATGATCAAAATCAGGGAATCATGAATAAATATGAAATTTATCATTTATTTGAAATGAAGAGGCCTCAATTATTGGAATTTTAGGTATTTCCTGAGGTAATGACCGATATGATTAAGTGGAATTGACCAGCCACAAAATGGCCAAACCGAATATTGTTATTTTGTATTTTTTAGATGGTCTACGAATTTATCACATAATGCACTCATTTCATTGGCCATAAATTCATCTCCCGTGGCGTTCAAAATACTTTGAGCCAAACCGCCAATACTATCGATATAAAAACGTTTCATTTCATCCAAAGGCATATCCTTAGACCATATGTCGATACGCATGGTGTTTTGATTGTCGTGATCCCATAGCGCAATGCTTACCGATTTTGTTCTGGTTTTCACAATGCCTTCCGGATTGTCTGATGCCTGCCAGTAAATATTTTCAGGTATGTTTTGTTCATCTAATTCAATCTCAAAGTTCACCGTTGATTTTTTCATGATTTTTCTGGTTATGGGGCGAAATTATGTATTTTCGAACGGTCAAAAAAATTGGGATATGATAAAATATAGTTTTAAAGGTCTGCTGCTCCTGCTTTTTGGAGCATTGTGCTATCAATGTACACCATCTACTACCCACAATGGCAATACATTGAAAGTTGCATTTTACAATGTGGAAAACCTGTTCGATACGATTGACGATCCCACAACCAGGGATGAGGAATTTTTGCCCCAAAGCCCGAAAAAATGGACTTCAACCAGATACAATTCAAAAATCAATCATCTAAGTCGTGTCCTGAAAGCCATTTTTGATGATCAAAAACCGGATCTGCTGGGATTGTGTGAAGTCGAAAATAAACAAGTCACAACTGATTTGGCAGAAGCTGTTTTTGGGAGATCCGGCGAATATGACATTGTTCAGTTCGATTCTCCCGATTTTCGGGGTATTGATAATGTGCTGATTTATCAGAAAGGAAATTTTCATGTGCTTCAAACGACTCCAATTCATCTGTATTTTTCTGAAGAACCATCTTTGCGTACGCGCGATATTTTATATGTGAAAGGACTTGTTGACGGTATGGATACATTACATGTTTTTATAAACCATTTCCCTTCGAGAAGCGGAGGTCTCAAGGAGTCGGAACGATTAAGAATTGCCGTGGCGGAAAAGCTGCGTCATAAGGTCGATTCTTTATTATTTAATGCGCCTGAAAATAAAATACTGATCATGGGTGATTTCAATGACGAACCATCCAATATTAGTATTTCCCAAGTGCTGAAAGCCACCGCTAACGATCATTTGAAAGATGGAGAATTATTTGATGTCATGGCAAAATATGATGAACAAGGGAAGGGAAGTTACCTGTTTCGCGATGAATGGGAAATGCTTGACCAATTCATATTATCCGTAGGGCTTTTAGAAAACCAAGGTTTGCATTTTGTGCATGGATCCGAGGGCATATTTGTGAAGGATTGGATGCTTCAGGATGAATCTGCAGGAAAATATCAAGGATATCCATGGCGTACTTACGCCGGTAATAAATATTTAGACGGCTACAGCGACCATTTACCCATTTATTTAACACTGAGTTTAAATGAAAAGACTATATTTTAAATGTGAATTAAAGCCTTTTTTGTTTCCATCATGTCCGTCAATAACTGATCATGTAATTCCTGCACGGAGGCAAATTTTATTTCTTTTCTGGTTTGTTTGTGAAAGCAAATGGTGAGGTAACTATCATAGATTTCCCGATTAAAATCAAAAATATGGGCTTCGATTCTCCGTATTTTGCCATTGAAGGTTGGGCGAAATCCAATATTCAACATACCCTTATATAAATTGCCTTCAAATTTGATGGTCACAGCATAAATTCCATCAGCCGGTATCAGTTTATGGTCAAAAGCAATACGTAGATTGGCGGTAGGGAAACCTATTGTTCTGCCGATCTTGTCCCCTGGAATGACTTGGCCCGTCACATCATAAGGCCGGCCCAGATATTCGTTGGCAGTGATGATGTCCCCCTGGTTCAAGGCATCTCTTATCTTGGTTGAACTTACCCCTACATGATCCACCATTTGTTTTGGTATTTCCTCTACCTCAAAGCCATAAATTGGGCCGTCTTCCTTCAGTTGTTCAAAACTTCCCGAACGGTGGTTGCCAAAACGGTGATTATAGCCGATCACAAGTTTTCGGGTTCCGATCTTGTCGACCAAGATATTTTTAATGAATTCCTCGGAAGAAATTCCGGAAAATTCTTTAGTAAATGGGATAATAACGAAATGCTCAATTTCCCAATGTTTCAGAAGAACCGCTTTTTCTTCTATAGAACTGAGCAATTGGAATTTCTGCTCCGGGTACAATACCAACCTTGGATGTGGCCAATAGGTAAGCAGGACTGATTCACCTTGGCTTTTTTTAGAAATTTCAATTAATCGTTGCAGAATTTTTTGATGGCCGACATGTACACCATCAAATGTTCCACTGGTTACAACAGCATTATCAAGCTTACTAAATTCTTCCAATCCGTGGTAAATCTTCATGCTTCTGCTGCCTTCAATTTGTTTTGTAGCGTTTCAATGGTATACGCATCATCAACGTTGTAGTGCCCTATCCTTGTTCTGCGAAGTTCAGATAAATAAGCACCAACACCCAGTGTTTCCCCGAAATCACGCGCTAAGCTTCTTACATAAAAACCTTTACTGCACACAAGCCGGAATTCAATATAAGGCAAGTCAACTTGCATAATTTCAAAGTCAAAGATTTTTACTTTTCTTGGATCGATATTTACGGTTTCACCCCTGCGCGCTTTTTCGTAAAGTCGGTCGCCTTTAATTTTGATGGCAGAATAAATCGGAGGTTTCTGCCAAATTTCACCTTGAAATTTTTCAGCAGTTGCAAAAATGCGATCACGATCAATATGGTCGATAGCACATTCATGATTAATCGCAGTTTCAAGGTCATAAGAAGGGGTTGTTTTTCCAAGTATCATGGTTCCGGTATATTCTTTTTCCAGATCCATATAGGTATTGATCTGTTTGGTCATTTTACCGGTACAAATAATCAATAATCCAGTTGCGAGTGGATCTAATGTGCCTGCATGTCCAATTTTTTTTATTTTGAGCAGGTTCCTGAGTTTTTTTACTACATCAAATGATGTCCACCTCAATTCCTTATCAATAAGGAACATTGCTCCATTTGGATTATTATTTTGGAGTAACATGGCATATCACATTGGTGGCGCTAAAATCAATATTTAATTCAGCATGAGGATTTTTCATATTATGAAGATTCTACCAGATATAAGAATAAATGTTTTCATCAATTTGAATTTAAAGCCAGCATAGTATTTGATTTCAATGTGTTCAGTCAGGGCTTTTTCAAGGTTTAAAAACATTTCAACTTAATCAATGGCCAAAAGAGTAAAATATTTTACAAGGGGAATGTCAATTTTTATCATCCCAATGAGTCGACGCCAATGCCATGACTTTTGAGGGGATTGATCCAAACAAGGGATTAAAGTTATTTTTTGCTTTTGTAAAATATAGCAAAAAATTCTATGATGAAACCAATCATTATTATGATCGTACTTAGTGTAATGCCCAAAAAGCCAAATCCATAGACATGTTTATCCAGGGTCATTATGTAGAAACCAATGGCCAGGGTAAAAATACCAATGAGCATCAAAATGTAGTTCATCTTTTTGAAGGCGAGTTTATCTTTGTTTTCCATATCAGTAAAGTTCGTCCAGAGACATTTTTAAATATTTGTTCACCGCAATGTATGTACTGCAGGTGCTAATGACGACACCAAGGAGAATTAATAGTCCAAACAGACTCAATATTTCATTGGTAATTTGCAGTCCTTTCAGTTCTGGTATTTTTAGGTCTGCATAGTAAATTAGGCTATAAAGCAAAACACTGGCTAATAAACCTGAAATAAAACCATGAAACGCAGCATATCGCACGAAAGGAGCACGAATGAATCCTGTTTTGGCACCCACTAACTGCATACTCCTGATCAGGAAACGCTGTGAGAACAACGCCAGTTTAATGGTATTATTGATCAATATGACAATTGTAAAAAGTAATAATACCGCAAATCCTAAAAGCACCATGCTGATTTTAGCCATATTCCTATTAATAGCATTAACAAGACTTTCGACATATACGACTTCGAAAATCCCATCAATTTTTGCCAGTTCATTTTTGATGATATTCAAACTGTCAGCTTGTTGATAATTCGCATTAATTTTAATGTTGAAGGCATCTCTGAGGGGATTTTCGCCAAGGAAATTGGAAAAGTCTTCCCCAGTCTCCTCAATAAACTGTTTTGCGGCTTCATCTTTGGAAATAAATTCAACGGCCGGTTGCCCGGCAATTTTTGCTACATAAGGTTTTGAAGAAATTAGTTTGTTGATCTTAATCTTGTCATTTTCAGCTATGTTTTTATTCAGATAGATCTGCATGGTCACATTTTCGCGAATAGATTGAGTGAGATGATTGGTATGCAGCAATAAAAGACCGAAAAGGCCAATCACAAACAAAGCCAGTGTAATACTAAATACTACACTGATATACGGGTAACTACCCAATTTCTTTTTCTTCTTTGATTTTGAAAAGCCGTTGTCCATAAGGTCAGTGCACAAAACTAATAATTAATTCAATTATGGCAGCAGCAGCAGGTGTATAAATTAAAAAAGCCCGCAACGCGGGCTTAAAAAGTTCTTAAATGTTTTCGAATTATTTATTTTCCTGAATAATTTTTAACTCCTGGATGATGCTGTCATTTTCAACTTTGACAAGGGGGGTCGGTTTCACCCGATCTGACATTAAGCGATAATAACTTCCATTGTAATACAGAAAATATTTTTTACCTGCTCTTTCATTCAGTTCAATGATTTCATATGGCATATCTTTAAAATCACCCAACAAGTAAAGTTTGTTATCAAAAAATTTATAATGGAAATTGTTCCTTCGGTCTTCTATCGTTTCTACCGCTACCTTATTTTCAATATTGTTCTGAATCTGGTCAATGTTATTCAGGTTCTTAGGATTAATATTTTCAGTATTAACTTCTTCTTCTTTCAGATTTTCCGCTAAGTCTGGTTTCACTACTTCCGGTCTCACTATATTTGTTTTCTTTTCTATTTTCTTTGTAGAAGCTTCTGGTTGTGATTGGATCTGTTGTTTTTGAACGGGTTTTTTAATTTCTTCCTTGGGTGGTGTTGATTTAAATGTCACCTCCGGTATATCAGGAATTACGTTCTTCTGAACTATTACTGGGTTTTCTTTTTTGATTTCAACCTGGCTAAGACCGATATCATTTTTTTCTTTCAGTAAATAATATGAACCCACCCCAATAATTGACGAGGCGGAAACAATAACAACTGCTTTTCCAACGAGTGTTTGTAAGAAAGGTGTGGTAATTGGGATGTTTGCAAATCGACTTTTCAATTCAAGCCGTCTGACTTCTTTAATGCCTTCGATCAAATCTTTCTGGAAACCATATTCCTCCTGTAAAACCGGGTCTTTTACCAGTCGATTTTCAAAATCCAATTGCTCGATTTTATCCATCTCATTGTCGAGATAGCGGTTGATAAGTTCCTCGTTGCTTAGATTTCTATTCATAATTAATCCATGAAATCACTTTTCGAATATTTTGCTTTCACCAACCTGTATAACTTTTCTTTACATTTATATTTTTTTGTTTTTGCGGTATCTGTATTTGCATAACCCAGTTTTTCCGCAATGTCTGTCATTGACATGCCATCAAAATAATGATACGACAAGAGTTTTCTGCACGTATCACCCAATTCATTGATGCACTCGTGGATGATTCTAATCTTTTCTTCCTGCTCGTGTCTTAAGAAATCAGAACCGTCTTTTTCTTCATGAATTAACCGGCTCTTTCTTTCTAATTCTTTTCTCCACAAATTCAAGCAAATGCTGTAGATAAATGTACTTATCTTGGATGTTAATACCAGATTTCCACTTATCGCCTTCTGCCAAAAAACCACGAGCGCATCTTGAAAAATATCCTTGGCTTCTTGTTCAGTACCGTTATTTTTCATGACCAGATTGGTCATCATCCGGTAATACTTCTTATACAAGTAGTCAAGGGCACCTTCTTCGCCTCTGGTTATTTTAGCAAGAACTTCACTGTCCTTCATTTGCCCTCAGTCTTTAATACAACAATCTTTCATCAAGTAACCGGTGAAATAATCGTGAAAATAATAAATATAAAATGGATTTGCGGATTCAAGTAATATAACCGTCAAAAATAACAAATTATATTTTTATAACCTTATCATCCACAATAACAAAAATTAAATCGTCATACTTTGGGATTATCTTCGACTTACCCGTGAATCTACCAAATGCCGGAAGCACAGCTTGATTTTTACCGAAGCTAAAACACGGAGCAATATAACTTTGTTTTGCTGCACTGCGAATTCTTACCGATGGGTGAATATGCCCACATATATTATAAAGATTTTCACTTTTTTCGGTTTCCACATGAAAATGTGTGAATGAGAATGGGTCAATGTTCAATTGAACTTCACAAAATTTGAATGGAGCATATCGGTGAGCATCCAAGATATCGTGATTCCCCTTGACCAAATCTATAGCGAGGTGGGCATGTATGTTTTTCCAAGCGGTAAATTGATGCCATTCTCCATTCATTTCACTGTGAAAAAAATCTCCCAGGACGATCATTTTAATTGGTTGATAATAATCACAAAGTAATGATAGCCTGTCCAGATCGGTTTGATGTATTTCACAGGGAATGGGAATCCCATTTTTTCTAAAGTGGGCGGCCTTTCCAAGGTGGATGTCTGCCAGTAATAGCGTTCGACGATCTTCCCAATAAATTGCCCTGAAAGGATGAAGAAAAAGATTTTGATTTAAAAATGTTAACTTAAAATCTTTCAATTTAATTTTATACTTTTAATCATCCAAAATACATTAAACCACCAACCTCAATCACATTCAAAATTAGAACTTATTTAAATAGCGCTCAATTATGAAAAGGTTGATTTTTGTTTTAACAATTTTTTATGGGCTCAGTTCCTTCACTAACTTGTTACTGGCTCAAGACAATCACCCCGGTCCTGATGCCATTCTTGGTGTCTGGTTTAATGAAGAAAAAGACGGAAAAATTAAAATTTACAAGGAAGACGGCAAATTTTTCGGAAAGATAGTGTGGCATAAAACAGGTCCGGATATATCGGAATATGATGATAAGAATCCCGACCCCAAACTTCGCACCCGTAAAAAAGTCGGCATGGTGATTTTGAAAAATTTCGAATATGATGACGGAGAATGGACAGATGGGAAAATATATGATCCGAAAAATGGCAAAACCTATAGCTGCATCATTAAACTACAAGATGATGGTTCGTTATATGTTCGCGGTTATATCGGGATTTCACTGATTGGCCGCACGACCTACTGGACCAGTGCGGATTGATTTCTATGCACACCCATGAACCAAATGAACCACAAAGGCTCCCTGCCCTTTTTACCAAGATGCCTCCCCGTCTCTTCAAATTCCCTTTGTCATTGCATTTTAAGGACATGTTTTTTTGCTTTCACAGCCTGTAATCATCATTCGCCCTTCCTTGCTCAACAGGATAATGTCAAAAAACCTGGGAATACCAATAGCGTTGCGAAGTACAGCATTGCCAAGCCAACAATAACGCCCATTACCCTAAACAACCGACCCAAAACTATAAAGGCCGGAAAACCTATCATCAAATTGGATTCATCGGGCGTGGGCATTCCCTTCTTTACTAATTACGGTATAGACCAGGGGCTTCCAATCAATAACATTATTTGCTGCATGGCAGACAAGGCAGGCAACCTTTGGTTTGGCACGGGTGGGGCGGGCATCACAAGGTATGATGGAAAAAGCTTTACCAATTATACCATGGCACAAGGGTTGGCAGGCAATGTGGTGTTTTGTATTGCGGAAGACAAAGGACGCAACTTATGGATTGGAACGACTTCCGGGATAAGCAAATATGATGGGGAGAAGTTCACGAATTATTCTACAGCCCAAGGCCTTGCGGGCAATTTTGTGACCTGTATCCTACAAGATGTCAAACGGAATATCTGGTTCGCCACTCACGATGGAGGTGCAAGCAAATACGATGGCAAGCGGTTTATAAATTACACAACAGCCCATGGCTTGGCAAACAATTACGTTCGGTGCATGATACAGGATAAAGAAGGAAACTTATGGTTCGGCACTGATGCAGGAGGCACGAGCAAGTATGATGGAAAGAATTTTGTCAATTATACCACAATACAGGGATTAGCGAACAACTCCGTAAGTAGTATAGCCCAGGACAATGAGGGTAACCTCTGGATCGGCACCTATGCAGGGGTAAGCAAATATGACGGGAAGAAGTTTACGAATTATACTAAGTCCGATGGACTGGCTGACAATAACGTATCCTGCGTTTTGCAGGATAAATCCGGAGACCTGTGGTTTGGAACGCACACAAGAGGCGTGAGCAGGTATGACGGGAAGCAGTTCAGGAATTATACCAAGATGGGCGGCCTGGCCGATAATAATGTGAACAGTATGATGCAGGATAAGTCAGGCAACCTTTGGATTTCGTCACAGGGAGGAGGGGTCAGTAAATATGAGGGGGATGCCTTCACCTATTATACTACAGACCAGGGGTTGGCAGCCAACCTGGTATTTGGTATTGTACAGGAAAAACCTGATAACCTCTGGTTTGGTACATATGAAGGCGGCGTTAGCAAATATGACGGTAAAAGTTTTTCAAACTATACAAAAACCCAGGGACTGCCAGGTAATGATATATTCAGCATTCTGCCTGACAAGAGCGGGAATATCTGGTTTGGTTCCGACAAGGGGGCCGGTGTGAGCAAATTTGACGGAAGGTACTTCACACATTACACAACCGCGCAAGGTCTGGTCAGCAATTCGGTTTTGTGCATGATGCAAGATAATTTGGGAAACATCTGGTTTGGAACCCGTGGAAGTGGTGTGAGTATGTACAATGGCAATGGCTTCACTAATTATTCCACAACTCCTGGACTAGCGGGCAATAATGTATGGAGTATGCTTGAGGATAAGGCTGGAAATATCTGGTTCGCCACACATGGGGGAGGGGCAGTCAAATTTGACGGAAAAGGTTTTACAAATTACACTACGGACCAGGGGCTCGTAGGAAATGAGGTCACTTTCATGTTGCAGGACAAAAATGGAAGTCTATGGTTTGGTACTGATGGGGAAGGCATAAGCAAATATGATGGAAATAAATTCACCAATTATACTACCGACCAAGGATTGTCGGACGATAATATATGGGGGATCACCGAAGATACTTTAAGGAATATTATATGGCTTGCAACAAACCAGGGATTGTCGGGGCTTAAAGAAAACCCATCTAGCAATGAAGGTAAGAAAATTGAGTTTGAGAATTTTAATAAAAATACTGGCTACCCTGTGAATGATTTGAGTAACGGCATCCTTTTTATGGACAATAAGGGAATCATTTGGGCGGGTAGTGGAAATGGTAAGTTGATAAGGTTTGATTATGCCGCCGTGAACAAGCGGAACAAATTACCTTTGAGCCTGGAGATACAAAATGTGAAATTGAATAATGAGAATATATGCTGGAATAATCTATTACCTACACGTCGAAGCACGAATTCGACAGATAGCCTAACCCTACTAAATGAAATGTTTATTTCCTTCGGAAAAAAATTGTCCTTGAAGGTTTTAGACAGCATGCACCAAAAATACCGCAATATACAATTGGATGGGGTTACTAAGTTTTATCCTGTGCCTGTCCATTTATTGTTACCACATAAATACAACAATATCACGATAGATTTTGTGGCCATAGAACCCGCAATGCCAAAACAGGTGAGATACCAATATAAGCTGACGGGCTATGATAATGACTGGAGTCCTTTGAGCAACAATTCGAGCGCTGTATTTGGCAACGTAAAGGCCGGGAATTACATCTTTAAGCTGAAAGCCCTAAGCCCCTTTGGGATTTGGAGCGAAAAGGAGTATGCTTTTCAAGTACTGTCGCCCTGGTGGTATACATGGTGGGCCTATACATTATATGTGTTACTGGCAGGTATGGTATTATATTCGTTTTACCGTATCCGTATTCGCCAAATTGAACTTGGACATTCTATGCAGATCAACATCATGGTCGCCACACAGGAAGAAGAACGCAAGCGCATTTCCCGGGATTTGCACGATGAAATAGGCACCAAACTTTCCGCGCTCAAACTGTTTTTGTCTTCCCTGCACGAAAAGGCCATGAACACTGGCAACGAAGAAATAAAATCCCTTGCGGCAAACTCCGAAAAATTCGTTACAGAGGCCATGCAAGATATTCGAAAATTGTTGTTGAATTTAAGTCCGGCGGTGGTGGAAGAATTTGGATACGAGACCGCTGTGGAAGGATTGATAAACAAAATAAACGAGACGAGACAAATCAAATTCATTTCAATCTTGTGATATTTGGCCTGAAAGAACGGTTAAAAACCAAATATGAGTTGGCATTGTACCGCATCACCCAGGAACTTATCAATAACGTGCTTAAACATGCCGACGCAAAAATTGTATCCCTTCAGATCGGACAACGGGACGAGAAGATCATCTTGATGATTGAAGATGACGGACGAGGATTTGACATGAACGCACATAAAGATGGATATGGGTTGCACAACTTAAATGAACGAATCAAAACAATGCAAGGAATTATGGTCATAGATTCTCAAAATGGAAAAGGAACAAGCATTTTGATTGAAATACCTTATAATACCGATAGCGTATGACAACTCATCAATCACCAATGAATTTGTCGATCGCCGATGACCATCAACTCATTGCAGATGGACTTACCAAGATATTGGAAGACGAAAAAACCATTGGCGAAATCCACATCGCCAGCAATGGCAAAGAAGCAGTGGAGAAGGCTCTGTCGCTAGATATAGACTGTGTGATCATGGACATCAACATGCCAGAATTAAGTGGCATTGAAGCCACAAAACTTATAAAAAAGGCAAGACCCCAGATCAAAATCCTTACAGTGAGCATGCTTAGCGATGCGGCCATTGTAAACAAAATGCTGAAGGCCGGTGCCGATGCCTTCATCAACAAGGATACTGGGAAATCAGAATTGTTGAAGGCATTAGGCCTCGTGATGAAAGGGGAAAAATACATCAGTCCCCAAATTTCCTTTAACCTGTTCTCTCATCTTGGCGACCGCAACGTACATATCGCCGATCAAGAAATGCACCTTACAATCAGGGAGCTTGAGATAGTGCGGCATATAGCGGATGGGCTAACGAACCGGGAAATTGCTGGTGAACTTTTTATTAGCATCGCTACAGTAGACACGCACCGAAAAAACATACTTGCCAAACTGCAATTGAAAAACACCGCGTCCCTAGTCAAATACGCCGCCAACAACAAGCTGCTTTAGCATCCGGGGCCATACTTGCTTCTCTTAATTTTATATGCCAATCCGTATAATTCCCCATTATGGGAAAGGGAACAAAAAAAATTTTGCCTGGCCCAAAAGAGTGTGCCTCTCCGGACAACCGGCAAATAACCAGGTCAGGTGTCGCCGACAACCCTTGGCCCGTTTTGGGCTTGCGCCAAAAGCATCTAAAAACCAGGGGCTGCCAAGCCCGCTGCCGTTGTACTTCCCCGTTGCCAGGTGGTACTGGCATGCCGCCGCAATGGCATTCAGTTGCCGCGCCCTTTAGGGCGTGGGCTACGATGGCAAACGACACGGGCCTTCAGACCTTTTGCCATTGGCAGTTCAAATACCGGGGCTTGTTTTGGTTTTAAGGACTATCGGTGAAACTGCCTTTCATAAACAATTGTCCACCTCTGGCCTGTCCGGTGCACAAACAAGCGGGCAAACCGTGCCATAAATAAAGGGCTGAAAGCCCTGTCCCGGGCCAAACCACCTTTCCACGACCTGATGGGCGCGGCAACTGACCTGGCCCCGTTTCACGAGATTGACTCGCTGGAGAAAAAGAACCGGATAAGGATATAATTTTATGGCCTACACCCAAAGGTGTATGGAAAAAATACGCTTTATGGCGTATTGTAATGCCATTCAATGGTTTGGACATTTGCTTACAGTATAGTTTACTACCAGACGTGTGGTAACAGGTCCAATTTTTAAACATTTAATTATCGAAACCATGAAAAGATCAACAGTTAACCCACCCTTGGCGATTACGCCAGGGAGTCACTCAGTTTTACCGCGAAACGTACTCCAAACGCCTCGCTTTGTCCTTTTGCTTGGAGCCATCATTGCCATGCTGGCATGCAGTTGCAAAAAGGAAGACAACCATCTCAAAGGAACCGTTCCTTTTCATGCTGAATTCACGACCATGTCAACAATGCTTCAGGAAGGGCCCCCTGAATTGGATTCGATCTATGGTGAGGGACATGGAACATTAATTAACAAATCTTCCTTTATCGCCCACGCACAATTTGATGAGGATTTTAACCTAACTGGCACAATAACCGCGACCGCACAAAATGGTGACGAGTTTTATGCTTCCATCACAGGGCATGCGCCTAATATAGATGAAACGACCGGCGACATAACCTTGCATTTCCAAGCCATTATTACCGGAGGCACTGGATTATTCGAGGGTGCAACAGGAAGTTTCTCCGGCATAGCACATGAAAGCATTTATAAACCAGAAGGAAAGGTTACCTGGGATGGAACAATTACGCTCAAATAGATTTGAAACCAAAAGAAACGATCAACCATCAAGGCTCCTCGGTCCTTGCGCCCAGTTATCATTCGATTTCAAAGCAGTGCCTATTTTAAAGGCACTGCTTTGTTTTTTGCTCGAAATTATGGCCATGCTGGCCAGCTTCACCAAAAAATTCGCTGTCTATTTTGACCCGGAAAAACCGTCGCAATATCTTAAAATCAATTTTATCGACCCCAACTTCTTTCCCAAAAATACTCGCTGAAATTGTTGCTCATAGGCATTTTTTAAGGGTTACGCCGCTTTCGGCTATTTAAGGATAATATTTAAGATTAGACTAATAGTTTGAGAACCAAATTATTGATTCAGTAGTGAGGTGAACAGGTGACCGATTGCTGATTCGTGTTATTAATTTTTTTTATATTATATTAATTATGTAGGGGGATAAGCGATTGTTATTAAGTTTTAATTGAAATTTAAATGAATTAAAATCGATTTGGAACCGTAGACATAATATTGAAATTTTCAAAACAAAAAAATAAGTAAGCTTAATTCTTATGTGTATGAACTTTATATCATCGCCCAATGGAATTTCATATGCTAAATTTTTGATTTTATTTTGTAGTATATACTTTTTATATAATAAATTATTGCCAACGTTATTTAAATTTTTTATTTTTCTACATGGCAAATGGATACTTAACTATTTTTGTTATTTTTTTATTGGCAGTCAAAACTTTAGCCCAATCAGGCAACTATCAATCTGGAGCCAGAGCAATGGGTATGGGTCAAGCTTCAGTGACCCTGCAAGATGAATGGTCAGCATTCAACAATATTGGAGGAATATCAGGGGTAAAGAGTTTATCTACTTCATTCGCCTATACCAATCACTACGGTATCGAAGGGTTTAATACAATGAGCGCAACGGTAGCTGTGCCGTTTCAATATGGCGTTACAGCCATAAGCGCATATCACTTTGGCGATGATTTATTCAATGAACAAAAGTTAGCGTTAGGATTTGGCAATTCTATTGGATTCGTGCGACTTGGTGCACAGATTAATTATCTGCAATACAACATCGAAGGCTTTGGGAGAAAGGGGGTATTTGTAGCCGAATTTGGGGGAACGGCTGAAATAATACCACAACTGGTATTTGGGGCATATATTTTTAACATCAATCAGGTAAAACTTATTCGAGATCAGAATGAAAGAGTGCCGGTGTTAATGAGAACCGGTGTTTCCTTCAAGCCAGTGGATTATCTGATGGTTAATGCAGAGGTTTCTAAAGACATTGATTTTGATCCGATTTTCAAGGCAGGATTGGAATACATCCTTAAGAAACATTTTTATTTCCGTGCGGGTGTTAAAACACTACCTGCTACACATTACTTCGGTTTGGGAATTCATATGGAGAGAATTCAGTTCGATTATGCCTTCAGCACCACCTATGGATTGGGTTTTGTTCATCAGGCTTCGGTTGATTATCACATTAAAATAAAGCGATGAAGGTTTATGCAAATATGATGGTCTGTCTTTCTCTATTCTTTTTCTCAGAGATTTACGGACAGCCGGATATTACACGTGATCGCGTTGCCTTTGATCAAATCATTGAAAATTTATTTCCAATCCAGGAAGAAGACGCCAACTATACAGCCCTGTACGATCGTTTGTTCTCATTATATCTTGAACCCATTGATTTGAATAAAACATCCGCTCAGGAACTTCACGGGCTTTATTTTTTAAGTGACCTTCAAATACACAATTTTTTAGAATACAGAAAGCAATTCGGAAAGCTTTATTCTGTATTTGAGTTGAATGCCATTGCCAGTTTCGACCCGGAAACCATTAACAAGATCACGCCATTTGTCACTGTGGTCAGTGATCAATATAAAAACTTAAGATTTGGAAAAAGCCTGCGGTATAGTCAGGTAAACCAATTAATTATTGGTTACAACCAGGATTTGGAAAAGAAAAAAGGATATATGGTGCCCGACACGCTAAATGGAAATCGATTAACCTCACGTTATGCCGGTAGTCCGGCACGGTACAGTCTTCGCTGGAATTATAGTCTCGATGGATATTACAGTTTAGGTTTAGTCATGGAAAAGGACCCGGGGGAACAAATGACCTGGAATCCAGCCACACATCAGTATGGTATGGATTATTATGCTTTTCACGCAATGATTGAAGACCGCGGAATAGTCAAGCGCTTTATTGCAGGAAGTTATTCCCTGGATTGTGGACAGGGACTAATCTTGGGTTCAGGGTTATGGATAGGTAAAGGCGCAGAGTCCATAAATACAGTCAGACGGGCCAACATGGGTTTGAGGCCATATAAATCTGTTTATGAATACAAGGATTTTACAGGAATGGCCATTACGATGGGTGGTAACAACCTGATGTTTACCGGGTTCTATTCACAGCAGAACCGAGATGCTTCCTTACACAATGAAAACAATACCATATTTGTAAGTTCAATTCAAACTTCCGGTCTTCACAGAACTCCCACTGAAATTGATGCTAAATCCAGCGAAAATGAACGTTCTTTTGGCATGAACCTGAATTTTTTATCGAATGCGGATCGGATTAATTTGGGAATGACAACGATATTTACCCACTTTAAATTACCAGTGATTCCCACATTAAATAATTACAATCAGTACTACTTCACCGGTCAATCGAATTATGCCGGAAGTCTCTACGGGAGCTATGTTCTTAAAAATATTAATGTTTTTGGAGAAGCAGGTTTCTCAAAAGGAGGCGGATCGGGGGCTATCGCAGGTTTGGTAATGAGTATAACGAGTTCTGTGCAATCTGCCTTGCTATGGCGCAATTATAGTAAGGATTTTCATGCCATGCACAGCATGGCTTTCAGGGAAAATAGTCAAACAAATAATGAAAGCGGTATTTATTGGGGTTTAAAAGTTGAGCCTTTCACAAAGCTGAAGTTAAATTTCTTTTTGGATAGTTTCCGTTTTCCTTGGCTGAAGTATCGTGTTGATGCTCCCTCACAGGGAAGTGAAATTATGTTTTCGGGTGAATTTGACGCGAATCAAAGCTTGATTTGCCGGTGGCAATTCCGTCAAAAAAGGAAAGACATTGATTTTAATGGGGCAGAAGATCCTCTAAATAAAGTGATGAATGGAAAAAAACAATACCTAAAATTCCAATTGGTTTTTCAGCCGGAAGGGGTCATTTCGCTCAATACTCGTATTCAATTTAGCAAATATCATATTGCGGAGAAACCAACTTCAGGATTTCTCATGGCTCAGGATGTCAATATTCATAAACATAGCTGGTATATTACTGGTCGTTTTGCACTTTTTGATACAGACGATTATGATAACAGGCAATTCATTTATGAAAATGATGTTCTCTACGCCTACAGTGTTCCTTTTTTCCAGGGAGTTGGTTCACGCATTTATATGCTTGGAAAATTTGATATCAATAAGCATATATCTTTTTGGGCAAAATATGCCAAAACAATTATCCAAAATGTAAATATCATTGGGAGTGGTTTGGAAGAAATTACCGGCAACGAAAAATCCAACCTGAGTGCATTAGTGCGATATAAATTCTAAACTTGCCTCAGCAGATGAGACACTTTCAATGATAGTCGACTTTATAAGCATCGACAGTATTGCCACCAAATGTGGGCACGAGTAACAGTTGGTCATCTGCGATATACTCAATATCCGCACAATTTTTGTTTTGATTCCTGGTGTCAAGAATACTCGTCACATTCCAATCTGCATTGATAAAAAATACCTGTCCGTTCCAACTCGAAACAAAAAAACAGCCTTGTCCATCGGGAACTACACCGTCGCCAGCGCCTATACCATCGGCAAGTACCCGTACCTTTTTTGTATCAAAGTCTATAGATTTCAGTTGGCCATCTCCCGAGGAAGCCAATATCATTTCGTCGCCTGCCACATAGAGTCCGTTTGGTCGATTATAGCCTTTGCCGCCAACCCACACCGACAATGCCCCATTTTCAAATACATAAATCCGGCCCTGGTCTGAATCGGACACGTAAACTTTTCCATCCGGGGATACTACTACATCATTCATAAACTTAGCGCTATCAATTGTATAAGAATTGATGATTTTGCCAGTATTGATGTCGATCTCCCTTAATTTTGTGATGTCGGCTACATAAAGCTTGTCTTTTTTAATTCCCAGACCTTTGGGGCCATCCAGTCCAACAGCCCATTTCAGATTTTTGATCTCTCCCTGTTTGCTTATTTTTGCAATGAATCCATTTCCATCTTCCGCACGCGCATCACCATTGATATTAGAAACATAGATGACGTCTCGTTCAGGATCATAAAGAACCGATTCACAGGTGGACAGTTCAGTTGTTGTAGACCACACTTTTTCAAGGCTTACAGCAGCGGTTGTATTTTCAGCGTTTTGGATTTTGGTCTGATTTTCTGAATTATTTGGCTTTTTTCCGCTACAAGCGCAAAAAAAGACAATGCAAATAATTTGGAAAGATATAACTCTATATTGATGCATAATTCAAAATAAATGGTGGATAGAAAGATTAATATGCAAAATTTCCAAATAAAAGGCCATTACTTCTTTTAAAAAAGAGGCGAACGTTTTTATATTTTATTCCAGATTTAATATTTTTAGCAATAATTAACCATAAATTAATGGTGTTTATTTGTTTTCATGTTTTTGGATAGCGGTATTTATTATAAGCGCTCTTAGAAAAAGACAGAAATTACCGGTTATTATAAAAAATTAAAATTTCCTTTTTTTATAATTACTTTTTGCCTGTGATCCGTTTTTTGTAAGTAATAATTGAACCGATTCTTTTTCTATTTGAGCCGTAGGAGGGTAATAAATTAATTTCTGTACGTTTAATTATTAAATGAATGTAAAACTTTTTATGTTTATATATAAAATATATTTTTAATTTATTTGTTGAAAATTAATTAATTTCATTAAGCATTTATTATTATGGAGGATCTCAAAAGCTTAGTTAGAATTGTTGTGAAGCGAAAGCAGCGACAATACCCGTTACTGGAATTGAAAAGTGTCAATGAAAATTCCAGTAAAGAAAACATTTTTTTCAGGTACATTAAGAAAGACATGATTTCAAGCGACGATGAAGCAGCAAATCTGCTTTATGGTTCTGCTGGCGATGATGATCGCTACAGAATGTTGAAGTCACGATTAAAACAAAAATTATTAAATCATCTTTTCTTTCTTGATTTTACTGAAAATAATCAGAAGCCTGCCTATCAATTTGAGCAGGAATGCATCCAGTATATGCATCAAGCCAAAATGTTGATCTTTACAGGAGAACGTAAAGTTTCCAGAAACCTGGTGCAAAAAGCGCAAACCATTGCAGAAAGGTGTGAATTTACCAATCACCATATTACGAGTTTGGAAGAACTGGTAAAACTTTATTCCGAAAATTGCCAGCCCCATCTGTTTGACAACACCGTAGAGCAATTGCACAATATGCGAAAGCTGTATCAAAAAGAACAGGAAGCTGAGGAATTGTATTATCATATCACGATGATGGTCGTGAAATCGGTTAATTCCCGCAAAAAGAATATTGATAATACCGAAGAGGTGATCAAAAAGATTGAAAGAATCTGGAAGGAGACAAAATCCTACAACGTATTCGAATATTATTTTAAGCTTGTTCTGCTGTACAAAAAGCTAACCGGAGAATTTGAACAAATGATCCCGTTTTTGGAAGAAATAGGCAAAGGTAAATTCCAGGGACACAAACTGAATGAATTCAGACTCGATGAGCGGTACATAACCCAACAAATGGCTTACGCCTATTTGAAATCAAAATTGCTGCAAAAAGGGCTTGAGTATACCGAATCAAAAATTCAGGATTTCGATTCCACCAGCAATGAGTGGTTTGCTTTTTATGATACTTATTTTCTGTTGGCGGCAAGCGACCGTAATTATCGCTTGGCATTTAAAATCATTGATGAAGTTTTTGAAAATAAGTTATTTGTGAAACTTGAGCGTGATGAAAGGGAAAAATGGCGACTTTACAACGCTTATCTGCATTATGCCTATTCCGGAAATTTCTACATGAGAAATTTCAACTTTGCAGATTTTATTGAAAAAATACCAGAATATGATAAGGATAAGGAAGGATTTCATGTGGCAATTCTTATTTTACAGTTCTTGTATAACGTGGAACGTGGTGATATTGAAGCCCTAAAAGAACGGCGTGATGTGCTAAAAGAATATATGGCCAATCATTTTAAGGAAAACTTTAGCTATCGCACGCGCACATTTTACAAACTGTTGAATATTGTTGTTGAAAATGAGATGGATCCGAAAATGATCCAGATAAAAAGTCGATACCTGACCAATAAACTCAGCGAAGCACAGATTGTCGGTGACGCTTATGTGGAAATGGAGATCATTCCTTACGAACATCTATGGGAGTTATTGTCCAACATGATCCGGTATTTTAAAATCCGGCAGCCTGACTGATATTATTTAATATAACCACTATTGAATTTGAAAGCTACTCTCATCGGGTAGCTTTTTTGTTTTGGTATAATTACTCGTAATTCACGTATATTTTTTTTAAATTCTGTCACCGAAAGCATTGCTTTTTACGGTCATTTCAATGACTTTTTAAAAATCCGGAAATCAGTTTAAGACAAATCCAAATATCAATGTGATCCGGTGAATAGATTGAAGGATTGTACGTTAAAAACATCTCGAACTTGAGCCTATATTGAATATGATGGCCGTTCAGGCATATATTGTCTAATATTTTAAAGAACAATTCGATTAGCACTTTTAATGAATAACGATCAAGTTTTAATGGGGTCAAATCCAATAAAATGGCGAAAATAAAAATTCTTTCTATCGATGGTGGTGGCACCAGAGGCATTATTCCCGCCACTATCATTGACTGCATCTTCGAAGAAACGGGCAAACAACCTTTCGAAATTTTCGATCTTCTTGCCGGAACTTCTACAGGAGGCATCCTGGCCATTGGTTATGCCAACGGTATTTCCACCGGTGACATGATAAATCTCTACCTGGATAAAGCTGATGATATTTTCTATGACAACATTGCCGATGATATTCGAGATATGTTTGGTAAAAACATAGGCGCTGATTATTCCAATCGTCGATTTAAAAAGATCCTGAAGAACCTGTTTGGTAATAAAACGCTTGGCGATACCTATAACCTTCATGGCATCCGGAAAGACCTGATGGTATGTTCTTTCCATCTCAATCCTCAGGAAAATGGCAAATCGGTTAATTTTAAACCGGTTATTTACCATTCCGGATTTATACGCGATAAAGAAGTTAAACTGACCGATCTCGCGTTGATGACTTCTGCGGCACCCACATATTTTCCCATTTATCAAAATCATATCGACGGTGCTGTGGCATTGCATAATCCGGCCATGGCCGCCATCGCTTTTGCCATCAATAAACGAAACGATGGTATCAATCACCGGTACCCTGATGGTAAAAACAGAGGTTTGGGATATAAACTGTCGGATGTCCATATATTATCTTTGGGAACCGGAACCTCCAATATGAATTTTATTCCGAAAAATAAGATCGGTAAAGGAGACTGGGGTAATTTTCAATGGATAAAATACCTTCCTGATATGCTTACTGAAACCAATATGCAAACATCGTTGTACTATCTCGACCAATTGCTGGATGACCACCAGTACTTGCGTATCCAATTATTTTTCGATCGCGAGGAAGCACCTGATCTCATTAAAGATAAAAACATCGGGATGGATGTAAAGCGCAAGGATTTGCTTTTGGCCATGAAGCAATATGCCGAAGAGTATTTTGAGCAAAACAAAAGTGGGATTCTGGAATTTCTCGGATTATTGTAATTTCAATACCGTCCGTTAGGGATATTTAATTTTAGGCAATTACAAATGAGCGCATCGAAATTGAACCCAGATCGAAAGATTCATTGAAGTAACTTAAATTCTCCTTATTGCTTTTTAAAGCCAGCGAATAGAGCAGTGGCAGGAAATGGTCATGGGTGGGTTGCGCAAGTTGGGCAACACGGCCAAGTTGATGATATTGGATTACAGACTTAAAATTCCGGTCGTCAATAAAGCCTTTTATTTTTGCGTCAAATTCCTCGGCCCAGTCAAATGGGGGGCTATCAAAAGACAGAGCACGGAGATTGTGAACAATATTGCCACTTCCAATGATTAAAACGCCTTTTTCTCTTAATTTTTCCAGTTCTTTTCCAAGATCAAAATGAAACTGCAGATCTTTGGAATAGTCCAAACTCAATTGATATACAGGGATGTCGGCATTGGGGAACATTGGCAATAAAACTGACCAAGTCCCATGGTCGAGGCCCCACTGATGGTCACTTTCCAGATGCACCCTGCGAACCAGCTTGATGGTTTCCTGAGCCAACTGCGGACTGCCGGGTGCAGGGTATTGCTGCTGGAACAATTCCTGGGGAAATCCCATAAAATCATGAATGGTTTTGGGTTTTTCCATTGCCGTAACCATCGTTCGCCCTGGTGTAAGCCAGTGTGCCGAAATCGTAAGTATTGCCTGGGGTTTTGGCAATATTTTACCCAGTTCACCCCAGCTCCTGGTGAATTCATTATTCAGGATCGCGTTCATTGGATTGCCATGTCCGATAAATAGTACCGGCATTAGCGGGCTGTTTTTTAACTTGTCAGATAAAGTCTTGAATTGTTTCAGTTCCAAAATTTTGTCTCCTCCTTGATGATAGAACGTTTGTTGATTTCACCAATAAAAACATATCAACATCGAAAATGTTAATCATTCATTCAACAATTAAAATGGTGCAATAAGCCGGTTGAAGGTGCTGTTAACCAGTAAGAATGTGTAATGTGCATGTCGTTTTATATCAAATCCTTTTACTCTATGGGTAAATATTGATTTTCCACATTCCAGCCTTCAATTCCAATTAAAAGATTTGTTGGTTGACCATTCTCCGGGGTATATTCAACGGTTACTGTTTTATGGGCACCTGGTTCTACTGAAATATAATTATCGGAATAGAATGCCGGAAGAAAACGTTCATGATTTTTTGGATCGATCAGCGATATGCGTATAAAGAAGGCCAATGGATTATCTTGGGCATTCTCAATGTTAACATCTATTTTACCCGGACTTGTCTCACTGGCTTTTGCCCTAATCTTTGCTTCTGGCATTTGCTGAAGCCCGCTATAATTACCTGTGGAGTCGGGCAGCCAATACAGATTTTCACTAACAATTTTTTGATCTGTATCCAGCAATTTACAGGACAGGAACAGACCATCATTGGCTTGCATCCTTTTTATTCTTGACCCTAGAGTAATGTATTTTTTTGCACTGGTTGGCAATACATAACAAAAAATTTGGGAGAGCATTGTTGACGTGCCTTTCATGTCATATGCCTTCACCTGCATCATCAGATTATCGTGACCAATGAAAGTATTGTTGACGATATAAACATCATAATCGGTGATATCGCACATAATGTGGAGCGGCTCGCTTCCCTGGTGCAGTCCGTACAGGCAGGCGTTGGGATCGAGGTAATAATCGTACATCTGCCCCCGCAGGGCTGTCCAGGGATTTTGAGTTTTCCAAATAATCACTCCGGTATACCATTCCCACATATGGGCACTGAATCCTTCGATCAGGCCACGATACTGGTCGTAATTTACCAATTGGGCTTTGATTCCGAAATCTTTAACGTCTACAGGTTTTCCATACGTATCGATGAAATTTCCATAGCCGATATATTTGTGATATCTCCAAAGCGGATCTATATGCGCATAACGGGAAAATGGCCCGGTTTGGGTGGTGTCGTTGTATTGGCCTGGCGGAACCAAGTGGTCCTGGGGAATAAACCTTTTTAACGATTCATAATCACCGGTACCAACAGAACCGATCTCCGAATTAAACGGGAAAGTTCTGTGATTCCAGAAAACCTCCAATGGTTGAATACCGTACGGACCATCACCATTGCCGCCCAATGTATTATAGGACATGCTATCATAATTGGAATATTCAATAAACCAGTGTGTGCCATCCAGTTGTGGCAGCAAAGTATCTTTAATGGCCAAAAGGATGTCCTTTGGTGGAGTAATTTCATTTCCGCCACACCAAAAAGCCAATGAAGGATGGTTCCGGATCATTTTAATCTGATCTGCTGTTGTTTCAATTGCCAATCTATGGTCATCTGGATATTGCCTTCTGGTCCATTGGTCGTCTTTCTTCTTAGGATCCAGCCAACGACCGTTGCAGTCACCTGAATACCCGAAATCCTGCATGACCAGCAAGCCATATCGATCACAGGCTTCGTAAAATTCGGGCCGTTCTATAATGGCGCCACCCCAAATGCGGATCAGATTTAAGTTCATGTCGCGGTGAAACCTGATCTCGGCGTCATATCGCTGAGGGGAAAAGCGCAACATGGCATCAGAAATGATCCAGTTTCCGCCTTTGATAAAGATCTTTTGGCCATTTACACTAATTTGCATGCTGCGCGTAAAGGGGTTCCATGTCCGCTGTATTTCTCTTATGCCAAATCGGACCTGTTCCTCATCACTGAGTTTATTGCCATTTTCTACGAATTTCAGGTTTAGGCTGTACAGATTCTGTGGACCATAACCGTTTGGCCACCATAGTTTCGGGTTTTGAAATTCGAATGAGGGAACGGATATTTCAACGGTGGAATGCGCGGGGACGTCAACGGTCTTTGAAATAGTTTTTCCCGCTATTTCATATCGCAGATCACCACGAATAGTTTTTCCAGCCGGGTTTTCCAGCTCGGCAGATACTTCAATTATGGCAGGTCCCTGGGGTTGATCGGGATATCTTTTACCGGGTACCCTAGTTACAATGTGTGTATTTTTAATATTCACACTACCTGTTTTTTCCAGAAATACTTTATCCCAGATTCCGGTATTTCTGTCCCTGACAGGTTGGATCCAGTCCCAACCTGCCACATATTGATGGGTCACATTTTTAGCGATAGTACCGTCGCCACCTTGCCCGCTATGGCTCACATCACCCGGAGGATCGGGTGGAAATACAATGACGGCCAGTTGATTATTGCCCGCATTATTTAAGAACTGAGAGATGCGATAGTGTTGTCGCAACATCATACCGTAATGTCTTTCTTGATTCAATTTGTGTCCATTAAGAAAAACATCGCAACTGTAGTTAACACCGCGAAAATTCAGCCATACTTCCTCATCTTTTCCTGGTCTTTGCGCTTGAAATGCTTTTGTAAACCAGTAAGTATAGTATTCTGGGCCAACGGTACCGATATCCGGGATCTCTTCATTATTCATTCCGTAGAAAGGATCAGGAATTTTTTTGTTTTTCAGCAGGGTCGTGAGCACTGTTCCGGGTACCACTGCTTCCATCCAGGAAGAAATATCGAAATTTGGATTGGAAAGCATTTCACCACTTTGTGATACCTCACTGGCTTTACGGCATTTCCAACCGCTATTCAGTTCATATTGGTTCTGGGCTTGTGTTGATTCAGCTATTAGAAAAAACCCAAGAATTAGCCGGAATAAAAAGATCAGGTTCTTCATGGTGTGTAGAAGTTTTCGATTCATTTTAAAAAATTTAAGCGTTAACCAAACGGAGGAATTGTAAATATAGCCCGTTTGAATTGAAAAATTTGCTCAGTCAATTTTTGTCTCCCTGGTATCCATCAAATTATTCAGGTTTTATTTGATAAATTTGATTAAAAAGTCATTCCAATAAAACCTTATGAAGATACTCTTGTGTTGTTTAAATGGCCATTTCACATTTTAAATTGGAATTATTGCAGTTAAAAAACCATCATTCCATTAGACATGAAATAGGATTAATTTGAATATCCTCTTAAATTACTGTTAAAAGTCATTTTTATATTGTATTCATCTGCCTTAATATTGTTGAGGAATTTTTTTACTTTAAAACCCATTTTTATGAAAAACATACTACACCATCTGCTAATAACGCCCATTTATGTGGTGTTGATATTTTCCTGTAACCCTCAAAAAAAAGAAGGCGTTGTTCAGGAATCAACGGAGCAAAAAATCGATTCCCTGATAAACCAAATGACTTTGGAAGAGAAGGTCCATATGGTTCACGCCAGTTCTTCATTCACCAGTGGTGGCGTAGAAAGACTGGGAATTCCGGAGTTGGTGATGTCAGACGGCCCACATGGTGTTCGCATGGAACACGGTCGTGACTGGGTTCAGGATAATGATGGTACGGATTCAGCCACTTATCTGCCGGTAGGTGTAGCACTGGCTTCAACCTGGAATCCTGATTTGGGTTATCAATTTGGTTCTGTTCTTGGAAGCGAAGCCAACTTTCGGGGCAAGGATGTCATTCTTGGTCCCGGGATTTGCATCATTCGCACCCCACTGAACGGACGTAATTTTGAATATATGAGTGAAGATCCTTACCTGATTTCCCAAATGGCTCCGGAGTATATTAAAGGCGTGCAGGACCAGGGAGTTGCAGCGTGTGTCAAACATTATATCGCCAACAATCAAGAGACTCAGCGAGGCAGCATTGATGTGGAAATGAGTGAACGGGCATTTCGGGAAATTTATCTGCCAGGATTTGCTGCTGCCGTAAAGGATGGTGGTGTTTACACTTTGATGGGCGCTTACAACAAATTCCGGGGCCAGTTTTGCACCCACAATGAGTATTTGATCAATAAAGTGCTCAAGGACCAGCTTGGATTTAAAGGCGCCGTCATTTCAGATTGGGGAGCAGTTCACGACACTTTCCAGGCAGCCGTGTATGGCACGGACCTTGAAATGGGTACTGATCTTTCTATGTTGCCCAATCCGGATTATAATAAATTCTTCATGGCTGATTCTTTGCTGGCTATGGTCAGGTCGGGTCGCGTTGATGAAACCCTTATCGATGACAAAGTGAAAAGAATCTTAAGGGTGATGTTCTGGACAAAAAAAATTGGTGAACGTCAAAAAGGAACCTTCAATACGCCAGGACATCAGGAAATCACTAAAAAAATTGCCGAAGAGGCCATTGTACTCCTCAAAAACGATAATCATACGTTGCCATTAAATGCTTCCAATCTTAAAAAAATTGCTGTAATTGGTGAAAATGCCATCCGCCGGCAAGCAGCGGGTGGTGGAAGTTCTCAAGTACGCGCCAAATATGAGGTTACACCACTGGAAGGCATCAAAAAGATGACAGGAAACCAGATCTCAGTTTCCTATTCTCAAGGATATAAAATTAGCAAAAATCCAGTTGACAACACTCAAATGATCAGCGAGGCAGTGGCCATGGCCAAGGAGGCAGATGTGGCTATCATCGTTGGTGGTTTAGTGCATGGATATACAGATGCCTGGAATGATAATGCTTATGATGCGGAAAGTGTTGATCGACCAGACATGCAGTTGCCGTTTCACCAGAATGAATTGATTAAAGCAGTGGTGGCGGCGAATCCAAAAACTATTGTAGTCCTTATTTCAGGTGGCGCAGTAGATATGACGCAGTGGGTAGATCAGGTCCCTGCCATTTTGGAAGCCTGGTACCCCGGCATGGAAGGGGGTGATGCATTGGCAGAAATAGTACTGGGTAAGGTGAATCCTTCGGGTAAATTGCCCATGACTTTTCCCAAAAAATTATCAGACTCACCGGATCAGGTGCTGGGGGAATACCCGGGGAAAGATGGCGTCGTCAATTATTACGATGACATATTTGTAGGATATCGCTATTATGATACCAAAAAAGTAGAACCCTTATTTTGCTTTGGTCACGGTCTGTCCTACACGCAATTTGCTTATTCCAACATCAATATATCAAAATCCGCTGATGGTTCTCCCAATGTTTCGGTCTCCCTTGATGTGAGGAATGTTGGCAGTATTGACGGGAAAGAAACAGTCCAGTTGTACGTGCATGATGTGGAGGCTTCAGTAGAAAGGCCAGCCAAAGAACTGAAGGCGTTTTCAAAAGTAAATTTGAAGGCTGGCGAGACAACTACCGTCACCTTTAATCTGGATGAAAAAGCCTTTTCATTTTATGATGAAGATAATATGAAATGGACATTAGAGCCAGGGACTTTCGAAATAATAATTGGCAGTTCTTCCAGAGACATTAGACTGACTGGCACCGTGGATTTATGATAAAAACTTAACTGGTTCGGCATACATAAATTTTATTCAAATGCCTGAGAAGGTTGTTGAACAATTCAGAAAAGTACCTCCACCGAGGGAATAATGAGTTTGCACAACAACCTTTTAATTTACGGCCCCACAAGTCATTTTTAAAAAAACCTTCTTCCGGGGTTACCATGTCAATCTTTTTACATAAAAGAACAACTGAATACTACAGAAAAAGGTAAAGGTGTCAATTCCCGGATCTTGGTTATTAATAATCACAAGAGTTTAGCCTGACTACTTACCATGCCGGTTTTTGACACCCCAACCCTTTCTGGTGAATTAGCCTATTACTAATAATCTCAGTTCAAAAATGTCCGGCTATGGTCTACTTTCAAAAACCTGGCCTTTTAACAAGCAATTTTAAAGAATGAATTGATCAACCATGAAATCATAAGAAAAGAACCCCAAACTCCAAGTGTATTATGAAGACCGTTGAAACCTACCAACACAACCCCATAGAAAGAAAAATGCTGGAAGTAGTATGGCGTTTCATGCCATCCTTTCAAAATGCAAATATGCTAAGAAGTGAAAGCAAACCGGTGCACTTTCAATACATGGGAAAGAGTAGTCTTTCCGTCAGAGGGATGATCACCGGTAAGTATTATCATTTCACCATCCCTGGCGCAGTGCAGGAAGTTGATTATCGCGATGCGAATGATATGTGTTCAGTTCCTAATTTAAGGACACTGGCAAACGAATAGTTACCCAACAAAGCATATCTTAAAATTCGGCATCTCCCAATTGGTCACCCGGAACCTCTGGTGGTTCTAAAAACCGGTGGGATGGAACTCTTCCCAAAATAATTATCGATGGTTCAATCCTATTTCATGGAATAATTCCTTAAATTAATTGCAACTACCAACACATATTGGAATGATAGCAAGCAGGACCAGCGCTAACCGGTCATGGCTGTTTTTATCAGTCGCCATCATTATTCTCTTCATTTTCGCGTATTATTTTCTGGTGATTGTCCAATCCAAAGAAGATAAACTGGTCAGAAAGGCATACCGTATTTTGAACAATATTGAAAGAAATATCAATGAAAAAAAGACCAATTATGACCGAAGTATTACCGAGATCAGCTTCTGTAGAATGGTCAATGAAGGATTCCTGAATCCGGAAATCAAGGCGGTTTATAAGCAAAAAAACAAACTTAATTCCTCATTAAATCAATCGCCTCTTTATGAAGATCCTGAAGACGGCAAGATCTATTATTTCAGACAATATCCCGAAGACAGTGTTCTGAATGCGAAACATGAACAGTGCAGTGAGAAATTCGATTCCCTAACCAACGAAAACATTGATACCTATGGCGGAAAGATCGATATCAATACGTTCATGTCCAATGTGAAGTATGATGACTTTTTTACCTCTATCGCACTCTTTGATTCCACAAAAACCTTTTATGTTTTCGGACCGCAGAATTACCAACTGAATGAACTGGATACTATAAACCAATTAATATCTAAAAATCCAGGGGCATTCCAAATTAACATTGAACTTCAGGATCAATCCTATCGTGTATTCATTCAGCCTATTGTCCTGGGTCAGCACGTCTACTATCTCGCAGGATTGGTCCGAAGTGATGTCATGGTAAAAAAAGCCAGACAGATCAATCCCCACCTCTTTTTCGCTGGCATTGTGATCATCATTTTCCTGCTGATCAATATGCCATTATTCAAACTTTTTCTGATCAACAGATACGAAAGACTCAAAACATCAGATGCAGTTCAGGTATCACTCACGCTCATTATGGGAGGAAGTTTACTTGTCCTTATCTTGTTGAATGCCTATGAACACCTCGTGAATGAAAATAAAAAGTCGGAAAAAGAATTAAAAACACTTTCGGAACACATTTCAGCAAATCTCGATGTGGAACTGGATTCTATCATTAATGAAATGGTGGATTTTAAGGTTGAAAAATTAATTTGTGACCAAACGCAACTCGCAAAGCATACGTTTGTCTTCGATCCAAATTCACCCGAATACAAGTTAAATAGCTATCCAAACATTAATGAGTTTCTCTTCATCAACAAAGATGGAATGGTGCAACAGTTCATTTCCTACGATTTTAATGATGAGAAATTAGATTCACGCCTGTACAACCTGAATTACCGCGATTACTTCAGTATTGTCAATGACCACTTGGGCTGGCACTACGCACGGAGAGGCCTGAAAAACTTTTATATTCAATCCATTTACTCCTGGAGTAAGGGTACCGGTGAAGCCGCTATTTCGGTGACAGCAGACGAAATAAATGGTGATTCCTCCAAATGCTTTGCCGTGGCAGCCATCACGGCACCCTTGACCGCTGTTATGAATACGATTTTGCCTGAAGGTTTCGGTTTTGCTGTCATCGACAATAATGGATCGGTCATTTTTCATTCCGACTCGCGGAAAAATCTGATGGAAAATTTAATAGATGAAACGGACACGAACTTGAGGCTAAAAGTAAGCATCGATAACCGGGTAGCTGAATGGATAAATATTGATTATAATGAGCAGAGTTATAAGGCTTATGTGGCCCCGCTCAAAGATCTGCCTTTTTTCCTGGTCACGTTTTATGACAAACAATTGTCAAGAGAAAAGAATGCGCGGATCATCAACTATACTTTCCTGTTTCTTCTTACGAATCTATTTGTTCTTGTTGTTGTTTTTTCCCTAATCTGGGTCGTAATGAGATTATTGGGGAAATATGAAAAAAATTCGAGTATCATAGACTGGCTTCGACCAATCAAAGAAAACAGGTTGCTTTATTTCTATTTACTTCTTCTCAATTCAGCGGTAGTTATTATCCAGTTCATCCATTTTTATCATGTTGTTGATATCGGGGAAACATTAAAATTCAATATCCTGGTTTCCGTATATATTTCTGTTTACAACTATCTAAGTCTGGTCATACTCAACAAAAGCTCCCGTAAATTTGACATTAAACCAACCATCTTACCAAAACTAATTTTGGTACTCATCATGTTTGTATTGGCAGTAATATCAGGATTTAATGGGTTATTCCTTGTCATTCTGATTGTTTCAGCCCTGGCAGATTTCCTGTTCCTGGTGCGATTTCGTGAATTTAAGCTACCGGTATTTATCCCTGTAAAAAAAGCATTTTCCAGTTATTACCTCGGATTTGTATTCATCTGGATCATGTCTATTGGTGTGCTCACGACCTTAACTTCATTGAAAGTTATCAGTCAGGATGAAAATCAACTGTGGCTTCAAAGCCGTCAGATGAGTGTTGTTCAGCAGTACCTGGCGCGTAAAAAAAAGCTGGTTGAACAATGGAAAAAGCATCAACTACCGGAACAAAAATTTAAATACCAACTCAATCGTGGCATTTATGCTGGTTTTTATGATTCCTCTTCTTTTAGTATAAAAGATTCACTTTTACATGGAGATCCTTTGATGACGGATTTTTCAGAACAAATTTATCGATCTACCCGACCAGCTTTCAGCAACTATGACGAAAGGCTTAGAAGTTTTCTGCACGATCCATCAAAATTCAAAAACATATATTGGAACAGAAATGAGGAAAAATTGCAGTTTCAGGTTTCCACGCTAAATCCTTTCAATGATGATAATGAATTTGCAACCATGATTTCTGAACTCCGCCACTACCACTTACCTTATATCATCGGGAATGGTGAATTTAGGTTCGGGGGAATGTTATTCTGGCTGATGATTATAGCCCTGCTTTTCGTAGGAATTGGCATGGTGTTTTTTGTCATAGATAAAGTCTTTGGGCTCACTTTTTTAAACCGGTTTGAAGGAAGCCGGGTGAAGTATGATCTCCAAAAATTGCTGAAGAGTAACCGTCATTTGCTTGTTGAAGGGGTTCCCAATGATGGTCATCTGCATTATGTTTTTCAGGTCCTCAACCATGGGTATAACAAATCGTATCATATCATCGATTTTCTGGATCCGTCTTTTGGTGAAGCAATCGAACATGTATTTGAGGGAAATTCTATCAAAGTGGTGTTGATAAAAGGCCTGGAAGAAAATATTGGAGATAATAATTTGTGCTCAACGAAGCTTGCAGCCATGGAAAAACTGCTGAGTCATGGAAAAATGAAATTGGTGGTAAGCATTAATGTGGGTACTGAATATATTTATGAATTCTATCGCGATCTCATTCGTGAAAATAAGAAAAACTCTGCCCAGGTGTTACAATTAGAATTGATGATTAGCAGGTGGGAGAATTTATTTCATAATTTTTATCATTTGGTATATCCCGATGAATTTGATTTTTCCGGTATAGAACATCAGGAGAATTATGAGGAAGAGATGAAACGTTTAACTACTGAGGCTATTCAATCGGCAAAGACCTTCAATGAGCAATGGCAAAAGGACTGGTCGCAGCACGAATTGGCTAATCTGCATTACGAGGCACTTTGGAACAGTTTATCGCGAAGTCAGAAAATTGTGATGCTGGATATCTGTCAGAATGGATTGGTCAATACCAAAAATATCCTGGTCATTCGGAATTTATTGAAAAAGGGGATCATTACGGCCAGTGAAAAACTGGCCCCGGCCAATGAAGGATTTGGTAATTTTATTCTCGACTCTGTGAAAAATGAAGAAGCACTGATGCTGGAAAGGGAATTTAAACATCGCGGAAAATGGCACAATTACCGGGCGATCCTCATCACCATCATACTGGCAATTTTTGCATTTTTGGCATTTTCAGAACAAAGCTTTATCAACCGGCTGCAAGGTATCCTGGCCACCAGTGCAGCAATTATTCCATTGTTGTACAAATTGCTGGAAGGTCTGTTTACCAGCGGGGGCAAGAAGTCCCAGGAATAAATTTTCAATAGAAAGCCCGAACATATTGAGCATTGGCCAAAGGTTAATTTTTATAGAGGCAAGGATGCTTATCCTGGTTTTCCTGGAAATTTTGCAATAAAACAACCAGCATGATCAAATGCCCAGGAATGTTTCCAGTTCACCAGCGTCATTGGCTTTTAACAATTTTTTCAGATAGCTACTGGACCTGACGCCATGGGTCCTGTCCTCACAATATTGAATAAATTTTTTAACAGAAGCCAACTGCATGGCCCTGGGGTCTTTGGCAATTCCCCTGTTTTTGAGCACCGTTTCAGCCATGGATGTGAGGTAGATAGTGAGAAGATCGGGTCGGTTTCGGGTCATTTCCAAAGCAAAAGGCTCCATAGGGAATTTATAATCCGGTGTGCCGTTCAGCCATTGATAGATAAATTGAAATGCTGCCTGACGGTCCGGATCGGGTTTGTCCACCGGTGTTGACAATATATAATCCGTGCATTGCAACACCGTCAATTCCTGTTCCTTGTACTGTTCTTTATTGATAAATTTAAAATCTTTCAAACCAGAAAAATCCTGGGAAAATGCTGTTCCCACGGTCATTGAAGCATAAAAAACCAAAAAATATTTTTTCATTGTATAGATCAATATGGATAAAAAATCAATTGTTGCATGATTTAATCAACGAATGAAGATAATAGTTTATTGAAGAAATTCATATATGTGAGTTTGCAATTTCCTCATCAAAAATATTTACATGCGCTGGAATTAAGACTGTTTTCGGGAATATTCATCATAAAACCGGTTAAATACAGTACTAAACCAGTACGTATAGTTTTTCGGATTGACATTCAAATCAGTCTTAATTGCAGCCAATGATAACCACTTCCAACTGCTTACTTCATTTAAATCCGGTTCAGGTTTCTGATCAGTTTTTCCAAGCAGTACATGGTCAAGTTCATTTTCGATCAGATTATTGTTGAATTCGGTTTTGTAGCGGAAGCTGAAAAGCCATTGAAGCGGAACAAAAATTCCCATTTCTTCCATCAATCTTTGTTGCGCACATTTTTGTAAGGACAAACCCGGAGACGGATGACCACAGCATGTATTCGACCAAAGTCCGCCGGAGTGATATTTTCCTGCAGCACGTTGTTGTAGCAGCAACTCCTGATTTTTATTCAGCACAAAAACTGAAAATGCGCGATGAAGTATACCTTCCCGGTGAATTTGCATTTTCTCACCCAGCCCGATCTGTCTGTCTTGTTCATCTACGAGAATAATCTTTTGGCCATCCATGCCATAAAATTAAACCAAATATTTGAATAGATATTCAAGTACATCAGAGATGCAACATCATATAATTTGATGTGGTTAATTTGTTAGTAATGATTTATTTGTAGCCATAGCGCGGAAATGATCAGCCAGATGATGGGTTCCGACATTTTCACCAACCATGTCCAGGGTTAATACAGTCATGAAGAATTCGATGGGGCCATAGGTTTTGGAACTGGTCAGAGTGCGCATCAATTTTAGAATTGTATGGCGTACCCAGAGCGGAATTTTTTTGATTTTTGGTTTTTTGTTTAAAACATCAAATGCCAATGCTGCAATTTCATTATAATTAAAGGTGTCAGGACCTCCGATATTCCATTCCTTTGACTCACTGGAGATGGCTTTGGTGCAAATCATCCCGAGGTCGGCTCCATGAATTGGATTGATTTGGGCATTTCCGTCACCAAAAAGCCAGACAGTGCCTTTTTGCGCCATGTGCATAACTTCTTCGATGTCTGAAAAATATCCCGATGGTCGAATGATAACTGATTGGATTGGAGAACAGTTTAGCCGAAGAACGAATTTTTCTTTTGCTTCGATCATTTTAAGTGTGGCCATCGAATAGGCGTTCAAAGATGCGATATAAATGAATTTTTTTACACCATTTTTGAGGGCCTCATTCAGAAGATTAGCATTTCCCTGGTAGTCGACATCCATATATTGCAGGCCATCTTTCTGTTTGGTAATGCCCACAGTAGAAATGACACACTCAACATGATCGCAACATCCTGATAAAGTTTCAGGCTGCGTTATCTCACCAATGAAAATTTCATCTGCGATTTTTAATTTGTCACTGTTTAATTTTTCCCGGCTTAAAGCGCGAACGTGATAGCCCTGGTTTTTTAATGCTTTTAAAATGTATCCACCGGCATATCCTGTTGCTCCGGCTAACAAAATATTTTTCATGCTTAAAATTGTTTTAAGTGGCAATTCCTAATCGCACCTTCATCCTTCGGAAAAACCAATCCAATGTAAATTAAAAAAGTTAACTGATTTGAGAAAACGTTGGCGAGGAATCATTTCAGGGGGAATTCATTTTAAAATGCCCAATATTAATTTGCTGTGATAGATTAAAATTTTACGGACTCCGGTGAATCTTTTTAGGTATTGTAGAGTTAATATTGCATATACTTTTTGATCAATCCTTATTCAATTATGAGCACTGAAATTCTGGCACGCCTTCAGTTTGCATTTACCATAGCATTTCATTACATCTACCCACCGATGAGCATTGGCCTGGGAGTGATCCTGGTCATCATGGAGTGGAAATATTTAAAGACCCGGAAAAAATTATATGAGGAAATGACACGTTTCTGGGTAAAAATATTTGCCATTATCTTCGGTGTAGGGGTGGCCACCGGGATTGTGATGGAATTTGAATTTGGAACAAACTGGGCCTCTTATTCCAAGTATGTCGGGGACATCTTTGGCAGTGCTTTGGCAGCAGAGGGTATTTTTGCCTTCGCACTGGAATCGGGTTTCCTGGGGATTTTGTTATTTGGCTGGAATAAAGTGAAACCTACCGTCCATTTTATTGCGACTATCGGTGTAGCATTTGGTTCCATATTTTCTGCCATTTGGATTGTTGTGGCCAACAGTTGGATGCAAACCCCTGCAGGATATCATATTGTGGGTCATGGATTGGAAGCCCGTGCGGAGATCACTGATTTTTGGGCTATGGTTTTCAACCCTTCATCGGTAGAACGGTTGGCCCATGTGTTGGTCGGATCATTTCTGGCGGGTTCTTTTTTAGTACTGAGTGTCAATGCCTATTACCTGCTCAAGAAACGATATGTGGAAATTGCTCAACCAGCCTTTAAGATCGCGTTGGTTGTTGCTACAGTTTCCGCCTTGCTTCAACTGGTTACAGGGCATATTTCTGCCGATGGCGTTGCCCGCAATCAACCGGAGAAACTGGCTTCTTTCGAAGGACATTATGACAGCCTGAAAGTGGCTGATATGTATTTATTTGGTTGGGTGGATCAGGAAAACCAGCAGGTGCATGGTCTGGCTATTCCCGGATTTTTAACATTTTTAGTCCATCGAGATTTTAAAACACCAATCTTAGGGCTCAATGCTTTTCCATACGGTGAACGCCCTCACGCAGTGAATTTTGTTTTTCAGACGTATCATCTTATGATAGCCATTGGCATCATTTTGATTGCACTCACTCTTTTTGCTTCCTTCCTATGGTGGCGGGGTAAACTCTTTGAACACCGGTGGCTGATGATTTTGTTTGCCTGGTCGGTGTTGTTGCCGCAAATTGCCAATCAGGTTGGATGGATCTCAGCCGAAGTAGGCCGGCAACCCTGGATTGTGTATGGATTGTTAAAAACGTCTGAAGGATTGTCAAAAATGGTGCAGGCGCATCAGATCGTTTTTTCTTTGATCTTATTCACTTTTGTGTACACGTTGTTGTTCCTGTTATTTATCTATTTACTCAATAAGAAAATTCAAAATGGGCCGCATTTCACCGAGTACATCGAACATAGGCCCAGGCAGGAAAAAATGGCAGAACAAATATAAATTTAATTATGACGACATTCTTGGGCATCGATTATCCTACGTGGTGGTTTCTGGTTATTGGAGGCGTATTTACCGGTTATGCAATTCTGGACGGATTTGATCTCGGCGTCGGGGCATTACATCTGTTTTTAAAAAAGGAAGAGAGCAGGCGAATTGCCCTCAATGCCATTGGACCGGTCTGGGATGGAAATGAAGTTTGGATCGTCATTGGTGGTGGGGCCCTTTTTGCCGGATTTCCGGTTGTGTACGCCTCGGTTTTTTCTGCATTTTATATTCCTTTCATGTTGTTTTTGGTGGCTTTGATTTTCAGGGCAGTATCGATAGAATTTCGCAGCAAAGAAACCATGAACTGGTGGCGCAAAATGTGGGACGTTTCTTTCTCTGTATCGAGCATTATTATTGCTTTGTTGCTTGGCCTGGTATTGGGCAATATTTTACATGGTATTCCTATTGATAAGGATCACAATTTTGTGGGCTCTTTTAGCGATTTTTTTAATCCGTATTCCATTATGGTCGCTATTACTACCCTGGCTTTGTTTATGATGCACGGGGCCATTTACCTGGTAATGAAAACAGAGAACAGACTGTATGCAAAACTGACCGTCCTTACTAAAAATACCACCATATTTTTCGTGATGAGTTACCTGGTGACAACCATGTATACTTTGATCTATATGCCACAACTTTCCGACGATTTCAAAAATGATCCCGAGTTGTTCATATTGCCATTGTTGGCAATTTTTGCCATTGCCAGTATCACCCGTCAGGTGGCAAAACGGAAATATCTATTGGCATTCTTGTCTTCCACACTGGCCATGAGTTTTTTGTTAATTCTGGTAGCCATTGAATTGTACCCGGTGATTGTCATTTCAAGCATCAATGCATCTTATGATCTCACCATCTACAATAGCGCTTCCTCCGATAAGTCCCTTGGCATTATGCTGATCATTGCCGCCATTGGCGTTCCTTTGGTTGCAGCTTACACTACTTTTGTTTTTTGGACTTTCAAGGGAAAAGTGCATCTCGATGAGCATAGTTATTGAGTAACCGGAAAATTCACAACAGCCGGCTTGCCGATAAAGTAAATTTCCGGAGAGACATAAAATTGCCTTTAAACTTTAAGTGGACGTAAAACATTATCCGTTTTATTCCAGTCTTTTATATTTTGGCGATTTGCTGGTTTTTATTTTCGATACACCTTTCACTGAAAAAAATCTTCGTGTTTTATGGAATTCAATGGGTAGATGCATCATCATAGTAAATCAAAATGCGAAATGCTATGAAAAAGATATTAATACTACTGGCGATGATGCTGATCATTCACGGAACAAAAGCAGCGGAAAGTCCCCAGAAAAGTGTAAACACCAATATTAAATCCGTGATTATTTTTAAAAAAGGGGCGCAGATCAACCGTAAAGCTTCCACGACCGTCAATGCCGGGAAAACCATTATTAAATTTGGCAAACTTTCGCCCTATATAGATGCCCAAAGCATCCGGGTAAAAACCCCGGCTCATGTCACCATTCTTTCCGTCAACCATCAATTTGATTATTTGAACAAACAGGAGAGATCGGAGACTGCTACGAAGCTCGATGCTCAGATCAAGGATCTGGATGATCAGTTAAAATTAGAGCATACCCGGTTGGATATTCAGGCGGAACAACTCAAATTTCTAAATCTCAACAGCAAGATCGGGAGTGAAAACGGCGGTGTGCAGGTATCACAATTGCAGCAGGCAGTCGATTTTTACAAACAGCAGATCACGGAAATAAAGCTTAAAGAAATCGAACATAAAAAGGCGATAGCCCAATTCGAGGAGGAAAAGTCAAATCTGGAACAACAACTAAAGAATCTAAACGAGCACCATGAACTACCTTCCGGGGAAATCCTGGTAACCATTGAAACAAATATGGCGCAAAAGGCCGATTTTGATATCAGCTATTTTGTAAAGAATACAGGTTGGTATCCTTCTTACGATATCCGTGTCGCAAGTATTGATGAACCAATGGCACTGGTTTACAAGGCCAATATTTATCAAAATACCAATGTCGACTGGGATAATGTTCAATTGACCATCACTTCGGCAGAGCCGGACCGATCGAATGTTGCACCGGAATTAAAACCCTACTTACTGGGGTACAATTTATTGCCACCATCGTACGATACGGATATCAATCAGGTAACAGGCATCATTACCGGCGAAAATGGTGATCCATTGCCCGGGGTGAATGTACTGATCAAAGGAACTACCGTTGGCACGGTAACGGATCTTAACGGATATTATTCAATTACCCTGCCCAATGGAAGCCAGATTTTAAACATCTCGTACGTCGGTTATCAGTCACAGGATTTTCCGGTAAATAGTGGCGTGATGAACGTGCAACTCCGTCCCGATGTCACTCAATTGAACGAAGCGGTTGTTACGGCATACGGTACCAGCAGTGAGGATGACTTACAAGGACGGGTTTCTGGCGTTACGATACAAAACAACAAAAAAGTCAAGATCAGAGGCGTATCCGGTGTGCCAATCGATATGACCAGGATCCAGAATAATACGGTAGTGGAGTTTCAGATCAGGAACGCCTATTCCGTTCCATCCGGTGATAAGTCAACCACGGTGGAAATGGTGACTTACGCTGTTCCTGCTTATTTTGAATATTATGCCGTGCCCAAAGTGGAAAAGTCGGCATTTCTTGTAGCACGAATCGTGGACTGGTCGCAATACAATTTGCTGGAAGGGGAAGCAAATATCATTTTTGAAGACACATACATCGGTAAATCAATACTCGATGCACGCAATCTGTCAGACACCCTCAGCATTTCACTCGGCCGTGACAAAGGGATCGTAGTTGAAAGAAAACAGGAAAAACAATTTACAGATAAGAAATTTTTGGGTAGTCGAAAAGAAGAATCCATGGCTTGGAACATCAATATTCGAAATAACAAACAACAAAAGATCAACATGGTGTTGCTGGATCAATTGCCGGTATCTACGAATGCAGATATCGAAGTGATGATCGATAAAATTTCCGACGCTGAACGTGATGAACCCAGTGGCAAACTAAAATGGCAATTCGCTCTTGAGCCGGGAAAACAGAAAACCATCGAACTGGCTTACACCATAAAATACCCAAAATACCAGCAGGTATATGTCGAATAGATAATCACATCATTGAAAGGTCAGGGAACATCATGCCCTGATCTTTTTTTAATTTTGGATCGTGCCTTGTAAAAATATAAAAACGACTTTTTTGAATAGGCCTAAAAAACTTTCGCTTGAGATCATGATTCTTTAAATGTCATTTTTAAGAACATGTTTAAGAGCAGACTGACTGTTATAATCCTTCAATTTCCATTAAAACGCCATCGTATTTATCTTCCAGATGGACATTAATTCCGGTATCCATAATTTCCTTACCGCCGAGTCGGTATAAGATTTTTCCGTCAGGTGCCTGCCGTATGATGTATTGCTTGTCCGGAGCCAAACCATTCAGGGTTATTTTCCTGTCCGCTTCAATTCCTCCCTGACGAAAAACTCCAATAATGCCTCCAGTTCCAGTGTCCGTATTTATCCTTGACCAGCCATCCCAACTGTCTTCAGCAGGTTCCTGGAGTCCGGGAAGGTCCTGACGATACAGGGAATAGTCATATTTATTTTGCATTCTTATCAGCCAGTCAGCCCATTTTTTTAATTCCTGTTTCTTTTCAGGAGATAATTTCATTGGGTCGCCCAGCATGATCGGTAAGGTGCCTGCCAATGATTTAAAAGATAATAGGGGGTTAGGGTCATCAAGGGTAAGGTTGCCTATAACCAGTGAAGTGGCGGGAATGGCCGGGGATCTCCACCAGGCCATTTGTCTTACCCTGAAACTGCCCAATGGATTGGCATCTTCAAAATTGGACAACCAATCTCCTTCGGCATGCTTTACCGTAGCATAGTCAATGAGTTGGAGTGCTCCCATCGTTTCAAAAGTACAATCTATAAACAACTGGGGCGCTTCTTTGTGTATAGCGTCAAAGAGATCAAAACATCGGCGATAATTCACCAGAAAAGATTCCTCGCGGTCCTTATGGAATGGATGATCTTTTGCATAACAACCCGAGCGAGTCGGGTCATTCACATAAGCGCTGCGCACAACGGTCAGGTCCATTTTGAGGTATTCCAATCCATAATCATTTACCAGGGACAAAATTTTATCCCTGATATAGTCGTACCATCCCGTGCCCAGGCAGGCCGTTATTTCACTCCGCGAATTGGTATGTAAATTCGCAAATTGTCCCTGACGGTCTCGAATGAACCATTCGGGGTGTGTTTTAAAAACAATGCTGGAAGTATCTGCCGTAGCTATACTGATCCACAGGCCCGGCTTCATGCCCAGTGACCGGATATAATCGAACAGTGGTTTCAGCCCGTCCGGAAATTTTTTCTTGTCGATCTCCCAATCTCCCCGGTTAGTCGACCAGCCATCATCAATGACAAATTCTCCCACGCCGCATTCAGCAGCGGCTTTTGCCAATTTACGGACCAGTGAATCGGATATTGCTTTGCGGAAGGGATTCCAGGTATTATAAACAAACACAGGTTTGTCTTTCAATGCATTTAGCCGAATGCCCATATTTTTCCGCACGAAATTGCTGAGCGGTCCATTGAGCACGTCATATACATTTTCGACATGTTCGTACACACCGGTAAAAACCCAGGGGCTTTCCCATTTTTCTCCGGGTTTCAGCCATGCCCTGAATGCCTCCTGTTGTCCGACATGCGTCAAACCTATGGTTAGTTTCTGCCTGCTGTCTGCAAACACTGAAGTTCGCTTGAGTACACCTGGTGATTCGTTGCCCAAAACCATTCCCCTTCCTCTTGTAATTTCATGCACGAGGATGACCGGGTCCTGTTCATTTCCCACATAAGCGCCTAAATGTTTATACCGCCCATAATCCTGCATGATCCAGGAATAGGTAGGATCCAGGGTCGTGGAAAGATTTTCTACATCCAGGGATTCCAACTTGATTTCCGCAGCTCCGGTATTTGTGATCAGCAGGCGCTTGCGAATGATCGGTGATTGAGGATACAGCATGAATTCTAAAATAACTTCAAGACCCCGGCTCTGCTTTCCTGTACCTTCCAGGACCACGCTGACGCCGTTACCTTCGGGATCATCCCTGATTGCGGAGCAGTTTTCTATGTGCCAACCGGATTGACCATCGATCAGATGATCATTGATGGTAAATGAAAATTCCTGGCTTTGGTGCGACAGAAAATTATAGGAAGAACCTTCAAGTTGATATGAAGTGGTGTTAATACCGCGGTCCTGATCAAAAAAAGTAATCTGGCGACGCACTATGCCATTGTCCAATGTTAACTGTTGCGCATCCCACTGTGCATAGTTTTGTGACAGGGCCGGGGTTAAGTTAAAAATAAGGCTTCCCAGACAAATCGAACATATAAAATATCTGTTCATTGCTTTGGTTATTTTATTAGTAATCGTAACTGGAATCCAGGCGATATCAAACCTGCCGGCATTCCATTGATTGAAATCCTAATATTTCAGAAAATATCTAGGAGCTAAAATATACGCATTCAATTATATGTTTCAATGCTGAAGTTCCTATTTCTCCAGGCAAATGTGAAGAAAGATTGCTAAACTTAGTCGTTCAATGCATAGCGCACATCCCTTTGGGAATCGCTCTACGATCGCTTTGTCTTTGATAGAATCTGATTTTCGGATGTACATCCAAGCAGTTAAAAACCTTTGGATGGTTCTTTGTAAAAGTATTTAAAACAACATTTTTGAAAATATTTAAAGCGACAACTTTAATCCAAGGTTCTTCAAAAATTACCTTCAATTATGCATTATGGTAAAGGACCTCAATTTATATTGATGAGGTGGTCTGTGAATTTGTATTTTAGTTGGCAAAAATCATTCTTTGTGCATGCATAGCCGGATTTTGGGTTTTTTGATCTTCTTATTTTTTGGTATTTGTACACAACGGGCCAACGCACAACACGATTCTGCCTACTATACAGCATATTACAATGATATTACGACCAGGTTTTATTTTTCCAGAAAGTATACCGCATTAAATATCAGGGACAGGGCAAGTAATTATACCCTCAAATACCGTCCGAATACCACTCTGAATATGGGCGTTGGGGCTACTTATCGGTGGGCAACACTCAACCTGGCCTATGGATTTGGATTTTTAAACCCCAATCAAGGCAAGGGTGATACCCAATATTTAGATCTGCAATTTCACCGGTATGGGCAGAAATTGCTGATAGATGTTTTCGGTCAATTTTATAAGGGATTTTATCTTATTCCCAAATCGTATGCCACCATGCCCGATCAATACTACAAAAGGCCAGACCTCGATGTGCTGGAAATTGGGACCTCTGTTCAGTATGTGTTTAACAACAAACAGTTTTCATACAATGCCGTTTACCTTCAGAATGCCTGGCAACAAAAAACAGCAGGCACATTTTTATTGGGGTTTGAGGGATACTATGGCAGAATTCTGGCAGATAGCACCATCGTTCCTACAGCAGTAGATTCACCAACGGCATCGGAAAATTATGATAATTTACATTTTTATCAATTCGGGCCCAATTTGGGTTATGCCTACACCCTGGTCATTAATCGTCATTATTTCTTTACCGGCTCATTTGCAATCAGTCTGAATTATGGCCGCAATTCTCTGTATGGCGATGTGCAATCAATAAAAAGTTCGGGTGTAAGTTCAAATTCAATTATACGCTTGTTTGCCGGTTATAATTCAAGAATATGGTCGGTAAATGTGGTCTATCTGAATAACAGCGTCAATTTAGCCAACAGGCATTTTGAGCACAGTTTCACGCTCAATACCGGAAATATCCGGCTGAATTTTGTCCGTCGTTTTACCCCTGGGAAAAAGCTAAATAAATATCTGAAATACCTTCCTTAGTGGATATATATGTAAATAAGCAGATTCCTTTTGGGCAGCGGGTTATGTTTTACGATACACCATACGTATCACATTTCATCAAAACCAGATATAGAATTTTAGGTGTGCTAACCATTATTGACATTTTATTTAAGACATCGTGTCTTATGAGCCGTGGCCTTGCAAAATAGGTGGGTTGCGTCGGTCCTCTGGGCGGAAGCATTCTTTTACTTGGATTTGTTGATACTTTTTCATCATTGGAAAAAGTAAGAGCAAGGTCGATCTGAGATCATACGAGTTCCACTCATTTTGACTTAGCTTTCTTATTCACCCCAAACAACTCCACCATTTGAATTTTTCCCCTTAATGACATATTGCCCAATGGAACCAGTGCATAGCTGCCCAGTCTGGGCTGAGAGACCATTTCTACCACATCACGGGAAATGATGAGTTTTTGATTTCGATCTTTACATTGTTCCATCATTCTGGAGGTGGTGTTGAGTATATCACCGGAATAAACAATTTCCCGCTTGATTACGCCCATCTCACCAACAACCACCGCTCCTTTATGTACTGCTGCTTTAAAAGTGGGTACAACCCCATATTTTTGCCTGTAATGCGATTCGCGCTGGCGAATTGTTTCTTCAATTCTGAAAAAGCAGTCGATACAGTTGGGATCTTTAGTAACCGCTTTTCGTTCTGGCCACGAGATGACCACTTCGTCACCGACATACTGATAGATGTCTCCCCGTGAGTTTAGTATCGGATCGGTGATGTCAAGATAAAAATCATGAAGCAATGAAAAAAAGCGCAAGTGCCCGAGTTGTTCGGCCAGGGAGGTGGAATCGCTCAGGTCGAGGAACATAAATACGCGTTCTACCTCATGTGGCCTGTGAAACTTTCCAAGAAACATCGACAGCAATGTGCCGGGACCATATTTTTCATAGATCTTCAATCCCTGCAACGTAAGGAAAGTAATGATCAGCCAGGTTACAATATTGCGTATGGCATAAGGATCAAGCACCAGCAACCGAATGGCTTCCTGAAGTTTATTGGTCGCGGACATAATTTGATCTTTGTAGAAAAAATAGTACGACACTACAGTGTTCAGGGTGAAGATAAAGGCAAGAAAAAACACGATGTTTACCACCAGATAGTATCTATAGCTATGGTTGCGCAACTTTTCATTCAATACAAGCACGAGGAGCCCTCCGCCAACAGCACCACCAAACGCCGGACCAATAATATTCACCAAAACAAATGAACCGAGCGTGAGATTTTGCGGGACAATAAAAATGAATTTTTCCGAGGCCATATCATAAGTGACGCATTTATATAATGCCAGAAAAGCACCACAGAGTATCCAGAAAAAAGTAATAGCCAGAACCTGGTTAATTTGGGTTTGGGTTTTTGGTCGGATGTACATCAGTTGTAGGACTTACAGCGAAAGATACCGAAAATTCACAATCTGTGAAAATAGACTTTTTGCACTGCCCAAATATTGCCCTCACCAACCTGCGTTTGAAAAGTGGATTATATAGCTTTGAGTTTGCCTCAAAGAGATGCCTATGGCACAACTCAACTTCCCAATCAGACAATTTATTCAAATTCAATATCAATGGTCTTATTTCATTTTTGTCACTTCATTTGGTTGAAACCCGGCCAACTGCACAAAGTACTAAAAGAGAAATAGCAGGTCGCAATATAGAAGTTGACAAATTACCGATTACAAAACACTGAATGTCCCAGTATGCCGTGTTAAATTACGTGGTCCTGCTGTTAAATTACGTAGTACCCCTGATGCCAGACACTTGTGTCTTTCTTAATTTTAAAATCAAGTTTTTTAACCTTAAAAAGAAAAAGATCATGGAAAGCACTGAAAATCATAAAGTAATCATCATTGGCGCGGGACAGGCCGGTTTATCGGTTGGATACTATTTGACCAGGTTCGGGGTCCCGTTTATCATCCTTGACGCAAACCCCCGGATAGGAGATTCCTGGCGAACACGATGGGATTCGCTCCACCTCTTTACCCCCGCTAAATATGATGGTCTGGCAGGAATGCCCTTCCCGGCCCATCCCAATTATTTTCCCACTAAAGACGAAATGGCGGATTACCTGGAAAACTATGCGCGCCATTTTAAACTTCCTGTCCTCAATGGGATTCAAGTGGACAGTCTTTCGAGAGAAGGGGATACCTATTGCGTAACTGCTGGAAACCGGCAATTTCAGGCAGAGCATGTGGTGGTGGCCATGTCAAGCTTTCAGGTCCCGAAGATCCCCGGGTTTGCTCAAAATCTTAGTAAGGATATTGTTCAGATTCATTCATTGGATTATCGGGATCCTTCCCAGTTCCAGGATGGCGGGGTGCTGGTGGTTGGGGCAGGTAATTCAGGTGCAGAAATAGCGCTCGAGGCCGTAAAAAATAAACATCAGGTGTGGCTGTCGGGCAGGCATCCCGGTCATATTCCATTTCGAATTGAAAGTACGCTTTCGAAGCTTATTTTCATGCGGCTGGTATTGGAAGTATTGTTTCACAGGGTGTTGACCATAAATACCCGCATTGGCAGAAAAGCCAAAACAAAACTTGTTAATCAAGGAGGTCCCCTGGTCAGGATAAAGCCTAAAGATTTGGCTAAAACCGGCATTAAACGAGTTCCCAGAGTTGCAGGCATTAAAGACGGTTTGCCGAGGCTCGAAGGTGATCAGGTCCTGGATGTGAAAAATGTGGTTTGGTGCACGGGTTTTTATCCCTCATTTTCATGGATCGATATCCCTGTTTTTAAAGACCGGGAACCGATGCATATGCGAGGGATTGTAGAGAAAGAACCTGGGCTTTATTTCACCGGACTTCACTTTCTTTATTCCATGTCTTCGACTATGGTACTGGGGGCCGCCAGGGACGCCCGGCATATAGTCAGGTGTATAACCAGCAGATTAAAAACAAATCATAAACCAGCAATTGTAAATAGTCATGACAATTCAAAAAAGGCACTTTACCCACAAAGCTATCGTAATAGGAGCAAGTATGGCCGGGCTATTAGCGGCCAGGGTGCTGGCTGACCATTTCGAACAGGTCATTTTATTGGAACGGGACAAATTTCCACCACCGGGTTCCAACCGCAAAGGGGTGCCTCAGGGTAAACACACCCATGTTTTGCTGGAGCGTGGCCGCCAAATAATGGAAAAATATCTCCCTGGGTTGACAGAGGATTTGATCCAATTGGGGGCCAATCGGATAGCTGACGCCAGTCAGGATATCGCCTGGTTCCAAAGTGGGCAATTTCATCGGCCTGGTGCAAGTGGCATTTCCGGTATCGGTGTTTCAAGGCCTACCCTGGAATCAGTGGTAAGGACCCATGTTTTGTCCTTGCCCAATGTTCATTGTGTAGAAAAATGCAATGTTACCGGACTGATCACCACGGCGGACAAAAGTCGGGTCACGGGTGTACAACGGATATTGAGTGAGCATAATAACACCGAAGAAACAATGACATCTGATTTGGTAGTTGATGCTGGCGGGCGTGGATCTCGAAGTCCTAAATGGCTGGAAACGCTGGGATACCGTCAGCCGCAGGTGGAAGAAGTGAAAATTGGCCTTGGTTATACATCGTGCTTTTATCATCGTGAAAGAGCGCATATGCCGGGCCATGATGGTATCGTATTTCTCACAACACCACCCAATAAGCGGCTGGGGGTGATGCTGGCCCAGGATGGCAACCGGTGGGTAGTCACCCTCGGTGGTTATCTTGGAGATCATGTTCCCACTAATTATCCGGAATTCATTGAATCCGCTAAAAATTTGCCTGCTCCGGATATCTACAACATTATCAAAGATACCAAGTTGCTCAGTGGTCCGGAAGCCTATAAATTCACAGCTAATTTGTGGCGTCACTATGAAAAGCTGACCCTTTTTCCGGAAGGATTCCTGGTTTTTGGAGACGCATTGTGCAGCTTTAATCCCATATATGGTCAGGGTATGACGGTAGCCGCCATGGAATCTGAAGTGCTGGATGCATGTCTGATTAAAGGGGAGAAAAAATTAGCCAAACGATTTTTTGCTAAAGTCAGCAAGATCATCAGTCCTTCCTGGGACACGGCGGTTGGCAGTGATCTAAGCTTTGCAGAAGTAGAAGGGCATCGAACACCGCTGGTCCGGTTTCTCAATTGGTATATCAGTAAACTGCACTTAGCCGCCCATCATGATGCAGAAGTCTCTATCGCCTTTTTAAAGGTGATCAATATGACCGCCCCTCCACCGAGTATTTTACATCCGAAAATTCTCTGGCGGGTAATCAGGGGTAATTTTAACCGCGGAACAAAAGCACAAATTTTGGATGCGGAAAAAGCGGATCATGCCATAGATCAGGTAGAAAGTTTTTCCTGACAGGTCATTAGGCCAGTTGCTCAGTCATTGATTTCGCACCAAAAAACGTGAAATTCATCTTTTTCTGATTTTTTACAAGCAGCAGTCTTTAGTGATAGAATTTACCGCATTTGAGCATATGCTTAAAAATAAGGTGCGTTTGAAAACAAGATACTACACTTCCCATCGCCAACCTTTGAATTATGCACTTATTCTGTGTTTTTTGGAGAACTGTTCGAAGTAAATCAATCTATTTCTGGTCAAATTTGCAGAGGTTTTCGATCACTTGATGGTGCTCATGTAGTTAGACTGTTTTCTGGACTTCATGTTATTCTTCTTTAATAAGATATTGATACATAATACATTATAAAAAAATATTAAAACATTTAGTATGATAATAAAAAGGAATTGTATAAATTTCTCAAGAAACCTGTTTTAAACCAAAGCCAACCCTTTAACCACAAACTTGTTATGCCTGCAACCTGCTGCACAGAATGGTTCAAATGCCATATATTCACGATATTCATCATTGGCACATTTCAACAAATTTCATGGGGTCAGATAAGTGGGAAAGTGACTAATATCAGCGGTGAACCCCTTCCATTCAGTAATGTACTTTTATTAAATCTAATAGACTCCTCCCTGGTGAAGGGGACGGTAGCTGACCAGACCGGAAGATATCAAATAGAAGATGTCAGCCAGGGCGATTATATGATTCAGGTATCTTCAGTAGGGTACAAGCCATATTTTACAGGACCTGTTGCCATCAATGAAAGCAAGCAATCGAAGGAGGTGGAAAACTTCACTTTAAAGGAGGATGTCCAACAGTTAAATGACCTCGTCATCACTGAAAAGAAACTGTTATATGAACAAAAAATTGACCGGTTGGTGGTCAATGTGCAGAGCAGCATAACTTTTTCGGGAAACACCGCATTGGAAGTACTCCAAAAATCACCTGGGGTACGGGTGAATCGCCAGAACAACAGCATTTCACTTAATGGGAAAGGGGGCGTGGTGGTGATGATCAACAATAAGATCACCCATTTACCGATCGATGCCGTGGTGCAGATGCTGGATGGGATGAGTTCGGAAAACATCGAAAAAATTGAACTGATCACTACACCACCTTCGAAATACGATGCCGAAGGCACTGCCGGTATCATTCATATCGTCATGATAGAAAATCAAGACATGGGTACCAATGGTTCTTTTGGCCTGACGGCTGGTTATAAAAGGGCGGAAATGCTGGGAGGCAATGTGAGTATATTTCATCGGAAAAATAAAATTGGCTTCCTGTTCGATTACTCCATCAATTATGATAAACCTGTACAGCCAAGTCATTCTTATCGTTCACTTGAAAATGACGGAATTTATTGGATGATGAATACGCAAAGCAAAAGGTATGCATCTACGATCGTTCAGAATTTACGGGCTGGTGTTGAATATAATTTATCCGATAAAACCAAAGCCAATATACTACTCACCGGATTTAGCAGAAACTGGCAAATGGATGCTTTAACGGAAAACAGCAATCAAATAGGAGTTGATTCAACACAGGTAACGACCATGAAAATTAAAGAAACCAATATTTGGCGAGGTACGACAGTCAATATTGGCCTGGATCAGCAAATTGGAAGAAATCAATCACTTAGTATGGATTTTGATTATATCTATTATAAGAACCACAATCCATCAACTTATGATAACCATACCGTCTATAATCAGCCATATGAACCTACGGAATCTCAAATCAACGTGGGTAAAGAAACCCCACTTTCCATACAGGTAGTGAAGATAGATTATTCCAATCATTTGTCCGATAATTTTAATCTGGAGGCTGGATTAAAGGGTACGCTTTCCCATTTTAAAAATGACGTTTCAGTAGCCAATTTTGATCAGGGTCAATGGGAAGCTGTTGATTCCCTGACAAACATAGCCTACCTCGATGAGAAGATATTTGCAGCCTATATTTCTTCCAATTGGAAGGTCACCGATGATATCACGATCAATGCCGGGCTCCGCTATGAATTTACCGGTACCAACCTGGATACCCATGAGGAAAGAAGTGCGGTAGACCGAAAATTAAACAATCTTTTCCCAACGATCTTTTTTCAGAAAAAACTAAACAAAACCAGCAATTTTCAACTTTCGTACACCAAAAGGATCACCCGGCCAACCTTCAATGATATGGCGCCTTTTGTATTTTTTGTGGATCCTTATACTTTCTTTGCCGGCAATCCAAATTTATTGCCTGCCATTACTGATTCTTACAAAGCCGATCTCAATTGGCAATCCATGTTGTTATCAATACAATACAGTGATTCGAAAAATGAAATTGCCAATTTCCAACCTAAATTCAATCCGGAGAATAACATAGAGATCCTTTTTTCCAGAAACATGGATCATTTGAGAACCTGGAACCTGACATCGAGTATACCTTTCAGCCCAAGTAAATGGTGGGATGTACAAACCAATCTCTCCGGTAATTACCAAACCTTGATCTCCGATGGTGAATCGGAAGTTTATCATGTCGCTTCCTTCACCGCTAATATCATGAATACTTTCTCTTTACCGAAAGATTTTGCCATCGAGTTGACCGGGTTTTATCAATCGAAATCGTTGATGGGAATTTGGGAATTGCTGCCAATGGGATCAGTCAACGTGGGTATACAAAAGAAATTGAAAAATGACATGGGAACATTGAGGCTTGCGGGAAATAACATTTTCAACACAAGCAATTTACGCGTTTCAGCACTCACTCATCATAGTGGCTTAAACATGGATTTTGACACCCGTTCAATAAGTCTTACGTATACCATAGGATTTGGCAATCATAAACTAAGGAAATTAAATATTAAAAGTGGCTCGGAAGCAGAACAGAGAAGGATTAATTAATGGTATAATAAAGTTCAATTGAAGGCTACACGGGATGCATAAAATTAAACACGATATCACAACTGTGGGATAGAAAAGATAGGGTATCTGGGTAAACTGGTGTCGTTCCAAAGAAGGCTATTCTAATCATTTAGAGTACGCATATATTTTAAATTTGGGGAAAACCAACCTGCAAGGTTGGTTTTTTTTGTTATTGAAAGCATCAATAAAAATATTCCTTCGCCAGCCTTTCTTTAATTGCCGCTTCTTTATATTCTAATACTGGATTTGAGTTATATTTAGATTTTAATAATCAGAAGGATGGAAGGAAATCGAACTTGTCCGTGGCAGGCAGAGGTCCTAACTGTCAATAAGAAATTAAAATATTAACCGATGAAAATCAATTCTCATTTTTACGTGCTCAGGGCATTGATTCTGTTTGCCCTTTTATTCCTGAACACCAGGATGGTCCGGGCGCAAACAAAATCCGTCACTGTTGGTTGGGATAAAATTTTAAATACATCCAAAACCACGCCGACATTACAGGTGGTCGTCAATCCCATGTTGCTTCGCGGCTCACCCATCCATGACGGCAGCTTCGAAGCGCTCAAAAATTTGGGGGCTGATTATGTACGATTTGTGCCATGGTTCCCTTATCCCCATATGGCAGTTGCCGAACTCAAACCGCCAACGGCAACTCAAACATTCTGGGATTTTAGCCATATTGATCCGATTATAGAAGATTTTATGGAGGCAACCCGGGGGCATTCCGTGGTGATGAATTTCAGTACAATCCCGGTGTGGATGTTCAAAACCGAGCAGGCAGTAGAATATCCGGATGATCCCAACCAGGTATTTTGGCCATATAACCAGGGGTATCAGCTTCGGGATCCGACCTTTAAGGAGGTGTCCGACTATTTTGTCCGTTTATTCAGTTGGTACACCAAAGGAGGATTTACCGATGAACTGGGGAAATACCATAAATCCGGACATTTTTATAAGATCCCATATTGGGAAGTGCTCAACGAACCGGACCTTGAACACAATATTTCGCCGCAGTTATATACAAAAATTTACGATGCCGTGGTTACGGCGATGAAGAAAATAGCGCCAGACACAAAGTTTATCGGGATGTCGCTGGCCTTTGAAAATAATCCGGAATGGTATGAATATTTTCTGGATCCAGCCAACCACAAGCCGGGTGTACCTCTGGAAGGGATATCCTATCATTTTTATGGCACACCCGACGTTGGCGATCAACCCCTGGATTCTTACCAATATTCCTTCTACAACAAAGCCGATGGATTCCTGGCAAAGGTGCGGTATATCGAAAACATCCGTAAACGTTTGGCGCCCGAAACCTTTACGACCATCAATGAAATTGGAAATATCCTTTCCCGTGATGGCACCAATGAACATATTCCTGATGCTTACTGGAACCTGTCAGGAGCTATGTATGCCTACCTCTATGTGGAATTGGCCAAGATGGGAATTGATGTGGCAGGGGAGTCCCAGTTGGTTGGTTATCCCACCCAGTTTCCTTCCGTGAGCATGATGAACTGGGAAAACGGGAAACCCAATGCCCGCTATTGGGTTTTGAAATTATTGAAAAATAATTTTGGTCCTGGGGATCAATTGGTACGAACAAACTCCAATTCGTCTGAAGTTGTCGCCCAGGCATTCCTGACCAGTGAAGGAAAAGAACTTTTATTGATCAATAAATGGAATAAAGAAATTTCATTGGAATTGCCCGCTGAATTTAGTGAAGGTCAGATTGTGGAAGTCAATGTATCGACGGGAGAAAATCCGCCGGAACAAAGACAGTTAACAGGCAATGCATTGGTGCTGAAGCCATTTGCTGTGATGGTAATAAAATCACAGGATTAGGCTATAAATTTTCATTAAAGGAAACAACCGTAAAAAGTGCATTACCCGGGCAAAAAATGTGGGTATGATGGTGTGGGTTGGCACTGATGGATCTGTGGGAATGGGCAATGGTAGTTGCAGGATATTTTTTTTGCCTTGTCTTTTTTGCGAACTTTTTTTGACTAAGAAAAAAAGTTCGGCCCGTCCGGAAAGGACAAATGGCTGGAAGTTAAAACTGGTTTGTTGGTGGAGTATCAAGTTCCGAAATCATGATCCGTTGTTTAGATCACTCAAAATGAACAATGTCATCGACAAGGCACAGAGACGCTAAGAATTATTCATTGAGACCCAATACTTTGTGCCCTGGCGATTTCGCGGTTATCTTTATATTTTGTTCAAATGTATCTTCCTGGGAAAAAGCGGTGTAGAAAAACTGCAATCTGGTACAAGATCATTAACAGTAAAAAAATGGAGGAGATTTGTAATAGGATTATTCTATTATCGGCCCTGGTGCTTGCAACCATTTTTTTCTATGGTGGGTGTAAGAACGAAGACACCGATACGCCATTGAGCACCTTGAAAGCGGGTTTTGTCAATCCGCCGGATTCTACACGGCCCGGGGTATACTGGTATTTTATGGATGGCAACATGTCGGAAGAAGGCATGACCAAAGACCTGGAATCCATGAAAAGTGCCGGTATCGGGAAAGTGGTATTTCTTGAGGTGAATATTGGTGTGCCGCGTGGCAAGGTTGATTTTTTGAGTGAAGAATGGCTCCAACGCTTTAAACATGCGGAACAGGAAGCGCGTCGGCTGGGTATTGAGATCACCCTGGGCATTGGACCGGGCTGGACCGGAAGCGGAGGGCCGTGGGTCCCTGCCAATGAATCCATGCAGCATCTGGTTTCGAGCAGTATTCAGGTAACCGGCGGCGATCACAAGACCATTAAGCTGCCGCTGCCTCAGCCCAAAGCACCTTATTTTGGGGAAGGTATTTTTACACCGGAATTAAGAAAGGAGTGGGAAGAATTTTATAGCAATGTGGCTATGGTGGCGTTTCCAACGCCCGCGATCCAACAAAAAATAAAAGACACCGATGAAAAGGCGTTATATTATCGCGCACCCTTTACCTCAGTGACCGGAGTAAAGCCATTTTTGCCAACTCAAATTAACTACACCGATACGCTTGCCGCGGACATTCCAAAAGATCAGGTGATTGATCTCACCAACAAACTCCTGTCCGATGGCACATTGGATTGGACGGTACCAGAAGGTAACTGGACCATTATGCGTTTCGTAAGCCGCAACAATGGAGCCATTACCCGTCCGGCGCCTGCCGCGGGATTGGGTTTCGAATGTGATAAAATGGATACCATTGCTCTGGGAAACCACCTCAGCGCCTACGTGGGGAAAATTTTCCAAATTATCGGTAAGCCCGATTCAGGCACACTGGGGGGGTTAAAAATGCTCCATATGGATAGCTGGGAGATGGGTGCGCAGAACTGGACGCCACAATTTCGTCGGGAATTCTTGAAGCGTAGGGGATATGATCCATTACCGTTTTATCCGGTTTATGCAGGCTATATCGTTGGAACTAGGGAAATGAGTGAGCGCTTTCTGTGGGACCTGCGGCAAACATGCCAGGAATTGGTATTGGAAAATCATGCCGCCCAGGTTAAAAGATATGCCCACAGGCATGGCCTGGGTTTATCGATTGAACCATATGATATGAATCCCACGGCAGATTTGGAACTCGGTAAAATAGCAGATGTTCCCATGGGGGAATTCTGGAGCAAAGGGTATGGATTCAATTCATCATTCAGTTGTATTGAGGCAGCTTCCATTGCCCATGTTAATGGCGACCCCGTGGTTCAGGCCGAGGCATTTACGGCAGGCGGGAATGAAGCCTGGAAGCAATATCCCGGGTCTATGAAAGATCAGGGCGACTGGGCCTTTGCCGCAGGCATTAACGGATTTTTTTATCACACTTTTGAACACAAACCATGGGACGATACACTCCGCCCGGGCATGACTATGGGACCGTATGGCGTGCATTGGGACCGCAAACAGACCTGGTGGCCGATGGCTGTAGGATATCATCGCTATATTTCCAGGTGCCAATTTATGCTGCAAAAGGGCAGAACAGTGGCCGACATTTTGTATTTGACGCCGGAGGGTGCTCCTCAGGTGTTTATCCCGCCATCATCGGCCATGACCGATGATCCTGTCCTTCCTGACCGGCGCGGCTATAATTTTGACGGATGCGCGCCGGGACAATTGTATGCCGCCACCATAAAGGATCAGCGGATCGTCTTTCCGGGTGGGGCTTCTTACCGGTTATTGGTCCTGCCGGCGGTGGAGACCATGACACCACGCTTACTGGAAAAAATCAAATCTCTGGTCCAGGCGGGCGCTGTGATAGTTGGTTTGCCGCCAAAAAAATCGCCAAGTTTATCAGGATTCCCGGGATGTGACTCTACCATACAAGTAACGGCCAAAATGCTGTGGGGCAGTTTAGCATCGTCAAAAGCAGCTTCGGAGCATATTTATGGCAAAGGGAAAGTAATATGGGCCGGGAATCCCGGTGATGCGAAAAGTAAAGCACTATATCCGGAATATAGTGAGACGGCCAGTATATTATATAAAATGGGAGTGCCTGAAGATTTTGAATCTTCGGGGCCGGTGCGCTATACACACCGAACTGCTGAAGGTAGGGATATTTATTTTGTGTCCAATCGCACGGATCAACAGCAGACTGTAAATTGTACGTTTAGGACTACCAAGGGAGAACCTGAACTTTGGGATCCTTTGACGGGCAAGACGAGAATGTTGCCTGAGTTTTCTGTAAATAGTGGTCGGACCACCATTCCAATGGAATTTCAACCCTATCAAAGTTTTTTTGTTGTCTTTGCGAAAGACGCGTTCGCCGATACAATTGGGAAAAGGAATTTTCCAAATGATAAGATTGTAGAATCCCTCGGAGGTCCGTGGTCAGTATCCTTCGATCCACAGTGGGGCGGACCCGAAAAAGTGCAATTCGATACCCTGGTAGATTGGACATCAAGGCCGGAAGATGGAATTAAATATTATTCAGGAATTGCGGTGTACCACCAGAGCTTTGACCTTAAAAATCTCCCGGATACCAGCCAAAGCAAGCGGCTGTTTATGGATTTGGGAAAAGTGAAGAACATGGCGCGTGTAACTCTTAATGGTCATGACCTGGGCGTGGTGTGGACTGAACCCTGGCAAGTGGACATATCCGGAATAGTGAAGCAGGGCGATAATCAACTGGAAATTACCGTAGCCAATTTATGGCCTAATCGTTTGATCGGTGATGCGCCACTTCCTGATGATGGCATAAAGGACGGAAAATTCCCCGATTGGCTCACAAAGGGAGAAAAAAGAACTAGTGGGCGGTATACTTTTACCACCTACAACCCATATCACAAAGACGATCCTTTGTTGCCATCCGGATTGATCGGACCGGTAAATATCATTCAAAAGCTTTTTTGAAAGACACAGCCATATTTTTTTGATCGGCCAAAACTTATTTCTTTGAATTATGGCTTAGGTCTAGACCTTTATTTATATTTTGAAATTTATAGTTCGAATTCATTGTTTTACCTTCATAAAGGAGGGTATGAATGATGAAAACTAAAAATTCAACCCACAGAAAAAAAGGTCTGATCCCATATTCCATGGTGCCACCTGGATTTGAGGCCATATATACGGGCAATCAATCCTCAGCAGATAGCGACAAGAATGAAATAATTACGACCATAACTTCAGACGATGCTGACCATGAAATCAGAAAATGGTCGGTCGTACCCTGGACGTGGCCTGGTCAGGAAAAGGATTGGGATGAAGATGTAAAATGTATTAACGACATGCAGCGCCAATTGGGATTATTGGATGATGCTACTCGTCAGATCAGGGCACATATCGCCAGCCTGGTACCTTGCGATAGTGGATTCCCCGTAACAGTGGATGAACTGCTGAATGCCATTGGCCGGGGAAAACTGGACGAACCCTCGTTCCACAATGGGTGCTGGTGTTCCGGGATGTGGTGGTCACAAAAAACTACCCAACCAATGCAGAATGAGAGCATGAAAATTATACAGCAATCGTTGCAGGCCTATCTTGCAGGAAAGGGCCGGAAAACCCTGTGCAGACAATTTCCATTTGCCGTCTCGTTTATCAATCATATGTATGATTGGTTTGGTCCGCTGATAGCGTTAAAGGAATATCAGAAATTGATGATCAGGCGAATGCTTTTAACCATTGATCACTTTACAAGAGCCCATTACACAAAACCTCAATTTTCGGATATCTCGAAATTACATCGAGAAGAGAGACAGGTTAAAGAACTTTTTGATAAGGGAGGCGCAGGGGCTTCTATTGATAAATCAATATCTGAGAAAGCGGAATTACCCGAAATATATCAACGGTGGGATCCTGAATACCAGAAAACACTCAATCAAATTGAACATAGTGAAAAAAAGGCGTTGTACCAGACTTGTTGTGCCATCGCTTCAGGGGTTTATACACTATCGGGGTGTCATCATAATACATTTCATTATGTCGAAAGCTGGATCCATGGCATTGGTACCGGGCATTTGGACATCCCATCCCGCAAACCGGGCACGGAGAAAGAAAGGATGGGTCATTTGTTGTTTGGTTATGTACTTGGCCTGGATAAATGGCTGTTGGGCATTCCGATGCCTTTCCTGCTCCTGGAATTAGGCCATATCGATCTGGGTTTTAATCCCAAAAATGAAATCCTTAGGGTGTATGCGTATCTTGGCGAGGATCGCGATCCAGTGAAAATATGGCTTGCATGTTGTCTTTGGTATAATCTTTTCACCTGCCCCATCGCTGGAAATCCCGGTGGGTTGGTCCGGCACCCCGATTTACTTGAAAGCGCGGCAAAATCCGGAGTTAGTGTACACGAATGGATGGATTCTGTGCGATCATCAAGCCTATGAATCGTCACTTGTTGGAAGTAAGATGGCAATTATGTCCTTTTCTTTCTCCCTGTATAAGGATGGGCGGTAAACAGTCGCTTGTAGAATGAGTTTAGTCAACGCTCTTGGAAGTTCATTTCTTTTAATTGACCATAGCACTGTCTAATCCAAAATTTGTAATCAAGTATGCGATCGTTTTATGCCGTAAAAATTATTTTTTATTTTAGAAATTCCTCCCTTGAGGGAGGATAAAGGTGGGTGTCATGGCGAGAAACAAGGTCATCCCATGCCGAAAAGATCTGAAGGACAAAGCCCGCTGTCCATAGTCATCAAGTGTTGAAGAACTGTACAGGCGGGTCGGGGACATCCAGAGAAGGCCGATTGGTTTGTGGGGACACCATAGTTGTTAATTTAAGCAAGTATGGTGCTGAATATAAGTATCACAGGTGTTTTTTCGGATTAAAATTTGGAATCCAAATGAATAATCGATTTTCCTGTTAAAACAGAATACGGCGCTTTCTGTCATTCATCTTACGACATCTTAGAATCGTTCCGTGAGGAATTTCTGGTTGATAGCTGACCTTCAAAGGATCTCCGTTTGCATGGCAGGAAGGTTACGGCGCCTTCTCTTATTCCAAAAGCAGTGTGCCCGACGTTATACGTTATATTCAAGATCAGGAGAAACACCATCGAAAGCGAACTTTCATCGATGAATAAAAGGCATTTCTGAAGGCATTCGAAATTGAATATGATGAGCGGTTCGTCTTCAAAGAACCTTCCTAACATATATTATCACCAGTCGTTCCTACGGAACGAATTTGGCGCTTTGGATTTTTTTGCTACCCACAAGACGTTCCTATCGGAACGAAAGCAGATGGTGTTAGAAAGAAATTCAGTCCTTCAGTTAACGACTATGGTGGGGACACAAAACAAGGCACAAAAGATACCTTCAAAATATCAAAAGTTATAGAAGAAAGGTAAAATTTAAGCTATGAAAACGCTTAAGTCTGGTTAAATGAGGCAAAAGATCCTTTCAAAACGTCAAAAGTTACATCGAACCTGACAAAAGTTAGCGCTGATCTGACAAAAGATAGGTCCAACCTGACAAAAGATAAGCCCAGCCTGACAAAAGATCAAAGCAAATCCGCATAAGCCTGCATTAAAAACGCATAAGCCTGCAATGATATGACAAAAGGTTAGTCCAATCTGACAAAAGATCCGGCCCGAATGACAAAAGATCCGGCGAATATGACAAAAGGTCCGGCCTGGATGACAAAAGATAAGGCTTCAAAAGCAAAAGTAAAGTTACTGCTAAGAAAAGTTGGCCATGGCGTGTTCAATGGATATGAATTGTTTTGGATAGCATAGGTCAACAACGGGTTTTGAGTGTGCGAAAAAACATGACATTTCTCTCAGTATTATATAAATTGAACTTCTGATTCGTAGTGTCTTGATTGAACCGGCATTTCCTTTAACAATCAGGTTAATGGAATATTTCATAAAATATTGACAACATGGGAAAATTATATGAAGAAATCACCCCCCAACTGGCCGACTGGATCTCGGAACAGCATATGTTCTTTGTGGCTACCGCGCCGATCAACGCTGAAGGCCTGGTCAATTGTTCTCCGAAAGGCATGGACACTTTCCGCATACTCGGTCCGCGAAAAGTTGCCTACCTGGATCTTACAGGAAGCGGAATAGAGACCATCGCCCATCTTCGTGAAAATGGCCGTATTGTATTTATGTTTTGCGCTTTTGATGACAAACCAAAAATTGTGCGCCTGCATGGAAGAGGGGAAGTGATCACACCGGAAACCACAGAATGGCAAAAACTCCGGAAACATTTTCCACAATATCCTGGCGCCCGGGCAATCATCCGGGCGTCACTGTTGCGTATTGGAGATTCCTGTGGCTTTGCCGTGCCACTTTACGAATACCGTGCGCAGCGTGATGTATTGTTGCATTCATCAGAAAAGAAAGGGGAAGAACGACTTCAGAAGTATCGGAATGAAAAGAACGAATATAGCCTCGATGGCCTGTATGGTCTTGAGCCGAAGGTATAAACAAAGAAATTCCCACTGGGTTCTTTTACGACGTACCAGGGGAATCGAATCTTTTTTAAAGAAGTAAACAGTTCCTCTTGTTAATTTTAATTGGCTGGTGTTACCGGGCTATATTTTGATGTTAGTCATGAAGTCGGTCAAAAGTCCTGGAAGTAATAAGATCCACTAAGATTCAAGCGTCTTCCTGCTGTATTCAAGACATTTGGCAACTTCTTTTACGGCATCAGAGCCTTCCGGAATTTTATATTCCAGTTCGATTGTGCCCGGGAATGCATATTTCTGATCGCGCATGAGGTGAAGTGCCGGAACGAGCGGAGTGTCACCCTGGCCCCAGGGCATATTTTCCTGACCGTCCGTCTTATTTTCCCGGTCCTTCAAATGAATGCTCTTGATGCGATCATGTTTATTTCTGATAAATTCCAACGCATCATGATTGCCGGCAGCCACATAATGACCCAGGTCCATATTGATGGCATTGTATTTTGATTGCGCCAGCGCTGTATCCCAGAGGGTAGGGGTCTGTTGCAGGTGACCGTGGTAGGCCATGTAAATTTTGTGGCGGGCGGCAAATTCACCCAGTTTCTTGGTTCTTTGATCGTCACCCGGGTGTTCGGTAGTCACGTGGGTTGCACCCAACACTTTGGCTACTCTAAAACCGTAATCGATCTCGGCATCCGTGTTATTTTTACCGAACGCACTTGGCTTCCAGGCATAGATGCTCACACCGGCATCATTATACATTTTTTTAAGCTGTACAAACTTTTCCATTGGTACCGATGCTCTCCATTCAGCAATCTGCTTATCATAATCTTTCATTTGGGCATTCATTTCATCGATATCCTTTTTTTCATCTGGCGTCAGGGCTTCTTTGTTACGCACTTTTCTCATCAGCGCGTAATAGCCATGACGGTTAACGGGATCTTTTGGTATTCCGGCAAAGCTTTCTGCGGGTTCCCCCATCAATTCTATCGCACTTATACCACTGTCAACAATATATTTTAAAGTTGCCTCAGCACTTTGGTCCGGTAAATCCCGATAGGAATAAGTGATAACGCCGATTTGCACGCCTTTGATCAAGGAGTTGGGTTTTCCAAGATTTTTAAGCAATGCCGGGGTCCCGAAAACTGTCCGGGTACTTATTGCAAGTCCTGCTGTGGCAATCAGTGAAGTTCCAAGAAATTGACGACGAGATGATGAATAGTTTGTCTTGTCCAGCTTTTTCATAACAGTAAGGATTCAAAAATTTTAGATGATTACAGAAAAAAACCTCGAAAATAAAGTTAAACAAAAACAACGCATGGTAAAAAAATATAGTATCAAAACTTATTCGACATTGGTGTAAAACAGGTTACGGGCCAGTTGTATCTACTAGTTTTTGAATGGTAAAATATGGAGATTAGGTATATGAAAAATGCCACTCGTTTTAGAAATAGAATGCAAAAAGTAATGATCATTGCTTTTTGCTGGACCCTTTTGGTGTCGCTATCTTTTATTAATGAATATTTCTTCGTTGCAGATCTGGTTGATCTGAAGAAGTTGAGCGGAAATTATGAATTTTGGCCTGACTTCACCGGACAGGTTATCCTCGGAGTATTCGGCGGATTAGTGGGCGGATATCTTTTGGTATTTAAAATGGACTATCGATACAAACACAAATCTTTCGCGTATGGGATCTTTAATTCGGGGCTGCTATTTGTCATGTACTATCTGATTATAGCGGCCTTTGGACTCTTTTTTATGGCCTTTATCTATTTTTCTTTTAAGTTCGACCCGGACATCGCTTTTCACAGATCATGGAACAATCTGTTGCTCAATATCGATACACCTTCATTTTTTATTACGATGGGTATGGCGGGAATTTTGGTTTCCGCAACACAATTCATGCTACAGGTGAACGATAAATTTGGTCCGGGCATCCTCTGGAAATTTATTACCGGAAAGTATTACCATCCTCGTGAAGAAAAAAGGATTTTTATGTTTCTGGATCTTAAGTCTTCTACTACGATTGCTGAAAAAATGGGGAACACGCGATATTTCGAGTTGCTCAAGGAAATTTATGAAGATATTACCGAACCAATTCTTGGTAGCTTGGGGGAAATTTATCAATATGTTGGTGATGAAGTTGTGATCTCATGGCCTGCTGAAAAAGGATTGAGGGGAAAAAATTGCCTGTCTTGTTTTTTTAAAATAGAAAGGACAATCGAAGAAAAAAAGGAATATTATCTTGAGAAATATGGCCACATACCTTCCTTTAAAGCTGGATTGCATCTCGGTGAAGCAACAGTGGGTGAAATAGGTGTAATCAAAAAAGACATCGTTTTTTCCGGAGACGTTTTGAACACTACCTCCCGAATCCAGGGGAAATGTAACCAATACAATGTGAATATTTTGATATCGTCGACCTTGCTAGAGTGTTTAACATTGAATGAAACGTACAAAAGTATTCCAATAGGAGCGATTAGCCTCAGAGGAAAGGCGGAAAAAGTGGTATTGAATACGATAAAGGCTGTTTAAAAAGACTTAAGAAATATGAAATTTGAGGAACAAGGAAAAAGATCCTTTTCAATTCGAATATATTGTATACTCCACATGATTTAAAGCTTTTATCAAACAGTGTAAGATTTTAACACTCAATTTCTGGCATATCGGACATGGCAAGGGTTACTTTTATGGATTTTAAGGGATTCTTGAGAGAATATAAATTGTCCAATTTGGGGGAATAGTAACATTTTTAACGGTTAACGGTATCGCAGCAATTGGATTTAAACCTTAATATTTACGGAGTCACCCTGGTAGTTTCCGGGTTGGCTATTCTTATCTTGACCTTCTTCATTTTTCAGAAAGACGGACCCGTTTCAAACTGGTTTGTTATGGTAAAACTGGCGATTTCGACCTGGGCCATTGCCTATGGTTTTGAATTGATGCAATCGGCATTGGCCGGTATGTTATTCTGGATAAAGATTGAATATATTGGCATTGGCTTACTGCCGGCCTGCTGGATTATTTTTATTTTTCACTATTTGGACAAGGGGAGTTGGTTGACGCCCATCAACTTATTCCTGATTTTCCTCATTCCTGTCACCACCTTATTGATGGTATGGACCAATTCCTGGCATCATTTGCATTACCGGCATGTCGCCCTGGACACTACCGGACCTTTTGCCTTGTTGGCTATTACGCCAGGAATTTGGTATCGCATCCACACTGTATTCTTTTACTTAATGATGGGTTGGGGTACTGTTTTGATCATTACGGCCTACCATAAATCTGAGAGATTGTACAAATATCAAAATTTGAGCATTTTGCTCGGAGCCTTAATTCCCTGGGTTATCAATATCATTTACCTATCCGGTCTTCGGCCATATCATCATATCGATCTCACGCCGTATGGATTTATTGCAACAGCCTTATTCATTAGTTTTGGACTGATCAAATTCAAATTGTTTGATATTGTTCCAATGGCCCGTGGCAAAGCTCTGGAAATTATGCATGAGGGTATAGTCATTCTCGATAAGCAATATCGAATAGTTGATTTTAATGATATGATGCAAGAGCTTTTGGGGTCCGGGAAAAAGGACATTATCGGTCGTGATTTTTTTCAGCTTTGGCCTGATCAAAACATCATGAAAGCAATTGAGGACAATCGATGCAGTAAGGTAAAAATTGAAAAATCATTCAATAATGGAAAAACAAATTTTGAGATTTCCATCAATCCATTCGGAAGACTTAAAGGAGAACGACATGGAACACTGTTGCTCTTTTGGGATATTACAAAACATACTGTGGATGCTCTTCGAATGAGTGAACAAGCATCGAAATTGGAAGAACTGAATATTCTGAAAGACAAATTGCTTTCCATTATTGCACACGACTTGAGAAGTCCGCTTACCAATATCAAACAAATGGTTGAAATGATTGAATCCGGCATGATCACGGAAAAAGAACTTAAATTTCTCATTCCCCGATTGTCAAAAAATGTTCAATACACTTCTGAATTGTTGGAAAATTTACTCTATTGGTCTAAAAGTCAATTGAAAGGCCTTGACATCCAGTTCGACACTTTTAATATCGAAACCATTATACGCAACAATATTGCGTTGGCAGAAACTACAGCAGCCAATAAAAAGATTAGCATAAAGGCGGACCTTAAAATTCAACTTATCGTTTACGCCGACAAATCGATGGTCGATTTAGTTTTAAGAAACTTAATGTCCAATGCCGTCAAATTCAGTTTGGAGCAAAGTGAGATTGTGGTTGGAGCGAAATATGTTGAAGATGAAGTTATAGTCTATGTTGAAGACCAGGGTGTGGGAATGACTCATGATGTAATCGAGCGATTATTTACGAATGACAATCAAAGTACGGTAGGGACCCAAAACGAAAAGGGAGCTGGTCTGGGTTTGATGATATGTCGTGATTTTATTGCTAAAAACGGCGGAATGATCTGGGCAGAGAGTGAAGTTGGGAAAGGCAGCACATTTTATTTTACATTGCCTAAAGTCAGGAATTCATTGCTGGTCTAGTGAATGCTTTAACGCATGGATTTTTGATGTTTCTTAGCCATGCGTGGTGGGAAAATTTCTTCTTGAAGAACGATCAAACCAGCCAGTTTTTTTTTGTTGATTACTATCATTGCTTGTTCAATTCACGAAGCTTTTAAAATGGTATTTCCATCTGGTTCAATGCACTTTTAAACTGAGAGGGGGACTTGAAATGGATGGTTTTAAATCCGAGTCGTTTTGCCGGTGGGAGGTTATACTCCTTATCATCCACGAAAACGGAGTTCTCCGGTTTTATCCCGAATCGTTCAATTAAGCGTTGGTATATTTCGGGCAATGGTTTTCGTGTCTTTTCTTCACCCGACACCACAATGCCATCAAACCAATGCAAAAAATCAAATTTATCCAGGGCCACGGGAAAAGTTTCTGTACTCCAGTTGGTGAGGGCATAAACGCTATATTTCGATTTCAGGTGTCTGAGTATTTCAACACTTTCTGATATTGGTCCACCGAGCATATCTTCCCAGCGGTCATAAAATACCCGGATAAGTTTTTCGTGTTCCGGGAACCGGCGCACCAACATTTCCGTTCCTTCGGCCAAGGACCTGCCAGCATCTTGCTGTTCATTCCATTCGGACGTGCAGATATTGTCATAAAACCATTGCATGTCATCGCGGTTGTCGAAAAAATCGCGATAGACATAATCCGGATTCCAGTCAATAAGCACACCGCCAAGGTCAAAAACAAACGTATTGATTTCAGGCATCGATTGTTTTAGAATATAATTGATGAACCCAAATTTATGTTTTACAAGGCACAATTCAAGATTTGCTGTTTTCCTTTTTTTGGTCAGCCGTATTTTTGTGAAAAATTAATTCCAAGGCATTGTAGAGATCGGGGTGTTTTTTTGCCAGCAATTGCGGTTGTTTGAAAAAATATTCACTGGCTACAGAAAAAAATTCGGCTTCATTAAATGTTGCATATGGATTGATATCGGAGTGATGTTGATTGATCCTGTTCATTTCATCGTGGATCAATATCATCCAAGGGATGGCGTATTGTTTTTCCATCAGTATTTCAGGGATCCCGTCAACGGCCCCGTCTGTTTTGTCCAGCAGGTGCACAAATTCGTGGATGCCTACATTTTCTTTGCCGGCTTCATTTTCAAATCCCTGGTGAAGGGCAGGCTTCGATAACACCATGGTATGGTTCATAAAACCCCATCCAACCATGCCAGAAATATTTTGGTCTGTATTGGCGGTCTCAAATTTTTGGTTAAATGATCCGGGGTAGAGCAAAACCTCTTTGAGTCCATGATAATGCCAGTCAGGGAATTCAAAAATGGGAATCACGGCACTGGCTGCCACCAACAGCCTGTCTGTATCGTTGATGATGGTATCTACGCCAGTAATCCTGCATTCTGCCAGAAAATTCCTGACCTTTTGTTCAAAAAGTTTCTTATTGTCGATTTCAAGTTTACGATAAAAACTTACCTTGTCCTGGAGTATGCTTTTCCATTCCGGGGGGAAGGACTGGTTTAATGCCGGGTTTTTTCGTCGGCGATTTAAAACCATATAAAAAAGGAAAGCGATAAAGACGGCAAATATTGCTGCGATAACCATAGAATGCGTTTTTGTTATTGATTTATATTTTAAGGTGCTGATGTCCTCCTAAGTTTATTTTCAACCGGAGGACACTACTGCTTAATTTATACGGAATGGTCTGGATATGGGGAGGTTTATGACGGTAAATTTTTGAATTATACGAATTTTCTCGGGGCAAGTAAGATCATTTAAATTATGCTACTGATAATCCCCGCTAGCGATTTTGTAGGCATTGAGAATCCGAATGTGTTTATCCGGGTTTAAGTCATATAAAAAGGATGGCAGGAATGGATTTTTATATCGTTCATAAAAAAGCCTTCGGATTTTAGTAAAAGTATGGGCGTCTGGAATGGTCAGTAAAAGGTGTTCTACTTCTTCGGCAAAGCGTGGATTTTTCATCATATGTCCAAATCGCTCGACATATTCTAATTCATTCAACATTCGATTACGCTTTATATTTTGAAAGCCCGGAGACCAGCAGGCATACCCGTTCGATTTCAGGTCTGTCTTTCTCGCTAAATGCATTGATGGCATCCACGATGGAGATGGAATAGCGGTTTATAAAATAAAAATTAATCCGTTCAAAACTGGAGCAATTGGGTATGTCGAGGATATAATGCTTAAAATTTTGAACCCGGTTAGACTTTAATGCACCAAACAAGGAATCAATGATCTTGATTTCATTGTTTGAGGGGTTATTGATGAAATAACATCTAAATGACATGAGTGTATTCTGATATTTCCAAATATCACATTCATATTTGATTTGAATTTTACTAAACCATTAAATATCTGTTAATAAATCAGGGTCAATGTTCAATATATATTAATGAACGGGCTTAAATGATTAAAACTTTTAAGTATTTTTCAATCGCTTGGAGGATAAGCAAAATTGTCATTATAATTTTGATTGCGACATGGCTAAGAATTTATGCGCTCAGTCGGGTTGCCTCAAAGCCTCGACAATTTCCTTAGGGTTTACATCTTTTATTGACAACGTGTATTGGTGAATTCATATAAAATATACTAAATTAGGTAATTGCGCCAAGTTATGGGGAGCAATCAGCAGAAGTAGATTTTAATACGAAGAAATTTACCCACAGTTCAGGTTTATTCATCAGCCAGCTTGACAAATACCTGCGAAGATTTAGCGTTTTAAATGAATCAGTGCGTTCTTGACGGCTCTTCTTTGGTTTTGAAATGGTAAGTTTTGTGTAATATATTATGAGGCCGGAGGAATAGAACTTGTAACATTTATGGATGAATTAATGAGCCAAAACCAAATGAAATATGAAAGACAACCAACAATCCGAATTAACCGGTCAAGTCAAAAAAAAATCGGAAGAAATCCATCAAGCCCTCAATAGCAGCGATCTAAATCGTGTTTTAAAGATCATTGGGCACATCAATACCAAACAGGAAATGGACGCGTTGGAGCAATTTTTTTTAGTTCGATACAACTACAACTACAAAACCAAATTTTTTCAGAAAGGAGACTTTGGGCAGTGCATGAAGCTTTCCGATGTACTGAATAAGCGAATATACATTGACGGACAACAATAAAATACACCAGGAGTTTTTGTTCCGGCCTAACAAAGTTACTTTTCCATCTTACAAAAAAAATCAATCCGGATTGGAACCCAGGTTTGTGCCTTCTATTTTTATTGTTCAAAATGAAATCCATGATCAAACCTGAAGAATTCCGGAAATATGCCCATGAAATGGTCGATTGGATTGCGAATTACTTTGAAAACATCGAGACATACCCCGTAAAAGCAAATGTTCATCCCCGGGAAATTTATGACGCATTGCCCGATGTTCCGCCAGAACATCCTGAGCCTTTTAGTGCGATTTTTCAGGACTTTGAGACACAGATATTGAAGGGAATTACCCATTGGCAACACCCTGGATTTTTTGCCTATTTCAATGCCAACACCTCCTATCCGTCGATTTTAGGAGAAATGCTTACGTCGGCTCTAGCGGCACAATGCATGATTTGGGATACGTCGCCTGCCGCTGCCGAACTGGAAGAGAAGGTGATGGAATGGCTCAAAATAATGCTGGGATTACCCGAAACATGGCATGGAGTGATTCAGGATACGGCGTCAACGGCCACGCTATGTGCCCTGTTAACGGCCCGGGAAAAATTTTCAGCGTTTGCCATCAATGATCATGGATTTGCAAATTCAAAACCTTTCAGGATCTATTGTTCGGAAGAGGCCCATTCATCCGTTGAGAAAGCAGTGAAGATTGCCGGCTTCGGTCGAAAAAACCTGATTAAAATACCAGTAGACGAAGAGTACGCGATGAAAGTGGATGCATTGGAACATGCTATTCTCCATGATCTGGAACAGGATTTTCAGCCATTATGTGTGGTAGGCGCATGTGGTACTACGGGCTCATTGGCATTAGATCCCTTAAAACCCATTGGAGCAATTTGTCAAAAGTATCATCTCTGGTTTCATGTTGATGCGGCCCTGGCTGGCAATGCGGCAGTTTTGCCGGAAAAAAGGCAGATTTTTGATGGTGTGGAATTGGCAGATTCTTATGTTTCCAATCCACATAAATGGATGTTCACCAATTTTGATTGTTCGGCGTATTATGTTAAAGATAAAGCCGCATTGATAAAAACATTTGAGATTTTACCGGAATATCTGAAAACCGAGCACTCGTCCAATACCAATAACTATCGCGACTGGGGCATTCAGTTGGGACGCCGTTTTCGCGCTTTAAAATTATGGTTTGTAATTCGCAGTTTTGGGGTAGAAGGTATTCAGGAAAAATTTAGATTACATATTGAACTTGCTGAATATCTCGCATCAAAATTAAAGACCAATCGGCAGATCGAAATTCTGGCCCCGGTTCACCTCAATCTGGTGTGTTTCAGAATAAAACCTCATCATCTTGTTGATGAAGAAAAGCTAACGGAATTGAATGCGGCAATTTTGGAACGACTAAATAATTCGGGGAAGGTGTATATTACCCATACCAAGCTCAAAGGAAAATATACTTTAAGAGTTTCAATTGGGCAAACCAATGTCGAAAAACGCCATGTGGACCTACTGTACGAATTATTAATGACTGAAATTGAAGAATTCGGGAATAAATACGGATCGTGAAGTGTTTTAGTAAAAATCCTTTAAAAACAGGTCAAATAGGTTGCTCCCTAAAAGCATGAATGGATACCTTAAAAAATTTCAATACAAAACGAAAGTACAATCATGAAAAAATTACAATGGAATATCGGTCTGGTGATTTTAAGTATAATGACCTTTTGGTCCGTTCAACCATCAAAAGCTCAAAATTTTGCTAAACCATCAAACCTCATTGCCAACGTAAAGGCCCGCGATGGGTTTTGCCTCGATGGCAAATGGCGGATGATCATTGATCCATATGAATCAGGTTATCTAAATTACCGGCTTAAGCCTTATGATAATGTAAAACAGAGTTTTGCCGGCAATGTGAAGCCCGAGAGGCCCTCAGATCTGATAGAATATAATTTTGATAAATCACCGCAGATCAATGTGCCGGGAGACTGGAACACACAAAGACCGGAATTGTTGTATTATGAAGGTACGCTGTGGTATAAGAAGTCTTTCAATATTGTCAAAAAACCAGGTCATCGTTATTTTATTTATTTCGGAGGAATCAACTATGAGTCCAATATTTATCTGAATGCCCGGCATATTGGCGATCATATCGGGGGATTTACTTCTTTCGACTTTGAGGTAACCGATCAATTAAATGACGGGGATAATTTCATTGTTGTTCATGCGAATAATATGCGTCACCGCGATGGTGTTCCTACCGTGAATACCGATTGGTGGAATTATGGGGGGATCACCAGGAGTGTGTACCTGGTGGAAACGCCGGAGACTTTTGTGCAGGATTACCTGATCCAACTTGAAAAAGGGCAGACAGACCAGATAACTGGTTGGGTGAAACTGAACGGTCCACACCCGGCAAAAGATGTTACAGTATCAATACCCGAACTAAAGTTTTCCAAGACGTTTGAAGTCGATGAACAGGGCATGGCAAAAGTCAGTTTCAAAATCAAAGCCCAACTGTGGTCCCCGGAAAACCCAAAACTCTACGAAGTCAATATTAGTGCTGGTCAGGACCAGATCACCGATCGCATCGGATTCAGGACCATTGAAGCCAGAGGAAATGACATATTGTTGAATGGAAAATCGATGTATTTGCGCGGTGTATGCATCCATGAGGAAGCCCCGTTCAGGGCGGCTCGTGCTTATAGTCCTGAAGATGCCAGAACATTGCTTACCTGGGCCAAAGATCTTGGTTGTAATTTCGTACGCCTGGCACATTACCCGCATAATGAAAATATGCTGCGTATGGCGGATGAAATGGGTATCATGGTATGGTCGGAGATCCCCGTTTACTGGACTATTCTGTGGGAAAATCCGGAGACTTATCAAAATGCAGAAAATCAACTGGAAGAAAACATTACCAGGGATAAGAACCGTGCCAGCATCATCATCTGGTCTATGGCCAATGAAACACCCAGGGTGGAAGCCAGATTAAAATTTATTTCGTCGCTGGCCAAAAAAGCCAGACAACTCGACAATACCCGCCTGGTGTCGGCTGCGTTGGAAACGCACCGTGATCCAAACGACCACAATACCATCCTGCTTGATGATCCCCTGGCCGAGTATCTCGATATATATGGCTGCAATGAATATTTGGGCTGGTACGATGGAACTCCCGAACAGGCTGATAATGTGCGCTGGAAATCAGAATATAATAAACCGCTGGTGTTTACGGAATTTGGTGGGGGTGCATTGCAGGGCCTGCATGGCGATAAAGACGAGCGCTGGACCGAAGAATTTCAGGCTAACGTCTACCGGCACAACATTGCTATGTTCAATCACATCGATATTCTTCGGGGAACCACACCCTGGATTCTGATGGATTTTCGTTCACCCAAAAGGGTCTTGCCGGACATTCAAAACGGATGGAACCGCAAAGGATTAATATCAGACAAGGGGGAGAAAAAAGAGGCTTTTTATATCATGCAACAATGGTATGATACCATGAAAGAAAAATATAATTAGTATTTCATTTGGGAATATTATTAATAATGACTGGCCTGATTATGTTATATCAACCAGCAAAAGTGAACTTGTTCAATGTGCGATCGAGTTATCAAATAAAGAAAGCCTGTCACATGCCGGGAATTCGGTTGATTTCCGGTTGGGTGGCAAAATAATGATGGGAAATCTGTAAATTTTTGATATTATCAACAGTTTGCAAGGATATAATGCCATTTGGACAAACTGATTTTTGATAGATTCATCATTCAGTCCAAATCCCATTTTTTATTTATCTTCCGTAAATTTTTTGTATGATTTCTTCGACAATGCTTCGTATAGAAAATCTCACCTATCGCTACCCGGGAAACGATAAGGAGACCTTGAAAGATCTCAATTTCTCTATCGAAAAAGGAGAGATTTTCGGATTTCTGGGACCCAGTGGGAGTGGCAAAAGCACCACACAGAAAATTTTGTACAAGTTGCTCAATGGTCATACTGGGAAAATTACCTTTAACGGTAAACCACTCGGCGATTGGGGACGGGAGTTTTATGAACAAATCGGGGTTTCATTCGAATTGCCCAATCATTATCTCAAGCTTACGGCATACGAAAACCTCCGGTTTTTTGGCACATTCTATCGAAAAACCACGAAAGATTTTAATGGTCTTTTTAAAAGTGTAGGCTTGGAGGAGGATGCTGAGAAACCGGTTTCTGATTTTTCAAAAGGTATGAAAATGAGGCTCAACTTTATTAGGGCCCTGTTACACAATCCGCAAATGCTTTTTCTTGACGAGCCCACTTCGGGTATGGATCCTATCAATGCCGGTAAGATCAAAGACATCATTAAATCACTTAAATCCCAGGGGAAGACTATATTCATCACTACCCACAATATGTTTGATGCCGATCAATTGTGTGACCGGGTTGCACTTTTACATCAGGGAAGCATACTGGAGTTGGATACTCCGAAAAATCTGAAACTTCGTTATGGCACCAAAAATGTGAAAATTACCCAAATTGGAGACGACCACCGGGAAACGATCTTCCCCATGGAAAATCTGTCAAATAACCAGGGTTTTATGGACCTGTTGCGGCAAAATTCAATAGCCACCATCCATTCTCAGGAAGCAACACTCGAAGAAGTTTTTATTAAAATCACCGGAGAACAACTGGCATGAATGAACTTTTTCAACTGATGAAATGGGATGCGATTCTCCTGCATCGAAACCGGTTATTTGTAATTGCAGGTATTGTAGCCTTGATGTATGTAGGCTTGTTTTATCTTTTCAAGCCACTTGGCGATCTCACCAACCTGCTGATTGTACTTATCTTCAATGACCCGGTAGTCACTGGATATCTTTTTGCCGGGGTACTCTGGCTTTTTGATAAAAATCAACACACGTTGGAGGCCATTTCAGTTTTGCCAATATCATTGAAGAAATACCTGTTGTCGAAATCTATTTTGCTTTCGATCATGGCAGTGGCAGTTTCTTTGATGATGGCACTGTCAACCCAGGGTTTTGGATTTAATTGGCTTCACCTGATTTTTGCTGTTTTCGGAACGGGTTTCATATTTTGTCTTGCGGGTTTTATAATTGCTTCCAGGTCAAAGAATTTTAACCAGTTCCTGATGTATTCCATTCCAATATTTATGATTAGCGGAGTACCTTTAATGACCATATTTGGCTTTGGAAATTTGTTATATTTTATGCCGTTGCCAACCACTGGAGGCATAGGTTTGCTGCAAGCCACGTTCCAGCTGGTGGCCTGGGGAAATGTAATTGTTTGTTACGTTCATTTGATTATTTGGTCTGTGATCTGCTGGCGTATGGTTGTTTTTGTTACTTTAAAGCAAATCGCATGAGTTTTTTCTTATATCTCTGTGTTAATGATTTCCGTTCCACCTTTCGCGACCCGATATTCAAGGCGATACTGTTTTTCCCATTTCTTTCTTTTGCAATCATTCGCTGGGTATTTCCTTTTCTGATGTCTCATTTTGCCATTCTAATTCCATATCGCGTGGTGATCCTGATGTGGGCCTGCCTGCAATCATCCATTATGTTCGGCTTCATTTATGGATTTTTATTTTTGGAAGAAAAAGAAGAACATGTCTGGGATGTGATCCGGGTGATGCCAATAGCAGGTATTAAACTGGTATTTTCACGATTATTTCTTGGTGTTATCATATCATCGATTGTCAATTTTTGCATCATTCATTGGGGTAAAATAATAGATATATCGGTATTAGAGGCCTTGCTGGTGTCCTTCCTTTTTAGCCTGTCGGCGCCATTGATTGCGCTGGTATTGGGCGCGATGGCGGAGAACAGAATAGAAGGGTTGGCGCTGATGAAAATATTCAACCTTTTCTTGATCATTCCCGGATTGATTTATTTTTTGCCCCAAAAATTTGCACATCTTACGGCCATCATACCCACTTACTGGTCATTCAGAACGCTGGAATATGCTGGAAACGACTTGCACCATTTTCTGCTTTTCCTGGTCGTTGGGCTATTTATACATATCATCTTTATGGCTTATTTTAACCGGAGAATGGCCAGGAATATTCATTGACCAGAATGCTGGCGTTACCTTTGAAACAAATACCAATAATGTTCCAAATTATAGATCTTAGGGCAAGAAATCATAAAAAAAAGCCATCCCTGTTAAACAGGAATGACTTTTCTGCTAAATAACCAATTCATTATTTTGACCTGATACGCATACTGTAAAATGACCGGTATACGAAAATGAGGGCTATTACAAAGAAAAATGCGCCGATGTATGGAATATAATTCGTTTGTATGGTGCCTGCTTCGACGGCTTTTATCACATAAATCGAAATTTCCGCCGCTAACAACCCGAATAAAGTAGAAAATTTAATCACTGGGTTTAATGACACTGATGAAGTATCTTTGTATGGATCACCCACCGTATCGCCAATCACTGTAGCGGCATGAAGTGGGCTACCTTTTTCTTTGAGATCAACTTCTACGACTTTTTTCGCATTATCCCAACTACCACCGGCATTGGCCATGTAGATTGCCTGGAATAAGCCAAACACGGCAATGGAGATAAGATAAGAAACAAAGAAATTGGGATTGAAAAAAGCCAGGGCCAGTGTCATGGAAAAAATGACTGCGAAGATATTCCACATCCCTTTCTGGGCATATTGAGTACAAATGCGGACTACCGTCTTGGAGTCTTCCACGTCGGCTTCACTTTTGTCCAGATTGATGTTTTTCTTGATGAATTCCACCGCACGATAGGCACCGGTAGTCACCGCTTGTATGGAAGCGCCGGAAAACCAGAATACGACAGCACCCCCGGCAATGAACCCTAATATCACAGGAGCATCCATCAGCTGAATTTCCAGCAAGCCGTTTTTATGGAGCAGCAAGATGATGGAAAATATCATGGTGGTAGCCCCGATCACTGCTGTGCCAATCAGGACCGGCTTGGCGGTGGCTTTGAAGGTATTGCCCGCAGAATCATTGTCTTCCAGGTTATGCTTTCCTTTTTCGAAATCAGGCGTAAAACCATAATCCTTTGCGATTTCTTCTGAAATTCCGGCAATGTTTTCTATGCGTGACAATTCAAATACCGATTGAGCATTGTCTGTCACAGGGCCATAACTGTCCACGGCAATGGTAACCGGTCCCATGCCCAATAAACCAAAGGCGACCAGACCAAATGCAAATACGGATGGGTATATCATATGCTGGTCGAGACCCAGCGTACTGAAGAAAAAGGCCCCTGACATCAATCCGACGATGGTAATGCCCTGCCAGAAAGCACTGAAATTCCCGGCAACAATACCTGAAAGAATTGTCAATGAAGCGCCACCTTCTCTGGAGGCGGTCACAATTTCATTGACATGCCTCGATTTAGAACTGGTAAATGCTTTGGTAAATTCAGGTATTATGGCTGCCGCGATGGTACCAAAACTAATAATTGAAGCCAGTTTCCACCACAGATCAGTGATGACTGAGCCATCTGACAAATGGATCGATCCGATCAGAAAAAAACTGACCAGGTAGGTGATGATAATAGAAACAACCGAAGTGGTCCACACCAGGTTTGTCAAGGGTTTTTCAAAATCAAATTTGTCCATTGGTCCAAATTTCATTCTGGAAAAAACCTGGTTGATGCCAAAAGAAAATATGGACGTAAAGATCATGAGAATACGCATGGCAAATATCCAAATAATTAGGATGCTCTGAATTTCAAGATCGGCTATCGCCAGTACAATGAATGAAATGAGCGCCACTCCGGTCACGCCGTAGGTTTCAAAACCATCTGCTGTAGGCCCTACACTGTCGCCCGCGTTGTCACCGGTACAGTCTGCGATCACACCCGGGTTCCTCGGGTCATCTTCTTCAATCTTAAATACTATTTTCATCAAGTCGGCGCCGATGTCTGCAATTTTGGTAAAAATACCACCGGCTATTCTCAAGGCGCTGGCGCCTAAGGATTCACCAATTGCAAAACCGACAAAACAGGCCCCGGCACTTTCGCCAGGCACAAACAAAAGAATGATCAGCATCATAATCAGTTCCACGCAAATCAACAAAACGCCAACACTCATTCCTGCTGTGATTGGAATGGCCATCACATCAAACGGCTTTGAGCGCAACGCGGCAAATGAAGTGCGGCTATTGGCCAGCGTATTGATCCGGATCCCGAACCAGGCAACACTGTAGGAACCCATAATCCCCAATATCGACCAAAGCAGGATCAACATTACTTTTGGGATTTCAATGTCACTGAGGAAAAAGAAATAGTAAAATATGGCAACAGCAATGATTAACCAAAGAATGATCAGAAATTTACCTTGCTGCAGCAAATAAGTTTTGCAGGTTTCATAGATCATTTCTGAAACCTTCTTCATGGACTGGTGCACCGGCAGTTTCTTAATGTAGTTAAACTGCCACAAGCCAAACAGCATTCCCAGCACAGTGACAATAATCCCATAAGTGAGGATGGTAGAACCTAAAACTTCCGAGCCGAATACCTTAAAAGTAGTATTGAGGTCCGGAATAGGCAGATCCGCTTCACTGGCAAATGCCATAGAAGGGATACAGAACGTTACTAAAAATATGAATTTTTTCATGAGTATTTAGATTTGAAAAATGATAAAAGTATTAGAAGCTGATTAAATGTAATAATTGAACTTGAAAAATCACATGATTGATATCATGTTCTTTTCATGAAAGTAGTTGGTGATTTTGAAAAATGATTGAATATGGGCTTGTATTTTTCCTGATTTTATCGCTTCTGAAGCTTTATTGTTTTTGGTAAAGAACCAATATCGCATAATCAACAGACATATTTGTAAGTGTTTTTTTGATCGATGAATCAATTGACTATCATCTGGATATACATCGATTTTATCTCCATTAAGATATAAGACATGAGAATTCACAATCGTGTTGGTCGAAAGTCTAAATAAAACCAGTAAAATTTTTTACATACACATTTCAGTTTCAGAAATCGGATCGGACTGAATACTCCGCAACAAACCGGAAAATAATTAAATCAAAAAAATATATCCGGAAACAGATTGACGCCTGTTTGGGGTCTGAAGGAATGTGTAAAATACAATTGAATTTTGTGTTTAAATAATTTTTTATATATTTGTACTAATAAAACTAAAATAGTACAAATTAATATGATCCAACTTAAAAATGAAATTGTAATTAACGAATCTAAAGAGAAAGTCTTTGCTTTCCTCGCTGAGATGGAGAATATACCACTTTGGAATTACCATGTGAAGCAAGTCAAAAACATTACAAGTAACCGGGCGAAAAAGTCAAAGTTTCTTCAAATCCGTAAAAGTGATTCACAACATTTTGAAATTCATAAATTTTTATATCCTCATCTGCTTGTAATTCGGACCGTTGGAAACAGCAAAATAAAATTCAAAAGGAGTTTTTATGTGAAAGCTGATCATTCCGGAAATTGTACGCTTGAAGATAATTTTGAAATTGATTTGGGATACCCTCAATTAATCCATAAACTTTTCAAATCGACAATGAAAAAAGAAGTTGGGATAAATCTTGGGAAATTAAAGGAACTCCTGGAAAAAGGTTTCACGGTTCTTCAAAATGGTAGAGTTTCAAGATTAACATCCTGACTGAGTGAAAATTATGAAAAAAATGGCAGTAAAGGAGCGGGTATTGAAAATTGCAAAACAAAAGTTTTTAAAACATGGATTTTATAAAATTTCCATGGATAGCCTGGTCAAAGAATTAAGAACCAGTAAAAGTAGTTTGTACAACCACTTCTCCTCAAAGGAAGCATTGGTGAAAGCCGTGATTGACGATCTGAATGTTGAAATAAACAGCAAGTTGGAAAAGGTCCTCGATAATGACCGATTGAGTTTCAAGGGAAAACTCATTGCTGTATCTGAATTCACAAAGAATTTATTGAGCAATGTGAGCGAGGAGTTTCTTAACGACCTCGAAATAAATACTCCGCACATTTGGGACTATTATCAGAATGCAAGATTACAAAGAATCGATAAATACTACAGAAAGCTGTTTGAAATAGGAGTAAATGAGGGCATGATTCGGAATGATATAAGCCTTGATCTAATATTGTTGGTTTATTTAAGCCTGACAGAATTACCCCTCAGAGCGGAACAAATCAATTTATTGAGAATGGATAATGAAAATATTTATGAGGGCACAACAGAGCTTTTTTTGAATGGTATCATAACAAAATAAAAAATTTTATCATAAATAGTACTGAAAAAACTTAAATAGTACATAATATTTTAAATTTAAAAATGAAGATTATGAAAATTCACAGAATTGAAACCGGAAAAGTACGAATCAAGGAAAATCAGTTACAACGATCAGATGGAATTGCCCCCAAAATGGCAAAAGTATTGTTTGGTAAGAATTGGTCATCCTGGCTCCCTATTTATGCCTGGGTAATTGAACATCCGGAAGGCATAATCGTCGTGGATACCGGCGAAACCCACAAGACCAAAAGCCCTGGTTATTTACCCAAATGGCATCCTTATTACGCCATGGCGGTTGACTTTGATGTAAAGCCTGAGGATGAGATTGGTCCGAAATTGAAGAATATGGGAATTGATCCAGTCAAAGATGTTAAAAAGGTGATCATGACACACCTGCATACCGATCATGCGGGTGGCATGTATCATTTTCCAAATTCTGAAATTATGATTAATAGCAATGAATATAAATTAGCCACTGGTATATCTGGAATTCTTTCCGGTTATCTGCCGCATCGATGGCCGGCATGGTTAAATCCAAATCTGATTCAATTGCCCAACGAGCCTTTTTATAGTTTTTCACAAAGCGCAATAGTTACAAATGACAAGAAAATCAGAATTGTGGGGACCCCGGGACATGTGGCCGGTCACCTGTCTGTGATTGTAGAATCGGATGATGTGTATTATTTTCTGGCTGGTGACACTTCATATACGCAGGATAACCTGTTACAGTTAATGCCAGATGGTATAGGTACAAGACAGAGCATCGAAACATTACAAAATATACTATCTTTTGCACAAGAAAATCCCACAGTTTATTTACCTTCTCATGACCCGGAAGTTCCTGCAAGAATGGACAATATCAAGATTATACCTTGTTACAAACCATCACTGGTACGACAATAATAATTCTGACAGCCTTTTCGATTATCATCGTTGCAGGATGGGATATACAGAATGCGAAGCTTATAAAATGCAGATAATACGAAATAATTATCTTTACGGGATTAATTCGATATTATTTATGATAAAACATCCATTTCATGTTTTATTCATCGGACTGTTTATTGGTTTATATGCCTGTTCTGGAATTCGTATTGTCCAAAAACCAATTATCTTCGATGAGACACGCAAAGCATTGTCCTTGCAATATCTTGATGAACGATATGGTATTGAAAAAGATTATCCATCGATTGATCCCAGGATGGTGGTGATCCACTGGACCGACATTCCGACAGTGGAAGGAACATTCGAGACGTTTAATCCTCCAATACTTCCGAAAAGCCGAAGTGGCATCGCGGGCGCGAGCAGTCTCAATGTTTCCTCACAGTATCTTATTGGTCGCGATGGCACCATTTATCAATTGCTCCCCGATACGGTATTTGCGCGCCATGTGATTGGTTTGAACTATTGCGCCATTGGGGTGGAAAATGTAGGCAATGGCAGTAGTCTGCCATTAACTGATGCTCAACTGCATGCAAACATCCGACTTGTTAAACACCTGTGTAAAAAGTATCCGATTGAATATCTGATCGGTCATTATGAATACACAAAATTTGTTGGTGGTCTTTTGTGGAAGGAAAAAGACCCGAATTACCGCACGGTTAAAACAGATCCTGGGGAAGACTTTATGAGAAAACTGCGACATGCACTGAAAAATTACCATTTGAAAGGGGCCTCATGACAAACCCGGATATTAAACGGAATACAATTGGGCACTACCTATAAAAAGTGTGAAGACATGCTGCAAATTGAATTACTGAAATAACACAACGGACTTTTGGTTGTTTAGGTATTAATATTAAATGTTTAATATTCAGTAATTTTTGTTCAAAATGGCTTATGGCAGATAACCCACCTCAGGAAGAAAATAACGATGCCCAACAAAAACAGCGTGAAGCTTCCACGGAAAGTACACCAAAAAAAAGAAAACCCGATCATGCCTCAACAATAGACCAATCTGATCAAAAAAATGAATTTATATCCAAAATTTCGGTTGCAGGTTTGCTGATAAGCGTAGGGATTGTTTTTGGGGATATAGGCACCTCACCGCTCTATGTGCTCAAAGCCATTGTACACAATGATACGATGACGCAAGACCTGGTACTGGGTGGACTTTCCTGTGTATTCTGGACACTTACTATACAAACCTCACTCAAATATGTGTTTTTAACGTTGCGCGCCGATAACAATGGTGAAGGAGGATTGCTGGCGTTGTATGCCCTAGTGAGGAAGCAAAAAAAATGGTTGACAATACCGGGTATCATCGGTACTTGTGCCCTTTTAGCGGATGGACTGATCACGCCACCTATTTCTGTGACCTCAGCGATCGAAGGCCTCAGATATGTGCAGCATGACATCCCGGTAATACCGATCGTTATAGCCATCCTGGCTGCGCTTTTTATTTTTCAGCAATTCGGTACCCAGGTCGTTGGTAAAGCATTTGGCCCGATCATGGTAGTTTGGTTTCTTTTTCTTGGGGTAATGGGCTCACTACAAATCACAAATTTTCCGGCAGTGTTCAAGGCCTTAAATCCTTATTATGCTTATGATTTATTGGTAAAATATCCAGGGGGATTCTGGCTTTTAGGGGGTATTTTTCTCTGTACTACCGGAGCTGAGGCGCTCTATTCTGACCTGGGACATTGTGGCAGAAAGAATATCCAGGTCAGTTGGATATATGTAAAAACAGCCTTGTTACTTAATTATTTTGGTCAGGGAGCCTGGATGATGACGCATATAGGGGAACAATTGAATGGCCGAAATCCTTTTTATTTCATTTTACCAGATTGGATGCTTATGCCGGGAATTATTCTGGCCACCATTGCCACCATCATCGCCAGTCAGGCGCTGATTAGTGGATCTTATACCTTAATTAAAGAGGCTATGGGTTTGCATTTGTGGCCTAATGTAAAAATCGCATATCCAACGGCGCTTAAAGGACAATTGTATATTCCCAGTGTGAATTGGTTGATGCTGATCGGTTGTGTTGGAATTGTGTTGTTTTTCCAGAAATCCGAAAATATGGAGGGGGCCTATGGCCTAACCATTACCATTACCATGATCACAACAACCCTGTTACTCAGTTTTTATTTGCACAGTATTAAAGCGCCACTCCTGTTTTCTTTGGGAGGCTTTATTTTATTCCTGTCTGTTGAATCTTCTTTTCTCGTTGCAAACCTGCAAAAAATCGCCAATGGTGGTTGGTTAACCCTTACCATAACCATTGTATTGTCGGCTATTATGTTTATATGGTTACAGGGAACAAATATTAAACGAAGATATACGTCATTAAAAAGCATCGAAGATTACCTGCCGATGTTCAAGGATTTAAGCGAAGATGAATCAGTTCCAAAATTTGCCACTCACCTGATTTACCTGACCCAATCCGACAAAGATTATAAGATGGAGCAAAAAGTATTATTTTCCATATTCAATAAAAACCCGAAACGTGCGGATGTATATTGGTTTATTCATGTCAATGAAATCGATCATCCCAATACTAAAGAATATGAAGTGGTACACTTAGTGCCTGGTAAAGTGATCATGATCCAGTTTCATTTGGGTTTTAGGGTGGCACACAAGATCAATCTTTATTTCCGTCGCATATTTGAAGATATGGGCCAAAAAGATGAAGTAGATATAAAAACACGTTATTCCTCCCTCAAGAAATATGACCTTACCGGCGATTTTCGTTTTGTGCTGATTGAGACAACGCTTACCCGCGATTATGATTTGGAATTTAAAGATCAGGTTATCATGGATTTGTTCAGTATTCTGGAGATATTCAACCGTTCACCGGTAAAGACTTTTGAGCTTGATGAAAGCATTACAACGACAGAGAAAGTACCCTTGATCATTTCCGGGGTGAGGGAATGGGATTTGAAAAGGATCGATCAGACCAGCGAAGCACAAAATGAAAGAAAAGATAAAAACAGACAATTACAGGAAAACATTAGTAAAAAAGGTGACAATCAGGAAAGTGATAAATCTTCTAAATCAAATTGACCTCAACATGATTTCACTGAACACCGGATTTTAATAGTCCGCGAAGCTCGTCAAAGGAGAGATGTATTTTAGTAGTGCCTTCGGAATATGCGGCAATTTCATAGGGGTTGTACAGAAAGAACAAACCTGTGGAATCCATACCAAAATTATTGTTCAGCATAAATTTGTTGTTGGAAAAATTATAGCTGGAATTATTCAAAGCCTTGTCAACAGGGATATTCTTTAATTCCCGAAACTTTTTTTCTGCCAATTGTCTTATTTTTCCGGTATCTGTCACGAGATCCTCCAGGGGCATTTCCAGTCCGTCCTGTTTGGCATAGATTTTAAAAAAGCAGGCGTAATTGGGGTGGGCGCCGCCGGTGAAATCCTGATAGTTGAATTTAATTGTAACTAAATTTTGCGACTGCCAGATCTCATTAGCAGTCATCTTCAAATGCCAACGCTGATGGGATTCAGGGAAATCTTTTTTGAACTGGCGATAGCGATCCAGAAATCCATGGGCAATTTCCTCGAAACTATTTTCAGAAATGTTTGTGGCAACAGGTTTGAGCAAGTCCATTACCTCAGACTTTATCTGATCATTTAGAATGGCTGCATTTTGATATTTTTCAGGATCAGTAGTTGGATATTCCAAAAGGAAATAACTGCAATTGTCTGATTTTTCAGAGCAATTATCAACGCTAAAATAGAAGCGGACATTATCGAAGGTCAGGTTAACAGGTTCTTCTGATTTGAAATCCTGCAGGGTGTTGTCGTGAGATTGATTGTTGCAGGCGATTAAACAAATCAGCAATGGTATGATGCAGATAATATTTTTTTTCGTTGAATCCATGTGATTTTTGTTCCAACTTCAGAAAGTGTTATCAGGCCACTTTATAAGTGTTATTAGGCCACCTTAAAAGTATGGATTATTATTGAATTCCCTGCAAATAAACCCGTTTATTCTATTTTCCCTGCAAGAGAAGCAGTTGACGCATCTTTTTTAAACATATAAAAAGCCTTTCCTTTTTCATTCGTAATCATTAGCCGTTCATTGTCTAAAAAAACAATTCCTTCCGATTGACCCGATTTCCTGAATTGCTTACATGCGATTGGCGCCAGATGTAAATTGTTGTCATGGTCAAAGGTACTGCGGAAAAGCAATACCTTACCATACCTCAACATGGCAATTGTCTTTTGGTCGGGGCTGATATCAGCACCGGTAACCTGTATATAGATATCCAATGAATCAAAAGTAAGGGTTGATAGTGGCCAGGTTGATCAGGCAGACAATACATCCTGATAGGCTTTTTACCCAGATTTTTAGAAAAAATATAAATATGACCCTTTGCCCACAGCATAGCTTCTCCATCGTAGTTCCGGACAGGACAGCTATACCCAAAAACAGTGAAAATCCCGGAAATGAAAGATACTTCAATAGGGAGATGAGTGATTGAAACCTAAAACCGACTAACCGGCTAGCGACACAGCGATCAAATCGCCGCCCCAAACCCCCTCTCAGACTTCAAAAAAATTAACTGATTACCCCTAGATACCCCGGATTTGTCAACACTGCATTCATGTTGGGCCTATCGGCCACACGAATGCTTAGTTATTAGCGTTTCGTTAATTACTTAATAATAAATATGTATAAATCGTTTTTTTATCGGTAAAATCATCAAATTCATATTTTTACCATCACGTGTTATGTTGAAACTTATAGCTTGAATTTCTGTATCACTATTACATAACAAATAACGAAAACCCGATCCAATTTTATTGACACGTTTAATGTAATTCGGATAGGTAGTCCAGGTAACAGGATCACTAATCACAGGCCAATACAATTCATCAGTAACAAAATCTTCATATTTTGAAGGGAGTTTATCTTCACCCACCACTAAAATCTTATCACCTTTTTTAAGGCCTGATTTATCTGCCGGAGAACCGGGAACAACATCAAATACAGTTCTTATATCCTTTTTGTTATATATTATCCCTGTGTATTTATAGTATGGATAGTGCATAGTTCCAGGGACTTCATCCCATACAATAGGAAACTGATAAAGACATATTTCAAAATAACCAGCACACTCATTATTTATAATTAACTCCTCGTCTGATGTTTTGGATATTGAAGCCTGCCAGACAACCGGAGGTAATTTACTTGTTTTTATTTCATCCGCTTCTAACATCTTTATATTCAGCGAAAGTAAATAAGTTACTTTCGTTTGTCCATCAATGGTTTTAGATTCGGTAATTGAAACCGGAATATATCCCCAATACCAGTTATAGGATTTTGCAATTCTTGTGCTGGTTATTTGCTGAGGGGGAGTATATTGCTCTTTTTTACCTGAATAATAATTCATGATTATCAGCAAGTCAGGATTTTCCTGGTTTCTGCTTAATCCAAGCTCATCTAGTTGCTTGCCAAATTCTGCAAAAATTTTCTTTTCTAATAAGGGATTTTCAACTGAGGTATATTCAAAATCATAGGTTTTATACTTAGAAAAATCTTTGGTATTATCACTTAATAACGATAGCCCCCAAGCACCATAATTCTTTGGCGTTTCGCCACGACACATCATTTTATCCAATAAAATTCCTTCAGTTAAATAATCATCAGGACTATTTACATTATTAATAAGAGGAACTTCAATATCCATTACTTTAGCCAGGCGATTTATGTTGAGTTTTAGATAAGGCCCGGAATAAGTGTTTAGTCTACTGAGTGGGTCAGGAATATCCAAGACTTTTGTGTTGTCAATTTGATTTATTCTGTCGCCAATTCTTAACCCTGCAATATTTGCTAAGGAACCTGGAACAACTTCAGTAACTTTTAAGAATTGTTTATCAGAACTTATTTGAGTTGTAAAACCCCAAAAACTTACATTTGAACTAAGTGTTTGAGAAAAACATAAAATAGTGCTTAAAGCGACCATAAATGTTGTTAATAGAATTTTTTTCATCTCGTTTGTTTTATTTTTTTCATTTCATGAACGCTAACGGTCGGCGGTGTGAAACGTTGGGGAGTTCGGAGCTACTTAACTATCAAGGTACAACGAACTTAGATACGAGAACCGAGGTTCGAATAACCACTTCGCCACCAATGTTTTATGACCGCATGTTGAACAAATCCTCCTTCGTCGGAAGCTTAGGAAAGTTTCTAACTTAGGAGGATGATTAAATACAAAACATAAAGATTAAGCTATGAAAAAAAAGTAACACCATCATTGAAAAGGCATGTAAAAATGTGCCTGGTTTTTCTGTTCAGTAAAAAAAGCTTCACAGATCGGTAGTTGTTGCCGGAAAAAGCCAAAGCACCCTTATCAACTACGCCCGTTGCCTGGCCCATATGGCTTTGTATCTACAGTGTGATCTGCTGGAGCTGGATGATGATGCGATCCTGGATTATTTGCATTATCATCGTTTTTGATGAACGCGGCCCACCCCCTGACAAATGGAAATGCTGAAAATATAGTTTTTTTTTCAACGACCCCGCTCGTAACAGGACAGCTATACCCAAAAACAAAATCCCGGAAATGAAAGATACTTCAACAGGGAGATGAGTGATTGAAACCTAAAACCGGCTAACCCGTTAGCGATACAGCTACCAAATCGCCGCCCCAAACCCCCTCTCAGACTTCATAAAAATTAACTGATTACCCATAGATACCCCGGATTTGTCAACACTGCATTCATGTTGGGCCTATCGGCCACACGAATACTTAGTTATTGTGCGCAGGTTTTTATCCTCCCACAATTTTTATTTTTTTATTGTCACAGATTTCTCTGATGTTCTTCTTTATTTCAATTGATTTGTCCACTGTGGTCGGTAGGTTCAAAGTTTTGATACTATTGTCGTTCAGTTTGAAGTCAAGTTCCAACGACTTGTGGGTTATTTCGTTGATGTCTGTCCAATCGATTGATTTTACTTTTTTGAAAATATCTCTGTTGATAATTAGTCCTCGTTCATTGACGGCAATTGTTGGGCTTAACTTATTCGAAGGATAAAACAAAATTAGACCGTAGAAAAATAGTATTGGTCCACCTACTATTAAAATAAAACCAAGAATTGATGTCCAATGAATCTAAGAGTTCATTTCCAATATGACTCTAATTCCGATTGCAGTATTTACTACTCCATTAAAGAGTAAAATCCATTTTGTTGATTTGGGTGTTAGTTCAATTATTTTTTTCATGTTGTTATAAATTCTCAAGGTGCGCACAATGCCCGTGTATGGCACTGTGTGCGCCCACTGGCTAATAGCAAGCAAAATAGTGAAATCTGCCGGTGCTTCCAAAGAATCTAAGAGGCAGTGCGTTCAGAAGATAAAAACTCCTGCGAACCGAGCTTGGTAGAAAGCAGATCAGTTTCCTCAGCGGCAGATTCACGGTCGAGTTCCACTGAAACTGGCAAGATGCTCAGTTCACACATGTATCATGACACATTGTGGCCTGTACTTTTTTTATATTTCGTAAATAATGATATCCAATTCCTCCAAAGACTTGAATTGTTTATCAGCGGTAAGTAGTGGAAGTTTATTTATGTATGCTGAAGCAGCAATAATTGAATCTGGAAGTTTCAAATTTGATTTTTTCCGTAATTCTATCTTCAAATTTTTTATTTCAGAATTAATGTCTGTGATTGTACAATTTTTTAGGAGTCCTTTGATTGTCTTTTCTTATTTGTCAGTTAATCTTGGAAATGATAAGAGTTCGAGCTCAGTTATAAATGAAATATATATGTCTTTTTTATCAGAGATCATGTCAATAACCTCCGTATCTCCATTCAAAAAGTAAAGTAGAATATTGGTGTCTACGAAGATTCTACTTCCATTCATTTCTCATCTGTTTTTGATAATCCAAAGGATCAACTTTCAAATTTAATTTCCCCGCATATTTAAGTATATTTCCTTTTCGTGATTTAGAAACGGCATTTGTTATTCGTTTCTTAATCTCATCTGTTGGAGTGCCCTTTTTAATAATTGTAACCATCGCTTAAATATTTCATTAAAGATAATATTTATTGAACGAATGAGAATTTATATAGGTTTAAATTGTATTGGCCACAACGTTGGCGGTATGAAATGTTGGGGGTTTCGTGGACACTTTCCTATCAACCGATAAGAACCTTGCCTGCGAGCGATGCGCTTGGCAAACCACTTAAACCCCAATGTTTTATGACCACGTGTTAGCTGCCGTTATGCTTTTCTTTTTAAACATTATGGCTTTAACGCTTGCATCGTAATTGCCACAGCTATTATCGCCTGCAATAAAAACACTATTGTCCGGATCCAATTTGTAAGAAGCAGAAGATTTATTTTGCTTTCGTCATAACCTGTATTTGCCAATTGTCCTTGAATTTTTCTTTGCCAGGTAAAAGTTGAAATCAAGGCAGCAATATTTAGCGTAAGAAATAAAATGACTTCGGTTTCTGAAATGAATTGTGGTCGTGTAAAAAGCAGTAAAATATTTACAAGTAATAGCGACATTGCAGGAAGAATAGAAGGTATACGTGCCGATTTATTGTTGGCTTGCATATACTCTTTAAATGCTTCTTTTCCGACAAACGGATAAATTCCGTAATGCTGAATTTGTAGGGTCGTCATATTTCCTGCATTAAAGACAGCAAGGAAAAGGAATGCTCCAAAAAGGATTAGTTGCGTCATATGCGTTTCATTAATTTAATTGTTTTTGAAATTTATTTTAATCCATTGTTTAAGACTAAGGAGGTTAGGGTTTTCTTTTTTAAATAGTTCTAAGTCTTTAATGAAAACTGCATCGTTTCCGTTTATCCATTTAAACATATTATAGAGGTCTTTACCCATCACAAATCTTGCTATAAGCATTGGAAATTTTTGGTAACTAATTTCTTTGCCTAATACTTCCGAAAAAGTTACTGCTACTTGTTCCATATCCATTTCTTCTGAACCAATTGTAATTGTCTTTCCTAAATACCTGTCTTTGTTTAGAAAAATATCGGCACTTATTTCTCCAATATCAACTGCACTAATAAACTGCTGTGTCTTAATTTTATTTATGGGAGATGTCAATGTTCCTTTTAGTATTCGTCTTTTTACCTGTGGAATTAAAAAGTTTTCAAAAAGAGAACTGGGCCTTATAATCGTATACGGCAGACCTAATTGTTTAATATAATTCTCAATTTTGTATTTACTCTCAAAGTGCGGAATACCTGTATTCAAGTCTGCACCTGCGACAGAAGAGTATAGAAAATGACTTACCGCATATTCTTTTGCAAGATTGGATAAATCTATTCCTTGTTTTATTTCTTTGTCAATCCCGTTTTCGAAAGTTTGAACACTGAATATCCCATCAACGTCTTTCAGATGATATCGGTATGTATTCAAATCGTTTAGGTCACCCTTTATTAATTCAACATTTATTTTTTGAAAATTTTGAGCTTTGGCTGAATCAACGTTTCGTGTCAGTACTTTAATCTTAAAACCATTTTTAATTAGTCAACCCTAAGAAAGTCGAAATGGGCTATAATATATTGAAAATTAAAGGATTAAGGAGTAAATAAGGTAGAAAATGCTTTGAGAAAAGACGCAGGTTTTGTATTTTAAGTAAAGAAACCCTGCAAAAAATGGCACATCAAAACAACCCTGACCAATCCCAGCTGAGCTTTCTATTCCCCACGTTCAAACAGATGTTGAACCCACACCATCCATTATACCGGATGGCTGATTTGATCAATTGGGGAGAAATCAATAAACAGTTTGAATGCTATTACAAAGATTTTGGAAGGCCGTCAAAACCGATACGGCTGATGGTGGGGATGCTGATTTTGAAACAGGTTCGTAATTTATCAGATGAAGCATTAGTAGAGCAATGGGTGGAGAACCCCTACTATCAGTACTTTTGCGGGGGGAGCCAATTTCAATTAAAATGTCCTATTGAAGCCAATGAGTTGAGCATGTTCCGAACCAGGATCGGCAAAGAGGGTGCTGAAAAGATCTTTCGATTATCCATTGAGCTCAATGGAAAAGACGGCCAGGAAGGCGAAGTGATATTTGACACCACCGTCCAGGAGAAGAACATTACTTTTCCTACCGATGAGAAGCTTTATGGTAAAATCATTAAGAAATGTCGTGACATAGCAGAAGCCAACCAGTTGGAACTTCGCCAGAGCTACCGGTTTGTGGTGAAGGGGTTGAGGAGACAGTTGCGGTTTGACAGGCGGAGGAAACAATCAAAAATAGCCGGGAAGTCACTGCGGAAGTTACGGACCATAGCAGGCCGCCTGGTGCGAGAGTTGGAGCGGAAGCTTCCTCCGGCAGCTTTTAATGCCGTTTCCATGAAGATTGCCCTGTTCAGGCGGGTGCTGGACCAAAAGCCCAAAGATAAAAATAAGATCTACAGTTTGCATGAGCCTCATGTGCAATGTATGAGTAAGGGGAAAGAGTACAAGAAATATGAATATGGGTGTAAGACCAGCATAGGATGGACCAAAACCAGTGGGGTGATAGTCGGAATGATATCTTTTGAGAAAAACATCTATGATGGCAAGACGCTTCCTGCGGCCATCGATCAGGTAGAGCGGCTGACAGGGAGAAGGCCAGGTGTGGCTATCGTAGATCGGGGATACCGGGGGATAGACAGGGTGGGCTCAACCCAGATAGTCACCCCGTATAATCAAAAGGCAAAAACAGCCTACAGGAAGCGGAAAGCTAAAAAGTGGTTCCAGCGAAGAGCAGGGATCGAACCGGTGATCGGTCATCTGAAAAAAGATCACCGCCTGGCCAGGAACTATCTGAAAGGCATAAGGGGTGATCACATCAACGCCCTGATGGCGGCATCGGCATTCAATTTTAAACGGGTCTTGAGAAAACTCAAGGGCCGTATTGTCTTCTGGCTAAAACAACTTTGGTATTTCATAACGATCCCTAAACTATATGCTCCAACTTCGCTCTGCCCACTTTTTTAGGGACGACTAATTAAACTGGCAGCAACCGCACCCCCTTGATTTCCTGTCGCCCCTGTCACAAAAATTGTTTTCATATTTGTTTGTTGTATTTTAACTGTTTGTTCCTGATCTGTTGGTTGAAATTCGAACTGTCGCCAAATAATGGCAGCTAACGTGCGGGCGGCTAGATGTCGTATTCCTGCAAAGATACGCAGTGTCTTGAAGGGGATATGACATTTAGCCGATTGTTCGGAGCTGTACGGAGCAAAGCGAAGTGCAGGTCTGAACAAGCGACGGAGCCGCCCGCACGTTCAGAGCGATACGGAGCGTAGCGGAGTATCGCTCTGAACGTTTGCGGTATGAAATCGTTGCGCAGTTCGGAGCGCTTTGTTATCAGGGTAAACAGCAGTTGATTAAATGCTTTAAGTTTTAAATTTAGCACAATCCGCGCAATGTTTTATGACCGCGTGTTAGGTGTAGGCGTTAATAATTCAATGCTATCCTTACTTATCTCTTGAATAAAATCATCACCCTCATAGTAGTATTTTGTCGGATAAGGATGTGTCTCAATTACAGGATATTTTATATTAATCTTTGAGTATAATTTCAAGTTATCAAAAACGTTATCGCTAAATTGATCAGATATTAGCAGTAAATCAATATCAGACCACTCATGCGTCATATTTTTTGCAGCTGATCCAAATAAGAGTACTTTATGAAAAGTTAATCCATTTGCTTTGCAATCATTTACAAATGAGTTAGCTGTATTTATTGCAGTTTCTCTAGTAACCATAATCTTAAATTTTGCGTAGTTTCAAGAATCGAGGCCGTAAATTGCTCGTTACATATATTATGCATCTTGGTCAGATAATCAGGATAGCGTCCTTCTAATTGAAATCGGTTTAAGTTTAACAAGAATTCACTCTTTTCGTCATCCAGTGTAATCGGCGTAGTAGAAAGTAAATAAATCAGGTTGTGTGTTCTCGGAGGAACATTAGTCTCATTATGACTAATCCATAATGCTTTACAAATCTTCTCAATTACCAGATGAGCAAAAAATAAAGATTGTAAATAATTTTTGCCTTTGAATAAAGTATCTACCGCTGTCCAATCATCTTCTGCTTGCGATAACCAAAAATCTATACGTTCCTTTTTTGTTCTCATAAATCAAAGATAACTCTCTTTTTGTTGATTTTGAATCTTTGCAGTATGTTTCCCGCGCTTACACCTAACGGCGGCAATGTGCAAAGTTGCCGATTTCGAAGCACTTTCTTATCAAGTTACAACTACTTTTGATACGAGCTGTGCCGCTCGAATACGCACTGCATCGGCAATTAACTATACCGCATGTTGAACAAATCCTCCTTCGTCGGAAGCTTTGGAAAGTTTCTAACTTAGGAGGATGATTAATTACAAAACATAAGGATTAAGCTATGAAAAAAAAGTAACACCATCATTGAAAAGGCATGTAAAAATGTGCCTGGTTTTTCTGTTCAGTACAAAAAACTTCACGGATCGGTAGTTGTTGCCGGAAAAAGCCAAAGCACCCTTATCAACTACGCCCGTTGCCCGGCCCATATGGCTTTGGATCTACAGCGTGATCTGCTGGAGCTGGATGATGATGCGATCCTGGATTATTTACATTATCATCGTTTTTGATGAACGCGGCCCACCCCCTGACAAATGGAAATCACTGTTGAAAATATAGTTTTTTTTTCAACGACCCCGCTCTTAACAGGACAGCTATACCCAAAAACAAAATCCCGGAAATGAAAGATACTTCAATAGGGAGATGAGTGATTGAAACCTAAAACCGACTAACCCGCTAGCGATACAGCAATCAAATCGCCGCCCCAAACCCCTTCTCAGACTTCATAAAAATTAACTGATTACCCATAGATACCCCGGATTTGTCAACACTGCATTCATGTTGGGCCTATCGGCCACACGAATGCTTAGTTATTGTGCGTTCGTTTTTTTTATTGATTTGGACTGGCAGAATGAATATACATTTTCCAAACGCCATTTTCATTCTTTTTCAAAACATCAAGATATTTGACCGGTATCTTAATGTTAGTACTATCATTTTTGGGAGATATTACCATCGTGCCCAAATGTCTATAAATTGCGATGTCGTTTCGAATTATAACCTCTTGAGGAACACGGTCTATTACATTCAGTCTATTATGAGAAAAGAAATCGTTTAAAAAAGCTCTCAAGGTATCAAGGTTGGAGATAGGTTCCATACCTGCATCGTATCCCAAAAAATCCTTTGTCACATATTTGAAATAACCATCTGTATTACCTGCCTCAACCTCTTTCATAAAATCTGTAAAAACCTGTTCAACATCGTCTTTTTCCGCTTGAGGATTTAGCTTGCTCTCTTTGTGACAAGCTAAAACAGCAAGTAATAAAAGAATTAAAATCCAATAAGTAGAACGTTTCATATCAATAATTTTAAATGATAAATAACAAATACCATATATATAGTTGAACTTTTCTTTTCAATGACGCACGTTCAGAGCGATACGGAGCGTAGCGGAGTATTGCTCTGAACGGTGAGTGGAAAAATAGTAGTTTTGATTGAGCGATGGCTTTAGCGCGACTATTATTTTTTCCACAATGTTGGGCTTTCGTGATTTTTCATTCAAACCGAATCGAAATGTCAAGATGTCCGCCGAGTCCTTCGTTGATAATTCTCTGTAATGTCGAGAAACGAATGTCCTTTAAATTTCTTTCCAGTTTTGAGATGTACGACTTGTTTGTTCCGGCCAATTCCGCTAACTGCTCCTGTGTCAGTCCTTTTTGTTCTCTGGCCTGTTGAATCAAAACACCAAGCTTAAAGGTGTCATATTCACACTCAAAATGCTCTCGCTTATCTGTTCCTTTTTTCCCAATCTTTTCATCAATGAATTGATCGAGACTTTTTAGATTTTTATTCTTTGCTGTCATAATACTCTCTTTTTATCTGTTCAGCTCGTTCTATTTCTTGTTTAGGAGTCTTCTGGCTTTTCTTTTGAAAACCATGCCCGATTACAACAAGGTTGTCCATATCGAAAAAGCAGAAAATCCTAAATTTGTTGCTCCCAACTTGAACTCTTATTTCATAAAGTCCTGAAGTGTTCTTTAAATGTTTTAAATATATTTCAGGAATCCGGTCAATTTCTTCAACGATTTTCAGTGTCCAAAGAATTTTCCTTTGAACCTTTTCATTTTGATCGTCATAGAATTTTTCAAAGTAGCCTTTAAAGAAATAGAGTTCCCGTTTTTTGCCCATGAAGCAAAGATACAAAAAGTAGTCCAATTGGACAACAAAGGTGAGCGTAGTAGTTTGAACGGCATGAAGCCAAACGGTCGGTGGAAAAATAGTAGTTTTGGTTGAGTGTATGGCTTTGTACGACTATTATTTTTTCCACATTGTTGGGCTTCGTTCTAATTTCTATGAATCATAATGGTATCTACATGTATAAATTAGTAGCTCATTATCTATTACCTGATAGACTAGTCGGTGTTCTTGATCAATTCTTCTCGACCAATATCCTGCTAAGTCATATTTTAAAGGCTCTGGTTTTCCAATTCCTTCAAATGGAGTCCTTTTAATGACTTTAATAAGTTCATTAATCTTTTTGGCCATTTTCTTATCTGTTTTTTGCCAATAGAGATAATCCTCCCAGGCATTTTCAGTAAAAGTCAGAACCATATTAATCTTCTAAATTTGGCCTGACGATCTTTCCTGATTTCATCTGCTGAATTGACTCATATAGTCTCTCAGCATTTTTCCTAGAACTTAGTAAGTGCAATGTTTCCATTATTGAATTGTACTCATCAAGGGAAATCATAACAGTGCCTTTTCCACTTTTCCTTTTGATAATTAAAGTTTCGTTATCGTCTTCAACACTGTCCAGATATTTTTTCAGCTCGGTTCGAAATTCTGAGTAATTAGCAGCAATCATTTTCTCTCAATTATTATTTTTTACGTACAAATATACGTACTTAATTATGAAAAGTTCAATAAGTGTAAATTTTGTCGATTCAAAAAATGAAGCCCAACGAAGTGCAGGTCTGAACAAACGGCGGAGCCGCCCGCACGTTCAGAGCGATACGGAGTGTAGCGGAGTATTGCTCTGAACGTTGAATGTATGAGTAGTGCGGGATTTCGAAGCTCCTGACTATCAAATCACAATGACTTTTATTGATTGTTATAATGTTCATATTTAGCACTTTCCCCGCATTACTTATACATATTGTTGAACTAAACCTTCGGTAGTTAAAATCTTCGGCATCAAATTACGGCGATAAAAATAACTATTAATCATTTTTGAAGCTCACCAAAAACAGAAAAGTTATGAGTTTCAAAAAGAGTGATTACTACACCGTGGTGGAACAGGCTAAAGATATTGTTCCCGGATTCAGAGATGCTTATTATCAATTCATCGAGCGTGCTGCCATTGAACAAAAAAGCAAGAGCCTGATAGGAAACTACATCCGCAGTGTAGCCCACGTGGCCCTGCACTTTGGGGTAGTTCCACACCAGGTCAGCGCTGATGAAATCAATTCCTATTTGTACCGGATATCGGTGCATGAGGGAAAGTCAGAAGGTTATTTCAAACAGGCTGTCTTTGGATTGCGCTACTGGTTCCGGCTATTTGGCCAACAGGAGAAGGTCTTGCGTATGCCTCCCATCAAGAAAAAGCAGACCCTTCCTGTGGTATTGTCCAAACAGGAATGTAAAGTGTTGTTCAAAGCGCCCCGAACCCTCAAGCACCGCTTTCTTTTGGCTTTTGCCTACAGTGCCGGCTTGCGGATGAATGAGCTTCGGCTACTCAAACTTTCAGAGGTCGACGCTCACCGGCAGCAAATCCATATCCGGCAAGGAAAAGGCAAAAAAGACCGCTATGTGGTATTATCTAACCTTATTACAGAAAAGCTTCCATTTTATCTCAATGAAGTAAAACCCAGGGTTTATCTCTTTGAAGGATCAACCCCCGGAGAACCCATGGGAGAACGCAGCATCCAATACGTGATCAATGAAGCTTTGGCTAAAACTTCCATCCAAAAGGCCGTCTCCATGCATACCTTGCGACATAGTTTCGCTACTCATCTTTTGGAAGATGGAGTGGATATTTATTCTATTCAAAAGCTCCTGGGCCACAGCCGTATTGAAACCACCATCATCTATCTGCACATAGCACAGGTAAAACCACGTCTGGCCCATAGTCCTCTGGACAGCTTATACGGCAAGCTATGAGCAGGCCAGCACTTGAACTGGCAGACATTATAAGGCATTATGGCGGACAATTTGAACAAGACTATAAGCCGCTTGGTCACCACAGCCGGGTATTGAACGCCATTGCCAAATGCCGGACATCAGCACTGGGTGGCCATATGGATGCCTGTGATCATTGCGGACATGAGCGCATTTCTTATAATTCCTGCCGCAACCGCCATTGTCCAAAATGTCAGGGGACCAATCGTGAGCGTTGGATTTTGGCCCGCCAGCAGGACCTTTTGCCTGTCACTTATTTTCACGTTGTTTTTACCTTGCCTGAGGATCTCAACGACCTTTGCCTGCATCATCCAAAAGAAATGTACAACATGTTGTTTCAGGCCGGCAAGGAAACAGTGATGCAGTTTGGACACGACCCAAAACATCTTGGCGCCAATACCGGACTTATCGCGGTGCTGCATACCTGGGGACAACAGTTGTGGCTGCATCCGCACCTGCATTGCATTGTGCCGGGCGGAGGTATCACCCAGGCCGGGCATTGGAAACATGTCAAAAACAATGGCAAATATTTGTTTTCGGTAAAGGCCATGAGTCTGGTATTCAGAGGGAAATTTATGGAAAAGTTCAAGGCTTATTGTCTTTGCAATAAACTGTCCCCGGATAATGACTTGCTCCATAAACTTTACCGGAAACATTGGGTGGTTTATGCCAGGCAGCCCTTTTTGGGGCCCGGTCAGGTAATTGAATATCTGGGCAGATATACACACCGAATTGCCATTTCCAATCACAGAATAAAAGCTATTGCTGATGGCAAAGTAACTTTTACTTACAAAGACTACCGGCAGGAGGGCAAACAAAAAATGATCACCCTGGATGCCTGTGAGTTTTTGAGGCGTTTTTGCCTATCCATATACTTCCGCCAAAATTCGTCAGGATCAGGCATTACGGTATCCTGGCCAGCAGGGTCAAACCTCAACTCAAAATGCAGCAGATGAAAATGGGTATATCCATTGTCCCACAGGAAAAAATCACCTGGCAGCAGATCAGCCGGGATAAATTGGGCTTTGATCCGCAAATCTGTCCTTGCTGCAAAACCGGTAAGATGCATACCATCATGCATTTTGCCGCTCATGCCCCACCTGATATCAAAAAAATCGCCGGCAAAACAATTAAAAGACCAGAATGAAAGCACCCCGATTTACGGCGTAATGGGCATCTCTTTGTCTAAAAACAGCTCTCAGCTATAAATGAAGCCCGGAAACCTTCAAACACAATGATTGGATGGTCGGTAAACAAACCGGAAAATTAAACAGTCATCCTCAATGAGAGCAACAACTGTTAAAAGCCCCAAAACTTTTTAATCTCACAAGATACTTCCTCGATTAAATTCCCATAACCAGCAACTACCGAAGCCTCAGTTCAACACAGGCTTAAATCGAACCTCCGCTATCGCTGCGCTTCGTTTAAGCCTTATATGTTGGATGCAGGTATTTATCACAAGTCTTCGTCGTATGGTTTTTGATTGGTTCCTATGTGATATGTCATTGAATAGCCATTTTCATTGGTAACATATCCTGTTACATCTTCAGTCTTTTCAATACCATTTAAATTATATTTTATAGAAACTCCACAATCTCCAGGAATATGTAACCAAAGAGTTTTGCTATGTCCCTTCTTTAAGGTGCTTATTACTTTATCTTCACAACCAATGACATTTATTTCGGTCAAATCGACAGAGGTGTCATTTACGAATTTAATGCGCAATGTATTGATCCAATTCATGGCAGCCCAGCAATATATAATGACAATAGGGATATTAATTGAAACCAATACAATTGTTCGAAATATTTTTCCCTTTAGTTCATTTTCAATAAAAATTTTAATTATCAATATAATTAAGAAATATAAGGTTAATTATTCCAGCGATAATAATAAACAAACCGCCAATTAACCCAAATACTATACCTGAAGTCGCAAGGAACATCAAAAAAATTATAGTCCCCATGATTAGAGACAAAATAGAAATTTGCTTGCTTTTTTTGATAAGTCTATCAGTAGTCATGTCTTCTATACTTGCTTCCAACGGTTGGCGGGTAAGGACAGTGCCGGGTAAACCGAACCTTACTTTTGAACCTGGACTAAAGTTAATAAAAATCAGTAAAGCACCAAACTGCAAACTGACTATTTCACTGAAGTTGACCCAGGTGTTTCAGTATAAATTGACCCACCCCCTCACCGGTGGATCTGGTGGCTAAGTTACCGATAAAATTTTAATCATTATGCCGGAGAGACTTTCCTTTTAAATCTAACCGGTGCGCATGGGCAGTAAGTCTGTCCAAAATGGCGTCAGCCAAGGAAGGATCTGTCAGGTACTCATGCCATTTGGCCACCGGAAGTTGTGAGGCAACCAGGGTTGCTTTTTTTCTATACCGGTCTTCCAATATTTGCAATAATGCGAGCCGGGTATCGGCATTGAGTGGTTGCAATCCAAAATCATCCAGGATGAGCAACCAGGTTTTTTCTATCTGGTTGAGTAGCTTAATAAAGGTTCCGTCCAGTTTGGCCAGTGTCACTTTTTCAACAAAGCGGTTCATGTTCAGATAAAGGGTTTTGTATCCCATCAGGCAGGCCTGATGCCCCAGGGCGCAAGCCAGAAAACTTTTTCCCACACCAGTGGCACCGCACAGAAGAATATTTTCAGCTCTTTCTATCCAGGAGCAATCGGCCAGCAGGCCGAGTTGCTGCCGGGTCAGGTTGCGTTCTGTTGAGCATTTTACTTCTTCAAGCAAAGCTGCATACCGGAGCTTGCTGAGTCTGAGGTACATTTCGGTGCGTTTGAAGCGCTTGTTTTCCAGTTCTTGTTGTACAAGCTGGGCCAGCAGTTCATGAGCTTCCGGTTGGCTGTTTACCGGCAGGGACAACACGGCCTGATAGCCGCGCGCCATACCGTGCAATTTGAGTTCCCGGAGTTGTTCCAGGGTAGCTTCTGTGTTCATGTTAATTTGTATTTATTTGGGTTAAACATAATTTTCCGGTCCCCGCACATTTTCGTTAGGGGGTGTTTTAAATTCCTGATCAGCGGTATTGTTTTGCCGCTTGTCCATATTGTTTTTAAGAATATTGTTAAGGATGCCGAAGCCCGCCTTTGGCCCCTGAAGCATCAGGGTACAGGCTGTTTCCAGACGATCTTTCCCATATTTGTTGCCCAGGCGCAAGATGCCCAGGCAGGCGTTATAGGTCTGCTCGGGAAAGGATTTTGACTCCAGTACCTGGGCGATGGCCTTGCGGGCAGCGGGGCCTGTCTTGGAGGCTTCCCGCAAGAAATAATCTGCATCCCAACCTTTCTGCTCCATGACAGCCCTGTGGTTGTCAGGCATATGTTCCGGTTGTGTGCTGTAGCTATGTTTGCGGTAGTTACGCCAATGCACAGCGATGCGCTTGTGTTCATGGTAAATCTCCACTGTTTCTGAAGTGTAAACCGCTTTGACCTTTTTTCCGCTGTAACTATAGGGAACGCTGTATTGATGCATATCCTCCCCCAGGATGATGTGATAGTTTTTCTGTACTTTGGCCATCACTACTTTCTTTATTTCAAAAACCGTGGACGGAAGAGGCTTCAGGTGGGATCGTTCATACTGCTCGAAAACATCTTTCCTGCTGTAATCCCTGCCTTTGAAGTGACGGGTGTTCAAGACTTCCAGTTCGCTCCTGATCAGGGTATTGAGTTCCCGGATGCCAAAGCAAAGCTCATTTCTGATCTTGCCGTAGATGCGTTTATAGGTCACATTCACACTGGTCTCCACGGTGGCCTTATCACGAGGTTTTCTCACACGCGTAGCCATAAAGGTGGTCTGGTAATGTACCGAGAGCTGGTCGATCAGTTCGGTAAAGACAGGCTCGTAACGGCTGGATTTTTTCACAGCGCTTTTCAGGTTGTCACACACGATGCATTGCGGAACGCCACCCAGATAGGAAAAAGCATGACTAAGTCCTCCCGCAAAATCCTCCTGTTTCTGACTTGGCAGTGCTTCGGCATAAATGTAGCTGCTGAATGGAAGTGCGGCGATCAACACTTCGCAGGAGATTTCTTCCCCGCTGTCCCGGTCAATATAGCTCAATTTGTCACCTGCAAAATCTACCATGAGCTTTTCACCCGGCTGATGGGAAAATACTGCCGTTACATCCTTCTGGCCAATATATTCATTGAGGTACTGACAAAAGCGGGTATAGCCATATCCTTCAGGAAATTCCTGGCGGTACTCCTCCCAAAGCAGTTGACGGGTCACGTGACGCTTCTTTAGCTCCCGGATATACTCCGGGAGTCGCTCCTGAAGTACCACGTAGCGACTCCCACTTGCAGGAGGCTTCTCCGGTTCAAATAACAGCTGCATTAAAGCTTCATCGCTTAAAGCAAGCGCTTTATGAAGATCATAGCCGTTTTTCTCGATTTGACGTAAATAACTTCTAATGGTATTGCGCGCTACTCCCGTATGACGCTCGATAGCCCGTATGCCAGTACCATTGATTTTTTGTTGTAAAATGTTTCGGATCTGTTCCATAGTTCTTCGTTTTCCAGCCATTTTCCTTGGGTTTTTTACCCCAAAGAAAATCAGGTTCAGATTCCGGTGAAGGGTGGGTCAGTTTAAAGTGAAACACCTGGGTCAATTTCGATTGAAACACCTGGGTCAATTTGAAGTGAAATGGGTGGGTCAATATGGGGTGATATTATCAGCAAACAGAGAAAGGCATTGGCTTTACCCGTATGTTAGGCACTGGCGCTATTTTATTCCCTCAATTTTATTTATGTATACATTAAGAAGTTTGAACTTTTTTATATTTCGTTCAATACTTGGCCAATTATTGCTGAGAAATGCATGGAGTTCCCGGAGTTTTAAATTGCCGACTTTTATATGAATAACTTTTGGGGGCGGGTTTTTAACAATAATCTTATTTGAGAAATCAACATCTTTTGTAATGATTATTAGATTACGTTTTTTAGAATAATCCCAAATTTCCTCGTCTGTCCATTCATCATTAAGATCTTTGACATGAATAAAGCGAGGGTTATTCCATAACTCAAAACGATAGGGAAGATTGAGGTCTACTATAAATGTCGGTTTCATGAAACCGTAGAAATGGAATAGCTGTTTTGCATTAAGTTAGCCGCGAATTTCAAGCATGCTTTAATGTCATTTTTATTGAGGGAAGGGTATTGATTAAGAATTTCTTCAACAGAATCTCCTGAACTCAAAAAATCAAGAATGGTTTGTACAGTTATTCTTTTGCCCCGGATTGTCGGTTTTCCGTTGCAAATTTTATCATCTATTGTAATTCTATCGAGTAATTTGGCCATATGTACTTTTTACGAATTTACAATAAAATAGTTGGAATGCAATGAAAAATAGCGCTTGTGCCCAACGGTCGGCGGTATGAAAAGTTGCCGATTGCGGGCGATTTACTTTCAAGTTACACAAAAGTTGAAGCGGGCTACAACCCTTGAATAACCTATTAAACCGGCAATTTTTTATACCGCTTGTTACCAGCTGGCATTCATTTATGTTTCTCAAAATGCTAATTCCCAACATCTTTCTAAAGCGTTAAAACATACTTGTAAATCCGTTTCAAATTGAACTTGGGTAATGTTGTCGCCAACGTGTTTTGCCAATTGTCTTTTCTTTTTACCAGTTATTATTTTTACTCCATTTGCATTTACTGCGTCCAATTCTGCCTGAGTTTTTCTCCAATTTGTATATGTCGGGTCAGGTTGATTTGGATAACATTGTTCAATGTCTCTTTCTGCAAGACGAAAAAACTGGTTATTAGTATTCAAATGATTGTATGTTACAAGAAATTGCGCAACTCCTGCTTGCTTTTGGGCACTTGGTTGGTCAATCAGAATTACCGCTCTGTCTTTATATATACTTGTTTCAAGTGGCGTAAAAAGTTTTTCAATTGCATTTATAGTCCTTTCTGCTTGGTCAATATCGCCATTTGCTTTGATAATTTGAATTGACGGTCTATCTGGATAAAATCTTTTTATTACACGAGTTAATAATTCTTGTTCACTAAGTCCTTCAACGATTAAAAAATTCCTTGGCAGTAATAAGTCAGCAGGGCTACCGCCTAATAGTTCATATACAATATAAGGTTTCTCAAAATCTGTAACAGATTGAATAGAAGTTTCTCCGCTATTCTTTTCAACCTTAAAAAGTGTTTGACTTGCGTAGTTGTCTGCAACAAAAACAGAAGAGTGTGTATTAATAAAAACTTGGTCTCGAGTTTGAGATAGTAAATGCAGAACGTTCTTTAAGTTGCGTTGAGCTGTTGGGTGTAAGTGTAATTCTGCTTCGTCAATAAAAAATAGGAATGACTTTCCAACGTCTTCATTTGCTTTTCTAAAATCTGCATATGCTTGAATTATTGCAAGCATTAAAGCTCTTTGCATTCCATCTCCCTTTTCTTCTGCAAGAGTTTCAATACCATCGTCAACTGTCGTATCAAAATTTTTAAGCAGGTCGTCAAATACTGGTGCAGATACTTCAAATTTTACTTTAGTGCAATCTGGAAATTGTTTTTCTAAATGAATTTTGACATTGTTACCGACATTATCAAATTCCGCTTTTATTTCTGAATTATCGGCTTCAAATAGCTCTCTAAACTTTTCTTGGAATTGCTGATATTGTTCATTTTCTTGTAATATTGCAGTCAATACTCCAGAAAGCATTATACCTATTGGTGTAGATTTTCCATATTTTGCTACGCTGTCATAATATTGTTTGGTGTTAACATACTCAAACTTTGGTAAGAAGTCATTCAAGGCAGCATCAAAGCCAGTTCCAGGATTGACTTCTTGTCCATTGACAAACATTTTACGTTTAGTTGGTAATAAACTTGTCCGTCTAAAAGTAACAGTGTCAAAACCACCAAGTGCATTTTCAATTTTGGTTCTATTTCCTGCATTTTGCATTTGAGCAGCACCATCAATTGCTCCTGTAAATGTTATTTCAACAACAATTTCTCGGTCGGTTTCTCTTTTATATTTCAAGTCTTCAATACGACTACTTTTTCCTATTCCATTAAAGAAAAATTCAACCGCTTCAAAAAAATTAGTTTTACCACAATTATTCTGTCCAACAAAAATATTGAAGTCAGTTGTTGTGAATTCAGTCTGTTGAATAGACCTAAAGTTGTCAATTTTTATGTTGTGTATTTTCATCGTTGTCGTTTTTTATGCTTGCTGGTAACGGCGGTGGTAAGTTTAGTTGCCGATTTCGGGCAATTTCATTGTCAAACTGCTACAAGTTTGAAGCGAGCCACAAACGTTGAATTTACCAGTTTCCCGGCAATTAAATTTACCACGTGTTACCGCCTGGTGTTTTGTATTCCAGTCTTGTAAACCATTGGCATTATTCAGTTTCCGTGTCATTGTCGTATTCCTTTTTTGTCTTTCTGTGTCGGCTCGTGTGTCTGCGTTTTTTATTTCTTTAATGTGTCGGCAAATTTTTTAAAACAATTTCTCTTGGTGCGTTGGCTTTGCAGGCTCTTTGACAAAGTTTTGGTTGTAGCGTTGGCTAGTGGGGCTTTGGCAATGTGCTTGCAAATTGGGCGGGAATAATTATTATCTAAAGAAACCATAATTTTTATCAATTAAGATTCTTCTGTCAAGAAATGAGTTGAATTCTTCGCATGATGTTTCGCTTATAAGTAGGCATGAATAACATGCAGCATAGTTCAATCCTCCAACTCCTTGTCCATCGCTTTCATAGCAAATCGGGTCGCTGCTGCAATCTCTGGCTCTCAATAATGCTGAAGAAAGAATCTTAGAAAAGTTTTCGCTGTCTGCTTGCTTAATCAGTCCGCCAAAACTTCCTTCACTTCCCGCAATGGTGTATATCAAAAGTCCATTCATCGTGTCGCTGTCGCAATAGATTCTTTCTGAAACAGAAGAAGAAGGATAGCCGCACAAAAATTCCAATTCTTTAATGATTAAATGAGAGAAGCTGTGAATAAGAACAAACTTCGCTAAGTGAATTGTGTTTAAAAACTTGTCCTTGCTAATCATTTCGTTTTGCTGCACTCGCTGAAAAAGAGTAAGAATTTCTCTTTGACTTTTATCGTTCTTCATAAAGTCAGCAACAAAAGATTTCATTTGTTCATCGTTCCACTGAACAAAAATACCCTCTCCAAAATTTTCAACACCCATCAAATACTCTGTCTCGTTTGGTTTTGCAACAGTAAACTTTGCTTTTAATGGTATATCCTTGTTGTCAAACCGAACAGTTTTTTCACCAGTGTTTGAAAAAGTATCTCTATCCATTGGGTATAATCGTGTATAACCTGTTTGAACAGAAGTCAATTTAAGCCGTTTTATTTTTATGATTTTTTCAAAGCCAAAATTCTTCAATGTGTCAGTCAACGGAATGTTTTCAAGAATCAAATCCTTTTCGTCTGATTCAAATTTTTCTGTATTGAGTAAATACTGGTACTCATTTAATAAGTAGTGATATTCGTTTCTTCGAAACTCGTTCTCATTCAGATAAACTCCCTCACCCAGCACTTGCTGAACATCTTTCAATGCAATTTTTGTTACAGTTGCTATTTGTTCAGGTGTATTTCCTGCTGTACTTAATAATCTGATTGCCGCTTTCTGGTCGTGTGAAAGTTTTATTTCAGGTTGTGGGATGAACAAACTATTCATCACAATAGGATAGTAAATGCTATTGCTCGTTCTGATTAACGGTTTGAAATAAACTGGATAGGTTTTTTGTTGACAGTCGGTAATTATTCCTTTCTTTCTCCGAAGATTGAAAAAACCCGCAAGTGTTTTTTTTCTGTTGCAACTCTCACACTGAATAGTAATTCCCGCTAAGTCAGAAAGTTTTGTTGACCGGATGTACTGTAGTGAAAAATTATCGCAACATGGTTCTTGCCCTAAAAGGTATCTGCCGCTTTCAAGGCCTTCCGTTTCTTCGTCTGCATTTTCGGCACCTAATCTTTGGGCTGTAATCCATCTTGTCCAATCAATATCTTTTATATCTCCGTCAGGTGAAACAAAAACAAAGCGGACTTGCTCCAACTTGTGATATTTTCTTTTCGGTGTACCTTTGAGCAGATTGTCCTTGTAACAACAATAGCAATTTGGTCTTCCAGAAAGTTTTGTATCGTAAATAAATCTTTCTCTGATTCTATCAGGGTCTCTTACTCCTTCATCATTTTTTAAAACATCTTGCCAACCATTCCACCATTCCCCAATGGTTTTGAATCTCTCACAGGTTTCACAGAAAAACCATGTAGGAAAATATTCTGCTCTACCGACTTGGTTTTCCTTTGCAGGCATCAATCTGTTATCCTCGTTTTGTGCATTCGGTGGAACCTGAATTATTCTTTGAAGATTTTGAAAAATTCCTGTGCCTCTCAAACGATTCAATAATCGTGGTTCCTTGATTTCAAAAATGTAATTTCCATCATCATCGGTAAGTAAATAATTGCTCGGATTGTTAGTATTGAAAAACCACCAGTGGTTTATGTCCATTACTTTGTAAG